>NZ_SMYL01000002.1:0-731871 GCF_004358105.1 Sapientia aquatica | reverse complement strand
ACTTCATCGGTAGTTAAACCGTTTTGGACCTGATTTGTCGTTAAGACTGCGATTTGCGACGTCGTCAATGCATCCACACCAGCAGTACCCAGAGCAGTAACTTGCGCTGTGCTCAATACAGCCACTTGGGCGGTGGTCAAGGCTTTGACTTCGCTGCTGGTCAAATTAGCGATATCAGCGGTGTTGAGACCGTTGAGCACTTGGTTAGTGGTCAAGGCAGCGATCTGCGCTGTGGACAAGGAATTGACCTGAGCAGTCGTTAAACCATTGTTGATTTGGTTGGTGGTCAAGGCCACGATTTGCGAAGTCGTTAAGGCATCGGCACCAGCAGTGCCTAAGGCCGCGACTTGAGCGGTATTCAACGCTTGGACATCAGCAGTCGTAATCGCTCTCACCTGCGCGCTATTGAGGCTAGCGACTTCATCGGTGGTTAAGCCGTTTTGAACCTGATTCGTCGTTAAGACTGCGATTTGCGACGTCGTCAACGCATCCACACCCGCTGTACCTAAAGCAGTGATTTGCGCTGTGCTTAATACAGCCACTTGCGCGGTGGTCAAGGCTTTGACTTCGCTGCTGGTCAACGCTGCCATATCGGCGGTGTTGAGGCCGTTGAGCACTTGGTTAGTCGTCAAGGCCGCAATTTGCGCTGTCGAGAGCGAATTAACCTGAGCAGTCGTCAAACCATTGTTGATCTGGTTAGTCGTCAAGGCCACGATTTGCGATGTAGTCAAGGCATCGGCACCGGAAGTACCTAGAGCAGCAACCTGAGCGGTATTCAACGCTTGTACGTCGAGCGTGGTGATCGCTTGAACTTGGGATGAACTTAAGCTGGCTACTTCAGCGGTGGTCAAACCGTTCTGCACTTGGTTAGTCGTCAGCACAGCGATTTGTTTGGTCGTCAACGCATCGACACCAGCAGTTCCTAACGCTGCAATTTGCGCTGTGTTCAATGCCTGAATATCAGCGGTTGTAATTGCTTGAATTTGCGCTGAGTTCAAGCTTGCTACTTCAGCGGTGGTCAGGCCGTTTTGTATCTGGTTAGTCGTTAAAACAGCGATCTGCGAAGTCAGCAATGCGCCGACACCGTCGGTACCTAAGGAAGCGATCTGTGCAGTCGTCAACGCGATAATTTGCGCGCTGGTCAACGCTTGAATTTCGGTACTGGTCAGGGACGGAACTTGGTCCGTATTAAGTCCGTTATGCACCTGATAGGTCGCCAAAGCGGCTACCTGCGCGGTACTGAGCGAATTAATTTGCGCGGTAGTTAAGCCGTAGGCAATTTGATTTGTACTTAAGGCCGCGATTTGAGCGGTCGTGAATGCATCCACGCCAGCGGTACCGAGCGCAGCAATCTGGGCGGTGGTTAAGGCTTGAATATCGGCGGTCGTGATCGCCCGCACTTGGGCTGTACCCAAGCTGGCGACTTCATTTGTCGTTAAACCGTTCTGAACCTGGTTAGTCGTTAAGACCGCGATTTGGGCCGTCGTCAATGCATCGACACCAGTCGAACCTAGAGCCGTAATTTGAGCGGTACTTAATACGCCAACTTGCGCAGTCGTTAAGGCTTTGACTTCGCTGCTAGTTAAGTTAGCGATGTCAGCGGTGTTGAGTCCATTGAGCACTTGGCTAGTGGTCAAGGCCGCAATTTGCGCGGTCGAAAGCGAATTGACTTGCGCTGTCGTCAACCCATTATTGATTTGGCTGGTCGTCAACGCGACAATTTGCGCCGTGGTCAAGGCATCCGCACCGGCAGTACCTAAAGCCGCTACTTGCGCCGTATTCAATGCTTGGACATCAGCAGTCGTAATCGCTTGAACTTGTGACGTACTTAAGCTCGCTACTTCGTCGGTAGTTAAGCCATTTTGAACCTGATTGGTCGTCAACACGGCAATCTGTTTTGTGCTCAACGCATCAACGCCAGAAGTGCCTAAGGCAGCGACTTGCGCTGTGCTCAACACAATGACTTGAGCAGTGGTTAAGGCACGTACTTCGTTGCTGGTCAATGCGGCCACGTCAGCTGTATTGAGACCATTGAGAACTTGGTTGGTGGTCAACGCAGCGACTTGAGCCGTGGACAAGGAATTCACTTGCGCGGTCGTCAAACCATTATTGATTTGATTGGTGCTCAAAGCGACGATTTGTGCCGTGGTCAAGGCATCAGCCCCGCCAGTACCCAATGCCGCCACTTGCGCCGTATTCAATGCTTGCACATCGGTTGTGGTAATCGCTTGAACTTGTGCTGTGCTTAGACTTGCTACTTCAGCAGTCGTCAAGCCGTTTTGAACTTGATTAGTCGTCAAAACACCGATCTGTGTTGTGGTCAACGCATCGACGCCAGCAGTACCCAGCGCCGTCACTTGAGCCGTATTCAACACGCTGACCTGCGCGGTTGTTAAGGCGCGTATTTCGTTGCTGGTTAGGTTGGCGATATCAGCGGTAGTGAGACCGTTGAGCACTTGGTTAGTCGTCAAGGCGGCAATTTGCGCCGTCGAGAGCGAATTAACCTGTGCTGTCGTCAAACCATTGTTGATTTGGTTGGTGCTCAAAGCGACGATTTGAGCTGTTGTCAACGCATCCGCGCCAGCAGTGCCTAAGGCCGCGACTTGCGCCGTATTCAACGCTTGTACATCGGCAGTCGTGATCGCTTGAATTTGTGACGAATTCAAGCTTGCAACTTGTTCGGTGGTTAAACCGTTTTGAACTTGATTGGTCGTTAATACTGCGATCTGTTTAGTCGTCAACGCATCGACACCCGCAGTACCTAGAGCGGCGATTTGTGCGGTATTTAAGACACTAACTTGGGCAGTTGTTAACGCTTGCACTTCGCTGCTGGTCAACGCTGCCATATCGGCCGTGTTGAGACCGTTGAGCACTTGGTTGGTCGTTAAGGACGCAACTTGGGCGGTGGAGAGCGAATTGACTTGCGCTGTCGTCAAACCGTTGTTGATTTGGTTGGTAGTCAAGGCGACGATTTGCGACGTCGTCAACGCATCCGCACCAGCAGTACCTAAAGCAGCAATTTGCGCGGTATTTAAGGCTTGTATATCTGCCGTGGTAATGGCTCTCACTTGCGCGCTATTGAGGCTGGCGACTTCATCGGTGGTTAAACCATTTTGCACCTGATTGGTGGTTAAGACCGCGATCTGTGAAGTCGTCAACGCATCAACGCCAGCAGTTCCCAGCGCGCTAACTTGGGCAGTGCTCAATACCGCTACTTGCGCGGTGGTCAAGGCTTTGACTTCGCTGCTAGTTAGATTAGCGATATCGGCGGTATTAAGACCGTTGAGGACTTGATTAGTCGTCAGCGCTGCAATTTGCGCGGTGGACAAGGAATTGACTTGCGCTGTGGTTAAACCATTGTTGATCTGGTTCGTTGTCAATGCCACGATTTGCGCGGTGGTCAAGGCATCCGCACCAGCAGTACCTAAGGCAGCAACCTGAGCGGTATTCAAGGCTTGGACATCGGTCGTCGTAATCGCTTGGACTTGCGCTGTGCTCAGGCTCGCTACTTCAGCGGTGGTTAAACCGTTTTGGACTTGATTAGTGGTTAAGACGGCAATCTGTGCAGTCGTCAACGCATCCACACCAGCGGTACCCAAGGCGGCAATTTGTGCCGTACTTAACACACTCACTTGAGCACTGGTTAAGGCGCGTATTTCGCTGCTGGTCAAGTTGGCGACGTCAGCGGTATTAAGACCGTTGAGAACTTGATTAGTCGTCAAAGCCGCAATTTGCGCGGTGGAGAGCGAATTGACTTGCGCTGTCGTTAACCCGTTATTGATCTGGTTCGTGGTCAACGCCACGATTTGCGCGGTCGTCAACGCATCCGCACCAGCGGTGCCTAAGGCAGCGATCTGGGCCGAATTCAATGCTTGCACATCAACGGTAGTAATCGCTTGGATTTGCGACGAATTCAGGCTCGCGACTTCAGCAGTGGTTAAGCCATTTTGAACTTGATTGGTCGTTAAAACAGCGATCTGCTTGGTCGTCAAGGCATCCGCACCGGCTGTGCCTAAAGCGGCAATTTGAGCAGTATTTAATGCTTGGACATCAACCGTCGTAATGGCCTGAATTTGGGCAGAATTCAAACTAGCAACTTCGTCGGTGGTTAAGCCACTTTGAACTTGGTTAGTCGTCAGAACGGCGATTTGAGAAGTAGTCAACGCATCGACACCGGCGGTTCCCAAGGCAACGATTTGCGCGGTGCTTAAGGCTTGCACATCACCGGTGGTGATGGCGCGGATTTGCGCTGAATTCAAGCTCGCTACTTCATCGGTCGTTAAGCCATTTTGAACTTGGCTGGTGCTCAATACAGCGATCTGTTTGGTCATCAATGCATCGACGCCAGCAGTACCTAATGCAGCAATTTGGGAAGTACTTAAAACACCGACTTGCCCGGTGGTTAACGCTTGCACTTCGCTACTAGTTAAGTTCGCGATTTGAGCGGTATTGAGACCATTGAGAACCTGATTAGTCGTCAAAGCCGCAATTTGCGCGGTGGATAAGGAATTGACCTGGGCCGTGGTCAAGCCGCTAGCAATTTGATTGGTGGTCAGCGCAACGATTTGTGCGGTAGTTAAGGCATCAGCACCGGCAGTACCCAAAGCGGCGACTTGTGCCGAATTGAGCGCTTGAACATCGGTCGTAGTGATTGCTTGAACCTGCGACGAATTCAGGCTCGCAACTTCATCGGTCGTCAAGCCATTACGAACTTGACTAGTGCTCAGTACCGCGATCTGTTTAGTCGTTAATGCATCAACTCCAGCAGTGCCTAAGGCGCTGATTTGGGCAGTACTTAAGGCCGCGACATCCGCGGTGGTGATGGACTGAATTTGAGAAGAATTGAGGCTAGCGACTTCAGCGGTAGTCAGACCGTTTTGTACCTGATTGGTACTTAATACGGGAATCTGTTTGGTGGTCAAGGCATCGACACCGGCAGTGCCAAGCGCTGTAATTTGGGCAGTACTCAGGACTGCCACTTGGGACGTTGTCAGCGCCTGAATTTCACCGCTATTTAACGCAGCAACTTGCGCGGTAGTTAGACCATTGAGAACTTGGTTGGTGGTCAATACCGAAACCTGCGCAGTGGTCAACGCTGCGACTTGATCGGTGGTTAAGCCACTGGCAATTTGATTGGTATTGAGGACGACAATTTGCTGGGTCGTCAAATTCGAAATACCTTGAGTACCTAAGGCGATTAATTGCGCTGTCGTTAACGCCTGAATATCGCTGGTGGTCAACGCTTGCACTTGCGACGTGGCAAGGGCGGCGACCTCGACAGTGGTCAAACCGTTTTGTACTTGGTTGGTAGTGAGTGCGCTAATTTGATTGGTTTGCAGCGCGGTCACACCAGATGTACCCAAGGCGCTGGTTTGCGCGGTCGTCAATACAGAAACTTGCGAGGTGTTCAACGCTTGAACTTGGTTCGAGCCTAACGCGGCTACCTGCGCTGTATTCAACCCTTGTGCGACTTGATTGGTGCTCAACGCGGCGACCTGCGCGGTGCTTAATGCTTGAACTTGGCTGGTGGTTAAACCATTTTGAATCTGATTGGTGGTCAACACCCGTGTTTGCGCGGTGGTCAACGACGACACACCCGATGTACCCAATGCCGTTGTTTGCGCAGTATTTAAGACTTGCACATTCGACGTGGTCAGCGACTGAACTTGGCTAGTGGTTAAATTCGAAACTTGATTGGTGGTTAAACCGTTGGCAACTTGACTGGTGCTGAGTGCTTGAATTTGTTTGGTAGACAGTGCTGCGATCTGAGTGCTAGTAAAACCTTGTTGAATCTGTTGGGTGGTGAGTGATAAGACTTGTGCAGTAGTTAAGATATCAACTTGATTAGTAAGTAATGCCGCAATCTGAGTCGTTGTTAACCCTTTGGAAATTTGGGTGGTGGTCAGCGCATCTAAATCGGTGGAAGTGAACACCACTACTTGCGAAGTTTGAAATGCCGCTAGCTGCTCTGTTGTCAGAGCGATCATGTCTGAAGTCGCCAAGCCCCGGACGTGATCAGTGGTCATGACCGCTATATCACCGGTTGTTAGTCCCAAAACGATAGAAGCCATAATAGTTTTCTCAGATAAGCACGGCAAAAATTGGCAAGGTGTTATGTTTTAAAACGCTACAAAAACACCTTTAGTCTTATCGAGAGTTATCGGCAGCTTTGCTTTTTTCTTTAAGAATAAATGTTGCGGTGAGTCAATTAAAAAATATGAAAAAAATGAACCCGAAATTACCATGATGTAGAGCTAATAAATCAGAAATTACTTATGTTTTCGCATAGCTTTAGTGACTAACTATTTGCACGGCAACATAAAAAAAGGCTGCGAAGGATTCAACCTTAGCAACCTCTTTCTAATTCGTTATTTAGTTGTCTTAAACCTACCCACCAGATTTAACTCGCTAACGTGCCAAGTCCAATGACGAGGTTCCAAAAAACTAGCTCAACCCGGGCTGTTGAACGTATCGGGCTGCATTGCGCTAAAGTTGGGCCGCCTAACTTCACTTGGCCAACCTAACGCAATGCAGCCCCATCACCAGCTTAATACGCGGGCATGCTACGATGCCCTCTTGCTGCACTCCCCTTGTTCTTTTGAGCTATTTCTTAACGCTCAACATATATTCCGCCACCAATTTACGCATTTCTGGGCTCAGGTGTCCTTGAGAAGGCATAGGCGGGAAATCGTCACGCTTTTTGGTTGGGTGCGCGATGTAGTCCGCAATACCTTGTGGATTGCCTGCATACAAAGCCTGAATAATCTGCGTTGGTGGGCCAATCATGCGCGCGCTGTAAGTATGGCAACCAGCGCAAATGCCGTTATAGAGCACCTGACCTTTGGTCACAGTTTCGGTCGAACGTGGTGTAGCAGGTTTATCCAACAACAAACTCACCGTTTGTGCTGAAGTGGTAATTGGACAAACCGTTGCCCAACCACTAATTCCCAACGTGGAATGCGATGCACGATCAACCATGCAATTACCAGTGCCACCGCCCACGGCCACGATATCCGGGCCTTGTTTAGTCAAGGAAGCCAACATTAATGCTTTGATGTCATCAATAGGCTCGTAACCGTTATTGGAGAACAAATTCGATAACACTTGTACCCGATCTGGGTAAGGATCGGATTCTGGATCGACGGTGATATTGGCAAACGATTTGTGATCGGCAACGATAATCCCCGCATTTTTATTATCGCGAATCACGTTGTTCTCAATCACCACATCTTTTGCCGCCATAACGATCACACCGGTTCCGCTCGGCACGCCAGAGACGATAGAACCAACGGCGCCGAAGTTTTTATGGTTGTTATTGACCACAAAGTTATTGCGAATAATGACATCGAAAGTTGTCTTGATCGGCAACCAAGGCGTAACAAAGGTCAACACCCCGCCCGCGTTGTCGTACACCATATTGTCTTCCACAATGGCGTGACGGGAGTTCTCGATTTCAATCCCCGCCACATTGCCATGCACTTCGTTGTGATCGACTTGGATATTGTCTGACATACCCACATAAATCGCCGCATCTTCAATGCCCGACAAGACGTTATATTGAATCAAACCGTTTTGACCGAATTGCGGAAAAATCCCGTACACGCCAGTGTCTTCAATCCAGTTATGGCGAATCACAAAGTTGTTACCCGCTTGGCCCATAATCGCATTGCCTTTGAATTTCACAATTTTGAAATTCTCAACTCGAATGCCATTACCGGAATACAAAACCGCGTCATTCAACTTGCTCATTCCATCAAGCGTTGGCCATTTTCCTTCTTGAATCACGCCGACTAACGCGATGTTGTCTTTATCGATGTACACCGTTTCGTTATAAGTGCCCGGCATCACTTGCACCGTATCGCCCGACTTAGCTTGCGCCACCGCCGCTTGGATTAATTCACCCGGTTTAACGACGATGGTTTTACCGGTCATGGCTGCTGCGAGCGCATCAGATAATTGGGCAGCGCTGCCTTTGCCAGTTGAACCAGTGCGCGAAGTTTGCAACGATTGCGCGGCGGCGACGGCTTCAGCACCCGCATTGGCATATTGTTTGCGCGCGCCCAGATAGCCGGCGCCAGCAGCAACTAGCACGGCAACCAGCGTTAGCGCGATTCCTTTTTTGCTCATCTCATCTCCTTATTTATTATTAGGTACTACGATTTATTTCAACGACAAACCCGACGGAACAGCTTTGGGACGCTGCGGCTTAAATGATTCATCGGTCAACGTCTTCAAAAAATCTACTAAGCAATCTAGTTCTGCGTTGGTCAATTTCGGCTCATGAATATGCCAATGCAAAATCAACTTTTCATCTTTGGGCACAGCATGTCCGCGCCCTTCGTTATAAAAACTAACCACTTCACGCAAGGTGGCAAAACGTCCTGAGTGCATATAGGGCGCCGTCAACTCGACATTACGCAAACTCGGCACTTTAAAGCCGCCGCGTAAATTGGGTTCCTTGCTATACGCGCCAGCACCCGGATCAAACGGCATTCCGGCTGGCTCGGGCGTTCCAATAACCACGACCTGCTGATTAGAAAATAGCGGCGGCGTATGGCATTCCGCACAACGCGCGACGAAAGAACGGAACACGTTTAAGCCCTCCACTTCCGGCTTGGTCAACGCATCAGGAAAACCATGCGCGTATAAATCGTAGCGGCTGTTAAGTGAAATTAACGAGGTCTCAAACGCCGCAATCGAACGATAAACCTGATCGACGTTGATCGTCGCTTTGCTATCCGCGAAAGCGCTTGGATAGGCGCTAGCGAATAGGCGACGGTATTCTTTATTACCATTCAAGCTAGTCAAAACTTGCTGCGGAGTTGAGGCCATCTCAATCGGGCTGTACAGCGGCCCTTTCATCTGTTCTTCTAACGAGCTGGCACGACCATCCAAGAAGAAACGTTTTAAGAATCCAACATTCCACAAACTCGGCGCATTGCGCGTCGTTTCTTTGCCGGTTGAACCGATGCTGCGCGCTCGGCTATCAGCAAAGCCTTTATCCGGATTGTGGCAACTGGCACACGATTGCTTGCCATTGCCGGACAAAATTGGATCAAAAAACAAATAGCGCCCAAGGTCAATTTCTTGCGGCGTAAAGCCATCCCGAATCGTCGGCAAGCCCGTCTTTAACCCACCTACGCCCGCATTCTGCAACGACGCATAATCGGTGTAATTGGACACCAATTTGCAATGCCCTTCGCGCAACACAAAGCTGGCCGGACATTGAGTAGAAAGCGTGAAATCTGCCGCCCAAACTGGGGAACAACAAAAACCGATTACAACAAATAGCAAATAACGCAGTGACTTGTTCATGTTCATCAAGGCTTCAACGTTGCAATATAGGCGACCACATCGCGCACACTGCCAGCATCGGGCAACATGCTCGCGCCGACTTTCATTAATCCGCCCTGCTTATCGTCCGGATTGGCTCCGCGCTGGCCTGATCGGAAAGCGTTAATTTGGCGCTCTAAATATTGCGGCTCAACACCGATCAAACTCGGTGCGCCCATGCCTGGATTACCCTGCCCGCGGCTGCCGTGACAAGAGCTGCACACGGCATTGAACTGGGTGCTGCCTTTGCTTAAATTGCCGCTATAAGAGGCGCTTGGTTTAACTTGCGGCAGGCTGGCGATATAGGAAGCAATCGCGGCGCGATCGGCATCGGTTTTTAACACCGCCACAGAAGCGCGCATTTGTGCGCCATAGCTATCGTTAGGCGCTGAGCCGCGCAGTCCGGATGAGAAATGGGCAAGCTGGCGCTGGACATAACTCGCCTCCATACCGGCGATATTGGGTGCGCCAATTTTGCTATTGCCTTCGCCTTTGCTGCCATGGCAAGCGATGCAAGTGCCGTTAAAAATGGCTTTTCCATCGGCGGCAGCGGCGTGGGAAATTGGGCTAAAAAATGTGCCGACAACTAAGCTTGCCAGACTAACAGCGCAGGTAATTTGACGGCGTGTTGCCTTGATTTGCTGGCGTGCTGCCTTGGTAAGGACGAGCGTACGCACAGACGATACTGTCTCCAACAACATTGTGATCTCCATTCAATGCCGTAAATCGGTTGTTTACCGACTTTTGTTTTTTAATTTTTGTCAGCAGTCATGTCTTCGCATGCTGCTCTTTATGGTTGAAAAATGCCGCTTGCGCATAAACATTTCCGCGAATCAATATAACAATCGTGCATTTCGCTTGTAAAGCGAATTTTTTGCGGCACATGCTTTAGAACTAAAGTTTTTCGATAAGACCACTTCTCAAGAGGCTCATGAATGTTAGGTTTGCGGGTAATTAGAATTTTCTCTCTAACTAAATTGACGAAAACAACAGCGCCAAAGCCAGCTTTGTCCCGCGTGAAGTTAGCCCCGAAATAATCGCACAAGCGAAAAGTGTCTTTAAAGAAACATGGCAAAAATCCGCAACTAAACTTGCTCAAACTGTGTTTGTTTGGGTTTTGCCGCTTGGGTATTCTAGCTTCGCAGCCGATTGAGACGCGTCGCTGTGCGGAAAAAACGAGTTGGTCACCACCAGTTTAGGACTTACACAAAATTGTTCTAGCTACTAGGTTAATTTTGTCTAACTCCAATTAATTAAAATTAAATTTCCGCTTTAGGAGACCAACCCGGACGTGATGGCGAATCCTCGCCTAAGCAAAGGTAATGTATGTTGAAAAAAAACTCACAAAACGCAATAAACTTAAAACGTAAGCCTGTAGTACTGATGTCGATGGGAGCACAAGAACGTAAAGGTCATGATTACCAAGTAATGACCGTGAAGTACATCAAACCCTTAGTTGAACATGCAGGTTGCGTTCCGATTTTAGCTCCCACTTGTTTTGGCCCCGAAGATATTGAGCAGTATTTAAGCATGGTCGATGGTGTGTATCTGACCGGCGCTGGCAGCAATATTGATCCAACTTTGTACGGTCAAGCCAATCTCACTCCCGAAAAACAGCAAGATATTCTTCGCGATCAATTCGATATTCCCCTTATTCATGCCGCCTTAAAAATGGGCTTACCTATTTTTGCTGTATGTCGTGGCATGCAAGAAATCAACGTAGCCCTTGGTGGCGATCTGCATCAAAAACTGTATTCTCTGCCCGGCATGTTGGATCACCGCGAAAACGGCGACGCATCGGTTGAAGAGCAATATGCCGACGTGCATTCGGTGCGCTTTACCGCCAATAGCTGGCTGGCGAAGTTACTGGGTCAAGAAGAAATCATGGTGAACTCCTTACACGGTCAAGGGATTAAAACCTTAGGCAAAGGCGTGCAACCGATTGGCTACGCCGAAGATGCTTCGATCGAAGCGATTTATTTGCCCGAAGCCAGCCAATTCACTTTGGGCGTGCAATGGCATCCCGAATGGAAGGCAGCGCAGAATCCACATTCGATCAAAATGTTTGAAGCCTTTGGCTACGCCTGCCGCGTCTACGCCGAATCCGAGTGACAATAATCTACTTTTAACCGAATCGATTTTTAGTACATGAAACCAGTTTTAATTATTCAGCAGGTCTTGTTTGATACACCGGATTATTTTGTTGATTTTTTAACCGAACAAAAAATTCCATTCGAAGTGCGTCACATGTACGCTGGCGAATTACCGCCAGAATCGATTCAGGATTATTCCGGTTATTGCATGCTCGGCGGGCCGATGAGTGTTAATGATGAAGAGAATTTTCCGTTTTTACGCCAAGAAAAAGAGCTAGTGCGTCAAGCCTTAGCCGCCGATATTCCGATGATTGGGCATTGCTTGGGCGGCCAATTAATCAGCACTGCTTTGGGTGGCACGGTGCAAAAAGCGTTGATGTACGAAATTGGCTGGAATCCGATTCACGTCATTGACGCCCATGCAGCGCGCGATTGGTTTGGTGGACACACCGACTTTGAGTTGTTCCAATGGCATAACGAAACGTTCTCCGTACCAGAAGGCGCCAAGCTGATTGCCAGCAATCCTTATTGCCAGAATCAGGCTTTTACGATTGGCGAGAAACACATCGCGATGCAGTTTCATTGCGAGGTAAAAGACAAAAAAGTTCGTCATTGGGCCATTGATGAAAAATCCGATATTGACGCGGTGTTGCATTTACCCAGCGTGCAATCGTCCGAGTCGCTCGTAGCCAGCTTAAAAGAACGTATCCCGACCAGCAACGCTTTAGCGCACGTGATTTACAGCCGCTGGATACGCAATTTGCCCGGCTTGGTTTAGATTTATCACGAAATTTATAAATAATGTTCAATAAGCGCGCGGCGCTTTACACCAACTAGCAAGGTAATTATGTCCACAATTCCACACGCTCCTTCTTACTACGCCGCTTCGGCGCACGCTTCCCCTAACCGCCCTGCCCTGCAAGGCGCTATTGACACCGATATCTGCATCATCGGCGCTGGCTATACCGGCTTAAGCGCTGGCTTGCATCTGGCCGAAGCGGGGTTCAAAGTCGTGATCCTAGAACAAGCTAAAGTCGGCTGGGGTGCATCCGGTCGCAATGGCGGTCAAATCGTACACAGCTATTCACGCGATATTGATGTGATCGAATCCAGCTACGGCAAAGAAAAAGCCAAACCACTGGCCGAAATGATGTTTGAAGGTGCCAAGATTATTCGCGAGCGCATCGCCAAATACGATATCCAATGCGACTTAAAAACCGGCGGCGTGTACGCAGCGATGTCGAAGAAAAAAGTCAAAGCATTGGAAGAACAAAAAGAACTGTGGGAAAAATGGGGCAATAAAGACTTAAGCCTGATCGAAAACGCTAGCGAGATCAAAAAAGTCGTCAACACCGATCGCTATCAAGCGATTTTGGTGGATAAATCGGGCGGCCATTTCCACCCATTGAATTTGACTTTAGGCGAAGCGGCAGCGGTTGAACAAAATGGTGGCGTGATTTACGAGAACAGCGGCGTGACCAAAATTGATCGCGGCACAAATCCCGTGGTGCATACCGCGCAAGGCTCGGTCAAAGCAAAATTTGTCATCGTAGCGTGCAACGCCTACATCGGTGATTTGGAACCGAAGCTGGCTAAAATGTCCATGCCATGCGGTACGCAAGTCATCACTACCGAACCATTAGGTAAATTAGCCGAAGAAATTCTGCCCTCCGACTACTGCGTCGAAGACAATAACTTCCTGCTCGATTACTACCGTTTGTCGGGCGACAAGCGCTTGATCTTTGGCGGCGGCGTGATTTATGGCGCGCGCGATCCTTCGCACATTGAATCGATTTTGCGTCCAAACATGTTGAAAGTATTCCCGCAATTGAAGAACGTCAAAATCGATTACGGCTGGACCGGTAACTTCTTGCTGACCTTGTCGCGTATGCCAGAAGTCGGCAAATTGAGCGACAACATCTATTACTCACAAGGCTGCTCAGGTCATGGCATCACCTTCACGCATTTGATCGGACGCTTGTTATCTGAGGCGATTCGCGGGCAAGCTGAACGCTTCTCCGCATTCGAGAGCTTGCCGCACTATCCATTCCCAGGTGGTCGCATGTTCCGCGTGCCACTGACTGCTATGGGCGCGGCTTGGTATGATTTACGCGATCGTTTAGGCGTTTAGGCGTTTAAACTACCGAGGTACGCGGCAATAAAAAAGCAGAGTTGACAACAACTCTGCTTTTTTTACATCCGCCACGATTGCAGCCAATTCCAAATCTGATTACACTGCGCCCATCTTTACGCCCAACCTATTTAAACCATGTCTAGCGCAACCAATCCGGCCAATACAATGTATCCGTCAGTGATTCCAAAATTAAATCTAGGAAAATTCGGCCCAGCAAGCATTCAATGGTTGCTGATCGCCCTGCTAGTTTTGTCCTTTGCAGATGGCTTGGTCTCCGGTTTCTATGAAGCCAGGCATGCGGTCTCGCCCCTGTGGTGGGATGCGATTGCGCTGCTATCGACCGTGGCAATCATGCTGAGTTGGTATCACCAAGACAGCAATTTACGCCACTATCAGCGTCATATAGTTCTCAATATTGTGATCTTGGGTGCCGCCGTAATCGGCATTCCTTACTACCTGATTAAAAGCCGCGAAAACGGCAAAAAGCTCATCGCTATCGGATGGCTAATCGCCTACACCGGCTTATTTTTCCTAATCAGCATCGGCGGCGAAGGCATCGCGCTGGCATTAGCTTCATAAGCAGGACAACATCAAATCAGGACGGAATGAGCACTGTTTGGAGGAGTCCTCAATTCCGGCCTTGAACCTAACAACACGCAGCGTTCCGATTAACGAACGTAATAAGCGTGATAAGTAACTGGTGCCGCAACATAGCCGCGCGCTGGGACAACAACACAGCCGGACAGGCTAGATAACGTGATGACTGCTGCGATTGTCAACAGGATCGAGCGGGCAATTGTACGAGTTTTCATGATGTTCCCCTGAGTGAGTTGGTATGAGCATAAAACGGCATCGCTCGCCTCTGGGAAGACAGCAGTTACAAAGCATTACATCCTTAATTTGCTGATTACATTACGTACATTGCGCTGCAATTGGGGTCGACTGTGGCTCAAACTGGCGTGCTTAAACCAACAGCTACAGCGGCAACGCCACTTTTTAGGGCACTGGCATGAGACAGGCTCGAGCGCTCCAAAAATGATCGAAGTGGCCGATTTGATGCCAATGAAATTGCGATGATGAATAGCTTGATTGTGCCTTTGATCGCCGATCCAAAAACCAAACCTTAATTTGGCAGCGTTAGCTTAGGCTTGGATTGCATTTCCGCCAATAGTGCTGCGGAGAGATGGGTGGACGGTATTCTTTTCAAATCGGCTCGCCGAAACCCGTGAAACTTAGGGTTGAACTTCAACCCCGTTAGGCAAGTATTTCTCGTATTTTTGCAATGACTTTTGTATCGCCTCTAACGAAATACTGTAGAGGTAGTCTTCGTCCGTTTCAGCAACTCGCACTGCGCCAAAACGTTCATGGAAATTCCATACCGACTCATTTCCCTTTCTCACGTCAAAGTGCGATTGCTTAAAGCCCAAGCCCAACGCGAAGTGATAAACCATGAGTGCTGACTCCACCGCAAAGCCGCTAGGTCGCCCTTCTCGTAATATCCACGACCCCCAGCAAAATGAATCGCCTTGTTGATCGTAAAGTCTGATAGTGCCGAAGCGTTCGCCAGTTTTATCTTCAATAATGAAATAAATCTGGGTGCTGTCGTTGGCATACTTTTCCAGCCATTGGACTTGCAAATTCAAATCGTTTGCGGTGTGTGACAGGTATTTCCCAATGACGGAGTCGGTGCGTAATTGCAGGATAAACTCGGCGTCTGCTGTATTCGCCTCACGGAAAACCACATGCTTACCAATTACTTTTTGGGGTTTAATAAATCGTGCTTGATGCAGAATCGCTCGCTTTTTCAGGCAATCCAAGACGTGTTCACTTTTGTCCTTTAACAGCGATTCAATCACAGCTTCTGGCGTTGATTTGTTGCAGGCCACCGCGCCACGAATTACCTCATCATCCGACATTGAAAGTTGCACCAACATCTCGCTTGCCGTGTCTGGGTCATTAGCTTGGGCTAGCAGCGAATGGTTGTCGGTGGATGTGTTATTTGTCATAGCTGCAGGCTTTGTTTATCGGCTCATTTATCGATCAGGATTGAACTACAAAAAACTCGTTTTAATTTTGATCATTCAGTCGCAATAAATAGGTGTCTTGAATGTTGGAGGTCGTACCGTCAACCTGACATCCTAATTCATTGACAGCCTGGTAAAGATTGAATGATCCCGTTCGATTAACTTGATCTTGCAAGGCTGGCGGCACCGCATAGCCGATGGTCGAGTCCGGTGTTTGCGAACCATAGCGCTGTTTCGAGAGCGACAGGTATTCCCATGAATGCCGAATTGAATCCTTGCCCCAATTATCGTTCGCCGCTAATGCTTGAGCTTGACCAACCGCGCGACAGACGATGCTTATGTTTCCATAGCCGGGTATGCATTTGGACTCAATCGGAACAAAAACGCAGTCAATCGGAGCAAAATTAAAATAACGGAGAAAGTATTCCAGCAAGGAAATCGAGGGATACCAAAAGGTATTACTTTCCGCTTCTTGTCGCCCAGCCGTGTTGAATTGCATGGTGTCTGATACTTCATTGATGACATTGGTGGACACCAAAAAAAGGCCATTTTGTTTGACCAAAGGTCGGACGCTAGCGATTGTGTGCATCGGTGAAAAAACATGGTAGAGCACGCCCGAGAGGTTCACAAAATCAAAGCTTTCGTCGGCTGCAAACTTGTGGCTTAAGTCGTACATCAAGCCAATTTCCTTGAATGTCCAACTTGCGTCATAGACTTCTTGCAGCGTCGCCATTTTTTCTGTGCAGTGCGGAACAGCGTCGGCCGCGACTATACGCTTTGCGCCGCCACGATGCATCAGGACTTGCAACATGCCTTCCATGCAGCCGAGATCCAAGCAATCAGCATTAGTTAAATCGGCCCGACGCATCAGTAAGCGCGGTAAATAGGGAAAAGTAGAAGGATATTGGCCGTGAGCAACAAGACCGTCGGCAAGTTCGGCGCTGTAGTACCACCATGCGTTCGCTATTTTTTCTAACTGCTCTATCGAAGCCATAGGATGTTCACTTTCTACGATGTGAGGGGTCGTTCATCCTAGGTTAGGTCGATTTCGAGAGTTTTACAAAACAAATAATAAAAATGTGTCGCTTTACTGTTACGCAAAGGAAATCAAATCCAGCCCCTAGAGAACGTCACAAAGCGGTCTCTAGGGTTGGACTTAGGCCACTGGACGTGGCGGGAGAATTAGGATTTCTTCAGGCAATTCGACATAAACGTCTTACGCTCATCGCCTTTCATCCCCTTGGCATCGGCATTGCAGGATTTCATTTTCTCTTGCTGCGGGGTGAGTTTCTTTTCTTCTACCACCGGTTTGGCGGACAAGCAGTCTTTCATGAATGCTTTACGCTCATCGCCTTTTTTTCCTGTGGCGTCTTTATTGCAAGTCGCCATTTTTGATTGCTGCGCATTCTCAGCATGAACGGCAAAAAAAGGCAGACACAACGCGACAACTAACAAAAGTTTTTTCATACAATCTCCGGGAAGTAATGAATTGAAGTGCGGCAACAAGGACATTACCGAAGATTTTGCTGTAAAACAATTGTTTTCCGTCACGATTTATCGGGACATTGTGACTTTTTGTGAAATAGTTGTTTTGGTGGGTTCACAAACAATGGAAAGTGAACAAAGCGCTAGGCTGGAAATGGTGGGCTATAAACTGGGGAACTTACGAAGTTTTGCCGATAGGCAACGATTCAAAGGCTACTTAAACGCCCTCCGACTCAATGTGGCGGATTTAAATTAACGACCGCGTTAGCCGTACATCGATTTAATTTATTTAGGTCATTTTCTGTCACCAAGAGTGCAAGAAAATGACCCTATTTATCTCTGCTGCCTAGGTTGATAGGAGCTTGGAGTTAAGCCAAAATCTCTTTGAGCCAAGCTTGCAATGCCGGCCCCGGTTTGGCCGCTTCACGCATAATTTTTGCAAGCCGATCGGCGTCTTTCTTACCGATTTCTTGATGCGCCCACTCCAGCAACTTTTTGTCCGTGATGGTCGCCGGTGTGGACTTATCGTTGGCATCAAAATTCATGCCGAGGTTTTTCGCTAATAGATAAAACCCAAACATGTTTTGTACATGAACGCCAACCTTACTGCCGGTACGGTTCTTTTCCAGCTTCGACGCATAATGACGCGCTAATGCTAACGCGCTGGCGGATGGAGTGTGAACTGAGCTCACTGTGCCAAGTATCGTATCAACGTGTTCTTGCTTCTCTACTTTTGAGAGTAACAAGGGGCGACCGCTATAACGTGCGACGTCGGTTCGGCCTATCCAATTTGCGCCATCCCACTCTTCAGAGCCGGTCGATCCATCAAAGTATTTAACACCATACACGCCAGCTTCCAGCGGAAGGTGATTCATCGCGACGCTGACAGCATCTAAATAGGCAATGTCGGTCGTCGTTACGGCTTGCTCATTGTGAAGAAGTGACATGTGGATTTTCCTTTTTAATGTTTGTTTTCGAACTTAACAACCTAAGCGCCCAACACCAGATAATCGTTCCGGAAAATAGTATGTTAAACCGTGAAATATAGCAATTTTTATGGACTTAACGACGTCAGTTTAGCAAACCCACTCGACGCGCCTGTGCACTATTGGGTTCGGACAGATCAAGCACACCAAGCATCAAAGGCACGCAACCCAGAGTTAATCGCCCGAATAAAACTTATATTTATTTTTACCGCTTTGTTTGGCGCTGTACATTGATTGATCGGCCAAGCGCAATAAAATATCGGGATCCGTCGCGTCGCATGGATATTGGCTTAATCCGATACTGGCCGATACGGTCACAGTAATCACGTCGATGGTGACCGGTTGGTTAATCGAATCCAGAATGCGTTGCAAGGCGATGTGATATTGATCCATCTGCTCTAAGCCGCGCAATAACAGCACAAACTCATCGCCACCAATGCGCGCTACGGTATCGCATTCGCGCAAATTGCCACTTAGCCGTTGAGCGATTTCAATCAGTAATTTGTCGCCCACGGCGTGGCCATGTGTGTCATTTACTGGCTTAAATCCGTCTAAATCCAAGAAGATCACAGCAACAGAGGTTTGATTGCGCTTGGCTTGCGAGACGGCTTGTTGCAAACGATCGATTAACAATTTGCGGTTCGGTAAGCCAGTTAAGCTATCGTAGTTGGCGAGGATGTTGAGCTGCTGTTCATGCTCTTTAGTTTGGGTTATGTCGTAGGCTATGCCGTTAGAAAGAATGTCGCCGTTGGGCAGCACGGTGCGGTATGCCTCAATGTGCACCCAACGGACTTTCATGCCTTCGCGCGTACGCCCTTCCCAAACAAAAGGTTCATCCGGGCGCTGTCGCTTGTTGAGTTGGGCTAAAAAGGCGCTAATTTCATCAGGGTGAATGCGCTGCAAAATCATGGCTTGATCGCTGAAGGCCTGCTCCATCGATACTTCCATGAGTTCACACATGCGAGGACTGACGAAGTCAAATTGTGTCGTGCCGTCGGCCTTTACGCGGTGTTTGTACACGCCAGCGGGAATATGCTCGATCAGATTGTTAAGCTCGTCCATCGCTTGCTGCAGCGCAGCGGCGATGCGTTTTTTCTCGGTCACATCTTCGATAATCGACCAACAGTAATCTTGTCCGTCCTGACCAGTAACCAACATGCCGTTGATACTGACCGGAACCAAAGTGCCATCTTTGCGGCAGTATTCTTTTTCGTAAGACGAATAGCGGCCATGGGTTTTTAATTCGTGAAATAACCGTGCATGATCTGGCGCATATTTGGCCGGGGTCATTTCCCAGGAATTTAAGTCCTTGAGTTCACTTTCGGAGTAACCGGTAATGTCAACAAACGCCTGATTAAACTCAAGGTAATGCCCTTCCATATCGGTCAGCGCAATGCCTAACGGCGAGAGTTCAAACAGGCCGCGTAATTTTTCCTCACTGGCGCGCAAGGCAGTTTCGGCCCGCTTGCGTTCAGTAATATCTTCCAAAGTGAACTGCAACATGTCTTTGCCGCGATGCTGGAAATGCATCAGATGCACTTTGGCGTCCCATATTTCCCCATTGGGGCGTCGATGGCGCCATTCGAAAATTTCGATCTGATTTTCAATGGCTGCTTGATCGCGTTGTGCCATCAAATCGACAGATGGCGTTCCGTCATATTGAAATGGCGCCGACACATCCAGCGGTGTTTTACCTAACACCTCGTTGCGGTCGGTGTAACCGTATATGTCAACCGCTGCCTGATTGCAATCGACAAAGCCTGCGCCGTTGGGATCGTTTACAACCATCGGAATGTGCGAGTTTTGAAACAGAGCTTTATTTAATACTTCGCTATCCTTTAATTCTTGTTCCAGCTTTTTTCGCTCAGTGATGTCGGCAATATAACCATACCAAGTGGTGGTCCCGTCTTCGCCGCGCTGCGGAATGGAATCGCCATAAACCCAATGCAGCGAGCCATCGGGGAAATAAATCCGAAATTGCTCGCGCCACGGCGTCAAATCACGCGCAGAAATCTCCACCGATGTCGCGATCAATTCGAGGTCGTCGGCATACACCAAATTCATCGCGCTGCTTGCGTCTTCCCGTATCGACTCGGGGAGAATACCGAAAATGTCAAAAATGGCATCGCTCGTGTAAGGAAAACAAGAGCTTCCATCAGGTCGCAATTGGTACACATAAATCACACCGGGAATACGGCTAGCGATATTGTTGTTGCGGCTGACAATCGCCTGCAAATCACTGGTTGCCTTTTCCACCAACGCGGTCAATTGATCACGATGTTGCAGCAATTCTTGTTCAATCGCGCGGCGCTCAGTCAAATCGACAATAATCCCGACAAACATCGATTGCCCTGGCACCGACATCGCGCCGACCGAGATATGAATTGGTATGACCGTGCCATCTTTACGCTGCGCGCCGACTTCGCGTCCGGTTCCAATAATACGCGGCGTACCGCCCTGCAGATAACGCTGCAAATAGCCGTCATGCTCATCGCGATAGGGTTGCGGCATTAATTCGCGCACATTCATGCCGCTCATTTCTGATGGTGCGTAACCAAACAATTGCAGCGCCGCAGAATTAAAGGTGCGAATAAATCCTTTGGCATCAATCGTGATGATGGGATTGATCGCCGTTTCAAAAATGGCATGCGCAATCGCCGCGCTGTGTTGTAGATCGTTGTTGAGGTCGATATTGGCAGCGCGCTCACTGAGTGAGGCGACGAACAACGATTGTCCCGCTAATTTGACTACATTGATTTCTAACTTGGCGTGCAACACTGAACCCTGCTTACGTTTGCCAATAATTCGAAAAATCGCTCCATCTTGCAAGTGCGCGCCTTGGGATGAAAATGGCGGCGGAATTAACAACGACAGGGGTTGCTTAAGTAGTTCGTGTTTTTGATAACCAAATAGCCGAGCGACGCCCGTATCGCACGCGACGATCACACCAAATTCGTCGAACGTGAGCACGCCAGCATGATTGACAATCTGCTGCGAGGATTCGGGTGGTTGATCAAGAAACAAGGGTGTCTCCAACTTATTCTTATTGCTAGCTAATACTGCATTGGTAGGCCGAATTCTTTAAAGTCTCGTTGGCCTGATTGTTAAGCAAGCGCGTTTTAGCGCTGTGTAAGACTAATACAGCGGCTCCAATTCGACCCTAAATTTTCATAGAGCAAATCATCGAAACGACCGATACTTATATTTTTAAACATTCTTTTAACTACGATAGCGCTCAAAAATGGTAATGCCGCCGCTCAGCTCAATGCCGGCTGATAGTTTGATATTAGAAGTTACTTATGCGGTATTCAAGTTTGTGAAGTTGGTCGGCATTGAGTCAGTAACGATGAGTTATTGCTCAAGAGGCAAGGAGTTGGGGATAGTCGAAAAGAAGGTGATTACCTCCCGATACAACTAGGAGGTATTAATGACTAGATAACTGCTAACAATTAAAACGGGTGTGAATGCCAAGTGGCGGGGGCAAACTCGTCATAGAAAACGAGACAGCGCAGTACAACTCATTAAAACCAAACCACCTTTTTCCCCGACGCATACCACCCATCCAATTGCTCGGTAACTTTCGCTTCAATTCTGCTGCGCTTGATCTTCATGGTCGGGGTCAGGCAACCGTTCTCAATCGTCCAAGGATCAGATACCACAACCAGCATATGCAATTGCTCATAGCTGACTAACTCTTGATTCACATCGGCCAGCAATTGCTCCAACTGCGCTTCCATTTGCGAACGCAACAGGCGCTGTTTGCTGCCTTCGGAAGCCGCTTGCAATAATTGAATGCGGCGCTCTTCCTTCAATAACACCATCGCGTAGGCGCTTTCTTTCCCCACGCCAGAGACCAAGGACAGTTCAATCAACGGGTGCGCGTTGAGTTGGTTTTCTATCGGGGCAGGAGCGACATATTTGCCTTTGCCCGTTTTAAAGATTTCCTTTAAACGACCGGTGATTTTCAACATGCCATCAGCGCGTAAATAACCTTGATCGCCTGTGCGGAAAAAGCCATCCTCGGTGAAACATTCTTGCGTTAACTCAGGACGCTTGAAATAACCGACGAGTTGACCGGGCGATTTGATCAAGACTTCACCATCGTCACTAATGCGCACTTGCACGCCCGGGCAGGCCACGCCGACAAAGCCAATTTCGTGATGCGCATCGCTAGACAAATGCGAGCAGGCGAAATCTTCGGTCATCCCGTAGCCTTCCAACAAATTCAATCCTAGGCGTTGGTACCAAGCGAGCAATTCAGCGGGAATCGGCGCCGTGCCGCTGCCGGCCAAACGCGCTTGATCTAGTCCTAACCCTTCTAACACCTTGCGGCTGACGATTTTTTTAATGACTGGAATTTTTAATAAAAAATCGAGTTTCTTGGCGGGCATCTGCGCCAGCACGCCTTCCTGGAATTTAAGCCATAAGCGCGGCACCGATAAGAAAATCGTTGGTCTAGCGCGTTTCACATCCTCCATAAACGTGGCCAGCGAATCGGCAAAAAATACATGTCCTCCACCGATCAAAGTACCGCACTCAACAAAGGTACGCTCTACCACATGGGACAGCGGTAAATACGAAATAAAGCGTTCTTCAGGCTGCAGCTTACTAACATTAATCACCGACTCTACCGCGCGCGTAATGCGCTGAAAATTGTGCATCACGCCTTTGGGCTGTCCGGTTGAGCCGGACGTATAAATAAGCATCGCTAGATCATCCGGCTTTCTGGCGGGCTTGCCGGCAATAGGTCGATTCTTAACTAAAATTTCTTCCCACTTTGCGCCGTCGATTCGTGGTGCTAACGGCATGATAATGCGCGCTACATGAGCGGGTACGCCAGCGGATTGCTGCTGCCACGTATCAAGCTTACCGATAAAAATCATCTTGGCTTCGCTATGCTCCAACACATAACCTATCGTTTCTGCGCTCTCGGTCGGGAAAATCGACACCGTGGTGCCACCAGCCATCCAAATGGCGAGTTCGGCCATGAAAAAATAAGCGCAGTTCTTGGATAAAATAGCAACCTGCGTACCTTCGCCGCAACCCTGACTCTTCAAATACGTCGCCATGCGGCGCGCCTGCTCGAGCACTTCTCCCCAACTAAAATCCACGATTTTTCCATGGCCCAGCGGTTGTGTTAGATAGGTTTTGCTGGGGTGTTCCTCTTCGTGTTCATATACATAATCAAGAATGAGTTTGGTGCTGGCAGCATTAGTCATCGCGGGGTTCCTATCCAAGCGTTGGTCAATTCAAGTGCGGGGAAATCAAACAGATAAACGAGATGCAACAATAGCCACAAATTTAACCACTTAAATGACTTTGAGCAAGGTCTATCATGTAAATGTCGTTAATTGCGGTCACAACTTTACGAGCATCCGTTGAAAAGGTCAGGTCGAGAAATGACGAGATGGCCTTGGTTTAGGCAGGAGTTATATTAGCGCGTTGTATCGAGGTGTTAATTCGACGGGTTATCGCGAAGTAGTCAATGCGATTGCTCGCGCTGGGCTAGGGCAAACAGCGTATCCAAGCGCGAATTATCGCAGGCCAGCGCAACGCCTTCGGTCCATTGGGCGCTGGCTAGCTTACTCAAAACAGTCCCGCTTGGCATCTCGATAGCCAAGCGCGCACCTCGCTCCCAAGCCAGTCGCAAGGTATCAGCCCAATGCACTTGCTTAGCCATGTTGCTGGTTAAGTCCAGCTTGATATGCAAGGGATTAAATAGTGCTCGCGCGGCATTCGAACTGAGGTAGGCAATCCGGGGCGCACTAAACTCAACATCATCAAAAGTGCGTTGCAATTGCAAAGCAGCGTCGTCAAACAAAGGGCAATGCGATGGCACGGTCACCGCTAACCGTATCGTTTTCGTCGCCCCTTGGCGCAAAGCCTGCTGCGCCACCTGTTGCATCGCTGACTCGCTGCCAGCAATCACCAATTGTTTGGCCGCGTTCAGGTTGGCTAAATAAACTGGCGAATTGGACGAGTGAATAGTGTCGATAATCGCGCCCAATTCAAAGCGATCTAAACCATTAATCGCAGTCATACCAAAGCCCTGCGGGTAAGCTTGATCCATCAATTCGGCGCGGCGTTTCACCATGCGCACCGCATCCGCAAAATTCAGCACCCCTGCAGTTACCGCTGCTGGATACGCGCCAATGGATAATCCAGCCACCATGCTCGGCACAACATTATTGACCGCAAAATGGCGCGCCATGGCAACGCCTGCGATTAATAAACAGAGTTGCACCGCAATGGTGGATTCTAGCGAGGTTGCTGTATCGAGCGACAAGCAATTTGTGCCCAGCACGACGCTGGCTTGCTCGATGGTTTGAGCTACTTCAGGAGAATTTGGCAAGGAATGCAGCATCCCTGCCCTTTGCGCACCTTGACCGGGGAACATGAACAACAAGCTCATCGTTAGCCCATGCGCTGTTTCGAATGATTGGATTCAATCGGATGAGCCCACGGATCATCCGTCAAAACGGGACCGGTTTCTGTCTTCAACAAAACTCGTCCGGCGTCACGCACCCATTCTACAAACGAAAAGCCGCCAAAGCCGCTATCGATTTGAAGATCAATCCGGCATTCAGTTTGGGTAAGCGCATGTTGTAACAGTTTGATTTGCTCTGCGCTCAATCTTTCATCTGCCCGCAGCACCAAGTCTAAATCACTGTCAGCGTTGATAACCGCCGTTCCCGTAGCTAACGCAAATCCAACGCTGCCGGTCGGCCCCCAAACCAAATCAGTGGACGATAGTTTTTTTAGCACAACATGAAATGCGTTGAGGGCCGGAAGATTTCCAATTTCAGGATTGAGCAGCCATAAATCAGGCTCAATCAATGCATCAGGCGTGAGGCATCGCTTAATCGATGAATGCGCTAATAACGCGGGAAAACGCACACTGCGCGTCAACCCGCGCAAACCGACCGGCACGCACAGCCCATCTTCACTTAACGGTGCACGGCGCACCACTACCGGCCAATTTGGATTAAACCAAGCCGGCAAACTCGCCGCAGCAGACAGTGCGCTCAACCCATGCACGCCGTCATGCCAGAGCAGATCGTGCGGTCTTGGATAATTCAAATCGGTCATCGTATGCTCCGTAGAGGTTCAGCCGACTTGCGTTCAACCCATAATGGCTTTGACCGCAAAGTAAAGGACTGATGGCCCCATAAAGCAGCCAAGGCCAGTGTGGAAGGTCGCCACTAACGCACCATAAGGTACCAAACGACGATCGGTTGCCGCTAAACCTGCCGACACGCCGCTTACCGTTCCCGCTAAACCACCAAACACCATCGCTGAGCGCGGGGTACGCAAACCAAGAAACTTCGCCGCCACGGGTGTACCGATCATTACTAGGATCGCTTTCACCAATCCGGTCGCGATGCTCAGCGCCATCACGTCCGAACTCGCGCCAATCGCCGCGCCAGTCACAGGACCCACGATGTAAGTTACGGCGCCAGCGCCTATGGTTGTCATGCTCACGGCATCTGAATACCCAAAACAGTAGGCCAAAGTCGCACCAACAATAAAAGGCACAACCGTTCCTAAAAACAAGGAGACGATACCAATCAAACCCGCTTTACGGGCTTCGTGCGGTTGTACTTCAAACGCAGTCGCCACAATCGCAAAATCGCGCATCATCGCGCCGCCCATTAAACCGATGCCGGCGAACAGCGACACATCGGCCAGACCACTTTTGCCGCCAGTCACAACACCACCCCAGTAGGCCAACCCTAAGCCAATTAAAATCGCGATGGCCGAACCGTGCATACGCCCAAAGGTTAATTTACGAGAGATAAAACCGGAGATCAGGACGATAAACCCAACGAAGGCAAACGCGCCAACGAGACCATTATGTTCAATTGCTTTGTCTAAAATAGTTAACATAATTTGGCCTCCTTTAGGCTAGTGGCTTGTGGTCTGGATCAGCCAACGCGGCGAACGGATCGACATCGCTTTTGGGTTCCATCCGATTGATCAAGGCAATAATGCAGGCGCAAACCAACACCGCACCCAAGGCCGCCAAAATCGCCACATGCCCGCCGCGCAAAGCCGCCACGACGTTTTGCTGGGCTGCCATCGCCACTACCACAGGAATATACATCGCCGCCCAAAACGACACACCAGCTTCGGTAGGCTTAGGCAGATAACCACGCGGCTCCATATACATGCGTGCAAAGATCAGCAACATCATCGCAATGCCAACTCCGCCGACGTTGGTTTTTACGCCAATTAAAGACCCTAATAAATCGCCTAAAAAAATCCCCAGCAGATGGCAGACTGCGAGCAAGGCTGTTCCGTAAATAATCATGTTTGTCTCCGTTAATGTTATTTTTTAAAAATCTCAACATCGCTTTTTGCAAAGTCGTTTTGATTTATTGGTGCTGCACGTACTAAAACCTACTAAGCTTGTTATATCCAACTAATAAACTTACAAAATTAAGATCTACGCTCCGATAATCTGTCGCATTTTCAATCTCAACATGAAACTACCCATACCCTAGTTCTGGGCCGATTTAAAAACATACTTATTCAACCAAGGCATCCACAAGGAATGCCCCGAAAAATCAAAGCAGCCGCAAATTAGCTGTTCCACTGCTGCGCCAACAACTCCCGAACCCGAGCCGATGCCGCACGATGCGGCGCACCAAGTCGTCCACTCAAATCATGCACCGTCTCAGAGCGGATACTTTCCAACGCCTCGTGTAAAGTCTGCTTCACCAAGTCAACCGAAGCCAAATCCGGCTGATCGGGATCGGCAATTTGCAAGGACTTCCACAACAATCCTAGCGAAGCAAAATTACGAATATCGTAGGCCATAGGAGGAATCGTCTCAGCCAATGCTTCTAATGATTCAACCGAGCGCAAGGTAATCCGCGCCGCCGACTCTTTACCCATCGCATGCACCATCACTTGCGCGTCATCCAAGGCAATCAAGCGATTGGCTTGATAACCGTGCGCCAAAAACGCACCCGACATGGCTTTACCGACGATTAGCGCAATCACCGGATGCCCCGCCAAACGTGCACTGGCATAAGCTCCTGCCGCTGCGGCCAAAGCCTGATGAATACCGTAAGCTTCTTCGCGCCGACCATAAGCTTGGCTCGCCACATCGACGATTGCGATAATCGGTGTTTTGACCGAATTGGCCGCATCGGCCGCATCGGCATCAATGACCTCTTGAACAGCGCGCGCTAACTGCCAGCCTTCGACCAAACCAACTTCACCTGTTCTGGCGCGCACAAAAGCATTTTCGGCGTCCGGTATCACCGCAATGTAACGCACGGATTGTCCGTTTAATTGGGCGTCGCTAACCTTGATCGAAGCAGGAAAATCAGTCCGAATTGCAGCTGCACCGATTAGCGCTTGCAACCACGTCGCGCCGCGTAATGAATTAATGTGAGAATTAGTTGCGCTCATTACGCACCTCCCTGTTGATAAATCGCGCGCGCCATTGCGGGAGTTGCTTGCGCTGTGGCGTCAACCTTGTTTAAGCCTGTCAAGAAACGAGTGATCTGTTCGCTGCGATGCAGTGTGGGAATTCCACGTGCCAACAAGTCGGTCACGGTAGCGCGAATCTTGTCCACATCGTCATCCACCAAGACATCGGCCAACCCAGAATCAACCCGCTGCTCACCGCCCGTGAAGCTCCAAATAAATGGCCGATCACGTGAATCGTATTCCGCTATCCCTGCTTCTTGTTCAATGACCGCGGGGCCATTTAACCCAATCCGCGCTTCTTTAGTCACCACTAAATAACTACACAGCGCCGCTGCAATCGACATGCCGCCAAAGCAACCCACGGTTCCGGCTGAAATACCGATCACCGGCTGATAGCGGCGCAGATCAACAATCGCTGAATGAATTTCTGCAATCGCCGCCAAACCGAGATTGGCTTCCTGCAAGCGCACGCCACCGGTTTCAAACAAAATGATGGCGCCAGTCGGGATGCCATTGCGATTATCCTGCGCCGCTAATTCCAACGCGCCAGAGATTTTGGCTCCGCCGACTTCACCCAAACTACCGCCTTGAAATGCGCCTTCAATCGCCAGCACGACAAACGGTTGCTTGTTAATTGTTCCCTTAGCCACGATCACGCCATCGTCAGATTGGGTCACCACGCCCTGCCGTGCCAACCAAGGCGACGTCATACGATCAAACGGGCCGATTAATTCGCGCATCGTGCCCGGATCCAGTAATACCTTTGCGCGTTCGCGCGCGCCTAGTTCAATAAAACTGGCGGCTTCTAATAATTCTGCCAAGGGTAAAGCTTGATGTGTGTTCATTGCGTTCACCTTTTTTGATTTTAGTTAGCCAAACCAAGCTCTTCCAACGCTTGCTCTAAGCGCAAACGTACCACGCCGGGGGTGGCGCCAAAATCGTTGATTTCGATCTGCAAAGCAGGTAATTCAGTGTCCGCAAAAATGCGCTGCATGAGCGCTTCCCAGACGTGACTCATGCCGTCCACTGAGGTCGTAATTTGAATGCTGATTGCGCTGGGCTTGTGCTGATTGCGCTCGACCAAGACTTCCAAGTCACCTGAGCCAACCACACCAACTAAAATTTGTTGTTGAATCGCTTGCGCCTTGCTATTCGCTGCGAGGGCGAATTCGTAATTGAGTTTTTCCATTAATTCACCTCGTTCGCCAAGTGCTTAGCGTCGAGCGCTAATCGATCTAAAAATAAGGCGGCGGCCAACATATCAGCGGCACCGCCCGACGAAACGTTTTGCGCCAACATATTTGCTTCCAATTGATTAAAGGCTGCTTTTCCGAATGCTGTCGTCACTCCGCCGAGGTCTAGCACCCGCTGCGCGCCTGCTTGCACCAGCGCTAACGCTGCGGCTCCACCGCGTGATAAAACGCAGGTGTCATCCAATTGCGTCATTACCGCCAATAGCGCATTGAGTCGGGCGCTGCTTTCCTTCAAACCGGATTGACGAGATTGCTGCAAGGTCGGCAACGCCACATTGACCACTAACGGAAAGCCCCTTTGCGCCTGCAATTTAGCGCCGCCCACACCGTGTTGTTGGCAAGCGATTTCGCCTTTGTTGCCAGTGATAACGGGCGCGAACTGATCTTTGGTTTGTGCTAATAAAGCAGCACGTTCGGCGACCGCTTTTGGTGAGATGTCGTGTAAATCTTGTGCTGCAGCAGTGACTAGTAATCCCAATGCCCAGATCGCGCCACGGTGGGTGTTGACGCCACCAGTTACATCCATCATCCAGGCTTCGCCTTCGCGTCCTAGTTGACCGATTTTTTCACGCAATAATTGTCGATTATTAATCGTCATCCCAGCATGCGCCATTGCCGCAAAAGTGGGATGCAATGCATAAGCGCTTTCGCACATTAAGCTCCAGCTCAAATCAATGTGCGATCCGCGGCTGCGCATATCGACCAAACCGGGTTTGGGGGTCAGTGTCGCTTCATCCACTAAAGCCGCTACAACGTAATGAGCTAACTTGCCAGCCGTTTGGTTTGCCGCGTCGGCATCAATACTTAGCGGCTCAACAGTCTCCAATTGAATATCGTGTTCAATAATCAGCATGATTACCAACTCCTAAATTTTGCAGGTGGTTCGTATAAGCCATCCGACCATGTGACCAAATCAGCGACACTCTTTGCAGCTAACAAGGAACGCGTTGCTTCGTTGCGCGCCACGCCCATGTCTTGCGGCAAAGCGATCAAGCCTTGCTGGCGTAATTTAGTGGTCGTCTTTGGATCGTGCTTCATGCCGATGGGCGTAACGCCTGCGACTGCTGCGACCATCGCTTTACGCTGCTCTAACGATTCGGCTTTGTACAGGTAGGCAATGCCTTCTTCAGTCAGCACGTGGGTAACATCGTCGCCATAAATCATCACCGGCGCGATTGGCATGCCCGAATCTTTACCAACTTGCACCGCATCGAGGGTCTCGACGATGCTGGGCTGGGCTCCGTTTTGGAATGTTTCTACCATTTGCACCACCAGCTTTTTGCCGCGTGCTAATGGATCGTCGGTTTCAATTAAATCTAACCACGCCGGACTGGCGTGACGCCGTCCACCTGGATCGTGCCCCATGTTTGGCGCGCCGCCAAAGCCAGTTAAGCGGCCGTGTGTGACCGTGGACGAATTCGCTAAACCGTCCATTTGCAAAGTCGAGCCGATGAACAAATCCACCGCATATTGACCCGCTAATTGGCAGAAGGCGCGGTTTGAGCGCATGGAGCCATCGCGCCCGGTAAAGAACACATCGGGCCGCGCTGCGACGTAGTTTTCCATCCCCAATTCGCCACCAAAGCAATGCACGCTTTCGACCCAACCGGACTCGATCGCAGGAATTAGGGTGGGATGCGGATTAAGCGTCCAGTTTTTGCATATTTTGCCTTTCAGCCCTAGCTTTTCGCCGTAGGTTGGCAGAATCAATTCAATCGCGGCGGTATTAAATCCGATACCGTGATTGAGCGACTGGACTTGGTGCTTTTCGTACACACCGCGAATGGCCATCATTGCCATGAGCACGTGAACCGGCTTAATCAAACGCGGATCGCGGGTAAACAGCGGCTCCAAGAAAAACGGTTTATCTGCCTGCACTACAAAATCAATCCATGAGCCGGGAATATCCACTCGCGGCAAATCCGCTGGATCATCGACAATTTCATTGACTTGCGCGATCACAATACCGTCGCGGAAGGCCGCTGCCTCAACCAACGCTGGCGTATCTTCGGTGCTTGAACCGGTATATAAATTACCTTGGCGGTCGGCTTTAAAACCGGCAACCAGCACAACGTTTGGGGTCAAATCGACGTACAAACGGGCGTACAACTCAACGTAGGTGTGAATCGCACCAACGTCCATAATCCCGTCTTGCAGAAACTGGGCGATGCGCAAACTCTGTGCGCCAGCGTAAGCAAAATCGAGCTTGCGGGCGATGCCGCGCTCGAACAAATCCAAGTGCTCAGGTCGACTAACGCTGGGCATAATTAAATGCAGATGATGGACTTTGGCCGGATCAACTTGCACCAACGCGCGTGAGAGGAAGTCAGCTTGTTTTTGATTATTACCTTCAAGAACCACGCGGTCGCCCGGGCAAATCAATAAGGACAGCGCTTGAACAATGTCGGCCGTTTTCAGCACGGGGCCTTGCGCCAATTTTTCAACCAAGGCTAAGCGGCGGTGCTTTTCGGTGCGGCGCTTGCTCCATTGAGGACTGAGCGGCGCGGGTGCAGATTGCTTCATCCTTGTTTCCTTTAATCATTGTTATTGGTGAAACAGAGAATAAGAACTCACAATCTGCATGTCAATGACACTAAGTGCGAGTTCATTACCCTAAAAGTAATAAACTAATTTAAACTAAAGCCATAAATCACGCGAAAGGATGCTTTTCATGGCTATTGACGACGCAATCAGCTTTAAAAAGCTGGAAGTTTTTTTGGCATTTATGAAACTCAATAACATGGCGCGGGTGTCCGAATTGTTGGGCGTGAGTACCGTGAGCGTGCATCGTTCGCTGCATTCTTTGGAAGAAGCCATGCGCTGCCCTTTGTTTAAGCGCGAAGGCCGCAGCTTAATACCTTTGCAGGCCGCTTACACCTTTGCCGAATTCGCGCAACGCGCCGTCGAAGAATGTGAACACGGTATTTTAAAAGTACGCGAAACCGCCGGATTCAACGCCAAACGCTTAAAAATCGGTTCACTCTATTCGCTCACGCTGCGCTGCATCCCACAATTAATGATCGGTCTCAAATTACGCAAACCCGTTTTGGATATCGATTTAACGCTAGGCTCAAACCGCGATTTACTGCAGCAATTGGCCGATGGCAAACTCGATGCGATTGTTATTGGCGTGCATACCAAAAGCGAATTCCACGATGCGCTTGATCCCGAGTTATTGTCCATCCCCCTGTTCGACGACGATATATTTCTAGCCGCACCACTTAATTCACCATATAGCGGCCAAACTCAAATCAATTTAACCGACTTACATCAAGAAAAATTCGTCACATTGGCCGATGGCTTTGTAACCTCACAAGATTTTTGGTATTGCTTTGAGAAGGCTGGATTCAGTCCGAATATCAGCATGCGGGTGCAAGATATTTTTTCGCTAATTAACTTGGTCAGCGGCGGCATCGGTTACAGCTTGCTACCCGGCCGGGTCGCTAAATTCAGCAGCCAAATTGAATTAATTCCGCTCGAATCGAATTACGGCGCGCAGCAACGTATTACCCTGCTGCTGCCCAAAATCCGCGAACGCGATCCGAATCTGTTAGCGCTGACCGCCGAATGCCGTATGTATGGGCGGCACGATGGCAAGAAGGATGGATTTTTATAACTAGCTTGCGGACTTATAGCCTATCCTAAACCCGCCCCAGTGCTTGCCATTGACAAATATCGGCGCCGATAAATCGTGCATCACTTCGCCCGTGTCGCGCTTATACGTCTGCAATAAAAATGGCTGCTTATTGGAGCCGCAGCGCGAACCGGTGCGGTCATTGAATATGCGCTTGGTGCGATTATTGACAATATCGACGTCGTAGTCGCCGGTTAAAGGTTGAGAAAATTTCTTATTGTGGGTCGGGAAATAGCCGTTGTTATCGACCGCGCCAGCGTAGGCGATATGCGGCATTTTGGCCAATATGGCCTCTTGCAATTCGGGTAACGCCCGATCGGTAAAGGCGTCAAAACTGCTGCTGTATTTTTGCGGATTGGTGTTGGCAATCGGTTGATAACGCCGATCGAATAAGGCTTGCTCACTGATTTTTCCCTGCGCGATGGCAGCACTAAATAGCTCACCGACTTGCTTGGCTGCCTGCTGCGCCGCCAGTCTTATCTGGTCGTGGGAGGTAACAATTCCGGAATCAGCTAATGCGCCAGCAATCTGCTCGGCCCGCTCAGCTAGCATCGTGGCGGAGTTGGCCGCTGGTGGTAATGATTGCTCGGTAGCGGCCATACTTTGACGCATTTGCGCCAGCGCATCGTTAATCACATTGGTCGTTTCAACTTGCGCGTGCGCGGCTGCCGCAGCTTGCTCAATTTCGCGTTCCGATTCGGTCGATGATTGTTCAATATTGACCAAAACCGTGTTCAAGCGATCGACATTGGTGGCTGCTTGGGTCACTTTTTCGGACAGGCTATCCATTCCGCTGGAGGCCAATTTCGATTGATCGGTAATTTCGCGCACCATCAAACCGATTTCATCGGTCGCCGATTTGGTACGCTGGGCTAGTTGGCGCACTTCTCCCGCTACCACCGCAAAGCCACGTCCATGTTCGCCCGCACGTGCCGCTTCGATGGCGGCATTGAGCGCTAGCAAATTGGTGCGCGCCGCGATTTCATTAATGACTTCAGTAATGCCATGAATGTGGCGTGATTTCTTTTGTAGCTCGATCATCATGCCCAGCGCCGTTTGCGCTTCCTGCTGCGCGTCGCTAATTTGGCGCAAACCATGACCAATAAAACTATGCGCAGAAATCGCCTCTTGACGCACTTCTTGCGCGACCTGCACGGCTCGATTAGTGCTGGCAGCAATTTGAATCGCGGAAGCGGCGTTTTGCTCAGAGCGATCGGCAACGTTGTTAATCGTCGCAACGTCTTGCTCGATTTTTTTCTTCACCAAGTCGACAAAAAACGAGGTCTCCGCCGCCCCGATCATCAGATGATCAATCTCAGAGCCGACTTGTTGGGCAAACGATTCAACCCGGCTATCAGCCTTTTGGATTGGGAGAAACACGACCGTGGCGACGCTGCAAACTACCGCGATGAGCGTGGCGCAAGCAATCGAATACGTCGGGCTCAGCGCCCATTGCACCAACCAAACGGCTAAGGCGCTGGTCACCAACGCGACCGCAAGTAGCTTCAGCGCTCTCGTTAGAAATTGTTTCTGCATGCTGTGCGTATTCCCATGAATTGATTCTTTGCTTGATCACGCTCCCAGCTCAAACTCAGTGCTGCAGGCGGACAAGAATAACAAATCAATATTTATGTGATTTTTTATTATTTTTTGTGGCGATCTTCAACGGCTTTGTTAATTGAATTTAATGCCGTGTTTTCACAATAGGAAATGGATGATGGGAATACAAGTTTTTAACAATGTCCGGCGCAACATCGGCTGCCGATATATTTTTATAAAGAATGACGTCATCTAACTCTCAAATTGGCGCACGACAAAAATCTTTAGGGTGACAAGGTGCAAAAACTTTACTAAAACATAGTCAACAATTGGCAAAATCAGCCTTAAAGCGGCGTGGCAATAAATCACCCGGTCACAATTGAGTCATATACTTGCCCGTTGTCATTAATGCGCCCCATTAGTGATAAATAATTAAGAATCAAGTATCCAACATGGTCTGTACCTGCTACACCTAGTCAGAACCCAAGAAATGTCCTCACCTATACCGATCTATAGCGACTTTACGCAAACCCAACTGTCGATTGAGCTCGATCAGATCATCGAGGGCGCGCAGTTGACTATCCATTTCCAGCCAATTATCGACGCCAACAGCGGCCAAGTATTGGGTTGGGAAGCACTGTGTCGCGGCCCCTCTGATTCGCCCTTACACTCTCCGTTGGTATTGTTTGAGATGGCGGCGCGCTTTAACAAATTGTCCAAGTTAGAACTCATCGTCCTCAAGAAATCGTTGATGAGATTTAAAGAACTAGGACTGGCTGGTTTGCTGTTTTTAAATTTCACAGTTGATTCGGTGGTGACATCGATTAACTTCCATCGTGAGATTTTTGACGAATTGCAATTGAATGGCCTTTCACCCAATCAAATCGTGATCGAACTCACAGAAACTCGCGCCACCGACGATTTATTCGCGCTAGAGCGCGGCATTACAGGCTTGAAAGAACTCGGCTTTTCCATGGCCATTGATGATCTCGGCGAGGGATTTGCCAGCCTTAAACGCTGGATCAAAATGCTGCCGCAGTTTGTGAAGATTGATCGCCATTTTATCGATGGCATACACAAGGACACACTCAAACAGCAATTCGTCAAATCAATCGTCGATATCGCCGCCAAAGCAGGCTCCAAGGTCATTGGTGAAGGGGTGGAAGAAGAAGCCGATCTGCGCTCGCTGCGCATCCAAGGTGTGAACCTAATCCAAGGCTATTTGATCGCAAAACCGTGCTACGAACCGCTCTCCACGGTTGAAACTCGAATTTTAAAATTATTAGAATCAACCCGACCCAACTTTAATTCTGCGCCCATCAATTTATCGAAAAAAGCCAATACCATTACGGCTGGAAATTTAGCCCATAAAACTTCGGTCGCTCATCCGAAGTTGTCGTGCAAAGACGTCATCAGCACGTTTCAAGCAGATCGACGCTTGAACTCCTTGCCGGTGATTGATGATCAAGAAAAAGTGGTCGGCGTGATTCGTTCGTTAGAAATTTTACGCCGCGGCACTGAAAAATATTTCAATGAGATTTTTGGCGCCCGCTCCTGCACCAATATCATGGACGTAAATCCTTTGATCTTCGACGTATCGACCACATTGCGCAGTATGTCGGAAATGATTTCTGGCTTAGATGATCGCTTGGTCGCAGACGGTTTTATCGTCACCGAAAACGGACGCTACTTTGGTTCCGGCAAAATGACCGATCTATTAAAGGCCGTCTCCGACATGCAAATCACGTCGGCACGTTACGCCAATCCCTTGACCCAATTGCCGGGTAATGTCCCGATTGATGAACAAATTTTAGAGAACTTAAATAGCCAAGCGGCCTTTGTTGTTGCCTACTTTGATTTGGATAATTTCAAACCGTTTAACGATGTATATGGCTATCACGCGGGCGATCACGTGATCTTGCTCACCGCGACATTGCTTGCCAATGCGATCAACCAAGAATGCGATTTTTTGGGTCATATTGGCGGCGATGATTTTACGGTGATATTTAAATCAGCAGATTGGCAGGCGCGGATCCAAACTATTTTGAGTAAGTTTGATAAAGCGATACTGAGCTTTTTTTCTGAAGAAACGCTGGCGGCGGGAGGAATCATCACCCAAAATCGTCAGGGCGTTGAAATTTTGCACCCGCTAGTTAGCCTCTCGGCCGGTGTTGTGCCGGTTAAACCAAACACTATCAGCACGCCAGCGGAACTGTCGAGCATGCTGGCCGAAACCAAAAAGATGGCTAAGAAAACACCGGGCAGTAGTTACTTTGTTGATCGACGCGGGCCTAAAAACTAATTGCTACCGAGGTTGAACTGCTCATTGCAACTGAATCGGTTTAAGCCCTGAAAACGCCGCGTCGAATTTGATGTCAATTTCAATATAAAGCGGGCGCTAACGGTAACCAAGCACGTTCAACGTTTATACATTTTTTGAATCTGCTCAGCAAAATGTGCCGCGAGATTATTGCGCTTTAATTTTAACGTTGGAGTAATCAAAGTATTCTCAACTGTCCACGGTTCAATCGACAAAATCACTGCTTTAGGCTGGGCATAAAAGGGGAAACTCTGGGTTAGCTCGCGGATGCGTTTCAGCACAACTTCGACTGCTTGAGCATTTACCAAGTTAGTCAAATTATCGGCATCCAATCCCAATGAAGCAGTGAGTTCTTTCCAATAAGCGCGACTTAGCACTACCGCACAACCGATAAATGGCGCGTTGTCGCCAAAGACATACACTTGCTCGAACACGTTGTCATTCATAATCGCCAGTTCTAAATCGACTGGCGCGATTTTTTCACCGGTTGAAGTGACGATGATTTCTTTTAAACGCCCCAAAATACGCACCCGACCATTCACCACTTCGGCTTGATCGCCCGTGCGCAGCCAACCATCGACGAACGCTTTGGCGGTATCTTCGTCACGCTTCCAATAGCCGCGCATAACGTTGGGGCCTTTGACTTGGAGTTCCGAGTTTTCACCAATACGCACTTCCACTTGCGCCATCACGCGACCAACTGTGGAAGGATCGTTATCGTCGGGTGCGTTGAATGCCACCACCGGAGCAGTCTCGGTCATGCCGTAGCCTTGCACAATCGGGATTCCCAAACCTAAAAAGCAATGCGAAATCGCTTGTGATAACGCCGCACCGCCGCTAACCGCGACACGCAAACGTCCACCAAATTGCGCGCGTAATTTCTGCGCTACTAATGGATCTAAGATTGTCCACGCCAATGCGTCCGTGGCTGCGGTCAAGCTATCACCAACCAACAAACCTTGTTCACGGCTAAAGCGCCGCCAGCCGACGGCTATTGCGCTATTGAACAAATACGCCTGTAACTTTGAGCCGGCTAATTTGGTCTGAATGACGCTATACACACGCTCATAAATGCGCGGTACCGAGATCAAAATCGTGGGCCGCACTTCCAATAAATCTTGCGGTAATTGTTTGTTGGAGCGCGAATACGCCACGCACGCACCAGCGGCAATTGGCAAGTAATAACCAGCGGTGCGCTCGAAGGTATGCGACAACGGCAAAAAGGATAAAAACACATCACTCGGAACCGGCGTCACGCGCAACACGGCGGCAATCACATTGGTCATCACATTGCGGTGAGTAAGCATCACGCCCTTGGGCTTGCCGGTGGTGCCGGATGTGTACACCAAGGCTGCCAATTCGGATTCATCGACGGTCGGTACTTCGATAGGTTTCACCTTACCGGGGATAATCAACCATTCTTCCAACGTGCTGAGCGGAGTTGAATGGATTTGCGCCGTATCTTCCAAGGTTTTGTTGAGCGCCACCACCTGCTGCAAAGCGGGAAAATCAATCCCACATTCCGCAATCGCCTTCCATTGCGCGTCAGACTCAACGATTAAAAAACTGGCTTCGCTGTCGTTGAGAATGTAGGCAATACTTTCTGGATTATCGAGCGCATGCATAGGTAACGGAACGCACGCTAAGGCCAAGGTCGCTTGATCAATACACACCGCGTGGATGCCGTTGGGGAGCAAGATCGCCACCCGCGCGCCGCGCTCTAAATCGTGCTGCGCTAACGCACGAATAAATACCGACACCAATTGATTGATTTCAGCCCAAGTCGAACTGATCCACTGACCGGTTACGCTATCAAATTGGCGATAGGCTTCACCATCTGGCGTTGTGTTCACCCGCCATGCGAATAATTCTGGAAGTGTTTTTAATGAAGAAAGTTCGGACGTGGTCGCAGCAGACATATTGGCTGAATTTGGCATGGGTAATAAAGAGGAAGAAGCAGATTGGCTAACCCGATAATTAACGCAGCGTTAAACGCCAAGGATTAAATCGAGGTCTAGCAAAGTAAGGAATTACAAAGAGGTGCAAGTTTAACAAATCTCAATCAATTAGGCTTGCTTTGTATCAAGCCAGTTCTAAAAACTTAAAAGCCGGCTGCTGGCACACTGCAGCAAACCGGCTTTCTTATCGTTTCCCCAACACTGTCACCCGTAACAAGCTAATAACGTGGGTTAGGGTTTTAGGACCAATTTAATTTCACATTAAAACGCCGCGATACCCGTTTGGGCACGACCTAAAATCAAGGCATGAATATCGTGCGTACCTTCGTAAGTATTGACCACTTCCAAATTAACCAAATGCCGTGCAATACCGAACTCGTCCGAAATCCCGTTACCGCCCAACATATCACGCGCCATACGCGCTACGTCCAAGGATTTGCCGCAAGAGTTACGCTTCATGATTGAGGTAATTTCTACCGCCGCCGTGCCTGCATCTTTCATGCGACCGAGTTGCAAGCAACCCTGCAATGCCAATGTAATTTCAGTTTGCATGTCAGCGAGTTTTTTCTGGATTAACTGATTGGCTGCTAATGGACGGCCAAATTGTTTGCGATCCATGGTGTATTGACGGGCCATATGCCAGCAAAATTCTGCCGCGCCCAACGCGCCCCAAGCGATACCGTAACGAGCGGAATTTAAACAGGTGAACGGGCCTTTTAAACCTTCTACGTGCGGCAATAAGTTTTCTTCCGGCACAAACACTTCGTCCATGACGATTTCACCAGTAATCGATGCGCGCAAACCTACTTTGCCGTGAATGGCTGGCGCAGTTAAGCCTTTCCAAGCTTTTTCCAAGATAAAGCCACGGATGCGACCATCGTCGGTTTTAGCCCAGACCACAAATACATCGGCGATTGGGCTGTTGGTAATCCACATTTTTGCGCCCGACAACGAATAACCACCCGGTACGGTTTTAGCGCGTGTCACCATGCTGCCTGGGTCGGAACCATGATTAGGCTCGGTCAAGCCGAAACAGCCTATCCATTCGCCAGTGGCTAATTTAGGCAAATATTTTTGTTTTTGCGCTTCGCTACCAAATTCATTAATCGGCACCATTACCAAGGAACTTTGCACACTCATCATGGAGCGGTAGCCAGAATCAATCCGCTCCACTTCACGCGCCACCAAACCGTAGCAAACATAGTTCATGCCAGCGCCACCGTATTCGGTTGGAATGGTAGAACCGAGCAAACCGAGTTCGCCCATTTCGCGGAAAATCGCGGGATCGGTTTTCTCATGACGGAAGGCTTCCAACACCCGCGGCGCAAGGCGTTCAGAGCAATACGCTTGCGCGGCATCGCGCACCATGCGTTCTTCGTCGCTTAATTGTGAATTGATTAAAAGTGGATCGTCCCATTGGAAAGCTGCTTTTGACATCGTGTTTCCTTCGTTTTTAGTATGAATAAATTAAGTGTACTGACTGCAAAGCGTGAATTAGTTCTAGTCCGCTATTCTGGCACAACTGCCGTCACTTCGATCTCAACTTTTGCACGATCTTCGATCAGTCCTGCGACTTGTACCGCTGTCATACTCGGAAAATGTCGCCCAATAATCTCGCGATAGACTTTGCCGATCTCAGGGTAAGCGGCGACGTATTCTTTTTTATCGATCACATACCACGTCATTCTGACGATATGCTCCGGCCCAGCACCACCTTCTCGCAGCACCGCCACGACATTTTGTAAGGCTTGGCTAACCTGCCCCACAAAATCATCCGTATGAAACCGCCCCTGCCCATCCCACCCAATCATCCCACCAACAAAAATCTGCCGCCCCGTTGCAGAAATACCATTAGCGTATCCTTTTGGCGACACCCAACCATCTGGTTGCAAAAACTGCATGGAATTTGACGATGTACTCATGACGATGCTTTCCTTGTTTTACGAGCAAATTTGCGGGATAAATTTTGAACGGTGAGCGGTAGATTTAGCTGGGCTTTGGGTTGGCTTTGGGTTGGCTTTGGGTTGGCATTAAGGTTGAAGTTGGTTTTGACGATGAAGTTGGTTTTGACCATGAAGTTGCTTTTGACGATGGAGTTACTTTTGACATTTCCGTTGAACGCAGCCAGTTTCACTTCTTTCCCATTTTTGCGCCTAGTTTTTCAGGGTTTCCAAAATAGCGTATTCGCCTTTTGGGGTTACTTTTTTTGGCGAGGCAAAAAAGGTAACTAACCGCCTAACCGCCCCCGACCTCAAGTCATTCAACAACAAAACTAGTAAATAAAATCATCGCCCATCAACTTCATTCAAATAGGGGGCCATCAACTCCCTCAACGATTCCGTCAAAGGAATTGCCCGCCTAGATTCCAAATCCATCAACACCAACACCAACTTAGCCCGAATCCGAACCAGCAAATCCTCCCCCAACAACTCGATCCCAACATGAATGGAAGAATTCCCCATCTTGGATAAACTCAACTGCGCCACCAACGTCTCACCCAAGGTCGTCGGCGCAATAAAAGCACACTCGGCATTCACCATCGGCAAGGTGTACCCAAACTCGGTATGCATGCGATTAAACCCAGCACCTAACGCCTGTTCACACCATTCTTCAATGACGGTATTAAAAAACTCAAAATAACGCGGATAAAACACGATTCCCGCAGGATCGACATGCCCAAAACGAATTTTTAAATTAGTGGTAAATATCATGCTCTTAATTAGTCTCGGTTAACAGTTCACGCGCAATAATCAATTGCTGCACTTCGGTTGCGCCTTCGTAAATCCGCAACGCGCGAATTTCCCGATAAAGCCGCTCCACCGGCATCTCACTGACCACGCCCAAACCACCAAACAACTGCACCGCGGCATCGATGACTTGCTGCGCCGTTTCAGTGGCCGCCATCTTAGCCATGGCCGCTTCTTTGGTCACTTTTTGTCCCTGATCGCGCTGCCAAGCGGCCCGGTAAGTCAGTAATGCTGAGCTATCAATGCCAGTCGCCATTTGCGCCAATTTCGCTTGCGTCAACTGAAAATCGGCCAAGGTTTTACCAAACATATTGCGTTGTTTAACGTGGCTCAACGCTTCATCCATTGCACGGCGCGCAAATCCAAGCGCTGCGGCGGCAACCGACGTGCGGAACACATCTAGCGTAGCCATCGCTACTTTAAAACCCTGCCCAGCGACGCCGATGCGTTGCGATGAATGGATGCGGCAATTCGTAAATTTAAGCCTGGCCAAAGGATGCGGTGCGATCACGTTGATACGCTCCGCAATGTCCAAACCGGGATTATCGGCATCAACGATGAAAGCCGAAATTCCGCGCGAACCGGGCTGTTCTCCCGTGCGGGCAAACACGACATAAAAGTCTGCAATACCGCCATTCGATATCCAGGTCTTTTCGCCATTTAATTCATAATAGTCGCCGACCAGTTTTGCTGCACATTGCATGGCAGCGACGTCCGATCCAGCTTCTGGCTCGGATAATGCAAAGGCCGCAATTGCTTGGCCTTGCGCCACTTTAGGCAAATAATTAGCGCGCTGGGAAGCATCGCCAAACAGGCTGATCGCACCAGAGCCCAATCCTTGCATTGCAAAAGCAAAGTCGGCCAACCCATTGTGACGCGCCAAGGTTTCGCGGATTACGCAAATCATGCGGGTATCAATCTGGTCGGCATTCGCGCCATATTCTGTGCCAGCGATGGCATGTCGCAGCCAACCCGCTTGACCTAATTGCACAACCAATTCACGGCACGCAAGATCCACGTCCGAACCGTGGCAATGCGACAAATTGCTGCGAGCCCATTGATCTAGTTGGGCAGCTAATTGCTGATGACGCGGCTCAAAAAAAGGCCAGCTCAAATAACTGGATGCCGACATTTAATTCCCTTCAAATTGCGGCTTTTGTTTAGCCGCAAACGCATGATAAGCACGATGAAAATCGTTAGTAGCCATGCAAATCGCCTGTGCTTGAGCTTCGGCTTCCAGCGCTTGTTCTATGCTCATCGACCATTCTTGCTGCAACATTTTTTTGGTCATGCCGTGCGCAAAGGTGGGGCCATTGCTTAGGTCGATTGCGTAGTGTTGGGCTTGCTGTAAGACCTCGGCAGGTTCGCACAGTCGGTTAAAAAAGCCCCAACGCTCCGCCTCCACACCCGACATAGAACGACCCGAATACAACAAATCAGCGGCACGGCCTTGTCCAATGATGCGTGGCAAAATGGAACACGCGCCCATGTCGCAACCAGCCAAGCCAACGCGAGTAAATAAGAATGCCGTCTTGCTGCGCTCAGTTCCAAAGCGTATATCGGACGCCATGGCCAATATCGCACCAGCACCGGCGCACACACCATCAATGGCGGCAATAATCGGTTGCGGGCAAGCGCGCATGGCTTTCACTAAGTCGCCCGTCATCCGCGTAAAGCGCAACAAGCTCGGCATATCCAATTCAGTGAGCGGGCCAATGATTTCAAACACATCGCCGCCCGAACAAAAATTCTCACCCGCGCCCACCAACACCACCGCGCTTACATCATCTGCGTAAGGCAAATCCATAAACAATTGACGCAACTCTGCGTAGGATTCAAAGGTCAGCGGGTTTTTACGCTCGGGGCGATTTAAGGTAATCGTGGCGACCTTGTTTTGGAGTTCAAAGCCAACGTGCTTGGCCTGATAACCAGCAAACGAAAGGTGGTTGCCAGGCAATTGATCTGGTTTGCCCGGCAAATAGGAGGACGAACTCATTTCACGCCTGCTTTCACTTTCGATAGCAGCTGAATCAATTGCTGCTTTTCATCAGCATCTAAGCCACCGACTAATTCTTCTACCCACTGCTCGTGTACTTCGGCCATTTTTTTGAAGGCGGCAATTCCCTCTTCGGTTAGTTTCAGACTAAAGGAGCGGCGGTCGTTAACATCAACCATGCGCTCAATGAGCTTTTCTTTTTCTAACTGGGTCGCGATTCCAGTGACATTGCCGCCGGTGACCATCATACGTTTGGATAACTCCCCCATGCGCAAGCCTTCTGGATGGCGTTCTAACTGCGCCATCAAATCGAAGCGCGGCAAGGTGATATCAAATTCAACGCGCAAACGGCTGCGGATTTCATTTTCGATTTTGACTGTGCTCGACAACATTCTGAGCCATAACCGCAAGGACAAATGGTGGTCATTGGTCAATCTGGTTTCTAAATCGATTGTCGCAGACTGGCTTGACCCGCCTATCTGTGACTCGTTAAAAGCTGTTGAATCAACTGGTTCCATCCCAAAATCTCCGATATATGTTTATTCGATTTATTGAACGTTTTGCTAAGCGGTCTCGCCACCGTCAATTGCGATGGCCTGACCGTTAATACCCGAAGACGCTGGCAAACATAAGTACACCACTGCACTGGCTACTTGTTCAGGCTGAATCAATTTGCCCTGCGGATTACTGGCCGATAATTCTGCTCTTGCTTGTTCTTCGGTCCGACCGGTCTTGCGCATGATATTGGAAATGGCATCGCGCACGAGTTCGGTTTCGGTATAACCGGGACAAATCGCATTGATTGTCACGCCTTTGCTAGCGACTTCCATCGCCAACGAGCGCGTCAAACCAATCACAGCGTGTTTGGCAGCGCAATACGAGGACACATAACTGTAGCCCTTCAAGCCCGCTGTACTCGCAATATTGACTATCCGACCCCAGCTATTTTCCAACATCTTGGGTAAAACTGCTTGCGAGCACATAAAAACGCTACGCACATTGACATCAAACATGGCATCGAACTGGGCTAAATCCGTGCGTAAAAATGGCGCTGACTGAGCTTGTCCAGCGTTATTGACCAAGATCGCGATAGCACCAAAATACGCTTGCGCTTGGCTAACAGCTTGAGCGATTGAGTCAGCATTGGTCGCGTCCATTACGACACTGAACACGTCGCCAAATGCACTTAATTGCTCTGTCGCTTGCTCAAGACTAGATTGATTGCGTGCCGCGATTGTTACCTTTGCGCCCTGCTGCAACAAGGCTTGTGCAATGCTTAAGCCAATGCCACGCGATGCGCCGGTGACCAGAGCATGTTTTCCTTTTAATGCTGCTTTTAAATTATTCATCGCGTGCCAAGGTGTTTTTTAAAATTTGTTTGTGATTGGGAGTGCATTTATTTTTCCGATGCTTTGGACAGATTGCGCTCCAATTGCAGCTTACCTGCTTGATACTGCAGCGGCCAATCGATGTCGGTGAAACCTAATTTAGCCGCCTCGTGCAAGGTCCACGCTGGGTCGGCTAAATGTGGCCGCGCAATGGCGCACAAATCTGCCCGACCTGAAGCGATAATGCTGTTGACCTGATCGGCATCGGTAATCGCGCCAACCGCAATCGTCGGAATCTGCGCTTCATTGCGAATCCGATCTGAAAACGGCGTTTGAAACATCCGACCATACACTGGCTTCTCTAATTTACTAACTTGTCCCGACGAACAATCGATCATATCTGCGCCAGCCGCTTTAAACAGCCGCGCAATAGCGACCGCATCATCTGGCGTAATGCCGCCTTCGACCCAATCGTGCGCCGAAATACGCACACTGATGGGCTTATGTTGCGGCCAAACTGCGCGGATCGCGGCAAACACGTCGAGCGGATAACGACAGCGATTTTCTAGATTGCCACCGTACTGATCGTTGCGCTTGTTGGTCAGCGGACTAATGAACGAGGACAGCAAATATCCATGCGCGCAATGCAATTCCAGCCAATCAAAACCAGCATCTTGCGCTGCTAAAGTCGCCCGCACAAAATCCTGCTTAATCCGCTGCAAATCGTCCAAGGTCGCCGCTCTTGCGGTACGCGACACACCGGCCAAGTAGGTTTGTTCTGAGGCCGATAGCAACGACCAGTCACCCTGCTCTAACGGCTGATCAATGCCATCCCAAGCGCGCTTGGTAGCGCCTTTGGCACCGGCATGACCGAGCTGAACGGCGATTTTTGCCGTGCTGTTAGCATGTACGAAATCGACAATGCGACGCCACGCGGTGACGTGTTGCTCCTCATACAAACCGGGACATGCAGGAGTAATACGCGCATCAGCCGATACGCAGGTCATTTCAGCAAACACCAGCCCTGCTCCGCCCATTGCCCGCGCACCGAGATGCACCAAATGGTAGTCGCCCACCAAACCATCTTGCGCCGAGTATTGTGCCATTGGCGAGACGACGATGCGGTTTTTTAACGTTATTTCACGTACTTGGTATGGCAAAAACATAGGCGGAATTGGCTTGGCGCTGTCTCCCTTTTTCGGTACAAGCTGGTTTGCCAACCATTCTTCGTAGCCACGAATATAGTCAGGATCGCGCAAACGTAAATTATTGTGCGATAAGCGTTGGCTGCGGGTTAATAAGGAATAGGCAAACTGCGGTGCTTGCATGGCGGTATAGCGATCAACATGCTCAAACCACTCCATTGAATTGCGTGCGGCGCTTTGAATTTTGAGCACATCCACCGAGCGTAAGGCTTGGTATTTTTCTAGCACTTGGGCTTTGCCATGCGGCCCAAACTGGCTAAAGCAACTCGCCAATTCGATCGCATCTTCTAGCGCCAACTTAGTTCCTGAACCAATCGAAAAATGCGCCGTATGCGCTGCGTCGCCCATCAAGACAATCGGCACGGACTTGCCGCCGATCTGGGCGTGATGCACCCAATTTTTACAGATAATGCGCGGGAACTTGATCCAATTGGATGAGCCGCGCAAGTGCTTGGCATTGCTTAATAGTGCATGTCCATTTAAATACCGAGCGAAGATTTTTTCGCAAAATGTAATCGCCTGCTCTTGCTCCATTTTATCGAGACCCGCTTTTAGCCAAACATCTTCGGGCGTCTCAATAATAAAGGTAGAAAATTGCTCATCGTATTGATACGCATGCGCTTGAAACCAGCCGAATTCTGTTTCAACAAAGGCAAACGTAAAGGCAGAAAACTGCTGCTTAGTTCCCAGCCAGACAAAGCGGCAAAAACGAGTTTCAATGTCGGGCTGATAGCTGTCGGCATAACGCGTCCGAATACGGGAGTTTAAGCCATCCGATGCCACGACTAAATCCGCATCATATTGCAGTGCTAACGCAACTTCGTCTTGCACATCATTTTCAAACACCAGATCGACGCCCAATTCTTCGCAACGCTTTTGCAGAATATTCAATAAATGTTGCCGTCCAATTCCGCAAAAACCATGGCCACCTGAGGTGATGGTTTCACCTTTAAAATGCACATCAATTTTGTCCCAATGATTAAACGCATTGAGAATTTTTTGTGCGCTGATTTCATCGGCATGAAATAAATTATTCAGCGTTTGATCGGAAAACACCACACCCCACCCGAACGTATCGTAGGGACGATTACGCTCAACAATGGTGATCCGATTATCGGAGTTTTGTAGCTTCATCAACAGGCCAAAATACAATCCGGCAGGACCGCCGCCCACGCAAACAATGTTCATGCGCACTCCCTTAATCTAAAACGTTGTAATTTGCCGGTATCCGTGCGCGGCAAGGTGGTTTTGAATTCGATTGAACGCGGATACTTATACGGTGCAATCGTGGCTTTGACAAACTCTTGCAACGTTTTTTCTAACGCTGAATTTGGCTCAAAGTCGGCAGCCAACACGACATAGGCTTTGACGATTTGCCCGCGCTCTTCATCGGGACAACCGACCACCGCGCATTCGGCCACTGCTGGGTGTTGCAGCAGCACTTCCTCAACTTCTGGCGCGGCGATGTTGTAGCCCGCCGAAATAATCATGTCATCGGTTCTGGCGCGATACCAAAAGTAGCCGTCGTCATCCATCACATAGGCGTCGCCGGTCACGTTCCAACCATTGCAGACGTAATTGGCTTGGCGCGGATCGGCCAGATAGCGACAGCCAGTTGGCCCTTTAACCGCCAAGCGCCCCACCACGCCGACCGGGACTGGGTTGCCTTCACCATCTAAGATGGTGGCTTGGTAACCGGGGATGGGTTTTCCGGTAGCACCGGCGCGTACTTCATCATCCGCCGCTGAAATAAAAATGTGCAGCATTTCGGTTGCACCGATACCGTCTATCATGCGCAAACCGGTTAACGTTTGCCACGTTGCGCGGGTGGCAGCAGGCAGGGCCTCACCGGCTGAGACAGTTTTGCGCAGACTGGATAAATCGAACTTGCTCGCCGCTTGCAGCATGATGGCAGTCATTTGCCGGTAAAACGTCGGGGCGGTGAAACAGATAGTGGCGCGATGCTGTTGAATCGCTTGTAGCAACGTCTCGGGTGTGTATTTTTCTAGCAATACGGCTGTGGCCCCGACCCGCAGCGGGAATAAGGCCAAGCCGCCTAAACCAAAGGTAAATGCAAGTGGCGGCGTACCGATAAAAATATCCTCGGCTTGGCTGCGTAAGGTGGAGACAGGAAAGCAATCACAAATCGCCATTACATCACGATGAAAATGCGCTGTCGCTTTGGGCTTTCCGGTTGTGCCAGAGGTAAATCCAATGAGGCAAACATCTTCCAGACTGGTCGCCACAGGCTTGAATTGACTGGATTTATCTTTCATCGCCGCGTGCAAACTGGAAGGCAATTGCTGCTGCGCTGGCGTGCCGCCGTAATACATGATTTGGCGTAAAACGGGATGTTCGCTTTGTGCGGTCAGTAATTCATCTTTCAGCGCTTCGCTGCACAGCGCCGCACTGATTTGCGCCTGCTCGATCATCACGCCAAGTTCTTTAGCGCGCAACATCGGCATGCTAGGAACTGCAATACAACCGACCTGCCAGACCGCCAAAATACACGCTACCAACATCGGAGAATTTGCGCCGCGTAAAAGCACGCGATTACCAGGAATTACATGTAGTTGCTCGACCAAGACATGACTAATTTGATTTACCTGTTGCCGCAATTGAGCGTAAGTCAGGTTGTTTTCTGCACCAATTAACGCGACTTTGTCGGACTGGGCGCTCGCTTGTTGGAGCAATTCTTGGGCGCAATTGAGTTGCGCTGGGTAGTGCAAATGGGGCAAATCGAAAATTAATTCCGGCCACGATGCGCGTGGCGGCAAGTTATCCGCCGCAAAAGTATCTTGATGCGCTGTCTGCATGTGATTTCCTTATTAGAGACACTGATAAACGCACAACCCAAGGATTTCTGAAGCCACTAAAGCGGAAATTACTTTAAATCTAAAACAATTTTCAGTAAAGCAGAATTTTGTGAACAAACGTTTCAACATGCGTGGCGACTAACTATCCAACTAAGCCGGCTTCGTGTGGCATGCACAGGCTTCACCGTGGGCAGCGGCCACCAACTCATGCAAAATCCCGCATTCCAAGCCAGAATGTTCGGCATCGCAGCGCGAGCGCAACGTCGTTAATTGGTTCTCCAGCGCCTGCATACTGGCCAAGCGCGCCCTCACCTTGGCGATTTGCTGATCAATTAAGCTATTGATATCGCCGCAATCTGAACTAGGCTGCATCATGAAGAAGACGAGGCGTGTAATGTCAGCCAAAGGGATATCCAAAGCACGGCAATGGCGGATAAACGACAGGCGCTCTAAGTGCGCCTGACTGTAGCTGCGGTAGCCATTGGCTAGCCGAGTTGGTTCGGCCAATAAGCCGGTTTTCTCGTAATAGCGGATAGTTTCCACATCCACGCCCGTTGCCTGACCCAATTCACCGATACGCATGATTTCTCCCGATGACTAAAAAACGAATGCGCCATTATAAAACACTTGACCCTGTAGCGACTTCAGGCTTTATCTTAACGATAAGCATTAAAAGTTCAATTTACCCAACAAGGTGAAATCGCATGGCAAATTACCTCCAACTCAAACCAAAAAAACAGCATTCGCACGGCCACAGCCACGCCAATGGAGGTGGTTGCTCACACGATCATGGAGAGCACACGAATCATAGCCACACGCACGCGCACGATGAGCACGATGCGGTTCCGGCAGTTGGCGACAAATCAGCCGTGCCGTCTAATGCGTCGGTTTTAAAGTTGACCTTAACCGCTATGGATTGCCCAACCGAAGCTAACTTAATCCGCCAAGCGTTTGCGCAAAACGAACAGATTCATTTGCTCGAATTTGATTTAATTAATCGCGTCTTGACCGTCACGCACACCTTAGACGATGAACAAGATATCCATCGCAAATTGATTGATATTGATTTACTCGACGATCCAAGCAAATCGACATCCCATTCACCGCAAATCGAATGGGCAATGTTTGCAGCATCCGGAGTTTTAGCGCTGAGTTCGGAGTTACTCGATTGGTCTGGCGCGAATACCTATGTCGTGGCTATTACTGCGCTGCTTGCGGTGGCCTTGGCCGGAACATCGACACTTAAAAAAGGCTGGACCGCGTTACGTCACTTTAATTTGAACATCAATCTATTAATGAGCGTCGCGGTCATTGGCGCGCTATTGATTGGGCAATTCCCCGAGGCGGCGGTGGTTATTTTCTTATTCACCTTGGCGGAAAAAATTGAAGCAGCGAGTTTAGACCGAGCACGCAACGCGATCTCGGCATTGCAAGCACATGCGCCGGAGTCGGCCTTAGTGCGCCAAGAAAACGGTACTTGGCAACTGTCACCGAGCAATCAAATCAACGTCGGCCAAATCGTGCGCGCTCGTCCAGGTGAGCGCATTGCCTTAGATGGCATCGTTAGCAGCGGCACTTCCAGCGTGAACCAAGCACCGATTACCGGAGAAAGTATGCCGGTTTTCAAAAATAAGGGGGATGCTGTTTTTGCGGGAAGCTTAAACGAAGACGGTAGCTTGGAATACCAAGTCACCGCAGCCGCTGGCAGCACGACTTTAGATCGTATCGCAACCGCGATTCAGCAAGCGCAGCAGCAGCGCGCCCCGACTGAGCGCATGATTGATCGGTTCGCCAAAATTTATACACCCTGCGTTTTTATGGCGGCGTTATTGATGGCGACAGTTCCACCCTTGTTGTTCGCCGCAAGCTGGCACGATAGCATCTACAAAGCCTTAGTTTTACTGGTAATTGCTTGTCCCTGTGCTTTAGTGATCTCAACGCCAGTTACCGTTGTTAGCGCACTCACCAGCGCTGCGCGCCGTGGGATTTTGGTCAAAGGCGGACAATATTTGGAACAAGCGCGTCATTTAAAAACCATCGCATTTGATAAAACCGGCACGCTCACGATTGGCAAGCCGGTGTTAAACAACATCATTCCGCTAGCTAATTTAGATCAAGCAATGTGTTTGCAATTAGCGGCCAGCCTCAACAGCTTATCGCAACATCCGATCGCCAATGCCATCGTTGAAGCGCATAAAAAACAAGCGCGCCGAGTTGACTATGTCAGCAACTTTAAGTCTTTAACAGGTCGCGGCGTGATGGGCGATATTTTGAATGAAACCCATCCAATCAGCTATGTACTGGGTAACGTGCTGTTAATGGCAGAAACCAAAGTCAAGCTAACTACTGCGCAAATAAGCCAAATTGAGCAGTTGGAAAGCAAGGGCAATACCGTGGTGATTTTGGCGCATGCCCAACATCAAATCGCCTTAGCACTGTTTTCCGTGGCTGACCAAGTGCGTGAGAATAGCCAAGCGACAATCTCCCAACTACGCAGCATGGGAATCAATACCGCCATGCTCACTGGCGACAATGGACGCACTGCCGAAACCGTTGGACAAGAAGTGGGTATTACTAAAATTTATTCATGCCTACTTCCTGAAGACAAACAAAAGCACATCGCTGAATTGCAGGAGTTGGGTCCAGTTGCGATGCTCGGTGACGGGGTCAACGACGCACCCGCATTGGCGCGCGCCGATATTGGCATGACTTTGGGCGCGGCGGCCAGTGCGACCGCTTTAGAGACCGCCGATGTGGCATTTATGCAAGACGATTTAAGTAAAATCGCCGAGCTGATTACGTTGTCCAACCGCTGCTCCAAGGTGCTAATTCAAAATATCAGCATCGCTTTGGGTATCAAAATTTGCTTCTTTGCGCTGACGCTACTGGGCTACTCGAACTTGTGGATGGCGGTGTTCGCCGATATGGGGGCGAGTTTGATTGTGATTTTTAACGGACTTCGCCTTTTAAAGCAGGACTAAATACTGAGAATTGTCGAGCTGCGCCTCTCGCATTGGAATCGATGCAGGCTTTTCGGAGCAAGACAACGACGCACTTGCGCAGGTCAGCCAAGCTGCATTTATCTCTATCGGTCGAGACGCACTTCAAGCGCGCGTAGATATAGTCGCTTTTTTGGATTAGCGGCTGAATTAAAGCTGCAAAGCAATTCGATTTGGTCTGATGTTCAGTGTGGAATTAGTTGATCAAAGATCATCCCCATACACCACCAAAATAAAATCAACTGCTGCTTGGAGTCGTTGTTTGATTAATTCCATCGACATAGCCAGACCTCCAATAACGATTCAATTTCAGGAAAAGATACTTTTCACTGTTTGTTTTAGCAGATCAAATCGAGTACTACAAATAAAATTCGGCCATAAAAAAACGGATTCAGCACGCAAGCAGAATCCGTTGTTGCGGGAGACAAGCGCCCTTTCGGACGCGTAGCAAAAGGATTAATCCAAAATCAACTGGTGCACCACATTAGTCGATTCGTCACCAATCTGACTGCGCCAAGCGCGGGCAAAAAAGGTTCTTTCTTGGTCGCTCGGCTGAACCGACCAAGAGACATACAGCGTGCCTTTGCTGTCATGCAAATTGGCGATTTTGGTGATGCAGGTTTTATTGTTCGACAGATCGGCTTGCCCTATGACGTAGCCGTACACACGATTCAAGCGTTCTAAGCGATCTGGTTCGGTGTCGCTGTGAATTGCGCTAATGGTGGGGTGATCTAAATACATGTTCAGTTCCTTAGAATAATGAACTACTAGCTGCGCGTCGCCCTGCATTCATGGCGTTGTTTAACTTTTCCAGCTTCATCTATCGTGTCCAAATACACATCAAAACCCCAAAGCCTGGCGACATGCTTTAACACCTCGTCGGTTTGCTGATTCAAGGGACGACGTTGGTATTGCAAATGTCGCAATGTCAACGAACGGTTGCCCTGCATATCGACCGACCAGACTTGGATATTCGGCTCGCGATTACCCAAATTGTATTGCCCCGCCAAGCGCTCGCGGATGTAGCGATAACCGCTATCATCGTGGATTGCCGAGATGGTTAAGGTATCTTTGTTATCGTCGTCCAACACGGTAAAAAAGTGGAAGTCGCGAATCAGTTTAGGTGATAAATACTGCAAGATAAAGCTTTCATCTTTAAAATTTCGCATGGCGAAGTCCAAAGTCTTTTGCCAATCGCTACCGGCGATGTCAGGAAACCAACGTTTATCCTCTTCCGTTGGGTTCTCACAAATACGGCGGATGTCGGTCATCATGGCAAAACCCAGCGCATAGGGATTAATGCCATTGAAATACGGGCTAGTCACTGGCGGTTGGTACACCACGTTGGTATGACTTTGCAGGAATTCCATCATAAAGCCGTCACCTACCACGCCTTCATCATAGAGTTGGTTCAAAATCGTGTAATGCCAAAACGTCGCCCAGCCTTCGTTCATGACTTGAGTTTGGCGCTGCGGGTAAAAGTATTGCGAAATTTTGCGGGTTACGCGCACGATTTCTCGTTGCCAAGGCTGCAACTTAGGCGAGTATTTTTCAATGAAATACAGTAAATTCTCTTGCGGCTCGGACGGAACGCGCGGCGGCGTATCTTCTGCCGTGGACTGCTCTTTACGGGGCAATGTGCGCCATAAGTCATTGACTTGCGATTGTAAATATTCCTCACGCTCACGCTGACGCAAATGCTCTTTGGCTAAGGAAATCCGCGCTGGACGTTTATAGCGATCAACCCCGTAGTTTTGCAGCGCGTGGCAAGAATCAAGAATCGCCTCGACCGCATCAATGCCATGACGTTGTTCGCAGTCGGCGATAAAATTTTTGGCAAACAACATGTAATCAATAATGGCTTCCGCATCGGTCCATGTGCGAAACAGATAATTCCCTTTAAAGAAAGAATTATGACCATACGCGGCATGCGCGATAACCAGCGTTTGCATGGTCAACGTGTTTTCTTCCATCAGATAGGCAATGCAAGGATTGGAGTTGATGACAATCTCATACGCCAAACCCATTTGACCGCGCTTATAGCTTTTTTCGGTGCCTAAAAAGTGCTTCCCAAACGACCAGTGATAATACGAAATCGGCATACCAACAGACGCATAGGCATCCATCATCTGCTCTGCGGTGATTACTTCCAATTGATTGGGATAAGTATCGAGGCCAAAATTCTTCGCCACGCGCCGCACTTGGGCATCAACCTGCTCCAATAGCTCAAAAGTCCATTCGGATTGCTCGGGCAAGCGCGTTACGTTTTGGTCTGTCGTGGACGATGTAGTCATAACTTGGCATTCTGTTTTTTAAACAGATCCCTAAATACCGGATAGATATCGGCGGGATCTTCAATCTTACGCATGGCGAAATGAGAATAATGGCTTGCAATTTGCTCATACTCGCGCCATAAATTTTGCGGCTCGCCGTCAGTAATTTCTACATAGGCGTAATACTGAACTAGCGGCATGATCGAATCAATTAATAGCTGGCGGCAGGTCAACGAATCGTTATCCCAGTTATCACCGTCGGAAGCTTGCGCGACATAAGCATTCCATTCGGAGGTCGGATAGCGTTCCCGCAAAATGGTATTGAGCAAATTAATCGCAGACGAAACCACCGTACCACCGGATTCGCGCGAATTAAAAAATTCTTGTTCATCGACTTCCAATGCGGTGGTGTGATGCCGAATAAAAACCAACTCGATTTTTTCGTAAGAGCGGGTTAAAAATAAATACAACAAAATAAAAAAGCGCTTGGCCGTATCTTTTCTTGATTCATCCATCGAACCGGATACATCCAACAAACAAAACATCACCGCTTGGCTAGAAGGTTTAGGCACTTTAATGCGATTGCTGTAGCGCAGATCAAAGGTGTCCAAATACGGAATCGCCAATAAGCGTGTGCGTAGGTGATTGATTTCATGGCGCAATTCGAGGGTGCGAACATCGTCGCTATCAACGCCTTGATTTATTAAATCCTGCATCTCTTGCTCTGCGGCTTTTAAGCGGCGACTCGACTTCCCACCAACCGCTATTCGCCGCCCCATTGCACCACGCAATGAACGCAACACATGCAGGCTCGATGAATTGCCCGACATTTTGTAGCCAGCGCGTTGTTGCCGAAAATCGGTCGTTGCGGTCAATTGCGTTTTGACCATATTGGGCAACTCTAAATCTTCGAAGAAGTAATTCATGAACTCTTCGCGACTGACTTCAAATACAAATTCGTCTTCGCTAGTTTCTTCGCTATTGCCCGCCTCCCCTTTACCGCCAACGCCGCCGCTTTTTGGGCGTTTGAATTGATCGCCTTTGAGATATTCTTTATTGCCGGGTCGAACGGTTTCCCAAACGCCGCCATGCGAATGCCCAAAGTTAGGTTCATTAACATCTTTGACGGGAATGGAAATACGTTCACCGCCCTCAACGTTGGTAATCGAGCGCCCTTTGATCGCGCGTGAAACGGCGTCTTTAATTTGATCTTTATAGCGCCGCAAAAACCGCTCGCGATTGACGGCCGATTTATTTTTCCCTTGTATGCGTCGATCAATTAAGTGAACCAAGATAGCCCCCTTTTTTTGCATGGTTAGGATTTACGCAAGCCCACAAATTAGTACTAAATTGCGACGATCAATGCATTGCCGAATGCGCAGGCGATTTAATCAAACTTGCGTAGATGCCAGAATTAAGAGGTTTTTCTTACGCGCAAATACCACTCACATAACAACCTGACTTGTTTCGCGGTATATCCTTTTGCCACCATCCGATCTACAAACTCTTGATGTTTGTTGGCATCGTCAACGCTAGCTTTGGCGTTAAACGAAATCACCGGCAACAGTTCTTCGGTATTGGAGAACATTTTTTTCTCGATGACAGTGCGCAGCTTTTCGTAACTATTCCACGCTGGATTTTTACCGCCATTTTGGGCACGAGCACGGAGAACAAAATTGACGATTTCATTGCGGAAGTCTTTGGGATTAGAAATACCCGCTGGCTTCTCGATTTTTTCCAAATCGTTATTTAAGGCTTCGCGGTCAAAACTCTCGCCGGTATCCGGATCGCGGAATTCTTGATCTTGAATCCAGAAGTCGGCAAACGACACATAGCGATCGAAAATATTTTGTCCGTATTCAGAATAGCTTTCTAGATAGGCTGTTTGAATTTCTTTCCCGATGAATTCGATATAGCGCTGGGCTAAATATTCTTTAATGTAGGACAGGTATTTTTGCTCAAGCTCGGGCGCGAATTGTTCACGCTCGATTTGCTGTTCTAGCACGTACAGCAAATGGACTGGATTGGCGGCTACTTCGGTCGTATCAAAGTTAAACACTTTGGAAATAATTTTAAATGCGAAGCGGGTTGATAAGCCGTTCATCCCTTCATCCACACCGGCGTAATCGCTGTACTCTTGTTTGGACTTAGCTTTAGGATCGGTGTCTTTGAGATTCTCACCATCGTAGACCAACATTTTGCTAAAGATGCTGGAATTTTCTGGCTCTTTTAGGCGCGACAACACCGAAAACTGGGCCATCATTTTTAAGGTGCCGGGCGCGCAGGGTGCTTGCATTAATGAGGACGTGCGAACTAATTTTTCGTAGATACGAATCTCATCCGAAACGCGCAGGCAATAAGGGACTTTGACGATATAAATACGATCTAAAAACGCTTCGTTATTTTTATTATTTTTAAACGATTTCCATTCCGATTCGTTCGAGTGCGCCAAAATCACGCCTTCAAACGGAATCGCGCCAAACCCCTCGGTTCCTTTGAAGTTACCTTCTTGTGTGGCTGTGAGCAGTGGATGCAGCACCTTGATCGGCGCTTTGAACATTTCAACAAATTCCATCAAGCCCTGGTTAGCCAAGCACAAACCGCCGGAGTAGCTGTAGGCATCTGGATCGTCCTGCGCATAATCTTCTAACTTGCGAATATCGACTTTACCGACCAAGGATGAAATATCTTGATTGTTTTCATCGCCGGGTTCGGTTTTGGAAATGGCGATTTGTTTTAAGACCGATGGATAACGTTTCACCACGCGGAATTGATTGATGTCCCCATTAAATTCGTGCAAACGTTTCACCGCCCAAGGGCTAGGAATCGTACGCAAATAACGCCGCGGAATACCGAAATCTTCTTCCAGAATCACACCGTCTTCTTCTTCGTTAAACAAGCCCAGCGGGGATTCATTAACGGGAGAACCTTTGATGGCGTAAAAAGGAATACGCTCGGTCAGGTATTTGAGCTTCTCAGCAATGGACGATTTACCACCACCGACCGGGCCGAGTAAGTAAAGAATTTGTTTTCGTTCTTCCAAGCCTTGAGCGGCGTGACGGAAGTAGGAGACAACTTGCTCGACCACTTCTTCCATGCCGTAGAACTCGCGGAAGGCAGGATAAATTTTGATGATTTTATTGGCGAAAATGCGCGATTTTCGGGGATCGTGGCGGGTATCAACTAACTCTGGCTCACCGATTGCCGCCAATAATCGTTCGGCGGCGGAGGCGTAGGCTAATCGGTCACGTTTGCAAATTTCCAGGTACTCTTGCAAAGAATATTCTTCTTCGCGGGTCCGTTCATAACGAGCTGCATAGTTATCGAAGATCTTCATGATTGCGTCCTTTAATAGCACAAACATTACAACAATAATCTAAATTGACCCAATTGGTGTTTTGGCGCTTTTCGTTATTTTTGTACGTCTATTTTTTCCAGGAGGCAATTTAATGATATACGCATTAGTTAATTTGTTATAGGTTAACTTGATCAAATTCCCAAATTCTAAGCACAGAATAGAATCTGTTTTACATAGTTGTTTTCGTCATATCAAATTAAGTAAAAGTAGTACTGGCTTATCGCTTGGTAACTGCACCTAGCCTAGTGCATTGATTAGATTCAAATTGATTCGATTCGCATTGAGTGACTAACTGCTTTAAAGCAAGTTCAATGTTTTTTAACTCGTCTATCTTCGCACATACTTGCGCTAGGCGCTCTTGTGCGATCAAGCACACAGACGGATTAATTAGGCCAGCATATTCTGCACTTAGATCGATTAAATTATCCACACTGAATTGCTGTCGTTTGGAATACAGCATCAGTATGCTGGCCACTTCATCAAGACTAAAGCCTAGGCTCTTGGCCTTTTTAATGAATGCTAGTTGCTCGATAAATTCGATCGGATAATCTCGAATCGCCCCAAAATCTTTCGCAGGAATTGCCAATAAATGACGCCGTTGGTAATAGCGAATTGTTTCAACGCTGACGCCGGAAATTTTAGCAATTTGACCGATTGTGTACGTTTTTTTGGACATGATTTCAAACTATTTAAAGTTAAAAATAATTAAATCGAATTTAGTGCTTGTTTGCGCCTGACCAGAGGATTAGTATGCTTAATCCACATGTCTAATTGCTATTAATTTAGACATTTATGTCAGCGGCCTTGCAACAGATTTAAAAATGAAAAAAACATTTTGTACTGTACTGAAACACTTAGCTTCACCAGGTTCTGTTTCTGAAAAATTCGCGATTATTAGCAGTTATCTTGTCATACTGATGCTGTTTCCCTTGGATGTAATTACTGGACCGCAAGTATCGCTGCATGTGCTGTATGTTTTTCCCTTGACTCTGATTGCGCTGCATTGTTCCAAAAATAATATCGTGCTTGGCGCCACCTTGTTGGCGGTGGCGGTGCAATTGATCACGCTGACTCGTTACATTGAGCTTAATCAATACACCCGCATCTATCTTTTCTTAATGATTGTGCTGTCGAACGCGACGGTTGTGTTAGTTGCTCGCTTCGCGCGCAATAACACTCTGGAAGCGTCAAGGCTGGCAACAATTGATCCGTTGACTAAATTATTTAATCGTCGTGTGTTGGAGATTGCTTTAGAGAATGAGGTAGTGCGGCAGCGGCGCTATGGCGGTTACTTTTCTATCGCCTTAATTGATTTAGACGGCTTTAAGAAATTAAATGACAGCATGGGCCATCATGTCGGGGATAAGGCGTTGATGTTACTGGCCGAAGTGCTCAAAGAATTGACGCGCGAATCGGATACGATTTCCCGCATTGGTGGCGATGAATTTGTCGTATTAATGCCCAATACGCTTGAATCCGATTGTGAAATACTGTGCCAATTATTTTGTAAAAAAATTGGTACTTCCATGGAAGAAGCGATGTATGGCATTACCGCCTCAATTGGTTATACAACAATTGAAACTCCGCCCTCCAAAGTCAAAGATGTACTGACCATTGCCGACAAAGCCATGTACCGCGCAAAAACCAATGGCAAAGGTCAAGTAGCACGCGGGGATGCGGCAGCGTTGCTAGCGGAATCGGAAATACTAACAGGTTGAGCGTACTTCAAAAAAGAATACCAAGTTTGAGACTTCTTCAATCAAGAATAGAATAATGAAGTTAACCTCATCAACGCTGTATCTGACCAAAATCTAATCATGACCGATTCTAACGACAGTTGTTGCTCCGCCCATGCACCTGCGTCACCCAAACCACTAGCAAAATCGATTATTGATCCAGTCTGTGGAATGCAAGTCGATAAAAGCACCGCACATCAACTACGCTACCAAGGCATTCTGTATTATTTCTGCTCGCCATCCTGCCAAGAAAAATTTAATCTTCAGCCCAACAATTACATCAAAACCCGCGCCATTGCGATTAAATCTGGCTCTTCTGAAACTCCTGCAATTGAGCTCAATTCAAGCTCTGATACGGCAAAGCTAATCGACCCCGTTTGCGGCATGACGGTGTCCGACACGTCGCGGCATCAGGTCATTCATGCTGAAAAAACCTACTATTTTTGCTGCGCCGGCTGTGCGAAAAAATTCACTGCCGATCCAGACATCTATCTCAACCCTAAACCAGCAGAACCACCCACCGTAGCGCAAAAGAACCAATTATATAGCTGCCCAATGCATCCGGAAATCGAGCAAATGGGACCCGGCACTTGCCCTATTTGCGGTATGGCGCTTGATCCGATGGAAGCTACAACAGAAATTGACACGACCGAGTTAGACGACTTTACGCATCGATTTAAATGGAGTTTGGTGTTCACGTTGCCGTTGTTGATTTTGACCATGGGTGACATGGTGAGCAGCATGTTTTTTTCATCGCGGCTGGGCCATAGCGCCTTCGATTGGCTGCAACTGGCTCTGGCTAGTCCAGTGGTCATTTGGATTGCCCAACCGTTTTTTGAACGCGCGATTCAGTCTTTCAAGACCGGGCATCTCAACATGTTTAGCTTAATCGGATTGGGCGTTGCAACGGCCTACGCCTACAGCGTTCTGGTCTTATTGTTTCCTCAGATATTACCGACACAATTCCAAACTGGGATGTTGCCACTGTATTTTGAAGCGGCAGCGGTCATTATTACGTTGGTGTTGTTGGGGCAAATTTTAGAGCTAAAAGGCCGAGCCAAAACCCAGGGCGCGATTCAAGCTCTGTTGGCACTGACGCCCACTACCGCATTCAAAGTAAATGCCGATGGTAGCGAACAGGAAATTGAATTAAATCTGGTCAAACTCAACGATTTGTTGCGCATTAAGCCGGGCGCGCAGATTCCGGTAGATGGTGTCGTCACTAGCGGTCAGTCATGGATTAACGAGGCGATGTTGACTGGCGAAGCGATGCCGCAGGAAAAGCTCGTCGGTAGCCTCGTCAAAGCTGGAACGATCAATCAAACCGGCAGCTTGATTATGCAAGCCCAAAAAATTGGTCGCGATACATTACTGGCTAACATTATTGATTTGGTCAATCAGGCCAGTCGCAGCCGCGCTGATATCCAACAACTCGCCGATAAAGTGGCGGGTTGGTTTGTTCCCTTTGTAATGCTGTGCGCGGTGTCGAGCGCGATTATTTGGGCGCTGGTTGGCGCAAGTATGCCATTCGCATTCATGTGCGCGATTTCGGTATTGTTGATTGCCTGTCCGTGTGCGCTGGGTTTAGCCACACCAATTTCGATTACCGTTGCGGTTGGCCGTGCTGCCGCTGCTGGCGTCTTGGTAAAAAATGCCAATAGCTTGGAGCAAATGGCGAAAGTCACAACCTTAGTGATTGATAAAACTGGGACACTGACCGAAGGTAAGCCGCGTGTACAACAAGTCCAAGTAATTGGCGAGTTTTCACGCGAACAGGTATTAAGTTTTGCTGCTGCGCTCGAAAAACCGAGCGAGCATCCCTTAGCGCATGCGATCAATCAGGCCGCCATCGAAGCTAAGCTAACGCTGCCGACGGTTAGTGATTTTCAATCGATGACAGGTTTAGGCATTAGCGCCGTGGCGCAAGGACATACGCTGCTAATCGGTGCTAAAAAGCTATTGGAGCAGCATCATTGCTCAGGCCTTTCCACAGCAACCCTGCCGCAACACGCCAACGACAGCGCGATTTATTTAGCCGTTGACGGCAACTTAGCCGCCATCTTTTATGTGGCCGACGCGTTAAAATTGAACACAATCTCGGTGCTAAAACAGCTAAGGCAAGCTGGCCTAGAAATTATCTTACTCACCGGCGACACTGCACAAAGTGCTACGAATATCGCCCGTCAATGCGAGATCACTCAGGTGTATGCCAACCTGCTTCCGGCCGATAAACATCAACATGTACAACACTTGCAGCAACAGGGGAGCATCGTCGCGATGGCCGGCGATGGTATTAACGATGCACCCGCGCTAACTCAAGCTGATGTCGGCATTGCAATGGGAAATGGCAGCGATATTGCGCTGCAAAGCGCGGATATTGTTTTGCTCAAAGGCGATTTGGAGGGAATTTTAAAAGCGCGCAAACTGAGCTTGATCACGATGAAAAATATTCGCCAGAATTTATTCTTTGCGTTTATCTACAATTTCGCCGGCATTCCAGTTGCCGCTGGGCTGTTTTTCCCTGTGTTTGGCCTATTGCTCAATCCCATGATTGCTGCAGCGGCAATGAGTTTGAGTTCGGTGACGGTAATCACCAACGCCTTGCGCCTGCGGCGAATCAAGCTTTAATCGACCTCCTAAAAGTCCGTTAGTCCTGAGCGGCTGGCAATCAAATGTTAAATAGTGTTGCCAATAAGTATTAGCTAAGTTAGCATTGCTCTACAGAATCGCGTTGAAGAATTTGTTGCGGGCAGCATTAGATTGCTGCCCGTTTTTCGTTTCGACTCAGTTAATAAACTCTCAACTCGCCTCCCCTAAACCCTTTTTAAAGCAAGGTTAATATGAGCACAGTCAAATTAAACCGCCCTGCATCGATATTGCGCCCCATCCTTGGCGCGGCAATCGCCCTGTCGGCCCTCTACCTTGGTGCCGCACAAGCTGAAACTAAACCGCAGCATTACTTCATGGGGATGCAACTGTCCCCAGACAAACATCAGCTCGTCACGATTGAAGGCGATACATCCCCGGCAGGTGGAGCGCCGATCATCCGCGATTTACTTATCCGTAGCGTCGATGGCAAAACGACCAATACCGTGAAATTACCTTGTGGCCGCGTTGCTCAGTGCTGGCCAGAGTCACCAGCTTGGACGCCAGACTCGAAAAAAATCAGCTTCGCTTTGCGCTCGCCTGGCAGCCATGCGCGCACCTTGTACCAAGTAGATGCCGACGGTAAAAATCTAAAAAAAATATTGGCATTTAACGGTACGATCAGCGATTTGATTTACAGCCCTTCCGGCAAATTAGCGGTACTAGCCACTGAAAACGCCAACAAAGAATTAGGCGCCGTCGAAGCTGGCGCACCGATTACTGGCGACATCAATGCCGCCCCACCAGAACAACGCATCGCCATCGTCAATAACGATAAATTAGAATGGCAATCGCCTTCGAATTTGTTCGTTTATGAATACGATTGGATTCCCGATGGCAGCGGTTTTGTTGGCACTGCCGCGGAAGGCGACGGTGACAATAATTACTGGGTCGCCAAACTGTATCGCTTCAACGCAACCAAAGCCGATGTATTGTTCGCGCCGACCAATCCACAACAACAATTGGCCTCGCCCACCGTTTCGCGTGATGGCAAAACGGTCGGCTTAATCATCGGCATCATGAGCGATTTCGGCTCAACTGGCGGCGACTTATATACCATCCCAACCCAAGGCGGCAATCTGCTCAACGGGACGCCAAAATTGCCGGCATCGGTCACAGGTTTTGAATGGAATTGCGATGGGAATTTGTTAGCCAATGTATTGGCTGGCGACAAAGCGCAAATCGTCAATTTTGGTGATGGCAGCAAAACCAATGCTGGCAAAGTGATTTGGGAAGGTCAGGAATCAATTCGTTTAAATCACACGATTCATACCGATACCTGCAAATCAAATGTCACCGCCATCTCGCGCCAAACATTTACCACCGCACCTGAAATCGCCTTAGGTGAAATCGGCAAATGGAAAAACTTCACCAACCTCAATGCACACATGACTGCGCCTTATACCGTCACGAGCTTGAATTGGAAGAGCGATGCGTTCAACGTGCAAGGCTGGTTAATTCTGCCAGAGAAAAAATTCCAAACGGCGTCCAAAAACGGCAAGCTTCCGTTGATTACCTTAATCCATGGCGGCCCCGCTGCGGCAGTGCGACCTGGCTTTATTGGTGCGGGAACGTTGCGCTCATTATTGGATAACGGCTACGCCGTGTTCGCGCCGAATCCACGCGGCAGCTACGGTCAAGGTGAAGAATTCACCGCCGCCAACGTGCGCGATTTTGGTTACGGTGATTTGCGCGATATCTTGTCAGGTGTTGATGCCGCAATCGCCAGCGCACCGATTGATCCTGAACGCTTAGGTGTTACTGGACATAGCTACGGTGGCTTTATGACCATGTGGACCGTGACCCAGACTAATCGCTTTAAGGCAGCCGTTGCGGGCGCAGGTATAAGTAACTGGCAATCGTATTACGGTGAAAACGGTATTGATGAATGGATGATTCCTTATTTCGGCGCGTCGGTTTATGACGATCCACAAATCTATGCCAAATCGTCGCCGATCAACTTTATCAAGAACGTAAAAACACCAACCTTGAGCATGGTAGGTGCCGCCGATGTGGAATGCCCTGCGCCACAAACACAGGAATTTGGTCATGCGTTGAAAGCAATGGGCGTGCCTTCATCCACAATTATTTTCCCGGGTGAAGGACATGCTTACCGCAATCCAGCAACCTTGGCGGAAGTGGAAAAACGCACCTTGGATTGGTTTGCGCAATATTTAAAATAAAGCTAGCGATAGGTACATCGTTTTAATCAACGATGTGGCCCTACAAAAAACGCACGGTTCAGTTAGCGCTGACCGTGCGTTTTTTCTTTTTACCGTCTCAATTGCCTCTGCTTACTAATGTTACATACCCGCTTCCATTGTAAGTCCCATTTGGTTTACCTAGACTCGGTAAGTCAGCAGCAATTTGTTCTGTTGCGCGTGTCGATTCAATAACTTCTTCACGGTTGTCGTCAGCCAAGCACCGTTTCCACCACATTTACTTTGAAAGTCGATTATGAAAACTTCACTCGTTGCACTGGCTATCGCCTCACTATTTAGCACGTCACTCGTCCAAGCAGCCGACGTTGGGCTGTCCGCAGACATTGGCACTTTGGGTGCAGGCTTGCATTTAAGTACACCGATTCAACCCGACCTGAATGTGCGCGTTGGTTTTAATGCCTATAACTACACTTATAGTGGTTCTACCTCCGAAGTGAACTACGACTTTACATTGAAGCTGCAAAGCGTAGGCGCATTGTTAGATTGGTATCCAGGTAGTGGTAGTTTTCACATCACGGGCGGCTTCGTCCATAACGGCAACAAAGTCACTTCCGTTGCTAACGCTAATACCAGTGGCACCTACACGATCAACGGCAACACCTACAGTGCGGCGAACGCGGGAACCATCGATGGCAATATCACTTTTAGAAGCGGAGCACCTTATTTGGGTATCGGTTGGGGCAATCCTGTGGGCAAAAATTCGGGATGGGGATTTACTTCGGATTTAGGCGTGCTTGCAGCAGGTTCTCCCGCATCGACACTCACTAGCACAGGCTGCACCGCGCCAGCACAAATTTGCGCTCAATTGAGCTCTGACTTGGCGGTTGAAAATAACAATGTGGAATCAAAAGTGAATCGCTTGAAGACCTATCCTGTCATTCAAATTGGCGCTTATTACCATTTTTAATTGCTTAAAGCGACGAAGCTCGCTTAGGGCTATCCTTCTTAAGAGTGCTTCTTGGGCGTCCATCATGGACGCCCTTTTCATTGGGCACACGCTACAAAACTAAACCCGCACCACCAACAAACCAGCCCGCAGTCCGACCCGCACATTCTGATTGGGAAACAGCACATATTCCGGTTCTGGCCCCACTACATAGCGATGTTCGCCATCGGTGGCGATCACGGTATTGGGCGCAAATTGGGTAAAGTTTTGGGTGCTGCCATCAAAGCTCAGTTGAAACGCTTCGCTGCGTTTAATCATCTCTTGTGCCACTCGGAAAACTAATATTGATGGCGACGTAGCAGTTTCCGCCTTCGCCGCAGTCCGAACTAATCCAGCCCGCAACAAGCTATCCAACGCCGCTTGCGTCCGCACAAACTGGGTTAAATCGTTCTTACCCAATTCCCCTACCCGCCCCAATTCAGCCGTACAACTGACCGCGCCCAAATGTTGGCAAGTATAAGAACTAAACGTGACCGAGACTTGCGGATTTAATACTGCCGCATCAATACCAGCTTGGTCTAACCATGCAATGAAATCAGGATTGTGTGCGCCCGGAACAATGGCAAATGTGGGATAAAACGACGCCCGAATGGCGGTGTGCAAATCCAGATGCCATTTATGTGCATGAGCAGCAAAAAACTGCTGCGAGACTTGCATCAATTGATCGGCCCGCGCCGCTTCGTGGGTGTCATTAAACTGCTGACGCTGCGGAGTGAACAAACGATTTAAATCAACATCAATAAACCGCTTGGCCTGCGCAATCGCACCGATATTGCCGATAGTGATTAACAAATCCACTGCCAAGGCTTGCGGCGTTTGCGCCAATTGATAGAGTAACTGCGCCATCATTTCTATCGGTGCGGTTTCATCACCGTGCACACCAACAGAGATAAATAAGCGCAGCCGCTCTTCACCAATAATGACATCAGTCCTCTTGGCGCAGACTTGCAGCGCACCTTCGATAGGCTGCTGCACCTCGAAGCCAGCTAATTCAAACGACGCTACCAAGGAAGAAAAATCTCCCTTGGCAAAGTCAGTACAGAACTCAGTCTGAGTTTGCATCATGCCGCGATTGCACCGATGGATGCGGCTTCCGATAATGACCAAACTTCCAACAGCGCTGTTTCTAAGCTGGGGAGTTCATGAGCGGCAGTCGATTTAGGCGCAATGCCAGCCTGTTTCAACACATCAGCAATACCCGCATTGATATGGTCGGCGCTTGGTTTGGCATCGGTCAACTTCGATAGCACTTGTTCCAGCAAACGATGTTGTGCGCGGCGCAAAGCATTTAACGCATGGCTGCGTAAAGGCGTTACCGCCGACTGCATTAACACTGGCTCCAATTGCGCGATGCCGGATTGCTGACGCAGTTGCAAACCAATTTGCAAGAAGGTGGACAATTCCAAGCCAACTGGACGCGGAGTTGCCAGCGCAGCGAACAAGAAATCGGCCATGTCAATTAGAGCTTCCACCGTTTGGCAAGCGCGTGGGAAAGGTTTAGTTTCGCTGACCGCTTTACCCAACAAAGCAGCGACCGCGCCGGGGTGGCTAAACAAATTAGTCAACTCAACTAAATTACCAGACGCTTCCAAATTAGGTACCGACAACACGCCTTCGATCAAGGCACGTTGCAATACCCGAGCGCGTGCATCAATCGCTTTGGACACATCGCGCGATTCGGTTAAGGCGTGTTCGTCCAAGATGTCGAACAGCGGCGCTAAATGCAGCGCAGACCACGCTTGCGACCAGGCCAAAATCACGTCGGATTCACCTACGCCATATTTCTTGGCCAACTCCACCAGCATGATTGGGCCGCAGCGGTTGACCGCTTCGTTGGCCAATACTGTGCCCAAAATTGGATTGGCTAATGGATGATCTAAACCGTTGCGGGTGGCGACCAAGGCTTTCGGGAAATACGGGGTCAACATGGTTTTGGCCCAGGCGTGCCCCGTTAATGGCAAGGCCGACAAAATGCCTTTGTAGCGGTTTTTAACGTTGGCAACCACCACCGCTAATTCTGGCGCCGTCAAACCGCGACCAGCTTCTTTGCGGCGGTGTAATTCCACTTCCGATGGCAGTTGCTCCAACTCGCGCGATAACACGCCTTCAGCTTCCAAACTACGCACCAATTCAGCATACGCGTCTTGGAAATGCACTTCATGCTGCGCTTGTTCTTCGCGCACTAATAAGCGTGTTTGCTGGCTGTTATCACGCAAGACCAAAGCTTCGATATCCAAGGTGATTTTGTTCAACATGCCGTTGCGTTCAGCTTCGTTGATCTTGCCGGCGTTGACTTCGCTATCGAGCCAAATTTTTACGTTGACTTCGTGGTCAGAACAATCCACACCAGCCGAGTTATCAATCGCATCGGTGAAGATACGACCGCCGTGCAAGGCGAACTCAATCCGACCTGCTTGGGTTGCGCCCAAGTTACCGCCTTCGGCCACAACCTTGACGCGCATCTCGTTGCCATTGACGCGAATCGCATCGTTGGCGCGATCTTTGACTTGGGCGTGGGTCTCGGTAGAAGCCTTGATGTACGTGCCGATACCACCGTTATAAAACAGATCAACTTGCGCCATCAAAATGATATGCAATAACTGTTCTGGCGTGACCGTTTTCGCATCAGTATGCAAAGCACGTTGCGCTTCAAGCGACAAAATAATGCTGCGTGCGTCGCGTGGATACACGCCGCCACCAGCAGAGATCAACATCTTGTTGTAGTCGTCCCACGACGAGCGCGGCAAGGCAAACATGCGTTGACGTTCTGCGAACGACGCTTTGACATCCGGCGTTGGGTCAATAAAGATATGACGATGGTCGAACGCCGCAATCAATTTAATCTGACGCGATAACAGCAAGCCATTACCAAATACGTCACCCGACATATCGCCCACGCCGACCATGGTAATTGGCGTGGTATTGAGATCATGACCTAGTTCATAGAAATGACGTTTGACCGCTTCCCATGCGCCCTTGGCGGTAATCCCCAATTTTTTATGGTCGTAACCGTTGGAGCCACCTGAAGCAAACGCATCGCCCAACCAAAAGCCGCGTTCAACCGCAATGCCATTGGCGATATCGGAGAAAGTCGCCGTGCCTTTATCCGCCGCCACCACCAAATACGGATCAGCACCGTCGTAGCACACGGTTTCGAGTGGATGATGCACTTGGCCTTGTTGGCGATTGTCGGTTAAATCGAGCAAACCAGCGATAAACAAGCGATAGACCGCTTCGCCTTCACGTGCCACCAATTCCCTTGTGCTGACACCGTTTGCGTCTTTCGGCACCATTTTGCAGACGAAACCACCTTTAGCACCGGCTGGCACGATGACCGCATTTTTGACCATTTGCGCTTTGACCAAACCTAGCACTTCGGTACGGTAATCTTCCATCCGATCTGACCAACGCAAACCGCCGCGTGCCACTGGGCCGCCGCGTAAATGCACGCCTTCAAAACGACGCGAGAACACGAAGATTTCGCGGAACGGACGCGGCTGTGGCAACCACGATAATTGGGTGGTATCGAACTTAAACAGAATCGTGTCGTTGACTTGTTTCTTTTGATAGTAAGAGGTACGAATTGTGGCCAACATCAATTCAGCCAAAGTGCGCAAAATATCTTCCGAATCGGCGTGATTGATTTCGGCTAATTTTTCTTTGATCGCGTGCAACGCATTGGTCCCGACTTCGCGTTGTTCGGCGCTCAGTTCAGGATTAAAGCGCACCAAAAATGCGTCCGATAATTCGCGCACATAGCTGGCTTGTTTTTTAAGGCAATCCGCCATGTAGCGAATACTGAAACGGCAGCCTGCTTGGCGCCAATAGCTGGCATAGGCGCGAATAACTTGCACATCCATTGGACGCATGCTGGCTTCAATAACCAAGGCATTCATGCGACCATCTTCGGCTTCGTTATTTAGCAGCGATTCAAACAATTGCTCGGCCACAGCAGCAACGCCCGGACGCGCCATTTTTTCTGCGCTAGCGTCGTCTAAGGATAAGCACGTCACAAAAATATCCGCAGCGTCGGCAGTCGTTGCCACTTTGTAGGTTTGTTCGCGTTCAATCACCACACCAGCGTTATGCATCGCAGGCAAGATGTTGGATAAGGAAGGCACTTTGCCAACCGACTGCAAGCGGATGCTGATTGGCTGATGCGTTTCAACGCGCACTTTAATGCGCGACGAACCGGCATTCGCCAAGATGCCGGATAAATCGTGAAAGGCGGTCACTGGCGACGTCTCAGCGATGTATTCTGCTGGTAATTCCGCGCACAACTTACGCAACCCAACGCGTACATCGGCGCTATCGGTGGCATCGACCAAATTGTCGAACGTGGTGTGCCAACCTTCTAACACGCCCAATAAGGGCAACTGAATATCGTTTTCTAAATCCAGATTAGGACGCGCCGCTTTGGCGATTAAATACAAACGAGCTAACGGGCCATCGGACAATAAAGTTTCGACCCGCACTTCGGCGGCGGTGACGACTTCTTTTAAGGTCTCGGCTAGCGTATCGGACAAATTGGAGCTGTACAGCTCGCGTGGCATGTACAGCAGCACGTTGAGATGGCGACCATACACGTCGCGGCGGGCAAATACTTTGGCGCGTGGTTGTTTGTACAGCGCCACTACCGCGCTCGATACTTCAGCGAGCCATTCGGGTTGGGCTTCTAACACTTCGACGCGTGGCAAGGATTCTAAAATTTCGACAAACTTCTCTGCGCGGAAGCCTTCAGGACGCACGCCAGCCAAGCGCAACACTTGTGCAATCCGCACACGCGCAAACGGCAAATCGTTTAATGCGGTAGCCGTCGCGGCGCGAGTAAATAAACCGACTAAGCAATGCTCGCCCAGTAAAGTACCCTTGGCATCGACATTACGTACACCAATAAAATCTAATTGTTGATCACGGTACAGGGTCGATTGCACGTCCGCTTTGACGACCGACAAGGTATGTTCGCGTGCTTGCAAGGTTTCAAAATCGCCCGGAATACTACGCAGGCAATCGCCATACACAGGATGACTTTTACTTTTCAGCACACCTAACGCACTATCCACATCGCGTACTAATTCGCGTGCGCCATTTTGCACGGCGTAGTACACATAGCCAAAGGTTTCAAAACCAATGCTGTTAGCCCAACGTAAAAAAGCCGCGGTCTCTGCGCCATCCGCTTTGCTCGCCAAGCCGGCGTGCACGGATTCAACGTTATCAGCGATTTCGACCATCTTGGCCGATAAGGTCGGTGTATCACGGCGCACATCGGCGGCGTCGCCGACCGACATGGTGATGTGATCGATGAGCGAATTCAATTCGCCTTGGTGTAATTGTTCAGACAATAAGCACAACACGATCGATTCCAAGCCAGCGTTGCTGTCCTTGGTTGCTTTGGCAGTTTCAACATGCACGACGTTGCCCGAAGCGTCGCGCTGCACAGCCAACACCGAATTCAGCACCGAGCGCGAAACGACGCGTTTGCTGCGTAAGGCCATGACGATCGAATCAACCAAAAACGGCATATCGGGATTCAAAATCAGCAAGGCAGTAGCATGTCCGCCGCGCCCGTCTTGGTAGGCCAACGTAGTAATTTGGCATCCTTGCGCGGGAGTCCAAGTCGATGCGTGGGTAAAGCCTTCCCACAAAACGGAAGCTAAGCTGGCAGGCAATATGCCGGCTAAGTCGTCTTCTTCCAATGAAGAAAGCCATGTTTCCAGCAAGGCACTGACCGAAGGATTGCTTGGTGGGTTATGCGATTGCACCAATGTCAATGTTTGCTTACGTAATTCCTGTGCTTGTCTCATTACATCCTCTATTTATAAAAAGGTGCTGTTTAAAATTCGTACAAATTGGGTAAATTTAGAATTTCGCTTAATTCATTTAAGGCTGTTTGCACTTCAATAGCAAGTGCTGGATCAGCCAAATCGTCGGGGGCGAGTGTGTCACGGTAATGACGTTCGACCCAAGTGACTAAGCGGGCGTATAGCGTTTCGGTAAAAACTACGCCTTGGTGCATGGCCTGTGCTTGTTGATCAGTTAAAGCTACTCGCAAACGCAAACAAGCCGGGCCACCGCCATTGCGCATACTTTGGCGCAATTCAAAGCTCAATAGCTCGTCAATTGCGCCAGATTCGTTGATAAGACCTTTTAAATAAGCGGCCACGGCGGCGTTTTCGCTGCACTCTTGTGGCACCAACAAGGCCATTTTTCCATTCGGTTTTGCCAACAATTGGCTATTAAATAAATACGACGACACCGCATCGGCCACCGACACATCGGCCGAATTGACTCGAATCGGATTCAACTCAGCGCCCACATGCTGCATTGCAACGCGGCAGCGCGCGATAGCATCGGCTTCATCAACAAACGCTTCTTGGTGGTAGAACAATACGTTGCCACTACCAACGGCAATCACGTCGTTATGAAATACGCCTTGATCGATCGTGTCTGGGTTTTGCTGGACGAATACGGTTTGGGCTTCTTTTAACCCATGCAAACGCGCCACCGCTTGGCTAGCTTCAATGGTTTGCCGGGCTGGGAATTTTTTCGGGCCGATGATGCGTGAATCAAATTCGCTGCGCCCATAGACGAACAATTCCACGCCGGGTGCACCATGTTGAGCGCACAAACGGGTGTGATTGGCCGCACCTTCATCGCCAAAAGCAGGCGTTGGCGGCAAAGCTTGGTGGACGCTGAAATGCTGCTCATTGGCAAAAATGTGGCGCAGCGCACGCTCGGTTTGCGTGTGCTCATACGAGCGGTGCAATTTGTTATTGAGGTTGGCAATGGTGAAATGAACCCGACCGTCAGCCGTGTCCATCGATGGGCTAACTGTGGCGGCGTTAGCAGTCCACATTGGCGAAGAAGAATAAGCGCAGGCCAAAATAACGGGCGAGACGCGCGCTGCCGACTCAATCATTTGGGCATTGGTGCCAGTGAAGCCGAGTTGGCGCAGCAATTTAAAATTGGGACGATCTTGCGGTGGCAATAAGGCTTGCCCAAAGCCGCGCTGAGCTAAGGCACGCATTTTGGCTAAGCCTTGCAACGCGGCCTCCTTAGGATTGGACGCGCTTTTGATGTTGGATGACGACGCTACGTTACCGAAGGACAGGCCAGCGTAGTTGTGGGTTGGGCCGACTAGGCCGTCGAAATTAAATTCACGAGTAGTGGACATTTGGGTTATTCCTAAATTATTTAATTATTTACTTACGGCTTTTAGATCGGCTTTTAAAAAAACTACCATGCTCGCAAATTAAGGTTCGTGTGCCGTTGCTAGCTCTGTGGCTCCTCACTTTTTTACTTAGCCCAAAAAAGTAAGCAAACAAGTCACAGGGCAGTTTAACGAACAGCCGCCACTAAATTTCGCGGCAAATTGGGTTGCGTCACAACATACAAACTTCAATCAACACACTATTTTTAAAACACCAATCCCGGCGACAACTGCTTCGGCATTTCTAAAACGCTGGTTTCAATCGACGCAACCGGATAGGCGCAATAATCAGCCGCATAGTAAGCACTAGGTCGGTGATTACCGGAATTGCCTATGCCGCCGAAAGGTGCTGTGCTGGCAGCGCCTGTGGTTGGGCGGTTCCAGTTGACTACGCCAGCGCGGATCTCGGTTTGGAATTGCTGCCACAACGCAGCATCGTCGCTTAATAATCCTGCGGCTAAACCATAACTGGTGGCGTTGGCGACTTCGATGGCTTGGGCAAAATCGGCCACGCGGATTACTTGCAACATGGGGCCGAACCATTCTTCGTCGGGAATACCTTTAGCATCAGTGACATCAATAATTCCTGCGGATAAAAAGCCAGTGTTGGCTTCCAATTGGCGCATTTCTAATAAGGATTTACCGCCCTTAGCGATCAAGTCATTTTGCGCTGCCAGTAAGCGTTGCGCGATGGCGCTCGAGACGACCGGTCCCATAAACGGCGCTGGTTGTGCGTCGCTCGCACCCACTTTGATGGCGGCCGCGACTTGCACTAGGCGATCTACAAAAGCCTGACCTTGGGCGTTATTTGGAATCACTAAACGTCTGGCGCAGGTGCAACGTTGGCCTGCACTGACAAACGCGGAGAAAATTGTGTGATGCACGGCGGCATCGACGTCTTTGACATCCCACGCGACCAACGCATTGTTGCCGCCCATTTCTAGCGCCAACATTTTGCCCGGCTGTCCAGCAAATAATTTGTGCAAAATCACGCCGGTTTGATAGCTGCCGGTAAATAACACGCCATCGATATCCGCGTTTTTTGATAACGCGATACCGGTGTCTTTAGCACCGTTAACTAGATTCAAGACACCTTTAGGCAAACCCGCTTGCTCCCACAATTGGACTGTTTTAATCGCGGTTTGGGGTGCGTATTCGCTCGGCTTAAATACCAAGGTATTACCCGCGATTAACGCTGGAACGATATGACCGTTCGGTAAATGACCGGGGAAATTATATGGGCCAAATACGGCAAAAACTCCGTGCGGACGATGGCGCAACACCGCATCGCCGTCAGCAATGACGCTGCTAACAACGCCGGTACGGGCGCGGTAGGCTTGGACGGAAATATCAATTTTGTTGGCCATGGTGGCAACTTCAGTGCGAGCTTCCCAAAGCGGCTTGCCAACTTCCTGCGCGATCAATCCAGCTAATTCTTCGGTGTGCGCTTTTAATAAATCGCGGAACTTGCCACAAATGGCAATACGTTCGTCCAAGCTTGTTTTGGCCCAGGCCGAAAAACTTGTACGCGCAGCGCGGCAAGCTTGGCTCACTTCATCGACACCGGCTTCGTTAGCTTGCCAAATCATTTGTCCATTAGCCGGATTCACCACGCTAAATTGCGCGCCGCTGCCGGGCAACCAAATGCCGTTAATGTAATTGCTTAATTGAGTGCTCATAGTGTTTGCCTTCGATTACTTATTTTAGGTATTTAATGACATGGTTCGTACCGCTGACGACACGGAACAGCGCAGCGCTTGTTGCTGCTCTGCGTTCAACTGGATATGTCCGTTAGCCGGCGCAACATCGGTGGCGATAATTCGATAATCGGCAATGCTGGTATTGGCCACCAACATCGCATGCGCGGCGGGCGCTGGCGCGCTGACATCCACTACTTGCACGACTTCACTGGTGCGTACCGAGCGCAATTCGTTAACCCGCGCTTGCAACACTGGGCCCGCATCAAAAATATCGACAAAGCCTTCGTAATACAGCCCTTCTTGCTCCAATAAGCGGCGCGCAGGTGCGGTATCCACGTGGACTTGGCCGATCACGTCCTGCGCTTCTTTGGGCAAGTAGGCCACATACAAAGGATGACGCGGCATGAGTTCAGCGATGAAGGATTTTTTACCTAAGCTGCTCAAATCGTCGGCGCGGCTGAAATCCATTTTAAAAAAGTGACGACCCAAGTTATCCCAGAACGGTGAACTACCATCGGGATGTTGAAAACCGCGTAATTCGGCGATTAGTTTTTCGCTGAATAAATGAGGAAATTGGGCGATGAATAGAAAGCGCGATTTAGACAGCAATTTACCGTTATTGCCAGTACGGTAGTCGGGATGTAAAAACAGGGAGCACAACTCAGCGCAGCCAGTTAAATCATTCGATAAATACAAGGTGTCCATGCGCGAATAGACGTTCAACTCTTTGCTCGAATGTACCAGCGTGCCAATGCGGTAATTGTAGAAAGGCTCATCCAAACCGACCGCGCTTTTAATCGCGCTAACTCCCGCAATTTTGCCGTTGGTGGTGTCTTCCATCACAAACAAATAGTCGCGCTGCTCGGGCGGAATTTGCTCGGCGAACGAGGCCACGGCTACCGCGATCCGATTGCTCAACATGGTGGTATCGGGCTTAAGCGTGGTCATGCCATCGCCGACTTGGGTAGCTAAATACATTAAGCCATCTAAGTCTTCAGTTCTAATTGCGCGGACGACTATCATTGTTTTTCCCTTGTTTGATCTTGCTTGTACTTTTTAATTTTTTGACGCCTTACCGACGACTTACCAACGCACGCATAACACATCGTCGCCATCTGCCACCATTAAGGCTTGCATCACTTTTTCCGAAAGCTGCACCGTTTGCGCATGCTCCAAAGCACGCGATTGCACGATGGTGGCGCGGAAATCAGCAGCGCGGTTAGTGGCGACCAAATAAGTATGCGACTGGCTGGCATGCAGCGCGTGTGCGTCGTCACTAGCGGTATCGACTTGTAGTTTAAGTCCATGCGCAAACGAGGTCAGCGCATTTTTATTGGCTTCCAAGATTGGGCCGCCGTCAAAAATATCGATGAATTCATCGGCCGCAAAGCCTTCTTTGGTGAGCAAATCAAACGGCACTTCGCTCTCGGCGTGCACCTGCCCCATCGCCGCTTGCGCCGCACCGGTCAGCAACGGTACATACACCGGATAATGTGGCATCAATTCAACGATCAAAGTGCGGTTACGCGCTCCTTCGACCAAACGTTCAGCCTGCAGAAAATCCATCTGAAAAAATTTACGCCCCAGCGCTTCCCAAAACGGCGAATGACCTTGCGCGTCGGTGTAGCCAGCCAAGGACACAAAAAAATTGTCACTAAATCGTTCCGGCATACAAGCAGCAAACATCAAGCGCGCGCGCGACAATAAAGCCGCTTCGGGCTGGGCGTGATGATCACGTCGCACAAAAAAACTGGATAGCTGAGAATAGCTCGTCAAGTCGGCGCACAACGTTAACGCATGCACACTGTGGCTAATATTGAGGTCGCGTGAAACTTGTTGAATCACGTCGTTGCGGAACGAAAAAAATGTTCCTTTCGAACCGGCCGAGGCAGCAATCGCGGCGCTGCCGATCAATTGCCCGTTGCTGGCATTTTCTAGAATGAATAAATAATTTTCTTCGCCCGAAATATCGGATGGGCTGGCAAAAGAACGTAACGATTGCTCTACCGCACGTTCAATTGCCGCTGGCGTTTTCGCCATGGTGTGCACACCTTGTGTCAGACCTGAAGCCAGTTCAACCAACGCTGGAATATCACTCGCTGCAACTGGTCTGACAATAAACATGGCAACCCTTTTTAGGAGATTAAATGACGATTATTAATAACAATTATTAATAACGACAATTACGCTGCCGCTACCGTTGCCAAGGCACGACGCAGACGCGCTGCTGCTTCGGCGATTTGTTCATCACTAACGATTAAGGCTGGCGCGAAACGCAGCACATCCGGTCCTGCGATCAACACCATCAAACCTTGATCTTCTGCGGCTTTGGTGATTTCCTTAGCACGACCTTTGAAGCCATCGGCCAACTGAATCCCCAACAACAAACCGCTGCCGCGCACTTCTTTCAACATCTGCGGATATTCTTGCACCAAACCTTGCAAGGCTAAGATCAGGGTTTTCGATGCGTGTTTGACGCGCAGTAAAAAACTAGGCACATTAATCGTGCGCAGTACGGTCAGCGCAACAGAGGCCGCCAAAGGATTTCCACCGTAGGTTGTTCCGTGCGTACCGACCACAAAAGCAGCGGCGACTTTTTCCGAAGTCAGCATGCCGCCTATCGGATAACCGTTACCCAAGGCTTTAGCGGTTGTCAAAATATCCGGCACAACACCGTAACCCATGTAGGCAAACAATTGACCAGTGCGACCCATACCGCATTGCACTTCATCAAAAATCAATAACGCGCCATGTTGGTCACACAATTCGCGCAAGGCTTGTAAATATTCGGTCGTCGCGGGCATCACACCGCCCTCGCCCTGAATCGGCTCAACCATAATCGCGCACACATCGTCACCCATGGCGGCACGTGCCGCCTCGATATCGTTAAATGGAACGTGGGTTAATTCCGGTGGCAATGGGCCAAAACCCTCGGTGTATTTAGGCTGACCGCCCACCGAGACAGTGAACAAGGTTCGACCATGGAAAGAATTCACGCAAGAGATAATGCGGGTTTTGTGCGCATGACCATTTTTAGCGGCATATTTACGCGCTAACTTCAACGCTGCTTCGTTCGCTTCCGCACCCGAATTACAGAAAAACGCGCGGTCTGCAAACGTTGCGGCAACCAAAGAGCGCGCCAATTCCAACACCGGTTCGTTGGTATAACCATTACCAACGTGCCACAATTTTTCAGCCTGCTGCTGCAAGGTGTGCACCACATCTGGATGGCAATGGCCCAAGCTAGTTACGGCGATACCGGCGGTGAAATCCAAATATTGACGACCATCTTGCGCCCAAACGTCCAACCCTTTAGCGCGCACCGGCACCAAATTCGATGGCGCGTAAGTTGGCACAATCACTTCGTCAAACGTTTGACGAGTAACAGGTGATGTCGTTGGCAAATGGGTAGTTGCGGTAGCTGCGGTCATGATCAAGCCTCAAGTTAACTGGATGTAGGTATTTTACGGATGGAGTGTGACAAATTCTTTTAAAACTGCGACATTAATTTATATAAATTTTGCTGGACTTAAGCAAGGTGAGGATGTCGTTTTTGTTATCAATTAAGTCAGCAATTGGGAAGTTGTTTAGCTTTGTTGATGCGTATTTTAAGGGCAATGGGGAGATTGTTGCTATTTTTTAACTAATAATTGGGTGGGAGGCTGGGCTTGGCTGCGCTTGGGGCTTGATGAGCTGGGGAGTTCACGTCGTCAACTGACCCAACATTTACTGTCTGTGGTGGATGTTGGACTTGGGGCTAGCACGGCGGGTGGTTATCTTTTTCGCTGTTTGCAGTTGATTTGGGACTTGGGGTCGGGGGTAGCCCCACAGCTAGTCACCTTTTTTGTCTCGCCAAAAAAGGTAACCCAAAAAAGGCGACCCCGGCATTTCGGAAACCCCGATTATTTTTCCAAAAAATGGGAAAGTAGCGAAACTCGGCTGCGCCTCAAACAACGCTACTTCCTGATCCATTTTTTGGAAAAATAACCGGCCGAAATACAGTGGATTAAGGTCAGCACATACCAGTGATTAAAGGTTTTTGGTTGGGTTATATCGGATGATTTGGACTTCATGTTCTTTGTGTTTTGGCAGTCTAAGAAGGGCCAAAGTAGTCAACGCTGACAGTGGTCATTTTGGTTTTGGCTTACCCCCCATCTGTGGCGGCCGTTTAAAGAGGCAAGCACAAGATTTGCCACTACTACACCAACCACCCAAAAATAAAACAAGAACCCCCTTCACCCTGCACTAAGCTTCCTCTGCCTCTCCTCCCGAGGAGTAATCCCAAACTGCGCGCCAAAGGCGGTCGAAAAATGCGCTCCGGATGAAAATCCGCACATCAGTCCAATCTGCACAATCGAACTATTCGATTCCAACAACAACTGGCGCGCCTTTTTCAAGCGTAGTTCAAGGTAATAACGCGACGGCATCGTGCCGAGGTATTGCTTAAATTGGCGTTCCAATTGTCGCCTCGATAGGCCGACTAACTGCGCGATGTCGTCGGTGCTCAACGTTTCCTCAATATTATTTTCCATCAAGGTCACCGCTTCACTCAATTGCGGCTGCAGCACGCCAAACCTCGTATGCAGCGCGATTCGTTGGCGGTCGGAACCGTTGCGTACACGTTCCACGCACAGGGTTTCCATTGCATGCGCTTGGGCATCGGCACCGAACAGTGCATGAATGACGGTAAGGGCAAAATCGACGCTCGCGGCGCCGCCGCAGCAGGTAATGCATTGCCCATCTAATTCAAATAAGTTGGGCATCAAAATCGCGTGCTCGGCAACTTCGTTGGCGTCGGAATAACTTGCCCACGGTAACGCCGTGCGCAAACCTTGCATCTTGCCCGCATTGGCTAGCCACAAAACCGGCGCACCGACTGCCCCCCAGAAACGTGCTTGCTGGATGGCGCTGGTTAATTTGCGTAGTAATTCGGAATTTGGGGAATGTTTAACTTCGTCGGATACTAACAAAGCGAGGTGGGATTTATTGATCTCGGCGGCGATGGTCGAGTCATCAATTTCTGCACACGTGGAGACCGAAAATATCTGCCACTGAAACCGCGCTGCACCCAACAACTGCGCAACACTTTGTAAGGGAGCAACCAAGCCAGCTAGGCTCAAACTAGGATTGGCTCCGGCTTGATTTTCTCCGCAAACATGTACCAATGTGATTTTGATCGGCACATCGGTACACGCGAGCGAAGAAAATGACTGCATAAAAACTGCGCGTTACGCTGTAGCCAAGTCAAAAGGTAGGCGACGTAGGCGCTTGCCGGTTAATTTGGCAATCGCATTGGCAAAAGCCGGTGCCAACGCTGGGAAGCCAGGCTCACCCATGCCGGTTGGTGGATCGTTGGAGGGAACGGTTGCGACAGTCACGATCGGCATATCAGGCATTCTGGCAACAGTGTAATCGCTAAAGTTTTGCTGCTGAACTACGCCGTCATTGAACGTGATTTCAGCACCCGGTAAAGTAGTTCCTAACGCCATCAAAGTTGCGCCCTGCACTTGCGCTTCAATCGTTAATGGATTGACGACTTGGTTGCAATGCACACCAGCCCAAACGCGATGCAGTTTAGGGACGTTTTTAGTCACCGAAGCTTCCACCACGTAAGCCACCACCGAATTAAACGATTCGTGCAAGGCGACGCCAAAAGCGTGGCCTTTAGGCAGCTTGGCGGTTTCGTAGCCCGATATTTTTACCGCCAAATCAAGCGCGGCAACATGGCGCGGATTATCTTTGCCTAGCAAGCTTCTGCGGTATTTAACCGGATCGATTCCGTTTAAATGTGCCGCTTCATCGAGCAAGGTTTCGGTCACAAATGCGGTATGGGTATTTCCAACCGAGCGGAACCACAATACCGGCACATTCGCTTGCGCGTTATGGACTGATATTTTTAGTGGCACATCGTATTTACCGCCCAATCCTTCAATCGTGGTTTCATCAACGCCGTCTTTGACCGAGAACGCTTCTAAGGCGGTTCCCATCATGATTGATTGCCCCACCACAGAATGATCCCAACCCAGCATTTTGCCTTGCTTGTCGAAACCGATTTCCGCACTATGCACCATAGAAGGACGGTAGTAGCCACCTTTGATGTCGTCTTCGCGGCTCCAAATAACTTTCAATGGGCCGGATTTACCCGCAGCGCGATATGCTTTGGCGACATTGACTGCCTCGACGATGTAATCCGAGGTCGGCACTGCGCGGCGACCAAATCCACCGCCGGCCATCATGGTATGCAAAGTAACTTGTTCTGGCTTCAAACCCGCCGTGCGTGCAGCCGCACCATGGTCGAAAGTCTGGAACTGACTTCCCGCCCAAACAGTGCAGGAATCATCCGTTAAATCAATGGTGCAATTTAACGGCTCCATCGGTGCATGCGCTAAGTACGGAAATTCATACACCGCGCTAATTTTTTTAGCGGCTTTGGCGATGCCAGAGACATCGGCTTTTTTGGCCACGATACCGGGAGTTTTTACCAACGCTTTGAATGATTTAAATTGTTCATCCGAGCTGACTTTTGCAACGTTGGCGCTATTCCACGTCACTTTTAATGCATCGCGGCCTTGCTTGGCGGGCCAATAACCATCCGCAAATACGGCAACACCTGAACCACCGCGATCGGTTGGAACTTTTACTGCCCCAATCACACCCTTGATCGCCAACGTCGCGGTCGCATCAAAATTGCCTACCGTGCCACCAAAAACGGGCGCTCTGGATACGACCGCCACTTTCATATTAGGTACGCTGAAGTCGATACCGAATTGTTGTGTACCGCTGGACTTGGCTTGACTGTCAATGCGCTTGGTTGGCTTGCCGATTAGTTTGAAATCTTTGGCATCTTTTAAAGTAATCGTGGCCGGGATTTCCAAAGCCATCGCTGCTTGAGCTAAGGAACCAAACGTCGCTTTGTAGCCCAGCGGCCCAATAACCATGCTGTTTTCAGTATGGCATTCGGCGTCAGTGACTTGCCATTGTTTCGCCGCGGCACTAATCAACATGGCCCGCGCAGCCGCACCGATTTCGCGGTATTGAGTGTATGAATTAGCAATCGACGAAGAACCGCCGGTCATTTGCATGCCAAATACTGGGTCTTTGAAAATATCGCCCGCCGGAGCCAACTCCGCGTGCACTTGCGACCAATCGGCGCCGAGTTCTTCGGCAATCAACATTGATAAGCTGGTTGTCACGCCTTGACCAAATTCCAAGCGGTTAATGGCAATGGTGATGGAATTATCTGGAGCGATTTTTAAGAAAGCATTCGGTGTCACTACTTTTTTGGCATCGGCGGCGCGCGCCATTTTATTCGCGCCTGGCGCGACAAAACCAATCACCAAACCTGCGCCAATAGCACTACTGACTTTTAAAAATCCGCGCCGAGAAATCGTGCTGGCGGGATTAGCAATGGCGGCCTGAGTTTGTTCGAGTTCAACGCCATCGCGTTGAGCGTTCAATAATACGTTACGCATAGCAATTCCTTTTAGGCTGCATCTGTTTAGGAAAAAAGCGGCTTAAACCGTCGGGTTTAAGCTAGATTGCTAGAAGCATCTTTGATCGCAGCGCGAATACGCTGATAAGTGCCGCAACGGCAAATATTGCCGCTCATGGCTGCATCGATATCGGCATCGGTTGGCTTTTTATTGGTTTTGAGCAAAGCGGTCGCGCTCATGACTTGACCGCTTTGGCAGTAACCGCATTGCGGTACATCGTGCTTAACCCACGCGGCTTGAATCGCTTTACCAACGTTGTCGAGTTCCATTGCTTCAATCGTGGTGATTTTTTTGCCGACAACCGACGAAATTGGGGTGACGCAGGAACGAATCGCTTGACCATCCAAATGCACGGTACATGCGCCGCACAAGGCCGCGCCGCAGCCAAACTTGGTTCCGGTCATGTTGAGGTTGTCGCGCAACGCCCATAACACTGGGGTGGATGGATCGGCGTCAACTTGTTTATCTTGACCATTAATATTTAATGTAATCATGTGCGGCTCCTATGTTTTTTGGACTTATGCAACGTGTTTGTACGGCTCAAATGGGTTACCGAGCGGGAAAATTTCACTAAAGCAATTATTTTCCTGAGCAGTTAGCGACTATAACAAATTAATCCAATTGCTTGCTTGCCGTCAATTTTACTTGCTTTATGCCAAATCGGTTTAAGGTTGACGTGAGAGCTCTGGACACCCAACACAGACCGGCCAAACCGCCCAAATCAACGACTAGCCTGCCCACGATAGCGATCTACTTGCGATTCAATCAGCAAGCTACCGTGATTGCCCCAACTATTGCGGATGTAACTGGCCACATCAGCGATATCCTGACTACTTAATGTTTGGGCAAAGGGCGGCATGCCGTAAGGCTCGGGGTTGTGCTGGGTCGAAGGGGCGAAGCCGCCGTTCAAAATAATGCGAGTCAAATTAGTACTGCTGGTTAAATTCACCAAGCGGCTGCCCGCTAAGGCCGGATACGCCGGCAAAGCGCCAGAGCCATCGGCTTGATGGCATTCGATACAATTGTCTTTGTATATTTTCTCGCCACGGTACATTGCCCCCTGCAACTCACGCTCACTTGGTTTGTCTTGTTCGGCCATTTCGGATTGCTTAGGCGGATTGCTTTGTTGCTGCGATTTCAGATACAGCACCATCGCTTCTAAATCCGCTTTTTCTAGGTATTGCAGGCTTTCTTTGACCACTTCGGTCATCGGTCCATAAACACGCCCATGGTCGCTCACACCTTGTTGCAAACGTTGAACTAATTGCTCAACACTGAGAGAGTTATGACCGGATTCGGCGTCGGAAATGAGCGAAGTGGCATACCAGTTCAAGCCTGGAATCTCGGCTCCGGCCAGTGCTTCGCCGCTGCTGCCACCCAACCAATTTCTGTCTGTGTGACAGGTCGCGCAATGGCCTAAGCCTTGCACCAAGTAAGCGCCACGATTCCATTGCACACTTTGTTTGGCGTCTGTCTGAAATACTTCCGCTTTAAAAAACAAACTACGCCAGAAGATTAATAACCCGCGCTGGCTGTAAGGAAAATCCAATTGATGCGGCACATTTTTTTGCGCTACCGCGGGCAAGCTATGCAAATAAGCGAACATCGCATCGGAATCAGGGCGAGTCACTTTGGTGTATTCAGTGTAAGGGAAAGCGGGATACAGTAATTTGCCCTCCGGCGCTTTGCCGTCGTGCAAAGCGCGCCAAAAGTCATCTTTGGTCCACTTACCAATTCCGGTCGCCACATCGGGCGTAATGTTAGGCGTATAAAACTGCCCGAAAGCCGTCGGCATCACCCGACCACCGGCAAATTCCGCACCGCCACGCGCAGTGTGGCACGCCATGCAATTACCGGCTTTAACTAAATAAGCGCCGCGCTGAATTTGTTGCGCCGTGCTCTGTGCAGTCGCTTGGGACGGAAATTGGCTGGCGGTTTCACGCGCTCCCCGCCAATAAGCGAGTGCGGTCACAACAAAGGCAATAACAACCAAGGAGAGAATGAAGGACTTAACGAGCGCTTTCATTTAGCCACCTCGCCCGAGTTAGCGGCGGAGCTTGCATGTTCGACGCTACCGCATTTAAGCGGCATGGGCGCAGGCAAAGAATTTGCTGGTTTATCGCCTTCATTCATTTTTTGCGCCGATAACCACGTCGCGGCCGAATTAATATCATCGCTCGACATCCGTTGAGCGATCTGCGCCATACAGTCTGGAGCGTTATTGCGCCGCGCACCATTTCGCATTGCGCCAAATTGGGCGTTGATGTAATCACGCGGCAAACCGAGCAAACCGGGGACGGCTGGCGTCACGCCTAACAATGTGCTGCTATGGCAGGCAACGCAGGCAGGAATGTTTTTGCTAGGATCGCCCTTGGTCACTAAAATCTGACCCCGCGCAAACATCTCGGGTGTGGCATTGGACGATGGTTGCGGCACGTAGGCAGGATGAAGTTGCGAGAAATAAACGGCAATTTTTTGCAAGTACGCATCCGACAAGGGATCAATCAAATTGGTCATGGCGGTGTAGGTGCGCCGACCTTCTTTAAAGTTGATCAGTTGGTTGTACAAATAGCCGGCTGGCTTGCCAGCAATGCGCGGATAGTAAGCGTCGGCGGTCGCTTTATCTTGCGGCGCGTGGCACATGACGCAAGCCTTCACGCGCTCTTCCATGGAATCAGGGATAGCTTTAGCTGGCGTGGCAGCAGAAGTTTGCGCGATGGCGGCAGCGCTCAGATTGAACAGCGCAAAACAAAACAGCGCTTTTATAGAGATAGTTGAGATGGATTGCGTCATATCAATTTACAATATTCATTTTTGGCAAGCGCTTATTATCAGTGATTCAATCGCCCCACGCTCAACAATCGTAATAACTTGCTCACTTGCCGAGGCCGACAACCATGTCGGACAAAGCGGTACGAGTGATCTTGGCAGATATTTTTTTGGAAATCAGCATGACTTCATCATCCTTCATTAACGACTTCGTTACCCGCTCTGGCGTTGGGTTAGCAACTACGCTGTGTGCGGCTTCTCTGTTGATGTTTAGCCCTTTTGCTCAAGCGGACGAGCCCAATCCGACAATCAATGCTGACGCTCCCGTTGTTGCGTTTGCTGCTGGCGATATCGCCGATTGCCGCTCAAAAAAATCAACCGCACGCAATGTCGCGACCGCCAAAATCATTTCTCAGGCAATTGAAGATAATCCGAATGCCATTGTCCTTACCTTGGGCGACCACACCTACCCGGTTGGCACAACCGAAGAATTCGACGATTGTTATCAGCCCTCTTGGGGACAGTTTAAAGACCACACCTTTCCAAGCCCCGGCAACCACGAGTATTACACGCCCAACGCCTACCCTTATTTCCAGTATTTTGGCGACATTACTGGTACACAAAAACATTCTTTTTACAGCTTCGACAAGGGCGCTTGGCACATCATTTCGCTCAACAGCAATTTGCGTAATGACGATATGCAGCAGCAATTAGAGTGGCTAAAAAACGATTTAAAAAACAAACCTGCTGCCTGCATTTTGGCCTACTGGCATCATCCGGTGTACAGCTCGGGAATACATGGCAATAACTCGCAAATGAAACCGGCGTGGGAATTATTGATGGCGGCAAAAGCGGATGTGATTTTATCAGGACACGATCATCATTTTGAGCGTTTCGCCTTGCAAAATAGCGACGCAGATGAAGACAAAGCGAATGGAATCCGACAATTCATCGTCGGCACCGGTGGCGCCACTCTTGGCCCGGTTTTCTTCCGAAAATCGAATAGCCAAACCATTAACACCAAAGAAAACGGCGTGTTGAAACTCACGCTCAAAAAAGACAGTTACGACTGGGAATATGTTGGGGTGCCGGACACTAGCTTCACCGATCAGGGCAACACCGCTTGCCACACTAAATGAGCAACTCCATTGGCGGCTGATTTAGCGGATTATTCGGCGACTGATTTAGCGACTTAATAAGCCGTTAAAGTCCAGCTAATTTACGCAGCACGAATGCGCTGGCATGCATACCAAATGTGGCTGTCACCACCATGGCAGAGCCGAAGCCAGCGCAGTTTAATCCGGTAATACCATCATCACTCGATGCCGCATTGGCGACATCAACCGCACACGCCGCATCGGGTTCTGGTTCGGGAAATTTGAGCGGCTCCATAGAGAACACTGCGTCAATGCCGAACTTGTTTTTTACTCCGCGCGGGAAGCCGTAGTTTTGGCGCAAGCGTTTTCGCACCAGAGACAATAGCGGCTCTTGCTCAGTGCGGCACAAATCGCGTATCTCGATCTTGCTCGGATCAATCTGTCCGCCTGCTCCACCAATCGTGATAATGGGGATGGATTCGGCGCGGCAAAACGCCAGCAACGCGGTTTTGGCTTTGACGCTATCGATTGCATCAATCACATAATCAAATTGCGGTGCTTTGATCAGCTCGGGTAAATTTTCTGGCGTGATGAAATCTTCGACTTGATGGACTTTGCAAAGCGGATTGATTTGCGCGATCCGTTCGGCTAGCGCGGTAACTTTGGCTTTGCCCAAGGTATCCGATAAGGCTTGAATTTGACGATTCACATTGGACTCTGCCACATTGTCCAAATCAATCATGGTGATACTGCCGATCGCACTACGCGCTAAGGCTTCGACTATCCACGAACCGACCCCGCCGACTCCCACCACGCACACATGCGCGGCTTGAAATTTTTGCAATCCGGCAGCGCCATATAAACGAGCAATACCACCAAATCGGCGCTCAAAATCCATGTCTTCCATAGGGTGTTCTTTGTAAAAATGCGATAAGTGCGCTATTTTAGCGGACTTAACTCTGTTTCACCGCAGCACTTTCTAAAGAAAAACGATGAACTCTCTCTTCGACACCGCGCCCAGTTTCGACCAACCGTTAGCAGTTTTAAAACACTGCCATGACCGAATCCGCCAGCAATTGGCTACGCTGGCCAAATTGACCGCTCATTTACAAGAAAATGGCGCAGATATTGAGGCGCAACAAGCTGCTTTTGCGGTAATCAGATATTTTACGCAGGGTGCACCGAATCATCATGCAGACGAAGAAAACGATTTATTGCCCATGTTGAGCGCGAGCGCACAAGGGCAAGATGCCGTTTTATTAGCAGGCTTGATCAACGAGATTTTGCAAGAACATCACACTATGGAACATCTCTGGGAGCAGCTTGAAGCGCAATTAAAAGCTGTTCAACAAGGCGATGCCACGCTGTTAAACAGTGATTTGATTGAGCAATGGAATAAACTCTATACCGCGCACATGAACAAAGAAGAACAGCATATCGCGCCCATGGCAGCGCGGCTGTTTAGCCCGCAACAAATGCAGCAATTAGGCAGCGCCATGCAAGCGCGCCGCCAAGCAATTAAGTAAAACAATTTTAATTAGTAAAAGGAAGCACCATGTCACTCGCCGATATCCGCACCGATTACCAACGCGCCAGCTTATCTGAAGATCAGGTCAATGCTGATCCGTTAAAACAGTTTTCAATCTGGTTCCAAGAAGCGCTCGATTCCAAAGTGAACGAACCCAACGCCATGAGCTTATCGACCGCCAATGCCAATGGACGCCCTTCTTCGCGCATCGTATTAATTAAAGATTTAGATCAACGCGGCATTACGTGGTTTACCCATTACGCCAGCCGCAAGGGCGAAGAACTCGCCGCCAATCCGCATGCCGCACTGCTATTTTTCTGGCCTGAATTAGAACGCCAAGTACGGATTGAAGGCAAAGTGGAACGGGTCGGTGATATCGATAACGATACTTACTTCAACAGCCGCCCGCTCGCCAGTCGGCACGGCGCGTTGGCGTCCCAGCAAAGTAAAGTGATCGCCAATCGTTCGCTGTTGGAACAGCGCGTAGAAGAAATCCGCGTACAACATGGCGAAAAAGTGCAACGTCCCGATCATTGGGGCGGCTATCGTTTAGTGCCGGATTATTTTGAATTCTGGCAAGGTCGTAGTTCGCGTTTGCATGACCGTATTGTGTTTGCCCGCAACGAACACGGTGTATGGGAGCGCAGTCGCTTGCAGCCTTAATTATCAGCATCAAATCAGCGCCAAATCAGCGTCAAACGCAAAAAAGCTCAACGATTAGCTTGAGCTTTTTTTATTGGGCGCTGGGAGAAAATTACTGTGGATGATTTTTCTGCCAATCATCCAACAACAAACCATAAATTTCGGTATCCGCTTTTACTCCATTAACAATCCAGCGTTCGCGCAAAAAACCTTCTTTTTGAAAACCTTGCCGCAAAAGTGCCTTAGCCGAAGCAGTGTTTAGCGGATCAATATCAGCTTCAATCCGATTCAAATTAAGTGTGGTAAATCCATATTGGATCAATGCTTCCAGTGCTTCCTGCATATAGCCATGCCCCCAAGCATGCACGCCCAGCGCATAACCGATTTCGGCGCGCCGGCATTGCTCGTCAAAATGAAACAGGCAGCACGTACCGAGCAGAACGTCATCCTCAATCCGCACAATACCTAAATTTAAAAACTCGCCTAACGGCATGGTTCGTAAATCACGTTGAATGCGCTCGTGAGCAACGTCAATCGATGCCCACGGCAAGCTCGACCAGTAGCGCATGACTTCTTCGGATGAATGAATATCAAATAAAGTCTGCGCGTCGGAAGTACGCAAGGGGCGCAGTAGCAGACGCTGGGTTGAAATCGTTACGTGTTCGAAATTAGGCATTGTTAGCGTAGGTGATGAAATTCGATTAAGCGGTGCCGCCAACGGTGAGTCCATCCAAGCGCAAAGTCGGCTGACCTACGCCCACAGGCACACTCTGACCTTCTTTACCGCACACCCCCACACCAGAATCCAGACGCATATCGTTACCGATCATGCTCACGCGACGCAGTACATCAGGCCCGTTACCAATTAAGGTGGCGCCTTTGACTGGATAGCTAATTTTACCGTCTTCGATCATGTAGGCTTCGCTGGCAGAAAACACGAATTTACCGTTCGTGATATCGACCTGGCCGCCGCCAAAATTGACCGCGTACAAACCGTTCTTCACTGACGCCAAAATCTCTGCCGGATCTTTGTCGCCACCCAACATATAGGTGTTTGTCATGCGCGGCATAGGCAAATGGGCAAACGATTCACGTCGTGCATTGCCGGTGATCGGCATTTTCATCAAACGCGCATTCATCGTGTCTTGAATATAGCCTTTTAAAATACCGTTTTCGATCAAGGTCGTGCATTGCGTTGGATTACCTTCGTCGTCCATGTTCAACGAGCCACGGCGATCTTGCAACGTGCCGTCATCGACAACGGTGACGCCCTCAGCGGCAACGCGCTGACCGATTTGACCAGAGAAGGCACTCGAACCTTTGCGATTAAAATCGCCTTCCAAGCCGTGCCCGATCGCTTCGTGCAACAAAATTCCCGGCCAGCCCGGTCCTAACACAACCGTCATCGGTCCGGCAGGCGCTGGGCGCGCTTCCAAATTAATTAAAGCGCCAGAAACCGCGTCATCAACGTATTTCTCTAACACTTCAGGAGTGAAATAACTATAGTCGTAACGACCGCCACCACCGGACGAGCCCATTTCGCGTCGACCATCTTGCTCGGCAATCACCGTCAGCGACAAACGCACCAATGGGCGCACGTCACCAGCAATAATGCCATCGCTACGTGCGACCAAGACGACGTCGTATTCGCCCGCTAAACCAGCCATAACTTGCTTGACACGCGGGTCTTTGGCGCGCGCCATTTTCTCTATCTTTTCTAACAGCTTAACTTTGGCGGTTGAATCGAGCGAACTCAATGGATCGTGCGGGAAGTACAACGAGCGGCCTGCGTAACTAGTGACCGAATCGGCTACCTTAACTTTGCCTTGTCCGTATTTAGCAATAGTTCTGGTCGCCGCTGCCGCTTGCTTTAATGCCTCTAATGAGATTTCATCGGAATACGAGAAGGCCGTTTTATCGCCCGACACAGCGCGCACGCCAACACCTTGGTCGATATTAAAACTACCCGTTTTAACTATTCCCTCTTCCAAGCTCCAGCTTTCGCTCTTGGTAAATTGAAAGTACAAATCGGCATAATCAACCTTGTGCGAAAACATGCTCGCCAAGGTATTAGTTAAGGCGACATCGTCCAAACCAAAGGGAGTTAATAAAATGCTGCGAGCTAAATTTAAATTGGAAGAATTCATGGTCTTTTCTGTCTTGGTAATCGGTTCATCCACTAACGGCGTTTGTTCAGCAAAGCCGTTTTAAGCGCAGATGAAAAAAGAAAATTGGGTCAAGCGAGGAATCTAAAAAATTATCAAATGATAGTCAGCTACCTAGGTCGGCTAGAAATCAGTCAGGCCAGCACACGATGTTGCAAAGCGGGCAGATTGCGTCGAACTTCTTGCAATAAATCGGTATTAATTTCACCACCGACCACGCCTTCTGCCTCGGGCAATTCGGCCACAATTTTGCCCCACGGGTCGATCAACATGCTGTGTCCCCAGGTATGGCGGCCATTTGGATGATGACCAGTTTGTCCTGACGCTAAGACGTAGCATTGATTTTCAATCGCCCGAGCGCGCAACAAAATCTCCCAATGCACCGAACCGGTTGTGTAAGTAAAGGCGGCCGGCACAACGATTAAATCAGTCGGACCAAACGAGCGATACAACTCTGGAAAGCGCAAATCATAGCAAATCGATAGACCGACTTTGCACGCACCAAACTCGCCTTGAGCAGTAAAACTAATCGGCTCTGCTCCAGCGACAATGCTGTTGGACTCTTGATACGACTCAGCGCCCTTGGTAAAGCCAAATAAATGAATCTTATCGTAGCGCGCAACTTGCTGGCCTTGCGCATCAAACACCAAAGTCGTGTTGAATACTTTGCTGGTCTCTGGCGAGACCAATGGCACCGTTCCGCCGATCAAATAAATGCCATGACTGCGCGCTTGCTCGGCCATAAATTCAATCATGTGCGCCGCTTTTGGACTGGCAGCCAAATGCGTTTTATCCTGCTCATGCATGCCCATTAATGGCCAATATTCTGGCAATAAAACCAGTTTTGCGCCCTGCGCGACAGCCTCGCCAATCAAGCGCCGAGCGGTATTGATGTTGCCGTCCAAGTGCGGACCCGATGTCATTTGTATAGCGGCGATTTTTAACATGATGAGTACAAAATAAGTGCAAAAAAGTTAGTCAAACCACAATTCAGATTCAAATTCGGTCAATCATCGCACAAAACTCAATTTTTCACCTTAACCACGTTGGGCTCTTTCCAAGAACCGTTGACTTGATATTCGAACGTAAAGGCTTTCATTAACGGATCGCGCAAGAATAATTGCGCCAAGAAAGTACCAATTCCAATCACCGGATTGACTGCCAAGGCATACACCACCGACGCCGCGCCCGCATTGACTTCCGGCACAACCACCACGCGCAGATCTTGAGTTTCGTGCGCGATATCGGCGGTACCGCTTAACAAAACGGCTGCCGATACGCTGCGCATTTTGAGGTTATCCGTCGTGACCACACCTTTTTCAATTTGCGCATCACCGGTGATGCCATCGAAGGCAAAGCCTTCTGAAAACACATCACGGAAATCCAGCATCAAGCGACGTGGCAAGGCTTGCAGGTTGAGCACGGCCAGTAATTTAGCAGCGCCCGGTTCTACTTTTAAAAATTGACCGGCTTGCAAATCCAATTGGAATTTGCCCGCTAGCGAAGGAATATCCAGCGCATAAGGTGCACCAGCCCAACTGATCTCGCCGTTTAATTTACCCTTACCGCCTAAGATAATATTCTGATAGCCAAAGCGGTCCAATAATTTGCCCGCATTGTTGAGCGCCAATTGGTATTTCAAGGAAGTCTGGCTTTCCATCTGACTCAAACTCAACAAGCCATTTTGTATCGGGCGGAATTTATTGCTCCAACTGCCTTGTGCGGATAGCTCTGCATCAGGATTAATCAGACTTAACTTTTCGATTTGCCATTCGTTGCCGTTGGCTGCTTTCACATCATTGACGTTTTTAGCGACTAGCTCTAAGCGGCCTAACTTTTTGCCCAACAATTCCAAGTTGTCGGCCGTAACATCGAGCCCCGGAATATCGGTGTGCACATTTTTGCTTTGCAATAAATCGACCACATCGGTCGCGGTCGTTTCAGGAATAATCAATGATGCTAAACGCGCCGTGACGTGACCAAATCCGCGTTCAGCATTGTCCCAAGTGATGTAGCCAGAGATTTGCTTTGAATCGATATTGGCTTGCCAAGTGCGTTGATGGCGCGACGCGCCGAATACAACGTGGTTTAATTTTTTGCCCATCACCAGCAATTCGGTTGCGTTAGCAGCAAAAAAATTAGGCTCTAAATAAGACGACAAATCCAACTCGGACAACTGTTTTCCATTGTTTGGTCCAACCGAGTTGGATACACTAGCAACCTTGTCCGGCATTAAACCCTGTAATTCATCCACATCGAGTTTTGCCAACTCGAGATGCGCGGCCAAGCCGCTATCGGGAATCGGCGCAGGTGTATTAACCCCGATTCCGCCGTTGATAACCTTCCAAGAACTGTTTTGCGCTTCTCGTTGCCGCACGTAGCGCGCATTGACCGCGCCAAGTGACAATTTAATCTCGTCTTGTTCGGCGATGGCTGAGCCTGCTGGCAACGGCGCATTGACCAATTCAAAATGCAGCGGCATTACATCTTGTGCAGTTTTATTGACCGGCGCTGGCAAACGCAGCGACATGCCTTGCAGCGAAGAATCCGCCCAGACTTCTGTTTGGGTATTTTTTACTTGAATCACGGTGCTGTAGATCGCAGCTCCGTCAATACGATTTAGCAAATGTCGTAATTCGTTGTAAGGAAACGCATTGCGCACGCCATCAGCAGTTAATTGGCCGTCAGCCTTGATTCGTATCACACCATCTTTTTGGGTTCCACCGACGACGTTAATTGGGCCGCCTAAAAATCCGCCTTTGACTCCATTGAGACTCAAACCGCGCTCGTTGAAATCTATTCGTCCCGATACTTGGCTCAGCAACGGTAAATTTTTAATCAGCATCACGTCATTATTCAGGAGTTGAACTTCGCCCGATACTTTGGCATCCACGATATGCGCTAAGGGCAGATCTAAGTGCAGCTTTAATTTGGCATTGCCGCTCACTTTAGTATCTTGGGTAAAGTTACCGGTCCACTCTAGCACCGGGCTCATCGCCATATAGTGCAACAAATCTTGCGCAACGCCGTTGGCATTGCCGTCGATGATTAGCTTAGGATTAGTGCTGAGCAAATCGGGAATGCGGGCGTGGACTTTGGACACGGGCACATTTTGGGTCTCACCAGAATCCGCGTTGATCTCCATGCTCTCACGATCGAATACGATCTTGCCCTGCAATTTACTGAGCACCGGCCAATATGGACTGACACCATCTTTACCAAATACACCGGGCAAATAATTGATTTTTCCATTCACAATTTTGCCGGAAACATTGAATATGTTTTGATCCAACAAACCTTTTTTCACAAACGGAAAATCAGCCAAATCACCGCGAATCCGCACGTTCACATCGTCAATTGTTCCATCTTCCAAACCATGAGTGAGCCAAGTATGCAAATCGGCTTGCATATCCACGGGTAAAAACTGATTAATCGTTTTCACATCAAAATGCGTGATCGTTCCTTTTAAGTCCAACACGCCCAGCGGTCTGGTTTTATCGGGATTGATAGGAATCAAATGCGAACCACTGAAATGAGCTTGCATTTCCTTCTGCGAAAAATCCAGATTCGCTAAGTTAAGCAATAACTGATTGTCTTTTTTAAAGGTCCAATTAGCTTGCATCCCGAATCGATCAAACTGCATTTCTGGCTCAGAAAAATAATCAGGCAATTGCAAATACAAATTGCTCGAGTCAATGGCGATCACGCCTTTTTGCTCATTCGCGTCAATTTTTCCGGTCAAATTGGTGAAGCCTGGAATGGCTGGAAACGCGACAGAATTTTTTTGGGCGGGTTTCGCGGCCTGCGGCTTCATCGCCAAATTAGCAAAACTACCGGTGACTTGGTAATGCGATAGTTCCGGCAATTTGCCCTGCAGTTTCACGGAGAAATCGGACAATTGTCCGGTCGGCTCAACGCTTTGCAACAAGGTGGAATATTCCTTAGGCAGAGGAAAACGCTCGGCCAAATTTGCCAACACATTCAAATCCAAAAACTGGGCAGAAAACTGCAATTGCTGCTCACCGTATTTATCCGCTGGCGTGTATTTTTCGCTCACAGTAGTCGGTGGCAAACGCAAACCTTGTCGGGTTTCGAAGGTGAAATTGGTAAGCGCAATTTGATGCCCAGTATCCCGCAAACGCTCGCTGACCGAATCGTTGGCGCCCAAAATTGAACTCAGCCCAAGTTGCGATTTGCTCGCAGGATTGATAATTTCTTGCGCTGAAATACGTCCCGATACTGAGACTAAATCTAATGCTTCGATGTCAGTCTGCAAGGCCGCTTTAACATCAGTGAGTTTTAGGTCAGCGGTGAAATCAACTAATTTAGCGCGATCAAACGTCAACCAAGCGCGCACAGCACCCATCCCTTGCTCAATCGCAAACGGATAATCAAGGTAACTTTTCCAAGCAGCTAAATCGGTCTTACTCACGTCCGCAAACAATTGACCTTTCCATTGCAGGTAGTCAGAAATATTTTGACTGAAAGCATGGTGAGTAAAATCAGCCCGAATATCCAATGGCCCTGCCAGATTGGCGGGCGGCGTCGCTGTTAATGAGAATTGGTGATGCTGCCAGCGATTGCGCATGACGAAATTGACGTTGGATAAGTCCAATACCGGCGCATTACGCTGCTCATCGGTCCAATGTAATTTGCCTTGATTAATGACGATTTCGCGTTGCGACAAAATCCAGTTAAGTCCGCGCGCATCGCCTTTTTTAGTCGGATCTAACCACCAACCGGCGACAAATAATTTGCCATCTGGACTGCGTTTTAATTCCAATTCAGGCTGGTTAATATCGAGATGATACAAACGCACATCCAGCACGGCTGCGGACAACCAAGAAACGGTGGCATGCACATTTGGTAGCACCAAGGCATTTTTGCCTTGTTCATCGAGAATCGTTACGTGATCCAACTCAAAACTCGGACGCAAGCCCTGCCAAGAAGCGGATATCTGCGCAATCGACACCGTGCGCCCGATGGATTTGCCCAGCATTTGCTCAATATCGGTTTTATAGCTACCGATATTAGGCAGCAAGGCGTAACGCAGCACTAAAAAGACCAGGCAAAATAGCAGATAGAGGCCGACCAGCAGCTTTAAACAAGCGCCTAAAATGTGATGGCTGAGATGATTTAATTTAGCGTATAGGCGCAACAAAACATGCCAACGATTGGCAATGGTGTGCGGCGCTCCTTGGGTGCTGCGTGGATCTGAAGTCATTGTCTAAAAAATCCAACTCGGCGTACAATCAGCTCGATAGCGGTCATTGAACAATGTGGCTTACATAGCATGCTGTTTCTCAAAATTCTCAACTACGCGGGTAAAAGTTTAATCTCATTGTTTTCTAGTTCTATCCTAATCAGCGAGCGCGGAGCGGCCAATTGGGTTCAACTATTTAAATGGTGTTTGCGGCAAGCCAAAACCATCAACTCACATTCCAACGCATGAATTCCATCTCTCACAATTCCGCCTTTGCGCAAATTAACCGTTTAAATACTTCCCGATTTTTTTCGCGTTGGGTGCAAGCTGGATCAAACACCAATCCCAGTCGCGCTGAGCAAATAGAAGAACTAGCCGAATTATCCTTGACCCCAGCCACTTTTGCTAACTTTTTACAAAAAGAAACTAATGCACATTTGCAAAATACCAATGTTTCGGGATTAAGTCTGGCACATGCACTGCGAAGATTGCGCAATCTGGTTGTTTGCACATTAATTGAGCGCGATTTAACTGGCAAAGCCGATCTGAACGAAGTGTTCACGGTAATGAGTAATTTTGCCGATTTTGCCATCCAAACCGCGCTATCTACCTTAAACCGAGAAATGCAGGCTGCGCATGGCGTGCCGGTTGCCGAAGACAGCGGCGAGCCTCAAGAATTAATCGTCTTAGGAATGGGCAAACTGGGCGGCGGAGAGCTCAATATTTCTTCCGATATTGACTTAATTTTTGTGTATGCCGAGGACGGCGAAACCCAAGCCGGCGAAGGCCAACGCAGCCTATCCAATCACGAGTTTTTTAGCCGATTAGGTAAAAAGCTGATTGCCACCTTATCCGAAATCGGCGAAGACGGTTTCACTTTCCGCGTCGACATGGCGCTGCGTCCCAACGGTGCCTCCGGCCCTTTAGTGGCTAGTTTTGGGATGTTAGAAGAGTATTTACAGGTGCAAGGCCGTGAGTGGGAGCGTTATGCGTGGGTGAAAGCACGCGCGATCACCGGCATTCCAAGCCAAATCGCGCAATTAGACAAAATCGTGCAGCCGTTTGTCTATCGGCGCTATTTGGATTTTGCCGTGATTGATGCATTGCGCGCCATGCATGCCCAAATCAGAGCCGAGGTAATTCGGCATGAAACTCGCCATCCTGACCGCGCCAATAACGTCAAATTAGGTCGCGGTGGAATCCGCGAGATTGAATTTTTGACGCAGGTTTTTCAATTAATCCGAGGTGGGCGCGAACCTGTTTTACGCAATCGCTCTACCCGCCAAACTCTGGCAATTCTCGCGTCGCTTTCGATTCTGGAGCCACAAATCGTCGAGCAACTATTGGATTCGTACACCTTTTTGCGCAACCTAGAACATCGCTTGCAATACTTAGATGACGCGCAAACGCACAGTATGCCCGCCAATCCAGCGGATGGCGAAATCGTCGCGCAGATGATGGGTTTTCCGGATTTAACAACTCTGTCAGCGCAGTTAAGCCAGCATCGCGCATTTGTTGCGCATCAATTCGATATTATTTTTGGCGCGAAAGAACGCGATGTACCCGAAAACGCGATTAGCCTAAACGACAGTGATACGCAAGAAGTTGTGCTGCCTTTGCTCAACAAACTCGCTTTCCAAAATCCAACCCAAGCCGCTGAAATCATTGCCCGCAGTTTGCAGTCGCCGCGCTTAAAATCCTTGTCCGAGGCCAGCAAAAATAAATGCATGATCTTGCTTAATCGCGCCCTAGGCATGATTGCCGCCCTGCCCGATCAGCATATTGAAACCTTGCAGCGCTTAATGGATTTGCTCGAAGCGATTGTGCGTCGCACAGCCTATTTAGCGCTGCTAATTGAGTATCCCAATTCATTAAAGCGGCTCATCCGCATGATGCATTCGAGCGACTGGGCGGCCCGTTATTTAATGCGTCATCCGATTCTGTTAGATGAATTGCTAGACACGGCGACTTTGCATCAATTGCCGGATTGGGCTGCATTTAGCGCCGAACTCGATCAACAATTGACGCTGCATGCGGGCGACACAGAGCGCCAATTGGATACGCTACGCGAATTACATCACGCGCAATTATTCCGCCTGTTGGCGCAAGATTTGGAAGGCATGCTCAGCGTAGAACAGTTAGCCGATCAATTATCGCAATTGGCCGATATTATCGTCGCCGCAACGGTGAACGCCGTTTGGAAAACAATCACGCAACGGCATCGCGAAACGCCCCAATTCTCAGTCGTGGCTTATGGCAAATTAGGCGGCAAAGAATTGGGTTACGCATCGGATTTGGATGTGGTTTTTATCTATGACGATGACGACCAAGAGGCACCGGCGCATTACGCCAAATTAGCGCAGCGTTTTATTACCTGGATGACGACCCACACGCCAGCGGGAATTTTATTTGACATTGATATTGCGCTGCGACCCGATGGGGCGAGCGGCTTAATGGTGTCTTCAATTCAAGCATTTGAGCGCTACCAAACCCAGTCCGCATGGGCTTGGGAACACCAAGCGCTCACCCGCGCCCGTTGCTGCACCGGCCCTGCTTCACTGGTGCAAAAATTTGACGATCTGCGACAACAAATCTTGTGCCAACAGCGCGACCAAAAAACGTTAAAGCAAGACGTCGTGAGTATGCGCAACAAGATGCGGGATGCGCATCCAATTCCAGCCAACAAATTCGATTTGAAACATAGTCCAGGCGGGATGATTGATATTGAATTTATGGTGCAATATTTAGTGCTACGCCATGCTCACGACTACCCACAGTTATGCGCTAATTACGGCAACATTGCCTTGCTCATTACTTGTGGCGAATTAGGGTTAATTGATGCGGAACAGGCGACTCAAGTTGCTAGCATTTATCGTCAATGGCGTAAGCAGCAGCACGTCATCCGCTTGCAGGGAATTGATAGAGCGCAGATTCCGTTAGAAATCGCGCAGCTTGAAGCGCAACAGGTCATTGGATTGTGGGATTTTTTATTTCTAGGCGAGTGATTTTGATGGAAATCGGTGCAATGTCATCGATCCCTATCGCTATCGAAATGACTGCTTACGGTCTTTTTTTCGGTACTCTTTGCAGCAAAAAGGGCGCTCCCACGGAGCGACCCTAAAACTGAGTGAAGCTAAATTACAGGGCTGAACCTAGTCGATCAGTGCGCGGCAAATAATAATTTTTTTCATCGAGCGAATACAAAACGCGCGTAACTTGGGCGGTAATTAATTCACGCTTCACAAAGCCGATATAGCGCGAATCGGCGCTGTTATCTCGGTTGTCGCCCAACATTAAATACTGCCCTTCTGGGACAGTCACGGGGCCAAAGTTGCGAATCGCACTGCGCTCAGGCATTTCGATAATCGCATGCGTTTTACCTAGTAAATTCTCATTCATCGCGATCTGTTTGCCGTAGTATTCTGGCGTTAAATTTACGGCCGAAGTTAATTCTGTATAGTTCAAAGGCTGACCGTTAATGACCAGCTTCTCGTCGCGCATTTCAACTACGTCACCCGGCACAGCAACGAGTCTTTTCACTAAACGCTTGCCGTCAGCAGGTGACGAAAAGGTCACAATGTCGCCGCGCTTAGGGTCGGCATTGTGTTTAACGATCACGTCGGTAAAGGGTAATTTCACGTCATAGGCCAAGCGATTCGCCAACACATGATCGCCAATCAACAAGGTCGGATACATGGAGCTAGACGGCACAATGTACCAGTCGGCCACCGCGCTACGAAACAAAAACATGCCGAACATAAAAGCGATAAAACCTTTATTTGCCAAAAACAGTTTTTTAACTTGCAACATGATTTTTCCTAATAGGTTAGCCCAAGGTTGAAACGAAAAAAAGGAACCGCTAGGATTACTTTTTCGCGAATTTAGTTCCACATGGACACAAAAACAAATCGGCAGCCTTTCGCAAAAAAGGCTGCCGATCCGATGGAGCTACTTAAACAACTCAATGCGATAAATTATTTCGCATTCATCAATGCCACAGTGGTATCCAACATGCGGTTCGAGAAACCCCACTCGTTGTCATACCAAGACGATACTTTTACCAAGTTGCCCGACACTTTCGTCAACGTTGCATCGAATGTGGACGATGCTGGGTTGTGGTTGAAATCGACCGACACTAACGGTGCTGTGTTGTAGTTCAAAATACCTTTCAACGCGGCGCTTTCCGATGCTGCTTTCATGATCGCGTTAATTTCATCGACTGTCGTTGCGCGTTTGGCGGTAAACGTCAAATCAACGATAGAAACGTTAATGGTTGGAACGCGAATCGCATAGCCATCCAATTTGCCGTTCAATTCTGGCAAGACCAAACCAACCGCTGCTGCTGCACCAGTTTTGGCTGGAATCATCGACTGGGTTGCAGAACGTGCGCGACGTAAATCTTCGTGCATCACGTCAGTCAACACTTGATCATTGGTGTACGCATGGATGGTGGTCATCAAACCGGTTTCGATCCCTACTGAATCGTTCAATGATTTTGCTAATGGAGCTAAGCAGTTAGTGGTGCAAGATGCATTAGAAATAACGGTGTCGGAAGCTTTCAACACGTCGTGGTTCACGCCATACACAACAGTGGCGTCAACATCTTTGCCGCCTGGTGCGGAGATGATGACTTTCTTTGCGCCACCAACCAAATGGGCCGACGCTTTTTCTTTGGTCGTAAAGAAACCGGTGCATTCCAACACCACATCAACGCCGATTTCGCCCCAAGGCAAATTGGCTGGATTGCGTTCCGCAAATACGCGAATTTTGTCGCCATTAACGATCATGTAATCGCCTTCGGACGTCACAGTACCTGGGAATTTGCCGTGCGCGGTGTCGTACTGAGTCAAATGTGCATTAGAAGCTGGTGCACCTAAATCATTGATCGCAACGATTTGAATGTCATGTTTTTTGCCGCCTTCATAATGAGCACGCAAAATGTTACGGCCGATACGGCCATAGCCGTTAATTGCAACGCGAATAGTCATACTTAAACTCCAAAGAAAGAAAAAATAACCAAACTAAAAACTCGTTTTTATGCCAACACAGAATTCACTTTTGCGACAACATTGTCAACTGTAAAGCCGAAATGCTTAAACAACACACCTGCTGGCGCGGATTCACCAAACGTGTCGATACCGACGACCGCACCTTCTAAACCCACATATTTGTACCAGAAGTCCGTCACACCAGCTTCAATGGCCACGCGCGGCAAGCCTTTTGGCAATACGCTGGCTTTATACGCTGCATCTTGACGATCAAAGACATCGGTTGATGGCATGGAAACAACGCGCGCTGGAATGCCTTTGGTGGCCAATTCAGCAGCCGATTTCACGGCTAGTTCGATTTCTGAACCCGTTGCGATCAGCACAACCTTGGCGTCAGCAACGTCTTGCAACACATATCCACCGCGCGCGATGTCTGCAATTTGTGCATCGGTACGTGCTTGGAAAGGTAAATTTTGACGCGAGAAAATCAAGGTTGATGGACCATTTTTGCGCTGCACTGCGGCCTTCCATGCCACGGCAGATTCGACTGTGTCGCATGGACGCCAGTTATCCAAATTAGGGATTAAACGCATGCTAGAAATATGCTCAACCGATTGGTGCGTTGGACCATCTTCGCCCAAACCGATGGAATCGTGAGTGAACACAAATAGGGTCCGAATTTGCATCAAAGCAGCCATGCGTATGGCATTGCGGCTGTAGTCGGAGAACGTCAAGAAAGTCGCACCGAACGGCAAATAGCCACCATGCAATGTAACGCCGTTCATGATCGCGCTCATGCCGAATTCACGCACACCATAATTGACGTGGTTACCCGCTTGATTGTGACGCACCGCGACGCATTCTTTCCAGTTGGTCAAATTGGAGCCAGTCAAATCGGCCGAGCCGCCCAAGAATTCTGGCAAGGCTGGAGCAAAAGCTTGAATTGCGTTTTGGCTCGCTTTACGGGTTGCAATGGTTTCTTGTTTTTCAGCGCATTGTTTGATGTAAGCGTCTGCCACTTCGGCGAAGTTACCGGGCAATTCGCCAGCCATACGACGGACTAATTCAGCGGCTTTTTGTGGCTGGGCGGCGCTGTATTTAGCGAACAACTCATTCCATTCTGCTTCGCGTTTTGCGCCAATAACTTTGGCGTCCCAAGCGCTGTACACATCTACTGGAATTTCAAATGGGCCGTAATTCCAATCAGCGGCAGCGCGCGCGGCCGCGATTTCTTTGTCGCCCAATGCTGCGCCGTGCACATTGTGTGTGCCCGCCATGTTAGGCGAGCCTTGACCAATCACGGTTTTGCAGCAAATCATGGTTGGCTTGTTGGATTTTTTAGCGGCAGCGATGGCGTCAGAAACCGCTTGTGGATCATGACCATTCACCGCAGGAATGACGTTCCAACCATAAGCTTCAAAACGTTTCGGCGTATCGTCGGCAAACCAGCCTTCAACATGACCGTCAATTGAAATACCGTTGTCGTCGTACAAGCAAATTAATTTATTCAACCCCAAGGTGCCAGCCAAGGAGCAAGCCTCGTGCGAGATGCCTTCCATCAAACAGCCGTCGCCCAAGAATACGTAAGTGTAATGATCAACTACTGGCAAACCATCTTGGTTAAATTCAGCCGCTAATAACTTCTCAGCCAATGCCATACCAACAGCGTTAGTAATCCCCTGCCCCAATGGGCCGGTGGTGGTTTCTACGCCGGGAGTGATGTGCACTTCTGGATGACCGGGAGTTTTGGAGTGCATTTGGCGGAAATTTTTAATTTCAGACATCGGCAGATCGTAGCCAGTCAAATGCAACAAAGCGTAATGCAACATCGAACCGTGACCATTGGAAATCACGAAGCGATCGCGATTCATCCAATGCGGATTGGCTGGATTGTGGCTGTAATGCTGCGACCACAACGCGACAGCGATGTCAGCCATTCCCATCGGCATACCAGGATGTCCTGAATTCGCTTGTTGAACAGCATCCATTGCTAGGAAACGGATCGCGTTGGCCATTTTGGTGGTAACAGGTAATGTTGGGAGCATAGTAGTCATCAAAGTAGTAGAAAGAGGGAGAACTGCACTGGCTGGTGGGCGGACATTTCTTAAATCAGGTGCTACTCACTTGCTATTTCGTCTAGTCGCTGCGCCGCACCGCGAAACCCCGTATTCTACCAGAGCAGGTCAGCCGACTGAATTTGGAATTGATGATTATGAACAAATATTGCTGATTAAAGCTAGTTAAAACGCCTAAAATTTAACCAATCGGCCTAAATCTTCACCGCATCCACACCAACCACTAAGCCAGCAATTTTATCAAATTACTAAATTTACTTGAAATCAAACCACCATTACTTCACAATCTTTAACTCCCCGCGCATCAAATTCTGTGAATAAAACGTTATCATCTCTAACATTCGTTTTTAACAACGCCCAAGGACATGCCGATGAACAAGTTCAACTTCACCCTACCCGCTGCTGGCAAATGGCTTGCTCTATTAAGTTGCTCGATGTTGTTCGCTTGCAGCACTGCGCCGACGTCAACACCGGCATCCAGTCCATCAAACACAATTACTCTCAGCGGAAACGCGAGCTATTTGCAACGCATTGCCATGCCACCAGAAGCGGTTTTGACCGTGCAAGTTGAGGATGTATCACGGGCCGATGCGCCGGCGATTGTATTGGCTAAGCAGCAAATTCCATTCAACGCACGTCAAGTGCCGCTCGCCTATTCAATCAACATCGATAGCGCTTTGGTCGATCCAAAACACAGCTACACTATCCGCGCCACTATTAGCGTGGCGGACAAATTACGCTTCACCACCACGCAGCATTATCCGGTTTTGACACCAGGCGCATCCAACCAAGTTGATTTGTTACTCCAAATGGTCGCCGCGGCGCCCGACTCGGCAGAAAAACCGCCATCCACGCTAACCAACACGCGCTGGAAATTGACCGAACTCAATGGCAAACCGGTCTCCATGGCACCCAATCAGCGCGAAGAAATTCACATCACACTGGCATCCGATAAACCTAGCGTTTCGGGCTTTAGCGGCTGCAATCGCATGATAGGCGGCTACGAATTGGATGGCGATCATCTTAAATTTAGCCAACTAGCCGGAACCATGATGGCGTGCGTTTCACCAATGATGGAAAACGAAAGCGAATTCGTTAAAACCTTGGCACACACAACTAGCTATCGCATCAGCGGTGAACAGTTGACTTTGTTTAGCAATCAAACCGTGATCGCCCGATTTTCAGCGCTGTATTTAAAATAATCGTCCCGTTTTACGGTCACATAATGGCAAATAAAAAAGGGAGTCAGCATAATCTGACTCCCTTTTTTTACCTGACCGATTCAATCAAACAACAAGCATCGCTTATTCATCGTCCTTTAAACGACGCTGTTTGACCGCATTGGCCAAGGTTTCCAGTGCCTGCACACTGCTATCCCAATCGATGCAGCCATCGGTAATCGACTGACCGTACACCAATTCACGACCAGCGACTAAATCCTGGCGACCAGCGACCAAGTGCGATTCAATCATCACACCGACGATGCGACGATCACCTGCCGCAACTTGGCGCGCAATATCTTCGCAAACCGGGATTTGATTTTGCGGATTTTTAGAACTGTTGGCGTGCGAGGCATCAATCATCAAGCGTGACGCTACGCCGCTTGCAGCGATCTCTTTGCAGGCCGCTTCAACGCTTACCGCGTCGTAGTTAGGGGTTTTACCGCCACGCAGAATCACATGGCAATCTTCGTTGCCGTTAGTGGACACGATCGCCGAATGACCGCCTTTGGTGACCGATAAAAAGTGATGCGGTTGGGATGCGGCTTTCATCGCATCAATCGCAATTTTGATATTGCCGTCCGTACCGTTTTTAAAGCCGACTGGGCAAGACAAACCAGATGCTAGTTCACGGTGCACTTGTGATTCAGTCGTACGTGCACCAATCGCGCCCCAGCTAATTAAGTCGGCAATGTACTGAGGACTGATGACGTCTAAGTACTCCGTACCAGCTGGCAAACCCATTTCATTAATGTTCAATAACAATTCGCGTGCAATCCGCAAACCGTCGTTGATACGAAAGCTATTGTCCATGTACGGATCGTTAATCAGCCCTTTCCAACCGACGGTGGTACGTGGTTTTTCAAAGTACACCCGCATGATGATTTCTAACTCGCCCGCAAAGCGCACGCGCTCTTTGGCCAAACGCTGTGCGTATTCCAAGGCAGCCTTGGTGTCGTGAATAGAACAAGGGCCAATCACGACCATCACTCGATCATCTTGCCCATGCAAAATACGGTGCAAGGCGGTGCGGGAATTGGCAACGGTATCGGAAGCCACATCGGCGCATGGAAATTCACGAATTAGGTGCGATGGTGGAACCAATTCTTTCATTTCTCGGATGCGTAAATCATCGGTGCGTAACATAATTTCTCCAGCTTTCTTTAAAATTTCGGTGCGATTAATTTGAGGCGTTGAAGCAATTAATCAGGGATAAATGATCAGTCAAATAAGGAATAAAGTAATGAGTAAAAAAAAACCGCCTAATCTGGCGGTTTTAGAATTTTGGTTGGGCATTTCGCGCGCTTACCTCTGTTCCACCGCCTTTGGGCAGGAATAGAAAAAGGTAAAGTAAAAGAAGGAGTGGTTCATTTGTGCGCTGCAAAATAAAAATTGGATGGAGCAATAATGCATTAATTCAATAGGCTTGGCAAGTTTTTGGCGCAATAAATTTAAACTGCATAAATCGTCGCTTAAACTTAGAATCGCAAAACGACTTCAAGACTCCGCCCTCGAAGTTCAATTAAACAAACATATTTAAACCTAAAATATCAATGACTTCTCCAATTACTTGGCAATGTGCCACCTTAAATGAACTCTCTAGTGGCCAGCTATACGCCATTCTCAAAGCTCGTTGTGAAGTCTTCATCTCTGAACAACAGTGCATTTATAACGATGTGGACGGGAAAGATTTAGCCTGTTTGCATCTCATCGCTTGGGATTCTGATAACGACGTCGCCGCCTATCTGCGCATTCATGGCCCCGCTACAACGTACCCAGAACCATCGTTAGGGCGTGTTTTAAGTACAGCAAAACACCGAGGAACCGGCATAGGTCGCCAACTCGTTCAACGAGGATTAACCCAACTGGAAGCGACCTACCCGAATCAAGCAGTGAGAATTAGCGCACAAAGCTATTTGAAAGACTTTTACCGTTCGTTTGGCTTTGAGGAAGTCTCCGACGAATATCTTGAAGACGGCATTCCTCACACGGAGATGCTCAGACCCGCGAAATAAAAATTGTTAATCATTTGAAATTTAATGATTGAGGTTCGGCACAATTTCGCCTAAAACGACATAGTCACGTCCAACAAACTAGCCGGAACCTCCTATGAAACGCCTGCTTTTAATCGCCTGCATCGTCATAACATCGAACTTATTAAGCGCATGCGGAGTGATGAATATCATCAACAATCCTTGCACGGAAAATAAGACTGACGGCAGCCGCATTTGCTCCTTTGAGGACGGTTCACAAAACCTGACCACCCGCACCATCGAGCGCGATCACAAAATGTTTGTCTCGACCTGCAGCAATGGCTACTGCACCGAGTTTAAAGAAATCAACGCGCCCAAAGAAAAGCACGTTGAAAACTAACTCCGCGCCGCAAGTTAAGCCGTCAAAAATATCTTCCGAAACTTAGCCACTTTCGGCGCGACCACAAAAGCGCAGTAGCCTTGGTCTGGATGTTGGCGGTAGTAGTTTTGATGATAGGCTTCGGCTGGATAAAAAGTAGGCAGCGGCGACAATTCCGTCACCAATGGCGCATCCCAAACGCTGGCCATTTCGGCCATCACCAACTTTGCCGTCGCTTGCTGTTCGGGCGAATGGTAATAAATCACGGAGCGATATTGCGTTCCGACATCGTTACCTTGGCGATTTAACGTGGTCGGATCATGGATGGTAAAAAATACTTCCAATATTTTGCGGTAACTGGTTTGCGCTGTGTCAAAAGTAAGCTGCACCACTTCCGCGTGTCCTGTGCGACCCGAGCAAACTTGCTCGTAAGTCGGATTAAGTACTGCTCCGCCAGCGTAGCCAGAAACAATTTCTGTTACGCCTTTTAATTCTTGATATACGGCCTCAGTACACCAGAAACACCCACCACCTAAAGTTACTGTTTCAAATTTTTTTGAAGTTTGTAACTCATTGTTTTCATTAGTGTTTTTCACATAAACCCCACTAGAAACATCCACATAATAATTCACCTAATTTGGGCAAATCAGGGTAGAATTCACCCATCAAATCACCCAAAAAAAGTGAGCTTAGCATGGCAGCAAAACTACCCAGAGGCATCCAGTCCACTACATGGAAAAAAAAGGACGGGACTACCACTACCAAGTTTAGGGTAAGGATTACTCGCAAGGACTTCAAAGACAAGCAACCACAATACTTTGACGACCTTAAAGAAGCGGTGTCCTACCTTGCTCTCAGCAAACAACCCAAAGGCAAGGAGCTGCTATACAGCATCACAGAAGAGCAGCGATTAAAAAGAGCCGAAGAAAAACGGGAATCAGGAAAGAACAACTTTTCACTTGGCTATTTCATTGACTGCTACCTAAACGACTACATATTAACAAAACCAGCAGAAACTGAGTTACAAATCAGAAATCGCAATAACAAGCTGAGCTTTTACAAAACCATCAGAAAAACCAGCATTGTGGACAGGTTCATGACCTTCAGTGAAAAGGAGGAAATGGGAATTCAAGATAACCAACCAACCTATCGCTTTATGGAAGCATTTGATGTGAGACAAATCAGAGCGATTGACATCAATTACTACATCAAAGAACGACTGAAATCAGTTAAACCAATCTCGGTGCAACGAGAGCTGACAATGCTGTCTAATGTATTCAATAAAATTACCTATTTCAATGAAACTTTGACTGAGGTAAAAAACCCAGTCAGCACCTACGACAAAGACCTATTGAGAAACACAATCCAGAAGCGAGAATTCTCAATAACACCAGATGATGAGAAAAAACTTTTTGAAGTTTTAAGCAATTATCAAAATAAGGAAATGCAAAATATTTGCAGGCTATCACTTCTCACAGCACTTAGAAGAAGTGAGTGTATTACTCTAAAACCAATGATGGTCAAAGAAAATTACATCCAATTGACCACTACAAAAAGCGGGAAGCCACGGAAGGTTTATCTTGATGAAACTGCGAAAGAATTCATTAAAAATCTAACACCCCACACGAAAGATAAATTCTTCAAATATACAATCGCAGGTTTTGATAGAGTGTTTAGGGCACTGCTTGAAAAAAATGGACTGGGGCACATCCATTTTCACGACCTACGAAGAATGAAAATATCAAGAACACTAAGCCAAATTGGAGCAGAAAATTCCATATTTGTTGCTGAATTTTTGGGATTCTCAAGTGTTAAAAAATTGGAAGAATTACATATTGATGCTCAGGCAGTTGAACCGACAGACCAAAGAGGTTTTTTAAATAATTTTGGACATGCATCACCAGATATAACGAGAAAGCATTACTTCAATTTTGATTTAAAAACGAAAGAAAAAATTGCCGAACTGAAGTCAAAGAAAATTCAGAAAACCATAACAACAGATGAAGAAAAGGATTTACTAGAATTATTGATTCGCATGTCCGAGTCATGAGCCAATTTATTTTAGACCCCCAACCCACCAACTTGACATGCAAATTTTTTCTGCTATTTATATTCAAGTCAATGAGATGGCTAAAAAAAATCATCTCATGACAGCGGAGAATAAAAACAAAGTTTCATGCCTTTTCAAAATAGCCTGAAAGGAAAAATGACCAGTTAATTAAATCTCCGCCACAAGGAGAAAATATATGCTGGAAAATTTTATTCAATCATTACAAGAAAAGGTCTGCTGCACGAATGACTTCCAAGACGGAACAAAGTTCAGAAAAAAGGACCGAGCACTTCAATGCAAATACATTGAATTGAATCAGCTCTATAAAAAATATATTGTGCTTGATATAGATAGACCTGGAGCGGCATTTCTTTGGGAAGAAAAGGGATTACCACCGCCAACCATCATAACCATCAATCCAGAAAAAGCGACCTGCCATTATCTGTATGAATTGAAGACCCCAGTTATCTATACACACAACGGCAGAAGAGCACCACAAAAATACTACGAAGCTGTAGACCTTGCACTTACACATGCATTAGAAGCAGATTTGAACTATATTGGCAAATTCACGAGAAATCCACTTTATTCAAATCATCTTGTAATAACCCATCCCGTTCAATATGAATTGGAGGACTTCCAAGAATGGCATTTAGAACTTGCATCCGTCAAAAAGAAAGCATCACATCTTGATTGCAGCGGATACGGAAGAAACTCAACCATATTCCACAAGCTAAGATTTATCGCTTATCCAGTGGTGAAATCATTTACCAACTTTGAGATATTTTATGGAGAAATGGAGAAGCAGGCTTTTGAATTAAATGCAGAATTTGCAGTCAATTCAAAAGCATGCTTGGCAGCAAAAGAAGTAATGGGGATTGCTCATTCCGTATCCAAATATTGTTGGAAGCATAGACATTCAATAGACCAGATGAAATTTCGTGGAGTCATGCAGCTTCCAAAAGAAATGACAATACGAGAGAAGCAAATCGCCGCTGCAAGTCATACACATCATCAACGAAAGAAAAATAGTCTTGAGCATATCTTAGCTGCTGCATTGGCTCTTAAATCGCAAGGAAAAGCGGTTACTCAAAAAGCAGTCGCAACTCACTCAAAATATTCACTAGATACGGTGAAAAGAAACTGGGGTGCGGTGGACAAAAAATTTGGGCTCTATATTCATGCTGTATAAAATCCCTATGCACTTAAATGAAAAAATCAACTAAGGTTGCTTATAGTGTTATCAGATACTTACCCCCGTATTTGGGGTGTCAACATTGGGATTCCGAAGGACATAAAGTTTGCAGTCCAGACCCGTTAGGGCATTTTTCAATACAAATTGAAGCTGCGAAGCAGGGAATTCACAATAGTGAATAAAATTTGGCGAAACAAAAAATGAGTGCCGCCTAATTCAAAATCCTTCATAAAATTCATTCCGCCGTGTGATTGCTTCGCAATCAAAAAAATTTCATTCCGCTCTTGCTTTTAAAAATTATTCCAATAATGTATTTAAAACAGGAGAAATCATCATGCAAGAAATCTTGGAATTTTCAGACGGAACAATAATATATTTGAAGAATGGGAAATTGCACCGCGAAGGAGGACCAGCAATATTTCTACCAGGTGAAGGAAAGTTGTATTTTTATGAGGGGCAGTTGCACAACGATGGAGCTCCAGCAATTTATAACCCAGATGATGATAGTGGATATTGGTATAAGCACGGGGTCAGAATCATACCAAAAGAAAAAACAGAAACTTTGATTGGAGACATACGAAAAAAATTTACGACCAATTCTGATTCAGGCAATAGCAGCATGAAAACCAAACCAAAAATATAGACAAAAGTAAGGACTGCAATGCTCAAAAAACATATACAGCAAGGTCAATCAATAGCACGGTAGAAATCTACCTTTGCTTTTGAATATTCTGGGGATTTTCCCCAGTCCCCTAACAGCAGTTTGAATTGCGGAGAAAAATAATAATAACTAAAGAGGATTAACATGGAAGGCATAAAAAAAAGACCTGGACAATCAGGCATTGAAATTAATCAGGAAGTAAGAAAATACAGATTTGAAATTCGCCTATCAAAAACCGAGCATTCAAATCTAATGGAAAAAGCCATACAGTCTGGTGAGAATTCATTAGCTCAGTTTGCTCGCAATCAGCTACTTTATTCTGGATTCATCGCCGCAAGCGAATACAAGACAGAACGAAAAGAGCAAAAGGCAGTTCTTTTGGAACTAGCCAGAATTGGGAACAATCTCAATCAGATAGCACGAGCATTAAACTGCGATATTGAGCCTTCAATAGAAATGCTTGAAGAGTTATGCAGGATTGAAAGCGAACTAACAAACTTACCGCTCAAAATTAATATGAAGAGAGGTGCATGATGATAGTTAGAGTATTTAATTCAGGAACGGGTTCAGCAAAAGCAGCCATCAAATATTTGATGGGCGACAAAGACCATACAGGAAAAATCCGAGAAGTTGCACCAGCACTTGTTCATGGCTCTCCTTCCTTATTTAGTTTGGTCACAGATTGCATAGAGAGAAAGCACAAATATACATCAGGTGCAATCGCATTTAGAGATAATGAGCAACCTGATGAAAAACAAATTAAGCAGATTATTGCCGCATTTAAAGCAACATTTTTACCAGGTCTTGCCAGCGGAGAAAACTATTCTGACATGTGGATTGAACACAGAGATAAGGGAAATCTAGAATTGCATTTCGTATTTGCTGCAACAGAGATTTTTAGCAATAAACAATTGAATATTCACCCGCCTGGAAAAGTGAATTTGGAACACTACAAACTTTTTACACAAGTCATGAACTACCAGCTTGGATATTCCCAAGTCTACCCAGACCCATTAAAAATAGTTATGTCTGAATTTGAGACAAAATCTCCAAATGGAAAAAAGGCTCGCAGAGCCAAGCATATTCTTTCCAACGAAATTAAAAATAAAATTATCAGTGGTCAAATTTCAAATCGTGATGAATTAGTTTCTCAACTAAATGAAAACTATGGGGAAGTGACTAGAGTTGGAGATAATTACATATCGTTTAAATTTCCAGGCACAGCCAAGGCAAAACGATTAAAAGGTCCGCTATTTTCAAAAGGAGCTGACTACAAAGAAATAATTAGCCAACATTGGTTGAGTAAAAATCCAAGACCATTATCAGTTGGTCAGGCTAGTCTATTAATAAATAAACTTAATGAGATGACTCAGAACCGAGCAGATTATTTTTCAAAAAAATATCTGCAAAACAAAATTTACTTTAGACCCAAGAAAATTTCCAACACTGGGAATAAAACAAATTCAGTTGAAGAAAAAATCCCCCTTCCTTCAGCACAATCCAAAATTCATATCAATGCATTTACACAATTGGCTATGAGCATGCATCAGCCTAAACAGCAAATAAAAATAACTGGTGCAGGAGCCACACCTGCCAAGCAGGATGAAAATAATTTCGCAAACGATACTCCAGAGATTGGCAGTCCGATAGCTGGCTTTGAAATTCAGCTTGGCATGTTAGCTATGAGACTTTCAAAACTCGTTGTTGTTGCGAAGAGTGCTCAAGGACTGCTACTCCAAAAGCTCAGAAAGGAGATTGCAAATATTGAAGCACAGATGTCAGCCATTAACCTTCAAATTGAAAAGGAAAAACTGAATGCAAAAGATAATGCTCAATCACAGCAAGCAGGGAAACGACCAAAAATCTAATCCTGCCATCTCAGAAATAACACTCAAAAACACAAATTTCAAATTTTGTCAATAATTATATTGACAATATTGCAGTTTTGAAATATAATGACATCTCTATAACGAAATACCGAATATAGGAGAACTACCAAATAAATTAATACAAGGAGATAATATGAATAAATTTGGAAACGATTTTGAGTGGCTTATGAAACACGGGGTTCACTTAATTAATTTCAACCCTGAGCAACTACAAGAACTTATTGATGAAGAAAAATTGGCAGAGTTGCCAAAGATTGAGTTTAACGAAGAAGTAGTCCGCATGTTGTCGCAATACTTAGTGGGCAACACAAGTGGCACCGCTGAAGAGTTAATGGCTATGGATGCCAGTGACCGCAGGCGAGCTTTATGGACATGGGTTGATTTAATCAAAGACCCAGACGAATGCAGATACATTGCGAAATATGTAGTCGGCTTAAATTAAGCCAAGCAACATTGAATGAACAAACCAAGCACCTACGAGCAAACTCCTAGGTGCTTTTTGCTGGTGCACAATCAAGCTTTGAGCCCAGTCAACAACGACAACGACAAGAGCCCATGACAGCATTGACCACCCTTCTCAACACATTCCGAGCCACTGCAAAGACTGAACGGGAAAAAGGCACCTACTTTGAAAACTTGGTGCAGATTTACTTCCGTAACGAACCGAGATATCAAGACCTTTACAAGACGGTATGGCTATGGGAGCAATGGAGAGCTGAATGGGTGAAGCAAGGTCATCAAGACCCTGGCAAAGACACTGGAATTGATTTGGTGGCGGTAACCCACTTGGGTGAACACCATGCAATCCAAGCAAAATTTTGGGATGAAGACAGAACCCTATACAAGAAAGATGTTGATTCGTTCTTTACTGCATCTGGCAAGAAACCATTCAACTATCGTGTCATCGTTTTTTCAACTGACAAAATAAGTGATAACTTCAAGGATGCACTGGTTGAACAAACTCCCCCAGTTACCACCATTTCGTTGACAGACCTTGAAAACAGCAAGCTGGATTGGGAAAAGACACTTCATAAACCAGAAGCAGCTCCTGTTTTCAAGAAGAAGAAAGACCTTCGCCATTATCAAACGACTGCCATCACAAATGTGATTAAAGGGCTTGCTGATGCTGACCGTGGCAAGCTCATTATGGCTTGCGGCACTGGCAAAACCTTTACTGCACTCCGTTTGTCAGAGCAAATATCTGGTGATGGTGGCAAAAATGGTCGCATATTATTTTTAGTTCCATCGTTGAATTTGCTTTCACAAACCCTGACTGAATGGACTCAAGAATCCAGCCTTCCATTGCATTGCTATGCCGTATGTTCCGATAGTGAAATTGGGAAAAAGCGGGGTAAAAGCGAAGACGATTTTGAATTGCTTGCCCACGAATTGCAATATCCAGCAACAACAAATGCCAAACAGTTAGCGAAGGCATTTAAAGAACGGGAAGACAAGCAACACATGAGTGTCGTGTTTTCTACCTACCATTCTATTGAAACGATTTCTGAAGCTCAGAAATTGTATGGCTTGCCCGATTTTGATTTGATTGTTTGTGACGAAGCTCACCGCACTACTGGTGCAACCTTTGAAGGTGATGAGGAATCCAACTTTGTAAAAATCCATAATTCCGATTTTATTAAAGGAAATAAGCGGGTCTACATGACTGCCACACCGCGGGTTTATGGTGTTCAGGCAAGAGCAAAAGCAGAGAATGAAAGCATTGAACTCTACTCAATGGATAAGCCCGAATATTTTGGGGAAAACCTGCACACGATTACATTCTCTGAAGCTGTTCACAATCTTCAAGTGCTTTGTGACTACAAAGTAATTGTCCTGACAGTCAGTGAAGACCATATCAGCAAGAGCCTTCAAAAGCTTTTAGCCGATGAAGATAATAGCTTACGAGTGGATGATGCAGCAAAAATTGTTGGGTGCTGGCGAGCACTATCCAAAATGGATTCGCAAGACGACCTAAGCTATGACCCAAATCCAATGCGAAGAGCTGTTGCTTTTGCTCAGGTTATTGAATTGAATAAGGGAGCAAGAACCCACAAAGTGAGTTCAAAGCACATTGCTGGCATGTTCAAAAAAGTGGTGGATTCCTACCGCGAAGAATTATTAAAAGAAAATCCTGAACACCCAGAAGCAATCAGCCAATTAATTTGTGAAGCAGACCATGTGGATGGTGGCATGGGTGCAGGTGAAAAAAACAAACGGTTAGACTGGTTAAAAGCAGAGACTCCAGATGATACATGCCGCATATTATCTAATGTGCGATGTCTTTCAGAAGGTGTTGATGTTCCTGCTTTGGATGCAGTGCTATTTTTGACTCCCAGGAATTCACAGGTGGATGTTGTCCAATCTGTGGGGCGAGTTATGCGGAAGACTCCAGATGGTAAAAAGAAGCTTGGTTATGTGATTTTGCCTGTCGTCATTCCCGCAGGTGTAACACCAGAAGAAGCCTTAAGCGATAACAAAACCTACAAGGTCGTTTGGGAAGTTTTGCAAGCTTTGCGGTCACATGATGACCGTTTTGATTCCATGATTAATAAACTGGATTTGACTGGTCAAGACCGTTTAAAAATGGAAGTCATTGCCATTACTGACTCAGTAACAAAGAAAGCCAAGAAATCCGAAGGCGGTGACAAAACAGGTAAAAAAACTGACACCTTGGGTAAGAAAAACAATGGCTCTTCCAAAAAAGGTAAAAGTACCAACGAGCAGGATGATGCTCAGCTAAAAATTGCAATGGAATTCGGAGAAATTGAACGAGCCATCGTTGCCAAAGTCGTTCAGAAAGTTGGTAATCGTCTTTACTGGGATGAATGGGCAAGTGATATTGCTCGCATTGCTCAAACTCACATTAGCCGCATTACTGCAATTCTCAGCACACCAGATAACAACAAGGAAATTGCCGCTTTTGATGAATTTTTGTCAGAGCTGCAAGATGACCTAAACGACAGTATTACCAAGTCTGAAGCTATTGAAATGCTGGCACAGCACATCATTACAAAGCCGGTGTTTGATGCCTTATTTGAAGGCTACAGCTTCACCAGCAATAACCCTGTATCAATTGCCATGCAGGGTGTCTTAGATGTGCTAGATGAACATAACCTTGATAAAGAATCTGACACCCTCTCTAAGTTCTATGAGAGTGTAAAAATGCGAGCTTCGGGTATTAAAGATGTCCGAGCAAAGCAAAAAATTATCGTTGAACTATACGATAAATTTTTCAGAAATGCCTTTCCTCGTTTGGTTGAAAAGCTCGGGATTGTTTATACCCCTGTTGAAGTGGTTGATTTTATTATTCACAGCATCAATGATGCCTTGCAAACGGAGTTTGGACAAACACTGGGCGATAGAAATGTGCACATTATTGACCCATTCACCGGGACCGGCACATTCATTACTCGCCTACTGCAAAGCGGACTCATCAGTAAAGAGCAACTAGTTTATAAATACCAGAACGAAATTCATGCTAATGAAATTGTCTTGCTTGCATACTACATTGCAGCAATCAATATTGAACAGGTTTACCACGACATTACCGGCGGTGAATATGTTCCCTTTAATGGAATTTGCCTAACAGATACCTTTGCTCTTTATGAGAAAGAGGACTTGGTTGATGCTGTTCTGACTGACAATAGCAGCCGTAGAAAAAAACAAAAGAAACTAGACATCCGTGTTATTTTCGGCAATCCACCTTACTCAGTTGGTCAATCAAGTGCCGATGATAACAATGCAAACATTGAATACAAATCATTGGATGATAGTATCGCAAAGACTTATGCAAAAAATTCAAAGGCAACTTTACAGCGAAATCTTTATGACAGTTATGTTCGTGCAATTCGCTGGGCAAGTGACCGCATAGGAAGCAGCGGAGTCATAGGCTTTGTAAGCAATGCAAGCTTCGTAGATGGTAGCAATATGGATGGACTCCGAAAATGTTTGGTGGATGAATTCAGCAGTATCTATGTGTTCCATTTACGGGGAAATCAACGAACCTCTGGTGAGCTTTCTAGAAAAGAAGGCGGGAAAATATTTGGTGCTGGAAGCCGTGCTCCTATTGCTATAACCATTCTCATTAAAAATCCAAAGTCAGTTGAACACGGCAAAATTCTATTTCACGATATAGGTGACTATTTAAGCCAAAAAGATAAACTAGAAAAGATTGAATCATTTAAAAGTATTAATGGCATTTCGGATTCTAATGGGTGGATTCCAATCACCCCAGACGAACATAATGATTGGATAAACCAAAGAGATAACAGCTTTGAAGAACATATTTGTCTTGGCAATAAAAAGGATAAAACAAATCCAACCATTTTTGAAAATTACTCTATGGGAGTAGCTACAAACCGTGATGCTTGGAGCTACAATTTTTCACAGAAATCATTGAAAGTAAACCTCTCAAAAACAATTGAATTTTTCAACAAAGAGATTGAACGATATAAAGAAGCCTGCATCGGTTTAACTAAGCAAAATTATCCAAATGTTGATGATTTTGTTGAGAATAATCCGTCTGAGATTAGCTGGTCACGAGGTCTAAAAAAATCAATTTCAAGGGGTAAAACTTCCGAATACTCGTCAAAATTTCAACGACAGGCACTTTACCGTCCTTTCTCAAAGCAATGGATTTATTTTGACTCACTATTTGTTGAAATGCTTTTACAAATACCACAGATTTTCCCCGAATCTGAATGTAAGAATTTAGCGATAACTATTAATGCAAAATTCAGTAAGCAGGGTCAAATCGCACTAATGGCATCATCTATACCTGATTTACACAGTAACGGCGATTCTCAATGTTTCCCACTAAAACTCTATGCATTTAGTGGACCACATGAAACAAACTCCGATAAGCCAGGTTTATTTGATGAACAATTAGTCCAATCTCAAGGCAAGTTTGAAGTTCGGGATGGCATTTCCGATGCTGGGTTGAAGCACTTCCAAGATGCTTACCCCGACCAAAAAATTATCAAGGAAGACCTTTTTTATTATGTATATGGATTGCTGCATTCGGAAGATTACAAGAACCGTTATGCGGACAATTTAACCAAGGAGCTACCTCGTATTCCACGAGTAGCGACGGCAGCCGAATTTTGGGCTTTTGCAAAGGCAGGCAGAGCTTTAGCAAGCTTGCACACTGAATTTGACGAAGTAGACCCTTATCCAGTGCAATTTGAAGGCGGTGCTCTGCTTTTGAGTGGGTTTACCCCACAAGATTTCAAAGTTGAACAGATGAAATTTGCTAAAGGTAAAAATGGGGATAAGCACGACAAAACTCGTGTGATTTATAACCACAAGATAACCATGTCCGGCATACCGATAGAAGCCTATGACTATGTCGTGAACGGAAAACCAGCTCTTGAGTGGGTAATGGAACGACAAGGTGTTAGTGAGCACAAGGATAGCGGCATCATCAACGATGCTAACTTGTGGGCAACCGAAACGATGAAGGATGCCAGCTACCCGTTGAAGCTATTTCAAAGGGTAATAACGGTCAGCCTGAAAACGATGGAAATCGTTCGTTCACTGCCCCGCATTTAACGATGCAGCATCAAGAAAACCATTATTAACTAACACTTGAAAGCGAGAGTGACTTTGATACACCCAAATCTTACTGAGATTTTCATTGCCTACAATCTCAATTCGGAATTTGCATTTCAATTTCAGAGCAAGCAAAAATTGCATGATGAATTGCTGAACATCATCAATAGGATGGGTTCATCAAGCTCTTCAAAATACAAAAAATTGATAGAAGAAGAGCCTGAATGCTGGGAGCAAATTATTTATCTACAACTTGCAATCTCAACCATCAGCGATTATCTAACAAAACCTGATTTCAGAACTCAATTCATTTCTTCTGTTTTTGAAAGTAAGCAAAAAACATCGCTAATTCACTTGATTGGCTATGCATACGAAGTTTATTGGGAATTTGGTGACGATTTTTTTCTTGGAAACATTATTGAAAACATACTCCACAAAATTCAATACCATAATCCTTATCTCCGATTGAAAGCGGTAAAAAAAGAAAACAAAACCGACCACGAAAATCAAGTTGATGACTTGATGTTTGCAATCCACGACACCATGATGGATTTGCTGGACAAGCACTATGGTCCTGAACATAGTCCATCAAAATATCTCAATTTTTCAAAGCCAAAATCAGCATTTAATCTTGCTTTGAAAGAGTCGTTGCTTTCCATCTAATGAGTTTGGATTGCAGAAGGAATGTGACGGTCTGAGTGTAAAACTTCGCTCACAGACCACTCTACTTTTGCCGCTGCGGGATGGGTGAATTGGGCTTGGAACAGTGACTTTGTGAGCTAAAAATTCACCCAAAAATTCACCCAATATCAAAATACAACAAACTAAGTCATTGATTTATATACACAAATAATCAATAGGATATTTTTGTACACCAAAAACATCCCCCACCAATTGTCGCGATCTCGGTTGCCATCATTGCCTCACTTCATACAAAAACTGTCTGGTTAATAAACATCGGACTAAGCGACTATTTCCTAAGCCACAGCCCAGCTACCCGATTTACCGCCGTGTTTTTCCAACACTTTAATATCGCTCATCACCATTCCTCGATCGACCGCTTTGCACATGTCGTAAATGGTTAGCAAACCGACTTGAACTGAAGTCAGCGCTTCCATTTCCACCCCGGTTTGCCCTACTGTTTCGACTTGCGCGATGCAATGCACGCAGTTATGGCCCAACTCAAAATCGACTGTCACACGGGTGATGGCTAGCGGGTGACATAAGGGGATCAAATCGCTGGTGCGCTTGGCGGCCATGATGGCGGCGATTTTTGCGACACCTAATACATCGCCTTTTTTGGCCGTGCCGGTTGCAATCAACTCAAAGGTGGCGGGCTGCATAGAAATCGTTCCACTCGCCCGTGCGATGCGGTGGGTGCTCGACTTATGTCCCACATCGACCATGTGTGCTTGGCCGCTGGCGTCAAAATGGGTTAATGATGCGCTTTCGACTGGTGGTGCAATAGTGGCTGGATTGTTGATTGAATTAGACATAGTTAGTAAAAGCGTAAATAATGCGCCGCAGCACTTCGGTATTGGCGCTGAGCGGCTTAGTGCGATAGTGTACTGCTTAGTCTAGTTGAACGTTGCTTGCGATTAGCGCGGATTTCGGTAATTATAGCAACTTATTTTTTATCTTATAACTTATAATTAAAAAAATAAACGAACATAACTCGGGAATGTATGACGAAACAGCCCTTTAAATTTCAACGCCCTGAACTCGCTGCTTCCTATTGCGAAGCACTCGCAGGTAGCGGGATTTTGGATGCGCGCTCGGGTTTATTTCTTGCCGCGCCGCGCCGCACGGGTAAAAGTACGTTTTTGCGTGAAGACTTGTTACCCGAACTAGCTAAATTAAACTGGACCACAGTGTACGTCGATCTATGGACCAATAAAGCTATTGACCCGGCAATCTTAATTGCTAATGCAGTCAAAAACACGCTCGCCAAGTTCGCTAACGTTATCACTAAACTCGCCAAATCCACCGGATTAGAAAAAGTGGATGTCAAAGTTAACGTATTCGGTGCGCTTAGCGTGAATTTATCGTCGCTTGATTTACCCGAAAACGTTACTTTAGCCGATGCCCTTGAGGCGCTCGTTATCGCCTCAAAACAGCCGGTGGTGATCGTGATTGACGAAGCCCAACATGCGATTTCGACCCAAGCTGGGATGGACGCTATGTTTGCCTTAAAAGCGGCGCGTGACAATCTTAATCAAGGCAATTCGGAGCAAAAATTGTTCTTGGTGTTTACTGGCTCCAACCAAGATAAATTGTCGCGCTTAGTGGTTAAAAAAGACCAACCATTTTTCGGCTGCCGCATTACCAAATTCCCTTTGCTCGACAAGCGGTTTTCCGACAAATTAACCGAGCACATTAATTCCAAATTAGCAGCCAACAATCAATTCTCTAAAGACGATGTATTTGAAGCATTTAAATTAGCTGGCCATCGTCCCGAAATGCTGCGTAACATCATTGCCGATATCGCATTAGATGGCGGCGCTGGCACGTTGGCTAAGCAATTAAAAACCGGTGCCGTCGCGTTCCGAGATCGTATTTGGGGCGCAATGGAAAGCGAATTCGCTGAGCTTCCACCGATTCAGCGCGCCGTGCTTGAACATATCTTGCAGCAAGAGGGCAATTTCTCTCCTTTTAGCGAAGCGTCCTTAAAAGCCTATGCAAAATTATCCGGCGAAAAAGTCAACGTCACCGATGCACAAGGCGCGCTCAATGCTTTAAGACACAAAAACTTAATCTGGCAAGCGGCTTACGGCGACTATTCATTAGAAGATGAAAGCATGGCATTGTGGTACAAAAATCGGACTTTGGCGAAGTCAACGTCATGAGAAACCACATGATTACTTTGATGCAAAGCTCAACCAAAAACTTGATGAAAAATTCCCTACTAAAAACCACCCTGCCGCGCTTAACCTTAATCGCCGCCTTGTTCGCCGGTTGTTTTATCGAACCAACATTACACGCGCAAAATTTGCCAATGCTAGGCGACACAGGTCGGGAAGATTTGTCGCCCGTAATGGAGCGCAAACTGGGCGAAGAAATTATGCTGGGCATACGTCAAGATAAAGACTATATCGATGACGAACCAGCATCGGAGTTTTTAAATGACTTCGGCGCTAAATTACTCGAAGCGCATCAAGAAGCGCGTGGCGACGCCAATTATGATTTCTATTTTTTCACTGTGCGCGACACGATGCTCAACGCCTTCGCGCTCCCCGGCGGGTTTATTGGGGTGCATTCGGCCTTGATTCTAGCGGCGCACAGCGAATCAGAATTAGCCTCAGTGTTAGCCCATGAGATTGGACATGTCTCGCAACGCCATATTGCGCGCATGATCGGCAACCAAAAACAAGACGCGCTCATTCCCATTGCCAGCATGATTTTGGCGGCATTACTTATTCGCGCCAGCCCAGATGCGGCGATTGCGGTGGCGATGGGGGGAGAAGGATTAGCGATTCAACGCCAACTGGATTTTAGCCAAAATGCAGAGCGCGAAGCCGATCGAGTTGGGTTGCAAATTTTGCGCGACGGTCACTTTGATCCCACTGGGATGGTGGCATTTTTTTCGCGCATGCAAAATTCGGCTCGCGGCTATTCCGACAACGTACCCGCATTTTTGCGCACGCATCCATTGACATCGGAACGCATCGCGGATATTCAATCACGCATACAGTCGGAGACCTTTTCCAAACATATTGATAATCCCGATTACCAATTATTCCGCGCTCGGATTCGGGTTTTGCAAGACGAAACTACCCAAGGTTTGATTGAGGCGAAAAGTTACTTCAACGATCAGATGGCGCAAGCCAAAGCAACTAAGACGGTCGATGTAAATGCCGAATACGGATTAGCTTTTATCGCCTATAAACAGCGCGATTTTCAATTAGCTCAACAGTATTTAGACCTGGCGATAAAGGACTCAGGCGACCATCCTTCGAGCGTATTTTTTACCAGTTTACAATTAGATATTCTGCTCACCAGCAAGCAAAATGAAGCCGCATTGGCGGCGGCTGAAAAAGCCTTACAAGCCTTTCCCACTTCGCGTGGCATTGGGCGCCAATACAGCGACGCGCTGATCGCCAACAACCAAGTGGACGCGGCGATTACCTATTTGCGCGATCAAACGCTGTTATACCGTAAAGACTTTTTATTGCAGGCGCAATTAGCGAAAGCCTACGCAGCAGCAGGCAAAGAAGCATTACAACATTTAGCGTTGGCTGAATCATTGGCTCTTAGTGGCGCGATTTCGCCCGCCATTGATCAACTAAGCATTGCCCGGCGTTCACCGGATGGTACTTTTTACGATCACGCCATCATTGATGCCCGCGAGCGCGATTTAAAAGAACGTTTTAAAGACGAGTTGGAGGTGGCCAAGAAAAAAGGCGAGTAACTATAGTTGAATAGGCTTAGAGATAAACCGATATTGCCGCGCCAACTCAGCTAGGTTGGTTAATTGAACTGGCACTGGCCGTTGATTAAATAAAAACGTTAAGCCAACTTGCGGGTTTTCTAACCAATTTAATAAAAACTCGTCAGAAATAGGTTGATCGTTAAAGCGCAACTCTGTCAATGCCGCGGTCATATCTCTATCATCGATTTGAGCGAGAACATCTGCTCCGTGTAGCACTAAATTACCATCCTCCAGCATCCAAACCGCATCGCACCTCGGCAGCACGGCATCATTGTGCAGAACCCAACCGCGCGCCGGATCGAGGTGAGCAATATAGGGCGTACTTTGCAAATCGACGTACACCCGTTGCGGGCCGTTTTGGAAATAATAATTGCCGTCTTGATCGAATTGGTAATTTCGATTGATAAAGCCGCACAAAGCGACATTGGTAATTTTGTCGCCCAACAAGCCAAGTTCTTGCGCCCGCTGATCGCGCATACGCCAGACGCCGCGCGCATCAAGTCCAAGCCAGCCATAACAATGCGGGACATTCGGCCATTTAGCTAAGGCAAGTTCGACTTGTTTATCCATGGCGACCTCGATAAGAGTGACTAATTATTTTGCTCAAAGAAATGCAACACGCGCTTAGGAAGCCAGGCATTATTGGACGGGAAGCCCGCACCTGCAAAACCAACATGACCGCCGTGCAAGGGGTAATCCAAGGTGACTTTTTTTGAAGCGTTTCTCGGCAAAAATTGACCGGGCAAGAAAGGATCGTTTTGCGCATTCAACACCAAGGTCGGCAAGGTAATATCGCCCAAGATATGTTTTGCGCTGGCGCGATCCCAGTAGTCTTCTGTGCTTTGATAACCGTGTAAAGGCGCGGTGACGACGTTATCAAACTCATAGAGATTTTTTGCCGCCAGCATTTTTGTGCGATCAAATAAACCGGGGAATTGCTCGAGCTTTTTTAAGCATTTGGGCTTCAAGGTGCGCAGAAAAACCGAAGTGTAAATCTTATTAAATCCACGCCCCAATACCGCACCGCCTTGGGCTAAATCCAACGGCGCCGAAACAGCACAGGCTGCTTGAATAAAATTAGCTTGTTGTTGCTGCTCTCCCAACCAACGTAACAACGCATTGCCACCGAGCGAAACACCGCAAGCAAACATTGTTCGTCCCGCGGCCAATTGATGCAAGCGCCGCAAGACCCAATTAATTTCCGCTGAATCGCCCGAATGATAAAAGCGCGGCGCTTGGTTTAACTCGCCCGAACAACCGCGAAAGTGCACCACCACGCCAGCCCAAGCTTTGCGCTTTACTTCAGCCATTAAGGCACGCGCGTAATGGCTATCGGAATTGCCTTCTAGTCCATGAAACAGCACCACCAAGGGCGCTGACGGGTTCAGATCGGCATCGACGAAATCCAAATCGATGAAATCATTATCTGGCGAAGTCCAGCGTTCGCGTCGATACAAAACCGCCGGGATTTTTAATAATTTGGCAGGAATTATCGTTTGCGCGTGGCCGTTGGTGAGCCAAGCTGGGGAAACATACTGAGTTTGCATCGTTGGAGACCTAATTATTCAAAGAAGCTGCTACCGTGGCGGTGCAAAGGGACTACATCAATGCAGCATACTAGCGCGGAACAGCTCGCTCGGTGCGCGACCCGGCGCAACCGATGCATGATGCAAGGTGATGCGCCAGCCCAACGGTGTTTTGATATAAACGTTAGTGCAAAGGATGTGAATGTCTTGCGTCATCTCTGGCGTGCGCTGAACTTCTTCAATGATGTTATGCACCGCGGTCATCATATTGCGGCTAACGTGCAGTTGGACCGGTTGAATGTTGACCGATCCGCGTTCAAAGATCGCCTCAAATGAAGCGCGAATTGTGGCATGACCGACTAAGCGCGACGCGCCGGGATGAATGCACACGATTTCTTCGTCCTCGGCCCACAGCGACATCAATGCTTCAATATCAGCGCGGCTGAGCGCGTCGTAAAACGCTGCTTCAGTTTCATCTGCCGAACTTAATAATGTTGCACGCATAGTTTTCCTGAAAGGTGTGACATAAAAATAAGCTACTAAATAAAACTTAGTGCGCCTTTACAGAGCACCTTCAATCAGCGCACCTTAAATCAATGAGCTTTTAAGACGACTCCAGCTTTCAATTGATATTCAGTGCTGCAATACGGGCAAGTGGCATGACCGTTGTGCGATAAATCTAAAAATACTTTTGGGTGCGATGACCATAAAGGCATGGCCGGATTTGGGCAATGGGCAGGCAAATCGGATAAATCTAACTCAACGACGCTTTTGGTTTTCATAGTTCGTGTCCTTTAAATTTGATGCTTAGCGGAAATAAATAGCTACGCGCCCTGAATTTTAACGGATTCAAGGTGTGAATAAAATATTTAGTCGGTAAAATGCTGGTTTTAACAAGATTCGCGCGCGCTTGAAAACTTATCCGACCTCAAAATTGACTAATCGGATTATTCAGCCACTCCAATAAGTGCCCCAACCATGTCCGACGTAAGCTCCGCCCAATCCTACCCCGCCACTTTTTCGCCCGATAACCCCGACAATCTTGCACCGCAAGAACTCGAACAAATTCAACAAAGTGCTTTCCGCGCAGGCGTCAAAGCTTGCTCACCGACCTTAATTGGCATCGCCGCGTGGGGCTTGGTGGTTGGCATTGCGATGATCAAAACCCACTTTACGATTGTGCAAGCCTTGGGCATGACGTTGTTTGTGTTCGCTGGCTCGGCGCAATTAGCCGCCCTGCCCTTGATCGCTTTGGGTGCGCCGCTGTGGGTAATATTTGTCACGGCTTTGGCGGTGAATTTGCGCTTTGTGATTTTTTCGGTGATGCTGGCGCCACATTTTTCTCACCTAAATTTCAAACAAAAAGCCTTTTGGGGCTATATGACGGGCGATGTTTCGATGGCCTTTTTTGTGGCCCGCTATCCAAGCGAAGAACCGCAAGCAGGCAAATTTGATTTTATGAAAGGCCTGTTTATTCCGAACTGGATTGCATGGCAAATTGGGTCGATTTCCGGCATTTTTCTGGGCAGCCAAATTCCTGAAGATTGGGGTGTCGGCTTTGCCGGCAGCTTAGCAATTTTATGTATTTTGCTGCCGATGGTGATGAATCGCGCAATCTTGGTTGGCGTGTTGGTGGCGGGCGGAATCGCTTTGGCGACACTGACTTGGCCTTATAAATTGGGAATGTTATTAGCCGTTTTGGTCGGCATGATAAGTTCGATGGCTTGGGAAGAATGGCAAGAACGTCTCAACGGCAATTCGGCAGTAACGTTACAGAACAAGGAAAAACAATGAGTGATCTCGATATATGGCTGGTAATTGGCTTGCTGACCTTAAGTACCGTGTTAGCGCGCAGCACGTTTTGGCTAGTTGGGCATCACGTCAATTTACCCAAACGTGTCACGGAAGCGTTGCGCTTTGCACCAGCGTGTGCGTTGGCGGCGATTTTGATTCCCGATTTTTTAACCAATCACGGACATATTCAGGTGAGTTGGCACAATCCGCAATTGGTCGCCGGTATTTTGGCTTCGGTTTTTTTCTTCCTAATTAAACGCAATATGCTCGCAACGATTGCGTTTGGGATGGCGGTGTTTACGGTCGTGCGTTTGTGGGGATAGTTACAAGGATTAGCAATTAATCGTTAATTTGGCCGTTATTTGATTTCAACTTTGGTTTTCAATAAATTAATTAATGCAGCCAACTCCGCTCATTTTCACTAAAAATTGCACGTTAATGCGGCAAATTGCATCAACCCACAAAAAGACGAGTCAATTCATCAAACTATTCATCCTTGCGTTGCCGGTTTTAATTGCTGAATTACGTTAAGTAAAGCTTTTCTGACTACTTCCCAGAGCCGCAGTACGGTAAAATATCGGTTTTTCGCTAATCCCTAATTAGTGGTATTGCTCAGATTCAGTTAATAAAGCGCCGCTGATTAATCTTAAATTTCGCGCAATTTCCTGTTTTAACCATTGCGCTTTACTATTTCAATCATCTAACCAACTCCATCAACTGACATGCAATTTACTCGATTCAGCGATCTCATCGCCCAAGGCACTTTGGCTGGCAAACGCGTTTTTATCCGTGCTGATTTAAATGTCCCACAAGACGATCACGGCAACATTACCGAAGATACTCGCATCCGCGCTTCTGTCCCAGCGATTCAAGCAGCGGTCAAAGCTGGCGCGGCGGTGATGGTGACTTCGCATCTAGGTCGCCCAACCGAAGGTGAATTACGCGCGGAAGATAGCTTGGCACCGGTTGCAAAACGTTTGTCAGAATTACTTGGTCAGCCTGTACGTTTGCAACAAAATTGGTTGGACGGCGTGCAAGTCAATCCGGGCGAAGTGGTCTTACTGGAAAACTGCCGCGTCAATGTCGGCGAAAAGAAAAACAATCCTGAGTTAGCCAAGAAAATGGCTGCTTTGTGCGACGTCTATGTCAATGACGCTTTCGGCACAGCGCACCGCGCCGAAGCCACCACCCACGGCATCGCGCAATTTGCCCCTATCGCTTGCGCTGGCCCATTATTGACCGCTGAACTCGATGCACTCGGCCGCGCCTTAGGCCAACCAGCGCGCCCACTAGTGGCCATCGTTGCCGGCTCCAAAGTATCGTCCAAACTCACCATCTTGAAATCCTTGGCCGACAAGGTCGATAACCTGATCGTGGGCGGCGGAATCGCCAATACCTTTATGTTGGCAGCAGGATTAAAAATCGGTAAATCATTAGCCGAACCCGATTTAGTCGAAGAAGCCCGCGCGATCATGGATATCATGACCAAGCGCGGCGCGACCGTGCCTATTCCCACCGACGTGGTGTGCGCCAAAGAATTCTCACCAACTGCCGTGGCCACCGTTAAACCGGTTGCCGATGTAGCCGACGACGACATGATTTTGGACATCGGCCCACAAACCGCCGCCAAATTAGCGGCCCAAATCAGCACCGCTGGCACCATTGTTTGGAACGGCCCAGTTGGCGTATTTGAATTCGATCAATTTGGCGAAGGCACTAAAACATTGGCACTCGCCATCGCTAACGGCAGCGGATTCTCGGTTGCTGGCGGCGGCGACACATTGGCTGCCATCGCTAAATACAATATTGCCGATAAAGTCGGTTATATCTCAACCGGCGGCGGCGCTTTCTTGGAATTCTTGGAAGGTAAAACCCTGCCAGCAGTTGAAGTTTTACTGCAACGCGCTGCGCACTAATTGCGATTTATTTGACTCACTTCGGTGGGTCAAATTATTTATAAGGCAGCTTCAGCTCAAAAATACCGAACTGATTTGCTGTACAAAGTTGTTTGTAGGAACGTCGTTTATCACCCCCCCTCATCTTGGAGATACTAATGCCACGCGGAACAAAAATCGTCGCTACCATCGGCCCAGCTTCTAATACGCCAGAAATCTTGACTCGCATGTTTGTCGCGGGGGTGAATGTGGTGCGTTTGAATTTTTCGCACGGCAAGGCCCAAGATCACATCGACCGCGCCGCAATGGTGCGCGAAGCGGCGTTGAGCTGTGGTCGTGAAGTCGCGATTATGGCGGACTTGCAAGGTCCAAAAATCCGCATTGGCAAATTTGAACAAGGTCGGATTGAATTGAGCAATGGCGATAAATTCATTCTCGACGCCGACTGCACCATGGGCAATCAAGAGCGTGTAGGTTTGGATTACAAAGCCTTGCCGCGCGACGTAAAACCGAACGATTTTCTGCTGCTAAACGATGGTTTAATCGTCTTGGTCGTTGATCGCATCATCGGTTCCGAAATCCACACCACCGTCAAAATCGGCGGCGAGTTATCCAATAACAAAGGGATCAATCGCCAAGGCGGTGGCTTAACTGCCCCGGCGCTGACGTCCAAAGACATGGAAGACATCAAAACCGCGATGAGTTTTCAAGCGGACTACATCGCGGTCTCTTTCCCAAAAAATGCCACCGACATGGAAATGGCGCGCCAATTATCGAACATCGCCGGTGAACCTTACGGTCATAAGCCAATGATGATCGCGAAGATCGAACGCGCTGAAGCGATTCCACTTTTGCAAGAAATTTTGGATGCATCGGACGGAATCATGGTCGCCCGTGGTGACTTGGCAGTAGAAGTCGGCAACGCAGCCGTTCCGGCTTTGCAAAAGCGCATGATCAAAATGGCGCGCGCTTCCAACAAATTAGCGATCACCGCGACCCAGATGATGGAATCAATGATCGTCAACGCCGTACCAACCCGCGCCGAAGTATCTGACGTCGCCAATGCGGTGTTGGACGGAACAGATGCGGTAATGACATCGGCCGAAACCGCTTCCGGTAAATATCCCGTTGAAACGGTAGAAATGATGGCCGCCGTGTGCTTGGAAGCCGAAAAATCGCATAAATGCGAACTCGACGCCGATTTCCTCAACGTGCAATTTACCCGCATTGACCAATCGATCGCCTACGGCGCGTTGTTCACGGCATACCACTTGCGTGTGAAAGCAATTGTTGCCTTAACTGAATCAGGTTCAACCACACTGTGGATGAGCCGCCACAATATCGATATTCCTTTAATCGCGTTAACCCCAAGCCGCACAACCCAACGTAAAATCGCGCTTTATCGCAATGTACGCACCTACGAATTACCGTACCACGCTGACCGCGACACCATGTTAGCGAACGCGGAAGCGATCTTAATTGATAACAAAGTGGTTCAAAAAGGCGACACCATCGTCGTTACGTGGGGTGAACCTATGGGCCAAGTCGGCGGAACCAATGCATTAAAAATCGTGCGTGTGGGCGAATAACCAGTACGCAAAATCGCGCTAGCGCTGCGTCGCTGGCATTTTGCAACAGTCCTGCAAACCAGTAATTAGCTGCCAATTTCCAAGAAATTCGCAGCTAATTTCAAAAATAACGATTAATACAGAATTTATTTTTACTTTTTGGAGAAAACATGGCACTCGTTTCTATGCGTCAATTACTTGACCACGCAGCGGAATATGGCTACGGCTTGCCCGCCTTTAACGTCAACAATCTGGAACAAGTCAGCGCGATCATGCAAGCAGCCGATCAAGTTGGTTCACCAGTGATCATGCAAGCTTCGGCTGGCGCGCGTAAATATGCTGGCGAGGCATTTTTACGTCATTTGATCTCGGCAGCGGTGGAAGCGTATCCGCACATTCCAGTCGTGATGCACCAAGATCATGGTCAATCGCCAGCGGTTTGTATGGCAGCGATCAAATCCGGTTTTACTTCCGTGATGATGGACGGCTCCTTAATGGCAGACGGTAAAAGCGTGGCGAGCTATGAGTACAACGTCGAAGTATCGCGCAAAGTGGTGGAATTCTCCCACGCGATTGGCGTGACAGTAGAAGCTGAATTAGGCGTGCTCGGTTCGTTAGAAACATTAATGGGCGACAAGGAAGACGGTCACGGCGCTGATGGCAAAATGACACGCGAGCAGTTATTGACCGACGTGACGCAAGCCGCTGATTTCGTAAAGCAAACCCAATGCGACGCATTAGCGATTGCAATTGGTACTTCTCACGGCGCGTATAAATTCTCACGCAAGCCAACGGGCGACATCCTGGCGATTGACCGCATCAAAGAAATTCACGCCCGCATTCCAAATACTCATTTGGTCATGCACGGTTCTTCTTCCGTTCCGCAAGAATTATTGGCTGAAATCCGCCAATTCGGCGGCGACATGAAAGAAACCTACGGCGTCCCAGTCGAAGAAATTCAAGAAGGTATTAAGCACGGCGTGCGTAAAATCAACATCGACACCGATATTCGTTTAGCAATGACTGGCGCTGTGCGTCGTTATTTGATCGAAAACCCAACGAAATTTGACCCACGCGACTATTTGAAACCAGCGCGCGAAGCAGCTATGCTGGTATGCAAAGCCCGCTTCTTGGCGTTCGGTTGCGAAGGTCAAGCCGACAAGATCAAGCCAATTTCGTTGGACAAAATCGCTGAGAAATACCAAAAAGGCGAATTAGCTCAGATCGTTAATTAATAGTCTTATCGACGGTGGAATCGCGGCCAATTCCACCAAACTGGTATGCGATGGAAGTAGCAAGCTTGCTTATCAGCATGATTATCGCGATTGAGTGTCACCATTGATTAGCAACTCTCCATCGCTAACCAGTCGAAGAAAACAGGGAATACCAAGTAGTCCAGTTTGCCAAGCAACGGCGAACAAGATGCAAAGTTACTGGCTGAAATAAATAAAGGAAAAGTTATGTCAGGTGTATTAGAAACAAATTTAACGTCGCTGCCGTTTTTACATCGCGGCAAAGTGCGCGATATTTATGCTGTGGGTGAAGATCATTTATTGGTCATTCAAACCGATCGCTTGTCCGCGTTTGACGTTATTTTGGATGATCCAATTCCAAACAAGGGCAAAGTGCTCACCACCATGTCCAATTTTTGGTTCAAAAAATTTGGTCATTTAATGCCTAATCACATGACCGATATCGATCCGTTGTCGCTCGTGACCGAAGCCGAACGCCCACAAGTTGAAGGCCGCTCAATCGTCGTAAAAAAATTCAAACCGCTCGGAATCGAAGCGATTGTGCGTGGTTACATCATCGGCTCCGGTTGGAAGGATTACCAAAAGACCGGCAAGGTCTGCGGTCACACGTTGCCCGTTGGTTTAAAAGAAGGCGAAAAATTGCCAGAGGTCTTGTTCACACCATCGACCAAAGCTCCGATGGGACAGCACGACGAAAACATTTCGTTCGAACAAGCGCAAGCCATCGTTGGCGCTGAGATCGCCACCAAAGTGCGTGATTTAACGATTCAGTTGTACACCCAAGCGGCGCAATTTGCGGCGACCAAAGGCATCATTATTGCCGACACCAAATTCGAATTCGGTTTGGATGCACAGAACAATGTGTATTTGATCGATGAGATTTTAACGCCCGATTCATCGCGTTTCTGGCCAGCGGCAAGCTACCAAGTTGGCATGTCACCACCATCGTTTGACAAGCAGTTTGTGCGCGATTGGTTGGAGTCGCAGCCTTGGGATAAAAAGGCGCCAGCGCCGCGTTTACCGGCTGAGATCGCTCAAGTTACAGCGGATAAGTATGCTGAGGCGTTGAGGTTATTGACGGTAGAGTGAGTTTTTTGAGTGATGATTAAATCGGGCGAAATATTGATAAGCCCGATTTTTTCTATAAAAAATTCTTATCGTCTTGGCTTGTTGGTGACAATTTTTTACCCGCTGGATTACGTCCATCGCTACCTCTCGAACAGTGCTCCTTGTGATTCATTTTTTCACCTCGTATAGCAGCAGCGATAGAGAGCAACGAGCCAACAACAAGCTCATTTGATCGCGCGGGCTTTATCGAAGTGCTCGATTTTATTTGGTACTTTCCGATTGATTGAGTACTTGGTTTGAATTTCCCGCCCCAAATTCCACATCATCGTTTCGAATTAAATTTCTTTCTATGCCCTCCACCAACATCCTCCGCGCTGCTGAAATTCTTGCCTCTGGTGGCTTAGTCGCTTTCCCGACTGAGACCGTTTATGGCTTGGGGGCCGATGCCGAAAATCCGGCCGCGGTGGCGGCTATTTACGCTGCCAAGGGGCGGCCAGCTAACCATCCGGTGATCGTGCATTTGGCACCAGAAGCAGACTTAGGTTATTGGGTGAAGGATATTCCTGTTGAGGCACAAAAACTGATTGGCGCGTTTTGGCCTGGGCCACTTACCTTAATTTTGAAACGGGCTGATCACATCCCCGATGCAGTATCTGGCGGCCAAGACAGCATTGGCGTGCGCTGCCCTTCGCATCCGGTCGCGCAAGCGCTATTGCGAGCCTTTAAGGGCGGGCAAGGTGGTATTGCTGCGCCTTCAGCGAATAAGTTTGGTCGAGTCAGTCCAACAACGGCGGAGCACGTGCGCGAGGAGTTTGACGAAGAATTGCGCGCCGGTGGTTTGGTTCAGATGGTGTTGGAAGGCGAACAAAGCGAAGTCGGCATTGAATCAACTATTTTGGATTTGACCCGCTTGCAAACCCACGGGCCAGTGCTCCTGCGGCCCGGACATGTTTCGCTTGATCAATTGACTGCCGTGTTGGGCGTTACGCCAGCAACGCCGCAACAAGACAACAGCGCACCGCGTGCGTCAGGAACATTAGAAGCGCATTACGCGCCGCAAACGCCTGTAGTTCTGGTGGATAAAGAAGAGCTCAATTCAACACTCCAGCAACTGCATGTCGCGCACAAAAATGTCGCTGTTTTGCATTATCTGGATCAAGCTCTCGAAGGCCTAAGCGCACAAATTCAACTACCTAATCATCCCGCAAAATTTGCCCATGAATTGTATGCCAGCCTGCGCGAATTAGACCACGCCAAGGCTGATGTCATCCTCGTGCAAACGCTACCGAATTCAATTGAATGGGAAGGCGTTAGAGACAGGCTGCGCCGCGCTGCGCATGATTCGTTAGGTATTTTGAGTAAGCTAGTTTAAAGCGCTGCACTACCCTGTGCGGCATCCCTTGCGAATGCCGTTCGCGCATCAATCGCGGCGTGCCTTTCAATTGCCAGTGATTGAAAACAATAGTCCGATTTTCAGCGCGGCTAGCTTCCGATTTATCGGCTAAGGCGCCCACTCGGGGCGTCCCTAAGTGAGCAGATGGACACTGACTCCCCCAGCTTTCTGGGTTTAACTCAGAATCACTAGAAGTTCATCTAATCGATCCAAGGTCGAGGCGATTCCTTCCTTCATTCCCATATCAATAACTTGTTGAACCGCTTCCGGGGAAGGATAGGATACGACTGTTTCTACCAAAGTAGATGTCGCTACCTCAGTGAAATTGACGATCATTGTTGATCGCGGCAAATCAGGGTTCAATGCGCCAGTGGCATCGCAAAAGCCGTCTAAGGCGGTATAGCTGTTGATCGGATCGATGGATAGATAATCTTGGCGGCTCCAATAGTGCTGCCCGGTCGGGTCAACCATTGCAAAATGCCAAAATCCACCTGCGCGAAAATCCATATGCTTGGTTTGCGTGACTAACGGTTTAGGCGCAAACCACCGATCCAGCAATTCACATTTGGTATAGCAATCCCAAACAACCTGTCGATTCGCCGCAAACACTCGTTTCACCGTAACACGGCTGTTCTGCAGATCAGCAATAAATTCAAATTTCACGTCAGTTTTCATCTTCCTCGCCTTTAAGGGTAAGCAATAAAGCATTTAAATTTTCATACCTGTCGTGCCAAACAACACGTTGCTCGCTAAACCATTTTTCAGCAACCGCTAGGTTTTGGCGGTTCAGCGTTCAGGTTCGAACTCGGCCGACCTCTTCTCTTTTGATTAGGCCACTACTTTCGAGAACTTTCATATGCTTCAAGAACGAGGGCAAGCCCAAACCAAATGGTTCGGCTAGTTCTTTGATGGACGCAGACCCGCTGCCGAGTCGATCAATCACGGAACGCCTAGTTGGGTCAGCCAACGCGTGAGATACAACATTTAAAGGAATCGTAAAGTTTTCCATATGGCAAACCGTATCTAACAGTTCACCATTTGGCAAACTATTTTCCTTACGTCGTTTTGCCCGTCGTTAATCAGGCCGACCATGGTTCAAACACTACTGCATTTCAACGTTTTGCAACTTATCTATCAGAGTTCAACAACGTGCAATAAAAATCCCTCGTTCACAGTCCGCGAACGAGGGATTTATTACTTCAACCGATCAAATCAACTTACCAAATAATGATCCGCTTATCCGGCGCCACAAACATTTGATCTCCTTCTTTGACATCAAAGGCCGAGTAGAAACCCGGTTGATTAGTCAGCGGAACATTGCCGCGCGCCGCTGCGGGGGAATGAGGATCGGTGTTGAGCAATCGGATAGTTTCCGCGTCACGTGCTTTGCCGCGCCAGACTTGCGCCCAGCCTAGATATAAGCGTTGGTCGCCTGTGTAGCCGTCAATCACTGGAGCCGGTTTTCCGCCTAGGGAAATTTGATAGGCTTTGTAAGCAATTGCTAAGCCTGAGTTGTCGGCGATGTTTTCGCCCAAGGTTAAGGCGCCATTGACGTGATAATTCGGGATTGGGCTAAATGCATCGTATTGGGCGACCAAGGCGCTGGTTAATTTATTAAAGTTGGCTTTATCTTCTTTGGTCCACCAATCACGCAAATTACCGTCGCCATCGGATTGGCTGCCTGAGTCATCAAAGCCGTGGCTAATTTCATGGCCGATGACCGCGCCGATGCCGCCGTAATTAACTGCGTCGTCAGCAGCGGCGTTAAAGAATGGCGGTTGCAAAATCGCGGCTGGGAACACGATCTCGTTTTGGCGCGAGTTGTAATACGCGTTCACAGTTTGCGGGCTCATGCCCCACTCTTTGCGGTCGATTGGTTTGCCGAGCTTATCCAATTGACGTTGATTTTCCAAAGCGCGCGAACGCATGATATTGCCGACTAGCTCATTACTCTTGATGTCCAATTTGCTGTAATCGCGCCATTGATCTGGGTAGCCGATTTTGGGCGTGAATTTGGATAATTTGGTCAGCGCTTCGGCCTTGGTTTCTGGACTCATCCAAGTCATGGTTTCTATGCTTTGCTTATAGGCCGCGATGAGATTGGCAACCAATTGCTCCATGCGCGCTTTGCTCTCAGGCGGGAAGTATTTTTCTACATATAACTTACCTAAGGCTTCAGGCAATGCTTCCTCCACCCGCCCAACGCCGCGCTTCCAACGCGGTTGATTCTCTGGGATGCCGCGCAAAGTGACGCTAGAGAAGGCGAAATCTTGATCAACAAAACGTTTCGAAAGCAGCGGAGCATAGGAATCCAGCACTTTCCATTTCAGGTACGTTTTCCACACTGGTAATGGCGTGTCGTTGATGATTTTCGCTAAGCCCGAAATAAAACTCGGTTGGCGCACGATGACGTAATCCACTTTATTGCCGACGCCCGTTCCGGCGAAATAGGCGGTCCAGTTGTAGTCGGGCAGTAAGTCTTTTAATTTGGCGATCTCGACTTTGTTATAGGTTTTGACTGGGTTACGGTTTTCTACTTTGGTCCATTGGATTTTAGCCAGCTCCGTTTCTAGCGCCAAAATATCTTTGGCAGCGTGCTCGGCATGTAGCTGACCGCTCATATCCAGCATTTTCTCCACGTGCTTCACATAGGCGTCACGGAAACCTTTGAGTTTGGCGTCGTCGTCTTTTAAATAGTAATCACGATCTGGCAAACCCAAGCCGCCTTGACTGACATACACCGCGTATTTGGTCGCATCACGCGCATCTTGATTGATGCCGGATTGAATCGGTAAAGACAAGCCCAACTTCGATAATTGTGCAATCAAGGTCGGCAACTGCTCTTTTTTCGTTACGCGTTCGATTTGCACAAAAGTATGGCGCAAAGGCTGGATATCGAGCTTATCGGCTTGGGCTTCGTTCAGGAAGCTGCTGTATAAATCGGCGATCTTTTTCTCATTACTGCCAGCGACTAATTTTTTATTTTCAACCAAGCTAGTGATGATGTCGCGCGAGCGCTGCTCGGATAAATCCCGCAATTGATCAAACGAACCGAAGCGCGCTTTGTCGGCGGGAATCTCAACGGTGTTTAGCCATTTGCCCGAGGTGAATTTAAAGAAGTCATCTTGCGGGCGAATGCTGCTATCAATCCATTGCAAATCGATGCCTGAAATCAAATTCGTGACGCGACTTGGCGCAGCTATGCCAGTTGGGGCCGCACTGGGGGCTGTTGCCGTTTGTGCCTGCGCCGAAGTGGACTGTGCGATTGAAACCAAACCGAGAATGGCGATAGAAAGTAATGTACGTTGCATTAATTTATCCTTAGCTAAGTGGTACAAAAAAATAGCAAAGCCGCTGTAACTATTATTAAAAAAATCAGCGACTCCACCGATTGGTTTGAATCTGCTTCAAAAAACTACTTTGCCACATTACCGGCAATATTTAACACATCCCACGTGCGGGCAAATGGCGGGGCATAGACAAAATCCATAAAGCCCAGTTCATCGACCGTTAAGCCAGAGTAAATGGCGACAGCTAAAGCGTCCACGCGGTGCACCGCGCCGCCTAAATAACGCCCGCAAAGCTGACCGCCCAATAGTTTGCGCGACTGTTTGTCATAAATCAGCTTGACCCACATTTCAGATTGATTAGGCAAATAGTCGGTGCGGTTTTTATCTTTAATCACGACGGTCGAATAATCAAGGGAACGCTGCACTGCTTCGGCTTCGGTAATGCCGGTGCGCCCTGCTTCTAAATCGAATACGCGAATTCCGCTGGAACCTAATGTGCCAATAAAACGGCTAGCTTTACCTCCCATGACTTCACCAGCGATGCGACCTAATTTATTGGCCGAGGTCGCTAAAGGAATATACACGTCGCCACTCACTTTATGCGGCACCGTTGCGCAATCACCTGCGGCGTAAATATCGGGCAAATTGGTGCGACATTGATCGTCAATCACGATTGCGCCCTCCTTCGATAGATTCAAGCCGGTCTCACGCAAGAATGCCGTGTTTGGTTTGAACCCTGCCGCGACCAGCACTAAATCGGCGGGATAATTGCCCTTGTTGGTTTCCACCGACGTCACCGTGCCATCCCGACTTTGGAGAGCAATTACCTGCTCGCTCAATTGCAATTGCACATCATTGCGACGCAGTTCTTGTTCCAATAAGCGCGTCGTTTCTTCATCAAAGGTGCGCGCTAAAACGCGGTCGGCGTATTCAATTAGCGTAACTTGCTTGCCTTGATGCTTAAATGCTTCGGCCGCTTCCAAGCCAATAAATCCAGCACCAATAATGACCACTCGTTCAATACTAGGCAGCAAATTGAGCAAAGTAATCGCATCCGCTTTGGAGTGCATCGTATGCACGTTCTTAACGCCTAATCCTGGAATAGGTGGAATCGCAGGTGAAGCACCTACCGTAATCAATAATTTGTCGTAGGCTAAGCTCACGCTTTGACCAGTTTGGCTATCAAGAGCCGTGACTTTTTTACTCGCAACATCAAGTCCAACGGCAGTGTGAAACACGCGAATATCAATACCGAGCTTGCTAAATTCATGCAACGGTCTTGCGGTCATGCGTTCAATTTCATCGAACTCGCCACCCACGTAATAAGGAATGCCGCAACCACCGAACGACACGACGTCAGTTTTCTCAAGCACGGTAATTGTTGCGCTCGGGTCAAGCTTTACGATACGAACCGCCGCCGATAAACCTGCCGCATTCGCGCCCAAAATAAGATAGTTCATGGTCTTTGTTTTCTAAACGTTATGCAATCAAGCTTCGTCGTTTTCTAGCGTGGCATACGGATCATTAAATACTGCCATATCCATCGTACCCATTTCCCTATCAGTAGCGACCGCCGCGGTCATCGTGCCAGAAACATTGGTTAAGGTGCGCGCCATATCAATAATCGGATCAATCGCTAACACCATTCCAATCAAACCAAAATAGTCGCCCATGCCCATACCCGATAAGGCGATTGTCGCAGCCACCGTCGCCGTGCCAGGGATGCCCGCAATCCCAATCGAGCCAATTGTGACCACGATGACCAACATGATGTAAAACTGAATATCAATCTGAATCCCTATCATGTGCGCCACCATCACCACGATCATGGCGGGGAAGAAGCCAGCGCAACCATTCATCCCAATCGTGCTACCCAAGGAACCGACCAAGTTGGCTGTGCCATCGTTGACGCCCATGCGCTTGGTCAAAGTGGAAATCGTCATGGGCAACGTGCCGACCGACGAGCGACTGGTGAACGCTAGCAGCCACGTTCCCAAGGCTTTCTTGACATAAGTGGTTGGTGCCACACCGTGCGCGCCGATGATCACTAAATGCACCACCAGCATGATGGCGGTAGCGACATAAATCGCGCCAACAAAGCTCGATACTTCGATAATTGCGGGAACCCCGTTGGAAATAATCGTGCGAGATAACAAAGCAATGACGGCATACGGCATGTATTTAATAATCGTCATGGCAATCGACATCACGATTTTGTACAAACCCTGCATTAATTTTTTAAACACGCCTATCGTTTCGGGATTGTTTTTTTCCATGCGGTTGGCCGCCATGCCGACCAAGGCCGAAAAAATCACCAAACCGACGATATTCTCACCACTCATCGCGCCGACGATATTGTTAGGAATGAGGCGAATAAAGGTATCCACCAAATTGGTGTAATCGTTAATTTTAGCCACTTCGCCGGTTTTAACTCCAAAGCCCAAACCAAACAGATTGCCCAAAACAATCCCCAATACGGAGGCGATTGCGGTGGTGAATAACAGCCAAAAAATCCCGCGCACGGCAATCTTAGGCAGATCTTTTTTACCCGCAAAATCCAAAATCACTTTCACAATCGAGACAAAAATTAACGGAATCACTAACATCCGAATAAATGCGATAAAAGCCCGACCAACCAAGCCATACCAAATCGCTGTTTCTTTCATCCACACCGACGCGTCGGCCGGGAAACCCGCCGCGGCTTGGACACCCAAACCAAGCACAGCGCCGAGCACCAAACCGACCAACATCCGGATCGAAAAATCGACCTTGTTATCCTGCAATCGCTTCAAGCCAAAGCAGCACAGCAAGAAAAGTGCGATCGCAAGCAAGGTTTGATATTGGGTAATGGCTAAAAAACGTTCAAAAAAAACGCCATGAAATAAGGCAGATGACTGCATGTCATTCATCGAGATGCTCCGGGTAGGGTACGAACTGAGAAAGTAGGAAATGAATTAATCGAAAATTGGTGAATATGCTACAGGAAAAACTTGTCCACCCTAAAGAAGGAATCCGCGCTTTAATAGACGAAATACCAAATTAAATCAGGCAGATTTCCGAAGGCGGCAAAAACCACAGGCTGGGCAGTGTAAATAAATAGCGATTAAATAACAATTCTCAACTCAAAAAACTGACTAACGTTGATTCAGTGCCGCCAGTAAAGCTAAATCAACAATTAGAGCCGGAATACATAGCTATTTAAGCCATGACCATTCAAGGCGTTACATTACATTAGGAAAATGCTCATTTTGAAAGCGTTTTTCTATGACTACTTTAATCATTCAAGCTGGCGGCAAGGGCAGTCGGCTGGAGCATTATTGTTGGAATAAACCCAAATGTCTGGTGCCGGTTGATGGCAAGCCGCTGCTGTTTCATTTGCTAGATTGCTTCGCTTCTAAACACGATACCCAATCCACAATTGCCGTCATTGCCGAATACAAAGCCGACGTATTACAGCGCTATTTATCGGTCTTTCCGGGTTCTGCGCCCGTCTCCATCGTAGCTCCTGTTGGCACTGGCACGGTTAGTGGCATCGCCCAGTCGTTAGAACTAGTCGCCGACAATGAGCCATTCTGGATCGTTTGGAGTGATTTGCTGTTCCATGAACATTTAAAAATGCCGGAGTCCGATCAACCGGTGATTTACCTATCGCGCAATTTCCCCTGTCGCTGGTCGGTGGAAGTCGATGAAGCCGGCAAACAGAATTTAGTCGAGAAAAAAAGCGATACCGCCGGCGTGATGGGCTTATTTTGGTTTCCTAACAAAAGCCATTTAAAGAACCTGCCCGATAGCGGCGAATTCGTGCGTTGGATTTCCGAGAACGCCAATCAATTTAGTACCGCCTATTGCGACGATGCGGTCGAATTAGGTACGCTAAACGCGCTACAAAATCACTGGGATGACGAAGCGGGAACACGTTTTTTTAACAAAATTACTTATCGCGGCGATAAAGTCATCAAACAAGCCGTGGTACCAGAATATGCTCCGATGATAGATCTAGAACTGGCTTGGTACAAAGAAGTCGGCGCGCTAGGCTTTAAGCACATCCCTACCCTATTTGAATCCAAACCGATGACTATGTCGCGCATCGACGGAACGCACCCTTATCAGTTCCGCTGGGGTACCAAAGGGCGGCGTCAAGTGTTAGAAGGAATCATGGATTCGCTCACTGAGTTGCACGCGCTCGGCAAAGCACCGGTCGATAACGCCGCACTGCGCTCAGTCTATTTAGAAAAAACTCAGCAGCGTATCGCCAAAGTGGGCCGTTTATTACCCGATTTGCAAAAACACCGATCCATCAAAGTCAACGGCGTTTGGGTGCCGAATATCTTGCACGAGAAAGAACAGCATCGCCTCACCGATGCGTTTGAGATGACTTGTTGCGATGCATTTACCGTCATCCATGGCGACCCGACGTTTAGCAATACCTTAATCGACGACAAGGGAAAGCCTTGGTTTTTTGATCCGCGTGGTCGTTTTGCCGAACCCGGTATTTTTGGCGACCCGGCATACGATTGGGCCAAGGTGTACTACTCGGTGGTGGGTAATTACGATAATTTTAATCGACGCCAATTTATCCTCAGCTTGGATGCACAAAGCGCGGATATTGAAATCCGCGATGCTGGTTGGTCGCATTTGCGCGAAGTGATTGCAGAGCGCTTCAACTCAAAAATAAGCACCATCCAAGTGCTGCATAGTTTTATTTGGTTAGGTTTATCAGGTTGGGTCGATGACGATTACGATTCGATCTTGGCGGCGTATTTCAACGGTTTGTATTACCTGCATTCTGCGCTGGAAGCCTGATGCAAACGATAGAACTCAGCCCATTATCCAAAGCGTGGCTCATTGATATTGATGGCACGATTTTCCAACATAACGGCTATTTAAACGGCGCGGATCAGTTGCTGCCCGGCGTAGCGGAATTTTTTAATGACCTGCCCAGTACCGACAAAATTATTTTGCTCACCGCGCGCCGCCAACAATTTAAAGACAGCACGCTAGCGGCCTTAACTCACCACGGCATTCGCTATGACAGCGTTTTATTCGATATGCCACTGGGCGAGCGCATCTTAATTAACGACACCAAACCGTCGGGTCTGCAAACCGCCTACGCTATCAACGTGGCGCGCGATGCAGGTTTAGGTCAGATTAGCGCGGCGCTCAAAATAGTTGATAAATAACGAAAATCACTAACGAAAGTCACCATGGCAGATTGGACCGACATCGGAAAGAAAAGCATTTTGGCCGAAGCCGATGCCTTGGTTGTGTTGGCCGAAAAGCTCGATCAACGTTTTTCCCAAGTAGTCGAATTAATCCTGAATTGCCAAGGTAAAGTGGTTTTATCTGGCTTGGGCAAATCGGGCCAAATCGCCCGCAAGATCGCCTCCACCTTCGCCTCAACGGGCACTCCGGCTATTTATTTACACCCTTCCGAAGCCAGTCACGGCGACTTAGGGATGATAGAAAAGCGCGATATCGTGATCGCTATTTCACGCTCTGGCGAGTCTCCTGAGTTGGCCGACATCTTATCGTATTCGCGCCGCTTCTCTATTCCATTGATTGCCATTACCGCCGAAGCTGCGAGTACATTAGGGCGCGCGGTCGATATCGTTTTACTGTTACCGGCGATGGCGGAAGTCTGCCCTTTGGGCTTGGCTCCCACCACCTCGACCACGATGACCTTAGCGTTAGGCGACGCCTTAGCGGTGGCTTGTATTGAAGGTAAAGAATTTAAAGCCGCTGCCTTTAGGGAATTTCATCCAGGCGGCAAATTAGGCAAAAAATTATTGCTGGTTAAAGACGTGATGCATGTGCGCTCCGAGCTACCTTTAATTGCCGCCAATGTCACGGTGCGGCAAGCCGTGATTGAAATGTCACGTGCGCGATTGGGTTGCGTTGGACTGTTGGACGAGCAAGAGAAATTGATCGGGATTTTTACCGATGGCGACTTGCGGCGTAATTTATCGGCTGAAATTGTAGAGCAACCGATCAGCCTATATATGTCACGCCAACCAGCCACAATTGCGCCCGACACCTTGGTCGCCGAGGCTACCCAGATAATGGAAGCCAAACGCATCCCATCAATTTTTGTCGTCGAAAATGACGACGTGGTGGGAATTATTCATCTGCATGATTTGCTGGCACGCGGAATTCTATGAGCTTAACTAACGCCAATCAGCAAGCTCCAACCAATCACATCCTGACGCTAAGGTAGATCGCATGGCCAAGAAATTTCACCAAACTTCATTTGATCTGGCGCTCGATTTATTATCAATTATCAAGCGGTCGATCTTCAATAAAACCGGCCATTGCCCGGAAGATTATTACTACATCATGCCAGTCAATGCGTATGGTGAGTTGGTCTTTACGCTATCGCAAACCCAGCATTTGAGGCAGCAAGCCAAGGTCTGTTTATTGTTACGCAATGATCGTAATTTTTTACTGGAATTTTGGCCGCAGGCAGCGGATTTCGTCATCTATTTGACGCAAGAAGAATACGATACGTTGTTCTTCTTAGAGCAGATTTCATTCCGCTCGCCGGGATGGTTTTTCTTATGCTGGGCTGACTTGTTTGCCGACGGGCGCTTCGGCAGTGATTTGGTCTTAAAGAACAATCGGCTCACGCTAAAAGAGGCCTATTCCTACGCGCTCGGCTTGGACCTTTCTGTACCAATCTTGGCACCGCAAATTCAAAACGTTCCAGCGCATAACGCCGACAAGACCGTTTTATTCGTTCAACACGCCAAAACCTATGGACGTATTCCGGCCAGCTTTTGGAACGTCTTAGCACAAGAATTTCACAACAAGGGATATACGATTTTTATCGACAAAATCGCGCAAGAAGATGTTTTATTGGATCCAGAAATCCCGGTTCACTATTTACAAAAGACCGTTCCAGAATTAGTTCGATTTGCAAAGTCCGTGAACTTGGTCGTTGCACTACGCAGCGGCATGGCGGATTTGATTGGCGCGAGCATTGGTGATGCGCCGATGCGCATGATTACGCTGTATCACATCACCAGTAAATTCAATCGCACCCAAAAGGAATTTCATCACAGTGCTGGGGTAGCACAAACCGGCTTAAACTTGGCACGCTGCTTTAGCACGGACAAGATTTCGGACATAGAAATCATGTCCGATAATCCAGAACAACTCATCAACCAAGAAGTACGGAAAGTCAGCCAGCTAGCGTTTAGCAGATAAGTCTAGCAAAGCACGCAAATTGATTGAGCCACGCCCAGCAACTTCTCTACCACTGGCGCTAACGCCGCTGGGCGGCATCCGTAACTAGCTAAGCGGCCTTGGGCGTTCGGCGCCAAATCCAAATCGTAAGGCAAACGTCCAGCAACCAACCACAATTTATCTTGCGGTAATGCCGCGACCAAGGTTTGCTGGCCCTTCACCAACATCGCGTTATAGGTTTGCAAAACGATTTGCTGCGCGCCTTGGGCAAAGGCGATGGCGGCGGCGACTTCGGCATCGTTGGCCTCGGAGGACAAGGCATATTCGCGCACGTCAATTCCGGCAGCCAATAATGCGGGCAACATGGAACTGCGCGCTTCATTGTTACGCGCAATAACGGCTTCATCGACTTCGCTACGCAAACGAACTTCGACCGTGATCAACGTCACTGGCAGCGCAGTGTTTAATGGGCGGAATGCACCCGCCACACGTAGCGCAGCGCGTTGGACTTTTTCCGCCAACGCTAATGCTGCTGGCTGCATCAAGCCTTGCGGAATAATCGGCGCATCTCGCCAAGTTTTTACTGCACTGATTTGCTTGAGTTGCTGCACGCGTTCATGGGCTTGGTTGATTTGATCGAGCGAAATCTCACCGCGCTCCACCGCTGCGATCACGCCATCAATAGCAGCCTGCTGGCGCTCTTGTTGGTGCGAGATCAGGGCAATATCAGCGCCAGCTTTCAAGGTCTGAATTGCGCCGTTAGTCACGCCCACGCCATCGGCAATAGCTAACATTTCTAAGCAATCGGAAATAATTACGCCCTTAAATCCGAGTTCACCGCGCAGCAAATCAGTCAACACTGATTTGGATAAAGTAGCTGGCAAATCCGGTTCCGATTCAATCGCTGGGAAAACCACATGCGCCGTCATAATCGCGTGTACGCCTTGGGCGATCGCGGCTTTAAATGGTGGCAATTCCATCGCATCCAAACGGGCTTTATCGTGCGGCACGATCGACATCGAATAATGCGAATCGGTTGAGGTGTCGCCATGTCCGGGGAAATGTTTAGCGGTGGTAATCACGCCAGCGGCATTCAAACCGCGCATCGCTGCCATGCCATAGTTGATAACGGTATCCGGATCTTCACCAAAGGCGCGCACGCCGATTACCGGATTAAGGGGATTATTATTGACGTCCAACACCGGCGCCAAAATCATGTTGATACCGAGCTGGCGCATCTCGTCGCCGCTAATGCGTGAGAGCTGCTCGCAATCAGCGACCGAGCCAGCTTGTTGAAACGCCATGGCTGCCGGAATGGGCGTGACGCCCTGCTCAACTCGCATCACCATGCCGCCTTCTTGATCGAGTGAAATCAGCAAAGGAATATCACTCACTTCAGCATTGATCTCTTGCAAGCGCCGACAGAGCGCGGCGACTTGCTGCGGTGTGTGGACATTGCGGCGAAATAGAATAACGCCGCCAACATGACGCTCTTGGATCAGGCGAGTAATGTGCTCATTGACCTCTAAGGCATCAAATCCCACCATAAATAATTGACCGATTTTTTGTCGCAACGCCTGATCCATATGTCTGTTTTCCTGATTCTTTGCTGAATGTATTGATACGAATGACAAGGGAAATTGATTCAATTTCCGAAAAGTGCAGCCATCATAGGTTTGTTAAAATCAAGCGTCAACAGGTATTTAAGTGGTATCTTAAAATAAGTTGAGTGCGCTGCGACGAGCGCTGTTTTTGGGACGAATAAAGGGAAGTTTAGGTCAGAGAACAAGGCGGAAACGACCAACTGGTATCTGTTGATTTTTCCAAGGTAGCGATTAGCGCAAGATTAAGTGCGCAATGCTATTTAAACAAATTAGCCACTTCTTGATGATCCCAATCCAAAAAGGTCTTAATTTGCCCATCCGGATTAATGAATAAAATCCGCAAATCGTGCATGACATGGTCTTCGTCTATCCAAAACTTAATTCCTAGCGACTGCGCTAAGCGTTTGGTGGCGCTGGTTGTTCCGGTCAAAAAATGCCAATTGCTGCGCTCGGTGAAATGATGCTGTCGGCGGTAATAAGACCAAGAATTCGGATTATCAATCGAGGGATCAAAGCTGACGATAATGAACTGTACCGGCGTTTTTTGTTGATCGGCCAGGGCTTGGGCTTCCTCCAGCTTATGCAAGGTCGCATTGCAAACCCGCGTACATTCGGTATAAGCCATTGCAATGATGAGCGGCTGACCTTGCCACTTACTCAGTTGCACGGTTTGGCCCGTATCTTCAGTCCATGACGATGTTTGGGTGTAGATACTCGAAGGCAGATTTCCTGCCTTGGCGCTGTGCGCGAACATGGCGAGCAGCCAAAGAGTGCACACCAATAACTGCACGAAGCGGAATCTAAGTTCAGTTTGCATACTGCCTTCCCTAAACATCTAAACTCAATATTTAGTGATCACCCGCACATCGCCACTAACTGCGGACACATAACCGACTGTGCCGGGTTTGGATTTTATTAGGGCGATAATTTCAAGATCATTGGCCTTGGTCATTGGGGGAATTAAGCCATCACGAAATACTTTGCGTCCCCACAATTGCGTGTATTTTTCTGGCGTTAGGTGCAGCGCCTTATCTAAAAATTCAGTCTTTAAGCTTGCGTTATCAATTGGAGTGAGCTTTACTCCGCCTTCGACCTGTTTATCACCAACAAAAATATCTTTGACCTCTTCGGCTCCAATGGTTAAACCGGAACTAGTCACAACATAAATATCCACCGCAAAGGCTGCTGACCAACAGAAAATAAACAGGCTTGTCGCAAGCCCAACTACTCTAATTAAACGTAATGAGTTCATCGTGCTACTCCTTAAAATTTCACATCGAGTTGAACGCGAGTACGGTTATATTTTTCGTCCGGCGCTGCTATTTCTAGTTCGTGCGTGCGATCCGTTTCAAATTTAAGTGCGGCAGCCTTGTTGAAATCCCAGCGCAGACCAAGCACTTGGCGCGTGTAGGTTCGACCACTCGCTAGGCTGGCGAAATAATTATCGGTTTGATCCAGTTCGGCTTTTTCGATCCGCGCATATGGCGTCCAGATATTGCCAAAGGTGTAGCTCACTTGTGCAAACGCAGCCCAACTATTGTGCGTGCCGTTGGTTCCATTTGCGCCGAATTTATCGTCGTTCTTAAAGCGATAGTATTCACCGATGGACTCCCAATCGTTCCATTCCAACAGATAGAAAGCACCGAGCATGTTTAACTTAGTGCTATTGAGCCGCACGTTGTTACCGTCATAGGTATCGACCACTTCGGACAATCCGTGTGCACCGAGCGTGAAGGTATTATTGAATTGGTAGCTCACTCTGCCGCCGTATGCCGTATTGCCGTTGTCGTCGCCTACCGGATTAAATTCCAATTGGTTTCCGAGCGCGATACCGAGGTTATTACCGTCTGAAGCCGGAATAATTCGGCTACCGTTACCAACAAAAAAGTCGTAGGAAACGCGATCACCGCCATTGACCCGCGCCGTTCCCGATTCCATCACACCGATGGTGTGCGAAGGCATCACACCGCCCTGATCTTCAAACGCCACAAAACGTGGACGATCAATCGAAGTTTGAATAAAGTGGCCGTGGTGAAACGCCGTATTCCATTCGCCATAAGGCGTATGAAAGCGGCCGGCCCAAATATTGACTAAGTCATTAAAGGTGTAGCCAATCTCAAAGCGCTCTAGGTCATAGGTCAACACACCCTGTTCGGTGTACTCCAAATTCAACTCCATAATGGCTTTGAGCTGATCGCCAAAATTTGGCGCGAAATAGAAATCAACGTTGGCCATTTGGAAGCCGCTTTTGGAATTAACGGTATTGGGCAAATTAGGAGGATTGGGCAAATGACCATAGCCGAGTGCGATAAAACCGTGCACCGGCACTCCCAATATATTGCTGTCGTTAGAAGACTGATCTGCTGCGCTGCTCGCGACTTGCTCGACCGACTTCTCTAATTTTTCTAATCGCTGTTCTTGGGCGCTTAGTTTTTCTTGTACCGCGGTTGGAGTGACATTCGCTGTAGGATTGGCTTGACCAGGCGAGGTTGTTTTGGAAGCGTTTTCTAATTGCGTAATGCGAGCTGAGAGGGCTTGGATTTGCTGCAAACTTTGCTCTAGTTTCTTTTCCAACTCAGCTGTTCGATCCTGTCCGGGATCGGCCGCTAAGGCAGAAACAGAAAAGAGTTGCGTCATTGCGAAAGCAATCACACTGAGTCGAAAGGAAAAATCTGGTGATTTTTTGCACATAAATATCCCCTAATTAATTTGCCACGCGCGGTTAGCAAAATTTTCCATTTCATGTTCAAAAACTTAACAGGCGCAGCACCGGCATGGCGTGATATGCGGCACTGAACGCTTGAAGTATGAAATTTAGGTTAGGGCGCGTTTTACGATTACTCAAGCCGCGATCGAGCAATTTTGCTCAATTTATGGAAAGAAAAATCGATAAGGCAGGAAAAGTTTCTCCTGTGCCAAAAATTAAGCGTCAAAATGATAAAAGTGAATCTCGAGGCAAATTCAAAAATTGGCTGTTTGCTGGCCAAGCTAGTTAAATTTGAAACCAGTCGGTTTTAAATACGATAAAAATAGAACTTTGCACAAAGCAAACTCGCGCTGCTTTTCGGGCCAAAAAAACAGCAGAATCGGAGGAATATGGACGAAAAAAAAGACCGTCTGATTAAGACGATCTTTTTTAAATTTGGTCGGAGTACAAGGATTCGAACCTTGGACCCCCTGGTCCCAAACCAGGTGCGCTACCGGGCTGCGCTACACTCCGAAGACAGCAATTATAGATTCCAACCCGATTTCCGTCAATAACTATCTACCAAAAGCCCAACTATTGAGCCACAAACCAGTAATTACGTTGCTATTTGCACATAACTTCGCCTAGACAAATTAAACCCGCTCAATCACCAACGCGATCCCCTGCCCCACTCCTATGCACAAACTCACTACCGCATAACGACCTGAAATCCGCTGCAACTGGCGCGCGGCGGTCAACACCAAACGTGCGCCCGATGCGCCCAAAGGATGACCCAATGCGATGGCGCCACCATTCGGATTAATCCGCTCATCGTGCGCAGCCAAATTCAATTGTTTTAAACACGCTAAGACTTGCGGCGCGAAGGCTTCGTTAATTTCAATCACATCCATCTGCGACAACGCTAAACCTGCTCGCTCCAACGCTTTAGGAATTGCAAGCGCAGGACCAATTCCCATTACCCGCGGCAAAACACCGACTACCGCAGCCAATAATATCCGCGCTAATGGAGCACGTTGCAACGATAACGCGCTTTGCTCATCACCGAGCAATAACAACGCAGCACCATCATTAATGCCCGATGCATTTCCAGCAGTAACCACGCCATTGGTATTCAACGCTTTTAATCTGGCAAGCGAAGCCAAATTGCTGTCCGGACGTGGATGCTCGTCTTGGCTCACTTGCTCATTATTTTTATGGACGCTTTTGGCAGAAATCGTTACCGCTGAAATTTCATCGGCAAAAAAATCGGCTTTCAATGCGGCGTTATATTTCGCTTGCGACGTTGCGGCAAAATGATCGGATTGGTCGCGCGAGATTGCGAAATCCTGCGCCAAATTATCAGCCGTTTGCGCCATCGTAGGATCGCCAAAGCGCGCCACGATAGCAGGATTGGGAAAGCGTGAACCGATAGTGCTATCAAACATTTGCGCGTCGCGCCCAAACGCTTGTGTCGCCTTCGCCATCACAAACGGAGCGCGACTCATGCTCTCCACACCACCGGCTAACAACAAATTACCTTCGTTGAGCTTAATCGCGCGCGCTGCGTCAATCACCGCCGCTAATCCACTGCCGCACAAACGGTTCACCGTTTGCCCAGCAACCGAGACCGGCAATCCCGCGGCTAACACAACATGGCGCGCCACATTGCGCGAATCTTCGCCAGATTGATTGGCGCAACCTAAAATCAAATCGTCGATTTGGCTGCCGTCCAACCCCGCGCGCGCCAGCAACGTTTGCGCGAGGCCAGCAACCAGATCATCCGGTCGAACACTAGACAGCGTTCCGCCATAACGTCCAAACGGAGTACGCAATCCATCGTAGAGGTAAGCCTGTTTCATCTTGATTTCTCGGTTAGGTTTTGAAGCGCTATTGTGGCTTGAGCGACCAAAAAAGATAATGAAAAATAATAGCCGACATCCACAATGCGCGGCGCACTGAATGTGAACTTGATTTGCTTTACAGGACACAATAATGCGCTGAAAAACGACGAGACGAAAAAAAAGACCGTCTATTTTCAAGACAGTCTTTTTAATCTAATGCTGGTCGGAGTACAAGGATTCGAACCTTGGACCCCCTGGTCCCAAACCAGGTGCGCTACCGGGCTGCGCTACACTCCGAAGAAGCAAGATTATACTTTTCCATGCGGCAAGCGTCAATCAGTTTCTAGGTATTTTGCGAGAAATCGCGATCACTTATATAAAAGCTGTCCCAATAAAGCGCATTGACAACAAAACAAACACGAACCTAAAATCGTTGCCGGTACGATATATTTCTAAAACCAAACGTTTAGTGACAAGTTTTTTTAACGCACCGCTGACCAGCAGCCTATCCAATCGCCTAAAAAATAAGCACTACCTTCATCTTATAAAGAGACCACCATGTTAAAAAAAAATCCAATGAGACGCGGACTTGTCGCCGTCCTCATGTGCTTTGCTGCATCCAGCTCGCACGCAGACAGCGCTGCCGCAACAATCACCAACGGCTTTGTGATCGAGCCACAAACGATGAATCGCTCGGTCGATGCGTGTAGCGATTTTTTTGAATTCTCAAACGGTCAGTGGATTAAGGACAATCCTATTCCAGCAGATCGCTCACGTTACAGCGCTTACGATGAAGTGACTGAACGCAATTTAACAGCACTAAAAGCCATCGCGGAAGAAGCAGCGAAAAACGTCGCCAACCGTAATCCAACGAGCTCGCCGGCTGAAAAAATAGTCGGCGCTTATTTTTTAAGCGGCATGGACGAAGCCGGTATTGAAGCCGCTGGCATAAAACCTTTAGCCCAAGGCTTAGAGCAAATCGCCGCCATCAAGCAGCGCTCCGATCTGATCAGCGTCATCGCCCAACAACACAAAACCGGAGCTGGCCCGCTGTTCGGCTTCTATATTGATCAAGATGCCAAAAACACGCTGCGCTATATCACTCAACTCACGCAAGGCGGATTAGGTTTGCCGGACCGCGATTACTATTTAAAGAGCGATGCCAAAACACGAGAAATTCGCGCTAAATACGTCACCCATTTAGAAACTATTTTCGGCCTATTAGGCGACGCACCGGATGTTGCCAAACATAACGCGGCCACCGTTTTAAAAATCGAAACGCGCTTAGCCCGCGCTTCGATGAGCAAAATTGAGCTACGCGATCCGCAAGCCTCATACCACTTAATGGATCTCAAAGGCTTGGGCAAAATCGATCCGCACACCGATTGGGCTAATTACTTCAATCAACTCGGCTTAGCACAGCCTGGCGACATCAACGTCGCTCAACCCAAATTCTTCGCTGAAGCTGGACGCATGCTATCCACCGTCAGCCTAGCCGACTGGCAAACTTATTTGCGCTGGAATCTAGCCCACGCAACAGCGCGCGATTTATCGTCGGCGTTTGTCAATGCCAACTTTGAATTTTATGGTCGCACTCTGCAAGGCACTAAAGAACTTAGTCCACGTTGGAAGCGCGTGTTGGGTAATATTGACCGCAGCGTGGGCGATGCCATGGGCGAATTGTATGTCGCTAAATTCTTCAGCCCAGAAGCCAAAGCCGGTGTGCTCGATATGGTCAACAACATCAAAGTCGCGATGCACGACAGCATACTCAAATTGGATTGGATGAGCGACGCGACCAAGCAGCAAGCAATCAAAAAGCTTGATGCCATCAACGTCAAAATTGGCTACCCCGATCATTGGCGCGATTACAGCAGTTTGGTCATTGATACGACTTCATACGCCAACAACAATATGCGCGCCAATGAATTTGAATTTAAGCGCATGATCGCCAAGCTAGGCAAACCCATCGACCGCAACGAATGGGGCATGACTGCGCCAACTGTCAACGCCTATTACAACCCCACCATGAACGAAATCGTGTTCCCGGCTGGGATTTTGCAACCGCCGCTCTATCATTTAAAAGCTGACTTAGCCGCCAACTACGGCAACACCGGCGCGACCATCGGACATGAAATGACGCACGCATTTGACGACGAAGGTCGCCAATTTGATGCCGACGGCAATCTGAAAAGCTGGTGGACTAAGGACGATGAAAAGAACTTCATCAAACGCGCTGCCGCGATTGAAAAGCAATTCGATGAATTCAACCCTATCGACCAATTGCACATCAACGGCAAACTCACCGCCGGTGAAAACATCGCCGATTTGGGCGGCATGAAGATTGCACTGCAAGCGTTAAGAACCGCCGTAAAAGCGCAACCGCAACCCGAGTTGATCGACGGATTCACGCAAGAACAGCGCTTCTTTATCGCCAACGCGCAAAGCTTCCGCTCCTTGGCCCGACCAGAGCAACTGCGCTTGCAATTAGCGACCGATCCACATGCGCCCGACTATGCGCGCGTGTTGGCTCCGATTGCGAATATGCCAGAGTTCACGGCGGCATTTAGCTGCCCTGCATCGACCTCGCCGTTGCGTCCCATCGAGAAGCGAGTTTTGATTTGGTAATTGATTTTTAGCTGGTAAAGAAAAAGGCGTATTTTCTAAAGAAATACGCCTTTTTTATTTCATGGCAGCGTCCGCCTTGGGGAACCCTCAATAGTAATTAACGCCAAGCTAAATCAGCGCTGCATACTATCCCAGACTTTTTGCAAACGCTTAGCCGACACCGGCATCGGTGTTTTCAGTTCCTGAGCAAACAAGGACACGCGCAATTCCTCCAACATCCAACGGTATTCCTGCAACTTAGGATCGCTGGTCTTGGCCTGCGCGGTCGTGCGCTGCCAACCAGAAGCCGCCTCATTCCACTCCTGCATTAACTTGGCATCACGCGCCGGATCGCCGCGCATTTTTTCCAAACGTACCGAAATCGCTTTCAGATAACGCGGGAAATGAGTCAACTGCGTGTAGGGCGTTTCCAAGATAAAGCGCTTAGTCAACAAAGCCTGCAATTGCGCTTGCATATCAGATGTGGCGGGCGATTTGCTGCCTTGTAATTTTTTCGGCAAACTAAAATGCTCGGCCAAAATAATTCCAACCAAACGAGCAATCTCATTGGCCAATAAATTCAATCTTGGCCTGCCCTGCTCTTTGCGCTGATTAAATTCATCGGCATTTTTAGGTAAAGGCTGCTGCAAAAATGCGCGATCAAAAGCCAATTCAATAATTTGGCTACGCAATTCTTCTTGCGAACCCAAACTCATAAATTGCATTCCCATTTGCTGCAAATTGGGAATATTTTTTTCTAAAAATTTCGACTGTTCTTTTAGCTGCAACGCAAACAAACGCATCAAGCCAGTGCGATGCGTTTTGGCCGCAACATCAGGATCATCAAATACTTGAATCTGGCAGCTACTGCCTTTATCGACCAAGGCTGGATAACCAATTAAGGTTTGCTTACCTTGCGCGATTTCTAACAGTTCAGGCAATTCCCCGAACGTCCACGCGGTAATATTTTCGCTTTGAATTGCACCTTGATTGCTGCTTTGGTTAGAAACAGACTTAACTGCTTGAGCGCTTTGCTTGTTAGGAACAGATTGATTGGCAACCAAACCGCTAGAGACCAACTTATTGACCGAGTCCGCGCCGGATTGTTTTTCCTGCACCAACTTCTGAAAACTCTCACGCGCACTAGCACCCAACTCAACGCGCAAGCTGGCAAGATTGCGCCCCATTTCCAACTGCCGATTATGTTCATCCACAATCTTAAAATTCATCACCAAATGAGCGGGAATAGTTTCAAATTTAAAATCCGACGATTTGGTTTGAATACCAGTTTGCTCGCGTATATCAGCGATCAATACATCTAAAAAATTCCCCACGCCGAATTCGGTACGTTCGCAAAAACCAGCGGCGTAATCAGGGATTGGCACACAATGACGGCGGATTTTTTGGGGCAATGATTTGAGCAGCAATTGCACCTTTTCCTTCAACATACCGGGAACCAGCCAATCGCAGCGCTCAATAGAAATTTGGTTTAATGCAAACAGCGGCACCGTCATGGTCACGCCATCACGCGGGCTACCTGGCTCAAAATGGTAGCTGAGCTGCAGCTCGGTTCCGGCCTGTGCAATTTTTTTCGGGAATACGTCGGTGGTCACGCCCGCCGCTTCATGGCGCATTAAATCATCGCGCTTTAAATACAATAATTTCGAATTTTTTTGAGTCGCTTCTTTATGCCACTTCTCGAAGGTAATGCCATTAAAAATCCCTTGCGGAATGTGCTGATCGTAAAACGCATAAATCAAACTATCATCCACCAACACATCGACCCGACGCGATTTATGCTCTAAATTTTCAATCTCGCGCAGCAGTTGCTGGTTGTGTGCGAAGAATGGTGCGCGGGTATCAAATTCGCCCGCCACCAAGGCATCACGAATAAAAATCTCACGCGCTTCGGTAGGATGAGTTAATCCGTATTGGATACGACGTTGGCTATACACAACCAAGCCATACAGTGTGGCGCGTTCAAAGGCGGAAACTTGATTGGCACGCTTTTCCCAACGCGGTTCACTGACATTTTTCTTCAGTAAATGCGCGCCGATTTTCTCCAACCATTCCGGTTGAATTTGCGCGATGCAGCGCGCATACAAACGGCTGGTATCGACCAGTTCCGCTGCCATAATCCAACGTCCCGCTTTTTTAACTAATTGCGAACCGGGCCAGATATTAAATTTAATGCCGCGCGCGCCGAGGTACTGCGTCGATTCATCGCCTTTAAAGCCTAAATTACCCAACAAGCCGGTTAGCAGCGCGGTATGCAATTGTTCATAAGTCGCTGGCGCTTCGTTGAGACGCCAACCTTGCTCCTTAACGATTGTTAATAGCTGGGAATGGACTTCACGCCATTCGCGTAAGCGCATCTGGGACAGAAAATTATCGCGGCAATTTTGCTGTAACAAGCGATTGGATTTTTTATGCAAAATCGCTTCTTCAAACCATGTCCATATTTTTAAATAACTGACAAATTCGGATTTGTCGTCCGCGAATTTTTTATGCGCCAAATCCGCTGCCGCTTGCGCTTCCATCGGACGATCGCGCGGGTCTTGCACCGATAGAGCCGCCGCGATAATTAACACTTCTGACAAACTTTGCTGCTCAGATGCCGCCAAAATCATGCGCCCAATGCGCGGGTCTAGCGGCAGCTTAGCTAATTTAATCCCCAGCGGCGTGAGTTTATTTTCTTCATCCAACGCACCGAGTTCTTGCAGCAATTGATAGCCATCGGCAATGGCACGACCTTGTGGCGCTTCGATAAAGGGGAAACGCTCTACATCGGTTAAATGCAGCGAACGCATGCGTAAAATAACGGCGGCCAAGGACGAGCGCAAAATCTCTGGTTCAGTGAAAGGTAGGCGCGCTTTGAAGTCGTGTTCTTCGTATAAACGAATGCACACGCCTGCGGCAACCCGACCGCATCGACCAGCACGTTGATTGGCCGCCGATTGCGCAATCGCTTCAACTTGCAATTGCTCGACTTTATTGCGGTAGCTGTAGCGCTTGACCCGCGCTAAGCCGGTATCGACGACAAACCGGATACCCGGAACAGTCAACGACGTTTCGGCCACGTTGGTCGCCAAAACAATGCGTCGCGCGTTGGTGCTGCGGAATACGCGGTCTTGTTCCTGTGCGGACAGTCGTGCGAACAAAGGTAATATTTCGACGTGCGCGGGATGGTGCTTGCGCAGGGCTTCCGCCGCGTCGCGGATTTCTCGCTCGCCCGGTAAAAACACCAACACATCGCCCGAACCCAAGCGACACAGTTCATCGACCGCATCGGTAATGGCAGTCATCAGATCGCGCTCTTTATCCTTTTCGCCTTCTTGCACTGGGCGATAGCGCACTTCGACCGGATAAAGTCGGCCCGATACTTCTAGTACCGGCGCTGGCTTGTCTGGCGTGCCAAAATGTTGCGCGAATCGGTTCGCGTCGATCGTGGCGGATGTGATGATGACTTTTAAATCAGGGCGCTTCGGTAATAACTGTTTTAGGTAACCGAGCAAGAAATCAATATTTAAGCTGCGCTCATGCGCCTCATCGATGATGATGGTGTCGTATTGTTTTAATAAGGGATCGCCCTGAGTTTCGGCCAGCAGAATCCCGTCCGTCATCAATTTGATCGACGCGCCTTTGGACAATGTATCGGTGAATCGCACTTTAAAACCGACATGCACACCCAAGTCTGAACCCAGTTCTTGCGCCAAGCGTTTCGCGGTAGACGATGCGGCGATGCGGCGCGGTTGAGTGTGACCGATTAAACCAGCGGTGCCGCGTCCGAGCTCCAAGCAAATTTTCGGCAACTGCGTGGTTTTTCCTGAACCCGTTTCGCCGCACAAAATGATGACTTGATGATCACGAATCGCGTTGGCGATCTCTTCCCTTTTGCCAGAAACGGGCAATTCCTCGGGAAAGGTAATCGTTGGCAAAGGGTTACGGAAAGGCACAGGCTTGGCTTCCGGTTTGGAATTTTGCTGGTGTCGTGCTCGCTGGGCGGGATGTTTGGGCTTGCCTGCACTGTGCGGTGCGGCAGAATGCGCGGGTTTAGCTGGTGTCGTCATAGGGACAGGATTATAAATTGTTTTGGCCTCAGTATTAAGTTCCGCTATGCAGCATAGATAAATTCTACTTATAATTCGGCACATGGAAAATGCCGAACAATTCGTACAATGGCTGCGCTCGGTCGCACCCTATATTCATGCCTTTCGCGGAAAAACCTTCGTGGTCGCTTTCCCGGGTGAGCTCGTCGTTGCTGGCGTTTTACCTTTTTTAGCGGAAGATTTATCGTTGCTGCACGCGCTCGGTATCAAAATCGTGATCGTGCACGGGTCGCGCCCGCAGGTTGCTGAGCAACTCGCCTTGCGTAACGTCGAAGGCCGTTTCCATAATGGCATCCGCATTACCGATACCGCAGCGCTTGAATGCTCAAAAGAAGCCGCCGGTGAATTGCGCTTGGACATTGAAGCGGCATTTAGCCAAGGTCTGCCAAATACGCCAATGGCGCATTCTGAAATCCGCATTATTTCAGGCAATTTCGTCACCGCCCGGCCGATCGGGATTGTGAACGGTATCGATTACGGTCTGACCGGTATGACCCGTAAAATCGCTTCCGAAACCATCCATCGCATTTTAGATACTGGTAACTTGGTGCTGCTGTCGCCGCTCGGATTCTCACCAACTGGCGAAGCATTTAACGTCACGATGGAAGATGTCGCAGTCTCAGCAGCCACGGCGCTCAATGCTGACAAACTGATCTTCATTACCGAAACGCCGATGTTGTGCGATAAAGATGGCGATGAGATGCGCGAGCTTTCATCGCAACAAGCCAAGGCCGAAATCGCCGCCAATTATTTGCCCGCCGACGGCGCCTATTATTTAGAGCACGGCATCAAAGCCACCAACGCTGGCGTTCCGCGGGTGCACATCGTGCCGTTTAAATTGGATGGTTCGGCGCTGCTAGAATTATTTACCCACGATGGCGTAGGCACGATGATTACCTACGAAAATCTGGAAAGCCTGCGTGAAGCAACGATTGATGATATCGGCGGTATTATTGAATTGATTGAGCCGCTCGAAGCCGATGGAACATTAGTCAAACGGGGCCGCGAATTGATCGAGCGCGAGATCAATTACTTCTCGGTCATTGAGCATGACAATGTTATTTTCGGTTGCGCGGCGCTGTATCCCTTCCCCGCCGAAGGCATGGCTGAGATGGCTTGCTTAACGGTCAATCCGGACGTACAAAGCCAAGGCGATGGCGAGCGTATTTTGAAACACATGGAAAAACGCGCCCGCCGCGCCGGATTCTCCAAATTATTTGTATTAACTACCCGCACCGCGCATTGGTTCCTAAAACGCGGCTTCGTCATGGCAACGGTAGATGATTTACCCAAAGATAGACAACGCATGTATAACTGGCAGCGTAAGTCCATCGTCCTCATTAAACAACTGTAACTGGAGTCACCATGAGTCGCATGATTCAATGTATTAAATTAAACAAAGAAGCCGAAGGCTTAGACTTTCCACCTTACCCGGGTGAATTGGGCAAAAAGATTTATGAAACCGTGAGCAAAGAAGCATGGGCAGCGTGGTTAAAACACCAAACCATGTTGGTCAACGAAAATCGCTTAAATCTCGCTGACGTGCGCGCCCGCAAATATTTAGCCACGCAAATGGAAAAACATTTCTTCGGCGATGGCGCGGATGCCGCCACCGGTTATGTACCGCCGACTGAATAAGTAGTTAGCTACACTCAATAAAAAAACCGCTCTATCTTTAACGATGAGCGGTTTTTTTATTCAGCAAAATTTAGCTGGGTTTAGCACGTTTAAAACGTCAACGTCTTTACTCCATCTTCCATCCCCAACAGACAAACATTGGCGCCCTGCTTAGCAAATAAGCCAACTGTCACTACACCGACAATATTGTTCATCAACGCTTCCATCGCCACCGGATTGGCGATTTGCATGCCGTGCACATCCAAAATCATGTTGCCGTTATCAGTAATTAAAGGATGACCGTCCTTTAAGCGCAATTTAGCTTCGCCGCCTAATAGATTCAATTGACGTGCAACGGCTGCTTGCGCCATCGGGATGACTTCGACTGGCAACGGGAATTTGCCCAATACTTTGACCAGTTTGGAGCCGTCAGCGATGCAGACGAATTTCTCTGCTACCGATGCCACGATTTTCTCGCGCGTTAAGGCTGCGCCGCCGCCTTTAATCATCGCACCGTTGGCGTCAATTTCATCCGCGCCATCAATATATACCGGCATCGAAATCACATCATTTAAATCAAATACTTTAATTCCATGCGAACGTAAGCGCGCTGCGGTGGCTTCGGATGAGGCTACTGTGCCGGTAATGGTGTCCTTGATTTTCGCCAGCTCATCGATGAAAAAATTGGCGGTGGAGCCGGTGCCTACGCCGACGATTTGTCCAGGTACGACATATTCAATTGCGGCGCGAGCGACGGCTTGTTTCAATTCATCTTGGGTCATTGCAGTATCCTGTTGCAGTTCAATAATGGCGCTATTTTACTGGTTGCGCGCGGGTTGATCTACACAAATTGATCCAGACAAAATAACGCTTAAGCGATACACTGCCGTATTTTCCGCCAACTTCTTCCTATAAGGTGCCTTATGCATTTAGACCAGCCGCTCTCAGATAAAGAATTTGACGAACTTGATAACTTTTTAATGTCCGATGCCGTCGGTGACGAAGGCATGACGATGGACGCGTTGCACGGCTATTTAACCGCCATTGCCATCGGGCCTGAGTTCATTCCTTTGTCAGAATGGCTACCGAATGTGTGGGGACTTGAAGACGACGAGCAGCCTAAGTTCACCTCGGACAAACAAGCCGAACGCATCATTAATCTGATCGCACGCTTTTCTAACGAAGTAATGATTACCTTTGAAGTCGCACCGAAAGAATTTGAACCGCTGTTCTGCGTTTATGACTTGGACGGCAAAGAAATCATCGATGGCGAAGCGTGGGCTTGGGGCTTTTGGGAAGGCATGCAATTGCGCGCCGATGCGTGGGAAGCGATTAAATCCACTTCACTTGAGCCTTTATTGCGCCCAATCTATTTACTCGGTGCGGATGAAATCACCGAAGAAGAGACAAAATTAGTCGATGAACCAAGCAAATGCCATAAGTTATCAATCGAAGTCGAAGCGGCAATTCCACATATTCACCAATACTGGTTACCACTGCGTACTTCTGGCGTTGGCACCGTCAAACGCGACGCGCCGAAGCAAGGCCGCAACGACATTTGCAATTGCGGCAGCGGCAAGAAATACAAAAACTGCTGCGGAGCCGGTCCAACAGTGCATTAATAGCGCCCCAAAGCGCATTTAGAGTTCACAAAAAAGCCGCCACATCTCAACAATGTGGCGGCTTTTTGTTTGGACTTTATCGGAATTAAGGCACGATGAAATGTTCGCGGTAGTAGCGCAATTCTTCTACCGATTCAATGATATCGGCCATTGCGGTATGTTTTTGATGCTTTTTAAAGCCTTTAATCAAATCGGGTTTCCAGCGGCGGCACAATTCTTTTAAGGTCGATACATCCAGATTGCGATAGTGGAAAAACTCCTCCAGCTTAGGCATGCCGCGCACCATAAAGCGGCGGTCTTGGCAGATGGAATTGCCGCACATGGGCGATTTACCGGCTGGGACGTATTGTTTGAGGAAGGCGATCAACTGCTTTTCTGCTTCGGCTTCGGTCACTGTTGAGGCTTTGACACGGTCAATTAAACCAGAGCGGCCATGCGTACCTTTGTTCCAGTTATCCATTTTGTCCAAGGTTTCATCGCTTTGGTGAATGGCAAACACTGGGCCTTCAGCCAAAATATTGAGTTCCATATCGGTCACTAACACGGCAACTTCGATGATGCGATCGTTATCGGGATCAAGTCCGGTCATTTCCATATCGACCCAAACCAGATTAAATTCATTCGGCTTGGCTGGAGGAGTTGCGGGTAAAATACTCTCTTGTGACATAATTATTCCTTGGCGCGCTGGCGCAATTTCAATTTTATAAAGTATTCATTGATACCGAGCCGAGTTAAGGATCGCTATGATCTTAGCCACTCAGGTTCCCATCGAATTTAACTAGTTTAGTCGATGGAGTTGATTTCGGTATGGGTTCAATTCAATTAATAGTCCGCTATTTTCTCACAGGAGCAGCATGGATTCATTTGCATTTTCAGTATTGTTTATCGTTTTCTTGAGTTTGAGCTTAGGTTGCCGCTTCTGGTTAGCCTCGCGCCAAATTCGTCACGTACAACAACACCGCAACGCTGTTCCACCCCAATTCGCTGAAAAAATCACGCTTGAATCGCATCAAAAAGCGGCCGATTACACCGTTGCCAAAGCCAAATTAGGTTTGATCGATCTGTTCATGGGCGCAGCCGTTTTACTGGCGCTGACCTTATTCGGCGGCTTGCAATGGCTCTCCGCGCATCTAATCCCACTTTTGGGAGTCGGAATGAGCTATCAAATCGGCTTATTAGTGAGCTTCACTGTAATTACTAGTCTCATCGATTTGCCGCTCGATTATTACCGCCAGTTTGTGCTGGAAGAAAAATTCGGCTTTAACAAAATGTCGGTGCGACTGTATTTTACTGACATGATTAAAAACACTCTTATCGGTGCCGTAATCGGTTTGCCGTTATGCTGGATCGTCCTAAAGTTGATGGGCAGTGCGGGCGATTTATGGTGGCTGTATGCGTGGTTGGTCTGGAGCGGATTTCAATTATTGATGATGGTACTTTACCCGACTTTTATCGCGCCACTATTTAACAAATTTAAACCGCTCGAAGACGATAGTTTAAAAAACCGAATCGAAGGCTTGATGCAGCGCACTGGCTTTGCATCCAAAGGCTTGTTCATCATGGATGGCTCCAAACGCAGCGCGCACGGCAATGCTTATTTCTCCGGCTTTGGCGCATCAAAACGCATCGTGTTTTTTGATACGCTCATCGAGCGTTTAGCGCCGCAAGAAATCGAAGCCGTGCTAGCGCATGAATTAGGTCACTTTAAGAAAAAGCACATCATCAAACGCATCGCTTTAATCTTTATTTTGTCGCTCGGTTTTTTAGCCTTGCTCGGCTATCTCAAACAGCAAATTTGGTTCTACACCGGCTTGGGCGTTGAGCCAATCATCATCGGCAATGGCAGCAGTAACGACGCCATGGCCTTGTTATTATTTATGCTGACGTTGCCGTTGTTTACTTTTTTCTTCTCACCGATTAGCGCCATCAGTTCGCGCAAACACGAGTTTGAAGCCGACGAATTTGCCGCGCATCACACCAACGCCAACGACCTCGTTTCGGCGCTGGTAAAAATGTACGACGACAACGCCTCAACCTTAACGCCTGATCCGTTGCACTCAACGTTTTATGACAGCCATCCCTCGGCGTCCGTGCGGATCGCACATTTAAAACAACAGTTATCACTTTCAATTAACTCTGGAACACAACAACATGCCTAGTACCGCAGATTTATTGGCTCGCAAATGCCAGCACACTGAAACCGCTCTAGCCGATTCCGAATTAAACGCTTATTTAGCTGCTGTCCCGGGTTGGGAATTGGCTGGCCCGCGCATCGTCAAAAAATACCAGTTCAAAAATTATTACGAAACGTTAGCCTTCATGAATGCGATTGCCTACGTCATCCACGCTGACGATCATCATCCTGAAATCACACTGACCTACAACCAATGCCTGATTAAATTCGACACGCACAGTGTCAATGGCGGCAAAGGTGGCTTATCGGTCAACGACTTTATTTGCGCGGCCAAAGTCGATGCTATTTATCAGCAGTCGTTTTCTTGATGACTAAATTATTTGGCACCGTCATGGCAGCCCATGGGCGCCATTATTTAGTCGAAGCGGATTCGGTATTATTCAATTGCGTCACGCGCGGCAAAAAAAGTGATGTGGCAGTCGGCGACGTGGTGGAATACAAACTGACGTCAAAAAACCAAGGCGTGATTGAAGCGATTACCGAACGCAAAACCTTGTTGTACCGTTCCGATCAATATCGCTCTAAATTATTGGCCGCTAATCTCACCCAATTGTTTATTGTTGTCGCAACCGAACCCGGGTTTTCGGACGATTTAATCTCACGCGCCTTGGTCGCCGCCGAAGCTGGCGGCATCAAGCCGCATTTGGTGCTCAATAAAATTGACGTGCTCGATTTGCTGCCGCATGCCAAACGCCGCTTAGAGACTTACCAAGCAATGGGTTATCCAGTCCATTTGGTGTCGGCTAAAACCAATCCAGAACAAACGCTAGCAACCTTAATGCCGCTGCTAGAAGGTCAATCGACGATTTTGATCGGCCAATCGGGCATGGGAAAATCGTCGCTCATCAATTTGCTCATTCCTGACGCCGAAATCGCCACCCGTGAGATTTCCGCCGCGCTGGATACCGGCAAGCACACCACCACCTTTGTGCGCTCGTATCATCTCAATGCCAACAGCATCATTATTGATTCGCCCGGCTTCCAAGAATTTGGCTTGCATCATTTGACCGAGGGGATGTTGGAACGCGCTTTCCCCGAATTCCGCCCGCATTTGGGCCACTGCAAATTCTATAACTGCCACCATCACACCGAGCCAGGCTGCGCGGTTTTGGCGGCGGTAGCATCCGGTGACATTACCAAAATGCGGCATGAAATGTACGAGCAACTGGTACACGAAGCGGCACAGACCTTGGGTTATAAATAAATCACCAGCGCGATCTTCTCAATCGCGCCACTCTCACCTATTTCACACTGAGCTTGATGTAGCTCATTTTCGAATGAGTTCGTCAGGTGTATTCTTGCGCCAAACTTACCCAAACCAATTTGCTCTGGCATTTCCGTATCGATTCGCCAGCAGTTTTAATCGCTCCGCCAGATGAATAACTCTCAACTACTTGCACCACCAATCGCGCGCCACAGCCTATTCGAAGACGCGCTCGCCATAGTTACTGGCACGCTCATCGTTGCCTTAGGTGTCGCCATTTATGGCAAGGCGGGCTTGGTAACAGGCGGCACAGTTGGATTGTCGTTCTTGCTGCATTACGCCAGCGGGATTAGTTTTGGTCGGTTATTTTTTGTCTTGAATTTGCCGTTCTATGCGCTTTCCATCAAAAAAATGGGCTGGAAATTTACCCTCAAAACGTTCTGCGCAGTGTTGCTGCTGGCGGGCTGGTCAGAAATGATGCCGTTGGTGTTACGACTCGATGGATTAAATCCATTGTATGCGGCGGTGATTGGTGGGCTCTTGATGGGAGTTGGATTGCTGATTTTATTCCGCCACAAATCGAGCTTAGGCGGAATCAATATTTTGGTGCTATTTCTGCAAGAACGTTTTGGCGTTCGGGCCGGCCTGGTGCAATTGGGAATTGATGGATTGATTTTGTTGCTTTCGATTCCTCTGCTGTCTGCAACCTCGCTCGCGTTATCGATTCTTGGGGCGGTGGCGTTGAATATGACGCTCGCAATTAATCATCACCCCGAACGTTACATTGCCATTTAATACATTATTTCATCCAAATTGGATTTAACGAATTCTGCGCAGCGAATAAAGCAAACCGACTTTTATCAAGAAATAGTAATTTTTACCAAAATTTAATTTGAAATTAGCAGAAAATTTCCGATGAATGCGAAATTTTCACCGTCAAGTTAGGGCGTGAGCTCCAATAATCCCCTATAATCAATGCCGATTCTGACAACTACACAGCACAACTCGGCTGCATCAATTCCTAGTCAATTCAATACTGATCTGTCACTTCGCCTCGGATAATTTAGCTGCCAGCTCAGCTCAATCGCAATTCATTTCGGCGAACTAGCAAACACATTGTTTTACCTAATGGGAAATATCGCCTAGCGGTGCTTATTCAATTATGGCAATCAAACACTTCCTGCAGTTAGCTGACTTTACCTTAGACGAATTTAATTACGTGATGGAACGTGCGCGCATTATTAAACGCAAATTCAAAGAGTACCAAATCTACCATCCGTTATTAGACCGAACCTTAGTCATGGTGTTTGAAAAAAATTCCACTCGCACTCGCTTGTCGTTTGAAGCCGGCATGCACCAACTCGGCGGCGCGGCGATTTACCTCAACACACGCGATAGCCAACTAGGCCGCGGCGAACCGGTTGAGGATGCAGGACAAGTGATGTCGCGCATGTGCGACATCATTATGATTCGTACCTTTGGCCAAGACATTATTGAACGCTTTGCCGCGCATTCGCGCGTACCGGTCATTAACGGGCTGACCAACGAACATCATCCTTGCCAAGTATTTGCCGATGTATTTACCTACATTGAACATCGCGGCTCTATCGCAGGCAAGAAAGTCGCTTGGGTCGGCGACGCCAACAATATGCTGTATTCGTGGTTGCAAGCCGCACAAATTTTTGATTTCCATCTCAATATTTCAACGCCCAAAGGCTATGAAGTTGATCTGTCGCGCGTCCCCAAAGAACAAACCAATTACACGCTGTTTGATAATCCAAGCGATGCGTGCGAAGGCGTTTCATTGGTCAATACCGACGTGTGGACTAGCATGGGTTATGAGGCCGAAAATCAAGCGCGCTTAAAAGCATTTGACGGTTGGATAGTCGATCAAGCCAAAATGTCACGCGCCCTACCCGACGCCTTATTCATGCACTGTTTGCCAGCACATCGCGGCGAAGAAGTCTCCGCTGAAGTCATCGACGGCCCGCAATCGGTCGTGTGGGACGAAGCCGAAAACCGTTTGCACATTCAAAAAGCCTTACTCGAATATTTAGTCATTGGACGCGTGGCGTAAGCCGCCCCTTTTCTTTTTATCGAACGACAGAACAACCAACATTTTCCCTTTAGTGAGAAACCTATGAGCGATATTAAAAAAGTAGTTTTAGCGTATTCCGGCGGTCTTGATACTTCCGTTATTTTGAAATGGCTGCAAGACAATTACCAATGCGAAATCGTGACATTCACCGCCGATTTAGGCCAAGGTGAAGAGTTAGAGCCAGCGCGTCAAAAGGCGCTCAAGTTCGGCATCAAACCAGAAAATATTTATATCGACGACTTGCGCGAAGAATTCGTGCGTGACTTTGTGTTCCCGATGTTCCGCGCCAATACCGTGTACGAAGGTGAATATTTACTCGGCACGTCAATCGCCCGTCCTCTCATCGCCAAGCGTTTAATCGATATCGCCAAAGCGACCGGCGCGGATACGATTTCGCACGGCGCAACCGGCAAAGGTAACGACCAGGTGCGTTTTGAATTGGGCGCGTATGCCTTAATGCCAAATGTGAAAGTCATCGCACCTTGGCGCGAATGGGATTTATTGTCGCGTGAAAAATTACTGCAATACGCCCAAGACGCTGGCATCGAAATTGACATGAAACACAAAAATGGCGGCGCACCGTATTCGATGGACGCCAACTTATTGCACATCAGCTTTGAAGGTCGCCATTTAGAAAACCCAAGCGCGGAAGCCGAAGAATCGATGTGGCGTTGGACAGTTAGCCCCGAGGCGGCACCAGACCAGCCAGAATTCTTAGACGTCGAATTTGAAAAAGGCGATATCGTCGCATTGAATGGTGTGCGCATGTCACCAGCAACCGTCTTGACCGAGTTAAATCGTCTGGGCGGCAAACACGGTATTGGTCGTTTGGATTTAGTCGAAAACCGCTACGTTGGAATGAAGTCCCGCGGCTGCTACGAAACGCCAGGCGGCACCATCATGTTACGTGCGCACCGAGCGATTGAATCGATCACTTTAGATCGCGAAGTAGCGCATTTAAAAGACGATTTAATGCCGCGTTACGCCAGCTTAATTTATAACGGCTACTGGTGGGCGCCAGAGCGTTTAGCGCTGCAAACGTTGATCGATCACACGCAACTCAACGTCAACGGCTGGGTGCGTTTGAAACTATACAAAGGCAACGTCACCACCATGTCACGCGACTCCAAAACAGATTCGTTATTTGACATGAACATCGCCACCTTTGACGAAGACGGCGGCGCCTATAACCAAGCCGACGCTGGCGGCTTCATCAAGCTCAACGCATTGCGTATGCGTATCGCCGCCAACGCCAAAGCACGCCGCAAGTAATCCACGCTGCTTGCAACCCAAAGCCGCTCCTGTCATCGACATGGGCGGCTTTTTTATACTCCAGCGCTAAATTTGGTAACGATACACGTCGATACAAAAGCCAACGGCGACGAAACTTTGTTGACACATCAGCCCTCTAGTATGCTCATTAGCACGAGCCAGACCTGCTCTGTTAATTGGAAATCATCATCACTTGGAGGAATTATGAACATGATCAAAAAGCGCGTTTTAATCGGCTGCGCGGCACTTGCATTAGCATCCGCCACCTTGCTCGCAGGAGCGCAAGAGCGTTCAGTGAAAAACTGCAAAGGACAAGCTAACGAACAAGATTGTCGTCAATCTAAAATGGCGGAATTCCAAGCCAAGCATGAAGCCAAATTGCACGACGCGTTAAAAATCACCGCAGCACAAGAGCCCGCATGGAAAACCTTCACCGACAGCATGCGCCCACCAGCACCAACCGCACCGCCAGAAAAATTATCCCGCGCTGACTACGAAAAATTATCCGCGCCTGAACGCATGGAAAAACACATAGCGATGCAGCAAAAGCATCTTGAGCATGCACAAGCCCGCTTAGCTGCATTAAAAACGTTTTATGCTGTGTTGACACCAGAACAGCAAACCACCATGAACAAAGAAGTCGCTCGCATGGAACAGCACCGTCAAGGTGGCAAAGGCCCTTGGGGACACGGCGGTCATTGGGGTGACAAATCGGATCAAGCTCCGCCACCACCAGCGAAATAGTCCTGATATGACGCAGCAAATCGTAGTTGATTAGCTGCTGAAAAACAAAAACCGGGGCAGCAATTGCTCCGGTTTTTTTATTGGCTAAAGTCGAAACAATTTTAGCGCCGCCAATTTTGCCCGCTACTTTTTAACTAGCAATTGGTCGCTTAACTTCACAAGTTCAAGCACGCTTCACCTACAAAATCCTCCGCATTCCAGGTATCGCTAAAATTGGCCATGCAATCGCAAAGCTCAACACCACCGCCGCACTACCAGCCACTAAAAATTTCACGCTATGCGGAATCGGCCAATCACTCAACAACAATCCCAACGTCACAACAACCGGCGGATGAATAATATAGGCGGCGAAAGCGCGCGGTGCCCAATTGCGCCAGCGCGGTGATGGGTTTTGCGCAACGCGGAAGCGCCAAAGCATGCTCAGAATTATTCCCCAAGCGACAAACGGCTCCCAAAATGCATAAGCCAAGGTAGGCAAGCTCCATCCACCATTCGTTTCGAACGGCGCACCTTGGAACGCGCCAGCCAGTATTGCGTAGATAAACAATGAGGGAATCGTCAGCAAGGAAACCAGCAGCCAGCGCTTAGCCATAGTGCCGTCGATATGTTCCAGCCAACGAGAGCGCGCAAAGACGCAGCCGCCAGCGAATAAAACAATGTAGGAAGAAAAATAGCCAATTTGCATCAGCCACAGCTCTTGTCCAACAGGCACCCATAAACGCAAAGCAAACGCGCCCGCGCCAGTGATCAATGCCGCCAGCAATAGCACAAGATGAGTAGGCACCAAATTGGCTGTCAACTTTCTCGTGCCGAGCGCCAAGCGAACGAGTAAATAGACCATGCTAAAGAACAGCAAAGCGGCGGCAAACCAAAGCGGTCCGATTTGAAAAGTCTGGAGGATAATCAGCGATGCCCATGTATCAAAAAAAGGCTTATGGTCGTGGATTCTGGCCAAGGCAAGTGTAAATGGCCCCAAGACAAATCCATAAAACAAAATCGGCAAACCAAGGCGCAGAAGTCGATCCCAAATAAAGCGCATCGAACCTTTTTTGTCATAGGACATAGCGCTGAAATAGCCCGCCAACAAAAAGAAAAAACCCATAAAAAAGGCTTGATTTACCGAGGCGAATAAAGTGAACAAAATGCGCTCAAGCTTAGAATCCGTCTCCATCCGAAAATACCACCCACCCGACCCACCAAACATAATTGCCGTATGATGCAGGATAACCAAAGCAGTCAGAACTACACGAATGCGGTCAAGGAAATCGGTACGATTAGTCAACGTGCTCGTCATAATAATGAGTCCATTTTTTGCTGCGGTTTAGGGAACATTCTTTGCTGCCAAAACTGCTTACTGCGTAGTTTGATTAAAAGGCGCAATCATTAAGGCTAGGAATCTGGCTGCTTTGTATCTGGCTTGTATTTGTATTTTTATTGGCTGATCGGTGCGGGTTGAATTTGTAGTTTGTTTTTATCTAAATCTGTTAGTGCTTGCTTTGTGCCCTTTGGAGACAGTCGAGGCTCTACATTCCTGCCATTCACTAACAAGATTAGGCGAACTATTTATGCGCCCAACCTTTATAGGCTTGAGCGAGCCTTGGGTCGGAATTCAGTTCTTCTTTTGTTTTCAAATTAATTACCTGTAGTTTTGAATCATTTTTAGAAAAATCATCCGGAAGCGCAAGGAGCATATTTGGTTTGATTTCCAGAGGAACCGTGTCTATCGGTATTCGCGCCCAAAAACCGTCTTTGTTATATTTGAATGCAACATAAAAGTCTGTTGAATATTCTAACTGTCCTCGAACCGACTGAGCTGTAGCAACTAAATAGATACCACCATCTTTGGCTACATCGATCGCCAGCGGGGCAAGACTTCCCTCCCACATGACGACTCTGCCCGAAGGCGGCAATACCGCTTTAATCCGCTCCCGCAAAAAAAGCCAACCGATGTTATTTCCGTTATAGACATGCTCAGACTCAATTGAGCATTCAGCGGTAATAATTTGGTCATTAGATAATTTGACCTCTTCACGCCATGATGTAGTCTTGTTCGGCAAACATCCAGCTAATGAAAAAATTATTAGTAATTGTAGGCCACAGACACAAAGCCAATTTAAATTAAAGAGCGGCAAATATTGAGCTAAATTTTTTTTCATTTTTAGCATATGTCTGCCGTCACTTGTCGTTTAATTTTTTGAGTACTTCAGGTTGCATATCCAGAGGAACATTCTTCCAGTCCAAACTCTCGCTCGATCGCATCACTAAACCAAATTCAGATTGAATCATCTCTATCATGTGTTTGAACCATTTCGCTAAGTTCACATCACCCTTTGGATCATAATGAAAGCCATTTTTTTGTGAGTGCCAATAAACACCTTCACCAACGCGGTAAACATATTGAAATTCTGACCTACCCACGTCTTTCATGATAATCCAGAGGCTATTGTCTTCTCCAATTTCAAATGCCGAAACGTATTCAATATTCATTCAATTACCATTAAATTGGGGTAGCAATAGTATGACTGCATTGTGCCGCTTTAAGACAAACACAAATCACCAAACTGCGAACATTGCATCGCAGCCTACCGACCTACATCAAAATTAGCAATGCCCTATTTAGGGCATTTTGAATATACCGTTGTGATCTAGAGAATTGACGAAACCTCGCCGCAACGAGCCATTGCTGCGTTGAGCCGATTGGGTATGAAAATTCAGTCTCTCTTACTGACGGACATAGCGCAAATGGGTGGCGTTTGCGCCTTCTAGGACTTTGTCTATTCGAAACTGGGGACTTGGTTCCCGCAGATTCTCAAACAGTCGGCGACCACTGCCTAGCAGCACTGGTGCTAAGGCGATCTCCAATTCATCGACCGCCCCAAGATTGAGGTACTGCTGAATGACGTCTGCGCCGCCCGCGATGCGAATATCTCGGCTACCGGCGGATTCCCGCGCTAATTCCAATGCGCGCTCTGGGCCTTCATTGATGAAGTAAAAAGTCGTTCCTCCTGGGCGCACCCAAGGTTCACGTTTGACATTGGTTAGCACATATACTGGCGTGTGAAACGGCGCATCTTCTGGCCAAACAGCCTCACCTTGGTCGAACATTCGCTTACCCATGATGTTGGCACCGATACGTTCTACTGTGCTTCGCACTAAGTCGTTGACCGGACCGGTTTCTCCACCTTGACCGAGCTTGAGGACGTTCTCGCGGAAGTATTGTTGTTTGAACAGCCATGACATCATCGCGCCCCACTTTGCACCCCAGTTTTTATACGCGGGATTATTCATCGTCATGCCATCTGGGGCCATAAAGCCATCTAGACTAAGGCCAATATTGACGAATACTTTACTCATGATTTTATCCTTGTAGGTGACACTCAATATCGGCTAATCGAATTCGATACAACGGCAATTGCTAAACGTGAATTCCCTGCCCGCCCACGGGAATAGTTTCAAATCGCTCGCCAAAGCCTGCCATCAGCGGGCGGCCTTTTGAAATCGCTTGTTGAACCGAGGGTAATGTTAGGGAAGCTTTATGACTTTCTTTGCTTTCCCAGACTTCGGTTATCCAAATTGCGTTGGCGTCCGTTGAATCTTGCGCGACCACGTAGCTCAGGCAACCGGGCATGCCGCTTACGCCAGCAATCAAGATTGAAATTAGGGCGTCACGTTGACCGGGTAGCGTTTTGATTTTTCCGATTAATCCGTACATCGCAGTTGTTTCCTTGGTTGGAGTAATTACCGCTTCTTCGCTAGACGAATACGCTGGGCAGGCCGCGCCTAGCATTGAGGCTCCAGTCATTGCAACAAATTCGCGGCGAGTGATTTTCATCGTTTTTTGCTTATCGATTGATCGCACAATTTCGCTTGAAGATGACTGCGTTGGAAATGTGCGGGAGAATTTGGGGCTAGTGCCATCTCGGTCGCATGAGGTGCGCGAAACTGCTTGGTGAGATGACAAAATCGATTCCCGTTTCTTGCCGAATGATCTGGCAAAAAACGGGATTCAATACAGCGTTAAGCGTTGCGGATATTGTCTGCCGAAAGCGGTAACTTGCGCACGCGCTTGCCGGTTGCTGCGAACAAGGCATTGGCGACCGCTGGGCCGATTAACGCGGTTGCGGGTTCGCCGATACCGCCCGGTTTTTCGGTGCTGGTGACCAATACCACGTCGATCTTAGGAATTTCATACATCCGCAGAACTGGGTAGTTATTGAAATTGGTTTGCTGAACGCGGCCCTTGGTCAACGTGATATTGCCAGTCAGAGCAGCCGACAATCCGAATACAACGCTGGACTGAATTTGCGCTTCGACCGTGTCCGGATTAATCATCTGCCCCGGATCCACCGCCACCACGACGCGGTGCACGGTGATGTGACCGTCTTTAACGGAAATCTCTGCCACTTGCGCCATGTAGGTGTCGTAGCCTTCCATCAAAGCGATTCCTCGGGTATGTCCATTTGGCGCGGGCTTGCCCCAGCCGGCTTTTTCCGCTGCTAGCTTCAACACATTGACGAAGCGCGGTTGCTTGTCCAGCATACTCAGGCGGAATTCATACGGATCTTTTCCTGCCGCTGCCGCCATCTCGTCGATGAACGATTCGTTCGGGAACGCATTTAATGCATGGCTAACTGAGCGCCAATAACCTACCCGCAATCCGGCATCATGAATCACCATGTCTTGGGTCATGTTCGGAATAGCGTATGGCACCACGGCGGCTTCGGCCATAAAGGGATCAAGAGTGTCCTTCGGCAGTCCAAATGCGCGCTGGGTAACCGATTGCGATGTCATCTGAAAGGTCAGCGCAACGGGCTTGCCGCCCGCTTCCAAACCTCCCGACATGCGAGTGAGCGCCATCGGACGATAAAAGTCGTGCGTCATATCGTCTTCACGGCTCCACAGCAATTTAACTGGCTTGCCAACCGCTTTCGAAATCTGCGCGGCTTGCGAAATAAAGTCTAGCTCTAACCGACGTCCAAAGCCGCCACCCAAAAAAGTCGTTTTGAGTGTGATGTCCTCGGGCTTGATGCCGAGTGCTGCTGCGACCACACCTTGAGCACCTTGCTGGAATTGGGTTGGGCCGATTAATAAACACTTGCCGTTCTTGTAGTCCGCGGTGAAATTCATCGGCTCCAAGGTCGCATGGGCGAGCAAGGGCAATTCGTATTCGGCCTTGAGCGCCTTGGCGGCAGTTCCCAATGCCGCGGCTGCGTCGCCGGTTTTTTTGATGTTGATGGTTTTTTCGGTTGCTGCCGCATTGCGAATGCCTTCCATCATGACCGCATTGTCGAGCATGGCAACACTGCCTTCATCCCATTCGACGGTCAGTACTTCACGCGCCTTTTTAGCACGCCAATAACTGTCGGCCACGACGGCTACGCCATCGCTAATTTGTACCACATCGATGACACCTGGCATCGCTTTGGCTTTGCTTGCATCGAAACTCTTTACCGTGCCACCGATGACGGGACACTGCTCCAGTGATGCGTACACCATTCCGGGCAGCTTTACGTCGATGCCGTACTCCGCCTTACCATTAACTTTGCTCGGCGTATCGAGTCGTTTGGTTGCTTTGCCGACGATGGTAAAGGCTTTCTGATCCTTTAGAACGACCTCTTTGGGTACGGGCAACTTGGAAGCGGCCTCGGCCAGTTGACCGTAGGTGGCTTTCTTGCCGCTCGGCCCAATAACCACACCGTGTTCGGCGCGGCATTTGTCCGCATCGACGCCCCACTTAGCGGCGGCTGCCGAAATCAACATCATCCGCACTTGCGCTCCGCCAATCCGAAGTTTTTCCCAACCGTCGCGCACTGAAGTCGATCCGCCGGTGATTTGTGCACCGAGCAGCGCGTTGACGTAGACCGCGTTGGGCGGTGCGATTTCTACTTTGATTTTTTTCAGGTCAACATGCAGTTCTTCGGCAATCAACATCGGTATTGAGGTGTAGACGCCTTGCCCCATTTCGGAACGGGCGCAAATCAAGGTGATGGTATTGTCGTCGCCGATACGCACCCACGCGTTCGGTGAATAGGTGGTTGCGGCTGCAGCAGCTGCCTGCGCTTCAACCACCGAGCCTGGCACAAATACGCCTAGCATCAAGCCGCTGCCTGCGGCGACCGAGGTCTTAATAAATTCTCTACGTGAAAGGGTCATGGCACTCTCCTTAACCGTGATTGCGCATCTCAGCGGCGGCAGTCTTGATTGCAGCGCGAATGCGGTTATAAGTTCCACAACGACAAATATTGCCGCTCATGGCTTGATCGATGTCGGCATCGCTAGGATTTTTATTGGAAGCCAATAGCGCCGCGGCGCTCATTAATTGTCCGGATTGGCAATACCCGCATTGAGGCACATCGTGGGCAATCCATGCCTTTTGCAACGCATGGGTATTGTCCTTGGAGAGCGATTCAACGGTTGCTACCTGCGTTCCGGCGACCGCCGAAATCGGCGTCTGACAGGAGCGAATTGGCGCACCGTCGAGATGAACTGTGCAAGCGCCGCACAATGCTGCACCGCAACCAAACTTAGTCCCAGTCAGGCCGATCGTGTCGCGGATAACCCACAAAAGAGGGGTATCCGGTTCAACCTCGACTGCTACCTTTTTGCCGTTCAACGTAAAACTGATTGCCATGGTGTGCTCCTCCAAGTTTGTTCATTTTTTAATGAAATATCGATTTGCCGCAGTGCGGAAATTCGCTTGACTTCGATGCAACGGACAATTGCTCTAGGTAGCACAACGTTGGAATTGACTGCTGAAAACTCGTTCCCGGTCGAGCTAGTTTGGAGTGACTGCTTTTTGTCTCTTATTTTGTAATTGTTAGAAAATTTTTGCCCAGTATATTCGTTCTAATTAATTCGTGCAGAGCAAATTATTTGATCAAGCTTTGGCCGCTTGGCGGGTTAATTAAGCGGCAATTTAGCGGCGCAAACCGACATCATTTACGCATTACAAACAGCAAAATAAGATCAATCCTTCGCCTGAATCCGGAAGCGGAAAAACATGTAATCCTCAGCACATTCTTCTGCGCTTTCGATCATCGGTAAATGCCCAATGCCCTTCATGATATTGACTTTGGATTTGGGTAGTAGGTTATAGAGAACCTCAGCGGTAAGTGGATGAATCACGCGATCTTCGTCGCCCCAAACGATGAGGGCGGGCGTTTTTAAGCCGGTGATGCGTTGCTCTACTGAGTCATTGACGATTTGGTTAAAAATGCGCTCTGAGAGCTTGGCGTTCTTAATCGAATTTTGCGCCAGTACGTTAAGGATAGGACGGGGCACAAACGGTGGTTTGCTCATGGCGAATTCGAACGCATGGTTGTAATCGTCTTCGTTACGAATGATGAGCGGATTACGATTATGACGCTCGACGATTTTAGCCAACTCACTTTGCGGGGCGCTCCAGATTCCGGCGGGGTCGAGTAGCCATAAACTTTCCACCTCGCTGGGATGTGCGGCGGCGTAGGCCAAGGCGATTTGCCCCCCCATCGAATTACCGCCCAAATGCACGGCCTGTAAGCCCAACGATTTGACCAAGGCGCGGATACGCTCGGCTTGGGGCTTGGCGGTGTAATCCGCATCGTTGGGATGCGACGATTCACCAAAGCCTAAAAGATCGGGAATGATGACGTGATAATGCGGCGTTAAAAATTTAGCGACGCGGGTAAAGTTGTCTTTATCTGCGCCAAATCCATGCAACAAAATCAGCGGATCGCCGTGTCCGCCTTCTAGATAAACGTAATGATTACCATCTGGCAGAGTCACTTCTTTACGCACTAATTTGGCTGCGTTGCGCTCAGAATTTACAAAATAGTTGGTGGCCTTGGGTGACATCACATAGACAAAGTAATACGCCCCCAAAACAAGTGCAAAGAGAATGATGATTAACCATTTAATTACCCGCATTTTTTACTCCAACTATTTCATTAGTCCGTGAATTATTCTTCGTCCTTGACCGATGGCAGATGCGTCAATTGGTCTGGCATGTCGGCTAGATACCAAGTCAACATCGCTAACATCGCAACTTGTCTTCTTAGATTTTCTGGCTCGACTTTATCCAAGGTATCGGCTGGCGTGTGGTGGTAGCTAAAGTAGCTGCGGTTATCCAACAACGGCTCAAACGAAGGCACGCCGCTGGTCGTTAATTTGCTGACGTCAGCGCCGCCTGCGTATTCGCGTCGCTCATACAGCGGAGTGCCGATGGTGCGGAATAATGGTTTTAACGGAGCTAATAATTTCTCGTCGTCCTGCGTCGTGCTGAAAATAATTCCCAACGGACGCCCTGCACCGCTATCACTTTCAATGCTGGCAAAGTGTTGCTTTAATTTCGCTTTATTGGCATCAAAATACGCACTACCGCCGCGCCCGCCGTTTTCTTCATTCATCCAGCCGATCACACGCACGGTGCGACGTGGGTGCAAACCGAGCTTTTTAAATACGTCAGCCACACCCATTGCCACCGCAACGCCAGCGCCGTCATCAATAGCACCTTGGGCTAAATCCCACGAATCCAAATGACCTGACACAATCACGATCTCGTCGGCTTTATCCGAGCCGGGCAAATCGGCGATAACGTTATGGCTATCGGCATCTGGCAAGGTTTGTGGCGTTAAGGTCAGGTGCAATTTGATCTCGCCTTTGGCTGATAAGCGTGTCATCAGCATGGCATCTTCTGCGGTCACCGCAGCGGCTGGAATCGGTTTAACGTCGTTGCCCCAACCCGTCATGCCAGTGTGCGGAATGCGGTAATCAGCGCCACCGACTGAGCGCACCAAGGCAGCGGCAGCCCCCAATTTGGACGCCATTGCTGGGCCGATAAAGCGGTACATACCGGCTTCACCATACGCATCGCCAGCGTGACCGTTGTCGGCTAAATGTTGGTCGTAGGCCACGTCAAATAACACGATGCGACCTTTAACTTCTGCTGCGCGCGCGTGCAACTCTTCCATGCTGTGCACAGCGACGACTGGCAGCGTCAACCCTTGGGCTGGTGTCGCGCTGGAGCCACCTAAGGCGGTCAATACCACTTTTTGCGAAATGCCAGCAGGACGATGCGGATAGTCAACCAGCTCAGCCGTCTCCGCGCCGCGCACCCAATGCGGGACTTTGACTGGTTGCAGCGACACTTGCATGCCGATATTGCGCATGTCGTTGGCAATTAATTCCACCGCTGCTTCGGCACCAATAGAACCGGTTAAACGTGGACCAACTTGGTCAGTCAATTCTTCTAATCGGTCGAATGCAAAATTTGAAGTAAGTGCCGCATCGCGAATGCGGGCTAAGGTTGCTACATCCACAGGACGCGCCGCCGCGGCGGTGCTATTGTCAGCTAAGGCTGCATTGACGGCAAAGGCGCTGAACGCGCAGGCCAATAGTGCGCTTAACTTATGTTTTTTATTGAAGTTCATGGATATTTTTCTAAAGGGGAAATAATTCAAATCTCAACGCTAATACTATTCGAGCTGGTAATGAACATCATTAACCAGCCCGACATTTTGGCTAAGCAAACTCAAATTAGTTTGGCTTACTCAGCGCGGTAAAAGCGAATAATCGTGCCAGCTTCAACCACACAATCGAGGCCACCATTAACTGTGCCAAGATAAATGCGATTACAAATCCGCCAGTGTTGACATGCGCAATATTCATCCGAATTTCACCGAACAGCGCCGCCAACACTACGCCGATTAGGGTGATTACGATAAACAAACCTAGCGACACTAGCGGACGTTTAAACACTAACTTCGTACCGCGCCACCACGCTTTGAGGGCGGAACGTTTGCCTGTGCTATGCGCGAACTGAGCACGACCAGCATCCAAGGTTGCATCAGCAATCAATAACACGATAATGGTCACCGCCAACACAATGTGGCTAGCAAAATCAGCGTCCGATTCTAAAATCGCTTTTTCGGCAACGCCGCTTGACCATTGGCCTAAGCCTGCGCTAATCCCCATTGCAATGCCTAGCGGAATAATCGCGACGATCATCAAACGCAATAAACGCCAGTATTCGGATATGCCGCCATGAACAAGCTTGCCGATGGCTAAGGGCGCTTGCGCTCTAGCAGCGGTGATCGCTGTGCCACTCAAGAACGGCGACAGCAACAACGCCAGCAAAAATGCAAGCGCGCCAGTCTGTTGCACCACTGGTCCACTAATCATGACAGAGCCGATCAAATCGTTAATTGCATTGGCCGACAGATGCTGCGCCAATTCGCTCGAATGAATCGAATAATCCATTTGCGCAGCAAATACTTTTGCAAACGGAAGCGTCAATAATGCCGTTGGAATTAACAGCGTAATTAACCAAAGAAGCAGCAAACGCCATTGCAATGCGGCGCGACCAGAGCTGCGGACAATCGCTAAGAAAGAAGTTGGGTTCGAGTTCATATTGTCGCAATCAATGAGAAGATGAGTTGGAATAAGGCGGCGATTTCGGAAGTCCAGCGGCGTGAGGCTTTGCTGTCTGCTTTAATCGTGCGACTGTCATCGAGTTTATTCACGTCCAAATAGTGCATCTCTTTGGAATCAATCTCGGCCGATACCGCTTTCACCGGTTTTACCCAGCTATACCGCGCCCAACGCTGATCGTCATTCCACAGCACTTTTTCAGAACTACCATCGGCAAATTTAACCACCAAGGTTTGCGGCACCGCTGCGCCGTAACGACGTAACAACACCGTTGTGCGATAAGGGAAAGGCCCAGTATCTTCTTTGGCATCGGGATTTTTCTTCTTCCAAGCGTCGCGCAAATCCTTCACTTGCTTTTCAATTTGCTCGTCAGTGACTTCTACCCACTTGTCATTGACCAAGGATGTTTGCTGCTCAGGTAACACTTCTTCGCTAGTGATTTTAGCGACGCGGTCATCCACTTTTTGCGCGCTGAAAGCTTGTTGTTCAAACGCTTTCGCCACCAAAGCTGGCTTGCCAGAAACTTCGGAAAGCGTGGCTTGCAAATCGGCGATATCAGGGTGGCGGAATTTCCACGTTGCGTAATATTGTTTAAACGCGCGCTCCAACACGTCTTTACCGATCTGCTCTTCCAAATCGTGCATCATCGTGGCGGTACGTGCATAGACCGTACCGTAACTGCCGCTGGAATAACGATCCCATGAATTAGCGCCGGTTGCGTCGATCGGATCAAAGTTGCTCGCACCTAAACGCTCGGCTTCAAACGGCTCAATCGTTTGATCAAAGCCAAAGCGGCGTAACAGCGGTGTGGTTGCATGAATCACCTGACCGCGTTCGCGCACCATGCGGTAATCCCAGTAGTCGTTTAGACCTTCATCAAGCATCGGTTCTTCAAATTCGTTGGAACCCAAAATACCGTAAAAATAACCATGACCAAATTCGTGAATCGTCACAAAATCGAGCAGGAATTCGCTCATGGTTCCGGGCGTCACATTGGCCATCCCTTCAGCGGTAAAGAAGGTTGGATATTCCATCCCACCAGCTTCGGTCGCGTTATAGGGAGGAATAACCGCCGTGACCGTTTTGTACGGATAGGCGCCCAAGGTTTTTGAAAAATAAGCCAACGAATCAATCGTCGCTTTTAACGCTGGCTGTGCGCTCGCCACATATTCTGGTGGATACAAAACGCGCACCTTCACTTCTGGGCTGCCTTCGCCTTTATAAACGCCTTCTAATGGTTTAGCCGTGCGATTATCCGCAGTCCAAGCAAAATCGTGCACATCGCCTTGCACAAAACGATGCGTTACTTTGCCGTCTTTCTCAACCGGCGCGCCCTGCTCTTCGCCGGTTGCCCCGACGATGTAATCTTTTGGCACGGTCAATTTAACGTCGAAATTTCCGTAGTCGGCATAAAACTCGCTGTGCAAATGAAATTCATGCACATTCCAACGCGGCTCAGTCGCACCGCGCTCGCCAGGCAGCTCCAATACACCAATTTTCGGAAACCACTGACCAACTAAATGGAAGCTACCAAAATAGCCAGTGCGGGCCACCACACGCGGTAACTGGTCATGAAAGCCGATATCCAAGGTGGTAGTTCCTCCCGCTGGAACTGGCGTCGGCAAGTCAAAGCGCACGACCGTGTGATCGGTCTTTGGCCCCTCATCGGGTTGCACAAACGTCCAAGGTACAGCAGCGCCACCTTGAACAACTTTGCCTAATTCAATATGGCCCCATTCCCCGTTTTTAGTCGCTACATCGGTACGGAAATCAAAGCCCTTGTTAATTTTTTCACTGTAAAACGTGCTGTAAGAACCTTCGAACGCATTCAAATACATGTGTAAATAAATCGAGCGCACTTCACGGTTGCTACGATTGCGCCAAGTTAATTTTTCTTGCCCATCAACGGTGTGATGCACCGGATCCAAACTGGCGGAAATATCGTAGTTCACGACGCGATCTGACAAAGTTGCTTCCTTACCAGTGCGAGCGCCGCCCCACGCATCGGGCGAACTAGGCTGACGCACGAATGCTGCATGTGGCGAGGCCATTGGAATTCCATCCAAACTGCCATTCACTGGTGTGGCAGAAGGTGCGGCAGCAGTGGCGGCGGCCGTTGGTGCTGTTGGATTTTGAGTCGGTGCGACCGTCAAACTGGTACTGAGTTTGGGATCAAGTAAATTGGTCGCTTGTAGCGATACGCCCACTAGCAACAAAGAGGCGATACTTATCCCCTTCAAACTTCCGGATAGGAAAGACATGAATGCGTACTCCTTTGATATTGTTATGTAATCCAACAATGAATTGTTTATTAACCGCTCGCAATTAAGTGCATGTCACAGAATTTTTACTTTGACGGTAAATTGTCAGTTATAAAAATTCACGATTGACCAAATGCCTAGCAGCAATAACGTTGCATATTAGCATGATAATTAACAAAAATTATCGATTGGGAGTAAGTTATCGAGAGGGGGATTGTCTCTAATTTAAGACAGAATACGGAGGGATAATTAGTTGCTCTTTAACAACGCAAAAATGCGGCGATGTTTAGTGCGATTTAGCTTAGCGCACCCTAGATGCGGGGATTTTTGACCAATAAAAAAGGAGCTCAGCAGCTCCTTGATTTATTAACTATCACTTAACCAAGCTAGGTAAGTTCTAGTCATTTTCTACATTTAATTAACAACTGGTGCCCGAGGCCGGAATTGAACCGGCACGCCCCTTTTACGGAAAGCGGCGGATTTTAAGTCCGATGTGTCTACCAATTTCACCACTCGGGCACTTTTCCACGCATTGCTGCATAGACTTTTAAGATGAATCGACATCTTGTTGTTTTGGAGGCGGGGAGCGGAATCGAACCGCTCTAAACGGCTTTGCAGGCCGCTGCATAACCTCTTTGCTACCCCGCCGAAGGTTGGCATTCTAACTCAAAACCAACTTCTTAACTTTTAACACTATCCAACAAAAAAGGAAGCTAAACATGCTTCCTTGTTTTAACTTGGAGCGGGAGAAGAGTCTCGAACTCTCGACCTCAACCTTGGCAAGGTTGCGCTCTACCAACTGAGCTACTCCCGCATGATCTTTTGCTACTAAATAACTAGCTTATCATTCTAGTTATTACCAATTCTGGAGCGGGAGAAGAGTCTCGAACTCTCGACCTCAACCTTGGCAAGGTTGCGCTCTACCAACTGAGCTACTCCCGCATTGCGTTACTTTTTACTTCTAGCTAACACCGATAAATCTTAGCTATCGCTGCTTAATTCGTTTAACTTCAACCAATCAGCGAGACCGAGATTCTAACGACATTTGTGTTTTCTGTCTAGTACTTTTTATGGAGCGGGAGAAGAGTCTCGAACTCTCGACCTCAACCTTGGCAAGGTTGCGCTCTACCAACTGAGCTACTCCCGCATATGTTTCGACTGACAAATTTTGCCGAGCTCGGTCGGGTAATTATTTCTAAATTATTACATCACCGAGAGCAGGCGCACATTATATAGATGCGCCTTTTCCTGTCAAGAATAATTCGGCTAAAAATCTTGTTTTAAGGAAGTTTTCCGGAATGGTCTTTGATGAGCGGCCACGCAAGTTTTAAATAATAAAACATCGACCACACGGTAAGCACCGCGGCAATCAACATAAACCATTGGCCCCAGTAGGCGGTATCGAAAAAACCAAAGAGCGGCTCATGAAACAACAACATCGGAATCGCCGTCATTTGCGCGGCCGTTTTGATCTTACCGATCGAGCTGACCGCCACCGATTTCGACGCGCCAATTTGCGCCATCCATTCACGTAGGGCAGAAATCGCAATTTCGCGCCCAATTATGACGAACGCGATCACTGCATTAACGCGATCAAACTGCACCAGCACCAACAACGCGCCAGCGACCATTAGCTTATCGGCCACTGGATCCAAAAACGCACCGAAGGCCGACGTCTGATTCCAGCGGCGCGCTAAAAAACCATCAAACCAATCGGTGATTGCGGCCACGATAAAGATAATGGTCGAGGCCAAGCCTTGGTGAAATGGGGATAGCCAAGTGGGCGGCAGATAAAAAACGCCGACCACCAGCGGGATTAAAGCAACGCGCAACCAAGTCAATAAGATCGGAAAATTAAAGGGCATAGTTCGTGTTTGTCTCAGTGTAATTGCTTGTAAATTTGTTCTGCTAACTGCCGAGAAATACCCTCAACAGAGGCCAAGTCCTCAATGCTAGCATCTGCAACCCCTTTTAGACCACCAAATCGAGCCAATAATTTTTGCCGACGCTTTGCGCCAATTCCTTCGATCTCTTCCAAACGCGAGGTTTGCCGTGCCTTTGCGCGCTTAGCCCGCATGCCAGTTATCGCAAAACGATGTGCCTCATCGCGGATTTGGGCGATTAACATTAACGCGGCGGACTGTTTGCCTAATTCTTGTTCTGGGCGACCATCGACAAATACCAAGGTTTCCAAACCGACTTTGCGCCCTTCTCCCTTGGACACACCGACGATTAAACCAATATCGAGCCCCAATTCAACAAACACTTGGCGCGCCATTTCGACTTGGCCTTTACCGCCGTCGATCAACACAACGTCTGGCATGACGCCATTGTTGCTCGCCACCTTCTCATAACGTCGATGTAAAACCTGACGCATCGCCGCATAATCGTCGCCTGGCGTGATGTCATTGATGTTGTAACGGCGGTATTCGCCATTTTGCATTTCGTGATGATGGAACACGACACAAGATGCTTGCGTCGCCTCGCCTTGGGTGTGGCTAATATCAAAGCACTCAACCCGCACCGTGTCCAAATCGGTGACATCTAAGCTTAACGCCTCAACCAAGGCGCGCGTGCGTGCTTGCTGAGAACCTTGCTCGGTCAACAAACGCGCTAAGGCAAGCTCAGCGCCTTTTTGAGCCATTTCTAGCCAATGGCGGCGCTGCTCCTGCGGCTGCGTAATTAAGTGAATTTTATGACCGCATTGATCCATCAATGCCAACATCAATTCTGGCGCGTCCAAAACACAATTGGTCACTAAAATTGACGGAATGTATTGATCCAAATAGTGCTGCGCCAAAAAAGCCTGCAAGACTTCCGCTTCCAGCACATTTTCGGTAATCGCTTCTTCCACTTGCGTTGGGAAATATGCCCGATCACCTAAATGCCGTCCGCCACGTACCATCGCCAGATTGACGCAGGCGCGCCCGCCTTTTAGATACACGGCAATAATATCGAGATCAACGTCGTTGGTACTTTCCATGCCTTGCTGATGCAACACTTTGGATAAGGCCGACATTTGATTGCGCACGACGGCCGCTTTTTCAAACGCCAGTTGCTCGGCAAAACCCAGCATTTTTTTCTCAAGCGCTTGCATGACTTCGCTTTGGCGCCCGCGCAAAAACTGGGCGGCATTATTGACGTCTTGGGCGTATTCCTCAGCGCTAATAATATTGACGCACGGCGCGCTGCAACGCTGGATTTGGTGCAATAAACAAGGCCGTGTTCGATTGGTGAATACGCTGTCTTCACAACTGCGCAATTGAAAAACTTTTTGCAGGATTTGGATCGATTCTTTCACCGCCCATGCACTCGGGAACGGCCCAAAAAATTGATTCTTTTTATCAATCGCGCCGCGGTAATACATCATGCGCGGGGTATCTTGGCCGGTTATTTTTAAATAGGGATAGGATTTGTCGTCGCGAAACAAAATATTAAAACGCGGTTGCAGCGCTTTGATTAAGTTGTTTTCCAAAATCAAGGCTTCCGCCTCGCTGCGCGTCACGGTCGTTTCCATGCGCACGATACGATCGACCATTAAAGCAATGCGTGGACTGGAAAGGTTTTTTTGAAAATAACTGCTAACGCGCTTTTTTAAATCACGCGCTTTACCGACATAGAGCAATTTATCGCTGCTATCAAAGTAGCGATATACCCCGGGAAGGTTGGGCAATTTCGCCACGGTGGCGATGAGCTCTTGACGTTCGGGCGAGACTTCGGACATGAATGAATTGAATTGAAAAATAGGTTTAGTAGATCGCGGTAAACGCGCTGGCTAAATCGAATCTGGCTATCTAAGGGTTGCTATCTAAATCTGACTATCTTTAAGCGGCGTGCTCGATGACAACAAAGGCTACCGAGTAGTCTTTTTCATCGCTTAGAGAAACACGCGAAACTAATTTTTTGGTCACCATATAACTACCCAATTCACCGGTAGTGACAACTCTTGGGGCGCCCTGCTCGTCGTTTAGTATTTGGATATCGTGCCACGTCATTGGGGCGCGCATTCCGAGGCCTAAAGCTTTGGAAAACGCTTCTTTAGCGGCGAAGCGATTGCACAAATAATGTACTGCGCGCTCCGCACTTTTTTCGCGGCGTTGAGCGAATTCTACTAATTCATCCGACCCCAAAATCTTTTCGGCAAACCGATCTTCAGTGCGGGTCAGGATCGCAGCGATACGCTCGATTTGGACGATGTCGGTGCCAATACCAAAAATCACCTTAGGCTCCTGAGAAGCCTAATTCATTGCGATTGACTCGCGCCAATGTCATGATCGCTTTCATATCGCGCACGGCATTTTCCCAGCCGACAAAAACGGCTTGCGCGACAATCGCGTGGCCAATATTGAGTTCGCTAATGTCAGCAATCGCGGCAATCGCTTGCGCGTTGGTGTAATGCAAACCGTGTCCAGCATTGACACGCAAGCCGCGCTGGATGCCGAATATCACGCCTTGCTGAACGCGCTCTAATTCAAATTGACGCGCTTGCGCATCCACCGCGTCCGCATAACGACCGGTGTGGATTTCAATCACGGTGGCGCCGGCTTCGGTTGCGGCTTGGATTTGCGCTTCGTCAGAATCAATGAATAGACTCACGCGTATGCCTTCAGCTTGCAATTGCTTCACTGCGGCCTGCACTTGGGCAAAATTTTTCACCACATCCAAGCCGCCCTCGGTGGTGACTTCGGCCCGATGCTCAGGCACTAAGCACACATCATGCGGTTTGATTTCGCAGGCAAAGTCCAACATTTCCGCGGTAACTGCCGCTTCTAGATTCATGCGCGTGATAAGTTGCGGACGAATAGCGCGCACGTCGGCATCTTTGATGTGGCGGCGATCTTCGCGCAGATGCAAGGTGATTAAATCAGCACCGGCGTGTTCTGCCAGCAAGGCCGCTTTGATTGGATCTGGATAGCTTGTGCCGCGCGCGTTGCGCAAGGTCGCAACGTGGTCGATGTTGATCCCTAGTTCGAGCGCGTGAATACGTTGATTCATAGTCATAGTTTTTGCAAGTCCATTAAGATTTGTCGAGTATTGATTGTTGCGCCGTGCAGGTGATGCGCCAATAAAAATCGCATTAATAATTTACTTTGAGATTGGGTTCGCGTATCTGAATAATCCGCCGAATGCATATCCAATAACGTTTTACCGTGTACTTTAACCCCTTGTTCCGTTTCTAGGCTAGGACGAGCGCCGATATCTGGGTCAACCACATATATTACGTCTGCATCAACTTTGGTTCGTTGTTGGGTACAAAAAGTAAGATCGCCGACGACGCCCGCGGATTTGAGCAAATTCAACTCAAATTTACGCAACACAATCGTCGCTGGTTCGCCGTGCGCCAATTGATTGATGGTAGCGACATAGGCATCAAACAATAAAGGTTGCGGATCATCGCGTTGCAATAGTTTGACGATGATTTCATTCAGGTAGAAACCACACAGCAGTGCGCTTTTCTCTAAGGGCAGCATTCCGCCAACCCATTCGGCCGCGGTTAATGTTTGTAAATCGGATTTGCCCGTCCAAGAAAGGGTAAGCGGTTGAAACGTTTGCAGCGCTCCGCGTAATTGGGAATGCGGACGCTTAGCGCCTTTGGCCAGCAATGCGATTCGACCATACTGCCGAGTAAATACGTCAACGATTAAGCTGGTTTCTTTGTAGGGATAGCTGTGCAGCACAAAACCGGGTTGCGCCAATACTCGCAGCGGACGTGTTGGTATAGCCGAATTACGGTACCGCGCTGCATTGGGTTTAGATGCGGGGATAAGGAGTGATTCTGGTGGCACAGGAGTTTGTGGAGCGCCCAAATTTAAAATGGATTCCAAGGAATCCAGCGAATCGGGCGACTGCGTATCCGCAAACTCTGTCATGAGAGGTTCAAAATGGTTTATTCGTAACCGTAGGCGCGCAAACCAGCTTCATTATCGGCCCAGCCTGATTTAATTTTGACCCAGATTTCCAAATAAACTGGGCCACCGAATAGCTTTTCCATGTCTTGGCGCGATTGGGTGGAGATTTCTTTGAGGCGTTCGCCTTTTTTACCTATCAGCATAGCTTTGTGGCCGTCGCGATCCACCAAAATCGCGATAAATACGCGGCGCAGATTGCCTTCGACCTCAAACTTTTCAACCAAAACCGTGCTGGTGTAGGGCAATTCGTCGCCGACAAAACGGAATACTTTTTCGCGCACGATTTCTGCTGCTAAAAATTTTTCACTCTTATCGGTAATATCGTCTTCGGCAAACATCGGCGCATTGATAGGCAAATGTTTTTTGACCTCGGCTTCAAGGCTGTCTAATTGAAAGCCTTGACGCGCTGAAACAGGCACAATTGCAGCAAAATTAAATCGGCTAGCAACTTGCGCGGCGAACGGCATTAACACGGCTTTATCTTTGATGTGATCGGCTTTGTTGATAACCAAAATACAGGGGATATTTTTAGGTAGCAATTCCAACACCGAAATATCGGCTTGCGAAAACATGCCGGCTTCCACGACGTAAAGCACCACATCGACCGCGGTTAAGGTAGTAGTCACGGTGCGATTTAACGTCCGATTTAACGCATTGGAATGCTTGGTCTGGAAACCCGGCGTATCGACATAAACAAACTGCGCTTGGCCTTTGGTTTGAATACCAGTGATGCGATGACGGGTGGTTTGCGCCTTGCGCGAAGTGATACTGATTTTGGCGCCGATTAAGGCGTTCATCAAGGTTGATTTACCCACGTTTGGACGACCAACGATGGCGATATAACCGCAACGGAAATCGTCTGCAGGTGCTTCTGTGTGCTCTTGGTCGGTCATGCTATCGTCGTCTGGTTGGTGTCGGTGGTTGGAGCTGCGCTTTTTTTCTTGTCGGTGGCTGTTTCCGGCTTAGCGCTGGTAACTGGTGGCGTGGTGGGCGGAACCATTGCAACTTCATCGGATTGAACCGTTGCTATGCCCGCTAATTTCAATTGTGTCGTGCGCGGTTTGGCCTTACGTTTTGGCGCAGGTGATTTGGACAAAATGGCAGTAGCTGCTTCGAGCGCCATTTTGGCCGCAGCTTGTTCGCCAGCACGGCGACTTCCACCGGTTCCGAACACTTGGATTTCTAATTTAGGAATGGCGCATTCCACTTCAAATTCTTGATTGTGCGCTGCGCCGTGGGTCGCGGCTACGGTATATACCGGCAGAGCTATTTTTTTGCTTTGCAAATATTCTTGCAATAGTGTCTTGGCATCTTTGCCCAAAGTTGCCGGGTCAACAGTTTCTAAAATCGGAATATACAAACCACAAATCACATCACGCGCAGCGTTAAAACCAGCATCCTGATAAATCGCGCCAAACAAGGCTTCTAGCGTATCCGCCAAAATCGATGGGCGGCGAAACCCGCCAGACTTTAATTCGCCCTCGCCTAAACGCAAAAATTGCGCTAAATCCAAGCGCAAGGCGATTTCGTAGAGCGATTGCTGTTTAACCAAATTTGCCCGCAAGCGTGATAAATCGCCTTCGTCTATCGTATGAAATTTTTGAAATAACAGTGAAGCAACTACACAGTTTAAAACTGAATCGCCCAAGAATTCCAAGCGCTCATTGTGCAAAACACTATGGCTGCGATGAGTTAAAGCCTGCTGCAATAGATTAGGGTCATTGAATACATGACCTAATCTATTCTGCAATAACGTGTCGTTTATCATGCTGCTGACTTACTCATAAAGGGATACCTAATATTTAAAACCGTGCTCGTTGCTATTACCAAACTGCGATCAATGCTTTTTGTCGGTTGTGGCATTAAATTCCAACAACAAACTGGCTGGACCAAAAAGCGGCAGCTTTTTCTCGTAGGCGAAACTAACAACGTATGCGCCATCTTCTTTTACGATCGTTAAATCCTTACCAGTAACGGAAGTGATATAGCCGGCTTGAGCAATTTTGTTGTAGCTAAATTCGATTTCTTGAGCATTGGTACCCGTATTGCGCGCATCATTAACCGCCTTTTTAATGCTTTGAAATTCCACTACGGCGGGCACGATTTGCATCCCCAGCACCGCAGCCAAGCCCACTAAAACCAATGCCAAAATCAAACCACCTAAAGACAGGCCGCGTTGTTTTTGTAAATTAGGACAACCTTTCATGTTTTTCTCCGTGACGTGAAATTATTGAAAACTGCCGATACGTTTTAACTTTTTGAATTCGAGATTGGTAATCACATTTTGATTCATCCAAATACCAAACGCCTTACCAACAATATTTTCATCTGGGACAAATCCCCAGTAGCGACTATCAGCACTGTTGTCGCGATTGTCGCCCATCATGAAATAATTTCCTGCTGGTACGGTGCAAGCAAAACCGTCTAAATCATAAGTACACAATTCGCTGTGCGGAAACTCGTGCACGCCGGGTACATAGGTTGGTGCGCGTTCGTCGTTTAAGATTTCGTGGTGCACGCCGAGCAGATTTTCTTCGTAATGTTTAGCGTAAGTTAACCGCTCTTCATCCAAAAAATCGGGCAATTCTTTGTAGCTAACTTCTTGGCCGTTGACGGTTAACCGCTTGTCTTTGTAGACGATTTTATCACCGGGCACGCCAATCACCCGCTTAATATAATCCAAGGTCATGTCTTTGGGGTATTTAAACACCATGACGTCGCCACGTTGTGGCTGGTTAATTTCAATGACTTTTTTGTTAATTATTGGCAAACGAATACCGTAAGTAAATTTATTCACCAAGATCAAATCGCCGACTAATAAAGTTGGCAACATGGAACTCGATGGGATTTTGAACGGTTCGTACAAGAACGAACGTAAGCAAAATACCAATAAAATCACTGGAAAGAAGCTGCCGGTGTATTCGATCCAAGCCGGTTGACGCATTAAATTGGCTTTTAATTCCTCACGATTGCTGGTTTCAAGCTTCAAACCTTCGGCACTTAATTTCTCACGTCGCGCATCGTATTCCGCCAATGCTGCATCAGCAACTAACTTCCTTTGTTTTGCAAAGACAAATACATCTAAAAACCAAATAACGCCCGTTAAAATCGTCAAAATAAACAAAATTAAGGCGAAATTGCCTAAGATTGATTGCAGGTTCATTTATCTTCCACTTGTAAAATTGCTAAAAATGCTTCTTGCGGGATCTCTACCGAGCCGACTTGTTTCATGCGCTTTTTACCGGCTTTTTGTTTTTCCAGCAATTTACGCTTACGGCTAATATCACCGCCATAACACTTGGCTAACACGTTTTTACGCAACGCTTTGACGTTTTCGCGCGAAATAATATTGGCTCCGATGGCTGCTTGAATCGCCACATCGAACATTTGACGCGGAATCAATTCACGCATTTTGGCGGCTACCGCGCGACCGCGATATTGGCTGTTTGCGCGGTGCACGATAATTGCCAATGCATCGACTTTTTCGCTGTTAATTAGCATGTCAACTTTGACCACGTCGGCGGCGCGATATTCTTTGAATTCATAATCCATCGATGCGTAGCCGCGTGAAGTGGATTTCAAACGATCAAAGAAATCCAACACGATTTCAGCCATCGGGATTTCGTAGGTCAATTTCACTTGGCGACCGTGATAACTCATATCGAGCTGCACACCGCGTTTGCTAGTACACAGGGTAATCACCGCGCCCACATATTCTTGCGGCATGTACAAATTCACGGTAACGATCGGTTCGCGCACTTCTTCAATGCGCGATGGGTCCGGCATTTTGGAGGGATTATCCACCATCAAAATCGATCCATCGCCCTGCACCACTTCGTAAATAACAGTCGGTGCGGTAGTGATCAAATCCATGTCGAATTCGCGCTCTAAACGTTCTTGCACGATTTCCATATGCAACAGGCCCAAGAAGCCACAACGGAAGCCGAAACCCAAGGCTTGCGAGACTTCTGGTTCGTATTGCAAAGCAGCGTCATTGAGCTTGAGCTTTTCTAACGAGTCACGCAACGCGTCGTATTGATTGGCTTCGACCGGGAATAAACCGGCAAACACTTGCGGCTGGACTTCTTTAAATCCGGGCAATGGCTCAGCGGCGGGACGGGATTGCAAAGTTACGGTGTCGCCCACTTTGGCGGCTTTTAATTCTTTAATACCGGCAATAATAAAACCTACTTGGCCAGCGCTTAATGCGGCGCGAGTCAATGATTTAGGAGTAAATACGCCGACACTTTCGACCAAATGATTGGAGCCATTGGCCATTAACACGATTTTATCTTTGGGCTTTAAGGTGCCATTAACAACGCGCACTAACATAACAACGCCAACGTAGTTATCAAACCAAGAATCAACGATTAAGGCTTGCAGGGGCGCGTCTGGGTCGCCTTTTGGCGGCGGTACTTTACTAATTAACGACTCGATAACGTCAACTACGCCTAAGCCAGTTTTGGCCGAACAATGCACCGCGTCGGTCGCGTCAATACCGATAACTTCTTCGATTTCGCTGGAGGCATTTTCTGGATCGGCGGATGGAAGATCGATCTTATTAAGAACAGGCACAACTTCCACGCCTAATTCAATTGCGGTGTAACAGTTAGCCACCGTTTGCGCTTCTACCCCTTGCGAGGCGTCCACTACCAGCAACGCGCCTTCACAGGCCGACAAGGAGCGGCTCACTTCGTAGCTGAAATCGACGTGACCGGGCGTATCAATCAAATTGAGATTATAAATCTGGCCGTCGCGCGCTTTATAGGTCAAGGCCGCGGTTTGCGCTTTAATAGTAATGCCGCGCTCGCGCTCAATATCCATGGAATCAAGCACTTGCGCTTCCATTTCGCGGTCAGACAAGCCGCCGCAAAGCTGGATAATACGATCGGCCAAGGTGGATTTACCGTGGTCGATATGGGCAATAATCGAAAAATTACGAATGTTATTCATTAAGCCAATTGAAATAGTTGATATGTTCGGCGCGCCAAATAAACCGCTCTGAGCGTCACCTAGGTCAGAAAGAAACGCGATACGTTCGCGCAAACTTGCTTATTACTAGCCCGTTTAAATTACCCCATAGAAATAATGGCAACGCGCTGTAAGTGTTTCCGACCAGAAATTGTGGATAAAATAATTCCAGCATTTTACTGGATTTCGGCCTAGAAAACCCGAACAACTCGCAGTTAACCCACAGTTGGCTGCGATAAACCTGTAAAAAAACACATATATCGCCGCTTCAATCGATCCAAAAACAAAAAACCGCACCATGAAGATGCGGTTTTGATTTATTTCCCAAGAGAAAGTTTAATGAACTTACGCTCAATTTCTCTTAAAAACATAAATAAACTTCTATTTACTCAACTTCTCGAGCAATTAAGCGACTTTTTTGTCAAAAAATTGTTCATCTTCGGTCGAACCGTGCAACGCCGTCGTTGACGATTGACCTTGCTGAATAACTTGCGTTACCGCATCAAAATAGCCAGTACCAACTTCACGTTGATGTTTTACCGCAGTAAAGCCTTTTTCTGCTGCTGCAAATTCAGCTTCTTGCAATTCAACGAATGCCGACATTTGACGACGTGCATAACCGTGTGCCAAGTTGAACATGCCGTAGTTCAATGCATGGAAACCGGCCAAGGTGATGAATTGGAATTTGTAACCCATTGCGCCCAATTCTTTTTGGAATTTAGCAATCGTTGCGTCATCCAGATTTTTCTTCCAGTTAAACGATGGTGAGCAGTTGTAAGACAACAATTTACCTGGGAATTTAGCGTGAATCGCTTCGGCAAATTTACGAGCAAATTCCAAATCTGGCTTACCAGTTTCACACCAAATCATGTCAGCGTATTCGGCATAAGCTAAGCCGCGTGAGATTGCTTGTTCCAAACCTGGTTTAGTTTTGTAGAAGCCTTCCACTGTGCGCTCACCGGTCAAGAACGGCTTGTCGTTAGCATCAACATCGGAGGTCAACAAATCAGCCGCTTCCGCGTCAGTACGTGCCAACAACACCGTTGGAACGCCCATTACGTCTGCTGCCAAACGTGCTGCGTTGAGTTTTTCAACCGCTTCGCGGGTTGGAACCAATACTTTACCGCCCATGTGACCGCATTTTTTAACGGAAGCCAATTGATCTTCAAAATGCACACCAGCCGCGCCAGCGTCGATCATGGATTTCATCAGTTCATAGGCATTCAACACGCCACCAAAGCCGGCTTCAGCGTCAGCTACGATAGGAGCAAAGTAATCAATCTCGTCGCTACCTTCGGACCATTGAATTTGGTCAGCGCGAGTTAATGTGTTGTTGATTCGCTTAACTACTAACGGTACTGAGTTCGCTGGGTACAACGATTGATCTGGGTACATTTCACCAGCAACGTTTGCGTCGCCAGCCACTTGCCAGCCGGACAAGTAAATTGCTTTCAAGCCTGCTTTAACTTGTTGCATTGCTTGGTTACCAGTCAACGCGCCTAAGGCATTAACGAATGGTTCGTTGTTAACCAGATTCCATAATTTGACCGCGCCGTTTTTTGCTAAGGTGTGCTCAACTTGGATCGAGCCGCGCAAACGTACAACGTCTTCTGCGGTGTAGTTACGTTTGATACCAATCCAACGTGGATTAGTGTCCCAATCTTTTTGTATTGCGGCGATTTGCTGTTCACGAGTCAACATGGTGTTTCTCCTATCAAATAAAACAAAGTAAAAGTGGGTGAAAACTGCTTTAAATCGAATTCGCTAGGAATAACTATATGCCTTATTTTGCGGAGCAACAAGGTCTTATATAAGACATATAAGTTATTTTTAATCGTTAAAAACCAATTACTTACGTTTTATTTTTTGCGATGTGAAATAACATATCTTAAAATGAAATAGAAAATTGGTGCGTAGCGGGGACGAGATTTTATAATACGAAACGTTGATTTCATATCGTGAAATTTAAACAAATTTGCCCCAAATCAGGGCGCAGTGCGAAGCGATTTTGTGGCGCAATCAACACAGGCTCGCAAAAATAGGTAAAAAAAATAGCTCCAATTGAGGAGCTATTTTAAAAAAAACTGAACGACCAGATTAGTTGATCTAGCGAATTACATCAATCGCGTAAATTCCGGCTTCACGTCACACAATTAAATTCCCATGCGCGCCAAAATATCGCCTAGCTCGCGCAAGCCAGATTCAAGGTGCGGATTTTGCGCTGCGAATTTAGCCGACAACGCCAAGGTGCGATCACCCAAATGGCTCAAGGAATCTTCATCCGTGTGCTCTTTGTGCAGCAGATTATGAATATCTTCGGAGAGCGTTTTTAACAAGTCGGACAATTCCGCATCGACTTGATCGGTGCTATTCAAACTTTCGTGCAGTTTTTTTAACGAGTCTTTCAGTTGTTCGGTGCTCATGGTGATGCCTTTGCAAAAGAGGATGAATCAGAAATCAGTGCTGCAGTATGCGCTAAATCACGCCAAAATTATATGCTGTAAATCAATACTACCGCTTCAGCAGCAATACCTTCTTCGCGTCCTAAATAGCCCAACTTTTCATTGGTCTTCGCTTTGATGTTCACGCGGTTATTCTCAACATTTAAATCCTGGGCAATATGACTAACCATCGTCGGAATATGCGGCGCCATTTTCGGCGCTTGCGCAATAATGGTTGCGTCTAAATTGCCTACGGCAAAGCCAGCCGCGGCCACGCGCTTGACGGCTTCGCGCAGCAGCACACGGGAATCTGCGCCCGCAAATTCTTGCGCGGTGTCTGGAAAATGTCGGCCAATGTCGCCCAAACCCGCCGCGCCAAATAACGCATCGGTAATCGCATGCAGCAACACGTCGGCATCGGAGTGACCGAGCAAACCGGTTTTGTGTGGAATGGTCACACCGCCAATAATCAATTTGCGGCCTTCAACCAAGGCGTGGCAATCGTAGCCTTGGCCTACGCGGAAATTTGGAGGGGAGTTTTTCATGGATTTATGGTTGCGAGGTATGTAATGCTAAATAAGTTTTGCTAAATAAGTTTTGCTAAATAAGAGTCGATCAATACCAAATCGTCAGGACGGGTAATTTTAGTATTGCACCAATGACCTTCGACCAGTTGAGGTATCAAACGGCTGGCCTCAATGGCGCTCGCTTCATCGGTGATATCAAATGACGCTGCTTTTGCGCTTGCTAAGCAATCGCTTAATACGCGATGGCGAAACATTTGCGGTGTTTGGGCTAGCCATAAACCGGCCCGTGGAATGGTTTTTACCTGATGCTGTGAAGCGCTTAAATTTTGTAGTTTAACGGTGTCCACGACAGGCAAAGCCAGCAGTCCACCTACCTCATCAGTACCGACTTGATCGATTAAGCGACTGATTAAATCGGGCGTTAAACCGGGTCTGGCCGCATCATGCACCAGAATCCAATCTAGCGCATCAACTTGCCCGGCCATTGCATCCAAGCCGTTAGTCACGGAATCAGCGCGGGTTTCGCCGCCACAAAACAACACCGTTAGCCGCTCATCCTTCAGTAATTCCTGCGCAACATAAGCATCGTGCGGGCTCACCACCACAAACACATGCTGAATCGCGGCGTGCCGCAAAAACGCATTAACGCTATGTTGCAAAATACTTTTGCCGCCAATGTGCAAATATTGTTTCGGGCAATCCGCTTGCATGCGCGCACCGACGCCGGCGGCTGGAATTAAGGCAAAATATCGCGGGGAATTTGAGAGGCTCAACGTGTTATCAAACGAATAAAAATCAAGAGTTGAAGGGCGGGAACAGTTTCCCGGCGGTAGTTTATAATACGTGCTCCATTGTAAAGTCAAATGGACTGCAACTCCAAGCAAGCCAAGCAATAATTCGACCACAATTCACCAACGATTCGACTATACCGTCAGCTTTTGCCCTCCAACCTAATTCTGCCAATGTCATTTGATCTGCACTCGCTACCCAAACCAGGTTATCGGATTCATTTACCCACTCTGCACGGTTCGGCCGATTCGTACGCCTTAAGTCAGACAGCTACGGCGCTCAAAGCTGCGCAGCGCATGTTGACGGTATTCGTGGCCGATGCGACCGATGCTCAGCGTTTGCAAACCGAAATTAGTTGGTTTGGCAGCGAAGCACAGTTGCGCTGTCATGTATTGCCGGACTGGGAAACATTGCCCTACGACGCGTTCTCGCCGCATCAGGATTTAGTGTCCGAGCGCTTGGCAACACTGTATGAAGTGGGTCACGGTCAATCGGATGTGTTAATTGTGCCGGTGTCCACCGCGCTCCTGCGCATGGCACCTCCCTCATTTTTAGCGGCTTATACATTCTTTTTCAAACAAGGCGCAACACTCAACGAAGCGCAGCTTAAAACTCAACTGACCTTGGCGGGTTACAGCCACGTGTCGCAAGTGATGTCGCCGGGCGAATATGCCGTGCGCGGCGGCTTGATTGACTTATTCCCGATGGGTTCGCCCTTGCCGTATCGCCTAGATTTGTTCGGCGAAACCATAGAAACCATCCGCACCTTTGACGCCGATACGCAGCGCACGATTTATCCGGTCAAGGAAGTTCGCCTGTTGCCAGGCCGCGAGTTCCCCATGGATGAACCAGCGCGCACCGCTTTCCGCAAAAAATGGCGCGAGGTGTTTGAAGGCGATCCATCACGTACCCGCATCTATAAAGACATCGGCAACGGTATTGCTTCGGCGGGAATTGAATATTATCTGCCACTGTTTTTTGAACAAACTGCCACCTTGTTCGACTATTTGCCAGAATCGACTTGCCTGTGCATGGTCGGTGAAATTGATGCGGCGATTCAACGCTTTTGGACCGATACGCAATCGCGTTATGCGTTTTTAAAGTCCGACCGTGAACGGCCAGTATTAGCGCCCGAAGCGCTGTTCTTGCGCGATGAGGATTTTTTTACGCTGACCAAACCGTTTGGGCGGTATTTAATTAAGTCCAATGCCGAAGACCAAATAAAAATCTCCACCGCACTTCCTGATATCGCGGTCAATCGCCGCTTAGATGATCCGCTTGCCAATCTGCGCTCGTTCTTACTGCAAACCAAACAGCGCATCTTAATTTGCGCCGAATCCAACGGCAGGCGCGAAACATTGCAGCAGTATTTTGCCGAATACGATTTGCATCCCGTAATTTGCGATAGCTTGACCGATTTCGTGACCGGCACTGCGCCCTTGATGCTAGGCGTTGCGCCGTTATTTGCTGGCTTCAATCTGGAAAGCGGCATTAGCTTTATCACCGAAACCGAGTTATACGCCAACGTCACCCGCCGCTCTTCCGCGCGCAAAAAGCAAGAAGGCGCGACGCAAGTTGAATCCATGGTGCGCGATTTGTCTGAACTCAAAATCGGCGATCCAGTGGTGCATGAACATTACGGTATTGGGCGATATCAAGGTTTAGTCGCCATGGATTTGGGCGAAGGCGAAACTGAATTTTTGCATCTGGAATACGCCAAAGAAACCAAGCTCTACGTGCCCGTGGCGCAATTGCACGTTATTTCACGCTATTCCGGCGCATCGCAAGAAGAAGCGCCGCTGCATACCTTAGGCTCCGGTTCGTGGGAAAAAGCTAAGCGTAAAGCCGCGCAACAATGCCGCGATACTGCCGCTGAATTGCTTAACTTATACGCCCGCCGCGCCCTGCGTCATGGCCATGCATTTGAATATTCCGCGCACGACTACCAAGCTTTTGCCGAGAGTTTTGGCTTTGAAGAAACTGCCGATCAAGCGGCTGCGATTAATGCGGTCGTCAGCGATATGACGTCCGGCAAACCGATGGACAGACTGATTTGCGGCGACGTAGGTTTTGGTAAAACCGAAGTAGCCCTGCGTGCCGCCTTCGTCGCGGTCATGGGCGGCAAACAAGTTGCGATTTTGGCGCCAACCACGCTGCTAGCCGAACAACATGCTCAAACGTTCGCTGATCGCTTCGCCGATTGGCCAGTAAAAATCGCGGAATTATCGCGCTTTAGAAGCGGCAAAGAGATCACCGCCGCGATTAAAGGCATGAACGATGGCACAGTCGATATCGTCATCGGCACCCATAAATTATTATCCGACGACGTTAAATTTAGCCGTCTAGGTTTAGTCATCATCGACGAAGAGCACCGATTTGGCGTGCGCCAAAAAGAAACCTTAAAAGCCTTGCGTGCCGAAGTCGATGTATTGACCTTAACCGCCACACCGATCCCGCGCACCTTGGGCATGGCATTGGAGGGTTTGCGCGATTTCTCCATCATCGCCACCGCGCCACAAAAACGGTTAGCAATTAAAACTTTTGTCCGCAGTGAAGATAATTCAGTCTTGCGCGAAGCCTGTTTGCGCGAGTTAAAACGCGGCGGCCAAGTCTATTTCTTGCACAACGAAGTCGAGACTATCCAAAACCGCAAAGCAATGCTGGAAGAATTGTTGCCCGAAGCGCGTATTGCAGTCGCGCACGGCCAAATGCACGAACGCGATTTGGAAAAAGTTATGCGCGATTTCGTGGCGCAGCGCTATAACATTTTGCTCTGCACGACCATTATTGAGACCGGCATTGACGTCCCAACCGCCAACACAATCATCATGCATCGCGCCGACAAATTCGGTTTGGCGCAGTTGCACCAATTGCGTGGCCGCGTCGGTCGGTCGCATCACCAAGCCTACGCCTATTTGCTGGTGCACGACGTCAAAGGACTAACCAAATTGGCGCAGCGCCGACTCGATGCAATTGTGCAGATGGAAGAACTCGGCAGTGGCTTTTATTTAGCCATGCACGATTTAGAGATTCGCGGTGCGGGTGAAGTGTTAGGCGACAATCAATCGGGCGACATGGTGGAAATTGGTTTCCAACTGTATTCCGAAATGTTGAATGAAGCCGTGCGTAGCTTAAAAGAAGGCAAAGAGCCCGATCTGGCTGCGCCGTTAGCGACCACCACCGAAATCAATTTGCACACGCCAGCCCTGCTCCCAAGCGACTTCTGCGGCGACGTGCACGAACGTTTATCGCTCTACAAACGCTTATCCAGCGCCAAGAGTTTTGACGCCATCGATACCTTACAAGAGGAATTAATCGATCGTTTTGGCAAACTGCCAGAGCCAGTTACCGCCTTGGTGGAAACGCATCGACTGCGCGTACTGGCAAAAACCGTGGGTATTTTTAAAATTGACGCTCATTCGGATGCCGCGGTGATGCAATTCATCGAAAAGCCGCCGATTGATCCGATTCGGATTATTGAATTAATCCAAAAAAATAAGCACATTAAATTGCACGGTCAGGATAAGCTACGCATCAGCGCCAACATGCCTGATTTGGCTGCACGAGTTGGGCAAATCAAAACGGCTATCCGCGCCTTGAAATAAACCTTACAACTAACATGACGAACGCAACTACTCAAACACTGATTTTGCAAAGCCTAACGGCGGACCTAAAGGCACTAAAAGAATTAGCCCAATCCGCCGCACCAACGCAGATTACGGAACTTTCCCAGCACGCCATACGCTGCACCGGCATTGCGGCAAGCGAGCGCAGCGACGCCTTAAAAAGCCAAATTAGCGATCTGGCTTTTGCGGCCAAAATCGACGCCTATTGGAGCACATCACCCAAACAGCTCAGCGACTTTCGTTTTCTGGCAATGGACATGGATTCCACCTTAATCACGATTGAATGCATCGATGAAATCGCCGATATGCAAGGTTTAAAGCCGCAAGTCTCCGCCATTACGGAAGCGGCAATGCGCGGTGAAATTGCTTTCCCTGAGAGCTTGGCACGTCGCGTAGCTTTACTTAAGGGCTTACCTGCCGAAGCTTTGCAAAAAGTGTACGACGAACGCTTGCAACTCTCGCTTGGCGCCGAGCCTTTGCTCAAAGCGATTCAAGCAGCGGGCATCAAAACCTTGCTAGTTTCTGGTGGCTTTACCTTCTTTACCGATAGGATGAAAGCGCGCTTAAACCTCGACTTCACCCATGCCAATGAACTAGAAATCGTTAACGGCAAATTAACCGGCAACGTTATCAAAGGCATCGTCGATGCGCAAGAAAAACGCCGCACCGTAGAACGCGTCTGCGCGCAACTGGGAATCACAACACAACAAGCCATCGTCATGGGCGACGGCGCGAATGATTTGGCGATGATGGAAATTGCGGGATTATCAGTCGCTTTCCGCGCTAAACCGGTTGTGCGGGCCAAAGCCGATGTCGCACTTAATTTTGTTGGATTAGACGGAGTATTAAACTTACTTTAGGAGACAACATGTCAGTCAATAACTCGCAAGAATTGGTGTTTGATGCGCAACTGGAATCAATCAAAAATTACGCATGGTGGTTTTATATTTTCCATGCCGTGAGCATGTTATTTACCTTGGGCGCGCTGTCTTTTATTCCAGTCATTTTGAGTTACGCCAAACGCGGCGAGGCAGCCGGGACTTTCGTTTATAGCCATCACAATTGGCAAATCAATTCATTCTGGATTTATCTGGCCTGCGTATTTGTGGGCTGGGTGCTAATCATCACCATTGTCGGAATTCCGCTAGCGTTTATCGTTTGGGGCGGCGCATGGCTGTGGAAAGCCTATCGCTTAATCACCGGCATTATGGCGCTCAATGAAAATCGTCCAATCGGCGATAATCCTTTCAACGGAATTAATTAACTCACTTAGCGCGCACATCAACCGCTTAATTAAAAACGTCATTGCCAATTTGGAATGACGTTTTTTGTTTTTTAGCGCATCCCAACGGCGTGCGTATTGTTGGTTGCAAATTCCTAGTACAATAATCGAAAAAATTCGCACGGTCGTGCTTTTATCTAATTTCATACTGGCTTAAATCCCCCACGGAGACAACATGGACCTCAACTACAGCCCGCAAGACGAACAATTCCGCGCCGAAGTGCGGCAATTTCTTACGCAAAATTTACCCGCCGATATTCAACACAAAGTCCTCAATCATTTGAGGTTAGAAAAAGACGATCACCTGCGCTGGCACAAAATTTTGGCCAAACAAGGCTGGGTCGGTAATGCATGGCCGGTGGAATTTGGCGGAACCGGTTGGACGCCGGTGCAACGGCATATTTGGAACGAAGAATCTGGCTTGGCAGGATCACCGCGCATCTTGCCGTTTGGCGTTTCTATGGTCGCGCCAGTGATTATGAAGTTCGGCAATAAAGCGCAACAAGATTATTATTTGCCGCGTATTTTGAGCGGCGAAGATTGGTGGTGCCAAGGTTATTCCGAGCCTGGTTCGGGTTCCGATTTGGCTTCATTAAAAACCCGCGCCGAACGCGACGGTGACTACTATGTAGTCAATGGCCAAAAGACCTGGACCACTTTAGCGCAACATGCCGACACGATTTTTTGCTTGGTACGCACCGACCCAACGGCGCGTAAGCAAGCCGGGATTTCATTTTTGCTGATCGATATGAAAACGCCCGGTATTACCGTGCGCCCCATCATCATGTTGGACGAAGAACACGAAGTCAATGAAGTGTTTTTCGATAACGTCAAAGTCCCCGTCGCCAATTTAATTGGCGAAGAAAACATGGGTTGGACCTACGCCAAATATTTACTGGGACATGAACGCACCGGCATTGCGGACATCGGCAGCAGCAAGCGTGAATTGAATTTTTTAAAAAAATTCGCCTTAGCTCAACAAAAAAATGACGCACCTATCTTGGCCGATCCGCACTTCGCCGCCAAGGTCGCCAACCTAGAAATTGATTTGATGGCGTTGGAAGTGACACTATTAAAAGTTGTCTCCACCGAAGGCAAACAAAAAGGTCCCGGACCGGAAGCGTCGATATTAAAAATCAAAGGCACCGAAATCCAACAAAAATTAACTGAGTTAATGTTAGAAGCCGCCGGCCCCGCGGGCTTGCCATTTGATCCAGCTTATTTAAGCGGAAAACAGGCGCACAGTATTTCCGCGGGCGACGATGCGGCACCGTTAGCAGGGACTTATTTTAATTTCCGTAAAACTTCGATTTACGGCGGTTCCAATGAGATTCAAAAAAACATCATCGCGCAAATGATGTTGGGTTTATAAAAATTACGGAGATGACGATGGACTTTGAATACAGCCAAGAGCAGCAACAATTTACCGATTCGATACGCCGCTGGGCAGAGAGCAACTACGATTTCGAATCGCGTAAACAGATTATTTATTCCGACACCGGCGTTTCCAACAAAGCGTGGAATGCGATGGCCGAGCTCGGCATGACTGCCCTGCCGGTTCCCGAAGAACAAGGCGGCTTCGCGGGAAGCGCAGTCGATATGATGGGCGTGATGCAAGAAATTGGACGCAGTTTATGCGTCGAGCCGTATTTCGCCACTATGTTTGGCGCAGAGTTTTTGGCAGCATCGCACAGCCATGCAGACGTATTGGAACAAGTCGCCAGCGGAGAAATTAAACTCGCTTGCGCACTGAATGAAAAACAATCCCGCTACGAGTTAAACAACATCACCACCAGCGTGACCGCGAACGCTAGCGGTTTTGTTTTAAACGGCAACAAGACAACGGTACTGCATGGCGCTCAAGCGCAATTACTCATCGTCTCCGCGCGCAGCAATGCGGCAAGCCGCGCTGCGGATGGTATTAGTTTGCTATTAGTCGATCCAAGCTTGGCTGGTGTAACGATCAAAAACTACCGCACCTTAGATGGTCTGCAAGCTTCTGATATTGAATTTAAAAACGTTCAATTAAGCACCGGCAGCATCATTGGTGAAATGGGAACGGCGTGGGAGCTATTAGACGCAGTCTCTGACTACGGTGTGACGTTATTGTGTGCCGAGGCAGTGGGCTGCATGGAAGCCTTAATCGCAGCTACGCTGGAATACCTCAAAACGCGGCAACAATTCGGCACGCCAATTGGCAAGTTCCAAGTCCTGCAACATCGCATGGCCGATATGTTGATCGAGCTAGAGCAAGCCAAATCGCTGACCACCTTAGCCGCTTCCAAAGCACACGCAAGCGACGCACAAGAGCGACGCAAAGCAGTCTCAGCAGCCAAGGTTAAGGTTGGACAAGCCGGTAAATTTATCGGGCAACAAGCGGTGCAATTGCACGGTGGGATGGGCGTGACCAACGAACTGGCAGCGGCGCATTATTTCAAACGTTTAACCACCATTGATTTAACGCTGGGCGATGTCGATCACCATTTGGCGCGGTTTATTGCCTTACCAGACTTTGCCAAAGCCGCTTAAGAAGTCTGGCCTCCAGCGACCACAATATCGTGCTGCTGCGTGCAGCAAACTGCCAAGGCAATGCGCAAGCCGCGCACGATATCGGTTAGGGACATGCTAGGCTGATTGGCGTTACTACCGCCTTTGGCCACTTGCTGCGGGATTGCGGGCACATGAATAAAGCCTGCCCGCAAATTAGGTGAATGCTGCGCAACATGATGCATCAAGCCGTAAAACACATGATTACACACAAAACTGCCAGCCGATTGAGAAACTCCAGCCGGGATTCCTTCTTGACGGATTTTTTGCACGATTGCCTTGATCGGCAACGTTGAAAAATAGGCTGCCGGTGCGTCGGCCACGACCGGAATATCTATCGGTTGATTGTTCGCATTATCCGGAATCCGCGCATCATCAATATTGATCGCCACTCGTTCAACCGAAATCTCACTGCGCCCCGCCGCCAATCCCACCGCGATCACAATATCAGGCTGAGTCAACGCAATTGCTTTGCTAAGTTGTTGCACCGACTGCCCAAACACACAGGGCAATTCGATACTGCGTACATGGAATAAATGCGTGTTTAATCCATCGAGCAATTTAACGGCTTCCCAGGATGGATTAATCGAATCTTGATTGAACGGCTCGAAACCGGTGAGTAATATTTTTTTCATAAAAATTTGATTTTTACCGCCGAAAATCTAGTTGAAGACATTCTTTTGCCAGTACCTTCAATAGCTAGCAATAGGTCAATCCTCATTATCTTAACCGACAAGCACTACCAACCAGTCCAATCGGTAATACCTTCGCGTTGATAGACTTCTTTCCAGCTAGGGCGGGCGCGCATTAAGTCAGCGAACCTGCTCAACGCGGGCCATTCCAACGCGGTGCGCGGCATATTGCGTGACCAGCGCATGTGCATGATGAGTAGCAAATCTGCGGCGCTGAATTGTTCACCCAAGAGATACGGGCCGTGCGCGGCGAGATGGGTGTCGAGTATTGTCCAAATCCCTTCGATTTTCTTTTGCAACGGCGCACGCGATTCTGGCGTGTGTTCGGTCAACCCTAAGTCGGACGGATAAAACCAGAAGCGGTAAGTCGCGGCCAGCGAATTACTCAGAAATACTATCCACTGATACCAGGAATCGCGCTCGGGCGAACCGATGGCAGGCGCTAAACCTGCTTCGGGATGACGATCGGCCAGTGCCATCAAAATCGCCGCCGATTCGCGCATCGGCTTGCCATCAATGATTAAAGTAGGCACCACGCCTTGCGGATTGAGTTTTAAATACTCGGCGCTATGTTGCACGTCGCTGTCAAAATCGACCAATTTCAATTCATGCGGCGCGCCGATTTCTAATAGTGCTTGATGCACCACCATGCTGGCAGTGGCGGGGCAATAATAAAGTGAGTACATCGACTGCAATCTCCGATTTTTCTATATGTTTTAGTACAGCGCTTAATTCCCAGCGACGGTCATGCTTTCAATCAAAATCGAACCGGTTTGCTTGGTGCCGCGTGTCATCGTGTCGGCACCAACTGCCACGATTTGCTGGAACATGTCGGCTAAATTTCCGGCGATGGTGATTTCTTCAACTGGGTATTGAATCACGCCGTTTTCTACCCAAAAGCCCGAAGCGCCGCGCGAGTAGTCGCCGGTCATGTAATTGACGCCCTGCCCCATTAATTCAGTGACTAACAAACCGGTACCCATTTTTTTGAGCATCGCCGCAAAGTTGTCGCGCGCTTTGGTGAGGTCGGATGTGAACTGCAAATTGTGTGAGCCGCCCGAATTACCGGTCGTTTGCATCCCCAGTTTGCGGGCCGAATAGGTTGATAAAAAATAACCTTGCAACACACCGTCTTTGACGACAGCACGTTTTTGGGTTTTCACGCCTTCGCCATCAAACGGTGACGAACCGGCAGCGCCCAAAATATGCGGATCTTCGATCAATTGAATATGTGCAGGGAAAATCGATTTGCCTAAGCTGTCGAGCATAAAGGTCGATTTACGGTACAACGCGCCGCCCGAGACGGCTTGCACCAACGCGCCGACCAAGCCAACCGCTAACGGCGCTTCGAACAAAACTGGGCATTTGCGAGTATCCAATTTACGCGCATGCATACGCGATAAAGCGCGTTCTGCAGCGTAATGGCCGATGGCTTCCGGCTGGGCTAATTTTTTCGGATTGCGGGAAGATGAATACCAGTAATCGCGCTGCATGTTTTTACCGCTGCCTGCAATCGGCGCGACTGAAATCGTGTGGCGAGAAAAAGCATAACCGCCCATAAATCCAATCGAGTTCGCGGCGACGAATTGCGATTGATTCGCGTACACGCCCGCGCCTTCGCTGTTTTTGATGCGCGGATCGACTTCAAAGGCAGCCGCTTCCGCGCGTTTTGCAAGATGGATCGCTTCTTCGGTATTGATTTTCCAGGGGTGGAACAGCTTTAATTCTTGTGGATTTTTTTTCAACATATCGGCGTCGGGCAAACCAGCGCAGTCGTCGGCAGCGGTGAAGCGGGCAATGTTGTAGGCGGCATCGACGGTCGCTTTGAGTGCGTCGGCGGAAAAATCAGAGGTACTTGCATTACCGCGCTGCTGTCCTATAAATACAGTAACGCCGATGCCTTTATCCTTGTTTTGCTCAATAGTTTCAATTTTGCCACGGCGGACACCAACGGATAATCCTGCGCCCTCACTAATCTCAACCGCCGCATCTGTTGCACCTTTGTCACGAGCGAATCGTAAAACATCTTGTGCTAATTGCTTTAATTGGTCTTGACTGTAGGTAAATGCGCTCATAGGTCTTTAGGGACGAGGTTAAAAAGAGTATGATAGCAGCCTTCTAGTTTCAAGATTCGTTTTGATTCACACCCATATAGGCAGCCTGTTCCGCCTAAAAGTCACTAAAACTATGCCAAATCCAAACCGAGGCTCTTGTGGATTCCAGTCCACTGAATTCGAGCAAGAATACGAACGCCCATCCAAATCGCAACTAAAGCGCGAAATGACCGCGCTGCAAAAACTGGGACAAGAACTAATCGACCAACCGCGCGACCGCGTCAAACGTGTGCCGATGCCGGACGATGTTCGCGATGCGATTTTAGAATGCCAATTGATTAAAGACCACGAAGGCCGTCGCCGCCAATTGCAATATGTTGGTAAAAAAATGCGTTCGTTAGAACCCGAAGAAGTCGCCACCATTCAACGCACAATTGATAGCTGGCGCGGCGCGTCTAAGGCCGAAACGGCCACCATGCATTCGTTCGAGAAAAAACGCGATAAGCTGCTTGCCGACGATAAAGCCTTGACCGAATTATTAGAGCAGTATCCCGAACTCGACGCCCAGCATTTACGCACTTTGATTCGCAACGCACGTAAAGAGCAAGCAGAAAACAAACCGCCGAAAGCATATCGCGAGATTTTCCAAATTCTCAAGCAACTGCACGCCGATAGCAGAAAAGCAGCCAATGCAGCCGATGACGACGAAGAGTACGAGGGCGAGGATGAGTCAGACGATTACTGATCCAACTCAATTGCGCGCCGAACAAGCGCACACCTTGCGCATCGGTTTGGTTTCCATCTCTGACCGCGCTTCTTCGGGCACTTATCAAGATTTAGGCATCCCCGCGTTAAACGAATGGCTAAGCGATTGCCTGCAAAGCCCGCACGAAATCATTACCCGTTTGATTCCCGATGAGCGCATGCAAATCGAGCAAACGCTCATTAATTTAGTCGATAACTTGCATTGCCATTTGGTGCTGACCACCGGCGGCACGGGCCCCTCGCGGCGCGATGTCACACCCGAAGCAACCCTTGCTGTCGCCACCAAAGAAATGCCAGGTTTTGGCGAGCAAATGCGTCAAATCAGTTTGCGCTTTGTGCCAACCGCGATTCTCTCACGCCAAGTCGCGGTGATTCGTGAAACGACCGATCACGCAGCGTTGATTTTAAATTTGCCCGGTCAGCCAAAATCGATTAAAGAGACTTTAGAAGGATTGCGCGACGAGGCCGGCAATAGCGTGGTGCCCGGTATTTTCGCGGCAATTCCCTATTGCATCGATCTGATCGGCGGCCCATATATCGAAACCGACCCAAGCATCTGCAAAGCATTCCGACCTAAATCGGCGCTTAAAAAAACAACCTAACTTCGCATTCGCCATGACCACTTCCAAGCTCACCACAATACAAATTGAAACCTCACCAAATCCAACAGCATCCGTCATTTGGATGCACGGACTGGGTGCCGACGGCAACGATTTTGTCCCTATCGTGAACGAACTGGATTTGCGCGGCTGCCCAGCAATCCGCTTTGTCTTCCCGAACGCGCCGCATATTCCCGTCACCGTCAATGGCGGCTACGTGATGCCAGCTTGGTACGATATTCGCAGTGCAGATTTGCTCAATCGCGAAGACGAAGTAGGTTTGCGCTCGTCGCAAGCAGCGATTGAAGAGTTAATTAAGATTGAACAAAACCGTGGCGCGCAAAAAATTATTCTGGCCGGTTTCTCTCAAGGCTGCGCCATGACGCTGCAAACCGGTTTGCGCCAAAGCACGCCGCTAGCTGGATTATTATGTTTGTCCGGCTACCTGCCGCTAGCCGCCAAAACTGCCGAAGAACGCAATCCAGCTAACCAAAACGTCCCAATCTTCATGGCGCACGGCCGCCAAGATCCGGTAGTGCAAATTCAACGCGCCGAACAATCGCGCGATTGGCTCGCTAGCCTAGGTTACAACATCGAATGGCATGAATACGCAATGCAGCATTCCGTTAATTTGGAAGAAATCGCTGATATTGGTAAGTGGTTTAGAGCGGTTCTCGCATAGTTTCAGCCCCCCCACAAGGCGCGATAAACCGTGACGTTATCGCGCCACTCTCGCCTTTACATCCCCTGATTTCCGATGTTAATTATTTAATTAACTTCCCTCAAAAACCGCTCATTTCAACCCTCCTAAATTTTTTTAAAAAAAGTTTGTAAGGATTAATTCGCTGGGCCGACTACTGCTTACCAAGTTCACTTATTGAAAGTAACTGGTCATGTCAGTAATCCCTTACCACTTCTTAGGAGTCACAAATGAGCACAATTAAATCAAGCATCGCTATCGCATCCGCCGCCGCTGCATTCTTCGCTTTTGGCGCTAACGTGTCCGTCGCTCAAGCTGCTGACGCGCCTGCTGCTGTGCATTGTGCAGGCATCAATAGCTGCAAAGGCACGTCAGAATGCAAATCAGCGACCAATGCATGCAAAGGTCAAAATGCCTGTAAAGGACAAGGTTGGGTTAGCCAATCGTCAGAAAGCGCCTGCAAAGCTGCTGGTGGCAAGATCGTTATGTAATGTAAGTGTTTGTGGACTGGGTGCCGGATGCTGATCTGGCACCAACTTTACCTCTCTCTATCATGACAAAAATTGACGGCTTCGGTCTGGGCTTACGCCCTGCGCATTACCATGATTTTCTTGAACAAAAACCTCCGGTTGATTGGCTGGAAATCATTTCTGAAAACTACCTAGTTCCCGGTGGCCGTGCGCTGCAGTTTCTAGATTCGATCCGACGCGATTACCCGATGGTGATGCATGGTGTCTCGTTGTCGATTGGTGGCTGCGATCCGTTGAATAGAGATTATTTGCGCGAGCTGAAAGCACTCATCCAGCGCGTACAACCTGGCTGGGTTTCGGACCATATTTGCTGGACCGGTGTCGATCATGCCAATCTGCATGACTTATTGCCCATGCCTTACACCGAAGCGGCATTGGCGCATTTGGTCGAGCGGGTGACGCAAGTGCAAGATTTCTTAGGTCAGCAAATCGTTCTTGAAAATGCCTCCACCTATGTCGCCTTTCATGCCGATGAAATGAGTGAAGCCGAATTCGTCGCGCAGCTGATTAAGCGCACCGATTGCGGCTTGCTATTAGACGTCAACAATGTGTACGTCAGCGCGGTCAATCATGGCTTCGATGCACGTGCGTACATCGATGCAATTCCATCCAACCGCATCAAACAAATTCATTTAGCCGGTCACGAAGATCATGGCGACTACATTATTGACACGCACGATCATCCTGTCGGCGCGCCTGTTTTCGAGCTATACCAATACACCTTGCAGCGCCACGGCTGGATTCCGACCATGATTGAGCGCGACGACAATATCCCGCCGCTGGCCGAATTATTGACCGAATTAGACACCGTGAAATACCACGCCGACACCGCTTTGCATCTCACCAGAAAAGCATCATGAGCAGCCTACTAGCGCAACAACAGCAGCAATTTGCCGACGCCATCCGAGCCTACTCGTTTGAAGCGCCCGCCGGATTGTTGCGCGCCACGCCGCAAGGTCAATCTGCTCGTTTTCAGGTGTATAGCAATGCTTACCAAATCCGCTTGGGCGAAGCCTTAAAGGAAAATTATCCCGTGCTTGCCAGCGTGTTGGGTGACGAGGGTTTTGCGCAACTTGCGGCGAATTTTCTGCGTCGATATCCGTCAAAGAAAGCCTCAATTCGCTGGTTTGGAGAGAATCTAGCTCAATTCGTGCGTGATGAACCAAGCTCAGTTCCCCATCCGGCTTTACACGATTTAATCCGCATGGAATGGGCGCTTAGCACCGCGTTTGATGCCGAGGATGCAGCCACACTGCAAGTCAGCGATTTCATGCAATTAACCCCACAAGATTGGGCGACCTTGACATTAACATTGCATCCCAGTTTGCGTTTGCTGGCCATGGAATGGAATGTCGAACCAATTTGGACTGCACTGAGCGCGGACGCAAACAACGAAACCGCCGCACCCGAACAACTCACCCATCACTTACTGATCTGGCGCGATCAAGAAACCAATCACTGGCGCTCGGTCGCTGACATAGAAGCGCAACTCCTCGGTGCCACGATTGCTGGGGCGAGCTTTACCGAATTGTGCGATGTCGCGGCTCAAGCCGATACCGGAGCGAACGAAGTCGCTTCTTACCTGCGCATTTGGGTTGAAGCCGGGCTGGTCGCGGGCATGAACTCCGACCACTAAGGAATAGCGATGAGCTCCCGCACCGATTTATTTGATTGGCTAGTTCGGCACTTTATCGCCACTTATTTTTTGATGGTTACGCTATTCATCGTATTCGGCGTGCTATCACTGGATTTAGTCAAATACTTCTCCGCTAACGCCAACTATTTGCTGGAATATGGCGTGATGGCGCTCTGGGATGGCGGTTTGCTGCAACTGATAGGCTTATTGTTCAACGCTCTATTCGCCGTCTTGGCCTACCTCGGTTTCAAACTGTGCGAACACGCTTTGGTCGAACGCGCCGCACATCACCGTTAATTCCAATCCCTGCTCCGCTTTACCGTGCTTCAAGCTGATTGCGATGAAGCCACAAAAATCGCTTGCAAATAATGTTGCACAAAAGCATAGTTTGCAAACTCGATTCGACGATCAGCCCGCTTTAATGCGCGATGAATGAATTCGATCTTATTCACGCTTAGACGCACCAATCCCAATCCTATTTGGAGAACTCAATGACCCAGTTCCGCGCGCAACTCAACAAACTGTTGACCACCTTATTAATCAGCAGCGCCTGTCTTACCGCAGCCGCCCAAGCTGCAACTCCCGCCTATTTGGACCAGCACAAAACCACGCCCGAAGATGTGGCGGCGATCAACAAGTTGGTTGAAAACTTTGGTGTTGCGATCAAAACAAAAAATCCTAAGCTACTTTCCACCTTGGTGTTAAATTCCAAAATTCTCTTCGTCTCGCCTTGGCCCGAGGAAGACATCAAAATCAAGCAAGCACAAACCGATACGACTTTTGACGGCGTCACATCGGGCGGCTATGAGAGATTTGCAGACTTAATTAAAAATGAAAAATCAACGCTGGAAGAAAAGTTTTATAACGTCAAAGTTACCCAAGACGACAACCTCGCTTGGGTGATGTCGGATTTTGAATTTATCGAAGGTGGCGTGGTGCTGAATCACGGCGTGGAAGTTTGGCAGTTGATGAAGGTTGGTGAAGGCAACTGGAAAATTTTGTCGGTGGTTTGGTCTAGTAAGGGCAAGCCAGGCGTATAAAGGGCTCAATTCAAAGCGCTAAATTGTCGGCAATTTCACAAAAAATATTACTTAAAAGCATTAAATCCCAACCTCCCTCGGTATAATTCAGCGATCAACATTGCTCATTCATCAAGGGAGAAATCCCCCCGATTCGCTCACACGAGTCTGCGCGAAATCGATCGACTGCGCCAATATTCAAAGAATAACTAATTCCACCTCAGGGAAACCATGCAAAAACCACCCTTCCGCTTCGGCCGCAGCATGTTCAAAGATGCCGTTTGGTCGCTCGTGCCACTCTTTCTGTTAGCGCTCTGTGCTGTTTGGGCTGCCTATCATTTTATTGATCCTGCGCCGCCGCATCGTTTAGTCATCATGACCGGCGTGGAAGACAGCTCTTATCAAGATTTTGCTAAAAGCTATAAAGAAATTTTGGCCGAGGATGGGATTGAGCTGGTGATTCGCCAATCGAATGGCGCGCTAGATAACCACCAAAGTTTGCGCGACCCGAATTCGGACGTTGATTTGGGATTCTTACAAGACGGCTTGAATGAGCCGAGCAGCGATACCGAAGTTGAACCACTGTCCTTGGGCAGCGTATCGTATGAGCCGCTTTGGGTGTTTTATCGCGCAAAGCAAGCGGTAACCAAGTTCTCTGAACTCAGCGGTAAACGTATCGCCATTGGACGCGAAGGTTCGGGGACGAAATTGTTGGCGCTGCGATTATTAGAAGCTAGTGGCGTCAACGGCGAGAACAGCAAGCTACAGGCGGTTGGTCGGGATGAGGCGGCGGCGCAACTGTTGGCGGGCAAAATCGATGCTGTATTTTTTATTGGTGAACCGGATTCACCGATCGTGCAGCAATTAGCCGCCGATGCCCAAGTGCGGATACTTAATCTTGATCAAGCGGGCGCCATCGTTAGGCACTTTCCGTATCTGCATGAATTACATGTGCCGCACGGTTTAATCAATATCGCGCACAATTTGCCGGCACAAGACATCACCTTGCTGGCGACCACCACTACTTTAGCTGTGCGCGATTCAGTGCACCCTGCCTTGGTTTCACTTCTGATGAAAGCCATGCACGAAACCCATTCGGAAGCCGGCTTGCTGCATTCGGCCAATGAATTCCCGTCCAGCAAAGACGTCGATTTAGAACTCAGCAAAGATGCCGAGCATTACTACAAATCGGGGCCACCGCTGCTGCAGCGCTATCTGCCGTTTTGGCTCGCTACCTTAATTGATCGCGCTGCGTTGGTTCTTATTCCTTTGCTGGCGGTGCTGGTGCCATTGGTGCGCGCTATTCCGCAGATTTATAACTGGCGGATACGTCGGCGCATCTATCGTTGGTATGGCGAGTTAAGTTTTTTAGAAACGCGCTTGCGTGAAAAACCGACCGATTCTGAAATCCCGACGATGATTAAACAACTCGATCACATCGAAGAAAAAGTACAGCAGGCGAAATTGCCACTGACGTTTTCAGAACACACGTATGTACTAAAGGAGCATATTGATTTTGTGCGGCGGCGGATACAAAAACCACATACTAATTAAGCAGGACGTTGAGAAAATGCTGAGCACTGCGCCTTGGCATTTTTTTATACAGGACGCGAAACGATCAAATCCCGCTGCGCATCAGAGCCGACCATAAAAATATGTTCGCCCACTTCAACAAAACCAAACTTGGCATAAAAACTGATCGCGCGCGGGTTGTGTTCCCAAACGCCTAACCAGAGTTGCTCGGCCTTCGATTGCTGAGCCAACTCAATGGCTTGCTGCATTAATTCTTGCGCCACGCCTTTCCCATGCCATGCTTTATCGACGTACAAACGTTGGATTTCTAGGGCGCGTTTTGCTGGAACGCAGCTTGGAATTTCGCCTTGACGCAGTTGGACAAATCCGATCTGCGCCTCGCCCTCGAAACAAATCAAGGTCGTTACTAAGGGATTGAGAATTTCGCGCTGCTGAAGCGCTTCGCCATACGATTTAGCACAATGCTCGGTCATGTCTTCGGCGGTATTCGTGGCCTCAAACATGTCACGGAAAGTGCGCTCTTGAAGTTGCGCGAGTTGCTTGGCGTCAGCGAGGACGGCTGGTCGAATTAAACGCATATTGAAATCAATTTATTTCGGCGCGTTATTGAGCTTATTGGCTTCTTGGCCCTTTTTCAGCGCGTAAGCAGCTTCCGGTGGCATGTAGTTTTCATCGTGCTTGGCTAAGACTTCGTCCGCGGTGAAGTTGGACGCGCCATCCAATTTACCTTGAGCGACTACGCCTTTTCCTTCTTTAAACAAGTCAGGCAAAATCCCACGATAATTCACGGGAATCGTTTTTGATAAATCAGTTACCAAAAAATGGACCGTCACGCCATCCGCTTGGCGCACTAGACTTCCAGCGACCACCATTCCACCTAATCGAAAACTGCGCCCATGCGGTGCCTCGCCTGCTAATACTTGCGTCGGCGTGTAGAAGAACACTAGATTTTGTTTGAAGGCGGATAACACCAGGGCTGCAGCCACACCTAGCGCGGCTAGTCCGGCCAAGATCAACAATAAGCGTTTATGTCTAGGTTTCATTAGCTCGATTCCGATTGATTAGGTTTGGATGATTTATTTACTGCTTTGGCTAGACGCAGCGCATTTTTACTGCGTAAGCGCAGCGCGACCAGTTCAAGCACGACGCAGAGAGTCACCATTAGAACGGAACCCCAAACATAAAATGCGTAACCGCCCATCGCAAAAAAATCTGCCCAGCTTGCCCAAATCATGATTGTTTCTCCACCAGTTCGCGCACCCAGTCCGAGCGCTTTTCTCGTTCCAAAATAATACAACGCACCCGCGTCAATGCTGCGGCAATGCTATAGGCCCAAAACGCCAGCGCCATAATCAACATGCCCCATAACATCGTCGCCACCATCGTTGGTGCAGCGGTGAAGCTAATCGATGAACCTTGGTGCAAGGTATTCCACCATTGAACCGAAAAATAAATGATCGGGATATTCACCACGCCCACCAAAGCCAACACCGCGCCCGCTTTATCCGCGCGACGCGCATCGTCCAGCGCGGCTTGCAGGCTGATAAAGCCAATATACAAAAATAATAAAATCAAATACGAGGTCAAGCGCGCATCCCACACCCACCACGTTCCCCAAGTTGGCTTGCCCCAGAGCGAACCCGTCCATAAGGCCAAAAAGGTAAACATCGTGCCAGTCGGTGCCAAAGCGCTCGCCATCATCGACGAGAGCCGCGTATTAAACACTAATCCGATCACCGCCCAAAACGCCATCGCCAAATAAATCACCATCGACATCCACGCCGCCGGCACGTGTAAAAAGATAATCCGATACGAGTCACCCTGCTGAAAATCGGTCGGCGCAATGAAGAAACCGATATACAAACCTACGCAAGTCAACAAAGCCGCAAGCGCGAAAAACCAAGGAATCAGCTTGCCAGCCAGCGGATAAAAAACCGCCGGCGATGCATAAGCAAACCAACGATTTCTGCTGCCCACGGTTGGGGCTAATTTAGGGCTGGGAGAAGTCTCTGTAACCATATCTAGTTGTCCACTTTTTTAAACCGATTGCACCATTATTCGACTGATACCCGCAACGCTGCGGCGGTAGCCCACGGCGCGAGCGCCACCGCACTAGCAAGCATTGCGCCTAACAGCATCAATTGCGCTGAGCCGCCATTGCCCGTGATTTGTGTGGCTACCGCATCCGCGCCAAAAATCAGTACTGGAATACACAGCGGCAGCACCAATAACGATACTAACACCCCGCCATTACGCGCCCCCAAGGTCAACGCTGCGCCAATCGCACCAATCAGGCTTAACACTGGTGTGCCGATCAACAAGCTATAAAACAAGGCCACCAACGCGTCGCCCGCTAAACCAAATTGCAATCCGATCAGCGGCGACAACAGCACCAGCGGCAAACCCGACACCAGCCAATGACTAGTAATTTTTGCCAGAACGATCACCGAAAGCGGTTCGGGTGAGAGCAGCATTTGTTCTAAGGTGCCATCCGCAAAGTCAGCAGCAAATAAACGGCTCAATGCCAAGGTCGAGGCTAACAACGCCGCGACCCAAACTATCCCCGGTGCAATCGTCTTCAATAATGCCGATTCTGGTCCGACGCTAAGCGGGAACAACATCACCACCAACACAAAGAAGAAAAACGAGGCCAACACATCGGCCCGACGCCGAAACGACAGCAATAAATCGCGCCGTACCACAGCGCTAAAAGTCAGCCACATGCTGCCACCGCATTCAAATCCAGCACCCGCCGATTACCCGATGGCAGCGCCACCTCCTGATGTGTGGTGTACACCACCAAGCCGTTATTATCCAAATGCCGCCCTATCAATCCCGCCACATGCGAAATCGCCAATTCATCCAATGCCGCAAATGGTTCATCCAACAACCACAGCGGCGTATGCGAACAAAACGGCAAACGCGCCAACGCTACCCGCTTCTTTTGCCCCTGCGATAAAGCATGCACCGGCAACTCAGCAATATGCTGCACGCCCAGCAAATCCAGCGCCGAATAGGCTTCATCAGGGCGAATAGTTTTACCCAAAATAGCCGACGAGATCACCACACTCTCCCAAGCCAGCAAATCATCTTTGAGCGCATTCAAATGCCCAAAATAATTAAGCTGACTGCGAAACGCCATAGGCGCATTCCGAATATCTTCGCCAGCCCAACGCACTTCACCCTCGGACGGCAAAGCTAGCCCCGCCAAAATCCGCAGCAAACTTGTTTTTCCGGTCCCATTATTCCCAACAACATGCAAGGCTTCACCCGGATGCACGGTCACATCCAGTTGAGAAAACAACTCCCGATCGCCGCGCAAGCAGGCCAGCTGAAAGGCTTGCAATGTCATCCGAGTCCTTTGTGAAGGTAGAAATAAAAATGGAAATTACTGGGGAAGTGGCAAGTGATGTTGCCAGAGAAGTTGTTGATGCAGTCGCAGTGGCGTTTGAACTGAATAGTACAATGGCTGTTGAAGTGGCTCGTGAACTGATACCACTCTATTTCGACCGACTATTTTTCGAAAAAAATGGTTCAGAAAGGAACGCTGTTTGAGCGCAGCGAGTTTCGCTTCTGTCCCATTTTTTCGAACAATAATAGCGGGGTCCGAAATAGCGTAGTGACCTTTTTTGGATTACCTTTTGTGCGAAGCAAAAAGCTGCAAGCCGTCAGTGCAGCGTGGGTTTCGGTTGCCACCCAACGCTTGCGAAACAGTGTTCGCATCCAAGCGAACACTTCCGCACTATAGGGAGGCGGGTGCTACCCTGCCCCAAGTGCCACGTTAACGATTAAAGGCAATTAATCTAACAAAGCACCGACAAGCAACATTACGAAGGCAAAAAGTCCACCGGCCAACTCACATCCATTACATTCACATCCTTAGCCCCAAAATCAAACTGCCGTATCCGCGCCAACAACTTCGCTTCCAAATCAGGCGATTTTAGTTCACTTGATTCTATACGGCAATCAATTACGTTGCCGCCCGGTGCAATCTTGAGCTTCAGCACCACTTTGCCCTGCAAACCCGGCTCTTCACGCAAAGCCCGGTTATAAATGGCATAAATAGCACCCTTATTCTTTTCAAAGACCAACTTAATGTCCTCCAACGAGCGCGACGCCTTGCCGCCGTTACCACGCTGTACGTTACCGCCCTTGCCCGCGCCTGCCGCGCCGCTGCCTGTGCCGTTGCCGGTTCCAACTGAGTCGTGCCCCGCACCGCCACCGCCGCCTGCTACCGCACCCGCGACCAAGGTAGTTGAGCGTCCAGCCAAACCGCCGCCGCCAGAATTACGGCTAAAGCCTGCCGTATTAATCCCGCCGCTGCCGCCGCTGGCATTCGAGGTAATCATCGAGCGATCTGGCAAACCTTCTTCATTGCCTGCGCCCACGCCAACGCCAGTTCCCGTTCCTACACCTGCACCCGGTTTGACCGGAGCCAATTGCACTGCCATCGGTGCACCGTGCATTTCGGCTAAGTCATTCGACATCGCCAACAAACCAACGCCTGACGCTTTGCGGCGCGCCGCATCGAGTTCACCCGGAGGCGCGTTTGGTTTTGGAACCCGCGCATCGGGAGCTGGTTTGGCCTTTTGTACCGTTTCTTGGGTTTTGGTGTCCGACGCTTTGTTTTCGGGCTTAGTTAAATCTGGCTTGGTCTGTTCTTCCACTACCGGTGGTGGCGGTGCTTGTTTGACGTTATCAATAATCATCGCCGTGATTTGCTCACGCTGCTCCGCCGATTTGGTCGGTTCTGGCATAACCAAGGGCAGCAGCAATTCGGCCAAAATTAACAGCGCACACAGGATGAACACATAACGCAGCACGCGATTAAAGCGTTCGTCGTCTTCCTGCGAGCCGGCCCACGGCGCTATTTGTGAGCGGAAAGAGACTGCTAATGCGCTCATGAATCACTCCTTTGGCGCACCGCAAACGACACGTCACTAAAATTAGCGCGTGCGCTGGTCACCATGATTTTGCGTAGCAAGCGATACGGAATTTCTTTATCGCCCATAATCGTCAGACGGTGGCTTAACTCTTCGTTTTCTTTGCGAACGACTTTACGATCGGCTTGAACCTGTTCTAATTCCGCTTGCAAGGAAGCGATGACGTCACCGTCTTTGGCGAGCACATCGTTGACATCGGCGACCTTGCGCCCTTCGACCAAAATATCGGCGGCGCTAACGATCACCACTACCGTATCGCGCGGGCTGATTTCGGATATCGATTCCGGCAACATCACGGCCTTTGGACTAGGCAACGATTCGACGCCGACCGAATTGGATAACAAGAAAAAAATCAAAATGGTAAATACGTCGATCAGGGACACCAAGTTCATGTCCACCGCGTTGGAATTGCGGTTGCGGCGTTCTTCTCGTCGTTGACGCGCTGTGAGTCTCATAAAGCGTCCTTTAACGTGATTTTATCGGCGCATCACCGATAGAAATATTGGGGAACAATTCCGAGCGCACTAACTTATCGCCCTGCGCCATATGACCAGAACGCAGCGCATCCATGACTTTCACTATCGTGTCATAGGACGTATCGGGCTCCGCCAACACGGTTGCTTCGGTCTTGGTTGGGAAGCGGGTTTTAATTTGCTGCGCCAATTCGGATAAGGCTTTTAAATCGGGACCCGTTTCGGTCGCTGGAATCCGTTGAATCAAGCCACCAATGCGGTCGCCGACTTCCAACGCTTCTTTACGTACCACGATTTCTAATTGCAGATTATCCGGTTTGATTTGCTCAAAGCCGCCGCTGTTTTTTGGTGGCAGCGTCAAGTCGATCACTGCCAAACGGGTGAATACAGCAGTGGACAGCAAGAACGGCACCAGCACCACGATCAAATTAATGAAAGCGGTAATTTCAAGATGGGCTACATCTTTGCGTAGACGTCTAATTTTCATAATAGCCAGTCATTTGTTCTACAGAATCAGAACTCACGAATCCTTGTTCACGCTACACGACCTGCGAACAAAATCTCGTGCGTCCTAAGGCCAAAATATTAGCGCGGTGCTTTTTCTGCTGCGGCCGCTTGCTCTGCACGAATCCGTTGCACCAAATTCAAAAAGCTCATTTTGGCCGATTCCAAACCATCCACGATTTCACCGGTTTTGGCTTGCAAAAATGCATGAATCAGCAAGAACGGAATCGCCACCATCAACGCAAACGCGGTGTTATTCATCGCAATCGAAATACTACCGGAGAGCATTTCAGCTTTTTCTGCTGGATTAACTTGGGCTACCGCGGTAAAGCCTTTGATCAAACCGATAATCGTTCCCAGCAAACCAACCAAGGTAATGACGTTGGCGAATGTAGCGATGTAGTGAGTGCGTTTTTCTAAACGAGGAACGATTTCCATCATGCCTTCTTCCATCGCGGTGTCGTAGTCTTCGCGGCGACCAGGGCTTTGCATGCGGATTAAACCGTAGTTAATGATTTTGCCCACGGCGGCGTCAGATTCATCGGTGAGTTTGAGCACTTCTTTGAATTGACCACGTTGCAACATCGGTTGCACTTGGGCCCACAATTGGCGATTTTGGCTACGTGCTTTAGTCAAAAAGATGAAGCGCTCTACTGCGATTGTGACTCCCAGCGCCATGATGATCAGACTTGGGTAAATGAACAATCCGCAATCACGGAAAAACTTAATTGCAAGGCTGATGGTATCCATAACTTAAAACTCCGTTGAACGATGGTGATTAGAAAAATGTTTTATTTGCTGCTTGGTTTATTGATTGCTATGTTGGTGCTGCGTCGAGTTTTTTGGCTCTTGGCTTATTTACCGCTTGGTGCTTCTGTCTTTGCTGCGTCTTGAGTTTTGCTATTTGCTTTACTTTGCTCTTGATAATTTACCTGCCGGCGAAACACATCGCGATCAACGGGCGCCAAGGCTTCATCCAACACGCTCTCTAAGGGGCGGCCCGATAAATCAGCCGGCATGGGCTTTTTCCACGGCACGATGTACAGCACTTTAGGCAATTCGCGGTTACCAATAATTTGCGAACGATCAATGTCGGCTTTATCCACGTCGGCTGGTTCTGCATCGGCTTTTGCCGCTTTGGCTGGTGCGGCTTTGGTTTGCGCCAAAGTCGCCATCGGCACGAAGCCCAAGGCCGATAAACTCAAGGCTAACACTAAGCTAGTTCCACGCAACATCATGATTTTTTCTCCTGCTTGGCGGCGGCAGATTTACTGATCCGGTTCTGCAATTCTTTAATCCATTTCGCCACCTCGGCATCAGGCTTTAAGGCCACGTAGCGATTGTAGGAATCCAACGCACGTTGCGGCTCGCCCATATACATATCCAATAAAATCCCTTGATTGACCAAGGCATTGGCGCAGTTGGCATCCAACGCTAAGGCATCTTCATAGGCTTTGGCAGCTTGTTTAAAGTCGCCTGTTTGACGATACGCGATGCCTTGCACATTGAGCGCCGCCGCTTGATCGCTGGCGGGCGTTTTAACCGCCTCCGCGTTCACGTCGCTACGTTCGGTTTTGCCGTAACGAATCGGCTGCAAGCCGCGCAAGGCGTCAAAGCTTTTCTTCACCCACTGATCGTAAATTCCTGCGGCGCTGCGCTCGGCATTGACGGTATGGATTTCAATCGCTTTTTCTTCAAACGGGAAAGCCTGTTCCTCCAGCAGCACGTTGTATTGCTCGCGCTCTAGCTTGGATAATTTCGCCGGACGCTCAGAATCCAACAAGGATTTACCAAAATCGCGATAAATCGTCGCAATCTGGAAAGTAGCCTCGGTACTAATTTCTGCCACGCCAAAATCGGTCGCAACAGAATACGCTTTTAAGGCTTCTTCCATCTTGGCCTTTTTCAGCTTGAGCTGTTTTTTGAGCGGCTCGACCAAGGGAATTTTGCGGAATGCATCGGCCACTGGTTCGGCCAAGGCTAAGGCCGCCACCGCGCCTAAATAACGAGTGCGATCGGTACGCGCTGCACCGCCGAGTTGATCGGTTTGATAGATTTCGCGCATCTGCGCTAAGTAGCGGTTGGTGTTGTTATCCTGCTTGGCTAAATTGGCTAACTTGGCCCGGGCTTCCAAGGATAAAAGCAAGTCGGAGCGGTTCAGATTTAAGAAACGTTCGTAGGCTTTTTCGGCTGGCGCGCGTGCTCCGGCTTTCTCATACAAACCCGCTGCTTGCCAATAAGCGTCACTGGCGGTTTTGTTGTCTTTGCTGGTGGCAGCAATTTTTTCTAACTCGGCTGCTGCGCTATCCAATTGCCCTTTTTCTAAATAAACCGCGGCGAGCTTGTTACCCACATCCGCTTGCAAGGGATTCGTTGGGAAACGCTTTCTGAAATCTTCCAAACTCGCCGCAGCGCTATCCCATTGCTTTAACGCGATCATCCCGGCAGCCGCATCGTACTGCGCTGTTGGACGCACCGATGAATTCGGCGCGACGTCGATGACGCGCTCAAACGCTTTAATCGCCTCGGCCAGATGATCTTCTTTGCGCGCTTGCTCACCTTGCTTATAAATGGCGGCCGCTTGACGCTCGGTTAACTCAGAACGCGTCGCGGTGTTTTCTTTGCTGGCGGCGGTTAAGGCTAATACTTCGCCAAACGCTTTTTCTGAATGGGCAAAGTCGCCTTGTTCAAATTCGGTGTAAGCCAAAATCGTCCATGCCACGCGCCGTTGCTCATTGGGTGCAGCGGGCTGATGATCTAAAATCATTTGCGCCACCGCAGTCGCTTGCGCTGCATCTTTTAAGGTGTACAACTTATCGGCGGCGTCGGCTAATACTGGCATCGCGCGTGAATCGTTGTCGAAGTTTTTCGCAAAGCGTAATTCGCTCTCTACCGTTTTACGCTGCAATGCTGGGACATCGGCTTCTGGTGCTTTCTTTTGCTGGTTGGCGTAACTCAGCAAGGCGGCGTAACCAGCATCCGCGCTTTGGGCGAAGGTGTCGTAACCGTAGGCGGTTTTTTCGTATTCTTTGCTGGCTTGCTCGTACTGCTCGGTCTCGAACAATAATTCGGCTAGCAAGAAGTTATTCTTCGACGCTGCCGCATCGGTTGGGAAGGATTCCAAATAATCGCGATACCAATGAATCGCTTCTTGGTAGTCGGCAGGACTTTTACTCTTTTGCGCGCTAGCGTGGTAGAACGTGGCGAGATCGGCGACGTTGGTTTTGACTAGCGGTTGCGCTTTTTCCCAGCCTTCGGAATTGGCGGCGCGGAATTCGCTGGCGCGGCCGTAATTGACCACATATTGTTTCTTGGCTTGCAAACCTAAATTGGCAAAGCCATTGCGTTCATACATTTCAATCACGCGCGCTTGCAAAATCGGAGCTTGCGCATCGAGCGGCTTTTGGCGCACGAATAGGCTAAACGTATCGGCGGCGTCTTTTACCCGTTCTTGTTTCAAGTACAGCTCGCCCAATTGTTCGTACACGCGCCATTCGTAGCTTTGGCGCTCTGGCGAATTGATGTAGGTGGCAATCGATTCTGCGCCCTGCATGTTTGACAGGCTTAAGCTAATCACGCGGAAAGTATCTTCCACCAATTCACGATCAGCGCGGGTTAAGCCTTCGATGCTATCCAGCGCGCCATCGCCTTTGCGACCAGCGACTTTAATGTCAAGCACACCGAAAAACGATTGCACCGCTTCGTCCAATTGGCCTTGCTTAAACTGCGACCAACCGCGCATGTATAACGCGCGGTCGTAATAACGGCCTGATTTACCGGACGCCAATACGATGCTGTAGGCTTTTTCGGCCTTTGGGTAATTTCGAGTAGCGAACAACATTTCGCCTAAACGGAATTGCGCTTCGTCGCTGTACGTCGTTTTGGGGTAGTTCGCAACCAAACGATTTAAAGTCGCTAACGCTGCATCCACATCACCGCTTTGTTCTTGCGCGCGGGCTAATTGATACAGCACGCGGTCGTTGGTCGGGTCGTTAGGATAAGCCGCTAAAAATTCCTTATAGCTCGTAATCGCGGCGCTAAAATCTGGGTCGCCTTGCGTTTGAGCGCTCTCCAATCTATCCATTTCCAAATCTCCGATGCGGCGCATGGCTTCGGCGCGTTGCGGTGCTTGGGGAGCGGTGTCTAAGAAACTACGATAGGCTTTAATCGCTTGCGCTTCGCTAGTCACTACACCTTGGTCTTTGTTGACCACGATGGTACGACTAGCCAGCGTTTTAATTGTTGGTTCGGTATCGGGTGTTTGACCGGGGCGAAGCTTGGTGCTGCAAGCGCTGAGCAAACACAGTGTTAAGAGCGATATGTTACGGAGTGGTCGCATGGTCTGCCTCCGCTTTCGATTTATTATTTTCTGTTCCTCGGTCATATAACTGCGCTACCGCAAAACGCGCTTGCGTGGCGTACTGAGCTAAACGCTGTTGTTGATGTTTGAGCGCATCGGTGGCGATCTGTTGCACCATTGACTGCTGTTGTTTGGTCAGAGCAGCGATGCGTGGAATCATGCTATCCAAGGTTTGGGCGTTCTGTTTAATCCGCGCCTCCAACGCGTCAAAGCGTGCCGGTTCGTCGTGCTGGGCTTGTAGTAAAGCGTCTTGCACTGCTTGGGCTTGCTTGAGTTGTTCTTGCAGTACGGCGATGTCTTTTTTCGCTTCCCAAACGCGGGTTGCATAACCGTCGTTGAGTTGCCAGATCAAGCTACCTTGGGCCAAACGCACCCGTTCGCGCGCTGCGGCAAATTCGGGCTCGTCGGGGTAGGCTTGCAAAATACTTTGCACTCGGTTTAGACGCATTAATAAATCTTGTTGTTTGCTGTCAGCGAAAGCGATGCCGTTAGCGGCTTTTTCACCGTTATTAATGTTAGTTTGCTCTTGCTCAATCTTGGCGCGCAAGGCTGTTAAGCCCAGTTCGTTCGATTGCTCCATCACCTTGGGCAAACGCTCACTAAACGCTTTACGGCGATTGGCGAGCATATCGTCAAATACCGCCAACTTCTCGCGCCATTCTTGCAAGTTAAGGCTCAGATAACGCAAGTCGCGGTAGTTTTTAAACGCTTCTTGAAACTCATGTTGCGCCAAGACGTAATCCAAATGCGCGGCGTGCGGCATGGCAGGAATACTAGGAATCTTGCGTATCGTCCAGAACCAGCCGATTTCTTCGCCTGGATTGGTGCTGATTAAGGCTTCGACTAATTTGCCGCTGTTAATGGCCGAGATCGATTCGTTTAAATCGTGATCTTCGGTATTGAAATCGGCAATCGCTTGGTTATATAACTCCGTCGATTGTCCATATGCGCCGAGTTCAGCGTAGGCGTAAGGCACGGCGATTTTAGCTTCCAGCACAGCGATATCGTTGAGATTGCGTTTAGTCAGTTCAGTCCAAGGCACGAGCGCTAATGTTGGATTTTTTTGCGCAATCGCTGACCAACCTAAACCGAGCAGGGCTTTATTGGCTTCTGGACTTTTTAGGCGTATGCGCTCGAAATAGTTACGCGCTTCCACCGGCTTTTTATCGCTGATCGCAGCAAACCCCAAGGCCAAATTGGCTTTATCGCGCAGAGCGCGGTATTCCTCGTCCGGCGCGGGTAGCACACCAAATTTATCGAGGATGTCACTACCTTGTTTGATTTGGCCCGATTTAATTAAGGCGATGCCTAAGTTATATAAACCGTAGCGATCGTTTAAATCGTCGGATTTGTTTAAATTCAGCGCGTTTAGCACTTTGACTGCATCGGAATAATCTTTGCGTGCCATCAGCAGATTGGCTTGCAGCAGGCCACGCTCTTCGATTAATTCGGGCGGAAGCGCATTGCCAATCTGAGCGATCGCACGTTCTGCTTCCACAAAATAGCCGCGTTGATAGCGTATCTTGGCCAAATAAAACCAAGCACGATCCCGCGTTGCTGGCGTTGCGCCCATGTCGATTAAGCGGGTAAAAATATCGGCGGCTTCGTCCAATAAACCGTAGGACAACATGATGCCGCCACGCAGGATTTCAGCTTCTTCGGAATGATGCGAGACGCGCTCAAAATGCTGCGAGACCATTAGGCTAGTCAACGAGCCAAAGTAATGATCCTGAAAAAACTGGAACAACACGTCGCCGTAATGCGGGTCTTTAATATCGTGATTAGGATGCTGTTGATCTGCTGTGGATGGCTCGACAGCTAACGGCGCAGCGATGCAGGACGATGTCGAGATCGAGGCTGCACAGCACAACGCCGCAGCAATCGCTACCCACTTACGGCGCGCTCGAAACTGGCAATTAAGTGACAGAGACATTGCCTATCACTCCCAGATTTTTACGTCGAATTCAGGTTGCAGCTTGGCCGAGGAATCGAGGATACGCAGCTCGATATATTTTGCTTGCGTATCTTTGGTGAATTTAACCGTGGTGCCGCGTTTGTAATCGCGATTATGTGGGCCACCGCCAGTAAAAAACGCGACGATTTCATGTTCGCCAGCACGCAAATTACCTAAGTACAAACGCTGCACACCGCCACGATGCAAGGCATTAACTTCGGATGGCGTGTACAAATAGTTTGAAATTAATTTATCGTCGATTTTGATTTGGACTGAATCCAAGTCAAACATTTTGCCCACATCCATCGACACAAATACGGCGACTTGAGTATTCGCTGGGAATAGTAATTCTTCTTCCAACACCAATAAATCACGGTTAAGTTTGATCACATCGCTTTTGATGCCTTGGACGCGAGAATCTAACGCTTGCGGCGTAGCGGGTTCAGCGGCGGGTGCGCTCTCAGGAGCAGCAGGGACGGAGGCCGCAGGCGCTTCTTGCGCCGCGCAATTGATTGCCACTAAACCGCCCAGCATCAGGCCAATTGTCAAGGAACGGAAATTAATCATCATGGTTTGACTCGTTAAAAAGTGGCTGAAGCATAAAGTTGAACTGAACTAGCGCCGTAGGTGTACAGCTTGCCAGTGCGGATATCGGTAAAGTCGTCGAAATTAAACTTGGTGTAGTGCACCGAGGCGTTTAACTTCACATCAAAATCGCCACTCACTTTGCCCAGCGAATATGTCACTCGACCGCCCAGATCGGCGTCATGAAATTGACTTAACTGACGATTGCGCGAAATGTACAACGTGTCGGATTGGGCGTTATCGCTGTAGAACAACGCTTTGGTTTGACGGTAATAACGCACCGAGGTATCGGCTAACCAGTTTTCGCCAAAATAGCGGCTGTAGCCAAACTCCATGGTGTTGGCCTTGATTGCCCAGTTATCCCAGAAGTAGCGGTATTCGGCATGCACAGCGTCGCGCGAACCCAAGTCACCGATGACTTTGAAATCAACCGCGCGCGATGAACGCGTGCGTGGATCGTTTTCGGGTACCGCTGCGCCAAACACGCGGGCAACACGATAGGGGCTGCTGAGGTATCCATCATCGGCCACGATTTCGCCATTGACGCTCATAATCCAATGCGGCGTCAAAATCTGCGCCACGCCAAAGCGGTACATCCAATGCTGGGCATAATCGGAGAACGTCGGGTCTTTATGCTTAAGCACTTTATCTTCACCGCGTGTGAAACCGACATTAACAGTAGTCATCCCGCCAAAGGTTTCCTGCGCGATGTCTAAGCCAAAACTATTGGCCGTGTAATCTGGCTCGCGGCTGGTCGCGGCGGAAAAAGACAGCTTGGAATCGCGGTACACGTAATCGGTGCCGAAACTATATTCTTGCCGCACTTCCTTAAATTTACTGGCAGTGGTCACCACGTCGATGGAAGCATTACTGACCGAATCGACGTAATAACCGGCAGACAAAGACAGCGTGTCGTTCACTTTTTTACGCACTAATAATGCGGGGCCGGAGGCGATTACACCGCCGCCGTCGTAATAGTGGTACATCGCTTCGGCAGAATCTTCTGGCACATCGGTGGCTTGCGCATGTTCGAACGCAAACACACCGCCTAACAATGTCGCCAAGCGCCATAACAAACGCCATGCTGTGGGGCGCTCGCTGGCCTGCGTCTGATCGAACTTAGCAGCGCTGGTTTGCTTGGATTGACGTTGCAGATTAATTACAGCCACAGCCGCCTCCTTCTACGCCAGTTGCGCCACGGGCAGCTTCGCGCACATCGTGTACATGCTCAAAATGCTTGCTCGATAAAGGGTCGCGAGAAAATTGCATGATGGGGTCCGCCAAGCTTTCGCGTTCATACGGTTTGACCCACGGGGTAATCGTGCAACCTTGTAAGCACAAGACACACAACAGACTAGCAAGCACAGCGCAGCGCTTTGTCATTTGAGTAGTTCCCGAATTTGTTTATCGTAAGTGTCTTCGTAGCCCGCCAAATAACCTTTGTGCACATAATGCACGCGACCATCGCGATCGATGATGACGGTCGATGGCATGGTCGATAAATCGTACAAATGGCTAATTGCTTTATCGGTGTCCAACAGCACAGGGAATTTAATGCCCAACTTTTGCGCGACCGAAGCGGCTTTTTTGGCGTCGTCATCCACGTTCACGCCCAAGAGTACAAAACCAGCAGCGTGATATTTTTCGTACAGCGCGTTCAATTTCGGCATCTCTTGCTGGCAAGGGCCGCACCAGGTTGCCCAGAAATTAATCAACACGACTTGACCGCGTTGTTCTTGCAAGCGCAGATTCGGACCACCTACCGTGCGCAGGGTGAAATCAGGCGCTGACGTATTGGGGGCCACTGCCGCTAGCGCAGCGTGATTAAAACTTAATGCAGCCAAAAACAGGCATAACAAAGAGAGACGGGATTTCATTCAATAGCCACCACTTAAAAGGACACGAGCAAACCAACGGTCAACTCTAAATTTTGCGTGCGTTGACGCTGACCGAGCAAATCAGTGGAGAACATATGGTCACGCGCATCCACATGCACCGAGAAATAATCATTGAAGAACAAACGCATGCCAGAGCCGAAATTAACGGTTGAGTGCTTTTGGTCATTTAAGGAGGTGCTACCGACGCCGCCGATAACATAAAACGTGAATGGGAAGGCGCGGTTTTTGCCGATGAAAATTTCACCCGGCAACACGTTGTAGCCCAAGTCCAAATCGTAGTAGCGCAGTTTTTCGGAGGTTTTCGGAAAAATCCCGCCCGGTAAAATTTGGCGGAATGCTTGATCGCTGACTTTGGTTTCGGCTAATACTGCTTGCACAAAAAAATCTTCGGTAATGTTGTAACCAGCGCGCACGCCCGCTACGGCTTTTGCCCCAAAGTTCTGGGTTGAATATGTTCCAGCAAACAAGCCGAAATCAAAATCATTAGACGGAAACTGCGGCAATTGCACGTCGCGGCGCGCTACTTCTGGCACCACGATTTGATCGTTAGCCGCCGGTTTTGGGTCTTCTGCCGCCCAACCGAGGCAAGGCGCCAAGAGCGCGGATAACTGTGCCGAAATGAGCAAAACGTGACGTAGATGTTTAAAGTTCATGGTTGGGCGATCAAATTAAGGTAATTGAGGGTCTGCAAAATACGTTAGAAGAAAAACGACAAGCCAGCCGTCGCCGCGCGGTATTCCAACGAGCGGTTATCGGCCACGAACGCGGTATAAATCGAATAGTCGGCGCGCAACACAAAGCGGTCGGTGATGTAATAACGCACGCCAAAGGTCGCATCAGCCAATTTGGAATTGGTCGCTATCGCACCTACTAGGCTTTGATTGGGGAAGTTTTTGAACTTGCCTAAGCCTATGCCAAAAAACGGTGAAATCCGCTGATCGGACCAAGGTTCAGAAATCAGATTAACGTGCCAAAACTCCGTGCCGGAAAACACGCCCTGAACTTGGCCTGCCGTGGCTTCCACGCTGAGCGTTTCAGCAAAACGGTAGCTAGTCCAGATTTTGAGCATCGGTTCTTTTTTGAACTCACCATAGGCCGCGCCGAGTTGTACTTTGCGGTTTAAAAAGTCATTCAATAACACATCACGGAATGGCGTTTTCTCGCCCGACGCAAGCAGCGTTGTTTCTAATTGAGCGCGCGTTACCCAGCCTTCCTTACCTTCTTCGGTGCGTACCTTAAACCAGTCGGTATGGCGCAATTCAATCCAAACGCCCTGTCCGCGTGGCACGACAAAAAATATTGGAAAGCCGCGTCCCGGGCCGGTGTGCAATTCGATGTAAGGGTCGGTGACTTGCAAGCGATCCGCGACATTTAACTTAACTTTGGGCGCTTCTAGATCGTCGGTGGTACTTGGCTCAGCGGCTACGGCGTTGACCGCAGCCTCGTTGGCCGGCTCATCGGCCAGTGCGTGGCGCGCAGGCAGTGCGATGGTAAGCATCACTGCAGCGCTGAGCAAGATGCGAGAAAGTAGAACGCGAAAAATCAAGGTGTCTTTTGTCATTGTTGTGCTGGCCATTATTGTGTGTTGCACGTTCCCTGCATTGGGTCAGCTGGCGTGAACATGTTGTACGCCGCAGTACTAAATTCATCTTGCCCAATAGGAACAGGATTATTAATCCAATAGGTCATTAATACAATGTGCGGATCCGTGTCGTTAGCAAAAATTAATCCGCCACCGTGCAAAATGCCACGCAATAAAGGCTTATTCAATAAACGGCTTTGCAATGGCGTGCCAAGAACCACTTCGCCTTGCGCCGAATAGAAATTTTTATACATATCGGTTAATCGAATCGACGCTGGCGTATTGCTAGCATCGGCCAGATTAATCGTGGCCGCAGCAGGGACAATCCTAAAAGCGCCGCCCGCGCCAGTGGCATCGGCATGGCAGCCCGATGCGGCGCAGCTATTGATAGAACTGCCGCCTTGGACGCTTTGAATTTGTTCTAAGAAGATCGGATTAATACAACGCTGAAAATAGGCGAACGATAGTTTTTGGGTCGAGGTCACGCCGCTGTTGACCACAGTCGGCGGATTGCCCAACGCACTCGAACCACCGCCACAACCCGACAACGAACCAGCACCCAGCGCTAGCAATGCAGCAAGTCCAACAAATTCAACCCGTACAGAATTCAACCACTTCATTTACATCCTCCGGCAATCCAGTTAGCAATCGTGTTGTAGTTAGCGCTACCCACTGGCAAGACTGCGGTCGTAACACCAACTGCACCCGGCGGATGAGGAATCGTCGATGGTTTGCTCAATAAATAATTGGACGCTGGAACGCAGGTATTGGTAATCATCGTCAGCGTTACGTTGTAGTCACCCATTGGATCGCCAGTGAGCACGAAGCGGTTGCTGCGGAACGAGGTTCCCGGCGCCACACCCGTGGCGGTGCTGCCAATTGCTTGATGACAGGCCGACGCGCAGGTCGATTTAATGATCGGATACACCTGAGCGACAAACGAGGCTTGGTCCAAACCATTGACCGTGCGGATGGTGCTACCGGCGGCGAATGGATTGTTGTAGTACTTGCTACCGGTATCAATCCATTCAGCGATCAAGCGTTTTTCGGCCGCGTTCAATAAGGTTGAGTGGTCTGGCGCGGTGGCAGGTGGATTAGGCCACGCCAATTGTGCAGCAGCGCTCGACATCAGGCTTTGACCGGACATGATTTCAATCAGGCGACTCTTACGCGCCAAACCAAGCGCTTCACCTTCGCTGGCTGCTGTATCGACTAAGGCATCAGCGCGAGCAATGACCAACACGCCTTCCTCGATCTTCGTTTGCGGCTGACCGGCAGCATTTAATAGTGGAACGCCGATCATCAATTGGTCATAGGAAGCTAAACGTCCGCTACCACCGATGGTTGCACCGAGGTCGATCTTGCTAGTATTGGTGTGGCAGTTGGTACAGGTATTGACGCCATTGACTCCGCGTGGCAAGGACCACAAAGGTTGAATGTGGTCAGGATAGTTAATGATCCCATTGGCTGGCGGCAGCGTCGCCAAATCATTGGTTGCTGGCGTATTACCAACATATTTAACCGCCACCGATGGACGCGCCACCACGCCAGATTTGCTGGTGTCAGCCCAAATATCTTGATAAACCGGATCGCTACCCAAGACTAAGGCAGTTGGATCCATCCGTGCGCGGGTATCGGCCATGGTTTCGCCAGACTGATGCGCTGTCTGCATTTTCGGCAACCATGCACTTGGAACACTGTTGACCACGGAGCCAGAATTAATCGCGCCGCCGCGACGCGGGCTGTGGCAACCGTCGCACGTGCGGTGCTCACCCGGACGCACTTGAATCCAGTTGGTATGCGTTTGGAAAGCGCGGCCCTGCGCATCAACCACCGCCAAACCGATCGGCGTATCAGCCGGTACGGTTAATTTGAACGAACCGTCGGATTCAATCGGCGCGTAACCTAAAATCTGCTGCATCTCAAATTCTGTCTCACCGATAGCGGTGCGCATGCCGGTGACATTGGTCGGCGGCGCTACTGCTCGCACAGCTCGGATGAATAAGGCTGGCGCGCAGCCATAGGCTTGCTTCGCTGGGTCTTTAATATTCAACAAATCTGCCACCGATGAACGTGTATCCAACTTATCGGCAGGTGTAGTTTGAGCAATCGCCGTGGTGCATCCTGGATTTAAATCGACGCCAGTAAGAACCGGAGTTCCCATGCGGCCTAATTCATCGGTGTCGTAGACACTACGCACATCCAACAAACCCAAGCCTTGCTGCGCTAACGCGGCATCTGGGCTAGTTGGCGACGTCACATTGGGTTGGGTACGCGCCATCAAGGCAACAGGATGGGTGTACATATAACCCGCAGGTGGCGTTGCCACTGGCAGGAAAGTCTGCTGAGTTGGGTCCAGCATATAGATGGCATACGAAGGTGGCACATCTGCTTGGAGCGGGTCAGCTTGAATATCGGTGTTCAAGCGATTGGTGTTCGATAAGCGCGCAATTTGGTCGGCGGTCAATGTGGCGCAGGAGACGACTAAGCCTTGGTTATGTACTTCACACGGTGCATACGAGGCTAAGATGCGGTCAGTGCCATCCCACAGCGGATACGGAGTCGTAACGCGACCATATTGTGACAAACCGCGCTCGTAGTTCAACGTTTGCTGGGTCAATTGCTGCTGACCGCCAGTGGCCGGAACCGACGGACTGATCGGTGAATTTTGATCGGAATAATTCGCCACATCGATCATCATTAACGCCCCACCTTCAACGGTACGCGACAAAGGCATCAAATCCGACGTGATCGAACCTGCATGCTTACCTGCTGGGTCCATGTCGCGCGGATGCAAGAAACTATTCCCGTCGCTGTGCGGGCCGTAAAGCACGAACAAATTGGTACCGTCAGGATTAACGGTAAACACTTTAAAGTGGTTGCGACCACCTTGATGATCCCAACGCGAAAACATGATCACGCCATTTGGACGCACAACTGGATTGCGATCATGGCTTTGGTTGAAGGAAATCTGTTGAATATTGCTGCCATCCGCGGCCATCGTGTGCAAGTTAAACACGCGCTCACGCTCGTACTCATCCAAGGCAAAATAAGACTGTCCTAACGCTTGCGCTTTGCTCGACGAGGTTTGACGGTTGGAAGTGAACACAAAACCAGTGCCGCCTGGCAGGAAAGTCGCCTCAACATCATCCGAACTGTTTGAGCTGGTCAGGCGGCTTAATGTACCGCCGGTCAAACCGCCTTTGGTCATATCGTATTGCCACAAATTCCAACGACCGGTACATGCCGGCGCACCGGCGATAGTGGACGTATTGCTGGTCGGGCAATTGAGCGAGAAGATGATTTTTTTACCGTCGTAAGACACATCTGGCGTTGAAACGTCGCCATTGCCTTGGGTAATTTGGGCGGTAATATTGTGTTCGATTCCGCTCGGCGAAGCATCTTCCCGAATAATCAAATCACCACCCGGCGCAGTCGGTGCTCCGTTAGTTGGATTGAGTACGATGGTGTTGACTCGCTTGGCATAAGCAATCGGTACACCGCCCGAGACGATGACCGAAGCGGAATCACTCTTGCCGGTGCCGGAACTGCAGGCAGTCACTAACAATGACAGCAACAGCATGGGCATCCATGCGCGGATCAATGTGGATTGATCATTGGAATTTAATAATTTTTTCATCTTCAACTTCCCTCTGGAATCCAGTCCAGCTTTGCATTATTTAACTGAAGAATGTCGTTATGGTTTAAACACTAGGCTGAAGCAACCCCGATGAATAATGCAGTTGACCAGCCTTATCAACCACAATCGCATCTACCTCAGGATGCGCATCAACTAAGCGCAAACCCTGATCAATTCCCAACACAAACACAATCTTTGAAAACGCCTCGGTGGTTAATCCATCTTCGGCCAGCACCGTCACGCTGCGCACGCTATCGGGTGATTGACCGGTAAAAGGATTAATCAAATGGTGAAAGCGCGTGCCTTCCGCCATAAAAAATCGCTCGTAATCGCCCGAAGTAGAAATCGAGGTATTTTCTAGCGGCAGCACGGCGATAATTCCATCATCAGTGCGCGGATCACGCACCCCTATCATCCAAGGCCGTCCGCGCTTATCGCCTATCACCCGACTATCACCGCCCGCGCTTACATTGGCATGCTTGATGCCCAACTCCCGCAAAATCCGCGCCGCGTTATCAACCGCATGGCCTTTAGCAAAACCGCCTAGATCGATGCACATATTCGGCTTTACAAAGCGTACCGTTTGAGCCCGCGCATCCAATTCCATGAACTGATAGCCCACCGCCAAGCGCGCTTGCTGTAACTGCTCCGCCGTCGGTTTTATGCCTTGTCGATAATCAAACAAGCGCCCAACGGCGGCAAAAGTAATATCAAACGCCCCGCCCGATAACTCTGAAAAATACTGCGCCCGTATTAGCAAATTAAACATCTCAGCGCAAACCGCCACCGGTGCGGCTGCCGCACCCGAATTAATTTGCGACAGCTCGGATTCCGGTTTATGCGGACTCATCAATCGATTAATCCGGTGCATTTCCTGCATCACCGCTTCCATCGCCGCTTCAGCTTCTAGCCGATTGTCGCTCCACAATTCGACCGAAATCGCGGTACCCATAATCGCTTCTTCGCGCTTATACCAACCATCATTGCCACCCGACTGCGCCGCCTTTGGGGACACCGTTTGGGACGCCGTTTGACGCGCGGCAGCGTTACGAGAAAAGCCAAACATAATTCTCAACTTGGTCGGTGTACGGTTTTTAAAAACGGGAAATAAGGTGAGGCAGCTACAACAAACAGTGGCAATCCAATTTAATGCAACGCAACATTGTCAACTATTGTTGCGGAGTGTTCCATAATTCTTGCCACAGAACAAGTTATCGACACACTGATTTACAGACAATTACATTTGGAGATAACCAACTCACGGCGGCTACAAATTTGTTTTTAATATAGCTAGAACACCGCACAACAAACTGGATTTAGCTAGGTTTTTCCCTATATAACTGCCCTTTTAGTGTGCAAAAATCGGCAATCACCAAATAGAATTTTTCGTCCAAAATATTGCCATTTAACAATTTTATGCTAAGGTTTTGCCGCATCCTCGATTCCAATACCACCGTTCAAAATGCAACAACGTCAAAGCTTACGTCACCGTTTCAAGCTCGTAATTTGCTATCAAAGCTGCTAAAAACCGCAGTGCTAACTCACACGCCAACAGGAGCCGTCTATGAATACCTTTACCGCACCAGCGCTATTGAGCGCCTTATTTTTAACCCTACTCGTTAGCTATTCGCCAGCCGCTTGGTCCTACGCTGATACCGCCGCGCCAAACGACACGGTCGGCCATATCACCGGCGTTGGCGGTATATTTTTCAAAGCCAAAGACCCCAAAGCGCTGGCCGCGTGGTACCGCGATGTCTTAGGTCTGCCTATCCAAGGTTGGGGCGGAGCGATGTTGAGCTACGATGAACCCAACCATCCCAAAGCAATAATCTGGAGCGCATTCCCAGAATCGACCAAGTATTTCGCCCCATCCAACAGCGGCTTCATGATCAACTACGCCGTTGATAATTTAGAGGCTTTCCTCGCCCGCCTGAGTGCAAAAGGTGTTGCGCCGATCAAGCGCAGCGACGATGATTCCAACGGTCGCTTTGCATGGATTGTTGACCCCGAAGGCAACAAGATAGAACTGTGGGAGCCAAAGCGCGCTGCAAACCCATGACAATGGTACTGAGTCTTTTTTAAACGTCGATGACACAAATTGATGCCGTGTTATTTAACCTTGAGTGAATTTTTAGAACGATGAATTCCAATGCCGATTCTGTAGCACTAACACCCGAGCACGTTGAGATAGTCTGCGCCGATGGCGTGCGCTTATGTGGACACTTTTTTGCCGGCACAGGAAGCGCTGACCAATTGCCCGTGCTGCTCTCACCAGCGACGGGCGTGAAGCAGCAGTTTTATTTTAGGTTTGCTCAGTGGCTGGCTCAGAACGGGAACAGCGTTTTAGTATTTGATTACCGCGGAATTGGATTGTCCTTGCATGGACAATTAAAAGACTGCCAAGCAACGCTGGCCCAATGGGGTCAACAAGATCAAGTCGCTGCGATTGAATGGCTGGTACAACGAACTGGTTGCGACAACATCGTCTTGGTTGGTAACAGCGCCGGAGCGCAAATGCTGGGCTTACTGCCCAATCATCGCCGCGTCGCCAGATTGGTCGGGATTGCGTCTTCCACTGGCTGGTTTTCTGGAATGCGTACATCGTTCCAACTTAAAGCCCGCTTTGCCCTACTCTATTTCGTCCCATTGGCAATCCGATTCATGGGCTACGCGCCGACTTCGTTGTTAGGCTTAGGTGAGAATTTACCCTCTCAAGTTGCCTTGCAATGGGGACAGTGGTGCAATGCTGGTGGCTATGCGACCAATGCAAAATTCGCGCGTCCGGAAGACGACTTCCATTCGGCTATTCACATTCCAATGACATTTTTTTATGCGACCGACGATGACATCGCTAACGGTATTACGGTTGAAGACCTCGCCAGAACATTTCCAAACGCTATCAAGACGAAGATTAAAATTGAACCCGCAAAGATAGGCTTGAAAAGTATTGGTCACTTAGACTGGTTCCGCTCTGCAAATCAAGCTGTTTGGCCGACTATTGCAGGCGCGATTAATGCAACGACATAAGGAAATACCGACGACGGCGCTTGAGCCTAATGCCCAAGCGCAGCAATGACCAAATAGGACTTGCAGCCAGCAACACGCATTTAATTCTTCCCACAGATCAGATGGTTTCGGCTCAGCAAGTGCCACCTCAATAATTCTCCCGCCCTTACTGTCGACCCTTGCGATGCGCTCCTAAATAGCCCTCCTTTATTGCGGCGTCGAAAAATCTTACAAACCGTCCACCAAAATGAGCGGTATTTCACAAAATCCTTTTAAAATCAATGAACTACTTGATTGGCATGCGTATTGCTTTGTATGAAACAACAAATGAAATCTCAAATTCAATCACATAACCAAGGAGTACAGAAATGTTCAAAGCACTCGCAGGACTTATTGCAATGCTGACCGCCGTCGCGGTTCAGGCATCAACGGTTTCAATCAACTTTGATGAATTCACCACTCCGCCTGTCAATTGTTGCTACGGAAACCCAACTCAGGGAGTTCCAGTTATCTATCCTACCGTTACGATCACGGGCGGTAATAGCGGCACGATCATGGATAACACTGGATGGTCCAATATGCAAACGTCGGGCAAGAATCTTTTCGGCACGTTGGATGGACTAATCACCCTGAACTTCAATCAGCCGATTTCTGGTCTCTCATTGGATGTTATCAACGGCACCAATGCGGCTTCATTTACATTGTCTGAATACGATAATAGCCATAACCTGATCGACTCCGAAACGATGTTCCTCAATCGATACACAACAGCAGGATCCGTAGAGCGCTTCTCCTTGCTGGACTCTGGAGTGTTTAGCGCCACCATTTCAGGGAACGGGGATTTTGGCGTCGATACAATTACGTACAGTGACGTTCCAGAACCAGCAACGTTGGCGTTGCTTGGTCTTGGATTGCTCGCTTTTGCTGGACTTCGTCGCCGCGCTTGATTTAGTTTCGGCGCAACAGTGAAAAAAAAGAGCCGCTGGTGCGGCTCTTTTTTTATGCTTTTTAAATGACTCTGCTGGCAACGGCATTCAACCAAATTGTTTGGCCAATTCTGGCGCGAACTATCAACAACCCCAGTTAGCACCAACAAAAACGCCGTTAAATTATTCAGGTCCAGCACGCTATTTTTAGGCGTTCAGCATTACGCCCTGTGAATAGGTTATCGATGCGTGTCTTACACCAATTCCAGATAACGGCGCAATTCCCAATCTGTGACGGACTGATTAAAGCGTCGCACTTCCCATTGGCGTGTTTGCACAAAATGGGTCACAAATTCATCGCCCAATAAGTCACGCGCCAAGCTTGAACGATCTAGCGCTTCGGTGGCTTCGGCTAAAGTACGCGGCAAACGGGCGACATTTTCTGCGCCGACGTTGGCTCCTTCAACCGGTGCTTGGTCGAGTTCTAATTTGTGCTCAATACCGTATAAACCAGAAGCTAAAGCCGCTGCAATTGCCAGGTAAGGATTGGCGTCTGCGCCTGGGGTGCGAGTCTCTAAGCGAGTGGCGCTGGCTGAGCCAGGAATGACGCGCAAGGATGAATTGCGATTGTCGATCGCCCAAGTTGGTTTTACTGGCGCGAGATTGCCATCGACTAATCGTTTATAGCTATTAATGAATGGCGCGTACAAGGGGAATAATTGCGGCAAGCAATGCAATTGGCCGGCAATAAAATGACGCATCGTATCGCTAATGCCGTGCGGTTTGCTGTCATCGTGGAAAACGTTTTTACCATCTTTCCACAAGCTTTGGTGCATGTGTCCGCCGCAGCCGGCGTAGTCCATGGAAAACTTCGCCATAAACGTGTTGAGCAAACCATGACGGCGACCAATTTCACGTACGGCTTGCTTAAAAATGACAGCACGATCCGCCGCTTGCAGCGCATCACCATAGCGAATTGCCGCTTCAAAATTACCCGGCCCCGCTTCGGTATGCAGCGCTTCGAGCGGCACATCAATGGCGGGTAAATAATTGAACAGGTCGCGCACAAAATCGTGCTGTCCGTCGATGCGGAACGGTGAATAGTTGGTCAATCCTTGGGTCGCGGTTTCTAAATTGCGGTAGTTTTTTTCGCGCACCGATAATTCGGTTTCTTTGAGCACAAACCATTCAAACTCCATACCAACTTGTGCCGACAAGCCCAAGCTATCGGCTTTACGTAATACTTTTTTCAGCACTTGGCGCGGGCAAATCGGCAGCGGGCTACCGTCGGTTTTGGTCAGTTCGCCCAAAATCAAAAAGCGATTATCGTCCCACGGCAGTTGGCGCGCGGTGCTGGCATCTAACGCTAAGCCGACATCCGGATAGCCAGTATGAAAACCCGTAAAACTAACGTTGTCGTACAACTCATCGGCGATATCCCAACCAAACATGGCCGAAGCGATTGTGCCGCCGCCTTCGAGCATGCTGGCGACCTTAGCGCCAGAGAGATGTTTGCCGCGGCAAACGCCATCGATGTCGGTGACGGCAAAACGTGCGAAGGGTTCGTTAGCTAAGATCTCGGGCGTAAACATAGTGGTTTAAATTCTCGATAGGGTTGGGTTGCTTGGGCTGGTCAACGTTACATTCAACCAGCCTGAGATGCGACGTAGTAATTTCAGCGTAATTTTTCTAACAGTTGGTAGTACCACATGCCAACCGCTAACAAAGGATTGCCCAGCAGGTCGCCAGCAGGCACGCGGATGTGTTTGAACTTGGCGAAGGTGTCGAATTTTTGCATCACGCCGGTAATGGCATTGGCCATGATTTCGCCCATGATATGCGTGGTTGCAACGCCATGGCCAGAATAGCCTTGGCAATAATAAACGTTGTCCGACAGCTTGCCCAATTGCGGGATACGGTTGACCACGATGCCCATGATGCAGCTCCACTTAAACTCGATCGGCACATCTTTTAAGCAGGGGAAAGTACGTTCAATTGCTGGGCGTAATTCAGCGGCAATGTCGCGTGATTCTTTGCCGGAGTAATTTGCACCGCCGCCGAATAGCAAACGTTTGTCGGCAGTCAGGCGGTAGTAATCCAACACAAAACGGGTGTCGTACACCGCGACATCGTGCGGATTAATTTTTTGCACAATATGGTCAGGTAATTCGGCGGTCGTGACGATGCCACCGGTGGCGGGAAATAATTTGCCGCCTAATTGTTTTTGCTCCAGCTTGTGATAAGCGTCGCCAGCCAACAACACCGTTGCCGCGTTGATGCGTCCTTCGGCGGTAATCACGGAAGGTTTGGCACCGTGGATAATTTCGGTAACGTGAGAATTTTCAAAAATCAATGCGCCCAACGATGCCGCCGCACGCGCTTCGCCTAAGCATAAATTGAGCGGATGCACGTGCATATTGCGTTTATTGTGCAACGCACCAAAATACAGCGGCGTATCGAGCATGGCATGCACTTGCTGCTGGTCTAACAAGCTCACATCGTCGCCCATGCCACGGGCAACGGCTTCCTCATAGGTGGAACGTAATTCGTTCAGATGCGATGGCTGGAAAGCAGCATGCAAATGGCCGTGTTTTAAATCGCATTGAATACCGTATTTAGCAACACGGTTTTTAATGATTTCATGGCCGCGCCAACGCAAGTGCCAAATAAAATCCTCGGCCTCGGCACCCACCCGCTTTTGCAGTTGTTTGCGCATGGCAGCGTCGCCCGACAGGCTGCCGGTAATCTGCCCACCATTACGCCCGGAAGCGCCCCAGCCAACTTTATTGGCTTCCACCACAGCCACCTTTAGGCCGCGCTCGGCAAGCTCCACAGCGGTCGCAATACCGGTAAATCCGGCGCCAATAATCACCACATCAACACTATGCGTACCTTGCAAAGTGGGATAGGCCGATTCTTCGCCAATGGTGGCGGTATAGTAGGAGGGGGTTCTGGTAGTCATGCTGCATTTTAACTTTGGTTCTTGCAGACAATAATTTCCAAAAAATGCAAGTTCACTTGCATTTTATTGTCAGGAGCTGGTTGCAACGCCTTAACGACGCGCTGCGACGTTGAAGACAAGCACATTCTTCGATGACATGATGAGAACTAAGATAGACGTTTTAGCAGCGCAACGGGAGTTTTGATTGTTTGCCGCGTAAGTGAACTGGCGAATTGGTGTGCTAACGAGTGAGTCGAATCAATTCAAATTCAAGCTTGATTGGGTCAACCGGTTTAACAACATAACCATCGGCGCCCGCTTCGGTTAATTTACGCAGGTCATCGGTTTCGGCATAACCCGTCACCATAATGATGATCTGGTGAATGCCGGTTTGCTGTTCTTGCTTGCGGATGGCGGCCAAGACTTCTGAGCCGTTCATCACGGGCATGTTGATGTCCAACAGGATGACATCGAAATGTTCATCGCGCAGACAATCGAGCGCTTGCTGACCGTTGCTGGCAATCACGTCGGAATGCCCCAAACTAGAAAGATAGACGCTCAACGTGTGCTGCATAAGCTCGTCATCATCCACCACCAGCACATTCAGTACCGGTTCGGATAAGCGTTGCTCATCGCCGCTCATTTCAATCAACATGGGCAATCCACGAGGACACCATGTTCCCACGGATTTTTAGAGGTCGTTCAAGCAGACTAAGCAAGAATGAACTTAGAAATAATGCGCTCATTGGCAAGGTAGCTATACAGCTCGTGAGTGCACAGTTTAGATTAGACAACATGTAGTTTTAATAATTACCAGCTAGGTGGACGATAAATGGTTGCCGCAACGCGGGCAGACCTGAGTGCGGATCGGCTACCTAATGATGCAACAGCTATCTATTTATATTAGATGGATTTCTGACGATAGCAAGGCCGATGAGGGGCTTGCTCTGGATTGCTCGTCGTGGTGGCAACAAGCAAATTGCGCCCTGCCGTCACGAAGGACGTGGGCGCAATCCAAAACGCGAATTAGCTCAGATTTACTTGGTAGAAGCCGCCACATTTTTGGCCCACACTAAGGCACTTAAATGGGCTTGATTGACGTCTGCCGTAGAAATGTGCAGTGATTCGGCTAACGAGCCAGCCAGCGCGCTGTTGAGCTCACACGCTTCTGCCAGCGACAGATAAGGACCGTACAAACCTTCGCGTCCCAACAACGCTTGGGTAACTTGTTCGGGTAATTGCACCGTCGCCAAGACCCGCTCCATTGGCACGTTTAACAGCCGATCTAGCAGGGAAAACATACCGGCAACGAATAAGTTTTCGGCTTCGCCTTTTGGCAAACTGTCGATTCCCAATAATTCAGCGAAACGACCACGCACAATGGCGGTTTCCATTAAAACTGGCGAATAGCCACTGCTACTAGCTGTTGCCAACAACACCGACAACCATCGATACAGCGGGCTGTAGCCCAACAATTGCACCGCATGTTTGAGTGACTGAATTGGGGTACGCAGACCAAATCCGGCGGAATTAATATATTGCAGCAATTTATACGACAAGCCCGCATCGCGGCGCAGCACTGCTTCTAGGGCCGATAAATCGGCATTCTTTCTCACCAATTCCATCAATTGCAAAATCACCGTTTGCGCGGCATTAATACCTTTGGGTTGATTTGCTTGTTCTGGTCGCGGCGTTAAATGCAGTTTGCCTACGAAGGCATCCAATCCCAATGCAGCGCAAGCATCAAAATCCTGCCAAGTCGTGACTTGGCGCGCCACCATGCGAATTGAGGATTGTTTAAATACGGCGTACATCTTGGCTTGCGACGCAAAATCGCTGGCGCTGAGACGTACTTCGATGTGCGAAATTAACCCTAAAATTGTTTTATCTAAGCGATTAATGTCAGCGCCGCGCAGGCAAATTCCGTAACCTTGAGCACGTAATTCTTTGACCGCTTCTAAGGTCGATTCGTCTGCCAAATAAGACCGACGAATCGTCAGCACAATGTGCTCAGGTGGGAGTAACTTTAATGCGGGTGCTTTGAATAATGCCGGTGCTGTTTCCAAAAAAATCAGGCTGTCGGCCAATTGCCAACCGGTGTCTTCGTTATTGAATTGTGCCGCGACAAATTCGAGCAACGAGTTCAACTCGTCGTCGCTCAAGGCATCGGCATTTTTTTGTTGCCAGCTTAATTCATAACCAATCACTTGCTGCTTAGGATTGAGTAAGGGTTCTCTTAAAATGAAATGAGCGTCGTGCGTCATGGCTATACCGATTTTGTTGTTAGTGTTAATAAGCGAAACAGCAGTTTTATTTAAAAGCCCAGACTATCTAGTAAATCATCCACCTGTTCTTGTCCTGCGACCACATCAATTTTGTTGTGCGGATTAATTTGCGGGCCGTTCATCAATCCATCACCAGTGCTGCGTTTGACTTCATTGGGCGAGTAATCGATCAAAATCTGAATCAATTGCTGCTCAATGTTTTGCGCTAATTCGGTGATTTTTTTAATCACTTGACCAGTCAAATCTTGAAAATCCTGCGCCATCATGATGTCCATCAAATGGCTTTTGGTACTCGACGTATCTTGTCCGGTGGCCGCTAGGTAAGCCAAGGTTTGCTGCGCCAAACTGCGATAAGCCGCTTCATCAAATTGACCTTGCAACGTGGCCGTCCATTGAATGCCTAACCCCTTTGCGCCCTCGTCGATCTTTTCTTGCAAAGGAATGGCTGCGTCGGTTGCGTTTAATACTTTTTGCGCTGCTTCTTCCGATTTCTTCGCCACATAATCCAGACGATCCCGCGCATTAGGAATGTCTTCAGCAGCTGTCATTAGTAACTTATCTAATCCCAATCCGCGTAAGCTGTCATGCAGCGTGCGCGTCATCTGCCCGATACGATTTAATACCTCGTCATGGACTAAAGCAGGCTCACCTTTTTTAGCTCCCCCGGTTTGATCAGATAAGCTGCTCATTTAATACTCCTATTTACCTAACTTCTCAAAGATTTTCCCTAGCTTTTCGTCCAGAGTTGCGGCGGTAAATGGTTTAACCACATAGCCGTTCGCACCAGCTTGGGCGGCGGCGATGATGTTTTCTTTCTTCGCTTCGGCGGTCACCATTAATACTGGCAATTTAGCCAATGCTGGATCAGCACGAATTTGCTGCAACATGGTCAAGCCATCCATGTTGGGCATATTCCAGTCAGAAATCACAAAATCAAATTGCGCGCTACGCAACTTAGATAAACCCATTGCGCCATCCTCAGCTTCATCCACATTGGTGTAACCCAATTCTTTTAATAAATTCCTAACGATACGACGCATAGTGGAAAAATCGTCCACTACCAGAAACTTCATATTTGGATCAGCCATGATTACTCCGTGTTGTCTTAACTGCTGTAAAAAAATGTGGTTGGAACACTGCTTGAATTTAATTTAGTTCTTAATTGCACTATTTGCTAACTTTTTCTCATGTTTTTTTCATTTTTTTTGTAATTGGCTGTTAAACGCGTAACGCACGACCACCTTGTGTTGCCAAATAATTCAGAACCAATTCAGATAAATCATTGATCGACGCCACTTCATTGGTTGCGCCTATCGCGATGGCTTCACGCGGCATACCAAAGACCACACAGCTCGCCTCATCTTGGGCAAAGTTGTACGAACCGGCGTCGCGCATGGCTAGCATCCCCGCTGCACCATCCTTGCCCATGCCGGTCAAAATTACGCCCACCGCATTCTTACCGGCATATTGCGCCGCCGAACGAAACAGCACATCCACCGATGGGCGATGACGATTTACCGGTTCGGCTTTGCTCAATTCAGTGACGTAGTTGGCACCGCTGCGGGTTAATAGCAAATGCGAATGCCCTGGCGCGATATAGGCGTGGCCGGGCAAAATGCGCTCACCACCTTCGGCTTCACTCACCGAAATCTGGCACAAACTATCCAAGCGTTTAGCAAACGATTTGGTGAACCCTTCAGGCATATGCTGAGTAATCAAGATGCCCGGACAATCGGCTGGCATTTTCATCAAAAAGGTTTTAATCGCTTCTGTTCCACCCGTCGACGCGCCGACAATAATTAATTTTTCACTACTAATTAACGGACTACGCATTGACGGCAATGGCCCGCCTTTTTTGCTAGCGTCAGCCAGCACCTGCGCCCTAGTCCGCACCCGCGCCCGCGCTACGATGCGCAGCTTGTCGGTAATGAGTTCTTCGTATTCCATCATCCCGCTTTGAATCGAGATTTTTGGTTTAGTCACAAAATCGACCGCGCCCAATTCCAAAGCGCGCATGGTGATCTCAGAACCGCGCTCCGTTAAGGAAGAAATCATCAACACCGGCATCGGACGCAAGCGCATGAGTTTTTCTAAAAACTCCAGCCCGTCCATTTTGGGCATCTCAACGTCAAGCGTTAAGACGTCGGGATTGGTTTTTTTAATCAGTTCGCGCGCCACCAGCGGATCGGGCGCAACGCCGACGACTTCCATATCGGGTTGGCTAGAAATGATCTCAGTCAAGATGCTACGAATTAACGCAGAATCATCCACAATAAAGACTTTGATTTTCACGACCAATCCCCCAATCCTAAGTAGCTCGTCTCATTATTTTTATCAACCAACACATCAAAACAAATCAATTTCACCACCACCGCCAGCGCTTTCGCTTTTGAGTTTGTTGGCGTAATCAATTTCGCGTTGCGTTAAGGTCTCGTTGTGAACTACTTTTAATTTTTTAACTAATACTTTTCCGGTACGCGGGAAAAAATATACCTTGCGCGGATGAATATCGATCAAGTCTTCCGCCGTGATCCGAATATGTTCTGTCTTCAAATAATCTTTGACAAATTTGGCGTTACGCTCGCCGACATTAATCGCGGTAAAACCGCGCAGCACGTTACCGCCGCCGAACACTTTAGCTTCAAAGTTTTCGCGCTTTGCACCAGCTTTCAGTAATTCATTAATCAAAATTTCCATCGCATACGTGCCGTAGCGCATGGAGGCAGAAACCGGACTATCCGCGTCGCCACCGTCGGGCAACATAAAATGATTCATTCCACCCACGCCAGAGACGCGATCTCGAATACAGGCTGAAACGCACGATCCCAGCACCGTGACAATCACCATATCTTTATTGGAATAATAATATTCGCCCGGCAAAATCTTGGCCGCTTCGCAATCAAAGGTGCGGTCAAAATACAGGTTGCTGGCTAAATGCTCTACGCTCATTTGACTCATGGCTTACCCTTTTGCGTCAGCGCAGCAAACGTGCCCACAACTAGCGACATCATCGCCAAAAAATTAACGGGATAACTCATACACCGTTTTCCCTTTTAAATGAAATAACTCGGTTAGATACGAAAAATTCTCTGAGTGACCTACAAATAACAAACCATGCGGTTTCAACATGGGAGCGAAGCGATGTAGGATTTTTTTCTGAGTTGGCTTATCAAAATAAATCATCACATTGCGGCAAAAAATCACATCAAACGTCCCGCTAATCGGCCAGCTATCGGCCAACAAATTAAGCTGTTTAAATTCGATTAAATTACGCAATTCATTACGCACCCGCACTTGGCCATCGTTTTGGCCTTTACCGCGTAAGAAGAATTTTTTGGCCCGTTCGGTCGATAATTTTTCAATTCGATCTAAGCTATATACACCGCGCTCAGCGGTATTCAACACATTGGTATCAATATCGGTGGCGATGATTTTGACTGGCGGCGTCAATGTTCCATAGGCTTCGCACAAGGTCATCGCAATCGAATACGGTTCTTCGCCGGTGGAGCTAGCCGAGCACCACACGGTGATCGGATCTCTTAGGTGCTGGGCAAATTCGGCTAAGACTGGGAAGTGATGTTCTTCTCTAAAAAACGACGTCAAATTGGTGGTCAGCGCATTGGTGAATGCTTCCCACTCTTCTGGGTCTTGATTGCGCTCCAACTCATCTAAATATTGTTGAAAACTGGTGATCTGCGTGGCGCGTAACCGACGCGCCAAACGGCTGTACACCATTTCTTGTTTGCTAGCGGTGAGCGAAATACCGGCGCGCTGATAAATCAATCCACGCACACGTTCAAAATCTTTGGGCGTGAAATCAAATTCTTTTGAAGACTCTGATTTCACAAATTCCGCTCCGTTAGCCATAGTCAGCGTTCTTCCTAATTGACTTGATGATCAACCAAACCCATGTCGGGGCTGGACATCAATTTATCGATATCGACCAAAATTAACATGCGCTCATCGATTGTTCCCAAACCAATTAGATAGTCCGAATTGAACGTAGTATCCATTTCCGGCGGCGGTTTAATTTGGTCTGGAATCAGCGTCGTCACATCCGAGACGCTATCGACCACCATGCCGACGATGCGCGAATTGATATTGAGAATAATGACCACCGTAAATTGATCGTAAGTGGGCGTTCCGAGATTAAACTTAATCCGCATATCAACCACCGGCACAATAATGCCGCGCAGATTAATCACGCCTTTAACGAACACGGGTGCATTGGCAATCCGAGTGACAGCTTCGTAACCACGGATTTCTTGCACTTTTAAAATATCGATGCCGTATTCTTCTTTACCCAAGGTAAAGGCTAAAAATTCACTACCAGCGATTTCACTACCTGGTTTGGTGTGAGTGCCGGTGTATTCACTCTGAGTACTTTGCAACATGGTTCGTGCTCCTAAAACAAAAAAATTACCGAGTCGTCCGCAACAACGCGGCAACATCCAAAATCAATGCGACACAACCATCGCCAAGAATTGTTGCGCCTGACACGCCAGGCACTTTTTTATAATTCGATTCAATATTTTTTACGACAACTTGTTGCTGACCGACTAGTTCATCGATAAACAAGGCAGCGCGTTTGCCTTCCACTTCCAAGATCACCAAGATGCCTTCACACGGATTACTAAAGCGCGGCGTAATTCCAAAAACGTTGTGCAACGCAATCAACGGCAGATATTCTTCGCGCACTTTGACGACCGTGCCTTTGCCGCTAATGTCTTTAATGTCTTCTGGTTCTGGTTGCAGCGATTCGACCACGCAACTGAGCGGCAAGATATACACTTCTTCGCCTACCCGAATCGACATACCGTCCAAAATGGCCAAGGTCAACGGCAAGGAAATCACAATCGTGGTGCCAAATCCACGCGCAGAGCGAATATCAACCACGCCGCCCATGTTAGTGATATTCCGTTTCACCACATCCATCCCGACACCGCGACCACTGACGTCGGTGACGATTTCTGCCGTCGAAAAACCGGGCGCGAAAATCAGTTGCCAAACATCGGCATCGGACATATTGTCGGCCACGGCCAAACCGTTTTCTTTGGCTTTAGCGAGGATTTTTTCACGATTTAAACCACCGCCATCGTCACTGACTTCAATGACGATATTGCCGCCTTGGTGCGCCGCGGATAAGGACAAACGGCCAGCTTCGTATTTGCCTTCATCCTTACGCACTTGTGGCATTTCGATACCGTGATCGATACTGTTACGCACCAAGTGGGTCAGCGGATCGACGATACGTTCGATCAAACCTTTATCCAATTCGGTAGACGCGCCATAAGTGACGAATTCCACCTTTTTACCCAGCTTGGACGCCAAGTCGCGCACCATACGCGGGAAGCGCGAGAACACATAATCCATCGGCATCATACGAATCGACATCACCGCTTCTTGCAGATCGCGGGTATTGCGCGTTAATTGGCCAACGCTGCTCAACAGACGTTCGTGTTCGAGCGGGTCAAGATCATTGGTGCGTTGCTCCAACATCGCTTGGGTAATGACTAATTCGCCGATCAAATTAATGAGTTGATCGACCTTTTCAATACCGACGCGTATCGTGGTGGATTCTTGATTGGCGTGTGTTTTGTCTGGATCTTTTTTAGCAGCCGCTTTCACTTCGGCCTGAACAGCCTGCGCTGCGGCAGCCTTATCCGATTTGGCGGGAACGCCTTTCATTAATTCTTCTGGCGTGCGATCTAGCGCATGCGCTGCATTGAGTGGCTCAAAAAACCCATAGCCGAGCTTGGCTTCATCGGGTTTATCGATCGGGTCAAAGAATCCGTAGCCTAATTCGTCTTCGTTATTTTCACGCTCTGGAATGGCATGAATCGGGATTTCGGTGATAAATAAATCTTCTGGATTCAGAATAAAGGAGCAAATCGCGATGATGTCGTCGGGCGTAGCATTGGTGTTGAGGACAAAGGCAAAACGGTTGTCGTCTAATTTTTCTTTTTGGTTATCGCCCAGCAAACCCAGCTCTTCGCCAATTGCTTCTAAATCGATATCGGATACTTTAGGAAATTCAACCCGGAAGCAGCGTTTGTATTGTTCGGTATTTTCCTTTTGTGCGTAACTCTCAACCTTGGGTGGAGGGGCAATTTGGGTAGTGGAATGTTGCGCCAACGATTGCAACATCATACGCACATCAGCAACCGCTTCTTGATCGACTTCTGCTCCGGTACGATGTCCGTTCAACTGCATTTTTAAAATGTCTTTAGCGACCAAAAATGCATCGACGTGCTCTGCGGTGAGCGCCATTTCCCCTTTACGAATATTGTCGAGTAACGATTCTAAGAAATGGGTCACGTCGGCCATATCGGAAATGCCAAACGTCGACGCACCGCCCTTAATTGAATGAGCAGTTCTAAAAATCGCGTTTAAGTCTTCACTGTCTGGATCGGAGATATTGACCGCTAAAAGCAGTTTCTCCATTTCAGCTAACAGTTCTTCAGCCTCATCAAAAAATACTTGATAGAACTGACTCATATCAATCGTCATTACCCGGCTCCCTGATTGGATTAATCCTTAGAATGTCTATGCATTCGTGTTACGTTGCGCTGCGCACAACTTGATTGATTAACCAATCACTTTTTTTACTACTTCAGTCAGTTTTTGTGGATCAAAAGGTTTTACCAGCCAGCCGTTAGCGCCAGCGGCTCTGCCTTTGGATTTCATTTCGTCGCCCGATTCGGTGGTCAGCATCAAGATCGGAATCTTTTGATAACTCGGTAAATCGCGCAACGCTTTGATCAACGTTAAGCCATCCATGCGCGGCATGTTTTGATCCGTCAATACCAAATCGACTACCTGCGCTTTAGCTTTATCCAAGCCGTCTTGTCCATCCACGGCTTCAATAACCTGATATCCAGCTGCCTTCAAACTAAATGCCAACATTTGTCGTAAGGAACCTGAATCATCAACTGCTAGTATCGTCTTTGCCATCATTACTCCAACATTCATATTTATGGGTTTTACCCAGTTAACCGACAACGCTTTTAAACCGTTAAAACACTTCGATGTCGCCGCTATCCATGTCTTTTTGATGCACGGCTTTACGCAACAAATCTTTTAATTCACTACTTTGTGCTTCAAGATGTTTATTGATCGAATTCAACTTCAACACAATTTCGTCTTCTTCACCGTCGTTAGGCAAATCCACTCCATCAGCGGCCAGCGAGCTCAATACGTTACGCAGGCCAATAATGCGTTGTACCGTTCTGGCCAACAACTGGCTGGTTAAATCCTGAAATTGCAAACCGGTCACTGCGCTGTTCGTGTGTTGCACGATTTCTTCTTGAATCATGCGCAGGCGCTGCATTTTTGGATCGTCGCCATCCAAATCGGTCAACAATAAATCGACCTCATTTTGTTGTGCGATGACCGCGCCATGTAATGCAAAAAAACTGGCGCCTAATTTTTCAATCGCTTCGCCCAGCAAAAATGCGGTTTGCACCAGATCAGTTTCAACTTCGATTAAATGTTGTTTGCCATGATCTGACACACCCGACAGCAGGCGCTTAACTTGAGACCCTAACTCTTGTTTACTAGTCATGATTACCCTGTCTTAGTCTCTTTAATGTTTCATCTACTAAGCTGATTATTGCCAATGTTTATTTACTCGCAGGTTCTTCTGCTTGTACATTCGATTCGCCCACATCTATCGATCCGCCGTCTTGCGAGGCTGATATTTCGGCCGCCTTGTTCATCACGATAATGCTGATGCGTCGATTGATGGGGTCATACGGATCGTCTTTGTTAAACAACACCGCGGAAGACAAGCCAACCACACGTAACACTTTGCCTTCGTCCATACCACCAAGAATCAATTCGCGGCGCGACGCATTGGCGCGATCGGACGACAATTCCCAATTGCTGTAGCCGCGATCCCCGCTTGAGTAGGGCGCGGCATCGGTGTGACCCGACAGACTAATGTGGTTAGGGACCTCGTTTAAGGACAATCCAATTTCGTGCAAAATTTCTTTGGTATAGGGTTGCAAGTCGGCTTTGGCGGAAGCAAACATGGGACGATTTTGCTCATCCACAATTTGAATTCGCAAACCATCGGTGGTCATATCTAGTAATAGCTGTTTTTTGTATTGTTTCAATGTCGGATTGGAGTCGATCACCGCTTCGATCTTTTCTTTTAACGCTTTTAAGCGTGCAGAATCGGCTAACGCTAAGGCGGCTTCGGCGTCTTTTAAGCTGTAATTCTTTTTATTTTTTTCGGCGTCACTTTTTTTAACCTGCCCTTCGGACATAGTTAAATCTTTACCGCCGCCTTTGATGACCGACGAACTATCGCCTGAGCCTTCACCGCCAGCCAAAGCGACTTTTAACGGTGTCTGAAAATATTCGGCAATCCCTTGCAAGGTTCCTTTGGTGGTGGAGCCGAGCAACCACATCAACAAGAAAAACGCCATCATCGCTGTCACAAAGTCGGCGTACGCAATTTTCCACGCGCCGCCATGATGGCCACCGGCCACCTTTTTGATGCGCTTTACAATTATCGGTCTTACTTCTTCGTTAGCCATGATGTTCTAGTCAATATCGCTTGAGGTTAGGCAAACAGGTAGTTCGAAATTATTTTGATTTACTTTGCTTAATGTGGTCTTCCAACTCGCTAAAGGTCGGACGCTCGGTCGAGTACAGCACTTTGCGGCCAAATTCCACCGCCAAAGCTGGGGCGAAGCCGTTTAAGCTGGCGAGCAATGTGACTTTGACGCATTGGAACGTTTTAGACGATTCGTCCAACTGCTGTTCGAGCAAACTGGAAATTGGGCCGACGAAACCGTAAGCCAGCAAAATACCGAGGAAGGTTCCCACCAACGCGTGGGCGATCAATTCGCCTAATTCATTCGGTGGAATACCGACAGATTCCATGGTATGCACCACGCCCATCACCGCCGCCACAATCCCGAAAGCCGGCAAACCGTCACCGAGTTTGGCCACGAAATGCACCGGCGCGTGTGCTTCGACGTGATGAGTTTCAATCTCGTTGTCCATCAAATTTTCGATCTGCATCGCGTCCATATTGCCGGACACCATCAAGCGCAAATAATCGCAAATGAATTCCATCAGATGATGGTCGTGTACAACGAGGTCGTATTTGCTAAATAGCGGACTCTCGTCAGGCTTCTCAATGTCACCCTCAATCGACATCAAGCCTTCTTTACGTACTTTGGAGAGCACATCAAACAGCATGGTCATTAATTGCATGTACATGGCCTTGCTGTATTTGGAGCCTTTTAATGCGCCGGGCAAAGCCTTGATCGAGGCTTTTAACGTTTTTGCATTATTACCAACAAACGAAGCACCTAGCGCTGCGCCGCCGATCATCAATAACTCGAGTGGTTGGAAAAGTGCGGCCAAGTGGCCACCGGCCATGGCGAACCCGCCAAACACAGCACCCACTACAATGACGTAACCAACAATGACTAGCACAAGTGCGCTCCCTTAAACGTTATATATCACCAACTTTAAGTTAGTCTAAAAATCGCCGTGTTTCCATAAAAAAATTCTATTTAATTTAAATATTCCATTACAGAAAGACTTATTGCCTAAATTTTTGGCAAGTTCGTGAAATTATTGCGCGTTCAATTAGTGTTTTTGCACGTATCGTGCAAATTGTGATCGCACCGCAGAATCGGTTCGAATGAATAGTCGTAAACAATTAGCAATAGCTTTGTCACGATGAGCCGATTTCATGACGCTTGATGGTTCATCGCAAGTGGGTTGAACCGCGGCTTAGGATGCAAAGACCAACATTGGGAGTCAGACACCTTGTTGAAATCGCCATACGCCTTGCAACAATCCAAGCGCAGCGCTCAAGCGTCGCAGTTCATTTAATCAAGACGAAGGGAAAACATAGCGAGCGTTATTTCAGATACCAGAAATATAACTGGGGACCGTGGTTGGCTACATCGTCAGGACAGACGATTAGATCAGGCTCGCTACCGACAATCGGAAATTCATAGCTAATTAACATGGAGCCAGGTCGCATTTCGCGCGACGCTTTTTCCCATAAATCGGGCATCGCGGCGGGCGATAAGTACGCAAACACCACATCAAATTCAGCAAAATCTAAGCTGTGATAATTGCGTCGTAAAAAACGCACCTGGGTCGAAGTGAATACGGTGCGCAAGTGACTCAACACCCAAGGTAACGGGGCAATCTCGACGCCAATAAACTGACTCTCAGGACGGCGCTGGCCTAAGTAAAGCGACAATCCGCCCAATCCACTACCGATATCGATGAACGAGATCGAGCGCTCGGCGGGCAAATAACGCTCAACCGTTTTCCACACCTTTTTGGTGGAAGGAAAATAGGGAACTTGGGTCCGAAAAGTTGACCAGTAAAAGAAAAATAGGAAGGCAAAAATGCCGAAATAGGCTAGCGACGGAATCGGCAACATCAGTGTCGCCACAATCGCCAAAGGGAATACCGCTTGAATAAGCAACCACCACCATGCCAGATTGCACCAGCGCGTGAGCGCCAACACCAACGCCGCTTGCACGACCAATGTCGTCGGCAAACTCAAGCGTACATTGTGTGCACGCCACAAAATCGTGAGCGCCGTCGCAACCACCGCCACAGCAAGAAGTTGAATCAGCAAAGCAATCACTGCCGGTGGGGCATCGTTTAATTTACGCGACCAGTGATTTGGTGTGTCAGACAATAGGCACCTGAATTCAAGAATTTGCTCAAACTATCGTACAACACGGATTTACTTCTAACGTCGATCCAACTCGATCGGACTTTTAACCCCACTACAACTTACTCAATTAACTAGCTACTCAAGCGACTAATTCATAATCGGATTTATCCGATTCTTTGGCTTTCTTGAGCTTCCCAGCACGCGATGGCATGTGGCACAGACCGCAAGCATAGTTCTTATGCAGATCGTATTTGTACGACACAAAATGACCGCCACATTTGCTGCAACAGGCCAACGACAACATTTTGCTCTCAAAAAAACGCACCAAAGTCCACGCGCGGGTGAGCGACAACACGCTCTCTTGGTTCGGATTATTGGGCACCTGTTCCAAATACAATTTATAGGCTTTGACTGTGGCTTCGATGCCCTTAACACCTGCGTGATCGACGAGGTATTTATGGATGTTCATGAACAAAGAGGCATGGATATTGGGCTGCCAGGTTAAAAACCAGTCGGTTGAAAACGGCAACATGCCTTTTGGTGGGGATACCCCTTTTAACTCTTTGTAGAGTTTGAGCAAACGCTCCCTCGATAAGGAAGTTTCTGATTCTAATAATTGCAACCGCGCACCAAGGTTGACTAACTCAATTGCTAATTGGATTTCATGCGCTTCTGTAATAACACTCTTCTTACCCATGATTAGCTCCGTTATGCACCATTTTTATCACAATTAAAATCACGTATCTTTTACACAAATTGATTAATGAATTTCTTCAACCGCTTGGCCAGCCATCAAAATCGCTGCGTGCGATTGAGCTAAAGCGCGGTCTTTGTTGTAGTTAGTGAGCATGCAAAGGATGGAGCTGTCATCAAAACGGAAGCGCGCCAACATCATGTTGGAACCAGCCAGTTTTAAAATTTGAGCATTGTTTAAGCCTTCGATTAAGTCAGCAATTTCTTTTCCAATGCCGAGACGGAAAATTGCAGTAACTTTGTCGGAACGGATCATTTGTTGCGCCAACATCAAATAACTTAGATTGGAATCACGAATTTCCGCCATCATGTCGTTCGGTGTCATGTTAGTTCTCCCAGAAAGTTTGTCCTCGCCACAACGAATTTGTAGCCAGTGAGAAACATTGTGAGACTTTGTAAAAATACTGAGAATAGGCTCTAGGAGGTATTTGGCGTAGGAGACGACGCATAGCCGCACATAGGAGATTATCCTACATCCGGCAAACGGTTCCTGAAATGCATTAAGAAATTAACGCAAGGCAGCAATAAAAACAAAATTTTAACTATTTATTTGTCTGAGACTGACAAAATAAACCTACAAAAAATCGGTAAAAAGCCAAATAAATATGTGCTTTTTCCCCTGATCTCCTGTTGTTATCGGCATTCAAACCGCTGACTTTAGCGAAATTTAAAAATAATCCTAAATTTCTTTGTCCCTAGCCCGAAGTCCGCGCTAAGTTCAATTTCAGCAACTAATATCAGCGCTGATTTCCTGCCGATAGTTTATTAACGGCATCAAAATGCGCGACTTTAATTGTCACGCAAATGAAACATTTACTTACACATTACAATTACCGCAGAGAAATTTGAGCGAACCAAAAGGATGTGGGGCTAGCTGTTCCAGATGCAAGTGCCGCGAACAGCTTTATCCAACCCGGACAACAATTGCCCATGAGCATCAAGTTCTTGCTCTGTGGCGCTCAATACGATTACTGACGCAATCGGCTGGTCGATATTGGTGCTAGCTGCGGAGGAGTTTGAACTTTCTTCTTCCTCAATCAAAAAACTGTTCTGACCGCGCGACATGGCTAAATACACGTCAGCCAATAGTTCCGAATCGAGTAACGCGCCGTGCAAAACGCGGTGTGAATTGGAGATACCGTAGCGGTCACATAAGGCGTCGAGCGAATTACGTTTACCCGGATGAATTTCTTTGGCCGTCGCCAAGGTGTCAATCACATTGCTGACTTGGCTGGTTAAGGTCGGCAGATTTAATTTTTCGTATTCTGCATCCAAAAAACCCATATCAAATGAGGCGTTATGAATGATCAATTCTGCGCCTTGCAAATACTCACTCAAGCGCCCCGCCACCTCGGCAAACTTAGGTTTGTCGGACAAAAATTCCGTCGTTAATCCGTGAACTTCCAAGGCGCGCGGATCGGAATCACGCTCGGGATTAATGTATTCGTGAAAATTATTGCCGGTCAATTTGCGATCGATTAATTCCACGCAACCGATTTCAATTACCCGATCGCCATTGCGCGGATTCAGTCCTGTGGTTTCGGTATCTAAAACGATTTGTCGCATGATGTTAGTCTTTAATTGAGAGGTAATTAGGTCGAACCAAGTTAAATAATTTTATGTGCGCGCAACTCGGCGATCTGTTCTTCGGTGTAACCCAAACCGCGCAAAATCGCGTGATTATGTTGGCCTAACTCAGGGCCCAACCAATTTGTTTTGCCCGGCGTTACCGACATCTTGGGCGAGATCGCGGGAAGTTTCACCGGCGTGCCATCGTTAAAATGGTGCTGCTCAAACATACGACGCGCCAAGAAATGCGGATCGCTTAGCATGTCGGCCACCGAATAAATTTTGCCGACCGGCACATCGGCTTGATTGAGTATTGCTAATGCTTCGCTAATGTTTTTGGTCGAACACCAATCTTGGATCGCCGCGTCGATTTCAGCGGTGCGGGGCACACGCCCATCGTTCTTCGCCAGCGCTGGATCGTTAGCTAAATCGTCGCGTTCAATTGCCTGCATCAAGCGTTTAAAAATTGCGTCGCCATTCCCAGCAATCACAATGTTTTCATTGTCCGCGCAAGTGTAGGTGTTGGATGGCACGATGCCGGGTAAGGCGCCGCCTGTGCGTTCGCGCTTAACACCGGCATAGTCGTATTCTGGCACTAACGATTCCATCACATTAAAGACCGATTCGTACAACGCCACGTCCACCATTTGCCCAACGCCCGCAACACATTCAGCACCGGCCTTTCCGTTCCAACGACCACCGGTTACATCACGATGGCGCAGCGCCATCATCGCACCGATCACACCGTGCAAGGCCGCTAACGAATCACCGATAGAAATACCGACGCGCACTGGAGGTCGATCGGGATGACCAGACACATAACGCAATCCGCCCATGGATTCGCCTATCGCACCGAAACCGGGTAAGCCGCTTAGCGGGCCGGTTTGTCCGTAACCCGATAAACGCACCATAATCAAGGCTGGATTAATAGCCTGCAATTGCTCGAATCCGAGCTGCCATTTTTCTAAAACACCGGGGCGATAATTTTCAATAATAATGTCGGCATCGAGCGCCAACTGACGCGCAATTTCTTGCGCCTGCGGGTCTTTCATATTGAGCGTGAGGCTTTGCTTATTGCGCGCCTGCACGCTCCACCACAGCGATGTTCCGTCTTTTAATACCCGCCATTGACGCAGCGGATCGCCCTGCTCGGGCGCTTCGATTTTAATTACCGACGCACCAAATTCAGCCAACATGCGGGAACAAAAAGGACCGGCGATTAAGGTGCCTAATTCCAGCACTTTAATGCCATTGAGCGGACCGAATCCGGTGGTATTTTCCGAGGAACTCATAGCAACAAAATTAAGTTGAACGACGATCTAACATGGCGCGGGCAATCGTACCCGGATCAACATATTCCAATTCACCACCAAGCGGCACACCACGCGCTAAGCGTGTAACGGCGAGGCCTTGGGCTTTTAATGTCTCACCTAAATAATGCGCAGTCGCTTCGCCTTCGTTAGTGAAATTAGTGGCTAATATCACTTCGCGCACCACACCGTTAGTGGCACGTTGCACGAGTTTGCTTAAGTGAATATCTTGCGGGCCAACGCCATCGAGTGGCGAGAGTCGCCCCATCAAAACAAAGTACAAACCCTTAAACGTCATGGTTTGCTCGATCATCAACAAATCGGCGGGGGTTTCAACTATGCACAATAACTCGCCATCGCGGTCGCTGTTGACACAGGTTTCGCACACAGTCGATTCGGTGAAGTTATTGCACAGCTCGCAATGATGGATTTGTGCGTCAGCATTACTGCATGCGTGACCCAAGGCAGCTAAGCCATCGCGGTCATGCTGCAAAAGATGATAGGCCATGCGCTGCGCCGACTTAGGGCCTACTCCCGGCAAGCGGCGCAATGCTTCAACTAAGACTTCTAAACTGGCCTGTTTTTTCATTAAAACGGAAGTTTAAAACCAGGTGGCAATGGCATGCCGGCAGTCAAACCAGCCATTTTTTCTTGCGAGGTTGCTTCGGCTTTGCGTACCGCATCGTTGATTGCGGCGGCTACTAAATCTTCCAGCATATCTTTATCGTCACCGAATAAAGACGGATCGATCGTGACACGTTTTACGTCGTGTTTGCAGGTCATTACAACCTTGACCAAACCCGCGCCGGACTGGCCTTCTACTTCGATCAAGGCGAGTTGATCCTGCGCTTTTTTCATGTTGTCTTGCATGGCTTGCGCTTGCTTCATCAAACCTGCTAATTGACCCTTCATCATTTTATTTCTCCTGATTTCACACTGATGGATTAACTAAAACTGTACAAAATACGCTGCTCTTGGGTGCTTAGTTCACGCGAACTTAGTGCAGCGGTTTAATCGAACCGGGCACTATCGTTGCGCCAAATTGACGCATCAGACCTTGCACCAACAAATCATCTTTAATGGCAATTTCTGCGGCATCCAAGCGTGCGGCGCGCTCCACAATTGCGGCGGCATGCGCTGTGCGTTGAACGTTGCCGATGTCGGTGGTGACCTTAACAGGAACGCTAAATAAGTCTGTCAACGCAACGGCCAGTTTGTCGGCGCTTCCCGAAGCCAACAGCGTTTCCAGCGGAACGCGCATTCCCAGCGTAATAACGTTAGGCGTGACTTCGCACGATACTAATTCGCTTTGCTGCGCCAATTGTTGGGCGACGCCGCGCAATGGCAAACTGGCAGACAAAATAGGCCAATCGCCATCCCACTGCTGACCATTGCTAAGCAGCGCACCGGTGACGTCAGGCGGCGGGATTACAACGGGAGCTGGTTTGGCTGGCGCACTCGCCGCCGGACTTGTGGCTGCTTTATTTTCTTGCGTTGACTGGCTCGATGATGACTCAGTCGATGCGGGCGGAAAAGCATCTTCTGGCAGCGCTTGCGGAATTAATTCAGTTTTTTTTTCAGCCGAAAATTCTTGATCGGTCGCTAGATCTAATTCTTCCCAAGGCGGTGTCGATGCAGAACTTGGCGCAGGAGCGGAGCTTATTGGTGCTGCAACTGATGCCGTCGGCGCGGGAGTTGTTTCCGTATTACGCGGCATTCCCCGCTTACCATTTAAGGCTTGCAAAGCCGCCATCGCAGGGCTGAGCTTGGTTGGGCTAGCTGAGTTAGGAGCGGAGTTCGCGTTTGCGTTTGTGGTTCCATCCGCACTCCATTCCGCCGCGACATTGATCTGCACTGGCGGCACAGGCACAGCCGCGTTGACTGGAGGCGCCTCAGCAATCGCCGCTGGAGCGGAGCGCACCGGAGCGGTTGGCTTGGTTACCGCTGCCATTGCTGCAGCAGCCGAAGGCCTTGCCGCTGGCGTTGCAGATCGCGCGCTCGGCCCAGAATTGGTGGCCGGAGCATTGAGCAATCCAGTCGATTCGCCCGTTACTGGTCTAAACGCCAACATGCGCAACAATGTCATGCTAAAACCAGCGTATTCGTCCGGTGCTAAACCCAGCTCATTGCGACCGTGAACAGCAATTTGATAAAACAGTTGAATTTGTTCGGCATCAAACAAACCCGCCAAACGCAGAATTTCAGCGCGTTCTGGCAAATCATCGGCAATCGCTGCGGGGACTAATTGAGCAATCGTTAATTGATGCAACAAGGTCGCTAAATCTTGCAGCGCCGCTTTGTACGACAAACTGCGGGTCGCCATTTGATCAGCTACCGCCAATAAAGCAGCGCCATCTTGAGCAGCCAAGGCATCGCAAATTTGGATTAAATAGGTTTGATCCAAGGCACCCAACATGCCCTGCACGGCTTCTAAACTGACTGTGCCCGCGGCGTAGGCAATCGCTTGATCGGTCAACGACAACGCGTCGCGCATGGAGCCTTGCGCACCTTGCGCTAACAAACGCAGCGCGGGCAATTCAAAATTGATTTGTTCTTGGCCGAGGATGTTTTCGAGATGCCCGATGATGGAGGTCATTGGCATTTGCTTGAGATTAAACTGCAAGCAACGCGATAACACGGTGACGGGAATTTTTTGTGGATCGGTGGTCGCCAAAATAAATTTGACATGCGGTGGCGGCTCTTCCAGCGTTTTTAACATCGAATTAAACGCATGATTGGTGAGCATGTGCACCTCATCAATCATATAGACTTTAAAACGCGCATTACTCGGGGCATAAACCGCTTGCTCCAACAACTGCGCCATCTCATCCACACCGCGATTCGACGCCGCATCCATCTCGATGTAGTCAACAAAACGCCCTGCATCGATGGCCACGCAAGCTTCGCAGACACCGCATGGCGTTGCGGTAATTCCGGTCTCGCAATTGAGCGACTTCGCCAAGATACGCGATAAGGTGGTTTTACCGACACCGCGCGTTCCGGTAAATAAATAGGCGTGATGCAGCCGCTGCTGCTCAAGGGCATGCGTTAAGGCACGTACCACGTGTTCTTGGCCAACTAAAGTTTGGAAACTTTTGGGGCGGTATTTGCGGGCGAGGACTTGATATGACATGGCCGTGATTCTAACCTAAAAACCAGGTTTAACCGCGGCAAAACAGAGGGGTTAAAGTGAAATTAGTCTGCCGCTAGCGATTTTTTTAAATTCGACCATTTAAGTTGGCTAATTTAAAAAATTCACCAGCACAGACTAATGCAAAATGAATAATAAATTTCAATATTGCCTATTCTTGCGTCATGTTGCTTTAAGGCCGCTGACTTTAACTACGCCTAAAAATAGTCAACTAATTAAGCTTTCTAGACCTTCCGTCAATTCCGATAACGGCGGCATTTCCGTCAAGATTGTGTCAGCCGAGATGCCAAGTTTGGCTGCCAGATCGATTGGGAAAGTCGCGCGTAATTCGTCCACTGACAGTTCATGCTCAAACGCCCGCGCGCGCCATGCACCGATGTGGATGATGGCGGCCATTTGGTCAAATTTGTCATGCTCTAAAGGGTGGGGAAACGCGCGTATCGTCGTCGCAAAATCGACCGGAAATTTCCAACGAGTCGCCAATTCCGCGCCCACGTTAGCGAAGTTATAACCAAACGAATTGCTCTCCACATCAAAACGGCGCGCATCCAAGGGGCCGGCAATTTTATCGACTTCTAACATTTCTTCTGGCATCGCGGCATGCATCACCAATTGACCGATGCCATGCATCATTCCGACGGTAAAGGCAAAATCCGAATTGGTTTTTTTATGTTTGGCCAACCATTTCGACACCACCGCAGTGTGCATGCTGTACCGCCAAAACTTCTTCAAATCAAAACCTGGCACATTTTTAAAGCCATTGGTCAAACCGGTGCTCACGACCAAAGTGCGAACCGTCATAAAACCGAGCATCAACACGGCATCGTCCACCGTGCCAATACTGCGCGAGACGTGGTAATAAGATGAATTAGCTAAGCGCAGAATTTTGGCGCTCAACACTTGGTCGGCAGCCAACTTCTTAGAAATCTCTTCGACCGAAACGTGATCATTATTAAAACTTTCAATCACTTCCTGAACCACTTTAGGGATTGTAGGTAATGCGTGTTGTTGTAAAAATAATGCGTCGAAGTTCATCACTTTCCCCTTTATTAGAATTCGTTGTTAAGCGTTCTCGCTCGGGCGGGCAGGAACCGCGCCGCAATTGATCACTCTGTCTATCCAAAATATGTCAAAAAATACCAATTTTCAATTTTATTCTTTACGTTTAAAAATTTAGTGGCGCACTGAATCGCCCACTTAGTTGCCCGCTTGTTGGTGGGCTTAGTTGTACGCTCAGTTGCGCGCGAAGTGGCTTAAAAATCCAGTCAGGACAAAGTTTAAGCCGCACTGCAAAGCAATTCCTCACGATTCAGTTTTAGGATAAGCGCTTCAATAAAGCAATAAAAACTGCTATTGCGCTGCAATGAATTTTCACGCATCGAACTGTCGGCACAATAAAATTCTATTCGGCGCGAAGCATAAAAAAAGGCGCACTGAAGTTCAGCACGCCTTTTTTCATCGCCAAAACACAATTCGATGTAATTTAATTATTCCTTGCTATCGATTCCCAGTTCCGCCAACTTTCGGGTAATGGTATTTCGCCCGATACCTAAACGAATCGCGGCATCGTTTTTTCGTCCGTGAGTGAACTTTAACGCCGTTTTTATCAATATCGTTTCAAATTGTTTGCTCAAGTCGTCCATAATTTCTGGCCGATTCGCTTCCAGCAGACTCGATGCTTCTTGCTCCAATAATTCCACCCAACTGGCAGCGCCAGCTCCTATCGCAGACGTCACATTTGGCTCATGCGATTCGACCATCGAAGACAGCGGAGTTAGGCCATTTTTTAGATCGACCGGCGCTGCAACGCTGTCATTATTGGCCACAGTTTGGGCACTTAAGATCATGGCGCTGGCATCGGCAGACTCTAATAATTCGGGCGGTAAATCTTTGATTTCGACCGTTTGCCCGGGTGCCATGACGACAATCCAGTTACACAGATTTTCTAGCTGACGAACATTGCCGGGCAAATTTAGTTGGCTTAAGAACTGCATGGCCGATTCGCTCATGCGCTTGCTCTCAACACCCAATTGCTGGGCGCTTTGCATCAAAAAGTGGCGCGTCAAAATCGGGATGTCGTCGCGCCGTTCGCGCAGACTCGGAATACGCAAGCGAATGACGTTTAAACGGTGATACAAGTCTTCGCGAAACAAACCTTGCTGCACGCGGCTTTCTAAATTTTGATGAGTGGCTGCAATCACGCGCACGTTAGATTTAATCGGCTGGTGCCCACCGACGCGGTAAAAATGACCGTCGGACAGAACGCGCAACAAGCGTGTTTGCAAATCAAACGGCATGTCGCCGATTTCATCTAAAAATAAGGTGCCGCCTTCGGCTTGCTCAAAGCGTCCACGGCGCGCGGTTTGTGCACCGGTAAAGGCACCACGTTCGTGCCCGAATAATTCAGACTCCAATAAATCTTTGGGAATTGCCGCTGTGTTGAGAGAAATCATCGGCTGGGCCGAACGCGGGCTGTGTTTGTGCAATGCTCTTGCGACTAGTTCTTTACCTGTTCCTGATTCACCAGTAATGAGCACGGTGACATTAGATTGTGCCAAACGGCCAATGGCGCGGAAAACATCTTGCATGGCGGCGGCTTGACCGAGAATTTCGGGCGTCTCCGACGAGACTTGCTCCACATTGATCTCGCGCAAGCTCTCTTCTAGTGCACGGCGGATTAATTCCACTGCCTTATCGAGATCAAAAGGCTTAGCCAAGTAATCAAATGCACCACCTTGGAACGCGGCAACCGCGGAATCCAAATCCGAGAACGCCGTCATGACAATCACGGGCAGGCCCGGATGCAATTCTTTTACTTTTTGCAGCAAGGTTAAACCGGAAATGCCGTGCATGCGAATATCAGATACCAGCACTTGTGGAGTTTCGGACTCCAAAGCGGCAAGCGCATCACGCGCATTGCTAAAACTACGTGTCACCAAATTTTGTCGGGCTAACGCTTTTTCCAGTACCCAGCGGATTGATTCATCATCATCAACTAACCAGATAGGCTTCATATTTATTTTCTCGTCCTTGTTCCATGTTAAGGAAGCGGAATTAACACTCTAAAATCCGTATAACCCGGCCGACTTTCGCATTCAATTACGCCTAGATGTTGCTGCACAAAGGTTTGCGCTAAGGTTAAACCTAAACCACTACCGCCATCACGCCCAGACACTAAAGGAAAAAAAATACGATCAACAATATCGGACGGGATACCCGGTCCATTGTCAATGATATGCAAGTCTAATGCCAGCCTGTAGCGCACCTTGGCAACGGTGACTTGGCGCAGAATTCTGGTCTTAAATATTAACTCGGCATCACCCTGCTCTATCCGCTCGGACAAAGCTTGTGCGGCGTTATGCGCAATATTTAACACGCTTTGAATCAACTGTTCCAAGTCACCACGGAAGTCTGGAATAGACAAATCGTAGTCGCGCTGTATCGTTAATCCACGCGGAAATTCAGCCATGATTAGGCTACGCACACGCTCACAGACTTCGTGGATGTTGACGTCACTGACAATATGCGGATAACGGTGTGGCGCTAATAACCGATCCACCAGAGTTTGCAGGCGATCCGCCTCTTTGATAATGACTTGCGTATATTCACGCAACTCTTTGGCGTCACGCTCGGGCAATTCCAGCTCCAACAATTGGGCTGCGCCGCGGATGCCACCCAACGGATTTTTGATTTCATGGGCTAGGTTGCGGATTAATTCTTTATTGGCCTGACTGTGATCGAGCATGCGATCTTCCCGATCTTGCTTGATTTGTTTGACGTTTTCCCGCATTTCGATCAAAACCGGAGTAATCGGATTGTCCAGCACCGTAAAGGTGGTGTGCACTTGCAGGGGCTCAAAGCCGACGCGCTCTAGAACAAAATCTTGGCGCTTATCCGAAAACTGATATTGCAAGGCTTGCTCAAATAAATTCTGTAGCTCCTCACCGTTGATAAATAAATCGGTCAGCTTTTGGTTGATGAGAGACTTTAGCGAAGTCTTAAATAAATCCTCTGCCGCTGCGTTGGCATAGCGGATGCAACCTTGCCCATCAAATACCAGCACGCTGGAGGCCAGCAAGTCTAATCCATCAAAAGAACCAATCGCAGTATTGTCCATACTTCACCATAAAAAAAGGCTGCCAAGGCAGCCGCACTTCATTAACTAAGTTAGTTGTATGCCGACATTGAAGATCGCGATTCAGTGTACACGCATGATGTTGGTTAGCCGGTATTTATTCTAATTACCTAACTCGCGTTGTAACGCATCAATGTTTTGCTGTGAGCGGTTTAAGCTTTCTTTCAATTCTTGGGTGCGTTCTTGGTACTTGGCGTAATTACGTTCGCCACCTTGGCGATCTGGTTCGCCATTTTTGTATTCAGCGCTTAATTCGTCGTATTTCTTTTGCTCGGCTTTTAATTCATCGGTCAAAATTTGCTTACGATCGGCTTCGCGTTTCTTTTGGGTGTAATCGTCTACTTTCGGAAAATCGCCAGGAGCTTTGGTGACTTTCTTGGCTGCCGGTGCTGGGAAAGTGGTCAAACCGGGCAAATCTACTTTCTTACAACCTTTGGCATCACCAACATTTCCGTAGGTTTTGACGCCGTTCGCATCGGTACAGACATAGATGTCCGAATCGGCATGTGCCAAGCCAACGCTGATTAACATCAATGCCGGGATCAAGAGTTGTTTCATAGATTGGTTCTGATTTCAAATCATCAAATCGGATTGTTAGTTTAAAACAAGAACGACAACATTACCAAGAGAAAACATAAAAAAAGCGAGACTAAGCTCGCTTTTTTTAACATTTTTTGTAAGTCAAATGTAACCAAATTAAATCAACTTTACCGATTCCAGCCAGCTTTACTTCGACCAACTGGAATCGCGTCAGCTTAACTCAAGCTACATTAACAACATTACAAAGAGTAGTACATGTCAAACTCAACTGGGTGAGTTGTCATGTTCAAACGCTCAACTTCTTTCTTCTTCAATTCAATGTACGCATCGATCATGGTGTCGCTAAATACACCACCGCGTGTCAAGAATTCACGGTCTTTATCCAAATAATCCAATGCTTGTTCCAACGATTCGCATACTGTTGGGATCAATGCATCTTCTTCTGGTGGCAAATGGTACAGATCTTTCGATGCTGCTTCACCCGGATGAATCTTGTTTTGCACGCCATCCAAACCAGCCATCAACAAGGCAGCGAAGCACAAGTATGGGTTAGCCAGTGGATCTGGGAAGCGCGCTTCAACACGGCGACCTTTTGGATTCGCAACGTAAGGAATACGGATCGAAGCAGAACGGTTACGTGCTGAGTAAGCCAATTTAACTGGGGCTTCAAAACCTGGAACCAAACGTTTGTACGAGTTAGTACCTGGGTTAGTAATCGCATTCAAGGCACGTGCGTGCTTGATGATACCGCCGATGTAGTACAACGCGAATTCAGACAAACCTGCATAGCCGTCGCCAGCGAACAAGTTTTTGCCATCTTTCCAAACGGATTGATGCACGTGCATACCGGAACCGTTGTCGCCAACGATAGGTTTTGGCATAAATGTCGCTGTTTTGCCATAGGTGTGCGCAACGTTCCAAACCACGTATTTCAAGTTTTGAGTCCAGTCAGCACGTTCCACCAAAGTAGAGAATTTAGTACCGATTTCGTTTTGGCCAGCACCAGCAACTTCATGGTGATGCACTTCAACTGGGATGCCCAAGCTTTCCAAAATCAAGGACATTTCGGAACGCATATCTTGGAAGCTGTCGACTGGTGGTACTGGGAAGTAGCCGCCTTTAACTGTTGGACGGTGGCCTGAATTGCCGCCTTCGGTTTTTGCATCGGTTGACCATGACGCTTCATCAGAATCAATCTTCACGAAGCAGCCAGACATGTCGATTTTCCAACGTACGCCGTCAAAAATGAAGAATTCTGGTTCTGGACCAAAGTAAGCGGTGTCACCCAAACCGGATGATTTCAAATACGCTTCAGCGCGCTTAGCGATCGAACGTGGATCGCGGTCGTAACCTTTTCCATCGGATGGCTCGATAACGTCACATTGCATAAACAATGTGGTTTCTTCCATAAATGGATCGATATTGGCTGTATCTGGATCTGGGATCAACAACATGTCTGATGCTTCGATACCCTTCCAACCTGCAATAGAAGAACCGTCAAAGGCGTGGCCGGATTCAAATTTATCAATACTGAATTGCGACACAGGCACAGTTACGTGCTGTTCTTTGCCGCGTGTGTCAGTAAAACGGAAATCAACGAATTTCACTTCGTTGTCTGTTGCCATTTTCAATACTTCTGCCGCTGTCCTTGCCATGCCAAACTCCTTTAAAAAAAACAACTAGAATTGTTGAGAACCAAGGCTGTACTTACTACCAAGAAAGCCAGACTCGTTCCGTCGCGCACCAAAAATAAGCATATTTCATGCCACATTACCAACCGCTACTTTTTTAAGCAAAACTGTCACATTTCACACCAAGCCGAAGTGAACATATTCAGTAAGCCAGCCAACTAAGCACCAAAATAGTGCAAATAAACTGACGGAATTGCCAAATTGGTGCAAAACTGTTTTCGAACACCAAACGCGCATCAAAATGGAGCGCATCCATTTTGCGGTAACCGATCAGGTCTATTTTTGCATTCGGGAAAACTTCGCTGATTTTATACGAGTGCGACCAACAGAGTTAGTGGTTTATTGACTTGCACAGGAAAAATACTATTTAATCCTTTCAGCAATTAAAAACCGGCCAAGCCAAACCATTTCCAACGGCGGCCAACCTTACCGAGACTTCCCATGACCAAAGCTATTTTTGAACAAATTCAGCAGCGCTCCGCTGGCCTACCGTATGCAGGTGCCGTAACCCCACAAGAGGCGTTTGAATTATTGCAAGCAAATCCCGCCATCTTGTTAATCGATGTACGCACCGATGCAGAACGCGATTGGGTCGGCAAGGTCGAGATCAATCCGGCGCAATCCTTTGCCGTGCAATGGAATTTATATCCCACCAAATCCAATCCCGATTTTTTAGCGCAATTAGCGCAAGTGGCGAGCAAAGATTCGGTTCTGCTATTTTTATGCCGTTCCGGCGTGCGTTCACGCTCAGCAGCGACACTCGCCACCGAACATGGCTACAGCCAGTGCTACGATATTTTGGAGGGATTTGAGGGCGATAAAGACCAAAATGGTCATCGCAAAACGGTGGGTGGTTGGTGCCACGCTGGCCTACCTTGGCGCGGCGCGTAAATCGTCAACATCAGCAGGTCGCGCTGGCAATCACGTGACCTGCTTCAAACATCCATTAAGCCGCAACATACTCGGCATTAAATTTCTGCAATCCTTGCTCCAGCACGGCAAAGGCTTGCTCAACTTGAGCAGGATCGCCTTTGACGCCGAGTTCGATGTGACGTCGAATTTGATGATTGCCTACGCTGGGCAAACTGAATACTTTAATTAATGGGAAATCCGCTTCCAATTGTTCCATCATCGGTGTGAGCAATGATTCGGCAATTTCAAACACTAAAACCGATTTTTCTGCGCGCTCATGCTGGTGGAATAAATGCGAGTAATGCGTATCCAGTACCCAAGTAATCATCGGTTCGGCCATCACCGGAAAACCTGGCACGAAGTAGTGATTAAAAACCGAAAAACCCGGAATCAAATTAAACGAGTTCGGAATAATTTGCGCACCTTTGGGGAACTCGCCCATTTTTAAGCGATGCAAATTATCGGCCGTATTTAAATCCACTTCTTGCCCCGCAGCCTCGGCCGTTTGGGTGATGCGACGCTGGATTAATACTTTCGCTTCTGGGTGCAATTCCAAATCCACATTCATCGCTGCCGCAGCGCATTGGCGCGTATGGTCGTCGGGCGTTGCGCCGATTCCACCACAGCAAAACACAATGTCTTTGCTCGCCATCGTGCGGCTCAAGGTCGCGGTAATGCGTGCTGGATCATCGCCAATAATTTCCGCCCAATCGAGCTGTAAGCCGCGCGCAGTCAACAATTCAACGACTTTTGAAAAATGTTTATCGCTACGCTTGCCCGATAAAATTTCATCACCAATAATAATTAAACCTATCGCCATGATGTTCCACTTTCTCTACAAAATTAGATTGGATCAGCAACCAGCGGCGCATTCACAAGCACCGACTGTTGGCGCAATTGTTGTAATGCATCGAGGCAAAAAAACTGAAACCACAATCCTGAAAACATAAAAACTAATACGTACAACCAAATCGCTATTGCCGCCAATACCGGTAAAAACACGATCGATAAAACACCGCCCATCCACATCATGCCGGGCAATGCACCGAGTAAGCCAGTCACAACGCCGACGCTCCACAATTGCCAGCGATGTTGACGCAAAATCTGGTGGCGCTCGTCCGCACTCGCATGATGTGCTAGCGCGTCATAAGCCATAATTCGATAGGTAATCCAACCGAGCAACAGCGGCTGAATGACAAGACCTAAATGCATAAATAAGGTCAGCGGCAAACTGATTAACCACAGCAAAATAAAAATCACCAAACACAATAGCGCGAACCAAATACTGCTCAACCAACCACCGCCTTTTAATTTTTCTAAATCCGGGTAGTAACGTTTGCTCACCTTGCGATTTATCAGCGGCATCGCAATAAAAGCGACAAACAGCAAGGCTGTAAGCAGCATAAACGGCAGCAACAACCACATCGCAATCAATGGCACAATCACCGCTTTTAAGGCGATCAATCCTAAAAAGTTGAGCACATCACCAGCGAGTTGAAAGCCGTTATTTTCCAAAAAAAGCTGCTGCAAAAAATCAATCAATGGCTGCAAACTGTAATACAACACCACCGCCCACAAGCCGAGCGCGAACAAGCTCGGCAGCAGTGACAACAACAGCATACCGATATTAAATTGCATCAAAAATGCACGCCCGTACGACTTTAAAACAATCTTCATTTACTCTCCGGAAAATACGCCTGCTGCGGCATTAAACGGACTCGCTCGGCAGGCAAACTCTGTTTTGCTAATTTAATGACAATAATTGCGCAAAAATCTGTGCCCGCATGATAACCCAAAGCACCTGCACCGATCGCCTAGCCAGTAGCGATTAACACTAAATTGAGCCCGCAAGCCAGATCAAAATTTAAAATTCAATCGCAATTTAGTCTACAATCTCGCCACTATTTTTTATTTTGAGAGATTGAAATGACAACAACCATGACAGCAAGCGGTTTGCAATACGAAGACACCATCATCGGCGAAGGCGCAACGGCCGAAGCGGGTCAACACGTGAGCGTGCACTACACCGGCTGGTTGCAAAACCCAGACGGCAGCAAAGGCAGCAAATTCGATTCGAGCAAAGATCGTAATGAAGCGTTTTCGTTTCCATTAGCTGCTGGTCACGTGATAAAGGGCTGGGACGAAGGCGTTCAAGGCATGAAAGTTGGCGGCGCACGCACGCTCATCATTCCATCGTCCCTAGGCTACGGTCCACGCGGCGCGGGTGGTGTGATTCCTCCTAACGCGACATTGATTTTTGAAGTGGAATTGTTAGGCGTGTAATTCGGCTAAACAGTTAAACGCTACGACGTTAAAAAAGCCTGTTGCAATCGATGTTGCAGCAGGCTTTTTGTATTGTGCCGCTTAGTCAGCTCACTTCTTCAACGATTGCAATAACTCGCTAATTTTTGGCTCAGGCTTCCAGTAATTCGGGCCCTTCATAACCTTGCCGCGCTCGTCGTAAATGGGTTTTCCATCAGCGCCCAGTTTTGAAAAATTCGATTGCATAATCACTTCTAAAACACCGTCCAACGGCAAGCCAAATTTAGCCATTTCAGAAGCGCAATAGACTTGCAAATCACCCAGTAAATCAGCCAGCATAGTCAAGGTTGCCAACTCATCGGAGCCACCTTCAGCAGCGCTAATAATCTCGTCGATTTCAGATACTTCTTCCAACAAAATATCTTTGAATGCCTTGAGTCGCTCGGCCATCGGCACACCGACATTGGTGGTCGGGACTTTATTTACTGGCAGCTTGTAGATCGAATTAAATTTTTCAATATCGTTAGCAAAAGTGCTCATGCGGTTCCAATCTAATGAAGTGTTGGGTAGAAGTTGGTTTGAAAAAATGCTGCGAGAAAGAGGACCACACCATAGCTGGTTCGGAAGCAATTTTCCAGCAGCCATTGAGTTTGGCTAAAAATAGCGCGAATCGAACAATAACTCTAAGCAATATTGGCTCTATCAGGTTCGTTCCGTGGTAATTTAACGCCCACTCAACTGTTACATTATTTATTTACCCCATCTTATCAACGAGGAAAAATCATGAGTTTAGCTGACCAGTTCGCCCAAGCACAATTAGATTCCAAAAACTTATCGGAACGTCCAGATAATATGACCTTGCTGAAGATTTACGCCTTGTTTAAACAAGCCAGCAGCGGCGATGCGACTGGCGAGCGTCCGGGCTTTACCGACATGATCGGTCGCGCCAAATGGGATGCGTGGCACGCACTAGCAGGCACGACCCAAGAACAAGCGCAGCAACAATATATTGATTTGATCGAAGAATTGAAATAAATCCCGACTCTTCAAGGCGATAAAAAAGGAGCAAAACAAGCTATCTGTTTTGCTCCTTTTTTGCATTCAACCACTCAACAACTTAACGCGTCGATTTTGTCGTGCGTTTCTTTTCTGGCGCCGCTTCCGGCATTGAAGGCAACTTCACGCCCATCGAATCAGCAAACTTTTTACTCGCCTCTACCCACTGTTCATAACCGAATTGCGGGTTACTAAATTGCGAGAAAATTTGTTCCAACGGTTTATTAGAAAACGCTGGCGCACTTGGTTGGATACCGGCGACAAATTGATTGGCCTTCGATACCGCCTCGGATAATTTCTCTTGAGTCGAGTGGGTGAATTCGGAGGTCAGCTCAGAAGTAATCGCGTTAATTTCATTGGCATAAGCCAATGCCTGATTTAATTTTTCTTGCAATTTAGCTTGATCCACCGAGAACATCGCTTCGGGTGATTTAGAGGCTAATAAATGTTGCGCCGACTGAGTAGATTCTTCGATCGATTGCTTCACCACACGCACATTCAATTCCATTAGCTTCATCGAGCTTTCCAGCAGCTTTGAACCGATTGCCGTCCATTGCGCTTGCTGTTCTTGTAATGCTTGGGCCATTTTTTCTTGAGCAGATTCCGACATATCGTTCTCCTTTGGGGTGGACATACATTTTTGCTACCGAACTAGCCGCCTACATGAACCAACTATAGCGCGACCAAGTATTCATCCATTGATACAGCTCAACTATAGGCTTGGCGCCAACTTCGCGCATCATTTATTCATCGCCACAGGCGTCAGCACGATGCCGCGCTCAAAATACGAGCGCAAATTATCAAAAGCACATTGCTGCATCGCTTGGCGCGTAGCTTCCGAAGCACTCGCAATGTGCGGAGTCAGCACAACATTGGGCAAGGTTAAAAACTCAGGATTTAAGCGCGGCTCGTTTTCAAACACGTCCAATCCTGCTGCGGCAATTTGCTTGGTTTTCAGCGCCGTTATTAATGCCGCATCATCCACCACCCCGCCGCGCGCCACGTTAATTAACGTTGCCGTTTTACGCATCTGAGCAAACTCAGGCGCTCCCATACAATGCCGCGTTTGCGCCGAATAAGGCAGCATCAAAATCAAGTGATCGGATTGCGCGAGTAATTCTTGTTTCGAAACCAACTTAGCATTGTTGGCGTGTGCTTCTTGGTCTGGGCCTAGGCGCGAACGATTGTGATAAATCACCTTCATATCGAAGCCCATCGAACGACGCGCAATCGCTTGACCTATGCGCCCCATTCCCAAAATCCCGAGCGTTTTGCCGTGCACGTCGGCACCTAAAAATCCGCGCAATTCCCAGCGATTCCAATGTCCTGCGCGCAGCCAATGTTCAGACTCAGTGACGCGCCGCGCGGTCGCTAACAACAAAGCCCACGCAAAATCCGCCGTGGTTTGATTCAATACATCCGGCGCATTGGTGACGACGATCCCGCGTTGGGCGCAAGCGTTAATATCGATGTTGTCGTAGCCCACACTCATGGCGCAAATCAACTTTAGCTGAGGACAATTTTCAATCACTTTGGCGGTAAAGCGCGTATTACCTGAGGTGAAAGCCGCATCTTTGCCCTGTAAATGGGCGATCAATTCGTCTTCCGAAAAAATCTGGTCTTGCTGGTTATCTTCTATTTCAAAATGGGTAGTTAGCTGTTCAAAAATAGCGGGAAAAGTAGGACAGGTCACCAAAATGGCAGGTTTAGCGGACGATGACATAATAACTTTCGGTAAAAAATTGGCGGGGCAACCGCCCGCCGACACGATAAATATTTAACAATGAAAAGCACGGCAAGCGAGCTTGACCAAGGAAATTAGCCTAACAGCAATCGAATAATTTTGCCCAAGCGGCCAATTTCGCGGGTCAAAATACGAATTTGCTTATACCTATTTTATATAAGGTTGATTTGTAGGAAGCTCGAAATTACCTTAAAATACAGTGCTTTGTGATTTGCGTCGCGGTTTAATAGTTAGTCCTGCCCATTTCCGATCGCGCAAACACGCCCACATTTCGATTTTTTCAGATAGGCAAGTTATGACCCACGTTGTCACCGAATCCTGCATCCGCTGCCGCTACACAGATTGCGTTGATGTCTGTCCGGTAGATTGTTTCCGCGTTGGACCAAATTTTTTGGCGATCGACCCAGATGAATGCATCGACTGCGCAGTCTGCGTCGCCGAGTGCCCAGTCAATGCGATTTACGCGGAAGAAGATGTTCCGGCCGATCAACAAAGCTATACCAAGCTCAACGCCGATTTATCACGTAGCTGGCCTTCCATTACTAAAACTATCGCCCCGTTACCGGATGCCGATGAATGGAAAGATGTGAAAGACAAGCTGCAATATTTGCAGCGCTAATGAGCCAGAATCGTCACGCATTACGCCTCAAAAGATGCTTCGCGTGCTCTGACCGAAGCATCTCTTTTTATAGGAAATAATCCCTAGTATGGAAACCAATCTCGCCGCTGATTCATCGGCCCCTATCATCGCTGACGCCGTTATCGTTGGCGCCGGTCCTGTTGGACTGTTTCAGGTATTTGAATTAGGTCTGTTAGAAATTAAAGCACACGTAATCGATTCGCTCGCCGTCGTTGGCGGTCAATGCGTGGAACTGTATCCAGACAAACCGATTTACGATATCCCTGCTGTGCCAGTCTGCACCGGCCAGGAATTGACCGACAACTTACTCAAACAAATCGAACCATTCTCTCCAACTTTCCATTTGGGTCAAGAAGTGACTTTGGTTGCACGTCGCGAAGACGGTCGCTTTGATTTGGAAACGTCCACGGGAACACGTTTTATTACCAAAACGATTTTCATCGCTGCGGGCGTTGGTTCGTTCCAACCGCGCACCTTAAAAGTCGAAGGCATCGAAGCCTTTGAAGGCAAACAATTGTTCTACCGAGTCAAAGATCCTTCCCGCTTCTACGGCAAAAACATCGTAATTTGCGGTGGCGGTGACTCGGCCTTGGATTGGGCCTTGAATTTGGTTGGCAAAGCAGAATCCGTAGTGCTGCTGCATCGCCGCGATGATTTCCGCGCCGCTCCTGCGTCTGTGGCAAAAATGCGTGAATTGTGCGAACAATACGAAATGCAATTGTTGATCGGCCAGGTGACCGGCATTGAAACCAAGGATGATTTGTTATCCGAAATCAAAGTCACTGGCCCCGATGGCGTAACCCGCCGCTTGCCGCTGGATGATATTTTGGTGTTCTACGGTTTGTCACCTAAGTTAGGTCCCATCGCAGATTGGGGCTTGGATATTGAGCGTAAGCAATTGAAAGTCGTTGATACCGAGAAGTTTGAAACCAACGTTCCGGGCATTTTTGCCGTGGGCGATATCAATACTTATCCAGGCAAAAAGAAACTGATTTTGTCTGGCTTCCACGAAGCAGCGTTGGCAGCATTTGGTGCGGCACCGTATATTTTCCCTGAAAAGAAAATTCATATGCAATACACCACAACGTCGCCGAAGTTACACAAAATTCTTGGCGTGGAAACACCTGTATTTGATTAAATCTAGTTAATTTGTAGTAAAACAATAAAAATAGCGCTCAATCATACCGATTCAGCGCTATTTTTGTTTTCAATCAATCTCACCATGCAATTTCACATTAGCCATCTTAGCAAGGTCATCCAATTGCGCTAAATTTATACCTTAATTTTGCATTTAGTTATTTACAGCAACTTTTTTGGATTTAAACTACACTAAAATTAGGTCAGTAAGGTTTTCGTAATTTATTTGCTTTATGAAGTTGTTCTAACGTTCTTGTCATCGAAACTGCTACTTGCGATTGATAAAGATTGTTAATTTATTGTTTTTTTACTCTCATTGAGCGCTTTTACCTTGGCTTTGGGTTCGAAAAAGCATAAAGTAAATGACGCAGTGCAGCAAAAATGAAATTAGCTGATAATGTCGTGTAATAAGCTTAAACGTAATTCCAGCAGTAACTCATTTGAAAGAAAATTATGCTTTACCACCTACATGAGATGAATCGTGCTTTGATGACCCCGTTGACCAACTGGGCCGAAGCCTCCTCCAAAATTTTCAGTAACCCGATTTCACCGTTAGCGCACACACCATTTTCGCAACGTATTGCCGCTGGTTACGAATTAATGTTTCGACTGGGAAAGAATTACGAAAAGCCTGAATTTGGCATCACGTCCGTCCCAGTCAACGATGTAGAAGTTGGCATCGTCGAAGAAACTGAAGTGTTAAAAAGCTTTTGCCGCCTAATTCACTTCAAAAAAGATCTGAGCGCTAGAGAGATCAAGCAACTCGATCAACCGAAAGTGTTGTTGGTGGCGCCCCTTTCCGGCCATCACTCAACTTTATTGCGCGACACAGTGCGCGCCCTGCTCTCGCAACATGACGTCTATATCACCGACTGGATTGATGCGCGCATGGTGCCCGAATCCGAAGGCGCATTTCATCTGCACGATTACATCTATTACGTGCAAGATTTCATCCGCCATTTAGCCCCCAATCTGCATGTTATTTCGGTCTGCCAGCCGACTGTGCCGGTGTTGGCGGCGATCGCCCTGATGGCGACCGACAAAGATCCGAAGCTGCCGAAAACCATGACCATGATGGGCGGGCCAATTGATCCGCGCAAGTCGCCAACCCAAGTCAATAATCTCGCGGTCGAAAAGCCATTTTCTTGGTTTGAAAATAACGTGATCTACAGCGTGCCGCCTAACTTCCCAGGCGTTGGGCGCAAGGTGTATCCGGGCTTTTTACAACATACCGGTTTTGTGGCCATGAATCCGCGCCGTCACGCACAAAGTCATTGGGATTTCTACCAGCATTTAATCAAAGGCGATGACGATCCAGCCGAAGCGCATCGTCAGTTTTACGATGAATACAATGCGGTTTTAGATATGCCCGCTGATTACTACCTCGAAACCATCAAAACAGTGTTCCAAGAATTTAGACTGCCGATGGGAACTTGGGAAGTTGAAGGCAAATTAGTGCGTCCGCAAGACATTAAAACGGTGGCGTTATTTACCGTGGAAGGCGAGCTCGATGATATTTCTGGCCCCGGTCAAACTCAGGCTGCGCACGATATTTGTTCTGGCATTCCAGCGAGCAAAAAACAAGATTTCGTTGCCCCTAAATGCGGCCACTACGGGATTTTCTCGGGTCGTCGCTGGCGTGAAATTATTTGCCCTAAGATTGCCGAATTTATCCAGAAAAACGGTTAATCCTAGTTAGCCACCTTCCAACGCCGATGTAATTTTTCCTAAGAGAATTACATCGGCGTTGTCTATTCAAGCGATAATACGGTTTTGCTTTTTTCCAACTCGCCGTGTCAAACTGCTCCGCTCCATCCATTCCAAGCTTGGCCGACCGAATCGACCAAATACTGCCGCAAACCCAATGCACCAAATGCGGCTACCCCGCATGTCGCCAGTACGCCCAAGCGATCGCTGAAGGCGCTGCGCTGTACAATCAATGCCCACCCGGCGGCGCGCAGGGCATTGAGCGACTAGCGCAACTTCTGCAACACCCAATTCTTGCGTTAAATCCCCAAAATGGCAGCGAACATCCGCGTGCAGTCGCGCTAATTGATGAGTCCGTTTGTATCGGCTGCACGCTGTGCATACAAGCTTGCCCCGTCGACGCGATAGTCGGCGCGCCTAAACAGATGCATAGCGTCATTACCGAGCTGTGTACCGGCTGCGATTTATGCATTCCACCCTGTCCAATTGACTGTATCACGATGGAAAATGTCAGCGGCACAGCAACTGGTTGGGACGCATGGAGTCAGCAACAAGCCGATGCAGCGCGCGTTCAACACGATTTTAGAATCCAACGCTTGGAGCGCGAAAAGCGTGAGAATGAAGAACGCCTGCTAGCCAAAGCGCAAGAAAAGCTGACCGTGATTCAGCAAGAAATTGCCGCCTCCGCGGACGAATACACCGAACAAGCCCGCAAAAAAGCGATTATCAGCGCCGCCATCGCGCGTGCAATGGCCAACAAACCGAAACCAACGCCATGAAACTAGCCGACCGTGTCACGTTCTTCGAGCGCTTACAAAAAGCCAATCCGCATCCTGCAACCGAATTGGAATACACCACACCGTTTGAATTGTTGATCGCGGTATTATTGTCGGCGCAGGCCACGGATGTGTCGGTCAATTTAGCCACCCGCCGCCTATATTTGGTGGCCAATACACCGGCGCAAATTCTAGCCTTGGGCGAAGAGAAACTGATCCCCTATATCTCCAGCATCGGCTTATATAAAACCAAGGCCAAGCACGTGATTGCGACCTGCAAAATACTGTTGGAGCAGCATCACGGCCAAGTGCCGCGCGCGCGGGAAGCACTAGAAGCCTTGCCGGGAGTGGGACGAAAAACCGCTAACGTGGTCTTGAACAGCGCTTTCGGGGAACCAACAATTGCCGTCGATACCCATATTTTTCGCGTATCCAATCGTACTGGTTTGGCAGTGGGAAATACAGTTGAAAAGGTCGAACAACTGCTCATCAAAAACGTCCCCGATCAATTTAAACTCAACGCCCATCACTGGCTAATTTTGCACGGCCGCTATATTTGCAAAGCACGCCAACCACAGTGCTGGAATTGTATCGAAGCCGATTTGTGCGCCTTCAAAGAAAAAACCCCTTTGCCAGACAAAGGGGTTTAGTCACTGCACTAACTAGCTTGCTGGTGAATTAATCAAACAATCTTGCAAGCCTCGTCAAACGTTAAACGTGGTGAACGTGGGTATAAGTGAGCCACATCGCCATAACCCAAGTTACAGATAAAGTTTACTTTCACGTTAGTGCCCGCAAAAAAAGTCGCGTTGACTTTATCGGCATCAAAACCCGACATCGGGCCGCAATCCAAGCCTAAGGCACGCGCCGCTAGAATGAAATAACCGCCTTGCAAAGAGCCGTTGCGGAACGCGGTTGCATCAATGTTGGCTTGATTGCCGACAAACCACGATTTTGCATCGGCGTGCGGAAATAACTTTGGCAACTGCTCGTAAAATTCGAAATCCATCGCAATAATCGCGGTAACTGGTGCCGTTTTGGTTTTTTCCTGATTACCGGGCGCCATGCAGGCGACTAGCTTTTCTTTTTCAGCGGCGCTTTTGACAAACACAATCCGAGCAGGTGATGTGTTGGCCGAGGTAGGAGCCCATTTGGTCAAATCATAAATTTGATGCAGTAACTCATCGCTCACTGGCTTGTCTTGCCAAGCGTTATGGGTGCGAGCGTTATTGAATAAAGTATCGAGGGCGGATTGGTCTAACATATGTGCTCCTATTAATTAATGAAATGACAGCCTGAGAAATTGGGATGATAGCAGAGCAAATTCATTCTCGCTGCATACCAACAGTCCATCAATAGCAGCAAATCCAAGTAAAATAGCGGCTCACAAAAACACTAACCCGCCACCCATGTTTAATCCTACGCAGCACGATGTACGGCGCTTTTTTTGCGAGACCTACCGCAAAACATTAGCGCGTGAAATTTTAACGCCACTCGAATCCATCGCCGCCGATTGGATCATGCAGCATCCCGAATACGAGGCTGATCTGCGCGATGTCAATGCCGCTTTAGACGCACACTATTCGGTCGAGCAAGGCAAAACCAATCCGTTCCTACATTTGTCCATGCACTTATCGATCGCCGAGCAAATCTCGATTAATCAGCCAATCGGGATTGCGCCCGCCTACACCGCTTTGGCACAACGGCTGCAATCCGAGCATGAAGCGCATCATGTGATGATGGATTGTTTAGGAGCGATGATTTGGGATTCGCAACGCAATGGGATTCCGTTTGATACCGAAGGTTATGTTGAAGCGATTCGGCAGAAGGTTCGCTAGGCGCAGTTTTCCCGGCCACGAGAACTGAATTAACTTGTCAGTTAAAAACAAAAAAGCCATGTTTAACATGGCTTTTTCATTAACTACGCTGCAAATGGCTTATTTTTTCAGCACTAAGCTACTTGGCAGGCTGTGCGCATAAGCGGCGATGTTTTCGATATCTTTCGCCGACAAAGCCTTGGCTTGACCATTCATGATCGCATTAACGCGACCGTTAGCGACGTCAGCACCGCGTTGATATGAAACTAACGCATGTTTTAAATACGTTTCTGGTTGACCCGCTAAACGTGGATAGGTTGGATCGATTGGGGAATTTAAATCCGCACCGTGGCAAGCAACGCAGCCGTATTTTTCTACCGCCGCTTTTCCTGCATTAATATCGCCACCCGCCCAAGAATTAGCAGCCACTGATAACGACAACGCTGCTCCAGCTAATAAGAATAATTTTTTCATTGGAATCTTTCGAATGCGTTATTTTTGTTGGGAATAGTAAGCGGCCAAATCAGCAATGTCTTGATCCGTCAAACTTGCAGCGATACCGTGCATAGTTGGATGCTTACGATCACCTTTTTTGTACGCATTTAAGGCGTTTTCCAAATATTTAGCGTTTTGTCCGCCCAACATTGGTACGGCATAAACTTCAGGGAAAGTGGCTTTGTAACCTGGAATGCCATGGCAACCGATGCACATTGCAATTTTATTTTCCGCCGCTTTAGGGTTACCAACGACGTCCGCCGCCGCAGCGACATCAACCATGCTTACAAGTGCTGTCAACGCAGCGAGTGCAATAATTTTTTTCATGATAAGAGATAAGTTGGCGATAATTGTGCAAAAGTTGAATGCAATCAGGAAGATAGCGACTTTTAGTGACACTTTCAGCCTAAGCTTGCGCCCAAGAAACGATTAATTTTACCCGAAGACAATGTTTCAGTCTATTACTGATGATATGAATCAATATAGACAATTAAATCTGTGGCATATAGGTAATTTCTCACACCACATTACAAATAATTTAACCCTTTATAACGCAACTGCTCAAACGACACAACCTCAGTGTAGTCAATCTCGATAACATTACCATCTAACAAACTCAGAATTGGGACAAAAATAGTACGTCAATTTCGCAAGCAAGCTTGCAGTCATTCGACTTCACGCTAGTTAAAACAAGCGTTTATACTTGACCCCATTTTCTTTCTCGCTGACCTCCTATCCGACTATGCAAACATCTCCTACCCGTTTCGAAGGTTCCGACAGCTACGTTGCAACCGCTGACCTAAAACTTGCAGTCAATGCAGCATTAACGTTACAGCGTCCTTTGTTGATTAAAGGCGAACCCGGCACTGGTAAAACCATGTTGGCCGAAGAGGTTGCTGCCGCGCTCGGCATGCCGTTGATGCAATGGCATATCAAGTCCACCACCAAGGCTCAGCAAGGCTTATACGAATACGATGCGGTCTCACGTTTGCGCGATTCACAGCTCGGCGATGAGCGCGTCAAAGACATTCACAACTACATCGTCAAAGGCGTGTTGTGGCAAGCATTTACCGCCGACAAGCCAGTGGTATTGCTGATCGACGAAATTGATAAAGCCGATATCGAATTCCCCAATGACTTGCTGCGCGAATTAGATCGCATGGAATTTTACGTCTATGAAACGCGCGAAATGGTGCGCGCCGTTCATCGACCTTTGGTGATCATTACCTCGAATAACGAAAAAGAATTACCCGATGCGTTCCTGCGTCGCTGCTTTTTTCACTACATCAAATTCCCCGATGCGCAAACGATGCAAGAGATCGTGCGCGTGCATTTCCCTCATCTGAAAAATGATTTACTGACTCAAGCATTAACGAGTTTTTATGAAGTGCGCGAAGTCGCTGGCATTAAGAAAAAGCCATCCACGTCCGAACTACTCGATTGGTTAAAACTCCTACTAGCGGAAGACATTCCTGCCGAAGCCTTGCGTAGCAAGGATCAAAAAGCAATTGTCCCTCCATTGCATGGCGCGTTGCTCAAGAACGAACAAGACGTGCATTTGTTTGAGCGCATCGTCATGATGTCGCGCCATAACCGCTAACCTCGTTTTTCAACCATTTGATATCTATGCAACCTATTACCTTATCCGGTCGCTTTGCGACCTTAGAACCGTTAGAACAGCATCATTTACCCGGCTTAATTGAAGCGGCCTCGGACGGCAAATTATGGACTTTATTTTTTACTACCGTCCCCAATCCCGACAATATTCAAACTTGGTTTGATATCGCTATCGGATTACAAAAAGAAGGCAAAGCATTGCCCTTTGTGATTCGAGAAAACTTCTCTGGCAACATCGTCGGATCGACCCGTTACTGCAATGTCGATGCCGCCAACAAGCGACTAGAAATTGGCTACACTTGGTACGCAAAACGAGTGCAACGCACTGCAATTAACACCGAGTGCAAATTAATGCTTTTGCGGCATGCGTTTGAGGATCTGCATTGCAACGCTGTCGAATTCCGCACCGATTGGTTCAATCAACCTTCGCAACGCGCCATTGAGCGTTTGGGCGCAAAGCGCGATGGCGTATTACGCAACCACACCATTTTGCCAAATGGCCGCGTGCGCGATACGGTCGTCTATAGCATTCTCGATAGCGAATGGAATGGCGTGCGACAGAACTTAACCTTCAAGCTCGAAAGACCGACTGAATAATGTTAATTGGATTTTTCTTCACCTTAAAAGATGCCAAAATTCCTGTCTCGATTAAGGAATTTTTGGTGCTACTTGAAGCACTACAAAAAAATATTGCCTCCACTACGCTGGATGATTTTTATTTTTTGTCGCGTCTCATTATGGTGAAGGACGAAGCCCATTTCGATAAATTCGACAAAGCCTTTGGAATGTATTTCAAAGGCGTTGACGCTATTTTTGAGAAGCATCCAGATATTCCGCTGGATTGGTTAAAAAAGCGGCTAGAACGCGAGCTAACCGACGAGCAAAAAGCGGCAATCGAAAAGTTTGGCTACGACAAATTAATGGATCGTTTAGCCGAACTGCTCAAAGAACAAAAAGAGCGCCACGAAGGCGGCAGCAAATGGATAGGCACTGGCGGAACCTCCCCCTTTGGGAATGGCGGCAGCAATCCTGAAGGTATCCGCATTGGCGGCAAAGGCGGCAATCGCACCGCTGTCAAAGTTTGGGAGGCCCGCGCTTACCGCGATTACGACTCTGAGCGTGAACTCGGCACGCGCAATATCAAAGTTGCACTGCGCCGCTTACGCAAATTTGCCCGTCAAGGAGCCGAAGAAGAATTGGCGTTAGATGCCACGATCAAGGCCACGGCCACCAATGCCGGTTATCTCGACATCAAGATGCAACCTGAGCGCAAGAACAATATCAAGGTGTTGATGTTGCTCGACGTTGGCGGCACGATGGATGACCACATCGCGCAAACCGAAGAATTATTTTCTGCCGCAAAAACTGAATTTAAAAATATGGAGTTCTTTTATTTTCATAATTGCGTGTACGACTATTTGTGGAAAAACAATCAACGTCGCCATTCCGAGAAAATGCCAACCTGGGATGTATTACGCAAATATCCACCCGATACCAAATTAATTTTCGTTGGCGACGCGACCATGAGTCCATATGAAGTATTACAACCGGGCGGCTCAGTTGAGTACAACAACGAGGAAGCCGGGGCTACATGGCTGCAGCGTTTCACGACCGCGTTCCCAAAATCCATCTGGCTCAATCCCGAACCAGAAGGTTTATGGGAATACCGTCAGTCGATTGCCGTGATTCGGCAATTAATAAATAACCGCATGTTCCCTGTCACGATTGAGGGATTAGAACGCGGCATGCGCTTGCTCAGCAAATAACGAGCCAACCACGTCCGCTTCCCTGACAAAAGCGCAGCAGACAAATGACAGCGACGAGTAACATGGTTTTTAATTAATGCTTAATGCCATCTGAAAAATTCAATTTCATATGCCTTTTTTGCTAATCAAAACAATTAATTTCATTTCGCACTAAATTCAATTCAACGCTTGAAAAGTTCGTCAACTATCCTAGACTCAAGCTCGCTATTATCTTGTCTTAGAATCTTGGCAGTGCATCCGTCCGGTACTCAGCACCACTAAGCGCAAATCCACATCTAACGAGTAACGTCTTAACAGCAATGAAGCCAACTCCTGCGAAAAAGCCTGTGCCTGCAAAGGCCGCGCCCGTCAAGGCCGCTCCAGCTAAAGCCAGAGCCGTGGTTAGTCAACGCGATAAATTTGTTCCCTTCTTGGTTGCGTTTGCTTTCGTCACATTAATTGGCGTAGCGATTTCCATTTATTTTTACTGGCATAACGCCAATAAAAAACCAGTGTCTGATAGTTATCTAACTTTGCCCGAAATGGTGATCGACTCCGACACCCAAGTTGTCCGGCTCAAGGTCGCCATCGAAGTCGACGGCAAAGACGGTGATTGGGTACAAACCAATAAATCAAAAATCAATCAAGTTTTTAAAGAAGCGGTTCAAGAAGTCGATACCGATGATTTTCGCAATCATGACGGTTGCCAAGCGATTCAAACCCAGCTCAAAGACCAACTCAATAAGCAACTGAAGATCGATAAAATTCAAGGTATTTTGTACCAAGACTTATTGATGCAGTACAAATAAAGCCGTTATCAAATAACCTGCCCCTCCCCCATTGCTGACAGCGTGCCTTCCAACATTGATTCTCATTTTTGCTCTGAAATACGAGAACAAATATCTAAACTTCATTTACCAAAATTACTATAGTATTGCCCGCTGAAATAACTACAACTACGGAGGCAATATGGCACAAAACTCGGCGCACAGTCCGCTGGATTCAAACTCGCAATCAAGCAGTAAATTCATTGAAACACGTTCCATCGATTACATCCCCGAAGCAGAGCGGCACGGACGACTGTGGAGCCAATTTACGCTCTGGTTTGGCACTAATTTGCAAATCACGTCTATCGTTACTGGCGCGCTCGCCGTGATTTTAGGCGGCGATGTTTTTTGGTCATTAATTGGATTATTTGTAGGTCAAATTTTCGGCGGTACTGTCATGGCATTGCACGCCGCGCAAGGGCCGCAACTGGGCTTGCCGCAAATGATTTCGAGCCGAGTGCAATTTGGTGTGTTTGGCGCGGTGATCCCGATTGTGCTGGTTTGTATTTTGTACTTGGGATTCTCAGCGACCGGCATCGTGCTGGCAGGTCAATCTCTGGGCAGCTTACTCAATACCAGCAGCACCGTGGGTATTGTTGTCTTTAGTTTGTTCATTATTGGCGTGACGATTTTTGGTTACCGCGTGATCCACGTGCTCGGTCGATTTGCTAGCTTAATCGGGATTATCGCCTTCATTTATTTATACACTTCGCTGGTGTTTAAATACGATTTAGCCGCCTTGCTTGAAGCTAATCGCCATTTCACTTTGCCGAACTTCCTATTAGCGATATCGTTGGGCGCTTCGTGGCAAATCGCCTATGGACCTTATGTCGCTGATTATTCGCGTTACCTACCTAGCGCTATTTCGCCCTTGAAAACGTTTTTAGCCGTCGGTGGCGGCTCCGCCATTGGCTCGCAAATTTCGATGAGCTTGGGCGTCTTTGCTGCCGCCTTGGCGGGAGATCAATTCGTCGGACATGAAGTCAATTTTATTGTCGGCTTGGGCGGAACCGGTATCATCGCTAGCTTTTTATATTTGAGTATTATTCTCGGCAAAGTGATGGCAACCACACTTAACACCTACGGCAGCTTTATGTCGATCGCAACGATATTAAGTGGATTTAAACGCCAGCAACGTTTCTCTCCCGTCGCACGTTTTATTTACATCGTCTTGATTGTTGGCGTAGCGGCAGCGGTGGCACTGACTGGACAAGGGGCATTCTTAAAACTATTTAAATCCTTCATCCTATTCTTGCTCGCCTTTTTCACACCATGGAGCGCAATCAATTTGGTCGATTATTATTTTGTGACCAAAGGTCGCTATGATTTGGTGGCTCTCTCCGATCCGAATGGTCGTTACGGTCGATGGAACATCGCGGGGATTAGTACTTACGTCGTCGGTGTCACGGTGCAGATGCCATTTTTGGCGACTAGTTTTTATACCGGGCCGTTAGTCGAAAAACTAGGCGGAACCGATATTTCTTGGATTATTGGATTGCTGGTTCCCGGAGTGATGTATTACTTCGCTTGCAAAATTTGGCCCAAGTCGATTCCCGACAAATTGATGTTACCGAGTTAGCTTTACTAAGAAAAACGCGCCAAATGCAGTCGATTTGGCGCGTTTTTTTGGGCCCCAATTACATCTAACGGCAAAGCTTAGTTACCCTTAAAACGCCAAGCATACGTTTGGCTGACTTTTAATTGTTCTTTGCTGCCTTTAATTTCAACTTTGATTCCACCCAATTCATCCCGATGCGCCCGCGCAATGGCGTTCATATTGACGAGTATCCCGCGATTGATTTGCCAGAACTGCTCAGGATCTAACCCTTTCTGCAAATCCTTAATTGCGGTCCGAATTAAGCCTTCATCGGAAGCGCTGACGACGCGGGTATAACGCGTATCGGATTCAAAAAATAGAATCTCATCAATTGGGAAAATTTGAATGGACTTGCCCGAACTGGCGCTAATCCAACGCAAACGTTCTTTGTTGGATTGCTCGCTCAATCGCTTTTCCACCAAATCCATCATTTGCAGTAATTCTTCCGATTTGCTGCCGCGACTCAGTCGTGCTTGCACGCGCTCCACCGATTGAGCTAATCGTTCGTTCTGAATTGGTTTTAGCAAATAATCGCAAGCCGCCAAATTAAAGGCATCAATCGCATACGCATCGTAGGCGGTAACAAAGACGACATTGCATTTTCCGTTCGACACGCGCGCCACGTCCAAGCCACTTAAACCAGGCATACGAATATCCAAAAACGCTACGTCCGGCTGATGCGCCACAATTGCATCAAGCGCGTCGCAGCCGTCTTCGCACTCGGCCAAAATCGTTAGCTCCGGCCACGCCTGCTGCAGCATGCGGCGTAATTCTTCGCGCTGTAAATACTCGTCATCGGCAATAATTGCAGTTGGCATCGCTGGCCTTGTTAGAGTGAAAGTGTAGATTGATCGGAAAGCGGCATCACAATACTGGCGCAAACACCGCCTTCGTCGCGCTCGACTAAACTTAGCGCAGCTTGGTCACCATAGAGTTGCATGAGACGCTCGCGTATGTTGGCTAAACCAATGCCAGTGCCCGTTGTGACGCCGGCCAAACCGAGTCCGTTATCAATCACCGAGAGGACTAATTTTGGTTCAGCGTCTATCTCTTTTTGTTCGGCAATAACATCGATATGTACAGGCCCTTTTTTTAGCTCGATGCCGTGTTTCACGGCATTCTCGACCAGTGAAATCAACATTAACGGTGGAATGAATTGCTCACGCAAGGCCGGATCGCATTCCACGCGAAAACTCATACGTGGAATGCGGAATTTAATGACGCCCAAATACGCTTGAATCGCTTGCAGTTGCGAGGTTAATTTCACTTGCGAACAGGTGCCATCTTCACGAATCTGTGGAATCGTGGCACGCAAGTACTCAACTAAATTGTCGATCAACGCCACGCCCATTTGCGGGTCGCTAGAAATTGCCGAGCGCACGCCAGCTAAAGTATTGAATAAAAAGTGGGGTTCAATTTGGCTAGCTAATACCGATAAGCGTAATTCGGCTTCATTGCGCTCCTGTTTATAGCGAGCGACTTTTTTAGCGACCAATTCTTCTTTCATGTGGCGCTGCTGGCGGAAATAAGCGACAAAATCTAACGCACCACCGAGCCAAGTAAATAACGCGATAGAAAAAAGAAGATTGATTCCTGTTACCGCAGAATTATTCATGCCTCGTTGAGTCGCTTCAAAATACTTAATACTGTCTTGATCCATTTCGTGCAAATGCTCGACCCACCATTCCTTTTCCATGCGGTCACCAATTCGTTTAATTCCAAACGAGCTAGCGACACCAAAGACCAGCACAGCAATTAAGGCGACGAGTTTTATTTTTTCAGTCAGCTTTCGCTTGCAAACCAATACAGCCAGCCAGCGTCCGATCAGCAATGAATACACAATACAGACGCAGAGATACAGGAAATTGGCCAGCATATAGCACTGCATGCCCGGTGGCATGACAAAGACACTAACCGACATTAATAACAAAAACGTTGCCACGGGCAGCACAAATGAACGCACCCGATATTTAAACCAAGTTTGGCTAAAAATCGGATACTTCTGTGCACGCGCGCCCCATCCGCCGTAGCGCGTCCAGAAAGGAGCGGGCAATTCTGAATCGATCGCTGGTTCGACTTCAACGAGAGGTTTTGCTGAGGCTAATTTTTTCATGCTTTGCGTTTCTTGATTCGGTGGTCTGTTTATTTTCAAATTCTACTTATTTTTCTCACGCGCAAGTAATAATGTGGCGAACGACTTAGATTTGGCGATGAACTTGGCTTTTTGCGCAATAGCCGATCGTATTCTGCCCGTCGGTAAAGGTGGAATTTGGCGCATTTAAATGCAAAATTTACAATTAATATGCGTTTTGATTTATTATTCTTTCCCTTGTTTTCAATCTAAGGACCACGATGTCTGCACCGAAAAAAGCTCAGCACATTCAGCCCAATCAACACCCGCATCCACAAACTTGGCGCGCCGTGATTTCGTCCTCGATTGGTAATGCCTTGGAATGGTTCGACATCCTAATCTATGGCGCTTTTGCGGTCACGATTTCTAAACTATTTTTTCCTACCGACGATCCAGCGATCTCATTGCTCATTACCTTCGCTACTTTCGGCGTATCGTTTTTTATGCGTCCATTGGGCGCGGTCCTACTCGGCTCCTACTCCGACAAAGTCGGACGTAAAGCGGCGTTGACCTTGTCGATTCTGTTAATGATGATAGGAACCCTAATCATCGCCATCATGCCAACTTACAAATCGATAGGCTTATGGGCGCCCGCTGCGATTGTGTTGGCGCGCTTGATTCAAGGCTTTTCAGCGGGCGGTGAATTCGGAAGCTCTACCGCTTTTTTAGTCGAACATGCCCCGCATCGACGTGGCTTTTTTTCAAGTTGGCAAGTCGCCAGTCAAGGCATCGCAATGTGGTTGGCCGCCGTTTTTGGCGCAGTTTTGTCTTCGCAGCTGACCGTTGAACAGTTAGAAAGCTGGGGCTGGCGTTTGCCGTTTATCTTTGGCTTATTAATTGGCCCAGCCGGTTATTACATCCGCCAACATCTCGATGAATCGCCAGAATTTTCTGAAGTCGGTTCCACCGCATCACCATTGAAAGACATTTTTGCCGAACAAAAAGAACGCCTATTAATTGGATCGGGCTGCGTAGTCATGGCGACCGTCTCGGTGTACACCATCATGTACATGCCCACCTTTGCGGTGAAGCAGCTTGGCATGAGCTCGACTGATGCGTTTTCTACCATGATCTTGGCGGGCCTCATTATGATGACGTGCTCACCCATCGTTGGTCATTTCAGCGACAAGATCGGCCGCACGCCGTTTATGTTGGTCAGCAGTGTGTTATTTGCCTTCCTTACCTACCCGCTCTATCAATACCTAACCAACAATCCCAGCTTCGCCAACCTGCTATTAATTCAAGGAGTGCTGGGACTATTAATGACGATGTATTTCGCTTCGATGCCCGCTTTGTTGTCCGACATCTTTCCAGTACAAACACGCGGAACGGGAATGTCACTGAGCTACAACATCGGCGTGATGATTTTTGGCGGCTTCGCCGGGATGATCATTACTTGGCTTATCGCCGTCACGCAGAACAAGTTAGCGATTGCCTTCTACGTGATTGCGGCGGCGCTTGTCAGTGTTGGCGCCACGTTGGCAGCGCGCTACCGCCTGAAGATGCGCTAAAGATTGAAATCATCCTGATTTAACTTACGCCCACTCCAAATAAGGTTATTTTTTAACCAAATAACCTTAATTTGTCACAAAATTGTCCTAAAATAAGTTTAGAGTTATCATTCCAATTCAGCTATTTTCTTTCCTTAGTCCCCAAGGCAAAGCGGTAGAATCTGCCGCTTAAAATGAGCGTTCTGCTCGATACTTTAAGAAAGTTATGCATGAATCAAGTCGTCATTAGCGGTACAGGGCTATATACGCCGCCGTTTTCCATCTCCAACGAAGAATTAATTACTTGTTTTAATAGCTACGTTCAACAATTTAATAGCGACAATGCCGCCGCGATTGCAGCTGGTGAAGTCACCGCACTCGAAGAATCCAGTGTTGGCTTTATCGAAAAAGCCTCGGGCATCAAAGCGCGCTATGTGGTCGAAAAATCCGGCGTACTCGATCCAACCCGCATGGTTCCGCATATCCCAGAACGCTCCGACGACGCACCCTCGATCATGTGCGAAATGGCAGTCAATGCGGCGCACCAAGCCTTGGAACGTGCCGGCAAAACCGCCCACGATGTCGATGCGGTCATCGTCGCATGCAGCAACATGCAACGCGCTTATCCAGCCATTGCTGTTGAAGTACAAACTGCGTTGGGAATCGAAGGTTACGGCTTTGATATGAACGTCGCTTGCTCATCAGCGACTTTCGGCATTCAGGCAGCGGTCAGCGCAATTCAAAGTGGTCAAGCCCGCGCGGTGTTAGTGCTCAATCCTGAAATCACTAGCGGCCACTTAAATTGGCGTGATCGCGACAGCCATTTTATTTTTGGTGATGCATGTACTGCGATTTTGTTAGAGCGCGCAGACTTGGCCACATCCAAGCATCAGTTCGCGGTAGTTGATGTCAAACTCAAGACCCAGTTCTCCAACAACATCCGCAACAACTTTGGTTTCTTAAACCGCGCCGATGAATCCGGCGTTGGTAAGCCCGACAAATTATTCCGCCAACAAGGCCGCAAGGTATTTAAAGAAGTCTGCCCGATGGCCGCGGCCATGATTGCCGACACTGTGCAACATGCGCAACTGTCGATCACTAACATCAACCGTTTCTGGCTGCATCAAGCGAATTTAAATATGAATTTGCTGATTATCCGCATGATTTTGGGACGCGACGCGACACCGGAAGAATCCCCAACGATTCTCGATACCTACGCCAATACGTCCTCGGCTGGTTCGATCATTGCCTTCCACAAACACCAAGATGACTTAGCTGCTGGCGCGCACGGCGTGATTTGCTCGTTTGGCGCGGGTTATTCAATAGGCTGCGTGGTAGTTAAAAAGCTGTAATCGTTTTAAAACTGTTGCGTCCTCCGAGAAGGGCGCAACAGCAAATCACTTGGCAGTCAAATTTGCCGATTCAATTAGCTAATTAAAAATTAGCCATCAACTTCAAACCCACAACATAGGCATCCTCTGTCTGCGACACGCCAGCAGGATTGGTCCAGTATTGCAAACCAGGTTGAATGCTAATGGCTGGAGTAACTTGGAAGTTGTAGTACACCTCACCCACCACTTCGGCTGAATCGCGAATTAATACGGGATTGAATCCAGCAACGCCCGCGCCTAGTTGATTGCTTAATCGCGCGTTATTAATGTAGTCGTTATTCAATTTTGCGTACGACACGCCGATACCAAATGAATCCTTAGGGCGTTGAGAAAAAATCCCGGGATACCGAATCCCTGCTGAATAGTTGTACTTCACAATCTTGCTGCGGTCTCCGATCCCGCCGGTAAAGAACAAATGCATGCCATCGGTGCTGGCTGCGCCTTGCTGGGTGATTTGCTGGGTGAAATTCCAGTATAAAAATTCCTGATCACTATGAACCTTAGGCGCTAAATGGGGAAATAAGGCTTGCGGTTGATTATTGGACGCCAAATACAAATCGTTGTAATCGGCATTGCTGTAGGTTGCGCCGAGTTGGTAAATCCCAGGTAATTTGCCATTGCCGAAAACCGGGCGATATTCCAATTCCAACGGAATAACTGTTCCTTTGCTGCCTGAGGTAAATAATGAGAAAGCCTGATTACGATCTTCGCGTCGTGGGTTTTGATCGTACAAACCAGTCTTAACAGTCCATTCGGGTGCGAACTTGTATTGAGCGCTCACGCCCCACTGTCCAACGTTCCAGTTATACCAAATACCGTTGTTGGCCGATTTCCCACCGCACAGCATCAAGGTTTGAAAATCGCACGGCGTCGCGTTGTCGAAGTCCCAAACTTTATTGATCAAGCCAGCCCGAATTTTTAATTTTTGATCAAAAAACGCCTGACGGTAAGACAATAAACCTAAACGCCAAATTGAGCCGCGCCCGTGGCTTTCTTGGGTCGAATTGACAAACGGCGCTTGCGGGTCGTACAGATCGGAGTAGGTCAAGTTATCGTCGTGATTGCGATTGACGATTAGGGCATCAATTTCTGCATCCTGAATACCGGCGATTTTATTGAGATCAAAATTAAATTTGAAATGGAATTGATCAATGTATTTTGTGGCGCGATCGTCGGTATAGCCGCCTTTGGCGAGGTAGGCGGTTTGGCTGACATAGCCAAAATCCAATTTATATCCTTTGTCTTGCATACTTTGACGCCAGTCAGAGACGTTATCTAATACCGACTTTTGTTCTGACGAACCTTCAGCAAAAGCATTGGCGCTTGCGACGAATAAAACCATTGCACCCAATGCGCTAATCGCATTAAGACCCGCGCTAACTGTACTTTTTTTCATACCTTGTCTCCTGTAAATTGTGAATCACCTGCTACTGTTACTACTTCTACTAATGTTGCTACTGCTGCTACTAATGCTTATCTCAACCACTGCTCTCTATTACTTCGGTTTGCGACGCGATACCGCCTTTAACATCGCGATGGATGTGACGCTGTATCCTTTCCAGCTTCAACCTTTAAGGAACTGTTTCGTAGAATCTGCTTTAAATTAAAATTTCCTTTTAAAACAGCGCCATCATTTTTAGTCCGAGCACCACCGCATTCGGTGTCTCCGCAAGGCCAGCTGGCTTGCGCCAATATTGCAATCCCGGTTGAATGCTGATCGCTGGCGTTACCTGCACGTTGTAATAAACTTCGCTCACCATCTCGACCGAATCGCGTATCGGCAAAGGCGAAAATCCTTCAATGCCAGCGTTCACTTGATTCATTAAATGGGCATTACTGACATAGTCTTTATTGAGCCGAGAATAGGAAACGCCAATACCAAATGAGTCCTTAGGACGTTGCGAGAGAATCCCTGGATAGCGCAATCCAGCCGACATGTTTGCTTTGACGTGCTTAGTCCGTCCGCCTATGCCACCGGTAAAAAATAGATGCATTCCGTCGTTGGCGCTCGCGCCTTTCTGACTAATCTGCTGGGTGAAGTTCCAATAGATATATTGCTGATCGTGATGAATCTTGTAATCCAACTGCGGGAACAAAGCGTGTGGTTGATCGTTGGAGGCTAAATACACATCTTTGCTATCGGCGTTGCTGTAAGTCGTGCCGATCTCATAAATGCCATGCAGCTTGCCATTGGCAAAGGTTGGTCGATATTCCAGCTCTAGCGGTACGATAATTCCTTGGCTACCAGAAGTAGAGAAGGAAAATGCTTGGCTGCGCTCTTGCCGACTGGGGTTTTGATCGTACAGACCAGTTTTAATAATCCATTGGGGTGAGAGCTGATACTGCGCACTGACGCCCCACTGCGCCACATTCCAGTTGTACCAAATCGCCGATCTGCCGGACTTACCTGCGCATAGCAATGAGCTTTGAAAATCGCACGGCGTTGCGTTATCAAAGTCCCAGACTTTATTAATTAATCCAGCGCGAATTTTTAGTTTTTTATCGAGGAAAGACTGGCGGTAAGAAAACAAACCTAATCGCCAAATCGATCCGCGTCCGTGACTTTCTTGGGTTGAATTCAGGCGCGGTGCGCCCGGGTCATAAATGTCGCTATTACTTAAGTTTTCGTCGTGATTACGATTGACGAATAAAGCCTCAAAAACCGCATCTTCAATGCCGGCTATCTTGGCTAAATCAACATTAAATTTGAAATGAAACTGATCAATGAATTTGGTAGGATGCTCGCCGCTATAACCACCATCCACCAAATGGGCGGCTTGGTTCACATAACCAGCCTCCATTTGATACCCTTTATCGCTCATGCTGTGGCGCCAATCGGCTGCCTCTTGGAATAGCGATTTTTCGTCTGGCAAAATTCCAGCGAAGGCGTAACCGCTTGCACTAAACATCAACGCGCTCGCGATTGTGCCAACGCCAAATACACCCTTTTTCATGCTTTGTCTCCGAATCGAAATGAACAGCTTCAAGGCTGTTTCTTGTTATGGGAATCTCAGAAATCAATTCTGGGTTTAATGTCGAGGCGCACGGGGTTTTGGCCCAAGAATGGTGTTTTACCGACCATCGCTTGCACCACCGCTTCTTGAATTGGCAAACTTGGGCAGTAGCCAAAAATAACCGTCTGACATTGCTCGATTTCGTGGACTTGATAAGGATTGCCGAGCGACACAAACACTGTCGGGATGAGATGCCAGAAGCGCTGCATTACGTGGAATAAACCGGGCTGCAAGTTTTGCCAATTAATCCCGATAAACCCTTTACAGAACGCCGCTTCATCGGCGGTAACGATAACGACCAAATCAAAGAGATCCGAATTAATCGCTAAACCGGCAGTTAATGTGGTGACTGAAAAACCTTGCGCTTGCAGTAGTTCTTCAAATTGAAGTTTTTCTTTAGTGCCTAAAATCGACTCGCGCTTTTGCGGTTCGATTAACAAAACGCGCTGATGTTTAGCGGGAGAAATGGGCAGAAGTTGTGCGTTATCACGCAACAAAGTAACGCAGCTTTGTGCAATATCCCGCGCAGTTTTTGCATGCGCTTGCGCATCAAACGGTACGGGTTGGAAGCGTGCTTCAGCTAAACCTAACGACGCCTTCAAGGCAAGAATACGCAACACCGATTCATCTAAACGCTGTTGACTTAAGCGCCCGCTGTTTAAGGCATTTTTTAAATGATTAAAATCGCCTTCGATGTCTTCGGGGAACAATAAAATGTCGCATCCGTTTTCAATACAATCGGCCACCAATTGAGCACGATCAGCTTGCGAGGTCATGCCCGCCATCATGGATGCGTCAGAGACGATTAACCCAGCGAACCCAAGTTGATCGCGCAGCAAATCAAGATTTAATCGCGCCGATAAACTCGCAGGCGCGCCGCTGGCATCGTAGCTTGGCAGATTAATGTGGGCGCTCATAATTGTTTGTACGCCGGCATCAATCATGCGCTGGTAAATCATGCCGTAGGTTTGTTTCCAGCGCTCGAACGAGAGTGAGTTTTCACTCAAGGATAAGTGCTGGTCTTTGTCGTCCATGCCATCACCCGGCCAATGCTTTGCGCAAGCGGCCATGCCGTTTTCTTGCATCGCTTGAATATAGGCTGCGCCCAGGTCAGCGATTTGCTCTGGGTAGCTACCGAACGAGCGTGTGCAGACGATGGGATTGCGTGGATTAATACTGATATCAACGATGGGACTGTACGACCAGTTATATCCCGCATTGCGACCTTCAATTGCTGCAATACGAGCCGCATCGGCAGCGGCTTGAGTACTTCCAGTCGCTGCGATCGTCAACTGATTAGTCAACATCGTGCCATGTCCGATGGCACCGTTTTCCACGTACTCCAAATCGCCTGCCATCAACAACGGCAATTTACTGTGCGACTGCAAATACTGGGCTGAGCGTTGCAATGAATCGAGCGGTCCGTTGTGGATTCGAAATACACCACCGACCGGAATTTTTAATGCTGCGTCCAAGTCATCTTGATCTAAATCCAAAACCAGCGGCAGCAAAGTTTGGCCGATTTTTTCGTCATTATTGAGCGTATCAAACGTGCTTTGCACCCATTGCAAACGCTGTTCATTTAAATTGAATGGGGCTAGCGCAAACGACTTAATCAGTGCGGAATTGTTCATAAGGTTCCTTTAAATTGAAATATGTGAGGTACAAACAAAGGGAATAACCACGAGGGAAAAACAAAGTACGAAGATCAAACTGTGTGCGAAACTTCAGAAGAAGACGCTTGGCGACGTTGCTGCAAACCTTGCTTAATTTGGGCCAGCATCGCAGCGTCGAGTTTGTAGGTAAAAAACAATAAGGCAGCAATGCAAAGCAGAATCAACGCAGGGAAAATGCTTAGCATCATCGTAATACCGTGAGCCGCTTGGGCCGTTTGCACTTGGTTGGCCACGTAGCCGAAATAGCCGAGCAACCAACCCGAGAGAGCGCCACCAATTCCCATGCCGATTTTGGCCGAGCATGTACCGCTGGCGAAGATCAAACCGGTCATGCGTACTTCAAACTTCCATTCACCATAATCAGCCACGTCCGCCAACATCGAGAAATACAAGGCGGCAGCGACGAAGGTAATTCCCGTCACAACGAGGTGTTCAAGGAATAGCAGTTCCAAACGGGTAACTGGCGTGAAGTAAAACAAGACCATCACAACGCAACTCAATAGCAGGCTGAAAATAAAGCTATTTAATTTGCCAACATGTTGCGCAAAAAAAGATGCCGAAGCACCGCCCAAAATGCCGGCAATGCTGCCACCCGCCATAAACAAGGTCGCCAATCCATTACCGTCCCATCCAGACCAGCCCAACGCGGCCAGGATAGAATTATTTTGAATAGCATCTGGTGTGACGACATATTTGAAATAGTACAAAACCGAACCGATGCGAAGAATCAAGGCCACGAACATAAAAATCGACGCGAACGTCATCACGCACCACGGCCCGCTTTTAAACAACAATAAGACGTCTTGCACGATGGTGGATTTTTGCTGCGGTAAAGGTGCGATACGCTCCCGGGTGTTTAAGAACGTGACCATGAACATCACGAAGGCCAAGGTAGCAAAAATAATGACCGCCATTTGATAACCCTGCGCCAAGTCGCCATTGGCGAAAAAATTCACCAGCGGCAAAGTGCAGCCATTAATAATTAAGGCACCGACTTGGGATAAGGCGATCCGGAACGACGCTAAATCGTTGCGCTCCTTCGGATCATCGGTCATCACGCCCGACAAGGCCGAGTACGGAATATTGATCGCGGTATAAGCAATCATTAAGGCGTTATAGGTGATCCAGGCATAAATGATTCGTCCGCGCTCACTGAGGTCGGGCGTTGAGAACGCTAAGATGAAAAAAATCGTGAACGGCAGCGCCATCCATAAAATATACGGCCGAAAACTACCAAAGCGGCTGCGCGTCCGATCGGCAATCGCCCCCATGGAGAAATCAAAAAAACCATCCAACACACGCGAAAATAAAAAAAGCAGCCCGACTTGAGCTGCTGGAATCTTAAAAATATCGGTGTAGAAGAACATCATGAAGCTCAAAATGGTTGTAAACACCAAGTTACAACCCGCGTCGCCCAGTCCGTAGCAAATTTTTTCGCGTAATGAAAGTGCCATCGTTGTCTCGTCTCAAGTGAGTTAGTTGAAGAAATGTAATAAATTTACATGTCATTTAAATATCATTTGAGACCGATCATACTGGCGTTTTTTTATTTCCTCAACATAAAATTTACAAAAAGTAAATTAGTAATCTCAACAAAGTTAACAAAAACTGACTAATTTGTTGCCTACAAAAAATTAAATTCGCTATTTAATAAACCAAATCCGTCACAATTTCGCAGTAAGCTTCAGATATGATTATTGAAAGCAATAAAAATCTAATGAAATTAATGCTTAAAAATTAATAAAATTTTCTAGATCAAGCGATTCTTAACTAAAACAGAAGTAAAAATGGTATTCAACCAAACAACTAGCGGCGCAAACTGAATTGCCTATGCTGATTGAACGCAACAAGCTGTATAAAAACACAGTGCATTTCAGTTGTGCCCTGCTATACTAGCGCCTCTAAATTCCCATTAACTTGCTTTTTTCCAATATTCCATCACCTCCGCATGTCGACTAAAAAACCTGCACCTGCCACTTATAGCGAATCATCCATACGCGTATTAAAAGGATTGGAACCAGTCAAACAACGACCGGGGATGTACACCCGCACCGAAAACCCACTGCACATCATTCAAGAGGTTATCGACAATGCTTCCGATGAAGCCTTGGGCGGCTATTGCAAACACATCATCGTCACGCAAAATCCTGACGGCAGCGTCACGGTGGAAGACGATGGTCGCGGGATTCCCGTGGGCTTGCATCCAGAAGAACAAGTGCCGACCGTGGAAATCGTCTTCACCCGCCTACATGCGGGCGGTAAATTTGATAAAGGCTCAGGCGGCGCGTATTCCTTTTCCGGCGGTTTGCATGGCGTGGGCGTGTCGGTAACCAATGCGTTATCGAGCAAATTAGAAATCACCGTGTGGCGCGATGGTGGAATTCACACATTAACATTTGCCGACGGCGATGTGGTTGTTCCACTGGTATCGCAACCGCAAGCGCGTGGCGACAAAAAATCCGGTACCCGCGTCACCATTTGGCCTAACCCGAAATATTTCGATTCACCGAATCTGGCGCAAAGCGAATTGCAACGTTTGCTGCGCTCCAAAGCGGTGCTACTGCCCGGCGTTAAAGTCACACTGCACGCACCTAAAGAAACCTTGGAATGGCAATACGACCAAGGTTTGCGCGGCTATTTAACCGAATCACTCACTAGCGAAACACTCATTCCTTTATTTGAAGGCGCGCAATACGCCAGCGCGGAATCCGATGGCTTCGCCGAAGGTGAAGGCGCAGCGTGGGTGGTAGCGTGGTGCGAAGAAGGTAATGTGGTGCGCGAATCGTATGTCAATCTGATTCCTACTCCTGCTGGCGGAACGCACGAATCCGGTTTGCGCGATGGCTTGTTTGGCGCAATCAAAAACTTTGTCGAACTGCACGCGCTGCTACCAAAAGGCGTCAAATTATTACCTGAAGACGTGTTCGCCCGCGCTTCGTTTGTGTTGTCAGCCAAAGTGCTAGATCCGCAATTCCAGGGTCAAATTAAAGAACGGCTAAATTCACGCGATGCGGTGCGTTTGGTCTCCACTTTAAGCAAATCGCCGTTGGAATTATGGCTCAATCAACACGTTGATTACGGCAAAAAACTGGCGGAATTGGTCATCAAACAAGCGCAATCGCGTTTGCGTTCAGCCCAAAAAGTTGAGAAGAAAAAATCCTCCGGCGTGGCGGTGTTACCCGGCAAATTAACCGATTGCGAATCGAACGATATCAGCCGCAATGAGCTGTTTTTGGTCGAAGGTGATTCTGCCGGCGGCTCAGCTAAAATGGGGCGCGATAAAGAATTCCAAGCGATTCTGCCCCTGCGCGGTAAAGTCCTCAACACGTGGGAAACCGACCGTGATCGTTTATTTGCCAATAATGAAATTCACGATATCGCTGTAGCAATCGGCGTTGATCCGCACAGCTTAAACGATTCGCCCGATTTATCTGGACTGCGCTACGGCAAAATTTGCATCTTGTCAGATGCGGACGTGGATGGCTCGCACATTCAAGTTTTGCTGCTGACTTTGTTCTTCAAGCATTTCCCCAAACTGATCGAAACCGGTCACATCTGCATCGCCCGTCCTCCGCTGTTCCGTGTAGATGCTCCGCCGCGCGGCAAAAAATTAGCGCAAAAAATCTATGCCTTAGATGCCGGTGAATTGACCGCGATTGAAGACAAGCTGCGCAAAGAAGGTGCCAAAGACGGAAGCTGGAGCATTGCCCGATTCAAGGGTCTGGGTGAAATGAATGCAGAGCAGTTATGGGAAACCACGATGAATCCCGATACCCGCCGCTTGTTGCCAGTAGCGCTCGGCGAAGTCGATCAACTCGGCTCCGAAGAACGATTCACCATGCTCATGGGCAAAGGCGAGGCTGCAGCACGGCGCTCGTGGATTGAAGAACACGGTAATGAAGTTGAGGCCGATATTTAACCGCCTCTGGTTAGGTATCTCGATTTGATCATCACTCATTAGTCAACCTTATAAATTTATTAGAAACCATGCCAGTACAAACCGATTTATTTAGCGACGACGGCGGCAAACCTCCAACACCACCCGTTGCGGTTGCCGCTCCACCGGTACCGCCTTCTGACGGCGAAACGATTACGCTCGCTAGTTTTGCTGAACGCGCTTACTTGGATTACGCCATTTCTGTGGTCAAAGGCCGCGCCTTGCCCGATGTGTGCGATGGTCAAAAACCAGTGCAGCGCCGCATTTTGTACGCGATGAATGAATTAGGCTTGACCGCCACAGCCAAGCCGCGCAAATCCGCGTTAGTCGTCGGTGAAGTGCTCGGTAAATTGCACCCGCACGGCGATCAATCGGTCTACGACGCGCTGGTGCGTATGACGCAAGATTTCTCGCTGCGCTACCCATTAATCGACGGCCAAGGTAACTTCGGCTCACGCGATGGCGACGGCGCGGCAGCGATGCGGTATACCGAAGCGCGGTTGACGCCGATTGCCGGCTTGTTGATGGATGAAATTGATCTGGGTACGGTTGATTTCCAACCTAACTACGATGGTTCCAGCGATGAACCGCGCTTGCTGCCAGCCCGTTTGCCTATGGTGTTATTGAATGGCGCGTCCGGTATTGCGGTTGGTTTAGCGACCGAAATTCCTTCCCATAATTTGACCGAAATCGCGCAAGCGGCGATTGCGTTAATCAAGAATCCTTCGTTATCCCATGCAGAAGTCATGGAGATCGTTCCAGGCCCAGACTTCCCGGGCGGTGGGCAAATTATTAGTCCAGCATCGACTATTTCAGAGATTTACCAAACGGGACGCGGCAGCTTAAAAGTGCGCGCGCGTTGGAAGATTGAAGAGTTAGCGCGCGGCCAGTGGCAAGTGATCATTACCGAGTTGCCACCCGGAACATCAAGCCAAAAAATTCTGGAAGAAATCGAAGAATGCACCAATCCTAAAATCAAATTAGGTAAGAAAACGCTCACGCCAGAACAGCAAAATCTCAAGCAATTGATGTTGGGTGTGCTCGATACCATCCGCGATGAATCGGGCAAAGATGCGCCGGTGCGCTTGGTGTTTGAACCCAAATCAAAAAATCAAAGCAGCGCCGAGTTAATGCAGATTTTGCTCTCGCATACTTCGCTGGAAACCAATGCGTCGATGAACTTGGTGATGATCGGTGGCGATGGTCGCCCGCGCCAAAAAGGCTTGATCGAGATTCTTTCTGAATGGATTAGCTTCCGCTTTACTACCGTCACTCGCCGCTCCGAGTTCAAGCTCAAAAAAGTCGAAGATCGGATTCATATTCTGGAAGGTCGGATTGCGGTCTTGTTGAATATTGATGAAGTCATCCGCATCATCCGCGAATCGGACGAACCGAAACCTGCGCTGATTGAAGCGTTTAGCTTATCGGATCGTCAGGCTGAAGATATTTTAGAAATCCGTTTGCGCCAATTAGCTCGTTTAGAAGCGATCAAGATTGAGCAAGAATTGGCGGCATTGCGCACCGAGCAGGCTGGCTTAAAAGATTTGCTCGAAAACCCTTCCTCGATGAAACGCAAAATCATCAAAGAAATCGAAGCCGATCAAAAGCAATTTGGCGATGCGCGCCGCACTTTAATCGAAGTCGCTGAGCGCGCTGCGATCGAGCAAAAAGTCATCGACGAACCAATCACTGTCGTCATTTCGCAAAAAGGCTGGTTACGCGCCCGAACTGGTCACGGCCACGATCCAGCGCAGTTTGCCTTCAAAGCCGGTGACGCGATGCATGGCACGTTTGAATGCCGCAGCGTCGATAATTTATTGGCCTTCGGCTCCAACGGGCGCGTGTACTCCGTACCAGTTGCCTCCCTGCCCGGCGCGCGTGGCGACGGCGCACCGATTACCAGTTTGATTGACCTCGCCAGCGGTAGCCGAATTCTGCATTACTTTGCTGGCGACGCTGCAACGGTCCTGTTATTAGCCAGCCAAAACGGCATGGGCTTCACTGCCGCCGTGGGTGATATGGTTGGTCGCATGAAAGCCGGCAAATCGTTTATCAACTTTGATGAAGGCGATGAATTAATCGCGCCAAGTAAAGTCGCTCCGGATAGCAGCGCGGTTGCTTGTTTGTCGGAAAAAGGTCGATTGCTGGTATTTGGTTTGACCGAATGCAAACATTTAGCCAGCGGCGGTAAAGGCGTGATTTTGATGGAATTGGAAAAAGGCGAAAAATTAATCGCTGTGCAAGCAATTTCACAAAAAGGCGTAACAGTGTCCGGTATAGGACGCGCCGCCAAGCCGCAGGAAGTCAGCTTATCAGCAAGCAATCTTGCGCCGCATATCAACAAACGTGCGCGTAAAGGTAAGGCGTTGGAATCTAAATTGAAACCGGTCAGTTTGCGCGCCAATTGATCGAAGCAAGAGCAGTAAAAATTAAAGGAGCTTGATTTGGAATCAAGCTCCTTTTTCTTTGCCGCGGCGCTTTATCGAGCGCCCTACAGATTGGTCAATCCATCAGCAAAATCAATAACGGTTTGATGCAACTAGCTTCCCACCAAACACCACGCCAGAACAAGGATTCGCTCCAATTGCGTAGGATAAATCCGCGGGTCGATCAACTTGCCAAAGCGCGAAATCTGCTTGCATTCCGAGCGCTAACTGCCCCACCGAATGCGACAAGCCTAATGCTTTTGCAGCCTTGCAGGTCGTGCCTTGCAAGGCTTCGAGTGGCGTCATTTTGAATAACGTGCAAGCCATATTCATCGCCAATAAAATCGACGTCATGGGCGAGGTACCCGGATTACAGTCCGTAGAAATCGCAATCGGCACTCCCGCTGCGCGCAGTCCGGCTAAGGGCGGCAATTTGGTTTCGCGCAAAAAGTAATACGCGCCCGGCAATAACACCGCTACGGTTCCCGCTTCAGCCATCGCTGCGATACCGTCATCGGATAAATATTCCAAATGATCCGCCGATAAACCTTGGTAGCGCGCTGTTAAAGCAGCTCCACCTTGATCGGATAATTGCTCGGCATGCAGTTTTACGGGCAACCCATGACGCTTAGCGGCTTGAAAAACCCGTTCCGTTTGCGCGGCACTAAAGCCTATTTTTTCGCAAAACGCATCGACCGCATCAACCAAGCCTTGCTCAACCAAAGCCGGCAACATCACCTCACAGACCAACTCAATATACGCGTCTGCTTGACCTGCGTATTCAGGCGGCAAAGCATGGGCGCCTAAAAACGTGGTGCTAATGCGTACCGGAAAATGTTCTCCTAACTGGCGCGCCACGCGCAAAATCTTGGCTTCCGTATCCAGATTTAAGCCGTAGCCCGATTTGCATTCCAAAGTGGTTACGCCTTCTTGCAACAGGCGCTTAACCCGCACACTGCTTTGGGCTAACAATTGCGCTTCGCTGGCCGCACGGGTTGCCGTGACAGTGGAAACAATCCCGCCACCGCGCTTGGCGATTTCCTCATACGACACGCCGTTTAGGCGATCTTCAAATTCATTGCTACGGTTACCGCCATACACAATGTGGCTATGGCAATCGATCAAGCCCGGCGTCAACCAAGCGCCTTGCCCGTCAAACACATTGGCCGCATCAACGCTGCGCTCAGGTAGGTCGGCTTGCTTACCGAGCCAAGCAATTACGCCATCCTTAATAGCGATAGCGCCGTTTGTGCATTCGCCATAACCGCCCTGTTGCGCCATGGTGGCTAAATGCACGTTAATCCAAAGACTATCCCACTGAGTTGTTTGCATTGTTAATGCTCATTCATGGTGATTTGTACGCAATAAAAAACACTGTCCGCCCTGCTGTGCAGCGTAAATTCCGCGCCCTCTTGATTGGAAACAAACTGTACCGCTTCGTCGGCAATTAATTCATGGTGCGCGCTTTTACCGATGATCATTCCCGCACCTTTGGCGCAATACAACAGCACCGAATTGGTGGGTAATTTATGTTCAGCTTGACCAACCCAGTGCGTCAATTTGTGGGAGCACAGCGAGCGCCGCGTCATTAAATTGAAATCGCTAATCGGGCCATCCAACAACTGCGCCGACGTTTCCGCGTCCCCCGCAAAAATGGCAATATTGTGATACTGATCGACTAGCAGCGCTTGGCCATTAACCAGCAAGCGCATACCGTTTCCGTCCAACAAAGCCAAGGAACGATCAATTCCATCAAAATGCGAAAAGCTTCCGTCCGCCACAACTTGCGCTCGGCTTACGCGCCAAGTGAAATCTGAAATCGTTGCGCCTTCAGGAAAAGCAGCAATCTCAATCGTCGTACCAGCGCCGTTTTTCCACGGCATGCTGCGGTAGTTGTCGGGGGTGAGCTTTTTCATCGCGGCGACTGATTATGCTAAATACAAACCGTTAAATACGTCTTGGCAGTTGCTGCTTAATTCGCCCTTTAACACCATTTGTTTCGCCGCTTCGATATCGGGTGCAAACAAACGATCTTCGCCGTAGAAGCTGACTTGCTGACGCAAACGTTGATGTAATTCGGCCAATTTTGGCGAGGTTACTAATGGTGCGTGGAAGTCGATACCTTGCGCCGCTGCCAGCAATTCAATACCAACGATCACCGCCGTGTTGTGCGCCATGTCATGCAAACGTCGTCCAGCGAAGGTCGCCATACTGACGTGATCTTCTTGGTTAGCCGAAGTCGGTAAGCTATCCACTGAGGCCGGATGGGCCAAGGATTTGTTTTCCGACGCCAAGGCCGCCGCAGTCACATGCGCGATCATAAAGCCTGAATTTAAACCCGATGAAGGCACCAAGAAGGGTGGCAAACCAGAATTCGATGCATCGATCAATAAAGCGATGCGACGCTCGGAAATCGAACCAATTTCAGCAATCGCCAAGGCCAACGTATCGGCTGCAAAGGCGACCGGCTCAGCGTGGAAATTACCGCCTGAGATCACTTCATTGGTTTCGATAAATACCAATGGATTATCTGTCACCGCGTTTGCTTCGATCAACAAAGTGCGCGCTGCGCTATTGATCAAATCTAAGCAAGCGCCCATAACTTGCGGTTGGCAACGCAAGCAGTACGGATCTTGCACACGCTCATCATCGACTAAATGCGATTGACGAATCACGCTGCCGCTCAATAATGTGCGATACAAATTAGCGGTAGCGATCTGTCCAGGCTGACCGCGCACGGCATGTATCCGCGCATCAAACGGCGCATCCGAACCCTTAGCTGCATCAACCGACATCGCGCCAGAAACGGTGCCAGCTTCTAATAAACGCTCTGCCAAAAACAAGCCATTCAAGGCCAATGCAGTGGAAACCTGGGTGCCGTTAATCAAGGCCAAACCTTCTTTTGCGGCCAACACAACGGGCGTAATGCCCGCATCGTTTAATGCCTGTTTAGCCGCGACCAATTTACCGCCAACCAGCACATCGCCCTCGCCCAACAATGCTAAAGTCATGTGCGACAACGGCGATAAATCACCCGATGCGCCAACCGAACCTTTGACCGGAATGCAAGGCGTAATGCCAGCGTTATACACCGCAATCATGGCGTCAATCACCGAGCGACGAATTCCCGAAAAGCCACGCGACAAACTACCGATCTTCATCAACAAAATCAGACGCACGATATTTTCAGCGATCAAATCACCAGTGCCAACCGAGTGCGACAAAATCAGATTACGCTGCAACAGTTCCAACTGATCATCAGGAATGCGAGTCTTGGCTAGTTTCCCGAACCCCGTGTTGATCCCGTAAGCCGCATCACCTTTAGCGACAATGCGCGCAATCGCTGCTGATGATGCGTCAATGGCGTCATAAGCCGTTGGATCGAGCGCCAATGTTGACTTGGCCTGCCAAGCGGAACGTAAATCGGCTAACGTAAATTGGCCTGGTTTGATGGTGAATGTCGCCATGATGAATTCCTTTGTTTTCTTAAATTTCTGGATTTAGATGACTGCTATTTTTTAATAAAAGGCGGACACAAGCGAATGTGGCCGCCTTACAAATAATTTGGTTTGAAGCGCTTACTTATGCTGCTAATGATGCGTGGACTTTCAATTATCTTTGTTGATGTTTTTAGGTCTGCAGGCCGTGGCTAGCGCCAATCAACCACCAGCAAATTAAAGGCCCTTACTTAATCATCGGCAAATTAAGTTTATTACGCTTAGCACAAGCCACAGCCTCCTCATACCCCGCATCCGCATGTCGCATCACTCCAGATCCACAATCATTGACCAACACACGGGCCAAACGCTTGGCCGCTGCCTCAGTACCATCGGCCACAATCACCATACCGGAGTGCTGTGAATAGCCCATCCCAACACCGCCGCCATGATGCAAGGAGACCCATGAAGCGCCGCCCGCTGTATTCAATAACGCATTGAGCAACGGCCAGTCGGACACCGCGTCGGTGCCGTCTTTCATGCTTTCCGTTTCGCGGTTAGGACTTGATACCGAGCCGGTGTCCAAATGATCGCGGCCAATGACAACCGGTGCTTTCAATTCGCCGTTTTTGACCATTTCATTAAATGCCAATCCAGCGATGTGACGTTCACCCAAACCTAACCAGCAAATGCGCGCCGGCAAACCTTGGAAGGAAATACGTTCACGCGCCATGTCCAACCAGCGATGCACGCCTTTGTTTTCTGGGAACAGCTCTTTAATCTTCGCGTCAGTTTTGTAAATATCTTCTGGATCGCCCGACAAAGCCACCCAACGGAATGGGCCTTTGCCATCGCAGAACAGCGGGCGAATGTAGGCTGGCACAAACCCAGGGAAATCGAAGGCATTCTTCAAACCATGATCAAACGCGACTTGGCGAATATTGTTGCCGTAATCAACGGTAGGAATTCCCATTTGATGGAAATCCAGCATTGCTTGCACATGCGCCACACAACCTGCGGCGGCGTCAGCGGTCAACTTAGCGTGCTGCGACGCATCGTGTTGCGCGGCTTTCCATTGCTCAACGCTCCAGCCGATCGGCAAATAACCGTTAATCAAATCGTGGGCCGAGGTTTGATCGGTCACCATATCTGGGCGAATTCCGCCCGCTTTAGCGCGCTTAACCAACTCTGGCAAAAGCTCTGCTGCGTTGCCTAAGAGAGCAATCGACACTGCTTCTTTTTTAGCGCAATGTTCTTTCACCAATTCCAACGCATGATCCAAGTCACGCGCTTGTTTATCGACATAACGTGTGCGCAAACGGAAATCGATACTTGATTGTTGGCATTCAATATTCAACGACACCGCACCCGCAAACGTCGCGGCCAATGGTTGCGCGCCACCCATACCACCTAAACCGGCGGTCAAAATCCAACGACCCGCCCAGTCACCGTTAAAATGCTGGCGACCCGCTTCGGCAAAGGTTTCAAACGTGCCTTGAACAATGCCTTGTGTACCAATATAAATCCAGCTACCCGCAGTCATCTGACCGTACATGAACAAGCCTTTGCGGTCGAGTTCATTGAAGTGTTCCCAATTAGCCCACTTCGGGACCAAGTTGGAGTTTGCAATCAACACTCGCGGCGCATCGGAATGGGTTTTAAACACGCCAACTGGCTTACCCGATTGAATTAACAAAGTCTCCTCTTCGCCCAACTCTTTTAAGCTAGCCAAAATCTGATCAAAACAAGCCCAATCACGCGCCGCACGACCGATACCGCCGTACACCACCAAATGCTTAGGATTTTCTGCCACTTCGGCATCCAAATTATTCTGAATCATCCGATAGGCCGCCTCAGCAACCCACGTCTTACAGGTCTTCTCAGCCCCGCGCGGAGCACGAATTACACGAGTTGCGTCGTAGCGTGGATCATCTTTTAAGCTGTTCATGGCATTCCTTTGATGGGAAGTGGTTGGGATTTTTTCAGATTTTAATTTGTATATACAACTTGCGCAAGGTTTTTTTGTAATCCCGGATTTACTATACGCCAGGGGTAGGAATACTCAAGCAAATCAAAGAGATAAGGAAGGCGAATGGTGTGTTTTTACTTGTGTAAATAGAAATATGAATTCGCGCTGTGGGTAGAAAATGGGATGATATTTGTGTTTGTTGAGTTGTAGATTTCGTTTCTTTTCGGCGCAACACGAGGCTTTGATCGGCGACTTCGGCGCTGCGGTTGTAGGCGCCATCTGGTTCGATCCCGAAATAGGTAGTGACTTTGATTTTTTGTTGAGGTTGGTAGGGCGCTAGCCTGACGGTTAGTTATCTTTTTTATCTCACGAATATTGGGATTGCATTTGCGCAGTTGAAAAACATAATGAATTAGGTGCCCATCCCAAAATACCAATTCGATTTTTTGCAGTTTTGCTGGCCGGGGGTAGCCCGGCGGCTAGTTCCCTTTTTTGTCTCGCCAAAAAAGGGAACCCAAAAAAGGCGACCACGGTATTTCGGAAACCCCGATTATTTTTTGAAAAAATGGGAAAGTAGCGAAACTCGCTTCGCTCAGACAACGCTACTTCCTGATCCATTTTTTCAAAAAATAACCGGCCGAAATACAGTGGATTAACGTCAAAACAAACCATTGATTGGAAACCTTACGTTGTCTAACTCGGATGATTTAGACCTGATTTTTTAATGGTCCAAGAAGAATAAAAGTATTTGGCGCTGACAACGGTTATTTCGGTTTTGACTTACCCCCCTGCTGCTAACGACTTTTTAATCCTAGGATGAACTAAAAAATACAGTGATCTAAATTCCAGCAAGGGTTTCGATAACCATGCTTATCTCTTGCTTAACGGCGTTAGCATGCTGGCGAATACTGAATCCATACAGGGGCCCATTGCTACACCTAACCTCCCCCCCCAAAAAAAAACCAAAGCAAACCTCACCCCCTTTTCATAAGAACAACAGGAGATTCATAAGCCTCCGCACACCAAGAAAACTTATCCACCACCGACTCAGGAGCAACCACAGGTTCGCAAACCCTCACGAATCCAAATTGCTCATAAAAGCGCTCAAGATGCGCAAAGGGAATACAGTACAAACACGAAAAAGAAGAGTTTTCCAACAAGAAGCTAACAATGTTCTCAGCGATTTTTCGCCCTCGATATTCAGGCAACACAAACATCCCGCCTAATTCGCCAATGGTGCTGTCAACAAATGTTAATCGCCCAAGCCCCACCCTAATTCCATCCAATTCAGCAAGCGCTACAAAATCAGCATCACTCGATAATTTGAACTTAATTGTCGAATATTGGGCATTCGCCCAATCAAGCTCCTGAGGAAATATTTTTCTAATCAACATCGTCAACACTCAAAGATAAAATTAATCAAATATCCGCATAAAATAAAACGCTTCTATAGATCACAAAATTTACCTGAGTTCCAACTCACCAACACAAATAAAAATGGCGCTAACCCAATAATCTCGGTTAGCGCCATACATCAAGAACCACTCAATCCATCAATTACACGCTTGCTTCCCGCGGCTAATAGTACAAGTCGTCATCAACTTACCATTCCGATCATACGATTTCATTACCCAATCGGTCGCCGTCACCGAAGCGCGTTCCATCGTCATAAATCCGCTCTCGCTAGTGCTGTTGAAATGGGCAACCTTCGCACCGCTAAACGGCGTGGCTTGTGGTGACAACTGCGTTGGTAAATCAACGTCCGGCGACGATCCGCCGTTGCCGCTGACGATTTGCATTGGGTGGTCGGTTTCAAATGTGATCGCTTCAAACAAGTGCACATGTCCCGCCAACAAAAGCTGCACATTTGGTGCAAATAAACGTTGTGGATGGCTGTCTTGCAAAATGCTTTGCAGAGCGGCGTTACCGGACTTTACTTCAACATTACTGTTTTTGGCTTTCTCTGGAGCGAAGCCCAAAATTGGATGGTGCTCTAAGAAAATCGAAAACGGCGCTTGCTCCGCTAAACGGTCAACTTGTTTGAACTGCGCTGCATAAATCGCATAAACAGGGTCGGTTTTGGCGACGGGTTTCGATGCTGTTTTGGCTGAATCAAACACGATCAACTGCGCACCTGCACCTAGCGGAACCGCGTAAGGATCGCTGTAGTCGCCGGTCATATCATTGGCTTCAACATTGCAATCGCGCCCCGTTTGTAGGCTACGTGGATCCATAAAGCGCCACCAGCCTTGACCAGCGCGCGCACAGGATTCGTGATTACCGCGCGCTAATACCCAAGGAGCAGCCGACAACAAGGGTGCTGCAGGATCAAAGAAATCGGCTTTCCAAGTGTCCCAACCAAAGCCCCACGGGCTGTCGGCACAAGCGGCATTGCCAGCCGGACAGGGGTTTTCGCGGTATTGATAATCGCCCACATGAATGACTAAATCGGGCGCAAACGTTGCGGCGGATTTAGCCACCGTGCCAAAGGCCCATTTATCGGAATCGTAGCAAGACTGAAAATAGTTATCGGCCAATTTCATGCGACAACCGGTATCACCGACCACCAAAATTTTTAACGGAACCGCTTTAGGCACGGCTAGCGTTTTTCCAGCAACGCTGGCGACTTTAACGCCTGTTTTTAGTGTTGCCTCACATGTCAACACGGGGAAGTCGGACGGCTTCGAATCGGTCGGACTGCTTAGCGTTTTGCGTTGTGCAATCGTGGCTGGCAGTGCGCGAATCGACATGGCACTTGTTACACCGTCTTGCGTCAACGCGGGGCAGGCAGATGCGCTAGTAATGACACGCGCTTGCGCTTGACCTTGTTCACCAAGTACGACAAAGGCCGCTTGAATTTGATTAGCCGCGTTTGCATCGACAGCGGCGCTGGAGGTTGCTGATGGATTCGATGGAGCGGTACGGCAGGCGCTTAGCGCGACAACGGCTGCGATGAGACAACATAGCAAAGAGTGCTTTTTCAACATATTCCCCAAAAAAAGTTATCACAAAATCTTACTCGTCTTATATGACACTCTGGTGAAATTACCACCTAATTGACGTGTTGATGCAGGCATTATTCGCCAACTGCCAGACTAGGCGGCTACAATAGCGCTCTTCTCACGCTCTCCTATTTTTCATGTCAAATTCAATCCGACTCGCTAAACGTCTTGCCGAGCAAGTTCCTTGTTCACGCCAAGAAGCCGAACAATACATCGCGGGCGGTTGGGTCACTGTGGATGGGCAAGTGGTCGAAGAACCCGGTTTTCGGGTTGATGAGTCGCACCAAATCGCGCTGCTGCCCAAGGCAAATTTAGCTCCACTAACGGACGTGACTATTTTGTGGCACAAGCCGGCCGGCATCGAAGCCGATTGGTTGGCGCACAACTTGACTGCCGAGACAATGGCTGCGGGTAATCGCTCTGGCTTACGATTTTTAAAGCGCCATACATCGGGTTTAGCGTTGACCAATAACTTGGAAACCAGTGCCAGCGGCTTGGTCATCTTTAGCCAGGATTTCAAAATCAAACGTAAATTAATCGACGACGCGAGCAAAATTGAGCAAGAATATTTGGCTGAAATCAATCGTGAAAATTGCTCACTTAATCCAGCCGAATTAATGTCCCAACTCAACCAATCCATCACGCTAAACGGCAAGCTTGCGCCAGCATTAAAAGTGAGCTGGCAAAACGAAACCCGACTGCGTTTTGCGGGTAAAGGCATACAGCTTGAGCAAATTAATTTACTGTGCCAACGCGTTGGTTTGACGATCGTTAATTTGAAACGTTTGCGGGTCGGACGAATTCCGTTATCGAGCTTGCCGCTGGGTCAATGGCGCTATTTATTGGGCTATGAACGGTTCTAAGATCATTTAATCTTAAAGCGTATTAGCGTATTTTGAGGGGTTTTTAACCGATTTTTACTAGTCAGAGTAATCATAGATAGCTTTTTGTAAATGTTAAAAATTATCTTTTTTAACAAAATCCAACACCTTCCAAAATATCATTAGATTTCTGTTTTTTTCTCCCATAAGATCAATTTCGCAATTATCCATTGCTAACAATTGACTCGACAAAAATCCAATCCGGGGAGAGCTTCAAATGATATTTAGAACTAAATCCGTCGCTAAGCTAACGATGAAACCAATGGCGACATTAGTGTCCGTTTTATTTGCAGGTGCTTTAAGTTCGTCAGCCGCTTTTGCGGCCACAGCAGCCGTTCAAGATTTAGGTGCAACCGCCGTCGATGCGCCACAAACAGTTTCGATCGTTTTGCAATTGCACGATGTCGATAAACTAGAGAGATTTATCGCACGCACAGTCAACCCAAACAGCGACGAGTATCGTCAGTTTTTGTCGGTTGAAGAATTTACCGAACGCTATGCGCCAAGCCACGCCGATATTCGACGTGTAAAGAAATCGCTCAGTGCGCTCGGCATTACGGTCAATGAAGTGTATAAAAACCACATGGTCATTCGCGCCACTGGCACGACCGCGCAGTTCAATCAATTTTTTAATACACAACTGCACAACTACAGCGAAAAAAATACGATCTACAGCAAACCCAGTGTTCCTGTGACTGTTCCGGGTGAAATTTCCGACGTGGTGCTCGCAGTGACTGGGCTCAACGGCAGAGAACACGCCCATCCAAGGTCCCGCCAATTGCCAGCCGCTGCGGCGAAATCATCCCAAGCAGCGATTGTCAATGCCAAGTTAATCAACCAATCCGGCACCACCAATGCACCTGGTTTATTTACTGTGCAAGACGTGGCGAGCTTGTACAACGTCACTCCTTTGTATAAACATCATTTCTACGGTCAAGGCAGAACAATTGGGATTGCCACCTTAGCGACCTTTGATCCGAACGATGCCTATACTTACTGGAGCAGCATTGGTTTAAAAGTCAAACCAAATAGAATCAAACAAATTCACATCGACGGAGGCGCGGGCACAAATGGCGCGGACGAAACCACGCTAGACGTAGAACAATCTGGTGGCTTAGCTCCGGCGGCAAAAGTGATTGTGTATGACGCGCCCAATACGGATTCGGGCTTTATGGACGTATTCTTTAAAGCCGCGGCGGACAACAAAGTCGATACCTTGTCAGTAAGCTGGGGCTCGCCTGAAATCGCCCAAACACCAGAAGTCATGGCTGGTCAGCATCAAGCTTTCTTGGAGTTAGCAGCACAAGGTATCAGCGTGTTTGCGGCTTCTGGTGATGAAGGTGCTTACGACATTAACAATAACCAAGGTCCGTTTGCTTATCCGGGATGCAGTCAACTTCTGACCGTGGATTCGCCTGCAAGCGATCCGTATGTGGTCGCAGCAGGTGGTTTGACCTTGGCGTCGGTATTGCAATTCCAAAACGGCACGACGTTGACTATCCCTAAAGACCGCCCTTGGGGTTGGGATTATTTGCAAAACTATTTTTCCCCAAGTGTTTATTACACCTACCTGTTCCCCGTTGGCGGTGGCGGTGGCGTTAGCTTGAACTTTGATCTTCCAAAGTATCAGAAAAATGTTCCCGGCACCCAAGTCAGCGCAGCAGGTCAATCCTTAGTTTGCTCAGCCTACACACCTTCTGATTTATTCGATGCCCCAGCCGGTTACGCAGGTCGTAACGTACCGGATGTGTCGCTCAACGCTGATCCAGATACGGGCTATTTGGTTTATGTCAGTGGTGGCTGGCTGCAAGGTTACGGCGGAACTAGCTTCGTCGCGCCGCAATTAAATGGTATTGCTGCGTTGGTCTCACAGCACAGCCATTCACGTTTAGGCCACTTGAATCCGCAGTTGTATGCTCGTTTCTTACAATACGGCTATGCTAAAAATTCTCCATTTACGGCGATTACTTCTGGAGACAATCTGTATTGGCAAGCAACCCAAGGCTACAACCCAGCCTCAGGAATTGGCGCGTTGAACGTCAACAATTTGGCGCGTTCGTTTGGCATTAGCGACGATGATTGGGGTGATGACGATTAAGGTTAAGCCAACTTAAACGTTATTATTTGGTCATAAAGTGATTAGGGCCAACAGCATTTGCGTGCTGTTGGCCCTAAATTTATTTTACTAACAAGTATTGTCGGTTTGGATTACTTCTTTAATCGTGATTTTTCATCAATGCCGAATCAATCACGTGGGTATCTTTTAACATTTGCAAAACAATGTTCGAGCGAATATCCAACACGCCTAAGGTCTTGTACAAGCGATCCATAATAAATGCAGAATAGTGCTTAAGATTTCGCGCCCGCACCCGTAACAGATAATTAGCTTCCCCAGTAATGATGAAACAGCCAACTACTTCTGGCCATTGCTGCACTTCTTTACTAAAGTTCTCATGCCACTGTTCCACATCGCGGCGCATAGTCACCTGCACAAAGGCATCGACTTCTAGCCCAACTGCATTGCCGTCCAAAACAGCGCGGTAGCCAGCGATGATGCCGGCCTCTTCCAAGGCACGGACGCGGCGCAAACAGGAGGACGCCGATAGAAAAATCTTATCGGCTAAATCAGAGTTGTTGATGCGACCATCTTCTTGTAAGTAGCGCAAAATCGCGAAATCGGTTTTATCTAGCTCCATGACACATTTCTCCAAATATCCCTGTTAAATTGACAGCTTGTTCTATAGTTATGGCAAACATTACGTCAATATGCAAGGAAAATTTAGCTAAATTAGAATAAAATTAGTTTGCTATTTATGCATCCGCAGCTTAACTTTTGACCTTATTTCGAGCGCTACCGATGAGCACAATAATCTGGGACATCAGCCCCTTAGTTCATGCCGCACTGCCCGTCTGGCCGGGTGACACGCCTTTTCAGTCCGACACTACGTGGGAAATCGCCGATGGCTGCCCAGTGAAGGTCAGCAAAATCACCATGTCCACCCACACCGGCGCCCATTGCGATGCCCCTTCGCATTACGGGGTTAACGGCAAAGCCATCGATGAAGTTGAATTGAATACGTATATCGGCCCTTGCCGAGTGATTGATTTGCAAGGCACCCGCTTAATCCAAGCTGAACAGCTCAAGCCGCACCTAGCCAATGTCCCAGCGCGGGTCTTAATCCGCACCTACAGCCAAACGCCAATGCAATGGGACAGCAATTTCCCCTGCATCGCGGCGGACGCCATACATTTGTTAGCACAAGCGGGCGTTAAACTGATTGGAATTGATAGCCCTTCGCTTGATCCACAAGAATCAAAGACCTTGGACGCGCACCATGCAGTGGAATCACACGGCATGGCAATTTTGGAAGGAATCGTCTTAGATAACGTGCCAGCGGGAGATTACGAGTTAATCGCCCTGCCGCTCAAATTAGCCGGCTTGGACGCCAGCCCAGTGCGCGCGATTCTGCGCAGCCTTGCTTAATATTGTTAGTTACTTTTTATCGGAATCCCCATGATTACCCAAGCCACTTGCCAGCAACTGGATCAACAAGATCCGCTCGCCCCCATCCGAGAGCAATTTAATCTGCCGCCGAATGTAATTTATTTAGATGGCAATTCACTAGGCGCGCAGCCCAAAGCCGCCATCCAGCGGGCGCAGCAAGTGATTGAGCAAGAATGGGGCGACAAATTAATTGGCAGTTGGAACAGCGCTGGCTGGTTTGATCTGCCATCGCGTTTAGGCGATTTATTGGCACCCTTAATCGGCGCGAAATCGTCCGAAGTGGTATTGACCGATAGCACCTCAATCAATCTGTTCAAAACCTTAGCCGCAGGATTAAAAATCCAAGCAGAAAAACATCCGCAGCGCAAAGTCATCGTCACCGAGCGGATTAATTTCCCCACCGATTTGTACATGATCCAAGGGATCACCGAGTGGCTAAACCAAGGCTATCAGTTGCAATTGATTGACACCACGGAAGAACTCTACACGGCCATCAACGACGACACCGCCTTGGTGTTGCTGACCCAAGTCAACTACCGTACCGGCGAGCTGCTAGACATGCAAGCACTCACCGCGCATGCGCATAAACACGATGTGCTAACCATCTGGGATTTATGCCATTCCGCTGGCGCGGTGCCGATTGATTTAAATGGATGCAACGCCGATTTCGCCGTTGGTTGCACCTACAAATACTTAAACGGCGGCCCCGGCGCACCAGCATTTATTTGGATCGCAGAACGCCATCAAACCGCCTTCACCCATCCACTATCAGGCTGGTGGGGACACAATGCACCGTTTGCCATGCAAGCCGAATTCACTCCCACCAAGACAATCCGACGCGCTCTGTGCGGCACGCAACCGATTGTTTCCTTAGCCTTGGTGGAAGTCGGTTTATCGACCTTCGAACAAACCAATATCAACGCAGTACGCGGCAAATCGTTAGCACTTACTGACCTATTCATCGCTTTGGTAGCGCAAGAATGCGGTACCCATGGCTTGAGCTTAGTCACACCAACCGAGCACGCCAAACGCGGCAGTCACGTTAGTTACATGCATCCCCATGCCTACCCAATTATTCAAGCCTTAATCAAACGCGGCGTCATCGGCGACTACCGCGAACCGCAAGTCGCCCGATTTGGATTTACGCCGCTCTACACCAGCTACATGGACGTGTGGAATGCGGTGCAAGCACTCAAACATATTTTGGATAACAACGATTATGAGATTCACGCACCGCGCAACGCAGTGACCTAATTTGAATCCATCCAACTAAGCCACCACCATGACTGACCAAACCAAACCCAGCACTTGGCATGATGCCAAATTAGATTTCAGCAAAGATATGAGCTACGGCGATTATTTAGGCCTAGGGCAAATACTCACCGCCCAACATCCGCGCTCACCAAACCACAACGAAATGCTCTTCATCGTGCAGCATCAAACGAGCGAATTGTGGATTAAATTAATGCTGCACGAATTGCGCGCCGTGCGCACGCAACTCCAATCGGGCGATTTACCACCCGCCTTTAAAATGCTCTCGCGCGTAGCCAGAATCATGGATCAGTTAGTGCATGCGTGGGACGTGCTGGCCACCATGACGCCGTCCGAATACACCGCAATTCGCCCTTATTTAGGACAATCCTCTGGCTTTCAATCGTACCAATATCGGGAGTTGGAATTCTTATTAGGCAATAAAAACGCAACCCTGATGAAGGTGCATGAAACCGAACCAGAAAACCACGCCAAACTCGCGGCGGCATTAAGTTCACCGTCGATTTATGACGAGGCGATTTTGTTAATGGCACGAGAAGGTTTAGCCATCGATGCAGCGCGTTTGCAACGCGATTGGCGCCTACCAGTCGAAGCCAACGCTTCGGTTCAAGCCGCTTGGACGCAGGTTTATCAAGCGCCCGAACAGCATTGGGTTTTGTATGAATTGGCGGAGAAGTTAGTGGATTTGGAAACAGCGTTCCGAATTTGGCGCTTCCGGCATGTGACTACGGTGGAGCGGATTATTGGATTTAAAACAGGCACTGGGGGAACGGCTGGGGTTAGTTATTTGAGGAAAATGTTGGATGTGGTTTTGTTTCCTGAGTTGTTCGCTTTACGAACAGAGTTGTGAGGTTTTTAGCTGTTTGGATATTTCTTGTTGCAGTGATGTTTATTTACCTTTGCTAATTATTTGAGTTTGCAGGTCACGGGTAGACCCTGTGTCCCAATAGGGAGGGAGTATTCACCCGCATGCGAACAGCGTTGCGCGCGCGATTGGCATGCCAATCGAAACCCACGCATCACCGACAGCTCACTTTTTTTGTCTCGCCAAAAAATAAGCAAAAAAAGGCGACCCAGCCGTCGCTGAAACTCCGACTTTTTCAGCACCAAATTCTTGCATTCTTTATACGCATCAAAACACAAAGTCAAAGACACCCAATGTAACCAAGCGAAATCCTTGAATCAATGATGTTTGTTGACCTTAATCCACTGTATTTCGGCTGGAAAATTAGGCTTAAAAATGGATCAGAAAGGAGTGCTGATTGAGCGCAGCGAGTTTCACTCCTTTCCCATTTTTGAACCTAATTTTTCAGGGTTTCCGAAATACCGTGGTCGCCTTTTTTGGGTTACCTTTTTTGGCGAGACAAAAAAGTGAGTAGCCGTCGGGCTACCCCCGACCCCAAGTACAAAAACAACCAAGCAAGTAATTTATTTAAAAATCAACAAACAATCTCCGCCCCGCTGCCCCGAAAGAATAATTTGCACTTTCCCCCCAACAACCTCAAAATCCCCCTCAATTCCAATTTTCCAAAAGAAACCCCCAAATCCAAATCCGCAACCCAAGGAGACAAAATTGAACCTAAAACCCCTAGCCCTATGTGCCCTGCTCGCCGCTGCGTCGCTCATAGCGCTGCCCACCCAAGCACAGCAAACAGCATCAAACACCAGCACAACTAACAGCTTCCAAATTGACGGGATGGACACCAGCGTCAAGCCGGGTAATGACTTCAACGCCTACGCCAACGGCGGCTGGCAGAAAAAAGCCGTGATACCGGCGGACCAAAGTGGCTGGGGAATTTTTGGTGAAATTAACGAGCGCACCAATAAGCAATTGGACGCCTTAATCCAAACTGCCACCCAAGCAGCGCCGGGCAGTGAGGAACGCAAAGTTGGGGATTATTACACCGCCTACATGGACCAAGCAGCCATTGAGAAAGCTGGTACTGCGCCGCTCAAAGCGCGCATGGACAGCATTGCAGCGCTCAAAACCAAAGCGGATTTATCGACCTACTTAGGGGCCAACTTACGCGCCGACGTTGATCCGATCAATGCGACCAATGTGTGGACTGAAAATTTATTCGGTATGTGGATAGCGCAAGGCTTCCACGACAATAGCAAGTACACCGCTTACTTTATGCAAGGCGGTATCGGTTTGCCGGATCGGGAATACTACTTATCCAAAAATCCCAAAATGGTCGAGCTGCGTGCTAAGTATCACGCGCATGTCGCTGCAATGCTCAAATTAGCGGACGTGCCCGATGCCGACAACGCTGCCAGGCGAGTCATCAAGCTAGAGCACAAAATCGCCCAAACCCACGCGCCGCGTGAAGATACTTCTAACGTGTTAAAAGCCGACAATAGCTGGACCCAAGCCGATTTCAGCAAGAAAGCTGCTGGCTTGGATTGGGCCAATTACTTTGCCGCTGCTGGATTATCCAACCAAGAATCGTTCATCATTTGGCACCCAACCGCGGTCAAAGGCGAAGCGGCTTTAGTTGCCTCCGTACCGCTGGCCGACTGGCAAGATTATCTGCGCTTCCACGCCATTAACACCCGCGCTTCGGTGTTACCAAAGGCGTTCTCGGATCAAAAGTTTGCCTTCTACGGCACGACGTTATCCGGCACGCCAGAACAAGAGCCGCGCAATCGTCGCGCGATTCAAATGGTGAACGCCGCGCTCGGTGATGCGCTGGGAAAAATGTATGTCGCCAAACATTTTTCACCCGAAGCCAAAGCTAAGGTACGCGCTTTGGTGACGAACTTATTGGATGCATTTAGCGCGCGCATTGCCACGCTTGATTGGATGGCACCAAGCACCAAGGCCGAAGCACAAGCCAAACTCAAAACGATGTATGTGGGCGTTGGTTATCCCGATAAATGGCGTGATTTTTCCGGTTTGGAGATTAAAGCGGACGATGCTTTTGGCAATGTGGATCGGGCGCAAATCTATACCTATCAACAAGCGTTGGCAAAATTAGGCAAGCCAGTCGATGTCGCGCAATGGTGCATGGTGGCGCAAGAAATTAACGCGGTGAATATGCCAATGCAAAACGCGATCAATTTCCCAGCAGCGATTTTGCAAGCGCCATACTTTGACATTAACGCGTCAGACGCGGCCAATTATGGCTCGATTGGCGCGACGATTGGCCATGAAATCAGCCACAGCTTCGACGATTCCGGCGCGCAGTTTGATTCCAAAGGTGAGTTGCGCAACTGGTGGCAAAAATCCGATTTCAGCCATTTCAAAAAATCCGCTAAAGCCTTAGTGGCGCAGTATTCCGCCTATCGCCCTTTCCCTGATTTAGCAATCAACGGGCAACAAACCTTGGGCGAAAATATTGCCGACTTAGCCGGTTTAAATGTCGCTTACGACGCCTTCCACAAAGCGGCTGGCAAACAGGACGCGGCGACCGACAAGCGTTTGGACCAAGAGTTTTTCTTGGCCTATGCCGAGAGCTGGCGCGGCGTCGAGCGTGAGGAAGCCTTACGCCGCCAAATCACCACCAACGAACACGCGCCGGATGCATTCCGTATTTACACGGTGCGTAATTTAGACGCTTGGTATGGCGCGTTTGATGTGCAGGCAGGAGAGAAATTGTATTTAGCACCGAATGCACGAGTACGTGTTTGGTAATTATTCATCTCATATTCGTTGCCTGCTGTAAGACTTTTGTCGCTTAGTAGATCGGGTTAGCCCTTGTGTTCCAATCAGGACACAAGGGCTACTCAGCCCCTAAACCTAACACGCACTAAAAGTAATCACTATCATCAAGCCAACAGCACGACCAAGCAAATCCACCGGTTAATCAAGCGCCACCATTGACCAACCAAATAAAACCAAGATACCCAAAGCCCCAACAACATCAAATCCCCTATCTTCCCTCCCCCACTTGGTTTAGCATAACCACTTCATCCGCCCAACCAATTTCCCCAATGCCGCGCTTTTTCTACCCACTACCACTCGCCATCGGTGAGCAAGTCACTTTGCCCGATACCGTCGCCCACCATTGCCACGTGCTGCGCCTTAATCCCGGCGACACGATAGTGCTGTTTAACGGCACCGGCGGCTCGTATGTGGCTAGCTTGACGTCGATTGACAAAAAACGCGCCGCCGCCGAGGTCAAAACATTTGATTCTTCCGAGGTTGAACTTCCCTACGCCATCACGCTGGCCCAAGCCTTGCCAGAATCGAGCAAAATGGATTGGATTATCGAAAAAGCCATTGAACTCGGTGCGGCAGGGATTCAACCCTTAGCCGCCCAGCGCTGCGTGATGCGCTTATCCGGCGAGCGAGCAGAAAAGCGCCGTCTGCATTGGCAAGGCGTGATCGAGTCCGCGAGCGAACAATGCGGGCGCAATCGTTTGGCACAATTGGGCGAAGTCAGCGACTTTAAACAGTGGATAGCACAACAAGACATGCATAAGCGCTTATTTTTAAGCCCACGAGCCGAGCATTCTTTAGCCGATTGGGTCAAGCATCACCCTGCGCAGGCGCTGACCATTATGATCGGGCCGGAAGGCGGCTTTAGCGAGCAAGAAGAGCAACTTGCATTGCAGCACGGCGCGATTCCGTTATCAATGGGAAGCCGCGTGCTGCGCACCGAAACCGCTGGCTTGGCGGCACTCGCTTCGATTACTGCCTTGTGGGGCGGATAGCCGACCGCTGGTCGCAATATTAAATTATTGTTACATGGCGTAATTTCAGGGTGATTTTGATTTACAGTTTTGGCGTTTTAGCTTTAACGTTCACTTCCTGATTTTTCTACCCAACCTAGCAAAAGGAAACACCATGGGACTCCTCGATTCTGCACTGAGCATGTTAAGCGGCAATAATGCTGATCCAAGCGCCGATCCAAAAACGGCCGTCATGCAAGCCGCGATTGCAATGATGACTAACCACGAAGGTGGCGTTGCGGGCGGCATGCAAACCTTGATTAGCACATTACAAAGTTCTGGCTTAGCTGACCATGTTGCTTCATGGGCGGGAAACGGCGAAAACTTGCCGGTCACGGGCGAACAAATTCAAGCTGCTTTGGGCAGCAACGGGATTTTGCAACAATTGGCCGAAACAGCCGGTTTACCGCACGATCAAGTGGCTGGACATTTGGCTGAAATGTTGCCTGGAATCATAGAAAAGTTTAGTCAAAATGGCGGTTCCGCTGGTGGTCTAAGCGGCTTGGCGGGAATGCTCGGTCAATTTATGGGCCAAAACAAGGCGTAAATTCCCATAAGGGCTAGCCAATAGCAGCGTGGTTGACTGGTTGATGCTTGGATTGAACCAAGCCAGCTCAACACAATCGCCCACGCTAGCCCTTAAAATCAGCAAAAAATAGTCAAAATTCGGCCAAATTCTTCAAAAAGCGACGATTTCATGTGATTTCGTGTCCCGTTCTCGATAAAAACCACTGAGCAAGCCCTAATCTCCAATAAGAATTAGTCCGAAAACCTTTATAATCGACCACTTTGCATCATTTCCTATTAAGCTCGAATGAAGGTATTTCGCGGAATCTCCCACGCTATCCCAGCTAGCCCATGTGCGCTCACCATCGGCAACTTTGACGGCGTTCATCTTGGTCATCAAGCCCTGCTGGCTGAGGTGCGCCATGCCGCAGACCGCTTAAATCTAACGGCATCCGTGATGACATTTGAGCCACATCCACGCGAATTTTTTGCCCATCGCGCTGGCGACCCAAGCAAAGCACCAAGCCGTATTGCCAATTTGCGCGACAACATGAACGCGATGAACGACGCTGGCATTGATCATGTGATCGTTGAGCACTTTAACGACACGTTTGCCAATCAATCGCCTGACGATTTCATCAAAAAAATTCTCGTCGATGGCTTGCATGTTAAATGGCTCATGGTTGGCGAGGATTTTTGTTTTGGCGCTAAACGCGCAGGCAATATCGCCTTGTTAAAACAAGCTGGCCAACAATACGGTTTTAGCGTTGAAACCCTGCCGACTGTGAATCACGAAGGACTGCGCATTTCGTCCTCGGCGGTGCGCCAAGCGCTAGCAGACGGTGATTTCCAGCAAGCGCAAGCGTTGCTCGGTCACTCGTACTCGATCACCGGACGCGTGGTACATGGGCAAAAATTAGGCCGCACGATAGGCTACCCAACATTAAATGTGCGCGTGGCGCATCAACACCCAGCGGTGCATGGCGTGTTTGTGGTGCAAGTACATGGCCTTGAAAAACATCCATTGCCAGCGGTGGCTTCTATCGGTAATCGCCCCACCGTGGAAGATGCGGGGCGCGTGTTATTAGAGACGCATATTTTTGATTACAACCAGCAGTGCTACGGCAAATTAGTGCAAATCGAGTTTTTACAAAAAATTCGTGGCGAACAAAAATTCCCCGATTTAATCAGCATGACCAATGCGATTGATAACGATGCGGCACAGGCGCGTAACTATTTTCATGAACGCCAAATCTCGGCAACTCCGCTGCGCACCAATTCAGCGACCGACCGAATTTGAAACTCAAACTAAAGCATCATAAACAGCGCTTCGATTGGCGCAACCTGTTTGAATTTCACCCTATTTAAAAAAGCTCCAGAGAATCCTATGTCTAACGAAAAGTCTAAAGATAAAGCGCCAAAATCAGCCTATCCGGTCAACATGACGGAAACCCCATTTCCCATGCGCGGTGACTTAGCCAAGCGCGAACCGCAATGGGTTAAAGAATGGCAAGAAAAACAAATTTATCAACGCATTCGCAAAGCCGCTAAAGGCCGCCCGAGCTTCGTTCTGCATGATGGTCCTCCGTACGCCAACGGTGAAATTCACTTGGGCCACGCGGTTAACAAAATTCTCAAAGACATGATCGTCAAAGCGCGCACATTGGCCGGCTTTGATGCGCCCTATGTACCTGGCTGGGATTGCCACGGCATGCCGATTGAAATCCAGATCGAAAAAATGTTTGGCAAACATTTGCCCGTCGCCGAAGTACAAAGCAAAGCGCGTACTTACGCGGATTCGCAAATCGAAAAACAAAAAATCGACTTCAAACGCTTAGGTGTTTTAGGCGAGTGGGATAATCCCTACAAAACCATGGCGTTTGGTAACGAGGCCGATGAAATCCGCGCCTTGGGTACCATTCTCGATAAAGGCTATGTGTACCGCGGTTTGAAACCGGTCAACTGGTGTTTTGATTGTGGCTCCGCGTTAGCGGAAGCGGAAGTCGAATACCAAGACAAGCGCGATCCATCGATCGACGTTGGTTTCCCGTTTTTACAGCACGATAAAATCGCCGCCGCATTCGGTCTAGACAAACTACCTTTACAGCACGGCTACTGCGTCATCTGGACTACGACGCCTTGGACTATCCCGTCCAACCAAGCGTTAAACATGCACCCCGAAATCACCTATGCCTTAGTCCAAACGGTACGCGATGGCGTGCCGACCTTGTTAATTTTGGCGAATGATTTGGTGGAAACGTGCCTGAAAAATTACGGCTTAGAGGGCGAAATTTTAGCGACTTGCTTGGGTAGCGCTTTATCGTTGATCGAATTCAAACATCCTTTAGCCGCCTTGGATCCGGGCTACGATCGCGTCTCGCCAGTGTATCTAGGTGAATACGTCACCATCGATAGCGGAACCGGTGTGGTGCACTCCGCCCCTGCTTACGGTATCGAAGATTACAACTCCTGCAAAGCGCATGGCATGAAGGACGACGACATCATCAGCCCGGTAATGGGCGATGGTAAATACGCGTCGTGGTTGCCGTTTTTTGGTGGCATGACAATTTGGGAAGCGTCCAAGCCGATTTGCGACAAACTTAAAGAAGCGGGAACCTTATTTAAATTGGTCATGTTTGAGCACAGCTACATGCACTGCTGGCGTCACAAAACACCAATCGTCTATCGCGCCACGTCGCAATGGTTTGCGCGTATGGATGTCACGCCCAAGGACGGTGGCCCAACGTTGCGCGAAACCGCATTGGCTGGCGTTGAAGCGACTCAGTTTTTCCCAAGCTGGGGTAAAGCGCGCTTAGAAGGCATGATCGCAAATCGTCCGGACTGGACCTTGTCGCGTCAACGTCAATGGGGCGTGCCGATGGCGTTTTTCTTGCACAAAGAAACCGGCCAATTGCATCCACGTACTAGCGAATTATTAGAATTAATCGCTCAGCGCGTTGAAAAAGAAGGTATCGAAGCGTGGCAAAGTATCGAGCCAGCCGATCTATTGGGCGACGAAGCGGATATGTATGTCAAGAACCGCGACACGCTCGACGTGTGGTTCGATTCTGGTTGTACCCATCAAACAGTATTGCGCGGTTCGCACCCAGCGAGCTTCCCTGCCGATTTGTATTTAGAAGGCTCCGATCAGCATCGCGGTTGGTTCCATTCTTCGCTGCTCACTTCAAGCATGTTAAATGGTCGCGCACCTTACAAAGCCTTGCTCACACACGGTTTTGTGGTCGATGGCGAAGGTCGCAAGATGTCAAAATCGTTGGGCAATGGCGTCGAACCGCAAACGATTTTTAATACCTTGGGCGCGGACATTTTGCGCTTGTGGGTGGCCTCGTCGGACTACACCAGCGAAATCACGATCTCGGACGAAATCTTAAAACGCGTAACCGAATCGTATCGCCGCATTCGCAACACCTTGCGCTTCTTGTTAGCCAACACCTCTGATTTTGACGCCAATAAAGACATGGTTGCCGTGGCCGATATGTTGGAAATTGATCGCTACGCCGTGGCCAATATGCAAGCATTGCAAAGCGATGTTTTAGCGCATTTCGAGCAATTTGAATTCCATCCCGTGATCGCTAAATTACAAAGCTTCTGCTCAGAAGATTTGGGCGGCTTCTATTTGGATATTCTGAAAGATCGCTTGTACACCAGCGGCACCAATTCGCACGCCCGTCGCTCGGCGCAAAGCGCATTGTGGTACATCACCCAATCCTTGTTGCGTTTGATGGCACCGACCTTATCCTTCACCGCCGAAGAAGCGTGGAAGTTCTTTGCCAGTGGCGACGAATTCAAAGCCAGCGATGAAACGATCTTCACGCAATTGTTTTACGTCCTACCAGAAGTAGCCGACGCCGAATCGTTGCTGGCCAAGTACAGCGAGTTGCGCACGATTCGCACAGACGTCACCAAACAGCTCGAAGAAGTGCGTGTCTCGGGTGCAATCGGCGCGTCTTTGCAAGCCGACTTAACCTTGCGCGCATCGCAGCCGAAATACACCTTGCTGACCAGCTTGGGCGATGATTTAAAATTCATCTTCATCACTTCGAGCGCGAAAGTGGCGCTGGTGAATTCGACCGAAGAAGAAGGCGTCGCCGTCACCGCATCCACTGAGAAGAAATGCGAACGCTGCTGGCATTATCGTGCGGACGTTGGCATCAATCCGGCGCATCCGGGTTTATGCAAGCGCTGCGACGATAATTTATTTGGACAAGGCGAAGCACGTCAATTTGCTTAAGCATGAATGGAAATAATCTGCGCTTGGTAATCCATCGCAGATTTGATTAACGACAAAGTATCTTCTTGCACACACATGGCTACAAAGAAAAAACCAATGATTAGCAATAAAAGCGGCGGCTCACTCACACCTTGGCTGGGCATTGCGGCGATTGTGATTTTGTTGGATCAACTATCTAAAATCACGATCACCAAATTATTCGTCACCGGTGAATCAATGCCAATCACCAGTTTTTTCAATCTTGTACTAGCCTATAACCCCGGTGCCGCGTTTAGCTTTTTAGCGCACGAATCGGGCTGGCAGCGGCATTTATTTACCGTTATCGGCATCGGCGCGGCCTTGTACATTATTTACCTGATCAAAAATCACAGCAGCCAGCGCATGTTTTGCTGGGCCTTGTCCTTGATTTTGGGTGGCGCGATTGGCAACGTGATTGACCGCGTGATGTACGGACATGTGGTCGATTTCTTGGATTTTTTCTACGGCACCAGCCACTTCCCAGCCTTCAATTTAGCCGATAGTGCGATTTGCCTGGGCGCGGCTTTATTTATTCTCGACGAATTACGTCGGGTTAAAAATAAGTCGTAGTCGTCACCCTCTGTCATTCATACACGGACAATACATCATGGCCAATTCCACCGTTAATCCACTCCAAGGCAAACATATCTTGCTCGGTTTAACGGGCGGCGTAGCGTGTTACAAGTCGGCCGAACTGTGTCGCAGCTTGATCAAACACGGCGCGACAGTGCAAGTGGTCATGACGAACTCGGCCACGCAATTCATCACACCGGTGACCATGCAAGCACTGTCGGGCAACACGGTCTACACCGATCAATGGGATGCGCGGATACACAACAACATGGCGCACATTGAACTCAGTCGCGCTGCCGATGCGATATTAATTGCGCCCTGCTCCACCAATTTCATCGCCAAGTTGGCCCAAGGTTTTTGCGACGATTTGTTATCAACCTTGTGCGTCGCACGCCCTGCTTCGGTTCCTTTATTTATCGCGCCCGCCATGAATGTCGAGATGTGGCAAAAGCCCGCGACACAGCGTAATGTGGCGACATTGCGCGAGGATGGTTTAGGCATTTTCGGCCCTGCTCCGGGCGAACAAGCCTGTGGCGAAGTGGGCATGGGTCGCATGCTCGAACCAGAACAACTGATCTCGGAATTACTCGCAGCCTTTACGCCCAAAACGTTGCAAGGCAAGCGTGTATTAATCACCGCTGGCCCTACATTTGAACCGATCGACCCAGTGCGCGGCATTACCAATTTATCGTCTGGCAAAATGGGTTACGCCATTGCGCAAGCGGCCTTTGAAGCGGGCGCAACGGTTGAACTAATTTCTGGCCCAACCGCGCTCGATACGCCTTACGGCTGTCAACGCTATCAAGTACAAACAGCGCAGCAAATGCACGATGCGGTGTTCGCTCATCTCACTAATCAGGATATTTTTATAGCGGTGGCGGCGGTAGCTGATTGGCATGTAAGTAACGCCAGCGATCAAAAGCTAAAAAAGAATCATGCGGGTGATTTACCGCAACTGAGCTTCGCCCAAAATCCCGATATTTTGGCCGAAGTGGCTGCCTCAAAACATGCTCCATTCTGCGTGGGCTTTGCCGCTGAATCCGAAAATTTGATCGAATACGGCGCACAAAAGCGCCTTAAGAAAAACGTTCCACTGTTGGTTGGTAACATCGCGCAAAACACGCTAGGACAAGATCAAAACGAGTTGTTGTTATTCGACGCCCAAGGCCACACCGCCCTAGCACCGTCAGATAAAACCAGCTTAGCGCGCCAGCTCATTACCGAAATCGCAGCCCGCCTTTAATCACTATTTTTAGCCAAAGAACATGAAAAACATCGCCGTCAAAATCCTCGACCCACGCATGAAAGATCAACTCCCTGCTTACGCCACACCGGGCAGCGCGGGTTTAGATTTGCGGGCTTGCATTGATGAGCCAATCACTATTCAAGCTGGACAAACCGTGTTAATTCCAACTGGTTTAGCAATTCATCTAGCCGATCCAAATTACGCCGCCATGATTTTGCCGCGCAGTGGCATGGGACATAAAAACGGCATCGTCTTGGGTAATTTGGTTGGCTTGATCGATTCCGATTACCAAGGCCAATTAATGGTCTCGACCTGGAACCGTGGCAACAAAGAATTTACCCTACAGCCGATGGAGCGCTTGGCACAATTAATCATCGTACCGGTCGTGCAAGTTGGTTTTGAAGTCGTCGAAGAATTTGGTGACAGTGCGCGCGGTGAAGGCGGTTTTGGTAGCACCGGAAAACACTAAGTCAATCACGTCTTCTCTACCTCGATCGGTTGATCTCACAGCGCATGCCGATCGAGTACCCACCCAAGAATACGTCAGTTCACAAATTCTCATACCGATGATTTGTAGCGAATCACCAAACCCATCACCACGGCATACAAAATCCCGACAATGGTTCCATCCCAAACAGGGTGAAATATATGCCCCCCATGCGGAACAAAAAACATCACGAATGAGAAATAAATGATCACCAATGGAAACGACCACCGATAGTATGGCGAGCGCCGATAATTGTTGATGATGTGCGGTATCACCACGGCCGGAACCAGCACCGTCAAAACATTAAATAAAAACGAATTCACTGCATTCTCCCTTTCTCGTCAACCATCAACACAACGTCTCTCTTCTGCGAACAACAAGGCGGATTCTTTAGCGCTGCATAGATAACGAGGATGAAGAAATGTTCTACTCGAATCAAAAAATGTCGCCGAATATGCGTGAGCGATAGAGTGAACTTTTATCTGGAAGTGGTATTAAGTTGATCCCGCAAGACACACCAAGCGGCTAATTTTTTATCATACGTCAGCGTATAGGCTGGGCTGCTAGAAGGAAGTTGAATAACGCGATAGCGCTCGGCGTATTGGCCCAAGACTTTCATCCCAATGCGCGCTGCCGTGCCGCCATTAAAAGCAATAGTGGTGAGTTGTGGCAGCGTAGTGATCAGGCTAATTAAATCGTTATTGGTTTGGTCGCGAATATTGCTATCCAAACTGCCCTCGCGATGCGCTTGAGCCACAACATCCCACAGTCCAACTCCGTTATTCAGCAGAGTCTGCAAACGCATCGGATAAGTCAGTGCGACTAATTCCACTCCAAGTACTTCGGACATTAACAACCAAAAACGATTTTGGCTGTTGCCATAGTACTGATTTTGCGCCAACGATTTTTCGCCGGGCAAACTACCCAAGACCAATAATTTGGTGTTGTGATTGACGACCGGGGCAAAGCTTTGCTTTTTAAACATGACTAAGGAGTTGAAAAGGTGAGTTGTAAAAACCGCGCAAGCTTAGGTCAAATTGGGGCGCTTCTCGAACATTATTAAAACTGACAACATGGCGCTGGCAATCGCCGATGCCCGCTTTTGTCGATTGACCCAATTCACTGGACGAGTTTGTTGGCTCCCTATCACGACGTGAAAACTGTAACTTGCTAGTGATTGAAGCTACACCGCCGGATCGGACAAACTTGGCGGTATTTTTCTCCTCATCCCGCATTGCGCTCAATCCAAATAATTCTTTTTAAGCGCTCCGTCAAACGGCTATTCAGCCATTTCATCGATTATTGGCGTATCGACATTAAAACAAAATTAAATCGCAAATTTGAAAAAATTGTGCGTTTTTAATTTGCATTTTCTCACCGTTAACTATAATGAATTTTAAGAACTTGCTGTTTTGACTTGATTTTGTTGAGTTATTTACATTATTTACTTCGTTTGTTAATTGCTTTTTATAGAACAACCTGTGCCACTTAACACTTAAATAGGCGTTTTCGTTTAAGTACTTTTCCATTCAAGTGTGCCGCTTTTTACTGGACAAAAATGATGATGAGCCTTACTAAAACACCACTACCACGATTGAGTCACCTGATGTTACTTATCTCGGCGTTGGCCAGCACATCGTTAGTGCACGCTGATCCAAATCTAGCCGATGAAGCTCCAGCAGCCCCGACTGCTTCGGCACCAGCAGAGACACCGTCCAACTTTCACGTAACCGGATTTTTATCGGTCATTGGCGGACAAGTGTTTAATGGCAGCCTGCCAGGCAATTACTTTGGCCCAAGTCAAATCAATGGGGTGACTTGTCCTTGCTACATTGCCGATTGGGCTAATGGCGGCGTATATCGTGACAATTTTTCACTCAAACCAGAATCACATGCTGGCGTGCAAGTGCAATATAACTTTAGCCCGAAATTGAATTTCGTTGGCCAAGTAGTTATTCGCGGCGAAGACACGACACCTAACGTGAGCTGGGCGTATTTCAACTACAAGTTAGATGACCATTGGGAAGTACACGCCGGTCGTCAGCGTATTCCGCTGTATTACTATTCACCTTTCCAAGACGTTGGCTTTGCCTATCCTTGGGTAAGTCCACCGCCAGAGTTGTATGGCTGGGATGCGACCAATTACAACGGTGCAAGTCTGCGCTATACCAATAGTTTTGGTGACAACAACGTCACTGCCAGCGTGTTTGGTGGCCAAGAAAAAATTGCTGAATCGGGATACTACAAGATTCTGTACGCCGGTCACACTGACATCAGTTGGTCCGAAATTATCGGCGCGGACGTAGAATTAAACCGTGGCCCGCTTACTGTGCGTGCCGTCTATCTGCAATCCAACACCACCACAACTAATCCCGCGCTGAGCCTCGACATATCGTCCAAGCTCAAAGCCTACGGAGTTGCGGTCAATCTGGATTTTGATAGCTGGTTTGTTCTGTCAGAATTAACACAACTCACTCGTGATTACGGTCCAACTGTGTACAGCTATAAAGCGCCAGCAGCAACTATTGGCGCTGGTCTGCGCTTAGAGAAATGGACGCCTTTTATCAATTACGCGACCTACTCAGAAAGCGCAGATAACCCAACTCTGTTCCCAACAACGCCTTCGAAATTCAAACGTACTTCCCTCACGCTGCGCTATGACATCGACTCAAATAGCGATATCAAGACCCAAGTTGATCATCATCTCGATACGACTTCGAACACCAGCGGAAACGTAAATGTTGTACGGGTTAGTTACGATCGTATTTTTTAAGTGAAAACATGATGAATTCCATTACTTTAAAACGTGTATTTCTCGTTGGAGTTAATGCTCTTTTGATCCAGACATGCTCCGCGCAAGTCGTTGTTGCAGGTGCCAAAAGTACCATTCCAACGCTGACCAAAGACCAAGTCGCGTCGCTTTATGTCGGTAGTTCGTTTGTATTACCTAACGGCGCAAGTGTAGGTTTATTAGATCAGCCGGATGGTGCAGATGTGCGCAAACAGTTCTACAGCAAAATCACGGATAAGTCGGCGTCCCAGATCAAATCGACCTGGTCACGCTTAACTTTTTCAGGAAAAGGAACACCTCCCAAGGAGGTGTCTAATTCAGCAGACGTCAAGAAACAAGTCTCTTCTAATTTATCGGATATAGGCTATATTGAAAAGAGCGCGGTCGACGGCTCTGTGAAAGTGCTGTACACGATCGAATAAATTGAAGTCTGCTTTTGCGTCGAAAGGACGAGAAATGAGTATCAAACGCCGCATCTGGGCATTACCGGCGACCGCTACTGTTATCTTTGGTATCGGTCTGGCTGTCAGTGTGTATTTTTCGACGATAGCGATATCGTCGATTAGTACTACTGAGAGCATTGACTATCCAATGCTGGATCAAACCAAATCGTTAATTACCGACGTCAATGGTTTAGTTAAAGCGTTACAAGAAGCAGTGAGCGAAGGTGACAAAAAGCGATTAGAAGCCATCGAGCAATCGGCCAAAAATATTCGCGACAATATCAAAACGATGGGGAAAATTCCTGGCGAGTTGGAGATTTCCGAGCGCTTAACCAAGGAATTTGAAGGCTATTATTCCCCCGCTTTAAGCGTTGCACGTGTGATGATGGAACTCGATCAAGGTGACCCGATGCCGTTAATCGGGCAAATGCAAACCACCTTAAATACGTTACAAACAGATCTCACAAAAGTCCAAGAGAACGCAAAAAAACAGTTTAAAGCTGGCGTGCAGCGCAGCGGTAACAGCGTTAATAATGTGTTGTATACGACCATTATTGTTGCGGCAATTGTGATCTTAACTTTGGGTGGCGTTTCGTTTGTGGTGGTACGCGGCATCTGGCAGCAACTCGGCGGTGAACCCGAATACACCCGTGACATTGCCGCAGCAGTTGCGGGCGGCGACTTATCGATGTCAATCGAGACCGACGCCAACGACAACAGCAGCTTATTGGTCGCGTTAAAAGAAATGCGTGAGAAACTGGAGGTCATGGTTTCTGGCATCAAAGTGTCCGCCGAAACGATCAAAGTCGCTAGCTCAGAAATCGCTTCCGGCAACAGCGACTTGTCGTCACGAACCGAATCGCAAGCCAACAGTTTGCAAGAAACATCAAGCTCGATGGCCTCATTAAGTGACACCGTCCGTCAGAATGCCGAAAACGCGAAACAAGCTAATCATCTGGTCGATATCGCAACCGACGTGGCGGTAAAAGGCGGCGCGGTAGTTAATCAAGTTATCGGCACGATGTCAGAGATTAATGGTTCCTCGAAAAAAATCGTCGACATTATCACCGTCATCGATGGCATCGCATTCCAAACCAATATTTTGGCCTTGAATGCAGCAGTTGAAGCAGCGCGCGCTGGCGAGCAAGGACGCGGCTTTGCGGTGGTTGCGTCCGAGGTGCGAAATCTAGCGCAACGCAGTGCCGCTGCGGCGAAAGAAATTAAAACTCTGATTAGTGATTCGGTTGACAAAGTAACCCAAGGCTCGCAATTGGTCGACCAAGCCGGACAAACCATGGGTGAAATCGTTGACTCGGTTAAACGCGTCAGCGACATCATGAAAGAAATTTCAGCCGCTAGCCAAGATCAAAATACCGGCATCCAAGAAATCGGAAAAGCGATTGAACACATGGATGAAATGACGCAGCAAAACTCCGCGATGGTAGAAGAAGCCGCTGCGGCTGCCGCGTCAATGAATACCGAGGCAGAACGTCTCACCGAATCCTTAGCGGTATTTAAGTTATCCAACACGGTGAGTTCCAACTCGCGCGGCGGATTTTCGAGCAAGCCCATGCTGCAATTAGAGAACGAATAGCCTATCGTTTTTCTACTTGGACACTGATCAAGAACAGAATCAAACCACTTGATCGGTCGCGTAAATAGTTTAAGCCAACGCATAAAAAAACCGGCGCATCGTACAATGCGCCGGTTTTTTATTGCCTGATCGATGCTTTAATTCTGGCTCAAAATAACGTCATCATTCCGTTTCAACGACTTCTTGTGCCGCGGAAGATTTTGCATCGCCTTCCGAAAAGCTCAATTTGATTTTGTCGTTTTCATCCAAATCAACCAAGACTTTGCCGCCCGACACCAACTTGCCAAACAACAGCTCATCGGCCAAGGCTTTACGGATCATATCTTGAATCAAACGCGCCATCGGACGCGCGCCCATCAATGGATCAAAGCCTTTTTTACCCAAGAATTTACGTAAGCCTTCAGAGAAGATCGCATCGACTTTTTTCTCATGCAATTGCTCTTCTAACTGCATCAAGAACTTATCGACCACGCGCAAGATAATCGCTTCATCCAACGCGCCAAAACTAATGATGGCATCCAAACGATTACGGAATTCCGGCGTGAACATGCGCTTAATATCGGCCATTTCATCGCCAGCTTCTTTGTTATCGGTAAAGCCGATCGAACGTTTTTGCAGACTCTCAGCACCCGCATTAGTCGTCATAATAATGATGACATTTCTAAAGTCCGCCTTGCGTCCGTTATTGTCCGTCAACGTGCCATGATCCATGACTTGCAACAGGATATTGAACACATCAGGATGAGCTTTTTCAATCTCATCTAATAACAACACCGTGTGCGGTTTTTTAGTGATCGCCTCAGTCAACAATCCACCTTGATCAAAGCCAACATAACCTGGAGGCGCACCAATCAAACGGCTTACTGCATGACGCTCCATGTATTCCGACATATCAAAACGAATTAATTCGATGCCCAAGGTAAAGGCCAATTGCTTAGCCATTTCTGTTTTACCGACACCAGTCGGACCAGAGAATAAGAACGAACCAATTGGTTTATCCAATTTACCCAAACCAGCACGCGCCATCTTAATCGCTGACGACAAAGCATCAATTGCGGCATCTTGACCGAACACGACGTTTTTCAAATCACGTTCAATGGTTTGCAGCTTACTGCGATCGTCTTGATTAACTGTTTGTGGTGGGATACGCGCAATCTTCGAGATGATTTCTTCGATCTCTAATTTGCCTATCGTTTTCTTTTGCTTCGATTTCGGCAAAACACGTTGCGCGGCACCGGCTTCGTCGATCACATCGATCGCCTTGTCAGGCAAATGTCTATCGTTAATAAAGCGTGCCGACAACTCGGCTGCCGAAGTTAATGCCGAGGCTGAATACTTAACGTTATGGTGTTCTTCAAAACGTGATTTCAGGCCACGCAAAATCTGCACAGTTTGCTCAACAGTTGGCTCAACCACATCGATTTTTTGGAAGCGACGTGACAATGCATGATCTTTTTCAAACACACCGCGATATTCGGTGTATGTCGTAGCACCTATGCATTTCAATTGACCAGAGGATAAAGCTGGCTTCAACAAATTCGACGCGTCTAACGTACCACCTGAGGCAGAACCCGCGCCAATAATAGTATGAATTTCATCGATAAACAAAATACCGTGTGGCGCGTCTTTCAGTTGTTTTAATACCGCCTTCAAGCGCAATTCGAAATCGCCGCGGTATTTTGTTCCGGCTAGCAGAGCGCCCATATCTAAGGAATACACCACAGCGTTTTGCAAAATATCTGGCACATCGCCCATGGTGATACGCAGCGCTAAGCCTTCGGCAATCGCAGTCTTGCCAACACCAGCTTCACCGACCAATAATGGATTATTTTTGCGACGACGGCATAGAATTTGCACCACGCGTTCGACTTCGCTATCGCGTCCGACCAATGGATCGATTTTGCCATCGGCAGCGGCTTTATTTAAGTTGAGCGTGAATTGATCTAACGCGCTTTCTTTCGCTTGTGCTTCGCCATGCGCTTCTTCTGCACCTTCGACCGATTTAGGTGCGTCAGCAGGATGATCTTTACGCACGCCGTGCGAGATAAAGTTGACTACGTCCAGTCGAGTTACGCCTTGCTGATGTAAGTAATAGACAGCGTGTGAGTCCTTTTCGCCAAAAATTGCGACCAGCACATTCGCGCCTGTCACTTCTTTCTTGCCGTTGGAAGCCGATTGGACATGCATAATTGCGCGCTGAATCACGCGTTGGAAGCCCAATGTTGGCTGGGTATCTACTTCGCCATTCCCAGCCACGGTTGGCGTATTGTCGCTCACAAAATTGCTTAACGTTTTGCGCAAATCTTCAATATTGACCGCACATGCGCGCATAACTTCGGCAGCAGAAGGATTATCCAGCAGAGCTAGCAATAAATGCTCGACTGTAATGAATTCATATCTGGCCTGTCTTGCTTCAACAAACGCCATATGCAAACTTACTTCTAATTCTTGCGCAATCATACTTCCTCCATCACACATTGCAGGGGATGCCCTGCTTGCCTGGCATATGCCATTACTAAATCAACTTTTGTAGCAGCAATATCTTTAGGAAAAATCCCGCATACGCCTTTACCGTCCCGATGAACTTTAAGCATAATTTGCATCGCCGTTTCTCGGTCTTTATTAAAGTACTCTTGAATAACCGCCACCACAAATTCCATTGGTGTGTAGTCGTCATTCAACAAAACCACTTTGTACATAGATGGCGGCTTCAACTTTTGTGCCTGCCGCTCTATCACTGTACTATTTTCGTGCTTATTTGCCATAAGTAAATTTAACAGATTCCATCTAAATTCAAAGCTTTAATTACGCAGTGTAATTTAATTTTTTGTAGTTCGCTTTGGATGCTCAGAGATGGAGCTAATTTGCCCAAGATCAATAGGTATAAACCGTGGGCAACACAATTTTCTTTCCTAACACCAAAACCTTATCACACTGCTAGTGTTGTAAATTCCCACCAAAAATCCTGCAAATTACCGTAAAAAAACTATTTTTAATGAAATATTGCCTATTACACATAATGCTTCAGTGAAAATTCTTGACATTCTTATTCATTAACCCAAAAATGAAATTGTTAATGAGATATTTGCTTCTCGTTAACACTGAGAGGGCAAGTTTCGGTCGATTTAGCATTTTGCTGAATTTCTGGCGGCTCGTGTTTTTTGATATTTTCTGAAAGATGTATTATGGCAACAGGTACAGTTAAATGGTTTAATGATTCAAAAGGCTTTGGCTTTATCACTCCAGACGACGGCGGTGAAGATTTGTTCGCCCACTTCTCAGCAATCCAAATGAACGGATTCAAAACGCTCAAAGAAGGCCAAAAAGTACAATTCGAAGTGACTCAAGGTCCTAAGGGTAAACAAGCATCAAATATTCAAGCTCCTTAATTTTAAGGATAGCTCTTAAAAGCTCCGCTTGCGGAGCTTTTTTTATGGGTCAATTATTTATGTCCATAAAAAAAGGCCGATATGAATCGGCCTTTTTTAATTTGCTATGTTTCTAGCACTGCATTAATTACATATTTTCAATCATCACGTCGCCGAATCCGGAGCAAGACAATTGTGTTGCGCCTTCCATCAAACGTGCGAAGTCATAGGTTACTTTCTTCTGGGCGATCGATTTGCTCATTGATTCAATAATCAAATCTGCTGCTTCCAACCAACCCATGTGGCGCAGCATCATTTCTGCCGACAAAATCAAAGAACCTGGGTTCACATAATCTTTACCAGCATATTTAGGCGCGGTGCCGTGGGTTGCTTCGAACATTGCGATGGAATCCGATAAGTTAGCGCCTGGTGCAATACCGATACCACCAACTTGTGCCGCGAGCGCGTCAGAAATATAGTCGCCGTTCAAATTCAAGGTAGCGATAACGCTGTATTCAGCTGGGCGCAACAAGATTTGCTGCAAGAATGCATCAGCGATGGAATCCTTAACGATAATTTCTTTACCCGTTTTTGGATTCTTGAATTTGCACCATGGGCCGCCATCGATCAATTCTGCGCCGAATTCTTTTTGCGCTAATGCATAAGCCCAATCACGGAATCCACCTTCGGTGTATTTCATGATGTTGCCTTTATGAACGATAGTCACGGATGGCTTATCGTTGTCGATCGCGTATTGAATTGCTTTACGGACTAAACGCTCTGTACCTTCGCGGGATACTGGCTTGATACCGATACCGGATGTTTCTGGGAAGCGGATTTTTTTCACGCCCATTTCGTTGACCAAGAATGCGATCAATTTCTTAACTTGGTCGGAGCCTTCTTGAAATTCAACGCCAGCGTAAATATCTTCTGAATTTTCACGGAAAATAACCATGTCAGTTTTTTCCGGCTCACGTACTGGCGAAGGAACGCCAGTAAAATAACGCACGGGGCGCAAGCAAACGTACAGATCTAATTCTTGGCGCAATGCTACGTTCAATGAGCGAATACCGCCGCCTACTGGTGTGGTCAGTGGGCCTTTAATGGAGACGACGTAGTCTTTCAACACTTTCAGTGTTTCTTCTGGCAACCATACATCTGGGCCGTATACTTGAGTTGATTTTTCGCCCGCATAGATTTCCATCCAGCTAATTTTGCGTGCGCCGCCGTAAGCTTTTGCCACTGCTGCATCGATTACTTTAATCATCACTGGGCTAATATCCACGCCAGTTCCGTCACCTTCGATATAAGGAATAATCGGGTTGTTTGGGACATTGATTGAATAATCAGCATTGACGGTGATTTTTTGACCGTCGGCAGGTACTTTGATGTGTTGATACATTGTAATCTCCGAAGTGAGGCGAAAATAGCGCTAGGGGTAGGTAGCGCCCGTAATAGTAGCCTATCTTATTGTAGTCACTGAAAGACAAATTTCACGTTTTTCGTATTTTATCCGTGTTAATCTTCGCCAGCTCTTATATAAGACATAAGACAGTAATTTCACATTATGCACTAGTATTTTACTAGATGCCATAAATTTGCGACACTGTAACTATGAAACTGATTTTATTTAACAAACCATTCCAAGTGATGAGCCAATTTTCGGCCCATGAAACCCGACCAACCTTGGCGGATCACCTCGCGATTCCCGGGATTTATCCCGCAGGGCGGCTTGATGCAGATAGTGAAGGCTTAATGCTACTAACTGATGACGGGCAACTGCAGCACAAAATTAGCCATCCCGATCACAAGGAAGCGAAAACCTATTTAGTACAAGTTGAAGGAAAACCTAGCGCCGATCAGTTACAAAGATTGTCCGAACCACTCAATTTGGGTGACTTTGTGACCCAACCTTGCGAAGTTAAGCACATTTACGCGCCCGACTGGTTGTGGCCGCGCAATCCACCGATTCGTGAGCGCGCCGATATTCCGGCGGCCTGGTTGGCAATTACGCTAAAAGAAGGAAAAAACCGTCAAGTCCGACGAATGACCGCGGCAGTTGGCTTGCCGACATTGCGCTTGATCCGCTCGGCAATCGGTCCCTATTCGCTGGCTAGTCATCCGCTTTTACCGGGGGAATGGGTCGAATTAAGTACGTAGGAGTGGTTGCCAATGCTATTTTGGGGCTACTGCAATGTGCATTAACCAAAACATAACTAGTTAAATCACAAAACACCCAAAGCAAAAAACAAAGCAAAAAACGACAAAAAACCACACAAATAAATTCATGTGGTTTTTTGTTTTACTTAATCTGGCAGTCAATTCGCGCTAAGCGAATTCAAAGCAATTTAAGTAAGCAGTCTCGAATCAAGGGCTAACACGTAGCCGCTGATATTAAGCCAGTGCTTTTAAAGCAGCAGCCAAACGGCTCTTGTGACGGGCAGCTTTGTTTTTGTGGATAATTTTTTTATCCGCAATGCTATCAATTGTCGAAACCGAAGCTTGGAAAATTGAAGTTGCCACTGCTTTATCACCAGCCAAGATTGCCTTACGAACTGCTTTGATTGCAGTACGCAATGTGGAACGTTGGCTCGAGTTGTGAGCGTTTTGTTTAACTGCTTGACGAGCACGTTTGCGCGCTTGTGCGGTATTTGCCATGAAATTTCCTAAACTATGTCAATGTGCCGTCACAAATTTGCGATGGCCGTGAATTCTGTACAGCTCGCTATTATAATCGAATTTATTTCAACTTACAATACGCTCGCTACTTTCCCTGCAAAAAGACGTTTCGCTAGTTGCATTCAAACAAATCAATAGTGGTTCTCGCTATAATGCGCCTCCATGAACCTGCTCAAAACACTCGCTACTATTAGTGGCATGACCATGCTGTCGCGCATCACTGGTTTGGTCCGCGAAATCTTAATTGCCCACGCCTTTGGCGCTTCGGCTTATTCAGATGCCTACAATATTGCATTTCGGATACCAAATTTATTAAGGCGGGTGTTCGCAGAAGGTGCTTTTTCGCAAGCATTTGTGCCAATTTTGAGCGAATACCACGACCAAAAAGGTCCCCAAGCCACCAAATCCTTGGTCGATGCCGTCGGTACGCTCCTGACCTGGGCCTTGGTCATTACTAGCATTATCGGCGTCATTGGCGCGCCATTGCTGGTTTATGGGTTGGCTAGCGGATTCATCAAAGATCCTGAAAAGTATTCCAACACCGTTGTCATGACGCGCATTATGTTTCCCTATATTGCGTTAATTTCATTAGTCGCTTTGGCAGGTGGGATTTTGAATACTTGGCGGGAATTCAAGATTCCCGCCTTTACGCCGGTGTTATTCAATTTAGCGTCGATTTTCGGCTCGGTTGTCTTGGTGTATTTCTTTAACCCACCGATTTATGGTTTAGCCGTTGCGGTGATTTTGGGTGGTGTTTTGCAACTCGGAATTCAATTCCCTTATCTGATCAAAATTGGGATGCTGCCGCGCATTTCGTTTCATCCAATGGAAGCCTTGAATGATCCTGGCGTCAAACGTGTGCTACGTAATATGGGGCCGGCAATTTTTGCGGTATCGGCGGCGCAGTTAAGCATTCTAATTAATTCCAACTTAGCTTCACACTTACCAACCGGAAGTGTGTCTTGGCTGGGATACGCCGATCGCTTGATGGAATTCCCTACCGCCCTGCTTGGCGTAGCATTGGGAACGATTCTGTTACCGAGCTTGTCGCGCGCGCATACACAGGGTAATCAAGAAGAGTATTCTTCGCTGCTGGATTGGGGCTTACGCCTTACATTCTTATTAGCACTTCCTGCCGCGGTTGGCTTGGCTACCTTATCTATTCCGCTGACTGCCGTGCTTTTTCATAGCGGCAAATTTGATGAAATCGCATTGATCGAAACCAGCCACGCATTGATTGCGTATGGCGTTGGTTTGATCGGACTGATCGTGGTAAAAATTTTAGCGCCGGGCTTTTACGCCAAACAAAATATTAAAACGCCAGTAAAAATTGCCTTAGGCGTTTTGCTAGCGACCCAAATCATGAACCAAATTTTCATTCCTTATCTCGCCCACGTTGGATTAGCTTTAGCAGTCGGCGTCGGCGCATGCTTTAACGCTGGGTTCTTATATGCGGCGTTACGACGCCATAAAATTTACCAGCCTAAGCCGGGTTGGATGTTATTTTTTGCCAAGCAAGCAGTTGCGCTGGTTTTAATGGCGGGCGTCGCATTGTACTTAAGCGCGCAATTCAACTGGGTGACGATGCAGGCCCACCAGTTTTATCGGATTCTTGCTTTGGCGGGAGTTCTCATCGCTTGCATGGTGACCTACTTCGCCAGTCTTTTTGCGATGGGATTCCGGTTCCGCGATTTTAAACGGATTGAAAATTGATCCTCTCAAACGACCACCACTAAAACATTATGCTGCTCACACCGGAACAATTTTTTGGATTCTTAACCGCCGCGTTATTAATTACTGCATCCCCCGGCCCAGATAATTTGATGGTGTTGAGCATGGGTGTTTCGCGTGGGCGCAAGCAAGGTGTCGCGTTTGGTTTGGGTTGCGCTTTAGGCTGTTTGTCGCACACGATCTTGGCGGCGTTGGGTATTAGCGCGCTGATTTCGGCATCACCAATTGCCTTCACCAGTTTAAAAATCGCTGGCGGTTTATATTTAATTTATTTGGGTAGCCAGGCGCTGCGCAGCCGCGGGATAGGACATCAAATCGGCGCTCAAAACTATCCGCAAGACAGTTTGCTAAAATTGTTTTTCAAGGGCTTAATCGCCAACAGCATTAATCCAAAAGTCGTGCTGTTTTTTCTCTCGTTCCTGCCGCAATTTGTTATCCAACAAAACGGGCATATTGGACTGCAAACCGCGCAACTTGGGATTACTTTTACGGCACAGGCGGTAGTGCTGTTCGGCTTGCTGGGTTATTTTTCGGGCGCAGTGGGACAGTGGCTCAACAAGCGCCCTAAAGCGGGATTATGGCTAGACAGAATTGCTGGCAGCATTTTCATCGCTTTAGGATTACGTTTAGTTTTAGCGCGTTAAAAGTAGCGGAAAACTTTTATCATCCCGAACTACTTTTTTGCCCGATAAAAAGCAAAGTACATCGCGCTTACTAGCACAAAGAATGGCGCACCAAAGATCACGGTGTAGTGAAATTCGTTGGTCAACAAAGTGCTAAACATCACCGAGAACATCAGCACCGCTCCCAAGATCGTCAAATACGGAAAGCCCCACATTTTGAACAGCAATGGGCTGCCTTCTTGCGTCCAGCGACGACGGAAAAATAAATGGGTAACAAAGATCATCGCCCACGCGAACATGGTGCCAAACATCGCAATCGACATCATTAGTGTGATCGATGTTTCACCAAATAAAACGCTAAACACAGCAGCCACAGCGACGCCAGAACAAGACAAAAGCAACGCATTCATCGGTATTTGATGGCGATTTAATCGACCAAAAACTTTCGGCGCTTGATTGGCGCGCGACAGACTAAACATCATGCGCGATGTCGCGTACAACTGGCCATTCATGGCCGATAAGGCCGCGACCAACACGACAAAATTAATCAGGCTTGCCGCACCAGGAATGTGTATCGCTTCCATGGCTTGTACAAAAGGACTCTTGCCGTGCCCCGCTTCGGTCCAAGGCATAATTGCCAGCATTAATCCCAAGGTCAACAAGTAAAAAACCACCAAGCGAACAATGGATGTTTTAAACGCGCGCACCACCGCGACCTCGGGCTTTTGCGCTTCGCCGGCCGCAATCGCGATGACTTCAATCCCAAAATAACTAAACAGCGCGACGATCACGGCTATCCATGTGCCCCAAATTCCTTTAGGAAAAAAGCCGCCGTATTCCACGTAATTTTTAAAACCTATCGTGCTCGACGCATCATTCGGTGCGCCATAGATCATGTAGGAACCCAACAAAATAAAAATGACGATGGCGATTACTTTGATCATTGAAAACCAATATTCAATAACACCAAAAACTTTAACGCTCACGGTATTAATCGTGATTAACGCAATCGAAAAAATAGTAATCCAAACCCACGATTGAGAGTCAGGAAACCAATACTTCATGTAGATGGCAACCGCAGTCGCTTCCATCCCCACCGCTAATACGTAGGAAGTCCAGTAACCGTAACGGACTAAAAAGCCAGCCCACGGATTGATGTAGTAATCAGCATAAGTACCGAAGGAACCTGAAGTCGGCTGAGCGACCGTCATCTCCGCCAAGCAACCGATGAGCAACACGGTGATCAACGCGCCGATGGCAAAACTAATCATCACGCTCGGACCAGCGAAACCAATCGCAAAGCCGCTGCCTAAAAACAAACCGGTGCCAATCGCGCCGCCCAGCGCGATCATGCCCATTTGCCCACTGCTTAAGGCATGTTTTAAACCTTTTTCACGCTGGGCAATCTCGCCAAAATGCTGCTGTGTGGCGTCATTCGGTGTATTCATTAAATGCTTTCTAAGATGAATGCAGAGTTGAATTCAAAAATGCCCACGCTAGGCACGGGGTCATTTGGTACGCGTTATTAAACATTCTTACTCTAGCAAACTAGCTAGTGGGGTTTGTGGTTCAATTCCGCCAAGCCCATTAATTGTAATGATGTGGGACTTAGGTGAACCGCAAGGATGGTAGCGAGAAAAAGCCGTAAGTTCAATGATTTTCACGAAGCGGCAAGCAGAACCGATTAATCACCCGCGGGCTCATCGCGCTGGCTGACTTCCTGTGCTGGCAACGACAAATACATTGGTATAAACAGAATGCCATCTTTCTCGCTTCGCTCTCCCACCGCTTTAAAGCCCAATCGCTCGTAAAGCTGCAGCGCATAAGGCGACGAATTCACCGTAAATCCTTGCTCATTGCCGGCCTTCTGCGCATAGGCTTTCGCCACATTCCACAATTGGGTCGCAATGCCCATTCGATGAAAGCGCTCATCAACAAATAAATGGAACAAGTGCGTGTGATCGCGCATAGCAACCACGCCTACAAATTGACCATCCACCTCAGCCACCCAATACGAACAGTTAGACGACGAAATAAGTTGTGCTGTTTTTTCAGCACTCATCTTGGCAAAGAACGGCTCTGTTCCGGCACCGTCAGGATGGGCGATAAAAAAGGGCGAAAGACGTTTAATTAGGTCACTGATAGCGGACGCATCTTTAACATTGGCGGGACGAATTTGCATACTATTTTTGATTAACAAATTAGAGCTATTTAATTAACGTGGGATAGGTCGAATAAAGGATGAAATATTTTTTTAATCTGCTAAATTAAATTTTAACAACAATGCATCGCAACTCTCGTAAAACTCAAATCGCTCGGAGAATCTATGTTCAAACATTTACGCCATTTTAACGAATGGACAATTGGCAGTCGACTAACCCTAATTTTAGTGACCATTATTGGCGCGATTTTGATCGCATTCACTGCCCTCATTGACTACAACATCAAACAACAAGCGGAACGCCAATCGATATCAGACACTACCAGCAAAACGAAAATGGTGGTCGATATGCTCGATATCGTGGATACCAACTTACGCAAACGGCTGGCTGATTCTGCCGCCATGGTTAAAGATAACTTCGCGGCTGGCCTCGCGCTTGATGCCAGTCGCGCAATAGACATTAACGGCTTAAGCACGCCAGCACTGTTATCGAATAATCAAGATATCAACGGTAATTTTGCGCTAATTGACAAAATCTCTACCCAATCAGGCGTAGTGGCAACCATTTTTGTCCGAAGCGGCGACGACTTTATTCGAATTAGCACATCACTAAAAAAAGAAAATGGTGAACGTGCAGTCGGCACTAAACTTGACCATACCAATCCCGCCTATCAGCAAATTATGGATGGCAAAAGCTACCTCGGCTTTGCTGAGCTATTTCACATCAAGTACATGACGCAATACGATCCGATCAAAGATGGCTCGGGCAAAGTCATCGGGATCTTTTTTACTGGTCTCAATTTTAATGAGGCATTTGCCCCAATCAAAGCCAAGATTCGCGACATGAAGCTCGGAGAATCTGGTTATTTCTACGCGCTAGACGCGACCGAGGGTAAAACCCAAGGTAATTTACTCATCCATCCCTCCAAAGAAGGCAGCAATGTTATCGACTCAAAGGATAACGATGGACATGAATTCATCAAAGATATTATTCAGAAAAAAGAAGGAACACTGCGCTACCCTTGGATTAACCAAGAATTAGGCGAAACCCAAGCGCGAGAAAAATTAGTGGCTTTTTATCCCATGAAAAATTGGAATTGGATTGTTGTTGGGGGAATTTATGCCGATGAATACACCAAAGAATCAAGTAGGCAAACACGGATTTATCAACTAGCCAGCTTGATCTTAATTGCGGTGCTTGGAACGATTTTGTACCAGATGATGCGCACCCATGTGAGCGCTCCACTTCAAAGCGTAATTCAAGCAGCACGCAATCTTGCCAATGGCGATCTACGTACCACGCTCGTAGTTGATCGAGCTGATGAAATCGGTCAACTCATGACATCGATCAACGGCATCGGTCAAGGATTAACTGAAATGGTCAATCAAGTGCGCGAGAGCACCGAATTGATTGTGGGATCATCCGAAGAAATTTCGCAAGGTAACTTGAATCTCTCCGAGCGCACTGAATCGCAAGCCAGCTCACTGGAACAAACTGCCGCATCAATGAATCAGCTTACCACCACTGTCAAACAGAATTCCGACAGCGCCAAACAAGCCGATAGCTTAGTCGCATCTGCTTCCGTAATTGCCAGCAAAGGTGGGCAAGCGATGGATCAAGTGATTGAAACCATGTCATCGATTAAAGATAGCTCCAAGAAGATTGTTGACATTATTAGCGTGATCGATGGAATCGCATTCCAGACCAACATCTTGGCGCTAAATGCTGCGGTCGAAGCGGCGCGGGCTGGTGAACAAGGACGTGGATTCGCCGTCGTGGCCACCGAGGTGCGTAATTTAGCGCAACGCTCGGCCAGTGCTGCCAAAGAAATTTCGGCATTAATTAACGACTCCGTCACGAAAGTCGAATCCGGCAACTTCTTAGCCGAGCAAACCGGCATGACCATGAGTGAAATTTTAGAATCCATCAATCAGGTCACGGAAATCATGTCGGAGATTAATCGGGCTAGCCAAGAGCAACGCGATGGCATTGAGCAGGTTAATCACGCCGTCACGGCCATGGATGATATGACGCAGCAAAATGCCGCCTTGGTTGAAGAAGCGGCCGCCACGACCGAAAGCATGCACGAGCAAGCGAACCAGCTCATGAAAGCGGTGAGCGTATTTAAACTGTCATAGTCAGCGAGCTGCGCGCGATTGATCGTCAATCCTCAACCAAACTCGGCCATCCGGGTTCGAACCTAGTTTTGAGATGACTAAAAATGAAAAGCGTTAGATCAAGCAGCTCGTTACTACTTTTCTACATAAGATAGAATAGCGGCTGGTAAAACAAACCATGCCGCCCTTCCTGAGGCATTTTAGTACAGCCCAGCACAACGGCACGCCCTATGAAAAAGTTATTATTTGTCGCCGCACTCTGTCTGATGTTCGCATCGACCTGTATGGCGCAGTCGCTTAGTATTTACACCGAAGATAACGCGCAAACCAAAAACGTGGATGGCAAGTTTGCCGGCTTAGATTTTGATATTTTGTCGGAGCTTCAAAAACGCGTTGGCAACACCGATCGAATCGAATTAGTCCCGCTCACACGCGGAATAAAGTATCTGGATACTCAAGCCAATACCATTCTGTTTTCATTGGCGCGCACCAAAGAACGCAATAATCGCTACCAATGGATAGGCCCGATTTCTGAAAGCTCTTACGGCTTTTACGCAAAAGCCGATTCAACCATTACGATAAACAATCTGGATGATGCCAAAAAAGTGGCGTCGATTGGCGTCTACCGAAATGATATCCGCGATCAGTTTTTGACCAAGGAAGGCTTCACCAACTTAGATCGAGCCGACAATAATTTATCGAACTTTAAAAAATTGATGGCAGGACGAACCGCCGTAATTGCTAGCTCGGCTTTTGGAATTAAGGATGAAACCAAACGCACCGGTTACAGCATGCAAGACGTCAAGCTGCTCTATGTTTTCCTCAAATCGCCGGTCTATATCGCCGCCTCAAAAGACACCAACCCAAAAGTGGTCAGCAGTTGGAACAACGCTTTGGAGTCCATAAAAAAAGACGGAACTCTGAAGGCGATTTTCAAAAAGTATTTTCCCGATCAGGAATTTCAAGACGCTGGAGTTCCCGCCTTTTAATAGCGCGCCCTACTCTTTGCTGCGCGCTTCAATCGCTTCCCATTGTTCTAAGCTGGTCAACAATAAATCATCGATTTCGGCGTAACGCAGATTGAGCTTATTGACTTCTTCTGGTTGCGTTTTGTACAGATTATTGTCTTGCAGACGCTCAGTAATAGTTTGTTGTTCGGCTTCTAATTTAGCGATTAGCTTGGGTAATTCTTCCAACTCGCGCTGCTCTTTGTAGCTCAGCTTTTTGGCTTTGGGTTCGCTTTTAACTTCTAGCTTCACCGCCACTTTAGCCGCTGTCTTTGATGCCGATTTCGCGCTTTCTTTTACGCTGTTGGCGTACCGTTCCCAATCGCTAAACCCGCCGATATATTCATTCCACTGACCTTGGCCTTCGGACACAATCACCTGGGTGACCACGTTATCTAAGAAGGCGCGATCATGGCTGACTAAAAATACCGTGCCGGTATAGTTTTCTAATAATTCTTCCAGTAATTCCAAGGTGTCGATATCGAGATCGTTGGTCGGTTCATCGAGCACCAAGGCGTTGGCTGGCTTAGCAAATAAACGCGCCAACAGCAAGCGATTTCGCTCACCACCGGAGAGTGATTTGACTGGCGATCTAGCGCGTTCAGCAGCGAATAGGAAATCGTTGAGATAGGTCATGACATGCTTTTTCTGGCCATTGATTTCCACCCAATCCGAACCCGGTGCAATCGTCTCAGCCAAGCTAGCATCTTCATTGAGCTGCGCGCGCATTTGGTCAAAGTACGCGACTTGTAATTTGCTGCCTTGTTTGATCGTGCCAGAATCGGCTTGTTCTTCGCCCAAAATCATTTTTAGCAACGTCGTTTTACCCGCGCCGTTTGCGCCGATCAAACCAACTTTATCGCCGCGCAAAATCGTAGCGCTAAAGTTATCCACGATGACTTTGCTGCCGTAGCTCTTGCAGACATTTTCTAACTCAGCCACGATCTTGCCAGAACGCTCGCCCGCAGACACATCCAATTTCACTTGGCCTTGTTGATCACGACGCGCCGTGCGTTGGCGCCGCAAATCTTCCAAGCGGCGCACACGGCCTTCATCGCGGGTACGACGCGCTTGCACGCCTTTGCGTATCCAAACTTCTTCCTGCGCTAGAAATTTATCAAACTTGGCATTCTCAACCAATTCGTTTTCTAGCAATTCGGCTTTACGTGTTTGGTAAGTGGTGAAGTTACCTGGGAAAGATAAAATACGACCGCGATCCAACTCAATAATACGGGTGCACACATTGTCCAAGAAACTACGATCATGGGTAATCAGCAGGACGCTACCTTTAAAGTCGCGCAGCAATCCTTCTAACCACAAAATCGAGGAATAATCCAAATGGTTAGTTGGCTCATCGAGCAGTAAAACGTCCGGTGCGCTGACTAAGGCGACGGCTAATGCCACGCGCTTTTTCATACCGCCTGACAGGCTGCCGATCAAGGCATCTTTTTGCAAATTTAGGCGATCAAGTGTCGCCTCGACTTTGCTCGATAAACCCCACGCGTCGGCCGCATCGAGCTTCAATTGAATGTCGTGCATACGCTCCATCAGCGCGTCGTCATTATCGCCACCAAATTGGCCGCTGATGTCTTCGTATTCTTTGAGCAAAGCGGGCAACTCGCCCAAGCCGGCAGCAACCGCATCATATACATTCTGGGTCGGGTCAAATAGCGGCTCTTGCTCGACATAGGCGATGCGCAAATTTTGCTGCATCACCAATAAGCCATCATCCAATTTGGATGTGCCAGCGATCACCTTCAATAAGGAAGACTTACCGGTGCCGTTGCGGCCAATCAAACCGACGCGTTCGCCGGTTTCAATAGAGAATTCTGTGTGATCGAGAAGTGCGACGTGACCAAAAGCGAGTTGCGCGTTTGAGAGAGAAATAACTGCCATAACATTCATTGACGGCCCAAAAGGCACGCCCCATCCAAGTATAAAGGCAGCATTGTACCGATAAGTTAGCTCGTCGATTGCTTCAATTCGGTATTTATCGCGGAAATTACCTGCCGAATTAAGATTTTAATAAGGCTTTGGTGGCGCATTAACATGTGACTTAAGCGATGGGAGGATTGGTGTGACCAACAGGAATCGAACCTGTATCTAATTCTTAGGAGGAACTTGATCTATCCGTTGATCTATGGTCACACACGACAAAGCAAGGCCAAATCTGGTTCATTTCAGCGCTTACTTCGGAGAGCGCCATTCTACATGCTTAAGTTGCTAACGAAAAGGCACTAATTGATTCGTTTTGCGGTAACACTCCTTCACAAAAACACAGCGGGCCGTCATCGTTTTGGAACAACTATTTACTATAATAGCAAGCATTGTTGCCGCCATTTTTAACTTCATTGTTTAAAACGCCTAATTAGGAAATGGCATGGGTTTTATCAAAAGGGAAGTCGTATGTCAGAAATTCATCGTTTTTTAAGCGAAATTGATCGCGCCTTATTGCGTGACATCATTATCACTTTGCTGTTTGTTTTCACGCTAATCCTATTGCGCACCATGGTGCGAAAAGCGATTTTGCAACGTAATTCCTTGGAGCCAGAAACCAAGCGCCGTTGGTTGGGTAGCGTGCGTAATGTGGCGCTGTTGATTTTTGCGCTCGGTATCACCATGATTTGGGGCCACGAAATCGAGAGTTTCGCGGTGTCCTTGGTGGCGGTCGCGGCGGCGTTTGTTTTGGCTACTCGTGAGATGTTGCTATGCGTTCTTGGCTCGGTGTATCGCACCACCAACGATTTGTGTCGCATCGGTGATTGGATTGAAATTGATGGGATTAAGGGACAAATCATTGATATGAATTTATTTTCAACTAGCTTGGTGGAGTCAAATCAAGCCTGCGTCGAGAAAGGCAACGTGGGGCGTGCTATTACGATTCCAAACTCGATGTTCTTTAGCCAGCCGGTATTCAATGAAAGCCGCTTGGGTAATTTTGTGACGCAAACCGTTCATATTCAATTGCAACGCGATGACAATTGGGAATTGGCCGAGCAAATATTGCTTGAATCGGGCAATCAAATTATTAGCGAATATGCCGATAAATTGGCGCGCAATGCCCATAAAGTGACGCATATTTATGCCTTAGAAGCTCCGCTACAACATGCGCATGTGCGACTGCTACTCAATGATGTTGACCATGTTAGCCTGCTGTTACAGATGCCCTGTCCTTTCGGAAAATCTGCCCAGATCGAGCAACGCATCTTGCGCGAGTTCTTACGAAAAATGCCGCAAACAAGTAGCGTGCGATCGGTCAACAATAAATCCAGCACCTAAACAAAAAAACCAGCCGCGGCTGGTTTTTTTGTGTGCTACGTCAGAGGTGACTATCGCTATTTTGCCGCGCCTTCCTTAGCTGGCTCGGCTACGGGCGCTTTATCTGACGGCGCTGGCTCTACAACTGCGCCAGAAGCTGTGCTTGGTGCAGCCGCAGCGCTTGCCGCAACCGGAGCCGCACTTTCCGATGCATTGACTTCGGTCGCATGGCTCGCCGCCGGCACGAACTGCACATGCGCCGGAACGCTCGCTTCCATCGGCAACAAAGGCACTAACAGCAGAGCAACGATATTGATGATTTTGATGAGCGGATTAATCGCTGGACCCGCCGTATCTTTATACGGATCACCGACCGTATCACCGGTCACCGCTGCTTTATGCGCTTCAGAACCTTTACCTCCAAAGTGACCATCTTCAATATACTTTTTGGCGTTATCCCACGCACCGCCACCAGTCGTCATCGAGATCGCAACGAATAAACCTGTCACGATTGTTCCCATTAACAAGCCGCCCAATGCTGCCGGTCCGAGCAACAAACCGACGATGACCGGCACAACCACTGGCAATAACGATGGCAGGATCATTTCTTTAATCGCAGAGCTGGTCAGCATATCGACCGCTTTGTCGTATTCTGGCTTACCAGAACCATCCATGATGCCTTTGATTTCTTTAAATTGACGCCGCACTTCTACCACCACGGCACCGGCGGCGCGACCAACTGCTTCCATCGCTAATGCGCCGAACAGATAAGGAATCAAGCCACCGATAAATAAGCCAACGATCACATTGGGATTGGATAAATCAAAGGTCACGCTTTTACCAACGGATTCCAGCGCGTGGGTGTAATCGGCAAACAGCACCAAAGATGCCAAACCGGCTGAGCCAATCGCGTAGCCTTTGGTTACCGCTTTAGTCGTATTACCAACCGCATCCAAGGGATCTGTCACAGCCCGCACGGATTCTGGCATTTCCGACATTTCGGCGATACCGCCAGCATTATCAGTAATTGGCCCATACGCATCTAAGGCGACCACAATACCGGCCATCGACAACATCGACGTGGCGGCAATCGCAATCCCGTACAAACCGGCTAAATGGTAGGACACCAAAATCGCCACGCAAACAGCCAACACCGGATAGGCGGTTGATTTCATCGACACGCCCAGGCCCGCAATAATGTTCGTGCCGTGACCGGTTGTGGACGCTTCAGCAATATGGCGCACTGGATGGAAATCGGTACCGGTGTAGTACTCAGTGATGTAGACCATCAAACCAGTCAACACGATACCAACCACGGTGGAGCCTAGCATCGGCACAAATTGCGCTTCAGGCACCACATATTTAGTCACCGCCGCAAAACCGATCAGCGATAAACCTGCCGCCCACCATAAACCAGTGTATAAGGCTGACATAATTTTTTTACCGGGCTTAGCTTTGACAAACGAGCAGCCAACAATCGAGGCCAAGATAGACACACCGCCCAATAATAATGGATACAAAGCGGCTTGCGCGCCCATGTCTGGCATCAATAAGGAGCCGAGCAACATGGTGGCGATTAACGTGACTACATAAGTTTCAAACAAGTCAGCCGCCATACCAGCGCAATCACCAACGTTGTCACCGACGTTATCGGCGATCACGGCAGGGTTACGGGGATCGTCTTCGGGAATTCCAGCTTCGACTTTACCAACCAAATCCGCACCAACGTCAGCGCCTTTGGTAAAAATGCCGCCACCCAAACGAGCGAAAATAGAGATCAACGAAGCGCCAAAGGCTAAACCAATCATCGGCTTGAGCATATCGTGCTGGGTCAGTGTTGCGCCGTCATGCCCTTGGGTGGACAAGAACCAGTAGAACAAACTCACACCCAACAAACCCAAACCAACCACTAACATCCCGGTAATTGCGCCGCCTTTAAACGCCACATCCAACGCGGGATTAATGCCATTGGTCGCTGCCTGAGCAGTTCGCACATTGGCGCGCACCGAGACGTTCATCCCAATGAATCCACAGGCGCCCGACAACACAGCGCCAATTAAAAAGCCAACCGCAGTTGGCATTCCTAATCCAGGTAACACAGCAATGACGATAAATAAAATCGCTCCGACGATCGCAATAGTGCGATATTGGCGGGCTAGATAAGCCGCTGCTCCTTGTTGAATCGCTGCGGCAATTTCTTGCATTCGTGCATTGCCAGCATCTTGTTTTAAAATCCAAGCACGTGAGATTAAGCCATACAGCACTGCTATCAATCCACACCCAACTACAAACCACAAGCCTGTCACCATTGTAAATCTCCTTTTTTATTATAGAAAAAACGACGATTTCCCAACCAACTAACAAACGCAATTTATAAAGCTGTTCTGAATCTGCAAAAACATCGATACTTCATTACACCACTACAAAAAACGACCTCCTTTGATAAGCAACAACCCTGATTCGATTTAACAAAAATGGATAAAAAAAAGGCGGACACTGATGTCCGCCTTTTTTTATTCTTCTAACGCCGCAAAGGCTTTGTCTCGGATGGCTTCGACGGCACCAACGCCGGCGATCTTGCGGTATTTCGGAGCGCCGGGCTTGCCTGATTTGGCCCATTCGCCGTAATAGCTGACCAGCACTTCGGTTTGATTGTGATATACCGCTAAACGCTTGGCGACGGTTTCTTCTTTATCGTCATCGCGTTGGATTAAATCCTCACCAGTTACGTCGTCTTTACCCTCGACTTTTGGGGGGTTAAATTTGACGTGATACGTGCGGCCCGAAGCTGGATGCACGCGGCGACCGCTCATGCGCTCAACAATCGCGCTGTCTGGCACGTCAATTTCTAATACATAATCAATCGCGACACCGGCTTCTTTCATGGCATCAGCTTGTGGTGTGGTGCGTGGGAAACCATCGAATAAATAACCGTTGGCGCAATCGCTTTCTTTCAGACGATCTTTTACCAATCCAATAATAATTTCATCGGACACCAAACCGCCTGCATCCATAACCTTTTTGGCTGCTAGGCCCATTTCAGTGCCGGCTTTGACGGCGGCGCGTAACATGTCGCCAGTGGAAATTTGAGGAATACCGTATTTTTCTTTGATGTAATTGGCTTGCGTGCCCTTGCCCGCTCCAGGGGCTCCTAGCAAAATTAAACGCATATTTTTCTTCCTAACAGAGTTTTAAATTGGGTGAACGTTGTCTATATTTTTTTATAAATTGTGTTGTCATGTCATTGATCTGACATATTTTTTGAATTTTAGCACCAGATCATTGCACGAAACTTACCATAAAATATCGCAACTTTATATTTTATTCGAGCAAGCTTAGGCTAATTCGGGTGAAAGTTATTGTTTTGAAATCGCTCGACCTGCCTAAATTTTAAGCGACTTGGTTATCTCGATAATATTGCTGCACTCGCAGCAAGTCAGCCGGAGTATCAACTCCAGCCATTGGCGTTTCGGGCGTAACATGCACCGCAATTGGGTAGCCATTCCACAGCACGCGCAATTGCTCTAACACCTCGCTTTGCTCCAAAGGCGCAACTTCCAAAGTGGAATATTTTTGTAAAAACGCCTGCGTGTAAGCGTAAATGCCAATATGCCTAAAAACTTGATAATCCGGCGGCAGCACGTCTTTACTCACCGCGAAGCCATCTCGGTTCCACGGAATCGTCGCGCGCGAGAAATACAACGCTCGGCCAGATTTATCCAAAACGACTTTGACGACATTGGGATTAAAGGCCTCTTCGGCGCTAGTAATCGGATGCGCCGCGGTGGACATAGGCACGCCGCGCTTAATTTGTGCAGCAGTGGCGGTGATTAAGGCAGGCTCGATTAATGGTTCGTCGCCTTGCACATTGACGATTACTGCGTCATCCGGCAAGCCTAATTTTGCCGCGACTTCGGCAATTCTATCGGTACCGGATTGGTGATCGGGGCTGGTCAGATAGGCGGTGATTCCGTGCTTTTGGCAGGCTTCCATAATGCTGAAGTCGTCACAAGCCACCACAACCAACTCGGCGCCCGATAATTTTGCTTGTTCTGCCACGCGCACAATCATCGGTTTTCCAGCTAAATCGGCTAAGGGTTTATTAGGTAGTCGAGTCGAAGCTAAACGGGCTGGAATAATAACGGTGAAATTATTATGTCCATTGAATGTGGTGGTGGTCAGCACTGTCATCGTTAGTCGCCTTAGGCGCTGGGGCCGTTAGTATTAGCCGCCATGTCCGCGGAGTTTAATTCACGCGCCTGATCGGCCCACATAATCGGAATATCGTCCCGAATTGGGTAGGCTAGTTTGTCGCCTTTGCAGATTAATTCTTGTGCGGCCTTGTTGTAGACCAGCGGGCCTTTGCATAAAGGGCATACCAATATATCGAGCAGGCGAGTATCCATTCTGTTCTCCAATTATCTTTCCGTTAATTTCTTCAGTATTCGGTCAAATGCAGCCGGGTCTATCTGGGCTTCCGCGGCCACCACCCAAAGGCGCGGGTCACTGCTGAGGTCGTGCAATTGACGACATTTTACTGCATCCTTTTCGGTTATTAGGATCATGTCGGCGGTTATGTTGGCAAAGGGATTGATGGCGTAATCAAAATGATCGGGCAGCGGCAATGCGGTGATTGTTAAACCATATTGGCGCAACATGGCAAAAAATCGCTCTGGGTTTCCGATTCCCGCCGCCGCGGTGACCAGCAATGTGGGATGCAATTGCGCCAATTCACGCACTTGTTTAGGATCGATTAATTGATAAGCGCGGCTGCCATTTAATTGCATGCGCACCGTGTCACTTGGTAAATCGGCGCTGATTAACTCACCCGGATTTAAATTTGCCACGGTCAAATCACGCCGTCTGCTAGCGGGTTCACGCAATGGGCCAGCTGGAAATAGCCAGCCATTTCCCACTCCCCGCGAATCGAACAGCGTGATTTCTACATCGCGCGCCAACGCTAAATGCTGCAAGCCATCGTCGGCGATAATGATGTTCACGTCTGGGAACGCGGCTAACAAAGCGCGACCTGCGGCGGCGCGATTGCGACTTACCACCACCGGACAAGCACTTTGCTGCGCGATGAGAATCGGCTCATCGCCGACCTGCTGCGCCAAGGAATTTGGCCGAACGATTTCTGGTTCAGTGCGCTCTGCGCCGTACCCCCGCGAAATCACACCCGGCTTAAAACCGGCCTGTTTTAACTGCGCCAACAACCATAGCGTAAACGGAGTTTTACCCGTGCCACCGACAAAAATATTACCCACCACAATGACCGGCACTGGCAACGATTCTTGCTTGAGAATCCCGAATCGGTAGAGCAAACCACGCACGCGCAGCAGCGCGCCAAATATCAACGAAATTGGCCAAGCTAAACACGCAAACCATCCACGGTGCATCCACGCACGCAGGATGGCTGCCGCTAAATTGTTTTCAGCCATGTAGAAAAATCAAAGCAAGTAATGCCGCTAACGAGGGAAGAAACCACTAATGCGGGTAAAACTGAACCCATTATTTAGGATGACTTTGCGCTGCGAAGGTGATTTTAGATAATCCAGCCAAACGCGCTGCTTCCAAAATATCAATCACCGATTGGTGGCTAGCTGCGCCATCAGCGTTGATAATCACAATCGGCTCCGGTGAATTGGGATTGGAAGACGAGGCAAACGCGCCAGCAGCCGCTTTTAAATTCTCCGCCAAATCAGCTACGTCAATGCGCGCCACTGGCTTTTGATTGATTTTGTAATTACCGCGGCTATCCACGCCGATTTGGATTTCATTCGGACGTTGTTGCGACGCTGAAGCGTCCGCGGTAGGCAAATTAATTTGCAATTCCGTAAAGCGACTATAAGTCGTGGTCACCATTAAAAAGATCAGGATCACCAATAGCACATCGATGAACGGGATTAAGTTAATTTCTGGCTCACTACGAAATTTGCTGCCTTTACGAAAATTCATTGCTGTCCTTGCTGGTTAATTCGTGGATGGATCACTGCTGTCGACCTCATTTGCGGTGGTTGTGGACAGTGTCCACAAATTTCACCGCCTGCTGTTCCATCTCAATAATGAAGCCATCGACCAAACCGCTGAAATGACGATAAAAGAATATCGTTGGCATGGCGATCAAAATACCAAATGCGGTGTTGTAGAGCGCTACCGAAATACCGTGCGCCAGTTGCGCCGGATTGGCGCCGGTCGCATTTTGCGCGCCGAAAATTTCAATCATCCCGACCACAGTTCCAAACAAGCCCATCAAAGTCGCGAGCGAAGCAATCGTACCCAAGGTAGTTAAGAAGCGTCCTAACTCATGCGCTGCAGCGCGACCAGCCTCTTCAATCGCTTCTTTCATGACTTCACGCGGCGCATCGACATTACGCAGGCCGGCCGCCAACACGCGGCCCAAAGGCGAGTTTTGTTCTAATTTTTCTACGACGTCTTTATTGACTTTACCGCTGTGATAGACGCGAATGACTTCTTCTAGCAAGGTGCGCGGCAAAATACGTTTGGCACGCAAGGATAAGCTACGCTCAATAATCAATGCCAACGCCACGATGGAAGCAATCAATAAAAAGTAAATTGGCCATCCAGCCGATTGTAATATGTCGAACAATGCAAACTCCCTAGCAAGAAACGGCGATCAAACCGTTCTCATCGTTAATGAAAAACACAAGTGCGCAATGTATCGTGTTGCGCAACACTGAGCAAGTACTTGAGAATAACTGGTAAAGATTTCCGCGTGATTAAACCGCATCACGGCAATTCTGAGCAGTCCGATTAAAAAGCAAAAATAGTTTTGCACAGAAAATGTGGATAAGTCTGTGTGCATTGCGTCATTAAAGCTGCAAGCCACTGATTTGTATAGCAATCCAAGTTCTGCTCAATTTGTACGCCGTTGTATTTTACTATTTAATGCCTTGCGGAAATAACTCTAAATAAAGTTTTACACACGAAATGTGGGTAACTTTGTGTGCAAACCATGACAATCATGGCTAAGTGTTTGATTCTAATTATGAATAGTTAGCCTGCCCAGAAACTGAGCAGCCGCTTTTTTGTTGATGTTTTGTTGAAGCTTAGCCAGCTAGTTTTGCACACAATCTGTTGATAACGTTGTGCGTAATAGTGGGAGCGCTTCATAAGTACTTGATTTTACTAATTTAATTAATCGTGCTTAGAATTCAAGCAGTTCACCCAAGCTAATTTTGCGCTTCGCGATCAGGATATAATCGGGCTACGCTATCCACCGACCGTGCACATAAAATGTGGGTAACTTTGTGTGCAAGCGTGCTGAACGTGTTCTAACACCATGATTTAACGCTGCTTTTTCTAACTGCTCAAAATTTAAGCAGAATCTAATAACTTTACGCAAAACAATCAAATTCATGCAGACCGACATCATTTCCTCTGGGCCACAAGTCATCAGCGTTAGCGCCTTAAATCAAACCGTGGCGCGTTTACTGGAAAAAAATATTCCGCTGTGTTGGATTAGTGGCGAAGTGTCGAACTTTACCCGCGCGGCCTCCGGGCATTGGTATTTCACACTCAAAGATGCGCAAGCTCAAGTCCGAGCAGTAATGTTTAAAAGTCGCGCCATGAGCGTGGATTTTATTCCGCGTGAAGGCGAAAAAATCGAAGTACGCGCAACGGTAACCTTGTATGCGCCGCGTGGTGATTATCAATTAAGTGTCGAAGGCATACGCCGCGCTGGCATGGGCAATTTGTACGAAGCGTTCTTGCAACTCAAACAAAAACTCAACAACGCTGGCCTATTTAATCCAGAGCGCAAACGGAGCTTGCCAGCGTTTCCCAAATCAATTGGCATCGTGACTAGCCCGCAAGCAGCCGCCCTGCGCGATATTTTAATTACCCTCAGACGCCGCGCTCCGCATGTGCGCGTCATCATTTATCCGACACCAGTACAAGGCAACGGCGCGGCGGAGAAAATTACTCAGGCAATTAATACCGCCTCAACCCGCAATGAATGCGACGTGCTGTTAGTCGCACGCGGCGGTGGCAGCATTGAAGATTTATGGTCGTTTAACGATGAGCAAGTCGCTTATGCCCTGGTAAATTGCCGCATTCCCGTCATCGCAGGAATCGGGCATGAAACTGATTTCACTATCGCTGATTTTGTGGCTGACTTGCGAGCGCCGACTCCGACCGCCGCCGCCGAATTGGCTGTGGTTGCGCGTGCCGATTTGGTTCAGCAACTCAACGATTACGGCTATGCGTTACGGCGCGCCGTGCGGCGCAAGGTCGAGCAAGATGCGCAAAGCTTGGATCATTTTTCGCGCCGCTTAATTAGTCCGATTGCTTATATTCAGAGTGAACGACTCAAATTGCTTGGTTTGCAACGGCGTGTCAAGCATGCATCGGAACGATCTCAGCAAAGCGCATTTTTTGCTTTTAGCCAGCTAAAGCAGCGATTAACGCAACAAAAGCCCGATGTTGTGCCACATAAACGTCAGCTTGAGCATCTAAGTAAGCTGCTCAAATCTAGCGTCGGACAGCAATACGCCCACAAGCAACAACAATTAACTAGCCTCAACGTGCAATTAGAATTACTCAATCCACAGCGCACCTTGGAGCGCGGCTACGCCATTATTTGGGATAAAAGCGGTGCGATTTTGCGCAAGCCATCGCAGTTAAAAGCGCCAAGTTCCATTCGGGTCAAACTGGCCGAAGGCGAAGTCGATTTGGGAATTGCCAGCGTACAAAGCAATTTGGGTTAAACGAATAAGCATGTGCGTTTTTTGCGCATGCAAACAATTCACAACGCCATTACAATACGGGCTTGTTTGAATCGCGCTTGAACGGTTTTGTGCTGGAGAACCACAAACACTATTCTAATAAGCGCAACCTGCCGTCGTTTTTAGCGATTTATTTACCGTTTTATTACTCGTTTTGTCTGATTTTTCTTAAAACAAAGGAAACAACATGGAACACACTTTGCCAGCTTTGCCATACGCTTTAGATGCTTTGGCTCCACACATCTCAAAAGAAACATTGGAATACCACTACGGTAAACATCATCAAACTTATGTGACCAACTTAAATAATTTGATCAAAGGCACTGAGTTTGAAAATGCAACATTAGAAGAAATCGTTAAAAAATCATCTGCTGGTGTGTTTAACAATTCGGCCCAAGTTTGGAACCACACTTTCTACTGGAACAGCTTAACTCCAGGCGGTAGCGGTGCTCCTACTGGCGCGTTGGCGGCAGCAATCGACGCAAAATGGGGTTCGTTCGATGCATTCAAAGAAGCGTTCACTAAATCTGCTATCGGCAACTTTGGTTCAAGCTGGACTTGGTTGGTGAAAAAAGCCGACGGTTCATTAGACATCGTCAATACATCCAATGCAGCAACACCATTAACTACTGCTGACAAAGCATTGATCACTTGCGATCTGTGGGAACATGCTTATTACATCGACTACCGCAATGCACGTCCTAAATACATTGAGACATTCTTTGCATTGGCTAATTGGAATTTCGCAGCGGCTAATTTTGCGTAAGTTTGTTTAGTTATTGTGTAGATCTAGCGCGATGGACTGTTTAGTTAGCGCGCTAGAAAATAAAAATGCCCTTTTAAAAAGGGCATTTTTTTCGACCTAATTTTATTAACAGCGCGATCGATAGTTCTTCAATTACTTACCGCCCAGTAGCTTAGTTTTAAGCGCGCCATCAACGGGATTTTCGCCAATCCAGATTTTTAAAATCGCATTAAAGAAAGCTTGGTCAGGGAAAGTACTTCCGATTTTTTTCCCGTTAATCATCATAATCGAGCCGTCAGCAGGAACCCATTCAATCGAAATGACGTCACCCTTTTTCAATTCAGGAACAGTCGAAAACAATTGGCCGAAATTAATCAACTGATTAGTCAACTTTGCCAAGTCGGCCTTATCGGTATTTTTTCTCACGCCAGCCATAAAAGCGCTACCTAAATCGTCACTGCTCACGTCGCGTAACATGGTGAGATTAACTTGTTTTGGACCTGGTACCGCTAAAATAGCTTCGGTCGTCGTTTTGGGATCAGTTGTATATAGCGAAGCCACATAAACTTTAAAAAACACTTTGGTGCGAATACCAGCGCCGTTGAGCTTTAAGGTTGTGTTGGCCGCAGTAATGGTGTCATCAACTTTAACACCGGCAACATCAATCGCATGGGCAGTTCCCGCAAAAGCGATGGCTGCGCAAAGTAATACTTGTTGGAATGTACGTTTCATCTCTCACCTTCATTATTAGAATTCAGCACGTAGAAAAAGGGGCATTTTTCTCGCACTGTTTATGTAAAAATAGCGCACTCGATTTTAATCTTATGCGCTATTTCCTGCTTACTTACTCAAAAAACTTCTTCACTTTGTCCATCCAAGACTTACTTTGCGGACTATGTTTTGATCCACCTTCGGTCGTTAGTTTTTCAAAGTCGCGTAATAAATCTTTTTGCTTGTCGGTCAGTTTCACCGGCGTCTCAATCACTACATGACAGAACAAATCACCGGGGAATCCCGAGCGCACACCCTTGATGCCTTTGCTGCGCAAGCGGAAAGTTTTGCCAGTTTGAGTGCCTTCTGGAATCGTGAAACTTGCCTTGCCACTTAAGGTTGGCACTTCAATCTCACCGCCCAAAGTCGCTTTCACGAACGAAATCGGCATTTCGCAATGCAGATCATCGCCTTCGCGTTGGAATACCGAATGCGGTTTGATATGAATTTCGACATACAAATCGCCCGGTGGACCGCCATTAACGCCCGGCTCACCATTGCCCGACGAGCGAATCCGCATACCGTCATCAATACCGGCGGGGATTTTCACTTCTAATGTTTTATTGCGCTTGATGCGGCCAACGCCTGAGCAGCTAGTGCAAGGTTCCGGAATAATTTTGCCGGTACCATGGCATTTTGGACAGGTCTGCTGAATGCTAAATAAACCTTGCTGCATACGAACTTGGCCGTGTCCGCCGCAGGTGGTACAAGTGACTGCCGATGTGCCGGGTTTTGCGCCGGTGCCATGACAAGGTTCGCATTCATCCCAAGACGGTACGCGAATCGTTGTATCAAAGCCGTTGGCCGCTTGCTCTAACGTGATTTCCAAGTTGTAGCGCAAATCGGCACCGCGATACACTTGTGGTCCAGAACTACGTCCACCGCCGCGGCCGCCACCAAAAATATCGCCAAAGATATCGCCGAACGCATCGGCAAAACCGCCAGCACCGGCACCACCGCCGCCACCCATGTTCGGATCGACGCCAGCATGACCGTAGCGATCATATGCTTCGCGCTTTTTGGCGTCCGACAACATCTCGTAAGCTTCTTTGGCTTCTTTGAATTTTTCTTCGGCTTGCTTACTGTCTGGATTACGATCCGGATGATGTTTCATTGCTAATTTGCGGTACGCTTTTTTAATTTCGTCCTCAGAGGCATTTTTAGCAACGCCTAATATTTCATAAAAATCACGCTTCGCCATCTTGTTTGGCACCTTCTTAATATATTCAGACTAAAAAACACTAGTGCTCTAGCGCAACATCTACACTACCAGTGTTTAAGGAAAGTTTCGAATTTTATGTGAAAAAGCCGAGCAGGTTAGTCGTAAAAAACGACACCCCTTCTCGGCGAGCTAAAGCGAGTAATTACCTCGCCAAACCACTATTACTTGTCTTTCACTTCTTTAAAGTCAGCATCGACAACATCGTCTTCATGCTTGGCTTCTGATCCAGCGTGGCCCGCCGCACCAGCGTCGCCGCCAGCTTGTTGAGCTTGTGTTTCAGCATACATTTTTTCGCCTAACTTTTGCGAAGCTGTTGACAGCGCTGCGATTTTGGCATCGATCGATGCTTTGTCACCGCTCTTCAACGACTCTTCCAAGTCCTTGATCGATGCTTCGATTTTGTCTTTTTCACCAGCGTCTAATTTATCGCCATGTTCAGCCAATGCTTTGCGTGTGGAATGCACCAGCGCGTCGCCTTGATTGCGGGACTCAGCTAATTCCTTCACTTTTTTGTCTTCTTCCGCATTCAATTCAGCATCTTTCACCATTTTTTGAATTTCTTCTTCAGTCAAACCGGAGTTTGCCTTAATGGTGATTTTGTTTTCTTTGCCAGTGGCTTTGTCTTTTGCGCCAACATGCAAAATACCGTTAGCATCGATATCAAAAGTCACTTCGATTTGCGGTGTGCCACGTGCTGCTGGTGGAATACCTTCTAAATTGAATTCGCCCAAGCCTTTGTTACCGGCAGCGATTTCGCGCTCACCTTGATAAACCTTAATCGTCACGGCTGGTTGATTGTCGTCCGCAGTGGAAAACACTTGGCTAAACTTGGTTGGAATAGTGGTGTTTTTCTGAATCATCTTAGTCATCACACCGCCCAAAGTTTCAATACCTAAGGACAATGGCGTCACGTCTAACAACAACAAATCTTTGCGGTCGCCCGACAATACCGAACCTTGAATCGCAGCACCAGCGGCAACTGCCTCATCTGGATTAACGTCTTTCCGTGGTTCTTTGCCGAAGAATTCTTTCACCAATTCTTGCACTTTCGGCATACGCGTCATACCACCGACCAAAATAATATCGTCGATATCCGATGTTTTTACGCCAGCGTCTTTGATCGCTAAACGGCATGGTTCCAATGTTTTATTAACCAATTCTTCGACCAACGATTCCAACTTAGCGCGTGTCATTTTTAAGTTCAAATGCACCGGTGCGCCATTTGCCATCGCGATGTATGGTTCGTTAATTTCAGTTTGCTGCGAGCTCGACAATTCGATCTTGGCGCGTTCAGCTGAGGCTTTAATACGCTGTAAAGCGATTGCATCTTTGGATAAATCCAAGCCGTTGATTTTTTTGAATTCGTCGATGATGTAATCGATGATGCGTTGGTCGAAATCTTCACCGCCCAAGAACGTATCGCCGTTAGTCGACAAGACTTCGAATTGCATTTCACCATCGACGTCTGCGATTTCAATAATCGATACGTCGAACGTACCACCGCCCAAATCGTATACAGCGATTTTACGATCGCCACGTTCGGATTTATCCAAACCGAACGCCAATGCCGCAGCAGTCGGTTCGTTGATGATACGTTTAACTTCCAAGCCAGCGATACGACCAGCGTCTTTAGTTGCTTGACGCTGCGCATCATTGAAGTAGGCTGGAACAGTAATAACGGCTTCCGTTACTTCTTCACCGAGGTAGTCTTCGGCGGTTTTTTTCATTTTGCGCAAGACTTCTGCGGAGATTTGTGGTGGCGCCATTTTTTTGTCGCGCACACTGACCCATGCGTCGCCGTTGTCGGCTTTAACGATGGAGTAAGGCATCAAGCCGATGTCTTTTTGAACTTCTTTTTCGTCGAATTTGCGACCAATCAAACGCTTAACGGCGTATAGCGTGTTTTTTGGATTGGTCACAGCCTGACGTTTTGCGGATGCGCCAACTAAAATTTCGCCGTCTTCTTGATACGCAATGATGGAAGGCGTAGTACGTGCGCCTTCGGCGTTTTCGATAACTTTTGGAATGCCGTTTTCAACGACGGATACGCATGAATTGGTTGTACCTAAGTCAATACCGATGATTCTGCCCATGATTTTTCCTTTTTTGATTTGGTTATTTGGTTAATATTGTTGCTGCTATGAATGGTATATAAGGCGAAAAAAGCGATTTTCAAGCGATTTTTTGAGCTTTTTGCGCCATTTTCGCTAGTTTTTGGAACTATTTGGCTTGAGCCACCGTTACGAGTGCCGGTCTTAACAGACGATCAGCAATGGTGTAACCCTTTTGCAAAACTTCCACCACCGTATTAGCGTCTTGATCGGCTGGCACCATTGATACCGCTTGGTGTTTGGCTGGGTCTAACTTCTCGCCACGTACTGGATTAATTTCTAACAAACGGTTTTTTTCAAACGCATTAACCAACTGGCGCAAGGTCACTTCAGTACCTTCTTTGAGCGATTCCACGGTGACGTTCTCAATTTTGAGGGCCATTTCTAGGCTGTCTTTGACTGGAATCATTGATTCGGCAAAGCTTTCTACCGCGAATTTATGCGCCTTGCTAATGTCATCTTGTGCGCGACGTCGAATATTTTCACCATCGGCTTTAGCGCGTAAGTAGGCGTCTTGCAGTTCAGCTAATTTCGCTTCGGTTTGAAGTAATTTTTCTTCAAAGTCGGAATCAACTGCCACGACGACCGGCTCTTCCACTTCGGGCGTCGCTGGCGCTTGCTCTACTTGATCGTTTTGCACTTCTGGTTTTGCTTGGTCTTGCATTCCTTACCTCCAATAATCGATGGCATTCAAAAATAGTGTAGCGGAAGTGGGGTTATCACTTAGTTTTTCAAGGCGTTAAGTGTGATTTAGGATAAAAAAGGGTTAAAAACAGCGTTTTCGGAGCAAAAAACACGGGAAAACTCTGGTTTTAATAAAAAAGAGGCAATTCTTATAACGAAGAAAATAATCAGAAATGCAAATTCTTAGCAACAAATCTAGAACATCGTTTGGCGACAAACAAGATAAAGCGATAAGCGCCGACCAATTAACAGTTGTTTGTCATTGAATTGCCATTATTCTTTTACCCACTTTATGCCTGTGCCTAAAAAACGGCGCTACACTAGCGGCTATTTTATTTTCAATCTTTTCACCATTTAGCGGCGCTATCACTCCATGACTACATCCACTATTTCCCCTTCGATTTTCAAAGCCTATGACATTCGCGGCATTGTTGGCAAAACGTTAGACACCCATGTAGCGTTTCAACTTGGACAAGCTTTTGGTACAGCCGTGTTGGCGAAAAAAGAGCGCACGGTAGTTATTGGCCGCGATGGCCGCTTATCGGGCCCAGAATTAAGTGCGGCTTTGGCTAAAGGTTTGCAAGCCAGTGGTGTGAATGTGATTGATTTAGGCGTAGTTGCAACGCCGCTAGTTTATTTAGGAACGCACTTATTAGATGCAAAATCCGGCATCATGGTCACCGGTAGCCATAATCCCCCGGATTACAACGGTTTCAAAATGGTGTTAGCTAGCGAAGCGATTTATGGCGAAACTATTCAAGCCTTGTATCACGCCATTGTTAAGCAAGAATTTACCCACGGCGCTGGCAACTATGAGCAACATGATATTCGTGCGGCCTACTTGGAACGAATTATTTCCGACATTAAATTAGCGCGTCCGATGAAGATCGCGGTTGATTGTGGCAATGGTGTGGCAGGCGCATTTGCGGGCGATTTGTACCGCGGTCTTGGCTGCGAGGTCGATGAATTATTCTGTGAAGTAGATGGTACTTTCCCGAATCACCACCCTGATCCTGCGCATCCAGAAAATCTACAAGATTTAATCAAACACGTTAAAGAAACTGACGCGGAACTCGGTTTAGCATTCGATGGTGATGGCGACCGTTTGGGCGTCGTGACTAAAGACGGCAACATTATTTACCCAGATCGCCAACTGATGCTGTTTGCTGAAGATGTGTTGACCCGCAATCCGGGCGCGCAGATTTTGTATGACGTCAAATGCACACGCCATATCTCCGCTTGGGTAAAAGCCCGCGGCGGGGTTCCACTCATGTGGAAAACCGGTCACTCATTAGTCAAAGCCAAAATGCGCGAAACTGGTGCTCCACTTGGAGGGGAAATGAGCGGGCATATTTTCTTTAAAGATCGCTGGTATGGTTTTGACGATGGGTTGTATGCCGGCGCACGCTTATTAGAATTGCTGTCGCGCGTAGTCGATACGTCGGCTGTATTGAACTCCCTGCCGCAATCCAACTCGACGCCTGAATTGCAATTGACATTGAACGAAGGCGAAAACTTTACCCTGATCGCCAAGATGCAAACAGCCGAGCAAACCCAGCAACATTTTTCCGATGCCGAGCAGATTATTAGCATTGATGGTTTGCGCGTTGAATACGTTGATGGCTTTGGTTTAGCCCGCTCGTCCAACACCACGCCAGTGATCGTAATGCGTTTTGAAGCGGAAAATGAGGCCGCGTTGGCACGTATTCAAGCAGCGTTTAAGCGCGCAATTACGGCTGTTAAAGCTGACGCTATTTTGCCGTTCTGACGCATTTTCAATCCAATGAACATACTGTTAATTCGCGTTTCTTCCCTAGGGGATGTGCTGCACAACATGCCGATTGTGGCGGATATTTTGCGGCATTTTCCTCATGCCAAAATTGATTGGGTGGTCGAAGAAGGCTACGTCGAATTAGTCAAACTCAATCCCAACGTGCGCAAGGTGATTCCATTTGCGTTGCGGCGTTGGCGTAAGGCGCTTTTTTCGGCGCCGGTGCGGGCCGAAATCGCTGCATTCAAAAAATCACTGCAAGCGCAAACTTACGATGTAATCCTTGATACGCAAGGCTTGCTAAAAACCGGTGTGATTATGGGACTCGCCAATGGCGGTGCCAAAGTCGGTTTGGCAAACGGCACCGAGGGTTCAGGCTACGAAGCAATTTCGCGCATTTTTCACACCTTAAGCGTACCCGTTGATGTGCGTACCCATGCGGTTTTGCGTGGCCGAATAGTGGCAGCACGCGCCTTGGGCTACGTCGATACATTAACTGAGATTGCGCCTGATTTTGGTTTGACTGAACCGACGTTACCAGCAACATCAGGCACGCCGGAATGGTTAGCCAAACCGTATGCCGTTTTCTTTCACGGCACCGCTGGTGCTGCTAAAAAATGGCCTGCGCACGATTGGATTACCGTCGGTAAGCACGTCAATCAACTCAATTATCCGGTGTTGCTAGCGTGGGGAAATAGGGACGAGCAAGTTGAGGCGGAACAATTAGCAGCCCATATTCCCAACGCACAAGTCTTACCTAAACTGAGCATGATGGAAGCGATTTTGTTAGCGCAACGGGCTACTTTGGTGGTTGGCTTGGATACCGGCTTAACGCATATCGCGGCCGCTTATTATCGCCCGACAGTTGAAATTTACTGCGCTTCACCTAAATGGAAAACTGAGGGAAATTGGTCCGAATCAATTATCAACTTAGGCGACAAAGGCGCGCCGCCAAGCGCGCAAGAAGTCATTAACGCCGTCGATCAATTACTTGCTTAAGCCAAGTTGTCATTTCTCGCTTAATTCGATCGGAATAATTTTCTTACCAACGCTGCCGATTTCCAGCGCGTGTTTCGCCAACCAACGTCGATAAGCAACGATGGCGCGGTCTGCGCCAATTAGACGATCCGATGTGCTATCCAAAGAAAATTGCGGCGTAATATTGGCGATGATGCGCAAATCCTGACCGAGAATAAATTTATTGGACAAGCCTAAAACAAGTTCGTACAACTGGCGAATGAGTGGCACGGATACTTTGTGACAAGCTCGTATGTAAAAGCGTGTGGTGCGTTCATCGACTGGCACAAAGGCAATGAAATTTTTAAAATTTTCCGAAATATTGAGCAGCCATAGGCTCGGAAAAAGCAATTGCAAACTCGGCACAATCGCCGCAGCGCGAGCGCGTAATTCGGATTGCGACAGTTGCGCGTCGCCGGAATCGATGCGGTTAAACACCCACGTATTAATCCCGTTCTCGAATTCTTCTACATAGGGACCATCGACAAACGATCTGCCGCCCGCGCCTATCGTGGTTTTATGTACAAAGGGTAAATGCGCGCAGTCGAGTTGATTTTCGATGGCTCTGGAATAATTGACCGGCGCTTCAACCACAGAATCGTAGGTCTGAAATCCGGCCGCTATTTCAGCAAAATAGGCTGGGCTGCCAGTCGCGGGCGCGTCTCCCATCCATAGCCAGATAAAGCCATATTGCTCCACACAATCGTAATGGTCGCATTCCATTCCTGCCGGAATTTTCCCACTCACGCCATTGGCCGGAATGTGCGCGCATTGACCCGATGAATCAAATTCAAAGCCATGAAATGGGCAAACCAGTTTGCCGTCCACTACCGAGCCTTGGCTGAGCGATGCGCCCAAATGTGGACAGCGATCTGGGAAAGCATGCGGCTGACCTTGGGCATCGCGCCAAAAGACGAAATCAAGGCCAAAGCGTCGAAATTTGCTGGGCTTAGCGCGCAATTCTTTGCTTAGCAGAACCGGATGCCAAAGGTTGTAGGGTATTTTCATGGTGGCATTATTATCAAGTAGGAAGTGCCGCATGGCAACAGCAACACATCGGGGATTGCGGTGAAAATGCACGGAGTTCCTTAAATATGGCGATCGATTGCAACGATAAGGCAGCAACTTAGTCGCGTGGACGCCTATGCAATGCGACCCTTTGTCGAAGAAATTCAGTACTTTAGAGTGTTAGGAATGCCGTTCAACGCTTTCACTCGCGCAACCAAGATCGAATAATCTGCTATCTTGCTGCCTTTGCTGCCTTTGCTGCCTTTGCCGCCTATTTTTTAAATCCATAAAAACGACCAGCAATACCTGCGTTCACTCAAACCAATTCGATTCAATTTTGCCCCGCTCGAGATGCTTTCAAATGACCGAAAAAACTAAACACCAGGCTTTCGAAGCCTTAAAAATTCCTAGCTTTCCGATCTTCGTTTTCACTTTTGTACTAACCATGATGGCCGACAACGTTGAGCATGTGATCAGCTATTGGGTGGCATTTGAAAAATTTAAATCGCCGACTTTGGGTGGCTTTGCGGTGATCTCACATTGGTTGCCATTCTTGTTATTCTCTGTCGGCGTCGGAGCGTTAAATGACCGCTTCGATTCGCGCCGTTTAATCCAAATCGGTGGCGCATTGTTTGCCATCGTCTCAATTGGTTGGGGCTATTTCTTTGTCACCGATACGCTCACCATCCCATTTGCCATGACGCTGCTGGTATTACACGGCCTTGCGGGCGTATTTTGGATGACGTCTAGCCAAGTGCTTTTGTACGATATTGTTGGCGTCGAGAAGCTCGCCAGCGCCGTGCGACTCAACGCTACGGCGCGTTATTTTGGTGTCTTGGTTGGCCCGGGCGTGGGTAGTTTGATCATGTCCACGCTCGGACCAGCCAAGGGTATTTTTCTGAATGCGGCGCTGTACCTTCCGCTATTAATCTGGCTCATTAATGCACCGCGTCCACATCGCGCCAAACGCTTGGAACAATCGAGCACTCGGCGGGTAAATGGCTTGCGCGACATTTGGCAATCGATTCAAGCGGTGAAGAAAATCCCCGCGCTAAGCGTCATGATTTTGCTGTCTGGAGCGGCGTCATTTTTCGTCGGAAATAGTTATCAAGCGCAAATGCCAGGCTTCGCAAATGATCTGGGCGGAATCGAGCCGGGCTTTGCCTATTCGATGTTGTTAGCGGCCGATGCGGCGGGCGCGTTGTTTGCTGGATTTACGCTGGAAGCAGGACTGCGCTTTACCCGCGTCACGCCGACTGCATCAATGAGCTTTGCGCTCGGTTGGGCGGTTGCGCTAGGTTGTTTTGCTCTGACCCGCAACTACCCTGCCGCCTTGGTTTGCTTATTCGCCGCGGGCTTTTGTGAATTGTCGTTTAGCAGCATGAATCAGACCATTGTGCAGATGAATGCGCCGGACGCGATTCGCGGCAAGGTACTCGGGTTATTCGGCATGTCGTCTGCTGGGTTGCGACTGTTTAGTGGGATTTTCGTCGGCCTTATCGGAAGCCGAATTGGCATTCACTTTTCCTTATTTGGCGCGACCGCCGTGTTCTGTGTTGTTACCGCTGGATTGTTGTATTTAGGACGCACAAAACCCGCATCCATTGCGTCAAATCTCTAGCCTATTTCTGTTAAATTGTTCTTGCCACTCACTTTCCAGCGCAGTTCCGGATTAGTCACACTGCAGCAAATCCGGAACTGACTCGGCATTTCCCCTAGCGCAGGCCGCGCGTATCTTTACTTTTTAACCGTTCCATCTCCACGTTTTGGCGTTCTACAACGCACAGGTCAGCACAGCTAACAATCTTGTATTTATTTCAATGAAGCAATAAATTTATTGACTCAGGAAAATTTACAAACGATAATCGTTCTCATTCGTGTTTCTATAAAGATTTATTTTTCATCGCTGTGCCAAAGAAACGAGCCATTTCCAATCTCATGCCAAACAACAATAAAACCACCTCCAAACTTGCCAACGTCACCGTCTTGAGTACGATGATTGCTGCCATTGTGTTGGCGAATTCAACCTACGCCGCTCCGCCACCGATTTCAATTGCAGCGGGCGCGGGCGACAACAATGCGGTGTCGTCGAATAGCTTATTTGGCTTTGTCGATGGCATTGACCGCAGCAATAATTTGCTCGGCGACATGTGGGGTGCACGCTCTGAATTGAGTAAATACGGCATGACTTTTTCGCTGCAGGAAACAAGCGAATCGCTGGGCAATGTTACCGGCGGAACCCAAAAAGGCTTTGAGTACGATGGGCTGACCCAAGCCGTATTGCAATTAAATACCCAGCGCGCTTTCGGTTGGCATGGCGGCTTGTTCAATGTCAGCGCCTTGCAAATTCACGGCAAAAATTTAAGTAGCAATAATCTGCAAAGTTTGCAGACCGCTTCAGGAATTGAAGCTGACCGCGGTTTCCGGTTATGGGAATTATGGTATGACCAAAAATTTCTCGATGAGGACCGACTCGACCTCAAAGTCGGTCAGCAAAGCGTTGACCAAGAATTTATCGTCAGCAGCAACTCCTTAATGTTTGTCAATACGATGTTTGGTTGGCCGATGCTGCCTTCAGCCAACATGCCCGGTGGAGGCCCTGCTTACCCGCTGTCGGCGCTAGGAATTCGTCTCAGTGCGCGCCCAATCGACGGCATGACTGTGCTGGCGGGCGTCTTTAACGGCAGCCCAACCGGTAAATCGACCGACGGCGATCCGCAGCAAATTAATAAGCACGGCGTCAGTTTTCCTTTGGGTGACGGCACCTTAACGATGGTGGAATTGCAATTCTCTTATCCTGCTCTGGGTAGCATGGTGCAAGCCGATGAAGATGCTCCGCTAGGTCGAACTTATCGGATTGGTGCTTGGTATAACAGTCAGCAATTTGCCGATCAGCGTTTTAACCAAGCGGGGCTGCCCTTAGCAAATCCGAACAACGATCAAAACGCTTTGCAACATCATGGCAATTTTTCGTATTACGCCGTTGCTGATCAGTTGGTTTGGCGTGATGCACAGGAACTCAACCGCACCCTGGCAGTATTTGCGCGCGCGATGGCAACACCACTGGCCGACCGAAATTTAATTGATGCCAGCCTTAATGTGGGCTTGGTACTGCACTGCCCATTTGCCTACCGCACGACCGATTCAATTGGTCTGGCGTTTAGCTACGCTCACGTCAGTAATCGGGCGTCTGGTTTGGACCGCGACACCGCGCAATACAACGCCACTTACAACCCGGCGCGTACTAGCGAGAAATTGGTTGAGCTGACTTATCAATACCAAGTTAAGCCTTGGTTGCAGCTGCAACCAGACATTCAATATGTCATCAATCCGGGCGGTGGGCTAGCCAATCCAAATGACATTGGCCATCGCATCAAAAACGAATTAGTGCTTGGCTTACGCACCAATATTGCTTTTTAATTTAAGGCTGACACATCATGACATCACGATTATCTCTAGCTAAGTCAATCAAGCGTTTGCTTGCTGCTGCATTGACCTTACTCATGTTTTCTGCGCAGGCTGCCGAGCCGCAAGGTATGTTGGAAACAATTCATAAGCACAAAACGCTTGCGTCCACCTCACCCGATAATGGCGATCTCAACCCCTACGCGGTAGTGGTTGCACCAGTCTCATCCGGTGTGATCGAACAAGGTGATGTATTGGTCGATAACTTTAACAATATCTCTAACCTACAAGGCACTGGGACGACGATTGTGTACTACCGCCCCAGCACTAAAGAGACCAAGTTGTTTGCCAAAGTAGCGCAAAACTTAAAAGATTGTCCGGGTGGCGTCGGCTTAAGCACTGCAATGACGATGTTGAAAAGCGGCTGGGTTATTGTCGGCAGCACGCCAAGTAAAGACGGCACAACCAAAACCAAAGGCGACGGTTGTTTATTGGTCTTTAACTCCAACGGCCAACACGTTGCGACTTGGGCGGGCCCAACCATCAATGCACCGTGGGGCAATATGGCCACCATTGATCGCGGCGACAGTGCAGTCCTGTTCATTAGCATGGCCGGTTTTGGCCTGCAAGGGCCAGAAGTCGTTGATCCAGCCACGCGCTACCCAATTATTACGCATCAGGCCACCGTATTACGTCTCGAACTAACAATCCCCGAAGGCCAAGCGCCGGTATTACAGAGCCAAACCGTGATTGGCGATGGCTTTGCCCAGCGACCGGACCGCGATAATTTTTTGTTTGGGCCAACTGGCTTAGCACTGGGCGCGGACGATACGCTGTATGTGACCAATGGAATCGCCAACGAAATCACCGCCATACCTAACGCCAGCACACGCACTGACAGCGCGCAGACCGGTCGCTTAGTCACCAAAGATGGTTTGCTGGGTTGGCCGTTAGCCATGGTGATGACGCCAGCTGGACATTTGATCGTGGCCAACGGCAAAAACGGTCAAGCCGTTGAAATCAATCCAATCACTGGCAAACAAATTTATGCACATTGGCTCGATTCCAACCAAGCCCAATCGCCGCCCGGCAATGGAGATTTATTCGGCTTGGCGCTGACCCCAGACGGCAAGGGAATTTATTACGTTGAAGATGATATGAATACCTTAGTGTTAGGTGCCCCATGAACAATTCAGATGACAAATTAGCCAATCGCAATCGACGCAGCTTCTTGACCCGCACCTTGGTGGCGGGCGGTATCGCGGCGACCGCACCTTTAACTAGCAACGCCTTAGCGCGGCCAATTAATTCACCGGACACCGCGAGCAAAGCGATCGAACCGTTTTACGGCAAGCATCAAGCCGGTATCGCTACACCGATTCAGCGCAACACTTATTTCATGGCGTTCGATGTGATCACCACAGAACGAGCTGAACTGATTGCGCTGCTCAAAGCGTGGACGGATGCGGCGGCAGAAATGACCCAAGGGCCAGCGCACATGGACAAAAACGCCGATCCCGAACAAGCTCCAAAAGAAATGGGCGCCACGCTAGGCTTACCGAATTCACGCCTGACGATTACCTTTGGTTTTGGTCCGACCTTGTTTGAAAAAGACGGGCAAGATCGCTTCGGCCTAGCCAGCAAGCGCCCGGCTGCGTTAGCCGATTTGCCGCGTTTTAATGGCGACCAGTTAATCCCTGAACGTACCGGCGGCGACATCTCGATTCAGGCCTGCGCCGACGATGCCCAAGTCGTTGAGTACGCGCTGCGTCGCATGGTGAGCTTAATGAATGGCGCAGCACAAATTCGTTGGGCGCAAACTGGATTTACTGCTGGGTATAAACCGAACGAAACACCGCGCAATCAAATGGGCTTTAAAGATGGCACCATCAACGTGCCGACTAAAGACCCGGCCGCTATGCATCAGTTTGTTTGGGCCGGCAACGAAGGTCCGGACTGGATGCGCGATGGCAGTTATATGGTGATTCGTCCGATTCGGATTGCGCTCGAACATTGGGACAAAATGAAACTCGCGTTTCAAGAGCAAACGGTTGGTCGCCACAAGTTATCCGGCGCGCCTCTCGGCAAGCACCATGAATTCGACAAATTGGACTTGGAAGCGACCGACAAAGACGGCAACTACCTGATTCCAGAAAATTCCCATGTGCGATTATCGGCGCCAGAAAGTAACGACGGCGCGCAAATTTTGCGCCGAGCGTTTAACTTCGACAACGGGGTTGCGCAGATCGCCGAGCGTTGGCCGCCTTGGCACCAATCGGTCACGTTTGACGCTGGTTTGCTGTTCCAATGTTACCAGCGTGATCCAAGAACCGGCTTTACCAAAATGTTTGAAAAAATGGCGAAATTTGACATGCTCAATCAATTCACCACACACATTGGTAGCGGCTTATTTGCTTGCCCGCCAGGCGCGCAACCGGGCGAATTTATTGGGCAAAAATTGTTTAGTTAAGGCGGTAATGATCGCAGCAAAATCAAGGTGGCAAATCATTTTTACCTTGCCGCCTTGATGCAAACTATCACAGCGTCGTTGCATAAAAAAACCGACCCCAAAAACAGGTCGGTTTTTTTACCACTATTTGAATCAACTAAGGCACGTCCGATTCAATTCGCGCTCGCAATACCCACTGCCCGTTTTCTGGCGCCCACACGTCGACAACAAACTTCGCTGCCTTGTTATCGGCTGAAGTGATGTTGAAATTGGCGACCGCATGACTGCCAATTTCATACACGACTAAGTGCGAGATTGCTCGGTGCAACTCAGGATGTGGATTGGTACTGATTTTACTCATCCAATCTGCGCGCGGAATAACGTCACCATTGGCTTTACGGACTTCAAAAGTAGAAGCTAATAGCTGTTCCAAACGCGCTCCATCACGCTTTTCCATCACGCTCAATAATTCGTTTTCTAAGTCTCCGAATAGTTTCACATAACGGGTTTGCGTGAGCACTCCTGTCCCATGGATGGGACCTTGGGCTGATGAGGTCAATGGGACTGACATCAACAGCCAAGCGGCTAGTAATAACGCAAATTTCTTCACTCGCTACCTCAATTAATCAATTAATCAATACTTCTGAACGCAAGAACCTGCGCCAACGTTGAGCCACATTTGCTGCAGCAGCCATTGACGGGAGGCGAACGTTTGGTTCGCTGACGCGCCGTTGGTGGCTTTAAATGTGGTGCCAAAGTTCCAAGCACATTTATCGCCGTTTTCATTACCGCTGCCATCGTACCAAGCGTTGCCATCTGGGTCAGATACGGTCTCAGATAACTCGTGGTACATCACGCTAGCCATCGCATCCGCGCCGCCATCGCCATTAGGGGATGGACTGTTGACGCCGCACCCGGCTGGGGCAATGGTGATTGGATTACCGACGAACGAGTATTTCACATCGTTAGCACCAATCGTTGCGTTGGCGTGCCATCCGCAATATTGGGAGCCAAAACCCGAAGTCTCGGTCACGTCCGGTGAAGTCAACACAAAATAAAGTGCATTAGGGTCATTCGGCAAACTGTTGCTGCTAATTGCCGCAGTAACGACATCCAAAATATTTTGATCACTCAGCGCTTTGCCTTTGCTGTAGTTATCGGAATATTGTCCTGCTAATTGCACGTTGTTGACCACTTTCGCGCCAGCCGCGCTGGTGTAGCTAGTATTAACGTTAAACGCAGGAGTACCGCCGATACCGCTACCGAAAGCGACTAAAATTTGTTGCGCTTTAGTGTAGGACGACCAATTGCCGTACCAAATGTAATACAGCTTAGTTGGGTTGGTCATCACAGGGCCGCCGTGATAAACAATTTGAGTTCTAGATACGCGTGCTGCTTTGGCGGCGGATCGTTTTGCGCGTTCGGTTGCGTCGTTATCGACTGCGCCGAAACCTTTACCGGTTGGCTTAAACACGGTGTCTTCATCGACTTTGATTTGCGCAGCGTGTGCGAAAGACGAGGCGATGGCTAAACTAAGCGCGATACACTTTAATTTTGTTGCTTTCATCAGTAAACTCTCCATTAAATTATGTTCATGGCCACCCAGGATCGCTGAGTGGCTAGGTTTATTATTCAAGATGAATTCATTCATCTCATGCTTTTGGAAAAGAAAACAAACTACAATCACACCACCTTAACAGCGCTATTAAGGTAAAAAAATTATAGGGATTGATTTCACAAAAATGATGGTAGACTGATAAATAATCACAAAATATTACAATTTCGACGGAACTTTTTTAAAACAGTTGCTTTTCAGCACAAAAATAGCGCAACTTCATTCAAATTCAGCCAATAAACGCTCTTTCCCCCTTCATCTACTTTAAGCCTAAAGTTGCCGTTAGATTTCAACAACAACCAGGTTAAATTCTGTTAACTCGCCGGTTAAGCGCCCACGCCAGTCCAGTTCGCTATCAAAATCACGCCTTATTCATGATTTTTAGATACGGCAAATGCACACACTTTTTGTAATCATCGCAGGACTAGGCTTACTAGGAACCATGCTGCTAGGCGCTTACGTTGTTAGCGACAACAGCAGCACTAGCTTGGTGACGGCGTCACTGTGCTTTATTCCGTTGTGGTTTGTTGTGTGCGTATTCAATTTGTGGATGGGCATATCCAAGGCGGGATACAGCTTGGCCGACGAATTACCGTTTTTGTTGATTAACTTTACGGTACCAACTTTTGTAGCGTTGTATGTGGGATGGAAGTTGAACTAAGGAAGTGCTTAAGTCAAGAATTAAGGCGGGAATTAAGGCCGGAATTAAGGCGGCGCTCAAGTTAGAGCTTAAGGCGACATCTTCGGACCGCTAAGAGCACTTTCGTCGCGCTCTTAGCAGGGTCAAACTAAATCGAGCAATTGAGTGTTAAATCAACGTTTAAAACGCGCTTGAGCCACGCGATCGGCCACCACGCTAGTCGATAAACCTTCATGCGCTGCGCGCTCAAAGACTTCGGTCAATGTGGCACCGATTTGACGCACATGTGCTTCGACATCAGCCTCTGGCTTGTTCAAATATTCGTAGCACACTTTGATGATGCCGCCCGCATTGATGACGAAATCAGGCACGTACAGCACGCCTTTGTCGCGCAACAAATCGCCGACTTCCGCAGTGGCTAATTGGTTGTTCGCCGCACCAGCAATGATGCTCGCTTTGATCCGTGGCAAAGTTAATGGATTCAATGTTGCACCCAAGGCGCACGGCGCATAGATATCGGCCGCTACGTCGTAGATCGCGTCGACGGAGACAACTTGCGCACCAAATTCGGCGCGTGCGCGTTCGATCGCGGCTTCATCGATATCAGCCACAATCAATTTTGCACCCGCTGCATGCAAACGACGCGCGTAATCGTAACCTACGTGACCTAAGCCTTGCACGGCGACAGTCAAGCCTTCCATGCTGTCGCGCTTCAAATGGAATTTAACCGCTGCTTGTGCGCCGACAAAGCAACCCAGTGCAGTAAAAGGAGAAGGATCGCCGCTAGCACCCAAACCAGCTACAAATTTAGTTTTATGCGCTACGTTGGCCATATCTTCTGGGCTGGTGCCGATGTCCTCAGCAGTCACATACCGACCACCCAAACGCTCTAGCGCTTCACCTAGGGCTTCAAACAAGGCTGGTGTTTTGTCGGTTTTTGGATTGCCAATAATGACGCTTTTACCGCCGCCAATGGGTAGACCCGCTACCGCGTTTTTGTAGGTCATGCCGCGCGACAGACGCAATACGTCGTTAATGGCAGCGGCTTCGTTGACGTAATTCCACATACGGCAACCGCCCATTGCAGGGCCTAAGTTGGTGTTGTGAACGGCGAGGATCGCTTTGAGGCCTGACTTAGGCTCGGATACGAACACGACTTGCTCGTGGTCGTCAAAATTGGGTTCGTTAAATACAAATGCAGTCATGCTGATGGCTCCGTGCATTATTGCTTATCCAATTCCGATAAGAACTGGCGCAGCAAAAACGCGATGATTGGGTTTTAAAATGAAATTCACTAAGTGGTACAGCAAAGGCCGTTTGGGCTTTGTTGAAGCCAAAACAACCGACGCAGCCGATTGTGTCGAGTGCGGCGCGAGTATAAAAGGTTTAGAGGGGAAACTCAATTTCCGATATTTTTTTACTATTTTTTGATAAAAATTGACGCGCTATGCACCAGATAAGCAGTGCGATCAAGCTGAATTGGCCCAAAAAGCCGCCGTTAATCATTAACTCAAGGCCGCACAAAATACCCTATTTAGGGCATAGCCAAGACAACAATTATTCTTTACCCTCGCAACCTTGTTAGATTACTTTTTAACCATTTAAGCTCAACTAAAAACATGCATAAACCAACCAAAATCAGCGCCGCAATCCTCGCCCTAGTCGCAGCCGGATGGCTGGCAGTCGTTCCTGGCATCGTTGGCATGCGTGCCGAAGAGGAAATGAAAAAAATCGCGCAAAACAGCAGCGAGCAAGGTTCATTACCAATCAAAACTGAGCTTATTTCGTTTCAACGCGGTTGGTTCTCGTCGGAAGCCAAAACCGATTATGTGGTCATGCTAGGCACTATTCCCATGCATTTCATGGTCGAACATCACATCAACCAAATCGCGATTCCGTTTTATCGCTGGGCAAAAATTTCTCACACAATTAATGTCGTCAGCGACGATGGCAAAGAATCGACCTTGCCCTTTAACGTCATTGCTAGCAGTGATCGACTTTTTTTCGGCGGCTACTCAACTCTGATCTCCGCGCCGACAATTCATTGGGAAAATGCCGATGGCATCGGAGTTATGGGTAGCAATTTGTCCTTGAAATTAGTCGGCAGTATCGATCATCCAATCGACTACGAAGCCTCAATCCCTTCGCTCTCGGTAACGACCGCAAGCGATATGTTCAAATTTAATCTGACCAACTTGAGCACCAGCGGTCACAACAGCGCCGATCAAAGTCCTACTGCGCGTTGGGAACAACATGCCCACTTTGCGCTAGAAGCGATAGACGCCAGCCAAAATGGGGCCGATGTTTTTTCCATGCATAACATCGACCTGAACGCCGATCTCAACGATAACGATAAAACGATCGATGTGATCTATAAAACCAAGATCGCCAGCACATCGATTGGCAATCCCAAACAAGCAACTGCTGGCGCACCCGCCTTTGCTGCGCAAGACATTAAGGTGGATTTTTCTTACGTGAATTTGAATAAAGAAGCGCTTCTGAACTTGAAAAAAGCAATCCAAGAGCTGAATAAGGAATCGCTGCGAAATGCGGGTAACGCGGATGCAGCCAATAGCGCAGCGCAAGCCGCGCTTGATCCGCTCCAAAATCAGCAACAACAATTGGCGCAGGCCAATCAACTGCTGCAAAAATCGGGCGACTTAATTCGCAGCTCACCGAGCATACGGCTCGATCAGTTCAGTATGAAAACGGCGGAAGGTAATATTTCTGGCAAGGCGGAATTCAATGTCGATGGAAAAAATTTTAACGCTCAAGAAATCTCCATCACCAATATCGGCGACTTACTCAAATCAAGAATCAGCGCCAAAGCGTCACTCAACGTGGGCCGCAACGTATTTATTCAAGGTTTTGAGGACAAGGCAGGCGACCTAAATCAACAGCGCCAAATGAAAGAAGGCATGCTCAAAGCTTGGGTTCAACAAGGTTACGTCAAGGATAACGGAACCGATTTGTCGCTAGAATCAACTTACTCCGCGCAGGGATTGATGGTCAATGGGAAGCAGATTATGTAATCCGCCAAAGCTTTTCGGGTACTGAAAAAAAAACGGGCGGGGTTTAATTCCCGCCCGAGGTTGACACGATTTATGCAAGTACCTATTCCATCGCTTGCTGACTTAGCGCATGAAACAACCACGCCCCGTGGGGAATCCACTGTTCGCCCCAGCGCCACGAATGAAACGGCGTTGTTTGAGATGCGCTTTTGAAATCGATATCCTCTTCGTTTTCTAAGCCCGACGTAATTCCGTTGCACACTCCACCGGGCGCATTCCAATAGCCGTTTTCGTAGCGCGGATTATTGTGTCCATGTCCCTGCATCATGCACGCGTCGAATGGATTGAGTCCAAAAATCCAATTCAAGTTGGATTGTGCATAGGCGCGTAAGGTCTGTGCAAATTGTGCGTCTGTTTCAAACTGGGTCGCCACCAATTGCGCCGCCGAGGCTAACGATGCTAGCCGCGCGTTTTCACCTTGCCACCAATAACCGCTTTCGTTTTCATGCGGAATAAAGAATTGGATTCGGCCAGCTTTATTCGGCATTTGGATATATTGGCGCGGGTAGTTGAATGGATTAGTACGCGCATCGACGGAAATGCTTAGCTCGTACTCCCATGCCTTTTGCACACAGTCACGACAATCTTGTACTAATGAAGAATTCGGGGCAACGTCGATAAAACGCAGCAGCGCAATAGACGGCAAACCTGCTTCGGCAGCATGAAAATAACTGCGGGTTTGTTGATCGTCGGCCCAGAACCAACCCGCCTGACTTTGACGCTGAATTAACTTGCGTGCGCGCTGCTCAGCGGCTTGCTCATAGCTTGGGTTGCTGGTGGTGGCGAATAATTCAATTGCTGCTAGCAAGGCGCAATAATCGTCGATGATGTTTTCTTGCCCGTTATCGAGATACTGCAAATTATGTTGCTGCAGATGCGCGAAGGCTTTCTCTGCCGCGGTTAAATAATCGATCCGGCTAAATTCACCATCACGCGGCAATCGACTAGCCCGCGCTAATGCGGCGATGGCGCTGCCGCCACCCTGCCTGAAGCCAGCTTGATAGGTGTCGAACTTATGTCCTTTTTGCGTGGTGTAGCTGCAGATTTCGCGCTGCTCAACGTCCTTACTCCAGCGATCAAACACGGTCATGTAGAAATAACCTTGCGGGTCGAGCATACGAATCAAAAAATCCGCACCGTGCAAGGCTTCATCGACGATGCGATCATCGAGCCAAATCGATTGTGCTGGAAGGCGATCGCGTCCATCAATTAAATTCCACACCACTTGCGGAATTTGCTGCGGGTTCATGAAGTTGGTGTACGACATATGCGATAAATATTTTGATGCATCGCCCGAGGCGTCATGCCAACCACCGTGCACATCCACGCGCTCAACCACTCGTCCAGCAACTTTTTCTTCGCTAACAAACTTAGGGCAAGTGCGATCCGCCAAGTCGAAAATACCCGAACTACGTTGCGACTTTAAATAATGGATTAAGTCGGAGATAAGCTGACCACCATAAATAATCGGCGCTATCGAAAAAGGCTGCGAGACTAACGGCAATGAAGCATGCGGCAAGCCCAAATCAACCGTCAACACGTAACTCCCCTGCTCTTGCAGCGCACTAAAATCGGCTTGATAAACCGGGCCAGTATGCCATTCGCCAATGGTTTGCCGCGCACCCAAAACACCAGAAAATACTGCTGATCTTTGCACAGCGTCATAAATAGTAAACGTGCGTCCTTCTACATCCTCCGCACTTTGAATCAAGGCGACTTTACGCCCTTGGGTTGGATATCCCAGATGATTATGTAGAATCTTCATAACGACTTATTGGTTATCGGTGTGTTTAATTCGTGGGAATGCTTTACCGGACTGATCAAACATTAAGCAATGTTGCGCTGGGAATTTCACATGGATATGGTCGCCGTATGTGAGTTTGCTGCGGTGTCCAGGCAACTTCATGCACAACTCTTGCTCAACCCCAGCGAGTTTGATGTAAGCCAAAATTTGATCGCCCAAATGTTCAACCAACACAATTTTGGCCGCAATTGCACCCGCCTCATTTTGCTCAGCCAACTGCACATGTTCCGCCCGTATCCCCAGTGTAGCGACTTCGTTGAGCGCACCCTGCTCGGCGTTCACAGCTGCGTAAATTCGCGCTCCATTGGCTAAGGCGAGTTGAGCGTGATCGACATCCATCGCAATCAATTTGCCAGCGATCAAATTAATCTTAGGCGACCCTAAAAAACCCGCCACAAACAAATTGGCTGGATTGTCGTAAAGCTCTAAGGGGCTACCAACTTGCTGCACAAATCCACCGTTAAACACCACGATCCGATCCGCTAAAGTCATCGCCTCGACCTGATCGTGCGTGACATAAATCATGGTGGTGCCAAGCTCATGATGCAGCTTGGATAATTCAACCCGCATATTTTGGCGCAGCGAAGCATCGAGATTGGATAAGGGTTCATCAAACAAAAACACTTTAGGCTCGCGCACAATCGCCCGTCCAATCGCAACCCGTTGACGCTGCCCGCCGGACAAGGCTTTGGGCTTACGATCGAGCAAATGGGTAATCTGTAAAATCTCAGCGGCCTTGTTGACACGCTGTTGAATTTCGGACTTAGGAGTTCCGGCCATTTTTAACGCAAACCCCATATTTTGCTGCACGCTCATGTGGGGATACAGCGCATAGGATTGAAACACCATCGCCACGCCGCGCTGCGAAGCGTGTAACTCATTGGCGACCACATTACCAATCGAAATCTCACCATGCGTGACGTCCTCGAGCCCGGCAACCATGCGTAATAAGGTCGATTTGCCGCAGCCAGATGGGCCAACAAAGACGACGAATTCACCGTCTTCAATGGCGAAGTTGACACCGTTAATGACGGCTTCGTCTTTGTTGTAGAACTTAGAGACGTTGTTGAAGCTTACTGAGGCCATGCTGGGTTCCTTCTAATGGGCTTGATTTTTTGTGGTTGTTTTAATTGGTTTAACTATTTTTTTAGATATTAAGGAATTCAACGCAAAACAACATACTCACCCCTTGACTGCTCCCGCCGCCAATCCCTTAACAAAAAACCTCTGACAAGCAAAAAACGCCACCAATACCGGAATGGTTGAAACGGTCGCCGCTGCCATCATCAAATCATAGCGATGCTGATACTGCCCGATAAATAAACGTATTCCGACCGGAATCGTCTGTACATCAGCCGACGTCGTTAGCGTCCAGGCAAAAAATAATTCATCCCATGCCAGTAAAAAAATAAACGTCGCTGTCGCAATAATTCCTGGCGCACTGATTGGCAACACAATCCGGACGAAGGCACCGAAGCGCGAGCAGCCATCAATGATCGCGGCGTCTTCTAATTCGCGGGGAATCGAAATAAAGAAGCCGCGCATAATCCAAATACTGGCCGGGGTGTACAGCGCAACGTAGAGAAAAATTAAGCCGTGATAGGTGTCCAACATGGGGATATTCCATGACTCGCCCATTTTTCGATACAGCATATACATCGGCAAAAAGAACAACATGCCCGGAATCACCTGCGTGGCGGTAATGCCCACGCTGACTGCGTTGGAGCCGCGAAAACGAAAACGTGCCAAGGCATAGGCTGCGAAGGTTGCGGATATGGTCGCTAACACGGTGGTAATACTGCACACGATCAGGCTGTTTTTAAAATAATTAAAAAAGTCTACATTGACCCACATGTCGCGGTAGTTTTGCCATTGCAACGGTGAATTGGCGTCCAGTAAATCGCCCGACGCGACATCGCTGTAGTTGTGCAAGGACGACAGCACCATCCAGAAAATTGGCAGCAGCGATAACAGCACCACCGCCCAGGTTAAGGTATTCATCCACAGAGTTTGGGTTTTGCGCTTATTCATCAGCGGTCATGCTCCGTTTAAACGATTTCATCCAGACCGCCACAAAGATCAACATCAGCACCATCATGATGAACGACACCGCGGCGCCCTGCCCGAACAACCAGTAGCTAAACGATTGGCGCGTGAGCATCGGCATTAACAAATCGGCCCAATCACCGGGATGACCTGCGCCGTTACCAAACATCATCGAAACAATATTGTAGGAATAGACGTTGTCGATCACTTGGAACATGAACTGAATCACGATCACGGGCTTAAGCAAGGGAACGGTAATATGAAAAAACTGCTTCCATTTACTCACGCCATCCAAAGTCGCCGCTTCGTATTGATCTTCCGGAATGGCTTGCAATGCGGCTAAAAATATCAACATCATCACCGGCCAAGCGCGCCACACGGTGGGAATCACGATGGCGAAAAAACTATTTGAGCCTAACAACCAAAACGGCTTTTCGTCCAGCAAATGCAGCCAATCGACTAACACCACATTAATAATCCCCACATCGCGTTGCCACATAAAACCCCACAGCGTTCCGACAACGTAGGACGGCACAATCCATGGTAGCAGCAGCAAGGTACGCGCAATGCCTTTACCAGCAAAGTCGCGATTCGATAACACCGCCACACCCAAACCAATCGCCACCGACAACACGGAAACGCACAAGGTATAGAGTGCGGTGTTGCGCAACGCTAAGCCTAAACCCGCGCGGATGGGGCTGTGATCTTCAAATAAAACGCGGCGGTAGTTTTCTAATCCGACAAACGGCGCATCTAAATATTGCCCTAGCGTGAACTGATTTAATTTGAGCAAGGACATATAGAATCCCTGCGCGATAGGCGTCAAATTGACCGCCAACATCATCAGAATCGCGGGTAGCAGCAACAGATAGGGAAACACATCAAACTTCTTGGCGCGCACAATTTTTCCTTTTACGGAGTTCAGCGAGTGGATTTAGTTAGTCAGCGCAGGGCTGTACTGGACTGTCGTCAGTTAGCCGAATCCAGCACATCATTGGCTTCGTTAGCCGTTACATCGAGCGCTTGTTTAATGGCTTGCGGTGAGTACTTGCCTTTGACACCAGCAACAATGTCAAACATATTGCCGAGGTTTTTAAGATAAACCGATTCCAACGGCGCCCAGCTTGCGATTGAGGCGTAATGACGACCGTTCTTAATGCGACCGATAAAATCGGCATAATTTGGGTCGGCCATCAATGACGGATCCGTCGCCGCATCAATCCGCGCAGGCAACATGCCCGACATTTTACTGTAAGTGATTTCGCTGTCGCGCGACGCTAAATAGGCCAGTAGCTTCCACGATTCGTCCTTATTTTTGGACGATTTCATGATCGACAAATTGGAACCGGAGAATAATGTCTGACTACCCTTTAATCCGGCTGGATACGACTCAATCCCCAAATTATGCGCGGCCACGGTTTCCATTTGTCCACCTTTGGCCTTGGGAGTATTAACGCGCTTGAGTACATCCGGCCCGCCAAAAATCACAGCGTATTGTCCGTTAAAAAATCCGGATTCAATTTGCTCGGAATTCTTTTCTAACGACGAGGAAGGCACTAAACCTTCGGCCGCGAAGCTGGTGTAATACGTGATCGCTTGCAATGCTTCGGGCGAATTGATGGCGGAATGTTTTTTGTCCGGCGTGAATAAATCGCCACCGGCATTCCAAATCCACGGCGCTAAATTGTGTACCAAATTCCAATCGTTTTTGCCGGGATAGCCAAGTGCGGCAATTTTTTTACCATCAATGACTTGGCCGTTAATCTTTTGCATCGCTTGTTTAAAGCTGCTCCAATTGGTGAACGCATCTTTGGGGTTCACGCCTGCTTTTTTAAACACGTCTTTACGGTAATACGCCACACGCGCATCGACATACCAAGGCAAGGCATAAATTTTAGGATCATCAAAGCGATGCGTTGTACCCCAAACAGCGGGATAAAACACGCTGGCGGTGCCGACTTCTTTTTGCTGCGCCAAGCTCAGCGGCTCGAGGGCGCCCATCGATGAAATCGCACCAACCCAGGTCGTGCCCAACTCTAATAGATCAGGGCCTTGTCCAGAAATAGCGGCGGCGGTGATTTTGCTCCATGCTGATTCCCAATTCAGCACCGTCACGTTGACCCGTAAATTAGGATTTTTGGCTAAATACGGACGCAATAATTCTTTCATGTCTTGCTGCTGTTGCGCGGTGGTGGACATAACCCAAATATTTAATTCGGTCGCGTTGGCGGCGGCAAACGACAGAAGTAGCGCGGCGCTGGCTAACAGATTACGGAGTGGCTTTAGTTTTAATGTATTCATTGCGGTTCCACGTGAATGCTCTTGCTAATTTAGTACGCTTTGCCAAAACTACTGCATGTTTGATTGATGCACGGATTGTAGAACCTAGCGCTAATAGCCAACAATCCTGAAATGTACCTCTTGTTATAGGTAGATTTACCTATGCGCCACCTTCAACTAGGCAGCACAAGGGCTGCTCCTAAAGAGAATCATCGTCCTCTTTTTTTTCCCACAAGCTCGGCGATACGTCGCGTAATTTGGCGGCTAATTCCATGCTGGTGCGGATATTAAATTTCTGGCAAATACGTAGGCGATGAGCTTCGACTGTTTTGGCGCTGATGTTGAGATGTTCGGCGATTTGCTTGCCTAAATAGCCACGCACGATTTCGGACAGTACTTCGCGCTCGCGTGAAGTTAATTCTGAGATTTCTTGAATCAACTGAGCTTGAGTATCAAAGCTGCTGCGCGCGGCTTGGTCGGCAGTCAAGGCTTTGCTGACCGCATCCAGCAACGTGCGATGGTCAACCGGCTTTTCTAAAAAATCCGACGCGCCTTGTTTGAGCGCTTTAACAACCATAGGAATATCACCGTGGCCGCTCAAAAACAGCGCCGGTGGCAAATAGGTATGCCGTGCTTTGGTTCGGCGGTTAAGTTCTTCGTACAACTCCAATCCGCTCATATCGGGAATGCGAATATCAATAATTAAGCAGTTAAAGTCGCGCGCGCGTGGGCCGTTTAAAAAATCGCCAGCGCGCTCAAATTCAGTAACCGCCCAATTGCGCGTTTCTAATAACATGCCTAAGGAACCGCGCACTCCGGCGTCGTCGTCAATAATGGCGATTTGCGGAATTGTAGTGAGGGGAATTTGTTCGCTCATATCGGTCACCATCCAATTATTAAGTTATAGCTAGGCAGCTTCTGCCTGCACACAAGGCAAGCGGAAGCTAAAACAGGTTCCACCGAGCGGATTGGGTTCGCTCCACAAACGACCACCGTGACTTTCAATCACCGTGCGGCAAATTGCTAAGCCTAAGCCCATGCCGTCTTGTTTGGTCGAGTAAAACGGTTGGAATAATTTTTCAGGATCTTTTAATCCCGGGCCGCGATCAGTAATGCTGACCGTTACGGTATCTTGATCGCGTTCAATTTTAACTACCACAGCGGCGGCCAAGGCCGTTTGTTCTTGTTCGATCATCGCTTCTAATGCATTACGAATCAGATTAAAGACGACTTGCTCAATCATCACGGCATCGCACTCAATCAATACGTCGCGCTGCTCGGCTTCGACCACGATTTCTAATTGCCAGCGCTGGGCTAAGGGGGCGACGAGTGCTAACGGCTCGGACAATAACTGGACTAAATTATGCACGTCATGTTTGCTCGCCCGCTTTTGAATAAAGCTGCGCATGCTATGAATAATCTTACCCGCGCGGCGTGACTCCTCGCCCATGCGACGCACCGCTTCTTGCACCTTATTGGTTTGCAACGGAGCGACTTCTAAAAACGCATCCGCCGCAGCCGAATAGTTGGCAATTGCCGCCAATGGTTGGTTAAGTTCATGCGCAATCCCAGAAGCAAATTCGGCCAAATTGGCTAAGCGCGCGGTGTGCTGCAATAGCTCGTCGCGTTCACGCGCGGTATCAGCGGCGGCGCGCTCAGCGCTAATGTCGGTGGCGATATCCAAATTAACGGGTAAGCCATCTACCCACAAAATCGTGCGCCGTTCTAGGTGGTACCAGCGTTCTGTTTGGCGATCACGGAACTCGATGGATTTGAACTGTGCGTCTTGGATCAATTCTGGCCAATACATTAAGCAGCACGGCCCGTCTTCGTCAAACTGAAATAAATCGGCATGATGCCGATTGCGAAATAGCAAACGACCGTCGTCAATGGCGCTGACATACACCGCCGCATCCAAACCAGATAAAACGGCATACAGTTGCTCCCTCGACAGGGCTAACGATTCGCGCTCTTTTTGTAATTCAGTGATGTCATACAGGGACGCCATCCAACCACTGGGACTGCTGTCGTTGTTGACCAAGGGTGAAGCAAATAAGCGCACGGACAGGGTTTCGCCATTAGCACCGATTACCGCTAAACGGCGGCCTTGATCGGGGTTATCACCGGCTAACATAGCGTCATGCGCCGCTTGGCATTCGTCAATATTATCTAAAGCCCAAAACGAAAACGGCGCGCTAGTTCCGATGAGATCTTCCCGAGCCAAACCCAGCATCGTACACAATGCGGGATTGACATAAATAATCCGACCAAGCGTATCAAACGCGAGCAAACCAGTGACCAAGGATTGCTCCATCGCTTCTCTAAATCGTAGCTCTTGCGACAACGCCAATTGGGCCGCCTGGCGCTCGCGCAACCAGCGCTGCAATAAACGCAATAACCAAATAATGAGCAGGCCAAACGCACCGACTGCTACCGCCAACATTAACAGCAAGCGTTCTGAATGTGCGCCGCTGTGCAAACTGGCGCGCAGCGATAAGCCGCTATTATCTGGGCCAAAATTTAATTTATGCACATCGGCATCGGGCGCGATGGCACTCACCTCACGCGGAGATAACTGCTTATTCTCGCGGTTCACCAAACTCAAATCGTAGCGTTGCACAAACCACCACGGCACTTGCGAAGTCAGCAGTTGGTCAAGATCGTAAGTCACCAGTACTGTACCGGCATTGCTGGTTTCTTCTGAGATCGGAATCACTAGCACCCACAGCGGCGCGTATTGTTCGATCACTTTGCTGTACACCGGTCTTTTCACGCTATTGCTGCGATGGATGGCTTCGGTAATGAGGGGATCGGTGATAGGAGGAAGTTTTTCTGGACGTTCAACGTAGGTCGGCACACCCAAAACACGCTGATTATTTTTGTCCAAATAATCGATCGCGATTACCGCTGGATTGTCCTTGACGAATCCAGCCGCTAACACCAAGAAATCGTTATTGGCACGAACCGAGTTGGATTGTAAGTCGTGCGACCAGTTTTCTAGAATGCGCTGATTATCAACTAAGGTTTGGGTGACGTTTTGCTCCAACCAAATCAGATCAAGCGACAATTCGCGCGCGGAAGCGGCACGCTGATCGGAATACCAAAGCCAGCCCAAAATCGTTGACACAAATAGGCTGATTGTCAAAATCAATGAAGCCGCTAACCAAGGCCAGCGACTTTGAATTAATTTTTGGGAGGCAGTTGACAAGGTGATTGAGCTTGGTTGTTATCAATTCGATTTAGGTACTTAATTTATCCAAGGCAACTTTAACGCATTATTCCGCGCTCGCCAAGGCAGCCACACCAAACAAGCCGGCGTCTGCACCTAAAGCGGCGGGCACCAGTTCGAACTGGTACATGGCAGGGTACCGCTGCATCTCGGAGCGCAGCCGTTCTAGGTAGCCCGATCGCAACCCGACGCTACCGCCCACCGCCGCCCGTTGAATGCCCAACATCACGGCCAAATCAGTCAGCTTCTTAGCAACTTCGGCAATGCCCGATTGATACAACTCGTTGGCTTTAACGTCACCCGCGTCGGCGGCATCGCACAAGTGTTTAGCACTATCAAATCCATTGCGCTGCGCCAGATGGCCGAGTGCAGTACCGGAGGCGTAATTTTCTAACGTTACCCCATCGGCTAACAGCATCTCGCCGATTTCAGCATCGAAGCCGTTAGCAGCGATATGCAAGCGTCCGTTGAGCACCAAGCCTGCGCCGATACCAGTTGACACGGTCAGGAACAAGAACTCGCTACACTGCGCTCCCGTTCCAAATTGATATTCTCCCCACGCCGCCGCACGAGCGTCGTTGTAAATCTGAACTGGCTGTTGCAAGCGCTCGGTTAATACGGCTTGCAGCGGATAGCTTTGCCACCCCGGCATCACATCAACGTTATGCCCGGTCACGCAACCTTGGGTAAGTTGTCCGGTGATGGCGACGCCAACTGGTAACGATTTCTGGGCAAACGGGCGATACAGTTTGACTATTGTCTCTACCATCGCATCTGGCCCAAGTTGGCTGGGGGTCGGTGCTTGATTGCGCCAAATTAGTTGTCCCTGTTCGAACAAAGCGATTCGGCTTTGCGAGCCACCAATATCAAAGGCAATAACGCTGTGCAAAACAGACTCCTTAACGGTTAGATTCATCACATAGCAAAAAAGGCAAACTGGGTTATTCCCCAGTTTGCCGAAGATAGCAGCCTAATTTCAAGCCACCATGGATGGAAACGTGTTGTTCCACGCATCAATAACGAATCACATTACAACGATACGCGCACCCCGAGGAAGAATTGACGACCATTGGAATAAAACGATTCTGGTTGCTCAGGATTGGAGTAATACTTGAGTACCGGATTATTCAAATTAAGCGCATCAAAAGTGATCTTGATATTGTCGTTGACCTTGTAGTTAATCGACGCCGCCAACGTGCCAAAGCCCGCCGCATATTCGGTGGTGGTATTGGCTAAGCCGACCAAGAATGCAGAGCGATAGGTGTAAGCCAAACGTGCGCTAAAGCGATCATTCTCATAAAACGCTTCGGTATTAGCCGTATTCTTCGACGATCCAACCAATACACTGCCATTAGAATCATGTCCGTTAGCGTAGGTGTAATTCAACAAGCCGCCAAATCCACTAGAAAAAGTTTGCTGCCACGATAATTCTATGCCGTGATTTTTAGCGGAAATATTGTATGGCGTGGTGATGTTATACGGTGCCATTACGTGATTGGTGCTATCAAAATACGTGCTCACCACGTTGGTGTAACCGATATACGAAGGCATATCCATGTAGAACACACCTGCCGATAAAATCGCTTGCGGCGCGTAGTACCACTCTAACGCGGCATCAACATTGTTCGACTTGATCGACTTCAAGCTTGAATTACCACTTGAACCTGAGTGATCTAAATTATTCAATACCACCGCAGGCGACAAGGCGGAATAATCCAAACGCGACATTGTTTCTGAGGCAGCGAAGCGCGCCACGAGATCTTTGTTTACGTCCAACTTAAGGTTCGCGCTTGGCAAAACATCGAGATAATTATGCTTAGAGGTAATCGGGGTGACGAAAAAATTTGTTCCGTCGCTTGAATAGTCATAGGCATTCCCTATTTGCTGGGTTTCGACCAAACGCACACCAACGTTGCCGCGCCAATGGTCGCCAACTAAATTGGCCATTCCATAGGCTGCGTAATCTTTTTCGTTAATCGAAAAATTATTTTGGTACGCAGGGCCCGTATCGACATTGTTATATTTTTGCTCCCACGCCGCTAATGCGCCGGTATCCAATACCCAGAAGTTAGACAAGAAACCGGGGCCCGCGCCAATACCTGAACCAAAATTGGATGGCGAACGTGTGCCATTCCACGCCGGTGGTGGGGTCGAGGAAAAATCGCAGCTCGCCAAAGGATTGGAAGTACATGAGTACCCTTCATCGAACGCTTTACGCTGATGATTGGAGAACCGAATACCAAATTTAGCGCTTTCCACATGCCCTTGATCCAAGGACAAAATCATGTCGCCCTGCGCATACGTTTCACTATCAGTCACCTTAGCCGATTGCGCCCAACTGCCGCCATTGACCACATTAGTCGGGTTATTAAAATTAGTGGTGTCGACGCCCGGGAAAGAAACATTGGCCGGACCATGGGTGCCGTTCATCTGAAACGACAGCGGTGAATTAATCAAATAGGCTTCATAACCATAGTCATGCGGCGTCTCGCCCGTGCCGCGGGTATAGCCGACTTTGCTGGTAAAGGTGACCGTGTCACTAGCGCGGAATTTACTATCAAAGTCGATGTAAGCGGCGGAAGAACCCGAGTTAGGTCGATAAATTGAATCACGCACGCCGGGCAAGGCCTGACCGCCACCCGCAGCAGGGTCATAAGTCGTCATCGGGAAAGTGGCTGAAACAATCGAACCATTTTTCACCACATAACTGGTCGGAGAAACGCCGGGATAAGTGCCATCGGCATTGCCGCTGCCATTAAACATGCTCGAAACGTTGGCCATGAAATTGGTATCGAATGTTTGCGTAGTAAAGCGCGAATACAAACCGTTCACATCCAAGGTCAAATCTTTATTCGGCTTAAACTGCACGTCAAACAAACCGCCCTGACGTTTGCTGGTTTGCGTGAACGCGGCGGAACCAATTTGCGCGGGGATATTCACGCCGGCCAAATCAGGATGTGCAGCAATCACGCTCGGGTCAGAAATCGTTGATGCGCCCAAGGTGTAGAGTTCTTGTCCATCACGACGCTCAGCGCGTGATTCTGAAAAACCTTGGATTAATACGCCCAAGGTATTTTCATCGTTTTTCCAGTTCACCAATGCGTTAAACTGCGGCGAAGATTTTTTCGGCAGATCAGCGTACATATCTTGCGCCGTCATTTCTACGGTGAGCTGCTTTTTGAACTCGAGCGGTAAGCGCGTGACGATATTGACGTTACCGACTGTTCCCCCTTCGGTGAAATCGGCTTGCGAGCTTTTTTGCACTTCAACCGAACCAACGATTTCAGACGGCAGCAAAGTAAAACTCACGCTGCGGCCAACCGTGCCTTGTTGATCACCAATGTACCAGTCGCCGGTTGAGATGGAATGCCCATTGACCAAAGTTTGAGTCAAGCTAGGATTGGTACCACGGATGGTGACGCGATCGTTTTCGGAAAAGCCGCCTTGTCCACCTGAGCCGGAACTAATATTGACGCCCGGCACACGCTGCACCGCGTCAGCCACGTTTTTATCCGGTAGCTTGCCGATGTCCTCAGAACTGACCACATCCATGACGGAATCCGCATCGCGCTTGGCTTTGAGCGACTGTTGGCGTGAAGCGCGAATCCCCGTTACCACTACTTGACTCGTGCCATCGTCCGCGACAGCAGGTGCGGCGTTTTGGACCGGCGCAGATGCCGGCGCATCCGCTTGTTGCGCTTGCGCTTGCAGCATTGCGCTTGCTAATGCCATCGACACCGCTAAAGCGATGCGCGTGCGTTGTACCTTCATAAATCTCCCCTTTAACCTCGGTTAATTTTCTTTGATTGAATTCTCGGATTTATTGCTTTAATTATTTGCTCGGATACCGCTAATGCGCCAAATCTGCATTCCGTTGTGGTCAGCTTAACGACGAATTCTGAGTCGCTACGTGATCTATTTATTCGTCAGGGCAAGTCGGGCGTGTGAGCATAGTGATATATCCATTTTTGCACATCAATACTGAGATATACCCTAATAACTAAGTAAATGTACCTATATGACGCTAAAAGACCGGCGCTTTACCGAGGAGCAGCCGCCCGCGAGGAACAGCAAAGCTAACCAAACTCGTAGCAAAAAAATATCAGCCGCTCAGTGGACTGTTGTATCCGCGACGCACGAAGTTGCGCAGTTGCTTGAAGGCTGATCGAGAAAAGAGAGAAAGGTAGGGAGCGAGACGAGCAAGAGCAATGACCAATATCGGCAACGGCGAGGAGATCGATCCGGTCAATGCGCTAAGTCACGCGCCGGATCGTTAATGAATACTGGTTACGGCAACGGCGTGATATTAACTTCAACGGTAATGTGCGACAAACCTTTTTGCTGCTTAAGAAGCGCGTGATAAAAAGCCACGTCGCGCTGCGTCTGTTGTGTTTTGACCGACACGACTGCGCCAAAATGACCGGGGCCTAAACGCCAGATGTGCAAATCGTGTAATTGATCGCCCGCATCCAGCACCAAGGATTTGACTTTATTACTCAGCGCTGCGCTTGGATTCATGTCCAACAAAATCGCGCCGGTATCTTTAATCAAGGTGTACGACCAGCTAAAGATCACCAAGGCGCCGATAATCCCAGCAACTGGGTCCATCCACAGCCAACCAAATTGCCGCGCCAACAACAAACCAATAATCGCTAACACCGAGACCGCAGCATCTGCAATAACGTGAATATAAGCCGCACGCATATTGTGGTCACGCGCATCGATCTCATCGTGGTCGTGATGATCGTGGTGCTCATGTCCGTGGTGGTCGTGGTGCTCGTGCTCGTGATGTTCATCGTGTCCATGATGATGTCCGTGGCTGTGGCCGTGGCTATGTCCATGATCACCACCACTCAGTAACCACGCGCTGACGATATTGACCGCCAAGCCGAGAACGGCGATGGGAATGGCTTCGGTAAAATGAATTTCCACTGGATCGAATAATCGGCTAATCGCTTCGTAACCAATGAATAACGCAATCATCGCCAAAATAATTGCACTGGTAAAGCCAGCCAAGTCGCCTAACTTGCCTGTACCGAATACAAAGCGCGGATCGTTGGCGTGTTTGCGGGCATAGGAATACGCGAGCGCGGCAATTAACATCGCGCCCGCATGGGTGGACATATGCATGCCATCAGCGACCAAGGCGAGCGAGCCGAATAAACTGCCGCCGATAATTTCAATCAACATCATCACGCCACACAGAACAATCACCGACCAGGTTTTACGCCCGTTTTCATCGTGCCCAGCTCCTAAAAAAACGTGGTCATGGTTTACTGGATGTGCAAACTCGTTGTGCTGGTGCGAATGTTCGTGGTGATCGTGATCGTGGTGATCGTGATGATCGTGGCTTGGCGTCATTGGGATAACTCTAATGTGGAGTAAAAATTGACTGTGATTTTACCTGTTTTACCAGCGCTATTGATGACAAAAATTAGCTTACCGATTCAGCAATACTGCTCACAAAAATAGGTTCAAAAATCGGGGAGTTATCCAGTGAAAGTGAATAATTATTTGGGCTGATAGGTGCGGATAAATTCAACGAATTCTGCCGCTGGCAAGGCTGGCGACCAGAGATAGCCTTGACCAAATTCGCAGCCCAGTCCTTTTAGATGCACCAGCATTTCGGCGGTTTCCACACCTTCGGCGACTACTTCCAAGCCCAAACTGTGCGCCATCTCGATAATGGCACGGACGATGCCTTCGTCATTTTTATTTTCTAACATGCGGCGGATAAAGGACTGGTCGATTTTTAAGCGCTCTACTTCAAATCGGCTGAGGTAGCCTAGGTTGGAATAGCCGGTTCCAAAATCATCAATCGACAAATGCACACCAAGATTGCGCAACCGCTTTAATAGCGGACTGATTTGATCGGACTCCACGATTAATAATGATTCGGTCAATTCCAATTCAATTGCCGAGGGCGGCAAATTGTAATGTTCCAATGCATTCATCACATCGCGTTCCACGTTATCGCGCCGGAACTGAATCGGAGACAAATTGACTCCGACAACAATCGGCGGCAAACCCGCATCCATCCATTCGCGCGCCTGTCGGCAGGCTTCATCAATCACCCATGCGCCAATTTCATGAATCTGGCCCGAGCGCTCTGCGACCGGAATAAATTTATTGGGCGGAATCATGCCCAATTCTGGATTCTTCCAACGGATCAGCGCTTCTGCACCAATAATGCGCTCACTCTTTAAATCGAACTGCGGCTGGTAGTAGAGTTTGAATTCGTCTTTTTGCAAGGCCGTGCGGATACCGGAAATCAGATGAAGATGCTCCACAACATTGGTGTTCATCTGCGGATCATAAAACTGAAAACCATTGCGCCCGCGCTCTTTGGCTTGGTACATCGCGATATCAGCGTGCTTGAGCAACGCATCAAAATCCTGCCCATCATCTGGGTACATACTGATTCCCAGCGAGCAGGTGACCGATATTTCCATGCCATTGACGGAAAAATATTCTGATAAGAGATCGATGATTTTGACCGCTACAGTAGCGACCGATTCTTGCTCGGCTTGACCAGCAACGATGACCAAAAATTCGTCGCCGCCTTGACGACTTGCGGTATCACTGGCGCGAATGGTTTGCTTGAGCCGCGTGGCGACTTCGCACAACAACTGATCGCCCGCGATGTGCCCGAGCGAATCATTGATGGTTTTAAAATTATCCAAATCGAGATACAACAAGGCGATTTTATCGTTACCGCGTTTGGCCAATTCCACCGCTTGCTCAAAGCGCGCCCGCGCCAATAATCGGTTTGGCAAACCGGTCAACGCATCGTTATGCGCCAAGGTATCGATGTGGGTTAGGGCGTCGCGTATGCGCTCATTTTCTGTTTCTAAGCGAGCAACCGCAATCCGTAAATCGCTGGCTAATTTCCAAACAAAAAACGCCGTCGCCATCAAAATGGCAACCACATTCACCAGCGACATGATGCTCACAGGAGCGACTACGTTGACGTGGACACCGGTAATATTGACCCAGACTACGGTCGACAGAATTAGGATAATAAAAGTCAGCAAGCCAACGAATAAACGCAACGTGGCAAACATTGCCGCAAACACCAAAATAGCGGGGAATGCACTAATGGTAGCGTCATAAATTCCGTCAAACGCAAAACTCATTAAACCCATAACGATAGTAAGGGTAATGACGGTAAACATCGCCGCGAGTGTAATTCGATTGGCGCGCGCCAAAATCAATGCAACCAGCATGCACGCGCTCAACACCAATAACATCCAGACGGTCGGCCAATTTTGATTGACAAAATTAATCAGAATCACGCAACCGACGGCGCACAAAATGGCGAGAATAATTTGGATAAGCCGATTGCGCTGCAGCACCATGCCAGCTGTACTAACGCTTTTTGTCGATGGGAAATCAGAAGGCATGGTTAATGTGCTTTTGGCTAGAAAAATTACAGTGCTCCGATGTAATTCAGATTAGTCAACGAAAAGCATAAATTCAACTCATTGCCGATGTTTTATTCCATATGTATATTTGTTTTAAATGCGACCCAAGATAAAGGTGATGAAAATGGGATAAGTCTGATCACATGAGCGGACAAACTGAGCTAACTCTCAGGGGCGGGTTGCTTGGCGCGCCGGGGCAAGGTGGGCCGGCGAGCAAGCTAGAGTGGGAGGTTATTTTTCTTTTACTTGTATTGTTTCATCGTCAAACTGCTGCGGATTTTTACCGGTATAACCGCGATAAAACTGTTTAATTTCTGCCATGTCCGCGTCGATGTCGCCAGTCGGATGAAAGAAATGTGCCACGCCGCCGATCTTCTTTTTGAAATCCATAAATCCCAACAAAATCGGCACTTGCGCGCCCAAGGCGATGTAATAAAAGCCAGTTTTCCAATGACTGACTTTGTCGCGCGTGCCTTCGGGCGGCACGATAACGCACAGGCGTTCATTTCGATTGAAAGCGTCGATCGTGCCCTGCACCAAATTGGCCGATTTCTGTCTATCCACCGCAATACCACCCAGCCAACGCATCATGCCGCCCACAACTGGCGGAAACAAACTGGCTTTACCCATCCAATACACCCGCAAGCGCAGCGCAAAACACACCATTAAGGTGAACGGAAAATCCCAATTGCTGGTGTGCGGCGCGGCGATCAACACATATTTAGGTTCGGTCGGCGTTTGGCCCTCGACCCGCCAACCCAGCAACCGCAAAATCAGCACAGAAATCCAGCGCATGATGGTGTTGATAATGGGTGTATCAAAAATGGTGTGATGCATAAGGATCGCCGTATTAAAAGACCAATAAATCAGGCTCTAGGCCCAAACAGGCCTGCATTATAGGTAAACGGTGTATCCCTAGGGAAAATATAAATGGGTAAAAAATGCAGTTTTATAATCGAATGGGCAAAATAAAACGTGAATCAGCGTGTTTGCTGATTCACGTCATAAAAACTCTTCGCGCCGCCCTGCAAAAATGCAGCGCAAACTTTAGGGGCAGGTTTATTTTTTTGGAAACACCAAGCTATTTTGTTGCCGCTCAAACCACTGGTTAATCATAAATTCTTCATACGGGTAGGTTTTTCGGTCTTTGCCTATGATTGCAGCAGATCGAGAGAAAAAGTTCGGGTCTTTTAACTCCACCTGCGCTTCATTAATGACTTTATTGTCTGCGTCCAGCAACTTGGACGTGAAGCTAATCGCCGGCCGGTCATTTTGCTTGACGATGCGCATTTCGCGGCCTGTGGTGCCCACTGGCATTACGTCACCGGCCAAATCCAAATCGGTTACGGTAACTTGCCAATGCACGCCATCGGGTAATTTCTTGGCCAGTTCGGCAAAAATCCCATCAAAATTTTTGAATAAAGCCGCCTCAAACTGCTCTCTATTTTGCTCTCCAGCGCGAATATCGGTGTATTTCGCTGGCTCTTGCCAAGTGACCGTGACTTCGCCCGCGTTAGCCACTGTTGCGCCGATTGCCACTAGCGTGATGAATGCCGAGGCGGCCAAGGTTTGTATTGTGCGATTAATTAATTTATTCATAAGAATCCCTCTCTGGTTTCACCAAAATAATTGGCCACTGTAACAAAATCATTGCGCGCCCGTGTTTCATTAGGTATCGACTGTGTTGTTCCAGATACAAGTTGCTCAGCGGTTCATTCAAACTGCTCGCATGACCTGAAAATATTGTTTCACGATAACGCGATTGAGCGTAAATTTGTGCAGCTCATCCTGAAAAAAATCGGTTCATACCTCAGTTTTTACCGTTTGTCGCATTCTCTAAACTTGCACTGAGTAAATCCTTATACTTCGGTCAGCGTTAAAGTAAGCGTTGCTTACGTCCCTATTTAAAACAATATTAATAAGCTTTTTACACTTTTTAATTGCTAAGCGGTAATTTTTAACTATACTCGCGGCAACTAAATTAACTTGGCTGGAGAATCCTATGTTGCAGCATTCTATTCGTACCACTTTCTTGCTTGGCACCCTAGCGGCCGCCATGGCGATTGCCCTGACTGGCTGCGGTAATGCCAGTTCTAAGACCGATAAAACCGCTGCCGCAGCGAGCGTTTTGCTGGTCGCACCAGAGGATTTGGTCACTATTCATAACAACGCCTTCGCCTCCGGCCCGTCGATTACTGGCTCCATCCAGCCAGAAAAGCGCGCCGATTTGCAGGCTGAAGTCTCATCAGTGGTGTTGCAAGTCTATAAAGAGAACGGCGAAAAAGTTAAAAAAGGCGATTTAATTGTCCGCCTCGACGACACATCGATCCGCGACAGCTTAAATTCCGCCCAAGAATCAGAACGCGCAGCGTCCCAAACGCTCGATCAAGCGCAACGCCAATATGAGCGCTTAAAAACTCTGCGCGCTTCCGGCATGGCCTCCGCTCAATCGTTAGAAGACGCGGAAATCAAACGCAACAACAGCCAAAGCGATTTATCGGCTGCCAAAACCCGCACCGTGCAAGCACGCCAACAATTACAACGCACCGAAATCCGCGCTCCGTTTGATGGCATCGTGAGCGAGCGTAAAGTGTCCAACGGCGACACCGCGCAAATCGGTAAAGCCTTGGTCAAAGTGATTGACCCAAGCAGCGTGCGTTTTGAAGGCTTGGTTTCTGCCGATGCAGTCAGCCAAATCCAAGTCGGCCAAAAGGTCAATTTCCGCATCAACGGTTATACCGGTCAAACGTTCGATGGCGTAATTAAGCGGATTAATCCAGAAGCCAACACCGTGACGCGCCAAGTCGAAGTGCTGGTCAGCTTTGCCGACAAAAAGTTACCGCAAGTCTCAGGCCTGTACGCTGAAGGTCAAATCGAAGCAGCCAGCGTATCGACCTTGATGATTCCAGAATTAGCCATTATGCGCAGCGGCGACAAAGTCAGCGCATGGAAAGTGCAAGACAAAAAAATCCATAAAATCGACATCGCTCTGGGCGCACGCGATCAGCGTCGTGGTGATTTTGTGGTGAAATCGGGCTTAAGCGATGGCGACATTTTGATCCGTAATCCAAGCACTACGCTCAAAGATGGGCAAGAGGTAGATACATCGAACAAACCCGTTGCGCCTGCCAAACCGGTACCTGCAGCGCCAGCTGCATCTGCCACTAAAGGATAATCGCCATGTTCTTATCCGACTTTAGTATTAAACGCCCGATTGCCACGGTCGTCATCATTATGATGTTGATGTGCTTGGGGCTATTGGCCTTGAATAAATTGCGCGTCAATCAAAATCCCGACGTGGCTTTTCCCCTTATCGTGGTCAGCATCCCCTACCCTGGCGCATCGCCCGATACGGTAGAAAAAGAAGTTCTCAACCGAGTAGAAAAATCACTGCAAAGCATTACCGGCGTTGATCACACCGAATCCACCGCTTACGAAGGCAATGCTCAGTTTTTGATCTTCTTTAAGTTCGGCAAAAACATGGTGGAAGCATCGGATGAAATCCGTAATGCGATTGGCACGATCCGCTACAAATTGCCGGTCGAAATCCGCGAACCAGTTTTAGAGCGAATTGATCCTTCATCGCAACCGATTATGGAATTGGCCTTATCGTCCAGTTCGCAAAGTCACGCGGAAATTTCACGCTTAGCCGAAGATCGTTTAGCCGAAAAATTCCGCGCAATTGATGGCGTCGCTGTGGTCAATGTAAACGGTGCGTTACACCGTGAATTAAGCGTTTTATTAAAGGCTGAAAAGCTGCGCGAATTTAACGTCTCAGTCAGCGACGTCACCAACGCATTACGCATTCAAAACACCAATGCGCCAGCCGGCAAGGTTCGGGGCGATTTGACTGAGCAAAGCATACGCTTGGTGGGTCGGATTGAATCTCCAGCCGATTTTGAACAAATCGTGATCAAACGCAATGGCGATCAATTAGTGCGCTTAGCCCAAGTCGCGACCATCAAAGATGGCTTTGCCGAAGTCAGCGGCTACAGCATCCGCAACGCCCATCCTAACGTCAGCATTTCTATCGTGCGGGCGAATAGCTCCAGCACCATCGCCGTAGCCAATAAAGTGCGCGAAGTCATGGATGGCATCAACAAAACCCTGCCGAGCGGTACACAATTAATCATTAGCTGGGACGGCGGTAAAAATGCCCAAAACAGCTTAAACAATGTGATCGATTCGCTCATGTTTGGCGCGGTGTTGACGATTTTTGTGGTTTATATTTTCTTGAATTCGTGGCGTTCTACCTTGATTACCGCGTTGAGCTTACCGACCTCTGCCATTGCGGCCTTCATCGCCGTTTGGCTGTGCGGATTCACCTTGAACTTTATGACCTTACTCGGTTTATCACTCGCCATCGGGGTGTTAATTGATGATGCGATTGTGGTGCGAGAAAACATTGTGCGCCACATGGAAATGGGCAAAGATCGACGCACTGCAGCCTCGGAAGGCACACGCGAAATTGGTTTAGCCGTTGCTTCCACCACGTTCTCGATTATCGCGGTCTTTATTCCTGTCGCGTTCATGCAAGGTGGCGCGGGTGAATGGTTTAGACCCTTTGCATTAACCGTTGCGATCTCGGTGTTGGTGAGCTTATTTATCTCGTTCACGCTCGATCCGATGTTATCGGCTTACTGGGGTGACCCAATCGGTCATCACACCCAAGTTAAAACCGGTATCAGCTTGTACCTAGCTAAATTTAACGACTGGTTCGATCACCAAGCCAACCGTTACAGCGGCGTGATTGCTTGGGCGTTGCACCACCGTCGTTCTATGGCAGCGATTGCGGCACTGAGCTTGGTCGGCGCCTTAGCCTTACATTCGGCCTTTGGTGGATCGAGCTTCTTACCAAAAACCGATGGTTCAAAAATCGCGATTGATGTGCGCACTCCATCGAGTTCCAGCATTGACTTCAACCGTTTAAAAGTTGAAAAAGCAGCCGAACTCGCACGCACCCTGCCAGAGACAATTTCAACCGATAGCAACGTCACCGCATCGGGTGGCCGCGTCAATGTCGAAATTGGTAAAAGTACCAAACGCAAGCGCACTGCGACTCAAATCGCGGTCGATTTGCGCGCGGTGTTAAAGAGCTTGGTTGGTGCTGAATATGTGGTGCAAGACGACTTGAATAACGGTGGTGATAAGCCAGTGCAAATTCAGTTTTATGGCACAGATTCACGCCAACTGACTGTGTTGACCAACGACTTTATGGAGAAATTGCGTAAAGTGCGCGGTGCGGTTGACGTTGGTTTGTCTGAGCAACCACCACGCGATGAACTGCAAATCAATCTCAATCGCGGTTTAGCCAATGCCTTGGGCATTTCAGTCTCTGACGCAGCCCAAGCATTGCGTGTTGCCTTCGCCGGTATTGAAGTTGGCGACTGGATCGATCCAACCGGTGAGGCACGCGATGTGGCGGTGCGTTTGCAAGCCAATGACCGACTCAGCACTGAAAATATCGAGCATTTGCCGATTGCAGTCAATGGCGGTAATTCGATGGTGCCGCTCAACCAAATCGCCAATTTCGCCATGGGTAAGAGCCCATCCGAAATCAACCATAAAAACGCTAAGCGCATCATCAATGTATCCGCCAATGCGGAAGGTCGTTCACCTGGCGAAGTCACTGCCGATGCCTTGGCAATTGCAAAAGAAATTGATTTCCCAGCCGGATACGGGATTGAATTAGACGGTATGGCGAAAGAACAAAAAGATCTGTTCACTGAAATGTTTACCGCCTTGGTCATGGGAATTGGTTTGATGTACTTCATTCTGGTGATGCAATTTGGTTCCTTCACTGCGCCGATTGCTGTGATGTTGTCCTTGCCCTTGAGTTTGATTGGTGTGGTGTTGGCCTTATTGCTCACTGGCGGCACGCTCAACTTAATGAGCTTTATCGGCATCATTATGTTGATGGGCTTGGTGGCGAAAAACGCGATTCTGTTGCTTGATTGCGCTCGTAAGCACGAAGCCTTGGGCCATGATCGGGAAGAATCCTTAATGTACGCTGGCCGTATGCGCTTACGCCCCATCTTGATGACGACGTTTGCGCTGATCGCCGGTATGTTGCCAGTGGCAATTGGCTTGGGCGAAGGTGGCGAATTCTACCGTCCGTTGGCTGTGGCGATCATTGGTGGAACCATCACTTCAACCTTGTTGACCTTGCTGGTGGTGCCAACTTTCTACGACAGTATTGAGATTTCTAAAGACCGCTTCTTCGCCAAGCTACAACAACGCTCAACTCGCATGAATAGCTTAGTCGCAGCAATTCTTACAGCGATAGAAGCGGTGTTGACGCTGTTGTTGGTGCGCTGGGCGTTCCGCATGATAGTGAAGTTGTCGCAATTCTTACGCGGTCAACGCGCAATACGTTCGGCTTAACTTAGCGCGCATTCAGTAAAAACGACAAAGGCACGAATCAACGTGCCTTTGTCGTTTCTGATTCGATCACTTCGATTTATGGATTAGCAAATTGGCCGGTCTTCAATGCTTCGTCTGCGCTTATTTCATTGAGTTTAACTAAGGACGATTTCAACGCTGCAAAACAGTGTTTATCTATCGCTGTGTCCAGATTTTCCGCCATCATTTCTAAAGTGCGCGGAATCGGAATGGCACCGCGATAAGGGCGCGTGGCGGTGATGGCGTCAAAAATATCCGCGGTAGTGATGATGCGCGTTTCCAGCGGAATTTGATCGGCGCTGGTGCCGCGTGGGTATCCGGTTCCATCGAGCTTTTCGTGATGCGCTCCAGCGACCTTGGCCAAATCGGCAAACGCACCAATCCGCGACAAAATTACTTCGGTATAGGTTGCGTGCAGCTTGACCGCGTCCCACTCCTCAATATCCAATTTACCGGCTTTATCGAGCACGCTATTGCTCACGCCTAGCTTGCCAACATCGTGTAATAACGCAGCGCGCTTTAGCCAGCGGCGGCGCTCGAACGACAAACCTAATTCTTCCGCAATCAAATCGGTATACAACGCCACGCGCGCACTATGGCCGCTGGTGTAGGGACTTTTGGAATCGACCACTTGACCAAAGGCGGCGGCAATATCGTCTAAATAATCGTCATCCACCGGGACTTCATAACTGGCTGGCTCCAAGGCTTGCAATTTGGTTTCGAAATCCGTTGATTTCAGCGCCGCCCAAAACTGCTTATCTTGTGCCACGCGCTCAAATACCTGCACCAATTCAGGATCAAACCATTGTCCCGAGCGCGAACGCACTTCTTGCAGCGCAGCGTCTTGACCGTTGGCGGTATAAAACACGTCGATCACTTGCGACATCAAGGCGATACGCGAAAACAAGGGAATGTCATTACCCGCCAAACCTTCTGGCTTACCTTGTCCATTGTAATGCTCGTCCAAACTATAAATGCCACTGGCTACCGTTTCCGAAAAGCGCAGCAAGCGCGCAATGTCAGCACCACGTTGGCAGCGGGTGGCGATCAGTTCATGAGCAATCTGTGGGCCGTCCCGCAAAATCGTCAAGACACTACGGAAGCGATCGGCTAAACCGGCTTTGATGCCGGTGTGCTGAAACACAAAACGCAACACTTGCGGCAGACTTTCGCCGACAAACTTGAAATCATGTTTAAAGTGCAAATCGTCGGTCAAATACAATTCGCAAATCCGCGCTGCGTTACTGCTGCATCCGAGGTCTTTCAATAGCAAGGTGTAATACAAATTCCACAACTGATCTTCGGGCAAACCGAGCTCACGTCCGACGTGCATGCCAATCCAACAACAGCGCACACAATGCCCAGCGGGCTGGCCTTCGGTAATATCAAGCGCATAACTGAGCGCGCCTATTAATTCGGATAAGGTAATGCCTTCCGCGATTTTCATTAGCGGGGGCAAATCAGTCGTTTCAGGTAAAGATGATGTCGTCATGCGGCAGTGCCTCGATGTTTTCTACCAGTTTAGTCCAAGTAAAAAAAATTGCACGAAGGGAATAAATTGATGGTCATTGGCTAACGGATTTGACCCGCGCTTTTGTCTCAAAAATAACTCAGCATTTTTTGCAGTTCATCCCTCAATTTACGCCGTTTATCGCATTTCAGATTCAAATTGATGCCGAATCATTACACTGTCCGCAGCTCTAGAAGTGAGAGGAGCGGAGAATACTTTGAACTTAAACGTTTCCAACTTTAGGAAAAATTTCATGTTATCTATCCAAAATTTGTCCCTAACACAGCGCAGCTTTACCCGCTTATTGCTCTGCTCAGCCGTTGCTGCGACCTTACCGATCCACGCTGTACAGGCCGCCGAAACTAATGCAGCGGCAACCGCTTTAACGCCCTACTCATTTGCTACAACGCCAGGCCGTTTGCCGAAAAATGTGATCCCAAGCGATTACATTATTTCGCTCACTCCCGACATCGAAAAACACCAATTAGCCGGTACCGAATCGATCACGCTGCACTTTACCGAAGCGACCGATACGATTCAGCTGAACTCATTGAACCAAAAACTGAGTAACGTTTTATTGGATAACAAGCCAGTTAAAAATGTTGTTTCAAGCGATAAAGATCAACTGACCACCATCACGCTAGCGAGCAAAGCAGGCACTGGTAAGCACACGCTAAGCTTTGGCTTTAACGGTGTCTTAGAAACTGAACCGCACGGTTTGTTTGTGCAAGAATATTCCGGCACAGGCGGCAGTAAAGAAGTCATGTTGTCGAGCAAATTTGAAGCGACCGATGCACGCCGCATGTTCCCTTGCTGGGATGAACCGGCTTTCCGCGCCACGTATCAATTGAATTTAACTGCCCCTGCTAAATGGGTTGCCGTGGCGAATATGCCAGTCGCCAAACGCGCCGTGAACGGAGAATTAGCAACGACTAGTTTTGTGCGCTCACCTAAAATGCCAACCTACTTAGTGCATGTCTCCGCCGGTAATTTTGGTGTGCTCAGCGGTGAAGCGGTTGGCACTAAATTAAACATCGTGGCCGCCAAAGGCCAAGAGCAAGACGGTGCTGAAGCGCTGGTCAACGCCAAACAAATTTTGGCCGATTACAACGATTATTTTGGCGTCAAATTCCCCTTACCTAAACTCGATTCCATCGCCGTTCCGGGCGGCTTTCAAGGCGGGATGGAAAACTGGGGCGCGATTACTTATAACGATCAAGCGTTATTGCTGACCTCATCGAGCACCATGGGCAATCACCAAATGGTCTATTCCATCCAAGCGCACGAAATGGCGCATCAATGGTTTGGCGATTTAGTGACGATGGGCTGGTGGGATGAATTGTGGTTGAACGAAAGCTTCGCCTCATGGCGCGCGGCTAAAGAAACGGATATCCGCCACCCAGATTGGCATTGGTGGCAAGACCAAGACGGCAGCAAAGAAGATGCGATGAACACCGATGCCAACGTCAATTCACATCCTATTTTGCAGCACGTGACCAACGAGTTAGAAGCCACCAGCGCCTTCGACCCAAGCATCACCTACAACAAAGGGCAGGCCGTGTTACGTATGGTCGAAGCCTATCTCGGCCCCGATGTATTCCGCGAAGGGATACGTAGTTATATGAAAAAACATGCGTACTCCAACACCACTAGCGCCGATTTGTGGGCGGCATTGAGCCAAGCTAGCGGCAAAGATGTCAGCAAAGTCGTCGGTGCATGGACCACGCAAGCTGGCTTCCCGCTGGTATCCGTTGCATCCAGTTGCGACGCAAACGGCAATCGCTCGATTAGCTTGAGCCAACAACGTTTTTTAGCCAAAGGTAACGACGCCAGTAATCCGCATTGGAGCGTTCCATTGCAAATTCGCGTCGGAACATCGAGCAACACCAAATCAGTGTTGCTGACCAAAGACGGTCAAGTCGAAGCAGCAGGCAAATGCGATGACGCCTTAAGTCTCAATGCCGACACCGTAGGCTACTATCGCGTGGCCTATGACAGCGCAATTCAACAAGCCAACAGCCAGCATTTCGCCACCATCAGCGACGGTGATCGGATTGCGTTATTGGACGATCAATGGGCCTTAGTCAAAGCGGGAAAACAAGATTTATCCGGCTTCTTTGCCATCGCTTCGGCCATGGGTTCCAACCAAAATCTGCGCTCGTGGCAAATCATTAATCAAGCTTTAGGCGAAATCGAACACGCCGAACGCGGCACTGCTGGCTACCCTGCTTTCACCGCTTATGCACGCTCGATTATCAAACCCCTCGCCAACCAATTAGGCTGGGATCCAAAGGCTGGCGAAACACCGGGTGTGCAACGCTTACGCCGCACGGTGTTGCGTAACTTGGGCGCTTGGGGAGATGCCGATGTGATTGCCCAAGCGCGCGTGCGCTTTACTAAGTTCGTCGCTGATCGCACAGCAATTCCGGTCGATAGCCAAAGTTTTATTCTCAATATTGTTGGTTTAAACGCGACACCAGCAGAATTTGAGCAATTGCACGCAATTGCCAAATCGGCCAAAAACGAAACCCAAATGCGTACTTACTATCCCGCGTTAATGTTGGTCAAAGACCCAGCATTGTCAGCTAAGGCAGCCGAAATTGTGTTCTCGCAGGATATTCCTAAGCAAGCAGCCGGATTGCGGATTAATTTAGCGCTGACCTTAAGTGAAAGTAACCCAACCTTATCGTGGAGTACCTTTACCAACAATGTTGACGTCTTGATGGCACCGTTGCAGCCGGAAGGTACCTCGATGTTGCCGCAGTTTATTCCAGAAATTTTCTGGAATTCGGTGCCGTTGGATCAAATTGAATCGTGGCTCAAAGCGCATACGCCGGCTGAATTAGCGCCCTTTGTGGCACGCGGCATGGAAGCGGCGCAAATCAATTTGGCTGAAAAAAATGTACTCACCACCGCAACCGATGCTTACCTGACCAAAAAGGTCAGCACAGCACAATAATGGCAGGACTTATTTAGCCATTGCAGAACGAAAAATGGATGCTTTACGGCATCCATTTTTTTAACTATTCTTTGTCACCACCATTTCGTATCAAGGAACTATATGAACGTGATCCGCCCCGCGTATGTAAAACAATTTTGTATTTTTAGTCTGTCCTTAGCAACCTGTTTTCCCGCCATCTCGTTCGCAGATGGTCTAAGCGATTTAAAAGCCGCCTTGACGCGCGCCCAGAGCGCCACGCCCATCAAAGCCACCGTCGATGTCAAAACCTGGAGCAAAACCGGCGAAGGTAAAGAACTGGAAGAAATCAACGGCAACGCTGCCATCCAAATCGAAGAAAACCCACGTGGCCTACAACTGCAATTCAATCACGACTTGCTGGCCAAATTATCGACCGAAGAACGCGCTCAAGAACGCGACCCAAAAACTAAAACTCCGACCATCGCCGCTGCCGGTGAATTGAGTTCCAAAGAAATCAATCACATGACCAACGCCGCGGCATATATTCTGCACAAATTAGAAAAAGCCACGCTAAAAGCAGAGCGCGCCGAACAATGGAACGGCAAACCAGCCCGCGTTTTGAGCTTCGATTATTCGCAAGACAAAATTTCAGAAAAAGATCGCAAGTATGTTAAAAAATTCGACGGCACATTTGATATTTGGATTTCACCGGAAGGGATTCCATTAGCCAGCCGCAGCCGCATCAATGTCTCAGGTAGCGCGATGATTGTGATTAGTTTTGCCAGCACTAACGAAGAAACCGAAGTCTATTCATTGGTCGGTGATCGTTTGGTGACGAGTCGCAAAGAGAATAAAAGCAGCGGTTCAGGAATGGGTGAAAAAATGGAAAGCAGTTCGGTGAAGACCCTACAGATTCAAGGCTGATAATTAGCGCTGCATTTAGGGAATATAGACCAAGTCACCCATTCCCTCTTTCCAAAGTTTGGCCGCTCGGCCGCTTTTAATGACTATTTTTAAAGAGCGATTAAAGTCCTTAAGAGCAGCCGAGCTTTTGCCGTTTTTTTGGGTGATGATGTAGCTCGATGGTGCGCTAGCCCAATTAGCCGGAATATGCTGGATCAATGGATTGTGAAGAAATTGCTTGGTATTTTCGCCGTCCACGACGGACTCCAATTCTTCCAATAAGAAATCACAACGACCAGAAATTAACTTGCGGTACACGGAGCCGTAATCCGGCGTCCAATCCAGCTTTTCGGGTTGAATTTTGTAGTGCGAATAGCTATAACCAGATATTCCACAGCCGTGCAATTTTTCTAAATCTTCCACCTTAGTGATGTTTAATTTTTTGGACGCCAAGAAAAATACCGACGGCGTCAATGTGTTGTAGTGATCAGAAAAATCAAACACTTTGGCACGTTCTTCATCAAAATAAGCACCCATGGCAAAGTCGACATAACCCAGTGAAACGTCATGCAGACAACGTTTCCATGGCCCGTCATTGATCAATTTCACCTCGATTGAAGCCTGTCGAAAAACCTCCAGAACGATGTCTATTCGGGGCCCAGAAAAAATCGACTTGGTGGACACATTTCTATTTTCAGAATCCATCCCTCCGGGGTCGAGGCACATCGTCAATGGTTTGGGCGACTCAGCGCGGGCGAATTGCACAAAGAAACAATTGAACGCCACTACGCACCCCAAAATAAACCACATCGATTTCATGATTCCATCATTTCGTAGACTAACTGGCACTATGTTCAACCGCCGGAAATGGAGCGCGTTTTGCAAGCGAGGATCAACGACAAAATAGTTACGCCAGCCAAGTTCTCGGTTAGATTCGCTTAACTCCATGCTCAAGGTTTGTAAGGCACATTTTGGATTTGCACATCCCAGATTTTTTTCGCCGTCCCTGACTTGATGACGGCTTCCAAAGCGTGGTTTACTTGTTCCAATAATTTACTATTTCTACCCTTACCCGTAATTAGATATCTTGATGGTGCGCTGGCCCACGGAGCATTGATGTGGTCGATGTCGGGCTCGGCTAAAATATTTTTCCCGATCTTTTTAAAATTGGAAATAACTTCAAGCTCCTCCAAAAAGTAGTCGCAGCGCCCAGCACGCAGTCGCCTGAGTAAAGAATCGTAGCCAGTCGCCAAATCGAGTTCATCCTCCTTCAAACCGTAGTGCGAATAACTCGACCCGATCAATCCGCAACCACGATAATGGCGTAATTCGCTTAAATCAGCAGCAATTACCGGCTTCGATTTCAAATAGAAAATTTGCGGGGTGAGCGTGTTGTAATGGATTGAATAATCAAAAATCTCAGATCGTGCCTCATTAAAATAAGCGCCCATCGCGAATTCAACATTCCCGTTTTCAACTTCGCTCAAACAGCGATTCCAAGGGAGACTACCAATAAAGGTGCCACTGCGACCCATCACCTTAAAAGTTGCTTTCACGATTTCTATCGAAATGCCGCTAATCCGATAGGTTTGGTAGTGATCTTTTCTCTGTTCTGGCGTCATCCAATCAACAGGATTTGGATCGCCACAAACCCGAATCGGATCCACCGCTTGTGCATGACTTACACGTAATACCAATAACAAACAGACTGCTAACATTTTTGTCACGAGTCGCATCATGTTTTCCCTGTCCTTCGGTTATATACAGAGTTGGATTAGATTTTTTTCTTCAAATAGTGAATCAGTTTCAGTGTAGTCTTTGATGCGCACGGACGTCACAGTGCATGTATATGTTATTTTCGGCACCATCCACAATCCAGCGGTTGAGCGCAAGGTTTAATAAAATCGCGGCAATACTGGGCTTACCTAGTACTAGCTCGTGAGGCAACACGTTTTACTCACGCAGGTGCAAGGCAACCAAGATTAAGCGTTGATCATCCTAGCCCGCGCCCCCATAAGCCCCAACCACCGATCGCCGCCACCCACATCGCTGCGGCAAATGGCGTAGTCAGTCACGGTTCTAGCAGCACGGTCGAGTAGTTGAATATCGGCTTCATGCTGACGCGCGACGTGCGGATCTTCTAGGAATAAAATTCGGCGGCATTGGCGATTTAAAATCAACTCGGCGATTTGCGCGTCACCCCCTAAAGGTCCGCTGCGAAACGGTGTTACCCAATTGCGCCCTGCTTGTTCGCCTTTGATTTTTTGCGCCAGCTTATTGAGTAAGCCGCCGGTAGTGCCCGTGGCGCAGCGCATTTTGAATTGATCTAATACGGCGAAATGTTTTTCGGCTAATTCCAACATATTGGTTTTGAGTGCATCGTGGGCAACCAGCGCGATGCTCTCTTGGCTGAAATCGAACAAATAGTCCAAGCTCGCATCGGGCGGCGCGCCACGATCAATCGCTTCCAATTCAAACCATTCACGCGCCCCAATTTGGGTACATAAAAAGGGCTTGCTGTGGATGATGCATTGCCGCTTTAAGGCCAGCGCTTCAGGGAAAGTCGAGGAAGGATCGACTGGATCGATCAAATAAATCACCGCATCGAGCGCCCGCGCCGGATCAGGATCAACTACCCGCGACACCAACATCATTAAGCCGCCTTCACGTCCATAAGGAAAGCGCTCAATCGCCTCATACCCGGGAAGCAATCCGTGGCTGCGGATGGCATCCAAGGTGCGACCAACAATAATTAAATGCGGCTTGATGTGCGTTGTAATGGCGGCGTCAGCACCGCTTAACAGTTTTACTAATCCCGATTGTCCATCATCTTGGTGGGCGCGATTGGCGGCGAGACCGATGCGCATGGCAGGTGGTTGTGCTGGCATGTGAAATTTTTATTGTAGTGATTCAGGGAAATAGAGACGATGCAAAATAATATCGGAACGCTGCGCTATTTACTATGCTTTGATTGGATATTTAAGCGCGGATTGAAAATGGAACCACCTGCCTGCATTCTTGCGCGTCAACATCAAAACGATAATGCAACTTTGCCCCGAAAAACGCCGTTCATATTCATTCCTCAATTGTCGCGTGGGCGAGCGTGACGAGTTTGGGCAACCGAGATGTTCCATTTAGGCTGAAGGCAGCGGTCCAGCTAAGAAAGTTACCATCAAGCCAACAAAAATATTCGATTTGAATAACCCCTTGTATAATGTGGCCTTTATTTTTCCCCATTAGAAAGCCCCACCATGAGTTCCTTACCTCCATGCCCTGTCTGCGACTCTGTCTTTACGTATGAAGACGGCGAGCAATTTGTCTGTCCGGAATGCGGCCACGAATGGAAGGCAGAGACAGCAGCCGCTGCCGATGAAAAGAAAATCTACCGCGATTCAGCCGGTAATGAATTACACGATGGCGATACCGTGACCGTGATTAAAGACCTAAAACTCAAAGGCTCTGGCGGCACGATCAAAATGGGCACTAAAGTGAAAAATATTCGTTTAGTCGATAGCGACCACGATATTGATTGCAAAATCGACGGTTTTGGCGCGATGAGCTTGAAAACCGAATTTGTGAAAAAGGTCTAAACACTTTCCATCGCACGCATCCAAATCACGGCCGCCCCCGATTGGGGCAGCAATTTGGATGCGCTGTTCGCCCTGCCCCCCGCCGACCCCGCCCTGCGCGCCCACCCAACTCCCAACTCCCGCGCACCTGACGCTGTGCGCAAACGAGTCGCTACCGACGCTAATCACCCAAACATTCGTTGCGATCAATTTAGATAATGTGGCATCAACGAAGAGCAAGCGGACTTTTGCTTCCTGTGCAATCGTTTGCACTGGTTTTACTCTGTTTTTCCCATTAATTTATTAAAATTTTTGAGTTGAAGTTACATATTTAACATTGTGTATCGAAATTTGATTTCTAAACTAAACCATCAATGTCCAGGGTAATCCAGCTTTTTCAATTAAGGATTTCAACTTAATTATGCGGATCAACGGTGAAGTAGATGTTCATGAGCTCAGGGTGATGTTGCGCGAGGCAACGGCACCAGTACATCGCAAGCTCGATGCACATCCTGTGCTAAAACCGCTGTTTGACGCCAAACTCAATCCAGCCCAATACAGCCTTGTGCTGCGCTGTTTTCACGATTTTTACTCCCAAATCCAGCCAATTTTAGGGCGCGAATTAAGCCATATTCCGGTGCATTACGAACTCACCAATCGACTTCCTTGGCTCAACCAAGACCTTGCTGACTTGCGCCAACTTGGCTGTAACTCGCCTCAGGCGACGACGTTTTCCCTACCCGCGCTAAACAGCAGTTCGGCCGTCATTGGCGCGTTGTACGTCATCGAAGGATCTACTTTGGGTGCCCAAGTGATTGCTCAACAAGTGCGCCGCTCACTTGGATTCCACGCTACTTGGTGCGCACGTTTTTTCCATGGTTTTGGCGAAGTAACCTTAGAGCATTGGCGCAAATACTGGGACTTTGCCACTACATTATGCGAACCTGCGCACTATCCCCATGCTACTGACACCGCGGTGGCGCTGTTCGAGTGTCTCATCGCAGGCCTGGATGAGGCTTGGGCGCAGCGCGAGACCACATTACTGCATCCCATCTGAAAATCAACCTCAAAGCGCACATGGACACGTCAAAAAATAACGACAAACTGCTGGCCGAAGCACTTAAGCGCTGCGCTTCGGAGCAAATTCAGTACGTCGGAGCAATACAAAATCATGGCGTGCTGCTGGCCTACGACGAACACGAGATTGTGCGGATGTGCAGTAACAATTTGAAGATGTTTTTTAAGCAGTCGGTTTTAGAATCAATTGGACACCCCGTTGCGAACCTAATCGGCGCGGACTTAGTAGCGCAAATCCGCGAACTCATCACACGGCCCGGCAATTGGCATCTTTATCCGTTTAGGTTACCCGCCGTTAATTCAGCCCAAGACGGAAAATTGGGGGCAACCGTTCATCGCGCCGATCAATTGGTGGTGCTTGAAATTAGCCTAGAACCATCAGAAAGCACGCGCACTCCGTGCGAACTGTTATCGGCGATCGTTCGGCATACTAAGCAAATTCAACAGTTCGACGATGTGGCCAGTTACTGCGGATTTATCACCGATGAAATTCGCCGCCTAACCAACTTTGATCGAGTAAAAATCTATCGTTTCGACAGTCAGTGGAACGGCACCGTGATTGCAGAGAGTCGCAACGACGCGCTACCTTCCTTACTGAATCATCATTTTCCGGCTTCCGATATTCCCCCTCAAGCTCGGGCGCTGTATGAAAAAAGGATGATGCGCAATTTGGTCGATACCGAAGCTGAGCCGGTAATGATTATTCCTAAAATCAACCCAAGCACTGACAAGCCGCTCGATCTGAGCTTGTCCGTGTTGCGCTCGGTCTCACCAGTCCACATCAATTACCTAGGCATTATGGGTGTGCGCTCCACAGTGACGCTGCCGCTGATTCAGAATGAAAAGCTGTGGGGCTTAATGACTTGCCACAATACCCAGCCCATCTACATTCCGGTCAGTTTGCGCGAAACGATTGAAGTTATCGCCAGTACTTTTTCGCTAAAAATTGAGGCGCTCGAGTCCCTCATCCAAGCCAAGGCGATGGAGGCTGGGCGGATCAAACAACAGAAACTTGCTCAGCTCATCCGCAGCCGCGAACTCAGCTCGGTACTCGCCGAATTCCAAGCGGAATATCTCAGTTTGGCGGAAGCATCGGGCAGCTTTATTGTAATTGACGAGAACGAATATTCTATTGGGGAAATACCACAGAGAGCGCAATTAAACGAGCTAATCCAATGGCTAAAAACTCAGCCCTTGGCCGACGGTGTCTTCATCACCGACAGTTTAGGCAAATTATTTGCTCCGGCCCAAGCGTATGCTGACATCGCCTCTGGCTTAATGCTAATCGCGCTCGATCATCTATTTACCACCTACATTTTGTGGTTCAGATCAGAAACAATACGAAATATTCCTTGGGCAGGGTCGCCCTAAAACCGAGTGATTCGCGATGAGCAAGGGCCGCTCATCGACCCGCACCGTTCATTTAATACTTGGCTAGAGACCGCGCACGGCTTTTCGGAGCCGTGGCCCAATACCAATGTCGATGCGGTTAAGCTGTTTTCTTTTTCGATCGTTCAGCAGCTTATGACACAGGCACAACACGATGCCTTGAGTGATCCGCTCACTGGACTGAACAATCGGCGTCAATTCTTTAAACAGGCGCGACGCCAATTCCATCAAGCGCAACGTTATCAACTTCCGATGTCGGTCATGGTGTTTGATATCGACCATTTCAAACGCGTCAACGACCAACACGGCCACCAAATCGGCGATATTGTTTTACAAGCCGTCGCCAAAGACAGCCAAAGCGCCATCCGTGATTCCGATTTGCTTGGTCGAATCGGTGGGGAAGAGTTTGCGATCGTGTTACCCAACACCGATCTGGAGGCGGCTAAAACCTTTGCCAATCGGCTTTGTCACGCCGTCCCGCAGCATCCGATTAAGGGCGAATGGGGCACAATTACCCCGACCATTAGTATCGGGGTGGTGATGCGGCAAGAACTGGATGCGGATTTTGAAACGCTGTTGAATCGGGCCGATAAGGCCATGTACTGCGCCAAGAAAATGGGGCGCAATCAAGTGCATGCGCCCTTGATTTTCCCCAAAACGTAATTTTTTTCTTAGCACTGCCAGCGCGCTGCTGGCGAATCAGATCAAGAACCTTCGCCGTCCAATTTAAAATTGAATTCCAAGGTGGTTGTCATTGGTTTTGAGATTGGCGCGTATTTCCACTGCATCGCTGCAGCAATTACTGCTTTGTCGAAATATTTACGTGGCGTTGCTTTGATGATTTCGACTTTAGAAACGCGGCCATCGGTTTCAATCGACACTTGCGCGGTCACTAGGCCGGATGTTACGCCATCCTGCGCCGCTGTCTTGGGATACTTAGGCTGCTCTTTGGCAATCACGCTCAGCGTCGGCGTTTGCGCTACCGCCGGTGCTGGGGTTGGTGCTGGCGCGGCGGCAACAACCTTAGCGGCTTCTTTCTCTTTCGCTGCGGCAGCAACTTTCGCAGCTAATGCTTTAGCGTTGGCGTCCGCGATCAACTTCGCATCGGCTGCGGCCTTAGCATCGGCGGCGGCTTTCGCATCCGCAATTTGTTTGGCTTCTTTCGCTTCAGCCGCTAACTTGGCATCTTTAGCTTCTTTGGCCTGCTTTTCTTCTTTAGCTATCTGCGCTGGTGTTTTGGTGGACGCCATGTCCATCCATTTCATTGCATCAGCGGTGTCTCCCAGCTTGACTGTCTTTTTAACTAATCCAGTTGCTTGAGATGCAGCGGGCGCTGTGGATTTGGCTGCAGTGGCAGCGGCGTCGGGAGCCTCGTCTTTACCGCAAGCTGCGCACAGCAGCAGTACGAAGGCTAGGTTGAATGCAAGAACCGACCATCTTTTGGCATTCACAGTGGGTAGCGTATTCATGGTTTTCCTAGGCAAAGTAAGCAGTTCAGAATGTTGTAACAGGTAATGACAAAATGTTTCCGCACGAAAATATTAACACAGCGCAAAATAAAATATGGCAACTGTATCTGTAAATCAACACAAAACAAAATTTAACATAAAAAATTTAGAATTAATTCAAATTTAATTCAGATATAAAGGGAAAACTCCCGAATTAACCACCGCTGCAATGCAGCATATTACGCAACAGTCGAAATGAACATGTCAGCATTATGCTGCGCTTTGTGTAGGACTAAAACTTACATCAATTTGCTCGTCATTAAGCAATGATTTGCGATAGAATCCGCGCTCATCCGCACGCACCTGCTGCACAATCTGGCTCAATCCATCTCTATGAATAGATTCTTGGCAGTACTCGTCGTCATTATCTTTGCCAGCTACGCACTGATTGAGGAACAGTTTATTGCGCTGCAAATTTATGCTGTTGTAAGTTGCGTCACATTGTTTTGTTATTGGATGGATAAACGCGCGGCCATCAATGGCACTGCCCGGATTCCAGAATCAAGCTTGCATCTCTTGGCGCTATTCGGCGGCTGGCCGGGCGCTTTACTGGCTCAGCAGCTATTACGTCACAAGACAATCAAGACGCCATTCCAACTCGTGTTCTGGTTAAGTGCATTTGCCAATATTGCTGGCTTTTTGATCTTCAGCTCGCCCACGCTGCGGCAAACATTATTCACCTTATTAGCGTAAATGCTACTGGCACCTTAATCCCACAGGCGCTCATTCACAGCGCACCGATTTCCATCCAAAAACCAAACTAAACCAGCAAAATTTGCAGTTCATCCCGCCGTTTGTGCGGTTCATCGCATCCGCCTATAAAGCTCAAAATCTTTTCAATATAGTGACCTCACTGATTCATTTTTTACCAATGTTGGGCACAAAACGCGCAGTGATTTTATCCACGTGGGCACCGACATTAATGTGAACGTCAACCTTCAGGAGATTTATCATGCTTACCAAACTCATCATGTGTTCTGCCATCGCCGCAACATTATTTTCTGGTGGCGCTGTAGCCGACAGCGTTACTCCCAGCAGCGCAATAACACCCACTAACTACATCGTTGCCATCACACCGGATATCGACACGATGCGCATTGCAGGTACCGAAACGATTGAACTCAACGCCAGCAAGGCTAGCGATCAAATTCAATTTAATTACACCAATCAAAAAATCTGCCGTGTACGCTTTGATGGCGAGCCTGTGCAGACAATCACGCTTGATCCAGCCACCCATTTGGCAACGATCAAACTTCACGCACCAGCTAAGCTGGGCAAACACCATTTATCGTTCGCCTTTGTTGGCACCATTACGCATGATATGCACGGCATGTTTGTCCAACCGTATGCGAAACGGAACAGCGTGAAGGGCGAATATTTAACCGCAACCTTTGAAGGAAGCGATACGCAAAAAGTCTTCCCCGGCTTTGATCAGGCAACTTTCCCAGCGCCGGTTCAATTAAGCATTACCGTGCCTTCGGACTGGGCCGCGTGGGCCAGCTTGCCGATTGATCACAAAGAAGTGCACGGTGAATTCACCACTATCGCGTACAAATCGAGCGCTGACTTCGCCAATAACGCGCTCGAATTCTCTGGCGGTAGTTTGATGCAAAACTCAATCAATATGACTGCGAAAAACTAGGTCGGGTTGAGCTCTGAGTTGGGAGTGCAAAAGCGGCAAGATCGATGCAATTCTGCCCGTCCCTTCCGAGATCAGTCCCCAAAAAAAAGGGGTGGACAAGCTGCGCTGCCCACCCTAACCACGCACAAAAATCAAATCTACCAAGCGAAACTTAGCCCCAGCGCCACTGACGCATTGTGTGCCCCTTAATGGCATAGAGCAAAATCAAGCCATAACAAGGCAGCATTACCCAATACGCCAACTGAGAATTCGCGGCGTCCGAAATTCGGCCATACAACATCGGCAGCAACGCACCGCCCGCAATCCCCATAATTAACAGAGCCGAGCCGCTCGCCGTGTACTTACCCAAACCTTCCAAGGCCAGCGGCCAAATCGAAGGCCAAACCAAGGCATTAGCAAATCCCAGCATGGCTAAAAATATGACGGTGTTAGGCACTAACGGCACACCCGCCCAAGCCAGAATAATTTGGCAAATTCCCGTGTCGGTGGATGAGCTCAACGCCACGCCAAAAGTAAAGACAATGCCGCTCACAGCGGACAACAGCAGCGCATTTTTTTGGTTTAAAAATTTAGGTATGGTTGTCGCACCCAACACATAACCGAGCACCATAAAGCCCATGGTGTAGGAAGTGAGTACCGCAAAATTAGCGACGTTTAGATGGCGACCATATAAACCTATCGTGTCACCGGCGATGACTTCAACCCCAACATAGGCGAACAAGGCTAGCGCGCCTAAGACTAACTGCGGAAACTGCAACACGCCGAAACGCGGCAAGGCTTCTTCATTCTCCTCCTGCTTAAGCGCCAATTCTGGCAACGAAGAAAAATGCACGACCAGCATCACTACAAATAAAGCCAAGGCCATAATCGCATACGGAAAAATCAACCGCGCCGCCAACTCATTACGCAACAATTCCCGACCAGCCGCATCCAGCGCCGCCACTGCTTTATCGGAATAGTTGCTCACACCCGACAAGATCAGCGCCGAAAAAACTAAAGGCACAACGATTCCGGCACCTTTATTAAATAAGCCCAAAATACTAATCCGCATCGCCGCGCTCTCACGCGAGCCAATACAAACGATGTAAGGATTAATCGCGGTTTGCATCAAAGTCATGCCGGTTGCAAGCGTAAATAAGGCAAATAAAAATAAACCGTAGTAACTCGATTTCGCCGCCGGAATAAACAGCAATGCGCCAACTGCCATTATTCCCAAACCCATCGTCATCCCGTTTTTATAACCGATCCGACTCAGCACTGCTGCCGACGGTAAGGCCATCACGGTGTACGCAATATAAAACGCAAACGTCACCCACAAGGCTTGAAAATTATTAAGGTCGCAAACAATCTTTAAAAAAGGAATGAGTGAACCATTCAACCACGTTGCAAAGCCTAAGATAAAAAATAATAGGCTGATAAAAAACATCGCCACTACCACGTCTTTTGTTGATCCTACCGGTTGTTCATTTTTTGCCATAACAAATTCCACATTATTAAAATACGTTAAACATCACCAAACTTGGAATGTGTAGAACCGGAAAAAAAGCCCCCCAAGATTGGGAGGCTTTTTACCAACCGATCATTAAAAATTCATCCTTCAATGATCACAGGCTGATTAGAACTTACCACGCAAGCCCAAGCTGTAACGGGAACCGTTTTCATACGTACCAACCGGAATTCCAGCGGTAGTATTCATGTGCACTTTTTCGTTATTCAAGTTCACGCCGGTAGCGAACAAGCTCAGATTAGGCGTCAGATCGTAACTTGCGTTGGCATCAAATTGACCGTAGGCGCTAGTGATGTCTTGACCGCCTTCATCGAAGCCACCGTAGGTTTTCGAACGGTAGTTATACGACAAACGTGCACTGAAACCGTTTTTCTCGTAGTACGCCGAATAGTTGAAATACGATTTCGAGTTACCCACGACTTCCGCTGGTTGACCTTCTGCTGTGGCGTTGGATTTTGCATTCGTCAATGTCAAGTTAGTGACCATACCGAAACCCGCGCCAAGCGGTTGTTGCCATTGCAGTTCCAGACCATTAATCGACGCGCCAGAATTCGCATTGACTGAATGTACCACTTGCGAGGCGACGCCGTTGACCGTTTCGAAATCCGAACTAGTGTAGATGAACGTATCCAAGCGTTTGGCAAATGCGGTCGCCGACAACATGGAAGCATCGGCAAAGTACCATTCAAAGCCGGCTTCGATTTGATTAGCGTGGTAAGGCTTCAAGGTCGGATTACCACCTGAATACTTATTCGTAATCGTGCCGTCTGGTGTCAAGGCCGGGCTTAATTGCGACCAGTCTGGACGTGCCATGCCGCGTGATACGGCACCGCGCAAGATCAAGTCTTTACGCAAGTCGTACACCACGTTTAAACTTGGTAACGCATCGGTGTAAGAATGATCCACTGTGACGGACGAATAGTTTGTCGCGCCTTGCAGCTTTTCATAGCCGGTTGAGCTGTCAGCAGTTTTTACTAAACGCAAACCAAAATCGCCGCGCAATTTATCCACTTCAAAATCGGCTTTACCGTAAGCAGCGGTAATTTGCTCTTTAATGCTGTAATCGGCCGCCCAGTTATTGCTGTACACCATACCTTGGTTATACATAGGCACAACGGTATTCCAGAAAGCGCCGTTATTAACCATCGCAAACTGACTTAAGGCACCCGCCGCACTATTGAGTACTGGTGTTGAGCCAGTCGATACCGAAGCCAAAGACAATGACTGCCAGCCTGGTTGACCTGGGCCATCGGTAGCACTTTGTTGGGTATTCTTATTGGTCGCGTCGCTAATTTTTACGCCGAACTTCACATCACGGATAAACGAGCTGTTAACATCAATCGACAAATCGCCCTGCGCATAATTTTCGGTCGATTTCATCTCACGTGGATTATCGTGCGCGCTCAACAGCGACAATACATTCGGATTAGTTGGATTGATGGAGTTATACGCTACGCCAAACGTGTCGTTACCATTGGTGTTGGTTGTGATCGACGATGGAGCACCGAACCACATATCGTAATCATGCTTACTTCCACCTTTGGCATTGGTTGCGCCTGCTTGACCGTGGAACAACCAACCTTCGCCTTTGTAAGTGCCATCGACATCAAACACTTGTGAATCGACATAGGCTTTACGGAAGATAGGCTCAAACGCTAAGTTACCGCCAATTGGGTAACCATTCACGTTTTGGCCCGTGCCGGCGGTGTTGGCAGTGCCGCCCACCAAGGCTGGGCCAGTTGGTGTGTTGATGATGACGGGATTCGTGATCGTCAATGTGCCGCTCTTACCTGTTGTTGCACCCGCTGCTGCTGGTGTTGCGACACCGCCCCACAACCACAAATAGTTTTGGTTGCTGTTATCCAAATTCATGTTGGTGTTCAAGAAGCTGACCGAAATATCGGTCTGGCGATTTGGACGGAATTCCAACACTAAATTCTCAGTAGTGCGTTTGCGGTCTTGTTGGAATATCGGTGTACCACCGCCCCACGCTGCCATCACGTTTTGGGTCACTGCGCCGGTTTGCGAATTGACCACGTTGTATTGCGAACCGCCGTCGGTGAAGTTTTCTAAACCGTTACGTTGCAACGTTTGCTTTTGATCGTTCAAGGCAAATAACACACCGAACGTGTTTTGCTCATTTTTCCAATTCACCATTCCAGACAATTGCGGATCGTATTTCTTGGGCAATGTGCTATAGACTTCTTCCACCGCGAATTGGGCCGTCAATTGCTCTTTGAATTGGAACGGCTTACGTGTTTTAACGTTGATCAAGCCACCAATACTGCCTTCGTTTTGATCGGCGGATGGGCTCTTATAAATGTCCATGCTGGAGATGATTTCGGACGGCAAAATATCAAAACTAAAGCCGCGAGATTGTTGATCGTTAGCCCACCAGTAGGCGGAAGCAACGTCTTGACCATTCAACTGCGCCAAGTTCAAATCTTTGTTCGTACCGCGAATAAAAACGTCGCGATTCACGCCTAATTTATTTTCGACAGTCACACCTGGCACGCGCTGCAAAGCGTCGCCAATGTTTTTATCTGGGAATTTACCGACGTCCTCGGCAGATACCGAGTCCATCACGTTCTGTGAATCGCGCTTGGTTGCCAAGTTTTTGTTCAATGTTTCGCGGATACCGACCACTTCAATTACCTGCGGCGCACCGTCTGGCGCAGTGGCTGCGGGCGCTGCGCTTTGCGGTTCATCGGCCAAGGCAACTTGGAATGCAACGCTACCCACCATCATGGCGATTAAGCTGGGTAGAATTTTTTTCTTAAATAACGGCTGAGTCATACAAAATCTCCTAGTGTTTTAATAGTTAATTACTTTTTTATGACATGCAAAACATGAACTACAACATCGTTTTTTGCTCGAGTAGACCAATCAACCAATCCAGCAAAAATAAAGCGATTCTTAATATCCCCTGTGTTGAACTAAGCAATTTTCCTAACCGATAACGCGGCAACTTGCTGGTCCTGTGGTGCTCAGGTAAGCCCAGCCCGTTCAGGTTATTGCACCTCCTTTTTGAGGAAACTTCTATCGGTCAAGTTAGGTTTTGTAGCAAAAAAATGACGCCGCATTGGGCGTCCAAATAACCATACAACTGGGGGGTGGCATGGCTAACGGTAGCGTGGTTTGCACCACGTTAAAAATCCTTTCAATGCTTGCAAAACCGGTCGCCGCATTAAGCATGCGACTACTTCTAAATGGATAGTTAAGCAACGGAACTGATGCTAACAGCGCAAGAATTGTAATGGAAGCATTTGCAATAAAATCCACGCAAGCAAATTAAGTCATTGATTTAAATGGAATTTAAAGAAATATTAGGCACTTAGCCTTACATTTCCTTACCTGAGCTAAACATCAAAAATGAAATTCGCTAGGTAATACCAGTGCTGCACGAAGATGAGCGTAAGACAAAGAAAGACAGTTAAAAATAAAACTTAAACTATCCTTACAAAACTTAACAAAACTCATCTTGGAGTGTTGGACGCACACAAAAAAAGCCGCGGCATTTTTGAAATAACACCGAGGCTTTTGACAATCGCGGCGGGCGGAAACTAATGCGGAAGTTTAATTGTGGCGACCAATCCGCCCTGTGGATGATTCTCTAAGATAAGTTGCCCGCCATGCGACTCAATGACGCTGCGCGCAATGCCTAGGCCCAACCCCAAGCCACCCTCGTTTTGTTCCCGTCCATGCACCAGCCGCACATAAGGGTCAAACAAACTGGAAAACGCATCGTCGGGCACACCGGGACCATGATCGCGAATTTGAATCGCGACGAAATCGTCATCCGTGCGATAGACGCTGATTTCGGCGCGCTCACCGTAGAACAAAGCGTTATCGAGCAAATTACCAATCGCTCGCTTTAGCGCTAACGGCTTACCACGCACAGTCAGACCCGATTCGATAAAGTCAACCTGATGCTTAGCTAAGTGCGCACTTCGAACCAAACGACGAATAAGCGGATCGAGCCGCACTTCGGCTGGGTTTTCGTGGATATCGCTGTCTTTTACAAACTGCAAAGCGCCTTTGACCATCATGTCCAAGTCGTCTAAATCTTCTTCAAACTCGCCGCGCAGCACATCGTCGTCGAGCAATTCTGAGCGTAGTTTTAAGCGCGTAATCGGGGTACGCAAATCGTGTGAGATCGAAATAAACAAACGTTCACGGTCTTCTAGATACCGCTGGATGCGCTGGCGCATGGCACTGAATGCGCGCGCAGTATTGATGAACTCGCGGCTACCGGTTTCGGGCAATTCCGGCATGTGTTCGCCGTTACCAAACGCTTCGGCTGCATCCGACAAGGCCGCCAACGGACGGGTAATCCAACGCACCACCATAAACGACAGCAGCAACACGGCAGCCAGCGACAAACCTTCTAGCGCCAGCCGATCGAACGACAATGGGTCGTTGCCATTCAAAAAATACGGATTGGGCATTAAGGTCGCCAGGTACAGCCAATTGCCCGGTTCCAGCTCAGTTTGAATCACCAAGATTGGCGCAGGATCGGGCTTAATCAACAGAATGTGTTGCACCCAACTCTCAGGCAAATCGCCTATCCGCATGCCGTCAGCGGTGGTCGTTAATTGATCGGGCCATGCAAAGGCCAAGTGAAATTCAGGGCTGTTCGGCAAATCCTGCTTGAGCGTTGCGCCGATTTTGTCCTTAACGGTTTGGGCTAACTTTTGTGGCTCGATTTCGGTAATCGGCACGAGCGCATTATTGGCTTGCACAAAGAATCGTGTACCGCCCATTTCGCGAAATTGCTGAATCAGCACCGTGCGGTAATTGGGCGGCAAGCTACTAAAAAATCGAATTGAGCTTGATGCGCTATGGGCTAAATATTGCGCCGCCATCTTGGCTTCAATTTCTGCCTTGGCTCGTTGCTGAGTGGCCCAGATGACGCTGCCTACTAATTGCGTAATGAGCACACCGAACACCATCACCAACGATAGTCGCCCAAGCAATGACTGCGGCAACCAGCGCCATGCAATCCGCTGGCTAGACACTGGCCACGCTCACATCAGCAGAGAATACATAGCCAGCGCCGCGTACTGTTTTGATCAATGCGAATTGTTTGCTATCGTCTTTCAGCAGCAAACGCAAACGACTAATCTGCACATCCAAGGTCCGATCAAGCGGCCCCACATCGCGCCCGCGTGTTTGCTCGCTTAAGACATTGCGGTCTAACACTTCGCCCGGATGCTCAACAAAATATTTCAGCAGTTCGTAATCCAAACCGGTGAGCGCTACTTGCACGCCATTGTTATCAACGACTTTGCGCTCCACCAAATCCATCGTAAAGCCAACGAAGCGGTAATAACGATTCGCCACCGCCGGCGCTTCCGCGGCATAGCGGCGCAAAATCGCTTTAATTCGCGCTAACAACTCCCGCGGGCTGTACGGCTTAGCCATGTAATCATCGGCACCTAATTCCAGGCCGACGATACGATCGGTTTCATCCGAACTGGCGGTCAACATAATGATGGGCACGTTGGAACGCTGACGCACAATTTTACACAAGGCAAAGCCATCGGTATCAGGCAACATCACATCCAAAATCACTAACGATAATTGGTCGACTTGGCTAGAAAACTCGTTGAGAAAACTTTCCCCGTTGTGCGACAGTTTGACTTCGTACTGATTTTTTTCCAGATAAGTTTTGAGCAGCAAGCGAGTTTTTTGGTCGTCATCCACGATGAGAATTTTACGGGTCATGTTTTTTCCTGAACTAGGCTTGGCTTGCGGCTATCTGTGGTTATTGATATTAAACGTATGAAAAATAGCAGCCAGACGTTTTTGTGTTTGGGCGGCAGTTACCGTGTCATCGGTAAAGTAGCGGTGAATCAAAACAATGATGGCGTCACGGGTTGATTCGTCGGTTGCCATGCGGTGTACCAAGCTCGGGGCTTGCACCGTTGCGCCTTGGGCGAATGTGGTCCACGAAGCGCGAGCGCAGCTATCCATTTTGCTTGGATCGGCATCTCGGCGCACCGAGACCGAGCCCTTGATCGCGTTGTAATCGGTTTGCACCGCCGGTGTGGCGATCAAGCGAGCTAATTTTTCTTGGGCGGACACGCGGGTCAAATCGTTAGCAAACATGGAGAACGTATCCACGCTGTACAAATGGTATTTGCCTGTGCCCGGCATGGCAGCGCACGAGAACTCATCATCGGTCGCAAAACCCATACCGTTTAATTCGCCTTTAGCCCAATCGCCCATGATTAACATCGCAGCTTCGTGCTTAGAAAATTGACGCACGACTTCCGGCCAAGGGCGCTCTTCGACTGGATTACTCATCCACGTTTTCATCACACGCAATCGTTCGAGCGCATCGATTAAGCGGTGATCCAAGGCGGCAGGCACACTTTGCTTAACAAATAATTCGCGCTGATACTCGGGCCCGCTTTCGGCCAAGATGAGGTTTTCAAATAGGGCCGTGACTTGCCAAGGTTCGCTACTTTGCGCTAAGGGCGTAATGCCGGCTGCTTTGAGTTTGGCGGCAGTGGCGACTAATTCATCCCAGTTTTCGGGCGGGTTGAGTTTGAGCGCGGCAAAAATCTTACGGTTGTAAAACAAGGTGTTAATGCGGTGAATTCCCAACGGGGTTGCCACCACATGTTTGCGCGGTTGAATTAGATTTTGAACAGTCGGGAAAAAGCTGGCATTCCATTTGTTAGCGAGCGAGACTTTATCAAGATCAAGCAAGAACCCTAAATCGTCCCATTCGCGGATCGAGATGCCGATGATCTGGGTGACTTCGGGCGCGTTACCGGCCAGAACGCGGCTTTTGAGCACCTTGCCAGCGCCGATTCCCGCGCCACCTGGAATCCCTGCATCACGCCAAGCAATACCTTCGTCGCCGAGCCGATTGGCCAACAGCGTCGCCGCTTTACGCTCGCTATCGGAAGTCCACCAGTGCAAAACTTGTAAACTTGAATCGGTTTGTAGCGGCGCGCTGTAGGCGTTAAGTCGCGCATCTGACAACAGCAAAGCAGCAGCCACGGCGTATAAACACAACCGAATTAAACTTACCGATGTACCGTTATTGATGAACGAAGTCACGTGGATTTTCTATCGCTACGGGCATACCTGCGAGGGTTCTATCGCAATCAAATAAGCTCTGCTGATTGAAATAAAACGCGCTCGATTCTGCCTATGAGTCTCGGATTAATGGGGCGTTATTTTTTTAGTACTTTTAATAATTTGACCCGATAATACCAAAAAGCAACGATTTCCAATAGGCATTATTAATTATCCGTTCGGCAATGATTGTGCTGCAATTGAGCAATTGAATTGTGTGATATGTAGGACCACTTTGCGTCCATGAGGAACATAAAATAGCATCACGTTCCCATCCATAAATGTTTCCCGCAAGCATAGTCAGGCGCAGCATTTGCTATTAGAATCAGGAAACATTTCCGCCACAACCGTGCTGCACTTCGCGGCATGGAATTTTTAAGGAAGCACCATTGTGAGCGATGACTCGACAATACCAGTACCAGAATCGACTCCCAAAAATCACGGACTGCGGGTCGCCATTATTGCTGTGTTTATTGTGCTGGCGAGCGCATTAAGTTATTTTTGCTTGGCCTATGAATTTGTTCCGATGGCCTGGAAATTCGTCGAGCACCGTCATCCAGCCTTGGACGATGTGGGAACCCGCTCCTACACCTCCGTCGGTATTCCGGGCGATCCGTTTAATGTGGCATTTGTTGGTAGCGAAGACGATTTGCACAAGAAAATGTTGGCCGCGGGTTGGTTTCCAGCCGATCCAATTACGCTCACTAGTTCATTACGCATCGCCAAAGATAGCGTGTTTCACAAGCCCTATCCCGATGCGCCGGTGAGCGATTTATACGTTAAAGGTCATAAACAAAATTACGCTTTTGAACAAGCCGATGGCGGCAATCCTTCTAAACGTCATCACGTACGCTTTTGGCGCGCCGACCGCTTGGATGCAATTGATCGCCCTTTGTGGGTCGGTGCAGCAACTTATGATGCGGGCGTTGGGGTCTCACACACGACTGGACAAATTACTCATCACATTGCCGCCCAAGTCGACCAAGAGCGCGATAAGTTAATCGCCGATTTACAGCGCGACAACGACCTAGTGCTGCAATGGATCGCGCCCTTCCAACAGCAATTAGAAGGCAAAAACGGCGGCGGCGATAAATTCATCACGGACGGAAGATTAGCCGTTTTTATGGTGAAATAAATCACGTCGGCACTTAATCCAATTGCGATCCTAACCTAGCACTGACACGCCGCAATTGTTCTGTACAATGTGGCCTTCATTCCTGTTAGAACACTATGACAAGCACACCAACTTCCTTCAAAAATAAGTCCATCGCCGCCCTACTCGCGTCGCTCGGTGGCAGTCTTGGTTTATATCGTTTTTATTTGGGCGGCAGCCGCGACAAATGGGCGTGGCTGCATTTAGCTAGCCTGCCGGCGTCGATCATTTTTTATCTGCTCAGCCACGGGCAAGTGCAACCGTTTTTTACTGCGATGCCTTTAATTCTTTCGGGCTTAATTGGCTTTTTAGCGTGCTTAATTATTGGCACGATGTCGGACGAAAAATGGGATGCGATATTTAATGCGAACAGCACGACTAAATCCGATACCGGCTGGCCGATTGCATTAATCTTGGTGCTCACCTTGGGAATTAGTGCTGGTTCAATGATTGCTGTGATTGCCAGAAGCTTTGATTTATTTTTTACGGGTGGTCTATACGGTTAATCGTTAGCCACGACAGCGAATAAAAAAAACGGCCAGTGAACAATCACTGGCCGTTTTTTATTGCTGCCATAACTAAACCTGATTTAGCTTAGCTAGATTTAGCTTAGAACTGTTCTGCAGCTAACGCTAACGTACCGACGCTGCCCAACACAATGCTTGTTTTTAAGCCTTGGGCTTGCACTAAATAATGCTCAGCGAAGAAACGTGCGGTACCTACTTTTGCTTGGTAGAACGATGCATCGGCTGCGCCTTGATTCAACTTGTCAACCGACACTAACGCCGCACGTGCCATTTGCCATCCGCCCAAAACGATTCCAGCTAATTTCAAATAAGGCACGCTGCCTGCAAACACGGCTTTGATATCGGACTTCATATTGCCAGCCACGTAAATCACAACTTCTTCCAACGCCGTAATCGCGCTAGAGAGTTGCGCTTCAATCGCGACTAAATCAGCGTGCTTGCTAGCCTTTAATTGCTCTGCCGTCGCGCGTGCTTCGGCCAACAAGGATTTAGCGGTTGCACCTGCATCGCGTACCGTTTTACGACCCACTAAATCGTTCGCTTGAATCGCAGTTGTGCCTTCGTAAATCGTCAAAATACGCGAATCGCGGTAATGTTGCGCTGCGCCGGTTTCTTCGATAAAGCCCATACCGCCGTGCACTTGCACACCAGTTGAAGTGACATCCAACGACATCTCAGTGGACCAGCCTTTTACAATCGGCACCAAGTATTCATAGACTGCTTGATTCTGTTTGCGCACGTCTGCGTCCGTGTGATTGTGCGCAATATCTAACTTAGCCGCAGCCACATAAGCCAAGGCACGCGCCGCTTCGGTTTGCGCGCGCATGGTCATCAACATACGTTTAACGTCTGGGTGATGAATGATCGCCACCGGACCAGCGGAACCCGCTAAATCACGCGATTGAATACGATCTTTGGCGTAGGACACCGCTTTTTGGTAAGCACGTTCAGCAATACCAATACCTTGCATACCCACGCCAAACCGCGCCGCGTTCATCATGATGAACATGTATTCCAAGCCGCGATTTTCTTCGCCGATCAAGGTACCAATTGCGCCGCCGTTATCGCCAAATTGCAGTACCGCTGTTGGGCTAGCTTTGATACCTAATTTGTGTTCAATCGATACACAATGCACATCGTTACGCGCACCTAAACTACCGTCGGCATTCACCAAGAATTTAGGCACTAAAAACAGTGAAATGCCTTTTACGCCTTCTGGTGCGTTGGGCGTGCGAGCCAAGACCAGATGCACGATATTTTCTGCCATATCGTGTTCACCGTAAGTGATGTAAATCTTGGTGCCGAATACAGCAAACGTGCCATCGTCACGCGGCACAGCGCGGCTACGTACCATCGCCAAATCCGAACCGGCTTGTGGCTCGGTCAGATTCATCGTGCCGGTCCATTGACCGCTGACGAGCTTTTCCAAATAAATCGCTTTGAGTTCATCGCTACCAGCCGTCAACAAGGCTTCGATTGCGCCATCGGACAATAACGGGCACAGAGCAAAGGAAATCGATGCGGAATTTAGCATTTCTAGACACGGCGTTGCCACCAGCTTTGGCAAACCCTGACCACCAAACTCGGTCGGGTGCTGCACGCCTTGCCAACCAGCTTCGGCAAATTGTTTAAAGGCTTCTTTAAAACCTTTGGTCGTAGTGACTTGGCCGTCTTTCCATGAACTTGGCGCTTGGTCGCTAGGCCAATTTAATGGAGCAATCACTTCACCGGCGAACTTGGCGTTTTCTTCCAGAATCGCTTCCACCGTATCAGGGGTAGCATCTTCGCAATTTGGCAGCGCGTTAATTTGTTTTAATCCAGCTAATTCGTTCAATACGAACAGCATGTCTTTTAAAGGGGCGTTATAGCTCATTGATTACTCCAAAAAATAAACAGGTGGAAGTTTGAAAACTTACCACCTGTCTTTGATTGCAATACAGAATACGGACTTAACGTAACGTCTGTTAATTAACCGAGCTCAGCGATCAGTTGTGGCACAACTTCAAATAAATCACCGACGATACCGTAATCAGCGACTGAGAAAATCGGCGCTTCTGGATCTTTGTTGATCGCAACGATGGTTTTGGAATCTTTCATCCCAGCCAAATGTTGGATCGCGCCAGAAATACCGACAGCAATATACAACGTAGGAGCTACGATCTTACCGGTTTGACCAACTTGCCAGTCATTCGGCACATAGCCCGCATCCACCGCAGCGCGGGAAGCACCCATTGCTGCGCCCAATTTATCGGCCAACGGTTCCAATAATTTGAAGTTATCGCCCGAGCCCATACCGCGACCACCTGAAACAATGATCTTGGCCGCTGTCAATTCTGGACGATCTGATTTTGCGACTTCACGTGAGACGAAACTGGACTTGCCAGAATCAGCCACCGCAGCGATATTTTCAATCGTGGCAGATCCGCCAGTTGCCGCTGCATCAAAACCAGTGGTACGTACGGTAATGACTTTCACTGCGTCTTTGGACTGCACCGTTGCAATCGCATTACCTGCGTAGATTGGGCGCTCAAACGTATCCGGTGAAATCACTTTTGTAATTTCAGAAACTTGGGCAACGTCTAATAACGCTGCAACGCGTGGCAGAATGTTTTTACCGTAAGCGGTTGCTGGCGCCAAAATATGGCTATAACCAGCAGCGATGGCGATGACTTGCGCGGCACAGTTTTCCGCCAAACCATCGGCAAAATACGGCGCATCAGCGACGATTACCTTGCTCACACCCGCTAATTGAGCCGCGGCTTGGGCTGCAGCGGACGCATTGTGACCAGCAACTAATACGTGAACATCGCCACCGCATTGCACTGCGGCGGTCACTGTATTGGCTGTGCTGCCTTTTAAACTGAGGTTGTCGTGTTCAGCAATAACAAGTGTCGTCATTTATATCACCTTGGCTTCATTTTTAAGTTTGGCGACTAAAGTAGCCACGTCTGGAACGATAATTCCGGCGCTGCGTTGCGCTGGCTCGACCACTTTTAAGGTTGTTACACGCGGAGTAACGTCAACGCTTAAGTCAGCAGGTTTAACGTTATCCAATTGTTTTTTCTTGGCCTTCATGATGTTAGGCAATGTCACATAACGCGGCTCATTCAAGCGCAAGTCGGTAGTAACAATCGCTGGCAAAGTGAGGGACAAGGTTTCTAAACCGCCGTCAACTTCGCGCGTCACGCTAACTTTACCGTCAGCGACAACAACTTTGGAGGCAAAAGTAGCTTGGGGCCAGCCCAACAACGCAGCCAACATTTGACCAGTTTGGTTGCTATCGTCATCGATCGCTTGTTTGCCCAAAATGATTAAAGAGGGTTGTTCTTTGTCAGCCAACGCTTTGAGTAATTTGGCTACCGCCAATGGCTGCAAATCAGCATCGGTTTCCACCAAAATGCCGCGATCGGCGCCAATTGCCATGGCGGTACGCAGGGTTTCTTGACATTGTGCAACGCCGCAAGACACGGCAATAATTTCGGCCGCAACGCCAGCTTCTTTCAAACGAACCGCTTCTTCAATCGCAATTTCATCGAAGGGATTCATCGACATCTTAACGTTGGCGATATCCATACCTGAATGGTCGGATTTGACGCGTACCTTGACGTTATAGTCAACCACGCGTTTGACTGGTACTAGAATTTTCATATTTTTTGCCTGTGCAAAGTTCAATTGACGTTCACGTAAAGCGAAGATTATAAACTGTGTAGCGGTTCTAATCTACCGGCCGTAATTTAGCACGACCGTACTATTTATTCCATCCCACTACTAGAGCAAAACTCCTAAATACAACAATGTGACTCACAATTTGCGCTGGTTTCAGATTAATTGCTGGAATGCCTGATTGCAATAAAAAAGCCCGCAAATAATGGCGGGCTTTCTAAATGACGTTATTAGCAGCTAAAACATACTTATTTACGTTTTATATAGTATTCAAATTCTTGCAAATGTTCTTCATGAGCAATTAGCTCGTTCCCAGTTTGCTTGGAGAAAGCTTGGAAATCGCGTATCGAACCAGGGTCGGTCGAGATCACATGCAGAATTTCTCCGCTAATCATGTCAGCGAGGGCTTTTTTGGCTTTGAGAATTGGAAGAGGACAATTTAAACCGCGAGCGTCCAGTTCTTTATTGAATTGCATAATTTCCATCCAGTATTAATTGGGACAAACAATAAGCTAATTTTACCGCAAATATACCATCATGGTGCGTCGCAACAAAGAACTGTCTCAAAGCAACACAATTTAACCATTTTTAACGGAATTTTTGCATCAAATTGATGAATTAATGCAGATTCCAACTAAAAACACCCTATTTATGCTATTCCCGCACATCAAAATTGCCCTATTTTGGGATGCAGTGCAGCGTTTCTTGAGGGTAGCCCCTAATTCTTACGGCCAAATTACTCAAAAAAACCTAGCTTAAACACCGTTAAGCTAGGTTAGGTTTTATTTCTGCAAATAGAAAGAACAACAGAATTAAACGCGCTCAGTAACCCACGCCGTCACACTGGCCAAAGCAGCCGCCAAACCATCGGGATTCGCTCCACCCGCTTGAGCGATGTCAGGGCGACCACCGCCTTTGCCGCCAACTTGCTGCGCGACGAAATTGACTAATTCACCGGCTTTTACTTTGCTAGTGACATTAGAAGTCACACCCGCAACCAAGCTGACTTTGCCGTCCTGCACTGCAGCTAACAGGATAACGGCAGATTTTAAGGATTCCTTGAGTTTCTCGGTGACTTCACGCAACGCGGTGGAGTCAGCGCCATCCAAAACGGCGGCTAACACTTTAACGCCATTGATCTCGATCGCTTGCGAAGCCAGCTCGTTACCTTGATTGGCAGCCAATTTTGACTTCAATTGGTTCATTTCTTTTTCCAGCGACTTAACTTGGTCTTGGACCAACATAATGCGCTGTAATAAATCGTCCGGCTGGGTTTTTAATAAGCTCGATGCCTCGGCAATGCGGGCCGTTAAGTTTTGCACTAACTGCACAGCGACTTCACCGGTCACCGCTTCGACACGACGAATACCTGCTGCGATACCGCCTTCGGAGACAATCTTAAACAAGCCGATATCACCGGTACGTTTTACATGCGTACCGCCACATAATTCGCGCGAGCTACCGATATCCAAGACGCGCACTTCGTCGCCGTATTTTTCACCAAACAGCGCCATCGCGCCGTGCTTAACCGCATCGTCAAACGCCATAACTTGTGCTTGAGTCGCGTTATTGGCGAGGATTTCGCGGTTGACGATATCTTCGACTTGACGAATTTCTTCAGCGGTCATGCCGGCGTTGTGGCTGAAGTCGAAACGGGTTTTTTCGGCGTCAACTAACGACCCTTTTTGCGAAACATGTGAACCGAGAACTTCACGTAATGCTTTGTGCATCAAGTGCGTGGCTGAATGATTACGCATGGTTTGGGCGCGCACTTGCTCGTCCACGTGTGCTTCTAAGGTTTGACCGATTGTCAGAGTACCGTGCACTAATTCGCCATGGTGACCGAACACATCGGGCTGCACTTTAGTCGTGTCGGTTACTTGGAAAGTGACGCCAGCAGCGGACAAGGCACCACGGTCGCCGCACTGTCCGCCTGATTCAGCGTAAAACGGTGTGGTATCCAAAACGACCAAGGCAGGTTGGCCGGCGCTGATTTGCTGCACTGGACTGCCTTCAACGTACAAAGCAATGACTTTGCCTTCTTGCGCTAATTTGTCGTAACCGACGAAATTGGTTTTCGCGCCGCTGTATTCGATACCAGCGTTCATTTTGAACTTACCGGCTGCGCGCGCGGTTTGCTTTTGGTGTTCCATCGCTGCGTCGAAACCGGCTTGATCCAATTCCACATTACGTTCGCGGCAAATATCAGCGGTTAAATCTAATGGGAAGCCGTAGGTGTCATACAAAGTGAATGCAGTGCGGCCATCTAGACGCTTGTCGTCTTTCGCTAACGCTGCTTCTAAAATCTTCATGCCATGTTCCAGCGTTTCGCCAAAACGTTCTTCTTCTTGCTGCAACACTTGCGCTACGCGGTCCGCGTTTTGCGCTAATTCTGGATAGGCTGAGCCCATTTCCAACACTAAATCTGCGACTAATTTATAAAAGAATGGCTTAGTTTGGCCTAGTTTGTGACCATGACGCAAAGCGCGGCGAGTAATGCGGCGCAATACATAACCACGGCCTTCGTTGCCGGGGATAATGCCATCGACGATCAAAAATGCAGCACAACGAATGTGGTCCGCGATGACTTTTAACGAGTTGTGATTTAAATCGGTACAGGCTGTTTCGCGTGCGGCGGCTTTAATTAATTGTTGGAAAGCGTCGATTTCATAGTTGGAATGCACATGCTGCAATACCGCGGCCAAACGTTCCAAACCCATACCCGTATCGACACAAGGTTTTGGCAATGGATGCAATACGCCTTGCTCATCCTTGTTGTATTGCATGAACACCAAGTTCCAGATTTCGATAAAACGGTCGCCATCTTCTTCGGCTGAACCCGGAGGGCCACCCCAGATTTCTGCGCCGTGATCGTAGAAAATCTCGGTACATGGGCCGCAAGGTCCGGTGTCGGCCATTTGCCAGAAATTGTCCGATGCGTAAGGCGCGCCTTTATTGTCGCCAATGCGAATAATGCGCTCAGCGGGTACACCGATTTCGTTTAACCAAATCGCGTAGGCTTCATCGTCAGACTGGTACACAGTCACGGTCAGTTTATCTTTTGGCAGGCCGTAGACTTTGGTCAGCAATTCCCACGCATAGTGAATCGCATCGCGTTTGAAATAATCGCCAAACGAAAAATTACCCAGCATTTCAAAGAATGTATGGTGACGCGCGGTATAGCCGACGTTTTCTAAATCGTTATGCTTACCGCCCGCACGCACGCAGCGTTGCGCGGTTGTGGCGCGGGTGTATGCGCGTTGATCCTGACCTAAAAACACGTCTTTAAACTGCACCATGCCTGAATTGGTGAACAACAAGGTTGGATCGTTGCCGGGGATCAGGCTAGAAGAGCGCACGATGCTGTGGCCCTTGGATTCAAAGAATTTAAGGAATTTTTCGCGGATTTCTGACGATTTCATGTTCGGATTGGCTATAAAAAATGGGGGAAACTGCAAAGTTGGTGGGTGATTATACGTGATCTAAGGGCTTTTTCTACAGCAAACAATTGCCATAAAGCCGCCAAAAAGCCGCGCTTTTCGCTTATTTAGTCAGAAAATCCGCTAAAAACGCAGCATTTAGGCAAAATCCGGTCCGATTAAGGTCAATCGATCGGTAAATAACGCATCCACGCCCCACGCAAGCAATTCTTGCGCGCGGCTAATTTCATTCACGGTGTAGCAACTCAAGCCATAACCGGCGCGTTGAATTTGTTCGGCGACGAGTTGGCTTAAATGCCGTTGATTGGTGTGCAAGGTGATCGCCTCCAACTCACGCAAATGCGCCAGCCAATTGATGGGAATTTGGTCGAATAAAACCCCGCGTGGAATATGGGCCGCCGTTGCTCTAGCGGCCGCAATTGCGGTTAACGAGAAGGACGAAAATAACGGTAATTGCGCGCTCTTGTGTTGATAAAAATCGGAAGTAAATTGCGCGACAATTTGCCCGGTTATTTGCTCAAAACCAGTCGCTGGCTTGATCTCCACATTCATCCAAATCCCGCGCTGCGAGCAAAAATCCAACACTTCTTGATACAGCGGAACACGGCAATGGGCGAATTTAGCACCAAACCAACTGCCCGCGTCCATTTGCACAAGATCGGCTGCCAGCGTATCGCAAATTAACCCTTCCCCAGCGATCGTGCGCCCCAACTCTTCGTCGTGCACCACGACCGGAATCAGGTCTTTTGTTAGCATTACGTCAAACTCCACGGCCCGAAAACCGTGATTAAATCCACATTCAAACGCCGCCAAGGTGTTTTCTGGTGCTAAGCTACCGCCTCCGCGATGCGCAATTATTTTGGGATAAGGCCACATGATTGTTCCCGCTAAAGTACTTACGTTAGAAAATAATTTGAGACATTCCAGGGCGTGTTGACATATGATTTGAGAGATGCGTTCGACCCAAAACGCGGGCTGACAAGGCGGAGCTCGCAGTTGGGGCTAGTGCCCCAACAAGAGATTCAACGCAGTCCAGCGTGCGTTTTGGGTTGAACCCGTAGGGAAAGGGACAGAATAGGCGCATGGCTACGTTGCATCCTGCTGACAGTGCTCGCACTGCGTCGCAGTCTGCGCCTTGCCCTGCACCTATTCTGCCGCTTTCGCACTCCTAAATCATATGTCAACACGCCCTAGAATGACAAACAACACCCAACCAACTTCTCTGCAACATATTCGCGTACTCGATTTAACCCGCGTGCTGGCCGGCCCTTGGTGCACGCAAAACTTAGCCGACTTGGGCGCTGACGTGATCAAAGTCGAGCGTCCCGGCGTGGGAGATGATACTCGCAGTTGGGGCCCACCATACGCGCCTGATGCCGAGGGCAAAAACAGCAGCGAGGCAGCTTATTACCTGACCGCCAATCGCGGTAAGCGCTCAATTACCTTGGACATTGCCACGCCCGAAGGCCAGCAAGTGATCCGCCATTTAGTGATGCAATCGGATGTGGTGATTGAAAACTACAAGGTCGATCAACTCAAAAAATACGGTTTAGATTACGCGTCCTTGTCCGCATTAAAACCAGACTTGGTTTATTGCTCGATTACTGGCTTTGGTCAAACCGGACCTTATGCCTCGCGCTCCGGCTACGATTTTATTATTCAAGGCATGGGCGGCTTAATGTCGATTACCGGTGAGCGCGATGAATTGCCCGGTGGCGGGCCACAAAAGGCTGGTGTGGCGATTACCGATTTAATGACTGGTATGTACGCCACGATTGCGATCTTGGCCGCTCTTACCCACAAAGAACGCACTGGCGTTGGGCAATACATCGATTTGGCTTTATTGGATGTGCAAGTGGCGATGCTGGCTAACGTCGGCAGCAATTATTTAAGCAGCGGTAAAACACCGAATCGCTGGGGCAACGCGCACGCCAATATCGTGCCTTATCAAACCTTCGCCACCTCGGACGGACATATCATTGTGGCCGCGGGCAATGATGGCCAATACCGCCAGTTTGTGCTCGCCGGTGGTTGTCCTGAATTAGCAACCGATGAGCGCTTTTTAACCAATCCACAGCGCGTAGAATTGCGCGACACCTTGGTGCCGTTGCTGGCTGAAATGGTAAAGAAGAAATCCAAGGCCGAATGGCTAGCACTGCTTGAAGACGCGGGCGTGCCTTGCGGCCCGATCAACCGATTAGATGAAGTGTTCGCTGATCCGCAAGTCCAAGCGCGTGAATGCGAAATCAAATTACCGCATCCCACAGCAGGCAATGTCAAATTGGTTGCCAGCCCGATTCGCATGTCAGAAACTCCGCCGCGTTACGACGTCGCTCCGCCCTTGCTGGGGCAACATACCGATCAAATTTTGCATGAATTGTTGGGTTATTCTGCCGACCAACTAGCGCAATTGCGCGAGAAAAAAGTTATCTAAATTTAAGCGTCAAGTGCACCCCGATTAATCAGCCAGTTCGCATCACGTCCTTGGGAGAAAACAAGTATGAGTAAAGCTTTACGATTATCTGAAAAATGGTTTCGCTTTGGCTTGTGGATAGTCGCGCTAGTATTCGCGTCGTTCTTAATTGGCTTGGGCAGCAACATTGTCCAGAATTTGCCGCTAGTTGAGCACCGCTATCAAATGAACGATTTTATTGATAAGCCGGCCGCGGCGCAAGCGCACGACACGCTCAATCATTTGCGTCAGCAAGAACGCGAACTCAATGACAATCTCGATCAAGCGCAACGTAAATATCAATCCGCGCAAGCCGATTCGGCCACCGCGCCTGAATCGTTTAATACATGGATCGCCACTCGTCACGCGACTGAATTGGCTTCCCAGGACAAGGATTTAATCACCCGCAATCAGCAGCTCGATAAGTTAAAAGTTACCGAGCGCATGAGCCTGTCTGAAGTGGAGAAATTGGGCGAACAACAGCGCAATCTGTCCGCACAAATCCAACAGGTACAAGGCCACATAAGCCAACTTGAGCAAGCGGCCCGCCAAGCTTTATCGGCCGAACAACATCTGCAAGAATTACGCGTCTTTGGCTACCGATTAGCGTTGACCTTGCCGTTATTGGTTTTGGCTGGGTGGTTGCTTGCTAAAAAGCGTCACAGTACCTATTGGCCATTCGTGTGTGGCTTTGTGCTATTTGCTGCCTTCACATTCTTTGTTGAATTGGTCCCGTACTTGCCGAGTTATGGCGGCTACGTGCGCTACACGGTTGGGATCATCATCACGGTATTGATCGGGCGCTATGCGATTGTGGCGCTCAACGCGTATTTGGAGCGTCAGAAATTGGTCGAGCAACTGCCCAACGAACAACGACGCGAGGAGCTAAGCTACGACGTGGCGTTATCGCGCTTAGCCAAGAGCGTCTGTCCGGGTTGCGAGCGCGCTTTAGATTTAAAAAATCCGGCCAACGATTATTGCGAACACTGCGGCATCTGTTTATTTGATCGTTGCGGCAAATGTTCCACACGTAAAAATGCCTTTACTAAATTCTGCCATTCTTGCGGAACAAGTTCGCATTCGGCGCTGGTCAAGCCAACCTGAAAATCGTTCGCGCTTATGCCAAATTTGCGAGCACAAAAAAAGGGCGTTCAACAATGAACGCCCTTTTTCACTGACAACTTAAACGGTTGAATTACTTCTTCGCTGTTTTTTCAAACTGCGCGTTTTGCTCATCCAACCAGACTTTCAACGGCGCGAAATAATCCAAAATCGCCGTCGCATCCATCTTATCTTCGCCAGTAATTGTTTTTAACGCTTCCGTCCAAGGTTTGCTGGAACCCATTTTCAGCATCGCTTGGAATTTCTCGCCCGCTTTTTTGTTTTCAAAAATCGAGCAGCGATTCAGCGGGCCGGTATAGCCAGCTTCTTTACACAAGGCGCGATGGAATTGGAATTGCAAAATATCGGCTAAGAAATAACGGGCATACGGCGTATCGGACGCGACGTGGAATTTGGCCCCTGCGTCAAACCCATTGGCTTCCATCGGTGCTGGGCGGCTAATACCTTGATACTGCTGACGCAATTCCCACCATGCTTTATCGTAATCAGCCGGCTTTACTTTGCCAGAATAGACTTCCCAGCGCCATTTATCGACTAGATAACCGAACGGCAAGAAGGCGACTTTTTCCAACGCTTTATTCAACAGCGTGCCGATTTCTTGCTCTTTGGTTGGCAAGGTGTCGCGCAGGCCGACTTTTTTCAAATACTCCGGCGTTACCGACAACGCGACCGTGTCACCAATGGCTTCGTGGAAACCGTCGTTAGCACCGTTGCGGAACATGGCATCCTTATCGCGGTAGGCCATGAAGTAATAGACGTGACCTAATTCGTGATGAATCGTGGTGAAGTCTTCGGCAGTTGGCGTGATACACATTTTGATCCGCACGTCAGTTTGAGTATCGATGTCCCAAGCAGATGCATGACACACCACTTCGCGGTCTTTGGGTTTAGTCAGCAATGAACGCTGCCAGAACGTAGCGGGTAATTTTTCCATGCCAAGGGAAGTATAAAAACGTTCCGCATAGCCGGTCATTTGCTCAGGCGTGACTTTGCGTTGCTCTAACACTTTGCTCAAATCGTAGGACGACGATAGTCCGGCTGGTTTTAAAATCGGATACAAATTATTCCAAGTTTGACTCCACATATTGCCGAATAAATGCGCCGGAATTGGGCCGGTGGAGGGCACTACTTTGTCGCCGTAGGTTTTTTGCAATTGATGGCGCGTGTAGGTATAGAGCGAATCGTAGAGCGGTTTAACTTGTTGCCAGAGACGTTCTGTTTCGGCTTCAAATTGCTCTGGCGTCATTTCATAATTTGAACGCCACAATGCGCCGGTGTCGGCAAAGCCCATTTGCACCGCACCTTTATTGGACAGCTCGACGTACTTAGCGTAATCGTCTTTGTAAGCCGGTGATTGGCTATGCCAGCCTAACCAAGTTTCTTTTAACTTGGCGGGGTCACGCGACGTTGCCATGATTTTTTCTAATTCACCTAATGGCAAGCAGCTCTTTGGATCGTCCTTTTTAAAGCAGTATTTTGCTTTGCCGTAGCTGCCCGACATCGACGCCGCGATACGCGCATAGGCCGCACGCTCAGTTGGATCGACCAACATCAAGGTCAACTGCATTTGCTGCAGTTTGCGCGCACTGGCCTCGCTCACTGGCACGCCATTAAAGCGCCGGGCTTGCAACGCTAAATCACCGGAAATGGTCAGCATTTGTTCGGCTTGTTCAGCGGTGATGGATTCGGTGTCGTCGGTGATGAAGTTTTCATAGACCCACTCAGCGCGCTGGGCACGGATACCGGCTTGTTCTAATTTAGCTTCGGCATCGTGGACAAATTGCTCGGCTTCGGCGGTGGTTGGTGCAGGTGCTGTTGGTGCAGCAGTTTGGGCCCAGCTTACTGGTGCGAATAGCACGCTGCAAGCGAGTACGAGAGGCTTTAATTTCATGTGGTGATCTCCTTGTTGAAATAAGGTTTATTTATTTTTGAAAACCGAGCAAGTTTAGCAAATCCCCATCCTGCTTTTCAGGGCAATTACGCGAGTAATTCAAAGACCATGATTAATTTTGCAAAACTCTATCGATGAGTGATTCTATTCATCCAAAGTGTGCGTGCAAAAAATATTACTTGGTCGAGTGATGTTTTTTTGATTTTGTGATGAATTACACACCACTAACCAAAAAACTGCGAATTAAGAGTATTAAAAACACAATTAAAGTCACTAAATAGTTCGCAAAATGCCCTATTTAGGGCATAGCCAAGCGCAATCGAGCTCGATATGCTTTGATAAGGAGCGTCCGATCAATTGGAGGTTATTGTGTTCACCAGAGAGCAGGCTGATTTGATTTCTCAACAACTACTAGAGGAAGCGAAGTCCACCTTCGCGCCCAAATCTATTGTCCCGCGCGAAAATAAATTAATCCCGCTGGTGGCAACCCAATTGTTGTTATTGAGCGTGGCGGTGCATTTTTATAATAACAAGCCACTGTGGGTGTACGGCTTACTCAGCTTCATTTTTGTCGCCATCCTCATCATCGGGGTATATCAATATCGCCACCCCTTAGTCGAAGTCAATTGGACCCACTTAACCTACTTTGGCTATTGGCCGTTCGCTAAAAATAGCCTGAGCGTCAAAGAGATAAAAACCGTAACTCTACTCACCAAAGCGAGCTTTTTTCACTCTGGTCGGCAACTCATCATCAGCCATATTAACGGTCAATTTAGCTTTTGGCTGCCTGAAATGTACGTCTTTTCTACCGCCGAATTAAACGAATTCTTGCGCACCAATTTCGACGGAAAATTTGTCGAAGACAGCTACTTCATCGATATTTTCAATAAAAATTAGCAGGTTTATTCGCCCCGATTTATACTCCGCTACTGAGTAACCGTAGCGGATTTTCCGTGCCCTTTTCCCTTCCACAGGACAGTCATGCTTATTACCACCACGGAAAACATTCCAGGCTACCGCGTCACCGAAGTCAAAGGCCAAGTCTTTGGCGTTGTCGTGCGCAGCCGCGGCTTAGCCGGCAATATCATGGCAGGCTTGCGCTCCCTTTTCGGTGGCGAAATTACCGAGTACACCTCCCTGCTGGAACAAGCACGCCGCCACGCAGTAGATCGCATGGTGAAAAACACCCACGTCATGGGCGGCAATGCCATCGTGATGATGCGCTTTGATTCATCCGAAATCGGCCAAACCATGAGTGAAATTGTGGCCTACGGCACCGCCGTCGTGATCGAAAAAATCTAATGCTACGCAACGCTGTTTTAATCATTGCCATCTTGATGACCAAGATTGGTTTTATTTGTGTCCTGATCGGCTACAGCCAATTACTGCCGACCGCCATTTGGGGCGCATTGCTGCTGATCGCGGTCTTGTTCGAGCGTTGGCGCTATGAGCAATCTGGCGGCGCAAATGTGGGTAACTGGGATAAAACCGAGGAACGTTTTATTGATCCAGAAACGGGAAAATTAAAACAAGTTTTATACCAAGAAAATACGGGCGAGCGGCGCTATGTGGATAGCGACGAAAAATCGACGCACTCAACATAAAAAAATGGGCTGATTCTAATCAGCCCATTTTTGCATCAAGCATCTAACTCAAACTGGTAATAATGTCGGCGCGCGATTTTGCAGAATGTCTTGCATGCGGACTTCAACGCCTTTTAAGGTATGCGGATGGGTCAAAATATAAAACTGCTTGTTCTTCACTGCATCCACTGTCGCACGCGCGACTTCCTCGGGGCTAATGCCAGATTGCACCGCTTTCATCACCGCCATATTGGTTTTTACACTGACTTTATCGAGCTTAGTCATGTCGGTGCGATCTTGGGAAGCACGATTGCGCTCGGACTCAGCGATCCGCGTATTGACCCAACCCGGACAGAGAACAGATACACCAATGTTTGCCCCACGCAGCGTTAAATCGTGGTGCAATCCTTCGGATAAAGTCACTACACCAAATTTGGTGACGTTATAGGTCGATAACGAAGGCACAGAAATTAAACCCGCAATCGACGCGGTATTGACGATGTGGCCTTCTTCGCCGCTGGCTAACATGCGCGGGATAAATGCGCGTAAAGCATGGGTTACGCCATACAAATTAATTCCCATGACCCATTCCCAGTCTTTCTCGGTCGCTTCCCACGCGCTTTTGCCAACCGCAACGCCAGCATTATTAATCAGCAAATTAACCTTGCCGAATTTAGCAAAAGCCGCATCGGCTAGAGTCTCAACTTGCGCCGATTGCGCCACATCCGTTTTTACGCCAATCACTTCCACACCGCTGGCAGCCAGTTCAGCTACCGTTTCGGCTAACTTGCCCTCGTTAATATCGGCTAAAACTAACTTCATGCCTTGTGCCGCCAGCGCAGCGGCTAATGCCTTACCTATGCCTTCGGCCCCACCAGTAATGACCGCAACTTTATTCGTTAAATTATCCATTTTTATTATCCTAAGTAAGTCTATGTTGAACAACGATTAGCGGTAACTAATCAGAGATTTGTCGGCTTTAATTTCTAGATGCGGCACGGCATTTATCGCAGCCACGCGCAAGTCGCCATCGGTATGAATCAGCTTACTGACACTGCTATTGAGCATCACACTCAACAAACCCATGATATGCGAATCCGGCACAGCCATTATTTGTTGACACAGCACCGTGATTGGTCCAGCCGAGGTAAATACGATGGTATTTTTGCGTGGTTCCGAATGAAATTCAGGTGATTGAAATAAGCTAATTGCATTCCCAATTCGATGCTTGAAACTAGCCCAACTCTCGGCGTAATCGGCATCGTGCGCACCGCTCATCCAGCGGGCAAAGGCCTCGGCAAACATTTGCTCAAACACGGCACGCGGGCGCGCTTGGGTGGCTAAAAATTCCATTAATTTGCCCGGCGCCGCCAAGTCAGGACGACTTACTTTTAACACTTGTTCGTGATCGAACTCATTTAAATTTGCGTCCAACTCCCAGTGATTCGCATTTAAATAATCGGGCGAACCAAAGCCTTCGACGAAGGCTTGTGCGCTTTGGCGATGTCTATGCATGCCACCCAAAATAATGCGTTCGACCGGTTGCTGCGTTTGGTGCATCCATTGACCTAACAAATAACATTGGCGCATGCCTAAGTCCGAGAGTTGATCGTAGTTGGCGGACCCAAAACTAGCTTGCCCGTGCCGAACTAAATGTATTAATGCCATTATTTTCCTATCAAAATAACGAGTAGTGCTATCAAAGCTGGAATGCCTTGCACAAATAAAATCGTGCGTTTTACCGTCGCGCCACCGAAAGCCGCTGCGACCAAAACGCAACCCAAAAAGAAATACTGTAATTGCAGCGCAAAATGCGGATCAGGATGAATCAAACTCCACAACAAACCGGCCGCCAAAAAGCCATTGTATAAGCCTTGATTGGCAGCCAGCGCTTTGGAGTCTTGTGCAAATTGTTCGCTTAGACCAAAGGTTTTTCTGCCTTTGGGTGTCGTCCACAAAAACATTTCTAGCACTAGAAAATAGCTGTGTTCTAACGCCACCAGTCCGACCAAAACGGCAATTGCTAAGTTCATCTTATTTCCCTTGGGAGTGATTATTAATTAGCGCTAAACAGCGTTGTTGCAAATAGTTGGTGATCGTGACGAAACCAGCGAACTGCGGATTCTTGGTTTGACCATGATGATAACGGTAATAGATTTGTTGAATGATGATTGCTAAACGGAATAAACCAAAGATCACATAAAAATCGCTATTGCTTATTTCAAAACCCATTTTCTCGGTGTAATAGGCCATGACTTCGGTGCGCGACAACATGCCAGGCAAATGCGTAGGCTGGCGGCGCATGGACAAGAAAATCGGATCATCGTCGCTTTGCGCCCAATATGCCAAGGTATTTCCTAAATCCATGAGCGGATCACCCAAGGTCGCCATTTCCCAATCCAATACACCGATAACTTCCAGCGGATTATCGGGGTTGAGCACCACGTTATCAAAGCGGAAGTCGTTGTGGATTAGGCAGGTGGCGGCGTCTTGGGCTGGTTGATGTTGCTGCAACCACGCGACGACTTCGGAAAAATCGGCCGAGTTATCGGTTTTAGCTTGCGCCGAACGTTCAGCCCAACCGCTCACTTGGCGTTGCACGTAACCCGCGCCCTTGCCGAGATTTTGTAATCCAGCAGCTTGGTAATCAATCTGATGCAGCTCGATTAATTTGTCGATCACGTTCAGGCATAAGGTGCGCGTTTGTTCTTCGCTCAGGGTTAAACCTTTGGGCAAATTCTTGCGTGGAATAATGCCGTGGATGCGCTCCATTACATAGAAATCACAATCGGCCACGTTGCTGTCTTCGCAAATCGCCAGCACCTTCGGAACGTACTGATACACCGGATGCAGCGCTTGCATCAATTTGGCCTCGCGCACCATGTCGTGAGCGGATTTCGCTTTGTGTCCGAATGGCGGGCGGCGCAGAATTAACTCACCGTCAGGGTATTTCAACAGGTAAGTCAGATTGGATGCGCCATCGGGGAATTGGGTTAATTCGGGTGTGCCAGAAAGCGGAATTCCAGCGTCGGTTAAAAAAGCGCTGATTCGGTCTAGCGGTAATTCTTCGCCCGGGCGCACAGCACGCGCTTGATCGAGTAAATCCATTGTTGTCTCCTACTGTTTATGAGCGGTGCGCGTGATGACACCGATTAGTTGAATATGGACGGCAAACCAGTGCATCAATGCGCCGACTTTTTATACTGTTTCAATTCCAACTTCGCAATCATGGCGCGATGCACTTCGTCCGGCCCGTCGGCTAAACGCAAAATACGCGCATTGGCAAACATGGAGGCCAACGGCGTATCGGCACCCACCCCAGCGCCACCGTGCATTTGTATCGCTTGATCGATGACGGTTTGGGCCACATTGGGTGCAACAACTTTGATTTGTGCGATCTCGCTCATGGCGGCTTTCACGCCGACTGTGTCAATCATCCATGCCGCTTTTAACGTCAATAAACGCGCTTGTTCAATGGCGATGCGCGCATTGGCGATGATGTCGGGATTGCCGCCCAATTCGGCGATGGGCTTGCCGAAAGCGACCCGACTGAGTGCACGTTGGCACATTAATTCCAAAGCGCGTTCTGCCGCACCGATCGCGCGCATGCAATGATGAATTCGTCCTGGCCCCAAGCGGCCTTGGGCAATTTCAAACCCGCGTCCTGCACCCGCAATAATGCTACTGATTGGCAGGCGCACATTGGTAAAGCTCACTTCGCCGTGACCATATGGTTCATCTTGGTCACCAAAGACCGACAACATGCGTTCGATCTTAACGCCTGGTGTGTCCATCGGAACCAGAACCATGGAATGGCGCAGGTGTTTAGGCGCGGTTGGACTGATGTCGGACAAACCCATAAAGATCACCACGCGGCAATCAGGGTGCCCGATGCCGGTGCTCCACCATTTCACGCCGTTGAGCACGACTTCATCGCCTTCAACCAATGCGGTGGCTTGCATATTGGTCGCGTCGGACGATGCGACATCCGGTTCGGTCATGCAAAATGCGGAGCGAATTTCGGCATTCAATAAGGGTTGCAACCAGCGCTGTTTTTGCTCGGCTGAGCCGTATTTAATTAACACTTCCATATTGCCGGTATCGGGCGCGTTGCAGTTGAATACTTCGGGCGCGATAAAGGAGCGGCCCATGATTTCGGCCAGCGGCGCGTAATCGGCATTGCTTAAACCTTGACCAAATTCAGCGCCATGATCGCCTTTGGCTAGAAATAAATTCCATAAACCTTCAGCACGCGCTTTGGCTTTTAACGCGACCATGATCGGCGGCACTGTCCACGGGCGCTCGCCACGTTTGAGCTGGCTGAAATAAATACTTTCAGCCGGAATGACGTGTTCGTCCATAAATTGCTGCAAGCGATGAATATAGGATTGGGCGGTATCAGAGAAGGCGAAATGCATGGTGAACTCCTGAAGATGAAACAAATAAGCGCCTATTCTAGCGAGCATCTAAAAATCAATCCAATGCATAGTATGAATCCTATATAATTCATTTCATGCATATTAGCCGAATTGATTTAAACCTATTTGTGGTGTTCGACGCGATTTACAGCGAGGGCAATATTACTCGCGCCGCCAAAGCCATGAATCTCAGCCAACCCGCACTCAGCCACGCGCTGGGGCGCTTGCGCGAGCTATTTAATGATCCGCTCTTTCAACGTATGGGCAGCCAAATGGTGCCCACGCCGTTGGCGCATAGCTTAATTGGCCAAATACGAACCGCATTGCAAACCTTGGACATCAGCGTCAACAACAGCCGGCGCTTTGATCCGACGCTAAACACGCGCCAATTTACGCTGGGATTTCGGGATGTATTGGAAAGTACAACGCTGCCTAAATTACTCAACACGTTGCACGCCTGCGCGCCCGATATTCAACTCGCCAGCGTACAAGCCGAGCGGCGTGAATTGGAAGCGGAATTAATGTCTGGCTCGATTGATCTGGCAGTCGATGTGTTACTACCTTTTCCGACCAGCATCCGACGGCGCTTAATTGCGCGCGATAGCATGGTGGTCGTTGCACGCAAGGGCCATCCCGGCATCAACAAAAAGCTTACGCTGGCTAATTACCTAAAACAAAATCACGTGCTGGTTTCTTCCCGACGCAGTGGCCCGGGGCTCGAAGATTTGGAATTAGCCCGCCAAGGACATCAGCGCCATATTGGTTTGCGCTGCCAACATTATTTTGCCGCCAGCTTGGTTGTTTCCGAATCCGACTTACTTCTCACCATGCCCGGCCACTATGCCCAAGTCGCCAATCGCCATTTAGATAATCAGATTTTGCCCTTACCGATCAAAATGCCGCCTTTTGATATTTATTTGTACTGGCATGAGAATGCAGAAAACGATCCAGCCAATTGCTGGCTGCGCGAGTTGCTGATGCAGTGTTTTAACGAAATCAATTAACTAATTTATATTTTATTACTGGCGAGCGGCTTTTCGAACCGACAATACTCATCACAGCGCTTACATATCGCATCGCCTAAGGTAAAATCACCAATTCATTTTAATTTTGGACGTTTTGTCTAGATTGCCTACAACATGAGCAACGAAATCAGTTCAGCACCAAGTTCCAACTTTTTACGCGCCATTATTGAAGCCGATTTGGCTGCAGGTACGCATACCCGCCCCGGCTTACCTAGCGTTATTACCCGTTTTCCGCCTGAGCCTAACGGATATTTACACATTGGCCACGCCAAGTCGATCTGCCTCAACTTTGGCTTAGCACGCGATTACGCTGGCCGCTGCCACCTGCGCTTTGACGACACCAATCCAGAAAAAGAAGATCAAGAATACGTCGATACCATTATGGATTCGGTGCGTTGGTTGGGTTTTGATTGGGCGGTGAGCCAAGGCGACAGCAATGTCGAGCATTTACATTACGCCAGCGATTATTTTGATCAGTTATACGCCATGGCGGAATATTTAATCCAAGCTGGTTACGCCTACGTGGATAGCCAAAGTGCTGAAGAAATGGCCGCCAATCGCGGTAACTTCGGCGAACCCGGCAAAAATTCGCCTTTCCGCAATCGCCCGATCGAAGAATCGTTAGACTTATTCCGCCGCATGAAAGCCGGTGAATTCGCCGACGGCGTGCATATTTTGCGCGCCAAAATCAGCGAAGATGCGATGTCGTCCCCCAACATGAATATGCGCGACCCAGCGATTTATCGCATCCGTCACGCGCATCATCATCGCACTGGCGACGCTTGGTGCATCTACCCAATGTACGATTACACCCATCCACTATCGGATGCGATTGAACAAATCACCCATTCAATTTGTACCTTGGAATTCCAAGATCACCGTCCGTTTTACGACTGGGTGGTTGAACGCTGCGCTGAAGGTGGCTTCTTTCAACAACCGGTTCCGCATCAATTTGAATTCGCCCGTTTAAATCTGACTTATGTGGTCACCAGCAAACGCAAACTGCGCCAATTGGTGGAAAACGGCACCGTCACTGGCTGGGATGATCCGCGTTTGCCAACCATCGTTGGTATTCGTCGGCGCGGTTATACGCCCGAGTCCATCCAATTATTCTGCGAACGCATCGGCGTCACACGCTCGGACGGATGGATTGATTACAGCACCTTAGAAGGTTGCTTGCGCGAAGATTTAGATCCAAAAGCGCCACGCACGGTTGCGGTATTGCGCCCATTAAAACTCATCATTGACAACTTCGCCGAAAACGAAAGCATCGACTGCACCGCGCCAGTTCATCCACATCATCCTGAACGCGGCAATCGTGAGTTCAAAATCAGCCGTGAATTATGGATTGAAGCCGACGACTTTATGGAAGTGCCGACCAAAGGTTACTTCCGTCTATTCCCCGGCAATAAAGTGCGTCTGCGCTATGGGTTTGTGGTGGAATGCACTGGTTGCGATAAAGACGAAAATGGCAATGTGATCGCGGTGCATTGCAACTACTTCCCAGACAGTAAGAGCGGCACAGAAGGCAGCGCCAATTACAAAGTGAAGGGCAATATTCACTGGGTTAGCGCAGCGCATGCCATTCCGACGGAAGTACGCTTATACGATCGCTTGTTTACCGATGCTAATCCAGATGCGGGTGGCAAGGACTTTATGACCTTACTCAATCCGAACGCATTGGAAGTGGTAACCGCGTATTTAGAAGCAGGGATTGAAACCGCGCAACCGGACGATAAATTCCAGTTTGAGCGTCACGGCTATTTTGTCGCGGATCGCGTGGATTCCTTGCCCGGCAAGCCTGTATTTAATCGCGTGACGACGCTTAAAGACAGTTGGGGCAAGTAAGCGGCGGTAAGTTGAGGTAAGTTTTACAACACCACTTAAAGCGCAAAAAGGGCATCTTAATCGATGCCCTTTTCACTCAATAACAGCTTATAAACCTCGTTGCCAGTTAGTTTGCGAACTCCGCTGGCAAGTAAGACTTATCCCAATATCAAGCCGCCATTGAAAATGCGTTGATTGCAAAATTTGGCAAAACGTGCGGTTGTGTTGCGCGCACTGGTTTTTTGACTGCTTTCGGAGGATTCATTAAAGAAGCGATACGCTTTTCTAACGCTTTCTCTTGCGTGCTCAACACAAAGTGAGCTGGACGCTGAGTCTGAACGATGCTCCAACGAGCTACCGGCGCATTGCCTGAATGATTTAACAAGTTACGTTCTACTAACCATTTTTCGAACGAACGAGTTGGTAAATTGCTTTCGATCCAGATTAAGTTATCCGATGTCGGTGCTTTACCATTATTGCTACGTACTAAAATTTCGTAAATCATGATATTTATCTCTATTTAGGAATCTCTTTACTAGCAACTTCCTGGCAAGGATTCTTTGGTTGATGTGGGTACGACTAGAAACGCAGCAAATCAATATTGAGTTGACAGACTTTTGATAAATTTTTGGATTATTTTTAGATTTTTTTTATAAAAGTCGGCGTTTTAGATATAAACAAAACAAAATTCATACAATCCCGACAACTCAAATAGCAGTTATTTAACCAAAAATATTTTTAAGACAAGACATAAAGCTCCGTATGCGCGATACCACACCGACCAATTCCACCGATTTAACGCAGCGCGCCAATCAACACATTAGCGATACGCTAACAATCGCACTCCAACACGACGCAAAGCAGCGCGCGATTGTGGTGTTTGATCAACGTTGCGAGTTAGCCGTGATTCTTGCCGCCGCCTATCAACACTGCCTACCTGATGCGCGATTTATCGATTTTGATCAAGTTACGCCCGACGCCGTGTTAGCTGAGTTCGCGCAATTGCAACCGTCCGATTTAGTGGTGCTCATCCAATCAACCAACTTCCGCTTGGACGCCTATCGCATTCGGGTTGAATTATTCAAACAACATGTCAAAGTTATCGAGCATCCGCATTTAGCCCGCATGAGCGACGAACAAATCTCCTTTTACATCGACGCATTGGCCTACGATCCGAATTACTTCCGCACCGTTGGTCGCGCATTAAAAGCCCGCATCGATCAGGCACAGTGCGGCGAAGTCGATACCGGACATGGCGCTAAATTGCATTTTGCCAGTCCATTTGAATCGGCCAAACTCAACATCGGCGACTACAGCGACATGACTAATGTGGGCGGGCAATTTCCAATTGGTGAAGTGTTCACCGAAGCGCAAGACTTAGAAGCGGTGCATGGCAAAGTGCGGATTTTTATCTTTGGCGACACCAGCTTCACCGTCAACAAACCCGAGCAAGCGATTACGCTCATCGTCGAAAAAGGCCGTGTCGTTGATGTTGAAAACTCCACGCCTGAGTTTGATTTGGTATTGCAAAAAATACGCGCTGACGAAGGCGAAGTCTGGCTGCGCGAATTAGGTTTCGGCATGAACCGCGCCTTTAGCGTTGATCGGACCGTCAACGACATTGGCACATATGAACGCATGTGCGGAATTCATCTGTCGCTCGGCGCAAAACATGGCGTATACACCAAACCACAGATCCGCCGCGCTGAAGCCCGATACCACGTTGATGTATTTGCTGCGACTGAAACGGTCAGCCTCGATAATGAAGTCATTTATCGCGATGGCGCTTGGCAGGTGGAATGTTAATTCGCGCTGTAATTTTTTGTAAAAGCGACTTTCAGCGGCAAAGCTAAACCCTCGCTACAATGCGACATTGTTGTGACCAAGCACGCTGCTTAGCGTCACATTTTATTGTCGCTGTATTTTCAAACAAGGCCGCCATGATCACCGTTCATCATCTCAATAATTCCCGCTCGCAACGCATACTTTGGCTGTTAGAAGAGTTGGAATTGGATTATCAAATTGTGCGCTACCAGCGCGATCCGGTAACACGGCTTGCACCGCCAGAATTAAAAGCAATTCATCCTCTCGGAAAGTCGCCCGTCATTAGCGATGGCGATTTTGTGATCGCCGAATCAGCCGCCATTATTGAATATCTGGTCCAAACTTACGGCCAAGGACAACTCACGCCACCGCCCGCGACCCAAGCGTATTTCCGTTATTTGGAATGGCTGCATTTTGCCGAGGGCTCAGCGATGTTGCCGTTTTTATTGGCGCTCTACACCAGTCGTTTGGGCGAAGCCGCCGCGCCGCTGCAACCACGTATTAGCAGCGAAATCACTAATTTCTTGAGCTATTTAGATAATGCCTTGGAGGGTAAAAACTTTTTACTCGGTGACCAGTTAACAGCGGCTGATGTGCAAAATAGTTTTGTCGCAGAGATTGCACAAGCACGCGGCTTGCTCGGCAACTATCCCAACGTCGCGCGTTATGCGCAAACTTTGCAAGCGCGACCAGCCTACCAGCGCGCATTAGAAAAAGGTGGGGAATATAAATTAGGCGCGTAGTTAAAGTTCACTCCAAAAGCACTGCCAAAAAAAGAGTTGGTTGACTTTTACATCAACCAACTCCGCTATTTCTGCTGCATCAGCATCAGTGCATCATTGATTCAACCACGACAATTGTGAGGGTCTTGTCACAATACGATTGTCACGCGCAGCAGGACGATGCAAGGTCAAACCCGATTCGATCGCTTGCAAGGATTTCTTAGCGCGTTGCGGCGTGGTCGTTGCCGGACAAGTTCCATTTGCGCGGTATTGCAGAGCCGCCGCTAATCGCGCTTCGGTTGGATCGCCTAACTGCTTAGTAAAGTCATCGGCCACAGCGCAACCTGGTAAATTATTTGCTGCCGTTCCAGTGCCTGCTGGAATAAATCCATCCGCATAATCACCGAAACCAGCATGATTGACGCCTTTGAACTGAATCGTAAAATAGGTCGTGCTGCAATTGTCCTGCGGATAGAAGCCATACGGTTTGCCGCAAGTCGTTGATCCAATTTGCACCACTTTTACACCAGCGCCAATCAAACCATTCATCACAGCTTCACTCGCCGAACAGGTGCCCGAGCCAGTTAAGACATACACCGTGGATAAACCTAACTGCGGCAATGGTTGTCCCGACGTTGTAGACAATCCTTGGGTCGTGCTCAAGAAAGGAACGATGGTTTGAGCGGTAGTTAAGCTAAACGGATTTTTATCGTTAAAGGTATCTTGCTCAAAAATTTTACCGGCGGTATTAGTCGGGCCAGCAATCATATAGGCCAGTTCGCTGGCGATACTTAAATAACCGCCACCGTTGTAGCGAATATCGAGCACTAAGTCGGTAATACCTGCGCCGTTATTGGCTGCTTTGAGTTGGTTAACCGCCGCGATCAATTCGCTCTCAGCGGTGGCGATGTGATCGTTAAACAAAATATAGCCAACGTTAGAATTCGGAGCTGGCAACGTTGCAACGTTTTGGACTGGGGTCAGGGTAACAGTACCCGCCGTCATCGTGACTGTGCGCGGCGTTGTGCTGCCTTGATCTAAAACCGAAAAGGTATAGGATTTGCCCGCAACCGGACTAAATAAACCCTCATTTAAGGTCGCAACATCAGAACCGTTCACCACATCAACGCCATTGACGGTCAAAAATTGCGCGCCGCGTCCCAAATTGTTTTGAGCCGCTACGGTGTTAGGAGACGTGTATGCAATCACAGCTTTACGCGGTGGTGACGAAGCCAATAACGTCACATCAAATCCGAATCCGCCTTGATTGCCAGCGCTTGATAAGGCTTGCCACTCGGTCGTCTTGTAGGTGAAGTGAAATTGATCTTTCGGCTTGCCGGACGCAGTAAAGGCGCTCGTGCGTTGACTATTAAAGTAGGCTTCATCGACGTCATAATTGGTCGCCAAAGTTTTAGTCGTGTGTGAATTATTCGATGGATTAATGTAGGGCACAGTTGCGCCTATCGTATAAGGCGCTGAGCTTACTACCGGCACTTCTGAGTACCACAAATAACTTTGATTCACAAAGGCCGCAATCCAGGCCATTTCATCAAACAAAGTGCCTTGAACATCGCCATACGGTTTATTCGTATCGGGATTAATCGTGCCACTCGCACGCGGTGCAGCACAATGTTCTGGCGCACTCGTCGCAACCGGTGTGGTCGAGGGCGGAGTTACCAGCGAAACAGAACTACTCGATCCACCGCCGCCTCCGCCTCCGCAAGCGGCCAACATGGCGAGCACTAAAAATGAGGTTAGTTTTTTCAATTTCTTTCCTTTAAATATCAACCACAGAGATTTAACAATTCGGCCTATCGATTTCTATTAACTTATTATTGCCGAACAGCAATAATAATGAAAGATTCGATGCTTGGCTATGCCCTATTTAGGGCATTACACAACTATGTGGTTCAGGCGCTACAGAGGAATTGTCGGGTACCGAGGCGCGCTTCAGCGCATTTCATCGACGATGTGCAAGGCATCATCAAATACCCAAATCTGCCGAATATCGATCACGTCATATTTACGCGCCAAGCTCGGCGGAAAGGCGCTGTAAGGCGCGTTGACCAGTGCAATTCGTCGTACCGCTTCATCCATTTCGGGTCGCCCGCTGGAGCGCAAAATTGTCACGCTTTCTACGCTGCCATCGCTGCGTACTGAGACCGTCACAATCGGATCGGTGTACATGTGATCTTTGGCCGATTGCGAATAATTCAGCGGACCATTGCGTTCGACTTTTTGACGCCAACTTTGGATGTATAAATTCAAGCCTACGTCGATATTTTTACTGCCAAAAATTGAACGCCTAGCACTGTTGGCTGACGGGGCTTTAGGCGTCGGTAAATTGGCGCTGGAAGCCGATTTTAATGACTCACCATTTTTATCAAAATCAAAGCTGCGACCGGATAATAATTTATCCATATCAGGCTTGGCATTACCGAAATTAGCGCCTTGCGAAGCGCTGCCCGCGCCCATTAAATCGTCGATTCCATTGCCTTGTTGTCTGGCGTTAGCTTGGGCTTGTACTTGTGCTCTCGCTCGTTCATCGGCTTGTGCTTGCTCAGCGGCTCGTTGCGCGGCCTGGCGCAATTCACTCTCGCGCTGAGCTTTGGCTTGCGCCGCTAATTGCTCAGCTAATTGCGCTTGGCGGATTCGCTGTTCTTGCTCTAGTCGATTTTTCTCTGCTAAATTTTTTTCCGCTAGATTTTTCTCCACTAACTCGCGCTCCAATTGCTCTCTCTTTAATTGCTCGGCGATTTGTTGCTGACGCTGCTGCTCTCTTTGTTGCAGCTCTCGTTGTTGCTGTTCTTTTTGCAGTTGCTCTTTCTGCTGTTCCGCTTTTAATTTTTCCAACTGCAATTGATCCGCACGCTCTTTTTCTATCCGCGCGGTTTCAGCCAATCTGCGCTGCTCCGCTTCTTGAGCAGCGCGGATTGCCAAGGCTTGTTGCTCTTTTTCACGGGCCTTTTGTTTCTCTTGCTCCTGTAGCTTTTCCTTTTCTATTTGCGCCAGCTGCTCTTGTTTTAATTTTTGGGCGGCATCTTTTGCACGTTGCTTGACCAGTTCTTCTTGTTTAAGTTTTTCAGCCAATTCATCAGCTGCGCGTTGGGCCACGAGTTGTGCTAAACGTTGCTGCTCCAGTTCAGCGTGCTGCCGAGCGCGCAGTTCTTGTTGCTGTTTTTCTTGCTGTTGCTTTTCCTGCTGCTTTTGCTGCGCTGCTAGCGCCTCCGCTTGACGCTGCGCTTGCAACATTTCTTGCTCGTGTTGTTTGGTGAGTTGCTCCTTTAATTTTGCCTCAGCTTGCATTTGCTCGGACTTCGCTTGTTCCGCTTTTGCCAAGGCCAATTTTTCAAATGCCAATCGATCTTGCTCGGCTTTTTCTTGGGCTAATTTTTCTAGATCAGCAATAGCAGGCGCAACTTCATCCACTTTGCTTTCAGGCGCAAGATCGGCCATCGCTTTCGGTTCGTCCGTTTTTTCCTCAGCGATCAAGGTGCCAAGTTCTGCTTGCTCGGCGCTAGTCACTTTAAAATCCGGCTCCTTTTTTGTTACGGCGGTGATTAATTTTGGTTTGCTTTTATGTTGCTTGGGACGCGCAACAGGAGCCGGAACTTCTGCCGGAACCGGTGCAGGCAAGTCAACCAAATCAAATTCTGCTTTGGCTAATTCAGTCGCTGGTTTAATTGCGGAAGGCAGATTTGCTGGTGTTGGTTCTGGAGTGGGCGAAGTTGTGGGCGAAGTTGCGAGCGCCATTGCAGGTGGCGGAATTGGAATTGGCGCGTTACTGGGGGCAGGATATATGACTGGATTTTGTAACTTGAGATGCAGTTCTGGCAGCTTGGCGCGACGATCTCCGAGCGATAAATCAAAGCCCGGCAAACCTTCACCGTACTCACCTAATTTCACCATCAAAATCAACAGGTGAAACACCACGGACAGCACAACCGCAAGCGTCAATCTTGCGGTCGCGTTATCAGAATGACGCCACCATTGTTGTAACGATGAAATCCAGCTAGTCATTGTTGGACCAACACAATCAATTTACCTCGATAGGGACGAGAAGGAGTCGGGAATTATCGCATAGGCGCTCAGCCCGAAGTGTGTGCGACGTTGTTGCTGACTGAAATTTTTTTATCTTTTGTCATGGATTCGTCATTTACCGACTTAGCACCGTCATTGGCCGAATTTGGCATGACAAGCTATTTCGGCGCAGATATTGTGATCTCACTTTCACTGATAGGAGTAAAACATGAATACCGAAACTCAACTGTCTAAGTCTTCCATGCTGTGTTCCGATGAATCACCACTGACCAAATCCCGCCAACGCATCACCATTGGGATTGCCCTAACCGGCGTAGGATTGGTTTTTTTATTTGAGCGCTTGGGCTATATCGAATCCCAAGCGATGGCGCATTATTGGCCTTTGGTATTTGCGCTATTTGGCTTCGAAAAAATCGTTTTTTCGGAATCAAACTATCGCAAACTCAATGGGCTGTTCGAAATAGCTGCTAGCTTTTGGGTTTTCGCTTGCTTGGAACATCTCTGGGGCTGGACATTTCAAGTTAGTTGGCCGATTATTTTGATCATTTTTGGCTTGTGCAAAATTAGTTCTGCATTAATTAAGGACAGCGATACCAAGGGAAGTGCATCATGAGAAAAAATCGTCGATTCAATAACTGCAACAACGGCCCGCAAAACCGACTCATCATCGGTGCGTTTATCGTCATCGTGGGCGTATTGTCCCTAATTCAGAATTTAGGTTTATTTGACACCGGCCAAATTTTGACGTTTTGGCCCGTCATTTTCATCTGTCTTGGGATACTAAAAATTACTCAGTCGCGCCATGGATCGGGTTTCTTTGTTGGTAGTGTTTTCCTCACCGTAGGTTCTCTACTGACCTTACAAAATATGGGATTGATCGTCTTCCACTGGCGCGAATGGTGGCCAGTATTTCTCATTGGCGCAGGAGTTGCTTATATTTTTAAGGGCATCAATCAAAATGCCGTTATCGATAACAACAGTCCAAACTACGCCAACGATGTGTTAGGTAATAGCAACGCGGCAACGAGCACGTCGGATTTCGTGGATATTACGGCGTTGATGAGCTCAACGAAATCAAGTCACTCTTCTGTTCGTTTTCAAGGCGGTGAACTCACCGCCATCATGGGCAGTATCGAACTCGATTTACGCACAGCCTCATTTGAAAACGAAGTGGTAATTAACGCTACGACAGTTTTTGGCTCGATTGAAATTTTGATTCCTAATGATTGGTTCGTTGTCATCAACGGGGTTCCCATCATGGGGGGAATGCAAGACGAAAGCGTGCCGCCACTAAACTCGACTAAGCGTTTAGTGGTGACCGGTGCAGCAATTATGGGTAGCGTAGAAATTAAAAACTAAGCTCCCTTTCACTAATCGATCTAGTTCACTGACTGCGCTAACCCATGCACCCACTGATTTCGGATAAAAGAAAACTAGCAAGCACCATTCTCGTCTGGCTGTTGCTTGGAGTGTTAACTGCAAAATTTATGGTGCTCGCAAATTTGGCGGTCTGGGAAACTGCCCTGCAGTTTTCCTTACCTGTGGTGGTGGTTTTTGGATTTATCGCGTGTTCGGCGTTTTATGTTTGCAGAGCGTTACCGATCAATAAGCGGCGCGTGATTCCCACCATCATTGTGTTTATCCTTGCCTCTGTTTTTGCCGGCGGTATTTGGTTAGCGCTGTGTTTGGGCTGGAGCAGTCTGGCCTCAACCATGGGTTGGTGGTCGATTCAGCTCTCTGAGCACACCAATACATTATTGTTTTCAGCGGGATTTTGCTGTTACTTAATTTCGCTTCTGTTGCATGACGTGTTAATTGCGGGCGATAACGTGCGTAAGGCTGAACTTAACGCCGCCATATCGAGCATTGTGGCTCGCGAAGCGGAGTTGCAGATGCTACGCGCACAAATCAATCCGCATTTTCTATTTAATAGCCTTAATTCGATCAGCGCATTAACGACTATTGATGGCGCGGCGGCGCGTGCGATGACGATTTCTCTCGCGCAGTTCTTTCGTCAAAGCTTAGCCTTATCGACCCAAGAAACTATTCCACTGAATCAGGAAGTCGCGTTATGCACGAGCTTTTTAGAAGTGGAAAAAACACGCTTTGGCAGTAAGTTACAGCACGAGTTTTCTATTGAGGAAATAGCGCAAACTGCACTGATTCCGCCCATGCTGTTACAACCATTAATTGAAAACGCCATAAAGCATGGAATTCGCGATCTATCCGATGGTGGCGTGATTAAAGTCGATGTCTTTACGCGCGATAAATGGCTGCACATCGCCATTCGCAATCCCTGTGAACACACCCCGAGCAATGCCATCGGTAATGGTTTGGGCCTGACTAACATCAAGCAACGCTTAATCAATATTTACGCTAACCAGGCGCGCATACGCTGGGATAAAACAAGTAGTGATTTCGTCGTCGAAATCACGCTTCCCTTGCACTATGAAGCGCAACCTCTTGAGGCTACATCATGAACGTCATCATAATTGACGATGAATTGTTGGCACGTCGCTTAACGCGCGAATACTTATCCCATCATGCCGACATCAACATCATTGGCGAATGCGAAAATGGCCTGCAAGCCGTGACTGCCATTGCTGAGCTCAACCCAGATTTAATTTTCTTGGATATTCACATGCCCAAAATGTCAGGGCTAGAAGTGTTGGATGTGACGGGTCGCAAGAGCGGTGTGATCTTTACCACCGCCTACGACGAATACGCCTTAAAAGCCTTTGAATTACACGCGGTCGATTATTTGCTCAAACCGTTTTCGCAAGAGCGTTTCGATGCGGCGTTAAACCAAGCGCGTCACTTGCTAAGCTTGGGGCAGCAACCAACCAGCGCGCAAAGCAGCAACATCGACCAGCTGATTCGGCATCAACAAATCGATAGAATTGCGATTCGTGATCGCGGCCAAATGCATTTTATTGCGATCGACAAAATTGATTACATCGAAGCGCAAGACGATTACATCATGATTCATAGCGAAGGCAAATCGATCTTGAAAACGCAAGCGTTGAGCGATATTGAAACCCAATTAGATCCGCAAAAATTCATCCGCATTCATCGCTCCTATGTCATCAATTTGGCGCAATTAAATCGGATTGAACGGGTAACGAAAGATAGCGTGCTGGCAATTTTAAATGGCGGCAAACAATTGCCGATCAGCCGTTCTGGTTATGAACGGCTGAAACCCTTATTTAATAATTCGACTGCGCATTAACAGACGTTAATAAAACCATTACTTGGGCGCAAAATTTCATCCTAGTTTGTTCCGTTTTGCCACGTTTCACTGATCAGTAAAACAACTAAGTTGCAGGCAAAACATCTTATTACCCAAAACCGCCGCCCCCCGCAAATATATTTTGAACCCATCCCACCGAATCAAGAGTCCCCATAGGATAATAGAGGGCTGAATTAAGAATGACTGCGCCAACCATAAGTTAGCGCTAATTTTTTCACTTTTTTTGGAAGTAACGCATTTTGAATACCAAACGATCCAAGCGCTGGAATGGCGATGTAAAAAACCTCACTGCTGATTACCTAAAAAACGTAATCGAAAAAATGCAGGCTTACGGCGCAAGCGCCCAATTCTCTAAAAATGGCACTGTTGAAGGACCCAATTACCAAGTCATTAATGAGTCCGGTAAAAAAATGGCGTTCGACAGCAGCAACTTGCTGATTCAACCAGATGATAACGAATTCCTCGGCACGACTTTTTCGCCAATTTATTCGCTCGAGCAAGTGCAAGATTTATTAGCCAAGATCAACTCACCCGTCGTCAAAGTCGCGGCAACCCGCGCACGTCGCGCTGCTGGCACCGTGGGCAGCACCTCCACGCCGCGTGGTGGTTCTGCTCTAGCAAAAGCCAAAGAAGCAATCGCGATTCAAAAGTACGAATACTACAAAACTCACCGCGCCACATTGCCGTCCGACATCCGTGAACATTCGGAAGAAATTACTCGCATGATGGAAAAAGGTATGTCGGCTGAGGATGCTTTTGCCGAAGCGATCAAGCTGTGTTTTGATCACTAAGTAGAATTAATCTGAATAAAAAAAAGGGTGGCATTGAAGTTCAATGTCACCCTTTTTTAATGCAAGCAAATCAGCCGATTTAGGCTAATACCGCCGCCATCGCATTGGCTGTTGCTTCGACGTTGCGGCTGTTCAAACCAGCGACGCACATGCGCCCCGAACGCAAAATATACACGCCAAATTCTTCCTTCAAACGATCGCATTGCTCAGGGCTTAAGCCTGTGTAGCTAAACATACCGCGTTGGGTTAAGAAGTAACTGACATCGCGACCTGGCAATTTAGCGCTTAATACATCAAACAATTTTTTACGCATTAATTGAATCCGATCGCGCATCGCTACCACTTCCGCTTCCCACATGGCGCGCAATTCTGGATCGGTCAATACGCGCGCAACCAACTGTCCACCATGCATAGGCGGGTTGGAATAGTTACGACGCACATTGGCTTTTAATTGACCCAACACATTGACTGCTTGCCCTGCGTCAGGACACACAATAGTCAAAGCACCGCAGCGCTCGCCGTATAAACTCATGCTCTTGGAAAACGAATTAGCGACCAAGAAGCTGATGCCCGAATCCGCAAACAGGCGCACCGCAAACGCATCTTCGGCAATGCTTGCACCATAACCTTGGTAGGCCAAATCGAGGAAAGGAATTAATTCACGTTCTTGCAAAACCGGTAGCAGTTGCTGCCATTGCGCGTCGGTCAAATCAACGCCAGTTGGATTGTGACAGCAAGCATGCAACAGAACGACACTGTGTTTTTCGGCCTTAGACAAGGCTTGCAACATTGCGTCAAAACGCAAGCCGCCGGTGGCTGCATCGTAGTAAGGATAGGTTTGTACGGTTAAGCCAGAACCTTCGAATACAGCACGATGATTGTCCCAAGTTGGGTCGCTGACCAAAATGGTTGTATTCGGAAAATAACGCTTTATAAAATCAGCGCCAACCTTTAAACCACCACTTGAACCGACAGTTTGAATCGTTACTACGCGACCGGCTTTAAGCGCGGCGTGTTCGGCGCCGAACAATAAATGCTGGACAGCGGTACGAAAATTGGCTGCGCCTTCCATCGGTAAATAAGGGCGCGCGCCCGCTTCGGCGACGACTTTTAATTCTGCGGCACGTACTGAAGGCAGCATCGGGATTTTGGCGTCGTCGTCAAAATAAATACCGATAGATAAGTTGATTTTATCGGTGCGTGGATCTTTGCCAAACGCTTCATTCAAGGACAAAATCGGGTCGCCAGCATACGGTTCTACATGGTGAAACATAACAATCTCCAGTTCAAAAAGCCAAGGCAGCATGTTACACCACAATGATTTATTGCCCAAAGATTGAGCGGGGAATTTTGCTTTTGGTGCATGAGAATGACTTGGCGGACTGAAAAACATAATTTTTAGATATGATTTTCGCCCAATAAAAAAGGCGCCCACAAGGAGCGCCTTCTTGTTAAGAGCATGTCGTCTTATTCGACGCTATTTAATTGCGGCAAATAGCTCGAAATCGCCTCTAACAACACATCTTCTTGGAACGGCTTACCGAAATACGCATTGACGCCTAATTCCTGTGCGTAGTTACGGTGTTTATCCGCGGTTCGCGAAGTGATCATGATGATCGGTACATCTTTTAACCGTTCGTCATTACGCACGTTACGAGTCAAATCGAAACCATCCATGCGCGGCATTTCAATATCAACCAGCATCACGTCTGGTTTTACCGCTTGCAACTGCTGCAAGGCGTCAACACCGTCTTTGGCCAAAATCACTTGGTAACCTTCGCGCACTAACAAACGTTGTGACACTTTACGCACCGTCAACGAATCGTCCACCACCATCACAATGTGGTGGCGACGCAAACCTTGCACAGGTTGTTGCGTTGTCGGAGCATTTTCCGCCACGGCGCCCAAGGCCTCGTCGGCCGCGGTGACTTGCGGAGTTTCGCTATTCTCTTGCAACAGGCGCGGCGCACGTAACATGTCGTGCTCCATCTTTTGCGCCAATGGCAATGGGTTCAGGATCAAGACGATGTCGCCCGAACCCAGCACGGTCGCGCCAGAAATACCAACCATACGCGCCAATTGCGGTCCGATGTTTTTAACAACCACCTCGCGGTTACCGATAACTTGATCAACGTGCAGAGCAACGCGGTCGTTACCGCTGCGCATAACGATAATCGGCGTGTATTGCTGTGCATCCGGCAGCGCGGTGTAATCACCCAGCACGGTCGATAAATAGTGCATCGCCACGCGCTGACCTTGCCACATAATCGCGCCGTCGTTGTAGGCTGCCGCGAGCATTTGCGCCTTCAACTGTTGAACTTGTTCCACTAAAACGGAAGGCACAGCGAAGATTTTTCCACCGCTGCGTACCAATACAACCTGCGTTACCGCCAAAGTTAATGGCAAGTGAATCGTGAATTTAGAACCAACATTAGGCGTGCTATCGACTGATACACGGCCACCCAACGCGGTCGCTTCTGAGCGCACGACGTCCATACCGACGCCGCGACCCGCTAATTCGGTCACTTCGCTGGCAGTCGAGAAACCTGATTCAAAAATCAAATTCACCGCTTCGGAATCAGTCACTTCATCGCCAATCGCTAACAAGCCGGAATCGCGCGCTTTCTCGCGGATACGATTCAAATCTAAGCCGCGACCATCGTCATTAAAGTTAATCACGACTTCGTTACCTTCTTGGCGGATCTGCACCAAGATTTCACCGATTTCGTTTTTACCTAATTCTTGGCGCTGCTGACGTGATTCGATTCCATGCACAATCGCATTACGCAATAAATGTTCAAACGGACCGGCCATGCGCTCCAGAACGCTACGGTCAATTTCCACCGAAGTACCGCGTATATCCAAGTTGACGCGCTTATCCAATTCTTTGGATGCCTGGCGGGTAATGCGATACAGACGCTCGGAAATACTAGCAAACGGCACCATACGAACGCGCATCAAATCTTGTTGCAATTCACGCGTTAAGCGCGCTTGCGAGACCAAATCATTGGTTGCGCCTTCGACGGTTTTGCTGATGTTGGTTTGAACGGTTGAAACGTCGTTGACGCTCTCGGCCATCATCCGCGTTAATTCTTGCAAACGTGTAAATCGGTCGAATTCGAGCGGATCAAATTCACGTTCACCGGACAACGCCATACGTGAAGAAATTTGCGTTTCTGCTTGAATTTCCACTTCACGTAACTGGTCGCGCAAACGACCCACGTTTTCGGTCAACTCTTGCAACGACGAACGCAAGGTGGTGACTTCGTTCTCTAAACGTGAACGCGAGATCGATACCTCACCGGCCTGATTGACTAAGCGATCTAAAATATCGGCTCGCACCCGCACCAACGCTTGATTGGTCAGTGCATTGGCTAGTGGAGCGGCTGCCTTATTGGCAGGTAGATTTGCCGATGCCGCGCCGGTCGATGGGGCATTTAACGGCACTAACTGCGCCAATTCAACCAAGCCTGTTCGAGCTGGGCTATCGGAAGTCGATGGCAGTAATTCGTCATTGAGCGCAGCGGCGTCATCGGCTTGAACGGCAGGGGCAACCACCGCTTGCGGGTTACGCAATTGTTCAAACATGGTTGACGCGACGTCATGATGCGCCAACAAATGATCTAACGCGGCCGCCGATGGAGCACCGGCATGCATCAAGTGCTCGATCTGGCTTTCCATATCATGGGTGTGCTGACCAAGCGCCATCGCACCAGCCATACGCGCACTACCTTTAACAGTGTGCAGCAAGCGCAGCAAAGCTTGCACATGTTCTTGATCGTTTGGAGCGTCTTGCCATGCGCGCAAAGTTTGGCCGATCTGCGGGAACAAATCGCTACCTTCTTCCAAGAATACCGGCAATAAATCGGCATCCAAATCATCTTTAGGTAACGCGGCAACGTCGGTTAAACGAGTTTCATCCAGACTTAAAATTGGTGCAACTTCAACCGATGGAGCTGCGGCCTGCACCACGATTTCTGGTTCGATTACTGCAGGCTCAACTATCAGCGGTTCAGCGATCACCGGCTCGGCTGCAATGATTTCAGGCGCAGCGACGAGCGGTTCTTCAATAACTGGCAATGCGCTAGCAAGCACCAATTGGTCTTCTTCGGTTTCATTGAACAGACCGTTAAACTCGTCTTTGGCTTTATCCAAAGCGGCGGCATCAATTTCTGGCGGTTGAGCGCGATCGGTCAACATTCCCAATAACTGTTCAAGCACCAAAATTTGTTCTGGCTTGTGCGGTGGCATTTCAGCCAAAGCAAAGCGGTGCAGCATTTCTTTTACACAGCCAACGCAATTATCAAGCGTATCGAATTCGCCCGGCAGCAGTGTCACGGGGTAGCGTTCCACGCGCTGCAATACCATTTCCAAGGCATGCGCCACTTCTTGCAACGCGGTAAATCCGACGGTAGCTGAACTGCCCGCTAAGGAATGCGCCGCGTGCACCGAATGAGTGGTCACTGGGCGATGCGCTTCATGACGCCATTCGGAAAAATCTTGCGACAAAAAGCGCACGATTTCATCGGTTTCTGCCAGGTAGATATTGTATAAAGGCACGCCAATTTCGATGTTGCCGATTTTCTTGACGTTGTCTTCGTAGGTCGTAAAACTCGATGGGAACTCAATAATTTGCGCTTCTTGCACTGGCGCAGCTGGAGCGGACGGTGCATCCTCAATCGCTTCGGCCTGTACCGCAGTCGCCTCTTCTTCCACAACTTCGGTTGGCTCGATTTCTAATTCTGTGAGTTCGATAACATCCTGTTCAGCTGTAGGTGCAACCGCAATCTCATCGGACTCAATGTGAACTAATTCCGGAATCAACGCAGGCGCCGGTTCAACTGCCTCGATAGCTTCAGCGGGACTGCCGAAGTCAATATCTGGCAACAACGATTCTGTCACTTCATTAGCTAACTCTTCAGCCGATTCGACCACCGCATGCGATTCAGGGAAATGAAGCACATTGCTTGACTCGGTCAACTCTTGGGCAAAATTGATTTCGGGAGCATGCAAATCGAGCTCCGCCGCAGCGCCATGGTCAGCACTGGCGGCAGGTGTACTTGGAACAACAACATCGACCGCCGCATAAGCCGCCAACACGTCTTCGGCTGTCGCGGCATGATCAGCGGCAGTTGGCGTCGATTCCGTTTCAGCTTGTGGCGGCGTTGCTGGAAGTTCTGCTGGCGTTGCTGCTAATGTTTCTGCATGGGCTTCCACTGACGCTGAATCCACCGCCACACTCGACTCAGCATGAGTTGGCTCATTCGCGGCTGGCGTCTCGATAGCGACTTCTGCAATCGCTTGGGTTGGCGCGCTATGCACTGGCGTCGGTGGATGTTCGAGTTGCGCATCGTAGGAATACGCGCCGCCGTTTTTGAGGCGATCTGCCGCATCGATCAATGCTTTACCGGTAATATCGGAGGTGCCCATTGCGTTGAAATCAGCCACCCAAGCGGCCAATACTTCGGACGCTTTTTCTAACAGCGCGTACAAATCGTCGGTGCCGTGCCGCGCATCGGACAACCAACCGTTCATGACTTGCTCTACGCTCCAGGCCGCATTACCGAACGCGCCCAAACCCACCATACGGCTACTGCCTTTGAGGGTATGGAACGAGCGGCGCAACGTGATCAAATGATCTTGATTGCTTGGATCGGCCTTGGACAGCGGGATGGTCTCATTAACACTAGCGAGTACCTCCTCGGCTTCCATCAAGAAGACTTCTAACAATTCGGCGTCAATCGCGTCGTCGCCCACTGGCATCGGCGCATGAGTTGGCAACGCTGGGGGCGCTACTGCCGCCTGTTCAGCCACCACCGCGCTAATGATGTTATTCATTTGCGGCTCGGCGACTTTGAAATCGGTTTGCGTTAACGCTTCAATGGCTTGCGAGGCGCGCTCACTGGCGTTTGGATCGTCTAACAAGCGCGCTACCGAACGCTCTTGCTCTAAACTGGCCAACAACTGCGCTTGAATCGCCGCGTTGTGCGGCTGTTCAACTAGGGATGATGCCAAGTTAGCCGACTGTTTTTGCTGATCCGCTAATTCTTGTTCGGTCGAAACTGGTTTGATCTCAGCCGCTGGTGAGTGACTTTGCAACTCATCCGCTGGCGCTGCTTCTGGTGCTGCTGGCTTATCCAAGAAATGGGATTTGAAAATACCGGTTTCTTTGTCAAAGCTGAATTTATTTTTTGCTGTTTCTGGTTGAGTTTGCAGCGCTTCAATCAAGAAACTTAATGCGCCAATATTTTGCGCAACTTTGGCGTGGATCGCGGGGTCAGTCGGTTGCTCGCTGCCAGCCATTTCACGGATTAACTCTTGCGTATGGGACAGCGCAAGGTTGGCCTCATCCTGATCCAAAATCGCTAACGCACCAGCGATCTGATGCATAATTGGGTCGATTTGGACTAAGTCATTGACTTCGGTTGGCGATCTAAAATATTCGTCCAAGGTTTTTTCAACGATACGCAAACTCGATTGCATCTCGCCTACCAGAGCAGCCATTGTTTGACGTTGCTGTGCTTGGCGCGACATATCGTCCAACCAAGGTGCAGATTGGTCGGGCGATTCGCCGCTGACCAACGACAATAAACGTGCCGCCAAAATATCAGCGCGCTCAGCAAAATCGGACGGCAAATGCGTGATTTGATCTAAAGCGCTCTCGATGAAGAGCAAGCTAGTCGCCATTTCCAGCGCAAAGGCGTCACTCGGTTTGCCTTGCAAAACATGGCGAGTTAAGCCTGTTAATTCGCGCAACAACTTCGATAGTGGAGGCGAGCGGAGCTTGAGACCGACCTCAGCCAAGTCTTTCATTTTTTGTTCAAATTTCTCGAACAAACCATGTTCGCCATTGGCGATTTTGCTCCACAGATTCTTGATCTGGGTCAGGCGTTCTTTGCTAATCGACAAAGCGCCCGGTTCAATCGAACCAAAACTTTGCGTTTCAAAATTGCTCGGAACTTGGCCATCCAACTCATACGCCCGACGCACATTGTCGGCGTTGGGCGGCAAATTTCGGCCACGCGCGATAAAGAACAATGCATCGCGCAATAAACTTTCAGGAATACTTAACGCGCCTTCGTGCAAGCGACGAATTTGTAAATTAATGCGACCAAATAACTGCTTTACGTTTTGTTCATGGAACACTTGATGTTCTGCGACCAACTCAGCAAAACCGTGCATGACCGCCCAAAACGAACGCGCTTGTGAATTAGTTTGCGCATGCCAGACTTCGGCAATCAAGCCCTGCATTTGCTTGGCGCTCGTGCTGAGCAATTGCGGATCGGATTGCTTTAAGAAGGGCAACAAGGCTTTTTCAAACCGTTGGCGAATATTGGCGTAACTGGCTTTTTTAGGCTTTTGATCTACCGCCGCACCCGAACTGGACAGCAACGTTAAGGTTGTATTGGCCGACAAATTAGGAAAAAACAAATCGGTCGGACTAACTCGGTCTATGCCTTTGATGGCCAACAGATTACGGTAGCACGGGTAGAGGCGGACTGGCTGTTGAACGCCATTGACTAACAACTCATCGAGGTATTCTTGAATCGCATCGAGCGCTTGCTCAATTGCGCCGCTAGTCACTGGTGTAATCGCCAGCTCGCCATCGGCCATTCTGTCCAACAAAATTTCGATGTTCTCTGACAATAACGCAACGCCATCGACATCCACCATTTGCAGGGCGCCATGCGCTTGGTGCAAATATATTTTGGCGTGTTTTAATAAAGTCGATTGCGATTCGGCGCTTTGCTCTACTGCATCACGTAAAGCGCGTTTGGCATTCATTAATGCTTCGCGCGTTTCAGCCATCACCCACGACAACGGGCCGGTATCAAATTTAGTTTGCATGTTTTGCGTTGCACCAGAAGAGATCATGAAAACCTATTAAATAAGGCGCTCATTTAAAAAAGACGATATTCCGCGTGTGCAGTTTATCGTCCATTTCCGCTATCTTAGCGAGCTTAATTTACGCTAACACGGAACCGCGACACGGAGTTTTTCAACTCTTGCGCTAACGCGGACAAGTCACGAATCGACTGCGCCGTTTGCTGCGTACCGCTTTGCGTTTGCTCGGTAATTTCCAAAATGTGTTGAATGTTTTGTGCCACGCCGTTAGCCGATGTTGCTTGCTGTTCGGTGGAGTGCGAAATACCTTGAATCAGGTCCGCTAACTGGTTCGAAATCCGGCGAATCTCGGCCAACGCTGTACCCGCCGCATCAGATAGTTTTGCTCCCTCAACCACACCCTGCGTGGATTTTTCCATCGCGGATACCGCATCGTGAGTATCGGTTTGAATCGTTTTAACCAAGGCACCAATCTGCTTGGTCGCTTCGGCTGAACGTTCCGCCAATCGCTGAACCTCTTCCGCAACCACCGAGAAGCCTCGACCCGCTTCACCGGCAGACGCCGCCTGAATCGCCGCGTTCAACGCCAACACGTTGGTCTGTTCAGTAATGTCTGAAATCAGTTCGGTAATTTCACCAATCTCTTGGGACGATTCACCGAGTCGTTTAATACGTTTGGATGTTTCTTGAATTTGCTCGCGAATTTCATCCATACCTTTAATCGCATTTTGTACCGCCTGCGCGCCCTGCTCCGCCGCAGCAACCGAGTTACGCGCAACGTCAGCCGATTCATTCGCCGATTTAGAAACTTCGGTAATATCGTTGGCCATGGTCAACATCGCTTCACCGGCGTCTTTAATCTCACGCGATTGTTGTTGAGATGCGTTCAACAAAGCAACGGACACGCCTTCCGCTTGGTTAGACGCTGAGGTAACTTGTTCTGCCGTGGTCGTAACCCGGCCAACCAGTCCGCGCAACTCTTCCACCGTGTAGTTAACCGAGTCGGCAATCGCACCAGTAATATCTTCCGAAACCGTTGCTTGCACGGTCAAATCTCCATCCGCCACTTCTTGCAATTCATTCATTAATCGCAAAATCGCTGCTTGGTTTTGATCGTTAGCTAATTTCGCTTCGTTTTCTTGTTTGATCGCTTGCATCATCTGAATATCGGCGTCAACACGGCGCGCATTCGCTTCTTTGGCGCGGTTACGACTGTCTTGCAACAGAACCGCTGCAACACCGGCGGCTGCCAACAACGCAATCGCAAACGACACGAACATCATGTAAAAACTAAAACCGTTTGAATCCAAATGATCGCGGTAGGTTTTTTGTACGTCGATGAGACGCAAACGCAAGTCTTCGTTATCCGTAAACACTAATTGTTCAGCTTGTTTCGCTGCAATAAAGTTTTGCAGATTACCCAAAATGTTCGAAACAGATTGTTGGTAGTCGCCGAACGTCTTTTTCAATTCGGTCAATTTTTCGCGTGTGTCAGCATCTTTAGTTGGTGTTAATTTCAATACGTCGCTACCGTTTAAAAAACCATCGACCAAATCACGGAAGGTATTGGTATCTTTACCCAACAGGAAAGCCGTTTCAGGATTAACACCCTCTGCGGTCAAGAATTCACTCGCGCTGCGGCCCAAACGTTGGGTCAACATGACTAACTGACCGGACGCAGAAACTTCCCGCGCTGAGCCACCGCCCTGCACTTTTTGTGCGGAAATTTGCTCGGTCAATTCCAACAATACTGGAGAAATTTCATTGAGCTTTTCTAAGGTTTGACCAAAACCGGTCAATTCTTTTTTCAATTTCAAAATCGTTTCAGCGGCTTTATCAGTATTAGCCCAGATTTTTTGGCTCTCAGCTAAAACGGCTAAATCGCCTGATTTGGCAGCGCTAATGTTTGCACCTTTGTAGCTACCACCTTTGGTCAGAATCGTTAAGTCGTTGTTCAACTCAGCGCGACTTTCTTCCAACTGTTTAAACGCTGCTGGCGTACCTTGAATCGCATTCGGTGCCGCTTTACCAATCCGCTGCGAGTGCATCAGCGCGTCACCCGCGATCTGAGCTTGGTTAGATGCGAGCGTTTTTTGGCTGGAATTAATAAAAACGAAAATAGCACCAAAAATCAACGCAATCGCCATCCCTGCAAACAGGAAACGCACCTGACGTTGCAGCGATAAATGACCGATCAACGGTAACTTAATGTCGCGGCCTTTTTCTAACACGTCACCGATAAAGGTCAGATTCGCGTCGTGATCGTCTTTTTTATTCGCGTTTTTGAGCGAATTAGGTGAAGGCATAAATCCGGTCTGGGTCGCATCGATATCGACCAAGGTAACGGGATTGACGTCTTGAGATAATTTTTCCCCTTCAAACTCTGGGGTTGTCTCTACTTCGGAAGGCAACGGTGAATTTAATGCCATTACAAAATCTCCTAATTCCAATTGAATACTAATCGGTAAATCTGTTTTAAGCCGCTGCGCGGCGAGCTATGTTTAATTGCTTTAACTATTTATTCTTGTAAACCAGTTAGTGATGCCACATCAGATCAGTAAGTGATTCTATAAACCTATGTGCAAAAAACTACCGTCTTGAATTAAGTTCGACAGATTTAATTCAAACCAAGTTTGTGCATTACCATCGACATAACTTTGTTGCATCCAGCCATTTTCGTCAGTGCCAATTTGCTGTGCCGTCATTTCGGCGACGTTACGCAAACCCAGCACTTTAGTGACTAATAAACCTGCGTTAAAGGCCAAACCGGTCGAAAACGCAATCACGCGACAATCGGAATTGATTTCAACGAGTGGGTGCCCCTGAAATCGTTGAATATCAATCACGCCAATCAAATTACCGCGAATATTGAGTAAGCCCAAGTACCAGTCGCGCGTCAGCGGAACCGGCGTGATATGACCAACCGAGACAATCTCACCGGCTTCACGCAGATTTAATAAATAGCGCGTCTGACCAATCATCACACCTAATTGATTAGCGCTGGCAGCCTCACTAGAGCGCGCCGCCTGCATCCGTTCCAACAATTGCGATTGAAACTCGCGCAAACGCTCACGTCGATCTCCGCGCTTTTCCTCGCTGGATTTATCTAGTTTTGCGGTAGTGACTTGATTCATGTCGGTTCCGTTAATGGTAGCCATAGCTCAAAAATGGGCTTCGTTTGAATCAACTTAAGCTGGCGATTTTTGCTAATAGCTCTTGCGGATCAATTGGTTTAACCAAGTAATCACGCGCACCTTGGCGCAATCCCCAAATACGATCGGTTTCTTGATTTTTGCTGGTGCAAATAATGACTGGTACGTCTTGCGTCTCCGCATCACGCGCAATGGCGCGGGTAATTTGGAATCCGTTTTGACCCGGCATGACCACGTCCATCAAGATCAAATGCGGTTTGTCAGCCTTAATCTTTAATAATGCTTCTTCGCCATTTTCTGCGGTAGAAACGGAGAAGCCATTTTTAGCCAAAATATCGGTGAGAAAATAACGCTCGGTAGGAGAATCATCAACCACCAGAATTTTTTGAATTGCCATGTTTCTTCCTTTGATTATCCTAAATTACAGTTAGCCGCTAATTACTAACTAGCGGCTACGGAACTTTTGCACCTTCAACTCTGCGGATTGCTGCCTCATTAAGCCGCTAATCCGTGTAGTTGCGCACTGTTTTTAATAAGCTATCTTTAGTAAATGGTTTGGTCAGATACTCATTCGAGCCCACAATGGAACCTCGCGCACGATCAAACAAACCATCTTTCGATGACAACATGATGACCGGCGTATCGCGAAACTTGGCGCTCTTCTTAATTAGCGCGCACGTTTGATATCCGTCCAAGCGCGGCATCAAAATGTCGCAAAAGATCAAATCTGGATGGTAATCATTAATTTTCGCCAAGGCATCAAATCCATCCTCAGCCAATATGACCTGATATCCAACTTGCCCTAAGAAAATTTCGGCAGAGCGACGAATAGTGCTGCTATCGTCGATCACCATAATTTTCAAATTCTGTTTTTCTGACACTATAGTCATGACTCATCTCGAATTAACAGTTGCGACATCATAATGTTGCCTTATTTCAATATTACAGGCATCTCCGCTAAATTACCTCAAGATTACTAAAAAATTCAAATAAATCTGAGGTATTTGAAGAATACCTCAAGGAAATGTTTCATTTATTTAACATTATTTCACTTGATGCTAATAAATTAACTTAATTCTAGACCGCAATCATTTCGAAATCTTCTTTGCGCGCGCCGCATTCTGGGCAAGTCCAATTCATTGGAACGTCTTTCCAACGAGTGCCTGGCGCAATGCCTTCATCGGGTAATCCAGCCGCTTCATCGTACATCCAGCCACAGATTAAACACATCCATGTCTTAAATTCATCATTTTGAGCCGAATTTCCAGAATTTTCGTTTCCATTAGTATTACTCACGGTTTTCATCCTTCTATCTAGTAAAATACAAAGTCTCACATCTTAATCTACCCGACGTGCAAAACCAAATTTCTCCTCTCGTTTTAAGCTTCGGTAGCTCCGATCCGCTCGGCGCTATCGGCATTCAGGCTGACCTAGGTAGTTTTGCTGCCATGGGTTGTCACGGTTTAACGGTAATAACGGCAATTTTGGTCGGCGATACAACCCAAATCACCGATATTGAACCAATAGACGCAGAAATCTTAGTCGAACAAGCGCGCACGATTTTAGAAGATGTGCCGGTCGCCGCCTTTAAATTAGGCACTATCGGCAGCATCGAAAACGTCAGCGCCATTGCCGAAATCGTGTCCGACTATCCTGAAGTGCCTTTAATTTTCGATCCGTTTGCAACACTCATTCCCGATCAAGGGCAAGACAGCGAAGATATTTTCGTCGCCGCGAGTGAATTGCTGATTCCTCAAACCACCGTGCTGATCGCCTCGGCCGTTGAAATCTCCCGCTTGGCGGAAACGTGGCGCGAACCGTCGACTGAGGATAATTTGGCCCAAGACGTGCAACGACTGATCGAATCGGGCTGCGAATATGTGTTCGTTACCGGCACAACCATTACCAATACCGAAATCGCCAACTGCCTATTTGATCAATCCGGCATTATTCGCCACGACAGTTGGCCGCGTCTGAGTGGCTCGTTCCTGGGAGCTGGGTCGACGCTGTCAGCGGCGATTGCTGGCTTGGTTGCCAATGGCATTGATATTCCCGAAGCGGTCTTGGAAGCCCAAGAATTTACCAACGCAGCCTTGGCTCATGCACAACGCTTTGGCATGGGTAAATTAGTTCCCGACCGTTATTTCTGGGCGCGCGAACCGGCTGAAATGCAGGATTTAGATCAGCAGTAATTAATCAGCAGCGCCATTGATCGACAACTCTTTCTTACTTACTTTTAAAAACCAATAACTATGCGTAATACCGAACTCTTTGAACGTGCACAAATTACTACGCCAGGCGGCGTCAATTCACCCGTGCGAGCATTTCGCTCGGTCGGCGGCACTCCACGTTTTATAACCCGTGCTGAAGGTCCTTATTTTTGGGACGCAGAACAAAAGCGCTACATCGATTACATCGGCTCATGGGGCCCAGCCATTGTTGGACATGCCCATCCCGACGTCGTTAAAGCGGTGCAAGCAGCGGCTGCATTAGGTTTGAGTTTTGGTGCGCCGACTGAAGGCGAAATCTTAATGGCAGAAGAAATCTGCAAACTCGTCCCATCAATCGAACAAGTTCGCTTGGTGTCATCTGGCACAGAAGCCACCATGAGCGCCTTACGTTTGGCACGGGGCGCGACCGGACGCGACAAAATTATCAAGTTTGAAGGGTGTTATCACGGTCATGCCGACGCATTGTTAGTCAAAGCTGGGTCCGGTTTGCTAACACTAGGCAACCCAAGCTCGTCAGGAGTTCCGGCTGACTTTACCAAACACACTTTGGTATTGGATTACAACAATACCCAGCAGTTGGAAGACACCTTCAAAGCCATGGGCGATCAAATCGCTTGCGTCATTGTGGAACCAGTGGCTGGCAACATGAACTTGATAAAAGCTACGCCCGAGTTTTTGCAAACGATGCGTCGCCTTTGCACTGAACACGGCGCTGTGTTGATTTTTGACGAAGTGATGTGCGGCTTCCGGGTTGCGCTTGGCGGCGCGCAATCGCTCTACAACATCAAACCAGATTTGACTGCTTTGGGCAAAGTGATCGGCGGCGGATTACCAGTCGCCGCATTTGGTGGACGAGCAGATCTAATGGCGCACATGGCTCCGTTAGGCGGCGTGTATCAAGCAGGAACTCTGTCGGGCAACCCGGTTGCTGTTGCGGCGGGATTAACGACGCTAAAGCTGATTCAATCGGCGGGCTTCTATGACAATCTGACTGCACAAACAGCGAAATTAGCGCAAGGCTTAACGGCAATCGCACAGCAAGCCAATATGGATTTCTGCGCAGATTCCATAGGCGGCATGTTCGGTTTGTATTTCTCAAAAGAAGTGCCAACCAGCTACACCGCCGTTATGCAATCGAATAAAGAGCAATTTAATCGGCTGTTCCATTTGATGTTGGACGGTGGCGTGTATTTAGCTCCTTCGGCATTTGAGGCGGGCTTTGTTTCGGCACAGCACGATGACGCGATTATTAACGCAACGTTGGAAGTTGCTCGCCACGCTTTCGCGCAGCTCAACTAAGTCTAAGCGCACTGTGCGCTGCCACCTTCTGCCGGCTTATTGGTCCTCAATTTCGTACCTAGTTACATCAATGAAATTGAGCATAGCAAGTCGGCAGATTTAGTTCCTCCTTAAATTCTTCGATTCCTAATTGACAATGCTGCAGCGCGTCATTACAATCGCGCTATTACAAACAAAAAGGGCGCTCTGTGAGTACTTGTTCTGGTGATAGTTGTCGATTACTGTTAAACACCACCGCATAATTCGGGCCCTGCAATTCTTCCTTTTGCTGTGCCTAACTTGGCGCGGCGTCTCGGTCAAATCTCTGACCAACACTAATTCAAAACTATTTTTTCAATTCGCAATATGCATTCTAGCTCTCTAGATTTGGCATGAATTTGTCGACGACATTTTCACGCTGATCTGGTCTGACGCATTTACGCGAACGCAGCAAAACGAGGCACTCCCATTGCGCCTGATCACAGGGAGTTATCATGATCTGGTATGAATTCACTCTGCGCGTTTTACTCGCGCTATTTTTAGGTTCCATCATCGGAACCGAACGCCAATTGCGCCAACGTATGGCCGGATTACGCACCAACGCTTTGGTCGCCGCTGGCTCGGCCTTGTTCGTCTCAACCGCTTCGCTGTCTGCTTTTCCGATTGAAGGGATGCGAATTTCTGCGCAGGTCGTTTCAGGGATAGGCTTTTTGGGCGCAGGCGTCATCATGCGCGAAGGTTTAAACGTGCGTGGCTTGAATACCGCAGCCACGCTGTGGTGCTCGGCTGCGGTCGGCATCCTGTCTGGCTTGGGTCATTCAGCAGAAGCTGCTATTGGCACTTTTTTTATTCTTGGCGCTAACTTTGTTTTGCGTGATGTTGCACAACGCATGAACCGTCAAAGTGTCGCGGCCGGCATTGAAATCGAACAGGTGTATCGCATCAATGTGGTGTGCTGTTCGACTGAAGAAGTCCATGTTCGCACCTTGTTGTTGCACACTATTCAAGGCATGGCACCGCTAGTACTGCAATCGCTGCACAGCGAAGATGTGCCACAAGGCGGCAAAATTGAAGTCCGTGCTGATGTGCTAGCTGTGCCCGGCCACCACAATTTATTGGAACAAATAGTCAGCCGAGTCAGCATGGAAAAAAGTGTCTCATTAGTCCGATGGGCCAACTTAAACAGCACGCTAGACTAACTCATCGCCACCTCACATTAGGAGAAGCAAATGGAACCAGACCCCGAATCTACGATGCGCCAAAGTAATGGCGGATTTTGGATAAGCAGATCATTGACGACTGGCAGGCCCCCGCTCCCAAAGCGAATCAACACTTAGCAAGACCATGTCAGTTTAATTAAGACCGCAACACCACATCCCCTTCCTACTTTGGCGCAATGTTACGCGCTCCAATCGATCGACCTCTGTTAGCACCGCACCGCGTTTCACTCCGACTTTTCGTTGAGTGGGTTTAGGCTCGTCGCGCACAAGTCAATTGGGAGCAATACCCACTTTGCACGGGCTTACAAACAGCTCAAGTATTGCTAAAAAAAGGAAAACAGATGAATTTCTTCACCACACGCTTCGCGCGCTTTCTGAAAAGTCGGCGGTCCCAACATTACTTTCAACGTTCCAAAATAATCGGTTCTGGCGCGCCAACCACGCAATCGCCCGCCGCTCCAGAGCATCTAACGCGTCAGCTCATTGATGCGTCGCATATGCCACAGAATGCGTTAATCCAGCGCCTGCATTCACGCCTCGACAGGCTCAACGACGAGGAAGCCGCAATCATCCGCGAAACAGTCGGCCCGAACGAAGTCGAACACGAAAAGCCACTGCCCGCTTGGCAGCACCTATGGCTGTGCTACAAAAATCCGTTCAATTTATTGTTGACGGTATTAGCGATCATTTCGTACTGCACCGATGATCTCAAAGCGACCATCGTCATTGGCACAATGGTCGGCTTATCGACCCTGATTCGATTCATTCAAGAAGGAAAATCGAATCGCGCAGCGGAACAGCTAATCGCGTTAGTCACCAATACCGCGACTGTGCTTCGGCGCGGTGCAATTTCGGCCCACTCTTTTACCGACAATTCAGCCGCAGATCAAACTTTGCGTCCCTCGAATCAGCGTGAACTACCAATTCGACAATTGGTCCCCGGCGACATCATCATGCTGTCTGCCGGCGACATGATTCCGGCTGATTGCCGCATTCTGTCAACCAAAGATTTATTCGTCAGCCAAGCGGCGATGACGGGCGAATCGCTTCCGGTAGAAAAATTTGCTGACGCTTCCAAAACCGACGGCAACACAATTTTGGAACTGGATACTATTTTATTTATGGGTACCAACGTAGTATCGGGATCGGCGCTTGCGATCGTGCTCAATACCGGTAATCAAACTTATTTTGGAACGATTGCTACGCGCGTGACTTCCGCTGATCGCGCGCCGACATCGTTTCAAATCGGCGTCAATAAAGTGAGCTGGCTGCTGATTCGTTTTGCTTTAATCATGGTGCCAATTGTGTTGTTAATCAACGGCTTTACTAAAGGCGATTGGATGGAAGCGTTTTTGTTTGCCTTGTCCGTCGCCGTCGGTTTAACGCCTGAAATGTTGCCGATGATTGTCACCTCGACCTTGGCAAAAGGTGCGGTAATTTTGTCCCGCAAAAAGGTCATCGTTAAGCGCTTGGATGCGATTCAAAACTTTGGCGCAATGGATGTGCTGTGTACCGATAAAACCGGCACGCTCACGCAAGATAAAATTTTCCTAGCGCGTCACATCGATGTGCTGGGAAATGAATCTTCTGACGTCCTCAAGTTTGCTTACCTCAACAGCTATTACCAAACCGGACTCAAGAATCTGCTCGACCGCGCGGTGCTAGATCACGTGGAATTGCAGACCGAATTAAAGCTGGCGCAGGATTACCAAAAGATCGATGAAATCCCATTCGACTTTGGACGGCGTCGTATGTCGGTCGTGGTATCAGAACGCCAAGATCATCACGAATTAATTTGCAAAGGCGCGGTGGAAGAAATCTTAGCGGTCTGCACCCACGTCAGAGAAGGTGAAAACACCGTCGCCTTGGACAGCACCATTCTTGAGCGCCTACTGCTCGTGACTCAAAGCCTGAATCAAGAAGGATTACGCGTGGTTGCCGTGGCTGTGAAAGAGGTTCCACCTAATAAACAGGCGTATTGCACTGACGATGAAGCCGAACTCACATTAATCGGCTATATCGCGTTTTTAGATCCGCCCAAAGAATCGACCGCGCCCGCGCTAAAAGCGCTCGCTGAACATGGCGTCGCCGTCAAAGTCCTAACTGGTGATAATGAACTGGTCACTAGCAAAATTTGCCATGAAGTGGGCTTAGCAATAAATGGCGTGATTCTCGGGTCACAGATTGATGGGCTGAGCGACGATGAATTGGGCCGCCTAGTCGAAGCAAATAACGTGTTTGCCAAACTAAACCCGTTACACAAAGAAAGTCTGGTCAACGCCCTGCGCGGCAACGGTCACATCGTCGGCTTTATGGGCGATGGAATTAACGACGCGCCAGCCCTGCGCGCTGCTGACATTGGCATTTCGGTTGATAGCGCGGTGGATATCGCCAAAGAAGCGGCCGATATTATTTTGCTCGAAAAAAGTTTGATGGTGCTCGAAGAAGGTGTCTTGGAAGGCCGCAAAACTTTTTGCAACATGCTCAAATACATTCGCATGACGGCTAGCTCAAATTTTGGCAATGTATTTTCCGTCTTAGTAGCTAGCGCGTTCCTGCCGTTCTTGCCGATGCTGCCACTGCAATTGCTAGTCCAAAATTTGCTCTACGATATTTCCCAAATTGCGATCTCGTTTGACAACGTGGATGAAGAATCAATTAAAAAGCCACTCAATTGGAATCCCTCCGACATCGGTCGCTTTATGTTGTTTTTTGGGCCGCTCAGCTCGATCTTTGATATTTGCACTTTCGCGTTAATGTGGAATGTATTTCATGCCAACACGGCAGCTAGTCAAACCTTGTTTCAATCGGGCTGGTTTGTGGTGGGCTTGCTCACGCAAACGCTAATCGTGCATATGATTCGCACACCAAAAGTACCCTTCTTCCAAAGTCGCGCTGCCTGGCCTTTGTTGCTAATGACGCTGTGCATCATGATTATCGGTATTTCCTTACCGATGAGCCCGTTGGCAAGTTATTTCAAATTGGAAGCGCTACCGATGACCTACTTCCCTTGGTTAGCCGCTATTTTGTTGGGCTACGCCGGTTTGGTGCAATGGATGAAAGGAATCTACGTGCGTCATTACGGTTGGCAATAAGCTGCCAGCACGGGCTTGAATCACCGAATCGGCTCGCAATGCTGTCGATGAAAACTTGCAGCATTCAGAGTCCCAAAGCACCCATGTACTTTTAGCATTGGTGGATCGTTGATTTAAGCCCTTGTTTGGCAAAGGCTGCGAAGAAATGACGCCGAACTGGGCCAATTTTTAGCTGGGGAAACCCAATTGCGCGCTTTTGCCGTTTTTATGTAATTTCTCCTATGAAGGCATTATATAAAACTACAATTTTCGTATTGACTTTACCTAATTTTCCGCCAGATAATGCCTGTCCTATTCCTGAAAAGAAATTATTATGTCTGCAATAAAAGTTAACCGTGTTTTGTTGGCCGCTGCAATAGCGGGTTTTTTACTGGTCGGATGCAAGGGCAAGAGCTCATCGGGTACATCAATTCCTGCATCGCTGACCAACTGGACATGGGAAGCTGGTACCAACGTCGCTGGCAGCGCCGGTAACTTCGGCACGATCGGGGTCGCCGCCACAACCAATCAACCAAGCGGTCGCAGTGGCGCAATGAGCTGGAAAGACAGCCAAGGACAATTCTGGGTATTCAGCGGCGCGGGTGGATTTAGCGACATGTGGGTTTTTAACACAACTAATCTAGGCTGGATTTGGAAAGCGGGTGCAAACGTTAATACCTCTGCGCCGGGAATTTACGGCACTCAAGGCACGGCAGCCGCCACAAACATGCCAGGCGCACGCACCAACGGCGCAGCTTGGTCAGATACCGCAGGCAATTTCTGGCTATTGGGCGGTTACGGTACAGATTCAAGCGGCTTAATCGGATACCTGAATGATTTATGGTCATACAGCCCCGCCACTAATCAATGGACTTGGGTTGGCGGCTCGAAAAACGGCGGCTCAGGTGCTGCAGTGGCCGGTTTCCCAAATCCACGTAACTCGGCTGCCACATGGAAAGATGCCTCAGGCAACTTTTATCTGTTCGGCGGTCAAGTGTATTTAGGTGGCACAGTCGGCGTCCAAAACGACTTATGGCAATACTCACCAACGACAAACCAATGGACCATGATCGGTGGCTCCACCGCACTCAACGCCCAAGGAACTTACGGCACAGCCGGAACCACAGCGGCTAGCAACCAACCTGGCGCGCGTCAACAACCTGTAACTTGGACAGACTCAACCGGCACTTTTTGGATGTTAGGTGGAACTGGGCTTGATAGCGCTGGCGCAAACGGACAGCTCAACGATTTATGGAAATTTAACCCAACAACCAAACAATGGACTTGGGTAACGGGTTCCAACACGATTAATGCGCTCGGCAATTACGGCACCAACAACGTAGCCGCATCAACCAATCAACCCGGCGCTCGCTCAGGCGGAATCGGCTGGACTGATTCTTTGGGCAATTTGTGGTTATTCGGCGGCACTGGAATCAACGCATCGGGTACATTAACCTATCTCAATGATTTATGGAAATTCCAAGTAAGCTCGGGCCAATGGGTCTGGATCAACGGATCGTATAACGGCAACGTAGGCGGCTACTATGGCACGATCAGCGTTCTCTCGTCTTCGAATATGCCAGGCAGTCGTTTAGGTGCTAACGGCTGGAATGACGGATCGGGTAACTTCTGGTTGTTTGGCGGAGCTGGGTACGATGCGGCCGGCTCTAACGGCAGACTCTCGGATATGTGGAAATTCTTACCGTAATTGACTCCGCTACATATTGGTAGTTTAGTTGACTTAAATTACCGTCTGAAAAACGACTCGATCCTTAAAAAATCGAGTCGTTTTTTTATGCCTTCGTTTAATGTGAAATAATCGATGTTTAATTTTTGTATGATTTTACTAGCGAGAATTTGATCGATAATTTATGGACTTTGACCCACTCACTCTCAACCCTCAGCTTTGCTATCAATTAATGGCAAACAGCGTAACTCCACGACCTATTGCGTGGATAAGTAGCCTATCGGAAACAGGAACTTTGAATCTAGCGCCCTATTCATTCTTCACCGTTGCCAGCTGCAATCCGCCAGTTTTGCTGGTCACTCAAGTCAATCCGCGTAATCGGCGCAACAAAGATACGCTCACCAATTTACAGGCAACCAAAGAATGCGTGATTAACATCGTCAGCACCAACTGTTTAGAAATAATGAACGCTAGTTGCGCCGACTATCCTCCAGACGTGAGCGAATTTGAAGCAGTGGGCATCGAGCGCATCGAGAGTTTAAAAGTCAAACCCGCTGGAGTAAAAGCATCTTTGGTTAGATTTGAATGCCAGTTAAGGGAAATCATTCCAATTTCAGAGTTACCAACTGGAGGAACGATGATGCTATTGAATGTCGTTAATATTTTCGTGAGCGATGAACTTAACGGCGAGCAACTAATTGCACCCGAATTATTGGATACTTTGGGTAAGCTCGGCGGCGATAACTATGCAACGACGCGAGATAGACTGAAATTGTCACGCCCTGTTCTATAAACCACTCAGGGCAACATCCCCCCCAAAAAAATAGCGCTGTTAGCCTGAAGCCAACTCCATATAAACTCGAGTTTAAGTTCTAACCTTGGTTCCAATGCCCCATACGAAAAAAGCAGCCTAAGCTGCTTTTTCTATTATTTAATTTACTCAGGCTAGACGCTCGTCAGAAGGCGTGGCGAATACCCAGTTGAACACTCTTGTAGGATTTACCGTAGACATCAACATTAATTTTTGCCTTAGGATCGTTAGTCGTGTAGGCCAAAATTGTGTATAAATTGGTGCGCTTAGATAGGTTGTGATTGTAGCCAATCGCGAATTGATCACTGTTGGAATCGTCGTTCATTTTGTCGTTGCGGTAGGTGTAGTCGGCAAATAAGGAATGCTGACCAACTGGAACTGTAGCACCTAACAAATAGCTTTCTGTTTTATGGTTGTCGCCATGTTTAACTTGTTCAGCCGCGACGTGAAGTTTCACAACCTTAAAATCATAGGTTCCGCCGACTAAATGCGCTTGGTAAGTCTCGGTACTTGCTGGTGGTTTCGCTAGGGCATTATTTGCTTTGTGGTAGGCATACACCACGCTAAGCGGTCCATTGTTATATCCCAAGGACAGACCCGCTTGCGCTTGTTTCTTCTCGTCGCCAGCGACCTCACCGAAACTGTACGCAACCGCCGCGTTAAATCCACCTAAGCTTGAAGGGGTTGTATACACCACGGAGTTATCCATCCGTTTATATTCCGAGAGAAAATCTGAAGCTCTTCCAAACAATGTATAGATATCACCCGAGGTCCCTTTTCCGAAAGGATCAACGACACCATAGGCATTGAAAATTGGTGTGTATTGGCGACCAGCGCTAACCTGCCCGTATTCGCTATTCAAACCAACCCACGCTTGACGTCCAAATAAGCGCCCGCCTTGTCCAGATTTACCGGTATCAATATCAAAGCCCTGCTCCAAAACAAACAGTGCTTTCAACCCGCTGCCCAAGTCTTCCGTACCTCTAAAACCAAGGCGCGATCCAGATTCAATTCCACTTTCTAATTTGGTCACGGTACCAGCCGAAGAACCATTATCGTAGGTGATACCGGCATCCACTATCCCATACATCGTCACACTGGATTGAGCTGATGCAATACCAAACGCACTTAGTAAGCTCAAGGCCAATAATGATTTTTTCATATTTAAACTCCAATTTAATTTCAATTCAAACAACCTAAAATTTGCTAACAATGGATTTCTTCATTAGCGCTCATCGAAGACAGACACTATTTTATTTATTTAACTAGAAAAATAAACAAGATCTGAAAATGATCTTACTATGAGCATCTTGGTTATTCAAAATGCAATTTAGTGAAATTTAATCAATATTTAAATAATGTGCTTTATTTACAACTAAAGGTTAATTTTTTCTGATTGAAAATAAAGTTGATGTAACAACCACCATAAATTGACAGGCAATAAAAAAGGCAGCCTAAGCTGCCTTTTTTTATCTTAGTTAAATGCGATTAACGCATCCGTTAAGACCGGACCATTAGAACGAGTGACGAACACCAACTTGGAATGTGCTTACGCTCTTACCGTCAACACCAACCAGGGTTGATGGCAAGCTTGCAGTAGTCATTGCAGAGTTGTCATCATTTTTCACATAAGTGTATGCTGTGTACAAGTTTGTGCGCTTAGACAAGCTGTATGTGTAACCAACTGCGAACTGATCAGAATCAGCGTTGTTATTCACTTTGTCTTTCTTGTGTGTGTAATCAGCGAAGACAGCGTGCGCGCCGAATGGAACAGTTACACCAACCAAGTAGTCTTGAGTTTTGAACGAGTTGTTGTTCAATTCGTTTTGATCAAACGCTACGTGTGCTTTCGCTACGCCGAAGTCATAAGTAGCACCCAAGAAATTGCTTTTTGCTGTGTACTCCGGTGTTGTTGGAGTAGCTACATCGCTCTTCATTTGATGGTAAGCGTAGGTTACTAACAACGGGCCGTTAGCGTAAGCTAAAGAAGCACCAGCTTGGCTCAATGCCGAAGTGTTACCCGCAACTTCACCAAAACCGTAGGCAACCGAAGCTTTAAAACCATTCAGGTTGTCTGCTGTGGTGTAAGTTACCGCATTGCTCATACGCTCTGCTTGACCTTCACCGAAGAAGTTGTTGATGTTTGCAGCGAAACCGACTTTAAATGGATCGATTTGCTCATGAGCTTCGTACATTGGAGTAAATTGGCGACCCAATTTCAATGTACCGAGGTTGTTGCTCGACAAACCAACGTAAGCTTGGCTACTGAACAAACCTTTACCGTTAGTTGAGCCAGGAGCAGATACATCCGTTGTGTTACCAGTGTCGATCGAAACTGCTTGTTCTAATACGAACAATGCTTTCAAACCGTCGCCCAGATCTTCAGTACCTTTGAAGCCTAAACGTGAGTACGATTGTTGGCCGCTTTCCAATGCTGTTACGGAGTTACCGGACTCAACTTTTGAATAGTTCAAACCTGCATCCAATGTACCGTACACGGTTACTGATGATTGCGCTGAAGCAACACCAAATGCACCCAATAATGCAACTGCTAATAATGATTTTTTCATAATTGTATTTCCCCAATAAAAAGTAATGAGACTTCCGACTAGCTGTAACTAAAACTGTGAAGTTCACCTTGTGCAGCTACTTTGCTTTGTTGCTGCAACGCACACCTTTAGGCTGAGCGAACTTTATCTTTAGCTACTTGATGCCTCAATTAGTGAAAATACTTAGTGTTGGACGATAACAAATGGGATGAAAAAATTAATTGACTTTCAGGTCAGATACTGCTGTGGGCTTTTTTTGACAAGTGCCAACACGTCATCGCACAAAGGGCGAAGCCTAATTGACCTAGGGCTAACCAGATTGGGGAGTCCTCTAATAAGGGCGCGATTACTCCGGCAACGATCGCACCTAAAAAGGTAACGGCGCAGGATTGGCATGAAGCGACAATGCCGCGTGTACTGGGGAAAAGGTCCAGTGTCATAAGCGTGACGCCGGGTGCAACCAGGGACATGCCGATGGCGTAAAAGAATAATGGAGCCACCGACCAAGGAATTGCCGGTGCAAAAATAGCATGAAAAATGACGTTGCAAACCGCCGCGCCGGTCAAGAAAAAGTAGCCAATGCGAACCTGTTTGAATAACGAAATTCGGCCGGCCAAGCGGTTAGCACCCAAAGCGCCAAGAAAAATTCCACCCACCATCGGCACGAATTGCCACCCAAATTGATGCGCGGAGAGGCCTAAATGTTGCGTCAAAAAGACAGGTGCGGATGCTACGTAGAGGAACAATCCGGCGAAGTTAAATGCAACAGTTCCTGATTGGAGATGAAATGATGGGCATATAAATATAGCTTTATAGCTTTCCACTAAGACAGGAAAGCTAAATGGCTGACGTTGTTTCGCAGGCAAAGATTCGGGTAAATAGTAATAACAAGCCAACACCAGCAAAATTGTGTAGCCGAATAGAAAGAAGAATATCGCTCGCCAATCCAAGATCGTCACAACCCAGCCACCCAAGATCGGGGCAATCGCTGGCGCTATCGAAAAAATCATGGTGACTAAGGACAATAAACGTTGTGCGGCGGGCCCCGAATACAAATCACGAATAATGGCGCGCCCTACAACCATGCCTGCGCCGGCGGAAAATCCTTGCAGAATGCGGCAAAGCCACAACGCGTGGATGCTCGTTGCCATCGCGCAGCCCAATGAGGCAAAGGTAAAAACAACCAATGACACAAGAATGATGTTTCTTCGGCCCAAAGCATCCGAGATCGCGCCGTGCCACAGCATCATGAAAGAAAAAGACAACATATATGCTGTCAATGTCTGCTGCACTTCGATTGGACTGACGCGCAGAGAAGATTGAATCGCTGGGAAAGCGGGTAAATAGGTATCGACCGAAAAAGGGCCCAACATCGCGAGCGCGGCCAGCAATAAGGCTAAGCCGGTACTTTTTCGACGGGCAATACTTGAAAACATAACAAATTACTCATTCACAAAAAATGGACTTAAAGCAGCTCACTGAGCCGCTTCTCGTCCATGGAACAACAATAAATTAATTACCTAGCGGTTTGGAATTAAATACCGCCCATGCACAGGTACTTCATTTCTAAATATTCATCCATGCCAAAACGTGAACCTTCACGCCCTAGACCGGATTGCTTCACGCCGCCAAATGGAGCAACTTCATTCGAAATTAGGCCGGTATTAATTCCCACCATGCCGTAATCCAGTTTTTCGGCGACGCGCCAGATTCGACCAATGTCGCGCGAATAGAAATAAGAGGCCAATCCAAAATCGGTGTCGTTAGCGGCTTTGATGACTTCGGCTTCGGTTTCAAACTTCATCACGGCGGCAACTGGGCCAAAAGTTTCTTCCGACATAATTTGCATATCGTTGCTGACGTTTGCCAGTAATGTTGGTTCGTAGAAATATCCGCCTAATGCATGGGCTTTACCGCCCGCGACTAACGTTGCGCCTTTGCTGACCGCGTCTTGCACATGTTGACTGACTTTTTCTACTGCCTGACCATCAATCAATGGGCCTTGTAAAACGCCCTCGGTCATACCGTTACCGACTTGAATGGTTTTCACTTTGTCCGCCAACTTACTGACAAACGCATCGTACAAAGAACTGTGCACATAAAAGCGGTTGGTGCAAACGCAGGTTTGACCCGCGTTGCGGTATTTGGAGGCCACCGCTCCTTCGACCGCCGCATCCAAATCCGCATCGCCAAAAACGATAAACGGAGCGTGACCGCCTAATTCCAACGCCAATTTTTTAACGGTTGGTGCGGATTGCTGCATCAAGATGCGGCCCACTGGGGTTGAACCAGTAAATGAAATGTGACGCACTGTTTTGCTTGCACACAGCAATTTACCTATTTCAATGGAATTGTGGCTATCAGCGGTGATAACACTGAGCACGCCAGCGGGTAAGCCCGCGCGTTTGGCTAATTCGACCAAGGCTAAGGCAGACAGCGGTGTTTGTTCGGCGGGTTTAATCACGATGCTGCAACCAGCGGCGATAGCTGGGGCGACTTTACGGGTAATCATTCCGAGCGGGAAATTCCACGGAGTGATCGCCGCGCACACGCCAATCGGCTGCTTGATGACCACCATGCGTTTGTCGGTCCAGGTCGATGACATCACTTCACCAGAAACACGCTTGGCTTCCTCGGCAAACCATTCAACAAAACTAGCGGCATAAACCACTTCACCGCGCGCTTCAGTAATTGGTTTGCCTTGTTCGGCGGTGAGAATGTGGGCCAAGTCTTCGGTGTGCTGCAAAATCAAATCAAACCATTTACGCAATACTTCGGCGCGTTGTTTGCCAGTTTTGGCCGCCCATTCGGGAAAAGCTGCTTGCGCTACATCGATGGCGGTTTGGGCTTGTTCAACCGTTGCGTTGGCGACTTGGGCTAATAAATTACCGTTAGCTGGGTTGCGTACTTCAAATTGTTGCGCGGCGTTGTGCCAATCATCGTTGATGAAAATTTGATTTTTAAACAGCGTCGGATCGTTAAGAGTAAGTCCAGTAGCAGTCGACATATGAAAAGCTCCAACAATTTAAGAAACCGCAAAGAATACCCGAATCAGGTGTTTTTCGCAGAATAACGAGGGAATTTGGCGTTGGTGGAAGCCATCAATGACGAACTTCAATTGGGTTCCACCAACTTAGCGATACGGCAAGACCAGTTGTTCAATTTATAAATTAGGACTCTTTCGGCTTGGCAGCCTCGCGCCGATTAAATCCGGCCACCATATCAAAGCGGAACAAGCGGCATTCCAGCGCACCGTTAAAAAATGGTGTTTTACGCGCTTCTTTCAAACGCAGCATTTTCGGCAAGGTTAAATCAGCGGTGAATAGAAATACCTGCCATCCAGCAAAGCGCTGCTTTAACGTGGTGCCGAACGAGCTAAAGAAGGAATTTGCCAACTCATCGGTTTCAAGTGTGCTGTCACCGCGCACCCCGATCCGCTCGCCATACGGCGGATTGGTCAACATGATGCCGGCGATTTCCGACGGAGGTGCTTGAATCTGCTGGGCTTCGATTTGTTTTAATGGGACTTCAAATTTAATGCCGGCTTTATTTAAATTATTGCGTGTCATGACGACCATATCGCCGGAGATATCGCTACCAAAAATCGTCGGTGCGCCGGTTACTTCTTTGATCTTGATTGCCGCTTTAATCGCTTTCCAACTTTGTTCGTCGTAATTGCCAAATTTTTCAAATGCAAATTCACGGTGCAAGCCCGGTGGAATACCGGCTAGCATTTGTGCTGCTTCCGCCAAGATTGTGCCGGAGCCGCACATCGGATCAAACAGCGTCATGCCCGGCTTCCAACCTGCTACGCGCAGCAGTCCAGCGGCTAAATTTTCGCGCAACGGCGCGTCGCCCGTTTCTAAGCGCCAGCCGCGTTTAAATAATGGCTCACCGGACGTATCAATGTACAACGTGAAATTACGCGCATCGAGAAAACCGACTAAGCGTATATCCGGCGTTTGGGTATCCACCGAAGGCCGGGCGTTGCATAAATCGCGGAAGCGATCACAGACCGCGTCTTTAATTTTTAAGGTGGTAAATTCCAAACTACGTAATGGCGATTTGATAGCGGTAACGTCCACGCGGATCGTGTGGTGAATACTGAACCAGTCTTCCCACGCTTGCTCCATGGTCAAATCGTAAATATCGTTTTCGTTGTTGTAGCTTTTGTGCGCCATGCGCAGCAACACGCGCGATGCAATGCGTGAATGCAAATTGACATGGTAAGCATCGAGCATTTCGCCCGAAAAATGCACGCCGCCAGGAACTTGATTGTGTACATGGATGGACGCGCTGTGCTGTGTTTTGATTTCGATCAGCTCGTCAGCTAAGGCTTGTTCCATGCCGCGCGGGCAAGGACAAAAATAGGAATGTCGTTGTGTCATGTTGGATACCCTTTATCCGTTAATTGCTTATATCAAGGTAGGACACTTTCTGAAAATGCGCTACCTGCTTGCTTTGAAACTCACTACGTTTTACTAATTTGCTACTTCATTACTTTAAAGCTGGATTTGACGCGAAAGCGCGCTCCAAGAAATCTAAGCGGTCTTGGCCCCAATACGGCTGATCTTCAAATACATACCAAGGCATACCAAACACATTGGCCGCGATGGCTTGTTGCGTGTGACGTTGGTATTCGGCTGCCACGCTGGCGGTATCGGCTGATTTGAGTAAAGCTGGGCCGTCTAATTCGATCTGCTCGGCCAACTCGATCAAGGTGCCACCGTCAGAAATATTCTTTTGCTCAGCCCAAATTGCGCGCATGATTTCCGTGCACAAATTCAAGGCGACTTCCGTGCCGTGCGTCAATTGCGTTGCGATCAATAGTTTAGACGCCAAATCGCCGGACACCGGAAAAAAAGCCGGTTGAATATTCATCGGAATCGCTAAAAACTCGCTCCAACGCTGCAATTCTTGCAATCGGTACGCTTGCCGCTGCGGCGCACGCTTAGCCAATGGAACACCGCCAGATGCGCCGAAGACCTGACCAATATCGACCGGCTTCATATCGATTTTGATGTTGTATTGCTGTGCCAATTTCAACAGTCGTTCGTGGCCCAAATACGACCACGGCGAAATTGGCGAGAAATAATACTCACACACTCGTACAGTTTTAGCGCCCATGGATAATCCTAGAAAGGTTTAACGACGACTAAACAAACGATGGCGAGTAACAAAACAACCGGGACTTCATTAAAGTAGCGGTACCAAACATGGCTACGTTGATTTTTGCCATGCTCAAATTTTTTCAGCAAACTACCGCACGCATGCTGGTAGCCGACAACTAAAATTACCAAGCCCAATTTAGCGTGCATCCACGCATTGCCGGGACCCAAACCGATGCCGTAATACAGGTACAAAATACCGCCGAGAATAATCGCAACCACGCTTAGTATTCCTGTGAAGCGGTATAACTTGCGCGCCATTTTTAATAGGCGCTCAGTCGCAGCGCCGGGACCTTCTTCGGCCAGATTGACAAAAATCCGTGGCAAATAAAACAAACCCGCAAACCAAGACGCAACGAAAACAATGTGCAATGCTTTAATCCACAACATGATTAATCCTTTAGTTTTAATGCCGACGTTTTTTGTTTAATCAAACCCACACTTAATTAACTGCGTACTTCTCCATGTCCAAAAACGATATATTTTACTGACGTTAAGCCATTCAAGCCGACCGGACCGCGCGCATGCAGCTTGTCGGTTGAAATACCAATTTCTGCTCCTAAACCAAATTCAAAACCATCCGCAAAGCGGGTTGAGGCGTTGACCATTACCGATGCAGAATCCACCTCGCGCATAAAGCGCAGCGCACGGGAATAATCTTCCGTAACGACCGTATCGGTGTGCTGCGACGAATAGGTGTTGATGTGCTCAATCGCTTCATCCAAATCCGCGACGACTTTGATCGCCAAAATTGGTGCTAAATATTCGGTGCTCCAATCAAGCTCTTGGGCTGCTGCCAAATGCGGGTAGCCATTGAGTATCGCCAATGCTTCTGGGTCACAACGCAATTCAACTTGTTTATCAGCGTATAGCGTCGCCAAAGTCGGCAAAATTTGCTCTGCAACCGAACGTGCGACCAACAATGTTTCCATCGTATTGCAGGTGCCGTAACGATGGCATTTAGCGTTAAAGGCGATATCGGCAGCTTTGCTTAAATCGGCTTTGTCATCGATATAAACGTGGCAGATTCCGTCCAGATGTTTAATCATCGGAACCGTGCCTTCTTTGATCAAACGTTCGATCAAACCTTTGCCGCCGCGCGGAACGATCACATCGACAAATTCTGGCATGGTAATTAATTGACCGACCGCAGCGCGATCGGTGGTTTCGATCACTTGCACGGCCTGCACTGGTAAGCCAGCACCGACCAAACCTTCTTGAACCAATTTAGCCAACGCTTGATTGCAATGAATTGCTTCCGAGCCGCCACGCAAAATCGTCGCGTTACCGCTCTTGATACACAAACCCGCCGCATCCACGGTCACGTTAGGACGCGCTTCGTAAATAATGCCGATCACGCCCAATGGAACGCGCATCTGGCCAACTTGAATCCCAGTCGGGCGGAATTTTAAATCGCTGATCTCACCAATCGGATCAGGCAAGGACGCAATTTGTAATAAGCCTTCGGCCATGGTGGTAATGGCTTTGTCCGACAAACTTAATCGGTCTAACAAGGCTGGAGCTAAGCCTTGCGCTTGGGCTGCATCTAAATCGCGCTGGTTGGCCGCACGTAGTTCAGCGGCATCTCGCAAAATTGCCGCGGAGATTAAACGCAACGCTTGATTTTTTTGCTCACTCGACGCGCGCGCCATCAAGCGACTTGCGCTTTTGGCTTGGCGTCCGACTTGCTGCATGTAGTGAGAGATATCCATAGTCATCATTAGTAAAAAATAAAAACAATAGCGCTTAGGCTGGGGGAATCAGCGTGCTGGCTGCGCTAACGAGAGCGATAACTGCAGCACCGCATCCCAGGCATCACCGGACATTTTTTTGACGCGCAAACCTTTAACCAACTTGTCGAGTTGCGCCACATTTTGCAAGGCGGTTTGCAACGCGCTTAAACTTAAGCGCCGCAAGGCTGGTTCCATTAAGCGTTCTTTGCCGCCCCAAATACGATGTTCTTTAAAGAGTACGGATAACGGTCGGCCTTCTTGTTGGCCGATCTTTAGTTTCAACAAAGTGCGGCACTCTTCGGCTAAGGCCCACAACACCAGCGGCAACGCTTCGCCCTCGCCTTTCAAACCGTCCAACATCCGCACCAAACGCGTCACATCGCCTTGCAACACGGCTTCGCTTAATTTGAACACATCGTAGCGCGCGACATTGAGCACCGCTTCCTGAATTTGTTCGCCCGACAAAGCGCCCGTTGGATAAAGCAAACCAAGCTTTTGGATTTCTTGATGAGCTGCGAGTAAATTACCTTCGACCCGATCAGCGATAAATTCAATCGCTTCGCGCTCGGCCGTTTGGCCTTGGTCTTTGAGTCCCCGCGCAATCCAGCCCGATAATTGGGCGCGCTCGACTAAAGGAATATCGAGATAAACTGCCGCTTCTTGCAAGCGCGTGACCCAAACTGATTTTTGACTCGCCCAATCTAATTTGGGTAGGCTAATAATTGTTACTGTATCTGGATTGGGATTGCTTTTTAATTGCGCGACGTAGTCTTGTAACGCTTGTCCGCCATCTTTGCCCGGCTTGCCGGTTGGAATACGCAGATCGATGATTTTTTTGTCACCGAATAGAGACAGGCTTTGATTGGCTGCTAATAAAGCGCCCCATTTAAAACTGCGCTCAACGGTTAAAATTTCACGCTCAACGAAGCCTTCGGCGCGAGCTTTGGCGCGGATTTTATCGAGCGCTTGCTGCGCCAATAAATGCTCGTCGCTACTGACAACGTATAAAGGCGCGAGGCCCTTGGCGAGTTGTGCGTCGAGTGCGTCAAAGCGAAGTTGCACGATTAATCCATCTTCAATACAGATAAACGACGCACCACCTGTTGCACTATATCGCCCTGCATATCTTTATATAACATCGCTTCTTCGGATGCTTTAGACAACACGACGTTTTCGTTATAACTAATCGTGCGATGCAAAACAATCGTTGTGGGCGGGAGATAAATCTTGCCGTAACTATTACGCACTTGGAAGGTTAAATAACTATTCAACGTGTATTCACGCACCAAGCCTTGAACGGTTAATGACAGAATGACTTTCTCTGGACGCTCGCTCAAAATTTGCAATACAACGTCGGCTTCATTTTCATTGTCGAGCAATTGAGTATTTGCCTGGCCGCGCAGGTTACGCCGAATCGCCGCGCCCATCGGCGTCGTTTCAGACCCCACCACAGCAATCGTTTTAAACGGAAACTCACTTGCGCCGCGCAGATGAAAACCACAGGCTGACAGCAAACAAGCAAGGGCCAGCAAGGCGCTCCAGATCAACCATTTCTTGTTCAACATTGAACGCACTTGCATCATGTTTATCTCGAATTTGTTAAAAATAAATGTCTATGTTGGGCCGCGCGTTACACCACAATGTTGATTAACTTCGCTGGCACAATGATGATCTTTTTCGGTGCGCCAGTTAAGAATTTTTGCACGTGCTCGTGTTGCAAGGCCAATGCTTCAATAGTCGCTTTATCTGCATCACGCGCCACTTTAACGGAGCCGCGTAATTTACCGTTGACTTGCACCATGTATTCGATCTCGTTTTGCACCAAAGCAGCTTCGTCCAACACTGGCCAAGGTGCGTTAATGATCTCAGCATGTTCAGTACCGCCCAAGCCTAATTCCTGCCACAGTGAATGACAAATATGCGGGCAAACTGGGTACAAGGAACGCAACAAAATACTGAATGCTTCTCTTAACGCTTCGGCATGTCCTGCGCCTTCGGCTTTAAATGCTTCAATAGCATTCAATAACTTCATCGCACCGGATACCACCGTGTTGTATTGCAGCTTTTCGTAATCGTAGTCAATTTGCTTCAAAGTCAAATGAACTTCGCGGCGCAAGGCTTTCACCGATTCTGCGTAGTCGTCAGTTGAACCGATTGTGCCGGCGCTGCGTATCGTTTCAACGTGCTTTAAGCCATTGGCCCACAAGCGACGCAGGTAACGCGCTGCACCTTCAACACCGGAGTCGCTCCACGCGGCGCTTTGGTCTGGAGGACCCGCAAACATGGTGAATAAGCGCGCAGTATCGGCGCCAAAGCGACTAATAATATCTTTCGGCTCAACGACGTTATTTTTGGACTTGGACATTTTCTCAATGCCGCCCATTTGCACCGCTTGTCCATCGCTCTTCAAACTGGCTGAAACTGGCCGACCTTTATCGTCAAAAGCCACTTCCACTTCGTTCGGGTAATACCACGTTTTTTTGCCAGAAGCGTCTTCGCGGAAGAACGATTCGTTCAACAACATGCCTTGCGTGAATAAGTTTTTGAACGGTTCATCAAACTTTACCAAGCCAATATCGCGCATCGCTTTGGTCCAAAAACGCGCATACAACAAATGCATGACCGCGTGCTCGACACCGCCAATGTACTGGTCCATCGCCATCCAATAATCATTGCGGCTATCAACCATCGTGGCAGCATCAGGACAGGTGTAACGCATGTAATACCAACTCGAATCGACGAAGGTATCCATCGTGTCGGTTTCGCGCTGCGCTGCTGCGCCGCATTTTGGACAAGGCACGTTTAAGAAATCAGCCCGCTGTTTTAATGGATTGCCGGAACCATCTGGAATACAGTCGGTTGGCAAAATCACGGGCAAATCTTTTTCTGGCACAGGAACTGAGCCGCAAGATTGGCAATGAATAATGGGGATCGGAGTACCCCAATAACGTTGACGACTGATACCCCAATCACGCAGGCGCCAAGTGGTTTTCTTTTCGCCCACACCCTTTGTCACTAACTCGGATGCCACTGCATTGATTGCTGCTTGAGTGGTCAGACCGTCATATTTGCCGGAATTAATTGTCACGCCGCGTTGTTTGTCGCCGTACCATTCTTGCCAAGCGTCTAAACTAAAAGTCTCCCCGTCGGCAGCGATTACTTGTTTAATCGCGATGTGGTATTTTTTCGCGAAAGCAAAGTCGCGCTCATCATGAGCTGGAACGCCCATTACCGCGCCGTCGCCGTAGGTCATCAATACATAATTACCAACCCAGACTTCAATCTGCTCGCCAGTTAACGGATGTGTGACGAATAAACCGGTCGGCAAACCTTCTTTTTCTTTGGTCGCCATTTCGGCTTCCGTGGTGCCGCCGGTTTTGCAAACCTCGATGAATTCAGCCAGCTTAGGATTTGTCTTGGCCGCCAAAGTCGCCAGCGGATGTTCGGCCGCCACCGCGCAAAAGGTCACGCCCATGATCGTATCGGCACGTGTGGTAAAGACGAATAATTGACCGTCTTGGATTAATGCGCCTTGTTCGTCTTTGATTTGATGCGAGAACGCAAAGCGCACGCCTTCGCTCTTACCTATCCAGTTGCGCTGCATGGTACGAACTTGATCGGGCCAACCGGTTAAGTCGTCGATACTGTTTAACAATTCGTCGGCGTATTGGGTGATACCGAAGTAGTAGCCGGGGATTTCACGTTTTTCCACCAACGCGCCGGAGCGCCAACCGCGACCATCGACCACCTGTTCATTGGCCAACACGGTTTGATCAATCGGGTCCCAGTTCACGACTTGGGTTTTTTTGTAAGCGATGCCTTTTTCTAACAGCTTCAAGAAAAACCATTGATTCCAGCGGTAATAATCGGGGTCGCAGGTTGCTACTTCGCGCGTCCAGTCAAATGCCAAACCTAGCGGTTGCATTTGCGATTTCATGTCGGCGATGTTGGCGTAAGTCCATTCGGCGGGTGATTTTTTGTAGGCGATCGCCGCGTTCTCCGCTGGCAGACCAAACGCATCCCAACCCATAGGCATTAAGACGTTGTAGCCCTTCATGCGTAATTGACGCGCGAGCATATCGTTGATGGTGTAATTACGCACGTGACCCATGTGTAGTTTGCCGGAGGGATATGGCAGCATGGAGCATGCGTAGTATTTACCTTTTGGAAAACGAGCGTCGTTTTCGGTAGTGCGATAAGCGTCGATTTTTTGCCAATGGGCTTGAGCTTGTTGCTCAACATCGGATGGGCTGTATTTTTCTTGCATGGGGTATTTCTTAACTTTGTGAATATCTAAAAAGTGGAACGCTGGAAATGCTGAATTTGGTCAAACAAAAGTAGCAAACGGCAAAACAATTAGGCTGACATTGAAGACATTTCAATTCAATCCCAGCACATCATTCATATCAAATAAGCCGCTGGATTTATGCTGTAAAAAACGCGCTGCGCGCAAACTGCCGTTAGCATAAGTCACGCGCGAAGAGGATTTATGTGAAATCTCCACTCGTTCGCCGATGCCAGCGAATAGCACCGTGTGATCGCCGACAATATCACCGCCGCGTATGGTTGCAAATCCGATGGACGATGGGTCGCGCTCGCCGGTTACACCTTCACGCGCATACACTGCCACATCGTTTAAATCGCGACCAATTGCGTTGGCGATGACTTCGCCCATTTTTAGTGCAGTTCCTGATGGGGCATCGACTTTATGGCGATGGTGGGCTTCGATGATTTCAATGTCGTAGCCTTCGGAGAAGCTCTTGGCTGCCATCTCTAACAGTTTCATGGTCACGGTCACACCAACACTCATGTTGGGCGCAAACACAATGCCAATTCGTTTGGAAGCCTCAGCGATGGCGGCTTTACCGGCCTCATCAAATCCTGTGGTCCCGATAATCATGTTGATGCCGTGCTCGACGCAAAAGGCCAGATGTTTTAACGTACCTTCTGGGCGCGTGAAATCGATCAAAGAGTCGGCGTCGGCTAAGGCGGTCGTTAAATCCGAGCTAATTAGGACATTGGATAATTTACCTGAAAATGCGGAGGCGTCTTGTCCAACTGCTGGACTCGTTGGCACATCGAGTGCGCCAACCAACTGCGTATCCGAAGCTGCATTCACCGCTTCAATCAGCATCTGCCCCATACGACCAGATGCGCCAGCAATCGCTATTTTTAATGGTGTTGAGGTCGAACTCACGTTACTCATCTTTTTTCGGTTTTGGTTTGTCGGATTTACGCTCTGTGTGTTCGATGGCGTCCACAATCGCCGCGTTGGTGATACGCGTTAAATATTCTTGCTCGTTGGGCAAATCACCGCGTTCAATCTTGGCAACCAAGCTTTTTTCAAAGAATACTGTTACCCGTGATGTAGTCAATTCACCGCTTGGTTTAAGCAGACGGAAAATATAATCCCAACGATCGGCATGAAACATATCGGTCAACAATGCAGTACCTAATAGGAAGCGGACTTGTTCACGCGTCATTCCCAGCTTGACTTGCGCCACCATTTCATTGGACACGAAGTTACCTTGCTGAATGGTGATGCGATACGGGGTAAAGATACCCAAGAATTTTTCGAAGCCAACTGGAACAACGGTTTTGGTGCTTAAATCTTCAGCGGGTGCGCTGGTCGCTGTGCCGGTCGATTGATCTGGTGTTGCTACTGAATTGGTGGCGCTTGGAGCGCTCGTTGCCGTGTTGGTAGTCGCCGGTGCAGCCACTTGAATTGGCGGATTTTGGCTAGCACAGCCTGCAAGCACTGCCAACACGCACGATATGAGATAGTATTTCGTATTACTTTTTTGCAACATTCGCATAAATAGCCTTAATTCATTGAGCAACAGGACGAAAACATTATATGATAAAGCAGATATCCAAGATTTAAGAAAAAAAATGCCTAATCCACCCAATCTAAAATCCAGCGGCTTAAAAGCCACCCTTCCGCGCTTAAAAATTTTGGAAATTTTCCAAAATAGCGAGGTTCGCCACCTTTCCGCTGAAGACGTTTATAAAATTTTATTAAACGACAACATCGATGTCGGTCTTGCGACTGTATATCGCGTTTTAACGCAGTTTGAGCAAGCGGAAATCCTGCATCGCAATCATTTTGAAACTGGCAAAGCCGTGTTTGAACTCAACCAAGGTTCACATCACGATCATTTGGTTTGCCTCAATTGTGGCAAGGTCGAAGAATTTTACGACGCTGAAATTGAATCGCGCCAACAATTAATTGCCACGCAACGTGGCTTTACGATTGCGGAACACTCCTTAGCGATTTACGGCAATTGCACCAAGGTTAATTGCCCAAATTTGACCTAACACTCAAAACTAAAGCCCAACCAAACAGCAGTTATGCCATTTAGTTGGGCTTTTTATCTTTAGCGCTTATTTCCACAGCTTATCGAACCGGAACAACCTGCTCCGCGTAGTCGTACAAAGCCGCCAAAATTTCTTCGTCGCGCTCGCTCGCGTCTTCGGACAAGCGATCAATTTCCGCAAAATAGTCATCCACCGTTAATGCGTTGGCGCTGCCATCAAAGAAGCGGCTGGCGCGTAAAGTATCCCAGCGCTGCACTTCCGATTCGCTCAAGCTGTCGGGGAAGTTACGGGCGCGGTAGCGGAATAGCAATTCACCTAAACGTGGGTCTTGGAATTCGGTCACGGTGCGCGCTAATTTATCGCCCGAGTAATTAACCAAATCCTGCAAGACACGCCGATCTGCATTGCCGATAAAGCCGTTATACAAATCTTGATCAACATCATTGACTGCGGCTTCTTCGCGGGTAAATACCTGCCGCCAGATCGCGTCCATATTTGGCAACTGGGCGGCGAATTCAGCATATTGCTGCGCTGTTTCAAGCGAAATACCCCATTGCGCGGCTTTTTCTGGCAACAAGGTTTTTAGGCTGCGAATCACAATCGGTGATTTGTTTAAATGGATGGTTTTAATCGGCAAGCGCGTCACACCTTCCGGTAGCGCATCGGCTTTGGAGAACATGCGCAAACGGATGCTATCGGCATTGAGTCCCAATAATTCGCGCGGGTCGTGCTGTAGATTCCAAACAATCACTTCATTTTTATTCGTTGGATGCATAGCCAATGGCCACGCGATGCAAGTGCAACCATGTTCCACCGGAATCATGCCGGTGATATGGATAAACGGGCGCTGTTCTGGCAGACCAATTTCGGCAGCAACTTTATCTTTTTTGTGTAATGAAAAGCAGAAATCAAATAGCTTAGGTTGAACCTGGCGTACCAGTTTTGCCAAGGCGATTGTTGCGCGCACATCCGATAAAGCATCGTGCGCGGATTCGTGCTCGATCCCGTTTGCGGCGCATAAATGTTCTAGCTTAAAACTGACTTTACCTTGTTCATTAAGCGGCCAAACAATGCCATCGGGACGCAAAGCATGGGTAGTGCGCAGCATATCCAAAATATCCCATCGTCCGCATTGGTTTTGCCATTCGCGCGCGTATGGATCGATCAAATTACGCCACAGCATAAAGCGGGTGATTTCATCGTCAAAGCGAATCGTGTTGTAGCCCACGCCAACTGTGCCGGGTTGAGAAAATTCACGGTTAATTTGTTGGGCGAATTGGTATTCCGGAATGCCGCGCTCCAAACATTCTTGCGGTGTAATCCCGGTAATTAAACAGGCTTGCGGTTCGGGCAAAAAGTCTGGCGCTGGTTGGCAATACCACATCATCGGTTCGCCAATAATGTTGAGCTCCGCATCGGTGCGAATCGCGGCAAACTGCGCCGGGCGGTCACGGCGGGTATTGGCGCCAAAGGTTTCGTAGTCGTGCCAAAGAAAAGTATGTTGTTGCATGCAAAACCTGTTGAGCGGGTGGGAGGTAGCCGCGCCGCATCACAGCGATGGGCGCTTAGCACTAATAACTGAGCGCATTAGATAACAATTTGGCAGTGATGTCGACAATGGGAATGACGCGCTCGTACGCCATACGAGTTGGGCCGATCACGCCGAGCGTACCGACGACTTTGCCATTGACTTGGTAGCTTGAGGTGACCACCGACATATCGTCCATCGGAACCAATTGCGATTCGCCGCCAATAAAAATCTGTACACCGCTGGCGCGACTGGACATGTCGAGCAAATTAATTAAGCCGGTTTTTTGCTCAAACAAATCAAATAATTGGCGCAATGAAGTCATGTTAGAGGACAGCTCGTTGACCTTAAGCAAATTGCGCTCGCCAGAAATCACTACTTCATCGCCTGCTTCGGCCATAGCATCACTTCCCGCTTGGACTGCCGCTTGCATCAACTTACTTAATTCGCTTTGCAATTGGCTGATTTCGCCTTGCAAACGTTGGCGCACTTCGGTCAACGCCATGCCAGAAAAGTGATGATTGATGTAGTTACCGGCTTGCACCAATTGGGCTGGGGTGTAATCAACTTCGGTCAGCAATAAGCGGTTCTGCACGTCGCCGTTGGGCGCAACAATAACCAATAAAATACGTTTCTCAGATAAGCGTAAAAATTCAATTTGCTGGAAAACACTCTCCGTGCGCGGCGTCATGACAACACCGGCAAAGTGCGATAAGGACGACAACATTTGCGCGGCATTAGTGATGATTTTTTGTTGCGGGTTATTGCCCGCTAACGATTGCATTTTGGATTCTAACGAAGCGATCTCACCGTGCTGTACCGTCAACAAGGTATCGACAAATACGCGGTAGCCACGCGGCGTGGGAATGCGTCCGGCTGACGTATGAGGACTCGAGACAAAGCCCATTTCCTCCAAATCGGCCATCACGTTACGGATCGTGGCTGGGGATAAATCCAATCCGGAGATTTTTGACAGCGCGCGCGAGCCGACGGGTTGTCCGTCAGCGATATAGCGCTCGACTAAGGCTTTGAGTAAGGTTTGAGCTCGGTTATCTAGTTGCATAGGAGTATTTTAATGCAAACACATGGCGGATTGATCACTTTACGTTACGACTTTGTTTTTCAATAAAAATAACGGCATTAAAGACCAAGAAAATTCCCACTATATAAGTGCTAAGAATCCAAACCGGATTGGGCGCGAGCGGGAAGGTTAACTTAGCAAAAGCAGTTAAGCCAATCAAGGTGTCAGAAAACACAATGCTATTACAACCAATTAATAACGCAATATAGGGCGGCGACGTTATGCGAGCACGAACATAAAACGCCATCGTCGCCAATCCGACGACGATCGGGCTGTAAATTAGTAAAACTAGCAACAAATACGGGGCGGCCTGATTGTTCAGTGCAATCCAAACTAGAACGGCCAAGGAGGCCACACTATTGAGGATTAAGGTCGCCGGTTGCGCTTTGATGGCAGCACGCCAGCTTGGATTCAGTCTCATCAGATAACGCGCCAAACTACCATAAGCAATACAAAAAGAAAGCACGCCGAGGATGAAATGAAACTGTCTGGCATCCGCCAAATCGGTGTAATCCATATCGAGCGGCTGCAATAACACATCGCCGATCAAACAAAATAAGACGCTGATTACAATGTTGAGTGGAGCGGATTTCCCCAGTTGGTCGATCAGTAAAAAGAACAAGATAAAACACAGTAAAAATTTACTAATGAACGCTTGGTTTGATAAATCATTGAGCAAGGCATGGATTTGCCATGCGGCGGCGATTAGGAATGCAGCGTTAAATCCTAGGAGGCGTGAGTTTAAAAAATGGGTAGTGTTTGTGGTTGTCATGGACTTTAATTTTTGTTTTAAGAATTATTTTTAGAAAAATACTAAGAATCTTGATGTCGGCGTAGGGGCATCCCTTGTGCGCGCCTTGGTTAATTAAGCACGATTGCACCTCGTGGCAAACAGGGCAAGCACAAGGGTTGCCCCTACGGGGCCGAACTCAACATATTGACCCAGGAATGCAAACACAACAACTCCTAATCGGCCACCTGCAACCAACCCAACAAACTCAATAAATCCGTGCATTCAAAATCCGCTGCAATTCCAGCCAACCCGTTTTTCCCTGCTCGATTCACCCAAACGCCTTTCAAACCGGCCTGCTGCGCACCTTGCACGTCGAGCAAAACATCGTCCCCAACATACACCGCCTGCGCTGGCGCTACGTTTAATTGCTCGCACGCGGCTAAAAAAATCCGCGGGTCCGGCTTGGCGCAGCCAAATTGATGCGCCGCTAACGAGACTTTAAAGTGGTCGGCCAAACCAATTTCCGATAAATCGGCAAACCCGTTAGAAATACTACCTAAGCGAAAATGCTTGCCCAATGTGTTCAAAACCGGCATCACATCGTCGTACATTTGGACTTGATTGCGCGCTTTGGCGAACACCTGCATGGCATGCTCCACTTTGGACACATCTTCACCATGCTCGGTGAACATCTTGGTCAGAATGGCGGAGCGCAAGGCCCATAAATCGAAACTAAAACGCGGATTAGTCGGTAACAATTCGGCCCGAATGGCGCGCATCGTTTGGAGATTATGGTGCTCGGTAATTTTGGGCGCGTGCACGGCTAACCAGGCAAACATGGCTTGTTCAGCACCGGTAATGAGTGGCATTTGCGGCCACAACGTATCGTCTAGATCGAAGATAACGGCTTTTATCGGTAATTGGGCCTGTTTTATTGTTGTTTGAAACTGCGTTTCCACGTAATCCTCGTTTATCTGGTTTTAGCTCACTGTCGCGGCGATGCGCAGCGTCACTATTATCTTACGGTTAAAAGCGCAATAAATGCGTTAATGCATCATTTTTGGCCTGAACTATGATTTAATTTAGCCCAACTGAATAAAACACTCACATTTTTCACAATGAGGCAGCCGCACACTATGACCACAACGCCATTGACTGCCAAAACGATCGCCTTAGTCGGTAAATATTCTGCCGCGGGCATAGGGCAAGATTTGCTCAGTTTGGCGCGTTTTTTGGTTGATGCCGGACACAACGTCGTGTTGGAAGAAGAAACCGCCACCAATTTAACGATCACCGAATTCGCGACGATGAATCCAGTGCAAATTGGTCAACATGCTAACGTCGCCATTGTATTGGGTGGCGATGGCACCATGCTCGGTATCGCGCGCCAATTGGCGCCTTATAAAGTGCCGCTCATTGGGATCAATCAAGGCCGCCTTGGCTTCATCACTGACATCCCTTCTGAGCAAATGTACACCGTCCTGTCTGAAATTTTGGCGGGTAATCATCAGTCCGAACAGCGCACTTTATTAGAAGGTTGTGTGGTGCGGGACGGGCAAGAAATCTTTAATGGTTTGGCTTTTAACGACATCGTCGTGGCGCGCGGCGCTGGCTCTGGGATGGTTGAATTAAAAGTCACCGTCGATAACCATTTTATGTATAACCAGCGCTCGGATGGATTTATCGTTTCGACTCCGACTGGGTCCACCGCCTACGCTCTGTCAGCTGGCGGGCCGCTGTTGCATCCGAGCTTAGCCGGCATCGTGTTTGTGCCGATTGCTCCGCATGCGTTATCGAATCGCCCGATTGTTGTCTCGGACCGTAGCAAAATTATTATTGAGATTTCGGCGGTGCGTGAAGCCAGTGTCAATTTTGATATGCAGTCGTTTGCGCATTTAATGGTCGGCGATCAAATTCACATTCAACGCTCTAGCCACACAATCGATTTCCTGCATCCCAAAGACTGGAACTACTACCACACGCTGCGCGAAAAAATGCATTGGAATGAATACCCAACCGTAAGCGGTCATCTCAATTAATCGCTGTCGCAAGTTAGCATCCAACGTCATCCGCCTGTCATTTGCACCGCATTTATAATCCAGTTTTCGACCCAGTTCAGCTAAAATTGATCGGCTGAATTGAGTCCCTTACTTTTACCTAACTTCACCAACAACACCCACCATGCTACGCACTCTGTCTATTCGTGATTTTGTTATTGTTGACCATATTGAGCTGGAATTTTCTGCCGGATTTTCTGTTTTAACGGGCGAAACTGGCGCGGGTAAATCTATTTTGATCGATGCGCTCAGCCTCACCTTAGGCGGACGTGGCGACGCCAGCATGGTACGTGAAGGCGCGGCCAGGGCCGACATCTGCGCTGAATTTTCCTCCACGCCGACCTGCGATGCTTGGTTAGCCGAACAAGAACTCGACGCCGAAGAAAGCATGATTTTATTGCGCCGCGTGATTGATAACGCAGGTCGTTCCAAAGCTTATATCAACGGCGTGTCCGCCACCGCAGCACAATTGCGCGAACTCGGCACGTTGCTCGTCGATATTCACGGCCAACACGCGCATCAGTCTTTATTGCACTCCGATACCCAACGCCACTTATTAGATAACAACGCGCAGCTCGGACCCAAGGCGCAAGAAGTGGGCGCGAGTTATAAGCACTGGTTTGCTTTACGTCAGCAACGCACCCAATTTGAGACCAACGCCAAGCAAGTTTTGCTGGAACGCGAACGCTTGGAATGGCAGGTTTCTGAGCTCGATAAACTCCGTATTCAGCCAGAGGAATGGCAAGAAATCACCAACGAACATAGCCGCTTAGCACATGCTGCCAGTTTGATCGAAGGCGCGCAGTTCGCACTGAACGCGATTTCCGAATCCGAAAATCCTATCCTGAAACAAATCGCGGTCATCAACCAAAAGCTTGCCAAGCTGACCGAATTTGACGAAGACTTGCAAGCGATTGTCGACAATCTAGAACCCGCGCGCATTCATTTACAAGAAGCCACGTCCGCGTTAAACGATTATTTAAGCCGTGTGGAACTCGATCCAGAGCGTCTGCGCACCGTGGAAGATCGGGTAGAAGCCTTGCATTCATGCGCACGCAAATTCCATGTCGCGCCAGAAGAGTTACCAGCCCTGTTGGTGAGCTTATCGAATGAGTTGGCCGCCCTGGGCGAAGCGACCGATTTGGATTCCATGCTGAAAATGGAACAAGCTGCGCTCAAACAATACAAAGCGCTGGCTAGTGAACTCAGTCAAGCCCGCATCGCTGCGGCCAAAAATCTCAGCGCTGCAGTCACCAACGCGATGCAAGATTTAAGCATGGCAGGCGGCAGTTTTGATATTGCGTTGACGCCGATCGAGCCAAGCGCGCACGGCATGGAACATATTGAATTTTTAGTCGCCGGTCACGCCGGCGTGGCGGCCCGCCCGTTAGCCAAGGTTGCCTCGGGTGGCGAACTGGCGCGGATTGCATTAGCGATTTCAGTCATTGCATCGTCCTCCACCGCCACACCAACCTTAATTTTTGATGAAGTCGATAGTGGTATCGGTGGCGGCGTGGCCGAAGTCGTCGGACGCTTATTAAAGCGCCTAGGCCAGCGCTATCAAGTCTTGTGCGTTACTCACTTAGCCCAAGTCGCTAGCCAAGCGGATCAGCATTTCCAAGTCAGCAAAACTAGCCATGCCGAAGGCACGGTTTCTCAGATCGAATTGCTCGACCATAAAGCGCGGGTAGAAGAAATTGCCCGCATGATAGGCGGCTTAGAAATCACCGCCACCACGCGCAAACACGCGCGCGAACTACTGACTAATTAAAGCGAATAACATGTCAAAAAAAGCACTCAACTTCAAACACGGCAATAGCACTAAAGCGGCAGTTGTCTTGGTCAATCTCGGCACGCCGGACGCACCAACGGCACAAGCGTTGCGACCATATTTAAAGCAATTTTTATCCGATACCCGCGTGGTAGAAATTCCAAGGTTCGTGTGGTGGTTTATCTTGAACGGCATCATCATCCCGTTTCGCGCCAAGAAATCGGCCGCCAAATATGCCTCAATTTGGACCAATGAAGGCTCGCCGCTCAAAGTCCACACCGTCAATCAAGCGACGTTGTTGCGCGGTTATTTGGGCGAGCGCGGTCATCAAGTTGATGTGATTCCCGCCATGAGTTACGGTAATCCAGCACTCACCGATGTGTTAGAACAGCTCCAACAAAACGGCACCAAACGTATCTTGATTTTGCCCGCCTACCCGCAATATTCCGGCACGACGACTGCATCGGTATTTGATGCGGTATTTGATTTTTATAAAAAGGAACGCAACATTCCTGAATTGCGGCTGGTGAAGAATTACCACGACCACGACGGCTACATTTTGGCGCTGAAAAAATCTATCCTAAAACATTGGGAACAACATCAGCGCGCCGGTCATTTGGTCATGAGTTTTCATGGCGTGCCAAAACGGACCTTGCTGTTAGGTGACCAATACCATTGCGAATGCTACAAGACCGCACGCTTAGTCGCAGAAAGCTTGGGCCTAAAAGACAACGAATACACGGTCACGTTTCAGTCGCGCTTCGGCAAAGCCGAATGGTTGCAGCCTTACACCCAACCAACGATCGAAGCGATGGGTAAAAACGGCACCAGCCGCGTCGATGTGATTTGCCCCGGCTTTACCAGCGACTGCCTGGAAACCTTAGAAGAAATCAATATGGAAGTACGCGAAGCCTTCTTGCTGGCTGGCGGCAAGGAATACTATTACATCCCCTGCTTAAACGAAGATCCTGAGTGGATACGCGGGTTAGCACAAATCACCGAATCCCATTTGTCTGGCTGGCCAACTAGTGCCGAGGCATTGCGCCAACAGCAAGAACAAGCCGCGGTATCAGTCGCCCGCGCTAAATTATTCGGCGCACCCAACTAAGGCACCATGAATCCAACCACCAGCACCGACCATATTTATGTCGTCGGCGATATCCAAGGTTGCTGCGATCAACTCGATGAACTGCACGCGCTGATCTTGCAACAAGACGCGCAAGCTTGTTTATTTATCGCTGGTGATTTAGTCAATCGCGGCCCAAAGTCCTTATCCACATTACGCAAATTAGTCGCCATGGGCGAGCGCGCCAACAGCGTGTTGGGCAACCATGATTTAAACCTGTTAGCTATCGCCTACGGCACGCACCGTCCGCACAAAGATTCCTATCTGCGTCCTATCATCGATGCGCCGGACCGCGAGGAATTATTAGGCTGGCTGCGTCATCGCCCCTTGGCCGCGCTAATCGAAAATCATTTAATCGTACACGCTGGCGTGTTGCCGAGCTGGACGGTAGAAAAAACCTTGGAATACGCGCACGAAGTTGAACTGATTTTGCGCGGCCCAAATTTTGCAGACTTCTTAAAGCACATGTACGGCAACGAGCCAAGCAAGTGGCGCACCGATTTAACTGGCATCGACCGCTTACGCTGCATCGTGAACGTGTTGACCAGATTGCGCTTTTGCACTGCTGATGACGTGATGGAATTCGATAGTAAAGAAGGCTTAAATAAAACCCCACCCGGCTTTGCACCGTGGTTCACCCATCCGCGCCAGACGGAATCCAGCACGCTAGTTTTCGGCCACTGGTCGGCACTTGGGCTACAGGTTCAATCCAACTTAATTGGGTTGGATACGGGCTGTGTTTGGGGCGAGAAATTGTCCGCCATGCGTTTGTCGGACCATGCCTTATTTCAGGTGGATTGTCCTGAGCATCAGAAGGTGGTTGTTTCTTGATGTATTGAAGATGCACGTGCAGTACTAAAGCATGACAGATTAGGTGCTAGTCCTTAAATGCCGATCTAATTTTGTCTAGTTCTGCAGGCTGAGGGTATCCCCTGTGTCCCCATAGGGAAGGAGTGTCCGCCTGAATGCGAACGCCGTTCCACGCGCAATTGGCTTACCAATCGAAACCCGCGCCGCACCTTAAACAACGCCACTTTCTGATCTTTTTTGGCACTGAAAAGTCGGGAGCGACAGATAGAAGGTAAATCAAAATCCAAATGACCCACGTCAGTGCTAACTACTTTTGCCCTTACCCGCTGCCAAAACACAAAAGATAGAAAGTCAAAATCATCTAATTTAACCAACCCAAAAGCCTGTCATCACAGGTATGTTTTGACGTGAACCCACTGTATTTCGGCCGATTATTTTTCCAAAAAATGGATTAGGAAGTAGCGTTGTTTGAGGCGCAGCCGAGTTTCGCTACTTTCCCATTTTTTGGAAAAATAATCGGGGTTTCCGAAATGCCGTGGTCGCCTTTTTTGGGTTACCTTTTTTGGCGAGACAAAAAAGGTGACTAGCCGCCGGGCTACCCCCGGCCCGTAATACCAAATAAATTAGCTGGTAATTCAACCCAATAATGACGGCATTTACGGTTTTGACCGAATATAAACTAACCCCCAATTACCAATTCGGGCTTTTCTAAGGAGCCAATCTTAAGATCCAACTTTGCCCAGTGAGCCACCAAGAATGGCAACATCTCCCTCAGTTAGAACCCACCCCCTACCCGAAACAGTAGCGCAATAAGTTTCCCCTAGGTATCCTATCCCCTTTACCCCTAAAACTAATAAAACCATGACAACTTCCAATCATCCGCATTTGCTGGCACCGCTCGATTTAGGTTTCACAACGCTAAAGAACCGCGTCATGATGGGTTCGATGCATACGGGTTTAGAGGATAGGTTTTATAACTATTCCAAACTCGCGGCTTACTTTGCTGAACGGGCCAAAGGTGGTGTTGGGTTGATGGTGACTGGGGGGATTTCGCCAAATCGCAGCGGTTGGTTGTTGCCGTTTGGCGGAACGATGAATCACTATCTCGATATTTTTAACCACCGCAAAGTCACCCGCGCGGTGCATCAAGAAGGCGGCAAAATCGTGATGCAGATTTTGCATTCAGGGCGCTATGGTTATCAGCCGTTGGTGGTATCCGCTTCGGATAAAAAATCGCCTATCTCCATGTTTAAACCGCGTGCGTTGACCGAGGGCGGGATTCAAAACACGATACGCGCCTATGTTCGATGCGCTAAATTGGCGCAAAAAGCGGGTTATGACGGCGTGGAAATCATGGGTAGCGAAGGATATTTACTCAATCAGTTTTTATGCGCTCGTACTAATTTGCGCCAAGACCGCTGGGGCGGCTCGATTGAAAATCGGATGCGGTTACCAGTTGAGATTGTTCAACAAGTGCGCGCTGCGGTGGGTAAAAATTTCATCATCATGTATCGCCATTCGATTTTGGATTTAGTCGAGGGCGGCAATAGCTGGGAAGAAGTCGTGCAAGTAGCGCAGGCGCTAGAGCAAGCCGGGGTGACCTTATTCAATACCGGCATAGGCTGGCACGAGGCGCGGGTGCCGACTATCGTGACTTCGGTGCCGCGGGCGGCATTCCGTTCTGTGGCTGCGCGTTTAAAAGCTGCGGTGTCGATTCCCGTGATCGCCTCGAATCGCATTAACACGCCCGATATTGCCGAGGACATTATCGCCAGCGGCGACGCGGACATGGTATCGATGGCGCGGCCGTTTTTGGCCGACCCAGATTTCGTCAACAAAGTCGCACAAAATCGCACTGATGAAATCAATACCTGCATCGCGTGCAATCAGGCTTGCTTGGATCACACGTTTTCTAATCAACGCGCTAGCTGCTTGGTCAATCCGCGTGCGGCGCATGAAACCGAGCTGGTTTATAGCAAAAAAGCCAAAGCCAAAAAAGTTGCCGTCGTTGGCAGCGGACCAGCAGGCTTATCGGCAGCGACAGTGGCCGCCGAATGTGGCCATGAAGTGACTTTGTTTGATAGTAGCGACAGCATCGGCGGGCAATTTAAAATCGCAATGCAAGTGCCTGGGAAGGAAGAATTTAAAGAGACACTGCGCTACTTTGCGCGTCGCTTGGAAGTCACCGGCGTCACGTTGCAATTGAATCACCGCGTCACGCGCGAAGAATTACTCGCACAAGGTTTTGACGACATCATCATCGCCACCGGCATCGTGCCACGCACGCCGCCGATTAAAGGGGTCGATCATCCCAAAGTCTTGTCCTACCTCGATGTATTGCTGCATAAAAAACTGGTTGGTAAAAAAGTCGCCATCATCGGCGCAGGCGGAATTGGTTTTGACGTGGCCGAATATCTCATTCACGATCCAAACATCAGCTTGCCAATCAGCGTGCAACATTGGTGCGACGATTGGGGCGTGGATTTGAAAGCTACCGTTAATGGCGGTCTGGCGGCTGAACAACTCCCCGCGCATCCATTCCGCGAACTGTATTTATTGCAGCGTAAAGCGAGCAAAGTCGGTGCCGGATTGGGCAAAACTTCCGGTTGGGTGCATCGCGCTGCACTGATTCGCGGTGGGGTCAAAATGCTCGCTGGCGTGGAATACAACAAAATCGATGATTCAGGTTTGCACATCACGGTCGGTGGCGAGGCGCAAATTCTCGCCGTTGATAATGTAATTCTGTGTGCCGGACAGGATTCACTCACCGAGTTGATGCCAGAATCAAGCGCTACAAACGATCAAACCACACCGCGTTTCCATCGCATTGGCGGTGCAAAATTGGCCGCTGAATTGGATGCTAAGCGAGCGATAAAAGAAGGCGCAGAATTAGCCGCCAGCTTATAAGGAGACCTATGAACACGATTAAAATCAGCCACCCTGGCTTAGAGGATCTCAACGACATCACCGCGCTGTATCGTGCTGTGGCGGCAATCGAGGGTGGTTTGGCACGCGCGCAAGATGAGATCAGCGACGATTATGTGCGACACAATTTAGTCATGAGCCAAGCACGCGGTTTATCGTTAATTGCGCGCATTGATGGCAAAATCGCGGGCGAAATACACTGCTACAGCCCAGCGCCCAGAGTGTTCGCGCATGTTTTATCCGATCTGACGATTGCTGTGCATCCCGACTTCCAAGGCAGCGGAGTTGGGAAAGTCTTATTCACACAATTACTGGCGGAAGTAACGACAAAGCTACCGCACATTTCTCGGGTTGAGCTAATCGCGCGCGAAAGCAATCAGCGCGCTATTGGCTTTTACCAAAAACTTGGATTTGTGATTGAAGGCAAAATGGTCAATCGTATTAAGAATAGCAATGGCCAAGTGGAAGCGGATATTCCTATGGCTTGGTATCGGGCTTAATTAAGAATACGCAAAAAAAGACCGCCAGCAAGCGGTCTTTTTTCATCCAACAACGATTTGGAAATTAACTCGTCATTAAATTAACCGCAATCGGAACTAACCACGGCGCGACAAACGCGGTTAGCACGCCATTCAACCCCATTCCTAATCCAGAAAACGCGCCCATCTCCGGGCTGACCTGAAACGCCCTAGCCGTTCCGATTCCGCCCGACGTTAAACCCAACGCAAACCCACGCACGGCATGCGACTCTATGCGCATCCAGTTAAAAATAAAGCGCGCTAACACCGCGCCGACGATGCCAGTGCTAATCACCAACACCGCCGTTAATGCAGGTAAGCCGCCGAGCTTTTCGGCAATGCCCATCGCAATCGGCGTGGTAGCGGATTTTGGCCCGATCGACATCGCCAATTGGTACGAACCTCCCATTAACACGATGACCGTTACCGCTGAGACAATCGCCACCGCGCAACCTGAAAAGAGCGCAACCAGCAATGGCACAAAAAAACGCCGCACCTTGGGCAACTGACGCGCCATCGGCACTGCCAAAGCGACCGTTGCCGGCCCCAATAAGAAATGAATAAACTGCGCACCAGAAAAATAATCGCGGTAATTCATTCCCGTGACGTTGAGCGCCAAGGTAATGAGCGCAATCGAGATCGCCACCGGATTGGCTAATGGAGAGAAACGGCAGCGGGTATAAATCAGGAAGGCCACGACATAGGCGCACAAGGTCAAGGTCAAACCAAACAAGGGCGAGCCAGCCAAGTACACCCAGATACGTCCAATGTGATTAAGGTCATTCATGATTCGTTATCCAATTTGCTCGTTGAGCCTTGGCTACTTACCGAAGTCGCTCGATTAGGAATAAAAATCCGCATCACCGCCGCGGTGGCTGCCAAGGTAATAACGGTGCTCGATACCACCGCCACAACAACGCCCCACCAATGCCCCTGCACGCTGGAGGCAGACACGATAATTCCCACGCCCGCGGGTACAAATAACAGGGACAAATGGCGCAGCAACTCAGTCGCGGTCGCTTCCATTTGTTCCAATAATGCGGTTGACAGCAACAATGCAAAAAATAACAACAACATCCCAACAACCGGCCCGGGAATCGGCAACTGCAACAGAAACGATGCGCCTTCTCCTATGCACTGAAAAATCAGCAACACTGCAAATGTAATCAACATGTTATTGCTCCAAGGAATGTTCCAAACGATGAGCGAAGTTTAGAGTAATTACTTGGGCAAACAAGCACCTTGGGCGCAAATTATTTGTGCTTTAAATGCATAGATAAGATGGATTTTGACAAAATTAATGCTCAATAGTAGCCAATTCAGGTTAGGGGAATTAACGTTCACCAGCAGTTCTCAGAACGCCGCTAACAGGAGTTCATAAACATTTAACAATCAACCTTGAACCACCACTTTCTAAGCCAAAACCAAATTTCAAATCAGCACAACATTTCACTTAACAATGTTGCCAAATACCAATTATGTGTTATTGTTTTCTAGCTAGGCGCTTCCCGATTATCCGGATGTCACAGCGAGGAAAATTTTCACTCGTCTGACCACGAAAAGCAGCACAAAGACCAACCAAGTTTTTGCCTAACAAGCGGAGTTTTTAATGAAATTTATCCCTCGTAACTTGCTGCTAGTCGATGGCGACCCGATTGCTCACATTGATTTAATTGCTGATCCTGCAAAAAACTTCACCGTGATTATGAAGGACGGCAAAATTTATAAAAACAGTCTTAAATAATGTCCGCGCCAACAGCCATGACACCAGCAAATTTGTTGCGCGGCGGTTGCTATTGCGGAGCGGTTCGCTATCAAACCGATGGTGTCGCCAGTCATATCACCAACTGCCACTGTACGATATGCCGCCGCACAACCGGTGCGCCCTTTGTGGGGTGGTTTTCGGTGCCGGTCGAACGCTTTGTATTTACCCAAGGTGTGCCAACTTTTTATCATTCAACGCCCGACGGACGGCGCAGTTTTTGCTCTACTTGTGGAACTCAGATCACGTTTAATCATGGCAACGATCCTGAGTTAATTGATATCACTATTTGCAGCCTTGACGACCCTGAACACTTCGCGCCAGAAAGCCACATTCATGTAAGTACGAAGTTAAAGTGGGTGCATTTGCATGACGACCAACCAAGTTATTTAAACGCACGTGAAGACGGATAGCCGCGACATAGCGTGCCAGCAATAGCGCATTTCTCTTACAACTAATTCGCAACAACCGAGTAAGAATTTTTAGCACGAAGCACAGTAAATTTTGTAGTTAGACCTAGCAGCAATTCACCAACTCACCAACAATAACAAAGGACACTATGAACAGCACAGCATTCACAACGTCGCGGCGCGACGCGCTCAAAATGGCGTTTAGCGCTGCGGCGATATCGACGTTACCGCGCATGGCAGCGGCACAAAGCGCCACCACCTCGGATGCACAATTCACGCAACTGTTAGCCGATTTTGCTGAAGAAATTTTGCGCTTATCGCCAACCTCAGCTACCGGTTTAGGGCTCGATTCGGGCGAACGCAGCGCGCTCAAATCGCAACTTGACGATGCGTCGTTTGAAGGCGACGAAAAGTGGATGCGGCAAGTCAAATCGATGTCGGCTAGATTAACGATTACAGACCGCGCCAAGCTCGCCCCATCCAACCAAACCATTTATGACAAAGTTACTTACGCCACCAACGCGGGCTTGGAAGGAATCCGGTTTCCCTTCGGTGGTGCAGGTAGTGGTTTATTTGGTGGCACATCGCCCTACCCGCTGACACAACAAGACGGCGCATTGTGGCGCACTCCCGAATTCCTCGATTCGCAACATCAAATCGCCAACCGCGACGATGCAGAAAGTTATCTAGCGCGGGTCGAGGCATTAGCCAAAGTGCTAGACCAAGAAACGGCACGCATCACTCAACAAGCCAGCCAAGGCATTGCGCCGCCAGACTTTATCGCCCGCACGGCGCTCGGCCAATTAAGCGGCTATCGCAAAACGGCAGTGGCCGAGCAAACCTTGGTCAAGTCGATCAGCACCCGCACAAAGAAACTCGGCATCGACGGCGATTGGGAAGCACGCGCTACGGAACTCGTCAACAGCAAAATCTACCCAGCGGTTGATCGCCAAATCGCGGCCTACAGCAAAGCAACCGCTAAATCGAGCAACATCGCGGGCGTCTATCATTTGCCCGATGGCGAAGCCTATTATGAATGGGCATTAAAACTCGGCACCTCGACCACCCGCAGTGCCCGTGAAATCCATGCGATTGGACTGGAACAAAACAAACAGCTCAAAGCGCGCATTGATACTATCCTCAAAGCGCAGGGTATTAAGAACGGAACGGTGGGTGAACGCTTGTTAGCGTTATCCAAAGACCCGAAGCGTTTTTTTGCTGACAACGATCAAGGCCGCGACCAAATTATCGCGTTCTGCAATGAAAAAGTCGCTGCCGCTCGCGCGCTCATGCCAAAGATTTCACACCTCGGAATGCAAGCGCCGCTAGTCATCAAACGGGTGCCGCAAGACATCGAAGCGGGTGCGCCGCTGGGTTACATGAACTTCGCCGCACTCGACGGTTCGCGTCCGGCTATTTATTACATCAACCTGAAATCGACCACGTTGTGGCCACGCGATCAGCTAGCCACATTGACCGCGCACGAAGGGATTCCCGGCCACGCTTGGCAAGGCGCATATCTGGCTGAACATCATGCTGAGGTGCCGCTGATTTCTTCCATGATCGGCTTCAATGCGTTCGTGGAAGGTTGGGCCTTATATGCCGAACAATTGGTGGACGAATTCGGCCTGTATGCCAATGACCCGTTCAGCCAAATTGGATACCTGCAAGCCCAACAATTCCGCGCCTGCCGTTTGGTGGTTGATACCGGCATCCATGCAATGAAATGGAGCGCCGAGCAAGCCATACGCTTTTTGGTCGAAAACACCGGTCGCGGTGTCGGCGCAATGACAAGTGAAGTCCACCGCTATTGCGTCTCACCGGGACAAGCTTGTGGCTACAAAATGGGGCATAACGAAATTCTGAGTCAACGCGAGCGAGCTAAGGCGGCGCTAGGTAACAAATTTGATTTAGCTGCGTTTAACGATGCACTAGTTAGCACCGGCGGCGTTCCGCTTACTGTGTTGCCAACAGTGATCGATAACTATATTGCCAACGCTAAGCGCATCTAGTTGCTATCTAATTGCTATCTAGTTATTCAGGGTAGCTGAACGTTTGCAGCGTTTGCTACCCACCATGAAACCAAACTGAATCAGGACTTTGTCATGTTGAACTTCACATTATCACGACGCTTTATTCAAATCGCGTCCCTGTTATTAGGAACTTCCCTAATAACTATCGCGGCGGCAGCAGCCGAAGAATCAATTACGGTGGTCACCGCCGACAAAATGCTCGACGTCACCAAAGGTACGTTGATCGACCATCCGCAAATCACCATCCGCAATGGTCGCATCACCGCCGTTGAGCGCGTCGGCGCGGCTATCCCCGCTGGCGCTATAAAAATTGATTTGGCCGGTATGACGCTCATGCCCGGTTTTATTGATATGCACGTGCACCTGACCGGCGACCCGCATTATGGGGGCTATCGCGGTTTAGAATTTACGGACAATTTTTGGACGGTGGTGGGCGTAGCCAACGCGAAGAAAACGCTAGAAGCCGGATTTACCACTGTGCGCAACGTGGGTTCGTCCAACTACGACGATGTCGCGCTCAAACAAGGGATCGAAGAGCATCAAATTCCCGGCCCGCGCATCGTTCCTGCCACCTACGCCATCGGAGCCACCGGCGGGCATTGCGACGCGACCGAGTTCCCTCCATCGATTAGCGTGCCTACACCTGCGGTAGCAAATGGCCCAGAAGAAATCCGCGCCACGGTGCGTAAGCTGCGTAAATACGGCGCGGAAGTGATTAAATTCTGTGCCACTGGTGGCGTGTTTTCTAAAACCGATTCTGTCAGCGGACAGCAATATTCCTTGATTGAGATGAAAGCCTTGGTCGATGAATCGCATATGTTGGGACTGCGCGTGGCAGTGCACGCCCACGGCGCGGACGGGATTAAAGACGCTATCCGCGCAGGAGCCGACACGATCGAACACGCAAGTTTAGCCGATGACGAAGCGATCACTCTAGCCAAGCAACATGGCACGTGGTTTTCAATGGATATTTATGACGACGACTACATCCTTGCCGAAGGTGCCAAGAACGGCACCTTCGCCGAATCGTTGGAAAAAGAACGCATGATCGGTCTCAAGCAACGCCAAAATTTTAAAGCCGCCTTAAAAGCCGGGGTAAAAATGGTGTTCGGCACCGATGCGGGAATTTATCCGCATGGCGACAATGCCAAGCAATTTAAAACCATGGTCGATTGGGGCATGACACCGGTCCAGGCTATCCAAGCCGCCACACTGAACGCCGCGCAAGCACTCGGACGCACGGCAGATGTCGGGGCAATTGAAGTCGGTCGCTATGGTGATTTGGTGGCGGTCAAGGGCGATCCGTTGAGCAATGTCACCTTATTACAATCGCTAGACTTTGTCATGAAGGGCGGCGAGATCGTTAAAGAAACTAAATAACAATCCTAGCGGCGACCAATTTTGAACCGATGTCCCAAAATTGGTCGCTGCCAGAAAACAGCACAGTTGCCGCAGCACGCTAGCAGCGCGACCACATCAAGTTCCGGGTCAAGAATTCAAAAAACTATCATGTTTCAATAAATCAACTAATATGAAACAGTCAGCCAGTGTGCTGGTAGGGAAGCAGTTTTCAATCCGGTATTTTTTATAGCAATAATTGCTAATTTTTTAGAATTAAATTCGATTTATAGAGCGTTAAATAGATAAAAACATCAAGCAGATAATTTTCACACTGGCCGCGGAAAGCGAACTTGGGCATGAAATTAACTATCGCAAAGAGATTAATTCCAGTCGTAGCGACGGCCATCGTGGGCGTGTCGCTCATGGCCAGCTTGAGTAAATACAGCACCGACAGAATCTACACCGCCACCGACTACGCCAACGTCAGCATCATCCCTAGCCTATTAATTCTCGAACAAATTCGTAAAAACGCCTTGATGTCGCGGGTTGTCACTTACCGCTATATCTTCACGCCCAATTCCACCGACAGCGATTTATTAGAAAGCCGAATCGTCGACTACGAGCACAAAATCGACGAATCATTTATCGAATTTGCCACCAACGGCTGCTCGGGTTCAAGCTGTATTGCGGACGCTAAAATCAGCGAGTTTTTTCAAAAAGAAAAGAAAGCGCTATCCCAATACAATCTATTGATTCACCAGATTATGCTCAAGTCGCGCCAAGGCCCAGCCGGCGTGGAAGAAGCCTATAAATTGACCGCCAACAGCGCGCCTATTTTCCAAGACCTGTTAGCGTTATTTGAATTGCACGTCGACTACAGCAAAGAACTCAGCAAAAAACAAGCAACCTTGGCCGCAGAGAGCAAAGATCAAACCTCGGGGTGGTTATTAACAATTGCCCTACTGACTCTGATCGCTATCGGCAGCATGGGCTATATGGCGGTGCGCTCTATCGTGCGTCAACTCGGCGGTGAGCCAGAGGACGCCGCGAAAGTTGCCGCGCAGCTCGCGCTGGGCGATTTATCGCAAAAAATCAATCTCCAGCCCAACGACAAAGATAGCCTGATGGCTAAGCTGCACCAACTCGTGCTAAGCATGGAACGGGTAGCGGATCGGGCCGATGCGGTGGGGCGCGGTAATTTATCGGACGAAGTGGTCGTGCTGTCCGAACAAGATCGGCTTGGGAAAGCGATCAACCACATGGTGGTCGCACTGCGTAGCGCACGCATTGTGGACGATAAGCGCAATTGGCTTTCCAGCGGAACCAACCGATTGTCGCAAGCGCTGACCGGAGACTTTTCACCGCAGCAAATCGCCAAAATTACCTTAAGTGAAATCGGTCATTACTTACAAATCGGACGCGGCGTGCTGTACACCTTGCGCTCCGATGAGCCGGTATTGGATTTAATCGGCAGCTATATGTTTTCCGAATCCAGCCAACCGCAAAGCAGTTTTAAACTGGGCGAAGGCGCCATTGGTCAAGTAGCAATCGAGAAAGCACCGATTTACCTAACCGTCGCCGCGCCCAACTCCAACCAACCTTCCAGCGTGGCCCCGATCATCACCGGCACCAGCAATTGCGCCCCTAACTATATTTATACCTATCCGGTATTGAAAGAAAACGATCTACTTGGGGTGCTTGAAATCAGCAGCTTTACGCCCTTGGATGAACTCAAGCTGGATTACTTGATGGCGGCCATCGAGATGCTTAGCTCGTTTATTTATGTGGCTGAACAGCGCGGACAAATTCGCTCGCTGTTGCAAGTGGCCGAACAAGCTGAGCGCGAAGTCAGAAAGCATAACGACTATCTGCAAGACGTAAATTCGCGCATGGAAGAGCAGCAACAACAGTTGCAACAGCAATCCGAAGAGCTGCAACAATCCAACGCGCAAATGGAAGAGCAACAACAGCAGTTGCAGCAACAAGCCGAAGAACTCCAGCAAACCAATGCACAACTCAAAGAACAGCAGCAATTATTAGAGCGCAACAACACTTATCTGCGCGAATCACAAAACGATATCGACGAGAAAGCCAAGCAACTCGAACTCTCAAATCACTACAAATCCGAGTTCCTAGCCAATATGTCGCACGAGCTACGAACACCGCTAAACGCCATCATTTTGCTCTCTAAAATGATGTTGGAAAATCCCGATGGCAATTTAAGCGCTAGCGAAATCAAACGCGCCGAAGTCATTCACCGCTCGGGCAATGATTTATTGCGGCTCATTAGCGACGTATTGGATTTATCCAAAGTCGATGCCGGTCGGATGGAAATGAATTTCACCGAAGTCTCAAGTTCGGCCATTAGCGCAGAGTTGCATGATTTATTTGAATCGGTCGCCGAGCAAAGTCAATTGGAGTTCATCGTCCAAGACAAGCTACAAAATCGCTTCATTAGCGACTCTGGAAAAATTAGCCAAATCATGCGCAACCTGCTGTCCAATGCATTCAAATTCACCAAGCAAGGCAGCGTGACGCTAACCATTGAACGTGACGATCAAGAAGCGCTGCCGATTCGGATTAAAGTGCGTGACACCGGGATTGGCATTCCCAAAAACAAAACCAAGATGGTATTTGACGCGTTCCGCCAAGTCGATGGTTCGACCTCGCGCGAATACGGCGGTACCGGTTTGGGCTTAACGATTAGCTTACGCTTCGCGCAATTATTGGGCGGCACAATTTCACTCAATAGCACCGAAGGCAAAGGCAGCGAATTTTGCCTACATTTGCCCGACCGACCGATTGAAGCGACTACCGAATCCACAGTCAATGCGGCCACCTCATCAACACCGAGCGCGCCAGTAGAAATCAGGCCGCCCATCGAACCTATTTTTGATGACCGCAGCATACTTAACTCGAGCGACAAAGTAATTCTGTTAATTGATGACGATGTTAATTTTGCCGCGGCGGTAATCGAAATTAATCATCGATTGGGATACAAAACCATCGTCGCCCAAAACGGCCAAGAAGGATTGGGACTAGCTAAACAATATCGACCAAGCGGCATTTTATTGGACTTAGGTTTGCCGGATCGGGACGGCACCGATATTTTGCGTGACATCAAATCCGATCAAGAGCTTGCCGCCATTCCGGTCTATATTATTTCGGGCCGTGACCACGACAGTGCCTTGAGCAGAAAGGATATCGTAGGCTACCTGCAAAAGCCCGTCATCAGCAGCCAAATTGCCGAAGCCGAAGCGGCCCTACTTAACGCGATTGCGCAGGTTTCGTTTAACGGCGTATTGATCGTCACATCCGAAGATAAAGAGTCGCAAGATTTAGTTGATTTAATTACCACCCACCAGCGCTTGGGCAAGGTTGAAGTACGCCAAGTGACGCCCGATTCGTCGCTCTCGGATGCACTGCATGCGCACGATTGGGGCGTCGTGATTATCGATCTAGCCGAGCTCAGCATCGCGCAAGGCTTAGATGCCGCGCAAATAATCCAAACGCACAGTCCGACCACAGCAGTATTATTTTTTGGTGTGCCGCACTTATCCGACGAAGACGAAGCCAAGCTCCTCAGTTATTCGGACAGCATCATCATCAACGCGCCACAAGCTGGTTTGCGTCTGCAAGAAAATATCGAACGGTTTTTACGCACCGTGCCCAAAATTATTCAACCGGCGGTTGCCAGCAGCAAAGCCAATCCCGCCGAGAAAAAACTAAAAGACCGCAGTGTGCTCGTGATTGACGACGACCCGCGCAATCTATTCGTCATCACTGCAGCGCTTGAACAGCAAGGTGCGCGCGTATGGAATGCGTTAAATGGCCGCCGCGCTTTAGATATGCTAGAAAAAATCACGGTCGATTTAATCATCACCGACATCATGATGCCGGAAATGGACGGTTACCAAACCATTGCAGCCATTCGCGCCAATCCAAATATTGCCCACGTTTCGGTCGTGGCGTTAACCGCTAAAGCCATGCCACAAGACCGTAAAAACATACTCGAAATTGGCGCCGACGATTATCTGTCCAAGCCGGTGGACTACGATGTGCTCACTAACATGGCGGCCTTCTGGTGCGCCACGCGGCACGGTTAAACCATGAACGTGACCATTCAATCGAGCGACAAAACCCACCGTGTGAGCGTGCTGGGTTGCTTAGACAGCGCGACCGATAGAACCAAGGTTAAAAAAATATTAGCGCATGCAAGTCCTCTGGATTTAGTGCAAATTGATTTTTTTGATGCCGATTTATTACCCGGCGAAATCGTGCACGCCCTAAAAGCCTGCCTCGACCATTCCATCAATTTAAAAATTAATACTTACCATTATTTGTTGACGCACAGCCTGATGCGCCTGGGTTTTCACGTGCATCAAGTCAGCGTTAAATCGACCCATTCGCCATCGACGTCATACGAAGTATTAGTGCTGGCCGGTTCAGCCAATAGCTTGGATAAAATCCTGCATATTATTGAAGCGCTACCGCTTTCTAAAGCCACGATTTTTGTGGTGCAGCACGTCAAAGAAGATCAACTCAATTTGATGGATCAACTGTTGCGGGTTCGCACCAATTACCGCGTGGTCATGCCGCGAAACCTGCAAGAGATTACGCCAGAGACGATTTACGTTGCGCCGCAAGGTCATCATATGAAGGTCGCAAATGGCATGGTGTATCTCACCCGCGACCGACCCGTGCAGTTTGCGCGGCCTTCGATCGACGCGCTGTTTGAATCATTAGCCAGCGAATACGGCGACAAAATAATCGCCATGTTGCTGTGTGGTTTTGGGCGCGATGGCGTGGACGGTTGCGCGATGCTAAAAAAAGCCGGTGCCTGCGTCATCATCGAAAACAGCGAAGAATGCGCCGAAGCTTGTGTGCTACCGGACGCTGCCATCGAAGCAGGAAAATTTGACCACATTTTTACCTTGCCGACCATGACAAGCGTGGCCGCCGCGGCGATCTGTACGGATGAGTTTGGCATGACCAACGAGCATTTCGGGTTGTTTATCACCGCCATTTATGAGCAATATGGTTACGATTTTCGTGGCTATCAAATGGACAGTTTTAAGCGCAGAATTAATAACTTGATGGTGCAATTTGGTTTGCCGCATTTTATTGATTTTCAGCGAGCGATTTTTTCGGATCAGAGCATATTTAATCGCATGATTGCCGAAGTATCCGTTGGCGTGAGCGCGTTCTTTCGGCATCCCGATCAGTTTCGAATTTTGCGTGAACAGATTTTTCCCTATTTAGCTAGTTTCCCCGTGATTAAATTATGGTCGGCGGGTTGCGCCACTGGCGAAGAGCCTTACTCGTTGGCGATCTTATTAGAAGAATTGGGTCTACTAAAACGGGCGCGTTTATTTGCTACCGATTTCAATGCTTACTTAATTGAAGTGGCCAAGACCGGCATCTTTCCGGGGAAATTATTGGAGTCCAGCCAGCACAATTACGAGAAAAGTGGTGGCGTCGGTAGCTTCACTAGTTTTATTCAGTTTAATCAACAGTTTCTCAGTATTCGGGAAGACATTTCGGCCAGCACTTTATTTCATCGCCACTCGTTGGTGGACGAAGGCGTGTTCAATGAATTCCAATTAATCATGTGCCGCAATGTAATGATTTACTTCAAACCCGAATTGCAAAAGAAAATATTGGAGCGCTTTGCACGCTCCTTGCATCGCGATGGATTTTTGGTGTTGGGTCCCCAAGACGGCCTGCACCACATAGCAACCGAAACCGGATTTGTGCCCTATATCAAAGGTGGGCATATCTATCGATTGAGTCACGGAGGATTAAATGGCTGAGCGTTTCATGATATTGGCGGTGGATGACAACCAAGGGAACCGCTTCCTACTCAACGAACTGCTGTCGCGCTTGCCCGACGTAGGCGTGATCGAAGCGGCCAGCGGCGAGGAGGCGTTATTGCGCACGGTTGAATACGACTTTCAACTAATTTTGCTCGATGTGCAGATGCCAAATATGGACGGCTACGAGACTGCGCGCTTGTTACAGATGACAGCACGCACGCGCGACATTCCGATTATTTTCTTAACCGCCGTTTTTAAATCCGAAGAATTTATCAAGCGCGGTTATGCCTTGGGTGCGGTCGATTATTTAACCAAACCGCTGGACGACAATATTTTCTTAAATCGGGTGCGTCATTACCAGCACTTACAAGACCGCGAAAACCGCTTGATGGTCGCGCTCACCGATATGCAATCGATGCAAGAAAATCTGCTGCAATCCGAAAAACTATCGGCCTTAGGTGCCATGGTGGCCGGTGTATCGCATGAACTCAACACGCCGTTAGGCAATTCAAAGCTCGCGGTTTCAACGCTGTATGACCGACTTAGTGACCTGAACAAAAACTACCTCGGTGGCACGATGAAGCGCAGCACGATTGAAGGCTTTCTCAAAGAAAGCATGGACATCGTTGTGCTGGCCAATCGCTCGATTGAGCGGGCCTTAAATTTGGTGACCAACTTTAAACAAGTCGCCATCGATCAAACGTCGGAACAGCGCCGCCATTTTGACTTAGCGACAGTGGTCAATGAGACGATCACCACCTTAAAGCCGAGCTACAAATACGAACCGTGGAAATTCATCATTGATATTCCGGATGGTATTGCGATGGATAGCTTTCCCGGGCCGTTAGAGCAGATTGTGATTAATCTGATTCAGAACAGCATTCGCCACGGCTTTGAAGGGCGAAATCACGGCAGTATCACCATCAGCGCCAAATTAGAAAACGACGATCCGGCGACGAAAAACCAACACGTGGTGATTGAATTTACCGATGACGGTGTGGGAATTACGCCAGAAAATCTCAGCCGCGTATTCGACCCATTTTTTACTACGCAACTTGGTCGCGGCGGTTCGGGGATTGGTTTAAATATCACTCACCGCATCGCCACTTCATTATTAGGCGGCACAATTCGAGTGGAATCAAAACAAGGGGAATGGACGCGGTTCGTTTTGACGATACCAACCAAAGTTGGCACCGTCATTTAAACCATTTAGAAATCTATTAGGCGGCTGCTGGCAGTACACCAGAGCTACTCTGCCCCTGCCCTTTAATGCGCAACACCATGTAAGCAGTGATTAAGCAAGCGACTCCCATTAACATGGACGACATCGTGTAGCTGCCCAAACTATTACGCATAAAGCCCGCTAACAAGGTTGCGCTCGCAGCACCCAATTGATGTCCTGCGACGATCCAACCAAACACGATCGGCGCGGCCAAGCGACCAAATACATCGTTGGCTAAGCGCACTGTTGGCGGCACGGTGGCAATCCAATCTAAACCGTAAATAATCGCAAAAATCGGCAAACCAAAATAGCTCAGTCCAAAAGCGTGCGGCAAAAACAATAAAGCCAGCCCACGGAATCCGTAATACCAGCACAACAAAATGCGCGGATTGTAGCGATCTGATAACCAGCCGGATAAAGTCGTGCCGACCAAATCCAACACTGCCATCGAGGCCAAAATACTTGCGCCATTGACCGCTAAAATGCCGTAGTCGCTGCACATCGCAATAAAGTGCGAGCCGATGTAGCCGTTGGTGCTCATGCCGCAGACAAAGAAGCTAAAAAACAATAACCAAAAATCCCGATTTTTGAACGAGCTGGTCAACGCCTTAATCGCAATTGCAAACGCATTGGCAGTACTAGCCACTGGTTCCGCTTCATCCGCAATAACGCCGTAACGTTTTAACCCTAAGTCTTGTGGACGCTCAGGCAAAAAGAACAGCACTAGCGGAATCCCGATTGCCGACACCGCCGACACCAACAGCGCCACCGAACGCCAACCGGTGTGATCGATCATGTACGCCATCAATGGCAAAAATAACATTTGCCCAGTGGCGGTGCTGGCCGTGAGCAATCCCATTGCCAAACCACGCCGCGCTTCAAACCAACGGCTCACAATGGTTGCGGCTAAGGTATTCGCCGCCACGCCACTGCCCACACCAACAATCACACCCCACGCCAACACCATGTGCCACGGCAGCGTCATCCATGTGCTCAGAAACGTCCCAAGCGACAACAACGCCAGCGCGCCTAACACCATCGGACGAATTCCATAACGTTGCATCGCGGCAGCCGAAAAAGGCCCAACCAATCCATACAAAGCGATGTTGACCGCGATCACAAACGAGATGGTTGGACGATTCCAACCAAACTCGTGCTCCAGCGGCAGCAACATGATCGAAGGCGTCGCGCGAATCGCAGCGGCGGCTAACAAGACCAAAAAGATAATCCCGACAACAATCCAGGCGTAACTGAATCGAATTCGTTTCTGAATAGAGAGGCTAATAGTCGTGATCATTGGTTTAAAAATAAGGAATTAAATAGTGAATTATTAACAGTAGATTTGATGCCCTTTGGCGGCGTATTTGACAAGCTTAATTTCTGCAAAAAACCATGAGAACCGCGATAATACCCGCAAATTAAAAACTAAGTGCAGCGCCCTTTTAACCCTCATTCTGGACAAAAACTGCCATGACCGAACTCGAATTAAACCAACTCCGCGCGCAATGTCACACCGTTTTAGCGGGTCACAAATCCGTCAGTCCTGCAGAAGAATTTGCCGCGATGGCGGACTTTTGCAAACAGCATCACATTGAATTCGATACCTACGGCGAAGGCGAATTCGTCCAACAGTTTGAGCAAAAAATCGCCGATCTATTAGGCTTTGAAGCAGGGGTGTTTTGTATCACCGGCACGATGACGCAAACTTTAGCCTTGCGCCTAGCCTGCGGCGAACGCGGTAGCTCTTTGGTTGTCTTGCATCCCACAGCACATATTTTGAAACACGAAAATAGCAACTACCAAGTGCTCGATCATTTTGAGGTGCAAAATATCGGTGATCCATTTCGCGTATGGAATGCTGCCGATTTAAGCGCGGTCAAAGATAAATTAGCCGCGGCCTTAGTTGAATTACCAATGCGTGAAATCGGTGGGCAATTGATTAGCTTGGACGAACTCAATAAGATCAAACAGCACTGCCACGAAAATAATATTCATCTGCACATGGACGGCGCACGCTTGTGGGAAGCGCAAGCGGGTTATGGCGTGCCGTTCGCAGAAATCACCCAAGGTTTTGATTCGGTCTATGTTTCATTCTACAAAGGCATAGGCGGCATGGCCGGTGCGATGTTATTGGGTAACAAGGATTTTGTCGCCAAAGCCAAGGTTTGGATGCATCGTCAAGGCGGAAGCGTGTTCCGCCGATTGCCTTATGTGGTTTCGGCAGCGATGCAATTTGATCGGCGTTTGGCCGCTATCCCTGCTTGTTTTGCGAAAACTAAAGAAGTGCTGGAAATCCTCCGACAATTTCCTGCATTAAAAATCAATCCAAGCAGCGCGCACTGCAATATGTTTCATCTGTATTTGCCAGTGAGCCGCGAACGAGCGATGGAAATCCGCAATCAAGTTGCGCAAGAATCGGGCGTTTGGTTATTTAACCGCGCTTCACACGCGGCGCTGCCCGATCAGTCCTATATTGAATGGATGATAGGCGACCAAGCGCTGGCATTAAGAAATGAAGACATTACAGCAGCGTTAGCCTTGCTCAACGCTGCTGTAGATGGTCAATAAATTACGCTGGTAAGCGACGTGGAGCGTGTCCCATCAACCGTGGCTTCGATGGGCTACGCGAGGTTGTTTGTGCTGAGCTTGATGATGCAGAAACGGATGCTTCATGCAATGTAAAAGTATCGACTAATTGCGCCAAAATCACCGCCTGATCTTTGAGCGATTCAGCCGCTGCAGCAGCCTCTTCGACCAGCGCGGCATTTTGTTGAGTTACCCCGTCCATTTCAACGATGGCTTGATTAACTTGATAAATGCTGTCGCGCTGAGCTGAATTGGCGCTACTGATTTCGCCAATAATGACGCTTACGCGTTTGACGCTATCGACAATTTCATCCATGGTCGCGCCAGCCTCGGCAACGATTTTGCTGCCGCTATCGACTTCAGCGACTGAATGCGTGATTAAGGTTTTTATTTCTTTAGCAGCCGCTGCCGAGCGCTGTGCCAGATTACGTACTTCGCTGGCCACAACCGCAAAACCCCGTCCTTGTTCACCTGCACGCGCTGCTTCAACGGCCGCATTTAACGCCAAAATATTGGTTTGAAACGCGATGCCATCAATCACCGAAATAATGTCGGTGATTTTTTTAGCAGACGCATTAATTGAACCCATCGTATCGACAATTTTGAGCACATCAGTACTGCCCTTCTCTGCGACATCGGATGCGGACTTAGCGAACTGATTGGCTTGCTGCGCGTTTTGGGCATTTTTGGTGACCGTATCGGTTAGCTCAGCTAACGATGCCGACGTTTGCTCTAACGAGCTTGCCAGCATTTCGGTACGCGACGACAGATCTAAATTCTCACCCGCAATCTCGCGCGAAGCCGAGGCGACGGTCTCGGTTGCCGTTCGAATATCCCCAACAGTTTGCGACAATTTGTGCTGCATCGCTTTCATTGCAAACAACAAGCTGCGCTGATCTTTGGCACCAGTGTTAATCGCGACCGTTAAATCTCCCGCCGCAATGCGATGCACGATACCCGACGCATAGCTCGGTTCGCCGCCCAATTCACCATACACGCTGCGAATTAATAATTGCCCTAGTACCCCAGCAACCACTGCGCCAATAATAATCACCGCGATAACGAGGTTACGCAGTGTTTCGTGGCGCGAGCTAGCTAGCTCATATTCATGCTTGGCTTGATCGACTTGATTCTTTCGTAACGCCTCAACGCTCTTACGCAGCGGCACCGCTAGCAATTGCACCTTGTCTTGCAATTCACCTGCTTCAGCCAAATTACCGTCGCGCAGCGCGGCGATAGTTTTTAATAAACCTTCGTTAATTAATTTTTGCCGATCAGCGTTAAACACATCGGCTAGCTTGCGATCTTCGGGAGTTATCGCTGACTTGTAATATTGATCCCAAGTTTGGTTCATCTCAGCGATGTTTTTTTCAATGATGGCGCTTTTGATATTAATGGTCGCAACCATGGAATCTTGAATTGCTTCAACTAAGGCTAATTGACTTTGCACCAACAAACGATCAATGCGCGAGACTTGTTCTAACGCTACGGTGCGATTTTCGTACACATTTTTTAAGCCTTCGTCGGCTTTGCTCAATCCATACAGACCAAGCATACCGATGCTCACGGCGAGTAAGGCAATAATGCCGATGACGATACTTAATTGTGCTTTGAGGGTAGTTTTCATTTACTTATTTCATCCAACGTAACATTGTATTAATTAAAAAAGGTGCGATTAGAGATTCCATGCGGCAACTTTAACTGTTGGACTCAGCATAGGAGATCTATGTGTCAGATCAATGACAAAACAATGAAATTTTTGGGAGAAATAAGGTTAAATATGCTGTCTCACAATGTAAAGATAGCGTATTTATTGGGAAATAAAAGGACTGATTTATCGCTTTGCAACATACACAAAAATAGCGCCATAAAAGGCAAGCTAATTTGCTATGAATAATGGAATCGCAAACTGCGTTTGAAGAAAACGTTAATAAGAAATTAAACACACCAAGGTGAACCCATAAGCCTTCTAAAGTAGCTTATTGCTGCTGCAACACGATGACGCGGAATGTCCCGTCAATCCCTTGCCGGCGCTCTGTGCCGGTCGCAGGTTTGAAATCAGCGGTCGGCAAATACAAGCGATGTGTGGTCGGATCCGCCGCAATGGTGCGCGCACCAACTTGGCTAGGAATCGTTCCCAGCGCTTGGAACTTGCCTGCGACTTCACCAACAGCGGTAATCGTCCCATCCGCGCCATTGGAGCTAAACGCATAACCATCGATCACCGCTACGCCATCAGGACCATTACCAATTGCTGCGGTACCAATCAACTTGCCGCTGGCATCACTAATCGCCATCACATTGTTGCCGCATACCGAATACAAGCGCTGTTTAGCGTCAATCGCCAAACCGGTTGGTTCCTCGCAGGGTTTTAACGAATGGCGTGAAGCAATCTTGTTAGTTTTTAAGTTCAGGATTAGCAACTCAGACGTATCTTCCACATTAAAATACACCAAACCGTCTGCGCCCACCGCGGCAAACTCGGGCTTACCACCAACCGGCACGGTGGCGATAACTTTTAGTGTTTTAGCATCGACAATCGTCGCGTCCTTGGAGCGACCATTAAAGGTCACCACGCGCTGAAATTCTGGCGAATAAATAATCGCATCGGGATTGGTGCCCACGTTGACGGTCGATTTCACTTTCAACGTCGCCAAATCAACCACGCTGACCACATTGGTTTTACCGTCGCTAGTGAAGCCAACACCCAAATCATTGGCAATCGCAATTCCATGCACACCAGAGGTATCTGCGATCGTGCCAATGACTTTGTTAGTTTGAGTATCGATGACTTCGGTCTGGGTTGCGTGCGAAACGTACAAGCGATGCGCCTGACTATCGGCATACAAATAATCCCAGCGCGGCGCACCGCCTATAGTGATGGTGTCCACGATCTTGTAGTCTGGTGCTGCGGCCATGACGGAACCGCTCAGTGCCAACATGATTGCTGCGATGGAGAAGTTATAGTTCATTGTTCGACCTTTTCAATTTATTGTGGATTATCTAAGTTCAACAATTCAACATCTGGTAATCGGTAAGTCGCCTACTTACTACTGCGGCGCAGTAACCGAGAAGCCAGATTCTACGCCAGAAGAAACTTAACAGATTGGCGTTAATAACAATACGAAACAACTTGTTAGTAAGCGCTTGTCCCGACTCTAAGCAGGTCAATTCTGCCCATCACTCATCAGGATTTAGCAACAGGGTCGAACTCAGCGCACATCGTTCTTGTTTAGTCGGCGCGGCACCCTCAAACTCGGGCGCTAACTGATTTAGCGAAAACACAATAGTTGGGCTTAGTCCGGTCGCGTGACACCACACGATGGCGCGCTTTTTGATACTTGCCTTCGATGCCGGACAATACTCAGTTTCTGCACCGCTCGCAGTCAGGATTTTTTTCTCGCTAAAAATTTCAAGCACGCCGCGCCAACTTTGAGCCGGAATAGTTTGAGCAATCGCGGCTAGATATTTTTTGGTGTCGATTGCATCAGTCCGGTGCACGCCTAAGCCATCTTGAATCAACCAGGTTACGCCTGTACTTTGATGCAGCTCGTTGAGTAATTGGGCAAATTGTTCTGGGTCACCCTTCCCACCAAAAAATGCTGAAACATAAACCGGAATACGCGCATTGAGCTGATGTAAATCATCCACCACTTGCGTCAAATGCCGCTTTAACAGCGTTTGCCGCTGTGGCGTGTGCCAATTTAAATCGTCGATTTCTTCCGGCAAATACCACGCATCAATGGCGCTCGGCGCGTTCCTTAATAGTTGTTTTGCCTGTTGGTGATGATGGCTTCTGATCGTGGCTAGCGAGCTAGCTAAAAGTTGATCGGATTTATTCAGATCGGCAAAAAAATCGGGCGACATATACAAGCCGTAAACAACTTTTAATGTCTGCGTTTTAGCAATCGAGGAATAAAGCCAACTGACTTGATCGTCGGAGAAAAAATTGACCTCCCCATATTTAGTCCACTGCAGAATGATTTCTTGATAGCCGTTGCGGGTGGCATAAGCAAGCTGATGGGCAAACAATTGTTGACGTTGTTCCTGCGTTAAATTAGGCGTATTCCAAGGTTGGAAAAAGACCGAATTCGGCTGATGCTCACAGGTGATGGCGCGAGTATTGAAGCACACGAAAAATAAACACAGCAGCACAATTCGGCGCACAGCGTTTTCCTTTAATGGAACAAAGTCCACTTCAATAAAAAGATATTTTGATCCATGCTGTTACCGGCCAACTTGCGATGCAATTCGAGCGACAATTGCTGGCGATATTCGGGCGCTCGCCACGCATCGCCACCAAACCAAGTTTGTAAATCGAGTCCAACGATGGCGTCTACACGGGTCACAGATTGATTGGACAGATTATCGTTATTGGCCGATGCGCTGCCGCCTATCCAAGGCTTTAAGGTCGATTTACTCCCAAAAATAGTCACCTTGTATTGCTGACCCAATTGGCCTTCTAGTGTCGAGTAATAGGCTTTGTTACGTACCAAGTAAGCCGCGTCACCAAACATATTAAAAGTCAGCCACGAATCCGAACTTGGCTTCCAATCCAAGCCATGAGAATGCGAACCGGATAAGCGCAACATGATGTCGTCAGAGGTGACGCCATCATTGCGATGAAACCATTCCACCGAACCGATCAAATTATGATCGGTCATTAAACGCTGTTTAAATCCGATACCATTGAGCGCATTGCCAGAAGTTGGACTCAATGATTGATCGTCTAAACCTTGCGTTGCACGCACAAAGATCCAACTCGGATTATCGGTAAACCAAAGCGGATCAAGTCGATACTGGACATTGATCGCAGCGACGCTGCCGTATTGCGCATATTGGTCTGGCCCGACCAATTCATCCAACGCGACGGATGGCGCTTTATTTAAGCGCACCTGCCCTCCGATCTCAACGCCCCAGCGGTCTTCGGTTTGCTGCACGATGCGCTGCCAATCGAATACCTGCTGCGCGGCCTGTTCATCTGTGCTTTTTAATAAAGTTTGAATTTGACTTCCTCGATCGATGCTGGCGCGGTAATTGTTCACTGCCGATTGCGGGTTACCGGTTTTTAATTCCAACCCTGCGATCTCGACCAAATAATCACTGCGGGTCGCATCCAATTGATAAGCGCGTTTAAATTGTCCTAGCGCTTGGGTATTTTGCGGCGGTTGGCTATGTTTAAGCACAAAGGCGTATTCAGCGTGCGCGGCAGAATTACTCTCGTCAAGTTTGAGCACTTCTTGCAGCGCCTGCGCCTGTGCGGTGGTATCACCTAACTTGGCATACACATAGGCTAATTCATGCCATGCGGTTGGAGACGGATTGGCCCGTGCGGACGCCAGATAAAAAGCCGCTGCCGCGCTCAAATCGTCGTTGGATTGTGCTTGCTGTGCGCGGACATAATCGAGTTTTCCGGCAGCTAAAAATTGTCCGTATTTTTGTAGCATAACCTCACTATAAGCAATCTCTTGATGTTCCAACGCGACTTCCGCTGCGTGTTTAGCCAATGACGTATCGGCCTGCAAAGTCAAACTCGTATCCCACGTCCGCAGCGCTAATTCAAAGCGCTGCAATGCAAACCAATTATTCGATTCGGCATTATATGTGGCGGGTATTGGGGTTAAGCCTGTGTTGATACGAAGCTGATTCGCCGCATTAAAATAACGCGCTGCTGATTCAGGTTGAGACACTTTTTCAGCACAATATCCCGCAGCTAGTTGGGTAGCTTCGGTCGTTTGTAGTGGATCACTATTGACAGCAATTTCTTCCAATAGCAAGTCACAATGACTGGCTTGCAGATTGATCGCTAGCGCCTCTTCAATCGCTGGTGAATACAACTTAGTGTCGCGCAAAATCTGAACGCGTGCTTTTAGCAAGGCGGTATTACCGTTTAGTGCCAAGCGGTAGATCGCGTCTTTAATCATCGTCTGGCGTAACTCCGGCGCTTCTTCCGCATACGGGAAATGCGGCGCTGGTTTCACAGTTACCGCAGCGACGCTCGATGTTTTAGCAGTTTCGGCCTTTTGCCTGTTAGCCGACTTCACGGGCGCCGATTTACGCGCAGCATTAGTAGCACTAGCTTCTTGCGAAAGCGGCGCTAGGTTCGGCACTGGCGCAAGCTGTGCAGCCCAGGTCGCCAATTGATTGCTAGGAATGGCGATTTTTTTATATTTAAGCCAATCAATGACTTCACGCGCTTCTTCTTTGCGCTCTTGGCGAAGTAACGCATCCACCCAATTAGTCGCCGCTGCGATGTGATGTCCACTGTTGACGCCTTTACGCTCCACCGCTAAACGAAATTGATCAATAATTTCATTATCGCTTTGGGTCACCACTCCCAAAATTCCTAGCACGTAATAACCAAGCGCATCGTCAGGGAAGCGGGTGCGCCAGCGCTCTCCGATACGTTGTAAGCAAGCGTAGTCTTTGGTTTGCTCGCACACTTGGGCGCGCAAAATCGCCGCATCAGGTTGATCTGGATTAATCGCTTCGACTTCACCAACTAGCTTTAATACGGTGGGATAGTCCTTATGCTGAAATGCGGTATAAGCTTTTTGTAAGCGCGGATAGGTGCGGAAATTACGCCATTCATTGTCGAACCAACCTGCGTGCGCTGGAATGGGTAAGCCCGCTGCCAAGAGCAAAGCTAAACTTAGATTATGCGGCAACTTCATTTATTCCTCCCCCGCGTGCAAGTCAGGAAAATCATGGCTGGTTTTATCCCATACCACGGCGCGTCCAGTTCTTGCGCTATTACGCACCTGGGTGGCCGCACGAAAGAACGCGGTGATATTGATCAAATTACCGACCAAAATCCGCGGAACGGATTGCACGCCTTGCCAAAATCCAAAGTAACGTCGGGTAAAAATGAACCGCTGCACGACGCGATTACAAAGAAAGAAAAAATTAATGCCAACCATCGTCCACAGCCAACTGCCCTCGGGAATCAAATCCGGAAATTCCCACGCCTGCGGAAAAATCGTGTGGTGCAGCCAATTTAAAATTACCGATAAAACGATGAAATAACCCATCAACAAAGCGGGGAAAGCAACCACACTTTTACGGTCGCGCATGAGCATGTATTTCATCAACACGCCGCCACGCCAGCCCAAATTGCGCCAGCCTTGAAACACAATTCCCACTATCCAACGCGATTTTTGCCGCGCTGCTGGCCAAAATTGATTGGGGAAATATTCTTGCACACATAACATCGGATGCACGCCTTTGCGACCAAACCACGCTGGCGTTTTTTGCGTATCGCTAAACTGCACCTGATAGTGCAACATCATTTCTCGCGCGCCGACTTCGTGTAGCCGAAAACCGATTTCGTAATCTTCGGTCAGCGTACCCACATCAAACACCACGCCGCCGTTAATTTTTTCGAGCAAACCAATCGCTTTGCGGCTAAATGCGGTTCCAACGCCCGCGCTTGGCACTTGTCCGGTGATGAGTTGGCGCACCAAAATATCTTTGCCATGCCATTCGGCAAACTCATCCACATAATGATTACCGACGACATTAACTGCGCTGCGCACCAGCGGCATGACTGGCAATTGGACTAGATCAAAGTTAGGCACTAAATGATTAAAGACACGCAATTCCAAGGGATGAATAATGTCTTCGGCGTCGTGATAGGCCAAGCAACTGAAGTGAATATCCTGCTCGGCTTCCATCGCTGTGATGAAGGAAATAATATTGTTTAAGCAGTCCGCTTTGGTGGTAGGTCCCGGATCACGGGTAACGACTTTGTGCACGTTGTGGTATTTCAGCGCGACCTTATCGACTTCGCGTTGGGTATCTGGATCGTTGGGATAGGTGCCGACAAAGATATGGTAATTGCTGTAATCAAAGGTGCGCGCCGCGTAGTCGGCCATGCGTGCAATCACCGGCGCTTCCTGCCACGCGGGAATCATGATCGCAATGAATTGCTGCGGCTCTTGATATAACTCGTCCGCATAGCGCGGCAAATGTGGGTCACGGCGCCAGTCTTTGGCTTGCAACCAGCGCCAAAACCAATAACGCACATCAATTAAACAATCGTCCACCGAGCTAATAAAAATCGTAATAATCCCGATCCGCAATAACACCGCCACTACAAACCAATAGGTTGCCAAGACATCGATCCAACTCATTGCTGCGCTCCGGTTTGGGTTGCAAGTTGATAGTAGCTTTCTAAAATTTGAACAATTTTTTGTGCCGCCTTGCCATCGCCATAAGGATTGCTGGCGCGTGCCATGGCTTGGTAATGGTGTTCATCGTCGAGCAACTTGCTCACTTCAAAAATGATTTTTTGCGTGTCTGTGCCGACTAATTTTGCCGTGCCTGCCGCCACCGCTTCTGGGCGCTCGGTCGTCTCGCGCATCACCAAAACCGGCTTGCCCAAGGTGGGCGCTTCTTCTTGGATGCCACCGCTATCGGTCAAGACGATGTGAGCCCGTTTCAATAAATAAACAAACGGTAAATAATCTTGCGGCTCGATCAAATGCACATCCTCCAAGCCGTGCAGCAAATCGTTGACCGGCTTTTGCACGTTGGGATTGAGGTGCACCGGATAAATGATTTGCGTATCTGGACGCGCTGCTAAGGACAATATCGCCTGACAAATTTGGATGAAACCATCGCCAAAATTTTCGCGTCGATGTCCGGTGACCAGAATCAATTTTTTAGTCGGATTGATGTAGGAGAATTGCTCGCTTAAGCGCTGCGCTAAGGCGGCATCGTTATCAATTCGGTGGCTCACTTCCAATAAGGCATCGAGCACGGTGTTGCCCGTGACGTAGATAGTTTTGGGGTCGCGGCCTTCGGTAATAAGATTGTTGGCCGTTTGCTGGGTTGGTGAAAAATGATGCTTGGCGAATAGCCCAACGACCGAGCGATTGAATTCTTCTGGCCACGGGGCGTGGATATCACCAGTGCGCAGACCAGCTTCAACATGCCCGACATCGATACGTTGATAAAACGCGGCCATCCCAGCGGCCAGCGTGGTAGTCGTGTCGCCATGCACCAGCACCAAATCCGGCTGGCAATCTTCCAACACCTTTTGCAGACCAGTGAGTGCACGCGAGGTTAACCCGTTCAAATTTTGACCGGGCTGCATTAAATCTAAGTCGTAATCGGCCTTCAGCGCAAACAATTGCATCACTTGGTCGAGCATCTCGCGATGTTGCGCGGTGACGCAAACTAAACAACGAAAATGAGGATTGGCGCGCAAAGCATGCACGACCGGCGCCATCTTGATTGCTTCGGGTCGCGTGCCAAAGATGCAGAGTATTGTTTTGAATGCTTGCTTGGCTTGCTGCGCTTGGTGCGTTTTTCGCTCTACCACAGGCTTCTCCCCAAAAGCTCAGTGCACAGATGTTGATGCGCACTTGTTGATGCCGACTTATTGATGATTGACGTAAAAATGTTGCCTATTAACTACATTGTGTACGAAAGCGCTGAATTTAGTTAAATGTAACAAAATTAGGGGGAAAAAGCATATTAGGCACAAACATTTGAACAATGTTTGTGATAAAGCAACTGCGTAAGTGGCGTGTAAGTCCAAAGCCGCTTAATCTACACTTAGTTCTCAACAGCAACACAGTCGCGTTGCAGACGCAGGCTGACACTTGGCAGAGTAAAAAAATTGCTGCACAGTTACTATGCAATCCAGTTCATTCCACGCCAATTGGAATGAACCATAAAACAGATAAAACCCGAGACCAAACGAGCAAATCTTATGACTAACTCCACCCTCAGCGCGCTGTATCAAGGCAAACTATCCAGCCCCAGCGACGCGGTAAAACATGTCCGCGATGGCGATTTCATTATTGTTTCCACTGGCGTAGGCGAACCGCCCGCGTTGCTCACCGCACTTTCCGAGCAGCGTCATCAATTTAACGATGTCAAAGTCGCGCAGATTTTGGCCTTGCGTAAATACGCCTATTTCGACCCGACCACCGCACATCATGTGCGCCACGTCGCCTTGTTTTACGGCCCTGCTTCACGCGCCGGAGGTCAAGCTGGTTGGGTGGATTTTTTACCGAATTATTTTGGCGAAATTCCCGGCTTAATCGAGCGTGGCTTGATGCCATCGGATGTCGTTTTTGCGATGGCCTCACCGATGGACGCAAACGGTTTTTTTGCGCTCAGTTTAGGGACTGATTACACCATGGCTGCCGTCGCCAAAGCGCGCGCGATTATTTTAGAAGTCAATCCCAACGTGCCCGCCACCCACGGCAACTGCCATGTGCATATCTCGCAAGTCACCGCGCTGGTGGAAAGCAACGATGCAATCTTTGAAGTCGGCCTGCCAACCATCGGCCCTGTGCAAGCGGCGATTGGTAAATACGTCGCGGACATGATCGACGACGGTGCGACCTTACAAATCGGTTATGGCGCAATTCCTGATGCGGTCGTGATGCAGTTATCCGATAAAAAAGATTTAGGCATCCACACCGAAATGGTGGGCGACGGAATTTTAACCATGGTGGAATCGGGCGCAGTCACCAATCGGCGCAAAAATTTTATGCCCGGCAAAATGGTTGCCACCTTCGCACTAGGTTCAAAAAAACTATACCAATTCATGCACCAAAACCCGATGCTGGAAATGCATCCGGTCAACTTCACCAACGATCCTGTCGTCGCCGGTAAAAACGATAACCTAATGACGATTAACGCCAGCCTACAAATTGATTTGCTAGGTCAGTGCGGCTCAGAAAGCATAGGCCATTTGCCCTATTCTGGGACTGGCGGACAATCCGATTTTGTCAGGGCCGCCAACCTTTCTAAAGGCGGCAAATCCTTTATCGTCTTACCCTCGACCGCCAAAGACGACACCATTTCGCGCATCGTCCCGATGCTCAACAGCGGCACCCACGTATCAACGTCAAAAAATGATGTGAACTACGTCGTGACCGAATACGGCGTAGCGCAACTGCGCGGCAAATCCGCCAAACAACGCGCCCAAGAATTAATCGCCATAGCACATCCAAACTTCCGCGATGAATTGCGGGCGGCGGCCAATCGAATGAAATAGATTTAGTAAATTATTTTTTCACTCAAATCACAAATGGGCGCAATAATGAGCGCCCTTTTTTTTCGTCTCAACAAGGCATTGGTAAGGCTAAATCGGCAGGAATAATGCCCTGTTTAGGGCATTGTTAAGCGCTGAAATACGCGCTAGACTGTGGCTAAATTGCAAATATGCAACTTGTTATAGTGCATTTTGCGAAGCTTTGAATAGAACCGAAATAGTCGCCAGCACGCAGCAAGATGCGCCTGATAGTCACCAATTGATTGCTGCCGAATTCTGACATTGGCAAGCTTGCCACCCACACTACGCTAGCGCGACCCATTAACCAAGAGTACAAAAAAATGACCGAATCAAATCAAGAATCCAGTAGCCAATGGTGTCGCTTCGAATACATTGCAAATGGCGAAACATCGGCTATCGGGTGTTTTTACCCAGAAGATATCAAGGTGGATAAAGCCACCTATCCGCACCACATATTCATCGGATATGGCTATGCGGATGAAGGCTCAGCGCAGCTACCAGACGCTGCCGAGTGGCTAAAGATCAATGCAATTGAGCGCGCCATGACCGAATTGCTTAAGGCGCAGGATTTTGGTTTTCTCTTATTTACTATCGCCAGCGACGGCTATTACCAGTGGAATATCTACTCAACATCTGGCGACAAGACCGCATTAGTTTTACTCGATGCGATCAATAAACTTGCCCCCTCCTCCAAAGTTGACCAATTCGACTATGAAGTCACGCTCGACACCGACTGGGCGGCCTATTTACCGGTGCGTGAAAACATCAATAAAGCGTTGAAGAATTTGCAGGCGTGAATACCAAATATCGCTAGTCGGCGGCGGATTCGCGCCATTCGATCACAGAAGAAGTCGCACCAAGTTAGGATTTCTAATACGCCCCATCTTCGCTGCAACACAATATCCTGCTCAAGGAAACACTTGAAGCCGCGGGCAAGCCCGTAAATCAAGGTAAAACTGTTCGTCTTTATGCCTTGGAATACGAATTTATGGTGGATGAATCTTTAGCACCCTTACGTTTGGAGAAACAGTCGCAATGATTTCAATTAATCAGATCTTTTTCATCGCTGCCAGCCTGTTGGCACTGTCGGTGCCATGTGCACATGCCGACACGTATTATGTGACGTCTGTAGTTGGCAACACGCTGAACCGAGTGGACCATGAGAAGGCCCCCGGCACGTTGACCAACTCCGATAAACATCAGCAAATTGATACCGGCAGCGCAATATTTGATGATAAGGCCATTAAAGTAATCAGCGCGGAACTGAAAAAATATGACGGGGCCTCGAACGTGATTCCATTCCGGCTGACCAATCCGTCGATCTTCACCGAAGATGTAGATTTTGAGAACAGTGAAAGCCTCAAGCTCGCGCTGCAGACCATGTTGAAAGATTTTTCCTACGAACCTCACGCGAAATTGTTGGTTATCCTTCCGTGGCGATCTAAAGTACTAATCAACCGTGAAGAAATGACCATGGTCAAAGGTTTAGGTGTGTACCTCGATTTAAAACAAGATGTAAGAAGAGGCCGGGCGCAAACCTTCGATGAACGGGTCGCTGTATTCGCCAACATGCGTATTGTCCTGATTGATCTAGACCAGGCTACCTTGCTAGCGACGCGGACTTTCCGACGCAGCCGCGCACACCAGCTCAATGAAGGTGATGACCTATTTAAAACGCCTGAGAGACTCAACGTAATTCTGCTAAATCTAATTCAAAACGGCTGTGCCGAGATGGTGCCGCAATTGTTTAAAGTAAATTAGGCGGACTTCGCGGCGCAATCCGGTCGGTAAGAAGATGGACTGATTTAAGCTAAATGAATGGAGTACCAATTTATGTCTAACGAAATGCCCGCTGATGTTATACAGCGACAACTCAATGCCTACAATTCCAAAAATGTTGAACGCTGGTTGGAAACATATGCAACTGACGCTGAACAGTATTGCTTGCACGGAGATCTCCTTGCAAAAGGGCATGCAGAATTACGCTCTCGCATTACTTCCCGCTTTTTGGAGCCAGACCTTCATGCGAAGTTGCTTAGTCGAACAGTTATGAACAATATCGTTGTTGACTTAGAAATTGTTACTCGTAATTTTCCAGATGGCCTTGGAACAATTGAAATGTTGTGTATTTACGAGGTCATCGATGGACTCATTCAAAAAGCGTCCTTCGCTTTCGGCCAAGCCAAACTTGGTGCAAACAAATAAAAATAGATTCGCCAATGGACGGCCTGCCGCCATGCGCAGAATACAGCTAGTCAGGATGTATAAACGATAGCTCGGAATCGGCGAAGACAATGAATTGATTTTGCTGTATTTTCATTCACTGTCCTTCATTTTTAATTTCTGCAAAGCGCAAGCCAAGTGGCGGTCAAGGAGTCACGGCGAACATTAACTGCCGGCACGTCGCTGCCATTTTCGCTAGGCTTTAATTTTTCACTCATTTTCTATAAAAACAAATGGCCAAAATTCGGTACAGGTTACTCAACGTTTTTGCTGAATCCACATTTGGAGGTAATCCCTTAGCAGTCATTGAAGACGGTGATGGGTTGACTGACACTGAGATGCAAATGATCGCACGTCAATTTAATTTATCAGAGACAACGTTCATTCTTCCTTCCCACAATACTGCGGCTCGAATTCGCATTTTCACTCCGACCTATGAAATGGACTTTGCAGGCCATCCGACACTGGGGTCTGCTCATGTGATTAGAGAACTTTTTGAATTGGGAGATGAATTCAAAATTGAAATGAAAGCGGGCTTAATTCCAGTTTCTGCCCAAAAAGATCGGTGGACTTTATTTGCCAATAAACCGACTTATCGACCGATGCTAGCATCACGTTCAGAATTGGCATCAATGCTCAATCTTCCTGAAAACGCCCTAGCTGACAATCCATTGTGGGTAAATTGCGGGACAGAACAGCCCATGATTCCTCTTGTTAGCCCAGATTTCGTTCACGCATGCCGCCCGGATTTGCGGTTAATAGCCAAATACAGCAAAAATCTCGCCGGACAGGCGAAAACATATGTGTTTGCAAAAACACCTGACGGATTTGAGTCGCGCTATTTTTGGATGACCGATGAAAATTCAATAAGTGAAGATCCAGGAACTGGTTCGGCGTGTGCAAACCTCGGAGGTTGGTGGCTATCAACAGAGGGGGATAAGCCATTAAATGCAAACGTTCATCAAGGCACGATTATTAATCGTCCAAATGTACTAAGTTTGAGTGTGAAAGATGGAGAAATTCAGGTCGGTGGCCGCGTAATCGAGATTGGATATGGTGAACTGAATTGGTAAATTTAAGCAGCGCGGTAGGTTAGGATGTAATCTCGGCCTTTTTAACCGTTAATACTGAAATTACCTCCCAGCCAGCCTGTGCGAAATGAATCTCAAGTCGGAAAACCTCCACCGCCCGCTTAGAAAACAAAACCCCCAGTCGCCACCAAAAACCGAAACTCAAAGCCAACTCAAAACAGCATCAATCTTCTTCATTCATTTCCAATCCGACGCCCGCCGTTTAGCCTGATCCGCCATGACACGAGAGCTTATTCCAATGGGGATATGCTCCCGTTTAATTTGCCTTTTGCCCGCCGGTTTGCCGTCTAACAAAGTGATCGCTAGAACGCGGTTGATGGCGTTGGAGGTTTCGTTGTCGGTGCGTTGGTCGTGGCGTACTGTTTGATTGAGTTGCATGGCAGTCCTTCCTAGTGGTTGGAATGAGTATGGCTTCGGCCTGCCGATCATTTGCGTTCTCGTAATGAATGCGAAATTAGGTACTTAAATGCCTTTTCCCTTAGCCGTAAAAGACGCGCTGCAATAGGCTCAAATTCAACTCTCACACACACAATCGGCAGCTTCAATAAAGCCGCAATCTCGCTGACTTTTCAATTTACCAAGCACGCAATAGACATATTTAACAACTACAAACTTCGTATCTGACAAAGGACGAACCATCCAATCCGCGGCGCACATAACAATAAATACATTAAAAACGCTTGCCGCCCTTTAATTCTCAAAATCAACTGCTAATATTGTTATAACAGTCGGCGCCAAATCGCCCCAAGACTTATCCGATAAGCATTACTAAAACATAAAATTAACAAATCCGATGTTATCGTTAAAACAAAGCAGTTTGCCCATGAACAGTGCGGTCACGATCTCTATTTCCATCGACCAGTTATGCATAGGCTTGTATGTGCATCTCGATGTTGGCTGGATGAATCACGCGTTTGCTCGCAATAGTTTCTTACTAAAAAACAAACAACAAATTGCCTCAATTCGGCAACTTGGTATCAAAACGATACGCTTTGAAGCGGCGCGCAGCACCTGTCCACCTTTGCCTCCACCAACATCAATTGCCGCGCCAGAGGTTGAAATTGAACAGCTCAGTGCTGACGAGTTGGCGATGATCCGCGCCAAAAAAGCACGGGTTGATAAGCTCATTGCCGAGCGGGTTGCCATCGCTCGCTGCGAAAAGGAATACCAAAAAGCCGCTAGTACAGTAAAAAATATTTCGCGCAATTTGTTCTCGCAACCGCAAGCGGCGTTTCGTGAAGCCGACCAATTAACGCGAGAAATGTGCAGTTCGCTGCTGGCCGAAAAAGACATCGCCATTCATTTAATGAACGATAAAATCGCGGGCGAAGAGACCTATTACCACTCGCTCAATGTCGCGGTGCTGGCAATGGTGTTGGCCAAGGATTTGAGATTATCGGAACAAGAAATCAGCGCGGTCGGCATCGGGAGTTTGTTCCATGATTTGGGCAAAATTGATATCCCTGATCGGATCACCACCAAGAAAACCGAACTGACCAAGGCCGAGCAAAATCTGCTGCAAATGCATTGCCAATATGGCGTCAATATGGCGGAAAAAGTTGGGCTACCCAAGGCCGCTGTTGACATCATCCAACACCACCATGAGTACGCTGATGGCAGCGGTTATCCAGATCGACTGACTGGCGACAGAACGCCAAAACTAGCCCAACTCGTGTGCCTGATCAACACCTACGACAATCATTGCAATCAACCTAATCCAGCCAACTCGCTCACGCCCTACGAAGCCTTGGCGCACATGTTTGCGCATCAGCGGAAGTTATTTGATCCAGTTATGTTGACCACCTTTATCCGCAGCATGGGCGTGTATCCACCGGGGACTATCGTTAAATTATCGGATGACACATTCGGCATGGTTGTGTCGGTCAATCCAGATAAACCGCTGCGCCCTTCGGTGCTGATTTACGATGCCGATGTACCGAAAGAAGAAGCCATTATTTTGGATTTGGGACAAGAAACCGAGGTGAGCGTTAAAGACAGTTTAAAGGCCTCGCAACTTAGTCCCGAGATTTACGATTACCTCAGCCCACGCATGCGTATGAGCTATTATTTTGGCGGTCAAGGCAAGAGTAGCTAGCTGGCCTTTTGCGTTGATTCCAGCAGCGTCAATTACAATAATTGAATCCCAAAGCGACGCACCAATAACGCAAACAAGCCGAAACACAGCACCGTCAGTAGCACGCAGCTCAATAAGGTCAACCAAAAGCCGATGCGCGGCAACAGATAAGGGAACACCAAAAACATCGGCAACGTTGGCACCACATACCAAAATGTGTACCACGCATGGTTGGCGATTTTGTCTTGCGGTTGATTTTCCACATACAGCCAAATCAAGGTGAGCAAGGTCACCAAAGGCAAGGCTGCGATGAATCCCCCGAGCCGGTCGCTGCGCTTGGCCAATTCCGAAATCAAGACCACCACGCCCGAAGTGATTAAATATTTAACGATAATCCACGCCATGTTTCTCTCCAATTATTGCAACGGCATTTCCACTTAGCGAGCGCCATCGCCATGATTTAATGTTCATTACAGCGCGATGAAATGTCACTAAGTGTCAAAAAATGAGCCAGATTATACCGATTAGTCAGGCTAACCTCGCAAATTCCATGGGCTCGTAATCGCCATAAAAGGCCAATTTTTATCCACCAGAATGCACAATGCAGCAGACCGAAAAGCTCAGCATTAAAGCGCGGCACTGTTTATAATCACCGTCTTATTGATTGAATATACACAGAGCAAACTATGCCCGTTTCACTCCAAAATCTGCTGGTAATTGGTATTTCTTCCCGCGCGCTATTTGATTTAGAAACCGAAGAAGCGATTTATCAGAATGAAGGACTGGTGCGCTACCGCGAACATCAAATCGCGCATGAAAATACGCTATTAAAGCCCGGGGCTGGCTTCGCGCTGGTGCAGGCGCTTTTAAAATTAAATACCCTAAATCCCGAGCAACGCTTGGTCGAAGTCGTGATCATGTCGCGCAATTCGTCCGAAACGTCGCTGCGAATTTTTAATTCGATCAATCACTACCAACTCGACATTACCCGCGCAGCGCTGAGCGGTGGCACTGTGTTAGCGCCGTATTTAAAAGCATTCAACATCAGCTTGTTTTTATCGCTGCACGAAGAAGACGTGCAAGCCGCGGCCAATTCGGGCGTGGCAGCGGCCTTGCTGTATCAAAAGCCGGATGCGCAGGTTCAGCAATTAGATCAAATTCGGATTGCCTTCGATGGCGACGCGGTGATTTTTTCGGATGAATCAGAACGGATTTATCAGCAATTTGGCGTGGAAGCGTTCGAACAACATGAGCGCGAGAATGCGCTTAATCCGTTAGTAGCAGGCCCTTTTGCGCCAGTGCTCAAAGCCTTGGCCTATATCCAAACCCATTTCAAATCCGCCGACGGCCAATCGCCGATCCGCACTGCGCTCGTCACGGCCCGCGCCTCGCCCGCGCATGAGCGCGTAATACGCACCTTACGCGCTTGGAATGTGGTGATCGATGAAACATTTTTTATGGGCGGCGTAGAGAAATCGGCCATCTTAGAAGCATTCCAACCGCACATGTTTTTTGACGACCAAATCGTGCATTGCCAACTAGCCGCGCCCTTGGTTCCCACTGGGCGCGTCCCTGGCTTTAAAAAGGATTAACGTGAGCTTGACCTCCTGCACATCTTTGGCGCTATTTTGTAAAGTGGTCGATAACTTCGGCGACATCGGCATTTGCTGGCGCTTAGCGCGGCAACTGGCGCATGAACACGGCATTGAAGTCACGCTGTGGGTCGATGATTTGGTTAGTTTTAAACGCATCTGTCCAGCGGTTGACATTGATTTGGGCCAGCAGCAAATTAACCAAGTAACGGTGCGCCACTGGCGCAATCAAGACGGCAGTTTTGCTCCGCACGATGTGGCCGATATCGTGATTGAGTTTTTCGCCTGCGATATTCCGCCTAATTACATTCAAGCGATGTTGGGTTGCTCACCCAAACCAGTCTGGCTCAATCTGGAAGGATTAAGCGCCGAAGAATGGGTTGAAGGCTGTCATCAACTATCGTCACCACACCCTTCTTTTTCGTTGACCAAGTATTTTTACTTCCCGGGCTTCAGCGCGAAAACTGGTGGCTTATTGCTGGAATCTGATTTGATCGAGCGACGCGATAATTTTCAACAAAATACAGCAGCGCAAGCGCAGTTTTTAGGTCAATTGGGAGCAACGCCATCCGAGCTCAACGCATTCAAGATTTCGCTATTCTGCTATCCGCATGCGCCAGTCAGTGAATTGTTCGAGGTATGGAAAAACAGCGACACACCCATTACCTGTTTCGTGCCCGAAGGCGTAGCGAGCGATTCGGTCAAATCGTTTATGCAGGCTGCTGGTGCCAACAAAGGCAACCTTGGTAGCGCAGGAAGTTACGCAAACAGCGGCGCATTGACGGTGCGCGTCCTGCCCTTTATTCCGCAAGAGGAGTACGACAAATTACTGTGGGCGTGCGACTTCAATTTTGTGCGTGGTGAAGATTCGTTCGTGCGCGCCCAATGGGCTGGGCGCCCGTTTATTTGGCATATCTACCCGCAAGATAACAACTTGCATCACAAAAAATTAAACGCCTTTTTGCAGCGCTACAGCGCCAACAGCAACAGCATTAATGCGCTTTCTTTGTATTGGAATGAGGCCAATAGCGCGCCGCTTGATCTGCCAGAAGTCTGGAAAGAATTAAAACTAGCCCTACCAAAACTTAATCAAATGTCCACAAATTGGGTCGCAGAAATGCGCCAAAATGGCGATTTAGCCGCAAATTTGCTGAAATTTTCAGCCGCCGTCCGGTAGTTGTGCACCAAAATAGGTTACCATATAGGGCTATTTTTTGACCCAATTTAAGTTTCATCACGCGTGGCTCTGCATGGCTTTTTAGCATTAGGCTACCGATGATTTTCAAGTAACCACCTTTTTATTTATATTCGCTATGAAACCTGCAAAAGAAATCCGCGTTGGCAATATCATCATGGTTGACAGCAAACCAATGATCGTTTTACGTTCTGACGTCAACGGTTCAAGCCGCACGGGCTTCACCTACAAATGGAAGATGAAAAATCTTCTGACTAACAGCCCACAAGAAAACGTATTCCGCGGCGACGACAAATTCGACGTCGTTGTTTTGGACAAAAAAGAAGTGACCTACTCCTACTTCGCTGATCCATTGTATGTATTCATGGACGCCGACTACGAACAGTATGAAATCGAAGGCGAAAACTTAGGCGATGCATTGAACTACCTCAAAGACGGTATGGAATGCGAAGCGGTTTTCTACGACGGAAAAGCAATCTCGGTTGAGTTGCCAACAACTATCGTGCGTAAAGTGGTGTACTCCGAGCCAGCGGTCAAAGGCAACACATCAGGCAACGTATTGAAAGAAGCTAAGATCGAAAACGCGATCGAAGGCTTGCAACACATCGTTCAAGTGCCTTTGTTTGTTAGCCAAGACGACATGATCGAAATCGACACACGCACTAACGAATACAAGAAAGTTGTTCGTAACTAAGCTGTGCTGATTCAAACAAAAACGCTGCCTTTAAAAGCAGCGTTTTTTTTCGTCTTTACCTTGCGTCGCTTCGGCTTTAGGGCTTAGCAATATGCAGCCAAATTTCATTACGACGCATAAACCATGGCACAAACGGCGCGTTGTAGCGGGCATAAATCGGCTCGCCCTGCGGCGTTAAATTGGCCGTTTTCAAGGCCGCTTGCAACACCAATAAATGCTTATCGTAATTAGCATCCGACCAAAAACCCGAATACTGAATCACCGCCACGCGCTGCACCGGCACCTCACGCAACTTGACCCGCTCATCCAATGGCTCTGGCGCAGTAGCCAACGTAACGTCTTTGGGTAGCACAAACTGCACCATAAACCCGCCCTGCTGCGCACTCTGAGTAACCGGCGCAGTCATCGCTAGCTTTACTGGTTCCGGCGACTGCGTAACCGGCGCAGTCATTTCCAGCTTACGACTACCTTTGTTTTTGCCGAAGATATAGCCCGCCTAAATCGGGAATGCCTTATTGCCCGCGTCTTCGCTAGCGCCTGACACCAACACTTCCGCCACGACATAAGACGAATAATCACGGATCTCAACATCACCGAGTTTCTCTACTACTTTGTAATCCGGTTCTTCGGTCGCGCGGCTGGTCATGGGATAGGCTAAAAGTAGAGTGAGAAACACCGTGAAAATTATATTAAGAATTTGATACTGACTTACATACTCCCTAATCGGGTTGCGATTAACAAAACTTAGATTCATTGTCATGCTGTGCCTATTTAAGAGAGACTAACAAAATAATAAGTAAAACTAACATAGATATCTAACAAGCTAAGTACGCTTAACCACTAATCAACAAAAAAGAGGAAAAGCACAGGAAAACTAATTCTCTTGCAGAGCAATCAAAATTTAAATTTACAAATTTAGTTATGCAACAGAGCAGAATAACTAGCAAAAAAGCACACTCTTATCGAGCGAACTAATTAATTCCTTTTCAATCCATTCAACAATTCAGAAAGCTTTATTTACTAACTTTCGGGAGCATATACCGAAACAACATATCTCGTCTGAATGATGTTTTTGAAAATAATTTTTGATGAGGAGAATCCACATGAGGACACTCGTAGGCGACGTTGCGTTATGTCTTAAAGGCGATAAAACGACCCATAACGGAGTCATTCTGACTGGTTCCGCGCACAGCAGCGTTCATGGGATTCCAATTGCCAGGCTAGGCGATAAAGTTTTTTGTCCGAAGTGTAAGCCTCATATTTCTGAGATCGTTGAAGGAAAGGACAACTATACGGACAGAGGTGTTCCAGTAGCATTACAAGGTCATTTAACTAGTTGCGGTGCTCAACTGATTAGCAGTCCAGCAGCTCCCGCAATACAAAAAATGGCCGAGATATTTCTCGCAAATTCTGAAAAACAACAATCACGAAACCAAAACGCTGACGGCGAATTCAACCAATTCTTTTGCCTTCGTGATCAAGCTACGGGTGAGCCGATTAAATATTGCTTGTATTCCCTGAAGATAAACGATCAGATATTTTTTGGTATGACTGACGCCAAAGGCAATACAGAAAAAGTTTCAGCGGATAAACAGGCGGAAGTCGAGATTGAAATTATTGTTTTGGAAGTCTCACAAAACACAAAAGAATCAGAGTAAAAAATGGCGACTAAATATAAAGCAAAATTAACCCACAAAACTGACACTACACCATTTACGATTCTTATTGATAGACAAAAAATTCGCAGAGAAGAAAACCTAGAATACCTAAAGGATCTAAACGTCAAAGCATTTTTAGGTGTAATCGCTTGGGCTGAAGGCGGTGGATATGACTTTAAATATGGCGCCGTAGCCAACAAAAGAAACGATCCATGGAGATTTTCCGACACCAGCACACATCCCGGCGCAGGATATGGTGGGAAAATTACAGCAGCAGGTTTATATCAAATTACTAGAGAAACATGGAAAGAGCGCGCCGTTGATGCGATGGGCATAACAGACTTCACCCCGGCAACTCAGGATCTAATTACAGTTGATTTACTAAGAACTACGGGAGCAGCCGACGATATTAAAAATAGTGATTTCGACAGTTGTTTAAAAAAGGCCGCTAGACGATGGAATGCTTTGCCGCTTGGTAAAGGTCTGACAAATCGGATAACAAGCCAACCATACAAACCTTACGAAGATGTTTTGGAAATGTATCAGTCTCTAGGCGGATCAATAAAATGACGCGCTATAGACTTTTAGGAGTTGCCTTATTTTTTGTGTGCATTTATTCCATACCTGCAGAGCTAAGCCCCCTCAATTATTTAAAAGTTGGAATGAAGATCAGTACGGCAAAACAACTATTGGTTGAGGATAACTGGGTGGCCGTTCAACTAAATACACGAATAAACCCCGAAACAGCAGAGTCGCTCAGACAAAGCAAAACATTCCAAAGGTTTGTAAAAGACTACGCTTATTGCTCAAATGGGACGCCCTACTGTGTATTTTTCTTTAAAAAAAATAATCAATGCGTTCGGTTAGATATAGAGAAGTACAAGCTGATCGATATTCAATTACTTGAACTTGATATTAAGAAAAATTGTCAGCAACAACCATCTCCAAGCATTTATTTCATGGGTCACGATTGAGCGTCATCAGCTACGGCTGAAAACCATAAAGTACTGCTGCAGTTTCATCTAAAACAAATTTGGCTCCGTATTACAGCGCAAGCATATCCCATTAGAAAAGCTACATATAATTAAAAATTATCTGTAGCTTTGCTTAAAATTGAAACGTAATAGTTCTGACTATTTATCCATTGAGCTCAACGCGCGCCTTTATGCGCCATTTGCCCATCATTTTTATGCCGCCCCGCTACTTCCTTGGTTTCAGTCTTGCGGCGTAAATTCTTGATCTCTGGAACAGCAATCGCCTGATCTTTCACCGCGAGCTGCGACTTCTTTTCGGACTTTTTTTCCATCTTTTTCACCATGACGTTCTCCAAAATAGTGGGTAACTAAATCAAGACCATTCCTGATAGTTGCTAGGCAGTTTAGGGAATCGTCCAAACAAATCTGTGCGTCAACGAACCTATAAAACGGCTTGCGTTGCGACTGGCCGAGGGCCGCGCGCAAAAGTGCTGTGCCGCACAGATGGTGAGCGGCGTGCTGCTTAGGATTTGGATTCGTATTAATCAACCTAAAACTTAGGGCGTCTAGCTATGGGAAAAGTCACCGTTGCACCAGAGCTGTTATCCAACATAGACCGCTACTGGCGCGCGGCTAATTATTTATCGGTCGGGCAAATTTATCTGCTCGATAATCCGCTACTCAGAGAACCGCTGCAACTCGCGCATATCAAGCCCATTGTGGTTGGGCATTGGGGTACGACGCCGGGACAGAATTTTATTTATGTGCATTTGAATCAGATCATTAAGCAATACGATCTGAACATGTTGTATATCGCAGGCCCCGGTCATGGCGGGCCGGCGATTATTGGACAAGTCTATTTAGAAGGCCGTTGGAGTGAAATCTATCCCGATGTGACCGAGGACGATGCGGGATTAAAAAAGCTATTCAAACAGTTTTCGTTTCCCGGTGGCGTATCCAGCCATGTCGGGCCAACCACGCCGGGGTCAATTCATGAAGGCGGTGAATTAGGCTATTCGCTCAGCCATGCTTTTGGAGCGGCGTTTGACAATCCTGATTTAATTGTCGCCTGCGTAATCGGTGATGGCGAAGCCGAGACTGGGCCACTGGCCACCGCGTGGCAGTCGAATAAATTTCTCAATCCGATTACTGATGGTTGCGTTTTACCTATTTTGCATTTGAACGGATTCAAAATCAGCAATCCGACTGTGTTGAGCCGCATTGAACATGAGGAGTTAGAACAATTCTTTTTTGGTTGTGGTTGGACTCCGATCTTTGTCGAGGGTGATGATCCTATGATCATGCACGGCAAAATGGCGACTGCGTTAGCCACGGCGATTGAAAAAATTCACACGATTCAAGCGAACGCGCGCGACAACAACGACAACCAACGTCAGCGTTGGCCGATGATTATTTTGCGCTCACCCAAAGGTTGGACCGGACCCAAAATGGTCGATGGATTGCAAATCGAAGGAACGTTCCGCTCTCACCAAGTGCCGCTATTAGTCAATGCCCAACATCCCGACCATTTGACGCTATTAGAGCAATGGATGAAGAGTTATCACGCCGAAGAACTCTTCGATGCCAATGGCAAACTGATTCCAGAGCTAGCCGAGTTGGCACCCAAAGGTGAGCAGCGCATGAGTGCTAACGTGCACAGCAATGGCGGCCTACTTCTGCAAGATTTGCACTTACCGGATTTCCGTGACTATGGCGTTCCCGTGTTCGCCCCCGGTGCCGAGAAAGCCGAGGACGTATTCATCCTCAGTAAATATCTGCGCGATGTACTTAAGCTCAATTTGGCTAAGCGCAATTTTCGGATTTTTAGTCCCGATGAAACCTTATCTAATCTACTCGGCAAAGTATTTGAAGTAACCAAGCGCCAATGGGACGATAAGGAATTTGCTGCCGATGAATTTCTCGCTCCGTCCGGTATGGTGCAAGATTCAATGCTGAGCGAACATCAATGCGAAGGTTGGTTGGAAGGCTATTTACTGACGGGGCGGCACGGACTGTTGAATAGTTATGAGGCTTTTATCCGCATCATTGACTCCATGTTTAGCCAGCACGCCAAATGGCTAAAGGTGACGCAAGAATTAAGCTGGCGGAAAAAGATTTCCTCACTCAATTTCCTACTTACCGCCCACGTTTGGCAACAAGATCACAACGGTTACACCCACCAAGACCCGGGCTTTCTCGATCATGTGTTAAATAAAAAATTGGCTCTGGTGCGTGCTTATTTACCGCCGGACGCCAACTGTCTTTTGCCTGTGGTTGATCATTGCTTACGCAGTCGGCATTTAGTCAATGTCATTATTGCTGGCAAACATGCTGGCCCGCAATGGCTGACGATGGAACAAGCGGTCGCGCATTGCGCGCAAGGCATAGGGATTTGGCAGTGGGCGAGCAATGATGCAGACAAGGAGCCGGATATTGTTTTAGCGTGTTGTGGTGACACGCCAACCTTAGAAATAGTAGCAACGGTTACCTTGCTGCGTCACTATTTTAGTGACTTGGTGATTCGGGTTATCAATGTGATTGACCTATTAAAAATCGCGTCACCCTTAGATTCTGACCAAGCGTTGTCCAACGCAGAGTACGACGAATTATTCACTCAAGATAAGCCAATTCTGTTTGGCTTTCATGGTTATGTGCAATTGGTATATAGCCTGACTTTCCAGCGCACCAATCACAACATGCTAGTGCGCGGGTATCAAGAAGAAGGCACGATTAGTACGCCGTTTGATATGCGGGTACAAAACGGTTTAGACCGTTTCCATTTAGTTCAGGACGCGATTGATTTGCTGCCGCAACTTGGCACGCGCGGCGCGAACGTCAAGCAAATCATGAAGGATAAACTCACCGAACACACCCAATACATCAATCAACACGGACAAGATTTGCCGGAAGTCCAAGAGTGGAAATGGAGCGATCATAGATGAATCAAGAACTCTTAGTTAAAACAGTCAAGCAGCTCGTTGGTACTAACAAAGGATTGCTGGCAATGGATGAAAGCATTCCAACCTGCAATAAGCGTTTCGCCGAATTGGATATTCCACAGACTGAACTAATGCGGCGCGATTATCGCGAATTGCTCATCGCGGCCAAGGGCTTGGGTGAATCAATTAGCGGTGTGATTCTGTGCGATGAAACCATTAATCAGCACACTAGCGATCATCGTAATTTTGTCGACATTGCGACCAAGCTTGGCATTATTATTGGGATTAAAGTCGATGCTGGCACATCCGACTTAGCTGGTTTTAACGGAGAAAAAATCACCGAAGGCTTAGATCAATTGCGCCCCCGTTTGCAGCGCTACGCCGAACAAGGAGCGCGCTTTGCCAAATGGCGCGCGGTTTTTAGCGTCGGTGAAAATCAACCCAGTGCGGCCTGCCTACAAAGTAACGCGCAACAACTCGCGCTGTATGCTGCACTGTGTCAAGAAGTCGGCATAGTGCCGATTGTCGAGCCAGAAGTATTGATGAATGGTCAGCACAATTTGGCGCAATGTGACAGTGCTACCGAGCGCGTTTTACATTCTGTTTTTGAACAATTGTACCGTCAGCGAGTATTTCTCGAAGGCATTATACTTAAGCCCAATATGGTGCTGCCAGGCAAGACCTCGCACGATCAAGAAAACGATCAAACTATTGCGGATGCTACTGTCCAATGCCTCTTGCGAAGTGTGCCTGCTAGTGTGTCGGGCATTGCGTTTTTATCAGGAGGTCAAACTCCTGAAAAAGCTACTTCACATTTGAATACTATGCACCTAACATACAAATCAAGCTTACCGTGGAAACTCACGTTTTCGTTCTCGAGAGCTATTCAAGTGCCAGTGCTGGCAATGTGGAAAGGCAAGCCAGCAAATTATGCACAGGCGCAGCAAATTTTGATCCATCGCGTCAAATGCAATCAAGCTGCACTGAATGGTGAATATCATTCACAAATGGAACTACCTATTACATCATGAGCAAAAATAAGACTAAATTCCCTATCTTAAAGACTCTAATATTCGCTTCACTTCTCACCTCAGCCGCTTCGGGCTTCGCAGCACCAGATGGATTTTCCGTCGAGGCTGGCCGAGGCACACAATCCTCCATCGCCCAAATTGGAATGCAATTCTCCTCGGACACGCTCACCCAATTAATCAACCAACCCTCATTACGGGTGTATTGGGAACCAAGTTTTGCACTCATTGAGGCCAGAAAATATCAAGACCAACCAGGTCATTCCCATACGCTCTACGATATGGGAATCACCCCCGTCGTGCGTTGGCAGGGTAACTCTGCGCTAGGCTGGTTTGGTGAAATCGGCATTGGTGCCAATTACGTTTCGCCCAAATACGATAACGCCGGAAAAATCATGGGCACGCCATTTCAATTTGGTGACTTTGCGGGCGTTGGCTATCAGTTCAATCCGCAACTTAGTGTTAGTTTGAAGTTTAAGCATTTCTCTAATGCGGGCATCAAAGAACCCAATCCTGCCGTCAACTTCGGCATTGTGCGGCTCGCTTATTCGTTTTAATGCATGAGTTCGCCTCAGCCCATTACGGTTAGGCGAGCTCATGTATTAAGCGGTATGCAAAATCCCATCTACAATGATTTGCGCCTCGTTCAAGATAAGGTGCAGTTGCTCTTCGCCTGTAAAACTTTCCGCATAAATCTTGTAAATATCTTCCGTTCCTGACGGACGCACGGCAAACCAACCATCGTCGATTTCCACCTTGAGCCCACCGATTGGCGCATTATTACCAGCAGCTTTGGAAATCACTTTGAGAATTTTCTTACCTGCCAATTCAGTTTGCTTGAATTGTTCAGACGTGAAGTTAAGTAACTTTGCTTTTTGCTCGGGCGACGCATGAACGTCCAATCTATCGGTCACAGGATGATGAAATTCATCGGCTAAACCGGCATACAATTCGCCAGGATCGAATCCGGTCTTGGCAATTATTTCGGCAGACAATAAGGCTGGCACAATCCCATCTTTATCGGTAGTCCACACCGAACCATCCATACGCAAAAACGAAGCACCCGCGCTTTCTTCGCCTGCAATGCCCAATGAACCGTCATACAAACCGCTAGAAAACCATTTGAACCCAACCGGCACTTCATACAAGGAGCGCCCCAAACGTTGTGCAATTCGATCAATCAATTGAGTGCTAACCACCGTTTTTCCAATGCTCACGGTGTCCTTCCACAAAGGACGGTGCTTAAATAAATAATCAATCGAAACCGATAAATAGTGATTGGCTTGCATCAAACCTGTGCTGACAGAGACGATTCCGTGTCTATCGTGATCGGTGTCGCAAGCGAAGGAAATATCGAACTGATCTTTCATCCGAATCACGCGTTCCATCGCAAACGGCGACGAAGGGTCCATGCGAATGCAACCATCCCAATCCAGGGTCATAAACCGAAATGTTGGATCAACTTTGTCATTGATAACAGTCAGATTTAATTCATACACTTCGGCAATCCGTGGCCAATAATGCACCCCAGCGCCGCCCAGTGGATCAACCCCTAAATGCAGATGAGCTTGGCTGATCGCAGGTAAATCAATAATCGATCCCAGCTCATTGACATAGGTGCTTAAAAAATCATAGTGATGCGTGCTCGAAGCGTGAATTGCCTTACTAAAGGACACCCGCTTAACTCCATTCATTTTATTTTTTAAAAAGTAATTAGCCCGTGCTTCGATCCAATTCGTGCCCAAAGTATCGGCTGGACCACCGTTGGGAAAATTGTATTTATAGCCGCCATTAGAAGGTGGATTATGCGAAGGCGTCAAAATAATACCGTCTGCTAGTCGCATACGCAGATGGCGATTGTGCTTGATGATGGCTAAGGATACAGCGGGTGTTGGCGTGTATTCATCATTGATCGCCAACATCACTTCGACACCATTTGCCGCCAACACTTCCATCGCGCTCGACAATGCAGGAACCGATAAGGCGTGCGTATCTATGCCTAAAAACAGTGGGCCGCTAGAACCCTGAATCGCCCGGTATTCGCAAATCGCCTGGGTAATCGCGAGCACATGATATTCATTAAAACTCGTGAACAAGGAACAACCACGATGACCGGACGTACCGAACACGACGCGCTGTTCTGAGATATTGGCATTCGGGATTTGATTGTAATAAGCGGTAATGAGCTTTGGAATATCCACCAACAAGACATCGGGTGGCAGCTTGCCTGCCAGCGGGCTAATTATCATACATAGCCCGCCCTAATAAGCGTCGCATGCGATGAATTAAGCCGTTCGTCGAACTATCCTGATCGAGCTTTGGTTTGCCCTTGGCGATCAAATCAGCCAAGATAGGCGGTGCTAAGTCCTTGCCTAATTCGACGCCCCATTGATCAAACGAATCGATCTTCCAGATGACGCCCTGCACAAACACACTGTGTTCATACACAGCGACCAATTGACCGAGTGAACTGGGTGTTAATTGATCGACCAATAACGTATTACTGGGTCGATTTCCTTCACAGACTTTTTGCGGTGCTAACGCGGGAGAGCAACCTTGCGCGATTAATTGTTCTTTACTCCTACCAAACGCCAGTGCGCGAGCCTGGGCGAATAAGTTCGCTAACAAAATATCGTGTCCGTGGCCTTTGGGGAATAAAGCCTGTGCAAAGCCAATGAAATCGCACGGCACGATTTGCGTACCTTGATGCAGCAATTGGCCAAAGGAATGCTGGCAGTTCGTACCTGGTTCGCCCCAGTACACTGGGCTGCTTGAGACAGTAATCGACTCGCCTGCTTGGTTTACATGCTTGCCGTTACTTTCCATCGTGAGTTGCTGCAAATAGGCCGGAAAGTGCGCTAGGTAATGCTCATAGGGTAAAACTGCAACTATCTTGGAGTCTAAAAAATTGGCGTTCCATACCGCTATTAATCCCAAGATAACTGGCAGATTACGATTCATCGGCGTGGTTTTCACGTGCATATCGATCAACCGAAAACCGTCTAACATCGCTCTAAAATTGACCGGCCCAATAGCAATCATGGTGGATAAACCCACCGCCGAACACATCGAATACCGTCCACCGACCCAATCCCAAATGACGAACAAATTGGACATCGAAATGCCAAATTTTTCGACCGCTGCAACATTGCTTGAAACGGCAACAAAGTGCGATTTCAATACACTGGCAACATCATTGTTTAACGCGCTCAACAACCAAGCACGCGCCAGATAGGCATTGGTGAGGGTTTCAAAAGTGGTAAATGATTTAGAGCAGACGATGAACAAGGTTTCTTCGGGATTTAAATCGCGGGTGGCTTCTTCAAATTCGGATTCGTCCACATTGGCGATAAAGCGCACAGTGATATCGCGTTGGCTGTAATACTTTAGCGCTTCGTAGGCCATTTTCGGGCCAAGATCAGAGCCGCCGATTCCCACATTAATCACGTTGCGAATCACTTTGCCACTAGCACCCAACCAACTGCCGCTGCGAATCCGGTCGCTAAAGATCGCCATCTGCTCTAATACTTCATGCACCATCGGCACCACGTTAACGCCGTTCACGTTAAGCACATCGGCGGAACTAGCTCGCAACGCAATATGGCTGGCCGTTCGCGCTTCGCTAAAATTAATCTTAGCGCCAGAAAACAGCGCATCGATATGTTGCGTCAGGTGGCATTGGGTGGCTAAGTCCAAGAGCAGGTTGACGGTTTGCGCGTTAATCCGATTTTTAGAATAGTCCAAGTACACATCGCCAGCCAACACGGTGAACCGATCGCCGCGCTGCGCATCGTTAGCGAATAGTTCGGCTAACTTACTATCCTTGCTCGCCGCTTGATGTTCCAGCAGCGCTTGCCACGCTGGGGCGCAATCACGTTCAACTTCTCTGGCGAGTTGCGTCATTTTCATGAAGCCAACGTCGCGCTATAGCTTGCCGATTTCTGTCTAATCACCGTCATGAGTTCCGCCCACGATTGCGAGAAGGCACTAACACCTTGTTTTTGTAATTGGATTGCGAGTAATTGATCATCAATGCCAATTTTTAAAAATGCGGCAATAATTTTGTTGGCTTCGCCATCATCGACCGGCATGCTGCCATTCACAAATCCGTGGTTAGAAAAGGCGAGTAAAGTTTTCTCTGGCATGGTGTTAATCGTATCTGGAGCAGCCAACGCCTGGATGTACAAAGTGTCTGGTGCGGCAGGGTCTTTGGTCCCCGTACTGGCCCATAACAAACGTTGATGCTGCGCGCCCGCCTCTGCCAATTTGCGCCAGCGCGGAGAGATTAACATCTGACGATAGGCACAATATATTTGCTGAGCAACCGCAATTCCTAGCTGATTATGCATTTCTTGTGGCGCACTTTTGTCGGCAGCTACGTCCCAACGACTCACGAAGATCGACGCAACCGAACTCACTTTATTCACTTCCATTCCCGCTGCTATCCGTGCTTCCAACCCGCTCATGTAGGCATCAGCCGCAGCTAGATAGTGTTCACGTGAAAATAACAAGGTGACGTTAATTGAGATATCGGAAAAAATCGATTCCTTAATCGCAATCAAACCTTGCGGCGTGCCCGGGATTTTAATGAATAGATTCTTCTTATTCGCGCTGATATGGAGTTGCTTAGCTTGATGAATGGTTTGGGCAGCGGAATTGGCATACAAGGGAGAAACTTCTAGCGAAACCCAACCATCGACCCCGTTTGTTGCTTTATGGCGCGGCGCAAATAAATTGGCCGCCTGCCTTAAATCGTCTAACGCTAATTCGAAGAAAATCTGTTCGGCTGATTTCATCACTTCACCCAATTGGTGAATTTGCTGATCGTATAACGAAGAACTGCTTATCCCTTTTTCAAAAATCGTGGGATTAGAAGTTAAGCCAGTAATCGCGCTGTCGTCAATGTAATGCTGCAAGGTCCCATCGAGCAAAATTTGACGTGAAATATTGTCGAGCCAAATGCTTTGACCAAGTTGTTGTAAGGCGTATGCGGGATTCATTATCGAGTCCTATTAAGTGGAGATACTGAGCTTCACTATATAAACATCGACGCTGCTAATCCGTGTGGTATCACACACCACCATCGATAGCGTGCTTTGCACAAAATAGCCTGCGTTCCGCAGCGCACAGAAGCCTGAATGGGATTAGTTTATTTTCTGCTATGTGGCTCCGACCAAGTCTGAGATAAACCAACACATGAAAGTAATTAACTATGCAGATCGGTATTATTGGGCTGGGTAAGATGGGCAGCAATATGGCATTGCGCCTATTAACTGCCGGACATGACTGTGTCGTCTTTGATTCAAAATCAAGCGCTATCGATGCACTCACAGCGCATGGCGCACAAGGCAGCACATCGGCCGCCGATTTAGTAAGCAAACTCAGTTTGCCGCGCGTGATTTGGTTAATGATTCCGTCCGCGCGCGTGAATGAAAATGTGCGGATGTTGGCCACCTTATTAAGTGCCGGCGATATTTTGATTGATGGCGGCAATTCGTATTACCAAGACGATATTCAACGCAACCATATACTCAAATCGTTCCATATTCATTTTGTCGACGTGGGAACCAGCGGCGGGATTCTGGGTTTAGAAGGCGGATACTGCTTGATGGTCGGTGGCGAGAAAGACATCGTGCAATACATAGAACCAATACTAATTGCGCTATCCCCTGATAAAGAACATTGCAAAGTTTCCGCCGCCAGTACCGCACGCAACTTAGAAGGCACGGCCAAATGTGGCTATCTGTATTGTGGCTCGCACGGTGCTGGGCATTTTGTCAAAATGATTCATAACGGAATTGAATACGGCATCATGGGCGCGTATGCGGAAGGGCTAAATATTTTACGCAATGCCAATATCGGCAAGCAGCAAAATGACGGCGACGTGGCTGCAACGCCGCTGCGTAACTCCGACTATTACCAGTTTGACTTAGACTTGGCGCAGATCACCGAACTCTGGCGTCACAGCAGCATTATTAGTTCTTTACTGCTGGATTTGACCGCCCACGCGCTGCTCGATGATCCCAACTTAGATACATATTCTGGCTATGTGGCTGACTCGGGCGAAGGTCGCTGGACGATTAATACCGCGCTTGATGAAGCCGTACCAGCCCCGATTTTGAGTGCCGCTTTATATGACCGATTTAGCTCACGTGGCAACGCCAATTTTGCACAAAAAATACTCTCCGCCATGCGCCAACAGTTCGGCGGGCATACCGAAGCAACCCACGAGAAAGCAGCCGACGATGGAATATCCAATTAATTACCTTTCCGACTACTATGCAATTTCATCTAGGGCTAACACCAAACAAACGCATTGGGTGTTCTTACTAGACTTTGATAACACGCTATTTAATAACGATAGTTTTGAAGCCGATTTTAAGAATTATTTGGATGAAGCGATCGGGCAAAGTTACCGCGAATTATATTGGGCTATTTTTGAAAATCTACGCCAAGAATTAGGCTATGCCGATTATCTGGGTGCGATCCAGCGCTACCGATTTCTGACCTTTAACGAGGATAATTTATTGGATTTAGCGTCTTATGTACTGGATTATCCATTTAAGAACCACGTCTATCCCGATGCGATCAAAGTTCTTCATTACCTCAATACGCTTGGGACAACGGTGATTGTTTCGGATGGCGATATTGTCTTTCAGCCGCACAAAATCAAAGCGTCCGGCATTTGGGATGAAGTGGATGGACGGGTTTTAATCTACGTGCATAAAGAGAAGGAATTGGAAGATATTCAGCGCAAATATCCGGCTGATTTTTTTATGATGGTCGATGATAAGCCACGTATTCTCAAAGCCATGAAAGACGATTTGCAGAAAAAGCTCACCACCATCTTTGTGCGCCAAGGGCATTTCGCTTTTGATCCGCGCAATAGCAAAGATACCTCTAGCATCAATATCACGATTAATTCCATCGGGGAATTAGCTCCGGCGGACATCTGCATCTAGAACGTATAAACCGCCAAAACGTGTCCGGCGCTGCACCGCGACACGTTTGCAGCGCAACGCTAAACAGTTAAGCCATACCCAAGTTGATCATAATGACGCTGCAATGCCAGTTCGTCTTCGTAGGTCAATTCACGGGAAGAATCATAAGACGGCGCATCCTTAATCGATTCACGGCTTAAATTAACAACGATAGTTTTATCGGCCCAACGCACCTCAGCGATGCGGCCAATTTCAACCAACACGCCGTGTGATGGCCACCAGTTATTGGTATCAACCACTAAATAACGCACTAACCAATTCGCTTCATTGACCAAGAAGCCTTTTACATGGCCGATTTCGCCCTCGGGAGTTTGAATTTTATAACGTGAAATTTCGTCGAAGCTGCGCAGATGCGGATCGAATTTTTCGGTGTCTTTAATTTCATCAGCGGTAAGCGAACCAACATTGCGCGGGAAGTTGGCGTTGCCAGTGACTTGATTGGGCAACAACGACGTTGGGTAATCTTCCACCCCCCATAATCCACCACCGCCCCAGTACAACGGATAGTTGTAATAGCCGTTGTAGATAATTTCATGCTGGCGCGAAACCGGCTTGTCGGTATCGATATCGGGGCTATTTTTAATCTGCTCTTTGGATTGATGAATTGAGAGCAGTTTGTCGTCCCAATTAATGTGGTTAATGGCAATCGGCGAAATCAACACTTTGCGACTAAACAGCCAACTACCGGTTTCCACCACCAAATAGCGCACTACCCACGACTTATCATCAAAATAAAAATCTTTTAAATGGCCGATCTCACCATCGCTTGCGCTAATCGCATAGTTTTTTAAATCGCTTATATTTTTTAACATAGTGTTCCCATTCGGTTAGTGCAGCATTGAATAAATTCGGCTAAAAAAAATTCCTGCTTACTGTCACAACAATAAAGTCACAACACGTAAGCAGGAAAAAGGCAGTCCACACACGATGAAACTAAACTGTTATTTTTTGATGCGAGAAATCTTTGTGCCTTCTAAGCTCAAACTGACCATCAAACCTTTTTGATCAAAGATGAATGCGTAGGCATCGTCTTTTAACGTGGTTGATGAAAGATTTTTCGCTACACCTTCATTTACCACCACGACCGTCGGGCCAACGCCGATTTCCCAACCGTGCGAATTTTCTAAATACTGCACCGCTTTTTCATTCATCAAAAACACGACGTAACCATACGATTCCGCACCGATCTGCCAACCCCAAGACGCCGAAACCGAGTTGTAATAACCCGCAAATTGATTGCCCTTGGTCATAATTCCTTCACCATAACTACCACCAAACACAAAGCCGGCGCGCACAATGCTAGGGAAAATCACGATAGCGCGAGCACTCTTACCAATTACTGCCGCGGTTGGATTCGTTTTGTATAGCGATTCCAGCGCGATGTTCGAAGTCTTGGATAGTTCTTCCTGGGAGGCGGCCAATGCAACCCCAGTCGTCGCAGACAGCGTTACGGCGGTTACAGCGAGCAATACATATTTACTCATTAATTGTCGAATGGAGAACATGGTCAATCCTTAAAAGTTGTTATTACGTTGTGCATACACATTGCGGGGTAATGTCGGCGCTAAATTGCGGTGGATTGCGGTGGATTGCTGTTGGTTGCAGTTAATACAGTTGCCAAACAACAGCGTCAAATGAACTCAATCAACAGTTAGGCCAGTGACAAACTCAGTATGGCGAAGGACGGCAGGTGGCACAGTTCGGCAACGCACATAGTGTTGTTTGAGCACTTTATTGCAATCGGTCACTATTTGACTTACTATTTTTGAGTTGTGCTCTATGCCTGCCCGAGCGACAAACCGCCTAGCGACTACAGAAAAAAGTGAGCTTATGGACCGATTTGACTTTAGTTTTTCTCCGTACGAAATCCTCACCAGCGCTGAACGCTCGGTGCTACAAGCGTCGGTCGATATGGTTTTTTATGACGATGAGGCCGTGATTATTGAGGCGAATCAAGCGATTGAGTCGCTCTATGTCGTGATCAAAGGCTTGGTGCGCGAAGTTAATCTGGCTAATGAAGTCGTGGGCGTTTACCGGGCGCGCGATACCTTTGAGGCGCGAGCGCTGATTGAAGGCACTAGCCCTAATCGCTTTGTAGTACAAGAACAGGCTTTGCTATTCACCATCCCCAAAGCCACGGTCAAAGAATTAATCAATACCAACGCCCAGTTCGGCGCGTATTTTTACACCAGCGTGGCGGATAAGCTCGCCAACATGGCCTACACCGGGCGGGTCAAAGAAGTCGAAAGCATGATTACCGCCAAAGTGCGTGACGCGTTTCGCCATAAAGCCACTTGGCTAGACGGTGCGAGCACGATCTTGGAGGCCGCCCAAAGCTTAAAGCACAATAAAATTAAATCGATTTTGGTCAAGCACGAAGATCGCATCGGCTTACTGACCGAATCTGCCATGCGCGACATCGTTATCGCTGGCGCTACCTCCGACCAACCTATCCTAGCGTGGACGCAGTTTGACTTGGTGTGCTGCGATTTGGATGACTACGTTTTTAACGCGCTGCTGCGCATGACGCAATTTAAGATTCAACGAGTGATCGTAACCGAACACGGCCAACCGATCGGAGCGTTAGAGCAAATCGACATCTTGGCGTACTTTTCTAATCACACCCATTTAATCGCCCAGCGGCTCGAGCGCGCTACTACTATCGACACGCTAGTCGATATTGCCGAACAGATGACCAAGTCGATTAAGATTTTGCGCGGCAACGGCATGCGGGCGCAGCAGTTGGCGCAATTGACTCAGGTTCTCAACACCAGCTTGTTTGAAAAAGCATGGAGCATCATTGCTCCGCCAGAGTTAATTGAACATAGCTGCTTGTTGGTAATGGGTTCGGAAGGACGCGGCGAGCAGATTCTCAAGACCGATCAAGACAATGCCTTAATCATGCGCGACGGCGTTGATTTGGCCCTAGCTGAACAAGCCTGCGTTGAATTTTCACGCTCGCTGACGCGCTTAGGCTATCCGCCTTGCAACGGCAAAATCATGGTGAATAATCCAGCATGGCGCAAAAAGATCACCGATTTCAAACAAACGGTGTACCAATGGTGTAACGCGCCAGATGCTGATTCGATGATGCAGTTAGCGATATTTGTCGATGCTAAGGTGGTCGCGGGCGACGAATCTATTCTGAAAGAAGTGGACGATTATCTGAATCGCTTATTAAGCGACGACGAAGGTCGATTTGGTCAATTCTCTCGTCCTATTACTTTGTTTGATTCGGTTAATCAGGGCTTTTTTTCGCAATTAATCCACCGCGAAAACACCAGCCACATGGACATTAAAAAGATGGGGATTTTCCCTATTGTGCATGGTGTGCGGGCGCTTAGTCTGCAAGCACGATTAGTCGAAACCAATTCCTTTGAGCGTATCAATCGCCTTGCACATCTAGGTATTTTGGACCAAAGCTTGGCGCAGGATTTGGTTGAATCACTCAGCTTGATGATGGATTTACGGCTAGACGCTGGCTTATCCGATCAACTGTCGCAGTCGTTTGGCAGTAACCACAATCAAATCGATATGCAATCGCTGACCACCTTGGAGCGCGATTTATTAAAAGTCGCTTTGCAGGTAGTGAAGCGCTTTAAACAAAAAATCCATCAACATTTTCATCTAGGAATTTTTTAATGTTGACCGCCCTACGCCGAGCGTGGCTGCGCCGTCAATTGTCGGACCCGAGCTACGCCTTTTTATTTGACCAAGAGTCCGACGAGCTAGTCAGCTTTGATTGCGAGACCACCAGTTTAAATGTTAAGAAGGCGGAGATTTTATCGATAGGCGCGGTCAAAATTCGCAACAATCGTATTCTGACGAGCGAATCGTTTTATGTCATCGTCAAGCCCGAAGGCATCATGGAAGCAAGCAATGTCAAAATCCACGGCTTGCGTCCGAAAGATGTCTCGAATGGAATTCCCGTAGCGGAGGCGATTAAGCAACTTTTGGACTTTATCGGCGCGCGCCCCTTGGTGGGTTATTACTTGGAATACGATATTAAGGTGATCAATAAATTTTTGAAGCCCATGATAGGCATAGGCTTGCCAAATAAAGCAATTGAAGTTTCTGGCATCTACTACGATCAAGAAATCAAAACCAAGCGCGACGGCTACGTTGACTTGCGCATGGCGTCCATTATTGAAACATTACAGCTACCCGATTTACCGCGCCACGATGCGCTCAATGATGCGATTAACGTCGCGCTCATGTATTTGATGCTGCAAGCGCGGGCTGATAAACGATAATTGCTTCAAATTTTTAGCTCAGAAAATTATTGAGCATGGCGCAAGGCTAATTCACTGCGACACAAAGTCGCCAATTCATCCAGCACTGCGCGCACCGCCGCATTGGCCGCCACCACTCCGCCGTAGGTGTCTTCTGTCGCCGACGGAATCAGTTTATTGAACTCCCTATCTACTAACAGTGCGCCGCTGGATTGATCTATTAAGCGCATGCGAATCGTAAAATGCACTTTACTTGGCTGACTGAAGAATTCTTGCTGTAAGCGCAGGATGTCGATATTGAGTTGAAACTGCTCCGACTTAGCGGTCGATAAATGATTCGACGCATTCAAGCCAACCTGCTGCAACGCGCTAATCACTATTGGCTCTAACATCACCGCTGGGGCATCAACCCATTGTCCGAGTCGGTAATAATTAGGCTGAAATTGCTGGCGAATATAAACGATTTTATTGCTATCAAATCCCGCCGCCGATTTAATCGGAGCGACATAAATCGTGGGCTGATTTAGCAAGCCTGATGCTAATAAAGCACTGTCCGATGCCCGTGGCAGCGCGCTCAATACTGCATCAAACGAGTAATGCACCGTTGCAGGCCCGCGGTCACCGACCAGCATCGAGCATCCAAACAACACGCACACGATGAGCACGCCCATGAGGATTTGAAGCAAATAGGTGGGGATAGTAATTATCATGGTTTGCTCGATTCTCCAGGGCCAAACGGGACCGGATCGGTTCCTAAAATTAAGCTATTGGGATTGCCCTCGGTTTGATCGCTAAGCCGCTTTAAGGACTTGGATAGATCGGCCAAGTCGCTCAGCAGCAAATCAAATTTAGGTAAAGTTTGTTGGGTAATGTTGTTGGCGGCTTGATCAACCTTGCTTAAAGCTTGGTCAGCGTTTGTGCTGGTTTTGGATAATTGGACAGACATTTTTTCAAAGGCCCCAGCTCCCCGACCGACTTGATCAATCGCTTGACTCAGTTTGGGAATCGCCTTAGCCGTGCCATTAGCGGTAGCCGCAGCATCGACAATAAAACGATGTATTTGCTCTTTTTGTGCCGCAATTGTCGCTAGGATCACCGATGTGCTATTGAGGATGCGCTTTACTTCCATGCGATTATCTTGGTCAAACATGGCATTCACGGTGGCTGAGGTTTGATCTAAATTGGCTAACACATTGCTCAAGACATTTTCTAAACGCGCACTCAATGAAGGCTTAATGACTATCATTGGATAAGGCTGATTGGCGTGAACTGTCAGAACCGGAGAATTGGCTGTACCGCCGCTAAGTTCGACATAGGCGATACCGGTTAAACCTTGCGACTTTAAAACGGCAACCGTGTCTTGTTTAATTAAAGTGCCGTGCTCGATAGCAAAGACCAACTGCACCTGTTGCGGGCTATGCGGATCGATAAAGATTTTCTTTACCTTACCAACATCCACGCCCAAATATTTAACCGGCGCATCGACATCCAAACCCGCAACCGATTCTTGTATCACCGCGCCATACAATTGTTCATGCTTCTTAATGCGAATACCCACCGCCAGCCATAACACCACGCAAATCAGTATTGCGCTCAAGACTAAAACGAAAGCACCAACTAAGGCATAGTTCACTTTGGATTCCACGGGCATGCTCTCGTTATTTTTAGAATGGGTGAATCGAATAGCGCTTAACCGTGGCCTAGATCATCTCACGCGATGAGTTTTTGACGTTGTATCAAGGCCAGCTGTTGCGCCGATCGACCGCGCGCGCCGTCAAAGTAGCTACGAATAATCGGGTGCGTCATCGTGGATAATTCCAACATCGTTCCAACCCCAACCACCTTACCTTCGCCCAAGACCGCGACACGGTCTGCGATTTGCCAAAGTAAATCCAAATCATGCGTTACCATCACAATAGTGGCTTGATACATCGCTTGCACGTCTTTAATCAATTTATCGATACCATCCGCGCCACTCGGATCAAGGCCCGCTGTTGGCTCATCTAAAAATAATAAAATCGGATCCATCGCCAACGCCCGCGCCATCGAAGCACGTTTAAGCATTCCACCGCTTAATTGGTCTGGAAACTGCAAAGCGGCGTCCTCCTGCAAACCGCTGATCTTGATTTTCCAATCAGCGATTTGATTAATTAATTCATCGACTAAGTTGGTATGTTCACGCAATGGCAAACCGACATTAGCGCGAATAGTCAGGGTGCCGAATAAGCCGCCATATTGAAACATCACGCCCCAACGTTGATGCAGCTCTTTTATTTGCTGCTCGGTTGCAGAATTCAAATCAATATCCAATACCCGAATCGAGCCCGAATCTGGCTTATGCAACAGCATCATTTCGCGCAACAAGGTTGATTTGCCGGAACCGCTATCGCCAATCAAGGCAAAGATTTCACCACGTTTTACGCTCAAGTCTAAATTGGCGTGAACCTGATGCTTGCCAAAGCTGGTGCAGATTTTCTGCATCTCGATCACGTCTGAAGGGGATAAGGGAACGCTATCCACCTCACATTCCCAACAAACTAAACACCACCGAAAATACCGCATCGAGCGAAATCACAATAAAAATTGATTGCACCACGCTACGCGTCGTTTGCTGACCCACGCTATCGGCATCGCCCTTAGTTGCAAGCCCTTGGAAGCAACCGATGAGCGTAATCACAACCGAAAATACCAGCGCCTTACCCACACCGATTAAAAACGAAGTTGGATGTATCACTAAGGCAAAGCGCGTGAGGAATTCATTAAAGCTGATATCCAATTGCGAACGCGCCATCACCATCCCGCCGACCACGCCCGCCATATCCGAGAACACCGTCAACAAGGGCAAAACCAACATTAGCGCGATGAGTTTGGGAAGAACTAGCATATTGATAGGATCAATACCGATGGTGCGCATGCCGTCGAGTTCTTCCATAATCTTCATCGTTCCAATTTGTGCGGCAAATGCTGAACTCGAACGACCGGCAATAATAATGGCGGTAATCAAGGGCGAGAATTCGCGCAGCATCGAGTAACCAATTAAGTCCACCACAAAAATATTGGCACCGTAATGGCGTAACTGATCCACTCCCTGATAAGCCACAACAACACCCAGCAAGCACGATGTGATGCCAATAATCGCTAACGCATCCACGCCAGCGCTTTGCACGTTATTGCACACAATCGCCCAGCGCCAGCGGCTGCGGTGCGACAGATTTGCCACCAATGCCATAGCAACCTGACCGATAAACGACAGCAAGGCGAAACCACTTTTGTACTGCGCTGCGGCATTCATTCCAATTTGATTCAACAATGGAATCGCGGCTTTGGTCGGCAACTTGACGCTCTGCTGCTGCTCAATTTGTTGCATTAATTTCAGATTGCTTGCCGTCCAACCTTCTAAACGTATCTGTTTGCCTTGTTGCCGCAGACGCTGCAAACAATTCTGCAAAATCCAAGCGCCGGTGCCATCGATGAAATCTAATTTCGTCGCATCAATCACGATCACTGACTCAGCATCAGGCGTTGCATTAGGCAGCACAATCGACTTGCTCTTTAAGGTCGCAAACTCCCAACTTCCGGCTAATAACAGATGACCTAAAGGGGAGACGGTTACCTGAGCTGGCGCAGATTCAATCAGAATATTCCCCTGTTGTGGCAACCCGATGAATTAATGCGCCCGCTTATTTTTCGTTAAATTTTGGCCGCTTATCGCCCATCAACGCGCGCAATTCTTTGATATTCATGTCGCTGACTTCCTGCATTCGAATCAACATGGAAGCGCCAACCGGCAAGTGACGGTTGCGGATTTTGCTAATGACCGGTGGGCCGATTTTTAAGGCGCGAGACAATGCTGCGTCATTTTTTAAATGCAGCTTATTGAGTAAACAATCCAATAAGGTGTTGGGATCGTAGTCAAAATCCTCGTTCGATTTAAGCTTTAATAAATTAGTCATGTGACGTTATCCTCGAAAAGTGCGTTCAAAAAAGTGAGTAAAATAAAATCGACCAACCAAATTACTTCAGTCGTTACTGGGTTCCGGCTCCATCACCTCAGGAGGATTTTTGAGCTGGTTGTGCACCAATTCGCTCTCTTCAATGTCGCCGCTAAAGATTTTAATGAACTCATCGTGCATCTTTGAGCCGATGTAGGACGCCAAGACAACTGCCTGATTTGTATCCATACTTTTCCCTCTCCGATAAAGCGAAGCCGATTGAATTTGATGTCACATAAGCATAGAAATTAAGCTAACTTAGCGCCTGCTTCCGTGCGTTAGCTAACATTGTGTTTTTTAAATCAATTGATCGCGTAAGCGCATCAAAAAAGCATCATCGCGCTGGCACAAGCTGTTCCAGCCCTGCTTCATAAAATTGAAAATTATTGCGCCCGCGCTTTTTAGCTTGATACATCGCGGCGTCGGCGAGATTAATCAGGATCGCCACGTCCCGTCCATCGATCGGATAACGGCTGATTCCTATGCTGGCAGAGATAGAAAACGTGGTGTGAGCGAAGCGATACGGGATTAGCAAGGTAGCTAGAATTTTGCTGGTTATCTGCGCCGCCTCAGCTTGAAGTTGGCATTCAGAGAGCAGCACGATAAATTCATCGCCACCTTGGCGGCTTACCGTATCGGAATGCCGAATACAACCGACCAAGCGATTAGCGACTTCTTTCAGCAATTGGTCGCCTATGCTGTGACCGAGGCTGTCGTTAATTTTTTTAAAATTATCCAAATCGATGAACAGCACGTAAAACTGGCTTTTATTGCGTTCGGCCAGCGCAATCGCGTGCGCGATTCTATCGCTGAGCACAAGTCGATTCGGTAAATTAGTCAAATTGTCGTGCTGAGCTTGATACATTAACTTGCTGGCCGCATCTTGCGCCGCACTCACATCACGAAACACGATCACCACGCCGTATTGGCTGCCTAGATTATTGTGTATCGGTGACGCCGAATCTTCGATATGAATCTCGCTGCCGTCTTTGCGAATGAGAATGGTATTAATCGGCAGGTCTATTGGGTGATCATTTTTTAACACCAATTCGACCGTATTAATTTTTGGTTCGCGATTGTCGGCGTTAATAATATTAAAGACGGTGTTAAGCAACTGCCCGCGCGCGTCGGCCTTAGACCATTTGGTGATTTTTTCCGCTGCATCATTGAGATAATCAATGCGACCCGCCATGTCGGTACAAATCACTGCATCCCCAATCGAGTTAAGCGTGATTTGAGCCAAATTGTCATCGAAGGGAGGATTTATTTGCAGGTTTTTAGGTAACAAAAAATCCTCACATTACAAAGCGGTAGTCAATGCATGGCGAAATTAGTTTGCCAATTTCTACAATTGATAAATGGCAGCGCCACAAAACTAAGCGTAGTTTGAAGCGTGATCGTAGCAGGAGCATCGCGGTTTTTTCAGTTCGCTAACGTACATAAAGTTTGATCGAGATTGCATAAGCTATTCCTTCCATAAAGTAGGCGTAATACTTCACAGGAAAGAACTGGCCCAATTGAACAAATACACCGCGTACTTTTCTATTCAACTGCAACGAGTCAAACAAATTTTCGCCGGCAAAAACAAACTAGCGCATCCCTTACAAAAAGAATTACTCATCCGATCCGAATTATTTAGTGCGATCCAGATGCAAAAGCATGGCAGCATGCTGGCTAAAACCCATGATCTCTGTTTAGGAAAAAAGTCCGATCAATTACTAGCGCGACTCGCTGACAATGAGCGCGTCATTCTCAACGCCTGCAATGAATTGACGCTGGCCGTCAAAGCGGGCGTGCAAGTTACTCCTGCAGCGATTTGGTTACTCGATAATTTCTATTTAATCGAAGAACAAATTCGTACCGCCAAGCGCCACTTACCCAAGAACTACAGCAAAGAGTTACCGCAACTTATCACTGGCGATTCCACCGGCAGACCGCGGGTTTATGACATCGCGATTGAGACGATTGTGCACGGCGATGGCCGGGTTGATCCTGAGAGCTTGAGCTATTTTGTCGCGGCCTATCAAAAGGTAACCGTGCTCAAGCTGGGCGAATTATGGGCTATTCCCATCATGTTACGTTTGGCCTTGATTGAGAACTTACGTGGCATTGCCGAGCGGCTTGCAGTTAATCGAGTCAATCGCAATTTGGCGGGTTCGTGGGCTGATCGCATGATAGAGACTGCCGTGCGCGATCCGAATAAATTAATCCTATTAGTCGCCGATATGGCGCGCTCTAATCCGCCAATGGAAAGTTCTTTCGTGGCTGAATTGGTGCGGCGCTTACAAGGCGAAAGCCCTTCCTTATCCTTACCCTTGACCTGGCTAGCCCAGCGTTTGACCGAGGGCGGCGAGCACATTGATTCCATCGTCCAAACCGAAGCACAAAAGCAAGCGATCGATCAAGTTTCCATCAGCAATAGCATTAGCAGTTTGCGCTTTTTAACCAATATGGATTGGTGCGAATTTGTCGAAACGATGAGCGAAGTCAACCAGATTTTAGAACGCGATCCGGCGGAAATTTTTAAAAAAATGGACTTTGCCACCCGCGACCAATATCGCCACGCGGTAGAGAAAATCGCCCGCGACACCGGCACTACTGAAACCCAAATCGCCGAAAAGGCCTTGCAACTAGCACTCAGCAATTTAACCCATGCGACGCGCCAAGATCGAACCAGCCACGTTGGCTACTATTTGATGAACAAAGGGCTTCCGCTACTCATGCAGGCGGTAGGACATACACCCAGCTGGTTTGGCAAATTGGCACTGCAGTGTAAACACAGGCCGCTGGCGATGTATTTGGGTGGCATAGGCTTAATTAGCCTATTCTCCGCGTTATTGATCGTGCTACAAACAATCGAATTCGGCGTCAAGGATTGGGTCTTGGGCGGAATAATTTTGCTAACCCTAATTTGCGTGACCCAATTTGCGGTGTCTATCGTGAACTGGCTCAGCACCTTGATTGTGATTCCAGTATTGCTGCCACGGCTGGATTTTTCGCTTGGCATTCCCGAAGAGTTTCGCACCATGGTCACCATCCCGTGCATGCTGTTCACCAAAAAAAATATTGACGATTTGATTGAATCGCTCGAGGTGCGTTATCTGGCTAACCACGATGCCAATTTACGGTTTTGTTTGCTAACTGATTTTTGTGATGCCGATACCGAAACCTTGCCCGAAGACGCCAGCTTAATCGGCCATGTCAAGGCCAATATTTTAAAGCTCAATCAACGCTATCCCCTGGTGGATGAAGATAATTTCTTGCTACTACATCGACCACGCACTTGGGATAAGCAAGATAAATTATGGATGGGTTACGAGCGCAAACGCGGCAAATTAGTTGATCTGAATGCGTTTTTGCTGGATCAGATTGCAACGCCATTCTCGGTCATCGTCGGGATCATTTCAGCCACCGTTAAAGTCAAATATGTCATTACCTTGGACACGGATACCGAACTTCCGCGTGATTCCGCCCGCAAGTTTATCGGAACACTCGCCCATCCTTTGAACCAAGCGCAATACGATCCAGGCCGCAATCTAATCGTTGATGGCTATGGGATTTTGCAGCCGCGGGTAGTAGTTTGTTTGCCGCGCACCGATGCGTCGCTGTATGAACTGCTGTGCGGCGGCGACATAGGCATCGACCCTTATACCCGTAGCGCGTCCGACGTATACCAAGATGTGTTCGGTGAAGGTTCTTTTATCGGCAAAGGCATTTATGATCTGGAAGCCTTCTCAACCATTCTAAAAGGCCGAATGCCAGTCAACCGGATTCTGAGCCACGATTTATTAGAAGGCTGTTACCTGCGCTCCGGTCTACTCAGTGATGTGCAACTGTATGAGAAATATCCCTCCACCTATCGTGATGATGTGAGTCGCCGTTATCGCTGGATTCGGGGCGATTGGCAAATTGCGTCGTGGATTTTGCCACATGTTCCGGGCGAAGCCAGTGCCGAAGTTAGCAAAGCAAGTCAATTAATCAATCCACTATCGGCCTTATCGAAGTGGAAAATCGCAGACAATCTGCGTCGCAGCATTGTGCCGATCGGCATGACCGCTTTATTAATCGCTGGCTGGGCTGGAACGGACTTTGCCTTGTTTTGGACTTGTGTCGTCTTGGCGATTTATTTCATCCCGATTGTTTGCTCGTTCTTGCTTAAGTTATTGGTCAAGGCGAGTGACACATCCATCATGCAACATCTCAGCGCGCTGTTAAAAGCAACAACCAGCCAGTTTTTACATACCGGATTATTGTTTGCCTTTTTGCCGTTTGAAGCATGGATCAATTCGGCGGCAATCATCTTGACCAATTGGCGCTTATTCGTCACGCACAAAAAACTGTTGGAATGGAATCCATCGAGCGAATCCAGTTCCTTGTCTAAAAATAGTCTTCTGTACTACTTCAGATTGATGTGGTTTTCGCCCACCTTAGCATTGCTGAGCGCGAGCTATTTGTGGTTTAGCAATCCCTATTCGCTGCTCTGCGCTGCGCCGATTTTGCTACTCTGGCTTGGTTCGCCGCTGCTGGCCTTTTTAATTAGTCGCCCAATTGAACATCGCAGCTCGGATTTAACGCAGCAACAAGTAGTATTTTTACGCAAAATCTCCCGCAAAATTTGGCTCTTTTTTGAAACCTATGTCGGCCCGAATGATAATTGGCTACCACCCGACAATGTGCAAGAAAAACCGCTCTTTGCCATCGCCCACCGCACGTCGCCAACCAATATTGGCTTATTGTTGACGACCAATTTAGCCGCGTACGATTTTGGTTTTATCAATGCCAGCACTTTGATCGAACGCTCAAGGGCGACCTTGCTCACCATGTTTAAGCTGGAACGCTATCGCGGCCATTTCTTCAACTGGTACGACACGCAAGAGCTGGTGCCGCTGGAGCCAAGGTATGTCTCGGCAGTGGATAGCGGTAATCTGACTGGGCATTTATTGACCTTTCGCGCAGGAGTAAACGAACTACTGAGTGCGCCAACTTTTAATTTGGCGATCTTCGCGGGGATTAAAGATAGCTACCTGATGCTGTTGGAAGTCCTCAATCAAACTCCGCTCACCAGCAAAGCACTGTTTGAAGACGAACTGAAACTGGCCTGTGCCCTAAGCTCGTATGAATTAATTCCACTGGAGGCGCAACTCACCAAGCTACGAGACTATTCTCAAGGATTTATTGATGAATTAATCCAAGCGAATTTGCTACCGCTTGATTCTGAACTAAGCAATATTGTGCACAGCTTGGCTGGACAATGTTTGAGTGCCTATACCGATTTGCTTTATTTAACGCCCTGGATTAAGGACCTAGAGCCACAAAAATGGACGGCTGACATTGCTAGTTTGTACGAAGTCAGCAATCTAGTTCAGCTCGCCAAGTTCGACCCGACATCGCCGCTATTTTTAGAGCTTAAAAAAGTCTATCAACTCAGCGACATCGACTTCAATGCACTGAGTAGCTCCATCATCAGCGCCGCCGAGCGTGCCAAGCTGCGGATTGAGTCGATTAAAAATATGATTCAACTGGCGACAGACTTTGCACAAAGCGATTACAGCTTTTTGTACAACTCAATTACCCATTTGCTCTATATCGGCTTTAATGTCACCGAACGTCGGCGCGATAGCGGTTGTTATGATTTGCTGGCTTCCGAAGCCCGCCTAACAACTTTTGTGGCGATTGCACAAAGTCAGCTACCGCAAGAGAGTTGGTTTGCGCTGGGTCGGCAATTGACCATCGCTGATGGCGAGCCGATTTTATTATCGTGGAGCGGCTCAATGTTTGAGTATCTGATGCCGCTGTTAATTATGCCGACCTTTGACCGCACCTTACTCGATCAAACGCTCCATTCAGCGGTGGCGCGTCAGATTCAATATGGACAACAGCGCTCTGTGCCTTGGGGCATTTCTGAATCGGGCTACAACAGTTTTGACACCAATTTAAATTATCAATACCGCGCTTTTGGCGTGCCGGGATTGGGCTTCAAGCGTGGCTTGGGCGACGACTTAGTAATTGCTCCGTATTCGTCGATGATGGCTTTAATGGTTTACCCAGAAAAAGCATGTGCTAATTTGGAAACCCTGTCGGCCTGCGGTTATGAAGGCAAGTTTGGTTTTTTTGAAGCGATTGATTACACCAAATCACGTTTAATGCGCGGTCAAACTTACGCGATTATTTATTCCTTCATGACTCATCATCAGGCGATGAGTTTTTTATCAGCAGCTTATGTGTTATTGCAGCGACCTATGCAGCGCCGTTTTGAATCCGATCCCTTATTCCAAGCCACCATGCCCTTGTTGTTAGAGCGCATTCCCAAGGAAACGGCAACCTATTCCAATACCACTGAACTCGCCGATATTCGCACCATCCCCGCCAATCCGGCCATGCAAACGCGCACTATCTTGACGCCTAACTCGACTATCCCCGAGTTGCAGTTATTGTCAAACGGGCGCTATCACGTCATGGTCACAAATTCTGGCGCCGGCTATAGTCAGTGGAATAATTTATCGGTTACGCGCTGGCATGAAGATACGACTCGCGATAATTGGGGTACCTTCTGTTTTGTGCGAGATTTGGAAGATGGTCATTATTGGTCCACCGGTTTTCAACCTACTACCACCGCAGCCAGCAATTACGAAGTCAAGTTTTCTGAAGGGCGGGTTGAGATTCGGCGCAATAATCAGCAATTTGAGATGTATACCGAGATCGTGGTCTCGCCCGAAGACGATGTAGAACTGCGCCGCACCAGCATCATCAATCGTTCGCGGGTGCGCAAAATCATTGATATCACCAGCTACGCAGAAGTCGTATTAGCGCCGTCTATGGATGATTTAAGCCATCCCAGCTTTAGCAATTTATTTGTCCAAACCGAAATTATCCATGCACGTCACGCCATCATCTGCCATCGTCGGGCACGTTCGGCGGCAGAAACTGTACCTTGGATGTTTCACCTAGTGACCGTGCATGGCGCAACCGTAATGGATGTGTCGTACGAAACCGATAGGCTGCAATTTATTGGTCGCGGTAACACGATCGCGCAACCTCAGGCGATGATGCACAGTAATCCACTCACCAATACCCAAGGCTCGGTGCTTGATCCGATTGTTGCGATCCGGTACCAAATCGCCTTGGAGCCAGACGAAACCGCTACCGTCGATATCGTGACCGGCATTACCGATTCGCGCGTAACTTGTTTGGCCTTGATCGACAAATTCCAAGATCGCCATTTGGCCTACCGTGTGATCGAATTGGCCTGGACTCACAGCCAAGTCGCCCTGCGCCAATTAAATGCTAGCGAAGAAGATGCCCAGTTATATAACCGATTGGCCAGCAGTGTGATCTATATCAATCCGCTGCTACGCGCAGAGAATAGCGTGTTGATTCGCAACCGACGCGGGCAATCGGGTTTATGGAGTTACACCATTTCTGGCGATTTGCCGATCGTCTTGGTGCAGATTAAGAACCGTGAAAACATCGGATTAGTCCATCAATTAATTCAAGCGCATACCTATTGGAGCTTGCGTGGTTTAGCGGTCGATTTAGTTATCTGGAATGAAGACCACGCCAGCTATCGGCAAGTGCTGCAAGATCAAATCTTGGGACTAATTAATTCGGTATCGGGCCACCAATCTGGCGACCGTGCGGGTACTATTTTTGTGCGGATAGCGGATCAAATTACCCTTGAAGATCGCATTTTATTTCAATCGGTGGCGCGGATTATTTTGACCGACAGCGGCGGTACGTTGGCAGCACAAATGAATCGGCGTGAAGCGTTAAAAATCGCGCCGACTAAACTGCAACCAACTAAACGATCAATGCCGCCCGTTGCCGCCAAACTACCTTATTCCGAATTAAGCAAAAGCAGCTTGGCGCTAGCTTCGGAGTTCGGTGGTTTTAGTCAAGATGGCAAAGAATATGTGATCGTCACCAGCTCCGACCAAGTCACGCCAGCGCCGTGGGCCAATGTGATCGCAAATCCTCAATTCGGTACGGTGATTTCCGAGAGCGGGCAAGCCTATACTTGGGGCGAAAACGCGCATGAGTTCCGCTTAACGCCTTGGGATAATGACCCGATTTGTGATCCGAGTGGCGAAGCGTTTTATTTGCGCGACGAAGAAACCGGCGCGTTTTGGTCGCCAACTCCCCTACCTTGCCGCGGCACCGGCGAATATAAAACGCGCCACGGTTTTGGCTACAGCGTGTTTGAACATGAAGAAGCAGGCATCGTTTCAACGCTAACCGTTTATGTCGCGCTGGATGCGTCCATTAAGTATTCGGTTTTACAACTACAAAATACTTCCAGCGTGGCGCGCAAGCTGACTGCAACCGGATATGTCGAATGGGTCTTGGGCGATTTACGATCTAAATCAGCCATGCACATCATCACCGAATTCGACCCGATTTCTGGCGCAATTCTGGCGCGTAATCCGTATAACACCGACTTTTGCAATCGCGTCGCCTTCTTTGACGTCAATAGCACCTTGAAGAAAATCACCTGTGATCGGGACGAATTCATCGGGCGTAATCAATCATTACAACGCCCAGCGGCAATGGAAAACGCCAAACTATCGGGCAAAATCGGCTCCAACTTCGACCCCTGCGCCGTCATTCAAGTCGCTTGTGATTTAGCCCCCGGGGAAGAACGGCAATTCACATTCATACTCGGCATGGCTAACACGGACCAGGTCAACATCAGTAACTTGGTCGAGCGCTATGGCGGTGAAACCAATTCCAGTACAGCCTTAGAACAAGTTAAGCACTATTGGAATAACACCCTAGGCAAAGTCACGGTAACGACTCCAGACCAATCTATTAATTTCTTAACCAACGGTTGGTTGCTCTATCAGACTATTGCTTGCCGGTTGTGGGCGCGCAGCGGCTATTACCAATCTGGTGGCGCATTTGGCTTTCGCGATCAATTGCAAGATTGTATGGCGCTGATTCATTGCCAACCGGCGTTGGTGCGCCAACAAGTGCTGCTGCACGCGGCGCATCAATTTGTCGAAGGTGATGTGCAACATTGGTGGCATCCGCCTAGTAATCGTGGTGTACGGACTAATTGTTCGGATGATTTCTTATGGTTGCCGCTGGCAGTGCAACGCTATGTGATGAGCAGCCATGATTACGGCGTGCTGGATGAAATCGTGCCATTTTTGGAAGGTCGCAAAGTCAGCCCAGAAGAAGATTCGTATTACGACACGCCGACCGTTTCCGGTAAATCTGCCACGCTGTACGAGCATTGCAAACTGGCGATTGAACACGGTTTGCGCTTTGGTAGTCATTCCTTATCATTAATGGGTTCATGCGACTGGAATGATGGTATGGATAAAGTTGGCAATCAAGGCAAAGGTGAAAGTGTTTGGCTAAGCTTTTTCTTATACGATATTTTGGTCAACTTTAAGCTCATCTCCGAACAGCACAACGATGGCGAATTTGCCTTACGTTGCCAAACTGAAGGCGATCTACTGCGGGCCCATATTGATCAGCATGCATGGGATGGCGCTTGGTATCGGCGAGCTTATTTTGACGATGGCTCACCCTTAGGTTCAGCACAAAATAGTGAATGCCAGATTGATTCGATTTCCCAAAGTTGGTCAGTGTTGTCTGGTGCTGGCGATCCTAAGAAATCAAAACGAGCTATGCAAGCGCTGCATGAGCGGCTAGTCAACGCAAAAGAAGGCATCGTTAAACTACTCGACCCACCGTTTGATCACGGCCCGCAAAATCCTGGCTATATCCGCGGTTACGTACCCGGAGTGCGCGAAAACGGCGGGCAATATACCCATGCCGCTATTTGGGCAGCAATGGCTTACGCGCAAATGGGCGATAGCAAAAACGCGTGGGGAATTACCCAGATTATCAATCCCATCAATCACGCAAAAACCAAAGACGCCCTGACAATCTACAAGGTGGAACCATATGTCGTTGCTGCCGATGTCTATGCAGTCGCGCCGCATGTCGGGCGCGGCGGTTGGACTTGGTACACCGGTTCTGCTGGTTGGATGTATCGCTTACTACTCGAATCGCTGCTAGGAATTAAGTTGGCGGGCAATCGATTAACGATCCAACCGTTGATTCCGGATGAGTGGACAGGCTTTGAGTTGGATTACCAATTTCACAGCGCCAGTTATCACATCCAAATATCCCGCCCTGCTAGTACAACAAGCTCAATTAGGGTTAGCGTCGATGGTGTGCTGCAAGCAGATGGAATAATTTTGATGATTGACGATCATGCGCGACATCAAGTCGAGGTGCTGCTGATGAAGAACTAGGGTACAGGTTTGAGTGTGCTAGCGAACAGATTAACTGCGGCGATACTTTTAAAATTGTATTTCTCAAGAAAACCTCTCTATGGAGAAATAATGAATCGCCCATCTATCATCACTACGTTATCTGCGCTCGCTTTAGTCTTGCTGTGCGCCGGTTGTTCCAGCATGAAAACCCCTGCCACCGCCAATGTGGCCGTGACCAAAAACGCGGTGGACAACGCCAGCGATGCCGGTGCAGCAGAATTTGCGCCAGCCGAGATGAAATCAGCGCGCGACAAAATGGGATTAGCGAATAAAGCGATGGCGGATGGCGATTATAAACTCGCTAACGATTTGGCTATTCAAGCGCAAGCAGATGCCAAATTAGCGCAGAGCAAAGCGACCTCGGCTAAAGCGCAAGCCGCTGCCAAAGAACTCAATAACGATATTCAAGTGCTGCAAGACGAATTGAATCGTAAAAATAATCAATAACACCAATAAACTCACCAAGGATAAAAATGAAACACCTTTTCAGCATTACCCTGCTCTCACTTGCGGGAGTGTTAACAGCCTGTTCAACGACACCAACATCCACTACGTTGTTAGATCAAACTCGTAGCGACTATCAAACCGCGCGCCACAATCCGGCAGTGACCAGCTACGCTTCGGTTGAAATCGACCAAGCGGCGGTACTATTGGATAAAGCTAACTTAGCCGCGAGCAAACGCGAAAGCCCAGAAGATGTCGATAAGCTAGCCTATTTAGCGAAACAAAAAGTCGCTACCGCCAATGAAGTAGCCAAGCAAAAATCTGCTGAAGCTGTCGTAAAAACCGCCGATCAACAGCGTAATCAAATCCGCTTGAATGAGCGCACCAACGAAGCCAATCTGGCCAATGCCAACGCCTTACAAGCCAACGCCGCAGCCCAAATCGCGCAAGACCAGACCCAAATTGCCCAAGCTGAAACAGCAAAGTTACAAGCGCAATTAAATGATTTGGCGGCTAAAAAAACAGCCGCCGGTTTTGTCATCACCATCGGCGATGTGTTGTTCAATATCGATCGTGCTGAGTTGAAAGCGGAAGGTACGATGACGATACAAAAAGTGGGACAAATCTTATTAGATCATCCTGATCAAAACGTCTATGTTGCAGGCTTCACCGACAGCACTGGTTCGGCGGCGCATAACTTAGAACTCTCTAACCGTCGCGCCAATTCGGTCGCTGCAGTTTTGTCCGACATGGGCGTAACACGCAATCGCGTCACCGTTCATGGTTATGGAGAAGATCAACCGGTAGCCGACAATAGCACAGCGCAAAATCGTCAATTGAATCGTCGCGTTGAAATTACTTTATCCAGCGCGGGTGGCAATACCGTTCACTAAGCCAGCGGATTTTGGCGACGCCTTCCCTCTCAATCAGTATCACCTTTGAAAGTACATCATGCATGAATCGAAACAAAAAGCATCAAGCGATGGCGTCGATCATCAAGCCGTCCAAGCCGCAAAAAAACATTTAATTGATGGCGCAATTACCCAAGGTTATCAGGCTGACCTAACTAAAGTAATCGGTATGTTAAACATGGCGTTGGCGACCGAATTAGTGTGCGTACTGCGTTACAAGCGCCACTATTACACCGCTACTGGAATTCAGAATCGACCGATCAAAGCGGAATTCTTACAGCATGCTAAAGAAGAGCAGGAACACGCTGATGCGTTGGCTGAGCGCATTATTCAATTAAACGGTCAACCCGACTTTAATCCAGCAACATTGTTGGAGCGCAGTCACGCCGAATACGATGATTCAAAAACGTTGCAAGACATGATCAAAGCTAACTTAATCGCTGAACGTGTCGCCATCGAATCGTATCGTCAAATGATCGAAGTCATTGGTCACACGGACCCGACTACGCGCCACTTATTAATTACGATTATGGCCAAGGAAGAAGAGCACGCCGATGATTTGCGCGACTTATTGGTGTAGGGTTAATTGGGTGCAATTTCGGCCCAAGGAACTGGACGCGAGATTGGCTACATCGGAATAGTGAGAACATGCTTGGCACAGCAAAACAATTTTCCGTTTTGCTGTGCCTTTTTTTGTTTTTAAGATTAGTCGAATGAATCAACAAGCGCGTAATTCGACTGCGACGCCACTCAACACGGCATTGCCTGACAGCGGATCACGTAAGCTATCGTCCAGCAACGCATTCAAATTAACGCCCGCACGTTCGCTCGCCACCGCCATTTGAATCCCCGCCAAATCGTGTCCCCAACCATGCGGCAAACTAACTACCCCGCGCATCATTTCATCACTGGTTTCGATTTGTACTTCCAACTCGCGTTGACCATTGATTACTTTAGCCATGCCGCCATCACTGAGCCCCAATCGCTCGGCATCGCTTGGGTGAACTAAGGCCGTGCAGCGGTAAGGGCCTTTTGCAAGGATTGGGAGATTGTGCATCCAGCTATTGCCAGAGCGGACGTGACGCCGACCGATGATAACCATGTCCGGCGCTGCCTGATCTAAGGCAGAAGTCACGCGCTTTAAATCATCTATCAACATCGATGGTGCGAGCTCGATCTTGCCCGAAGGCGTGCGCAGCATTTCTGGGATGCGCGCTTGCATCGCGCCTAGGTCAATTCCGCCAGTAGCTGCTTTGACCTTCGCTAGGTTCAGTCCGTTAGGTTTTTGTCCGAACATATCGCCATAGGGGCCGGTGCGCAGGGCGAATTCAATTTGTCGCTCTGGGCCTGTTAGATGTGCCAAGGCTGCCAGCACTGCATCGGCCTGCGCTGGGATAGCACGTTGCAATTCTGCGCCGAATAATTCGGTATCCAATTGATGCACATCGACTTGCGCTCCGCGTCCCATCGCAATGCCCGCTAAGCGCAATAGGATTTGCCATTCGGGCGGATGATCTGCCGCCCTTGGCATGACTGGCTCGCTGTAGCGTGCATGATTGCGGTAGGAGAATTGTTGAAAAACGATGTCGTAATGCAGGTCCTCCAACGGCGATGAGCCGGGCAGAATCAAGTCGGCGTGGCGCGTGGTCTCGTTGAGATAAATATCAATACTGACCATGAAATCGAGATCGTCGAGCGCGGCCGATAAACGTTGACCGTTAGGCGCGGACAACACCGGATTACCGGCAATCGAAATAAGCGCCTTAATCTGACCAGATCCCGGCGTTTCAATTTCTTCGGCCAGACAGGTAATTGGCAACTCGCCCATGACTTCAGGCGCATTCGATACGCGGCTGTGGTGCCTTGCGGTGACTATGCCGCGACCTATGCCGGGCTTGCCTATCGTATTAGGCGCAAAGGCTGCCGCTTTGGGGAACATCGCGCCGCCTTCGGCATCCAGATTTCCAGTCAATACATTGAGCACATCGACCAACCAACTGCACAAGGTGCCATATTCTTGGGTACACGTTCCAATGCGCGCATAGACCGCTGCGTGTTTAGCCGTGGCTAATTGTTGGGCCAGTTCACGAATCGTCGCGGCTGGAATGGCACAACGCGCAGCCATTTTTTCAGGGCTAAATTCTTGCACCGCTAGGCGAACTTGTTCAACGCCATTGGTAAATTCTTCCAGCCGACCAAGGCGAATTAAGCCTTCATCAAACAGCGTATGCACCAAGCCCAACAACAGAAATACATCAGCCCCTGGGCGGATGAAATGATGCGCGTCGGCCACCGATGCGGTTTCGCTACGGCGCGGGTCAATCACCACAATCTTGCCACCACGCGCCCGCATGTCGCGCGCTTTGCCACGGAAATCTGGTACCGTCCAAAGACTGCCATTGGACACCATAGGGTTGGCGCCAATAATGAGCATAAAGTCAGCGCGCTCAATATCCGGCACTGCCACAGAAGTCCATGTGCCAAACATCAGCCCCGAGGCTAATTGCTTAGGCATTTGGTCTAAGGTGGAGGCAGAAAAAACATTGTGCGAACCCAGCGCTCGCGCTAGTCGCGGAAAATACATCAGCAGTCCAATCTTATGCGCGGCTGGATTGCCGATAACAGTCGCCACCGCATTACGTCCATGCTGCGCCACGATCGGCACCAAGCGGCGTTCTATCTCGGCAAAGGCTTCGTCCCAACTAATTGGGACAAACCGACCATCGCGTTTTAATAGCGGTGTACGCAGGCGATCAGGGTCGTTATGCAAGTCTTTGAGCGAAACACCTTTAGGACAGATATAGCCATGACTGAACACATCTTCTTCATGGCCTCGAATACTGATGATGTCGTGTTTGCTGACTTTGATTTCCAAGCCACAGGCGGCTTCACATAATGGGCAAATACGGTGCACTGTGTTGCTCTCAACATCGTTGGACATTGGGCTGTCTCCCTAGAGTTTTAATTGATTTTTTCGTCTAAATTTAGGCGATAAATAGTACCTCAGTCTTTGCCAAGTCGGTTGGGGCGATGAAGATTTAGTGGTTTTTGTCGCGTGCTTGATGCACCGCCTAAAAATTAGGTGAAAAAAAAGGCGGCTATCCAACGATAGCCACCTACTAATTCAACATCCAACAATACAAATTAATAAATTTGAATTACCGATGCCGTCAACACATTGCCGTTTGCCACGGTCACAAAAGCAGAGACTTTTTCACCAACCGCCAGCGTTGTGCTGGTTGCGCCAGTCACCGACAAAATCGATGCGCTGCCGACGTTAATCGTTAGTCCATGTAGCACGAAAGACGTCACGGTTCCGGTCGCAGGCGTTACGGCGCTAATGGTGCCGTTTAATAAAATTGATGGGCCATTCGATCCTCCCTGCCACGTGGAAGGTGGAGTTGGCAGGAAAGTCACCGTGTTGACATTAAAGGTATTGGCGGCTGTCGTGCTTTCGATGCCAATCATGTCCACCAATTGGCCGACTGTTAAATTGGCCGCTGTTCCATTCAAATACATCACAGAAGAAGAAAGCACCGCGGTGACAACTTGATTTTTGTCGAAATCCTTAGCGGTAATTGTGACGGTATTGGTGGTCGCATCATAGCTTTGAATTTGACCAATCAAATTAACGACGGCACTGGCTGGCGGCGTAATAAAGTCAATCTTGGTTGCCACAACCGTGTTGTTGGTTAAGGTGCCTTTAATCCGAACAAACGCACCATTGACTAAGTTGGCCGCAGTTGAACCAGTACTAAAAGTCGGACTCTGGCTACCATCAACCTGCACGCCACGTACGGTGAAATTTGCTGCGCTGACAAAATTGCTGATCGAACCTTGTAAAAATACCGGTTCCGCCTTGACCGAATCCGATTCGAAAATATGCAACTTGCTTGCCACCAATGTACCGGAACTATTAATCGTGCCAGCCACGCCCACGACTAAGCCATTACTCAATGCGGTAACGTCGCCAGGCAAGGTCACGCCGCTGGCGTCCACAGTCAAGCCATTCACCACAAAACTTGATTGCGATACATAGGCACTGATTGGGCCGCTAACGCCAACAAAACTGGTCGCGCCAAATGCTGGATTTGCTACCCGCACAGTCGTCACAGTCAGACTGCTATTGCTAATGGCGGCGCTGCTCCATACGCTAACCACCAAGCCATTGGCTAATGTTGTACTCGCTGGCTCAACGGTTGCACCGGTAGCATTAATGGTAATCGCGCTGCTGCCCGAACCTAGCGTAAAGGTATTGGCGCTGGCATTGTAGTTTGCGATGGTTCCGATGACGCGCGTACCAATAAAGGTCGGTTCCTTAGCAATATGAGTCGCTTGCACATAATCGACACCGTTGGCTGATTTCAATAGGCCGTGCACTTCGACGTTATCGGCCAACGCAACGCTGGTCAACGCAGTGTAACCGCCACCGAAAGCTGTCACCGGTCCTTGAGTTGGGTCGGAATTAGTCACAACCAAAACGCCCGAGACCGTAATCGCGGGTAAGGTCGCGGCCGTGCTGCCAGTTCCCACTGTCACGGTTGAAGTGATCGATGAAACGGGACCTTCTAGATCAGGAATAACCACGGCCTGTACAACTTTGCCGCTACTATCCAAGGTCAGATTAACGTGTTGTCCGAGATTTAATTCTGCCGCCGCCAACGCGTGCTGCGTGCCTTTGAATTCGGAGGCATAGCTCGTTGAGGCACTCTCCGCATATTCCTGACCATCAACGACGATACTGCCAAAACCGGTGATGGTGCCGGAAACGGTATTGCTCACTGCTGCCTTTGAGCCTGTTCCACCAGAGCCACCTGAGCCGGTAGCGCCGCCACCCGAACCACCGCTGCTAACAGCACTGCCCGCGCTGCCCGAGCCGCCGCCGCTACAAGCACTTAACATCAAAGAAACTAAGATCAGGGAGACGATAAATCGGAGGTAATTTAGATAATTTTTCATCGTATTATTCCTTGTAGTTCTGTAAATACGGCACTATAAAAACCAAAACTTGCCGTTGAATAATACAACTCACAATCTAAAGCAAAAGAATTTACCGGTAATTTATAGTAAAAATGTGTTTCAAGATGTTCGTTCAAATTGTACAAATCGAGTAACGCCCACAGTGAACATGTGGCACAACAAACAAGCTAAATTGCTTACAAATGTGTGGCGCAAATATCTGAACTTTTTATACCTAAAATAATCAAGGTCGCCAAAATCAGAACCCAACCAACCATCCTTAGTAGATCGCTAATAAGCCCCAACGTTAACTGGCGGTCTTCAAGCCAAACGTCGCAACGATGATGGCATTGCCATCATCATTCATACAGCGGTAATCAGCCTGCACAGGTAATAAAGTCTCGTCTTTGCAGCGCAATTGTGCGGCGCTAGCTGGGTGGGGTTCGTGCGCGATAACTGTGGCAAACACCTTAGCCAAATCTTGCGCTAACGCTACCATCAGTGCGGGCAAAGTCAGCGTCAACAATTCAGCGCGATTAAATCCCGACATTTGGCACATGGTCTCGTTGGTGTCCATCAGTTCAAAGGTAATGGGATTAATGAGACAGATTCCCAGATTAATCACATCTATCGCTTTGCGGAAATTGGATTCCTTGCGATAGGCATAATGTTGATCGGTGATTTCCACGCCCACGCCGCGATAGCCGATAAAGCGGCTGCTGGTATCGAACATCGGTTCGCCACTCACTTGCAAACGTTGGGTTTTACCGCTGGGCTTTTTGAGCGAATAAATAAAATCCAGAAATGGACGCCGGGTAGCGATGTTGTATTTGAGCGTAGCTAATTCTTCTTGATTCCATTCTTCCGGCAAGAATTCATTATTGTCGTCAGTCTCAATTCCTAGCATTTCAAATACCGGGCCAGAGACGGTGGTAAATTTTCCTACCGCGTCTTGTTCCCAATACCAATCGGAGGTGAGTTCAGTAAAATTTTTAAAGCGCGCTTCGCTAGCATGCAATTGCGCCGTGCGCTCGATAACCTTCTTTTCTAATAGCTCGTTGTAGCTTTCTAATTTTTTGTATAGCAAGCGCACTTCCAACATATTGTGGATGCGGGTTTTCAGTTCTAAGGCTTCAATTGGCTTACTGATAAAATCTTTCGCGCCGGCTTTTAAGGCACGCAATTTATGTTCCGGCTGCGCGGTCACGACCAAGACCGGCGAATAACTATTTTTCTCGATTTCTTTAATCCCCTCCATGACTTGAAAACCATCCATCTCTGGCATTTGCAAATCCAACAAAATCAAATCGTAGCTGTGTTCCATGTGCATGGCGCACACCGCGCGGGGATTTTTGGTGGAACTAATATTGGTGTAGCCAGCTGAAGCCAATAGCTTCTCTAACAAAATAACGTTGGACTCTTGGTCGTCCACAATCAAAATGCTGGCAGAGAGTACTTCCGATAACTTAATCATGATTTCTTTCGATAAAACCATCAGTGCGACTAATAATAAATAGTGGATTGCTCACGCTTGCCGTAACGCTTAAAGCACAGCATTCTGTAATTCGGCAATGCGCTGCGGGTCGTACAAGGTTGCGTCTAATGTCGTCATCAGTTCGCGCACTTTGACCGGCTTGGTTAGGTAGTACAAACAGCCAGCAGCAAGACCGTTTTCAATATCGACTTGCATGGCATTGGCTGACAAACCGATCACCGGAATTGAAGCCGTTGCGCCAAATTCTTTTAAGGCTTTTAAAATCTCAAATCCATGAATATCGGGCAAATTGATATCCATTAAAATCACATCGGGCAAACGGTTTTGGGCTATTTCAATGCCAAGCTTTCCGGTATTGGCAGTTAACAATTCGATCTCCGGTCGGCTATGCATCAACTGTTCAATCAAGACTAAATTGGCTGGATTATCCTCGATGCACAACACCGTTTTTTTACTCGTGTTAGCAGGTACAAGATTGGCATAGATCTGGCTAGAATCGTCCTTGAGCGCTTGGCTAGGACCTAAGTTTTGCTCAACCGGCAATTCAATCCAAAACACACTGCCGCTGCCGACCGTGCTCTGCACGCCTATGCGCCCGCCCATCAATTCAACCAATTGTTTGGTCACCACCAAGCCGATACCGGTGCCATCTTCCGAACCGCCCTCGCGCCCTAAACGATTAAACGGCTCAAATAAATGCAGCAGTTGTTCCGAACTTAAACCCGCGCCCGTATCGCGCACACTAATGTGCACAAAGGATGAACCGCTAGTTCGGCACTGCACTTGGATTTCACCGCCTTTTTTGTTGTACTTGATCGCATTCGACAACAAATTAATCATCACTTGCTTAACCCGTGTTTGATCGGCATTAACGTACATGGCGGCATTATCAAATAACGGGAAAATCAAGCGCACATTTTTTTTACTCGCCTGCTGCTCTATCATTGCTTTGCAGTCGGTCAGTACATCAAATAGTGACACTATTTCATTGAGCAAAACCGCTTTACCGGCTTCAATCGAAGCCAAATCAAGAATTTCATTAATCAGCTCCAATAAATACCACCCGCCTTGCAAAATCTGTTTAATGGCGAGCTTTTCGGTTGCCTTCGGCAGTACTTGATCGGCATCCATTAACTGGGCAAAACCCAGAATCGCGTTCAACGGCGTGCGTAGTTCATGGCTCATGCTGGATAAAAATTCCGACTTGGCTAAGTTTGCTTTTTCAGCCACCGCTTTGGCGTTTTGCAGCGCCAAGTTGTTTTCTTCTAGGAGATATTCGAATTTCTTGTTGTTGGTCACATCGCGCGCGCTGGCAATCAACCCGACCGATTGTTCATGCGCATCGTGCAAAACAGAAAAATTATACGAGACCGATACTTGTTGACCGTTTTTGGCTCTCACCACCAAATCGTAATTAGCGACCGGCCCTTCAGTTAAAGCACGATTGATAGCAAAACGCGCGGACAGGCTATCGGTTGCATAGCTCTCAAACTTGGAGCCGATTAATTCTTTGCGGGTAAAACCGGTCAGTAATTCAGCCGGATGGTTCACATCAAAAATAATGCCGGCGGTGCTGATGGCCATGATCGCATCCAAATTCGCTTCAACTAAGGAGCGAGTATAAAACTGCAAATCATGCAGAGCGTTCAACTCATGCACTGCAATGACATTGTCGATTCCGCGCTGATTTAACGCCTGCTCGAGTGTTTCACAGCGAAAGCGCAAATGTCTTATCCAAACGTAAAAGCCAATTAAGACCGTTACAAACACAAAATAGAAAATGCTGGTGGCGGTCGTTAGCGGGGAAGCCAATGCACTCGCTGGCATCGCGTAATTCCAAATCACCAGATTAAGCATTAATGCCACACAGACGATCACGACCCGTTCGTAAGGCATATGGTTGATTGAGTTATTCATTGGCATCTGGATTGATCCTGATTGGATTCAACTACATAATCACGCGCTACTTCGTCCAAGCTAACGTCGCTGGCTGGTGCGGGCTTAACGTTGATGTACATCGGATAACAGTCGGGCAAATTCTTTTTTCACTACCAAATAGCATTCACACGATTGCTGCTCTAAACCGACCCGATTTAGCACGGTGATATGTCCACGCCGATAACTGATATAGCCGATCTGCTGCAACTTGCCCGCCGCCTCGGTCACTCCTTCACGCCGCACACCCAACATGCTGGCGATTAATTCTTGGGTCATGGTGAGTTCATTCGTCGGCAAGCGATCTAGCGTCAATAACAGCCAACGACACAATTGCTGTTCAACCGAATGATGCCGATTGCAGACTGCGGTTTGCGACATTTGGGTAATTAGTGCTTGGGTGTAGCGCAGCATTAATTTTTGCAGCAAACCACCGAGTTGGAATTCTTCCAGCAAGACAGACGCTTTGAGCCGATAACCGTGTCCGCCGGTTTGCACGATTGCGCGACTAGGCGTGGTATTGCCACCCATGAGCAGTGCGATGCCGAATACGCCCTCATTACCAACGCCAGCGAATTCAGATGAACCGCCGTTTTCCAAAATATAGTGCAGCGAAATAATCGACGTGGTGGGAAAGTAGACGTAATTTAATTTACCGCCCGACTCGCATAACACGTCGCCCAACAACATCGGTACTAATTCTAGATACATTTCAAGCCGCCCAAAAACCGCTTCCGGTAACGCCGCTAAAAGATGATTCTGATTAGGATTGTGCTTAATTAGCATGAGTAAAGCTCGTTCCTCTTGGTCTTACATTGAAGTGCGGTACATCCATGTCGTGACAACATGATGAGAGTAAAAACATAAGAAAATGTAATTATTGTCGTCGCACTTCTCTGTTAGCTAGCGCACATTAGAACTAAAAAGACAATAGTTGTATTGACTCAATGGTACGGAAATAAACGCTGGTGCAAGCTAGGCGCTTCTCCGAGGAAGGAGATGAAAAGGAAGAACTACGCCATGTTGCCGCGTAATATAGGACTGACATTTAAAAGAATGTCTTAATGGGGAGCTAAGTGCTGGTGGGACTACATCGAGCAGCAATAATAGGAGTAGTAATGATGACTGATCGATTATTTCATTCAATAGGCCAAGCGCGCTTGTGCTGAAACAATAATGCGGCTATCAACAGGTTGTTAAATTGCCGGTCAAGATGCCTTGGTAATTGCTTAATGGCTCGCCGATGATAATTTGGTTAGGGCCCACTTCAAAAAAGCGAATTTGCTTGCTGTGATTACTCGCACGAACCTTAACCACGGACAGCACGCGTTTTAATTCACCGCCTAATTCTACATAACGTTGCATCAAAATCGCATCGGCCAAAAACGCATTACCGTAAGAACTAAAACGCAAAAAAGTGTATTGATCCTCTAGCTCAGCGGTCATCAATACGGTTACGCCCATGCCGGTCAACACCGCCACCATGCGATATAACGCCTCTCGGAAATCTTCCCGAAACACTGAGGCCAAGGCCAACTCAAAACCGGATAGGGAATCGATCACAACCCGCTTAGCTTGTAAGCGCGTAATCATGCTCACCATGTCGTGCAGAATTTGATCAATCGATAAATCAAGCGAACGGGTATTGATCAAGCCGACATTGCCGCTTTTGACCATTTCATTTAGCTGATAACTTAATAGCTGGTTCGGGCTTTTCTCAAAAGCGGCAATTACGCCTGGCTCTCCGACCCGCACACCTTCAGCCAAAAACTGGGTCGCCAAAATCGACTTACCCGATCCAGACGGCCCGACCACCAGCAATGAATAACCAACCGGCAAACCGCCGCCCAACATGTCATCTAAGTGGGCAATTCCCATCGAAAGACGCTGATCGCCGGAAATCGAAATGCTGTCACCATTATTAGCAATCACCGCGCGCGGAAAAATCTCTACACCATCATTATTAATCCGAAAAGTATGTACCCCCGCGCTCTGCGCTTGGCCACGCATTTTGACGACTTGAATTTTGCGTATCATCGCGTCGCGATGCACCATTTGCGAGAGCCAAAGAATGCCATCGGCAACGGTAAAAATCGGGCTAGATTCTTCATCCGGTTCGAGATATTCACCAATCAAAAACGTGGTCGCCTGCCAACTGGTCATTTGCATCCCAAGCTGCTGCACAAAACGTGGCAAGCCCGACAAACCAATTTCTTTGGTCTTAGCCGAATCGACTACCGAGCGGAATGAATCGACAAATAACAAGCTCGGTGAAAATTTTTGTACCTCGTCCTCAATCCGCGCCAACACGCCGTCAAAATCACCTTCCAACAAATCCGCCGCCAGATTGACAAACTTAATACAAGTATTGACCTTAGCAAGATCAAAAAATGGAAATTGCTGTTGGTAGCGCAGCATTTTTAACGGTGGTTCACCCAACACCGTAAAGAAAATTGCGCGTCGTTCCGGACTCGCCAAGGAGAACATCATTTGATGCGCTAACGTGGTCTTACCGCTGCCAGGCGTACCCGCAATAAGGTTAAACGAGAATTCTGGCAAGCCGCCGCCGAGTAAATTATCTAAACCACATACACCTGTAGATAAGCGATTGATGGTCACTTTTTCATTCATTTTTTAAACTCCGTTGCGGCTAAATCAAATGCATCATCACCCCAGGCCGAACGAACAATGCCGGTAGTTAAGGAGTCACCAATCAAGACAGTCAAAATATCGAGAAATAATTGCAATAAGCGAATCGACGCTTCCATAGATTGCAGAACATCTTGCGCAGCTAAGCGCGTACTTAATTCAAGAAATACGGCGTCGCGCTGGAGGGAAGTGTTCACCGGTAACAGCCAGGGAAATTGCTCGCCACATAGATGCAGACTGCGATGCAACAGCGATTTAAAACCGGCGTCACCAATGATGAGCACAAGTTGTGCAGCCAAGCTTTGCCACAGTTGTTGCGTCACCTCCGCACAGACATCTGGTCGCTGCGACAGCTTGGCCCGAATAACGCGATGTAACTCGCTTTCGGCCTTAGTCATACATCACCATATGTGCGGCAATCAGAGAAAATCATGGAGTATCACTTTCTGTACAAAGTGATCGAGGAAACAATATCAAGCAACACCGGCACATTGACTGGTTTGACCAAGTAATAATCGAAGCCGATTTCCTTAGCCCGTTGCTGCATGCCGAATTGGTTGTAGCCGGTTAAGGCAATCAAGGTTGGAATCGTGAGCGAGGTTTCTGCTCGCAGTTTTTTCACAATTTCAAAGCCATCCATATCGGGCAAACCGATATCGCAAATGATGACGTCATACGAATTCTTCATCGCCAATAACAAACCGCCCATGCCATCGCTACAGGAACTCACGCTATGACCTTCTTGTTTCAATAGTTTCTCTAACGTGAAATTGGTATCAGCGTTATCTTCAATCAGCAGAATTTGGCAAAACTTGCGATTGATTTTAGGCGCTGCAACGGTCACTACTGGAAAAGTGGCTTTACCAGAAATCGGCAAACGCACAATAAATTCGCTACCAAATCCTGTTCCGTCGCTATGCACCAAAATACTGCCTTTATGCATTTCCACGATCACGCGCGCTAACGATAGCCCAATACCCAAGCCACCTTGCGAGCGATTCAGCGAGTGAAAGCCCTGTTTAAATAATTGGAAAATATGCGCTTGCAAATCAAGTGGAATACCGATGCCGTTGTCTTTAATCGAGACACAAGCAAAACCACCTTCGCGCTCAACGGTAATAGAAACGGTGCCGAATTCTGGCGTAAATTTTGCGCCATTAATTAAGATATTAGAAAACACTTGCGCCAATCGTGCCACATCGCCGTCGATAGGGATGTCTTCCATATTACGATCAAAGATCAGCTTTTGATGGCGCGTATCGAATGAATGCTGACTCGATTCCAGCGCTAACTGTAGGATGCACGATAAGGAAACAACATTGCGCTTTAACGTAATTTTGCCACTGCTTAAACGCGAAGCATCCAGCAAATCATCAATCAAGCGCGACATCTGATTAATCTGACGTACGATGATGGCTTGTAATTCGGGCAGATCAGGATGCGATGAAACGAGCTTGCCAATCAAATCAGCAGCTAAAGCAATTGGTGCTAAAGGATTGCGTAACTCATGTGCCAACATCGATAAAAATTCTTCCTGACGCTTGTTATAGGCTTCGGCATTGGCTTGCATGTCTTGCGCATCCACCGTGGCGATTACCAAATGTTGATTGGCTTCGCGCAATTGGCTAAGCATGGTGTGATGAAATTCTTTGTCGGCTAATTCTTTGCGTAGCGTCGCGATTTGGCTCAGCAAATCGTCGTTGATGCGCTTCAGGTACAACTCTGTTGGCGTAGTCGGCACAAGCGCTTTGCTATCTTCAGAACTGATCGGAACCATGTTCGTCACCTTCTTTATTGTGTTGTTAGTCCCGACTCCATCCCAACACAGAACATTGGCTCTTAAAAGCGATTAGCCGAACAATACTCTGATTTAGTGCTTATTGCTCATTTATTCACGATGTGACGTAAATTGGAACAATTGGCGCGATTGGTTTGTGACGCGCGACTTTTAGTTAGTTGTTGCTTCTGCTGGTGATTCGGTTTCGTGCAGCGTTAGCTAACGTACAGAGCAGCAATGCCGGGTTCGCTATTCTCCCTCCATCGTCTCGAACCGGCCTTCTGACCCGGCTAGATATGGTCTGAATCCTAATGACATTGCCTGTCTTAGATTTAAAAAAATGCAGTTTCTATCACAGGCATTGCATTCTATTAGTGAGTCTTAAGCACAGACTACCGGAGCTGGCGGTCGGGAAACATACCAGCACCAATTTCCAAGTTCTAACGCGTTACCAACTCGTTTTACTTATGCCAAAGCCAATCTGATGAGATTGGCTTTTTTACTGCACCTAATCGTGAACTGAAACAATGCACCGAATGAATCACTCCAAAAATGGATAAACTCTTTCGGCGCTGTGCTACTTGGTTGCTACTCCAGTTCTATTTCGTCACACGCTGATTAATGGTGATCTGCTCAACTTCTACCCGACGGTTTGGTTCAAGACAGACAATCAATGCTTTCAGCTTTTTTTCAGTGCAAGTCACTAGCGGATTGGCTTCGCCTTTCCCTTCGGTGACTAAACGCTCTGCGCCGACGTTTTTACCGACCAAATATTCTTTGACTGAATTAGCCCTCCGTTCGGATAATTTTTGGTTGTATTTCGCCGTCCCGATGCGATCCGTATAGCCGGTAATGACAACATTGTTCACGGTAGGATTAGCGACTAACGCATTGGCGATTTCATCAAGTTTGGGTTGCGGCAATTGCAAAGCGTACTGATCAAAGCCAAATAATTCCGTCGAAGACAACACTATTTTCTCGAATCGTGGTGGCGGCGGTGGAGCGGGAGTTTGCACTACTTGAACGATAGTCTGGGCTGGCGGCGGAGGTGGCGGCGGAGTTACCTTGGCAACAGCGACGACCGGTGATTTATCAAAGGCGTAGCTAATTCCAACCGTCAGATAATTATTGTTGTTACGTGAAATATCAAAATTATTGTTACGCAAATAGCCGTGTTCGCGCCGGAAATCAGCTTGCAAGGACCATTGATCATTGAGCGCAATTTGCACACCAACACCCGCATTAACATAGGGCGCGTAACCGGATCTCTCACCCAAAGCTGAGCTTAAACGATCTTGTTGATAACCTGCTCCCATGAGCAAAAAAGGACGGATTTCTTCGCGTGAGAGCATCAACAAACCATCCACGCCCAACAAGTTTTGCTGATATTTAAGTCCGTCATGATTTTCGCGTCCGTACTTCGTACCGATCTGAATATCCCAGTATTCCGACAAAGGCTTACCCACAGAAATGCCCGCCGCTTCTCCGCGATCAGAAACATTAAAGCCCGAATCAGGGCGAAGCATGCTTAAACTCGGCGTGATATACCACGATGGATTGTAGTCAGCCGATTGTGCCAACACCAAGGAAGAAGTTGCGCTACACACGACCAATACCGCGAGAGAAATTTTTTTTAGATTACGCATAAAAGACCCCAAAAGGATGTAATTATTTTATTGAGAATAAGACCAACATTCGCGCTCCACTTTCAGCATAGCCATCGGCGGGCGCAATTTTTATTGATCTCAACTTACCTAATTTCCATCGAAATGAAACTACCCCATCAGGTAAATAATGTGTTTCAGGTACACATTGATGCTAGGTCAGCAAACGCAAAATCACTGTTCGCTATCCAACACATTCGAGTAGTGTTGTTTTGTTGAGCTAAGCGCAGAACTAGGCGCAAAGCCACAATACAAACCATGAAAAGGTTCAATCGAATTAAGCCGCCGAATCACCACATCAAGCATCCAAGTGCGTACAAAGTAGCCGTCGATCGACTGAAAAAAAACGATCGCACCAAGGCGACGCGGCGCCTTCATCTGACTATGAGGAATGATCTGAGATGGCTGCCAACAATGATTAAAGCCGATCTCAGCATGCATAGCCGAAGGCTCTTGATCATCAAATGGAATGTTGCTCCGCCGTGATTGAGTAACATCAGCGAGCACTACCAATGGTCTAATAGCGGGTAAAGGCACGTTTAATTTCCTGACTAGCCTCGTCCGATTTGCGCTGATCATTGAGCGCAATTTTTCTGCTCAATTCTCTATGTTCAACATCCCCACTCTGGCGCGAAGTTTTAACCTTTTCCACCCTCATTACCGTTTTCGGCTCAAATAAACTGCTATCGCTGTATTCCATTATTGGCACGTCCTAATTAAATTTTTACGTCATCGAAAATCGCCAAAATTAATCGCTTCAATTTTTAAGGCTAGCTTCATCGTGACTAAATAGTTAGTGCGATTCTGTTCGTTATCGAACGATGACTTGCCATCGCGAATGCGAGCGAATTGCACACAACACAGTGCGTGGCTTAGATTGAGTTTGCGGATCAATCCTAATACTGAACCCAATTTACATCGAGGTTAAGCAATGTATGGATTCTCATTTTTTTGATCTGGTGGCAGAGGCACTATCTAGCGGTCGAGAGGTTTTTGGGATGTGTGCTAGCAGCACAAAGCAGTCAGTCAAGAACTAGTTCTAAAGTTTTGGGATATGCCGATGACTGGTATTTCAGTTGAGATTGTACGGAACGTAGGCGAACATTTTTTGGGATTTGTTGAAGTCCAGATTACTGATGCAATTCGTGACTTGCGTAAGTTTATTGAAACGATGCCAGTGGTGAGCAATCTGAGCCTGGCTGACAACGATAAACTTTGAAACGATGACCTGCGACACAACGTTGACGTTCCTACGCCTTGGCATTTTCAAAAAAGATTCACTATCAAATGTGATCGCTGAAATCACAGCCACTCCGTAGTTCCCGCAAATTAATCCGTAATTCTACAAATTTCCGCTAGGCAACTTAATCTCTACAATATGGTATAGTCAAAATTGTTTGCTTAAACCACCTAAAGCGTAGTTAACGTCGATTTTCACAATTCTTTTCAATTTCGTCGTGCTTCCAAAAGAAGGCAGCACGTAGCCCAACATAGCAATGAAAGTAATTTTCATGAGTAGATTCAAATCACTTCCCCGCCGCATTAATGGAATGAGATTATTGGCGGCATTAATGATAGCCTGCGTTGCGGGTTGTGGTGGAGGAGGCAGTCCTGCGCCAACGGTAGATCAAGTTAGCAACAGCGGATTAAATGGCAATACTGGAAATTCTGGGTCTGCGCAAACAGGAACGAATACAAGTCAAACCGGAAGCGCCGGAACCGGCACTTCTTCAGGTCAAGCCGGAGGAACGACAACTGGAACTTCATCGTCTGGACAATCCGGCAGCACGCCAGTCAATCCGATTGTGCAAGCTGCAACGACTGGGGATTCAAGTCAATTAAGCACGGCTGACGAACCCACTTTACTTCAATTAGCCACAAGTCTTGCGGTTAAATATCAACAACAACAGAGTGCTGCTGTCGCCGATATTTATGGTAATAGTTCGACAAATACTGCACTCAATCTCACTAGCAACAGCAGTGATATCAATATCAGAAGTCACACCATGGCAAGCGCACTGGTTAGCGCTGACGATAACAGTACCCTCGCTGCTATTGCCCAATTTGGTCAAGGGCGCGCGCTGGCTTATGGCGCGAATGTGTTGAGCTGGATTGCCAATCAATCGAACGAAACTCAGCACACCACGGTTTTTAACCGCGCGTTTACTTGGGTTGTTACCGGCAAGGCCTCTGGCGCTCTTCCAGCAACGTTGAAATTTGCTACGGCTGGTTATGATGCGCCAACGGTCAGTAAACTCATTAAAAATCTCGGTTCGACTTCCCAAGTTATTACTTGCGATTTGGTGGATAGCACCAATACATGTTGGCAAAATTTGGATTTATTGGTTTTTGGTGCGGGCACGCGAAGCGACCCAGCGTTATCGAGCCAAATTTTAAAATATTTGCAGGCAGGTAAAGCAATTATCTATATGCACGCAAGCTGGATCGATTCATCCGGTGGCCGCCAAGTACTTAATGGCATGGGCATGGATTTGGGCGGCTACCCTGGCAATTATTTTGCAGGTGCATCGGCAGTATCGGTTGCTGCTGGTACTTCTGTAGCGGCAATCTTGCAACGCAACGATCAATTGACCCCACTAATTAATACTCTTGGTCTGTTGGCTCAAGCTCAACCAACTTTGAAATTAAGTACCGATGCATCACCGGCAACGCCTATCACGCAGTTTCACAATGATTTAGGCACGATGCAGAGCAATGGCATTGATATATTTACTAGCCCCACCACTGATTTGTATCGTTTGCTTGTACTTTGGGCCGATTTATATCGTCCAACGATTAAATACGGAACAATCAACAGAGATACTAATGGTGGAGATTATCTGCGTACCTATGCTTCAGATTCCTGGGTCACATTTAATCGCGCAACCACGACCACAGCCACTGCGGGTCAAGGCGATTACATGCCGGCCGCAGCGCAAACTATTCCGGTAAGTAGCAGCGATGAAACAATCACAGTGACAATTGCACAAAGCTCTGGAATAACATTAATCGGTCGCGGTGCTATTCCCGCCAAGCCTGTCACGATTCAGATCGTCGATAGCGGAAATGCTAAATCATTAGCAGTTCAAACCAATTACCTGCGCGTCTGGGGCGATCCGTTGACGGATAGTCTAAGCAGTAACTACAAACGACCACGTCGTCCTAATTCATTCTCGATACCGTTAAATACAGCGGGACCGACATTATTTAATTCGCCGTTTGGTGGACCTTTGATGCTCTCGTATTCCGGTGCGACACCTGGCCAAACCGTCACGTTAAAAATTCGTGGTGCGGCTAAGTATTCGCATTTTGATACAACTCAAGCACAATCTGCCCAAGATTATGCCGACGCAATTGCCGCCACTAAGCGTAAGGACTTTGGCTGGCAAACAATTAAATTGGTTGGTGGAGAAATTCAACAGATGATTGGCTATGCAAATCCGACTATGGATCCGAATACCTATATTCAAAGCCAAATCAGAGATATGTTGTTTAACTCCAATCACATTGCCAACGGTTATAACGATATACCGATGACCAATAATGTTTCATCCATCTGTGGTCAACTCGGTTGGACATGCGATGGTCCCTTGCACCGTGCCCCGCACGTGCAGCATTTTGTCGGTTGGATTGCATCTTGTGGTTTTCTTTGTAGTGGAAACCCCGTCGATGGCTTTGCAGGGATTGATGCAGGCTGGGGTTGGGCGCATGAGCTTGGGCATAACACGGTACAGCGCGTATTACATATTGCCTTTAATGGTCAAGGCTGTGTCGTCGAATGCGACAACAATATTCTCGCCAGTGCTGAAATGATTCGACAATTCAAAATTCTGGGCGTTGATAGTGGACACACGACTGATCATGCAACGTTATATAAGGATATCGTCGCCAACAGAGCAACCGGTCTCACTGGCAATGCCAAAGTACTCGATATGCAAGCCAAATTGTGGACCATGGCTAATCAAGATCCAATGCGCGCAGTGCATTTTCAGTTAGCGTTCTTGTTTAGCCGCTATCGTACTACCGAGACCGTTCCCAGCATGGAAACCACCTTGGACTTTTTAACCTTACTCAATAAGGGTGATCGTTTAGTCTCTGGGGCATGGGATGCGACGAACAAGAGTAAATATGGTATGAGTCGATTTACTGACAACAGCACCATCTCCAATCCTGACTTGATTTTCGTACTAAGTTCTAAAATCATTGGCCAAGATTTGCGCACTATTTTTGCCATGTATGGCATTACCTTGTCGCAAACAGCATTGGATTCGGTCGCAGATTTAAATCTACCTGTGTTGCCTGAGCAGTTTTATGCGTTAGCTCAAAATAAATTCAATCAAGTATCAACCGGACAATGGCTGGATCTTTCCGGAATAGCGCCAGCGTATCCGTTCTGAGTTTTATAAATGCTGTCACCTCCAACAGGTAGATAGCAAATGAAGTGAAAAATGGCGGGCTATAGCTCGCCATTTTTCATCGGCTATCCAGCCCAGCTCCGCCATTTGCACAATCCCACCCAAAATTCCCTGTCCCCCCTCAAAGGACAGTGAGCCATTTAGCGCCTTCAGCACGCACCCGCAAACCTGATTTCACGCAACATGTTCGCTAGCACACAGATCACCAGTGCGATACATAACATCATCCAAATAACAGCCACGAACGTTCGATATTGTTGTTAATTACCTCACGCCCGCCTATTTATCTCTCCACCAATCTAATCTTCACTCCAACGAGGACAGCATGACGACTGCATTTGCCCAGCCTCAAAACCGCGCCAAAACAATCCCGCCGCCTGCGCTGCGAACTAGCTATAACGCGCTAAAAAGCCATGCCAAATTATGGTCCACCGCGTCCGAAATTAGCGAACTACTCAATCTTCCCATTGCGATTCAGCGCCAAACTGATCAAGTCGTTTTTCAACATGTGCATTTCAAATCGGGGCAGCGGATTCATAGCTTAAATCAAGAATTCGTTAATATTTACTTGGTCAACTCTGGCTTTATTAAATCAATATTTTTAGATGAATTCGGCAATGAGCAGGTGTGCCATTTTCAAATGAAGGGCGATTTATTAGGCATAGACGGGATGCATACCGGGCGACATATGTCGGAAGCGGTGGCTTTATCGGATTGCGATGTGATTGTGATTCCGCTACTTAAGTTAAAAGTGTGTAGCTGCACGTTTGAGCATTTTGAGCGAGCGATTTTGCATATTTTTAGTAGGCAGTTGGTCGCGCAACAAAATCGATTAAATATTCTGGCGTCAAAAAATGCTGAAGCGCGCGTGTCCATATTTTTGCAATCGCTGGCGCAGCGTTTTCATCTGCTGGGTTATTCCCAAACATCGTTCAATTTACGGATGACACGGCATGAAATGGGTAGCTATTTGGGATTAACGTTGGAAACGGTCAGCCGCACCTTATCGCTATTAAACGATGCGGGGATTATTAGTGTGCAATTGCGGCGGATTGTGATCTTGGATGCAGAGGGGTTGAAAGAGTTAACGTTGACGCATAGAGATATTCAACGTTGTATGGTGAAAGTGTAGCGGTGGCATGCGGAAATTGATTACATCCGGTTGTTAATTTAGTTTGGGCATCCACTGAGATGCCACTAAGATGACGGGCTGTAAATTGGTTCGTAGACTACAAACTCGCTTCAACCCGCTTAATCGTTGAGCTGACCGAAGTGGGATCGCTGGCTGGGAAAGTCATCATCAAGGCATCATCTAAGATCGCGTTTTCTTCTTTATTTTTTTCAACCTCAATTTCAGCGGACAAAGCATTCAAGGCACTGATGCACTTCATAAATTTGAGATTGACGAATTCTCGAATCGTGACGACCTCGAACACCGTTTTTAAAATTTCGGCTTCCCGGAAAGACAAACAATGCAATGCATCCAGCGGAGCATCAAGCACTTCGCCGCTTGCTCCATTAACACTTTCGCTCGAACTTCGCTCTACCGTCTTGCTTCTCGTCTCACAATGTTGATCGATACTCATCGCTGTTTCCTTATCCAATAATGTCAACCAAACAGAACTCTGCGGCGCTTCAACACACTCTGATTAACCGTGATGTACAACCAGCGCCGCGAGAGAGTTCTTAGGGTTGCAAAGTCATATGATTTAACACTGACTTCACACCTTCGATGGTTTGCGCGACGTCAACTGCGTGTTTTAGCTGCGCGTCGTTTTTCACAAAGCCGCTTAATTGCACTTCACCATTGCGGGTTACCACTTGAATATCAAAGCTCTTGATTTGCGAATCGGTCAGCAACGCTGATTTCACTTTGGTCGTGATGACGCTGTCGTCGATTTTATTACCCATGCTTTGCGCGCCGTCTTTAATCGTCAATTGATTGGTGACATTTTTGACGCCGGTTACCGCTTTAGCCAATTCAATACTGCGGTCGATTTGCATCTGGTTGTTAACAAAGCCACTCAACATCACGTTACCTTTTTCAGTCGTGATTTTGAAGTCTATGCTTTTGATATTTTCGTCGCCCATCAAAGCGGATTTGACTTTGGTGGTGATGATCGAATCATCCACGTCGCCGCCTATGGTTGTGCTGGATGCCGCCGAGCTAGATGCGGTGGCGTTAGTAGTCGCTTCTTCGGTTTGCGGTGGCTTGTTACAAGCGGCCAGTACTAAGATAGAGACAGCGCCTAGCAGATAGAGGGCTGCCAATTGGTTGAAATTTTTTTTCATAAAGAATCCCTGTGGAAGTGAACAAAATAAGGTGAAGACCAAGCTCAGACAGCCACTGTGCTGATTAACTTGGTTTTACTCTGTTCGTTAGATCACATTGCACTCAGGCTCAGCATTTCCTTATTCCAAATCGCAATCGAACAACAGCGGTACTACGTTCGGCAACGAACGGAATCGGATTGGCGATCCATCAATACTATGCAAGTACTAGTTGGGTGGCGATGCGGTGCTGTTTTCACCCGTTTGTTGGTTTAATTTTTAGGAGCTAGAAATGAATAAAGAACAAGTCAAAGGCGTTAGCAAAGAAATCGTTGGAAAAATCCAAAAGAACGCAGGCAAGCTGGTCGGCAATAAAAGTCAGGAAATCAAAGGAATAGAAAAAGAGACTAGCGGAATCATCGAGAAGAAAATCGGTGACGTAGAACAAGCGGTTGAAAAAGCCGCCAAACATTACAAGCCTTGATGAACTTTATCGCCTGTTTGTGTTAGGCCGCGTTGGTCTAACACGGCGGCAGCTTTCATCCGTTAAGGGGAATTTCATGATTTACAGTTTGGCGTTTTTTCTTTTGCTGCTTTGGATGTTGGGGTTAATTACCTCGTATACCTTGGGCGGCTTTATCCATATTTTGTTATTGATCGCGATTGTCATGATCTTGTTGCAGGTTGTCACTGGTCGCAGAGCGCCCTGAGTATTTTTTGCTATCGCATCCTATCCTTTCGCTATTGCCGTTGGCTGTCCGATTGACTAAGGGTCGGACACCACCGCATCTACCACTGATGCGACGAACCACTAATCGGGCACGCCTTAACAACTCTCTTATGAAAGGTTCATCGTGACCATTCTTCTTATTTTTCTTTTTCTATTACTTATCGGTGTATTTCCTACTTGGCCGCATAGCCGCAGTTGGGGCTACTACCCAAGTGGTGCCGCTGGATTGCTGCTATTCCTAGTATTAGTGCTGCTGCTCACAGGTCGCATCTAACGTAGTCAATATTTATTTACAAGGAAATATCATGAACCCACTCGGTAGTTCGGTCTTGAAGTCAGCTTTGAATAAGGGTAGCTATGGCCTACTGTTACTTTTACTTTGCTCGATCGGATTTGCACAAGAAGCGGCAAAATCTGTGGAGAAGAAAGGCGACCCAGCACGTTGGTACGAGGCTGATTCAACCCAACGCGATTACCTTGAAACACTGAAAAAAGAGGCGCAATCGGTGTATCAAGAATCTAAATCCAAATGCCATTTACTACCCGCGAACGAGCGCGGCGATTGCAATAAAGACGCGGATAAACAATTGGCTTCCGACCTAGCCACCGCCAAAAAGCAAGCGATGGAACAGCACAACTAAGTACTCGTCAACCATCCCATCCAACACTGCAATTTATAAGGAATCCCAATGGATTTCACTCTATCTGCTCTACCCTACCCGCTAGATGCGCTTGAACCGTATATTTCCAAAGAAACGCTGGAATACCATCATGGCAAACATCATCAAGCGTACCTAAGTAATTTATATAATTTAGTCAAAGACACACCGTTTGAAAACGGTTCACTCGAACACATCATCCTCAATTCTGCCGATAGTATTTTCAATAACGCGGCGCAGGTGTGGAACCATTCATTTTATTGGGACAGCTTAACGCCCAGCGGCCAGGGACAACCTAAAGGTATTTTGCTAGATGCGATCTTATCTAAATGGGAAACCTTTGATCTATTCAAAGACAACTTCACCCAACTGGCCTTGGCTAACTTTGGTTCTGGCTGGACTTGGTTGGTGTTGACGGAAACTGGCCTACTTGAAATTATCAACACGCCCAATGCCCAAACGCCATTCACCACCCACAGCACACCGCTGCTAACTTGCGATGTTTGGGAACATGCTTATTACCTCGATCACCGTAATCTGCGCGCCAAATATTTGGAAGGATTTTGGCATTTAGCGAACTGGGAGTTCGCCAGCACTAACTTTATAGCGGCCTCACTACTAATCACCCCGCCACTTTAGCGTCTTCAATAGCTTTACTAATAATCCGGGCGACATTATCCGGATTGTTTAGTAAGCCAGTCACCAAAATATCGCCCAAACTCGATTGCATTAATGAGCGCATTTTCGATTCACCTGCTAGCGACGAAGGCATGTTTATTTCCGCAAGCGCCACGTCCGTTGGCGTAGTCAATGGTTCTGACGGACGCTGCGTTTGGCCCACTACTTTTTTTAACGCAACGAGATCAACAGGCGGCTCAACGATTGCCATCGTTTTAGCATTTGGCGACTCTTGTTCGACTAATGGTAAGGTGTCTTTTGGTTCGATACCCAACGGCTTAGACTTCATCGGCACTGGTTCTTTAAATTCTGAATTAGCGGTTACGTTAGCGGTTGAGTTAGCGGTTGAGTTAGCGGTTGTTTCAGACATTGGTCCACCGTGAATAACAAGCGGTGCGTCTGGTGCTGCACTTGATGCGCCCGCCTGAGTCGCCACACGCGATTTCTTCTGCTGATAGAGCTGCCAAAGTACCAAAGAAAAACCTAACAGGCAGCCGGTCAGACAAATATATAACGCGATGGCATTGCTAGGATCATTCAGGCCAACCCAAATCGAGGCGAATAACATCAGCAGCGCGAACACGATTAAGTAGTACGCTGAATTATTGGCATTGGGTTCAAGTTGCTTAAGGTCAAACATAGGATTTCCGATCTGGATAAATTTACCGTTTTGCTTATCCACCTGCGTGCGTGGTTGACGGCGATGCTTTGGGAAAGGTCTGCGCTTTTAGCTGTTTGCGGATTTGATTGAGTTCTTTTTTTCTGGCTGGGCTCGCTTTGGGATATGCCATTTTTAATTGGCTAAGATTATCCAAAATAATGCGCGAGATAATTAACCTAGCGTTGCGCTTATCGTCAGCGGGAATCACATACCACGGCGCTTCCGATGTGCTGGTGGCGGCCATGCATTCTTCATAAGCGACTCGGTATTGCGGCCAGAAATGGCTTTCATCGATATCGGCTTGGCTAAATTTCCAATTCTTGGACGGCGCATCCAAACGCTCGATGAATCGCTTACGCTGCTCTTCTTGCGATAAATGTAAATAGAACTTAATAATGCGCACGCCATTTAAATACAGGTGATCTTCTAAATCACAAATGGAGTTAAATCGCTCTTGCCAAATAGTTTTACCAATATCGACTACGTTAGGCAATCCTTCGCTGATTAAAATTTGTGGATGCACCCGCACGATGAGTACTTCTTCGTAATACGAGCGATTAAAAATCCCAATCTGCCCGCGCTCCGGCAAATTTCGCGTGGTGCGCCATAAAAAGTCATGCTGCAATTCAATCGGACTCGGATGTTTAAAGCTAAAGACCTGACAACCCTGCGGATTCACGCCCGACATAATGTGTTTTATCGCGCCATCTTTACCCGCCGCATCCATCGCTTGAAGAATAATTAAGACCGAAAAACTATTCGATGCATACAATAATTCTTGAATCTCGCTGAGTTGACTAATGTGCTCGCTGAGTATCTTGGAATACTGGGATGCTGATTTAAAAACTGGCGTGACCTTAGTGGGAATAGTCGATAAATCGAGTGCCTTATTAGGTTGAACGAAGAACTCAGCAGGGTTTATTTTTAACACGCTAAATCCATCTCTAACTGCGCTGGCGCGGAGCGCTTGATCGGTGCGGTACCGAGTTGCTGCTCCAAGAGCTTAATTTGTTCGATCAAGGTCATCGCTAATAACATGCCATTTAAATCCAACTCAAAATCGTCTATTAAACGGCGCGCCGTTTGGGTTGTGACGATGTAGCGCAATTGAAAATAGGGCGCGGCGGCAATGCTTGGCATGATCGGTGTGATGACGCCAATATCAATCAATCCATCGAGTTCTAATTGAGTGAGCCCAGATAATTCAATCAGACTGCTGATGCTTAACGTGCCAGCTTCGTTTAAATAGACCGAATCAGCGTTGAGGGCAATATCAGAATAAAGCGTCATGGCGTGGTTTCCTTAGACGTGCGTTGGTGGGCGCTTTGGTTGGAGCTTTGGTGGGCGCTTTGGGTTGCGTCCTCAGTACGCGCAGTAAAGTGCGAAATATCGGCCAATTGTTGGTAGAGTTTTTGCTCTGGCTCACTGACTTGTTTCGGCACCACGATTTGCACCACGGCATACAAACTACCGACTGCGCCAGCGCTGTTATGTAAGCCTTGCTTAGCCAAACGCAACTTGATGCCGGACGACGTGCCGGGCTTGATTGTTAAGTTAAAACTACCGCTCATGGTGGAGATAAGTATCGACGTTCCCAAGACCGCTTCCCAAGGTGATAGCAATAAATCGAAATACAAATCCAATCCTCTGACCGTATAAATCGGATGCGGCTGGATAGAAATCACTACATAAAGGTCGCCCGCTCTTCCACCATGAATCCCCGCCCCGCCCTTACCGACCAAGCGCAGGCGTTGACCTTCTTTAGCGCCAATCGGAATTGTGACGCGCAAGGTTTGGCGTTGGCGATGCGGCAAACCTTTGTCATCGAGTTCGGGTAACTCAACCGTCACATCGGCCTTACCGCCGCTAAAAATGGTTTCTAAGGGAACGGATGTATTGACCGAATAATCTTGCCCATTCTCTGGATAATTGTTGCTCTGATGGCGTGCATTAAAATTACCGCCTGTTCGAAAAGAGCGAAATAAATCGGATAAATCCACGTCATCAAAATCCGAATCGCTCGCACCATATTGATTTTGCCATTCCGGCGGTGGACGAAAATCTTCGCCCGCCGTGCGCCGACCTAGTGCGTCGTATTCTTTACGCTTATCGGGATCTTTTAAGGTGGCGTAGGCTTCTGCGACTTCTTTAAATTTTTCTTCGCCCTTGGGATCTTTGCTCACGTCAGGATGATATTTGTGCGCCAGCTTGCGGTACGATTTTTTAATCTCGTCGGCCTTAGCGTCACGCTCTACACCCAGAGTCTCGTAGAAATCCTTGTACTTCATGCTATGCCTTTCAATTGATCACTTTTATGGAACCAGAACAGCCGCGCCTTCAAAACGTCCAGCACGCAAGTCGTCCAAAGCTTGATTGGCATCTTTCAGCGCATAAGTCGTCGTGTTGACCACCAAATTCATTTTTGGAACAGCTCGAAAAAAATCCTGTCCGTCTTGCCGCGTCAAGTTCGCCACCGACTGCAACTGACGTTCTTCCCACAACAAGCTATACGGAAATTGCGGAATATCGCTCATGTGAATTCCAGCGCAAACAACTCGCCCGCCTTTTTTAACGGCTTGCAGCGCTAATGGCACCAACGCACCGACTGGAGCGAAAATAATGGCCGCATCCAAGACCTGATCCGGCACACTATCCGAGTCACCCGCCCACGTTGCGCCCAAGCTTTGGGCGAATTGTTGGGTCTTGCTGTCACCCGATCGCGTCGCGGCATACACGGTGCGCCCCTGCCACACGGCGATTTGCGCCACGATGTGGGCCGAAGCGCCAAAGCCATATAAACCTATCGTGTTGCCCGCACCGGCAATGGCCAACGAGCGCCAACCAATTAGACCCGCACAAAGCAAGGGTGCCATCTCAACGTCTGAGCCCATTTCGCCTAAGGGAAAGCAAAATTCGGCATCCGCCACAACAGCGGTCGCATAGCCACCGTCGCGGGTGTAACCCGTAAATATTGGGTGATCGCAAAGATTCTCACGCTGGGCAATACAGAACGGACACACGCCGCAGGTGTGGCCCAGCCAAGGAATTCCCACTCGTTCACCCAATTTGAAGCCAGTTACACCGGGACCAATCTTATCGACCCGTCCAACGATTTCATGACCGGGGATAATCGGTACCGTAGGATGCGGTAATTCACCATCGACCACATGCAAATCGGTGCGACACACGCCGCAGGCTTTGACGATCACGCGAATCTGACCAACGCCGGGTTCTCTATCCTCGAAATATGTCCACTCCAAGGGAGTGTGCAATTGATGCAGCACCATGGCATACATAGCTAGTCCGTTCGGAGTGAATACATCGTTGCTAGGTTTGCGCCAACAATCGGTTTAGTTAATGAGGGTGCAGTAACTCATCTAAAATCGCAGGGATCGCTTCGGGCAAATCGTCGGCTATTAAACCCAAGCCGATATCGTTAGCCGCCTCACCATGCAGCCAGACCGCCGCGGCACTGGCTAAAAATGCATCCATACCCTGCGCCAATAAACCCAAGATTAAGCCGCTTAATACATCGCCTGCTCCGGCAGTCGCTAAACTGGCGGGCGCGTTGGTATTAATGATGGCGCGACCATCGGGCGCGGCAATGATGGTGTCGCTACCTTTTAGGACTATCACAGCACCGCTAATTCGTGCCGCAAAACGGGTACGCATGAGTTTGTCGCCCTTCAAATCAAAGATGCGCGAGAACTCGCCTTCGTGCGGTGTAATGACGCACGGGCCTTCGATCGCTTTAAACAGTATTTTCGGATCATCGCGGAAACATGAGATCGCATCGGCATCAATCACCGTGGCACGCTTGGTAGCTAGCATGGCCAATACACGGATGCGAATGAGGTCGAAGTCGTCTGGTGTCACACCACATCCTGGGCCAATCAAGAACGCGGTGTAACGCTTATCGTTCAACAGACGCTCAATATCGGCTGAACTATTGATAATCTCTAACATGATCGACAGCAGCGAAGCGCCATAAATCGGCAATGCGATTTCGGGAATAGCGATCGTCGTTAAACCAGAACCAACCCGCGCCGCGCTCAGCGCCGCCAGCCGCGCCGCACCAGTAACCGGATAACCACCCGCTATGAGCGCATGACCTCGACTGTATTTATTGTTAAACGGATGGGGCACAGGGAAATCAGGCAACCACACCAACGGGTCATTTTCAAAGGTATTCAATCCCAAATGCGACGCGATTTGCTGACCGTAGCCGATGTCAGCAACGACCACTTCACCGCATAACAATCGCCCTGGCAAAATCACATGCCCCGGCTTTTTGCGTAAAAAGGTCACGGTTAACACCACCGCCACCGCACCAAATGATTGCCCCGTATCGCCCATGACGCCAGTCGGCACATCGATGGCAACCATAGGGAGCTTTTTAAATAGCGCGGCTTCTAAAATACTAATGACGTCGGCATCCAATGGACGATTAAGACCCGCACCAAAAATCGCATCAACCACCAATTCATCGCCCGAAAACTCGACTTCAGCGAAGGGAATCACCGCGCCGTGCCAGCGTTGAAAATGCAATAGCGGCGCGCCGTTCAAATGGTCGGCTGCTCCCAGCAAAGCAATTTTGACGCTCCAACCCAGATCAAATAAGTGCCGCGCTGTCGAAAAACCATCGCCGCCATTGTTACCCGGCCCGCACAACACAACAACCGGACGCATAGACCAGCGCTCGATAATCGCTTGCGCAACCGCTAAGCCGGCGTTGGACATTAATTCCGCTACCGGTAAATCCGACGCTGTGGTTAAGCGATCAGCACACTGCATCTGATTCACACTGAGTAATGCGGTGGTTAGATTAATCATCTTTAGTTAAGCATCATTTCGGTTAGGAGAAAAAAGTTGAAGCGGGCTGCACCAATGGCGCGATTTATTTACCGACGGGGAAATCGGCGCCACGCGAGACTTTCTCCCACAGGAAGAATTCTTTTTTCAGCGTATCGAGCTTAGCCAAAGCCGCATCCACGGCATCGTTGCCGAGCAATAAATGATTGGGCGGATTGACTGATTCCACCACATCAATAATCGCTTGCGCTGCCCGTTCTGGGTCGCCGCGTTGTTTGCCCGACGCAGCACGCACTTGTTTGCGACCAGCGCCGGCCGTGCCCGCGTAATCAGCGATCTGCAACTTGCTCTCACTGGCAGAGCGACCCGCCCAATCGGTTCTAAAACCGCTGGGTTCGACCACCATGACTTTAATTCCCAAGGGGGCAACTTCTTGGCGCAACGCTTCGGACATGCCTTCTAAGGCAAACTTGGTTGCGCTATAAAAGCCGACCGACGGGAAAGAACACAAGCCACCAATCGATGACAAATTAACGATAAAGCCTTTACGCCGCTCACGCATGCTAGGTAGAACCGCATCAATCATGCTGCTCGCGCCAAAGAAGTTAATGTCAAACATCTTGCGCACCTTATCGGTTTCGCTTTCCTCAATCGCCGCAAAATAACCAATCCCTGCATTGTTGACCAATACATCCACATGGCCGAAACGCTTTAATGCTTGCTTCATCGCTTCAGCCACTTCGCCCGCATCGGTGACGTCGAGTTTTAGCACCAAGGCGTTTTCGTTTGAGGCCATGTCTTGAATATCATCGGTATTGCGTGAAGTCACCACCGTTTTATAGCCGCGCTCTAACAGCGTTAAAGCCAGCGAGCGACCGAAACCAGTCGAGCAGCCGGTAATAAACCAAATCGGCTTGTCGCCTTTGTCGTTCTTGGCAGGGCTAATTTGATTGACTGCTTTGGCCGCGTTATCAAGCGGTTGCTTGGCGGCCGAGGTGGCGCTGGCTGCATTGGCAGAATGGGCTAATTTGGTGGCGTTGGATTCTTTGGTTTTCATGGTGATCGTTCCATCAATGGGTTGTTTAGTATCGGCGTTCATTGCGGTGCCTCTATGCTGTGGGTGCGAACCAGCTTTTTATTCACAAAATGCTGAATTCCGAGGTAGCCAAGCTCGCGGCCATAGCCAGAATCCTTGATGCCGCCAAATGGTAATTCGGCATCCGACCAATCGATGTTATTGATAAACATCATGCCAGTGTCGACCCGACTCGCGATGCTCTGGGCGCGTTCGGCATTTTTGCTATAGACCGAACCACCTAAACCAAAGTCGGAATCGTTCGCTAAGGCAATCGCGCTGTCGTCATCATTCACCACAAAGAACATGGCCACTGGTCCAAAAAACTCATGGCGGAAAGCAGGATTATCCGGTTCCACATTGGTCAAAATAGTTGGCTCCATAAACCACCCAGGGCAATCAATCCGCTTGCCACCTAATTCGATTTTCGCGCCATGCTGCACCGCTGCGTTTACGCTCTCGATCAATTGCAACAAGGCCGCCTCGCTCGATAACGGGCCTTGCGTTGTTGCGGCAATACTTGGGTCGCCTGCGCGTAGAGCGGACAAAGCTAATTTAAATTTAGTTAAAAATTCTTCGGCAACCGCTTCTTGCACAATAAAGCGTTTGGCTGCGCAACAGGTTTGCCCCGCGTTATACATGCGTCCCCAAACCGCCCATTTCACCGCCGCGTCAATATCGGCATCGTCGAGAACGATAAAGGCATCGCTGCCGCCTAACTCCATGGTAGAGGTTTTAATATTCTTACCCGCTCGGGCGGCCAATTTTTGACCTGCCTCGACGCTGCCGGTCACGGCTAAGCCTTTGATACGCGCATCATCGAGCACTTGATCGGCTTGGGAATGCGAGATAAACAAATTGGTGTAAGTACCCAAAGGCGCTCCTGCATCAATCCAAATTTTTTCAAACGCCAACGCACATTGCGGAATAATGCTGGCGTGCTTCACCATAATCACATTACCTGCCATGAGTTGCGGACCAGACACACGGGCTAGTTGGTAGTAAGGGAAATTCCACGGTTCGACACAAAAAATAATCCCTATCGGACTGCTCTCAATATGCGCCAGCCCGGCTTCGGGATTGAGTTTAACGTCGCGCAAAAAGTGTTCGGCATTCTTGGCGTAATAGGCCAAAATGCGCGCACTAAAAGTCACTTCCGCTAACGCTTCATTAATGCGCTTACCCATTTCTAAGCTAGCTAAATGCGCTAATTCATAGGCTCGCTCCTCCAACAAATGCGAGGCACGCATGACAACTTCGGCACGTTCAGCAAATGTTTTGCTGCGCCAAATTCCGTAACAACCGTGGGCTACATCGATGACACTTTCTAACTCACCGTCGCCAATGGATTCAAATTTGACGATCGATTGTTCTGTGTTGGGGTTAATGCTTTCGTATTTCATGGTTTCTCCTGACCGGTTTGAAGGTCGTGTTGCTGTGCTATTGGCGTTGATTGGCTAAGGGGGGCGTCCACTCGGATTGCGCCTAGGTTGTGAAACGAATTAAATTAAGATGCAATCGATTCTTCTAATGAGTGCACATTACCCAAAATTGAGCGTGCGCTCTCAATATCAGTCGAGTTGCCATGCACCATCAAAATATATTTATCGGCGGATAAATCGGTTTGATACTTAATGACGTCTTCTTTCGATACGCCGATATTCATCAAAGCCGCCCCTAATGCTGATACACCGCCGACGACTACCGCGCCTTCTAATGCACCAACCAAAAGCGACACCAACGGCCCGGCCATCGCCATCAGACCCAAACCCGGAATAAAAAACACCGCAGGCGCGACCAGCAAGCCCCAAATCCCGCCCCAAAATGCGCCAATGCCGCCCCAAGTTTTGATCCGATCACCTAAGGTATAAAATCCAATCGGATGCTCTTCGCTGTGATAGCCCTTGCCGATCACGGACAGCTTCTTAACATCAAAACCATCTGCGCTTAATAGTCGAATTGCTTGTTCTGCTTGTTGATGCGTGTCGTACACAAATACCGGTGATTGTTTTTCCATGATGATTCCTAAATGTTTGATTAAGGGCTAGCGCACACCAGTTACAGCGCGACTTTGATGTTATTAATTACGCTATGCACACCGGGAGTACCCCATGCAGCATGATTAGCGAGTTCACGTTCTGACCAGCTATCGACCGAGCCAGATAGCGTGACATCGGCATGATCGACGTGCACAGAAATGCTGTGTTCGTTAAATCGCGCGCGTCTGCGCAGAGCGGATTCAATGTCGTCTTTGACTGTGACCGACGACACGGTGGGGCTAATGCTGATTTGGTCGCTCACCCCAGTCACGCCTAACAAGGGGCTAAGACTGTTTTTGAGTGCTAGCTTTTGGTATTCCCAATCGACCGTGCCAGTTAACGTGATCCAACCGTCTTCGACCATGACATGCACGCGGTCTTTGGGCAGGTAGGTATTCCAGTCCAAAATATTTTGCGCTGCGCTGGCGATATCACCATCGGTGCGCTGACTGGTTCCGGGTAAGGACACCTCAATTTCGATTGCTAAGGCTTTAATGCCGGACACACGTTGCACAACCTCTTCGGCATTCCATTTATCGGTAAATTTGTCCACATGCCCAGTTAACGTCACCACCCCATCTTTAACTTCAACGCCAAGTCGGGTGGCGTTGATGGATTGTTCCCACCGTAATTCATCCAAAATATCTTGCTGTAATTCTGCGTCCGTTTTCATTCTTTGCTCCTTGCGGGTTGAATTGAATTGATACTGTTTAATGTCTCGTGGAGTTGGCCTTGGGATTGGCGTTAGAGTTAGTATTTGCGTTGCGTGCCCAAGCGAGTTGCGATGGATGCGCGCCCGATTTGACGCACACCACTTGGTACAGCGAAATCCAGTCCTGATTGAATGCATGCACACACCCAGCCAAATAAACCCGCCAAATACGGTGCCGTCTATCACCGACTAATTGCTTAATCTGATCGGAATTTTCTTCAAATTTGTGTCCCCACAGCTCGCAGGTTTTGGCGTAATGGCGGCGTAGGTTTTCGATATCCACCACTTCCAAGCCACCCTGTTGCATGGACTTCAAGGCCAAGCTCAGATGCGGCAATTCGCCATTCGGAAATACGTATTTCTCAATAAACTCACCATTGCCATACGGCGTTTCACCGCTGTGTGCGTCAGTCGAGGTAATGCCGTGATTCATGGCCATGCCGCCTTGGGCCAATAAGTCATTAATGGTGGCAAAGTAAGTGGGTAGATTTTTAAGCCCGACATGCTCAAACATGCCAACGCTGGTGATTCGATCAAATGGACCGACCACGTCACGGTAATCTTGCAGGCGGATCTCAATCAAATGACTCAAACCCGCTTTGGCGACTTGTTCTTTCGCGTGCTTTACTTGGTTTTCTGAGAGCGTAATGCCAACGCATTTGATACCGTATTGCTGCGCGGCGCGGATAACCAACGCCCCCCAACCGCAACCAATATCCAACAGTGTGTTGCCCGGTTGGATATTTATTTTATTTAGAATGTGATCGATTTTTTTGATCTGCGCTGTCGCTAAGTCTTCATTACCATTTTCAAAGTAGGCGCAGGAATAGACTAAGTTTTCGTCCAACCACAATTTGTAAAAATCATTCGACACATCGTAGTGATACTGAATATCTTTTTTGTCTTTTTCTTTACTGCGTTTAACCTTGCGCACCAAGCGCGCAAACTTACCTTCCATTTTTAACGTGCCTGAAGCTAAGGCATTGCCGATTTTAATAATCGCGGAAGGTTTACCTTCGATGTCGATCTTTCCCTCGACATAAGCCGAACCAAGATTCGAGAGTGACGGCGTGAGCAAACAAGACAAAGCGGAAACATGGGGAACTCGGACTATCACTTCTGGTAGAGCGTGGCTAAAGCTGAGTTGTTGCCCGTTCCACAAATCGACGCGGAGCGGTAAATCTAATTTAGCCTTAACGTCTTGCGCCCAGTTTTCCAGTCTTTTTTCCCAAAACATGCTGTTGTCTCCTTAGTCATACCAGTTAGCGAATGTTGAATTTGTGGCGCCGATTAATTGGCTCTAATTCACGACAAATCAAAGCCAATGACTTAATTATTGCGCGGAGCTTTTACAGGCAGTGGCCGAACTTTTTTGCGCGGCGTTGCAGCAACTCATGGCGCTTTTGGATTTTTCCTTAGCGTCTAACATGCTGTTTTTATCGAGAGAATCGGCGGCAGCCAAATGGTTTTTGGCGGCTTCTGTGTGGTCACTGGCGGCTTTTTTATGCAGACCGCTGGTTTCGCTGGCTTTTAACATGATGATTCCTAACTAATGTGATTAAGAGGGTTGACACAGCGTTCGAACGGGGTGTGATGCCAAGTTAGACGCTAATGATTGGCTGCACTGTGCGATTGCACACGTAAGTTAGAAAGTTGGGCTGAAAAGAATTTAATCTGACGTGTTCGCTATCGAACTGTATTGATGGCTGGAGTAACCATACTGCAAAGTCTGCTTGGCAATTTAATGCCGCCCGCCCTTCACTCATTACCTAGGAATCTTATGGACAGCATCAGCCTGCAAATCAAACGCTCAATCAATAAATTTAGCCAAACCGATCACAGCATAGGCTCACCCACTGCCGACATTATCCTGCTGGAATACGGCGATTACGAATGCCCCGGCGCCGCATCGGCTGAACTCTTGACCAAGCATTTGATTGATGTGTTTGGCGACGAGATGCGCTTGATTTACCGGCATTTTCCGCTGACCGAAATCCATCCGCACGCTGAATTGGCCGCCGAAGCCGCTGAGGCAGCCGGCGCGCAAGGGCATTTTTGGGGCATGCATGATTTATTGTTCACGCATCAAGAGCATTTAAAAATGGCATCCTTGATGAATTATGCCGAGCAATTGGAACTCGACATGATCCGCTTCGCTGCCGAGATGAAGGAGCGCATCTATTTACAACGCATAAAAGAAGAGCGTCAATCGGGCGAAGCACTCAATATCAGAACATCACCCAGCTTCTTCCTCAACGGCACGCCAATTGATGTCACGTTTGGATTAGAAAATTTAGAGAACAGCGTCATCGCTCTGATGCAGCAAAGCGATTGGTAATCTTCCATTCGTCCAAGTCGCCCCAGTCGTCCAATTCGTCCCAAATAGCGCGCTTATTTCCACGTCAAGATATTGGCTGGTTTGCGCGGTTTGATGGATGTTTCTTTACTAGGAAAGCCCAAGATAATCGGCACAAAGACCGACATATCTTCCGCAATGCCTAGCTCTTGCTTCCATTTTGGGGTGTTTAAAATTTGCACCGCCAAACCTATCACGCAGCTACCGATTTTTCTGGCGGTTGCGGCCAACAGAATATTTTGCGTGGCTAGCCAACAATCGGCGCTGACAAAATCGCTCACCGGTTTAGCGCAAATAACAATCAAGGTGGTGGCGTTATAAAACACGTTAAATTCTGGCACGAGGAAATGCTCCTGCTGCAATTTATTGCCTTGGGTCAGATTGGCTTCAAAGCCGCTTTGCATCAATTTTTTGGCGTTGTCCGACATCCGATTTAGCAGTGTTTTGTCCTGAATAATGACAAACGCCCAAGGTTCCTCATCCATCGCCGTGGGCGCGTGGATCGCCGCGTTTACTAAATCAAACACGGTTGATTCATCAAGCTTTTCGGCGGTGTAGTCGCGCACCGACTGGCGCTCGTAGATCGCATCAATCGCTTTCATATCGCTGGGCGCTATTGGAGTTTTTCGATTCAGTCGTTCTGCTTGTGCAATATCGTTCATATCCAATTCCATTAAAAAGTGTATCGAACAAACGATTGTTAGCTTGCCCGCCGCGTTCCTCAGTGCGCTGTACCGCTTATGGCTGAGTCAATTTGCAAACCTTATTTATTCGCTACGACTAAATAATGCTGGCTAGCGTACAGAGCAAGTCAGCCGACCCGCGCAAGCTAAAGTTCCGATTCATTACCAAAGAAATGATTATGAAAACCGACGAACAATTAAAAGACGATGTTGCTGCTGAATTACGCTGGTCGCCCTCGATCAACGCATCGCAAATCGGTGTTGAAGTTAAAAATGGCATCGTGACCTTGGCAGGCAGTGTCGCCAGCTATTCGGAAAAACTAGAAGCTGAACATGTCACCCAGCGCGTTAGCGGCGTTAAAGCGTTGGCGGTGCAATTGGACGTCAAGCTCGCCAACTCCAGCGAGCGAACGGATGCCGACATTGCCTTGACTGCAAAAAATGTCATTCAATGGCTATCCATTATCCCAAGCGATGCTGTCAAGGTCATGGTTGAAAACGGTTGGATCACCTTAACCGGTGACGTGGAATGGAAATACCAACAAGTCGCCGCCGTGGTCGCGGTGCGTTATTTGATGGGCGTCAAGGGCGTATTTGACCAAATTCAAATTATCCCAAAACTCACTCCCAAATCGCTCAAGGCTGATATCGAACAGGCCCTGCAACGTAACACTTCCAACGACGTTAAAAATATTACCGTCCAAGTTGATGGCACCGATGTAACGCTGTCCGGCAAAGTTAATAACTGGGATGAACGCTCCGCCATTCGCAAATCAGCCTGGGCCGCGCCGGGAGTGAGCAAAGTGATCGACAACATGGTGATGGCGTATTAAGCACATCTGCAAGGCACTAAACACACAATAATCAACTAAGGAATCATCATGGGTAAAATCATCGGCATTGATCTAGGTACCACCAATTCTTGCGTCGCAGTGATGGAAAACGGCAAGCCCAAAGTCATTGAAAACGCCGAAGGCGCTCGTACTACGCCATCCATCGTGGCCTATCAAGAAAACGGTGAAATCTTGGTCGGCGCCACCGCCAAACGCCAAGCTGTGACCAATCCTAAAAATACTCTGTATGCCGTTAAGCGCCTGATCGGGCGCAAATTTAGCGAGAAAGAAGTCCAAAAAGATATCCAACTCATGCCCTTCAAAATCATCGCCGCACCGAACGGTGACGCATGGATAGAAGTGCGCGACAAAAAATTGGCAGCGCAACAAATCTCGGCTGAAATTCTCCGTAAGATGAAAAAAACCGCCGAGGATTATTTAGGCGAAGAAGTGACCGAAGCAGTCATTACCGTGCCAGCCTACTTCAACGATTCGCAACGCCAGGCAACCAAAGATGCCGGTCGGATTGCTGGCTTAGATGTGAAGCGCATCATTAATGAACCAACTGCCGCGGCGCTCGCGTTCGGGATGGAAAAAAATCAAAAAGGCGACCGAAAAATTGCGGTCTATGATTTGGGCGGCGGCACGTTTGATATTTCCATCATCGAAATCGCACACATCGAATCAGAAAAACAGTTTGAAGTCTTAGCCACCAATGGCGACACCTTTTTAGGCGGCGAAGATTTTGATCAACGCATTATTGATTTCATCATCGCAGAATTTAACAAACTGCACGGTATCGATTTGAAGAAAGACCCCATCGCATTGCAACGCATTAAAGCCGCCGCAGAACGCGCCAAGATCGAATTATCGTCCGCGCAGCAAACCGAAATTAATGAACCGTACATCGCAATGAGCAATGGCGCGCCAGTCCATTTAACCCAAAAAATCACGCGCGCTAAATTGGAATCGTTAGTGGAAGATTTAATCATCGCTACAATTGAACCATGTCGCACCGCGATGAAAGATGCTGGATTAAAAGTCACTGACATCGACGATATTATTTTGGTTGGCGGCATGACCCGCATGCCAAAAGTACAGGAAGAAGTTAAAAAATATTTCGGCAAAGAAGCGCGCAAAGACGTCAACCCCGATGAAGCCGTAGCCGTTGGCGCAGCGATCCAAGGCGCAGTCTTGTCGGGCGACCAAAAAGATTTGCTGCTACTAGACATTACCCCGTTGTCACTAGGAATTGAGACCATGGGCGGCATCATGACCAAAATGATCCCGAAAAACACCACCATCCCAACCAAACACAGCCAAACCTTTTCGACTGCCGACGATAATCAATCGGTGGTCACCATCAAAGTTTTTCAAGGTGAACGTGAGATCGCCGCGGGCAACAAAACCTTGGGCGAATTCAACCTAGAAGGCATCCAACCCGCCACCCGCGGCACGCCACAAATCGAAGTGAGCTTCAATATCGACGCCAACGGCATCCTGCATGTCAGTGCCAAAGACAAAGCCTCAGGTAAAGAGAAATCCATCACGATCAAAGCCAGCTCGGGCTTAAGCGAAACAGAGATCCAAAAAATGGTCGATGACGCTGCCTTGCACGCGGTGGACGACGCCAAACTCAAGGAGCTAGCCGAGGTGCGTAACGGCGCCGACACCTTAATCCACAACGCCAACAAATTCATCTCCGAATCCGGTGCCAAACTAGAAACCGGCGATATGGAAACGATTAAGTCCGGCATCACGCAATTGGAAAAAGTGATGAGCGCTGATAACAAAGAGCACATCGAAGAAGCTCACACCAATCTGACCAGTTCAATGGAAGTGGTTGCGCACAAAATGGAAGCCAAAGAGCAAACGCCAAAAGACCATGCTGGACAACAGCAAGGCGGCCAAGCTGAAGCCAAGCAGGCCGATAGCGTGGATGCGGAGTTTGAGAAGGTGCCTGAAGCGAAGTAGGGTTTTAATCTTGGCTTGAGGACGACGCGGGTTGGTTTGGTGGTTTATTCGATCGACCTGCGTTGTTGGAATGTGCTTGTTTTTATCTTTGGGATTTTTTATGCGATTCCTCACCAGCTAATTTAGCTAGATCAACCGATTCAGCTAACTCCTCCGTGTACGAGAAATCAGTCGAATCGCCCAACCCAGCTAAATTAGCTGCCGAAGTTTGAGCTTCATTTGTTAATTTGGCCCACCTAGCAAATTCGTCATTACCGCGCAAGCGGGAATCAAGCAAACAAACTGAGCTGAGCTGAGATCTACGCGCCTCAAACTCTATGCCATCCATCAGGTTGCAATTTCAACCCAAAGCGCTATCGCGACTTGATTCCCGCCTGCGCGGGAAGGACAAGTTATCGGGAATATGGCGACCCAAAAAAAGCAACATTACATCCTAAATCGCAAAAGGTTGATGGATATGTTGCCGTAGTCTGGGATGCCGCTCCAGAAGACTATCCGTTGATGTTGGGATTACACCTCAGGCTACGTACTATCGATGAAACCGGAAAAAAATGACCATTAACTACGTAGAGAAGAAGCACTCTCAAAACTAAGTTGGAATTCAACTACCGACAAGCAGCAGAGCTAGTAACAACGATGCACTGCTAGGTCGTTGAGCATGTTCACTGTAGCTAAAAAGCTATTTATTCATTCCGAAGCAGATGTCACTTCCATCAAAGCCCCCCTGTCCCACAATTCCCCCGAATCCCAATTTACAAAAATTCCCCCAATCATTTACTATCAGCAACTTAATACAAAGGTAGTACCACTGGTCATCCGTCATCACCAATCAATGAGGTAGATAAAAATGAATAAACGCCGTCAGTTTTTGATTAAGGCTCCGTTGGGCTTGTTGGCTGTCGCGGGAGCGGGTCGGGTTGTTGGGCAGACTACGCAGGAGGCGGCCTCGACTGCGGGGGCGCCGCCGGTGTTTGGCAATGCGCCTGCAGTCGGGCCTGAAGTGTCGGTGACGACCTTTGCCGAGGCTGAAAAGCTGATGCAAATTGAGATGACCGCGGCCGATCGGCAAATGGCTAGTGGGAGTTGGCGCACTTTAATGGCGGGGCTGCTGGAGCGCCGCACTGGACCGCGCAAAACCGAACTGACTGCGGCAGATGTGCCGGCTACGCTGTGGAATCCGGCTTTGCCAGGGATTAAAGTTGGGCCAAACAAGGAGCAATTTGTGCGCAGTAAAGTGAGTGCGCTGCCGTTGCCTAAGTCGGATGCCGACATTGCATTTTCACCCGTCACACATTTATCCCACTGGATTCAGACTAAACAAATCAGCTCTGAACGCTTAACTAAAATTTATTTAGAGCGGATTCGGCGTTTTAATCCGACGCTGCGCTGTGTCATTACCGTGACCGAAGAACATGCACTGGCGCAGGCGCGGCAGGCAGATAAAGATATCGCGGCGGGTAAATACCGTGGGCCGTTGCACGGGATTCCGTATGGCGTGAAAGATTTGCTCGATACCGCTGGCATTGCCACGACTTATGGCGCGGAACCGTTTAAAGATCGCGTACCGACTAAAGATTCTGCGGTGGTGCATCGTCTGAGCGAAGCGGGCGCGGTGTTGGTGGGTAAATTGAGTTTGGGTGCGTTGGCGTTAAACGATATTTGGTTTGGTGGACAGACCATGAATCCGTGGTTGTTAGAAGAAGGTGCTTCGGGTTCCAGCGCTGGACCGGGTTCGGCTACCGCCGCTGGCTTGGTGGGCTTTTCGATTGGTAGCGAGACCGGCGGCAGTATTGTTAGCCCGAGTATGCGTTGCGGTGTAACAGGCTTGCGCCCCACTTTTGGTCGGGTGCCGCGCACTGGTGCGATGACCTTGTGCTGGTCGCTGGATAAATTAGGTCCAATGACACGTACCGTTGAAGATGCGATGCTGGTGTTGCACGCGATATCTGGGCCGGATGCAGGTGACTTAGCGAGCAAGCCAGCCAAATTAGAATTTGATGCCAATGCTTCGGTACGTGGTTTAAAGGTCGGTTATTTCCCCGGTTGGATGAAAGAAGACCCCGCCACCGACGTCGATCGCGCTGCTTTGCAAGCGTTGGAAAAATTAGGCTTGATTCCGACTCCTGTCACGTTGCCTGATTGGTCGTACGATTCCTTAAACGTGATTTTATTTGCCGAAGCGGCAGCCGCGTTTGAAGAAATCACCTTAGATCACAAAGTGGATCAACTCAAAGCACAGGTGCCGGATGCGTGGCCAAATGTGTTCCGCAGTTCGCGTTTCTTGTCGGCGGTGGATTTTGTACAAGGTGATCGAATGCGGCGCAAAGTGGCTGTCGAGATGGCGCGGATTTATTCTGAAGTCGATTTGCTGTTAGTGCCTTCGTTGCGCGATGAGATGCTGGTAATTTCCAATAATACTGGCCACCCTTCGCTGACCTTGCGCACTGGCTGGGTTAGCGTGTCGGAAGCGCGCAGCGATTGGGCGCCTGATCCGGCCAATCCAGTGCCAAAGTTTGCCACACCTCGGCGCGTGCCTTATGGCGTAACCTTGATCGGGCGCTTATTTGATGAAGGTACAATTGCCCAAGTCGGCATCGCTTTGGAGCGCCATTTCGATGTAGCCCGCGAGCGTCCTCCTGGATTTTAATACGGGTAAGCACAGAGCTTGGTTGAACGAATCGATTGGTTCGTTTTAAAGAGAATGAAATGAGGCAGAGTAGTGTTGTCGTGTTGCTGGGGCTGGTCCCTACTCTGTCTTGTTTCGCGGGCTCGACCGATGTTGATCCTCAAATTGTGAAGTAAATTCGCGCATTTGTACTTCGGTGTTTTTAGTAAACGTTTAACCAATTTTTAAGCGGCGTAGCGAACGGAAAGTCTGAGCAGCGAAGCGCCATAATAACTGGGCAAATTCACAAGCTTGTTGAGCTAGTTTCTTACTAATGGGCTCAGTACATTGGGTAAAAATAATTGAATTCCTATTTAATTCGACAATTTTTTCTCTGAATTGGAATAAGAAACGTCCGATAAATTGGGCTGCCATAACCTTTGCTTATACAACACCAACTATTAGGAATAGGCAACTTTCATGTCATAATTCAGGGTTACTCGAACGCAACTTATGACTAGTCCCAAAAACCATATTTCCACCCCGAGAGCGCAACTAACTCGGCAGAAAATGTTTGCCATTACGGCTCAAATTTTGAGTCTGGAGGGCTATGCTGCGTGGAACGAAGAGCATTTATGCGAACTGTGCGAATGCTCACGCGGTGCGTTTCGGTATCAGTTCCCTAACGGGCGCTACGATTTATTCCCTGCTTTTATCGAATCGGTGATTGCCCAAGATACCCGCATGGTGGAGTCACTCGGTGCGCTCACGCCGGTGGAACGGATGTATTTGTTCTTAATGTCAATGCGCGTGCGCCCTCCTTCTGCCGACACGATTGCCATGTTAGAAGTTTCTATGGCGGCGCGCGGTGATACCAAATTATTGGCTGCGATCGAACCGATCATGGAAAGCGCCAACGCGCGCGTTCTCGGTATTACCAGCGGTCAAACCAATCCAGAAATGCTGGCTTTGCGCTGTTTGTTGCACGGCGCCAGTATGTATCGCTTCCAAAAAGACTATTCGCCTGAAGGTCTGAATCAAATGATAGGTTGGATACTTAACTTTTTACCGGTTCCACCCGCCATCGTAGAACGCGCCGCACATATGGTGCGCGCACGTCAGGAAGTCGCTTAACTTCGGCTGGTTTCCCACCGCTCCACCCTGTTCGTTTCTGCAAACCCACCACTTTTAAAATTCGCTCCGCCTCGCCGTTTGTTCTGCGGAGGTGATCTCACGCCCGTCTTTAAAATTGCTAATTAAGTATTTCTAAATGATATTAATGCCTGCCTGTCATTAAAAAGACATATTTGTATGTTTCAATCCTTCGCTGGTTTCCAAAGTACGGCCAAACGGTAAGCGGTTCAGTTTGTTATCTGAACAAAAATCATCACCACCCAAGTTCAACACGGCATTTGAAGAAATGTTCGAGCACACCAATTGCGGAGAAAATATGAAACATAAAGATAAATGCACCTATGCCTTAGCAGGTCTGCTCAGTGCAGCGGCGCTGTTTTTAGCAGGATGTTCTGGTAGCGGTACCACAAGCGGCGCGATCCCTGCGCCTATCGTAGTACCACCATTAGGCGTTCCAACGACGAGCGCAAGCCAAATTAAACATGTGTTCGTCATCATGTTGGAAAATCATGGCTACAACGATACGTTCGGTTCCAGCACACAAAATCCTTACATGCAAAAAACCTTGGTTCCTAAAGGTGCTTTGTTATCCGAATATTTCGGTACTGGTCACGTTAGTTTAGACAACTATATTTCTCTCATTAGCGGTCAGGCAGCAACCCAAGACACAATTAACGATTGCGTACCGGGCGGCCTAGGGAAATTATTTGCGGGTGCCAAACAGCAGTTTTTAGATGTGCAACAAACCGGCACAACACCTGACGGTCAAGTTATCGCAACTGGCGGTTGCGTTTATCCAGCAACGGTTAAAACATTGCCGGATCAATTAGCGGCAGCGGGCTTAACTTGGAAAGGTTATATGGAAGACATGGGCAATGACCCAACACGCGAACCAGCCGGTTCCTGCGGTCATCCAGTCTCGGCTCCAGTCGGTTCAACCACCGTTGTGTATGATCCGTCCAGCAGCGGAACAGCACCAAGCGCTGCCGTGCCATATGGCGACGCTTACGCAACACGCCACAATCCATTTGCATACTTCCATTCTTTGGATGCGCAATGCAACGTCGTCGGTCTGCCAACCTATATTCCAACGGCCACAACCAGCCCGGCAGTAGCAGCTACAACACCGGGCCCAACTTCGCAATTAGGGCAAGATTTAAGCAGCTATGCGACTACACCGAATTTGGTATTTATTACACCTAACTTGTGTAATGACGGTCACGACGGTAACGGCACTGGCACATCGCCTTGCGCTAACGGTCAACCGGGCGGCCTAGCATCCCCAGATGCTTTCCTCAAATACTGGATTCCTATTATCCAAGCGTCGCCTGCTTATCAAAAAGACGGCATGATCGTCATCACCTTTGACGAAGGCGAATCTACATCCAGCTTTACGTTTAACGCCTCGAATTTAATCACTGGCTTGACCGTAACTTACCCTGGCGCGCTGTGCTGCAACCAACAACCTGGCCCTAACATCACTGCCTCGCGCCCGACTAGCTACAGCGTTGCCTTGCCTCAGGCTTATGCATCGGCGTTTGGTTTGCCAACGGCAGCGGTGGCACCAACTGGTGTGAATTTGACCTTTGGCTTTAGCAACTACGGTGGTGATAAAGTCGGCGCGTTGATTCTGTCACCGTTCGTCAAAGCGGGCTCGATCTCAACCACGCAATACAATCACTATTCGATGCTGCGTAGCTTGGAACAGATCTTTGGTTTGCCAGCGTATTTAGGCTACGCCAACGATTCCAACTTATCGCGTATTGGCGACGACTCGGCTATTTTTAACTAATACCGTTTCCAAGGCTCTTGTATAAAGTAGTGAAAAGCAGCTCCTAGGCACAGACAACTTGCCGTCTGTGCCTACCCTATCTTCTGGTCAAGTTGACCAAACCAGTCCTCAGAATTCCATGAAATTGTTCCAGCAAATACCCTGCATTCCGCCTGCGCTCGTTTTAATAAGTGCGTTAATCAGCACGATCAGCGGCTGCAACCAAACCGAAGCAAACAAAACCGGCAGCACATCCACCGCCGCACCCCAGTTGGCAACCCAATCTAAGCAGCAATTAGCCGAACTCGGTCGCCAACTTTTTTTCGATAAAAATTTATCGCGCTCAGGCCAACAATCCTGCGCGACTTGCCACGACCCAGCGCACGCCTACGCGCCCGCCAATGATTTAGCGGTGCAGTTGGGTGGTGAACACATGGACCAACAAGGTGCTCGCGCTGTGCCTTCACTGCGTTATGTACTCAATCGCACGCCGACCTGGCACCTGCCTTTTGTCGCCAGTTTGGGAGAGCGGATTCGTGAAGGGATAGAATCACCCTCGGGCGGATTTGCTTGGGATGGTCGCTTTAACAGCTTGCACCAACAAGCAGGATTCCCGCTCTTGGCACCAAACGAAATGGCAAATGAGTCGATAGCGGAAATCAGCCAAAAACTAGCAAAGGCAAATTACGCCGAGCAATTCCGTCAATTGTTTGGCGACCGTATTTTCGATACGCCCGAGCAGGCTTATCAAAACGCCTTACTCGCCATTGAACGCTTCGAACTCGACGACCCAAGCTTCCATCCCTATTCCAGCAAATTTGATGCAGTGTTGGATGGCAAGGCGCAACTCACCGCCAGCGAAGCACGCGGATTTGCGCTGTTTAACGATCCCGAAAAAGGCAATTGCGCCAGTTGCCACACCGCGACCAAAGGCGCAGATGGCTCGCATCCTCTTTTTACCAATTTCCAATATGAAGCCTTGGGCGTGCCGCGTAATACCGAGATCAAAGCCAATGCCAATCCCAATTACTACGATCTAGGTTTGTGCGGGCCGAGTCGGACTGAATTGAGTTCACATACCGAGCTATGCGGTTACTTTAAAGCGCCGAGCTTGCGTAATGTTGCTAGCCGTGGCGTGTTTTTTCATAATGGCTATTCGCACAGCTTGAAATCGGCGTTGGAATTTTATGTGCAACGCGACACCAATCCGCAACGTTGGTATCCGCACTCAGGAAAAAACGTGACCAAATTTGACGATCTACCAAAATCGTTGCGAACCAATGTTAATGTGATCGACGCGCCGATGACCTCTAAACGCGGCGAAAAACCAGTATGGAACGACGCGGACGTTGCGGACATGATCGCATTCCTTAAAACACTCTCTGACGCCGATGTAGTCAATCGCTAAGTACGCAAGCAACTGAGCAACTAAGCGGAAGCGCTAAGCAACTGTGCCTCCACGCCGCGCCGCGGAGCTGGCCCGATCTGCGGCGCATAGCCAGCGCGCACCCACATTTGCACTGTGCGATGTGTTTGCGCGGCATCCAACAAACGGTGGATTTTGGCGTAAGTACTGGCTTGTTCGGGATATTCTTGCAATGCTTGCGACAACGGTTGCAAGGAGATTCCCGCCGCAGTCGCGGCAAGTTGTAGTCGCATATAAGCGCGTCCGGCATTGACTTGGGTGACGCGATCATTACTCGCGCTGGTCAGCCACAAAAAATTAGGCGTGGTATTGATATTGCTGGCAAAGCTAGCGATTTGGCTGGTGGTGGCGTAATCATTTGGCGCGGGAGGCTTACTGCGGTCAAACAAACCAACTTGATTCATTAAAATCGGAATCCGATCTAATACATACAAACCATCGCGATGCTGATCAATCTCGGCAGCACCAACCCGCAACACGTTGTAAGTTTCCATGATGACGCGCGGGGTAGTTAATTCAATTGCCCACGCTTCGTTGGCGATCTCTCGGTGCAGTCGTAGCGTTTCCGGTTGATCGCGACCGATAAAACCAAATTGCACCGGATAGGCTTGCACACTTTCGGTCATGGCTTGCAGCACATCGACTGGTACGCTGCGCAGCGCATCATAGGCGGCGCGATTAGTGAGTCGAAATACAATTTGCGCGAACAGCGGATCTTTACTCACACTAGAATCGACCGACAGGCGAATCTGTGCGATGGGTCGCTGATCTAACTTGGTACGGCTAAATGCTCCCTCGGGAAACAAGGTAATGTCGGCGCGCAAACCACATTCACGCGCCGCGATATCCAATAGCTCCAGAAACGTGCCATGGCTCATCATAATCTGGCGACCATAAGGATCAGCTTGCGGTAATACTCGCGTCAAATCGCAACTCAATCCAATTTCATTCGGAATACTCAAGTCCACCAACCACGATTGCAGATTATGCGAATGCGGCGCCAAAATCGCGTAGCCAACTAACCAACGCCGAATATCGTCTTGCGGTCCTGGCCCTTTCCAAGCGGCGATGGCTCCCGCAGGCATACTTTGGGTGCAGCCAGAATAAACCACCCCACCAATGGTGGCTGCCACAATTACACCGCCACCAACGACGCGGATAAAAGAGCGCCGCTTCATTCGCGGTTTGGATTACGTGGCGCGGTGGGAAGCGGTTTGAAATGCAAATGCTGAGTCGGTCGAACTTTATCGTGCCCCATCCCTGCTACCCATTTCGTTAGCCGCTCAAATGGACGAACCCAAGGCTTAGCGCGACCGCAGCTATCGCATCCCAAAATCGGACGAATATCGTCAAGAATGTGATAAGCCAAATTCAGCACCAATTGTGCTGGCTGAATACCAAAAATCCGCCGATCACAACACCAAGCAATCCATCTAGTCATCGGCAAGCAGCGTAACACTTCCGTCACCGCTTCCCCGCCGAGCTTGACTGAGCCGTCTGGCATTTTGACGTGCACCACCGCATACGCATCCCAAATATTAAGACCGGCAATAAACTGCCCGACTTCGACTGGGTCGTGTCCGATAGGCCGAGCAATAATGCGTTGACGACCGTCCGACTTGGTCGCGCAACGTCGCACCCAAGCGGCAATCGCAGAGCAAGTTTGGCAGCCACCATCAAATAGCAAAATCGGCACTATCGCAGCAGATTGAGTTAGCGGGGTTAGCGGAGTGAGCTTAGTTGACGTGAGCGAATCCAGCGGCGGGCTCACAATACAAAGGGTGCAGTAACCGCATCCTGCACACTGGTGAAATCAGGATTTGGGCCTTCCGCGCGTCCAACTTCTTGACCATCTTCAAACATGACAAAAGTCGGCGTTCCCGTAACTTGGTATTGATCGGCTAAATCAGGATCGGCCGTAATATCGACTTGATAAATGGTTTCGTCCGGCGCGATGCTTTGCGCCACTTGCTGCAAGGCTGGCTCAATCGCACGGCAATGACCGCAGCCATAGGACATAAACTCCACGGCGAATCGCCCCTCGGCGGATAGCACCTTGTTATTAAAGCCTGTGCTGTCCAAAACTTTAATAGTGTGATGATCTAGGGTGCTACTTTTGCTCATGACTTTCTCCGTAAATTGTTCACGCGGCCAAGGAAATACTTCACGCTAGCCAGCGACTTTATATCGCTAAGTACCAGATCAGCTCGCAGCATGACCGATGTTTTTGCTTTTAATGGCAGGCTGCTTTTTGCGATATAGTCGCTTTTGATTGTGATCAGAAATTGACAATGCAATCGCTACGGCCTGCCGCACTGCTTGGATTTTAGAGCGCGGGGAACTGGTTCCGATTTTGCCGGACAACTTCCATTCATCGACAATTTGCTTAATATTGGCGCTAACGGCTGCTTTGTTATTGCTGTGATTTAGAGGCATACAAATCTCGCTACATCGTTCATCGATGGTTGGCTACTCGTCAGGACAAGCAAGAATATCGTCTATCTGTTTTTTGGCATCTTCGCAGGCTAGATGAACTGCCTCTGATTTACTGTTAGAGACAAAATTGGGGAAAGACCCTTGAAAGCTCTCCAGCCCGTCACCATCGATTTCCTCTACCTCGCAACTAGCCGACCAGCGCCCATCGGGCAACGGCAATGCAAAGGGAAGTATCTTCCACTGCTTATAAACGATGACTGAATTGGAGTGCAAAATCGACGGCTTGCCAATGGCACTTTGGTCCATGTCTGGCGCTCTGGGCAGATAGCGCAATACTCCGGATCGACTAAGCATGACGCAACGCCGCCATCGGGTCGCTACGCATAAGATCGGCCTTTTCAAAATAGTGGCGCGCGTAGGCCAATAGTTGTCCGTCGGTTGGATGATCGACGACCTCGACGCCGACCACTTTGGCGGCTAACTCGTGATCATGTTTGGTCAAGTAATGCATCAATTCGTGCTTTTCGTTACTTGGCCCAACCAAGACAATTTCCAATGCAGATTCAATATCGCTGGCAATGTCGGCAAAATAGCGCCGATTTTCTGGCGCATTGCCCTCACCGATTGATGCCGATTTGATGTGTAAATGCGGCTGCAAGGAATGGGATTTAATCACCCGCAATTCCGACTGCTCAGGGTTGAAGTGAATTATTTGCGCGCTCACATGATCGAGCCACACAATGACATGGTTATAGTGCATAGCAATCCTTAGTTGGTGATCTTTTCTAACGCGTTTAAGTCGGGCAGCACATGAATGCGATCGACTAAACCACGCACGCCAGTTAAATGATTAATCGCCGCCATTGTGGCGTCGTGTTGAAACTGCCAATCGACTGTGCCAGCAAGCGTAACCCAGCCTTCCTTAACATCGACTTGCAGAGTATTTTTAGGAAAAATACGCATCAGATCAAAGACTCGCTCAATTGAGTCAAAAATGCTTTGATCGGTCGGTTGCACTTCCTTGTTCTTGACCGATTTCACATTCAATTTGCTGTGCACAATGCGCGGTTTGACGATTTTGTTGGATGGGATGTTATGTTGAATTTCTTCTAGCTGAGTCAATGCTTGCTTTTTAGCCGACTTCAAAATCCCAAAGCCAGAATTGAAACTGTCGACCACATCGCCGTTTTTAATCACCCCAAATCCTGACGTATGCCGGCCAGAATCGATCGTGGTTTCCTTATTGATTGTTGCTCGATTCCGATTCTTGTTCATGGCAATGAGATGGTGTAGTTAGGAGCATTCATTCTCAAATAAAGCCAATCGGCGCTCTGTTCGGAACCGAACAAATAGTAATTATTTGCACAATGAACCAACACACCAATCAATGCTCGCTAACGAACATACTATTTTTGCGCGCAATGATTCAATAACGACCAAGCATTCTTCATTGCCTCGCTTCATTCCAAGCTGGATTCCTCCGTAGACGGGCCCATGAATTCAGCCGGTTTGGAGTTTGTCGAATGGTGAGTCATTGGGGCAAATCACTTACTACCCGCTGACTGCTCGCCAACTTCTCGTTTTTCTACTTTTTATGGAGCTTCAAATGAAAAAAATTATCGCCGTTTTGGTCTCATCGTTATTCGTTAGCAGTATTTATGCCCAAACCGCCACCACTGGAAGCAGCACTACCACCAGCACAACAACGACCACTACAGCAACTAAGGCGAGCGCTAAGCATGAAGCCAATAATGAAAAGCACATCAAAGAATTACACACTAAATTGAAAATCACCGCCGATCAAGAAACCTTGTGGGCCACTGTTGCCAAGACCATGCGCGACAACGCCACTCTGATAGACGCTGCTGTTGAAAAACGTGAAGCCATGGTCAACACTTCTAGCGCTATCGACGATCTAAACGCCTACGCTAATGTGGCACAAGCCCATGCTGATTCAGTGAAAAAATTAGCCATGGTATTTGGCCCGTTGTATGCCGCCATGTCTGAGCCGCAGAAAAAAATTGCGGATGAAGTCTTTATGCACCACGACCACGACAAGAAGAAATCTTGAGCACGCAGCACTCGCTGTTATTGAGTTCACTAGTCATTCAATTGGTTTTGAAATAAAGGATATGGTATGAAAATGAAATTTCTAACGATAGGTTTAGGCGCAATTGTTCTGACAGCTAGCGCGAGTTCCTATGCACAAATCGGCATTAGTTTTGGCGTCAATACTTGCGGCTATCCCGGCCTATATCAAACTTGCCCCTACTACGATCCACCTGTTGGTGTGTATCTAGGCCGCGGAAATTGGGGCGGCGGACGTGAATATCATGGCCATGGCGACCGCGGTCGCGGGCGTGGCGATGATCACGGCGGACGCGGTCGGCGCTAGTCGTACTAGATTCCGAATTTAATTTGTGCAATAAATAAGCTGATTAAATCGCGTCGGTTTAATCAGTTATTGCTATTTATTGCCTAGCCTATGCTGTCAGGTCTTTCCAATTAGGGAGTAGCAGCAGTGCTAAATAATGACCATCTCACTCCATCCTGAGGCGAATAAAGAAGCGATCGTCGTTACCAACGTGACGAAATGGTTTGGCGAAGGTGAAACCAGAATGACCGCCGTCAACGCCGTCAATTTCGTTGCCCATTTTGGTGAAATGCTGTTCATCGTCGGCCCGTCGGGAAGCGGCAAGACTACACTGCTAAGCATGATTTCAGGCATCTTGAAACCCGACCAAGGAACGGTCACCGTGGATGGTCAAAATATTTGGAATTACTCCAACGACAAATTGGCTGACTTTCGTTTAAACACCATTGGTTTTGTGTTTCAGGATTACCATTTATTTCCGCGCTTAACCAGTGCCGAGAATGTCGCTATTCCGCTGATCTTAAAGCAAGAAAACTGGGATCACGCAATTATTCAGGCAAAAAAATATCTGGATATTGTCGGACTAAAAGGCCGCTCAGAACTGCTTCCCATCAAATTATCCGGCGGCGAACAACAGCGGGTAGCGATTGCGCGCGCCATTGTCAGCGGACCAGAAATTTTAATCTTTGACGAACCAACGGCGTCGCTCGATGGCGATACCGGTCGCTTGATTGTGCAATTCGTCAAAGAACAAGTTCTTAATGAACATCGCTGCATCATCATCGTCACACACGACAACCGGATTAATGACTTTGCCGATCGCATCATCCATATGGAAGACGGACGCATCACCGGATTAGATAAAGGCACAGAATGAGAAACAACATCATCTTTGGCCTAGCGGTTTTGGGCATTATTGCGGGTTTAATTAGCGCCTATATTTTCGGCATTGTGCGCACCGCGCAGCCACCCGTTTTTACTCCAACCAGCAATCCCTACGAATCGGCAATTTATTCCAATGGGATGATAGAGAGTGATCAAGAGTCGGGCGAAAATATTTCTATCTTCCCTGAAGTTGCAGGGCCAATTACTAAAATATGGGTGCATGAAGGCCAAACGGTTGCGGCTGGGGCATTGCTGCTATCAATCGATGATTCGGTACAAAAAGCCACGGCCGAACAATTACGGTTGCAATCGGAATCAGCGCTGGAGTTGCTGCAAGAATTAAAAGCGCAACCGCGCAAAGAGACTTTAGCCATTAGCCAAGCGCAAGTCGCACAAGCCGAATCGGCATTAAAAACTGCCGAGGATCAATACGCCAAACGGCAAGTGGCATACCAACTCGATCCGCGTTCGATTAGCAAAGATATTGTCGATACGGCCAAAAATACCGTTTTAGAAGCTAGCACCACGTTAGCTTTAGCGAATAAACAATACCTGCTCACCAAAGCGGGCGCATGGAGTTACGACATTAAAAGTCAACAAAAACTAAGCGATGCTGCCAAACAAGCTTACTTCTCGGCCACGGCCTTAGTCGCTAAATATGTCATCAAAGCGCAAGCCGACGGTGTGGTGTTAGCGGTCAATGCCAGCATAGGCAGTTATGTTTCATCAGCCGGCGCTTATGACACTTATACCCAAGGCAGTAATCCGGTCTTGGTGCTTGGCACTCCGCAAGAGTATCTGGCCGTGCGCTGCTTCGTCGATGAAATCCTGCTGTCGCGCATTCCTGATGTCAATCACATGAAAGCGCAGATGCAAATTCGCGGCAGCACGCAAAAGGTCAACCTAGAATTTGTGCGGATTCAACCGTTGGTCTCTCCAAAGATCGAGCTATCGAATCAACGTCAAGAGAAAGTCGATTTGCGGGTCTTGCCGATTATTTTTAAATTCGCTAAAAAAGATGTGCCATTAGTATTTCCCGGTCAGCAGGTTGACGTATTTATTGGAAAAAAATAATGAATGCATCAGCTCCGGCTTTATTCAATATTGCTGCACGATTTCTCTGTTCCCGATCAATCCAACATCCTAGCGGTTCGCTGTTGTTTTTATTGATATGGTTATTGCTGCTGATATTAGGCGGTTGCGCAGTTGGGCCAGACTTTGTAAGTCCCGTTGCGCCTAACGTGACGCAGTACACCAAAGTACCGCTTGTAGCGATTGCGCCCAATGGAATTGGCGGCGCAACACAGGTCAGTCAACATGTCGATATTTCGTCTGAAGTTCACAACAACTGGTGGATGCTATTTAAATCTACCCAACTCAATTCCTTAGTGCAGCAAGCCTTAAGCGCTAATCCGACCATCCAAGCGGCGAACGCCACGCTACGCCAGAGTCAGGATAATTTACGCTCGGGCTATGGGATTTTTTTCCCAACCGTCGAGTTGGATGCGGGAGCAAGCCGATCCCGTTCCGCGCCGCTTCAAACCGGATTAGACAGCAAAGGCAGTATTTATAACTTGGTCACCGTCAGCGGATCTATCGGTTACCCACTCGATATTTTTGGCGGTGAACGGCGCATGGTCGAAGGCCTGAAAGCGCAAGCGGAGTATCAGCAGCACTTAACCACGGCCGCTTATTTAACGCTCACCGCTAATGTCGTCAATACCGCAATCGCACGCGCTGCTTATCACAGCCAAATCCAACTTACCCAGCAATTAATCGCGCTGCAACAGCAACAATTACAGGCCCGCCAAGCGCAATATCAAGCGGGCACAGCGGCTTATTCAACCGTTTTAATTGCACAAAGTGCGATTAGCGCCAGTCAATCGAATTTAGCGTCGCTCCGATTGAAGTATGACCAAAGCGAACATTTGTTAGCGATCTTAGAAGGCGTGCTACCCGCTAATGCCAAGTTGCTTGATATTGAATTTTCCGAATTGGAATTACCCACTAATTTGCCACTGAGTTTGCCGTCAAAGTTGGTCAGGCAGCGTCCCGATATTTTAGAATCCGAAGCCCTCTTACATGTCGCCAGTGCCAATATTGGCGTCGCCACAGCGGCGCTGTTTCCCAGCATTAGTTTATCGGCCAGCTATGGCGTAGCAGGAAACAATGTTCATCATCTATCGTTACCGGGCGGGCGCTTCTGGAGCTTTGGTCCGTCGATTGCGATTCCTATCTTTCAAGGTGGGACTTTATGGTACCAACGCAAGGCAGCTATCGATGCGTTCGACGCAGCGCAGGGAAATTATCAACAAACAGTTTTACTAGCATTCGCCCAAGTAGCCGATACGCTTAACGGTTTGGAACACGACGCTGAAAATAATCAGGCGCAGTGGGCAGCGCAAAGTTATGCGCTCACCAATTGGCAGCTACTGCAAGTCACTAACACTTCCGGTCTGACCGCCTATGCCGATGTACTCGCGGCTGATGTGCAATTACACCAAGCGAAAATTAACTATCTACAAGCCTTGGTGCAGCGCTACCAGGATACGGTCGCGTTGTACGTGGCACTCGGTGGTGGCTGGTGGAATGCAGATCAAGCAGCAATTACCGGAGCCGCGCCATGAAATACAGCGGCATCATACGCATCGGCTTTAAGCTGCTGGTCAACGATAAGGCAAAATTTACCGCTTTGTTAATCGGGATTACGTTTTCGGTATTTTTGATGGTGCAAATGACGTCGATGTTTGCAGGAATTCTGAATCGGGCCTATTCCACCGTAACCAATATCGGGGCCGATCTCTGGATTATGGATCCAGCGGTCAACACCGCCAGTTCATCTATTCCCTTGCCCGACTATTTATTGGATGCAGTGCTGAGTATGGATGGCGTCACTTATGCAGCGCCGCTGTATATCGGTGGAGCGCAGCTTAGGTTGGAGAATGGGATTTTTCAATCCGTTGTAGTCGTGGGTCTCGATGACACTAGCTTGTTCGGACGGCCTGAACTGGAGCAGGGCAATATTTTGGACATTTACGCCGACAACTCCTTTATCGCCGTCAATGATGCCGAATTCTATAAATTAAATAATCCCAAAGTCGGTACTGTGTTTGAATTAAATGATCACCGCGGCGTAATCGTTGGCATCGCCAAAGTCGCTTCGAACGGATTAAACGGGATTCCAACGTTGTACACCACCTATAGCCGGGCAATCGAATACATACCTAGTCCGCGCTTCACTATTTCCTATGTATTGGCACAAGCAAAAAGTCCAGCAGCGTTGGTTTCGATTAAAAAGAAGGTAGCTGATCTGGGTTATATCGCGCTCAGCAAAGACGAATTTAATCAACGCATTGCCGACTATTACACCTACAAAACTGGTATCGGCACCAATATCTTAATGATGACCGCGATTGCTTTTTTGGTGGGATTGTCGATCTCAGGGCAAACCTTTTATACCTTCGTGATTGAAAACGTGGACAAATTCGGCGCACTCAAAGCAATAGGCGCAAAGAGTCGCGAATTGATCGTGATGATTTTATTTATGGCTAGTTTTACCTGCATCACCGGATACGGCTTAGGCATTGGTTTAGTAACCTTAATGATTACCTTAGCCAAGTGGAATATGCCTAACTATGCCTCAACGATTACGTTTATGAATTTGGAATCAGCGTTTGGGATGGTGATTTTAATTGCCGGGATTTCGAGCTACTTTGGCATTAGAAAGGTGTTGATGATCGAACCGTTTGATATTTTCCGAGGCTGATCGACTGCGGAATTAACAGGTGTTGAGCGCTGCGCCCAACACCTGAATGAATTAATCCAGCGCTGGGTAATCGGTATAGCCTTTTGCGTCAGGCGTATAAAAAGTTTCCATATCTGGAATATTGAGCGCGGCACCTGTTTTTAAGCGGGTAACCAAATCGGGATTGGCTAAAAACGGACGACCAAAAGCAATCAAATCGGCTTGATTGTCGACCAAAGCTTGTTCTGCAGTGGCCGCATTAAAGCCGCCGGCCACAATAAATGGGCCGTCAAAAGCGTTGCGCAGACGAGTTTTCAGCTCGGCAGGGACTGGCGGCGCGCCCATTGCGGAATGATCTAGCAAATGCACATACAACAAACCTAACGTCGACAAGGCCTGCACTAGCGCTAAATACTGTTCGTCCACTTCAGGAAAAGCGCCTGTGCCGTTGAAATTCCCATAAGGCGACAAGCGAATTCCGACTCGCTCTGCCCCAATTGCCGCGCTAGCCGCGTGGGCTAGATCTAACGCAAAACGATTGCGGCCAGTCATATCCACACCGTATTTATCCTTGCGTAAATTGATCAGCGGATTTAAGAATTGCTCGATTAAATAGCCATTGGCCGCATGCAGCTCTACCCCATCAAAGCCAGCCTCCATTGCTAATGAAGCAGCGCGCGCATATTCCGCAACGGTTTGACTAATATCGCTCTCCGTCATGGCACGCGGCAAGCTGTATGGCTCCACACCGTCGTTATAAATATGCACTTCGCCCGGACAAACGACCGCGCTCGGGCCGATGACTTCCGCACCTTGCGGTAGATTGCTGGTGTGGCTGACTCTACCGGTATGCATTAATTGCAATACGATTTTCCCGCCTTTGTCATGCACGGTTTTAGTAATCAACTTCCAGCCTTCGACTTGCTCGGAATTAAACATACCCGGAATGCGGGCGTAACCCAAGCCGTTAGGTGATGGCGATGTACCTTCGGTGATGATCAAACCGGCATCTGCACGTTGGCCGTAATACTGCGCCATTAATTGATTCGGTGTATTGGCGTGCAAAGCCCGATTGCGCGTCATCGGGGACATAACGATGCGGTTACGCAGTACCAACTTACGGGCAGTGTAGGTATCGAAGAGCATCTTGATTCTCCTAGTGTGGGATCGATGTAGAGTGATTTTGGTCGGGGATGAAGTCCAACAAGAACTATAAATAATGATCAGTTTGCGCTCGGTGCGATGACGAACATTCGCCTACTGCAAAACGCTGGTATTAGCGCACTATGTACGTCACGACACAGACCAAAATTTTATAAAGCGCATCATTCAGACTAGCAAGCGGGCAGCAATTGCGCCGCATTTTTCTATTTATTGAATCCTATTGCTTTGGCAGTTCAAAGCGCTATTCCTTACCTCGCATAACGCGAAATGACTGGACCACCCATGAACAAAATTTCGCCCCACGCCCTGCTATTAGTAGGCTTAATTGGATTTGGCGCATTAACCACTGGCGCACTAGCACAAATCAGTATCACCATTGCACCGCCGATTTTGCCTATCTATGCCCAGCCGCCAATTCCGGGGAACGGGTATTTGTGGACGCCAGGTTATTGGTCGTGGGACCCCGATAATAATGACTATTACTGGGTGCCCGGTACTTGGGTGGTAGCACCTTATGAAGGCGCTTTATGGACGCCGGGATATTGGGCTTTTGAGGGTAACAATTACGCGTGGCGCGGTGGGTATTGGGGTGCGCATATCGGTTATTACGGCGGGATTAATTACGGTTACGGTTATTCCGGCAACGGCTATCAAGGCGGCTATTGGAATGGCGGCGCATTTCGTTATAACCGCGAAGCGAATAATATCGGTCGTTCCGCTATTCCCAATATGTATTCCGCCCGTTTAGAAAATCACGGTGATGAACGGCGCAGTAGCTTTAATGGTGGCAACGGCGGCACGCGCGCTCAACCGAGCAAAGGCGACCTGATCATCAACAACATGCCGCACAACCGCGCCACCAATGAACAAGCTAACCATGAAAACGCCGCGCACAGCAGCGACGAGCAGCGCCATAGTGTGAACCACGGTCAGCCGCACGTTGCCGCGACCTCGGAGCTAGGCAATTTTAAGACCGGCAATATCGAGCCAAGTCATGCTGCCCCGCCTGAAGCTGCTCATCCCGCCGGAACTATGCATGCGGGAGACATGAGACCAAAAGGTCAGCACATGACGCGTCCGAATCAACAACCACAAAATAGGAATCCGCAAGATCAGCATATGAATCAAGCGAACCGTCCCGCAGCAGCGCCGAATCAACCGGCCCATCAACAAGCGCAGCAACCGCATCCCGCCCCACAACAAGCGCGTCCAACGCCGCCGCAATCTCGACCAGAACAACAAGCACATCCCGTTCCACAACAATCCAGACCAGCACCACAAAGCCCAAGAGCGAATGAACCACATTCGGAGGAACATCGCTAAATTAAATTGGTGCCGCTGCTGCAATAAACGGCTTAATTAGCCCGCCTGCGTATGGCAATAACAAAGTAAGTATTTGGAGCAATTTAATGACAGAAACCGATCTTGGCAGCAAACCCCGCGCTACGCTGGCGACTATTCCGTTTAATGAAGTGGATAAAACATTGGTGGCGGATGACCATTTTTTATTCCTGACCTTAGCCTCAGCATCGTTTGTCGAAATTCTGTCCGAAATGTATGCGGGTAATTTGATTCAACTATTTAAGGAGGATAAAACGCTCACCAAATGGCTAGCAGAATGTTGGCAAAAGGAAGAGGTGCAACATGGCACGGCGCTCAAAACGTATGTGCAAACGGTCTGGCCCGAGTTCGATTGGAAAACAAGCTTTAAAGCGTTTTATTTGCAGTACAGCGCACTGTGCACCATCGATCAGCTCGAAGCACACAAAAGCTTGGAACTCATGGCGCGCTGCGTGGTAGAGACTGGCACATCAAGCTTCTATCGCGCCCTGCAACACTACGTGCGCGAACCAGTTTTGCGGCAAATTTTAGCGTTAATCAAAGCCGATGAAGTGATGCATTACAACCATTTTCGGCAGTATTTCAGCAAATACCATGCGATTGAACAGCACAGCGTACCAGCACTAATCATGGCAATTTGGCGACGTTTGGGCGGCATCCAAAGTCAAGATGCCTACATCGCTTTCAAACATGTGCATCAAGGCTTTTATCCTCATCGTCAATTTGTGCCCGCCGATTGGACTAACTACAGCCTGACCGTCAAACGCTTAGCACGCGATCATTATCCGTTCGCCATGGCGATCAAAATGCTATTGAAGCCAATTCCACTCGTCACACCTATTCGGAAAATGGTCGAGTGGCCCTTGGTTGGAATTGCAATGTTATTCACCCGCGCCTAACAAACTGCCTAGCTTGGCTAGGTAGCGGGTATTGTTGCTTCTTCTGGAATGGTGCTAGCCGCCCAAGAATAGAGCGCGATAAAGATCAATACATCAAGCAGCGTGCCGAAGCAGATATACAAAACTGGTGCAAACAATAAGGAAAAATTCTGCAAAATCAGCACGTGCAACACAATCTGCAAGGGAATAAAAATCACGAAATACGCCAAAATTAATAAGGTATTTTTAATCTTAAGCGCTAAGCTAAACGGAAAAACGTAATAGCCAAACGTCAGCATTACCGGAACGACGAGAAGTAGCACATAGCCCAAACTGGCAATATCGCGAATATGGCTGGCGATCGAATACGGAAACTGAGTCGGCCAAAACATAAAATAAGCGATAGACACCGCCACCACTGTTGCCAAAATTCGGATCACATATTTAAGCGGCGCTAGCGCCCCAATCATCAGCGCACTGGCTGCCAACGCGGCGATCACCAAGAGCGCACTAATTACTAATTCAAGCGCGGTGGGCGAATACATCGCCATCGCACCGCCGCTCCAAATTAAGCCAAGCGGATCAGTCTCTGCCGGCGCTGCTCCATTGCTTGGAAAGCCTAACGATAAACCTAGAAAGCCGCTCCAGAAAGCAATGCATTGCGCCCAAAAAGAAAACAGATAGGGCTTCACCCACAGAATTAAGCCGCAAAACAGAATCGGCAAATACACTAGCTGCAACAACAAACTAGGAGGGAACGCGATTCGCGTTATCGCACGATGTTGCAATGCCAGCGTTCGTTGAAAGCTCGCGCCGTCCATTGGAATTGGTATGTGTTTGGTCGTCATTGATTTCCTTCTGGTGAAAATATTCGGTTAAGGATTAAACAATCTGGCTGCACTGTTTGAGCGAGAATTAAACGTAAGCCTGTTCTTGCAGTAGCGTTTTATTGGACAAAATATCGACGATGCGCTGCGCGCTGTTGCCGTCACCAAAAGGACTTTTATCGAGCTTCATGCTGTCGTAATGAGCTTGGTTTTCCAGCAGCAAATCAATGTGGGCGACGATGTTGGCGACGTCGGTGCCGACCAATAAGGCACCGCCGTTGTCGACCAATTCTTGCCTTTCGGTGCTAGTGCGTGCAATCAAAACTGGTTTGCCAAAGGCAGAGGCTTCTTCTTGAATTCCGCCAGAATCGGTCAAAGTGAAATCGCAACGCATAAGTAGCGCGATTAAGGTTTGATAGCCCAACGATTCAGTCAGACAAATGCGTTGGCGCACGTCCAAAGGCAATTTTTTTAACTCAGCTTCGATATCCGTCCGTACCGCTGGATTAGGATGCACCGGCCAAACCGCGACCACATCTTCGTGCTGACTAAGCACTAATCCAATTGCTTTGGCAATGTTACGTATCGGCTGGCCCCAGTTTTCGCGTCGGTGCGCGGTAACTAAGATCAAACGTTCGTCGGGGAAATCTAATTCAAACTGCTGCAAATTGGCAGGCATGGCCGCACTGCGCTCACCATTGTTTTGCATAATGCGCTGGCGCGTCCACAGCGCGGCGTCGATCACGGTATTGCCCACGTCAAAAATACGCGAGGCATCGATGCCTTCTTGCAGCAAATTGTTTGACGCTTGTTTAGTCGGTGAAAAATGCCAATGCGCTAATCGACCTATTAATTCACGATTTTTTTCTTCAGGAAAAGGTTCGTGCTCGTGCGTGCGCAATCCGGCTTCAACGTGCGCGACTGGCTTGCCGTAGTAATACGCGATTAGCGAACCCACCATAGCCGACGTTGTGTCACCCTGCACCAAGATCACATCGGGCTTGAGCTCTTGCATGGCGTCATCAACGGCGTCCAACAAGGCAGAGGTTAAATGCGCCAGCGAAGTCGATTTGCGCTTGAGCACCACATTGATATCGGGCGGCATGTCGAAGAAGTCGTAGAGGGCTTCGGCAATCGCTTCGTGTTGACCGGTGTGAACTAACAATATTTGGTCGCCACGCGCTTTGAGTTCGTGATAAATCGGCGCCATTTTAATAATTTCGGGACGGGTACCAATACAGGCTAAATACACTTGATTCTTCATGCGACTATCCTTTTAACTTTTCAGATTTTTTTAACAGATTCAGTTGCAATCTACGTCCAGTCCCGCAGGCTCAATACGGTGGCGCATTAACACTTGGCGCGCGACCTCGTCGGTGGCAATCCAATGTGCGGTGTGTTGAGCAGCGGAAGATTCGCGCAACCAGCAAGCGGCGGACGAACTATCACCCTGCTTTAAAGCCAACACTGCAATCACGCCCCAGGCAAAATCATGGCGCGATTGGGTTAGCCAGCTTTGGCGATACTGCTTCATCCATTGTTTGTAATAGTTGGCTTTGGGGCTGGGGAGCAGGTTGAAATCGAAGTCAACTAATAAGGGAAAAATCTGTGCGACTTGATCGGGATAGAACGCAGAGGCCAGCTCTTTTTGCTCGGCTTGGGTAGAGACTAAAAAACGGTGCGTTTTTTGATCAGAAAAAACGTCGCGTATTGAGAGCGCCAATTGTTTAGCGGCCGCTGCTTTTGCTTTGTTGTCAGGCTGAATTTGGTAGGACAAGACTTCCAAGTTATCCATCAATAAGCCATGTTGATACACCGGCGACACCAGATAAATCCCGCGCTTCGTGTCGATCAACCGATCAAGATTAGCTTGGCTCAATTGCGTACTGTGCGTCCAACGCGAATTGGTGGCCTGCTCATGCGGCATCGTACTTAAAAACTTCAACCATAGCGCCATTAAGGCATCGTCCGCATCGGCGGTTTTACAGGGTGACCACACGCCCTGAGTTAAACAAAAGCGGTCAAAAGTGCCATCCGGCTTTTGCCGATCTATCATCCAATTAGCCCATTTCATCGCATAGGGCGAAATATCTAATCCGTTTTCGCGCGCCAGTAATAGTGCTTGTAAGGTGAAGTATGGGTCTATCGTGTCACCATTAAATTGCACCGAAATTGCGCCCTGCTTATCGACATAACCAGTTAAGTCCAGCGCAGCCGGTGCGGCGGCATGAGCAGCGTTAAGGCAGCTTAGCAACAGTCCAAACAGGCTAGAACCAATTGACGTGAGGTGTTGCGAGTTCAGCTTGGACATGTCACGCCAAAATCTCTGGCCCACACCGTGCCGTGGGCCACCACGCCGGCATCCACCAAAATACGTTGCGCGCTGACGGTAGTGGGTAGCTCATGCATGCCAACAGTGGAATCGGCGCCGATCGTAATGAGCGTTTCCGAAATAATCGGGCCTTTTATGCACACTTGTTCTTTGAGTTCGATATTTTTTTCACCGATCAACGCGCCGCCAATTAACGCATGCGCGCCAATCACAATCGTATCGCGTGCTTTGACATCTCCGATGATGCGCGAACGCTCACCCACTGTGAGTCGCCCCGTGACGATTAATGAGCCGTGATAAATCCGACCGCTAGGAATATCACAATCACCGCGAATTAAGGTGAGCGAATTGGTTTTCTTGATCGCGCCGCTTAGCTCTAAGAACGACGATTCGATCAATTCATTGGCGTTAAAGATGGAATTATTTTTACGCGCACCAAATGCGATTGTTGGCGCGTTGACGCGCTCAAAATAGCAACCATGTTCTAACAAAACAGAACTAGACGAAGACAAACGGCGCGGTGCGTTGCTTTCATGTCCCAACGAAATATCCTCTTTAGCATGCGCCCAATCGCGGATACGGCTGTATGGCCCGAGCGAAATTTTGCCTTGAGTGTAGAGCGATTGCAGATTATCAGCGCCCACGGTGCTGAGGTCGCCATTGACGAAAATCGGCAACTGGCAACTAATGACTTCTTTGGCGAATATGGAATTCATTGCAATGACGGGCAATCGAACTACAGACCAATCGATCACTCCGGCGCTGGCCGGAATCAATTGAAACTTATGCTGATGTTCGCGCGGCGATTCTTTATTCAAAAAGTTAATCACTTTGGTATAAAAATTGGCCGCGAAATAATCAATATCAATGCTGTAATCGGGGCTCACTGACAGCGGTTGGAAGTCAGTAGGCGTGCGCCATTCTTGCCATGCTGGGCGGAAGGCGATCAGTAACATTGCTGACATGAATACGGCAAATTCGACCAGATGGATTAGGTGGCTATTCATTGGGAAGCATCTTTCCGGTAACGCAGGGTTTTTTCCCAGATCAGTTCGCGCTTAAAGACAACATCAACGATCAAGCTGTAAAAGGAAGCCGAGATTGAAAACATGCTGATGAAGAAGCCAAAGAGATTAAAGGGCAGCAAGCGCAGGCGACGTCGATTTCCATCCAATAAAACAGCAATGACAATTTCAAAAAACGCGGCAAAATTGCCTAATGTTCCATACGCCATCAAGGCAAAGATTGGAATAGCATTGGTCACGACATAACTGGCGTTGATGAAATACAGCGCTAAGGCCAAGATCCAACCAAGCAGCAATAAGGGCGGCATGACAAAAACTAGCAGCAGCAACATGCCATCGATGCGCTCGACCAAACTCAAATAGGGGCTAGTTAAAAATTGGTACCAGTAACGGAACAGTACTTGGTTATGGCCTTTGGACCAGCGCTTGACTTGCTTAATCCGCACCGCCCATTCTTCCGGCACTTCTTCGTAACATTCGGTGCGATTGGTGTAAATCGTCTTCCAACCGTTGAGCAATAAACGGTAGGTAATATCGGTATCTTCGGCTAATACGTTCTCATGCCAACCACCGACGGCTTGTACCGCCGAGACTCGCACTCCGCCGCCGGTTCCGCCAAATTGCGGCACCATCTTCATATTCATCCGCGCTTGCTGATCGACTTGATAGCCACCCGAGCGCTCTAAATCCAACATGCGGGTGAGTAGATTACTACCCACGTTTAACGGCACCACCCGCCCCATTACTGCGCCCACTTCGGGATCAAAAAACGGAGCGACCAATTGCTTGATTAATCCGCAACCGGGAACATAGTCGGCATCAAAAATAATGACGATATCGCCGTCCACATGCGCGAGTGCATCTTTGAGCGCCGCCGCTTTGCCAGGCTTACCAGCAGCGCGATGAAACGGCTTAATGCGATTGGGAAAGCGCGCCACGTAGTTATCAATGATGAATCGTGTTTGGTCAGTTGAGCGGTCATTGACTGGCACAATTTTTAAACAGTCGGTGGGGTAATTACTGTTGAGCAGCGCTTCGATGCAGCCAGCGATCACTTTCTCTTCGTTATGCGCGGCAATTAGTACGGTAATTTGCGGCCAATGCGCGTCGTCGATATCGATGTAGGGATGCCTCTGGCGACCAAATATACGATTGAGGGTAAATAGCATGTGCCGAATCGCGTAGATCATCATCAGCACCACAATCGCCAACAAGACGATGGCCATCGTGGAGACGATGATTTGTTTTAACGCCGAATCAGGCACTGAACTGTGCTCGTTGAAATCTAATTCTGGGTAGCGATGGTTGGACTTAAAACTCCACACCGGATCAGAAAACAAATTCGCTTCGATCCCATTTTCTGACATCGGCAGAGTCTGATAAGGCCAGTTGATAATGGAATCTTCACTGGCGCTAATTAATACGGGCTTCGCGGCAACAGCATTCTCGCTTTGCGCCCACGCGGGTGATAACAGCGCACTCAAGCTCCAAAATAATAGGACGGTCAAAACCAACGCTGCAGTGAAAAGTTGTTTAAAGACACGGATCGGATTTGGGTTCATGGGCAATGGCGCGCCTTGTGCAGGTTAAGGAAATTGGGCAAGTTTTGACGACCAACTCACCATAACGACTGGACACAAGCAAGTCAGTTCGTTAGCGAACGTATAGCAACCACCATGTTATTTAGCCATGATCACTTACCAATCGCCCCGAGCAACTTGCGTCATCAAATCTGTACTTGCTCCTGCTAAAAGCCAGCAAATTTACTCGCCCATGACGAATTTTGAACAATTGCCAACAGCGATAAATACTCGCTCGGACTAAGCCATTTCCTAGTGCGCTAGGGCAACTTTTCCCCTATAGTGAAATAATTCCATGCAGCAATATATTGCGCAGCCTACGCTATATAAGCTGCACCGCTGGAATTAAAACTTTTCGATCACTTAGGACAACACCATGTTCAACCGCCGGCACTTGTCACATATCGCAGCAGCACTAGCAATCGCGCTAGCAATCGGGCTTCCCACTCCAAGCACAGCACAAAGCGCAACCCAGCCAACTGCGGGCATCGATGTGGTGCAACAGATCAAAAATCTGCAAATCAAAACTGGGCCGTTCACCAACGGCTATTTGATTGCACCGGCTGGACGAATCAACTGGTATTTCAGCAATTTAGGCTTGCTGCCTATCGTGCAATATTTGTCGCCCGCCGATTTGAACACCTACGTGCTGAGCTACCTCAATCTCTACATCGCTAAACTCAACGTCAACTCAACCATTGCTGATGTCAATTTTGTGGCGGGTAATATGGTGAGTGTCACGTTGGTGGGATCGGATTCGGATGATTCGTACGCAGCGACCTTTTTATCCTTAGCGGTCAAGTATGAGCGTCTTAGTCATAACAGCGTCTGGTGGACAGCGAACGAAGCGACGCTAAAAAATATCGCCTATCGCAATTTGGCCGTGATGCAAAAAGCGAGCGATGGATTAATCGCCACTTTCCAACCGCCGCGCACCCAAACGAATTCGTTAGGCTATTTGATGGATAACGCCGAAGACTACCGCGGCTTGCGCGACTTCGCCGGCATGTTGCGTGATTTGGGTGAAACCAGCGACGCCAATTATTACGATTTGGTCGCAACCGGAATAGTCAACGGCATCAGTAACTATTTATACGATAGCGCCCATGCTGGCTTTAAAACCATTGATGGCGACGCACAAGCGACAACCGCGTTTTACGCAGGGACGACTTGCCAGGTTTTTCCGCAAGCATTCGCGCTAAACGAGCTTTCGGCGTATTACGACAAAGGCTGGACTTATCTTAGTTTGCATACGCCCAATTGGCAGAACGGGACTTACGACCCATTTCCGTGGGCAGTGTTAGGTTACGTCGCAGCGCTGCGTCAACAACCCGCCGTGGCCCAAGCTCAACAGCATATGATTGAATCCAAATTCATCAATAATCGCGGTCTGATTACGATGAATGAGTTGGGCTTTTATCAGCGTACTAAAAGTCTGTTGGCGGGGAATTCTGCCTATTAAGCTGCACTAGCATGACGCCTTGGGAATACAGATATCGGATAATTTTTATGCCGGTTTGCGAAGGTATCAGCGAGCGTCGGCTGATTAGCGGGCACAGACTTGGTAATGGACTCACGGAGAGTTTCGGGCTGGTTGGTTTGCGTATTTGGCTGGTGTTTGAGGTGCTACCAACCGGGTATTTATTCGGCACGAGTAGGCTGGCGATAATGATTTGCCCGAATATTTTCTGCTGCGTTAGACACCGTTTCGTAAATTCGTTTTGATCTGGTTTCTGGGGTTTTCGCCCCAGCAATCCATTCAAGAATAATTCGCTTGGATGAAGGAGGGAATAAATCAAAATTGCGCTTGGCTACCCTATTCGCGTTCAGTGCCAAATTCAAATCCTTTGGTATAACCCCGGCCTGAATCTCGACCAAAGCATCCCAACTTCCGTCCAATTTTGCGTCCTCAACCTTTTTCATCCCGGCCTTAGTCATTAACTCTTGCCGAATAAGTTTTTCTATTCTGGCCTTATTTGCGTTAGACCAATTACTTCCCGCTTTTCTAGGTGAAATGTAGAGCATCGCCCTGTCATCATCCAATTTGCGCGGCAGGCTATCAACCCATCCAAAACAGAGGCATTCTTCAGCGATTGCATCATAGGGAAGGTAATCCTGATGATGCTTCTTGAAATAGATCACCCAAATACCTGCATAAAGAGACGAATTTGCCTTTAGCCATGCCCTTAATTCTGCGCGATTTTTGAATTCGACCTGCGCCCGATCGTTAGTCTTAGCAGCCACAGCATCATGTTTTTTTGCGACCAATTAGCCCCTCCATTGACTGTCCGTTATGAGCTCAATTCGCCGCATTCAAACACTTAGCCGTAGCCTGTTCTTTTTCAAAAGTCCTTCAACGCTATTGTTTTGTGCAACTTAGTCACCGACATCAATGCTGCGGAACCGTAATACTTGTGGTACTCCGCCACCATTTCGCCATTGATAATGACGGGATCAGCCGCCATCCACGTTTTTGCCAGCTCAATGTCTCCAGTTGCAAAGATAAATAAACCACGCCAACCGTCGGTGCCGTCGAGCGGACCGGCAATTGCCAGTTTTTCTTCATCCGCCAAGCGTTGGATATTCGCGAAATGGCCGCTGAACATGGCATCTCGTTCTGGCCCTTTTGCTACCTTATTGGGTCCAGTTTTCAGAATTACCAACACATATTTCTTCATGCCGTGTTCGTCAGCACCGAGGGATTTGGCAAGCTCTTCGTTATATCCTGGCGGCGCGTTTAGCGCAGCCTGAGGAGTACTTTGTGCATTGCCAAGAAGTGGAACACAACATAGCAACCACAGCATCACGTTTTTCATGGTTTTTTCTCCTAAACAGGCGACTTTCCGATTGAAATTACTCGCAAGGACTACTCCACAATCAAATTTAGAAAACGTACAAACTGCGACACTATGTGCCAACTTTAGTCTAATAATTATGTATTCTCAATTCGGTTGGTTTGCCACGTTATCGAACGAGTTCCACCGATATTTTCTCCGGTTGAAGTCAGCTTTGGGTGATGGTCGCATAGGACACCAACAATGATTGCTTGATGCGATAACGCCATCTGAATATCTGTCCAAGTAATGCCGACCAAAGGCAACTTAAGTCGTTGATCAAATCCACCTTGCGCATTACGCCAACTCAAATAAATAAATCGGTCTTTGGGCGAACCATGACAGAAGGGCCCAGAAAAAACTGGCGCACCGAATTGGTCGGATTTCACCTGCAGCGAGAAAGTGAAGGCACGTTGATCTTTATCGATGACTAGGCCCGTACTCAAATTGCCCGCCTTATCCTGCAAACCAAAATCGTTTGTTCCACCACTCCATTTGATTGGCCCTATTCCGTCATAGACCAACCTAAAATTGACAGCTTGTGCATTCATGATCAATTCTTAGTGCAGTTCATCGTCGATATTTAAGCAGTTGATGGCTTTAGCACATTCCAACTTCAGCCCTTTACATCGCGCAGCGACATTGTGCTGGGGCTTCTCAGGCAAACAGGCGGGCCGAGTTCTTCACATTTAACCGTGGGACACCCACTTCAAAATACTAAGTTAAATATTGAATTATGGCAATTTTTTACTATTACCCTCTCGGTCCTAATCACCTATTGAGCGGCGAGAGTTCCCGCGCTTCAGATGATATTCGACGCAAAAACGATTAACCGTTAAATCCTTAGTTCGCCAGCGTACAGAGCGCGACGCAGCCACCCTATATCGTCGCCAGCGTGATTCAAGCAAAAATCAACACGCTCTTTATCGAACAATCGCTTTGCTTGATCGCGTATGCGTATTCGCGGGATTGCGCGTGGATATGTTGAATTCAAAAATGATTCCTTGAAAGGAAGAACCGCCATGATGATCAATCTAATCCTGTCGATAGGATTCAGCGCTATTTGTACTGGTTTGTATTTGTTCGTACTAATGCCAGCTTGGCAGGAATGGGGCGATGCTAACGATGGCGGAACTAAGCTAAGCAAATAAAGTTGCATGCATAACGCGCCCATTCGCTGCGATTTCTAACTTCTTTTTTATCTCCTTCAAGGTCAATGTGACGCCTAAATATTCAACTATCGTTTTACTTGTTTTAAGCACTTGCGCGGCAAGCTTTGCGACGAGTCCTGCGCGAGCGCAGATGCAATCAGCTGCACAACAAGATCCCGCCATCGAGTCCGAAATTGTGTTGCCGAGCGCGTTGACCGCTGCCCCAATTCGAAGTATCGAACTTACCGTTGGAGGGGAAGAACTAAGCGCTGGTTATGGCAATTGGACTAACGTGACCTTGGTCGGCACGTACCAAATCGATAGTCAGGTTTGGCAAATGGAGTTGTCGTCCAAAGAGGAATTTCACGTTGGCGGAACCTTCGCTGGCATTGCCGATACGATTGTGTTGAATCCTGATTGGTTCACACGCTTGTCTATCGGTGCGGGCGATGGTGCGTTTTATCTGCCTAAGATACGCAGCGATATTTCTCTTAGTCGAAAATGGATGAGCAATCGCGCGTTAATCACCACGATTGGCTTGGGCTATTACGACGCGCCAGATGGACATATTGATCGCAATTTGAACTTTGGTGCGACCTATTATTTTGAGCAAGCGTGGATTGTCGAAGCAGGTGTGCGGCTCAATAAAAGTAATCCGAATCAGGTTTCAACCCATCAGCAATTTGTGGCGGTAACTTACGGACACGATAAACAAGACGTAATCACGGGGCGTTATGGCTGGGGTGGCGAGGGCTATTTGACCATTTCTGATCAAGTCGCTTTAGTGGATTTTCAAAGTCACGAAGCCAGCTTGGCGTGGCGGCATTGGCTCTCGCCCACACTTGGTTTAGTGACCAAACTGGATTACTACACCAACCCATATTACCAGCGCAAAGGTGGCAATATTGGTATTTTTTATCAGTTTTAGCGGAGCATTATTTCGGTGGACTTGATGACTTGGTGCGTCGCAGTTCTGCTTGGTAGCTGTGATGACAATTAGCGTTATGTTGCTCGATGATGAAGTATTGGTGCGAGCAGGAATCCGTTGCTTGATCGAGCGCATGCCCGACTTTTGCATCAGTGCAGAAGTGTCCGATCAAAGCCAAGCAGCCGCTTTACTAGGCCAATCGCTTCCTACTATTCTTACCATCGATATCAACTCGGAGATGACCACGGGTAGCGCGATTATTGCGCGGCTTAAGCGTTTATATCCGGCGCTTAGCATTGTGGTGTTGACGATGGAAGATTCAGACGCGGCAGTGATGAGCGCCATGGAGGCTGGCGCATCAGCTTATTTGCTAAAAGACGTCACGCAAACCGAATTAGAGATTGCATTGCGCGCAGTGGCGCGGCATGAATCGTATCTGAGTCCGCGTATTTCGACCAAAATGATACAACGCCTAACCTTTCCCACCGACTTACTAGCTAATCCACTACACTCACTGACGGCGCGTCAATTACAAATTATTGTAATGATAGGCAATCGAAAAACCACTAAACAAATCGCCTTTGAACTTGGGTTAAGTCCTAAAACCGTGACCGCCCATCGCACTCAAATTTTGATCAAAATCGGCGAAAAGGACACGGTTGGAATCGTCCTATTCGCTCAGAAACATGGACTTTTGTCCACGGATAAAAATTATCTCACTTAGCTGCAACCATATTCATTAAACCTAACGGGCGCAGCGTATGCATTCTTCCCAACAGCCAGAAAACGAGACAACGCCGCCGATCGTCACGCCATCATTTTGGCAACGCTGCAAGCAACATCCACTCGCTAAAATTGGCCCCGGACTAATCACCGGTGTAGCCGACGACGACCCAAGCGGCATCGCGACCTATTCGCAAGCGGGAGCGCAATTTGGTTTAAATATGCTGTGGACCATGCCGCTGGCGTTTCCGCTCATGTCAGCGATCCAATCTATGTGCGCGCAAATCGGGCGCGTGACTGGCAAAGGATTAGCCGCCAATATCAAAACCACTTTTCCGCCTATCGTGCTGCAAATAGTTGTTCTGTTGCTGCTAGTGGCGAACACCTTAAACATCGCCGCAGACGTGGCAGCGATGGGGGAAGTGGCGGAATTGGTCACGGGATTGAATCGGCATTTAATGACCGGATTTTTTGTGTTCGCAACACTGCTGATGCAAATTTTTATCCCGTATCACAAATACGTATTTTTTCTAAAATGGCTAACCTTATCGCTGTTAGCCTATGCCGCCGTACTTTTCACCGTTCACGTCCCGTGGACGCAAGTTGCGCTGCGCACGGTTTGGCCAAGTTTTACCCTTAATGCCAACTCCGCCGCCGTCATCGTGGCCATATTTGGCACCACGATTAGCCCCTATTTATTTTTCTGGCAAGCGTCGGAAGAAGTAGAAGATATGCGCATCAATCAAGATGCAGCGCCGTTAATCCAAGCTCCCTGCCAAGCACAATCCGAATTACGCCGCATACGCTGGGACACGTGGAGCGGCATGGCGTATTCCGATCTGACGGCCTACTTCATCATCCTAGCCACCGCTGTCACATTGCACGTGGCGGGCGTAACCGACATCAACACCGCCGCCCAAGCCGCTAGCGCCCTGCGCCCGATTGCTGGTGATTTCGCCTATATTTTATTCGCGCTAGGCATCCTAGGCGTGGGCCTAATCGGTGTTCCAGTACTGGCCGGCTCAGCCGCTTACGCCATGTCAGAAGCCATGAATTGGAACTGGGGCTTAGAACGCAAAGTCGCTGACGCCAAAGGCTTTTACGCCATCATTGCCTTCAGTGTTTTGGCCGGTTTAGTCATCCAGTATTCCCCCATCAGCCCAATGAAAGCCCTGTTCTGGAGCGCAGTCATCAACGGCGTCGTCGCAGTACCATTAATGGTCGTCGTGATTATTCTCGCGTCAAAGCAATCCGTCATGGGCGCATACACCGCGAGTCGCCCGATTATTTTACTGGGCTGGATTGCTACAGCGGTGATGGGAGCCGCAGCGGTTTGTATGTTTTTACCGGGATGATCGGATTTACAACTTGATCAACTTAATCAACCTAGTTATTCCTCTGGCTACCATTGAGCCAGCTTTATAAAGCCGCGAAGCAAAGCTTATCTGGCTTTAGGCGAAAAAAAACCGCTATGCGTTGGCATAACGGTTTTCTTTTTTACTGGAGTCCCCAAGGGGATTCGCCCACATTCTGCGGGCCGCGGTGCCGCCGGTATGCGGCACCCTTCGAATCCCAAGACCGCGAAGCAGTGCTTCGCTACGCATGAGCGAAAAAAAACCGCTATGCGTTAGCATAACGGTTTTTTTTTACCGGCGTCCCCAAGGGGATTCGCCCACATTCTGCGGGCCGCGCTGCCGCCGGTATGCGGCATCCTTCGAATCCCAAGACCGCGAAGCAGTGCTTCGCTACGTATGGGCGAAAAAAAACCGCTATGCGTTGGCATAACGGTTTTCTTTTTTTACTGGCGTCCCCAAGGGGATTCGCCCACATTCTGCGGGCCGCGCTGCCGCCGGTATGCGGCACCCTTCGAATCCCAAGACCGCGAAGCAGTGCTTCGCTACGTATGGGCGAAAAAAAACCGCTATGCGTTGGCATAACGGTTTTCTTTTTTTACTGGCGTCCCCAAGGGGATTCGAACCCCTGTACTCACCGTGAAAGGGTGATGTCCTAGGCCTCTAGACGATGGGGACAGAAATCTGTCCTTGTTACCGACCTAATGCTTGGTACTTTTTACTAACTAGCCCCGAAGCAAGACCGAAATTATATTATGACTTTTCGATCTCTGCAAGAAAAAATTCTTATTTTCTGCATTTTTCTCTCGCTGCTTTTACTTTAGTAACAAAACTGTCGCTTTGATACATCAGTAACTGGTGGAGGTAAGCGGAATCGAACCGCTGACCTCTTGCATGCCATGCAAGCGCTCTACCAACTGAGCTATACCCCCCTTGCGAAGAAACGAGACTATAGCAAAACTTGCTGTGCGTTACAAGTTTTTTCTCCCGTTTTTAGCGGTTCACTGCGTATTTTTCGTTGAGCTGATTAGTGTTGCCGATTTGGGTAAAACCGATTCGATCAAAATAAATAAAATGATTCTTTTCGGATAATTTTCAAACCGCATCCGCTTGACGCGCAGCACGGCAGGCAATCAAGGCTGTTCCAAAAAAAATCAACGCGCAATAAAAAAGCACTCACCAAGTTTGTACCTCGGTCAGTGCTTTCATTAAAAACGGGCTAATTAGTTTCTGCTTACAGCCCTTGATTGATGCGGCTTAACACCACCTCACGACCAAACAATTCGAGCACTGCATCGATCGATGGCGTCTGCAATTGGCCAGTGATTAATAAACGCAGCGGCATTGCTAATTGTGGCATCTTTAATCCATGCTCAGCTAAGGTCGATTTCATTACGGCAGAAATATCGGCTTTAGTCCAAGTGACTGTGACCAGTTGGGCCGCAAAAGCTTGCAAGGCTGGTCGCACTGCATCGGTTAAATGTTGAGCCAATAATGCCGCTTCCGGTTGCGGTTGGCGGTAAAACAGCATCGCGCTATTGGCTAACTCAACGGTCGTATTGGCGCGCTCTTTGAGCAATGCAATTACTGCTTCCAAATCGGGGGCGCCATCAAACTGCGCCTCGTGCATGATAGGTTTAATCAAATCGGCTAAGCGTTTGTTATCGGCCAACTTGATGTAATGATTATTGAGCCAAGCGAGCTTTTCTGGATTAAATTGCGCGGGCGATTTGGATAAATGATCTAAATTAAACCAGCTACACATTTGCTCCATCGAAAACACTTCATCATCGCCGTGACTCCAGCCTAAACGCGATAAATAATTGAGCATCGCTTCGGGCAAATAACCTTGCGCTGGATAATCCATCACGCTCACAGCACCATGACGTTTAGACAGTTTCTCGCCATCCGCGCCGAGGATCATGGGCACATGTCCGTATTTCGGCAAGGTTGCACCGAGTGCCAGCAAAATATTGATTTGACGTGGCGTGTTGTTGACGTGATCGTCACCACGAATAACGTGGGTAATTTGCATATCCCAATCGTCCACCGCTACGCAAAAATTGTAAGTCGGCGTGCCGTCAGGACGAGCGATAACCAGGTCATCCATTTCACGATTGGCGATGGTTATTTGACCTTTGACTACATCGTCCCAAGTCACTTCACCCTCCAACGGATTTTTGAAACGAATGACAGGCTTGCGGTCAGCGGGAATCGCGGGCAAGGTCTTGCCCGGCTCCGGACGCCAAGTGCCGTCATAGCGCGGTTTCTCACCAATAGCACGCTGCTTTTCACGCATCGCTTCAACTTCTTCTGGCGATGAATAGCAATGGTAGGCAGTGCCTGCACCCAGCATTTCTGCCAACACAGCGGAATAGCGATCCATGCGTTTCATTTGATAGAACGGACCTTCGTCGTGCTGCAATCCCAGCCATTGCATGCCTTCGATAATGGCTTGTACCGCTTCTGGAGTGGAACGTTCTAAATCGGTATCTTCGATGCGTAATACAAACGTGCCGCCAAAATGACGAGCAAACGCCCAGGAGAACAAGGCTGTGCGGGCACCGCCTAAATGCAGATAACCGGTGGGACTGGGAGCGAAACGGGTGCGAACTTTCATGGAGTGCAATCGGCTTGTGATTTCCACAAACGCTGAAAAATAGAAAGCGCTATTGTAACGGGGAAGCGGTCTAGCTTGCTATCAATTTGCCGCAACCGGACTTGCCGGATTGATGGAATTAGCCGATGCGGTTTGGCTGGCGCCAGCGGATAAGAATTTATTGGGATTCTGAGGGCGGCCTTTGAGCAGCACCTCAAAATGCAAATGTGCACCGGTTGAACGTCCAGAAGTGCCAATGTCGGCCACATATTGGCCGCGCTTAACAATATCGCCCACCTTAGCGAGAATGCGCGAACAATGCGCGTAGCGGGTTACCAAATCGTTACCATGATCGATTTCCAGCACATTACCAAACTGCGGGTGGTATTCCGACGTAATCACCACGCCGCCGGCCGCGGCCACAATATGTGTGCCAACCGGCGCGGGGAAATCAATCCCTTCATGAAACGCGTTCTGACCAGTAAATGGGTCTAAACGCCAGCCAAAGGTGGACGAGTTAAATGGCACATTAACTGGTTGCGTTGTTGGCAATAAACGTGACCTGACTTTGTATTCCATTAATGTTGTTTCGACCACATTCAAGAAATCAGCACGATTGTCCAAATCGTTGGACAACGCATCTAAAGTCGCTTGGAATTCGGACATGCTCAACGTCGGCGCATTAGCAGGCGGGGCTATTCCGCCGCGGGGTGGGACTTTTTTGAAATTAAATTCTTCTGGTTTAACGCCAGCCAAACCTTGAACGCGCTCGCCCAATGCGTCTAGCTGCATCATTTGCGCTTGCATTTCGCCCAGCTTAATTGCCATTTTTGCCAAGTTTTGCTTCATGTATTTGGCTTGCGAATTGCTGTCTAACACACTGAATTCGGCCGGAAGGATATTGCGAATAGTTTCGGAGCTACCTGCTAAACGCAGGCATAATACGGATAGCAAAAAACTGCTGATGAGCACCAATATAACCAATCCAAGCAGTGATAAATACACATGCTTTTGCGTAATCTTGATTGATTTTGCTCGCGTAAACCGCGGGTGCATTACAATTATTTGCATCAATACTCCAGTAATACCCAAGTAAATCTCAGGTCACAGCAAGGTAATGACATTAGCAATGAAAACAACTCGTCAGCCCGCTTCAGCATCCGCGACTAATCCGTTTCGATCGATCGTGAAGCAAAAAAAACAATATCAAAGCGTCGAAGTGAATTCGCTATTACAAAGTGAAATTGCGCATTTATGGCCAGCTATCGCTAACATCAACGCGTTGCAAAAAGAATGTGTCGCGGCGCTGCCCCAATTATTCTTGTATTGCCAAGTTCTGCACTATGAAGAACATCAGCTTATTTTGGCGGCGCCCAATGCGGCACTTGCCACTAAACTTAAACAACAACTTCCCAAACTTCAAACTTCATTACAAAAAACAGGCTGGCAGATTAACGCAATCCGCATCAAAGTACAAGTGAACCAGTCGCTACAAAATGAAACTTTAGAGAAACAATGTCACATGACTGATTCGGCATTGTCAGCTTTCGGCTCGCTCGAAAAAAACCTCTCCAAATCCAAACACAATGAAGAGTTGCTCGGCGCTTTACGCAACCTTTTACAACGGCACAAAAAATAAGCGCTGAAGGCAGCGCTTAGATTTATTTCATTAGGTTGGCAACCATTGTTGAGCCACTTGTTTCAGGTACGAATGCGGCGCCAATTCCTCGCTGTCGAAACTCACTAATTCATACGAATCGGGTTGATCCAACATGGCGCGCAGAAGTTGATTGTTCATTCCATGACCTGATTTATGCGCGCTGTAACTAGCTAATAATGGGTGACCAATTAAGTACAAATCGCCAATCGCATCTAAGATTTTATGGCGCACAAATTCGTCCTCGTAACGCAATCCATCGGCATTCAAAATACGGAATTCATCCAACACAATCGCGTTTTCAAACGAACCGCCGCGCGCTAAACCGATTCCGCGCAAGCTTTCGACATCCTGCATAAAGCCAAAAGTACGCGCGCGGGCGACATCTTTAACATAAGAGACATTACCGAAATCGACCTCGGCAGTTTGATTGGTGCCATCCACGGCGGGGTGATTAAATTCGATAAAAAATTTCAGTTTAAACCCGTGATATGGGTCGAGACGCGCCCATTTTTCAGCAGCGCCGGAGCCTTCGCGTACTTCGATAGGCTTCAAAATACGGATGAATTTTTTCGGTGCGGATTGCTCAACTTTGCCCGCTTGCTGCAACAGAAAAACAAAGGAAGACGCCGAACCATCCATGATCGGGATCTCTTCCGCACTGACATCAATGTACAAATTGTCGATGCCCAAGCCGGCGCAAGCCGACATCACGTGTTCGACCGTGGAGATTTTAGCTTTTTCATGCGTCAAGGTAGATGCCATGCGTGTATCACCAACACCCAGAGCAGAAGCGGGAAACTCAACCGGAGGATCAAAATCGACCCGCCGAAACACAATACCAACATCCACATCGGCGGGGCGCAGGGTCAACTCGACTTTAGTGCCAGAGTGCAGGCCGACGCCGATGGTTTTAACGACTTTTTGAATTGTTCTTTGTTTTAACATGGTTGCGATGAATGGTACTCACAGGGCAAATATTGAGAGAAATAACTACTTAGATGATAAGTCTAGATAGCGAAGTTACATAACGATGTTACATAACGAAATCACGTAGGGTGATTGGATGCTTGGTTCAGTAGCCATGCTTTGAGTGGCTAAGTTCTTCTTGGGTGGTACTTAGAGAATTTTATTTATTCTATTTTTTATCGGCTTAATCTTTCATTTATTTTAAAAATTAAGCCGATTTTAGAATTAACTGCTGAATTGACGCTGGGTTTTATCCTAATTGTGCTAACAAGGTTTCTGCATTCGACACTTCAAACTTACCGCCCTGCTCTACGTTCAATTGCTTAACAACGCCATCCACTACCAACATTGAATAACGCTGGGAGCGAGTACCCATGCCGAATTTGCTGAAATCGGCGGACAAACCTAAAGCGCGGCTGTAATCTGCATTACCATCGCCCATCATGCGCACCACACCGGTCGCTTTTTGATCACGACCCCATGCGCCCATGACGAACGCATCATTGACTGAAATGCACCAGATTTCATCGACACCAGCGGCTTTGAATTTGTCGGCTAACGCGACATAACCCGGAACGTGCTGCGCGGAACATGTTGGAGTGAATGCGCCTGGCAGACCGAAAATAGCGATGGTTTTGCCTTTGGTGATGTCGGCGACGTTAAATGTATTTGGGCCAACAGCGCATACGCCGGTTGCCACTTCAACATATTCAGCTAAGCTGCCGGCTGGCAAAGTATCGCCAATCTTGATTTGTGCATTAGTAGTCATTGCATCTCCCGAGTGAGGTTTTGATTAAAAAAACGCCACAAACAATGCTGTTTGCGGCGTCTACAGCTAAGGCGCTAGTATGCCTTAGTCTTATTTTCTTTGCTGAAAGCGGAATTTACCAAAAACATCCGCTTTCAGCTGGAGAGATCACACTGGATCAGTCAGCTTGTTTGCGCAAGAACGCTGGAATATCGTAAGTTTCCATGCCGTTTTTCTCTAATGCGCGCACTGTTTCAGAAGCTGACTCACGACGCCAAACGGCTGGACCTTTTGGACTATCAAAGCTGTGAGACGCGCCGCCCATCGCTGGTGCATTGCCAACTTGGCCGATATTTAAGCCAACATTTGCCGTCATCATTGGCTCGTTGTGAGTACCAGTGCGCAACATCGTTTGTGGTTGAACCAAGGACATTGGCTTTTTGCCGCGACCTAAACCTGTTGCGACAACCGTTACGCGAATGTCGTCGCCCATATTGTCGTCATACGCAATACCTTGTGCAATCGATGCGTCAGGAGCAGCGAAGGCACGAACTGCTGCCATCACTTCACGGATTTCTTTACCTTTCAACGAACGGCTTGCAGTCACATTGACCAACACACCGCGCGCGCCAGATAAATCGATACCGTCTAACAATGGCGAAGCAACTGCTTGTTCTGCTGCGATACGCGCACGATCAATACCGGAAGCGGTCGCTGTACCCATCATTGCTTTGCCTTGTTCGGACATAATCGTTTTCACGTCATTGAAATCGACGTTGATATGACCTGGGACATTGATGATTTCAGCGATACCGGCAACGGCGTTGTTTAAAACGTCATCAGCATGCTGCATCCATTCGAGCATGGAATCGTCTTCGTAGATTTCTTCCAGTTTTTCGTTGAGGATGATAATCAACGAATCGACATGCTCAGACAACGCTTCTAAACCTGCATCAGCGATGTCCATGCATTTTTGGCCTTCGTAGGAAAATGGTTTAGAAACGACGGCAACGGTTAACGCGCCCTGTTCTTTCGCGATTTTTGCCACGATCGGTGCTGCACCAGTACCGGTACCGCCGCCCATACCAGCAGCGATAAATACCATGTGTGCGCCGCGCAAAGCATCTTCGATGCGCGATTTGGATTCTTCTGCCAACTGACGACCAACGTCAGGCTTCATACCGGCACCTAAACCGGTTTCGCCGATTTGAATGACGTTATGCGCCTTGGATTGAGCCAGCGCTTGAGCATCGGTATTGGCCGCGATGAATTCAACGCCGCTCACACCTTTGTTAATCATATGCTGAACTGCATTGCCGCCAGCACCGCCAACTCCGACCACTTTGATGATGGTCCCTTGCGTAGCATTATCGATCATTTCAAATTCCATCGTATCTTCCTCCAGGTTGGCAGTTCCTAGTCATTAATCATCACAGAACTTCTAAGGTGTCACGACTAACGACTAAACACTGCATGTGTGCACAACATTATAAATTGACGCTTATTTTTTTACAGCAAATTTCAAGACATTTAACATTAAAAAGTCCCAAAAAACCACTCTTTCATCCTCTGCCAAACGGCTTTTGCAGAACCTTCTTGGCGCGAAACTAAATGGCCGCGCAAATACTGTTTTTTCGCTTCAAGTAAAAGTCCCAAAACGGTCGCATATCTTGGGCTGCGAACCACGTCCGATAACTGTCCGTGATATTCCGGCATACCGATGCGCGTTGGTTTTAGGAAGATGTCTTCGGCCATTTCAACCATGCCCGGCATTATGCTAGTTCCACCAGTTAGCACTACACCGGACGACAATACATCCTCATAACCCGACTCACGAATAACTTGATGCACGAAGGCGAATAATTCTTCAACGCGCGGCTCAATCACCGCTGCCAAGGCTTGGCGCGACATCGAACGCGGTTCGCGATCACCCAAACCTGGCACTTCCAAGGTTTGTGCGGGGTCGGCTAGGGCTTGTTTTGCAACACCAAAACGGATTTTGATTTCTTCGGCTTCAGCGGTTGGTGTGCGAATCGCCATCGCGATATCGTTGGTAATCTGGTCGCCAGCGATAGGAATGGTCACGGTGTGGCGAATGGCGCCTTCGCTGAAAACGGCCACGTCAGTCGTTCCTCCGCCGATATCGATCAACACAACACCGAGTTCTTTTTCATCCAACGTCAGCACCGCTTCAGCGGAAGCCATCGGCTGCAAAATTAAATCAGCGACTTCCAAACCACAACGGCGCACGCATTTGACGATGTTCTGTACTGCCGACACCGCACCGGTGACGATGTGCACTTTGACTTCTAATCGAATGCCGCTCATGCCGATCGGCTCACGCACATCGTCCTGATTATCAACGATAAACTCTTGCGGAACGGTGTGCAGCAATTGCTGATCGGTTGAGATGTTGATCGCTTTGGCGGTTTCAATCACACGCGACACGTCGGCGGCGGTAACTTCTTTATCTTTGATGGCGACCATTCCGCGCGAATTTATCGAGCGAATATGGCTACCAGCGATGCCGGTGTAGACATTTCTGATTTTGCAATCAGCCATTAATTCGGCTTCTTCGAGTGCGCGTTGAATTGATTCGACCGTGGCTTCGATGTTGACCACAACGCCTTTTTTCAATCCTTTGGATTCATGCTGACCCAAGCCGATGACTTCATGGCGACCATCCGGCATGACTTCCGCCACCACGGCCACTACCTTTGAGGTACCGATATCCAAACCAACGATCAAGTTTTTTGCATCTTTTGTCATGTCATTACTTCTTCTTTTTACTCACCACGTTCAATTCCTGCCCTGTAGCTTTTAATGCCAAGCCGTTTGGATAGCGCAGGTCCACGCTCTCAATTTTTCCTTGCAGCCGATTGATTAGTTCAGGATACACCTGCAGTAACCGATCAACCCGCTCTTTCAACACCGTACTATTTTCTTCGCGTCCCAACTGTACTTCTAAACCCGAATTCATCTTGATCAACCACGCATAGCGTTTGCTGTACGCCACCGATTCTGGGGCCAGTGAGATCGGTTTGAACCATTCTTTAAACGCTAAAAAATGGTTCATTACTTCTTTCTCACTGCCAACCGGACCACTAAATTCCAACAAGCGCGTATCTTCTTCTGCTTCCGCTAAATTGGCGGTAAACACTTCGCCCTTCACGGATAACAACTGTCCCTCTTCGCCCCAGGTCCCGAGTGGCACATGTTCTTCCAAGGTCACGATCAATTTATCCGGCCATTCACGCCGCACACTAGCTTTTCTCACCCACGGTACCAACTCAAATGAATGGCGAATAACGTCTAAGTTGGTCGTAAAAAAATTCCCTTTAATTCTCGGCAAAGTAGCGCTGCGAATGATTTCAGCATTAACGTGTCGCAGCGCTACATTGTCCAAACCTTCTACATCAATCACCTTAAGCGTAAACATCGGCTGGTTAGCAAACACCCATAAGCCCGCCAAAAGCAGCAATAACGCACAGACGCCAAACAAAAAATTTGCCGATGCATTCAATAATTTGACGTCTTGCCACATTCGTTTCTGCTCGCCTTAAGTATTTTCTTGAGATTGCTTACGCACTCAAGGCTTCCAGTCGGATGAGGCATGTAAATCTAATTCTGCCGATCGGATAATTTCAAGGCACAACTCGGCGTAATCCAAACCAGCAACTTTAGCCGCCATTGGCACCAATGAATGACTCGTCATGCCAGGCGAAGTATTCATTTCCAACAAAAATGGCTTGTTATCCGTGGCGCGCACCATTACATCAGCGCGACCCCAACCGCGACAACCTAGCGCACGGTAAGACGCCAACACCATCGCGCTGATTTCTTGTTCTTGTTCGTCGGGAATACCGGCCGGGCAAAAATACTTGGTATCGTCGGTAAAATATTTATTCTGGTAATCGTAGTTTGCATCCGGCGCCACGATGCGAATTAGCGGAAACGCTTGTGCATTTTCATCCCGACCTAACACCGCGCAGGTTAATTCCATGCCCTCGATAAACTGTTCAGCAATTACCGCTGAATCAAAACGCGCTGCTAATTTGTAGGCCGCCGGTAGCTGAGCAACGTCAGTGACTTTGGTTAAACCCATTGTTGAGCCTTCGTGGGCAGGCTTGACGATTAATGGCAATTCTAAATCGGCGGCAATTGCAGCCCAATCGCTATCATCGGCTAACATCGCGAATTTTGGCGTGGACAAACCGCTTGCCAACCAAATCCGCTTAGTCATTGCTTTATCCATCGCCAAAGAGGAAGCCAACGTGCCCGAGCCAGTATAAGGAATTCCTAATTGTTCTAACGCGCCCTGTAAAGTGCCATCTTCACCATAACGTCCGTGCAGCGCGATAAACACGCGATCAAACTTTTGCTCCGCCAGCTCTGCCAACGATTGCTGGCCTGGATCGAAGGCATGTGCATCAACACCTTTACTAATTAACGCGGCCAAAACGCCTGAGCCAGACATGATGGACACTTCGCGTTCAGCAGAACGGCCGCCGAACAACACGCCTACTTTACCTAACTCTTTTACGGATAATTTATTTTCCATATCGATTCAATTCTCTTTAGCTCGTTAATCAGTCATCGCTACGATTGACCAACTTGGCGGGAACAGCATTGATGGAACCAGCGCCCATCGTAATGACCACATCGCCATCTTTTAATACATTCAACAAAGTCTCTGGAAAATCGGCGATATTTTCAACAAAAACTGGGTCCACTTGACCGAACACACGTAAAGCGCGACTTAAACTGCGACCGTCAGCGGCGACAATGGGTGGCTCACCAGCGGCATACACTTCAGCCAACACCACCACGTCGGCGCTCGACATGACTTTGACAAAATCTTCAAACAAATCGCGGGTGCGGGTATAACGATGCGGCTGAAAAGCCAATACCAAACGTCGCCCCGGAAAAGCACCACGCGCAGCTGCCAAGGTGGCGGCCATCTCAACAGGATGGTGACCATAATCGTCGACCAACGCAAAGTGACCAGTTGCTTGCCCATCCTTTTTCGGCAGCGCGATTTCACCGTAGCGGGTAAAGCGACGACCAACGCCGTTGAATTCGGTCAGCGCTTGCTGAATGTTTTCGTTCGACACACCCAACTCACGCGCGATTGCAATCGCCGCGCAGGCATTTTGTACATTGTGCACGCCGGGCTGATTCAAGCTAATGGGCATATCTTGGTAATCTTTTTGAATGACCGTGAAATGCATTTTGCCGCCACTAGCATGTGCATTAATTGCGCGCACATCGGCTTCTTCATGGAAGCCATAGGTGGTAATGGGCTTAGAAATGAACGGCATAATTTCACGCACATGTACGTCGTCCAGACATAACACCGCGACGCCATAAAACGGCAAACGCTGAGTAAATTCAACAAAGGCCTGTTTCAACTTGGCGAAATCGTGGCCATAGGTTTCCATGTGATCGGCGTCGATGTTGGTGATGACCGAAATCACTGGCGATAAATTTAAAAACGAGGCATCCGATTCGTCCGCTTCGGCTACGATGAAGTCGCCGCTGCCGAGCTTGGCGTTGGCACCGGCGCTATTTAACAAGCCACCGATCACAAAAGTTGGATCTAAACCGCCTTGCGCTAACACACTGGCAACCAAACTTGTCGTGGTGGTTTTACCGTGCGTACCAGCAATCGCGATACCGCGTTTGAGACGCATTAATTCGGCTAACATCATCGCGCGCGGCACGATAGGCACATGCGCGGCGCGCGCTGCGATCACTTCTGGGTTATCTGATTTCACCGCGGTTGAGGTCACAATCGCATCGGCTCCTGCAATATTGCTAGCATCGTGACCCAATTTAATTTGCGCGCCCAAACTTGCAAGACGCTGCGACGCAGCATTGCTGGATAAATCCGACCCCGAAACGGTGTAACCAAGGTTCATCAACACCTCAGCAATACCACTCATTCCTGAGCCGCCGATTCCCACAAAATGCAAATGTTTTACTTTATGTTTCATGTTCTTTTCCCTGAATGCTTAACGGTCATTTCTGTTGTTATTGTCGATTTCTTCCAACACATCTGCAATGACGCTATTGGCTTGACGTCGGCCAATTTTGTAAGCTGCCTCGGCGAGTTTTTGGCAATCAGAACGTTGCAGAGTCTTTATTAATTCCGCTAATTTTTCAGCGCTCATTTCTTTTTGCGGCAAATGAATCGCGGCTTGTTGTTGCGCCATCCAAATTGCATTGTTATTTTGATGCGTGGTCGAGGACGCCATTAATGGCACCAAGACACTCGCTACTCCGGCAGCGGTTAATTCAGAAACCGTAATAGCTCCCGCGCGGCAAATCACAATATCGCACTCCGAGTAACGCTTAGGCATATCGTCGATAAACGCCACGACTTCTGCTTTAACATTCAAGCGTTCATAGGTCGCTTGCAATGCAGCGATATGTTGTTTGCCCGATTGATGTGTAACGGTTGGTCGCAATTCTTCGGGCAACAAAGCCAAGGCGGCTGGCACAGTTTCATTCAATACTTTCGCGCCTAAGCTTCCACCAACGACTAAAACATTTAATCGGCCAGTACGACCAGTAAAACGCTCGGCCGGCTGAGCAACTGCAACGATTTCATCGCGCACTGGATTACCTGTCACTAGCGCCTTGTCTACTGCATCACCAAAATCGGCCGGAAAGCCAAACAACACGCGCTTAGCAAATCGGGTTAATGCCTTGTTCGATAACATCAGGGCCGCATCGGCATTCATCGCCACCAACGGAACACCGCGTAAATTTGCCATCACGCCGCCCGGCACCGTCACATAACCGCCCATACCCAATACAACATCTGGCTTACGCTGCCCCATAATTTGAAAGCAACGCACAAAGCTCAACAGCAATTTAAACGCACCAGTGACGCTGTGCCACAAACCTTTTCCACGCATGCCAGAAAAATTCAGCGTATCGATGGCAATCTTATTTGCCCGAACAATCTCACCTTCCATGCCATGTTCGGTGCCTAGCCAAGTCACTTCCCAGCCCCGCGCTTGCATGGTTTTAGCAATTGCTAAGCCGGGGAAAATATGCCCGCCCGTGCCAGCCGCCATAATCATTAAGCGTTTGGGTGATTGCGTAGTCAGTGCATTCATTAAGCACGTCCTCCACGCATTAAGACCCGGTTTTCAAAATCAATCCGCAACAAAATGGCTAATCCTATACAGTTAATCAACACACCCGAACCGCCATAACTCATTAACGGTAAGGTCAAGCCTTTGGTTGGCAACAAGCCCATATTTACGCCCATGTTAATGAACGCTTGCACGCCTATCCAAATTCCGATGCCTTTGGCGGTCAAGCCAGAAAAGGTCAAATCCAAGGCAATCGACTGGCGACCAATATCAAAGGCACGTTTTACCAACCAATAAAATAAATACACCACCACAACCACGCCAGCGAAACCCAATTCCTCACCGATCACAGCAAGCAAAAAGTCGGTATGCGCTTCCGGCAAGTAATGCAGCTTTTCGACACTACCACCTAAACCAACTCCAAAGATTTCACCGCGACCAAAGGCAATCAAAGAATGCGATAACTGGTAAGCCTTGCCTAAGGCATTATCTTCTTGCCACGGGTTCAAGTAGGCAAAAATCCGTTCGCGCCGCCAAGGGGACAGCATAATCACCAAGCTAAAAATCCCGACCAGCAAGGTTGCAATCCCGCCAAACCAAATACCGTTGATGCCGCCTAAAAATAAAATCCCCATCGCGATACAAACGATGACGCCAAACGCGCCTAAATCCGGTTCCAACAGCAACAGCAATCCAACCAATCCCACTGCACCGGCCATCGGCATAAAGCCTTTGGATAATTTATGCATAAATTCTTGCTTACGTACCGTGTAATCGGCGGCGTATAACACCACAAATAATTTCATTAATTCAGATGGCTGAATATTGATCACCTTCAACGATAACCAACGCTTCGCACCGTTGACACCTTTGCCTAGGCCGGGGATCAACACCGCGGCCAATAAAATTAAGGTAATCACGAAAAAGTACGGAGCATATTTTTGCCAAATCTCAATCCGGATTTGGAACACACCCAACGCAACCACCGATGAAAACGCAATAAACAGCGCTTGCCGAATCAAAAAATAATTATTAGTGTAGCCAACATACTTAGGCGAATCCGGCAAAGAAATCGACGCCGAATAGACCATGACCATGCCAAACAACATCAACAACATCGTCACCCAAACCAGCATTTGGTCGTAATCCATCATCTGCACCCGACCGCTGTGCTTGGAGGACCATAATGCTGAAAAGCGCGATTTCACAGACCAACCTCACCGCGCGAATAACCGACTTCTTTTACTGCTTCAATAAATACTTGAGCGCGATGCGCGTAATTTTTAAACATATCGAAACTGGCACAAGCGGGTGAAAGCAACACGGTGTCGCCACTGCGGGCTTTTTCTGCTGCACTCGTTACGGCTTGCTCCATATCAGAGCAGCGAATTAATTCCGCGCCCGAACCATCCAGCGCGGTCGCGATTTCTTCACTCGCTTCACCGATCAAACAAACGACCGATACCGCTTGCGCTACTGCATCGTACAAAGGAGAAAAATCCTGTCCTTTGCCAACCCCGCCAGCGATTAAGACTATTTTTGCGTTGGGTTTAGCCAATCCTTTGAGCGCCGCGACAGTTGCGCCGACATTAGTGCCTTTGCTGTCATCGACATAATCAACCTGATCGATTGAGGCAATCAATTCCACCCGATGCGGCTCACCTTGATATTCGCGCAGGCCATGTAGCAATTTCGCCATTGGTAAATCAATTGCGCGGCATAAAGCCAGTGCGGCTAGGGCATTCATCGCATTGTGATTGCCACGAATTTTTAATGCGTCAGCTGGCATTAAGCGCGCAATGCTGACATCGACTTCTGTTATTGGTTGATTTTTTGCCTTGCGCTTCGATGGCGCGGCTTCGTCGTCCACCGCATTCGCGATGCAAAGCCAATTCATGCCGTTTTCGGATTGCAGGCCGAATTCGTTCGGCTTCTTGGGAACTGAAATGCCGAAGCTAAATTGATCTGCCGACAGCTTTTGCATCTGCATCACTGTGCTGTCGTCACGATTCAATACCTGCACCGTGCTTTCAGCAAAAATTCTCGCTTTGTCAGCAGCATAGGCATCCATGCTGCCGTGCCAATCTAAGTGATCTTGGGTCACGTTTAACACCGTCGCCGCATTTGCTTTGAGACTGTAAGTGCTATGCAACTGGAAGCTGGATAATTCTAATACCCACACATCGGGCAAAGTCTGCTCCTGCACCGCTACGCGCAACACATCCAATACCGATGGGCTGATGTTGCCTGCGATTTGGACTTTTTTACCAGCGCGCTCAACCAACAAGCCGACCAAACTGGTGACAGTGGTTTTGCCATTGGTTCCTGTAATCGCGAGGATTTTGGGTTGGTAGTTTTGCGACTCGACTAACTGCTGCAAGCTTTGGGCGAAAATTTCAATTTCACTCCAAACGGGAATATTCTTCTCTTTTGCAACTGGAGTAATCTGCGCCAATTCGGCTAACTCGGATAAGCCCGGACTCACCACCACAAAATCAATCTCGTCCAACAATTGCGCTGAAAATTCGCCCGCGATAAATTCAACGCTAGGCGCAATCTCTTTGAGTTGAACTAGGCGCTCAGGATTTTCACGCGTATCGGCCACGCGCAGTATTGCGCCACAACGCACCAACCAGTGCGCCGCAGCCAGACCGGATTCTCCCAGTCCTAGTACCAATACTTTTTTATCCAAGTAACTCATCATTTATTTCGTAACCTGATTTTAAAATTGAGTCGTTAATTCAACGTAACTTCAACGTCGATAATCCCAGCAAAACCAACATCATCGTAATAATCCAAAAGCGCACAACGACTTGCGTTTCTTTCCAGCCTTTTTGTTCAAAATGATGATGCAAAGGTGCCATTAAAAATAATCGCTTACCAGTACCAAATTTTTTCTTGGTGAATTTAAAGTAGCCGACTTGTAGCATTACCGAAATGGTCTCAACCACAAACACGCCGCCCATCATAAACAACACGATTTCTTGGCGAACGATGACTGCAATCGTGCCAAGCGCGCCGCCTAGGGCCAACGCTCCCACATCACCCATAAAGACTTGCGCGGGATAAGCGTTGAACCATAAGAACGCCAAACCAGCACCGGCCATAGCGCCGCAGAAAATCAGCAATTCCCCCGCGCCCGGAATATGCGGCAACAATAAATATTTTGAATACGTCGCATTGCCGGTCACATAGGCAAACAGACCTAACGCACTGCCAACCATCACTGTCGGCATAATCGCCAAACCATCCAAACCATCGGTTAAATTGACCGCATTACTAGTCCCCACAATTACAAAATAGGTCAGCGCAATAAAGCCCCAGACACCTAGGGGATAGCTAATTGTTTTAAAAAACGGCACAATCAAATCGGCCTTGTTTGGTAAATCCAGCGTGAAACCCGATTCCACCCATTGCACAAAAATACCTAGGAATTGACCGTTAGATGGCGCTGACACCGAGAACGCCAAATAAATCGCGGCGATCAATCCGATCAAGGATTGCCAAAAATATTTCTCTGCCGATGCCATGCCTTTTGGATCTTTAAACACCACCTTGCGGTAATCATCGACCCAACCAATCGCACCAAATCCCAGCGTCACTAGCAACAATACCCACACAAAACGATTACTTAAATCAGCCCACAGCAAAGTCGAAATACCGATCGAAATCAGTAGCAAAACGCCGCCCATCGTTGGCGTGCCGGATTTAATCAAATGCGTTTGTGGACCGTCGGTACGCACTGCTTGCCCAACTTTTAATCGAGTCAACATACGGATCACGCCAGGGCCCGCCGCCAAGCCGATGGTGATCGCAGTCAAGGTGGCAAACACCGCGCGGAACGTAATGAAATTAAATACGCGGAACACGCCAACGTCTTGCTGAAAATATTGAGCTAGCCAAAGCAACATAGAACTATCTTTCTGAATTCATTAAATAAGCGACTACACGTTCCATCTTCATGAAACGCGATCCTTTGATTAAAACGGTACTGCTATTTGTCGCACTGTCGTCCAAGGCTTTGAACAGTGCTTCGATCTGCTCAAAATGCTCAGCCGACTCACCAAATACTGCGCTGCTGTTACGCGCCAATTCGCCTAAGGTATATAAAATATCGATGCCGCGTTGCTTGGCGTAACGACCAATTTCATCGTGATAAGCGGGCCCATCGACCCCGACTTCGCCCATATCACCGAGCACTAAAATCTTCTGCCCTTGTGCTTGCGCTAAAACATCAATCGCAGCGCGCACGGAATCGGGATTAGCGTTGTACGTGTCGTCAATAATGGTGGCTAAGTTGGCGGCTTCTTTCTTTTGCAAGCGACCAGACACTGGTTTGAAATTTTCTAAACCGGCGATGATGGACGCAACACTGCAGCCAATTGCATGGGTACATGCAATTGCGGCCAAAGCGTTATTTACGTTATGCAAGCCGGCTGCATGGAGTTGAACCGAAAATTGATCATGGCCGATACGCACTGCCAGTTGACTGCCAAATACACTCGCTTCATAGGTAGCAGAAACATCCGCTTGAGTAGTTTGATTAGCGTGATCTACAACACCAAATGTCACCACGCGACGCTGACCAGCGTAGCCACGCCATAAGCTAGTGAATTCATCATTAGCCGGGAACACGGCGACACCATCTTCCGGCAAGCTCAAAATCACTGCGCCATTTTCGATTGCTACCGCTTGCACGCTCTGCATAAATTCTTGGTGTTCGCGTTGTGCATTGTTGACAAGGCCAACGGTTGGCAAGGCGATTTTGGTCAGCTCAGCGATTTCACCAGGGTGATTCATGCCCAACTCAATGACTGCAGCTTGATGCTGCGCGCTCAATCGGAAAATCGTTTGCGGAACGCCAATGTCATTATTTAGATTTCCTTGAGTCGCCAAGGAATGTTCAGCACCAAACGTTGCAGCGAGAATGGAAGCGATCATTTCTTTTACCGTCGTCTTGCCATTACTGCCGGTAACGCCGATAACAGGCAACGAAAACTGCGCGCGCCAGAACCGGCCGATTTCACCTAATGCGATGCGGGTATCGGCCACCACTAAGGCGGGAATCGGGAAATTTTCTGGAACACGTTCCACCACGACCGCACCAGCGCCCTGCTGTGCCACGTCCGCTAAGAAATCATGAGCATCAAACTTTTCGCCGCGCAACGCCACGAACAAGCAACCGGGAGTAATTTTGCGGCTGTCGGTCACCACGCCACGAATAGTCAAATCATGGATGGATAAATCGTTAGCCAACGCGTCTTTTTCACTGACTTTTAAGCAGCTAATATTTTTTTTGATTTGCGCTAAATTAGCTTGCAACGTGGATGTCATTGTCCACTCCCTTTAAAAGTCATTCCCGCCAAATTGCCCATGTCGGCTAGCGCAATTTGTGCGTGCTCAACATCTGAGAACGGGAATTTTTTACCATTAATTTCTTGATAGGCTTCGTGCCCTTTACCCGCTAATAGCACGACATCGTTTTTATCGGCATGCTTAATGGCATACAAAATCGCTTTCGCTCTGTCGATTTCCAACAGGGGCGCGGGCATACGAGTTGAGGAAATGCCGGCGGCGATTTGAGCGATGATGCCCTCCGGATTTTCGCTGCGCGGATTGTCGCTAGTCACGATAATTTCATCGGCCAATTCGGCAATCTGGCCCATGACTGATCGCTTGCCGGGATCACGATCACCACCACATCCAAACACACACCACAATTTACCTTGGCGATCACGGGCGACTTCTTTTAAGTTCAACAATGTTTTTTCTAAGGCGTCCGGCGTATGCGCGTAATCAATGATGACTAAGGCGCGGCCGGGAGAGCTGAGTTGCTCCATACGGCCAGCAACTGGATTGAGCTGCTCAATTGCATTAATCGCGTCGCGCCACTCAACGCCCTTGGCAAACAACGTTGCCAGCACCGCCAAGACGTTGCTAACGTTAAAGCGCCCAATCATTTTGACTTTAACGTTACCCGAGCCAAATGGGGAATCGAGGTGAAAGCTAGTTCCACCGATCACGCTGCGAATTGCGCTGGCTTTTAGCAATTGATTGACGTGTGAATTAACGTCGACTTGATCTTCAACCGTATAGCCGATTACCGCAGTTTTGCGCGTTTGGCACAATTGAGCCAAACGGATGCCATAGGCATCATCCAAATTAACGACCGCTGTTTTGAGCTCAGCCCAAGTGAACAATTTGGTTTTAGCGGCTTCGTAATTGGCCATATCACCATGAAAATCAAGGTGATCGCGGGTAAAATTGGTCAACACTGCAACATCAATATGCATGCCATTCATGCGCCCTTGCACTAAGCCGATAGACGAGGCTTCAATCGCGATTGCGCCAGAACCAAGTGCACGCTGCGCGCTGATTTTTTGCTGTAATTGAATGGCGTCAGGTGTAGTGAATCCGGTTACATCGAAATTGGTGGGGAAACCACTTTTCACCAAGCCGATGCCTAATGTCCCAACGACTGTGGTCGGCGTTCTTAAGCTAGCCAAGGCACTTCCTAGCCATTGAGTGCACGATGTTTTACCATTGGTTCCGGTGACCGCAACAGTAAACATTGCTGCATCCGGTTGTCCAAAATAGCTGTTAGCAATAAAGCCTGAATTCCACAGCAATTCGCCCACGCCGATATGGGGCACGTCCCATGCTGGGTTCCAAGTGAAATCATTTTCCTCAAAAACGATGCCACTAGCACCGCGCTCGATCGCTTGATCTATGTAATTGCGTCCATCGGCATTACCAACTGGATAGGCAAAAAATACATCGCCGACTTCGACCTTGCGGGAATCGGAGACTAATTTCAGTGGTTGATTGCTGCCCAACTGATTAAGCCACGCAACCACTTTTAAAACGTTTGAATTCATTGTCGTGTTCATCACATTATGTCTCCCAAACCATTGTCGGGAAGCACGCTGGTAACTGTTGTGTCGGGTGCCACATTCAAGGTACGTAGTGCGTTAGCGGTAATTGTGGAGAACAAAGGCGCGGCAACCGATCCACCAAAATGCGGGCCGGATGGATCGGGTTCATCAATCATCACTGCCACAATAATGCGCGGATTGGACACGGGCGCAAAGCCGCAGAACGATGCGATGTATTTACGCACATATTGACCACGCTCGACTTTGTAAGCGGTTCCAGTTTTACCAGCAACCCGATATCCAGGCACGCGGGCGCGAATTGCACTGCCTTCCGGACCGGTTACGGTTTCCAACATCGCGCGCATTTCTAATGCTGTTTTCACTGAGAAAATACGTTCTGGCACAGGCGACTGGGTCGTTTTTTTAAACGTCAACGGAATCAATTCACCGTCACGCGCAAAGATGGTGTAAGCATGCGCTAACTGAATTGTCGATGCCGACAAGCCGTGTCCATAGCTCATGGTCGCTTGCTCAATCGGACGCCATGTTTTGTAGTTCTTCAAACGGCCAGTAGCCGCGCCAGGGAAATCAAATTTAGGCGCCTGACCGAAGCCAACTTTGGTAAACAACTCCCACATTTCTTGCGCTGGCATTTGCAAGGCAATTTTGGCGGTGCCGATGTTGGATGATTTTTCGATGATTTGCGACACTGTTAAGGCGGCGCTCTCGTGCGCATCGCCAATACTTTGCGTACCGATTTTCATTTTCCCGGCGGTTTGGAACACGGTTTCTGGTTTGACTCGATTAGTCTCTAAAGCCAACGAAATCGTAAACGGCTTCATCACCGAACCTGGCTCATAGGCATCCGTCATAATCCGATTGCGCAACTGCGCGCCAGTTAAATCAGCACGTTGATTCGGATTGTAGGAAGGCAGATTGGCCAAGGCTAAAATTTCGCCGGTTTGCACATCCACCACGACCACACCACCTGCTTTGGCGTGGAATTTTTCTATCGTTTCTTTTAGCTGCGCGTAAGCCAAATATTGAATTTTGCTATCAATGGAGAGTACCAATTCTTTACCATCGTGCGGCTCATTGACGGCGCGCAAATCTTCGACGATACGCCCCAAACGATCTTTGATCACGCGGCGACTACCTAGCTTACCGGCCAAACTGGCTTGCTCGGCCAACTCCATGCCTTCTTGACCGGCATCTTCCACATTGGTAAAGCCGACCACATGCGCCATCGCTTCACCTTCAGGATAGAAACGCTTATATTCTTTGCGGGTTTCAATCCCGTTGATACCAAGCGCTACGATCTTATCGGCCGTCGTCTGCTCTACTTGGCGTTTGAGATAAACAAACTGCCGGTCAGAATCGAGCTTCTTGCGTAAATCAGCATCGCTCATTTCTAATAAGGCAGCCAATTGCGCGATCTTTTCTTTAGGTTCCGCTAGCACATCTTCTGGAATCGCCCAGATCGCCTTAACAGGTACCGATGAAGCTAACACCACACCGTTTCGATCTGTGATTTTGCCGCGCGTGGCAGGCAATTCGATCGTGCGGGCGTAACGCGATTCACCTTGCTTTTGCAGAAAATCGGTACTCATGGCTTGCAGCCAAAATGCGCGACTCACTAATGCGATAAAACCGATAAATAAGCCAAACATCACCAAGCGCGAACGCCAAGCAGACAGCTTTAAAGCGAGCACCGGATTTTTAGAAAACGGAACTCCTTTCGCTGTAGCGTTGCGTGCGGTTGGACGAGATTTGCTGCTCATTTTGGTATTTGGCTCACTTAGTGTTTAGGGTGATGTATTGGGTGCGGTCATTCGTCACCGGCACCATGTTTAAATCTTTAATCGCATTAGCTTGAATACGTTCATGCTTACCTAGGTTGGACTGATCCAATTGCAATTGCGACCATTCCACTTCTAACTGCCGCGCTTCGGTTTGGGAGCGCTCTAATTCAATAAACAAATGGCGCGCTTGGTATTGGGTTTTGACCAAAATCAACGCGCAGGCCAACAAAGCGATTAGCAGCAACACATTTAGCCTACCGTTCATGCTGCCGTACCCGATTCAACGCTAATTAATCGCTGCGCCACGCGCATGATGGCAGAGCGTGCGCGCGGATTAGCTTCGACTTCGGCATCGCTTGGCTTAACACGACCGAGCAATTTCATCAGCGGTTGCGGTAAATTTTCAGTACGAATTGGCAAGCGACGATCAGGTTGCTTTACCACCGCCTTGGAAGCCATAAACTGCTTGACGATGCGATCTTCTAAAGAATGAAAGCTAATCACCACCAACTTGCCACTGGGCGCTAATAAATCAAACGATTGCGCTAAGCCGCTTTCAAGGTCTTCAAGCTCTTGGTTGATGAAAATCCGGATAGCCTGGAAGGTGCGAGTGGCCGGATCTTTACCCTTTTCACGCGTCTTGACGGTACTTGCCACGAGTTCGGCAAGCTCTCGTGTGGTTGAAATTGGTGCTGTCTGTCGGCGAGCAATAATCGCCTTTGCAATCTGAAAAGCAAACCGTTCTTCCCCATAATTTTTTACAACCTCCTCTATATGTTTTTCCGTCGCTGTCTCTAACCAAGTTGCTGCTGACATACCGCGAGTGGTATCCATGCGCATATCGAGTGGACCATCGGCGCGAAAACTAAAACCACGGGCCGCATCATCGACCTGTGGGGATGAAATTCCTAAATCCATCAACACGCCGTCCACTTGCGTAATGCCCAGCGCGTGCAACTCGTCGCGCATGGCGGCAAAACTGTTATGGACGATGGAAAAACGTGGATCGTTAATTTGATTGGCGTTGGCGATTGCCTGCAAGTCTTTATCGAAGGCGATTAAGCGTGCGCCGGGTGCGAGTTGAGATAACAGCAAACGGCTGTGGCCGCCGCGACCAAATGTACCGTCTATATAGATGCCGTCATCTTTGAGCGGATGCAGCGCTGCAATAGCTTCATCGAGCAGCACGGTGCTGTGCGCAAAGGCCGCCGCAGCATCGAAAGATGACTGTGCTGCGTTGGTAGTTTGATCGGAAGTTGAGGGAGTAGTCATGCGCCCCTCATTAGAAAGAGAAATTACTCAATACGTCTGGCATGCCATTAGCAATCGCTTGCGCTTCGCTGTCGGCTAATTTTTGGGCATTCCAGACTTCAAAATGCGTGCCCATGCCCAGCATCATCACATCGCGGCTTAATTCAACCGCGTCACGCAGTTCTGGTGCCACCAAGATACGGCCAGCGCCATCCATTTCGACATCGCAGGCGTTACCCAAGAAAATCCGCTGCCAAGCGCGTGCCGACATAGGCCATTGGGCGATTTCGGCGCGATGCGTTTCCCACGTTGGACGCGGGAACAGCAACAAGCAGCCGTGTGGATGGCGGGTCAAGGTCACGCGCCCTTCGCACTGAACTAACAAGGCGTCACGATGCTTGGCTGGGATAGACATCCGGCCTTTCACATCGAGAGTTAGTGCTGACGCGCCTTGAAACACGGGAAACCTCTTTTTAATCGCTTAATTTGGCCACTGTAAAATGGGTAAAATTCGTCATTTCATCCCACTTTTATACACTTTTTCACACAGGCTCCCACTGTAGAGGAGGAATTTCACGTGGTCAAGCGAAATAAAGCGGAAAAACACGATTTTTTATAATGAAGTCAAGGACTTAGCGCAATCTGCTAAAGAATCAAATAAATGAAATAATGCGTAAAATTAAGCACTTAGCAAATACTGTGAAAGTTAAGGATTAGCTGTACACATGGTTATCCGGATTTTCGATCGCTGACCATCATCGAAAATCAGATAAAAACTGTGTTGCTTTGGAGCGAATTAACGCGAGAGCGGAAATTGATGAGGAATGCTGCTAAAACCGATTAATCGGGGCAGAAAAAAGCTTAACTGAATCAACCTTGCGCCCACCAACACCGCCAACTACGGGGGGGACAAAAGGTCAAAAAAGGCTCAAAAAAGGCCACTGAGGCGATCAAAAATAAAGTGAAGCAAGCCGATAGGCCGGATTCTGTTACGACTGGCTCTATTGCTAAAGCCGGTTATGACAGTCATTCCTCTAGGCCTTGAATTACTCCAAGGCTCAAGCTTTCTACCCGCACGCTCCGCGAGCAGCATCAATGCGTGCCTATTTGAAATTGCTCCGAGTGGAGGTTACCGCGTTTCACCGTAACTAAATACGCTCGTCTCTGTGGCCCTATTCCTCGCCTTATATCTTGGGCTTGCGCTTGCGACTTTCGGCGGACGGTCGTTAACCGTCACCCTGCTCTATGGAGTCCGGACCTTCCTCCCGTCCTGCTGCATTTGTATAGACAAATACAACAAAACCAGCGACTGTCTGGCTTGCTTCGGGCGAGATTTTAACTCAATTCACCTTAGCAAGGCGCTTTTCTGGTAGCGTAGCAATTTTTCCCACAAGCACTTTTAGCCATGACGAACCCAACTTCTAGCTCAAACTCCCCCGCTTCCAACCCATCCCGCTCCGGCGGTCAACTGATTGTTGATGCCCTGCAAATTCATGGCGTCGATACGATTTTTGGTGTTCCGGGTGAGAGTTATTTGCCAGTGCTGGATGCGTTGCATGAGCATAAAAGCAATGCTAAAGGTCTGGACAAACCGATTCGCTTCATCATCAATCGTCAAGAAGGTGGCTCGGCTTTCATGGCTGAAGCCTACGGTAAGTTAACCGGCAAACCGGGGATTTGCTTTGTTACCCGCGGCCCAGGTGCGACAAATGCATCCATCGGCGTGCACACGGCTTACCAAGATTCCACCCCGATGATTTTATTCATCGGTCAAGTTGGCAACGATTTTGTTGAGCGCGAAGCGTTTCAAGAAATTGATTATCGTCGCATGTACGGCCAAATGGCCAAATGGGTGGCGCAAATTGACCGCGCTGATCGAGTGCATGAATACGTGGCGCGCGCCTTCCAAGTAGCCACCAGCGGTCGGCCCGGGCCGGTCGTATTGGCCCTGCCTGAAGACATGTTGTCGCAGCAAGTGCCAATCAACGCGATTCCTGCGATGCGTCACTACCAAGCGGTGCAAGCCTCGCCTAGCCAAGCGCAAATCGATGAATTAAAAACACGCCTATCCAAAGCAAAACGCCCGGTCGTAATTTTGGGCGGCGGCGGGTGGAATAAACAAGCCTGTGCTAATTTGCGCCACTTTGCCGAGCAACAAAAACTTCCCATCGCCTGCGCGTTTCGCTTTCAGGATTTATTCGACAACCAACATCCAAACTATATCGGCGACGTTGGTATTGGAATTAATCCCAAGCTCGCTGAGCGCATCAAACAATCCGATTTGGTCATCGCCATCGGCCCGCGTTTGGGGGAAATGACCACGAGCGGCTACAGCATTCTTGAAGCGCCAGTCCCCAAGCAAAGCTTGATTCACATTCATAGCGATGCCTTAGAACTGGGACGGGTGTATCAAGCCGATATGTTGCTCAATAGTGGCATGGCGCAGATCGCAGAATCGTTAGCCGCCTTGCCGACCTTGGATTCCAGCGCTTGGCAAGCCAGCGTTGCACAAGCGCGCGCGGAATACGAAGCCAATCAGGGTCCATCGGCGATTTTCAAAGACGGCAACCATCCGCTCAATTTGTGGGAATGCGTCCAAGAACTCAATCGCCAAGTTCCCGCAGACACCATCATCACCAACGGTGCAGGTAACCACACCACCTGGGCACACCGCTACTATCGCTATGGCGAAATGCGTACCCAATTGGCACCGACTTCGGGCGCCATGGGCTACAGCGTGCCTTCTGGAATCGCGGCTAAAATCACCCATCCTGAGCGCACCGTCATTACGTTTGCAGGGGACGGTGAATTTATGATGAACGGCCAAGAACTCGCCACCGCCGCGCAATACCGCGCCGGCGTGGTGATCCTTCTGTTTAACAACGGCATGTACGGCACGATACGCATGCACCAAGAACGCGAATTCCCAAATCGCCAAGTCGGTACCGAATTGCATAATCCCGACTTCGCCGCCCTAGCGCGCGCTTACGGCGGATCGGGCGAGATTGTGACGAAGACCGACCAATTCGGCCCAGCGCTGAGCCGCGCTTTAGCGTTCAGCCGCGAGCATTCGTTGCCAGCTTTGATTGAATTGCGGTATGACGTGAATTTGATTACGCCGGGCGCTACCCTGGATGCAATCCGCGATGCCGCGTTGAGTAAGTAATTACCAATGTAATCCAAATTCCTCACGCAGAATCTGCGAACGATTTTCTGTGCTGAGGAGTTGTTTGGATTCTTGACCGTTTTCGATTTTTTTAAACCGATTACCAAAGGCGATTTTCCGTCCCGTTGGTGTGCAAATGGCGACCAATAATTTGCGGGTAAAAATAGAATCAGGGTGAGTGGAATTGAAGTAGTTGGCGGGGGCGAAGTCGGCCCAATTCTGCGGGGTTAGATCAAATCCGTACAACTCTTCCCAAGCTGCTTTATTGTGCATTTTTAGTATCAGCTCATTTTCTTGGTCTAAGCTCAGCATAAACAGTTCGCCATCTTGATTAACTTCAAGGTCTAAAGCGCTCAAGCGGATCGGTGCGCGAATACCGTAGCCGCCGAATCCTAAATCACAGAGCCATTTTTCGCCTTGCAACTTAGCCACCAAGGCCATGTGGGTTTTGGGCTTTCTCGCGCCGTGGGTAATAGGACGAGCCGCGATAAAGAAGTAAGGAATGCTCAATGCTGCCAGCGCCATGGCGAACAAGCCATTTACTTCGTAGCAATAACCGCCGCGCTGTTGGTGAAGGATTTTCTGAACGATGTCGTTCGGGTTAAGCGAAATAATTTTTCCATCTTGGATATCCAAATTTTCAAATGGAACGCTCAATAACTGACGGCGCATTAACGCCGTCACTGTCGCCAAGTTGGGCTTGGCTTCACCTTGATAATCAATTCGCTTGAAATATGCCTCTAATGAAAATAATGAATTTTCCATCACTTAGCGCCTTTTCTCTCGATGTGAATCGAATTCGGACAACCGGAATCATTTTTCAATCCAACCGTTTCTAGCTATCATACGCACTTCGTCGGTCGCAACTTTGACGGCAATCGCTCAACCAATCTCTTTCACACTATTCCATGCTCAGCCACAATTCAATCAAAATGCCATTAAAACCTCTTGCCACCTTATGTTTTGGCGTTTATTTGACACTAACTGGCACGTCGGCTTGGACGCAATCAGCGCCGCTCTTGGCAGCTCCAGCGGAACTAAGCAAACCCGCAAATCTGATAACGCCAGAATCAACTGCTGACGTGGTGCAAAATTTAGTGAAAAATTATCGCCGCATTTTATCGCTACAAGGCTTTAGCACCAGCGCCAACATCACCCCGCCATTGCACCAAGAAGCGGTACGCGCGGGAGAATATTTATTTATCGAAAACCAGCATTTGGCCTCCAAGCTCACCGAACGATTAATTAACCACGATAAAACCAAATCCAATAGCGATATCGATGATTTCTTAGCCGCAATAAACGCACCGAACTTAAAAGATGCCGATCTATTTGCCATACGCGGCATTGCCACCGAGGTAGCAAAAAAAGCCATATTAACTCCCGCCCAAGGCAAACAATTGCGCCTAACGCTAAAAAATATCGCGAATGCACACAACAAATACGGCCAAGAATTAAGCACAGTATTGAGCCAAAAAGCGATTAGCCAAGCCAAACCAGAACGACCAGCCTGGGCCGCTTATCTCGCCGAAGTTGAGCAAGAATATCCAGCTACTAGTTTGTTAGAAGAATTAAAAAGTAATCTACCCACAGCAGAGCAACAAGTCACGCCTTCCGACAAAGGCACTGACATCATTACCCTAGCCCGTAAAAACGAATGGCAAGGCTTGCAGCTCGAAAAAGGTCAGGTGTTGATTACCTTCGATGACGGCCCGCATCCGGTATACACCAAAGAAATTTTAGCGATTTTGGCGCGCTACAAAGTCAAAGCAATCTTCTTTCAACTCGGGCAAAACTTGGGCACCGTCACGGATGGTCATGCTGAATTAACCCGTAATGAAGAAGTGGAAAAAGAAATTTTGGCAGCCGGACATGCGATCGCTAATCACAGTTTCACCCATCCATTTTTACCGAAATTAAATCAAGAGAAGGTGCAGCAAGAAATCGATAAAACGCAAGCCTTGCTCAATTTAATCATCCCTGATGACGCACAGCGCACCCACATGTTTCGCGCCCCTTACGGCGCTCGCAACTCAATGATTTTGGGTGAAATTGGCGAACGCGGGCTGCGCTCGGTATTGTGGAATGTGGATTCTCTCGATTGGTCTGACCCAGTGCCTGAATCGATCGTGCATCGAATTTTGCAAGAGTTAGAACATGCTGGTCGCGGGATTATTTTGATGCATGACATTCATCCCAAAACCGTCATCGCATTACCTATGTTGCTCGATGAGCTGATCAAACGCGATTATCATTTTGTGAACTGGGATGGGACAAATTTAGTGCCAACGAATCGTGACGAAGCGATCAAAGAAAATTCTGCACCAAGCAATGCGCCTAACAATTCTATCGACCCAAACCTTCCCAACACACCCGCCTCGCCAAGTATTACACCGATACAGGTAGCGCCGATTGTGCCGGCTAATGACGCAAAAAATCCCGATAAAACTCAATAAACGCGCGCACTTTTTGCGGCACATGGCGACCGGCTGGATATACCGCAAAAATCCCACCTTTGGGAAGTGTCCAGTCGGGTAGCAAACGCACCAAAGTTCCGCGCTCAATATCTTGTTGTGCGCTGAGCTGGTCTAACACCGAGACTCCCGCATCGTTACGCAATACCGTGCGCAAAGCGTGCGGTGAATCGACTTTAAATCGTGACTTCACTTGGATTTCGGTTGCAACACCTTCAGTAGAAAGATACGTCCAAGTCAGCGGCGTTTTGAGCAACGTTAATGCCACCCAATCTAAACACACCAAATCATCGGGATGGGTAGGCAAACTATGACGGCGCAAATACGCGGGCGAAGCAACGGTAAATTGCTCGAACTCGCCCAACTTAACCGCATACATCGACGAGTCGCGCAACCAACCAAGCCGCACCGATAAATCAATCCCACTTCCCACCAAATCGGTGACGCGCTCATCGGTGTGTAAATCAATTTGCAAACTCGGATGTATGGCCGAGAATTGCGCCAAGGCGGGGCCAAGGAATAACTCGGCATAATTAATCGTTGTTGCAATGCGCAAAGTGCCGCTTAGATCGGCTTTGGCAGCACTATGCAGATTTAACAAATCTTGCAATCCACGCAGCAGCGGTTGGCATTCTTGCGACAGATTCAACCCCGCTTCGGTCAAGATAACTTTGCGCGTTGTTCGGGTAAATAGTCGTGCGCCAAGGTGTTCTTCCAGGCGTCCAATTTCAAGGCTAACCTTGGCGGTGGATACGCCTAAACGCTGCGCCGCAGCAGTGAATCCGCCGGATTCAACGACTGCATTAAACACCACCAAATCATTCAAATCTACTTGTCCTGGCAGCGACATAATTACCTCACTGATTCGATTTTCATAATAATGAATTATGCGATCTGGCGTATATCCAAACAATGAAATCAAGCAACATATGAAACGTAATTCGTGAAATTTTGTGAACGATTGTAAAGGGATACGCAAGTATGAAAATTGTCTTAATCGGTGCCAGCGGGTTTATCGGCTCTGCCATATTAGAAGAAGCACTGTCACGTAGACATCGAGTTAAATCGCTGGTCTCAAAGCCGGCCAAACTACCTTGGAAAGTCAATCAAACCATCGTCAAAACCAATGTGCACGACACCGGCGAATTAGCCGAACAAATTTACGGATTTGATGCCGTCATCAGCGCCTTTAGTGGTCGCACGCAAACGGATGCTTACGACTATTACGTCAGCGGCGTAAAGTCGATTATTCATGCCACCAAAATGGTCAACAAGGTCAGCAAAAATGAAAAAATCGGCACGCGCTTATTAATCGTTGGCGACGCGGGCAGCTTAGAAGTTACGCCAGGCTTGCCGGTGGTCGATACCGAACTTTTTCCCCAAAAGTGGCGCTCCAGCGCACAAGGTGTGCGCGACGCGCTCGACTTACTCAAACAAGAACGTGACTTAAAGTGGACCATGCTCAGTCCGCCGACCAAGATCGAACCGGGCGTGCGCACCAGTAAATTCCGCCTCGGAAAAGATCAATTGTTAGTCGATAGCGCAGGTAAAAGTTATATATCGCTGCAAGATTACGCCGTGGCCATGATCAATGAATTAGAACATCCCAAACACACCAAAGAGCGTTTTTGCGTGGCCTATTAAACCAACGCTCACTGTCGAAAAATAGCACGCCAACACTGCATTTCCACGCGCTAGTTTTGATGTGTACGCTTTAATTTACATCTTCAGTTCAAAATCAACCCGCGTTACCGCACCGCTATCTTTTATGTCCGTTCCATTTAACTTAGGCGCGATCAGAAATAAACGCTCAGGCGCGATATGGGCCGCGTCATTAAAATAGGCCCGCACCACATTTTCACGCCGAACCGCAAGCGAGCGCAAATCGTCTTCGCTAATTTTTGTGTTCGCAATAATGAGCTTTTCCATTTCTTCCACAGGCAGCGATTTGGCTAGCCCAAGGAAGTTACGTGGCTTATCAAATTTAGCATCAGAATAAAGTCGCTCAATCGCTTTGGCACGCTCCGCTGGCGTCAGAACAGAATGCGCTGTATCGACATCAGGGCTATCAGCCTGTTTTAATTTTCTGATTTTTCGCTCCAATAATTGCGCGCGCAAACCGAGATCATCAGCGGCCAAATCTGCCCGTCCAATAATGTCTAACTTTAAGGCGGGTCGCTGTTGCAACGCACTCGCTAAGTTATCCAGTTTTGCCTTACTGGCGTCATCCAATACCGCTAGTCCAGAGGGGAATTCAATGTAAGAAAATTCTTCGCCACTACCGCCGCCTAAGGCGTGCGACAGCAAACTAAAGGGTGAAGTAATCACTTTTTCCAACACATTAAACAAGACTTTGACGATCAATCCGCCGATCGAAAACTGTGGATCGTTGATCGTGCCCGAAATCGGCAAATCCAAATTGATTTGGCCTTCGCCATCGGTCAGCAGTGAAACCAAAAATGGCACTGGCAAGCTGGTTGCGTCGGGACTATCGTTTTTCTCGCCAAAGGTAAGTTGATCTAATTTGAGCGAATTGTTGGCCGACAATTGGTTGTCTTTAATGTGATATTCCACGTCCAACGACAGCTTACCTTTGATAATTGGGTAGCCCGCGTACTTGGCTGAGTAGCTAGTTAAGCGCGGCAAATCAACGCCAGTGGCAGTCATTTTGATGTCGAGCAGCATGGGCGCAAACAGCGGATTTAAGGAACCAGAAATCGCTATCGGCGCTTCATCATCGACTTTACCGTTGAGGTCGATTGGCGCGGACTCTGCAACGTTGGAATGAATCGCACCAACCGTTCCCTGCATGCTAGCCATTCGCATCGTGTAATGCGGCTTAATGAAATTATCAGTGTAATTAATCGTGCCGCCGTTCAAACTAATTTGACCGATATTAATGACGCGCGCAATGGTTGGCGACGGCGCGACGGCGACCGGTTGAGCTACCGAAACCGACCCGGCATTGGCATCGGTGGCGCGGGCCTTATTCGAATCATCACTAACTTTAGCTGAGTTAGGCTGATCGGAGCGCACAACAATGTCATTGAGATTTAATTTTCCGCTCTCGGACAAAATAGTGCGCGCATAAAAATCATTTAACGCGATTTTTCCCAACGTAATGGTTTGCTGCTTATCCTTCAAATCAACATCAATTCCGTCAATTTGCAGCAGCTTCCATTTTAAAAAGTCATCAGAGGTTAATTTATCCAATGAACGCAAATTAGCGAGTCTCAAACCACCTTTAAATCCAAGCGCGTTCGGCGCCGACCACGCTACTTGCCCTTGGGTGCTGAATGTCCCGCCCAATAAAGTAATGTTGAGAAATTCGGTGAAATACGGCTGCAATGTGGCGACGGCAAAATTATCCAAGGAAATGTTTAATTTGGCGGCCTTGGTCGATGCGTCGCCATTAACAGAAAACTTACCCGTTTTATTGATATTGGTTTGCAGTGCCAGTTTGATCGCTTGATCCATTTGACTGGACACCTGCTCAAGTTGCGCGGATAACTTATCAAGTTTGACGCTCACTGCTGGCTGCACCGATTTATCGGCAAAGGCGAGATTGCTGTCGGTTAAGCTGATTTTAGCAATCAACGCTTGCCAAGGCGCGGACGCATTTGCTTTAGCATCAGCTTTAGCATTAGCGACCGCTTTTTGAATTGTGAGATTTTCTGCGGAGGGCATGCTTGGTGGAGCATTGGTCGCTACCGCCTTCGCATTCGGTTTGATCAAATGCACAAAGTTAAACATACCGTCAGCACCGCGGAATACATCGCCTTGCAGATGTTTAAGTTCAATTTCATCTATTTTGGCTTGCTTGGTTTCAGTCGCCAAGGACAAATTCACGATACCAATTTTGTCGGCTGAAAATGCGCCATATTCCGGCTTAGCGGCGGTCAGTTTTAATTGCTCCACTTGACCAGAGAATTCGCCCAAACTGATGTTCGCATCGCGCACCGCTATGTGAGTTTTAAATCCTAATAAGCCACTAACGCTTGCGGCTAAGTGCTGAGTTAAATAAGGCTGATAATCCGCTAGCGCCAAGTCAGCCAATTCTAATTGCCCAGAAACAGCAGCGTGCGCGACATCGGCAGTGCCCGAGAAAGTCAGCCTTTGCTTGCCTTCGTCACCGATTCCAATCGTTATTACGGCCGCCTCAGCTTGTGCGCTCGTTGACAGTTTTTGTGCGTCAATAGCGATATTGGCGAGCTGGATTTCCAAGGTCGGCACCGCGTTGGCGGCATCAGACCAATGCAGCACGCCTTTGCTCAAGGAAAAATTAGTGAGCGAGAAAACTGGCTTAGTCGCATTCGCCGCTTCAGGTTTGGCAGTTGCTTCTTTGTTCGTAACTTTGGCACCTAATGCTTTATCGCCCGACTCTGCACCAGCAACCGTTTTTGGCGCTTGCAAGGCTTGCCAGTTGAGCTGGCCCTGTTGATTTAAGCTGGCCCAAATTTGTGGCTGCACGATCTTGAGCGTATCCAATTGGATATTTTTGGTTAATAAATTCGCTTCGTGAATCCCGATCTTAATTGCCTCAGCCTTTACCAATGGCGCTCCGCTTTGGTCGGACAATGCCAGATCATTCAAACTAGCCGTGCCGGATAAGGTCACGTTTTGGCTATTCTTTTGGGCGATAAAATGCAATTCCAGTTGCGAGGAAAACTTGGCTGAATCCACGTTGAGCGGCAAGGACTTGGGTAAAAACGGCATGATCTGAGTTACGTCAAACCGGTTGACATCAATCGCCAGAATCGTTTCATGGCTATCGACAAACGGCTTGGTGCGCGCTTTAAGCTCCAAAAAACTTCCATCCACCTTGGCCGATAAATGCGGCTCCACAAAGATATCGGTCGAGCTAGAAAAGTTGGATATAAACGGCACGCCAAGCGCTAAGGCATCAATCTGAACTTGTTTGTTGACGACTTGATCGTCAAAATGGATTGCGCCATCCAGCACTTGGATATTCGACAATGAATACCGCACCGGATCGCCGCCCTTGCTTGGTTGCTTGGCTAAACGAGCAATGACGTCACTAAAATTGGTGATGTCCTGACCATTTTCTTGACGGCGCACCACATGGATAGACGGGTGAGTGAGTTTAATTTCGCTGATAACCGGAGCGAGTCGGAAGATTGATGCGAACGACGCTTTGACTAACAAATTATCGGCACTAACCGCCGGATTCTGTTTATCCGCCTCGTAAAACACAAAATGCGACAGCTCAACGGTGAGCGTGAGTGGATTAAAGCTTACCTCGCCCACTTTAAAAACCCGCCCGGTTTGCAGCTCAACTTGCTGTTCCAAGGTTTTTTTAAGCACCGACGGCACCGTCAACCAGCTAATCAACGCGATCAACAGCAAGCCACTCATTACGTACAGAAACCAACGCACCAAACGACTGGATTGCAGTAGGTTCAATCGGCTTAATGCGCGAGTTGCAGGCGGCGTGTTTTTCATTGGGCGATTGGAAGTTGTATGGCTAAGCGAATAGTTTAGTATAAATTTAATTCAAAATTATTACTACAAAACAATAATAACCAACTCATCGGAATTGTTAACTATGTTGAAATCAGTTTTTTTTAATCACGAATTGGCACTAGCTGTCATACGACGCCCATAAAAAAATCGCCCTAACAAGGGCGATTTTTTGTCAGCAAACCTGGAGCAATTAATGTACGCCGTGCATCTTACGCAACATCCATTTATTAATCACCATCATTCCCAAGCCAGCGCCAATCGGCAACAGCGTAAAGATCAGGAAGAATGTACTCATTGAATAGGTGGTCGAAATATCGTCAATCAAGCTACCGGTCATGCCAGCTAATTTGTTAGCAATCGCGGTCATGATGAACCACACGCCAAACATCATTCCCAACAAGCGCGCTGGGGCTAATTTACTGATGTAGGACAAGCCGACCGGAGAAACGCACAATTCGCCCATCGTGTGGAATAAATAGGCCAGCACCAACCAAATCATGCTTACTGACGCAGTCTTCGCGCCGCTTGGGATGCCGGATGCGCCGAAGGCCAACACACCAAAACCCAAACCTAGCAAAATCAGACCGGTGCCAAATTTTACCGGGCCGCTTGGCTGCCAATAGTCTTGCCACAGTTTAGAAAACAAAGGTGCCAAAATAATGATGAAGAACGAATTCAAAATACCAAACCATGTCGCGGGCACAACTGCTGAATCCGCTTCAAATTCGCGTTCTAACATCCAAATCAACAACGCCCAGACCGCCACAAAACAAATCACAATAAATAGATTAGAAAGCGGATAGCGCTTTATAGTTTGGCGCACCAAGGTATATAAAACCCAGGTCAACACCATCGTTGGCACGATCAATAACAGGGTATTGATGATTTTAAAAATAAAGCCAGCCGAGCCATCCAAAGTGCGATTGGTATAGTCAGCGGCGAAAATCGTCATCGAGCCGCCCGCTTGTTCAAAAGCCATCCAAAAGAAAACCGTAACGGCCGAAAACACACCGATCGCGATCAAGCGATCACGCACCACGTGCGCTTGCTCTTCTGGATCCGTTTTGGCAACTGGCGAATCTTTATTTACTGCGCCACCAATATCGCCAAACACGCTGCCAGCAAAATAGAACTGCAGCGCACCCAAAATCATGAAAAAGCCGGCCAAACCAAAGCCATAATTCCAAGAGATTTTCTCACCGATATAACCGCACAAAGCCATACCAAAAAACGCGCCTGAATTAACGCCCATGTAGAACAGCGTGTAACCCGCATCGCGTTTAATGTCTTCGGATTCACCTTGGCCGTATAACTGGCCAACAATGGTTGAAATATTTGGTTTGAATAAGCCAGTACCACAAACGATTAACGCTAAACCAGCATAAAACGTCATGTGCGTATCCAACGTTAAACAGATATGCCCGGCACTGATAATAAAGCCGCCGATCACCACTGCGCGCCGCGCGCCGAGCACTTTATCGGCCAAAAACCCACCTAAAATCCCCGTGACATAGACCCAAAATGTATAGGAGCCATACAGATTTAAGGCGTCAGCCCGATCCCAGCCCCAACCACCTTTCATCGCACTACTGACCAAGAATAAAACCAACAAACTACGCATACCGTAGTAAGAGAAGCGTTCCCACATTTCAGTGAAGAAGAGGAAGAACAGGCCTTCAGGATGTCCCAAAATGGGCGGGTGAGTGGAAATGGCTTTGGTATTCAATGTTGTGTCCTCTAATTGAATTGTTTTATTCGCTATACGCGTTTTTATTTGTGCCGATAAAACCGGATAAGTTTCACCAAGCAATCCTCGCTAACTGGTGCGCTGTTTCGTTCGTTTTTTACTTAACATGGATTGTCAAAAATAATCGACGCGAAAAGATAACATGAAATCCCGCGAATATTGAGCGGAAGTTATTGCACATTGCCGCATTTTTGCGGTTTTTGAGTCACTTTATGGTTGCTTCGTTATTTAATTGAAATCATCGGAACACCTCAAAGCTGAATTAGCGCGGCCAACGAATACGACTTTTAATTGATTTCTAACTCTTGATCAGCTATAAATGGCGCTGTTTTTAAGAGTGCAACACGTTCATCTCGCAAACCCCATTTAACTCACTCAAGTTATCCTCCAATGAATCTCCTTCAAATTCTGATTTTGGCCGTCATCCAAGGCGCGGCTGAGCTATTGCCTGTGTCCAGTTCCGCGCACGTCATCGTGGCGGAAAAATTAATGGGGCTCGATCCTACGTCACCAGAAATGACCTTGTTATTGGTAATGCTGCACACCGGCACCATGTTTGCCGCGATTGTTTATTTTTGGAGCGCTTGGAAGAAGACTTATTTTGAATCGAGCGGCGCGTTTCGCACCAACGTGTTGTATCTGATTGCCGCAACCGCTTTTACCGGCATCGTTGGTTTAGGGCTGTTATGGATAATCAAACACATGTTTGCGGCCAATCCAGCCGAATTCGAAGTCGAGCATTTATTTGGCATTGCGCCGCTAATGGCGGCAGCATTGGCTTCAGCTGGCGTGCTCATCATCGCCTCATCACGCATCAAAGAACAACCGTACGGACAAATCTCCATGCCTAAAGCCATCTTGATTGGCGCGGTACAAGGTTTATGCTTGCCGTTCCGCGGTTTTTCCCGCTCTGGCGCGACGATTTCGGTGGCTTTGGCTTCTGGTGTCGCACGCCGCAAGGCAGAGGAATTTAGCTTTGCGCTGAGTGTTGTGCTAACTCCTGCCGTGATTGCCAAGGAAATTTACCGCGCCTATAAATCGCACATTACCGCTGCCATTCAGCCTGATTGGGTCATGCATTTGGCGGTGCCTAGTTTGGTCGGAATGGTGTTTAGCTTTCTAGCTGGCTTGCTGGCCCTGCGTTGGTTGTCGCGCTGGTTGGAACAAGATCGCTGGCATTTCTTTGGCGGGTATTGTTTAGTCGCCGCGGGAATTGTGCTGTGGGTAGGCTAACTACTCTGCTTCAATAAAAAACGCCCGGTTGATGAACATTAACCGGGCGTTTTTTTATGTTTCAATTTAATGCGAATTCTGTTTCGAGATTACTAAAGTTTGGTTCATGATGCGATCGACCATCACCATTGCTAAGGCTGAGAGCAAAAACACGATATGGATAATCACCTGCCATTTAATCGTGTGCTCATCCATATTGGCCGCGTTGATAAAGGTCTTTAATAAATGTATCGACGAAATACCAATGATAGCCGCCGATAATTTAATCTTTAACACACCGGCATTGACGTGCGATAACCATTCCGGCTGATCCGGATGATCATCAACATGCAGGCGTGAGACAAAGGTTTCGTAGCCGCCAATAATGACCATGATCAGCAAGTTGGCGATCATCACCACATCAATTAAACCGAGCACGATGAGCATGATGGCGGTTTCGTTAATCGGCGCACTACCAAACGCGTTTTGCACCAAATGCATCAATTCACTCAAGAATAAATACACGTACACCACTTGCGCCACGATCAGCCCAAGGTAGAGCGGCGCTTGGATCCAGCGGCTCCAGAAGATAAACATTTCGAGCTTATTTACTGCTGATTTCATACGACCGTCCTGAGCAATTTAGAAGGCGTAAATTATAGCGACAAGCCGCGTGCGCCATAATGGCAAAAGAGTAATCAAATTGCGAAAAGCCAGTCAATTTATGTTTTTTTGTAAATTTTATTTTTATTGCCTTTATTGTCACTTACCATTAAAGCCCCCTGCTAAATCCGCTTAAGCGCGGTCAGGTTTTTATCGAAGGAGCTCTATGAAACCAATCCACATAATCTTGCTTGGCATTCTCGCCGCCAGTTCCAGCGCCGTGTTCGCGCAAACCTATACCGGCCCAACCGAATCTGCCAAATCAGCTCAGCATTACACCGGTCCATCCTCCCCGCCAGTCATGACTGTCAAACAATTATTGGCCGATGGGCGGGACGATCAATATGTCACTTTGGTCGGTAAAATTATTCGCCACACAGGCGGCGAACATTATGTTTTTTCCGATGGCAGCGGCGAAATTAATGTTGAGATTGACGCAAAATATTTTCCTAAACAAGTGTCGATAGACGATAAAGTTCAAGTTCAATTGCAGGGTGAATTTGATCGAAAACACTTTGGCAAATCCGAATTCGATGTGCAACAAGTAATCACGATTGTTAAATAAAAAAAATGCAGCCAATGTTGAGTTGGCTGCATTTTTTCATGTCACGTTTTTAAAACTAAGATACGGCGACTTCTTTCTTCTCACGTCCTACCCAATACAGCAGCAAAACGATCACCGCATAGGGCAACATAGATAAATAGTCCGCATTTGCGCCCTCAAAGAATGGATTATGTAGCGTTGACCATTCCGTTAGACGCTCATCAAAAGGCGTCATAACGCTAACGCCTGCGGTAATGGCGATCAAGATTCCCGCTAACGCTCCGCCAGCAATATAACCGGAAGCCAACAATACGCCCGGACTGCGGTCGCCATTGGCTTGTTTTTCGTCGTCGCTCAAATGCTGATTTTTTTCCATTTTGTTGCTACGTCGATCGACCAACCAACGAATCATTCCACCGACGAACAAGGGCATGGAGGAAGACAGCGGTAAATACACGCCGACTGCAAAAGCCAAGGAAGGAATGCCCGACATTTCCAGAATCACCGCGATCATCACGCCAAATAACACCAATTCCCACGGCAATTGGCGATCTAGAATTCCTTTGATGATGTAGGACATCAAGACCGCTTTGGGCGCGTCAAATTTTTTGACTTCGGTGCCATCGGGACGCTTAGTATGCGTGCCGTTGATGCCCGGATCAACCAAATAAACGAGCTTACCGGATTGATCAACCAAGTACTTGCCTGATGGACCGCCGACATCATCGACTTTGTGCCAAACCAAATAGGTATTGGGATCGGTCTCGGCTTGCGGACCTTTCAAGGTCGCTTTGTCGGTCAAGGTACGGGCATCCACCACCACGCCGGGTGCGACTTGGGCCGCAGGAACATAGACCGTTGCAGAGTCATTGAGCGACAGCAAAATCGGTCCCAAGATTAGGGCCGACGACAACGCGCCAACCAGAATCGCATATTGTTGCAGACGCGGTGTAGAGCCGACTAAGAATCCAGTTTTTAAATCTTGCGAGGTTGTACCGGCATTGCTGGACGCGATACACACAATCGCGCCGACCGATAACGCAGTAACGTAATAGGCATTGCCCGTCCAGCCCATTAGTAAAAAAATCAAACACGTAAACAGCAAAGTCGCCACGGTGATGCCAGAAATTGGATTAGAGGAAGAACCAATTTCGCCAGTTAAGCGCGACGAGACCGTCGAAAATAAAAATCCAAATACCAAGATCAATAAGGCACCCAACAAATTCATGTGTAGCGGCGTTGCCAGGGTGATCGCGGTGATAATCACTAAACCACCGATGAGCACCCATTTCATAGGAATGTCTTGATCGGTGCGCAACGCAACACCGCTAGTTGGATTAACAGCGGACGTAGCTTTGGATGGCAGCGATAAGCCCGATAAGCCCGCCTTCAAGCTGCGCCAAATCGTTGGCAAGGCACGCACCAAACTCACCAAGCCGCCCGTCGCCACCGCGCCCGCGCCAATATACAAAACGTAGGCACTGCGAATTTCATCTGGCCCCATTTGGCTAATAAGTTTCAAACCCGGTGCCACCGGAACGCTGAGTGCGTCACCAAAAAATTTAATCATTGGAATGATTAACAGATAGGACATCACGCCGCCTGCGGCCATGACTGAGGCAATTTTTGGCCCGATGATGTAGCCCACGCCGAGCAACTCGGGCGACACTTCCGCACCGATCGAACCCGCTTTTAACGGCGCACCGAATACAACTTGCGGCGTGTCTTTCCAGCCTTTGAAGGCCACGTTAATACATTTGTAGAGTAGGCCAATTCCAAACCCGCCAAAAATAGTCAGGGCACGTTTATTGTCGGCTTTGAGTTCGGCTTCGTTGGCGGCTGCATCGCCGGGTTTAACCAAACCAGCGGCAACCCGTGATGTTTCGGTCGCAGCCGCTTTTAACACTTCGGCGCAGGCCGTGCCTTCGGGGTATTTCAGTTCTTTATGCTGCTCAACTATCATGGTGCGGCGCATTGGGATCATCATCAAAATCCCTAACAAGCCACCCAACACGCCAACCAACATGACACGGGTGATTTCCAGATCAAAACCTAAAATCAAAATCGCTGGCATAGTCACGCCCAAACCAAACGCGATGGATTCACCGGCCGAACCTGCCGTTTGGGTAATGCTGTTTTCTAAGATGGATGAATCTTTAAATCCGACTTGTTTAAACATGCGAAACACAGTAATCGCAATCACCGCCACCGGAATCGACGCACTAACGGTCAAACCGACTTTGAGCACTAAGTACAGCGAGGACGCACCAAAAATCATCCCGAGCACAACGCCCATTAAAACAGCGCGAAAACTAAATTCTGGCAACTGGGCTTCGGCAGGAATGTAAGGCTTCACCACATTAGATTGAGAGGAATTAGACATGGCCACATTGAGTAAAAACTGAGCGAATCAGCGAAGCCGAAACTATCGCATAACGTTGATTTGAAAGAAAGAAGTTAATCGCAATTTGAATTAAAAACTGCTGCGCTGTTGCGGGCAGATACATGGACTCGCGCGCCGCACAATTGTGCAGTGCATGAATGCGTTGGCAGAGTTAGGAGAGTTAGCGCAGTTAGGAGTCGGACGACTCAATTAAAGCAAAGCGCGGGATTTTTTGGCCTTCGTGCTCAATTTCTTCAAAGAACACGCTTTCAGGCCGCGTCCAAATCGTACCGTTGGCGGAGCGATACACCACCATTTGCACGCTGGGGTCGGACTCCAACGTGGCGTTGCACACCCATTCGTAAATACCGCCTTTAAAATGTTTGTATTTTTTCATGGCATCTCGATTTAACTATATAGATAGCAAAAATCCCGAATTGAACGCATTGTTGTTCAAGTCGGGATATACAGTTCAAGCAGCAATGCAAAGTTATTCACCGCCCGCTTCACGTCCGGGAAACAGCACTTCGGTGTAGCCAAACTGGGTAAAGTCTTTCACCCGCATTGGGTACAAAGTACCCCACAAATGATCGCATTCGTGCTGCACTACACGCGCATGGAAATCATCCACTTCGCGCATAATCTTGTTGCCGTCCGGATCAAAGCCTTCGTACCGAATGCGTGACCAACGCGGCACCATGCCGCGCAAACCGGGAACCGATAAACAACCTTCCCAACCGTCTTCTTGACTGTCGTCTAGCGGTGTAATGACGGGATTAATCAACACCGTTTGTGGCACCGAAGGCGCATCGGGATAACGATCGCTATCTTCAAAGCCAAACAACACCAATTGCAAATCCACCCCAATTTGCGGCGCGGCCAAGCCAACACCATCGGCGGCGTGCATGGTATCGAACATGTCAGCGATTAATTGCTTTAATTCTGAAGAACCAAACATCTCAGTTGGCACAAGTTGGGCTGTGCGCAGTAGGCGCGGGTCGCCCATTTTTAATATGTCGCGAATAGTCATAGCAAATAAAAGAGATCAGGAAATCAACGAAGCCAGAGGATAGCAGATCAGGGCCAAACGCATGATCAAATCTGTTGAGCGCGATGGCATTCTCGCTTGAGCCCCTGTTTAATAGTAGACAACTCGCCAATTGACTACGTTATTGACGCGATATTAATAGTTATTTTTTCAACTTAAAAAGATATTTAAATCGCCAAAAAGTCACACTGTTTGCAGTTCTCGAAATCTTTTTTAAGAAAAATTAAAAAAAAATAGATTTCGCTGTAAGGAAACATAGAATAACTCCGACTATCACTCAGTACCTTGATTTAGCATTCAGCCATTCACTGAGGTTAGTTAGGGTCAATTCGATTTACTTTCATTAATCAATTTCTGGAGAATAGTATGACTAAGAATAACGCCTTGATCGCCGTCGCATTAGCAGGTTTGATGAGTTCTGGTATCGCCGCCGCAGCTGACACTGCTGGTGCAAAAATGGAAAAATGCTATGGCGTTGCCAAAGCTGGTCAAAACGATTGCGCTAGCAAAACTGGCGGCCATGCTTGCGCAGGTCAATCCAAAAAAGACATGAGCCCAGCTGATTGGAAAAATGTTCCAGCCGGTACTTGCGCTTCCATGGGCGGCAAATTGGACGAAGCCAAACCAGCAGCGAAGTAATCAATACCCGTATTGAGAGAACAACATCGTGAGTCACTCCAACGACAAATTGACGTTTCCGGCGCTAGGTTATGGCGTCGGATTACGGACCCAGCATTATCGGGATTTTTTGCGACAACGCCCCAGTATCGACTGGCTGGAAGTTCATTCAGAAAATTACTTTGGCGTTGGAGTTGACTTGGATGTGCTGGACAATTTGCGCGCTGATTACCCCATCAGCATGCACGGAGTTGGCTTGGGAATTGGTTCGGCGCACGGCTACTCGTTAGAACACGTGGCAAAGATCAAAGCGCTGGCGGAACGAATTCAACCCGCGTTAATTTCTGAACACTTGTGCTGGGCTTCCGTCGCTGGGCGGCACTTAAATGATTTATTACCGCTGCCTTTAATAAAGACCGCACTGACTTTAATCAGCGAGCGCGTCGATCATCTGCAAAACACCTTGCAGCAGCGCGTCATGCTGGAAAATGTTTCTAGCTATGTGCGCTTTGCATGCGATGAAATGAGCGAAACCGAATTTTTATCGCAGTTGGTCAAACGCACCGGCTGCGGGATTTTGTTGGACATTAACAATCTGTATGTCAATCAAGCCAACCACGCCGAATCGGCGCAGCAAGCGTTGGCGATGTTGCAGCAATTGCCGCCAGGCTGCATTGGTGAGCTGCATTTGGCGGGACATTTGGTGACCGATACAGGTTTGGTGGACACGCACGGCTGTCGGGTTGATCCAGCGGTTTGGGCCTTGTACAAGGAAGCGCGTCGGCTGTTTGGCGCGCACATTCCGACCTTGATTGAATGGGATACCGACATTCCCGAATTGGATGTCTTGCTCGACGAAGCGAACCAAGCGAAACAGCGTACCGAACAGGTTTTGAAGGAGCAATCATGCGCGCTGATTTGAGTTTGCTGCAACACGATTTTGCCGCCGCGTTGGTCAATGTCGAGATGGTGCAACCTGCTTTGGCGATGTTTAAGGGCGATCCGGCACTCAACATCGAGCGTTTCGCCCAATACCGCGGCAGCATCATCAGCTTGTGGCAGCAAACCTTGAGCAATGCTTTTCCCGTTTTGCGGCAATTGCTTGGGGACGATTTCTTCGATAATGTAGCGCGCGTTTTTGGTGAAAAACATCCTTCCCAAAGCGGTAATTTAGCCGAGTTCGGCCAGCAATTACCACGCTTTATTGAAGAGCTGGACAGTTGCCGACCTTATCCGTATTTGGGCGACGTGGCGCGGCTCGAATGGCTGGTGCATCAAGCGCATTACTTGCAGCATCGAGCGCCTGCAACCTTGGCGGATTTGGTGAACTTTCCGCCCGAACGATTAGCCGATGTGCGCATTACGCTGCAACCTTGTTGCTCCCTGCTAACGTCGGATTGGGCCGTTGCGGATATTTGGCACGCACATCAAGACAGCCCAGTCACGCTGCCCCATGAATTATCCAAGCCAAGCGCTTGTTTAGTTTGGCGAGCTGATTGGCAAACCAACTGGCATGTGCAAGTTAGCGAATTAACTCGCGCTAATTACGCGGCATTGAGCAGCTTGGCGTCCGGCAAAAATCTTGGTCATGCGTTGGAAGCGGCAATGGAACTTGATCCTGAATTTGATGTGCAAACAGCGTTAGCTGATTGGTTTACCAAACAAATTTTTAGCAACTTAGCGCTTCCTCACTTAACGGTAATCTCATGAAAAATTTATTAACACTGCATCAATTCAGCACGCGCTTTGATGAAGCTATCAGTGCTTGGGGCGGCGCTTTATTGTTACTCGTCTTGCGCGTTTATGTCGGCTGGCAGTTTTTGCATTCCGGCTTGATTAAGCTGCAAAACTGGCCCGGCACCTTGGAATTATTCCACACCGAATACCACGTTCCGCTTTTGCCGCCGGATTTGGCGGCCTACATGGGGGCAGGTGGTGAGCTGTTTTTGCCGTGCTTATTGTTCGTTGGCCTATTCTCGCGCCCTGCTGCCCTTGGATTATTAGGCGTGAATGCGATGGCGGTGATCTCGTATCCGCAGTTATTTGAATTCGAATGTCCCGCTGCGATCAATGATCATTTTTATTGGACGATTTTGCTATTGGTGGTCGTTGTATTTGGTGCTGGACGCTTTTCGGTGGACGCTTTGTTGGGCAAACTTGCGCCTAAAACGACGGCATAAAGTCGAGTCGAGTTGGGTATAATTCTGCCCTTGAGAATAACAAGTACAGAAAGTGCACCATGAAGAACGCGATCCAACAACTGCAGTTTGAACTGACCGAAGACTATATCGAGATCAATAATTTGCTCAAAGTCATGGGCATAGTCGATAGCGGCGGCGCGGGGAAAATGCTGGTGGCGCAGGGCAATGTGAAGGTCGATGGTCAACAAGAATTGCGCAAAACCGCCAAAATTCGCGCCAATCAAATGGTTAGTCTTGGTAATGTACGCATTAAAGTGCTTGCAAAATCGAGCTAATTAGGTCGTCGCAGGGCCAGAATTCCATGCTGAATTCACAATAAAAAAGACCGGTAATTACCGGTCTTTTTTGCATTCATCACACTAACTGACATCAATCCCAGATTAAGCGTGGTGTTTTTTAGCCGATTTCTTGTGGCCGGACTTCTTGTGACTGGCTTTAGTGTGCTTAGCATGTTTGCTATGTTTAGCATGATGCGCGTGATGCGCGCCGGTTGAAGTTGCTGGAGCTTGTGCAAATGCACTACCCAGTGCAAAAGTCGATGCAAAACACAGAGTTGCAACTAAAGCGATAATTTTTTTCATGGTAATTCCTTGGGAAGCGCGGAGCTATTGACACTCACAAACGGACTGATTAACTAAAAACTAAAACGGTGTAACTAGGCAATATTTTAACATACTAGGGCATATTTTCGGCTTTGTGGCCTCAGGAAGGGCGGATTTATTGAAGCCAAAAATATACTGTTAAATCGATGGGGATGTTACGCAAAAAAATACCGCTCAGTTGCAAGCGGCATTTTCTAAGCAATCGACCTTTACGGGATGCTCACCAAGGTCACTACAAATACTAAAGCAGAATTTGGTGGGATAGCGCTAGCTGGAGGAGCGCAAGCACCGTAGGCCAATGCTGCGGGGATCGTGATGATACGAGTGCCGCCCACTTTCAACGCATTGGCAGTACCAGCGCCAACTAACAAGCCTTGATCAAATCCAGTAATAAAGTTACCCACACCAATGGCTGCGCCAGTTTGCGAATACGTTGGCTGGAAAACCGCTCCTTCGTTATTCGTGCTACCAGCATTGTATAAATAGCCCGTCACCGTCAACGTAGCGGTGTTACCAGCAGCCAGCGCGGCACCAGTTCCAACCGTGGTATCGGTAACGGTCAATGCAGTCACCGCCGCCGAACCGGAAGTAGAGCTAGAACCACCAGCGCAAGACGAGGTGCTCGAACCTGCTGAGCTACCACTACTACCTCCACCGCACGCCGCCATCGCTAGCGTAAGAAACATCCCAACAACTGCCAGTAATAATTTTTTCATATGGTCTCTTCATAAATATTGCAAATAAGCGGCAAAGTATAAAATACGTAGTTGCCGCACCGCAATCACATATACAAATTTCCACAATTCAATAGTCTCTGCCGCAACAAACGGAGTTCGATCGCCTACAATGGGCGGGTTTTATTGTTAGAACAGCCAAATTCGCCGGGCAGATGTAGTGCTTACTCGCTTTTGTTGCATTCTGTAACGACATTGTTGACAATGACTGCTGTATAGTTTCCACAAGGAAAGATACCGCTTTTGTAAAACAGCTGTTCAGCCGACTTTTAGGTACTACACTAGAATGATTGACTGACAGCATTTTTATTAAAAAGAGGACGACATGAACAAAGTAGTGCGCATTACCCAAACCGGCGGCGCCGAAGTGATGCAAATAGTGGATGTGCCAGTGGGCGCTCCCTCGGCAGGCGAAGTGCTAATCAAGCACAAAGCGGTCGGCTTAAATTACATCGATGTGTATTTCCGCACCGGTTTATACAAGCAAGTGCTGCCAGCCGGCTTAGGCATGGAAGGTGCAGGAATTGTGGAAGCCGTTGGCGCTGGGGTGACTCAGTTTAAGGTAGGTGATCGTGTCGCGTATGCTGGCGGGCCACCGGGTGCGTATGCCGAACGCCGCATTATTAACGCCAGCGTGCTGGTCAAACTGCCTGAATTCATTAGTTTTGAGACCGCCGCTGCGGTGATGTTGCAGGGCTTAACAGTTCAGTACTTGTTCCGTCGCACCTTTAAAGTTCGCCCAGGACAAACGATTTTGTTCCACGCGGCAGCCGGTGGGGTTGGATTGTTAGCTTGCCAATGGGCTAGAGCGTTGGGTGTAAAAATGATCGGCACGGTCAGTAACGACAACAAGGGTGAGCTGGCCAAAGCCAATGGTTGCGCGCATGTAATTAATTATGTCGAAGAAGATTTTGTGACCAAAGTCGATGAAATCACTCAAGGAAAAGGCGTTCCCGTCGTTTATGACTCTATCGGCAAAGATACTTTTTTACGGTCGTTGGATTGCTTATCGCCGTTAGGCATGATGGTTAGTTTTGGCAGTTCCTCTGGCGCTGCGCCAGATTTTAGTTTGAATGAATTATCGAGTCGCGGCTCGCTATTTATCACCCGCCCATCGCTCATGCATTACACAGCGGAGCGCTCTGAGCTGGATTTAATGGCGGCTGAATTATTTGCCATGCTGGAAGCCAAAAAATTAACCGTCAATATTAATCAGCGTTATGCCTTGGACGATGTCGCGCGCGCCCATCAAGATTTAGAGCGCCGCAAGACCACCGGCAGTAGTATCTTGTTAATCGATTAATTGAATGGCACACCAACTATGGATCAGCAAAAAGTAGCAACTGAGCGTCAAACCCAGCAATCGAGCGATGATGGCAAACCCAAATTCGGTCGCTTGCTGTTGGTGTTGATCTTCGCAGTATTTTTAATTGGCGTCATCACCTGGGCTACCGAGCTTTATTGGTCATAAGCCAATAACAACCCGATACAAAAATTGAACTGGTTTCCATTGAAATGATTACCGAAAAACCATCTGCCACCAAAGGCATGTCGCAATCAAGCCGGATTTTGATTTTACAAAGTCTGATTCCGATTGCGACCAGTTTAACGGCCACGCAACTTGAAGGTTTCACTCTGCGTTTGGGTGAGGCTTTATTCAAATTATCAGACCAATCGGTGCGCCCAGAAGAAGCCAATATCAGCTTCCACTCCTACAACCACATCAAGAAAAATAGCTCGGCGTTTTATCGCTTAGCATCGAGCAAACTCAGCGAATTATTTGCCCGCGAAGTCCGTATTCTCGAAAAAGGCCATCAGCAGCGCCAGTTGGAAGACGATGCCTCATTGGCCTTGGTGACCTTCGATGAGATGGAGAACAAGGTATTGCTCGAAACCTTGACGCAAGCGGTCGAGCTGGACAATGCCGACGAGTTAGTTAAGCTCAATTTACGTATCAGCCATCTGCTCAAAATCGATCAGATGAGCGTCAAAACCAACCCTTTCCGCCCCGAAGTTTTTTTAAAGGCGATCTACAAAGCATGGTGCGAATTTGAACCGGTATCGGACTCGCACCATTTAATGTTGCGCATCATGCGCCCTGAGATTTTCTTGCAATTGAATCCGATCCTGCGCGAACTCAATAACGCGCTAAAAGATCGCGGCATTTTGCCCAAAGATACCGATCTCTATAAATTCAACAAACACAAACAATCCCCTGCTTCGGCTTCGTCCACGCTATCCAAAAAGCAAACCGTTGATCCGTTTTTTGAAAGCAAAATCAAAGGGATTTTGTACGCCAATCAGCCCACTGAAGGTGAGCAACAGCTCAATCCCAACGATTTCGGCGCACCCAATTCAAATGGCAACGGCAGTGGCAGCAACTACTCTAGTAATCATGGCGCTGCCAACGCAGGTGCAAACCCAGGCAGCCAATCAGGAGCGGGAACGCCCGGCACGATCACGATTGATCGCGCCTTTTTTGAGTACCTAACCGGTATTCAATCAAAAACCGTTCAGATCGGCTCTGAAAACCACAATGCCACCACTTTGCGCGGCATTGTTGACCAAGCGCCGGTCAACACCATCAGCCAAATTGATTCGAACACGATTGGTTTGTTGGCCAAGATTTTTGACTTTGTTTTTTCCGATCCGCACATTCCTGCCGATTTAAAAAGTCTGATTGGGCAACTGCAAATCCCCACACTCAAAGCCGCGTTAATTGATCGAGAGTTCTTCTTTAAGCAAACCCACCCCGCACGGGTCTTGATCGACACGCTGGCCAAATCCAGCGTCACATGGAATCCAGATAAAGGCGTTGACGATCCGCTCTATAAAATGATCGCCAAAACGGTAGAACGCGTTCAAAACGAGTTCGATCAACAGCTAGAATTATTTACCGATGTTGCCGCCGATTTAACGCAATTCATCGAAGAAGAAGAACGCATTTCTGAGAAGGCTTTAGAAGAGCCGATTGCGCAAGCCATCCAACAAGAAAAAATCCGCCAAGCGCGTGAACTAGCCAGCAACGATGTCGCAGCGCGCACCGACACCGGCGAAGTAGCGGGTTTTATCGAATCGTTTTTAGAGCAGCAATGGGTCAATATTTTGGTCTTGGCGCACACCGTTAAAGAGCAAAAGCCGCAGGCCTTGGAGCGCACGCTCAAGACCATGGACGATTTGATTTGGAGCGTCAAACCCAAAAACAGCGTTGAAGAACGGCATGAATTAGTCAACAAATTGCCGGCGCTATTGAGCTCATTAAATACGTGGCTCAATGCGATTAAATGGGAAGATCCAAGCCGTGTAATTTTCTTCTCAAAACTGGCCGAACGTCACGCCAGCATTGCCCGCGCTCCGCTCGAAGTATCGGCTCGTCGCCAAGTTGAATTGGCGGTCAACGTAGCGCAAAAAGCAAGCGAACGCAGCATGCAAAAGAGTCGGATGGATCACAGTATTCCCGATCAATTCGTGTTCTTCATCGATCAAATTGAGCGTGGCAATTGGTTTGATTTCACCCGCAATAACGGCTCGGTGGTGCGCTTTAAATTGGCTTGGGTCAGCCCACGTCGCAGCCGCTTTATTTTCACCAATCGCCAAGGACACGATGCGTTTTCGATTTCATCGGAAGAGTTGATTGAAATTTTCCGTTCCGGTCGCGCAGTCTTAATTAGCGACGATCCAGTGGTGGAACGTGCATTGCAAGCAGTGTTGGATGAACGTTCTGAATAAGCACTAATTATTTAACCGCCCATAAAAAAAGCCTGACTGCTGTCAGGCTTTTTTATTGAACAGCACTATCAATTATTGATGTATTGGCAAAGTCACTGTCTCGGTCGTGCCGTTTTTACCGGGGAAATTTTGGAAGGCGCTGTCGAGCAAATATTCCATGCTCAACGACAACTCAGGATTAGCACTCAACAAGCGGCTACGCACGGTGTAAATCGCTTTACCGTCTGCAACTCGGCTAATCGAAACCTGAGCTTCATGCAAGAACACGGTGTCCACAGAGGTCGTCCATCCAGAACCATAATAAGGCCCATGACGGAAACCATATGGCCCATAGAATGGCGTAGGTTGCAACGAGCTAGCTACGGTCGCCGTCGTGCCATAGTTGAGCGACACTTTTAAGGCTGGATCTTTGTTCACCATTGTGAAACCGCGGTGCTGTAATTCTTGGTTCAACTGGGTGACATAGCTGCTAAATTCGAGATTATTTGATTGCTCTGGAGTCGCTTCAACCATATACGTTTTGTTGGTTTCTGCGCCGGTCAGAGTATGAAATACAGTAACGTTACTAGTTACGCCGGGCGCTGCGCAGCCGCTCAATAATGCTGTGATGGCAATAACGCCCAAAATCAAACTTCTTTTCACGATCTTCTCCTTAAAACAATTATTATTCATGATCCTACATAAAACAGTTCACAATGTTTCATTTTGTAAATAAATGAAGCCTATTTTTAGCTGGCTGGGCTAATTCGGGTCGAATTTTATCTGCTTACGCCACGACATTGGTAGAATATTAGCCTTGCCCCAACACAATCATACTTATAAACAAATATGCGCACTGACAACAATATCACGATATTCCGTAAAGATTACACGCCCCCCAGTTTTTGGGTAGATACCGTTGAAATGGGATTTGATCTCGATCCCAAAGCAACTCACGTAACAACGCGCACCACGCTCAGAAGGAATACCGACAGCAAAGAAAAAGAATTGGTGTTGTTCGGTGAAGGATTGAAGCTAGTGCAAATCCGCATGAACGGACAAAAGCTGGCGCGCACCGCTTACCAAATCGATAAACATTCGTTGCGTATTTTTAACCCACCGGACAACATCACGTTAGACATCGAAACACAAATCAATCCGATCAAAAATACCTCATTGAACGGCTTGTACGTATCTAACGGTAATTTCTTCACCCAATGCGAAGCCGAAGGTTTCCGCAAGATTACTTACTTCCAAGACCGCCCCGATGTGATGGCCAAATACACGGTCATGTTGCGCGCGGACAAAAAGAAATATCCGGTGCTGCTGTCCAACGGCAATTTGATAGAAGAAGGCAAATTAAGCGGCGGACGTCATTACGCTAAATGGGAAGATCCGTTTAAAAAGCCTTCCTATTTATTTGCTTTAGTGGCCGGAAAACTGGTCTGCCAAGAAGAAAAAATCAAGCTCAAATCAGGTCGTAAAGCTTTGTTACAGGTTTGGGTCGAAAAAGGCAATCTGGATAAGACCCAGCACGCGATGGACTCTTTGCAGAATAGTATTTTCTGGGACGAGCAACGCTTTGGTTTGGAATTGGACTTAGACCGTTTCATGATCGTGGCGGTATCGGATTTCAACATGGGCGCCATGGAGAACAAAGGCCTCAATATTTTCAACACCAAATACGTGTTAGCCAACGCCAAAGTGGCGACCGACGCGGATTATGCTGGTATTGAATCAGTGGTCGGACACGAATATTTCCACAACTGGACTGGTAATCGGGTTACCTGCCGCGACTGGTTCCAATTGTCACTCAAAGAAGGCTTGACCGTTTTCCGCGATCAAGAATTTTCCGCCGACATGATAGGCACCAATAGCGGCCGCGCCGTCAACCGAATTGCCGACGTGCGTATGTTGCGCCAAGCTCAATTCCCCGAAGACGCAGGTCCAATGTCGCATCCGGTGCGCCCAGAATCCTACGTTGAAATCAACAATTTCTACAGCGTGACCGTGTACGAAAAAGGCGCTGAAGTCGTTCGTATGTACTACACCTTGCTGGGCCACGAAGGCTTTAGAAAAGGCATGGATTTGTACTTCAAACGTCATGACGAACAAGCTGTGACCTGTGACGATTTCCGCGCTGCGATGGCCGATGCTAATGGTCGTGATTTGACCCAATTTGAACGTTGGTACAGCCAAGCCGGTACACCGCGCCTAAAAGTCAGCACCACTTACGACGCCGCCAAGAAAACTTATGAAATCAGCTTCACCCAATCTTGCCCAGCAACAGCCGGACAATCTAAAAAGCTGCCCTTCCATATCCCTGTCGCGGTTGGTTTATTAAACGCTGCTGGTCAAGACATGTCGCTAAAGTGCCAAGAGCAAGCCAATCCAACCGATAGCACAACGCTGGTATTGGAAGTCACCAAGGCCAAGCAAGTATTCCATTTCACCAATGTAAAAGAACGTCCAACGCCATCGATTTTGCGTAACTTCTCGGCGCCAGTGGAAGTGGAAATCAACTACAGCGACGAAGACTTAGCCCATCTGTTAGCGCACGATAGCGACGCCTTTAATCGTTGGGAAGCCGGTCAGCGTTTGGCGATGCGCCGTTTATTGAAACTCACCGCTGCGGTGCAAGCCGGTAAGCCGTTAGAACTCGACACGATGTTCATCGATGCGTTAAGCAAAACGCTCAACGATACGACGCTTGATGCTGCTTTCCGCGAACAGGTATTGACGTTACCGTCTGCGACCAACATCGCTGAGCAATTAAAAGTGATCGACCCGCACGCGATTCAAACAGCCCGTCATTTCATGCGTAGCGAAATCACGCGTCATTTAAAGGACGATTTGCTGACTGCTTATGAGAGCAATTTGACCAACGGAAAATACAGCCCAGACGCTGAATCTACTGGCAAACGCGCTTTGAAAAACTTAGCACTTTCGTACTTGCAAGAATGGCCGCAAGACAGCACGTTCGATTTAGCGCATATTCAATACAAAAACGCCAAGAACATGACTGATCGGATTGGCGCGTTATCGAGCATGATTAACGCCGCGATTCTGAGCCAAAAAGATAGCGCGTCAAAGTCTGCCCGCAAAGCCGCTCAGCTTGCCCTTGACGGTGCATTAAAAGATTTCTACAACGCGTTTAAAAACGAGGCGCTCGTCATCGATAAATGGTTCACGCTGCAAGGCAGCGCTGCGAGTACCGATGTCAAAAAAATGCGTCAGTTATTGAAGCATCCAGCCTTCACCCTTACCAACCCGAATCGCGCACGCAGTTTGATTTTCGCTTTCTGCAACGCCAACCCAGCGCAATTTCATGCGGCTGATGGCAGCGGTTACGCGCTGTGGGCTGATCTGGTGATTCAACTCAATGCGATTAATCCACAAGTCGCCGCGCGTTTGGCACGTAGTTTAGATCGCTGGAAGAAATACACGCCAGCTCTGCAAGAACATATGAAGACAGCCTTGGAAAAAGTAGCGTCGGCGAAAAACATCTCGAAAGACGTATTAGAAATTATCAACAAGGCGCTCGCTGCATAAATTAACTTGACCGAGTTGAGTTGACCAAATCAATTCAACCCGCCTTACTTTGTGAAAGAAATTATGAAACGCATTAGCCTGACGCAATATCTCGTTGAGGAACAACGCCTCAACAACAACATTCCGGCCGAATTACGACTATTGATTGAAGTCGTCGCGCGCGCTTGTAAAACGATTAGCCACGCCGTTGGCAAAGGTGCTTTGGGTGAGGTGTTAGGTTCCGCCGAAACCGAAAACATTCAAGGCGAAGTACAAAAGAAATTGGACATTTTATCCAATGAAATTCTGTTGGAAGCCAACGAATGGGGCGGTCATTTGGCGGCCATGGCGTCCGAGGAAATGGAGTCAATTCACTTGATTCCGAATCGCTATCCTAAGGGCGAATACATGTTGTTGTTTGATCCATTGGATGGCTCGTCCAACATCGACGTCAATGTGACAATCGGTACGATTTTTTCCGTGATCAAAGCGCCGGAAGGCATGGCAACACCTACCGAACAAGATTTCTTGCAAGCGGGTTCCAAACAAGTGGCTGCGGGTTATGCAATTTATGGCCCGCAAACCATGTTCGTGCTGACCACTGGACAAGGCGTCAATTGCTTTACCTTGGACCGCGAAATGGGTTCTTGGGTGCTAACACAGCGCAATATGACTATCCCTGAAGACACCCAGGAATACGCCATCAACGCTTCCAACTCCCGCCATTGGTATCCACCTGTGACGCGCTATATCGATGAATTATTGGCTGGCACAACGGGTCCGCGCGGGAAGAATTTCAATATGCGTTGGATTGCGGCGATGGTGACTGACGTGCACCGCATTTTAAATCGCGGCGGCATCTTCATGTATCCGGCAGATGCGCGTGAACCGGACAAGGCAGGTAAGTTGCGTTTGATGTACGAAGCCAATCCGATGTCGATGTTGATCGAGCAAGCAGGCGGCGCATCGACTAACGGCAAACAACGGATTTTGGATATTCAACCTGAAAAACTCCATCAACGAGTGGCTGTATTTTTAGGCTCTAAAAATGAAGTGGAGCGTGTCACTTCGTACCACTTGGAAAAATAAATCAGAGAAACGCGGCGATTTAAATGTAGTCGCCGCTGTTTAGATGAAAAAAACGCCTAGTTGTGAAACTAGGCGTTTTTTATGCGCTGAACAATTCAACTGAGCTACTAAAGTTGAGCAATACAGACGTCGGCAATCGCTTTCAATACTTGTTCATCTTCCCCAATGGCGGGCGCTAACGTAAAACGCACTTGCGGATAATCTGCCGATAGCTGGGTAATTAGTTCTGGCAAATCACGTCGCACATGTCCGCCCTGGCCTAAAAAAATTGGCACCACCGTTACCGCCGCAACCTGCTGTTGCACTAAATGCGCGATTAATTCCGGCAGGCTCGGCGTCATCAACTCTAAAAACGCTTGATGCACTAGCACGTCGCCAGATACTTGCTTAGAGACGATTTGTTGCAGCCGTTGCAGTGGCTCAGCCCAACGTGGATCGCGCGCGCCGTGTGCGAACAGGATTAAAGCCTGTTGGGACTTTTCAGCTTGAGTCGTCATGTATTCTCTACCCACCACAACGCCGCCATGGCAGCGCCTAAAAATAGCAAGCTCGGCAACACCGCGGTCACGAATGGCGGCCAAGTATGCAGCAATCCAATGTGCGCAAATACGTTATTGAGCAGATAGAACACCACACCGATCATGATGCCCGCAAAAATTTTCAAACTTACGCCGCCGGAACGGAAGTGCAAGAAGGCGAACGGCAATGCCAACGCCATCATGACAAATACCGCAAAGGGATAAATGATTTTTTTCCAAAATGCGATTTCGAATTTCTCAGCGCTTTGTTTGTTGTCGAGCAGGTGTTTGGAATACAGCGCCAAGTCATAAGCCGACATGCGATCGGTATCGTTGTCCGCAGAAGACGCTAATAAAATGGCTGGGGTAATTTCAGAAATCAAATCCAGCGTAGGTAATTCTTTGACGACCACCGGAGTCATTTCAGAGTCGTTTAACGATTCGGGGAAATAGGTTTCCTCAACATGGTTTAAACGCCAAACTGAGCCGCCCTGATAGGACGCCGATTCGGCCTTAACCTGCTTGGTTAAGCGGAACTGTAAATCTAAGTCGTAGTAGGTAATTCCAACGAGCTTTCCGCCCAGATCAACTACATTCACGTTCAAAAAACGGGAACCGATGACGCCACCGGTCAGTCCTTGCGAACGAATCAAATCTTTGGTCCATAAGCCAGACTGAAAATCTTGCTTATGGGCGCTTGGCATGACGCTAATTTTATATTTCTCCGCCATTTTAAAGGTGTACGGCGCGAAAATTTCGCCAAATATAAACGTCAAGACAACAAAGATTGCGCCGATTTTTAACAACATCGTAATCGCTTGTTGGGTCGAAAAACCCGAGACGCGCATGATGGTAAATTCAGAGCGCTGCGCAAATTGGGCCATGACAAATATCGTGCCGATGAGCGCCGCCAAAGGCATGTATTCATAGACATTACCCGGAGTACCTAATGCCACGTAATACAGCGCATTAAAAATAGTGTAGCCGCCGACACCAACGCTTTTGACTTCATTAACAATATCAAAAAACGCCAACAAAGCGACGAAGGCCAACAAGACGAACAATACAGAGCGGATAATTTCGCGGGCAAAATATTTTTCTAAGGTGTTCATCATTGCGCGGCTCCTGCGACAGTTTTACATGCAGGGTCCGATTTCTTCCTAATTAAGGCCGACCAAATTCGCAGTGGATGGAATCGATTATTAACGTTGAGGCGCCAAGCGAATAACACGACAATTAAGACGATACAAACCAAATGCACCGGCCACCAAGCCATCAACAATGACGCTTTGGATTGTTTGACCCAAGCTTGCGATACCAGCACCATGTTGTAATAGAACACGCATAAAAACAGTGCCAACAAGAAGTTAGCCGAGCGTCCCGAACGCGGATTTACATAACCCAAGGGCACCGCTAATAACATCAATAAAATACCCATAATCGGCAGCGAAATACGCCATAAAAATTCACCTAAATTAATGGGATTTGGATCTGCTAACAACTCTAGAGTACTTAATGATTCCGATTTTCTTTCCACAATTAATGCTCGGTTTTCTTCGTCCACCAAAACGCCATAACGATCAAATTGCATCATTTGAAAATCAGTCTGGTTTGGTGCGCCATCGTAGCGCCGCCCTTGATGCATGATCAAAAATTTATCACCAAATTTATCGACCACCATTTCACCTTCTTTGGCGATGACCACACTATGGCGATTGTTTTGGATAGTATTGACGAAAATGTTTTGCACTCGGGATAAGTCGCCCGCTATACCTTCAACGAAAAATACCCGCTCACGCGAGGACGACTCTTGAAATTTGCCGGGCGACACGCGCGCGATGTCGGAGCGTTGCTCAAATCGATCGGTATATTCTTGGCTATGCTGGTTAGCCCACGGCGTCACCACGCACGACATCAGGGCGGTCAAAATAAACAAGGGCGTGGCAAAGCGCACAATCGGCCCGACCCAATCGGCCAAGCTCACACCGGACGCAAACCAAACCACCATTTCTGAATCTTGATACGTGCGCGTGATCACCATGAGCACGGCAATAAATCCGGTCAACACAATAATAATTGGTAATAAATTCAGCGCAGCAAAACCAATTAAGGTAAACACATCATCAGAGTTGACCTTACCGTTGGCCGCCATACCCAAAATTTTGATTGGTCTAACCGTGATGGCAATGGTGAAGAGAATCGTGAAGACAGCACTAGCTGTACTTGCCAACTCACGTTGAAGAGCGCGCTTAAAAATCATGGGAGGGGCTATAATTGCGAGTTAGTACGAATTAACCAAATATTAAAGAGGAGAAACACGTGGACTTTAGCACAAAACCCATTGACGCAAAAAGTAACTTCACAAGCAGCAAAACTGCTTGCATCGTGGTTGGTATCTACGAAAATAAGAAATTGACACCAGAAGCAGAAGCTCTTAATGCGCAAGGCGCGATCGCTGCAGTCTTAAAATCCGGTGACATTACTGGCAAGGTTGGCAGCACCTTGGTTTTGCGCCAAGTTGCCGGAGTCGCCGCAGAACGTGTTGTTTTGGTTGGTTTGGGCGCCGCACCTGCCGCAAAATCGTCTGGCAAAATTAGCAATACCACCTTTACCAAAGTCGCCCAATCCATCGCCAATGTGCTCGCCGGCTTGTCCGCCGCTGATGCAATCATCACAGTCACTTTGCACGCTGAACATCTCAACGCGGCGATTCGCAGTGTTGTATTAGCGATTCGCGCCAGCGCCTATCGCGCCGATGGTTTAAAAAGCAAGCCTGAAGTCATCACCACTGGCGTCAGCAAAATCGCCCTATCAATCCACAGCGCTGACCAAGCGGCTGCCAAACTGAGTTTGGCGCAAAGCATCGCTCTGGCTAACGGAATTGATTTGACCAAAAATTTAGCCGATTTACCGGGCAACTTCTGCACTCCTACTTATTTAGCGAACGCAGCTAAAAAGATTGCTAGCGAATTCAATGCCACCACATCCAAAATCAGCGCGGAGATTTTAGATCGCAAACAATGCCAAGCCTTAAAAATGGGCAGCTTTTTGTCGGTCACAAACGGCAGCGATGAGCCACCTAAATTTATCGTTCTCAAACACATGGGCGGCAAGGCCAAAGATGCTCCGGTGGTATTGGTCGGTAAAGGCATTACTTTTGACTCCGGCGGGATTTCCTTAAAAGCTGGCGCTGGCATGGATGAAATGAAATACGACATGGGCGGCGCTGCCTCTGTGTTGGGAACCATGCGCGCAATTGCTGAGTTAAAACTCAAGCTCAACGTGATCGCTGTTATTCCTTCCTGCGAAAACATGCCGAATGGCCGCGCAACCAAACCGGGCGATATCGTCACATCGATGTCCGGTCAAACCATTGAGATTTTGAACACGGATGCTGAAGGCCGTTTAATCTTGTGCGACGCCTTAACCTACGCTGAACGCTTTAACCCAGCCGCCGTGGTCGATGTGGCGACCTTGACTGGTGCTTGCATCACGTCCTTGGGTCACCATAATTCTGGCTTGTTCACCCGCCACGATGCCGCCCACGATGAATTGGCCAATGAATTGTTAGCCGCTGGTATCGATACCGGTGACACCGCTTGGCGTATGCCAATTGGCGAAGCCTACAACGAACAACTCAAATCCAATTTTGCCGATATGGCAAATATTGGCGGTTCGGCAGCCGGCAGCATCACCGCGGCGTGTTTCTTGGAGCGCTTCACTAAGAAATATACCTGGGCGCATTTGGATATTGCTGGCACAGCGTGGAAATCCGGTTCGGCCAAAGGTGCAACGGGCCGCCCGGTTTCACTCTTAACAACATTCTTAATTAACCGCGCGGCAAATTGAACTTAATGCAGCAATTCTAAATTTGCACCCGCCGAGCAAAACTTCTTCCTTTGCTCACAATGTTAAACCACCGCTGTCATTTCTGATCGCGGTGGTTTTTTACTTTCTGATGTCCACTTTCACGCACGCTTCCCTCTTATTTCATTGATAAAGCAGAAATTAATTTCACTTTTTACCGAAGATGGTCATTTCTTTATTGAAATTAAAATTTTGCGTTCTAAGATGAAATCTCGTAGTCATGATCGTAAAAAAATATTTTTCGCTTAACAACATTTCTTATTTGTTCGAACAGCGAAATTAACACCATACGCAACACCAACTTGTCATTCAGTCTTCTTATCGTTAATGCCAAGTCATTTGCTCAGATAAGATTTTTTTAATTCTTTGGACACAAACAAAAATATGAATCTCTCAAAAATAAAAGTGGGGAAACGCTTAGGCCTAGGATTTGCTCTTGTGCTTGCATTTTTGATTGTCGTGACATTGCTCGGCATTACGCGAATGTCACAGATTCAGGACCGACTTGATAAAGTGGTTTCTGTCAGCAATGTTGAAGTTCGGTTAATCATCGAAATGCGCGCTATCGTGTACGACCGCATGGTGTCGTTACGTAACCTGACGTTGCTGACCGATGCCGATGACATGGCTCCCGAAATCGCCAAAATCAAAGAGCAATCCGACAAATACGGCGCAGCCCGGGATAAGCTGGCCAAAATGCTCGATAGCGACAGTGGCACCACAGCGGAAGAAAAAACGCTGCTCGCCAAATTGAAAGAACAAGAAACCGCCGCCGCCCAATTACCGGAAAAAGCCCAAGCATTAGGGTTAGCTAATAATCCTGAAGTGGCAACGGTCACGTTAATCAAAAAGCTGCGTCCCGTGCAGAAAAAATGGCTAGACGCGCTCGATGAGATGACTGCCTTGGAAGACAAGCTCAATGAAAGTGCCGCGAAAGACGCCAGCGCGGCGTTTGGCACAGCACGCACGTTGATGTTGGTGTTAGGTGCCTTAGCCGTAGTCGCCGGTGCTGTGGCTGCCTCACTCATTACCCGCAGCATCCTGGTGCAATTAGGTGGCGAGCCAGAATATGCCAGCCAAATTGCGAGCCAAATTGCCGCTGGTGACCTCGCCGCCAAAATTGAAACCAAGCCGGGCGATACCACCAGCCTGATTGCCGAAATGAGCACAATGCGCGACAGCTTGGTCAACATTGTCGGTCAAGTGCGGGTGCGTACCGATACGATTGCGACTGCTTCGAGCGAGATCGCGATGGGTAACTTGGATCTTTCTTCGCGCACTGAACAACAAGCTAGCTCGTTAGAAAAAACCTCGTCCGCGATGAAAGAGTTGACCAAGACCGTCAAACTCAACGCCGACAATGCACGTGAAGCAAATCAATTGGCTTTGTCTGCCTCGGAAGTGGCGCGCCACGGCGGCACGGTCGTTGCCCAAGTGGTTGATACGATGAGCTCGATTAACGAGTCGGCCAAAAAGATTGAAGACATTATTAGCGTCATCGATGGTATCGCTTTCCAAACCAATATCTTGGCTTTAAACGCCGCCGTTGAAGCAGCCCGTGCAGGTGAACAAGGCCGTGGCTTTGCGGTGGTGGCGTCCGAAGTGCGTAATCTGGCACAACGCAGCGCCGTAGCTGCCAAAGAAATTAAAGGCTTAATTACCACGTCGGTCGAAAAAGTCGAAATCGGTAGCAAATTGGTCGGCCAAGCCGGTGTGACAATTAATCAAATTGTCTCCAGCGTTAAGCATGTGACCGAAATCATTTCTGAAATCAGCCATGCCAGCCAAGACCAAAGCTCTGATATTGAAGGTATCAACCATTCTGTGATCGATATGGATGGCATGACCCAGCAAAACGCCGCCTTGGTTGAAGAAGCCGCCGCCGCTGCCCAAAGCTTGCAAGATCAGGCTTCTGAGTTAGCCAAAGTGGTCAGCATCTTCAAATTGAGTTCCAACAGCACGGTCAATATCGGCAAAAAGCCAGCGACCAGCGCCACCGTCGTTGCAGCACAACCCGCCGCTAAAGCCCGACCAAACGTCAAGCCAATGCAAGTCAAGGCCAAGGCAACCAGCTCGGTAAAATCGCTGCCGCCAGCGCCGAAACCAGCGCCCAAGAAAAGCGCGGCGGTAGATAACAACGATTGGGAAGAGTTCTGACCAATCCGCAACGAAGATGCAGTACCAAAACAAAAACAACTAAATTTATCAAACTTAGATAGGAATGTACGTATGAAAACCCCGTTATCGATCCTTAGTTTCACATGCTTATTTTGCTTGTGTGCCAGTGTATTTAGCGCCGAAGTCGCGCCAGTTCTGGACGGCAAGTCTTGTGAACCGCCCAAATATCCTAAGGCTGCTTTAATGAATGAAGAACAAGGAACGGTGGCATTGCTGTTCCTGGTTTCTCCGGATGGCAAAGTCACTGATTCCAAAGTCGATAAATCGAGTGGCAGCAAAAGTTTAGATAAAGCGGCATTGCAGGCTTTTAGCCTATGCAAATTCAAACCGGGTACCAAAGATGGCAAACCGGATCAACTTTGGGCCAAAGTCGAATTTGTTTGGAAACTTGAATAAACAGAGTTAAGCGTGACGAATCGGACGCAGGATGCACTATTGTTTGTCCGTTAGCACTGCGCCCGTTAAATCGACAAAGACGCCAGCTTCACAGCGGCGTCTTTTTTTATTTTGCGCGCTGAGTATAATGCCGTGTTGATCTGGCTATATACTCGACGCGCGGCGCGATCAACGGCACTTGCGATGCCTAAGCACCGAATCATCGCCCATCCAATCAACTTAACTGCAATCGAAAAATCATGAAATTAGCCTGCTGGAATGTCAACTCACTCAAAGTCCGTTTGCCACAGGTTTTGCAATGGTTGCAAGATAATCCAGTCGATGTGTTGTGCTTGCAAGAAACCAAACTAACCGACGATAAATTCCCCGTCGCTGAGATTGAAGCGGCCGGTTTTCACGTGGTTTTTAACGGTCAAAAAACGTATAACGGCGTGGCGGTTTTATCGCGCTTTCCGATTTCCGATGTGGTCAAAAACAATCCATTGTTTGAGGATGAGCAGCAGCGACTATTGACCGTGACCATCGAAGGCGTGCGGATTGTTTGTGCCTATATTCCGAACGGACAAGCGCCAGACTCCGATAAATTTCAATACAAGCTGGCTTGGTTGGCTGCCCTGCAAAAATGGCTAGAACAACAAAAAGCTAGCTACCCAGAATTAGCCTTGCTGGGTGATTTCAATATCGCGCCGGAAGATCGTGATGTGCACGATCCCGCCGCTTGGGTGGGGCAAAATTTGGTGTCCGAACCTGAACGGGCGGCCTTTCAAGCAATGCTCAATCTGCCTTTGGTCGATTCGTACCGCCAGTTTGAGCAAGCCGATAAAAGCTTTAGCTGGTGGGATTACCGGGCTTTGGGCTTCCGCTTAAATAAAGGCATGCGGATTGATCATATTTTGCTCTCGCCGGCCCTCGCCGCCCGCTGCACTGGCTGCGTGATTGATCGGGTGCCGCGCAAATGGGAACAGCCGTCCGATCATGCGCCAGTCATTGCCACGCTGAGTTGAGACCAAGTGCAGGCCAAATTCGAAGCAAATCACATCTTAGCCACCACTAAACCAACATCGAACCAACAGGAAAAATGAAGTTTTCACCGCTTTCCTTTTGCGCCACGTTGTTACTCCATGTCGCCCTATTTCTCGGTGCGATGGTTTCGTTTCATCATCGGGATAGCCGTGCCACAAGTAAGCAGTACATCCGCGTGATCTTGCCCATTACGGCACCGACGCGACCGGATGTTACCCTGCCTGACTTAAGCGACAATGTCATCACGCCAGACGAACTCACTAGCACGCTCGACCAAGATCAACCGGTTGATCCGGATCATTACTACTTGCCGGCTGAATTAAGTCAGCAAGTGGCCGTGGTCAAAAGCGATGCGGCCAATGAAGTTATTCCGATCGAGAGAATCGTCATCTTGGCGATCTATATTAATGAAGCGGGACTCGTTGATAAGGTCGAATTGGAAGAAAAAGGCAACCTGAGTGAAGAGAATCAGCAAAAATTGATTTCGGCATTTAAAGAAATCGTTTTTCTGCCTGGAATGCGCGGGACAAAAGTAGTGAAGTCGCTGTACCGCATTCAGTTAAAGATAAATCGCAGAGTGGTCATTCATTATTAAGTACAACGATGACCAATCTGCTGGGTACAAGCAAAATTGCTGGAACTAACTTAGTTAATTACAGCGCAGGCAATGCGCGCACCGCCACCACCTAATTTGGCTGGATGATCACTGTGATTATCACCACCGGCATGCACCATCAAAGCGATGCCATGTAATTGATTTGCGTCTTTGATGCGTGGCGCCAAAACCGGCGTGGTTGCAGTGCCATCAGCGGCGACGTACAAACCCGGCAAATCGCCTAAATGACCCGCACCGTAAGGACCTTCGTGCTTGCCGCTATGTTCAGGGTCCCAATGCCCGCCAGCCGCGCCAGCCAAGGTAACCACGCCATCCACGGTGGTATTGCCGCAGTTCGGCTTTTCATGCAAATGAAAGCCGTGCATTCCAGGTGGCAAGCCAGTTAAATTCGGAGTCACCAACACGCCATAGGGTGTCGTCGTGAATGATACTGTTCCAATCGCCACCGACTTACCACTCGCATCGAGCTCGTTTACAGTCACTTCAGCAGCAAAACTGGCGGAAACCGTCAGCGCGGCAAAAGCTGCAATTAGCAAGGCACTCAACTTATAACTCGTTAATATCATATCTACCTCCAAATTTAGGAACCATATCCCGACCGCAATTCTAATGCAGCTGTCGACTTCCCGCATGGAGGTTAATTGCGCTGACTGGCCGCTTCTGTTCTTGCGACCAAATCATGTCTTCAATACCGCATTGCGGTTGGTATTCCGCCACAGCTTGTAGCAACAGGGCGCGAATCTCTTCAAATTCAAATTGTTGGCAAGCCTGTTCGAGCTTGGTCAGCAATTGCTGCAATACCGGCCAAGGCAATTTCATTTCTTCGGCGCGCATGATCAAAGGATGTTCCGTACCATGCACGTTGTCACCAATGAGCAATTCTTCGAATAACTTTTCGCCCGGACGCAAACCAACATGTTCGATAGCGATTGCCTTGTCATCGTTACTTTCCGACTGCAACAACAAACCGCTTAAGTGCACCATGCGTTTTGCCAAATCGAGAATTTTTACCGGTTCGCCCATATCCAGTACAAACACATCGCCGCCTTCTGCCATCGAGCCAGCTTGCAAAACTAATTGAGCTGCCTCAGGAATGGTCATGAAATAACGGGTGATATCAGGATGGGTTAAGGTAATCGGGCCACCCGCTTTGATCTGTTCGCGGAACAAGGGAACGACCGAGCCGGATGAACCCAATACGTTACCAAAACGCACCATGCAAAAACAGGTAGATGATTTTTGCTCGGATAAGGCTTGCAGAATTAATTCCGCCATCCGCTTGGTTGAGCCCATGACATTGGTTGGGCGCACCGCCTTATCGGTTGAGATTAAGACGAAATTAGCAACCTGCGCTTTAATCGCGGCTTGCGCGATGCTGAGCGTTCCAAAGACATTGTTACGTATGCCTTCAATGGGGTTCTGCTCCACTAATGGCACGTGTTTATAGGCTGCCGCGTGGTACACAGTTTGCACAGAAAAGGTTGTTAAGATTTTTAAGCATTTGTCAGAATCGAGTGCTGAACCTAAAAATGGCTTGATATCCACTTCGTGGTTCAAGCTTTCGCTCAGCGCGAGTAATTCCTTTTCAATCGAATACAACGCAAATTCAGACATCTCCAACAAGATTAATCGGGTTGGACGTTGACGCAAAATTTGGCGGCATAACTCAGAACCAATCGACCCACCTGCGCCTGTCACTAAGACTGTTTTGTCTTTAACGCAGGCTGAGATCAACGCGACATTGGGCTCGACCGAATCGCGACCAAGCAAATCTTCAATCTCGATTTCACGGATATCTTTAACCGACAATTCACCATTGAACAAATCCCGAATCGGCGGCGTGACGCGCACTTTTACACGCAAAGATTCCAATCGATTTAAGATCAATTTTTGCGTCTTTTTGGGGATGGAAGGCATCACCAAATGGATTTCTTGCACGCCGTACTTTGGAATTAATTCCGGTAAATTTTCCGAGGAAAATACCTGCATCCCAGAAATGATAGCGCCGCGCAGTTCTGGCTTATCGTCGATCAAAAACATCGGTGCGTATTCATGGCTGCTACGAAAAGCTGCCGCAACTTGCATACCCGTGCGCCCTGCCCCATAAATTGCGACCCGAATCGCATTATTATTAATGCTGAGTCGAATCAAGTAGGCTCGCGCCACGAAGCGACTGGCTAACATATACATCACCGCGGCAATCCAAAAGATCCCGAACACAGCCCGCGACAACACGCCAACCTGCAAAAACACGGCCAAGGCCAGCAACGCAAAGACCGTTAGCGAAACACCGTAGACCACCACATAAACAATTTTTTGATCCACAAAACGGATCACGGCGCGGTATAAGCCGAGTCGGATAAAGATCGGGATAGCGATCAGCGGGACGGCGGCAAATAACACGCCAAACTGGCTAATAATGCCGTTGCCCAAGGAGTCAAAGCGCAACCAGATTGCGACTAGCAACATTAATGGCAAAAAGATCAAGTCGGTAATGACCGCAATGACTTGTTTTTGTAGGCGGGATAACGATAAAAATAACTTCATCATTGAGTTTTCTCTGTTGTCCGTTTATTTCAAGTAGGCGAGATCGCTTGTTAATTAAGAAATATCGACAAGTTTCGCTGCACGGCAGCATTTTAGCAACTAGTATGAATAAATCTTACTTTGCTTACACAAAACAACAAGAGATTTCGAAATCTTTTTTAATTCCGTACGGAAACATATAGAATGTCGCCCGCAATCATCAACGTGTCATATTTTGGACTTAACATTCTAAAATGTTGCCATGTGGCACTTTTCGCTTAATTAATCAACAAGGTTTTAAATGGCTATGTTCAATATCAAACATATCGTGGTCGGATTGGCTGTTTGCAGCCTAGTCCCACTAGCATGTGCCGAACCCGTCAATGGCGCAGGTTCTTCGGCGGCTAAACCTTTGTATGAAAAATGGGCAGAAGGCTACGTCAAGAAAAATAGCGTCGTGATCCAATACGAGCCTAGCGGTTCGTCGGCGGGTATCAAGAAAATCAAAGAAAAAGCCGTCGATTTTGGCGCCAGCGACGTTGCCCTGAGCGCTGAGGATTTACAAAAATTTCAGTTGATTCAATTCCCTAGTGCAATTTCTGGGGTGGTTCCGATCATCAATGTGCCCGGCGTGCGCTCCGGCGAAATCAAGCTCACCAGCGAAGTTCTGGTTGGAATTTTTTCCCGTCAAATCACCAAATGGAATGATCCAGCCATTGCCGCATTAAATCCTAACGTTGCCTTACCTAAAGCCCAGATCGCGGTTATTGCGCGGGTGGACGGATCGGGTACGACCTACAATTTCAGCGATTATTTAAGCAAAGTTAGCGCAGCGTGGAAAACTACTTTTGGCACCAATTTCATCATCAAATGGCCTAGCGATGTGCAGTTGGTCAAGGGAAGCAGCGGGATTGTGGCCACCCTCAAGCAAACTCCCAACTCGATTTCGTATGTGGATTACAACTATGTGGTGCAAGACAAACTTACGTCAGTGCAATTGAAAAATGCGGATGGCGTCTTTGTTGCGCCTAAGCCTGCCAGCTTTGAAGCTGCGCTCAATCATAGTACTTGGAAAACCCAATCCAACTTTAACGAGACCTTGACCGAAAAGTCCGGCGCTGAGAGTTGGCCGATCACGATGGGCACATTTATCATCATGCCGAAAATGGCCGCCAATAACGATAAAACGATTGCAGCCTTAAAGTTCTTTTCGTGGGGTTTTATGCAGGGCGACAGCGTAGTCAATAGCTTGGATTTCGTGCATTTGCCGGATGCGATTCAAGCCAAAATCTTCAAACAAATGACTTCCATCACCGACAACAAAGGCAACCGACTGAATTGGTCGCCGATGTAATTGGTCAGTTTGTTGGCTTAATGTCCTGAAAACTGACACACGGTAAATAAAGGCAAGCCGCTATTCTTGAGCACATTGGAGCCGCCCAGATCGTTCAAATCGACAATCGCGGCTCCTTCTACAATAATCGCTCCATTGCGCTCGAGCAATTTCTTACCGGCGAGCATCGTTCCGCCAGTCGCGATCAAATCATCAATCAACACTACTCTATCCCCTTCTTTGCAGGCGTCGGTATGCATTTCGACCGTCGCGCAACCGTACTCCAAGGTGTATTCCTCTGACATAGTGGTGAAAGGCAATTTACCTTTTTTGCGGATAGGCACAAACCCTAAATTCAATTCATAGGCCACCACCGAACCAATGATGAAACCGCGCGCATCCATGCCGGCAATTAGGTCCAGATTAGCATCCATGTAGCGGTGCACAAATAAATCGATCAGCACGCGAAATGTTTTGGGGTTTTGCAGCAGCGGGGTGATATCACGAAACATCACGCCTTCTTGCGGCCAATTGGGAACGGTGCGGATGTGATCTTTAATATATTCGGCGGGGTTGTACATAGGAAATTCCAGTAAAGTGTCTAAGTAAATGCAATACAGTTAGGTATAGATTACGCGGTGCAACATTACCATATTCTCCCAGCAAAAATAGGATTATTGCTTAGGAATAATAGATAACTAGACGACAGAGTAGCTTTGTCACGGAATCTCGCAGAACCGTGGCACAGAGGAATAAGTTGGCGGGTGGGCCGAGCGGGCTTAATGGAATTGTTACTGAGAAAACACAGTTGAAACATGCTCAATGTGCAGCGATTTGTGCGGCTGACGGGTTGCGCCGATCAAGCTGTCGCAGATCACATTGAACATGGTTGAATGGAGAAATCACCAATTAAAATAGACTGAACGTATCGCATTGAGTCCTACTTATACTTTTCGGCGGGTTGCAGCCAACTTGACTGAAGTAGCGTCGGCAACATCCATGGCTAACTTTTCTTCTGTACTTAAACGTGTTCCAATGATTTCAACTTGGGCGACTTCTTGTGGGGCTAAGTCGTAGGCCAGTTTTTGTTCTGGACTCATGCGTTGGCCCACGATCACAACTTGCGGCACGGCAGCTTCATGGAGGCTTAATGCAGTATTTTTAGCGGTCGCGCCATTATGGAACGCTAAGCTAATCGCGGCCGAGGCGCTCAATACAGCTACGGCTAACAGTAATTTTGATTGAACTGATGTGTTTAAATTTAAGGTGTTCATTTTGGTTCCCTCCTGGGATTGTTTGGTTGATGTGCACACTTTACGCAAGCCCAAATCGGCATGCGAGGCGTATGCGACAAACCGTCAAAACACGAGGATGAAACGCCAAAAATTCGGCTTTAAAGTCATTTAAATCAACTTTGGAATAAAAAAAAATGCCGGATTTTAGCTAAATCCGGCATTTCGTTTTTACTTGCTTTAAAGAAATAAATCTTTAAAATCAAAGCACTAGGGGATAACACGTAGCACAAAATCGATATTTAACTCGGACCAAGCTTCGTGTTCTTTTTCCAGCCAATAACTCAACGTCGGATGCTGGGTGAGCCAATCGCCTTTGATTTCCAACTCGATTTTATTCTTCATTCTCACCCGCACATCGGCCAAAGTAAGCTCCAAGCGCGTGTGCATAAACAAGACTGCCAAACGCAGAGCAAGCACCGCTTTGGCGAAATCCGTGTCCGACAAGGCGTCTTGTACTTTGCGTAGATTGCCTTTTTGACTGAGAATAAATTTACTCATATTGCGTTGCTCGCGGGTCGTGAAACCCTGCATATCCGCGTACTCAATCAAATACGCGCCATGCTTGTGGTAGCCGGTTTGCGATACGACCAAGCCGACTTCGTGTAGCCTAGCCGCCCACAATAATTGCGCGGTGTACGCTTCAGAGCTGGGTTTCAATTGCACAAACAAAATGTGCGCCAATTCGCTTACCAATTTAGCCCGTTGCTGATCGACCCGAAAGGCAACCGACACGTTTTGCACCGCTTGCTCACGCCTGTCGTGCTGAGTAGCGCGCAAATGCAAATCCCAGATCACGCCCATACGCAAGCCAGCTTCGATCGTATGCACGATATTGATGCCCAATTCTTGCATCACGCCGATCAGAATCGCTAACCCACCGATGACCATCGCGGTGCGTTCTGGTTTAATTCCAGCCAATTCGAGCTGATCAATTTGACCAACTTCGATACAAAATTCTTTGAGATTTTCTAAATTACGCAGCGTGAGCGTGCCATCACCGATTTTATTGCGCGTTAAGACCTCAGAGACGGCACGAATGCTACCCGACGATCCATACACATGCGTCCAGCGCGTAGTTTGGTATGGCGGCGCAGCGTCTTCAAAATGGGAACGTGCCGACAAAATGGCGGCGTCGAAGCTTTCTTTGGTCATGCGCCCTTCGGGAAAAAAGGACGAACTTTGCTTAACCGTGCCGACGCTGAAAGAAGCCACCTTAAGAATTTCCTGCCCTCGACCCAAAATAACTTCGGTCGAGCCGCCGCCGATGTCGATAACCAAGCGCGTTTCAGCGGGATTTGCCAGTACTTTGGCAACGCCCATGTAAATCAAACGGCCTTCTTCTTCGCCAGAAATGATTTCAATTGAATACCCGATCGCCGCTTCCAACTTGGGCATAAATTCAGCGGCATTTTTGGCAATACGCATCGTATTGGTGGCAACAACGCGCACCGACTCTAGATTGTATTGCGCCAAAATCGTGCGAAATCGGGTCAACGCCGTAAGTGCACTTTGAATCGCAGCCGGCGTTAAGTTGCCTTGCGCATCCAAGCCAGCGCCAAGACGTATCGGTTCACGCGCACTTTTCACGATTCGCATCGCGTCGCCATCAAAACGACCGACATGCAAACGAAAACTGTTGGAACCTAGATCTACCGCTGCGTACATGGCACTTCCTTCATTTCGTATTTATATTCACGGTCTAATACCGTAGCAAATTAGAATGACATTCCAATGACACGATTTAGTAATAATTGAGTGGGTGGATTCCTGGGTGCGACTCAGAATGAGGGTGTAAAAAAGCGCTCGTTGAGCGACGTTAAACCGGTATTTTCCAACACATCCTGCAACCGCTCCGCTGCCTGCTTGCGCGGCAACTTTTTATAGGTGGCGATAATCAATTCGTTTTTCATCGAATGTTCCCAGCCGACCAATTCTGTCACAGTAACTTGATAACCGTGCGCTTCTAATTGCAGGCAGCGCAAAACGTTAGTTAATTGACTACCGAACTCGCGCGTGTGCAGCGGATGACGCCAGAGTTCGGACATGGGATTGCTTTTTACGGCAGGACTTTTGTTCTTCTTCAGCGCAGCGGCAACTTCGGCTTGGCAACAAGGAACGAGAACAATGTAGCTTGCCTTCTTCTTCAAGGCAAACTCAATCGCGTCATCTGTAGCTGTATTGCATGCATGTAACGCCGTGACGATGTCGATTTTCTCGGGTAACGATTGGGAAGTAATGGATTCGGCCACGGACAAGTTAAGGAATTCCATACCGGAGAATTCCAACCGCGCGGCTAATTCCTGCGACTTCGCTACCAATTCGTCGCGCGTTTCAATCCCGTAAATACGTGACTGGTTTTGCTGCGATTTGAAATACAAATCGTACAGAATAAAACCAAGATAAGATTTTCCAGCACCATGATCGACCAAGGACACATCAGCATGGTCTTGCTGCACCGCCTGCATGAGCGGCTCAATGAATTGGTAAAGGTGATAGACCTGCTTTAACTTGCGCCGACTATCCTGATTCATCTTGCCGTCGCGCGTCAAAATATGCAGCTCTTTGAGTAGCTCAATCGATTGGCCTGGACGGATTTCTGGAGCGATGTTGGACGCCGACGATTTCACGACCGGACTTTTGGCCGAATCCACAGTCGCGTCGGTCACCGCAAATTTACTATTATTTTTTTTCATCCCAATCACCTTTTCCCAGATTGAAGAGACTAACTCAAATTACGGCCTTGCAACATAGCCCAAATGCAAAAAAGGACTTAGGTTTTCACCTAAGTCCTTCACTATTTTGGTAGGCCGTGCGGGATTCGAACCTGCGACCAACGGATTAAAAGTCCGCTGCTCTACCAGCTGAGCTAACGACCCAAAACTATTGATTGCGCGTAAGCGCTTTTTTGCTGTTAATTATTGTCGTTAAAACTTCAACAAATTTTTAACAAAATAAAAAGGCTTAGATATAAAACCTAAGCCTTTTAGGTATTCGTGGTAGGCCGTGCGGGATTCGAACCTGCGACCAACGGATTAAAAGTCCGCTGCTCTACCAGCTGAGCTAACGACCCGAAAGACAGCTATTATAGGGTAGTTGGGACTTTACTGTCAAACAAAAACTGATTTTCTGTTTGGATTCGTTAACACCAAATCCAAAATGGTTTTTTTAGTTACTCAGTCCATTAACACCGCCGTTCGGCGATGAGTTATTTCAGTGTCGATAATCTATCCGCAGCAGCTTTGGCCGCGGCAGAATCAGGATATTGGGAGCGTAAAGCCAACAATACTTTTTTGGCTTGGACTTTATCTTTTTGCTCTGTATAGCACGTCGCAATATTGAGCATTGCATCCGGCGCTTTGGGGCTATCCGGGCTTGCTTTGATCAACGCTTGGAAAGTGGTAATCGCGTTTTTATAATCTTTTTGCGCGTAATAAGCGATACCGAGAGAATATTGCGCGTTCGGCACATAAACTGAGCGTGGGTAAGTCTGGGTGAAGGTATTCAGAGCATTGGCAGCCCCTGAATAATCACCCGACTGAAACACGGCCAAGGCCGTGTCGTAGCTCTTTTGTTCGTTTTGATCAATTTGCGCTTCTTTGCCATCGACCACGACTTTCTGTGGTTCTAATTTGCGTAGGCGATTATCTAAATCGACATAAAAATCTTTTTGCCGACGAGCGTTATCGCTTACATCATTAGACAGAACTTCAACCTGACCGCGCAATTTTGCGATTTCTTGACGCAATGCTTCAATTTGATTCAATTGATCAAGAACTACTGTTTTATCGGTCTTGGTAGCAAGTTGATCGTCAACTTTGCTACTCAACGCATCTAACTTAGCGCTCAAGGACGAAATCGCCTTGCGCGCCTCATCGTCGTCAAACAACCCGGCATGTGCCGGACTTGTCATCAGATTTACAGATAAAACAACTAGCAGGAATGGTAAAGGGCGTAAGAAGCGCTTCATTGATCAGGTCCGATTAATAAACGATGTCAGCGCGACGATTTTGTGCCCAAGCTTCTTCGTTGCTACCAGTTGCTTTTGGCTTTTCTTTACCCAATGAAACTGCTTCCAATTGAGTTGCTGCAACGCCTTGCGCTGTCAACGACTTAGTAACAGCTACTGCACGTTTTTGACCCAAAGCCAAGTTGTATTCACGGCCACCGCGTTCATCGGTATTACCTTGAACTAAGATTTTACGTGCTGTGTGTGCAGCTAAGTATTTAGCGTGTGCCGCTAACAATGGATTGTATTCATCTTTGATTGCATAGCTGTCGAAATCAAAATAAACACTACGTTGAGCCAATACGCCTTTTGGATCGTTCAAAGGATCGATTTCAGCTTGAACTGGAACAACAGCGCGTACTTCTGGTGCTTTGACTGGTTCTGGTTTTGGTGCTTCTACGACGACTGGCTTTTCTTCCACTTTTGGTGGAGTGCTGCAAGCGCTCATCAATGCTGCGGCTGCAAAAATTAAGCCCAATTTGGTTGAGGTACTATTCATTTTTATTCCCTTTAATAAATTAAAATAAACCAACTTGCATCACATAAGTACTCACTACAAGCACTGTACACAAGCACTGAAAATCACACTACTTATAACAACGAAAATAATAATCCGCTGAGTTACTGCTAGATGTTACTTAACTTTTATTTAAGTAACGTTACTTCATAAATGGCCCCCAGGTAGGGTTACGAACGTCTCCGGCCTGAGTGGTTAATCGTTGCTTGGTTCGTCCATCAACAGAAACAACCCCCAAGTTACCGCGACCACCAACTTCTGTGGCATACATTATATATTTACTATTCGGTGCAAAACTAGGTGAATCGTCATTTTGTGTATCTGTCAAGCGTAGCTCTTGATTATTACCCAAATCAAGCACATAGAGTTGGAATTTTCCATCGCGGCGCGAAATATAGGCCAAAGATTGGCCATCTGGCGAAATTCGAGGGCTAATGTTGTAGGTTCCGTTAAAGGTGACGCGGCGCGCTTCCCCGCCGGCTGCACTCATACGATAAATCTGTGGCCCACCGCTGCGATCGCTAGTGAAGTAGATGGATTGTCCGTCCGCGGAATACTGTGGTTCGGTATCAATCCCGCTGGTATTGGTCAAACGTTGCACCCCACTACCGTCGGCGTTAACTGAATAAACCTGAGTTAAACCGTCTTTAGTTAATGCAACAGCGAGTTTGCTGCCGTCGGGCGACCAAGCGGGAGCCGAATTATTGCCTTTGAAGTTCGCCACCAATGTGCGGCCGCCGGTCATTAAATTTTGCACGTAAATGACTGGCTTTCGCAATTCAAACGACACATAAGCGACCTTAGTTCCGTCAGGCGACCATGACGGGGAAATGATAGGCTCTTTCGAGCGGAATGCGATTTGCACTCCGTCACCATCCGCATCAGCAATCTCTAACTGGTAGTTCGGACCGTTTTTAGTGACATAAGCAATTCGGGTCGAAAACACGCCACGAATACCGGTGAGTTTTTCATAAACATCGTCCGCGACTTTATGCGCCGTTACCCGCGTGTATTGAGGTGTCGCTGCGATGGCGAACGCCGATAAGGTTTTTGATTGGGCTGTGTCGTACAGTTTATACCGCACATCATAGCGGCCATCAGGAGTTTGCTGGACGCTACCGACCAACAAGGCATCCACGCCTTGCGATTTCCAATCGGCCAAATTGACGCTATCGGTTTCGGATAATGGTCCGGAAGTGGCAATAACGCGGAAATATCCGCTGCGACTTAAATCATCTTTAATAATTTGCGATACGACTTGCGGGGCAATGTTTTCATTGGCGAAGCTAGCAATGGCGACCGGAATTTGCGATGCGCCAACGCCGGAAATTTCTACGTGCAATTGAGCCTGGGCTGGGGCGCTCAGCACACTAGCGATTAGCAAAAATAAACCTAGGTATTTTTTCAAAAAATAATTCATTGCAATAGTCATTACTCAATCTTTCAGTCTATAAGTCAATGGAATGGTTGCAGGCACGTTACCTGATTTGTCTGCTGGGAATGGGGCTGATTTTCTAATCGCGCGATCCACCGCATCATCGAATGCTGCTACCCCAGAGGATTTCGTTTTTTGTGGAACACCTTTGATTGAACCATCTGGAAATAACTCAATTTTGAACTCCACCGTTGGGTTATCCGGGCCATTATCTGAACCGACGTACACCATGTTGGATTTGATCTTGGCCGCAATTTTACCAGCATAACTAGGGTCGACCCGATTATTGCCAGTGGATTTGACCGCATCACCATTACCGCCGGAGCCAATAATTTGGCCAGTTAAGCGTTTCAAGTTGTCGTCGCGCTGTTTTTGGGCGAGTGCGTCCGCTTTCTTTTGCTGTGCCAGCTTGTCTTGTTCTTGCTTCTTCGCTTCTTTTGCCTGATCTTCTTTTTTCTTTAATTCTTTGGCTAAATCTTCTTTTTGTTGGCGCTCTTTCGCAGCTTGCGCGTCTTTTTCTTTTTGCATTCTTTCTTTATCTTCCTGCAATTTTTTCTCTTGCAGCTTTTTTTCCTTGGCGCGTTCAATTGCAATGTCGGCTTCTTGTTCTTGCTCGATTTGCTTCGCAGTTGGTTCAGGCGGTTTTTGCTCGACTTCGACCGGCGCAGGCGGCGGCGCGACTTCGGGCGTTGGTAAAGGCGCGGCTTCGCGGGTGGTCATATCCCAGATTTCCGCTTCCACGCCAACCGGTTCTTGGCTTTGCCAACGGATACCGATCCACAGAAATAAAAACAGCAGCACGTGCATCAAGCCAGCCAACACTAGCGCTGAGTTTTTTCCCGGCTCTTTGGGGATTGGATAGTGCGAACCGACAGTCGCCAATAGTGCGCCAGCGCCTGCTCCTGTGTTTATGCGTTCATTCATGCTATTTCTTTACCAAATTACGATTTGAATCGAAAGAAAATGTGTATTGTCCATCAATTGCGTTATCACTGCCAGTGCGCCCGATCAAACTAAAGCGTCTTGTAAGCTGCCAAGTGAGTTTAATTCCATTGGTCGCGTCAGTGAGGCTGCGCTCAATCGAAAACACTAGATTGGGCGTCAGGTGCTTGCCAACGCTAAAGACTTGGTCGCTTGAGACGGTATTGCCGATGCTGCCAGCAACGGTTTGGGCGGGCAATTGCGATCCCGGCGCGGTGCTCGTGGTGCCGAGCGAAATATCATCCAATCCCAAGGTATGAGCAATATCGCGCGGCATGCTACTGCTGCTATCCCCACCAAAAATCGCCCCCGCGGCGCTCATCAATAATGCTGCTTCTGAACCTGCCATTTGATCCGAGCCACGCCCCAAAACCATCCAAGACAATTTATCCGAATCGGGCACATTGGGTTCGGAAATTAAACGCACCTCAGGCTTGGCGACAGTCCCAATTACTTCCACCCCTGCTTCGACCGGCAATCCGCGGCGCATGGCGCGCACGTTAAGACCTGGGTTATCTGGCGCGCCTTGGAAATTAATAATCCCGCGCTCGATTGCTAGCTTTTGTCCGTAGCCTTCGTAATTTCCACCGACTGTTTGAATCGAACCAGTGGCTTGGATCGAGCTGCTGTTTTTACTGCGCAGGCGAATGTCGCCGTCCAAACTAGTATCCAAACCGCGCCCAACGAACACAAAATTTTTGCCCGTTCGAATACTGAAATCCAGATTCGATTGCATAGCACCAGGTTTCTCGGTGCTTTTCTTCGCGTTCTTTTTCAGCACTACAACATCACTGGAAAGCCTTGGCGCGGCATCTTTGGGAACCGAAAAATAAGCCGCATCCACGTTCAACTGGCCGGTCACATTCCATGATTGGCTAGTCGTGCCAAGCAGCACGTCGCCTGAGGCCACCATCCACGAATCGGGATTTTGGATAAATGGGAAACGCTGCCAATTGGTATTGATCGCGCCCAGCTTTGTTTGCCAATTAATCGCCCCGCTTGATTCAACGACCCCGATTTCTTTGAGCCACGCAAGATTGGTTAAGTTATCGTGCTTAGGCGGATTCTTAATCGCTTGCGAGAATTTAAGGCTAGTCAATTTAAACAACTGACTATCCAAGCTCGCGTCTAATGTTCCATTGGGTAGCAACACGCCGATGTCCGTGAGCGAAACTTGTAAATCTTGTCCAGTAACCTGCGCCGCGTAATCGGGCTTATCCAAGCTGCCCATTAGCTTTCCGTGGGCATTTAATTTGCCGCGCAACGCCACGCCGGAACCAGCAAGTTGACTTAAAAATTGAATATCCTGAATGCTCATATCCGCGGTTCCGGATAAGGGCGCATCGTGCGGAAATTCCCAACCTTGCGCGGTCTTGTTCAACATGGAATTAAACTGCGCCTCAATACTACCGAGTTGCTTACCCTGCGCCAGTAATTGAATATGAATCGGCTCGCGCTGGGTATTCGATAGGATGCTAGTTTTCCCAATTTGACGCACGCCTGAAACGGCATCCGGATCACCCACTGTGGCTTTGAGTAGCACATTCTGCAATCCTAACGCCAGCGATTGAACATGCCCACTGGTCAGATCGCGCACCGATAAATCGCCGCTGCTACGCTTGATTTCAAGTTCACCCGTAGCACGATCACTCAAATCCAAATGCCACGCAGCGTCAATCATCAGTTTGCCGGTCAGCGGCAAATCTTTGCGCCAAAGTCGCAGCGCAGTAACGACTGGCAAACCTTGGAAGCTTCCCGCAGTTTTGATCGTTCCATCCGACCAGATCAATTGCCCAACTTTAAGCTGGCCTAATTTACCCTGCCAACTCGCCGCGCCAATCTGGGCAGAATTCGATGACACCTGCAGTGCGAATGGCTGGTCTAAATGAAAATCCAGCGGACCAGTTAAATTAAATTGCGCGATTTGGCCTTGCCATTGGATTCCATTGTGATTGGCTAAATTAGCATTGGTCGCCTCATGCAAATCGCCACTGGCTTGCAACGCCACTTGCTGCTGTTGCGGCAGATTAGCGAGCAGGGTAAGTTGATGCGCATGGCGCACGCCGGATAAGTTTGCTTTAATTTGATCGATGGAGAACGCGGTACTTTCGCCCGTATCGGGATCAATCTCGGCTCGACCGAGAACCAATCCAGTTATGTCGACATTGCCTTCAAACCGACCTTGCGTTCCCTCAGCCAAACCTAATGAAGCCTGCAAATTGTCGAGTAATACGCGATTCGGAATAGCCAACTTGGTCGCTTTTATCGCTAACGTTCCACTCGGTTGCGCTGCGTTACCCGACAAAACGGCATCCACAAAAATGGCACCAGATAGTTCCACTGGCACGAGTTTTTGAAACGGTTTGCTCAAGCCCGATAAATTGGGAATCGCAATCGATAATTGCAACTTTTCTGAATGGGAAACTGCGTTCGCTTTGGACTTATTCAACGCCCCTAACTGCCAGTTTCCCGAAGCAGAAAGATGATTCTTACCCCAGTTGAATTCCAACTTTTTAATCGAAAGCAATTGGCCTTCTTGCGCCACCGCGTCCGACTCCCCTTGCAGATTCAAACCAGCAAATTGACCGGATAGCTCGGCCACTTTGGCATCCACCAACCAGCCTTGCTGCAACTGCCCTGCCACAGAGAAGTGACTGCCGATACGTCCAGCAGGTACATCAATCCAACGCGCAGGATTGAAGTTTTGCGCCTCGCCCACCAATTCAAAGGCTTGCTTACCTTGCAAATCAAATTTGCCCTTGACGGATAACTTGGCGTCGTTAGAGGATAACGAAAACTGCTTAAGATCAATTTTCAAATCCTGACTTAACGCCGCCTGAGCAACTAAATTGGCACCGAAGCGGGCTTGGTTTTCCGTCAAATCCAATTTAATTTGCATACCTGCTTTAGTGGATGCAACGTCGGCTTTGCCGCTAAGCTGAGTTTTTTTCAGCCGTCCATCCAACTGCAATAAATCCAGGTTCACCACACTGAGCAATGCGTTCACGCTGGGTAGCACATGCCCTGATTGGGTTGCTGAGGTTTCTAGTGTTTTTGTGGTTTCTGATTTGGCCGGAAAAATATAGCTTCCCGAACTGTTCGCCGAAGCGCCTCCGCCTAATTCGATAACTGCCGATTGCCACGTGATTTGGTGTGCTGAAATAGCGAGTTTGGTTTTTAAGGCGGCAACAGGAATCGCGCCTAAATTCCATGGACCGGAACGTGCATTGCTCGCCGAAAAGTCGCCCTGTAATTCAGGCGCGGCACCGGTGCCAAGCAATTTAAAATCGCCCACCAATCCAAGCAAGGCTTTGGGCGCATCAGCATAAAAAGTTGCTGGATTGAGATCGCGCAGATCAAACTGCAAAACCTCCAGAGGCAAAGGCGCAAACGGCGTGATAATGGCATGGATAGTTCCGTTTGCAGAAGTCGAACTCGGCAGGGATTTGCTTGCGCCAGCGCTCTTTGAGTTAATTGGATTAACCGCTGTCAATTCACTGACCCTGAGATTGGCTTGCACCACAATTCGGCTTAAATTGCCGCTCAGATCAGCATGCGCGGAGCTGACCGGCAGCATGAGTCCATCTTGATTGAGCGCCAAACCTTGCCAATCTAATTGGGTCGTCAGATTAAATGGAGCTGCGCTGGCGAGCTCAGTTTTAGCATTCGCATTACCCCACGGAGTTGTGCCCGATAAGGTTACTCGGTAGCTGGATGAGTCTATAGAGGCTTGCGCGGACAGGGCCTCAAATTGCAGCGGATTGCTGTGTTTGCCGTCCGGCTCTAAGGTGCTTAACTCAAAGCGATTTACCGACAGTTGATCAGCTTGAATCGATTTAATCATTGCGGGTAATTGCAGTGATTTAGGCAAGGTAGCAGGCTTGCCATCTCCGGCGGGAGTAGCTAATTTAAGATTATTCACCCGCAAAAAATCGAGGTGTAATCGGTGTTGCCAGAGTTCGGACAAGCGCCATTGCAGGCTAATATCGTCGGCTTGCAAATCGAGCTTGGCAGTATGCAGGTCAATATGTTGGATGCTTAATTGTTGAGTAAAGCTTCCCGAGATGCCCGAAAATTGAACCCCGGCTGATTGGCTAATTAATCCCAAAACCGTTCTCGCGCCTGATGCGGTACCAAGCACCCAGTAAGCGCCGATCACCACAACCAATAGCAAAGCAGCGACAACGCCGAGCAGCGTTTTCAACAGCCGATAACGCGCATTGTGCGCAATCGGCTTGGGAGCTTGTGCGCTGGCGCTGTTTTGGGTGGAGTTGGGACTAACCATGATTTAAAACGCAATCCCAATAGAAAAATCTAAACGAAAGCGCTTAACCTGACGACCATACGCCAAATCAATCGCAATCGGACCAGCCGGCGTTTTGTAACGTCCGCCCAGGCCGAAACCTTGTTTAAGGTCCAGCGCTGAAACCTTATCGGCCGCGTCGCCCACATCAACAAAGGCAGCAACGCCCCAGTTTTCTTTTAACCAATGCACGTATTCCGCCGTTGCCGTGGAAAGTATCCGTCCGCCCACCACACCGTTGTCTTGTTTTACACCAAGGCTTTGATAGGAATAACCCCGCACGCTACCGGAGCCACCGGCGCGGAATAAATAATCTTCAGGAATGCCATCGCTACTTGGGGACGCGACATAACCCGCTTCGGTACGCAAAATAATCACGTCGCGCGCGCCGATGGGAATCCAATATTGGTATTTACCATATAGGCGCACAAAATTTTGGTCGGACAACAGCGCCTTGGTGGCGCCGCTCACGTCGAGTTGCAAAATGCTGCCTTGGCGTGGATCGAAGGTGTTATTGACTCGCCGCCAAGTCCAACCTAAGGAGCCGACCAAAGCTTTAGCCAACACTTGGTCACCGCCATTGACCGTGCTGTCTTCGTACACAAACGATAAGCCGATGCGACGCTCAAGTGCACCCTCGGTAATAACGCGTTTTGCGCCAAATGAAGTCGTCGCGGTTAATAAGCCGGAAATATCAGAGCGATCAAATAACACGCCAAACGAATCCAAATAGCCACTTCGGCGCGGCGGAAGATAGATATCGGTATAACCAACTTGGCGCAATTGCTCAATCCGAATGACACTACGTAAATCATAGGCCGCGTCATAAAAATTTCGATCACGAAATGACACTTCGCCGCGTGCGCGGGTATTCGAGCTATATCCAGCACCTAGGCCAACATCGTATTCGTTGCGCTCGGTGAGCAGCACTTCAACGGGCACCGCAGCGGCAACCGCTGGATCAGGATCAACGCTGACGGTCACGGAAGAAAAGTACGGCGAATTTTGTAATTCGCGCTGAAAGTCGAGTAATTTTTGCCTATCGTAGGCGTCGCCGGGCTTCGGTGGGTGATAGCGTTCCAGCAGCCACGGCTTATATAAACTCAGCCCCTGCACATGCAATTGCCCCATATAAAAAATCGGGCCGCTATCCAAATCGATAGCCAGATCAGCTTGCAGGTCTTGAATCACGGCTTCGCTATTGGCGATCTTAGCGGCGGGATAGCTGCGTTCGGTTAGCGACTCCAAGGCGTGACTCTTAGCGCGAGTCCAATCGTCATCACGAAAAACTGCATTCACCGGCAAGCCCCAACTTTGGCGAATTTTGCTTTGCAATTCAGGCGTGACCGCGCTGCCGATGAAACGAATTTGGGCCGAACTGATTTTGGTTGGCGCTCCTAAGTCGAGCTTAATCTTTACCTTTGCGCTGTCTTTTTCGGTCACAGCTTCAAAACCTATCGTCGGGCTGAAATAGCCTTCTGTCGCTAGGATGTCGCCGATTTCTTTTCTGACTGAAAAGCGCAGCAAACGCGCTTCGGAGGGAGTAATTTTTTCTTTGGGACGATTAAACACAGAAACATATTTAATCAGCAAATCGTGAATTTTCTCGTCCACATTGTGATTATCGAGCAATTCAAAATCCGTCACCAATGCGACTTCTGGTTCATCGGCGGCTTGGGTTTCGGCCGGCGTTTCTTGGGGCGCTTGCGGGGCTAATTCTTGTGTTGAGGCTGAAGCTGGGGATGGAGTCGGAATTGGAGTTGAACCTTTATTCGACTGCACGGCTTCGTTAGGCAATTCTTGGGTTGACTTTTCGACTGGCACAAGCTGCTCTGCAGGCGCTGCTTGTTGTGTCTGTGCTGATAAGCTCGCGCCCACAACGAGCGCGAGAATCACCCAAGGTGTCAATTTCATTTAGTGGCTAAACCTACTCGTGTGATACCTAATTTCTTTGCTCCTGCAATCATTTGCATGACTTCATCGTATTTGATCTCTTTGTCTGCCGCGATCAACAGCGGCAAATCCGGTTCGGTTTCGTGCAGATGCTGCAAACGCTCCAGCAAATCCGCGTGGCTCAAGGTTTTTTCGGGCTTGCCTGCGCTGTGCTTGCCGACGGTGGCCGTGCCATCTGGTTTGATCGCGATTTCTAAATAATCTGTTGGCGCTTGTTTTGATGGCCCTGCGTTGGGTAAATTGACCACACTTGGGTTGGTCATTGGCGCAGCTACCATCAAAATCACTACCAGCACCAACATCACGTCGATATAGGGAACCACGTTAATTTCAAATTTTAATTTGCGGGTGCGACCGCTACGCATGCTGACTGCCATAATACTTAGCGTCCTTGACGTTGCAAAATATTCGAAAATTCTTCGACAAAACTCTCGAAACGAATCGATAAACGATCGATGTCGTGGGTGCAGGAGTTATATGCGACCAGCGCTGGAATCGCCGCAAACAAACCAATCGCCGTGGCAATCAAGGCTTCCGCAATCCCCGGCGCAACCGCCGCTAACGTGGCTTGCTGCACGTTAGCCAAACCGCGGAACGCATTCATAATTCCCCACACCGTTCCGAACAAACCGACGTAAGGCGACACCGAGCCCACCGAAGCTAGGAACGATAAATGCGAATCAAGCGCGTCCATTTCACGTTGGTAAGCAGCACGCATTGCACGGCGCGCGCCATCCAGCATGGCCGCATTATCTGCGCTTTGACCACTGGCGCGGCTTTTATGAAATTCACTCATACCAGCACCAAAAATACGCTCTAACGCTCCACTTTTGGCGCGACGCGACTCCAATGATTTATACAGTTCTTGCAAGCTGCCGCCGGACCAAAATTCACGTTCAAAACTTTCGGTTTGTTTGCGGGCTTTGTTAATCGCAAAGCGCTTGCGGAAGATGTAATTCCAACTCATCAGAGAAACACATAACAGCATCGCCATAACAATCTGAACGATGATTGAAGCATTCGTAATGAGCGTAATAAAGGAAAGGTCTTGAGTGACAGTCATCATGTTCTGGAAACTAACTTTAAGGAAGGTGAGATAAATTGATTAAACAGCTATGCATTGACCGGAAAATACTGTGCTTGGACTTGTTGTACAACATTGGGCGGAATTGCACAGGGACGAACCAGCTCGCAATCCACACAGCCTACTTTGATCGACCCGCTGGCTAAGCGTTGATCGCCGCGCCACCCTTCTTGGGTGAACAAAATCGACGCTTTGCCCAGCTTTTCTACCGCCACGGTAATACGCAGTTGGTCGTCCAATTTAGCGGGCGAATGGTAATCCATGGAGGTTGATTTAACGACAAACATCGCTTTTTGTTGCTCGGCCATCAGTTGTTGATTAATACCCGCGTGACGCAGCCATTCGGTGCGGGCGCGCTCAAAAAACTTAAGGTAATTGGCGTAATACACAATGCCGCCCGCGTCGGTGTCTTCGTAATAAATGCGGATAGGCCAAGAAAACTGAGCAGCTTGAGTCACAGGTGTTTTTCCAAATCAACAAGAACGGGGCATTTTATCGTATTTCTATCCAGCAAAATAGCTGGTTTTATACTTAACTAGGGTGCCTTTGCCGAGAAATAAATGAGCGGCGTTGCCTGAGTGAAAGACAATGCCGCTCGAATTTTTAATCTGACGGTATTTTAGCTTTCGCGGTGGATCGCCAGTCCAGCAATACTTTGGCAAACCGGCATTAATTCAATATTGTTCACATTCACGTGTTTGGGCAATGTAGCAATCCAGTAGGCGGTTTCAGCGATATCTTCGGCGGTCAATGGCTGCGTGCCTTGATAGACTTTGGCGGCGAGTTCTTCGTCGCCACGGTAACGCACTTGCGAGAACTCAGTGCCACCACACAAGCCCGGCGCAATATTGGTCGCACGCACGCCAGTTCCGGCCAAGTCAGAGCGTAAATTGAGGGTGAAGTGATCAACAAAGGCTTTGCTTGCACCGTATACATTTCCACCGGGATATGCATACGTGCCCGCGATAGAACCCAGATTGATTACCAAGCCGCTTTTACGCTCAACCATGCCCGGCAATACAGCGCGCGTCATGTGCACCAACCCGCGATTATTGGTGGCAATCATGGTATCCCAATCCTCTAACGACGCCTTCTGCGCGGGCAAAACGCCTAACGCTAATCCAGCGTTATTGATCAGCACATCGATGTTTTGCCAGTCGCTTGGCAACGCCGCTAACATTGTTGGGATGGTGTCGACTTGGGTCACATCCAAGGTAATCGGTAATAAGGCATCGCCCAATTCGGTATGCAGTTGGGCCAATTTTTCAGCCCGTCGCGCGGCGGCAATCACTTTATGTCCACCCTTAACAAAAACGCGCGCCATTGCTGCGCCAAATCCTGAACTTGCTCCTGTAATTAGTACGATCATGTCTATTTCCTATTGGTTTTCAGTTGTTTTATATTAATTTAACCAGCCCAAAGGCCTGTTGTGGCTGTTTAGCGATGCAATCCAACCCGCAGTATATTATTTTCAGACAATTCAAGTATTTATCCTCGGAAAATCGGGGCAAAAAGAGCCGCAAAACTTGCTGAAATAGTGGGCATCGCGTAGAATCTGCCGACCATTTCGTCTCACGCAACTGGCGAAGTCGTTAAGCTTTTACCAAGGTTTAGCGCAAGATGGAGTTCCATCGGGAAGCGTGAGATTTTATTTGAGCATTTTTTCATCAGTTACACGTTTGCTGAAATCATGTCCAAAGCCGTGCGCCTGGGTAGCCAATATGGTAAGAACGTCGTCGGCTGCCTGTCTGTATAATTTGCCTCTCATTTCATCAACAACGCAGCCATCAACGATATCGGACTTATCCTTCATCGCTAGGAAAAACAATGTTTAGCAAAAATCACACTTTAGAAAATATCGATCCAGAACTTTTCGCCACGATCCAACGTGAGAATGTGCGTCAACAAGAACACATTGAATTGATCGCATCCGAAAACTACACTTCGCCAGCCGTGATGCAAGCGCAAGGCTCGCAGTTGACCAATAAATACGCCGAAGGCTATCCGGGCAAGCGTTACTACGGTGGTTGCGAACACGTGGACGTGGTGGAGCAATTAGCGATTGATCGTTTGAAGCAATTGTTTGGCGCAGAAGCTGCCAACGTGCAACCGAATTCTGGCTCCCAAGCCAACCAAGGTGTGTTTTTTGCCGTGTTAAAACCAGGCGACACCATCATGGGCATGTCCTTGGCCGAAGGCGGTCACTTGACTCACGGTATGCCGCTCAATATGTCTGGCAAATGGTTTAACGTTGTTTCCTATGGTCTGAACGCCAAAGAAGAAATCGACTACGACGCGATGGAAAAATTAGCGCGCGAGACCAAACCAAAACTCATCATCGCTGGCGCATCGGCCTATTCGTTGCGCATCGACTTCGAACGCTTCGCGAAAATCGCCAAAGAAGTCGGCGCGTACTTCATGGTCGATATGGCGCACTACGCTGGCTTGATTGCCGCTGGCGTGTATCCCAATCCAGTGCCGTTCGCCGATTTCGTCACATCGACCACGCACAAATCGTTGCGCGGCCCACGCGGCGGTATCATTTTGATGAAAGCGGAACACGAAAAAATCATTAATTCGGCCATCTTCCCAGGCTTGCAAGGCGGTCCTTTGATGCACGTCATCGCCGGTAAAGCCGTGGCGTTTAAAGAAGCGTTGTCACCAGAATTCAAAGCTTATCAAGCGCAAGTTGTGAAGAATGCCGATGCCTTAGCAAAAGCTCTGATCGAACGCGGCTTGCGTATTATTTCTGGTCGCACCGAATCGCACGTGATGTTAGTCGATTTGCGCTCCAAAAATATTACCGGTAAAGCCGCCGAAGCATTGTTAGGCACCGCACACATTACCTGTAACAAAAACTCGATTCCTAACGACCCGGAAAAACCATTCGTGACTTCTGGCATCCGTTTAGGTAGCCCTGCAATGACAACCCGCGGATTTACCGAAGCAGATGCCGCTAAGGTTGGTCACTTGATCGCAGACGTGTTGGACAACCCAGAAGATGCTGCCACGATCGAGCGAGTCAAAGCAGAAGTGAAAAAATTGACCGATGCCCATCCAGTGTACGAGGTGTAGTTAGTCAGTAAAATTAGTAAGTCAAATGTCGGACCCAGTGCTGCGTTTTTGTTGAATAACAAACGCAGCACTTTTTAAATCAGGCTAGCCAATGAAATGCCCTTTTTGCCATAACGACGATACCCAAGTGCTCGATACGCGCGTCTCCGAAGAAGGTGATGCGATTCGACGTCGGCGTCGGTGCAATAAGTGCGAAAAACGCTTCACAACTTACGAGCGCATCGAATTGGCGATGCCGTATATCGTGAAAAAAAACGGTAGTCGCTGCGATTATGATTCGACCAAATTGCGCGCTAGCTTGATGCTGGCATTGCGCAAGCGCCCAGTTTCCGCACCCGCCATTGATAGCGCGATTGAGCATATTGAAGAGCGTTTATTGGCCAGCGGTGAGCGTGAAATTTTGTCGGTGAAGATTGGCGAATTGGTGATGCATGAATTAAAGAAGCTCGACAAAATCGCCTACATCCGCTTCGCGTCCGTGTACAAGAGTTTTGAAGACGTCGCCGAATTCCGCGACATGATTGAAGAGTTCAGTCCGGCGTCTTTCCCGAGAAAAAAGACGCCGAAACGCAGTTAAAGCAAGGTTGAGATCACGCGTGATGGCGCTTTTACTTGCGTTTTAAGGCTTCTGCGCATTCACGAATCAAGGCTGGTCCTTGATAAATAAGCCCCGAATATAACTGCACCAGTTGCGCGCCAGCGTTGATTTTGGCCTGCGCATCTTCCCCAGACAAAATTCCACCAACACCGATAATGGGAATCGCGTCACCAAGTTCAGCCTTCAAGCCACGGATAACTGCGTTCGATAATTCAAACACCGGTGCGCCAGACAAACCACCAGCTTCTTGCGCGTGATTTAATCCCGCAACCGCATCTCTACTCAAGGTGGTATTGGTGGCGATAACGGCGTCAATTTTGTGTTGCAATAATTTGTCGGCAATCATTTTGATCTGCTCAACATCCATATCGGGCGCGATTTTCAACGCCAACGGAACATAGCGCTTATGTTGATCGGCTAAACGCTGTTGTGCATCTTTGAGCTTAGCCAACAATTCATCCAACTCGCTCGCGCCTTGCAATTGACGAAGATTTTTTGTATTGGGAGAAGAAATATTGACCGTCACATAGCTCGCGTACGGATAGACTTTTCCCAAGCAATGCAAATAGTCGTCCGCCGCACGTTCAATCGGGGTGTCGGCATTCTTACCAATATTTAAACCGAGCACGCCCAACTTATCCTGATAAAACTTGGAACGTTGAACATTGGCCACAAATGCATCCACACCGCCATTATTGAATCCCATGCGATTAATAATCGCCTGCGCTTGCGGTAAGCGAAACATGCGCGGCTTGGGATTGCCCGCTTGCGCCCGCGGAGTGACAGTTCCAATTTCAATCGAGCCAAAACCCAACGCGGCCAGTCCATCAATATACGCACCATCTTTATCTAAGCCTGCAGCCAAGCCAACCGGGTTGGGAAACGTGATGCCCATTACCTGACGGCGATCGGCGTCGGGTCGGCAAATTAATTTGGTCAAACCTAGCGAGGCGACATCTTTTAATAAAGGCAAAGTCAGATTGTGAGCGCCCTCTGGATCCATAGAGAATAAAAATGGGCGCGCGCAGGCGTATAAAAGTTTTGTGGACATAGGCTATTTCCAGCTCGGGCTGGTTTGGTTTATAGATGAAGTAAATCGGATACGGAGAAGTTTAGGAGAGATTTATGAATTGTTGATGTAATCAACTAAGGCCCAGCTATCCTCGTTTAACGCTTCGAAAGGCCGAAAATTAGATTTATATGACATTTTACGGCTTTCTTTAATCCAATAACCAAGATACAGATAAGGTAAGCCGACTTTTTTTACTTGCTCTATTTGCCACAACACGTTGTAGGTACCGTAGGAAGTGCCTTGTTCTGGTTCATAAAAGGTGTACACCGACGAAAAACCGTCATCCAAAATATCAATCAGACTGACCATTTTGAGGACCTTATTCTGGTCTCTGAACTCAACTAAGCGCGACTCAACCCGGCTTTGCAGTAGGAATTGCATGTATTGCTCGCGACTGTCGTGATCCATGCCGCCGCCCGAATGACGCGATTGTTGGTAGCGTTGATAAAGTTCATAGTGTTCGGGTATATAACTTAAATCGCAGACCCTTGTGACTAACGAAGCGTGTTGCGCCAAAGAGCGTCGCTGACTGCGATTTGGGGTAAATTGATTGACCAAAACACGCACCGGGATGCAAGCACGACAATCATCGCAATAAGGCCGGTAGGTAAATTCCCCGCTGCGACGAAAGCCATTTTTTACCAAGACGGAATAGGCTTTGGCATCAATAAACTGCGGCGGCGTTGCCACCTGCGAACGCGCGGAACGATCGCTCAAGTAGCTACAGCTATACGGAGCCGTCGCATAAAATTGAATCGCCTTGATCGGCAAATCATTCAACTGTGTCACATCAAACTCCCGCGCCGCATGTTTTCCACTCCAAGATTGGCGGCAATTTAGTTGCCTGTTGAATCCAACGAATAAACTCTGCCCGTGGAATTGGCGTGGCGCCTAGTGAAGCCAAATGTCCGGTCTCTTGCTGGCAATCGATGAGCTTCACGTCATGCATACGTAAAAAATGAACCAAGTGCGCCAGCGCCATCTTTGAACCGTCTGTCACACGTGAAAACATCGACTCGCCGTAAAACATTTTTCCGATACAAACTCCATAAACGCCTCCTACCAATTCGCCGTTGACCCACACCTCGGACGAATGGGCAAAACCCAATTGGTGTAACTTCGTATAGGCCAGAATTATATCGTCTGAAATCCACGTTCCCGAGTTAGCTTCACCCGGATTTGCTCTTGGCATCGCGCAATTTTGCATCACCGATTGAAAGCTTTTATCGAATATAAATTCAATCGAATCGTCTTTTTGGAATTTTCGGAGCGTCTTTTTCAGACTTTTAGAAAGTTTGAAGTTGTCCAGAAAAAGAACCATGCGTGGGTCAGTAGACCACCACAAAATCGGCTGATCGTCCGAGTACCACGGAAAAATCCCATGGCGATATGCATCCAACAATCTCTGTGGCGATAAGTCAGCCCCCGCCGCCAACAATCCCGCCAATCCGTCTTGGGCCGTCAACGCGGTGTCAACATTTGGGAAAGGACTGTTTTGATCAAGCCAAGGAATCATGACTCACTTTTAAAAAAATCACGCTATTGAAATAAAAGAAAGGAAGTCAAACCAGCATGACTCATCTCGATGCCGATGCAGCAAAATAATAGCGTAGTTTATTCACCGTACTCAATAAAGTTAGCGATTGCTCTAACAAGAAAGCTGGTCAGTGAAAATTGAAGTGAGGCAATCCTGAGTGATTGGATTTGTTGTAATACCTAATAGAATCGAATAAGCGACCATCTCTGGATAAGATGAACCGGCAAAAAGATGTCGCGCTAGTTTCTTTAGCCCACTACAGTTTATAAACGGTGAAACTCAGTTCAAAAGTATGTGAACAATTCAGCTGAGCAGTCTGCAAAGATCGTAAAGAACTCATCCGCACCACAAGCCGATCAGCCGTGCCCGCTGCCGAGCAAGATGTGCGGAACCGGATAGGGCATAAAAAAACCCCCGCTAGTTAAGTAGCGGGGGTTTTAGGAATAACAGCCTGACGATAACCTACTTTCACACTGGTTGCAGCACTATCATTGGCGCAGAGTCGTTTCACGGTCCTGTTCGGGATGGGAAGGGGTGGGACCAACTCGCTATGGTCATCAGGCATAACTG
>NZ_SMYL01000029.1 GCF_004358105.1 Sapientia aquatica | reverse complement strand
TTTTTCTATAGAGCCGCGAATACTCTTTATTCTGATGGAACTCGATTGGATATACCCCATAAGTATTTTGAAGATGACGCAGATTTTTTTGCTGCTCTTAAGAGCCTCCCAGGACTAGATCAGTCTTGGGTATTCTTAAACAAACGTCATAAAAGTCCCACAGAATTGCTAAATCAGCCGTTTTTTTACCTCAATTGGCACTTAGCCCTCCCCGCAGGTCAAATCGTTGAATACAGCGCGTTTTAAGAGGTCAGTTTTCGGCCATATGCCGATTTTTTATCGATCAACTTTTCCGTGTCGGTGGATTTTTGGGGTTGGTCAATCCGACCGAATCAATCATTTTTTCATCCGAGAAATCAAATTCGCCATGTAGGTTAAAATGCCGCCAGGTCGCTACTGACCCATTGCGAACAGCTTCGATCAGCTCTTCTTTCCGCGCAGGGTCGGTCTGTTGATCCAACATCCGTGTCAGAAAAAGATAGTTCCAGCAGGTAATCACATTTTTGATCAGGCGGCGACAACCTTCAGCGATCTCCTGCTCTTCCTTCTCGCTTTGAATGAATTCATGGTTATGGCCAAACGAGATGGCTTTGGAGAATTTATTCGAACTTTCCACCTTGTTTAACTGCTTCTCAATCGACTGCCTAAACGCAGGATCATCAACATATTTCAGGATAAAAAGCGACTTGGGCATTTTACCAAATTCTTTGAGCGCCCGGTACAAAGTATGCTGCTTGGAATAGGAATTCAACCGCTTAAAGAGTTGCGATGCCGTCGCCACTTTCAGCTTAATGGTCGTAATAAAGCGCAAGACTTCATCCCATTCCGGTTCGATCAAAACAACACGAATGGCTCGGTGTGGTAGTAGTGCCGTTTGTCCTTGCTCCTCGTAAAATTGTCGGTTCTTGAACGCATAAAGTCGCTGTCGTCCGATGCCCCGGATCCGTGGTGCGAACTGAGTTCCCAGCAAATAGGTTGAACAAAAAATGACTTCTGAAAAACCATGAGTATCCGTAGAATGAATGTCGCTCTTGATCACGTCGTTATGCATCAGGCCGTCAATCACATAAGCAGCCTCACGTTCAGAGGCAGTGATCACCGTGGAATGCCACAATAAATGACGCATGTCGATGAAGCTGATGATGCTGGCTCCTTTGTCTTTGCCTAAATATTTGAACGAGTGGTTAGCATTTAAGGAATCCACCGACACTTCAAATTTTTGCCCGTCACTGGATGTATGCAACATGTCAGGCTGCTGCCGGTAAAGATTAGGCAGGTCCATCCGGTCGACAAAATGCAGGATGCGATCATTGGCGTTTTGTATATTCTCCAACGAGAAATACCAGTTGATGGTGGTATCGAGTTCGTTCTCGTTAATCTGTCTGGATATTTGCGCAAGCTTGCGGTGACCAATGTCGCAACCGTAACCAATAATGCCGGCAAAGAAAATTTTCTTGAGCGGCTTCTCCGCCTGGTATTTGGGTTGCCAATGCTCGAATTCGTCAAGAAATCCAGTCGTCTGATCGACGGTAGCAAGGGCTTCAATCAGGGAAATATATTTTTGTTCCGGGAAAAATTCAGACAGGGAAAGCGCTTCCACGTCATCTTGCTTTGGTGTGCTGATATGGAAACTGCCGTTTGCGCGCAGAGAAAGAAATGAATTATCACCCTCAGAAAAATGCGTATTGGTTTCGTGGTACTGCGCATCGAGCGCTTCATTGAGTGCCTGTAACGTGGCACCGCAATCGGCAAATTGTTCCAGTTTCGCGCGCAGCAAATACGTCTCACGGTTTGCATCCCAATCGGCTTTCGGAATCAGGTAATCATCCAGAGAGCGGTATTTTTCCGAGTGGATCAGGTTTAATGTTCCTGACTTGATGGCGTTAGCGACGGCGATATAAAGCAGCACCTTGTAAAGCGAGATGCGAAATTTATTTTCTTGACCGGCTACCGCTACCTGCTCTTCGGCGGAAAGAAAAGCAACCGGCGCATGTTTATCGATGGTGCCATTTTTTTGCTGATAATGCAGGATCGCTTCGAGCAATGCTGGCTTGCTGCAATGCGGATCGAATTGCACTTGTCGCACAATGTCTGCAGTGCGGTTTTGCAATTTCAAAGATCGTTGTTCTAACAATGCATAATAATCCTGCCCGCGATGAATGGTCGCCATGTTTTCTTTGAACGAATCGATCTGTTGTTCAACCTGGCCATCTTTGGCGGGTTGTGCCGAAAGCGTGGTGTCAATGGCAATCACTTTCTGGCTGTCGTTTAAATTAACGTCAGCAATGATGTGCTTGATTTCCGATATGGTTCCGGTAATGCTTTTTCCCAACCGGTCGGCAAGAGAGAAGAATTTTTGCTCGCGTTGTTCGCGATCTTGGTAGTATGATTCCTTATGTTCTTTATCGGCGATGTTGATAGCGGATTGGACAGAAAATAATAAGGTATCGATCAGCGTATCGTGTAGTTTGAAGGTTTGATATACGATGAATGCGATCAGGTATAAGTAGCGATCTTTGGCAGCGCGGCGAGAGACTTGCGGTATCTGAGATTTGATCACCAGCTGGGCGTAGTGACGAATGCACTCGTAACGCAATGCCAGCTTATCCACGACTGGTTTCAGGTCAAGATAAAGTGAGAGCAAGGTTTCCAGGTCCGTTAAATTAATTTTTATTTTTGAGGGCTGGGTGGACTGAAATGGTTTTTTCAGTAAAGTGAGCGGGTAGCGCCAGATTTCGTCAACGGTATTTTTATCAGTGGTTCTTTCCAAAAGCGAATCCAGTTTGTTGCGCTGTTTTTCGGTAAGACAGTGATCGATAATTTGACTCAGTTTTCGCTGATAATGATTGATCGCCGATACGATCAGACCAGCCAGAAGAGCATAGCTTGGTAGGGTAATTTTCTTGGTAATCAGAAGATCGATGATTTCCAACAGAACCAGTTTGGGCCGGAATTGAACGCGCACCATCAGCGCGATTTCGGTGGTGGCGAATGCTTTTGCTGCTGCATCAAAAGCACTGCAACCAAAGTGATGCAAGATCAAACGCTGCTGTCTGGAACAAGTTTCCTTGCTATATGACCTGAGTAAAATTTCGTTATGATTCAGACCGATCTGTCCGGCAACAAATTCGATATCTGCTTGATGAAATTGCCTGGAAAAAAATTTGCGGCGCGCTTTAAAATATCCCGCGATCAAAATAAAGCAAACCTTATTGGTCGGCGTTCGCATACTCTCCATTGAGTCATTAAACATTAGAGGTGCAAAAAAGAAATTGAGGCGCTCGGCATGAGTAAATACTGGAGGAGATTCAAAAGCCTGCTGTTCCAAGGCATTGAAAATAGTCATTCTGGGCATCGGGATCTCTCAAAAAATGGAAAATACGGGCGGGCATTCTATATTAAATTGCCTTTCGTAAATTCATTTTTAGCAAGAAACAGGGGGTGAGTCAGACTAATTAAAACGCGCTGTATTCAACGATTTGACGTGCGGGGAGGGCTAAGTGCCAATTCAGGTTAAAAAACGGCTGGTTTAGCAATTCTGTGGGACTTTTACGCCGTTTGTTTAAGAATACCCTACATTGAAAGGATCAACTTTTTGGGTTTTGGCCAATAAATAGCCGATTAAGGCGCGCCGTTGTGATACATCCCAAATTTTTTGAGATGTTGATTTTAAATTGCCCTCGAATAAATGGCTATACACCGGCATAAACGAATGCCGGGCGATTAATAACCGCAAACGATTGTGCCCAAGGAGAAGAATGGCCTCCCCAATTTTGTTTATTTCGTGACCACTATTAAAGAAAGAGCTGTTCACCTCCTTTAGAATAGAGGCTAGAAGAACTACATCTTTCAAAATAAGTAACGTCAGTTCTGTCGTTGAGACATCTCTTTCGTGCAATTTTCTTAGTAGTTGGAGCGTGACATCTGGAATCCGCCCAACTAAATTAGCTCCGGCACTCTCTGATTCAGCTAACCACCCTAAGTACTCAATCATATTTTTTTTGAACTCTGCATTAAACTTACAAGATTCGTTTGACTTACCGATTAGCCAATTAAAATAACCAGAATCGACCAGAACAAAGAGCTCCCGATAATTGGCGTCAGGCTCATTAACAGTCGCCAAGCTTATACTTTGATTTGCTATCTTTTCCCTTTTGACAGTTGAATCGCTCATCGTTCCGATAAGGTTTTTTTTTTGAAAAAAAATATTATTAAGTGTGAAAATTGGGAGGGTAAAAATTTTATAAAGTAGTTTTAATCTAAGTACTTTAAAAGTTTGGGGGATCAAGTTATTCACTCACGAATCAATAAATGCTATTACAAAAAAAATCCAAATATTCTTACTATTCGAGCCCATTGATGCGATATGGAGATAACTCTAATTGCTTACCCAAAGCGGCACCGACTTTTTGGTCAGAATTGAGTCACTCACATTCGTTTATTTTCATGCCCAACCAGATTATTAATGATTTCGTTATTAAACATTAGCCCCGCTCAAATTTAAAATTTGAGATAAATAATATTTATCTAGTAAAAAATTATTAGTAAGGGGCAGCCCCCTTACTTTGTATATCAAATGCTGAATGGCCCGCAAGAATACCGAACTAAAATTACATCTACCACCAATCATTTGTCGGGGGTTCAGAAACACACTGACTGATCACTTCGGTGGCACTTACACAGGCTCTTTTAATTCAAACATATTGATAGCATATATATCGCTCTATTCTCGTGGACCATTTTCATTGCAGTGAACTATTTGAAGATGTCATTGATCCTGTGCCATTACAATCTCGACATTTTATAAAACCACCCTTATGAGGCCAACCGGTAGCGCCACCGCATGTTAAACATGCCAACCCAAGTTCGACCAATTTTTTTGCAAGTACAATTCGCGCTTTCCAGTCCTCCAACGTATCGCCATTGTTAATATTAAGTTCATCGAGGTAAGACATGCTCAAGCTCCTCATTTTGACCGGTAAATTAATTAAATTTTGTAGTCAGATAGTTGTCGATCAAGAAATTAGAAATACGAATAGTCCGATGTGCTAGGTTTTACAATTTCACATTATCCAGAGCCCCTTTAAAAACTGACGGCATAATAACCGGCACGATCAATTAAAACCTTATCTCCATGAGTATAGGATTACACTAAAAGCTTAAGACTAATCTGCCGTAAGACACCCATCAAACGGACTCTTTTATTTTAAATTAGTACAATTTTATAAAACTAAAATTCCGATCTAGCTTTACCTTTGGTGTTTAACGTCAGCATCAAAAATTACCGTTCGTTTTACGCCTTAGTTTAACTTGATCACCCTCTTTTCAAAAGTAATGTGACAAGGCCCAAAAGTCGCCTTTCTATTTGTGTTAATAAGAAAATAATTCTAAATTTTAAATACGCCTGAATTGAACCTACAACATAACTAATGCTTTTTAATTCTGCAGCATTGGTTAAGTCTTGATGAAGCATCAATTTGTGAATTTTTATAACTCCGTATGAAGAAAATTCTCCATTTGTAGAATTTGCCTCAGACAAATAAACTTCGACCAATTGATCGGCTTCGTAAAATCGTGGCTGACCAAAATTTTTCGGATAATCTGCAATATTAAAAACTACCAATGATGAAAACTTAACTAATGAGGAAAATTTATTTCCGATCTGAATTCCAGTAACGTCAATTACCTTAGATTTTGTGATTCTGACTGCCCAATGGTCGCAAAACTTAGGATCGTCCCTCACATTCCACATAACTAACTCAACTGGTATGCTATAAGTCTTGGCTATTAAGCATACATTCAGTGAATTGGCTAGGCATGTCCCGGCAGCTTGCTCAATTGAGGTTGCGCGTATTTGTTGAGCCGCACCAATTAAGTCTATTAGATCTACTTTTTTATTTCGATACTTCATTCGAATTCGCTGCCCCACAGTACCCAAGCTCTACCTTCCTCAACGATCAAAATTATTGACCCCACAATTATTACTAAGCCGCTGAAATATAAGCAAACTTGAATTTATATTCGGCTGCTATGTTATTCTGTGATGGTCGGCTTAAAAAATGAATTTAGTATCCCCTTTCTCAATGCAAAAAAATATCCGACATTTGTCGGAGGGTCTGCCCTAACGGAGGTAGACATGAAGTATCGATCAAATGAGCAGCAAAACATCGGGATATTGAAAGAAGCTGAATCTGGCATGAAGGCAGACCTTTGTCGCAAGCATGGCATCAAAGAAGCCACCTACACTATAATTGGAAAGCCAAATTTGGCGACATGACCGTTTTAGATGCGCTGAAATTGAAATTTTTGGAGGCAGAGAATACCAAAGTGAAGCGACTACTGGCTGAAACGATGTTGGACAATGCAGCGTTAAAGGAGGTCGTCAGCCAAAATTGGTAAGCGTATCTAGTTCTAGCTGCAAACCAGCGATTTTAGTTTGCAGCGCCGTGCGTTCTTCAATTTGTATTTGTTGTGTCTTCTCGTGTTCTAATTTATACGATTGCTTTCGCTGTTCCACTTGTTTGTTGATTTGCATCTAAAACTGACCGGGTCAGTTTTAGATGCAAATCAACAGCCATTAACTATATTGAGTTAATAAACGACTAAGTTAGATAACTGTTGAGTTAGGTGTTGTTGCCGTCGTCGCGCGCAGCACTGAGAATATCCTGCGTTAAGTTTTCACAGTCGACTCGCTTTGTCGTATGGCTTTGCATGAGCGAATCGTTCAAAGCAAGCGATGTATGTACGAGCAGATCTCTTATCGAAAAAAGTATTTGCGAAATTTCACGTAAAGCTTCAGCGTTTATTTCTTCCAATTTGCTATCCATATTTTCTTTTTTCTCTTCCAATAAGTCCGATATGAGCTGTGCTCTACCAAACGCTAACTTGATGCAGAGCTTGTCTGTTGAGTACATTTTTTCTAAGTTTTGGCACGCTCGTTAATTGATCTCGGTGTGCTTAGTCACAACTTTTTCTTTCGCAGTTGAGACGAGATGAAACGTAACTGCGCGAGTAACCGATTACCCGCGTTAAATCTTAAATAATTAAGTAATATTCAGGTGTCATTTATTTTGTTTTTCTTTGCGTTTGACAAAAAAATCGAATATCAGGATTACTAGAAAACCTAAACTTAAAGATAGATCAATCTTTTCAAAATGCCACAGAGCTAAGAAAAAGCAACTAACAAAACAGAAAATGGCAAAACGCTTGGCCGCATGAATTTTAGAGCGTGAGTTGGATTGTTCCTGATAAAGAAAATCATCTTGAAAACTATTTTCAAATAGATCTGGAATGAAATACTTTCTCCAGCCTGTTACACCAACAGGCTCCCTTATCACAGCATGACACATGAATCCTACCCATCCAGCAAAAGGAAGCATACAGATTCCTAGATAAAGAGCATGCTCTTCATTTTTAAACAATCCAAAAACTAAGGCGATAAGCCCTGTTACCAGACTGAGCGCACTAAGCCACACTGCGAATTTGAGATACTTAAGTCCAGCCTGATTTATTGGTTTATTATGCATTTTGGTTTAACTTTTGGTTTACAAAAGCAGGGTGGGCGGCTGCCCACTCCACCCTAACTATCATAAATTTATTGGTATGCACCACACACCGCACCTTGCCAAGCGCCCAGTCCGCATTGAGATGCCTCCATCAACTCACCCGATTTCTCGCAAATTCAGTTCTTGGATTTTGATATTCTTTAGTAGAAAAAGTAAAAGCGAAAGTTAGCGCAAAAAAAACCAGTTTCAGACAAATAATCTAGTTCATTAATTGTGCAAACGCATTCCCCGAAACCCACATTACCGTCTAGGTGCTTATCAGCCTAGCGTGGAAACGCCTGTTCGACAATCCGACATTTGTCAGGAGTGGGCCGTTCTTTTGGTTATGTCGCAATAAGCGTATCTGGTAAAGTTTGATATGGACGATTTTCGTAAAAGCCTCATCAAAATCACTCTCCGCAAGGTTCTTAAACGACTGCATTATCTGTTGGAAGTCATGACGCTTTGTGTGCGCTGGTACGTGGCATACCCATTGAGTTTTCGTCATATCGAAGAAATGATGACAGAACGCGGCGTTGTCGTTGCTCACGCCACAGTACATCGCTGGGCTGTGAAGATATTGGGGAGAACAGGGGAAACGGAAAAAATTGTACGCTAAGGATTTTCCAATGTCCGTAGTTGTCGAAATTGCCCCTCGTCGATCTTCCTGCTTTGGCACCAAACGTAATCACCAGTTAGGTTGATGTGCTCCCAGCCCAATGGGTACATATAATGCTTAAGGGAGTCGTCTTTCAACTTCCCGACGTCGCGCAAAGACGGTGCTGCGAGCTCCAAATAAACTGTATTCCACAGCACGATCGCCGCTGTAATCAAGTTCAGGCCGCTGGCTCGGTACCGCTGCTGTTCGAACGTTCGGTCTCGGATCTCGCCGAGTCGGTGAATGAAGATCGCTCTAGCCAAGGCGTTACGTGCCTCCCCCTTGTTCAATCCAGCATGCACGCGTCGACGTAGTTCGACGTTTTATAGCCAGTCTAAAATAAACAGCGTGCGTTCGACGCGACCCAATTTGCGAAGTGCTAGCGCCAGGCCATTCTGGCGCGGGTAGCTGCTGAGCTTACGGAGCATTAGCGATGCCATGCTTGATTGATGACGCCAGTCGCAGAATGTCGTTCCAGTGTGCGCGTACATGCTTGATATTAAGGGTTCCGCCGATCATGGTCTTCAAACTAGGGTATTACTGAATGGTACCCGGAATGTACAAATTTGTGTCTCCCAAATCGCGTATTCGTGGCGCAAAGCGAAATCCGAGCATGAGCATTAAGGCGAACACGTGGTCGGTGAAGCCGGCGGTGTCCGTGTAGTGTTCTATGATACGCAGGTCTGATTCATGGTAAAGCAGGCTGTCGAGCACATAGGTTGAATCGCGCATGCCGACATTGACCATCTTGGTGCTGAACTGTTGCCGCCGACCGAAAATTGACCCACTGGGGGTGCGGATAAAATCTTGGACTACTTTTGGGGGTAGTCCATGTATTCATACGAAGAACGCCTTAGGGCGGTGAAACTATATATTAAGCTCGGCAAGCGCTGCAAAGCCACAAT
>NZ_SMYL01000028.1 GCF_004358105.1 Sapientia aquatica | reverse complement strand
GATGCCTATATTCGCTGGTATAACGAAAAGCGGATTAAAATGTCTCTCGGCTATCTCAGCCCGATCGAGTACCGAGAGAGTCTAGGTTTAACAACGTAAATCAGTCCAAGAAATTGTCCGCACCCCCAGTGGGTCAATTTTCGGTCGGCGGCAACAATGTTACCAATTACAGCGATTTTGCTTTTTTCAAATCAATAATGTAGATCGAATTACTGGTTAGGAATTTGAGCACTATGTTGGTCACCTATTGACGTATCATGAATACTTAGAGTGACCAGAGGTTCCGGTGATTATCGCGTAGACATTATTACTCACAAAGATTGAGTTAGTTGGGAGGCGCAATGTCAACGGCAAGCTTCGACTGCCGAGACTGATACCGTTACTACAGCGAATTCTCGGTTATTTCGCTGAGTACGCGCCATCGTGGTCACAAATCACTGCTTTGGCAAAGCTGCGAAGAATATGCGCAATCGACGAGTTGCGTTTTAGTTGCTCGTGATAAGTTAAGCTAATGGGTGTTGACAGCAATGCAAAATTGACGTTGTTGAAATTATCACCAGCTAAGTGGTTTGTGAAATGCTCCGATGTTATCGGTCAGGTTGTCCGGAAACTGACTGATTTGTAGCACGCCAGAGCGTATTGGTTTATAAAAATCGACCTCTCGCTGAATAGCTCGACTTGTATTCTGTTGAGGATTCAATACTCCGACTTTTTTACCCATTGAGGCGCGAATAATTTTAATTGGCGCAAGTAAATCTGAATCATTTGATACAACCACCGCAACATCAAATAAATTCAGGTGAGCGTCATTCATTAGTGCTACGGCCAGGTTCACATCTGAGCCTTTTTCTTCTGTTTTAATCACGTTCGCGAATTTGTGTATGTGCCCTGTTGCGTCTTGGATAGGTGTAACCAAACGCATTTTTACTGTCTGTGTAAGGTAATGCCCCAGCATGATTTCAACGGTTGGTATAGTTTGGATCGCACGTAAATACATTTGTTGCCGTAACGGTATTTGTGGATCATTCGGACGCGCACTAACCTTGGCGGTAAAGTATTTTATTGACATGATGTCGTTACCTGGTAACAAGTGCTGGCACATTGTTTGTAGGTTAAGCCACTTATAGTGCGTTCCCTTTAATGAGCCGTAATAGAGATTAAATGCATCAATGTATACGCTTGTTCTTGGGGCGGTACTCAGCGCAGTTACCATAGTCACCTAGATAAAATGCAGAAGCCGCCTTTCGGCGGCCTCGCGCCCAACCACCGAAGAGGTTAGGGATTTGGATGCGGGGGTCGCCTGAGCGACCCCGCGCCCATCTGCCGAAACAAATGGGGATGTGTACTTGCATAATAGCGGACATTTTTTTAAATTCAAATACAATTCGCTTGTTAGGCATATTACTATTTAGTATAATCGCGCTATAAGCGCGATTATACTAAATAGTAATATGCCTAAAGGTGTTTCTTAATTTTTCCTATCTTATAGTTGTAACTTCAAATCTGCTCCAAGTTTCACCTTACTAAAGTACCTAAGGGAAACTAGTACTCGCCTCAATTTACAGAGTTCAAATGACCAAAGAGCTAACCATCATAAGCGCGCAGAACTTAGCGCAGTTCGAATTCAGGTCACCCTGTAAGGCGCTCTTTATTTACAAAACATCCTCAACAGTTTCTGTGTTGCTTTCTACAAGTGGCGCTGTTAGATAACGCGACGTAGGAGTTTACAATTCCGTTGAGCGGTCCAAGATATTCAACTGCCATAAACAAACAAATGCAACTCTAACCACTTGTTGGATAGATTCCTGCACAACTTGACGCATTAGTTTGTGAAGCAATGCGTCCTAGATCAATCACAAAATCAAAATTCGATCCAGAATCACCGAGAGCCTGTCCTACCCAATATGGGTTAGGATTGATCACATCAGGATTGCGCGATACCAAACCGTGCCGCTCATCTTTGGGGTCCAGATTATACCAAAGCCACTACTAACACTTTTACTTGTCGCAAGCCCACACGATTATTCGACCACATAGGTTCAAGCATATCCGAAAACTGCAGCATGTCCTTGATGATTGCCGCTGTTCAGCCAGAATTATCTGCTATTGCTGTAAACGTAAAACAGTTGTTATCAACGATATAATAGATCAATGTTTTTTAATATCTAGCAGTTGTTATGCAATCTATCGCTATACCAACCCTTAGTAGCGCTAGTTTGAATTATTTATAACAGTCGTTCTTCGGATTAAGCATTGGATTAAATTTACAAAAGATTAATTTAAATCCTAAACTAATCAGGTAAAGAATAAACTCTTCAGAATTCACCTCTAAATAACGCTAAACCGAGCGTTTATTCGCGAAGATCTTCCAAAATCACCACTTAAAATCATGAGTGAAGCATTTTTGAGCTCGATTGTCTCCAACATGGAAACAACATTCCACAATGTTAACTTGCACCTACATTGTTAACGCTCTATTATTTCCGCATTATTGTGGAAGTTTCGATAAATGCAGAACATATCAACAGTTTCGGAGTGATTTAATGGCATCTAAAAAAATATCGATGAAGGATCTAGACGAGCTCGCGCTTACAGCCGCAGATGTTCTCGCCCAAGTGCGTGAAGCAATGATTGAGCCACACCCACGTAAAGTTTCACCAACATTTACCAGCCCAGCTATCGCTGAATTATGCAGGGTCGACAAAACCCAAATTAAATACCTCACCCAAAAACATTCACTGCCCGCTGGGAACCGCATGGAAGGTTCTAAAGCGAAGGATTATACTCTTGAGGACGCGATTACTTGGATCCAAACGGTAGGTAACCGACCTACTCGTCCCAGCGGTCAACTTGGTAAAGTGATCGCTGTTTGCAACTATAAAGGCGGCGTAGCTAAAACTTCTACCACGGTTGCAATGGCCCAAGCGGCCACCCTGCGCGGACTCAAAGTTCTTTGTGTTGATTGCGATGGACAAGGCACAGCAACTCAGCTTTTAGGTATCAGCCCTGAGCAAGACGTGGAGATCGGGCACACTATCATGCCATATATTCACGATCAGCAACCGGATTTCAGGTATGCCGTCCAAACTACATATTGGCACAACTTATCTATGATCCCAGCATCGAGCGGACTTCTTGCAGCTGAATTTGCGTTACCCGCTAAGGCGATGTCTCAACGCGGGTTCCCTTTTTGGGAAGTATTGAAAAACGGTATAGCACCACTGCGGGAGGAGTTTGATTTAATCTTAATAGATACTTCTCCTAGCTTGAGTTATTTAACGCTCAACGCGATGTATGCAGCCGATGGGCTCATTATGCCCTGCCCTCCTGATGCCCTAGACTTTGCGTCATCAGTTCAATTTTGGGGCATATTCAGCGAACTGATAGAGAACTTACCTAGCGCAAAAGACAAAAGCTACGACTTCGTTTCGGTTGTTTTCACGAAAGTACAACAGAACGAGATTTCACGAATCGTTAAAGAGTGGATGAAGCAGGCATATGGTGCGCATATCAACGGCGTCGAAATTCCTGAATCCAATGCGGCAAAGACTGCTGCGGCTCAGTTGAAAACAATTTACGATCTGTCTAAACCGGACGGATCTGCGGAAGCCTACCGACGGTATAAAGAACCACTTGATCGTTTAGCCGATTTCATTCTCGATCAGTTAGCGATTGCCTGGAGTAAATCATGAGTATATATGACAAACTTGGTGCAAAGACAGCCAGCATCAAAGCTCGCGTTGTTGAAAAGCCTGTTGAGCGTCCAATCAAAACAGCGCCCAGCGCTCATTGGGACGCCACTGAACGTATGCACCTAGCTGAGCAGAAAGTCTCTGAACTTGAAGCAGAGCTCAATAAGGCGATTAACAGTGCTCATTCAAAGATTAAGCTTTCTGATCTTCTTGAGATCGAGGGGCGGCGCAGAAAATTAACGGCAGATGAGTTCAAGGAACTAAAGAACAATCTCGAAAAGCACCCGCTAGTTACACCAATCACGGTTCGGTCAGTTGCTGACGGAAAGTACGAGATCATTTCTGGACACAACCGAGTTGCGGTTTATCGTGAACTTGGCCGTAGTGAAATACCTGCTGTCGTAAATGATTTTGATGAAATCAAGTCAGAGCTAGGTGCGCTTTTCGCTAACCTTTTCCATCCTTCACTTCCTGACGTCCAGAAATATGCTCACTTCAAACGACTAAAAGAAGTGACAGGAAAGTCTCAGCGCGAACTTGCTGAAGAATCTGGTGCGGATCCGAGTGCGATTGCACGATTCATGAGCTTTGAAAGATTGCCGGCCGAAGCTCTAGCATTGATTTATGAGAATCCGGAAAAAATTGGAGCTACAGCTGCGGCAGCTTTCGCACTCATATCAGAAAAAGAATATAAACAGGCCGCTGTAATCCAAGCCGTCAAAGACATCATTGCCGGTGACATTACGCAAGAGGTTGGTGTTCGGCAAGCAAAGGAAGCAGGAGACAATGTGTTCGTAGCAGCGGAGCCGAGGCGAGTAGTCACACCAATCAAAGCCGGTAAATTTAAGTACTGCAAAGTACTATCAACAGATCAAACGATTCGAATCGACTTTGAATCAAAAGAAGAGCGTGATCTCATTGAGAAGACGGTAATGGATATAATCAAAAAGCGCTCAATTGAGTTGTCAAACAAACCATAGAAAATTGCAATTCGTTATAAATCAATGACTTATGATTTCGTGTGTTTTGATTTTGGAGATTTATCGATGTAAAAGATAATCTGTAGAAAGCAAAAAGCCCCGGTTGGCGCCGAGGCTTTTTCGAATAATTGGCAGTTCGGGAGAACTACAAAGTATCCGGTATCAGAGCCCTCACTTTAATTCCCCTAACCGCCCATGTCAATAACTAATTGCTGAAATTTGTGGCAAGGGGATCTTATGCGCTGTTTTTTCATAAAACATACAACAGGGTGGCTTCAATGACCACTCTAAATCTGACATACAACGATGTTCTAGGTGCTTATTCTCAGTACCCAGCTCCGATTCGTCCATACTTAACCCGTACAGAAACACACCCTGCCCTTCGCAGATCTCTTACTAAATCGTTTATGCGTGTGCTCGTCGATGTAGTGGCTAGAGCGCCGATTAAGGATGCAGAGCGCACAATCAAACTTCGAGTAGATGTCATATCCGATAAACTTGAAATCAGCACAAAAACCGTCTCTAGAGCGCTAGCTTTTATGCGTGAACAGGGCTGGATAGCTATAGCACCAGGCACAGATCGTCGGAATAACCGAGGTGAATACAGTTATAGCGAATACACTATAAGTACACAATTACGCGAGTTAATTGGATTACCAACACAAGATAAAAATTTAACGGGACAAATTAAAGAGCAAGAGACAGAAATGTCCGATGGCCTCTATAAGGTTAACAAAGTCTTTAAAAAAGAAGCTTCTTTTAACAGAAGCCCTTCTACAAAAACAAAAAACAAAATCCCCGCTGATTTAACGATACTGCAAACAAAATACGCGATCAGTTTTTTTGGAATCTGTAAGCTAATGAAGTTGGCTAAGGAAACCAATCAACGGCTTCAAAATGTGCTCAAGATCAAAGAAAAATATCTTAAAGCTGGAGGATTGATGAAGGGCAGGGCATTTAACTACCTCGCAAAAATTTTAACGACTGGTGAAGATTTTAGTTTCATCGCGAGAAAACAACTAATATCAGCACCAACAAAAACAGCTGAGTCAAAAGATTATCGACATTTTTTTGATAAAAAATTTGCTGGTCAGAAAGGTGTTCTAGTAAAAATTCACGGAGATGGATCAGGAATAGATCTTACGAACGGCCGACAAAATTACATCTCGCCAAGTGACATGATCAAAGTTTTCAAAATTATTGAAGCTGGGAAGCTTTGGAGAATTGAGGAATAATAGTTGTAAACCAAAGATTTGCTCTGTAAACTTTTAATATCACTAAAACAAAAGAAAAGAGCAAACATGAAAAGGCTTAGGTGGGAAACGGATCGACGCTTTTACGCTGTGCGTGTTTATCAAGATTTGTTTAACGATTGGGTAGTGGAACGAGCGTGGGGCGGTAAGAAAAGCAATTTAGGAAACAGATCGCAAGAAGTGTTGTTCACATATTCTGATGCTGAGCAAGTTATAGAGAAGATCAAGAAAGAACGTCTGGCGCACAAATATGATCTGGTTGAGTCCATCTTTTTGCAGTAGAAAACGTCACAAACTACGCTGATATTTTTCGCCTTGGCACATCACGGCACATTCAAGTGGCCCATTAAAATAACCGATTATGTGCCAAGAGCAATAAGCGCAGCGATTACCCCGCAATTTCTCATCTGATTTTACCGCCGTAAGGCAACGTCATGAAGTCCGCTGAATCAAGTTGTAGCCCCAAAGAAGTACTTAGCAGCTTCCTCCATGATTCGTTTTTTCTTGGACTGAACATAGATTGAAGTCGTCCCAACACTAGCGTGACCAAGGACTGCTTGGACAACATCAATCGGAACATCTTTAGCGACAGACAATGTACCAAACGTGTGTCTGAAGGCATGCGCTGTGGTAGATTCTAGTTGGTGAAATTCTTCGGCATCAAAAGGGCAGGGCACTTGTTTTAAGAGTTTCTTAATTGCGGTCTGAATAATCCGATATAGAGATCCTGGCGTATAGCCATCTCGATTAGATTCAAGTTTTTTTTGGGCGGCTTCATGTGCCGGAATCGTAAGAGGGGAGAGTAGATGTAGATCATCACGCTCCTGAACATCAAGACCACGATCTAGCCAGTGCACTTCAAGCGCTTTCATAGCACGCGCGCTGATGGGGACAATGCGTTTCTTGTGGCCTTTTCCAACTACTTCAAGTTCCATACAATCTGCAAATTGGCTTTTCGTAATCGACTCACGACGAGCTGTGGCCACCTCTTCACGACGCAATCCTGAGTCTCCCATTAATAAAACTATGGCGAGGGCAGTGCGGTATCGGTGGTCGTTTTCCCCAGCTACTTTTAGCTCTGTCACCAACTTATCCCATAGTGGTGCCGGAAGAGCCTTCTCGATGTGCATGCCGTCGACTTCCTTGACCACGATCGGATCCTTCACTGCCGCCCATGGATTACCCGCCAGATATCTCACTTTCACCCAGTAATCAAAAGCGGCGCGCAGAATCCCGATTGCATGGCGTTGGCTTAGCGGACTGAGCGATCCATTGTCATTAAATGGTTTCCAAAGCTTGGAGTGACGCGGTGCTTTGGGGCCACAAAACGACGGGGCAGGGTGGGCAAGAAAAGCTTTATATTCTTCACAGTCCGTCGCATTCAACGAGCTCATTGGCATTGCTTTGATAACGATCGCCCAAAGGAGAAATCGTTCTAACTCCTTTTTGTACGCGCGAAGAGCATGTTTTTGGTCGGCAAACCGAAGGAGATAACACTTAATTGCTTCTAGGTCGTTATTAGCCGAAATATAGCAATAAGCAGGGGAGCGATTAACCCCAGCGGATCCGTCGTATTGGGACGTCGTGGTAATCCTGTCGATGGGCGCAATGATGCCCGGTTGGTTAGGGTGGACAGCGATTGGGGCAGGGTAGGGCGCCGTGATGTTAGTGTTGATTAATTGCAGCCGGCCTAGTGTTTGCGAATGGGATTGAAGCCATTTAACTAGCACCTTGGCCTTTAACTCGCCAATCCTTGGAATGGATCTCCACCAACTGGTGCCGCGTACGGCAATCCAGTCCATGAGGTTTTGAATGGTAATCAGCTTTTCTTCAGCCAGAGCATTTGCTGTGATCGGTTTAAGCCATTGGGACAGTTTCTGATCCGGATGAGGAATCGGTTGCGGTGCTTCAGCAGCTTTGACAAGAATTTCTAATGCCTTCGTAGTGATCGCACCTCCAGCTCGCGCATTTTTTAAAATAGTAGCCAAAGCGGGGTTGTGGACGATAGCTCGCTCAATTAAGTCAGCACGCATATCCAATAAGAAGCGCTCCAGCCCATTTTTAAGCTGGGGAGCGTCCTCAATGTAATACAGAGAAGTGATTTTGGCGATGGATAAGTTCAAGCAATGCGCCCGCAGTGCTGCATAGTCAGATCGCGTATAGGTGGGGCGTTCGAAAAGAATATCAGTATGGTTGCTCATTTTTCACTCGAAGAACAGCGATTTGAGTCAGAATACCACATAAATCCTTGGTTGATAATACGAATTATCAACCAATAAAAACCGATGACTTAGAGCAATCGACTTGATAATACCTAATATATTGTCGAGTAAACGTTAAAAACATATATCATATGACAAGTACTGCTGTCGCCAGTGCTAAATTGACCCATCTATTCCCATCAAAAACTGTTGCCATTAAATAGGTTGCATCGATCTGAAGTGGGGCAGTCAAATATCAGCATCTGGGTCAATTTAACGTCGGCGACAACAGGTAAGGATAAATTTGCGATGGGCGTTGCGCAATGCCGTGCGACGGTGCTAGCGCGCCCTTTTTCGACATTGCTACAACAGATAATAGTGTGTCCTCGTCTACTCAAACGACTCAGTGATTGGAATTAATTCCTGAGGAAAACACTGTATTTGACAAAATACGCAAAGCCCAAGAACAACTCTCGTAGTCCATCAATTCAAAAAAAGTGTGGATTGCGAACCGATTAAACCCATCATCTTGCGGTCGGCGGGGTGGTGGGATTTTTTTAGTACTAAACCAGTTGGTGGCCCTCGAAATAATGATGCGAATTCAAAAAACATACCGAGATTGGCGCTAAAGTGCCGAAATTACTTGGTTGTTGTTTTAATCTGACAAATTCTATTTTTATTTGCAGGTGTTTTAACCAAACCTTAACTCTAATTGTTAAAACTTGATGCTTAAATTAACTTTTCTAAGTAATTGTTTTTAAATGAAGGAATCCTAAAAGGTTTCCGAATAGAAAAATTATCTCACGGCAATTTAGCACTCATTTAACAATCATTAATTATCGATAAAAAGCAAAATACCCTTTTTAGGGTATAGCCAAGAAATTTTTGTTGCGTTAAATTTGGGTCGAACTATACGCAGATCCAAACACGTAAATTTGAATTATTGGCTCACATGAACAACGCTTTCTTCCGATCAGAAGTACTGGCAACTAAAGAAAATTATTGGTTAGGACCAATACGCCTTGCGCAGCCGATGTCAAATTGGTTGATCGTGACGTTGGCATTGTCGATTTCTGTTTTACTAATCTTGTTCGTTGAATTTGGGAGCTACACCAAAAAAGCCCATGTCGCCGGTATTACTGTCCCTAGCGCAGGTAGCCTTACCATTGCAGCACCTAATGCAGGCATCTTGGTTCATAGTCACGTCGTTGAAGGTCAGCACGTTAATGCCGGAGATATCCTGTTTGATATATCGACCGAACGGCAAGGTTCAAACGGAGAAATCACAGCACTGGTCGGACAACAGTTAGCAGCTCGTGAGCAAGCCTTGGCGGCAGAGCAGCGGTTACGCATAGCGCAAGACGCTGATAAAAAACGGGCATTACAAGACCGCCTGCAAAATCTTAATTTGGAAGAAGCTCAACTGACCAAAGAACTGTCTCTAGCGGAACAACGTCAAGCCTTGGCACAACAAAGTCTAAGCAAATTTGAGCTGCTGCAAAAGAGCGGTTTCGTATCGGTAGCCCAAACACAAGAAAAGCAAGAAGCGCTCATTGATATTGAAGCCAAGGTATCTGAATTGAAACGGATTCAGGTTCAACTTCAAGCAACTCGCTTGACAATTCGTTCTGACATAATCGCCCTTTCAACAAGCCTTGAAAGCGATCTATCTCAAATTCAGCGCTCGCAAGCCAGTCTGCAACAAGAGATCGCTGAAAACCAAAATCGCAAAGAGAGCTTTATCACGGCATCCGAATCCGGAACCGTTACGACGATTACCTACAAAGACGGTCAAGCTGTTTCCAGCGGCCAATCGTTAGCCACGTTAATTCCAACGGACTCAGCAAGCTCTGAAACACCCAACTCACCTAATCTCGAAGTGCATCTGTATGTACCTAGTAGGACTGCCGGTTTCTTAGCAGTTGGTCAAGAGGTGCAATTGCGTTATCAGGCATTTCCTTATCAAAAATTTGGCCTGCAACATGGCGTGATCTCAGACGTAAGCAGCACGCCATTTGCGCCGAATGAACTGCCGTCGAATTTAGCCAGCACGATTTTAAGCAGCGCTCAACAGAGTCGGAGTTTTTCAAGCTAGTTGTCGCCTAAAAGTAAATTTTTATGCCGCCAGTTTCAGTTCTTGATATACCTCCTCATGATTTAATGTTTCCTTGTTAGTTTTGTCTGGATTTAAGTCAACAACGTTG
>NZ_SMYL01000027.1 GCF_004358105.1 Sapientia aquatica | reverse complement strand
CAGTTATGCCTGATGACCATAGCGAGTTGGTCCCACCCCTTCCCATCCCGAACAGGACCGTGAAACGACTCTGCGCCAATGATAGTGCTGCAACCAGTGTGAAAGTAGGTTATCGTCAGGCTGTTATCCCTAAAACCCCCGCTACTTACCTAGCGGGGGTTTTACTTAAAAGTGAGAGCCGTTGTTTTTGGCTCTGCTTTAGTAGTGAGTTTTGAAGTGTTTGTTTAGTGATTATCCTAAACATTGAAGTTTGAAATATAATGTTGTCCCTAACGTAATGACATACGTTATTAGTTTGTCTGACTAAGCAATGAAATGGGTGCTTAGCTCAGTTGGTAGAGCGGCGCCCTTACAAGGCGTAGGTCGGGAGTTCGAGCCTCTCAGCACCCACCAGATAAACTAAAAAATGAAACACAGACTAACGTGTTGGAGTGGTAGTTCAGTTGGTTAGAATACCGGCCTGTCACGCCGGGGGTCGCGGGTTCGAGTCCCGTCCACTCCGCCAAATTATAAAATGCCCGCACAGCGGGCATTTTTCATTTGTGGATTGGAGAAATCCATCTGCGTAGATTTCGGCGGGAATCGAAGCGATTCGCCTATGAGCGAATCGGCGGCCTACAAAGCGTTTGATAGTGCTATTCAGTCCGTCGAAATACAAACTTTCTGGATTGTTGGACATATTTTAATTGTGGAGTGGAGAAATCCACCTGCGTGAAATTGAGCGGGAATCGGAGCCACTCGCCTATGCGTGAATCGGTAGGACTCAGATAGATTTGCCTATGCGCTAATCAGTGATTCGTAGCATATGGGTGTATCTCCTCCGTGACGCCGAAGCACAAGCAGCCCGCAAATGAGGACATTCTTCATTCTGGAGTTAAGGACTCCATCCGCCTATGTAACGGCGCAAACCGAATCGATGTGCCTATGGGTAATCCAATGAAATAGCCCAGCACCTTTGAATCTGGCGTGCAAAGCGTATATCACTAACTAAAAAATGCATTCGATAGCTGGACATGCCGCAATCACTATGTTTGCCTACTGAAATGATTCATTTCTATTTTTCCGCTCACAATAAAGGCCACATTTATTGACCATAAAAAAGCCTGCAATCGCAGGCCTTTTAAACTGAATCGATTGAACTAGCAACTCAACTCATTGAGCAGCTTTCGCTTCTCCACCCAGAGCTAACACCACATCCGACAATAATTGATGCAGCTCACCGCACATCAAGGCGAAATCACCATCAAGACGTTCATCTTCATGCTGCGCTTCTGACTTTTCGGTTAATACATCTAACGCTTTGATCCGTTTAATCGCTAAATTTTCGGTCAACACAAACGACACTTTGTCGTTCCAAGTCAGCGCTAATTTAGTACATTGCTTGCCGCTCGAAATATGGTTTGCTACCTCAACTGGGTCGAGTGAGTGGCGTACATAGCGCACTGTTGCTTTCGATTCCGCGCTCGAGCGCAATTCAGTGTCTTGATCTATCGTAAAGCCCGCTGGAGCTTCGTTGCCCGCCAACCAATCGGTCATTGCTGCTAATGGCGAAAGATTCACTCGCAACAGTTCGATCGGGAATTTATCTACACACTTCAACAATAATTTAAGTACTTCATCAGCTCGTGCTGGGCTCGATGCGTCGATGATTGCCCAACCGTTGACAGGATCAATCCAAACTGCAGTCGAACGTTGAATACTAAATGCGCGCGGCAAGAGTTCTTCACTAACTTGTTCTTTGATTTCTTTTAATAATTTGCGACCGGGTTTAAAGCCTTGTTGCTCTTCAATTTCGGCGGCGCGGGCCTTTGTCACCTGATTAATGACGCTATTTGGCAATAATTTACGTTCTGTGGACAATTGCAGCAGTAGCTGGCGATTGACGACGTGCACTAAACCACCATTGGCGCGCGGTGCAATCCAGCCTTGACTTTGCATTTCGGAGTTGCTGCACGGTTGAAAAGCTTGCGTTGCGAGTTGGGATGTCAATTGCTCAATGTCGACGTTCCATGGTGTCGGTAGACGGTAGATTTGCAGGTTCTTGAACCACATAATTAAGCCAATGTAAAAATCCTCTATTCTACACGTCCGAACAAGTTAACCGTTGCTTTCAAACACGTCTCGACACAGTATAATGCGAGATACTTTTGCACTGGACTGACTATGCTTGCTCAACAAAAACAACACATTATTGCTCTTATTCACGCTGCCATCACGCCACTGTTAGCTGGTAGTGAACTTTCGCCAACGGTAACTCTTGAACGCCCGCGCGATCCAGCGCATGGTGATATCGCTTGTAATATTGCGATGCAAATTGCCAAGCCGTTAAAGAAAAATCCGCGCGAATTGGCCCAGGCAATTGTGGCGGCATTAGTCGCGCAGCCTGACGACGTGTTGGCGAGCGCGGAAATCGCAGGCCCGGGATTTATCAACATTCGTGTCAAAGATTCTGCCAAACAAGCGGTAGTTAAACAAATTTTGGTACAAGCCGATCAATTTGGTCGCAGCACGCGCGGCGCAAATACGCCGGTGGTAGTCGAGTTTGTGTCGGCCAACCCAACCGGCCCATTGCACGTTGGTCATGGACGTCAAGCTGCACTGGGTGATGCAATTTCGTCGCTGATGACTGCACAAGGTTTTGCGGTAACTCGTGAGTTTTATTACAACGATGCGGGCGTTCAAATCGGTAATTTGGCGTTATCGGTACAAGCGCGTGCGCGCGGCTTACAGCCTGGGCAAGATGGATGGCCTGAATCGGCATATAACGGCGAATATATTGCTGAAATCGCTAAGGACTTCTTAGCCAAAAAAACCGTCGCATCCAGCGATGCATCGGCAAACTCGATTACCGTCACAGCCAGCGGCGACGCCAATGATCTCGACTCGATTCGCCAATTTAGCGTGTGCTATTTACGGCGCGAACAAGACATCGATTTGCAAGCGTTTGGCGTGAAATTTGATCATTACTTTTTAGAGACTTCGCTGTACACCGACGGCAAGGTCAACGCTGCCGTTGAAGCATTGCAGCATTCTGGCAAAACCTACGAGCAAGATGGCGCGCTTTGGTTACGCACCACCGATTATGGCGATGATAAAGACCGCGTGATGAAAAAGTCGGATGGCACGTACACCTACTTTGTGCCCGACGTCGCCTACCACATCACCAAGTGGCAGCGCGGCTTCAAGCAAGCAGTCAATATTCAAGGTAGCGATCATCACGGCACCATTGCGCGTGTGCGCGGCGGGTTGCAAGCGGTGGGAATGGGCATTCCGCAAGGCTATCCCGACTACATCTTGCACAAAATGGTGACGGTGATGAAAGATGGTGCGGAGGTTAAATTATCCAAGCGCGCTGGCTCTTACGTCACACTGCGTGATTTGATTGAATGGTCGGGCAACGGAGACATCGACGCAGGTCGCGATGCGGTGCGCTTCTTCTTGATTTCACGTAAAGCAGATACCGAATTTGTGTTTGATGTGGATGTGGCCTTAGCGCGTTCCGATGAGAATCCGGTGTACTACGTGCAATACGCCCACGCCCGTATTTGCTCGGTGCTAGAAAAAGTAGGCGCTGACCTTGTTACGGATGTGTTAAATCAAAAATCAACAATTGATTTGTCCCCACTAACTGCTGTGCGTGAGGCCAGTTTGTTGGCGAAATTAGCTGAATATCCGGAAAGCTTAGAGCGCGCCTTAGATGAACTGGGCCCGCACCAAGTCGCGTTTTATCTGCGTGAATTAGCAGGCGAGATGCATAGCTATTACAATGCAGAGCGCGTTTTGGTGGAAGATGAAGGACTAAAGAAAGCGCGTGTTGCCCTGTTATTGGCAACCAAGCAGGTCTTACAAAATGGATTAGGATTAATTGGCGTCACTGCGCCGGCAAAAATGTAGACATCACCAATGTAAGACGGGAATAAATTCACTGATCAACCTTCTGATTGGCTCATTGCACAGCGATGCAGCAAACAGAAAAATTATGAAAAGTACGCAAATTATGGCTATGGTTAAGTCAAATAAAACGCAAGTTGGCGGGACATTATTGGGGCTTATTATTGGCCTCGTAATCGGTTTGGCGATCGCGGTAGTTGTCGCATTAATGATCACCAAAACGTCCACGCCATTCACCAATAAATTAGGTGCTGGCAAGAACGGCGATACCCCGCCGGTGCAATTAACCGACCCCAATAAGCCGCTGTATGGCAATTCAGTCAAAGAAACGTTAGCTGTGAAACCGCCTGACACGAGCGCTCCCAATTCGGCTGCGCCAGCAGACGTTGCGCGTGTTCCAGAGGTAAAGACCGAAGTTAAGCAAGATCCGAAAGCAGCGCCTAAAACAATCGAGAGCATCATCGCCCAGAACGATGCGGAGCAAAAGGCATCCTATTATTTGCAGGTTGGCGCTTTCCGCGATTCGTCTGACGCCGAAAGTGCTCGCGCTAAGCTGGCCTTGATTGGAGTTGAGGCACACGTGACTCAAAAGGGCGCTGAAGGCGACAATCTGTTTCGAGTGCGCGTCGGTCCGTTTGACCAGTTGGATACGATGAATCGGATGCGTAGTAAATTGACGGAAAATAATATTGATGTCGCTGTTATAAAAACTCCTAAATAAAGGTTGATGAAAAATGCAAATTATTAAAAGCACCGCTGCAGCACTCATTTTGGCTTGCGCTTCTGTTTCGGCGTTTGCCAGTTTAACTAACCCTGAAGTCGGCAAAGAATATGTGGTTCTGGCGCAGCCGCAACAAACTGATTCCGTCGGAAAAATTGAAGTGACTGAATTTTTCTTTTATAGCTGTCCGCATTGCAACGTGCTCGACCCGCTCATTACTGAATGGGTGAAGAAGCAGGGTGCCGCGATTTCATTTAAACGCGTTCCTATCGCGTTTGATAAAAGTACCGAACCACTGCAACGCCTTTTTTACACGTTAGAAATCATGGGTAAGCTGGAAGACTTGCACAGCAAAATTTTCCGTGCAATTCACACAGAGCGCGTATTTATGCGCACTGATCAAGACATGGTCAATTTCGTAGTGAAAAATGGCGTCGATCAGTTGAAGTACTTAGAAATTTCGAAGTCATTTGGCGTGGAATCAAAAATGGCTCGCGCCAAAGCGTTAGCGGCTTCTTATAAAATTGAATTCGTGCCGCAAGTATTCGTCGATGGTCATTACATGACAGCCCCGAGCCAATTGCAGCAAGCTATTCCACGCACATCTGAATTGGAAGGCGCGCGTAATATGCTGCCGGTATTGGATGCCTTAGTTTTAAAAGCCCAAAAAGAACACGGCTTTAAAAAATAATCCATGTAAGCGCTTCGAATCCGTCTTGCGAGACGGATTTTTTATTTGTACGCGACTAATTAGTTCAACGCCTCTTCTCGGAGCAATAATGCAAAATGTATTTATCACCGGCGCATCCAGTGGGATAGGCGCGGAGTTGGCTCGACGATACGCGCAGCAGGGCGCGGTGCTCGGCCTGGTGGCGCGACGCAAAGAAGTGCTAGAGCAATTGCGCCAAAGCTTGCCTAACTCAGAGAAGCATTTTATTTATCCATTGGATGTCACCGATCATGCTGCGCTGGCTGGTGCTGCTCGAGCCTTTACTCAGGCGACCGGCGGCGCGCATATTGTGATCGCTAATGCGGGGGTTTCCATGGGAACCTTGTCAGAATTTACCGAAGATATCCCTATCTTTGAGCAAGTCATTGCAACTAACCTGTTGGCCACCGTCGCCACCTTCGCCCCTTTTATTAGCGATATGAAAAACCGCGCAGCAATGCAATCATGTCGTTTAGTCGGCATTGGCAGCGTTGCTGGAATTCGCGGACTGCCGGGCGCTGAGGCCTACAGTGCATCGAAAGCGGCGGTGATTAGTTATTGCGAATCGTTGCGGGTTGAATTGCGCGCTAGTGATATCAAGGTGGTGACGATTTGCCCGGGCTATATCGATACGCCAATGACGCAAGTGAATCAATACGCGATGCCGTTTTTAATGCCGGTTGAAAAATTCGCCCAGCGTGCGATTGCAGCGATAGCTAGCGGCGATTCGTACCGCATCATTCCGTGGCAAATGGGGTGGGTGGCGAAATTATTACGTCTGTTGCCGAATTGGGCCTTTGATCTCGCATTCTCCAAAGCGCCACATAAAGCTAGGGCTGCAAACAAGGAGTAACTATGTTTTTGACTGACGCCGTCGGCAACCAACATCAGATAGTGAATGCTAGCGCGAGTGCTCCGCGCATCGTCAGTTTAGTCCCGTCAATCACGGAACTGATCTGCGACCTTGGACTCGCGCCTTACTTGGTGGGCCGCACTGGATTTTGCATTCATCCCAGCGAAGTCGTGCAACATATTCCTAAAATCGGTGGGACGAAGGACGTCAATATTGAAAAAATCCGACGCTTAAATGCTACCCATTTGCTAGTCAACATTGATGAAAATGAAAAGCCCTGCGTCGAGCAATTGGCTGAGTTTATTCCTCATGTCATCGTGACTCACCCGCAAACACCGCAAGATAATTTGGACTTGTTTTCCTTACTGGGAAATATCTTTAATGTGCCCGAACGGGCAAAACAATTATCCGAGCAATTTTTATCCGTGCAGGATGCCTTGCAGTGCAGTTTGCCGCAACCATTGATCCGCCAGCGAGTGTTGTACTGCATCTGGAAAGACCCTTGGATGACAGTGTCCAAGCAAACTTATATTGCGGCGATGTTGGCGCAAATCGGTTGGGATACGGTGGAAGTTGGGACGAAACGCTACCCGGTTTTTGAATGGTCGCAAGCCATAGTGGATGCGGTGGATTTGGTGCTGTTGTCATCGGAGCCGTATCGGTTTACCGAACAATACGTCGATGCGCTCGAGCAGCAGACCGGCAAACCGGTGCTGCTATTGGATGGCGAAATGATTTCTTGGTATGGAAGTCGGTCGATTGCAGGCTTAACTTACTTGCGCGAACTAGTGCAAGCACAGCGTTGAGTTAGTTAGTGATTAACTGCGTTATCCACAGAACTGGACTAGCTATGAACAGCTTATCCCCGACTTATCAGTCGTAAAAACATGGCTTAACCCCAGCTTATCCCCAAGGTTATTCACATTGTTAATTAGATCAGGCCATCACCCAAGCCAAACAGTACCGCGCATCCTAAGGCGGCAAACACTGCTGCGGCGCCCCAGAGTACATACTTAAACGGAAAATTAGGCGCCGCGATCTTACCCAAAAAGACAGCAGGCACGTCGGCGATCATCATACCTAACGTGCTGCCAGCGACTACCATCACGATGTCGTTATACTTTGCCGCTAACGCCATGGTTGCAATCTGCGTCTTGTCGCCGACTTCGGCCAAGAAGAAAGTGACGACGGTAATCGCAAATACGCCGTATTTGCCGTAGTCGATTTTGGTGTCATCCATTTCGTCTGGCTTTAGTGTCCAGGCTGCGATGACTAAAAATGATAGTCCCAATGCCCAACGCAAAATGTCAGCCGGGATATGGGTTGCGACCCAATGTCCGAGCAGCGCGGCTAATAAGTGATTTGCTATGGTCGCAAATAAAATTCCCGCGATGATTGGTAAGGGGCGTTTAAAGCGCGCCGCCAACAATAAAGCGAGTAACTGAGTTTTATCGCCGATTTCACCGATGGCAATTGCAAAAACTGAGACGAAAAATGCTTCCATATTGATTGCTATTTAGTAAGTAGTTAATAGGCGGGTGCTGTTAATTTGGTCGCGCCAAAAAACGGCGAATTATAACGTGCTAAGCGGCCAACAAATCCAGCAATTTAATCGCGGCTGAGTAACGCCTTCAAATTCGCTAAACGATTTTTGGGTGTAATGATTTCGGCTTCGGTCGGCGCGGCATCGCCTTCGTCTAATTTCATTTCCTTGATGAAACGCGACATATCGCAATGAATATTTTCTCGTGCGCGGCGCCGCTTTTTGCACCACGTAATGTGCAAGCTGCGCTGCGCGCGAGTGATGCCGACGTACATGAGGCGGCGCTCTTCTTCAATCCGCGCGCCGAGCGTATCGAACGGCGCGTCGGGGTCGCCCTTGTGCGGCAAAATACCTTCTTCCACGCCAATCAAAAACACATGCGGAAATTCCAAGCCTTTGGAAGCGTGCAAAGTCGACATGCGCACCGCATCCGGTTCTTCGTCGCGGCCTTCCAACATTGTCATGAGGGCGACCATTTGGGTTAAATCGAGTAGGCTTTTTTCAGGATCGGTGCCGTCTTTACCGCCGCTGCCTTTCTCCTTCAGCCAGCTCACGAAATCGGACGTGTTTTGCCATTTATTTTGTGCCTGTCGGTCGTCGAATGAATCGTATAAATAGGCTTCGTAATCGATCTCTTTCATCATGTCGTCCAACACCTGTGCCGCGCTATCATTGGCGACATTCGTTTTAGCGGCGCGTGCTTCCAGACGTTGAATGAACGTGCAGAATTCGCGCAATGGGCGCAATTGACGTTCGGGGAGTTTGGCTTCCAAACCACCTTTAAATGCGGCCTCAAATAACGAGCATTGCCATTGCCCTGCGAATTCTCCCAGCACTTCGAGTGTCGCCAGACCGACTCCGCGTTTGGGTGTGGTGATGGCGCGGATAAACGCCGGATCATCGTCTTGATTAGCAACCAAGCGCAGATAACTGATGATGTCTTTAATTTCGGCTTTATCGAAATAACTCTGGCCGCCGGAAATTGTGTACGGAATGCGTTCTTTGCGTAGCGCCAATTCGATAATCCGCGCTTGGTGATTGCCGCGGTACAAAATCGCATAATCAGAAAATTGCGCTTGCCGATCAAAACGGTGTGACGACAATAAAATCGCGATTTGTTCAGCCTCTTGTTCATCGTCTTGCATGGCGGTGACGGTGATTGGGTCGCCTAAACCGTGTTCTGACCAGAGGGATTTTTCAAACAGTTTCGGATTGTTGGAAATCACCGCATTGGCCGCTTGCAAAATGCGCGTCGTCGAACGGTAGTTTTGTTCCAGCTTGATAATTTTTAAATCGGGGAAGTCGACTTGCAGCGTGGTTAGATTTTCAATCGTTGCACCCCGCCAAGCATAAATCGCTTGATCGTCGTCGCCCACGGCGGTGAACAGCGGTTTCTTGCCAATGCCTGTGACGAGCAACTTAACCAACTCGTATTGGCAGGTATTGGTGTCTTGATATTCATCGACCAATAAATAGCGTAAGCGACGTTGCCACTTATCCCTGACCGCTTCATTGTTCCTAAATAGTTCGACCGGCAACCGAATCAGATCGTCAAAGTCCACCGCCTGATAGGCAGAAAGCGTAGCGACGTAACTACGATAAATCCGCGCTGCTTGCGCTTCGTCCTCGTCTTGGGCTTGGGCCAGTGCGACCTCGGGTGAAGTTAAGGCATTCTTCCACAAGGACATGGAACTCTGGATGCGGCGGATCAGTTGTTTGTCGGTAGTGACCGCCAAATCCTGCACGATGGAAAAGCAATCATCGCTATCCATAATGGAAAAGCGATCTTTTAAGCCCAGCGCGTTGGCTTCTTGACGCAGAATCTTCACGCCCAGCGAGTGAAAGGTCGAAATCGTGAGTTGCTTGGCTTGTCGCGGCTGCTGTAATAGTTTGGCAACCCGCTCCTGCATTTCGGCAGCAGCCTTGTTAGTGAAGGTCAGTGCCGCAATATGCTTGGCCTCGTACCCGTGCAACTCGATCAGATTGGCGATCTTTTGAGTAATGACGCGGGTTTTGCCGCTACCAGCACCAGCCAATACCAAGCACGGCCCGTCAAGGTAATCAACTGCATCGCGCTGTGGCGGGTTAAGACCGTGTTTAGAAGACATTGCTTAGAGTGTTGGTGGGCGTTAAGAACTTATCATTGTAACGTAGCGACTAAAATGTTCTACACTGAAACATATTCTTCTAAGACAGCATTATGAAATTTGAACATCTTATCGAAATTAATGACCTCAAAAACCCGCTTGTTACCCAGATGACAAGAGAGCAGCTTTGGAATGGACTAGTGCTGCGGGCAGAATTTCCTAAGACGTTTATTTCTTACCTAGACTCTTGCACAATTACTGCACGCGATCTCGATAGTTTAAAGCGTACTCTGCAGTTCGGTGAATTGAAAATCAACGATCGAGTGCAGTTTGATTTTCTTAATTATGTGCATTACCAAGTCTATCGCCAAGGTGAAATTCCCGAGTCCAGCATGCGGATGACCATCGAGGAGCCAGCGCCGGGCGCTTTGTTTATACGATTCACCTACGACACCGGTAACACCGAGGCAGAAGATTTGGAAAATGCCGAATACAACGATTACCGCCGCTCGGCCTATGTAGCCGCGGATATCGATATGGTCAAAACTTTACGCGAAATGCACGATATTGGGCGGTTGGATAATTTGCTTACCTAGTTGAGCAGTTCGTTAGTCCAAAGGCGCGGCGCGAGCCGCGCCTTTTTCTTTGGCGTTCAACAAAGTCCAAGCGGTTGTTTTTGCGCGGTACAAATTATTTTAAAAAAAACCCTTGCGGAGTTCGGTGGGATTTTGCTATAGTTCGCCTCCCGCAGAAATCGCGGGGTAAAACGGGCTGATG
>NZ_SMYL01000026.1 GCF_004358105.1 Sapientia aquatica | reverse complement strand
TGTTGCAGCCAATCTGCTTTGCTTATTAAAGATTTGAATCTCGACATGCTTTGCTCTCCAATTTGATCAGGTCTGGAGAGTGCATGAAATTAATTGCCGTTCATAGGTGGTAGCGCTGGACGCTTACCATACACAGACAGTAACCAATCCCACATTGGATTCGTAAAGTTCAGAATTGCATCAGCGGAGATATAGTTCGTCGTCCAATACGCCCACCCCGTCGTCGCTAAGATCAACCAAAGTGCCAGAGCGATTATTTGAAAGAGTAGCTTCATTTCACAACCACTATTCCATAGGCTTTTAATGCAGAACCTGGCACGTATACGGGTGTTGTGTTTCTTAGTGCGGCGCGTACCGTTAGCCAATCCCTAATATCATCAATAGTGATGCAGCCTTCACTGCGTCCCAGTGTACCTTTGGGATGCAACCGAAACTGTCCGCGCACAATCTCGTGACACAACATAGAGTCATTATCGATATGATCGTCGATCGCGTAGAGCGAAAACCATTGGCTCTTATCGGCTCCGCCGCCAAGCATCTCACGCAACGGCCCTATTAACCCGCCCGATTGACGATCGAAAATATAGTACTGACCGACCGGAATTGGCCTCTTCCCATAACGGCACATTGACGCACGACGATTGACATCGGCACCAAGACCAGAAAAAGCAGCCACTGATAATGCACCAACAGTAAATGTGCTCATTGGTTTGTCGTTTAGTTCAAACGTGCAATTGATCATTTAAGCCTCCATTTCTGTGGCGAGCCACTCCTCAAACTCCTCGCCACCAACTATCTCAACTACCTCCACCCCTAACTCGTCGGCCAGTGCCATTTTCGACGGGCCCGCGTTCTCGCCAGCGATTAAATAATCTAACGAACTCGACACTGTCTTGCGGATCGCTAATCCGGCTTCAGTCGCTAAATTTCCCATGGATTCGCGGTCAGCTTTTTTGTAACCAGTTAGCATGATGGTGATTGTTTTTGGAGCTTCCATTTGTTTTGACATGGCGTTTTGTGTGCTTATCGCTAACGCAATTTTCTCAGCGCCGCAAACCCTTGCTCGCCAATCATCAACCCCAACTATTTGTCGGTATCAATCAATGTCACTGTTTGAACAATCCGATCACTCTTAAAAGTCCGAAATGCATTAGCTGCAGAGCAGTGTCCTTCATAGTAAAGATACCCGTTTGGATGCATTCCAATCTTAAATACATTCACTCGTCGATCAGAGATATCGCTCGCCAGATCTTTGTATTTGAAGCTAACCAATATCGGCGACGATGGCTGGCCCAATTCCCTCATAACTCACTAAATTTGTGAAAATCAACAAATTGAAAATTAACATTTTGATTGCCATTATGATGATAAAAGATATATTTATTTATGCATTTTAATGGAATAACTATGTTGTAACGAGGCGATATACCGCATAAGCACATACCGTGACCAAAGCAACCACGGCTAGGACGTCTAGAATTGTGCCAACACCACATCCTCGCTCGCCAGAATTGTTCGTAAATCGGACGAATCGCCCTTAACTTCCCTCCCGCGAGCAAACGTTCACGTGGAGCAACAAAATAGCCCCTCAAACGCCCTCTACTGCATTGCTATTTTTCAACTTTTACACTAATGTCCATAATTAACATTGAGCAACAATTAGCCAGCCGCTTGAACCACTATTAACAGCGAATTGCGTACCAACCTATGTCTCAAACTCAGCCCGTCATTCAACTCGCCAAACAAAGCGCTCTGAAAAATTTTTCGGTTTTAGTGCGGCGCATGACCCAACATTCGGACCAAGAGTTAGCCAAGGCGCTGGCGGTCGATTCTGCTACGACAGACTATTCCACTCTGAATGCGGCACGTAATTTTTTGCGTAAAGCGGGCGACGAGCTGTTAGATAAGTTAGAAACGCAATATCAAGAGCGGCTTGAAGATGCGTTGCAAGCGATGTATTCGAACGAAAGAGTGGAAGTTAAGGATGTCAAAGCCGAAAATCTGACGCTGATCGACGATCAAACCATTACCCAGCAAATCAGAGTCAGTCACTTGGTGGGCCGATTGAGCGCTTCCTGTACCGAAAGTTTGGGCCGGGTCAACAACATCATCGCGCAATTGATCGACAAAACCGAAGTTAAAGAGCGCGACAATCCCTTTCGGCCAGAACTGATCGCCAACACGCTCTACGAAATATTAGGCAGCATGGTTGGCGACGACACGACTCGTCATTTTTTATTGATGTACGCGATCAATTCCTTGTCGCTCTATTTGCCCGAGTACTACGTCGATTTGTGCGAAGTATTTAAATCCGGCGGTATTAGTCCCAAAATCTATACCCGCCCAACCTCCAGCAATCGCGCGCACGAAGGCTCAGGCAATCGACCTACCTCCGATAAACCAAGCAGCGACGATAAAGCCGAGGAGCCTCAGTCTAGCGACGGCACAGACAACGCACAGATCAATAATTTGGCGGCCAATTTCTCGCCCGAAATGCTGCCGGTCTTGCAGCGACTCATTAGCTTGATGCAAGGCCAAACTGGCAACGCCAGCGTTGGCGGTAATTTCGGCACGCAAGGCGCATCTTCCTTAGCACTAGCTGACGAAGCGCAGGCGGGCAACGTTGCGTCGGGTGACGTCGTCAATGTCAGTCCACTAGCTACATTCCAAGGCTTGATTAACGCGATCTTTAGTGCCGGGCAAGTTGGTGGCGGCAATTTCACCGCTGGACCGGCGACTGCGGGAATGGGATTTCATGCCAATCAAGGCGGCGCAGGTGGACAAGCAAGTAGCGGCATTCCGGTTTCAGCCGAGTTGTTAGCACGGCTGAATAATTTCCAGCAGATGGCGGCTAACGGCGTAGCGATTGATCCTCAACTACTAGCAAGCAGCGAGCACTTTAACGCCAGCAACGCCAGCCAATCAGAACGCATGGCGCTCAATTTAATGTCAGTGTTGTTTGAACTAATGCTACGCGATGACAGCATCCCAGAAGGTCTGCGCAACCAGCTTAGCGGCTTGCAAATCCCGTTCATTAAATCAGCGCTGATAGACCCAGCCACATTACAGCGCGTCGATCATCCTAGCCGCCAACTGCTCAATCACATGGGGATGGTATCGGTCGGCTTACAACCAGAGAGCGAATTAGGCAAAGACGTTGATAGCGAAATCAAACGCATCATCAAAAAAATTCTGGACGATTTCAAAGACGACACCGGCATCTTCGCCACGAGTTTGGAAGAGCTCAAAAAATTCATGGCAACCGAAGTCAGTCGCTCCGATGCGCTCTCCAAACGTTATATCGACGCCATTGAAGACGTGCAGCGGGTTAATTACCTAACGCACCGCATTACCGGCGCTTTGCGTGAAATCTTGCGCCCATTAATTGTCGATCAACGCATCGTCGATTTCTGTCAACTCACCTGGGTACACGTGTTGGTGCGCGCATCCAACAAAATCATCAAAGCCAAGGGCGATGCAGCGGAATCAATCCGCGCTAAATTACATCAGTACTTCACCGCCCTACCCGACTTGATCTGGAGCTCGCAAGTCAAAACATCGACCGAAGATAGGCTGGCGTTGATTAAGCTGTTGCCCAAGCTAGTTAAGATTATTAAATCGGGTTTAAACGCGCTGCAATTGCCCGAAGAACAGTCCAAAAAAATGCTAGACCAATTGCTGACCATCCACGCCCATGTGTTAGCCAACCAAGGCGACGTCGCCACCAAAAATTTGCCAACGTTGGACGAATTGCATTTGATGTTCAACATCGAATCAATCCAAGAGGAAGCCAGTTCCAAAGCCATCGCTCCGCCGCCGTCCGATAGTCTTAGCATCAAAACCGCGTTAGCCCAAAAAGGCATTACTGCCATCGTGCAGATCAATCCGCCCGATTCCTATTCGTCCAACATCGAGCACGAATGGCTGGCCGACATGCAAGTTGGAACGCGCATTGAATACAAGGCAGATAATGTCTATCAACTCGGTCGCTTGATCTGGGTCGGCAACAACAACTCGCTGTTTATGTTTAAGCTCGATAAATCCACCAACCCACTGATCTACTGCCCAATCGCGTTGAGCCGCGCACTGCGCGATGGTTCGCTGACCTTTGTGGAAACCGCCCCGACGTTTGAGCGGGCGATTGAAACCTTGTTGAAAGAGGCGGAATTGTTGAAGAAGCTCAGCCAGCAATGAAATCTCACACTACAATTGGCGTGGCGCGAGGGTGTTTGTGATGTCGCCTACCTAGAGCGGAACATGAATTTCGCGATTAATGAATGCGACTATCTAGTGCCAACTGGGGATTAGTAATTGCATTAACTACGCATTAACTACGCATTAACTACGCATTAACTACGCATTAATGCGCCCTACCGTTCCACTCCGCAAGCCACGCACGCAACTCGTCTTGTGGCACCGCTTTGCTGAACAAAAATCCTTGGCCAACATCGCAACCTACGGCTTTCAACATTTCTAGCGATTCGGCATTTTCTATCCCTTCAGCAGTAACGGTCAGGCCTAAGTTATGCGCTAGGTTGACGATGGCGCGCACGATGATGGCGTCGCTTTCGTTTTCGAGCATATCGAGAACAAATGATTTATCGATTTTGAGTTCCGAAATCGGCAGCTTTTTCAAATAAGCTAACGACGAATAACCAGTTCCAAAATCGTCGATTGAGAATTGGTAGCCCATGCTACGCAAACGCTCGATCACGATTAAGGCGCGGGTTGGGTCGCCCATGATGCTGCTCTCGGTGATTTCAAAATGCATCCATTCTGGTTGGACTTTGGTTTTAGCGGCGATGCCAGCAATCTGATCAGGCAATTCGGGGTCAAGTAAATCTTTCGTCGATAGATTAATTGAAATAGTTAAATCAATACCGTCACGATGCCATTCGGCGCAGGTTTTAAATGCCTCTTGCAAGACCCAATGACTTAGCGGGCGTATCATGCGGTGGCGTTCGGCTAGCAGGATAAATTCGTCCGGTGGAATATAGCCGTGCTGTTCATGCTTCCAACGAATCAGCGCTTCGACGCTGGTGACGGTGTTGTTGGTTAAATTGATTTTGGGCTGGTAATACAGTTGCAATTCATCGCGTTCAATCGCGCGTTTTAATTCACCCATCAAGGTCAAACGGCGCGGACTGTGCTCGTCCATGTTGGGTGAATAGGTGCTGAAGCCGGCAACGGAACTGCTCGCAAAAAACTGTGCCACGCTAGCGCGCTGCATCAAAAGGTCAGCATCTTCGCCGTGCATCGGAGCTAGAACAATGCCGATGCTAGGGTGCAGCGTTAATTTAAGGCCATTGACGGCAAAATGCGGCTCGATGGCTTTGATCAGATTGCGTGCTGCTTCTTCGGCTTTATTTTTGTCAGAGATTTCATCCAACAAAATCGCGAAGCTATTGGTGTCGATCCGTGCCACGGTTCCGGTCGAGCCGGCCCAGCTAATTAATCGCGTCGAGAGTTGTTTGATGATCAGATCGGTATTATTGATGCCGATTGCGTCTTGGATTTCTTTGAGATTTTCAATGCTTAACATCAGCAGGGTTAGTCCGCTATTGGCATCCTGCGGGTGACGCAAGGATTGGCCCAGACGATCATGAAACAAGGCGCGATTAGGTAATTCGGTCAAGGCGTCGTGGGTGGCGGTGTAGGCAGCTTGTTTTTCTAGATTAAAGGCATGCTGGCGCAACTCGTCGGTCTGTTCCAAAACCATTAAATTGGCTTCTTGGGTCAACACGTAGCTGGTGTACTGCCCCACATAACCAAACACAAAGGGTAAGCCATCGAGCACCCACAACACCATGTTGGAGGTTTGCGCGTTGATAATGCCTTCAATCGAAATAGTATGGGTATTGGTAAAGCATACCAAGAGCGTTGCAGCGATCACCGCCACAATCGCTACGGAAACAGCTTGAATAGAAATTTTGGACGCTTTGGATTTCAGAATCTTGGTGTTGCGGCCAAACGCATCGTTGAAGCTAATCACCATAACGCCCTCACCGTGAACTAAGACATAGGAAATTGTTTCAGTATAGTTGATAGTTGGCTTTTAGCAATGTGTAATACGGGCCACTATTTGACAATTAACAATCCATGACTTTTTACCGAAGTGAACTGCACGAGTAAGGCACAAACAATAATTATTTGACTAGCCTGTCTTTTAATAATTGATCTGAACAGCATCAACCCGCGACCACGGTTAAACGATCGGTAATGAGCAGGTCACAGTTGGAGCGCTTACTGGCTAGACTGACTGGGCGTGATTTTTACCCATTTGGCACAAATAATTAACCCTACCTTACTAATGATAGCGATACGTTTTTAACGCCCAGCGCCTATGTTGATGGAGGTGGTTTGGTTGGGGGAAAAACTGAGCTTAAGTAAGTACGCGCGGTTCATCTAATTGATCAATCCCACCCAATATGTTTTAGGTCACGATTCTGTAGCTAGATCGGGACAATTTGTGTAGATCAACAGGCTATTTGTTGTGGGCGTTAATCGAATCTGCAGTTAAGTTTAGGTTTTTGGCTTGATTACAATTTGAAACGCAACACGGTTCAGCAGCGCCTAGCATACAAACATTCGTTCTCACGGAGATTCACATGGATATAGATACCGATATCGTGGTAGCCAGCGTTGCCGATGAACGGCGCAACAAAGATGTTGAAATGGCCGTCAACCGCGGCATTGCCGCTGCAGTGCTGGCAGGTATTCCAGAAGGTATGCGGGTGATGTTAGAAGCGGGCGTACCTAAAGAAATTTGCACCCGCGTCTTAAATAGCCAGACACGTCGTCGCGCTTCTGATTGGCATTAGTAAGCAACTCGTTCGTCCCGCACGGATAGCCCGCCAAGTTTTTTAGTTAAATCGGTAAATCCCGTAACTAAAAGTAGCCTCATCGATGCGCTCAATTGACTAAATTAGAGCGCAATCAACCCGCCCTTCCAGACGCCGCCCATTGAGCTATATCGCGATTTTTCAATCGTCGCGCCATCGTCCATGACACCCATCCAAGTAGTTCGCAATGTAGTTTCGCAACTACGCAAATTGTTTGCTAACTCCTCATTGCAAATGGACGAATTGAAGCTTCTTACAATCAGCAAAAAACATCCCGTAAAACAACAATTCCTTAAAAAAATATTTATCCTGATCAAAAAAAATTCCCGCTGGATCCGAATGGTTTTTCACATATTAACTAGCCCAAATCGCTTGGTTTTAACGAAGTTTTCTGTTCCCCAAAAACCAGTTAAAACATCGCCGATTGAGCACAATTTTGCGCCGCTAAAGCGACTTGAATTTTAAAAGTTCGACTTCTAGAATCGGGTTAATACCAGTTCAAAATCACTGAGCAGCGATAGCCGAATCAATGTTGCAATTCACGTAGAAGTGCCATGGACACTCACTGCGCATCGACCACAAACCGCGCACAACTAATTCAACTTGGAGCCGACCATGTTTTAGCAGCGACGTGACCGTAGATTTAATTTATACGAAGTTGGAGTCAATAGTGTCTTCAGTACCTCCTCGTTTTTCAGAGCGTCAACCAAGTGTTAGCGCTGCGTTAATCGCATTTGATCAGTCTAATTTAGTTGTGGCATTCGATACTGCTGCAACGCGTTTATTTGGCTACCAACGAGATGAAATAATCAATCAGCCGCTAACAAAATTAATTCCATTTCCCTTTAGTGTTGATCCCAATCTAGGCGCCGAAGAACTGGCATTGAACATTGTTGCACAAGCTAAAAGCGGCGCTCAATTTCAAGCCTGCGCCGAAATAAATCAAGTAAAAATTGGTCGACAAACGCTATTCGTCGCGTCGATTACGGCCCTACCATCAGTCCAAAAAAATGAAGGAACCATCGATCGAAATGCAGCCGTGACCGACGCTATTTTAGAAACGGCGGTCAATCCAATTATCACTATCGATGAAAAGGGATTTATCCAAACATTTAATTCCGCAGCAGTACACTTTTTTGGCTATGAAAGAGCCGAACTAAGTCACATGAATGTCCGCGAATTAATGCCCGAGCCGTATCGTTCGAATCACGATCAGTACATGGCGCGCTACCACCAAGAGCAAACCTCTCGCGTGATCGGTAGCTCTGGCGTAGAACTGACAGCGCAGCGCAAGGATGGCAGCATTGTGCCGATTCATCTCTCGGTTGGAAGTTTAAATATCCCCGGCCAAACCATGTATGTCGGCATCATTGTGGATTTAACTGAGCGCAAAGCAATCGAACGGGAGTTGCGCCAGCACCGTGACGAGCTCGCCGTCATGGTGACCAAAGCGACCAGTGACATGCAAGCCATCATCAACCGCACCAACACTATTCATAGTCGCCTCCCAGGTTTGGTATTTGTCTACAAACATCGCCTCAATGCCGTTGGTTGCTTTCCTTATGTCAGCGGTACCATCTTTGATATCTTCCGCGTACATCCCGACGTGATCAAAAACGATGCATCCAGTGCTTTGTCCTTAATTTATCGGCCCGATCAAGAAGAAGTTTTTTCCTCCATGGATGCCGCTGCGCGCAATCACACAAACTGGCGTAAGGAATTCCGAATAGTACTACCCGATGGACATCCCATATGGGTTTATGGTGACGCGGTGCCGCAGCTTGAGGAAGATGGATCGACGAGTTATTACGGCTATATCGGTAATATCAACAAACGGAAAATTCTTGAGAAAGATTTGCAAGAGAGCGAAAGCTTTAACAAAACTCTATTCCATAAATCGTATGTTCCCATGTTAGTGATCGACCATGCTACGAGCGAATTTGTAGAATGCAATCTGGCCGCCGTCAAAATCTATGGATACACGACACGTGAGGAAGTAATAGGGAAATGCGTCATGGATATCTCCAGTCCTACTCAATACGACGGAACCCCTTCAGCGGATTCAGCGAAACGCCATAATCGCAACGCGTTACAAAAAGAAATCGATATTTTTGAATGGCGTCATCAAAGACCGAACGGAGAAATTTGGGATGCCAAAGTCCACTTAATGCGCTTCCAGCACCAAGGTAAAAAAATGTTGCAAGCCACTCTGGAAGACATTACGGAACGCAAACGCGCTGAGAGTGCGCTGCGGGCTAGCGAAGAAAAGTTACGCAACCTCTTTGAACTTTCTCCGCTGGGCATTGTGCTCACCGACATGGATGGTGACTACCTAGAATTTAATAAAGCCTTCCAAGAAATCTGCGGCTATTCAGAAGAGGAACTGAGATTGATCAAATATTGGGACTTAACGCCCAGTAAATATCAAAGCGAAGAAAGCGCAAGGCTCAACGAATTGCTGCTCACTGGTCGCTACTCTTCGTATGAAAAAGAATACCGCCGCAAAGACGGCACTTTGGTGCCAGTCAACCTCAACGGGATGCTGGTCACTGCAGCTAACGACCAGAAGCTAACGTGGTCGATTGTCGAAGACATCACTGAAAAAAAACACATCGGCGCCGCTTTGCAACAAGCGATCACCGACTTAAATAATCTGATTTCATACATCCCGGTAGGAGTATTCAAACATCGCTTTAGTGTCGATGGAAAACGATTTTTAGAATTCGTCAGCCCGCGTTGGTGTGAACTATTTGAACTATCTAAAGAACAGGCTTATCAAGAACAAGACGTCATGCTCAAACAAATTCACCCCGATGATGTCGAGAGCTTTTTAGCCCAGATCAACAAACTGAGCCAATCCAAAGCCAGCTTCTACTGGGAAGGACGAATGCGGCCCGGTCTACAAGCACGCTGGATGCATATTGAGGCCTACCGCCACGTGCTCGATAGCGGTGAAATTCTCTCCAACGGCATCGCCTATGACATCACCCAAAGCAAGGAACACGAGGCGCAACTCAATCGGTTAGCTAATTACGACAGCTTAACTGGCATGCCCAACCGCAAATTGCTCATGGATCGATTGCAGCACGCGATTTCCCAAGCCAAACGCAATAAAACGTCAATCGCCGTTATCTTCCTCGACCTCGATGGGTTCAAGCCAGTCAACGACACTTATGGGCATGAAACCGGCGACAAACTGTTGATTGAAATCGCAAAACGCTTAAGCACGAACTTACGCGAATGCGACACAGTAGCGCGCATCGGCGGCGACGAATTTGTGCTGCTAATTCCGCAATTAGAACACCCCGACCATTACGAACTAGCGCTACAACGCATCCTCAATTCAATCAATCAGCCAGTGCATGCTGGCGGCCAAACAGTCACCGTTTCCGCCAGTATAGGATTAAGCCAATACCCCAGCGACGCCACCGATCCCGATATTTTGCTACGCCTAGCGGATCAATCGATGTATTACGCCAAGCAGAATGGCAAGAACAAGTACAAGTTTTATTCGGCGGTTTAACGATTCTTTAAAAAGCCATTTTCAAGTATTTCTAGCGGCTTCAGCGCCGCATTAAATGCCCCCCGCCTGTTTGCACTCTCCACCTTGAGTCGGATCAGCTTGAAACAAAAGCTGAATTATTTATTGTTATTTAATAAATTAATTAATTAAAAATTATGTTAATTTATTCACTCTTACAACATCTCAAGGACGCATTCGATGCAAACACCATCCCGCACCCTCTCCATCCACAGCCCAGCCATCCCACAAATCAACGATCCATCCGCCCTAATCCCCGTGCGTCTGTCCGGTTCTGACGCCATGAATCATCTGTTTGAATACCACTTACTGCTTAAAAC
>NZ_SMYL01000025.1 GCF_004358105.1 Sapientia aquatica | reverse complement strand
ATATCTGTTTCGACGATATCCATGGCATGGAGTCGGTCAAGGCACGTCTTCACAAAGCAATGACAACTATTGTGCATCCTGCAGAAGGTGGATTCAGTAAAGTAAAACATCGAAATGGAGTGTTGTTGTTCGGAGAACCAGGCAACGGTAAAACGGTGTTTGCCGAGGCGCTTGCGGGCGAGTTGGGTATCGGATTTCTGCCAGTCACATTTGGAGACGTCGCCAGTAAATGGGTCAACGATACCACCGAGAATGTCGTCAACATATTCGCCGATGCGCGCGCTCAAGCTCCATGCGTCCTATTCCTCGACGAAATTGACAGCTTCATTTCCAGCCGCGATGGCGCTTCAGCCGGTCAAGAAGAAATACACAGAACGACGAATACGATGTTGACCGAGTTAGTCAACATCCGCGGATCCGGCGTTGTTGTCGTCGCCGCTACCAATTATCTCGATAAACTCGATGCGGCAGCAATTCGTGAAGGTCGGTTTGATTATAAGATCGAGGTAACCCCTCCTGACCTTATCGCCCGCCAAGGCATTTTGCTCGACGGTCTGACCAATCATTTACCGGAAATCGACTACGATCTCACTTCGGTGTTTAGCGTGGCTCGGCGTTGGGAAGGATTTTCGGTAAAGCGCATTCAGGCAGTCACGGAAGAACTCGCCGAGATGGTCGAGGAAGCGCCCTTCTCTTCTATCACGAGCGTTGAGTTATTGGCAGCACTTCGACGGGTGCAAGGGCGCAAAGGCACATTACCTTCCAATACAAAGCAGTTAGACGACTTAATTTTAACGACTCAGTTACGCTTTGAGCTCACCACAATCGCCACCCGCATGTCTCAAATCGAACGAGTGGAAGAATTAGGCGGCAGTGTTCCAGCGGGATTACTGTTTTCTGGTCCGCCAGGTACAGGTAAGACCGAAGCGGCACGCTCGTTAGCGCTACGCAGTGGGTGGGCATTTTTATCGACTTCGGGCCACGATTTAATCAGTGATCCAACGCGCATCGATACACTGTTGGCCGATGCAAAAGACATCCGGCCTTGTATTGTCTTTATCGATGAAGCCGACGATGTGTTAGCTGCCCGAAAAATGTCGCCTGTGTCATCCATCACCAACAAACTACTCACCGCGATGGATGGTGCAGCCGGTAAAGTGCCCGATATCGTTTTTATCGCGGCCACCAACCACCCCGAAAACATGGATCCCGCCGCACTGCGTGGTGGTCGGTTCACAGAAAAGTTAGTGTTCACCCTGCCCGACCAAACTAGGTTGGAGACATTTGTTCAACACTGGATGGCGAATTCACCGGCGACATTCGATCGATTGCTGAATCCAACGGTCGTGGTCGCATTAATAGGGGACGATGTCTCCATCGCTGACGCTGCAGCCATACTGCAAGCCGCCGTGAACCACATGATAGGCCGCACGGTGGAGGAGAAAAAGTACATCGTCACGGCCGCCGATATCGTCGCCGCGCGCTCCACAATCCTCGGATATCAGGATTCTAATTAAGATCCTGATGGGACTGAGAAACTAGAAATAATGTTTTGATAGCGAAATAACACGGCATCCATTTACCTACCGTTACCGTAATTGTCACCAATACTGTAGGGGGCTAGACAGAACGAGATCGTGCGGTAGGGTAATTGGTATGAACACCCACATCTTTTATACCGACGGATCTGTCCTCCCCCTATTTCGCTGCGGTGGTTACGCGGCCGTGCCAATCCATGCCGATGGCCATGTTGACATCGATCGCATCATATCCGGCTGCAAATTCAGTGTGGATGTGCAGGAAATGGTACTTATGGCCGTGATCGCGGCCATCCGCTCTGCGCCAAAAAATCAGCACATCACTATCTTTACCGACCATAAAACAATTTGTGACGTCTTAGCCAAGTCCGAACGGGCACAGTGCGAGCGAGGACGTAATCGCAACTTATGGAATCAATTGCGGCAATTTTGCGGCACCCGCTCTATTGCCCTTTGCTGGGTAAAAGCCCATGCCGGTGTGCCGGGTAACGAATGGGCGGATTGCGCGGCCAAAGCCGCAGCGCGCCGTCTCATCCCCACGTCTATCTAGTACTTACTGTTGAGTAGATCACCACGAGTGCAGCAATGATGGAATTGCGAGAGACGATTCCAAGCATTAACTTGTCCGCCGACTTGTTTAGGTAGTGGGATTTTGTTACCAATCAAAACGTATTCCGCCGTGCACTATGGCAGCGAAAAAAGTCGATCAAGTCAAGGCGAAATACATCTGAAATTCTAGTAGGAATTCGGACGCTATCGAGGACGAATCTAGGTCTTAAAGTCGGGCATAAATCCTAGTAAGACAAAGTATTCAAGTCAGAAAGCTCATTGGTAGTGCTCTTACTATAGTGCGATCACCAATCACAAAATATTGTGAAAAATTGATCGCCGAACCCACTTGCAAAAAGAAGTCCTCATGGTTCAATCGATGAACGACGCCGAATGTCGGTTAGTCATCCATTACATTGAGGAGAAATATTGTGTTCAAGTCGAAAACCTTATCAGTAGTTCTAATTACCACGCTGATCCTTGCCGCCTGCGGAGGTGGAAATGGAAATGCGCCCACCGCGAACTCGGGTAGCCCAGCATCGGGCGGTTCAACCAACGGACAACCCGGCAACAACACGACCACAGGCACTCCTCCAAACCAGACTGTTAGCACACCTGTCTATGCAACTGATTCGGACTTTAAGCAAGCGTTCTTTAGTGATTTAAATAGTGTCCGAAGCCAATGGGGAATTAGTCTGCTAGCGCAAAATGTAGATCTCGATAATGCAGCGATGGCTCATGCCCATTATCTTGGTGTGAATCTCACGGCAGCGGAAGAGGCCGAGGTCGATCCAACTACTAATTTGCTGTATGCGCATTCAGAAAATCCAGCTTTGTCGGGCTTCACTGGCGCTACTCCGCAGCAACGAGCAGGCGCTACTGGTTATATGGGCTCCGTAGGTGAAGTCGGCAATGTAGATCCTGCAGGGTCATCGCCTCTACCATCCACGGTGACATTAGGTCACACCTACTTTGGCGCACTCATGAATACGGTCTACCACCGCGATATTTTGATGAACGATTGTTTGCGCGATATAGGGATTGGCTACGCGTCGCCCAGTGAATTGGTGGTGGAACTGGGAGTTGTTGGCAGCCCTACTCCACTGCCTGCCAATCTCACTTACACCTACCCAATCGATGGCGCAACGAATATTTTTCCGCTCTTTAATCCATTAGGAGAGTTACCAAATCCACTGCCTGCATCGTCTGGACTTGTCGGCGCTCCCATTTCGTTTGCTGTCGGCACAACGCACAAATTAGTCGTCACCACGTTCACGCTCGTTGACAATTTGAAGAATACTGTCCCAGTACAGCTAATCGATGCGGCCAATGATCAAAGGCAGAACTCGGATGGGCCGAATATCGCAGTGATTGTGCCATTAGCAAAACTAAATTTAGGAACAAAATACACAGCAATGTTCACAGGTACGGCGGATGGCACCATGGTGAACAAAACATTTACCTTTACAACATTACCCGCTGTCATTAATGGGCCTGCTCAATCAACTTACACCATCACATCGGGCGCTGGAATCACTATTCCCTTTTTAGCACCATCGGGAGTCAATAGCATTAGCATTGACTCATACTCGGGGGGTCAAATTTCAAATCTACAGTACGCACCCAATGGCACTGGAATAACCATAACCTCTGTTACCGTCAGTAGTCCCGCCACCTTAACGTTTGCTTTGTCAGATGCTATCTATCCGGATGTACCAACGAAAACTGTAACCATCATTATTAATCCGTGACAAAGCTTCGGTCATGACAAATTAAATGAAGTATAGCGAACATGAAGAACAATTTAATTATTGAAAGGAATACCGATGCTAACAATGTGTAAGTTACGTCATGCTTTAACACTTCCTTGGCGCTTGATACAGGGGGCATTTTTAGGAATAGTTGAAGAAACGAATGCGGCCTTTGCGACTGGTCGGAATGCGACCGATTTTGGAGGGATTTTTAGGTATGTACTGCGCTGTTATTTCGCGCCGCTGACAGGTACTGTAAAAGGATTATGCAAGGTATGGAAGTCAATTAACAGCCAGTAAAAGCTGACGCAAAAAATAATTGCGATAGTCTTCGTTGCGATATTAAAACCAGTGCTTGTCGTCAGGCAACAACCCGGTTTTGTGCGTATTAATTTTCATCATCGAAATTAGTATATCGATTGCGTATTGGCATCAAATGACCAACCAATTCGCGTTTCAAAAAACCAATGATTGCTAAGAAAAAGCCAACGCCTATAAAGCGATCCGTTTGATCGGTGAATTCATGGCCAATATCCGCAGATTTCGGTCATTGATGTTGTATGGAAACTGACCGGAACGTGCCCTGAACTGCCGTTTGAGATTATCCGAAGCAGTCATTCAAAGCACCAAATTTTTTTGTAAATTCGCTTATCGAAACCAAGAATTGTAGTCATCGACCTCGTGTAAAGTAATTCCAGTGGTCTGCTGTTTAAATAATTCAGTAGCTTCGTCAGTTACCTTGAAATCGGGTCGAGTACTTGGCCCGGTCAATTGTAAACTCAAGCCATAACAGTTCGATTTGTGGTGCCCCGGAATGGAGTTTGCCAATGTCGCTTGAAAAGGTGATTCGTTGCCTTGGGATTCATCGTCCCAGAGTTCATAAATTCTGCGATAGGCATCAATACCGACTTCTGCCCAAGCACCGATGCAATATGGGATATCACGCCCGTTGACAGGCAACGGAATCAATCCACGCACAAAATAACGAGTACTATCGAGTGCTACTGCATCATCATTTCCCTTGATCCTTGACGATCTCTCAGGCTCTCTCAGTTTTGCGATGTCGTCTGGAAATTTGAAAGAAATCTCCAATATGTCGGCTGGGACAAGCTTTCCACAACATGAACAAACCTCTAATTTATTTTTCATGAACTTTTGGGTACCTTCAATGAATTCGAATAATGTGGCGCGAAAAGACACACGATTCAAGACGGGAAGTAACCTACAGAATCTGATGTTGGCATTTTCAACTCAGCACTTAACAATTTCAAGATGTTCTCAGTTGTTAGATGTGATGCTGACCCTTCGTGTTCCTCGATTGCATTCGCTACATGACGGATGACGTCTGCCAAGAAAATACCCCATGCCTTCGGCTCGTCGTGACCTGCGGATTGCCACATTCCAATATTCAATGTGCAGTGCAGTCCTTGTTCCGCAATCCAGCCGCTGATCATCTGAATCGAATTCCCATCTCTCTCAACTGCTGGTGGATTTAGTAGTTTTCGCATGTTCAAATTTAATTATTGAAGGTTGTTCCAAATGTCTGAAAAACTCGTAACCTGCAATAACTTACAATCGGTAGGGTGCATTCGCCAAAGGCGTAATGCACCATTTCAGTAAATCATCGATAAACGTATTAAGAAGCATTTGAGTTAATTAACTGTTTGGTGTATTACGCTTGCAGTTAATACACCCTAGTTAACACAGGCTACGCGAGCTGCTGTCAAAAAATAATTCAGAACGCATTACAAGGGAATAAAGATAGGCAACCTAAATTTGGATCTAGTTTCAATAAGTCAGATGTATACGGTGGACTTTCATACCTATAATTATTTTTAGTTCTAATATCAATAAATGACTCACCCTTTTTAGGGGAACCACCCAGCAACAAATTTGTTGTGTAAATATTTTTTGAGATTTCTTTAAATGGAATACGTACAAAAACGCCATTTTTCCATTCGAAGCCATAGTAGGCGGGTGTAGGCGTTCCATATTTTCGTTGCTCAAGCCCGGTTGGTGCATTCGCAACTACGAATAACCGACCTTCATCAATGTTTAGAATTAGTGGAGCAAGATTTTCATGCCAAATAATAGGTTGTGGACTTATCTCAGGCAAACTCATTGTTAACCATGCTTCCCTGCCAATTTGCCCTTCCATTCGCCTTTTTTGCTCAACCACTATCACATGCCCATCATTTAACATCACTTCTTCTTTCCACGTCACATAAGGGCTACAAGAAACGACATTCACCAAACAGCCTGCAAAGATCAGCAGGGCTATGAATTTTTTGATCATGGAGTATTTTCGCCGGTTAAAAATTCAAAATTATGCTGATGAATACCGCTTAAATTGGATGCAGCCTCAAACGGCAGGTTGGTGCCGAGTCCAGCCCTTTGCAATTTTTTAGAATTAACTTCGTACCTTATCAATGCGTTCTATTAATTCACTAATAACGGGGTTACTGAAAAAATTAAACCATCTAAACGGCGGAGAAAAAGAAACTTCCTTCCCAAAGCGACATGACTCACGCAATGTTAATGTCACACGCGGTGGATTCATCATTGACATATAGCTGACATTAATAATGTTTGCCAGCTTTACTTCAACTTGATCATTAGCAAACCGAATCAAGAGATGATCTCCCTCATCGAGCACTTCATCAGCAAGATCAAAGACCAGCTTTTTCATGAATAAATATCCAAAAGCAGCCATAACAATCGGAATAACCAGAAACGGTAGCGGATTAGACGACCCGGAATGGTTTTCAAACAACCCAGCATACATAAAAAAAGCAAGGAACCCAAACCAAAAAATGGGAAATATGCGTTTATAGAAAATGGGGCTAGATGAAATTTTTTTCATTGGAATCCAATGTATTCAGTTTTGGATAAATTGTGTCTATTTGCTTCACGCCTTGAGTCATTCAAATTTTGATTCTTCACATCAAATTGCTTGGCACATCCAACGACCGTTTTGTGCCGATTCGGGTCGTTGCCCTAGTCTTATCACTCTAAGTGGCGTGCGAGCCCAATTAAAGAATAACCAAAAATAATTAAGGCCAGCTCTAACCACCAAGAGACTTTCGAATCAAGCATTCTTCCGACAAGCACAATCGCTAAGCCACCAAAAACCAGCAAGACCATAAAAATAGTTCGCCCAAGTTTTTTTTGCATAGTCTATTTCCTCGATATGTTTGGCAAGGCATTTCACCGACTGCAAAGTACCGCATTGCGACATTTCAAACCGGTTTATAGATCAATCTTTCGCCAAGTTCGAACTCATTTTCATGGCAGTAAAACGCAACTAGTGAACTATTATCAGAAAAAATTATGGCATCATCGCGCGATGGTAAAAACAAGTCCCGCCAATTCTGCAAAAAAAACTCAGCCGAGCATCCAAAGCATTCATCTTCGCCAAATACAACAACTAGTCGGTCGCTAATCGGGATTCTCAATTTCAACCATTCTGTTGCGCCACTGGAATCATCACCAAATTCCAATCGCTCAATATTTCCGACCGTTTCTGAATTCAAACCTAGATGCCGTTTGGAATCGAAGAGCCCAGCAAGCGTGTACGTTTTCTTTGCACGTGCGTCGTCTAACCATTGAATATGATCTTTGTGATTGTCTAGTTCAACTTTACGCCAATGCATGATCTGATTCGTTTTCTTATTTTTGGCTATTGGTTTCAATGACCGCTACGTGCCGATTTCTGCCTTTCGACTTTCGTAAGTCCTGATGTTAGCAGCACATCATCCGCCAGCTAAGGCAGATCAATGCCCTAAATTAGGCATTTACAATCCGACAATAAGCCTATAGTGTCTTAAAAGATGTTAATTTGCAACTTTAAATTCAGGCGAAAATAGTCGTAAAGCCACAGATTTCGGTAGCAAAAATTTTTGACGCGAGCGTAGGGAATTACACAAATCACAAGGTGGTGACAGGCCGTAATCGGCAGAGGTTAATGGAATGGTCGCCCCCTTCCGGAAACGGCATCATTGTGCCAAAGTGGAACTGCGACGTACCACTAACTGAAAGAGGCGACCAAAATGAAGATTACTACATTCGGGATTGATCTGGCAAAAAACGTATTTCAAGTACATGGCGTGAATGAACAAGGTAAAGCGTTAGTCAGAAAGGCTCTGCGACGCGATCAAGTTTTGGAATTTTTTATTAAATTAGGTCCTTGCTTAATCGGTATGGAAGCTTGCGCTAGCGCGTACTACTGGGCGAGAAAATTGCAAGCGCAAGGGCATACCGTGAAATTAATGGCCCCTCAATATGTAAAGCCCTATGTTAAAACGAATAAGAATGATGCGGCGGATGCTGAGGCAATTTGCGAAGCTGTAGGTAGACCAAATATGCGGTTTGTGCCGATCAAGAATGTTGAGCAACAGTCAGTACTGTCTTTGCACCGAGCACGCCAAGGTTTCGTTAAATCACGCACGGCTCAGGCTAATCAGATTCGAGGTTTATTGTCTGAATATGGCATTGTTATTCAACAAGGAATTTGCAATGTTACGAAACGCCTCCCTCATATTCTGGAGGAATATGCAAACGAGCTTCCAGGAGCTTTTTGTCAGTTAATCCAACGACTTGGCGATCATTTAAAAGAGCTTGATCGTCAAGTTGGCGAATTGGAAGTACAAATTAAAATTTGGCACAAACAAAACGAAGCAAGCAAAAAATTAGAAGAAATTCCGGGTGTTGGTCCAATTACAGCAACTGCGATAGTGGCCTCAATTGGCGATGCCAAGTGCTTCAAAGATGGGCGGCAATTGGCTGCATGGTTGGGGTTGGTACCACGTCAGCATTCTAGTGGCGGTAAGTAAATGTTATTGGGGATCAGTAAGCGCGGCGATTCTTATTTAAGGACATTGTTGATACACGGCGCGAGAGCTGTTCTTAGGGCGGCCGAACGCAAAGTGCAGCATGCGGGAAGTTGGTTGGCTAATCTGATGGAACGCAGAAATTTCAATGTTGCCGTAGTAGCACTGGCGAATAAAAATGCTCGAATAATCTGGGCTCTATTGGCGCATGAACGTAAATATCAGAATAGCTTTGTATCAGGTCATTAAGAATAAACTGTACGCTACAGCATTAAACAATAGAAAGGAAATGCTCCGCAGATTGCATAGGCAATTATGAAGTGATGGCAAGACAGGTTAGACCGTGGTAGGTGAAACCTATTTGACACAAGGAGCGTAAAGCTCGAGAGGCTGTTGAGGAACCTACCAGCAAATTCCATCAGGGACAGAGGCGGCAGCCTTGATTAAAAGTCCGGATCTATGGCTGCAATCTCTACCTTCTTAACATCAGTGAATAAAAGCTTGGCAAAATGGGGGCGACCATCTATGTGTAAAAACGCAGCCTTGTTCGCCATCAAAATAATCTAAAAAAATCACCCAATGATGTAAACAAAAATTCCTCTCAAATGTTACATAAAAAGTCGAATCTATGTTACGGAGCGTTGGTGGTCCAAGTGGCTTTTTGTCATAAAATTGCATTGCCTTTCTATACGAACAATTAAGCCGACGTTCTTCATTCAGACACGTTGTGTAGAATCGACTTGTCACCAACTAAGAGCGCTGTGCTTTCCGGCGGAAGTGAATGTTTAATATAATTGTTCCATACCCATCTGCCTCGTCCGTCTCCATGACCAAGATCCTGGGACACCCTCGCTAGTCCCGCTTTTGCATTCCACCCTTGCTTCAAATAAAGAAGAAAATTTTCAACAGCGAAGGCTCGCCGCATGCTATGGCTGCTAGCTTCTCCTGCGAGTCCAAGCTCGGATAAATTTTTCCCATACGTCGTTTTTGCGGACGCATCATTTTTGGAGTTTGGGTAGAAATGCGACCGTCCATTTTCTGTCACGCCAAGCGCCGCCGCAATGGCGATTACGACAGCCTCGCGATTTTCCGGATGTATGTAGACCGCGCGGATCTTGCCGCCTTTTGTTCCGGCGGAAATAGTGAGTTCGGAGCCGCCGCTTTTTAAAATGCTGAGCCACGTTTTTAAACTATCTTTCGATGCAATGGCCTCCTCCATCCTTAATCCCATGTTGTATTGAAGGCGCATTAGTGCGGCCACCGTGGCTGACGCTAGCGAAATGGCATGCAGATAACGGTCAATTGGTATTGCAATGCCATGTCCAATCCGGGTGCTTTTTGGAACACCCAGTTTGTCATTGGAGAAGATCGTGTGCGCGTCAAGCGACCGGCCCGCTCCAACAATTGCGCGGCGAATGTGGGAAACCTCATTTTGGATTGTCCTTGCTTGAATTCCTTGTGATAACCGGACCTCAACATATTTTTTGAACTGCTTTTGCGTGATATTGCCTGGACCAAATTTAGGACCCCACCCGCCTTTGGATGCAATGTGTTCCAACGTCACGAAGGTCCCATGCAGCGCAACACGCGTGAGAGTTGATCCCTTCTTTGTAGACAGCGCCGACGTCATGAACATCGCTTGAATAGATTGTCTCATTAGGACTCTCCTTCATTATTGACCAAAGCTTTCGTACCAAATTCTGGCTCTGTCTTGTGTTTGATGTTGGGCGTTTCAGAGCGCAATTCCTTCAATGCCGCCGACAATAATTCGGAAACTTTGGACTTACTCTTCAATTCCTTCTTCAAATGGTTGATCTCTTCATTTAAGTTTTTAAGCGTGGTTTCAATTGACTTTTCATCAGACATGGAGATTCCTTCCTGGTCGGAAAATGGTTAAAAAATATGCGCGATCCGGCGCAAACGGCAAAACAAAAAAGAGCAATTAGTTGAAGTATCGGTGACCTGCTTCTCAGAGGAAGACTGTGCGGTCAATGTGTTGGTATCAAGCACTGATTTCCCCCCAGGAAATTTGGCTTGTTTTTGATATTCACTTTTTTTGCTTGACGTTTCGAAGGAACCTTTTCCTATGAAGAATCAAGTTTTTTATCCGAAAAATGAATTGCGTCACTACAAGTGAACGCATTGAGGAAATGCCAACGACCAGCAGATTTAAGGGCTATACCCTAGATTGCCACGTTGGTGAAAAGATATCTTGGCGGATCAAAAAATGCAGTCATGATTCACTGCCCGTTTCAAGAGAAAAACAGGCTTTAGACTGCCAAATAATGAAGGCAAGTTCCATTAAAATTTTTTGCATAACACGTAGCAAAAAATCGAAGGTGGAAGGATTCGTTCGATTACTTCTCCATGAAAAATATGGAGTTGAGATTGGTTCAAACGAACGTTCGCATCTTAATATCAAATGAAATGACGCGAGCGATTTCTTATCGAAATTAAAATTAGATTTCCCTATATTTTTACAGTCGAAATTTGAACATAAAAACTTGGAGACGTGATTACCGACTTGACGGAAAAGTCTTGGTTTGGCCAAAACTTAATAAGATACAAGTTGAACTTGTTGGGAATGCTAGATGCCCAGCTGCCCATTCGGCTCCCCAATTCCGAACAGCCCTATGCGACGAATCACTTCGGGTTCGAGATGGCGAAAGCCACCAAGTTCATTTATTTTAGTCGAAATTTTTCATCGTGTAAATTGCCGATTAATTAACCATATTTTCTCTGATCTGACCGGAAGAAATAGATTGTTGGCGCCGACTGAATATTGACCCACTGGGGGTGCGGATAAAATCTTGGACTACTTTTGGGGGTAGTCCATGTATTCATACGAAGAACGCCTTAGGGCGGTGAAACTATATATTAAGCTCGGCAAGCGCTGCAAAGCCACAATCCGCCAATTG
>NZ_SMYL01000024.1 GCF_004358105.1 Sapientia aquatica | reverse complement strand
GATATTAAGATGCAAATTAGATTGTTGGCCAATTCGTGGTTAATGACTGATCGTGCGAACTGTGAACGTGACGAAATGAATTTTTTCGGGATTGCCGGATGTTGGACTTTTTATTTTTGTTTTGCAGGATAAAATAAAGTGCGTACTCAACTAGTCACTACAAAAATTATGCAAGCAACGCTTATTCTCACATTTCCCGAAACTGATACCAGCGATGAGGTTTCGCGTAAATCTCTCGAAAACTTAGCCAATCAGTTAGGACTCAGTGAACTGGCGACTGTCCATAGGGCTCTCAGACTTCTAGCCCAACAACGGCTTGTAGAAGTGCATTCGGACGATGGACCACTTTCGAGTGAATATCGTGAATGGCTGCAGAATGAGGCAAACAAATTAATTGAACCGGGCCCAAAGATTTGGAAAAAAAGATTGTTTTAAAGTTTTAGTGGCGTTAAAAAATGACTCTTTCATTAGCTAATTTTTTCACTTTTGGAATCTGTCAATTCGTTCATCTAAAAGTGGTAAAAATTTTCATTACTAATTAAGTGCGTAAATCAATGAGGCTTGATCACACGCCCAGACCATGGATAGATCAAGTAAGATTCTTAGGATGAATTTATCCCGACCAATTCGTTAATGTCGCACGCTGAATTAATACCGGCAAACGTTTGCCAGCATTTTTCACAAGTGTTCCGAATTATTCTGGTTCTGCCACTTTTGTATCTGAGGCGACATAAAAATCCTTAGCCTACAATTTTTTCTGTTCCGCTATTCTCCCCAATACTCATAATAGATTTAGATAACTTAATATCGATATCTAACATCTCCATGACTGCTTAAGGCGATTAAGGGGAACAGCATGGTATCTTCATCATTATAAAATCAACTTTAGGAGCAGTTAGTTAATGAGTAAACTTAGCGTAAGTCCACAGAAAACGATGCAGCTTCTACACAATATTAAATTGTGGGCGATTCAAGCCATGTTCTCAGACGATGAGCTGTTAGAACAACTGGTATTGAAGGGTGGGAATGCTATGGCGTTGATTCACCAAATAAGCGCCCGTGCATCGGTGGACCTAGATTTTTCATTGAAACAGGATTTCAACGAAGAAATCGATATTGTTAAAATCCGCATCCAGAAGTCACTTGTCGAGACATTTCGAGCAAACAGTCTGGAGTTATTTGACTTTAAAATGGTTGAAAAGCCTAAGGCGATTTCAAAAGACATGAAGGATTTTTGGGGCGGCTACGCTGTTGAGTTCAAGTTGATTGCGGCGGAAATTTATACACAGCATGCAACGGATCCTGAAGCATTGCGTCGATTGGCAATTAATTTGGGTCAGGGCACACGGTTTCTCATTGATATTAGTCGATTTGAGTATATCGAAGATAAAGAGTACCGCGATTTTGACGGAATGGTAATTTATGTCTACTCCCCCCTTATGATCGTATGTGAAAAGCTACGCGCAATTTGCCAACAAATGCCGGAGTACGGCCCCATTATCAAGCGCGCTCGTCCTGGTAGCGCTCGGCCAAAAGATTTCGTGGATATTTTTGTTCTGGTTAAAGCACTCGAACTTGATTTGATAGGGGAGGTCATGCAAAAGAATTTGACCGCTATGTTTGAGATTAAGAAAGTGCCGCTTACATTATTGGGATACGTTCCGAATTATTACGAATTTCATTTGGCAGGTTTTCCGGCGGTACAAGCGACAATTTCTCCCGATTTTGATTTGAAAGATTTTGACGTCTACTTCAAGTTTGTGCTGAGTATTATTGAAAAATTAAAACCCTTTTGGAACAAATAGACGCCAATCCTTTGAGTAGCGAGTTTCGCTCATTTCGTGTGTCAAATAAAAATCGTGTTCGATCGGTATGCGCCGAATTAAGTCAATTTGACTCGGCTTATAAGCAGCCCGTTCCAAGTACTGCCCAATTGCCTGATGGTAGGGGTAAGCATAATTCAGCTTAAGCAGCATTGATACGAGTTTATTAATTGAAACGTTACCCTTGGCAAGCTCAAATGCCTTAGCGACCTCAAAAACACCGCCAGCATAGATAGGCCTTACAGTTATATCGATGAGAGTTCGCTCTACGCTGGTAATACGTGCATGGACCTCTTTCCCAGTATCATCATTGACTTGTTTTGTAATGATGCCCAAATGTCCTGTATCTACGCCGTTGAGTAAGTAAATTTTTTTCCCGGCATACTCAATCATATTATTTGAAACCTTGGGAGCTTGTTTGAATGCATGGTCAATCTCGGCCTGACCAAGTTTGTCGCGTTCGAATGAAGAGGGATAACTTTTTCGTTCGTCTGTCAGGTAAATTGACGTTGGCGATTGCTCTGTCAGCCCATGGATACGCATAGCAGTGTAATGACTGAAGTGAAGCTCTTTTTTAAGTCCCAATAGGATAGTTAATAACGGTACATCACCCCAGACATAACATTTTTCTGCGCGCTGTGGGAATGGGAATTCAAAAAGTTTAAGTTTGGAGTGTTTTACCAAGAAGCCAATGAATTGTTCTCCAGTGGTGTTTTGAGCAAGACGCCAGAAAGCGCGTTGATCTGAGAGAATTGTGCGAATTTCTTTTAGCTTTAGGACGGGGTTGGGCAACTCGTCAAAGTAGCTAACGATATCCTGCTTTGCAATTTGAATTCTTGAGCGGTTCATCCAGATTTTCCAATTTAAATTACTAATTTCATCTGGTAGCATTTATGCTACCAGATATTAGCTATATATTGTGAATTTTCTGTATATCTATAAAAGGATATGGGGTATTTTTACCGTATTTTTTACAGTGCTATGCAGCGTTTACGCTGCATAGCATAACATATAATAGGTATGTAATCAAGCTCAAATGTTGTTGAATGAGTCTAATGAATTTAAATCGTATGATAGAAAAAATCATTGCAATTAATTTAGATATAAGTTATGCTATGAAGCATTTATGCTTCATAGCACTAAATAAAGTTTAAACTTTTTGTACGATATGCTGTTTCCCCGTTTCTTAATTTAGATATTATGAGATTTTTAAATTAGGAGAAATCTATTTAAAAATACCAACGTACCGACAAGCGTCATACTTAAATGTCGCCACTAACACAGTTCCCAAAAAACAACGAGGCTGATAAAAAGATGGTTTCCAACTTGACCAAAGAAGTTGCTCTCAGTTATGTTTCGTTGACGCCTTGCTTGATACAACTTTGATATCAAGCTCCACTCTATTTGACTTGGTTTAGGCAGATTAAAACAAATAACGAAGTTGCCTTAAAAATTGTTAAATATATTTGTTCCCCCTTTTGTACGAAAGATGCGGATAGCTAAAAAGCACTCTGCACTTATTTTGCATCTGTGCGCTTGACAAGTATGTCCTTCAAAAATTAGTTGATGTGAAAATCCAACACCCCTTGTCATGGAGAAGTTGTCTTGAAAATAGCGCGCTTAATCGATCACGTTTGCACGAGCCAAATAACAAAATGTTGGATTAGTACACTTGCTTTCATTCTAGTTTCGGCACAGTGTCTGGCAGCCAGCCAAATTTCAGTCTCACCCAATGGTACGCCGTCGTATTCATATCCAATAAATGTGCCGCCAGGAATCGCTGGTATGCAACCGAATGTTGGATTGTCTTATCGCGCCAGTGGAGTAAATGGCCCAGTTGGTTATGGATGGGCCATACAGGGTATGTCGATGATTACCCGTTGTCCTGGCAATTTAGGGATAGATGGTTATACACCCTCGGTCAACTTTAACGGCAATGATAAGCTCTGTTTGGATGGCCAACGATTAGTACAGACCGATACCAACGGCAATATCGTGAACGCGAACGGGTCAACAAATCCTCCCAGTCTGGCGCACCCTTTTCAATCCCAAGATAGCGCTGGGCTGACGGGTAGTTCCTATGTGGAATATCGCACCACCACGGATTCATTCGCGCGAATTCGAGCTTATGGATCAGTCGGAGGTAATTTGGCAAATGGGCCAGCTTACTTTATGGTTTGGACAAAGAGTGGCCAAATTTATGAGTACGGTATAAACAATAATACTAGTGCCAACGCGCAGATAAACGCTGCGGGTTCCACCGTGATTTCTGCATGGCCTGTCAGTCGTATTAGCGACACTGTCGGCAACTACATAGACTTTCAATATTCCCAGCGCGATGTTGGATGGGGTAGTTCGATAGGTGGGGCCAGCCCGCCCGGACATGAATGGAATCTTGCCGAAATTCGCTACACTGGAAATACAGCTACCGGGCAGTTGCCCACGAATAAAGTGGTGTTTAATTATGCCGACCGCGCTGATAATACTGGTGGGCCGCAAGATCGTGCTGAGGCGTACCACATGGGCAGCAAGACTGTGAATATTCAAATTTTGCAGTCGATCGTTACGTACATCAATTGGCCCTCGTCGAGTCAATCTACCCAACCTGCTACTGCGGTCAAGGTTAAAAACCTTAAACTTGCTTACCTTCCTGGCACGGTATCTAATCGAAGCGCATTGCATACGATCATCGAATGCACGGGTGCCGGAACGGTCTGCCTTCCAGCGACCACCTTCAATTATAGCGATGGCGGTGGCGTAGCGTTTACACCCAATGCAACATTTCAAAGCAGTCCTGTGAGTTCGTTGCAGGTTATCAATACACAAGGTAGTTATGGCGTTTTAACCGGTAACTTCTATGGTTCTGGCCGTTTAGACATATTGCGTTGGTCCGACGATGCAACATTAAATCAGTTGTATCAAAACACTGGTGGTGGAAATTTTTCGAAATCGACAGTATTTAATATTAACGCGGCAGGTGCCAATATCTTCAAGAGTGACGGATGTTATTCTTCGATCGCGGCTGACTTTAATGGCGATGGATTGACCGATATTTTACGAGTCATGACCAAGGCTGGTTGTGGAACAGTGAATAATATTTTATATCTCTCTAACGGCGACGGAACCTTTACTGCTAAATCGATCCCATCTGGCGCGGCCGGTATAGATTTTACACAGCTGACATCAACGTATAATTTTGAAACGAACTCGGCCCCTTATTCATCAATCGTTACCACAGGTAATATTTTTTATGTACTAGATGTAAACAATGACGGCCTCTTAGATATTATTACGACGACTTGGCCTGCAGTAACCTACCCAGGTACTACCGCTCCTAGTGATTCGTCGCTTTGCGGAGCTCCCACCATTTGTACTCATGTATTTTTGGGGCAAAAAGACGGGAGTTTTGTGGAACATGCGAGCAACCTAAATCATCGTTCTGTTTATTCCTCTCCAACACCGCAATCATACGCATACAAATCTCAGTATATCGGAGATGTAAATGGAGACGGATATACCGATTTGGTTGTCAATACCGGGACGTGGACATCGCTTGGAGATGGAAATTTTACTTTGTATCCGAACAATCAAAATAATGGATGTCTTAATTTGATTGATTTTAACGGTGATGGACGTGCGGATTGCTTAATGCCTTCTTCAAATCTTATTTCACAAAGCCTTCTGCTCAGTGATGGCACGGGCACTCCAAAAACAGTTTCAAATTTTAATTTAACAGCGACTGGAAATGAATTATACGGTGTTGCAGCGACCCAAGTACCAAACGTTGGCATACAGTTGGTCGATATTGATGGCGATGGCCGGACAGATATCATCCGTTGGAAGGATGATAAAACACAAAATATGGTTTATCTCAGTAACGGAGACGGAACATTTCGTGCCACAAGTTCCGGTTTGACAGGATATCAACTGCAAAAAAGTGACGGTACAGCCAGCTTTGTGATTGGTGATTTCACGGGTAATGGCAATGTAGAAATTTTGAATTTGCTGAACAATGGCGCGTCTGGTACCAATCTACTGCTGGTCAAATCCAATTCGGTACCACCGGATCAACTGATGTCAATAACAAGCAGCACGGGCCTGACAACAACATTAACATGGGTATCGTTAGCAAATTCGGCCAGTGGTAGTTTGGGAGCGCGATACACGACTGATCGTGGAACACCGAATGCTGCGGTTTATCCGATGGTTGATGCATCTATTCCGATGTATGTGATTGCCACCATCAACAGTCAAAGTGGCGCAGGCGGATCAACTTCAACCGAGTATGCGTATAAAGGCGGCAAATTTGCAGTGGATGGGCGTGGCTGGTTGGGATTCAGAAATACCCTAACTCAAAATCTGTCGCCAAATGGTAATCCGCTGACTCAATCAACGCAATACCTGATGATGACACCTTATATCGGAATACCCAGTTATTCAGAGATGGATGTAGGACCGCTAACGACAGTATCGCCTCAAGTATTAAGCACTACGACCAATTTTTATTGTGATACGACATCGCCGAGCTCGCCAGCTAGTGCGTTGGTTGCGCCGTGCGGAGCGTATCCGGTGCCGTTAATTAATCCCTATCGTCCCTACGCGTATCAAACTATTAGCACTGGGAATGATTTGAACGGAACTGCATTACCAACCGTTACGACGACTAATACCTATAACTCTAGCGGTGATCCAACAGGCATTATGGTGAGTACCACATTGGGTGCTGGCACGCCAATCACGAAAAGCACAACTAATACATATTTGCCACCTAACATAAGTGGCAATAACTGGATATTAGGGCGTTTGCAGAACTCCACTGTTACAAGTACCGTCACTAATGACTTAGGCGCCATAACCACTTCCGCTGGCAACGGCCCTTACGCGGCGAGCACTAGCGGTAAGGGTCTGCCGATTACTTTGACGCCCACATCTAGCGCGTTGACATTACAGGCGTCAGTCATTGGTCCATTATCAGGTGTGATGAATATCAGCGCAACGGGTGGGGCACCTCCGTATCAATACAGCTGGGCCCTCACCGCTGGCTCACTAAGTTCTGTATCAAGTACGACAGTGAGTAACCCGACGGTCACTGCGCCAATAAATTATGCCCAACATTTTAATGAAACCTGGACCGTTACCGTTACAGATGTAATGGGGGCAGTTAGCACTGCCAACTATGTCGTCACCTTTAATGGTCCCAATACACCACCGATACTGGTTTTATCTAGCTGCAGTAGCGTGAACCAAGAGGCGCCAACAGCAGCAACAATGACCTGTTCCCTGTCTAACACAGGTCAGGTTGCAACGTCTTCAATCGCTTATACAACTGCGGCTGGCACAATAGCAACAGGTCCTACAATATGTGCTGGTGGTACAAACTGCGGTATCGTAACGGTTACAACTGGCACCGCAGCAAATATATATTCAGGCACATTAATCGCTAGTCCCACACCTGCCACAGGTACCGCTGGATCGACAACGTTCAGTTTAAATGTTGTCGCCTCCACGGCCGTTTCAATAAGCCCAGGTTCTTTGTCTGTGGCTCCAGCCGTCACTGGATTGGCATCGGGAGTGGTGACCGCAAACGCCACTGGCGGTGTGACACCGTATAGTTATAGTTGGGCACATACATCTGGAGCCCGAACTTCGGCGTCCAGTTCCGCAATCGCCAATCCAACAATTAGCGCAACATTAGCCTATGACGACAACTTCACCGATTCATGGGCAGTAACGGTAACGGATGCAAAGGGCCGAACCGCAAGTGCAACAGTCAATACAACATTCATTGGACCATTGACCCCGGCAGCATTAGCGTTTTCCGCCTGTACTTTTTTAACCGGGCCGACGATGTATCCTAATCCGCCGCTCTACCGGTGCACTTTAAGTAATACGGGTCAACATGCCATCGCATCGATATCGTATACAACCACTAATGCTGGCTTGGCTGTTACAGGGCCTAGGGGCGCGTGCGCTGCTAATAGTCTTTGCGGAACGGTAACTGTATCAGGTGGTGTAGGCGTTGCGACTTATTCGGGTACTTTAACTGCAATTCCAAACACAGGAACTTCAGCGAGTGCGGGATATTATTTAATGGAACGATGACTTTTTAAATGGACGTGTAAAGCCAATTTAAATTAAAAAAACAATAGAATAATCGGATAAGCGTGATGAATACAATTTCAATAAATATCAATGCTAGATTAGTGATGCGTAATTTTTCCATGACATTGTTACTTTTGTTAGGGATGATCGAAGTTAGTGCTGTCTATGCACAGACGCCTGCAAATGTGTACAGTTATAGTCGAAGTAGTTCGTTCACTTATGATCCTGTGAATGGACTCCTGTTGACAGAAACGGTTGAGCCGAATAATCCGCAGCTGTGCGTGCTCACTACGTATCTCTACGACAGCTTTGGTAATAAACAAAGCACAACGACAGCCAATTGTCCTGGGGCAACTGGACAAGCATTGTTTGCAAGCCGGGCCAGCACAAGTACCTATGCAGCAGACACTGTCACCGTGAACGGCGTTTCAGTAACTGCGCCAGCAGGCACGTTTCAAACAACTGTAGCAAACGCACTCAATCAATCAGACAGTAAAACTATTGATCCCCGGTTCGGTTCACAGCTTAGCTTAACTGGCCCAAACGGACTCACCACATCCTGGCAGGTTGACGATTTCGGGCGCACGATCCTGGAAACACACGCTGACGGTAACAGCACAGCAACCTATTATTGCCTGATTGCTGGACGCATTAGTGATACGACCAGTAATAGCAACAGTACTATTTGCAGTGCCCCAATTTCTACCGAAATACCTGCGCTAGCAACTAGTTTTATCCAAGTTGAATCACACAGTATTTCCGGTACCAAAAACGGCCCAGCAAGTCGCGTATATATGGATGCCGCTGGACGAAAAATCCGCAGTGTCACTGAAGCCTTTGATGGTGCAAATCAAGTAGGCGGAACAGCACGCTTGATTGTGCAAGACACCGACTATAACGACGAAGGCGCTGTCGTTGTCAATACCCAGCCATATTTCTTAGACACACTAGCTTCCACGGCTACAGCCACAAATACGGGTAATGTCAATTACGGAATGAGTAAATCAGTGCTAGACATTCTCGGCCGACCTATCATCGTTTATACGTCGGATCCCAAAGGCAGCCAGGCCAACATTGGCTTTGGTAGTCGTGGCTCACAGGTTGCAACCATGACAACAATCAGTTACAGCGGTTTAGTGACCATCACTACCAATGATTTGGGGCAGACCCGTCAGGAAGAAAAAAATATAGATGGTAAGGTCGTGCGTGTCACAGATGCCACCGGTGCACAAATAGCCAATCAGTATGACGCTTTTGGTAACCTGATTCAAACTAAGGACGCTTTGCAAAACAGTGTCAAGCTCACCTACGATATTCGCGGCCATAAATTAGCGATGAATGATCCCGATAGTGGGATATGGACCTATGCTTATGATGCACTTGGGGAATTAGTCTCGCAACAAAGTCCGAATCAACTGCATATAAGTGCAAACACCACCACATCCATGACATACGACGTGCTGGGACGCATGACCCAACGGATCGAGCAGGAATACACCAGCAGCTGGAGTTACGACAGGTACATGAATGGCAGTGCCTGTAATAAAGGTATCGGTAAGCTGTGTGAGTCCAGCACGTCATCCGGCGTGGATCGCCTTAATGTCTACGACAATTTCGGTCGACCGATTAATCAGCGCACTACTATTACGAGTGGTCCGAGCTTTGCTAGTGCAGTGAGTTACGATACTAATGGACATTTGGCCAGTCAAACTTATCCTACCGGTTTGAGCGTGAACTATCTTTACACCACCAATGGATTTCTGACGACTCTGACTTTAGGTACGCCTGCTACCGTCAATCCGTTACCGGCGACGGCCGGCGGGACACCGGCCATAAGCGTTAATTTACTTGCCGGGGCCATACTGTGGCAGGCGGTCTCCGTCAATGCATGGGGTAAAACTGAACAACAAAGCGTTGGTAACGGCATTATCAGCAAGGCGACATTTGACGCGCTGACCGGACGCATCCTTCAATCCACCGCAGGGCTAACAACCTCGACGACGGCAATGAACTACGGCTATTCATGGGATAGTCTAAGTCACCTTGTTGGCCGAACTGACTCCAACGGCGATGGCACTACTGGAGCCGTAACGGATACGTTTGGATATGACTCAATTGGACGATTGCAAACCTACTCCGTGTCATCACCGACCATTCCAAATCTGTATCGAAGCGTCACGTTGGAATATAACGCGCTGGGCAGCGTGCTATTTAAGAGCGATGTCGGGGTATATAGCTATTTGCCACAAGGGGGAATTCAGCCCCATGCGCTACAAAACGTTTCTGGCTACGTGAATAATTCTTTTAGTTACGATCTCAATGGCAATATGGTGACTAGCGCGACCAGTGGTTATCGCTCAATCACTTACAACAGTTTTAATATGCCGGACAGTCAAACTGGTATCAAGGGTGCCACGGGTGGATCGCAATATACCTGGCAATATGATGAAAACCATCAGCGCATCAAGGAAATGCGAATCAACAGCACGGGAACAAGAACGACCTGGATGCTGCATCCGGATAATGCAGGTGGATTAGGATTTGAGAGCGAAACGAACAGCAACGGTATTATCAGCAATCGCCACTTCCTTAGTGTAGGTGGGATGAGTATCGGTATGTTGGTGTCAACGACCAGTCTGCCAACTTTACTTAGTACACAAACGACGCCACCGGTATTGGCTTCAATTATTCTGGATGGGGTTGAGTACTGGCATAAGGATCATTTAGGCAGTTTAGTTTCTACAACTGATCAAGGTGGCAATGTGACGGCGCGTTATTCATATGATCCGTTTGGCAAACGTAGAACAGCCAGTGGTCAGTACGACGCGAATGGCACTATTGTGATTGACTGGAGTGACGCAGTTAATTATGGCGATCAGCGCGGGTATACAGGGCATGAACAATTAGACGATGTGGGCATCATTCACATGAATGGCCGAACATTTGATCCATTGACTGGTGTATTTATGCAGCCTGATCCATTGATTCAAGATCCGTACAATCTACAAAACTTTAATCGGTACGGCTACTGCTTTAACAATCCGATGACATGCACGGATCCTTCGGGAATGAGTGGTTGGACTGATTTTAGAGATTCGTTTACAGCAATGTTTAGTGTCTTTAGTGATATTGCCCATACGAAAGTTGGTTACGAACTTGGGTCAGTTGCGATTGCTGTAACATCGGCGGTTTACTGCACACCAGCTGCAGCTGCTGCATGTGACGGTGCAGGAATGGCGGCGTGGGCGGGTTTCGCAGGACAATCCGTTCATAATGCATTGAAGACGGGATTGATCAGCGGATTGACGGCCGAGGCAATGTATGGAGTCGGGAATGCAACTACTGCCACAACAAACGGGCTCACGTCCTTGACTTCTCCTGTTTGGAATACAGTGGGCCACGCTGCAGTCGGTTGCGCTTCTTCTTATGCTAGCGGAGGAAGTTGTGGAAGTGGGGCATTAGCCGGTGGTTTCTCTGCAGCGTGGGGAAACCAAGGGCCAGGCTACGCGAGCTCCAACGACGTGATCGGAAACACCCTAATCTCAGCAATGGTAGGTGGTACTGCTTCGGTAATTGGAGGAGGAAAATTTGCAAATGGAGCGATAACTGCGGCTGCTGGATATCTCTTCAACCAGCTTGCACATAGCTCAAAGGCTAAACCAATTCCAATCACTGATGCCGAACGGGCAAATGCTGCTTCAGGGGACGTCGAGAGCTTCTGGAAAGCGCGACAAGCACAGGGAGATCCTA
>NZ_SMYL01000023.1 GCF_004358105.1 Sapientia aquatica | reverse complement strand
AGCAACTGTACAAAAACGCGCCTGTGGATTCCGAAATCGGGACAATTTCAAGATCGCCGTATATTTCCATTGTGGCGGGCTTGACCTTTATCCGACTTCAGCGACCCACAGGAAAGTCTGATGAATCCATAAAAACAATCTCGGTCATAACCGACGATAGGTATGGCGTGGCCACCAAGGGGAATCTCCGTTTTCCAATCTCTGACTAATGCCCACGGTTTGCGCTGCTTGTATTGTTTTTCGGCGCTTTTGGTTAATTGCACGCCCACATACACCAGTCCGTACAAATAAGCGGCCTGCTTAATCATGGCAATGTTGTGCACATTGATTGGTGTGTAGCCAAGAATTCGGTGGCCCCACAAACCACCGCGATGCCATGTTTTGAGCACATTAGCTTCGATTAATCCGGCTTGTGGGGTCTTGGCGAATTTCCGATATTCGCGCACCACTTCGGAGGTCAGCGGAACCGGATTTGACTCGTGGGTAATCACGTTCCATAAATGGATCGCGTGCGCGGCGGCGGCCATGGTGCAATCGCCGTAATAGGCGTTGCCATCCAAGGGCCAGCGTTTAATCTTGGTGTAGGTGTCGAGCGATGGGGGAGCTTTGGGTAATTTGGCGGTTGGCTTTACATAGCTGTGATATTGATTTAAACCAGCCGGAAATTGCGGGAGTGCCTTTTTAAACTGACGAACAACAGATGCCGTATTGCGCTTCATGTTCCTAATCCTTATTAAAATTTAATATCGGCTAGTTCACACTACTACGTTGACTTTGTTGCTGTGCTGCGGGGGGAACTGAATGGGTGCAAAAGTATTGAGCAATTAAATGGTGAAAAACAATAACACAATTTTTAACAATTGCTGCGTATTTGATGAGTGCGATCAGCACGCGATTTGGGTTGGAATTCGATGGGAATTTAAAGATGTAGCAAAAAAGCTATTGAATCACAAAAAGCGCCGCCGACTGGTTGTTCATCGGCGGCGCTTTGGGAACTACAACGCGCTTATTTCGGGCGATGCAATACGCACAACTTATTACCCGCTGGATCACGTAAATACGCTAAATACAGCTTGCCGCCGTTACGCAAACCCGGTGGGTCTTCACACGTTGTGCCGCCATTGGCAATACCGGCTGCGTGCCACTGATCGGCGATTTCAGCGCTTGCAGCAGAAAAACCAATCGTGCCGCCGTTGCCCGCGCTGGCTGGTTCGCCATTAATCGGTTTGGTAATTCCTAATAAACCGGATTCCGTTTTGTAGAATACCCGCCCCTTATCGTCTTCGTGACCGGGTGCGATACCTAAGGTGCCGAGCACTGCATCGTAAAATTTCTTGGAAGCGGCGACATCATTTGCGCCGACAAAAATGTGACTAAACATGGTTTTCTCCTGATTGAATTGTGATTATTTAGACCGAGCGATCAACTTCCAATAACGCCAGTTGCGCTGAACTCGTCCCAAGGACGCAGAGGTTAACATTTACCCGCCTAAAGCGCTAACAGTTTGCCCGCTGAATCTGCAAGAAAATGGGACAAGCCAGTTGGTTAGCGAAACTGCAATGCATGCTCAACCGAGTGCCAAATTAGGTAATTTTTTGAACCACGGTTGCGCCGTTTCTAACTGGTTCGCCAATTGCAATAGACGCGCCTCACTGCCAAACGGACCGCAAAATTGAACGCCTAGCGGCAAGCCTTCATCAGTCCAATACAACGGCACACTCATGGCCGGAGTTCCGGTCAAATTCGCCAATTGCGAAAACGGCGTAAAGCTCAAACTATCGCGTGCGATTTGATCGACCAAACCATCGGTGATACCCAACCGCGCCAGCACGTTCAACAGGCCTGAGTGCAACAACATGCCCAACATTGCTTGCTGCCAAACTGGTAAATCTAATTCGCCATGACGGATTGGTGCTTGCGCCAGCGTGGGTGTGAGGTACAAATCAACCCGCGTATAAAAGTCACCCAAAACGCGCGCAAACTGATTCCACTTGCGATGACTGCTCACATATTCTCCCGCGTTCATAGCTCGTCCAAGCACGCCTAAAATTTGCGTCAACATTTCAAAATCCGAGGCACACGCGCCGAGCGAGCGTGCTTGCGCGATGGTGGCAGCGACATGGCCGTAATACATATGAATATAGCAGCGCGCTAATTCTGTGCCATCGTAGCGCGGTGCGTCTTCCACAACTTCGTGACCGAGCGATTGCAACAACGCGACCGTTTTATCGACCGCAGCCACTGCATCAGAATGAACCGCCGTGCCGAGCGGGGATAGTCGATTGACCGCAATCCGCAAACGTCCCGGTTCTCGCACTGCCAATGCGGAAAAAGCTTGCTCAGGACGCGCAATCACGAAGGGATCACCGACTGCCGCAGCGCTTTGCACATCAAGCGCCAAAGCCGTATCGCGCACGCTGCGTGAAATCACCAAATCACTCGATGCACCATCCCAAACTTCGCCCTGCGCTGGCCCGACTGACACGCGACCGCGCGATGGGCGCAGGCCAAACAAACCGCAACACGCCGCCGGAATCCGAATCGAACCACCGCCATCATTTGCGCCCGCCATCGGCACTATCCCCGCCGCAACCGCCGCAGCCGAACCGCCGCTGGAGCCACCCGGTGTGCGCGTCACATCCCACGGGTTGCGCGTGATACCGAATGCGCTCGATTCGGTCACGCCTTTGAGCGCTAATTCTGGTGTGGTGGTCTTTCCAAAAATTTGCGCCCCAGCATCTAAGAAACGCTGCACGATGGTGGAATGTTGGGTCGCAACGATGTTACCAAACGCGCGACTGCCGTAACTCGTTGATTGTCCCGCGTAGTCTTGCGTCACTTCTTTAATGAGCATCGGAACACCAGCCAAAACACCACTCACATTGGGCGCTTGACGCTGCGCATGTTCCAGCAGCAAGGCACTGACGGCATTGATCTGTGGATTAACCAGCTCATATTGCCGCAGCGCGGCAGCTAGCAATTCCTTTCCCGAGATCTCTTTGTTGCGCACCAGCGCGGCCATGGCGGTTGCGTCAAGCTGCACATAGTCTGATTGGGTAATCGTCATGCCTACGTCTCCTGTTTTTTATTTATTGATTTATTTATTCATTTCCGCAGGAATATAACAGATACGCCAATCGCGATAATGTTGGCCGAAGCAATAGCGGAGAAATAACGGACAAACAACATCCCCTTAAGCTCAATAGATTAAAACCTACCTCGTGAAATCGAAGCAATTCCATACTATTTTTTCAACTAAGGATGAAACAAAAATATTGTTTGCTTTCCGCGATTTGAGCAGCACAATACAACATCTCCCACTACCGCTTACGATTATGTCCACCCAAACACCCATTCAATTCGCCTCGCGCTGGATTACTTTGCTCCTTTCTTCGGTCACGCTGATAGCCATCTCACCAGCGCACGCAGACGTGACGATTCTCAATGCCTCGTATGACGTCACCCGCGAAGTATTCAAAGATATCAATCCAGCCTTTGCCGCTGACTGGAAAAAAAGCTACTGGCGAAACAGTCATCATCAAGCAGTCGCACGGCGGCTCTAGTAAGCAAGCGCGTTCGGTGTTGGATGGAATGGAAGCCTCGGTTGTGACGATGAACCAGCCCACTGACATCAGCATCTTGGCCGCGAACGGCATCGTCTCAGCGCAATGGCAGCAGCGCTTCCCCAACAATGCCGCACCGTTTTATTCCACCATGGTGTTTTTGACCCGAAAAGGCAACCCAAAAAGCATCACGAGCTGGGACGACTTAGGCAAACCAGGTTTGAGCGTGATCGTGCCTAATCCCAAAACCTCAGGCAATGGTCGCTACACCTATTTGGCTGCATGGGGCTCGGTCATCAATAGCGGCGGCAGCGAAGCCCAAGCGCGCCAATTAGTCACGCGGCTATTTAAGAATGTACCGGTCTTAGATGGCGGCGGACGCGGCGCCACCGCCACCTTCACGCAGCGCAATATTGGCGATGTGTTGATCACGTTTGAAAATGAAGTGGAATTGGTGCGCCAAGAATTTGGCGACAACTTCGATGTGGTCTATCCAGCGAGTTCGATTTTGGCCGAATCACCAGTCGCGGTAGTGGATAAAATCGTGGATCGTTTAGGAACGCGCAAACAGGCCACCGCTTATTTACAATTTATGTATTCCGAAGCAGGTCAAGACATCATCGCGCGCCACTTCTTCCGACCACGTTCGGCAATCGCCGCACAAAAATACGCAGCTAATTTCAAACCGATTACGCTATTTACCGTAGAAAAAATCTATGGCAGTTGGGCGCAGGTCCAGAAAAAGCATTTCGACGATGGCGCGGAATTTGACCAAATTTATCGAGTACGTTGAGGCGCAATCTGCGTAGGGAACTCTCCCGAACTGTGCAGAGATATTGATCTAAAAAAACGGCGAAGCACTGCCACATTAATGTTGTTGGCATTCGCTTCGCCTGTTAATACATCCGATCTCACCCGCGCGAGATCAAACCTAGCGCTATCACTTCCCAGCAGCGCCAAACACTTCATCCATCACTTGCGAAGTCGCGTCGCACGCATGATTTAAACAAGGTAGGCCAAATCCTGCCTGCATGGTTTTCAATAATGAGAAATGGTCATAGGGTTTGTTGCTCCGCTTTTTATTCGCCGCATAGTTGGTTTCAACCAGCATCACAACCCGATTGGCCGCATTCGAAAAATCGTTTTCATCCCACACTACGACGATCACATTGCGACCGTGTTTCCAGCTTGGTGAGCTCTTAATCCCACCGACGATTTGGGCCAACGCAGCGTCGCCTTGCTGCATCAATAACGCTCTCTGGGCATCAGTTTTAGATGAACAGATCGGCGTTCCGCCAGCGACGCCGCCGTGCATATCGTGGCATTGATTCGGTACAATTAATGACAGGTTAGGCATGGTGTTTTGTAAGTCGGCCCACAAGCCGTTAGCACCATTAAAATCAACTACCCGCGCAAAACTTAGCTCTGGATTTTGACCCACTTGGATATTACGGAAATAGGCGAAGGGGTTGTGTTTGACGGCATACAGTTTTTGAATTGGGCCAGACGCAAAAACGCTCGCTGGACTCAGATTCGACCATGCACCATCGGAGTAATTTACGCCTAATGCGCCGGGCGCAACGGTGGGCAAATCCTCTTGGTAAGTTTTCCAACTACGATGGGTGGCAACCAATTGATCGGCAATCGACTTCGGTGTGAAGCGGGTGGCGGGATAGTCGCGCAAGGCGCAATTGTTCGGAACTGCTACGTCTTTGACCTCGACTTCACCATTGCATTGACTGGCTTCGGTGGCGGTGGCAACTACGGCATTATCGAGACCTGCTTCAGCGATCGGAGCCATCGGATTAGCGCAACCTTTGCTATTGGGCGCATTGTCCACGCAACCGGTTCCAACCCAGTTCGGCCAAAAATCGTTGGTCAGACCAAAGTTTGAACCTCCAACTATTTCCAAATAATTCGGTGCGCTGGGGTGACCAACTGCAAAATAGTTGGTGGCGTGGTTAGCAACTTTAGAATAGGCGTTGATAAATGGCGCATTTGGGTTGCCGAGAATATCGGTATTGGTTTGATTTTCCATCAAGATCAGAAAAACATGATCAAGTTTGCCAAATCGGCTCGCCGGTATGCTGGTATCAGCAGCCTTGGTTTGTCCAGCGGCTAAGCCAATTGCCAGCGCAAGCAGCATCCAATGTTTTTTCATGTTTGATCTCCGATTAAGTTGTTCAGCCCGGTGTCGACAAATTTGCAGCAAATTATAAATTGCCACCGCATTGTGCATGGCAAATTTTTCAGGATGATGAAAGCCGTTTGAATTGCCAATTCAGCCATCCAATTAGCGTTAAATTGAAAACACTCTGGGCTCAATACCCAGCCCAGCTAGACCCAAATCCGATACTCGCCGCATGGGGCTATCAACCCTAAGCGAGCTTATCTGCCAAAAAGATCGGCGCCGCCTTGGTCTGATGCAAATCAAAAATAATGATGTCGTTCGCGCCCTGCTGTAACCAAGGTGCGGGACAGTACAGCCGTTTCTGGGGGCCGATATACCAATAGCGCCCCAGATTGTGCCCGTTGACCCAAACCACACCTTTGGTCCAGTGACTAACATCAATATAGGTATCGGCTACCTCGTCCAAGTTAAGCGTCAATCTAAAGAATAGACCCGCTTTGTTCTCCTTGGTCACAATCGGTTGCAAGTGTTGGATATAGCTTGAATCCATGGGCAATAAATACGTCAACCAATCCGTTAATGCTTGGCTCGCAATGCCGCCACCAGTTGAACTCGTTTGTAGCATCAGCGGCTTTACTACACCTTTGTTGTCGCCCAGTTCCGCGCCATAGTTAATATGTCCCAGCGACTCGACCAACACATCTAACATGGGATCTTCTGTTTCAGCCTGCCAGGCCAATGACGGTGGAGTTGGTCGATTATTGAGTTGGAGATGATGCTTAACGATCTGAACGTGCGATAGCTTCACGCGGGAAAATCCGCCCACATAGCGATCATCAATAAACACGGTCGCGTAATCATTAATTTGCGGGGCAATTAAGTGAGCGTGCCTCGCGCCAGTTAGCTGCTTACGATGCAAAACATACGCGCCTGATTGGTTTAAGTCTTCAAAATTGTTCAGCTCAACCGTCTTAATCGGCTCGGGTAAATTATCCCAAAGCGAGGCAAATAAGGTCGGCATTAAATGCGGATACGCACGCCAGTTTAAGGTGGGAATTGCATTAGGCACAGGCGGCAGCGGTTCATGCAGAGCGGCTTGAATCAGTCTTCGGTACTTAAAATACGCTTTCGTCGGCGCACCTTGTTCACTAATCGGCGCAGCATAATCGTAGCTCGTGATATCCGGCTGGATATAACGCGCCTCGGTATTGGCACCAGCGTTAAAGCCAAAACTTGTTCCGCCATGAATGACATAAATATTGAAGGAAATGCGATGCCGCATAAAGTCCTGCAAGGTCGAACTAATATCGACATCGGTCCCTTGTAATTTGGCTTCGCCCCAATGAGTTAGCCAGCCCGGGTACAGTTCGCCGCACATCGCTGGTGCGCCAGGATATTGTTTACGCACGGCGATGACGTCAGCCAATTCGCCACCGCTTAAACCAATTGCTGCGCCCGAAATCGAGGTGCTATTTTCGCGCAATTGCGGCAAGCCATCTTGGGTGTAGAACGGCCCGGTTATGCCTTGCGCTAGCCAACACTGGCGCAGCTCTTCCAAATAGCGCGTATCGCTGGCAAAAGAGCCAAATTCGTTTTCAATCTGCACCATTAAAATCGGACCGCCGTTGGCAATCATTAATGGTTTAGCGATTGCAGCAATGCGCTCCAAGTAGCGTGTCGCTGCCGCCATATAACGCGGAGCTTTAAGGGAATTAGCGCGCAGCGGTGTGCGTGGCGTTTTCAATAAATAAGACGGGATACCGCCGTTGTCCCACTCGCCGCAGACATAAGGGCCGGCGCGCAGCAAGACCCACATATGCTCTTGCTGACACAAGCGAATAAATTCAGCGATGTCATGACTTGGACTGGTGAAATCAAACACGCCTTCGGTGGTTTCGTGAAAATTCCAAATCATATAAATCGCAATCGTATTCATGCCCATAGCTTTGGCCATTTGGATTCGATGCAACCAATATTGATGTGGAATGCGAGCCGGATGCATTTCACCGCTGCGGATTTGGAACGGCTTTTGGTGCAATAGAAACTGGCAACCATCTTCACTAAACCGAAATGGCGCCTCGGTGCGCTCAACGCTCTGCGCAAAGGTTTTGAATCCACTCAACATAGCAACGGAAGCGGCGATTCCCGTACTACCGATTTTTAAAAATTGACGTCGTTTTATCATCCCTGTTCCAGCATTATTCTTTGCGAAGTTAGTCCATCAAAAAAACGGCACGAGCATCATCGCGATGATCGTGCCAAGTGAGAAGGTCGTCTTAGCGTACTAATTAAAACTTATAAATGAAAACTTAAAAATTAGAACTTGTAGTTCGCCGTCAATTTATAGATACGGCCACTCATGTACGGAAATTCAAACTGGTTAATTCCCATCCATGCTTGCGGATCGTATTGCGGTTCATGCCCAAACAAATTCTGCACGTTTAAATTTAAGCTAACTTGCGCCGTTGGATGCCAATTGACATTGCCAGTCCAATATAAGCTGGACGCTAGCCCGTTTTCGCACTGCGTTTTTGTGACGTTGTAGTTACCTTCACAGGATGCCAGATCACTAAACGCGCCGTTTGGATAGGCCGACAAAATGGCTTGCGGGCCAGTGTAATTAGCCATCAACGATAAATCCACATCGCTGTAATGCCACGCTGTTGAAAATACGCCCGTGATGCGCGGCGTGCCGTAAGTGCCGACTTGATTGCCGATCCAAGCTGGATTCGCGCCCAATGATTCAATCCGGTGTTTGATGGTCGCTTTCCAGCCGAAATCGAGCTTGCCGTAGCCACTCAAATCAACGTGAGCATTGGCGTTGACGTCAAAACCATCGACCAAACTTTGAGTCTGGTTGATATAAGAATTGATCACGCCAGCCAAATTACCGTATTGATAGCTAGGTGCACCGCCGGCACAAATACTTGGTGTGGCAGCGCAGGCGGTGGCAACTTGATTATTGATCGCAATATCCCCGATCGTCAGTGGGCCGCGCACAAATACACCGGGAATGCCGCCAGGGCTTTGGGCTGATCCGTTGGCCACCAAAGTATTAGGATTGTTTTGAACAATCTCGTTTTTACGATCGATAATCCAATAGTCAGCCGAGATATCAAACTGCTTAACCGGATTAAAAATCAAACCAAAATTAGCAATATTGGCAGTCTCTGGTTTGAGCTTGGGGTTCGGCGTGGTAATGCCACCGGCGACCGTGCCAGTGCATTGCGAAGAGCTTTGTAAGCCCTGCGCGGTCAACACATCTTGTTGATTAGGTGACTTCGATAGCGTCGCGATGATGGCATTGGTTTCAGCACAACGTACTGGATCGTTGACCACGGTTTGTTGATAAATACCGCCGGTTCCCGATTCGGCCAAACTCGGCGCGCGGAAGCCTTGCGAGAAGGTTGAACGTACTACCAACGAATCGGCAACCTGATAACGAATTCCGACTTTAGGCACGATGTGATTAGCGAAGTCAGGATATTTATCATCCCGAATCGCAGCGTCGATTTCCAGCTTTTTGGTTAACGGAGCCAAGATCTCAGCATAGGCCGCTTCGGTTGAGCGACTACCTTGATACCAAGAACCACCCTGCCACGCAATTTGACCATTCGCGGCATTGCCGGCGCCTGGGCTACTGAACGATTCGTGGTTTAAGTTAGCACCCGCTGCCATCATGACGTCGCCACCGCTGAGCGTGCCAATTTTGCCGGAGACTTTACCGTCCCAGTTGGCGATTTCATCCCATGACTCGTAACTGAAATACGGAAACATTTGCTTCATCAACGCCAAATTATTTGCGTTAGTGACGCCTAATTGGTAAGCCGGATGATCGCTAATGACTTGATACGCGCCGCTCGGTGTATTGACCGTTGTGAACGGCCCAAATGCCGCTAATATGCCCGCCGGACTTGGGTTGTAGCCCTGACTTTCTAAGTCGCCGTGCGTGCCCGCAATAGTGATGGCGGATTCCCAATCCCAGTTGTTTGCCAAGGTGCCGCGCAGACCGGCGACGATGCGATATTCATCGTCGGTGTCGATGTGGCGCGAGAATTTTGGATCATCCAACAATGTGTAATTCAGCCCAGCAACGCCACCCATATTGCCTTGCAAGGCCGGATTATTGGCGACCACGTTGAACGGATTGGTGGGCGATAAATAAGGGAAGGCGAAATTATTTAAGTTGAATCCGGTATTGCGCGCATACCAAGACCAGTTACCACCGCTATACAAGTTGGGCGGCGATAACTGGGTCGTGAGTTTGACCATCGTGCCAGATAACTCGATAAATCCTTCCATCGAATTATCGAACTCGTAGTGACCATTAATGAATAAATTAAGGCGGCGTGACGAGGGAATCCAGTTATTACCCAGTGCCAGCGAATTCAACGCGCAAACTGTGTTGAGGGATGATTGCTGCGCGGCAGAACCGGGCATCACAGGAGTCGGGCATCCCGGGCTAGGTTGATTAATCGTGGTCCCTGCGTCGGTATAAGTAAATTGCGTACCCGGATTAATGACATCCGGCGCGCTACCATCCTTGCCGTGAAAGCCAGCAATATAGGTCGGATTGTAGTGCAGCCAAGTCGGGTTAAGTACGTTCAGAATTTGGTTTTGATAGACCGCTTCGCGATCAAATAAATTAAGCGTTCCATACACATTGAATTTATCTGTCGCCAAATCACCGAACCCAAAACTCCCGCCAATATTGTATTCGTGGTTATTGGAAGTCTTAGGAACCGCCGTGCCGCTAGCGTGCAACTCGGCGCCGTTATAACTCTTTTTGGTAATGACGTTAATCACACCAGCCACAGCATCAGAACCATAAATCGCGGATGCGCCGTCAGTCAAAATCTCCACCCGCTCGATCGCATCAACCGGAATCGTATCGATATTAACGAACTGATATTGACCACCGTAAGCCGTGCCGTAATTTGATAAGCGGCGACCATTTAATAACACTAAAGTCGCCTCGGGACCGAGTCCGCGAAGATTGGCATCGGTTGCACCTTCGGTGCCGGTAAACATACTCATCGAATCGACTAAATCCGGCACTGCTTGGCTCACGTGCACCAAAATTTCTTGCAAGGTATTGGCACCCATTTGTTGAATTTCTTGTTTAGAAATCACTGTCACAGGTGATGCCTGTTCTGCATCCATACGCTTAATGTTACTGCCGGTGACTTCCACCCTATGCACTGGCTTGGATAAATCCGGCAAGTTGTCGTCGGCTTGTTTTTGTGCGCTAGTTGCAGCCGCATCCGTCGTCTGCGCTGCGGCAACGCTTAACAGCGCCAGCGTTCCGAGTGCAACTACTACCGCGTGTGCAATCATTTTCTTTTTAAACGCGCTATGTTTATTCATCGTTATCTTCCCCAACTATTAGTCAAATTTATGGTTGTATTCCAGCGTCAAGCGACCGAATCTAGGGCCCGCCAATGCACCGGCCTGACCAAAATTAGGATTGACTAAGGTGCCGGAGTTATAGGTTTCGTTTTCACTCAATTCAGTCTGACGATTGAGCACGTTGAACACATCGACCTTAAATTTCAAACCACGCAAAATCTCTGGTTGATAAGCCACTTCCAAGTTCAACTGCACGTCGGTTGGCAGGCGGCCAAGGCTGCCGCGATCGGCTGCTACGCCATTGCAGTAGAAAAAGCTTGAGCCGTAACCAGCGGCATAGCTTCCCGGTTGTGCGTTAGGGTAGTTGCCGTAGCAGCTCTTTGGCGCGCCGGTTTGAATATTCAAATTACTGCCCAAGGTCCATTCGGGAGTGACTTGGAAATAGCCGATCGCTTTGATCACATGGGTGTGATCGTTTGGTAACAGGCCATAGGAGTTATCCATAATCTGCTTGATATTCCACACAGCCGTTTCCGTTACGGTGCCGCCGCCCGCCGTATCAATTTCGCCTTCGGTATTGCCCTTTAATTGCGAATAGGTGTAGTCAACGCGGCCATACCAGCTATCTCTAAATTCGTGCTCGGCAAATAAATTGAGCGCTTTATAGACGCGCGTGGCAGCACGTGGATAGCCAATATCTGCCGCACTCAAATTAACTTTAGTCAGTTTTCCATTACCGGTGAAATCTTCCAGCAAGGTGTTGGCCTGACCTGGATTAATCAGAATGCAGTTTTGCGCGACATTGCTGTTATCGAAATAAGTGGAATCAATTCCGTGTGCAGCGGCCCAGTTATCAATCGGCGCAGGATCGCACAACTGTGCTTGCGTGCTACGCAGTTTGTTGTAGTTCACGCTCAAACCAACGTTAATGCCTTTTGCCAACGCCTTTTCAAAGCCAAGAGTAAATTCATCGGTATATAAGGGCTTAATATTTTGCGCGACCGATTCTTGCGGATTAAGTGGCTGACCAAAATAGCCATTAACGGAGACAACACCGCTGATCGGATTCAAACCAGTTGGCGCGCCAGTCGTTGGGTTCACACCGGTGTAGGTGTAGTACTGATTCGTCGCAACGATGGAACCCGATTGACCAACCACGATCATGTTCGGCTCTGGCATGTAGTAGCGTCCGGCATTGCCAAACACTTTCAAAGTTTGGTCGCCGTTCACATCCCACGATGCACCCAGTCGCGGGGCGAGTTCGTTGTGTTGTGTTTCAACGACTTGACCAAGATCATTGCGGTTGGTGAATTGCTCATTACGCAGTCCTAAGCTCAATAGGACTTGTTTATTTACCTGCCAGCGGTCTTCAATATATTGCGCGGACGAGGTTGTTTTTGGCTTAGCGCCAATGCTGCTGAAATCACTCTCAACGTAATAACCTTGCGTCCCATAACCACCGCCTTGGGCTGGGGTCAAATTGCCGCCAAACGGCAACGGACTGGTGGGACTATTGGTTTTGTCGTACTGCCACAAACCACCACCTGCGGTCGAAAAGCCATAAACCGATTCAGTTTTGGTGTAATCGATACCACCACGTATCGAGTGATTGTTGAGGTGATATTCAGCATCCAGACGGAAGGTTTTATCGCTGTCTTCCGAACCTGGTCGGGGCAGATTGCCGCCAACCACTTGCGGGTTGTTATAGACCAAACCCGGCACCTGGGTTGCAGGTGTTGAGGATGTTTGAAACAGGTTAGCGTCGTAACCGTTAGGAGTCTGCTTGTGGCTCGAGCTCGATGTACCATACAGCGCGGTAATCGTTAGATCGCTCGTCACATAACCGGTGTATTTAAAAATATGATTCATCAGACTTTCCTGTGGGTCGCTGAAGTCGGATAAAGGTCAAGCCCGCCACAATGGAAATATACGGCGATCTTGAAATTGTCCCGATTTCGGAATCCACAGGCGCGTTTTTGTACAGTTGC
>NZ_SMYL01000022.1 GCF_004358105.1 Sapientia aquatica | reverse complement strand
CCCATAAAACCCCGACTGCCTACGCCGGAAAAAGCTGGATAGATAATGCGAAAAACACAAACAAACAGACTTCAATGAGATCGGTTCAATTTAAAAAGTTACACGACAAGTAGTCTGACAGATGGGGGAGTGGGGTTAGTTCAAATGAAGGCCTATATCGCATCAAGGTGAAAATTGAAAAACAGGCGATTGAGGCATATGGTCAGCTACAGCAGTTAAAGTCGGGGATGACGCTCGAGGCGGACGTATTGCAAGATCACCGCCAGATATGGGAATGGATTTTAGAGCCCGTGTTGGCTGTATCGCAGAGGTAGAGTGTATAAATTCCGGTGTAATTTAGGCCTGAGAGCGGTGAATTTTGTTGTTGAACGTGATAGTGGTTGGTTTATCTGTTTACCCAAACGATCTCACCGCTTAACAAAAACTGGCGAAGGACAGTGGGCAGTAATTTGCCCTAACAGGTTTCGTTGATGCTGATGAAAATCTCACGTCACGAAAAAGTCCGCAGGGTGAGCTTCTACCTCACCCTGCGGAGCAATACCCATTCTATGTGGAATGGACAACTTACTTTGGAGTCTTATTATGGCTATACATGTTATTACAAATGAAGCGTTGTTGGATATGGTTTCTGGTGGTGAGGAAATTGATTCAGTTGATCTGTCTTTTTTCTATAATGGCGGGGAAAACTCAGGCGGCGATGTTCAAACTTATGAAACTGTCGCTACGGCTCAAGACGTATCAGACGCAAAAGCTACCGCTGCAATAGCTTCAGCAGCGGGGGTTGTTGCCCAAGCAGGAACTACGCAATATTGCAACTCGAAATTACCATCAGCGGCCGGTCCTATCGCCAAAACTGCTTGTGCAGTTGTAGGAAACGCCGCTGGGAGCCTCACAACATCGACGCTAAACTATGTATTTGATAATGGAAGTAAATTTTACTCACCGCACATCGTGACCTCTGTTCCATAATTTGCAATACAAAGATTCATGTGTAAAAACTCACTTCTATAAGACCATATAATTTTATTTCCGGAACATTCCGGTGGCTATTCTCATATAAATTTATGGAAGTGAGTAATTAAGTTATGACACCCGTATCGATTTATTTGTTTAATCTAGGTAATGTAGAAAGATTAATTTCTATAAAGTGGTTGCAGCTTGCCCTTTGTAAAAAATATATTTTTGAATTTGTTCTGTCCTTACAAAAACTGCTCACCATCCATCAAATGAAAATTAAATATCTGTGGATTTATCTCTTTGTTTTTTCACTTTCGTTCTTTGCAAGCGATGGTAATGCTTCGACAAACAATCTAGTAACAGCTAACAAAACTTGGTGGTTTTATAAAATCACTAAAAATAATCATGCGAAGGGTTATTTACTCGGGGTAATTCATACTCCTTTGGGTGACTTAGTTTATCCAGATGTTGTTGTTAATTCCCTTGAAAAATCAAGTAAATTGTATCTTGAGTTGAATATTTTCGATGAAAAAACAAAGGCAGAATTACAAGAAGAATTTTTGAAAATGTCTATAAATCATTCGATCGATACTCTTTTAACGTCTAAGACAAAATCGGATCTTGATTCTGTAATTACAGCGCAAAATTATTCCAGAGAGGATAAAAAATCAATTTATGCACTCAACCCTTTTTTAGCAATGATTGATGTAATGGGTCCTTGTGCTTTGGTTTCATTTGATGGTGATCCGATTGAAAAAAAATTACATGACCAAGCGAAAAAATTAGGGCATCAAGTTGCTGCTCTTGAAAGTGTGGAAGATAATTATTCATGGGTAAACAAATTATCAAAAGAGGAATGGAATGAATATGTCGAGGCCCATGTTCGTTTCGTTAAAGATAAAGACTGTAATCGTAAATTTAATTCATATATTCTTCAGATGCGAAAAAATATGCTGCAAGGTGATGCAGATCAAATGTATGAAAATATGCTTAAATTTTTTACCAATGACTTACCTATTGCGTGGTTTTTCGAAAAATACGATTTGACGCCGAGAAACAAAAAAATGGCATTAAAGATAATGCAATCTGTTGAAAGTGAAAAAATGCCATTTTTTGCAATTGGGGCAGGCCATTTGGCTGGACAAAAAGGTGTAATTTATGAATTGCAAAAACTTGGTTATAGCGTAACGCAAGAGTAAAGCTTCAATGGTTAGTTCGATGGGAAAAATTAAATATATATGAAAAAACATATCGCTAACTTTTTCTGGGGAGCACTCGGGTCAATAATTTATTGTATTTATTCTTCGATCTTCATATCGGAAATGTCCCATATGCAAATGGCGAAATCAGTTATTTCTGGTGGTGTGATTCTCATGCTCTGTTGTTATTTCTCTGACAAAAAATAGAGTCTAAAATTTATTAAATCCATCCAATAATTCTAGGCTGAAGATATGAAAACCATCCTCCAAACTGAGTCTAGTGAATGCGGCCTAGCGTGCCTAGCTATGATCGCTAATCACTACGGATATCACAGTGACCTAGCAGATTTGCGACGCCAGTTTTCGATCAGTTTGAAAGGTGCGACCTTGGCGCAAATCATGCGTCACGCAACACGGTTAGAATTGTCTGCTCGACCTCTACGCCTAGAGTTGGAAGATTTAAGCCAGTTGGCGTTGCCGTGCATACTGCATTGGAATTTAAATCACTTTGTAGTTCTTAAAAAAGTCAGTAAAAAATACATCGTCATTCTCGATCCCGCTGTGGGTGAGCGGAAACTGGCGATGGCCGAAGTATCCAAGCATTTTACGGGCGTCGCTTTAGAGCTATCGCCTAATCCCGCTTTTCTGCAAAAACAAGACACGAAAAAAATAGCACTGCATGACTTAACGGGTAAAGTGTTTGGCTTGCGCCGTGCACTACTCCAAGTGATGGTCTTGGCAGTTGCGTTAGAACTCTTTGCGATTTGCTCACCTCTTTTCAACCAATTCGTGATTGACGAAGTCATCGTGTCGGGCGACAAAGAGTTACTGTCTATTTTGGTCGCTGGCTTTGCGCTCTTGATGTTGACCCAGACGGTCATTAGTTTGGCTCGTAGCTGGTTCCTCATGCGCTGGAGCATGGACATTGGTTATCAATGGACGAACCGCTTGTTTGCTCACTTGGTTCAATTGCCTGTATCTTTTTTTGAAAAGCGTCACCTCGGCGACATCGTCTCTCGCTTCGGTAGTATCGGGTCTATTCAGTCAACGCTAACTAGTCTGTTTGTTGAGAGCGCCTTAGACGGTCTCATGGCACTGTTGGCGCTTTGCATGATGCTGATTTACAGTCCTAAATTGTCGGCAATTGTACTGGCATCAGTTGCTATTTACGGGATCCTGCGTTGGGTGTTTTATCACCCCTTCCGTGAAGCATCACAAGAGCGTCTCATTCTTTCTGCCAAAGAAAATAGCCATTTTTTAGAAACGTTGCGAGCTATTTCTCCACTAAAACTTTTTGGTCGTGAAGCGGAACGTCGCTCACGTTGGCAGAATTTGAAGCTTGATGTGATGAATCGGGACATCAAGACGCAAAAGTTATCGATTATTTTTCGGGTAAGTAATACGACATTATTCGGAATTCAAGGACTATGTTTATTTTATGTCGGCGCTGGATTAGTCATGCAAAATGCTCTGACTGTTGGTATGTTGATGGCATTCTCTAGCTATGCAGGGACGTTCTCAGGACGCATTTTCAGTTTGATTGATATGGTTGTATCCCTAAAAATGCTGGGCTTACACACAGAGCGCCTGTCTGACATCGTGATGGAACCAGTCGAGGCACAAGTCCCGATCGAAACAGACACCAGCCGCCTAAGCGCTACCATTACCTTAAAAAATCTCAAATTTCGTTATGCCGAGGGCGAGCCTTGGGTGTTGAACGACATTAACCTAACAATCCCTGAAGGCCAAAGCATTGCCTTAGTTGGTCCATCGGGCTGTGGTAAGACGACGCTCTGCAAAATCATTTTAGGGCTATTAAAACCAACCGAAGGCGAGGTCTTTATTGACCAAATTCCTATTTCTCGCCTTGGCCTGCAAGCCTATCGCCAGTTGGTTGGTACGGTGATGCAGGACGATGTGTTATTGGCAGGTTCGATTCAAGACAACATTAGTTTCTTTGATGCGCAAATGGATTCGGCACGTGTGGAACAATGCGCCAAACAAGCCGCCATCTTTGATGAGATTTCCGCCATGCCGATGGGATTTCAAACGTTGGTCGGCGATATGGGAAGTAGTTTATCCGGTGGACAAAAGCAACGAGTCCTTCTTGCTAGAGCGTTGTACAAGCAACCGAAAATCTTGGCCTTAGATGAGGCAACAAGCCATCTCGATATTCAGAACGAACTGAAAGTCAACGTGGCATTGAGCCAATTAAATCTCACTAGGATCATGGTTGCGCACCGCCCTGAAACGATTGCAGCGGCGGGACGGGTTGTTGAATTGAGTGATGGACAAGCCCATGAAATTCGTGCAGCTACGAGCAAAGATATGACGTTGGTGGCGTGAAAAAGAGTGACCAGCCATGAACACAACTTATATACTCTATTAAAATTTCTTGGACTACACACTTCTCCACGGGCCAGCAATCAATGCGTTAGTATTCTAAGAAAAACAGGCCGTTAAGATATTGTCAACTTACAGAGGCTAGCAAAGATTGTAAGGTGACGAGATGAAAAATTCATACTCTATCGCTGCTTCCGCTACCCATCATGTTAATTTGCATTTAAAACTGATCCACGGGGTGCGGACGATTTCCTGGACTGATTACTTTGCTAAACCTAGACTCTCGCGGCACACGATCAGATTGAAATAGCTGGAAGGCTTTTTAATCCGCTTCGTTATGCGGTAATCCCCCCGGAACACATCGGGGTTAAAAGTAGAATCATGCGGCCATCGTAGCGCGAGGCAAAAGTGTCAATTCACAGCATCGCGAGGAAAATGTATCACTTCGCAGCTTTGATTGAGTGAAAGTTGATGTAAGTTGCTGAAATCATGAGCAATTTACGATTCCTTACCGCAATGATAGCATCCAGGCCGCGTGGTAAAAGGGTCATCGAAGCATTTAGCCCAAAATTAGGTCGTCGGCTGCAATGTTTTGGGGAAGAAGCGTACGGTCAGTGGATTTGTCTGGAAGCAGATCCTGCGGTTGAAACATTTTGCGAGCGACCTGTCGAGCTGGAATTGACGGATGGAAGCCGGCGACCGGCGGACTTTTGGGTACGCCATGACGATGTTGATGTCCATGCGCGAATATCGTGCTAATTTGATCGAATATTTGCTAACGCCATTTTCTCTCGAAAGCCTTGCCGTCACCAGATTGAGGCTGTCCATGCTCGAATATCGTGCTAATAATGATCGAATATTTGCTAACGCCATTTTCTCCTGAAAGCCTTGCTGCATAACGGTTTCCTCGATTTGTGTCCTTCAAATTAAGAGTAGTATTGTTGCAACATACGATGATCAGTTTGCGCGAATATTCTGCTAATATCCAAATAATGATCTAATACCCTGCTAATGAATTCTACGGAATTTTCACATGGTGCAGCGCAAAATAAATCACTCCAAAGTTATCTCTTCGACACAGGAATCGCTTAGTGATATCGACCCTAAAAAATGGGATCGGATTGCGTTGATTGATGCGCTAGTTCGACCGACACTCGAGCAAGAGCTTGGCAAAATTCAGGCGCAAGAAATCGCAAAAAAACTTCAAATTCACTGGACAACAGTGTCTCGATATCGCCGTCGCTTGTTGGAACAAGAGCTTGCTTCCGCAGTGGTTGGTCGGTCTCCAGGATTTCCTATTGGTTCTACACGCTTGTCGGCAGTCCAGAAATCCATTGTTGACCAGGTCATTGAACGTCTAGCAAGGAGATCGAAAAAGTTGCGCGTTGTTGATGTCTGCGATGAGGTGGCACGCCGGTGCAGAATCGATGGTGTTTTGATGCCATCTCGCAGTTCCATTGATCGAAGTCTTCGCCTGATGGTACGCTCAAGGCTATTTAAAAATTAACTGAAAAACGTTCCTTTTGGATGAGCTCGCTTTGGGCATTTTCGCTAAAATGTGTTGTTGAGTTATTGTCGGAACGCGCACAAATTTGGCCGTTAAATTACGTGCAAGTGTGCTGGCCAGAACTCCGTTTTGCCGAAGAAATTGCAATGCTGCAAGGCAGCAAAAAAGATCTTCGCTCAATGATTATTCGCGAAAATGCACTTGTTACACAGTTAAGATTAGCGAATATTCGATCAAATTAGCACGATATTCGCGCATGGACACCGGATTTAAAGGTCGGCGTGCGATTGCGGAAGTGTTAAAACTATCGGACGATATTCGTGAACTTATTATTGGTCGTGCGTCGATTCGTACATTAAAAGAGCAAGCACGGCTAGAAGGAACCCGGTTTTTACGGGATGTCGCATTAGAACTGGTGCGCGATGGCCACACCACATTGCAGGAGGTCAATCGTGTTACCTTTGTGGCTTAATTTATTGAAACCATCGATTCAACTGGCCGTCGCCGACAAGGGATATGGCAAGCAGAGTTGGTTTGGAAGGACTACGGCTAACTGGTCCGTGAAAACGGATGTTAGTCTAAACAGTCAGGATCGGCTCACGGCAGCGGTGGAGCAACTTCTTGATGACCGTCCGATACAGAAAAAAGCACTGAGCCGACCTGCGCGCCTGACGATTATTGTTCCAGATGAAGTTGCGCGGTTTGAACTATTGCCTTGGATCCCTAGTTTGATGCAAGACGATGAACTACGACAATTCGCTATTGAGCGCTTTGAATTGCATAACCAGTCTGTACGTGATGGATGGGTTGTGCAAGCCGAATGGCGCACGAACGAGGCCAATACATTAGGGTATGCATTACCCCAAGAACTCCTTGAGACTTTACAGAACATTGCCGCAAAAAATGGCGTTCAACTTACGCGCGTGCTACCTGTTTCTGCATTAGCGCACTATGGTCAATTGGGCATATCGCGCACATCCCAATTGCGCTTGCTTAACAGTGGCGCGCGAATCAGCGCCCTGCTCTATCGGCACGGAAAGCTGCACAGCCATGCGATCGAAGCGGTTCGCGGCAATAACAACGAGGATGCGTTGCGTCGTCTACTTTCGCGCGTTCAAACGAATGTAGCATTGACTGAACTTAATTTGCAGCAGATCGCAGTGATGGGTATTGATCCGGATATCGTTCGTCGAATCCTGGTTGATAGTCCTAACATTCGCATCCATAAACTACGCCCGCTACGTTTTAGAGATTGGCTATGAATTTCACGCAGCTTATTCGTCCTTATCATCCATTGCAGTGGCTGTTTTCCTTGGTCGCGTTTTGTATATTGCTTATATCCATAGGTATTGCCATTTTATTGGGTCCCAACAAAATAGCCCGAGCGTTACATCAATGGACAACGCCAATGGTAAGAATTAGCACCGGTCCTGCGGTGTCGGTTGCGCCAAGTGTGCGAGAAAATGCCATTGAACACCGCGCGGCGGAAATAGACGGACTATTAAAACGCAAATGGGCAGATTCTTTGTTAGCGATCGAACAGGTGCAAACGAAGGATGTCACGGTTCTCGAATTTCATCCGGATTATGCGAACGCCAGCTTCGTTGTTCATGGCGAAGCGCGTCAATTCGAAGCATTGTCCAACTATATCGGCGGATTAAACGCGACAGGACTTGTTAGAAATGTCGCCTTGATGCATGAGAATGGCGTATCGCGTGAGCACGTGGATACGATTGAATTCGAATTGAAAGGTAATTTATAAAACGATGCTCGGTATCCGTGCATTACGGAAATTCAAAGCTCTTGGCTACGACATTGTAATCCAGATCAAGCCAGCTGGTCCTCCGGTTGGCCAATTAATAGTGGACATCACTACATAATGTAGACTGCTCCGTTACGCGCATAATGGGGAGAACAGGGGAAACGGAAAAAATTGTACGCTAAGGTTTTGGTTGTGTCGCAATAAGCGTATCTGGTAAAGTTTGATGTGGACGATTTTCGTAAAAGCCTCATCAAAAGCACCCTCCGAAAGGTTCTTAAACGACTGCATTGTCCGTTGGAACTCATGATACTTTGTGTACGCTGGTGCGTGGCATACCCATTGAGTTTTCTTCGTATCGATAAATGATGGGAGAACGCGGCGTTGTCGTTAATCACGCGACAGTACGTCGCTGGGCTGTGAAGATATTGCGTGTGCTGGCTAGTATATTTCGTTTACGTAAGCGTTCCGTAGTTGCGGGGCCTCGTCAATTAGGCAAAACAACTCCAGTACGTGACGCGCTAACTAACTTTAGCCGTAACCAATACAGGTTTGATTCCGTTGACCGACCAGACGACGAACACCTTCGATTAAGCCTAACAGGTACTGAAGAATATTACAAGCAGGACGTCAGTATTCGGGATGATGCATGGTTGGTGCGGCAATGGCAGCGTGCGCGAAAAAGACCCGCGAATCAAGAACGCCCTATATTCTTGTACTAGATGAAATTCAAAAAAAATCCCTAAATGGTCGGAGGTCGAAAAAGTTTGTGGACTGCAGATAAAGCAGAAAAATTAAATTTGCATGCCGTCCTATTGGGTTCGTAGCCTTTGCTGATACAAAAGGGTATGACTGAAAGCCTGACTGTACGTTGTGAATTGATTTCCGTCATCCATTGGTCATTTCTCGAAATGTATGACGCATTTAATGTTGAATTAAATGAATATGTGTATTTTGGTGGGTGCCCAAATAGCGCCTAATTGTTCTCTGTATTATTGGCGAGGAAGTCCGCATGAAGTTGATTTTGTAATCGAACGCGGACGTAAATTAACCGCGATCGAAGTAAAAAGTGGAGTGAATTCAGGCCATACACCGGGGCTTGATTTATTTGAAAACCATTTCGGTCCATGCCAAAAAATAGTCGTAGGAGATCATGGCATCCCATTATCCGAATTTTTATCTTACCCAGCGGAGCACTGGCTTGGAAAATCCACATAAGCGGTTCCTTGTCGATCGAACTTGTATCGAAATCGATTCTGAATCTAAGCAACGTGCCATTAATTCGCTCACCGCATATCGCAATGCGTCCGCGTATGTATTATTGGGCGATCCAGGTGCAGGAAAAACCGAAACCTTCAAAAAAGAAGCCCATGAATCTAATGGTACATATATCGTCGCGCGCGACTTTATTCTTTTTGATCATGATATAGAAAAGCATGATTCAATTTTTTTCATCGATGGGCTCGATGAAATGCGGTCTGGGAGTACTGATGGTAGGACTCCATTAGATCAGATTCGGGTAAAGCTAGCGAAATTAGGACGGCCACAATTCCGATTGTCTTGCAGAGAGGCTGACTGGCTCGGCGCGAGTGACGCCAGCGCCTTAGTCAGTGTTTCCCCAGATGAAAAAATCAAAATTTTACATCTTAACCCTCTCACCAATCAGGACGTATTAGCCGTCTTGCAAAATAGTTCAGCGATTTCCAATCCTGAGCTATTTATTGAAAAGGCACAGCACAACGGTCTTAATGAACTATTACGCAATCCACAAACGCTCAATTTGCTGACACAGATTGTGGGGGAGACCAAGTGGCCGACAAGTCGAACAGCGCTTTACGACTTGGCGTCGAGGCAATTGGTAAGAGAATTCAATTCTGAACACTACCTGGCCAATTCGACGGCATCATTTTCTGTTGATCTTTTGTTAGATGCAGCAGGCTTATTGTGTGCAGTCCAACTTTTATCCGGAATTTCAGGCTATGCCAAAAACAACGGTACTCCCTCTACCAGTGAGTATGTTGAACTACATGCAGTGAACAATCCGAGACAGCTGCCACTGTCTCTCGTTCAAAAGACAAACCTATTTCATAGCGAGAGAGAAAACTGCTTTAAACCCATCCATCGCAGCATGTCAGAGTACTTGGGCGCCCGTTATATTGCAAAAATCATCAAAGAAGATCACCTGCCCATTGGTCGGGTCTTTGCGTTACTAACTGGCGGCGATGGAGGTGTGGTTACCGATTTACGCGGACTGTCTGCTTGGCTATCGGTGCATTGTCTACATGAACGAGATCTATTTATCGATTGTGATCCACTTGGTGTCGTATTGTATGGCGATGTAAAAGGCTTCTCTATTGCGGAGAAACATCGCATATTGACTGCAATGCACATTGAAGCATTACGTTTCCCATGGTTCAGATCAGAAGACTGGTCCACCAAGCCATTTGGAGCGCTATGCACCAAAGAAATGGAACCAGTATTTAAAAATATTCTTGAATCAAAATCAAGAAAAGACGCTGATCAAACCTTGGTGAATTGTGTACTAGATGCCGTTCGTTATGGCGACGCATTGCCGAATTTAACATCGTCAATCACATCAATAATACGCGACCACACTTTTAGATCTGACTATCGCCAAAATGCTTTGCAAGCGCTATTAAAATTGACAAAGCCCGATAATCCATTGTTAATTTCGATCGCTGAGGATGTCAGGACTGGTGTCATTGAAGATAAAGATCACAGCCTCCTTGGTCATATCTTGACTAATTTCTATCCCCAAATAATTTCGCCTGCACGAATTTTTGACTTCTTACGAATCCAAGCATGGGAAAATTCGATTAATGAGTACTTCACGTTTTGGATTCATCAGCTTCCGAATAGCACGCCAACCGATTATTTACCAACCTTATTGGATCAAGTTTCTAAAAGAAAAAATGAATTAAATCCGATTTTGCACGCTCAACAGCTGAATCGAATGATCGGCCAGTTGTTAGTCCGTGCCCTATCAGAAATTGGCAATGTGACTTCACATGAACAACTCTATGACTGGCTAGGGATTGGGCTAAATGATTTTATTTCAGAGCTCGAAAGAGACGATGCTCTACAGATAAAATTATGGCTAGAAGGCCATCCTAACCTTTACAAAGCAATTATTGAAATTGGCGTCCAACAAAGTTCGAGTCAAGACAATATAGTTTTATGTGGTTATTCGTGTTTGGCTCGTCTTTATGGAGCCGCTCCACCAGGAAATATAGAAGATTGGTATTTATCCAAAGCTCGCGAGGAACGAAATGATCATAAAGCCCAAATCTATTTCGACTTGGCTTTTGGGAGACTACGAGAAAAAAATAATCAGAGCTATATGGGAAGCGATGATTTTGAATTCCTCTCAGATTGGGTAGAAAATAATTCTCGATTTCAGCCTTGGTTCAAGGCCTATTTAATGATATCGCTAGAACATTCACAACATAAATTTAACATCGAAGCCCGTCAAAGAAGAACTGAGCGTGAAAAAATACAAAATGAAAATAAAGTAGCGTGGTTGAAATTTGTTCGTGAACATGTCAATGAAATCCGTGATGGAAGTGCTGCGCCCAATATTTTTTATGATTTAGCTTGCGCATTCAAAGGACACTTAATTGATGTTACTGGCGAGACGCCGTTGGATAGGATCACTAATTTTTTAGGTAATGATCCTGAGCTGGTTTCTGCGGCATTTAGCGGCTTTCATAAAATTTTGTATCGCGCCGATTTGCCAAGCGCCTCTGTTATTTTTGATTTGGAATTGACTGGGCAGATGCATTTTCTTTGCTGGCCATCTCTAATTGGCATTGAACAATTGACAGCCGAAAACCCTGAAAATATATTGAACTTAGAAAATTCAATTCTCTCTTCTGTCATTGCATTTCGTTTCGCAGATCATCTTGAAAATGAGCCAAGTTGGTTTCTGTATTTAATGAAGGAGCGCCCTTCTCTTGTTTCTGAAATTTTAACTATCTACACATTGCAACGATTGCAGGCAAAGAAAGAACATATCAGTACGCTCTATTCATTAACATTCAATGATTTTTATGCTGAAGTCGCGCAATTATGCACACCACTGTTACTGGAAAACTATCCACTGCGCTCTAATAAAAATCAAATCACTCATTCTCTTTCCCTCTTGCTGAAAGCTGCACTACGACATCTTCCTCCATGCGAATTTCTACCGCTTGTTGAAAAGAGAGTGTTACTAAAGAGCCTAGACAGTACGCAAAAAATATTTTGGATGACATGCGGACTACTATTAAATCCGCAAAAATTCCAAACAAAGCTTCATCAATATCTCGGTAAAAATCAAGTTCGTCAAAATTATTTCGCTGAATTTTTACAACCTCGCGGCGAAGACGAACAATCAAAAATAGGAAACTTACCGGATTCGACATTGATCTTTTTGATAGAAACGCTAGGTCCCCAATGCCAATCTGAGCGGCAAACCGGTGTGTATTGGGTGAGCCCTAAAATGGAAACATCTAATTTGGTATATTCCCTCCTTAAATATTTAAGTGATCGTGCTGATGAAAATGTGGTGTCGGAATTTGAACGCCTATTAACATTACCTGACTTGGTCAATTGGCATAACCCTATCCGTTCGGCTTTGCATCAAATTAGAATTGCGCGTCGCAAAACAACATTTCATCATTTAAGTAGCGCGGAAGTTAGCATGACTTTAGCCAATTTAGAGCCAACCAGTGCTAGTGATTTGGCCGCACTGGTATTCGATCATCTAACTGATTTGAAAAATAAAATTAGGAATGGGAACGCCAATGAATACCGACAATATTGGAGCTATGACTCCGAAAACAAAACATTACATCTTCCAAAACCTGAAAATGATTGCCGCGATATTTTATATTCGCTATTGAGCCCGTATTTCCGTAAACTTCACGTTGAAGTAGCGAAGGAAGGGAACTATGCGGATGACATGAGAGCAGATCTGAAGATCTCGTACCGCGGCGTAAGTGAGTTTAATATTCCAATAGAAATTAAAAAAGACTATCATCGTGATCTTTGGAAGGCAATTGATACACAATTAATCGCGAAATACGTGCGGGATCCAGGTACCGACGGGCATGGAATATATCTGGTATTTTGGTTCGGCCAAAATAATATCCTACCCTCGCCTCAAGGCAAGAAACCTCGGTCATCGTCGGAACTTGAGCAGTGGCTTACTTCATTAGTTCCATTAGATAAAAGATACTACATCAAAGTTTGTGTCATTGATTGTTCACTTCCGAAATAACTGTGACGCAGACAGTCCAAGAATTCGAAAGTTGTAGCACCCCTATTTTTTTAGGCAGATCGTACTAATACTTTTGGTGATAGTTTCACCGAATATCCGTAACCGGTTCCTGAGCGGCGTTATTTTCAACCGAATCTAATTGCGACACAATCCATTCCAGTTTAATCAACCGGAGTGCGAAATGACCAAGCCAGCATCCGCTGCATCAAAAGAATCCACATGGC
>NZ_SMYL01000021.1 GCF_004358105.1 Sapientia aquatica | reverse complement strand
CGCCAAATTTCTTCGACAATACGGTAGCAATCGCTGCTGTCAATGTTGTTTTACCATGATCAACGTGGCCAATTGTGCCCACATTCACGTGCGGCTTGGTCCGCTCAAACTTGCTTTTTGCCATTTTATTCTTCCTTCAAAAAGAACGATTAGTGCTTAATTGATTTGTTTAGCTGCGTTTGTTTTTTTACAAAACAAACGCAGCAACAAGACTAAATTTAATCAGTGAACCCAGTATTTTACAGGATTACTTCGCTTTTGCTGTAACGATTGCGTCGATAACGTTTTTAGGCGCTTCCGAGTAGTGCTTGAATTCCATCGTGTAAGTTGCGCGACCTTGGGTTGCTGAACGCAACGAAGTCGAGTAACCAAACATTTCTGACAATGGAACTTCAGCTTTAATGATCTTGCCGCCGCCACCTGGAATCTCGTCCATACCTTGAACCATACCGCGACGTGATGACAAGTCACCCATTACAGTACCAGCGTAGTCTTCTGGAGTCTCAACTTCAACCGACATCATTGGTTCCAAAATAACTGGACTTGCTTTGCGGCAGCCGTCTTTAAACGCCATCGAACCAGCCATACGGAACGCGTTTTCGTTCGAGTCAACGTCATGGTATGAACCGAAGAACAAGGTAACTTTAACGTCAACTACTGGGTAACCAGCCATCACGCCAGAGTTCAATGTTTCACGAACACCTTTTTCAACCGCAGGGATATATTCACGAGGAACAGTACCGCCTTTGATCGCATCAACGAATTCGAAACCTTTACCAGCTTCTTGCGGTTCGATCTTCAATACCACGTGACCGTATTGACCACGACCACCAGATTGCTTAACGAATTTACCTTCGATTTCTTCGCAAGTTTTGCGAATAGTTTCGCGGTACGCAACTTGTGGCTTACCAACTGTCGCTTCCACGCCAAATTCACGCTTCATACGATCAACGATAATTTCCAAGTGCAACTCGCCCATACCACCGATAATTGTTTGGCCAGATTCTTCATCCGTTTTAACGCGGAATGATGGATCTTCTTGCGCCAAGCGATTCAACGCCAAGCCCATTTTCTCTTGGTCGGCCTTGGTTTTTGGCTCAACAGCTTGAGAAATAACTGGCTCAGGGAATACCATGCGCTCCAAAGTAATGATTGATGATGGATCGCACAATGTTTCACCAGTTGTCGCTTCTTTCAAACCAACAGCAGCGGCGATATCACCAGCGTTAACTTCTTTAATTTCTTCACGTTGGTTAGCGTGCATCTGCAAAATACGACCTAAACGTTCTTTCTTGTTTTTGTTCGGATTAAATACAGTGTCGCCGGACTTAACGGAACCTGAGTACACACGGAAGAAAATCAATTGACCAACAAACGGATCGGTCATGATCTTAAATGCTAAAGCAGAGAATTTCTCTGTGTCTTCAGCTTTACGTGACGTTGGCTCATCGTGCTCATCCACACCAGTCACCGCAGGGATATCTACTGGTGATGGCAAGTATTCGATAACCGCATCCAACATGGCTTGAACGCCTTTGTTTTTGAACGCAGTTCCGCACATCATTGGAACGATTTCCGCCGCAATGGTACGAGCGCGCAGTGCTTGCTTGATTTCAGCTTCCGACAAATCACCTTCTTCAAGGTATTTGTTCATCAATTCTTCTGTGTATTCAGCAGCAACTTCAACCATTTTTTCACGCCATTCGGCTGCTTGCGCTTGCAATTCAGCAGGAATATCGCGGTAGTCAAACTTCATACCTTGGGTTGAGTCATCCCAGTACACCGCTTTCATCTTGACCAAATCAACGACGCCCAAGAAGTTTTCTTCGGAGCCGATAGGGATTTGAATCAAGACTGGATTCGCTTTCAAACGAGCGCGCATTTGATCGTAAACTTTGAAGAAGTTCGCGCCAGTACGGTCCATTTTGTTAACGAAAGCCAAACGTGGAACTTTGTATTTGTTCGCTTGACGCCATACAGTTTCTGATTGTGGCTGAACACCACCCACAGCGCAGTAAACCATGCAAGCACCGTCAAGTACGCGCATCGAACGCTCAACTTCAATAGTGAAGTCAACGTGGCCCGGAGTATCAATAATATTAATATGATGCTCAGGGAAGTTGTTCGCCATACCTTTCCAGAAGCAGGTCGTCGCAGCGGAAGTAATAGTAATACCGCGCTCTTGCTCTTGCTCCATCCAGTCCATGGTGGCGGCACCATCATGCACTTCACCAATCTTGTGATTTACACCGGTGTAAAACAAAACACGCTCAGTGGTCGTCGTTTTACCAGCATCAATGTGTGCTGAAATACCGATATTACGGTAGCGTTCAATAGGGGTCTTGCGGGCCATAATCAATCCTAATTCTTATAATGGACAAAACCGAGCATCTGTTTTCACGATACTCGGTTTGATTCAAAAATACTTCACGAGGTATCTGCACCTAACTAAAGCACAGCACACCCTCGATATTCCCTAATTAGAAGCGGAAATGCGAGAATGCCTTATTCGCTTCAGCCATACGATGAACTTCATCGCGTTTTTTCATTGCACCGCCACGACCTTCAGCGGCTTCTAACAATTCACCAGCCAAACGTTGCGGCATGGATTTTTCGCTGCGCTTGTTAGCTGCTTCACGCAACCAACGCATCGACAAAGCCAAACGACGAACTGGACGAACTTCAACTGGAACTTGGTAGTTAGCGCCACCAACACGGCGGGATTTAACCTCAACCAGTGGTTTGCAGTTACCAATTGCAGATGCAAACACTTCCAGTGGATCTTTACCAGACTTAGTCTGGATGTGATCAAACGCACCGTAAATAATGCCTTCTGCTACAGATTTTTTACCTGACAACATTAAAACGTTGACAAATTTTGCGACTTCTACGTTACCGAATTTTGGATCCGGCAAAATATCGCGTTTCGGGACTTCACGACGACGTGGCATTTCATTTCCTTTCGATCTTCAGTTGAGTCAGTAGATGTTTAACTCTCTACATCCTCGCGGTGAGCCATCATAGCCCGCCACTTACTCGGTTCAGATACAACCGACACCCATACCAAATATGAACTTACAAGTTAATTTACAGCAAAATTACTACGAGATAATTTCAAGAAATTATTTCTTAGCAGCTTTTGCACGCTTCGAACCGTATTTGGAACGAGCTTGTTTACGGTCTTTAACGCCTTGAGTATCCAATGCGCCGCGAACCATGTGGTAACGCACACCCGGCAAATCCTTAACACGACCACCGCGCAATAAAACCACGCTATGCTCTTGCAAGTTATGGCCTTCACCGCCGATATACGAAATAACTTCGAAACCGTTGGTTAAGCGTACTTTGGCAACTTTACGTAAAGCCGAGTTAGGCTTTTTTGGAGTTGTTGTATAAACGCGAGTGCAAACTCCACGTTTTTGCGGGCTGTTTTCCAGCGCCGGCGATTTGCTCTTCACGCGTACTGAAACACGTGGTTGGCGAATCAATTGATTGATGGTTGGCATCGTTATAAACCCAACATAAATAAGACTACATAAAACAAAGCCCGGAAACGATTGCCCGGGGACTAATCAATCTCTCGCACACTGTGCGGGTAGCTTCAACTTCAACTTACTTCTCTCTGAATTTGCTCAAAATTGCTCAAAAATTAATCAACATGGAAGCGGATTTATATTTTAGCGCACGAAAGAAACAAAATCGAGAACTCGCAAGTTTAAACTTGGATTGGAAGCACGTCAATCAATTTCACCGATTCTTCCCAAAAACTCAGCATGAAACCGACATTTTTACTTGCTTTAATTCATTTTTTTGTGAAAGATGCGACTCGTTCACCGTTACTTTTCCAATTTGCTTTACTTAATGTTAAAAAAATTACTCCAACGCCGGCAGTATAGTTTTTTGCTCGGCTCGTATTTGCTCATTTCCGCCGTTCCGTTTTTTCCGCTGATGCTGGGTCGTCCGGTCGAACATGCCAACTTAATTGTCGCGCTAGAACTATTTTTTTGGCTGTTATTGTGGAGCTTATTTAAACGACCACGTAATTTCCATTGGTTGTTGCTGCCGGTGTTTCTGGCGCTGCCCATTGAAATTTACTTGCAGATTTTTTTTATGCAAGGTATTTCACCGCATCACTTAGGGTTAATTATCGAAACTAGTCCGAAGGAAGCTGTCGAGTTTTTGGGCAAGAAGACGCTGCTCCTAATTTTGATCGAAACAGCCATTTTGGGATGGTGGTATTTCGTCAATCGCGCAGGCAAATCAATCTTGGTATGGACGCACGCAAGCCGTTGGCTGGGCTTGGCAATTTGCCTCTTTTGTATCGCTTTGTTTGTCTATGGCGAAGAGTTTGGCTATCAGCAAGCACAACATTCGGTGCTGGCCAACGCCGCTGATGACGGCAACGATGACGAGGCTTCAACTACTGCGCCCACGCCAACACGGTTTCATGAACTCACCTCGGCGCTTCAAGGAAAAGTTCCCTCTTTGCCCAGTTGGTTCGAAACTCCCGTTGATAAAAAAATAGTCGCGCGAACGTGGCCGTTTGGCTTTGCTGTCAATGTCGCCGACTTTTTGTACGAGCGACATTATTTAAGCGTATTAGCTGAGAAAAGTAGCGCGTTTACATTTGGCGCCACGTCGGACACCACGCCCAAAACTATTGTTGTCATCATTGGTGAATCATCGCGCTTTGATCGTTGGAGCTTAAACGGGTACGGGCGCGATACGACGCCGCTACTTAAGTCCGAAGCTAACTTGGTTGCGCTCAGTGACATCATTAGCCCGGTTGCAGCGACCCGCCTTTCGGTTCCTGTCATTGTGTCGCGCAAACCGGCCATGCAAAGTCTGAAGGCGGGATTTTCGGAGAAGTCGTTTCTGTCTGCGTTCAAAGAAGCAGGCTTTAAAACCTATTGGATTTCGAACCAAATGTCGTTCGGTGAATTTGATACGCCGGTATCCGTCTTTGCCAAAGAGGCCGACGTGACCGAGTTCTTAAATCTGGGTGGCTTCACCAATAGTTCTAGCCTTGATCAAGTGATGTTAGACCCGTTGGAGCGAGCATTGAAGGATGCAAGTCTAAAGAAGTTAATCGTGCTGCATTCCATAGGCAATCATTGGAATTACAGCCACCGTCACGCGCCGGAATTTAATCGGTGGACACCGTCACTCACTGGCGAGACTGACCCCGATTACGACGACCGCGCTATCAAGCAGCAGATGAACAATAGCTACGATAATTCGGTGCTGTACACCGATTGGTTTTTAACCCAGGCGATACACAAACTGAAAGCGCAAAACATCATTAGCGCACTGATCTATGTTTCCGACCACGGGCAAACGCTGTACGACGGTGCCTGCGAGTTGGCCTTTCATGGACACAATACACAGTACGAATTTCATATCCCTGCGTTCCTGTGGTATTCGAACGATTACGCCGAACAGTTTCCCGACAAAGTGGCGCAATTAAAGCAGCATCGGCACGCAAAATTATCGACCGAAAACATCTTTCACTCTGTACTCGACGTGGCTGACGTTCATTATCCCAGCGAGCAATTGGAGCGCAGTATCGTGAGTGCCAAATTAACGGCGCATAAACGCTACGTCGATAGCTACGGCTGGACTAATTACGATGACGCGCATTTGCAAGGCGACTGTCATGAGGTGATCGATAATCACAAGCCGTTGCCGCGCGATGAATGAAGCGATAACGGCGATGATTTAAGAACTGTGCTCGGCACTAGATCGGATTCACTGAGGCGAAATAATTTCCTTCACGATGTTATCCGTCCATTTATCAACCACCGGCCTTAGCGCATCGATGTTGGCTTGCAGTTTCGCGTCGCCGGTGCGTCCGATGTTCTTGCCGGCAGTGTGATGAATCGCTTCAAAAACCGGCTCATGCGTTTTGGCGTCGCGCATCATCATCTCCAACGTCACCACCACTTGCTGCTGTTTTCCCATTGCCGCATCTTTGAGTGGCTTGGTTACCAAACGCAGCGGAATGTAATCAATCACATCGCGACTCGCATCGATCGTTTTGGCTCCCGTGGCAGCGATTTGAACAATGGTGTCGGCTTCTTCGAGCGTATTTACCAGCGTGGCTTTGCCGGCTAATTTTTTACGCAAGACTTCATCTAGCTTGCTCAACATCGCATCTACTGTGGCACGGTCGATGACATCGAATTCTTTGTTTTCTGGAAAAGTGGTCAGCGGCAGGAAATAGATTTTGCCTACTTTTCGCTTCGTGGTCGCTGGCGCGGAATAATGAAAATAGTTGTCGCTGGAACGCGGATCAGGCACGAGCTTGTCGTAATGGCTTAAGAAGCCGCTCGGAATGACTGCGTTATTGCCTTGCGCGAAAATCAACGGTGAAATCGCAACGGCTGCTATGAGCAATACAATTTTCCTCATGTCTCATCCCCATGTAAATGTAATCAACACAGCGCGAACTAATTCGATGCAAGCGATCTTTAAATGTAATTAATTACTGAGCTAGCGACCACAATTTTTCACGCATCGATATAACGCAAAAAAGGCGAACATTAACTTCGCCTTTTTTGCTTGTTACCTGTTTAACGAGCTGCGATCACCAAACCTGCAGGCAATCACAACGCGGTTTTCCTTACCAAATAATCACGCGATCTTTTGGCGCCAAGAACATCTTATCGCTAGGCTTCACATCAAAGGCTTTGTAGAAATCCGGTTGATTACGCACGGTTCCATTGGCGCGGAATTCGGCTGGCGAATGTGGATCGGTTTTCAACAATACCAAGGTGATTTCATCGCGCGCCTTCATTTGCCACACTTGTGCGAAGCCGATGTAGAAGCGCTGCTCGCCGGTGTAACCGTCAATAACAGGAGACGGTTTGCCATTCAAAGTCATGCGATACGCTTTCATCGCAATCGCTAAACCAGAGTTGTCGGCAATGTTTTCACCCAAGGTTAATTCGCCATTCACGTTGTAGCCTTTTAATGGGCTAAAGGCGTTGTACTGCTTGACTAACGCGGCGGTCTTTACTGCAAACTTTTTATGATCTTGTTTCGTCCACCAATCACGCAAATTACCTTTCTCATCGAACTGGCTACCTTCATCGTCAAACGCATGGCTGATTTCATGGCCGATGACCGCACCAATACCACCGTAATTGACCGCATCGTCGGCGTCCGGATTAAAGAATGGTGGGCGCAAAATCGCCGCTGGGAAGGTGATGTCGTTCATCTGCGGATTGTACTGCGCGTTCACCGTTTGCGGCGTCATGCCCCACTCTTCGCGGTCTACTGGGTGACCTAAACGATTGATGTCGTAGTCGGTGGAATATTCGTTAGCGCGCATCGCGTTACCGATTAAATCATCCTTCTTAATCGTTAACGCCGAATAGTCACGCCACTTGGCTGGGTAGGCGATTTTGGTGACCATGGTGGACAATTTTAACTGCGCTTGCTTCTTGGTCGCTGGCGTCATCCAATCGAGTTTTTCGATGCTGTGTTTGTAGGCGACCAATAAATTGCTGACCAATTTTTCCATGCGGGCTTTATGCTCTGGTGGAAAATATTTGGCGGCGTAGTAACGGCCTAAGGCCTCGCCCAAATCGCCATTGACCTCGTCAATCGCGCGTTTCCAGCGGGCTTTGTGTTCTGGCGTTCCTTGCAGAATCGTGCCGTTGAATGCGAAGTTTTCATCGTCGAAAGCTTTCGGTAAGTAGCTAGCATAGCCATTCAACACTTGCCATTTGAAGTAAGTTTTCCACGCGTCCAATGGTTGCTCTTGGACGACTTTAGCAAAGCCGGTAAAGAAACTCGGTTGGCCCGCATTGACAACGCTGATTTTGCCGTCAACACCATACGCTTTGAAGTAAGCCGCAAAGTCATAACCAGGAGTTAGCGCCGCGAGCTTGCTTAGTTCGAGTTTGTTATAGGTTTTGATTGGGTCGCGCAATTCAACCTTGGTCCATTGCACTTGCGCTAAGGCGGTTTCCAATTTCAAAATCACTTGGGCGCTCTCGGCGGCGTTTTTGTCACCAGCCAAGGTGAGCATTTTTTCCACATGCTTTACGTAAGCGTCGCGCGTGGATTTCAACTTAGCGTCTTCGTCTAGCAGATAGTAATCACGATCAGGTAAGCTCAAGCCACTTTGGCCCATGGAGGCGATGTATTCAGTCGAGTTTTTGGCGTCTTGGCCAATGCCGAATGAATAGGGCGCGTTAATTCCCAAGCGGTTAAAACGTGCGATCAAGGCGGGCAATTGCGATTTGTCAGTTAGCGCATCGACTTGAGCAAATAGACCTTCTAGTGGCTTCAAGGCTAATGCATCAATGGTGGCGGTGTCTAAATAGCTGGTGTATAGGTCGATGATTTTTTGAGCATCGGCGTCAGTCGCGCTGCTGGAATTTTTGACTAAGCTGTCGATTAAGCTTTGCAATTGCGGTTGTACATCTTCGTCCAATTGCACAAACGAGCCCCACATGGATTTATCTGCTGGGATTGTTTCGTTCTTTAACCATGTGCCGTTGACGTGTTGAAAGAAGTCATCTTGGATGCGGACGGATTTGTCTTCACTTGCCTTGGATATCCCCGATTGCATCGCAGTTGGCGCCACAGTCGCTGTGGTTTCGGCTGCAAATAGCGTGACGCTGGATAAACTCAATGCTAATACTGTCAATGTAAAGCCAGTATTGAGGGTGGTGTGGATACGTTTCATTCTCTTCCTTTTGTCTAAAAATAGCGTTTGGCTGATGGCCGAAGTTGCTATATGCCTTGGGGTGAACTACGTTTAATTTTTATCGATAATTATTATAAAACAGTAAAATTACAGGTATTGAATTGTTGCTGTCAATCAAATTCTGATTAAGATTTTGCTTTGTGTTGTTATCGCTGAGAATCATTTTAGACATAAAAAAAGCGACCCCATTTCTGAGGTCGCTTCGCATTTGCTACTGGATTAACTTAAGCGGTGATTACTCGTCGCTGTCAGTAACTTCCGTTGTGCTAGTGGCTTCTACATTGGTCGCAAAAGCTGCTTTTTCTGCTTGCAACATCGCGTTACGCTCATCGGCCTCCCAAGTTTCTTTCAACTTACGAGCACGGTGGTAAGCCAAACCTGTACCGGCTGGAATCAAACGTCCAACGATGACGTTTTCTTTCAAGCCACGCAAGCTGTCTTGTTTGCCCATAATCGCTGCTTCGGTCAGAACGCGGGTTGTTTCTTGGAACGACGCGGCTGAGATGAAGGAGTCAGTAGACAACGATGCTTTGGTAATACCGAGCAAGATATTTTCATAGGTTGCAGGGATCTTACCTTCGGCGATTACGCGATCGTTTTCATCCAACAATTCGGAACGTTCAACTTGTTCACCAACGATGTAGTTCGCATCGCCTGGGTTCACAACAGTTACGCGACGCAGCATTTGACGCACAATAACTTCGATGTGCTTGTCATTGATCTTAACGCCTTGCAAACGGTACACGTCTTGAACTTCTTCAACGATGTAACGCGCTAACGCTTCGATACCCAATAAGCGCAGAATGTCTTGTGGGTCACGTGGGCCGTCAACAATCATTTCACCTTTGTTGACCACTTGACCGTCATGCACCAATACTTGTTTTTCTTTAGCGATTAAGAATTCGTGTTTTTCACCATCTAAATCGGTAATTTCCAAACGTTGCTTACCTTTGGTTTCTTTACCAAAGGCAACCGTACCTGTGACTTCGGCCAACACGCCAGCGTCTTTTGGTGAACGCGCTTCGAACAACTCAGCAACACGCGGCAGACCCCCGGTAATATCACGAGTTTTTTGTGATTCAGTCGGGATACGCGCCAAGACTTCACCAACGTGAACTTGTTGTCCGTCTTTTACCATCAACAAAGCACCAGGCTGGAAGCTGATCGTCACGGCGTGCTCTGTGCCAGCGATCTTGACTTCTTGGCCTTGTTCGTTCAACAGTTTGACTTGTGGACGCAACAGTTTTGTTGCGACACCGCGGCGTTTTGCATCGATTGCGACCAAAGTGGACAAGCCGGTAACTTCATCAACTTGTTTAGCAACGGTGACGCCTTCTTCGACGTTTTCAAACTTAACTTGACCGGTGTATTCGGTAATGATCGGACGAGTCAACGGATCCCAAGTCGCCAAGACGATACCAGCTTTGATCACCATACCGTCAGTCACAACTAAGGTTGCACCGTACGGTACTTTATGACGTTCACGTTCACGACCGTGATCGTCTGTAATCAAGACTTCACCAGAACGGGAAATAACGATCAAATCGCCTTTGCCGTTAGTGACATAACGCATTGTTGCGGTAAAGCGGATCGTACCGTTGGACTTCGCTTCGATGGCTGACGCAACCGCTGCACGAGAAGCCGCACCACCAATGTGGAACGTACGCATGGTCAACTGTGTACCAGGTTCACCGATGGACTGCGCAGCGATAACACCAACAGCTTCACCCGCATTAACCATCTGGCCGCGACCTAAGTCACGTCCGTAGCACATGGCGCACAGACCGTAGCGTGTGTCGCAGGTCAACGGTGTACGTACTTTAACTTCGTCGATACCTAAGCGTTCGATTTCTTCAACTTGGTCTTCGCCCAGCAATGTGCCAGCGGCGTAGAGCGTTTCTTGTGTATCTGGGTTGACGACATCTAACGCTGTGACGCGACCTAAAATCAATTCGCGCAATGGCTCGATAACTTCACCACCTTCAACCAGTGCTTTCATTGAAGCGCCGTTTGATGTGCCGCAATCATCTTCGATTACAACCAGATCTTGAGTAACGTCAACCAGACGACGAGTCAAATAACCTGAGTTCGCTGTTTTCAACGCAGTATCGGCCAAACCTTTACGTGCACCGTGAGTTGAAATGAAGTACTGCAACACGTTCAGACCTTCGCGGAAGTTCGCGGTAATCGGAGTTTCGATAATCGAACCATCCGGTTTGGCCATCAAGCCCCGCATACCTGCCAACTGACGAATCTGCGCTGCAGATCCACGCGCACCGGAGTCGGCCATCATGTAAATCGCGTTGAACGATTCTTGTGTGCCAGTTGTGCCGTCGCGATTAACGACGTCTTCAACTTTCAGACGTTCCATCATCGCCTTACCGACGTCGTCACCGGTTTTACCCCAGATATCAACAACCTTGTTGTAACGCTCGCCGGCAGTAACCAGACCGGATGCGTATTGCTGTTCGATCTGTTTAACTTCTTTTTCAGCCGCAGCGATCAGCGTGACTTTTTGTGGCGGTACCAACATGTCATCGATACAGATAGAGATACCTGCACGAGTCGCTAAGCGGAAACCAGATTGCATCAATTTATCCGCGAAAACGACCGTTGCACGCAGACCGCATTTACGGAATGAAGTGTTGATCAGTTTTGAAATTTCTTTCTTCTTCAGGGCGCGATTCAAGACGCTGAATGGCAAACCTTTAGGCAGAATTTCGGACAAAATTGCGCGACCGATAGTGGTTTCGTAACGAGTTACTGTTTTTTCAAATTCGCCTGTTTCCAGATTTTTTGGGTATTCAGTAATACGTACGGTAATACGTGTTGTGAGTTCCACTTCTTTGTTGTCGTAAGCACGAATCACTTCGGACACATCAGGGAACATCATCCCTTCGTTCTTACCATTGATTTTTTCGCGAGTAGCGTAGTACAGACCCAACACGATATCTTGGGAAGGTACGATCGATGGTTCGCCGTTAGATGGGAACAAAATGTTGTTCGAAGCCAGCATCAAGGTGCGGGCTTCCATTTGTGCTTCGACTGACAGAGGAACGTGAACCGCCATTTGATCGCCGTCGAAGTCGGCATTGAATGCCGCGCAGACTAACGGGTGCAATTGGATCGCTTTACCTTCGATCAGAACTGGCTCAAACGCTTGAATACCTAAACGATGCAAGGTCGGCGCGCGGTTCAACATCACCGGATGCTCTTTAATCACATCTTCCAAGATATCCCAAACGATAGGCTCTTGGATTTCAACTAATTTTTTCGCTGCTTTGATCGTTGTGGCTAAACCCATCAATTCCAATTTATTGAAAATGAATGGTTTGAACAATTCCAAAGCCATCAATTTTGGCAAGCCGCATTGATGCAATTTGAGCTGTGGACCAACCACGATAACCGAACGACCTGAGTAATCGACGCGCTTACCCAACAAGTTCTGACGGAAACGACCGCCCTTACCTTTGATCATTTCAGCCAATGATTTCAATGGACGCTTGTTCGCGCCAGTCATGGCTTTACCGCGACGACCATTGTCTAGCAATGAATCGACGGCTTCTTGCAACATACGTTTTTCGTTGCGGGTGATGATTTCCGGCGCGCGGAGTTCCATCAAACGCTTCAAACGGTTGTTACGGTTAATTACGCGGCGATATAAATCGTTCAGATCGGACGTGGCGAAACGACCGCCGTCCAAAGGTACCAATGGACGCAATTCGGGCGGCAACACTGGCAACACTTCCATGATCATCCAATCTGGCTTAATGCCAGAACGTTGGAACGCTTCTAGCACTTTTAAGCGCTTAGCGTATTTTTTGATCTTAGCTTCGGATTTGGATTCTTTCAGTTCTACGCGCAACGCTTCGGCGTCGCGGTCGATGTCGATCGAGCGCAACAATTCACGGATACCTTCGGCGCCCATGAATGCAGTGAATTCATCGCCGTGCTCTTCGTACTTAGCCGCGTAATCGTCTTCCGACATGATCTGGCATTTTTTCAGCGGAGTCATGCCAGGATCGGTCACAACGTAGGCTTCAAAATACAAAACGCGTTCGATATCGCGCAACGTCATGTCCAAAACCATACCCAAACGGGAAGGCAATGATTTCAAAAACCAGATATGTGCTGTTGGGGAGGCTAATTCGATATGACCCATGCGTTCACGACGCACTTTGGTCAACGTAACTTCAACGCCGCACTTTTCGCAGATCACGCCGCGGTGTTTTAAACGTTTGTATTTACCGCATAAGCATTCGTAGTCTTTGATCGGTCCAAAGATTTTGGCGCAGAACAAACCGTCGCGCTCTGGCTTGAAGGTACGGTAGTTGATGGTTTCCGGTTTTTTAACTTCACCGTAGGACCATGAACGGATTTTTTCTGGAGAGGCGAGACCAATCTTGATCGCGTCAAATTGTTCATTTTGCTGGACTTGCTTGAATAGATCGAGCAGGGCTTTCATGTATCACTCCTGGCAAGCGTAAGAATTTCCGAAAAAATTCACGCTAGTTGGCGAAAAAGCGCGGTGTTCAAAGGTTGTCGTCTTACCCTGTTCGCAGTGACGGGAGAGCCTGGCCGCTTGGCGCAAGTTCCATCACTACCGGGAACGATACACAATTAACACTACCACTTTCTGAACGACCATCGCCCGAAGTAAATTCGGGCGATGGTGTTGTTACTTTTACTGCTTAAAACTTACTGATATCGGCTATCAAATTAACCGCGTTCTAGATCGATGTCGATACCTAATGAACGGATCTCTTTGACCAACACGTTGAACGACTCTGGCATACCTGCATCGATGACGTGATCGCCTTTGACCAGATTTTCGTAGACTTTAGTACGTCCGTTTACGTCATCTGATTTAACCGTCAACATCTCTTGCAAGACATACGCCGCGCCGTACGCTTCGAGTGCCCAAACCTCCATCTCACCGAAACGCTGACCACCGAACTGCGCTTTACCGCCCAGTGGTTGTTGGGTAACGAGAGAGTAAGGACCGGTCGAACGTGCATGCATCTTGTCGTCAACCAAATGGTGCAATTTCAGAACGTGCATATAACCGACAGTGACGTTACGCTCAAAGGATTCACCAGTGCGACCATCGTACAAGGTCACTTGGTTTTTCGATGGCGTCATGCCTAACTGTTTAGCAATGTGGTCTGGGTACGCTAAATCCAACATGCGACGGATTTCACTTTCGTGCGCGCCGTCAAACACTGGCGTTGCGAACGGAACACCGTTTTTCAAATTGTTAGCTAACTCGATAATTTCCTCATCGGAGAAATTATCCAAGTCTTCTTTTTTGCCGGATTCGTTATAAATCGACGCCAAGAATTTGCGCAGTTCTTGAATTGCAGTATGGGCTTTCAACATTTCGCCGATACGCAAACCGAGACCTTTAGCAGCCCAACCCAAATGCACTTCCAACACCTGACCCACGTTCATACGTGAAGGAACACCTAGTGGGTTCAATACCACGTCGGCTGGTGTACCGTCGGCCATGTATGGCATATCTTCAATCGGAACAATGCGTGAAACCACACCTTTGTTACCGTGACGACCCGCCATTTTGTCACCAGGTTGCAAGCGACGTTTAACAGCCAAATACACTTTGACCATTTTTTGTACACCTGGTGGCAACTCATCGCCTTGAGTCAATTTAGTACGTTTTTCTTCGAACGCTAAGTCGAACTGATGGCGTTTTTCAGCGATAGAATCTTTGATCGCTTCCAATGCGGCAGCAGCATCGTCGTCGGCTGGGCGAATATCGAACCAGTGATGGCGATCTAAATCAGCTAGGTAAGCCTTGTCGATCACAGTGCCTTTGGCCAATTTCTTAGGGCCGCCGTTAGCGATTTTGCCGATCAACATACGTTCTAAACGTTCAAATGCATCGCCTTCAACAATACGCATCTGATCGTTCAAATCTAAGCGATAACGTTTTAATTCGTCGTCGATAATTTGTTGAGCGCGCTTGTCACGAGCAATACCTTCGCGAGTAAAGACTTGAACGTCGATAACTGTACCAACCATGCCGGAAGGAACGCGTAACGAAGTGTCTTTAACGTCGGATGCTTTTTCACCGAAAATAGCGCGTAATAATTTTTCTTCTGGAGTTAATTGTGTTTCACCTTTTGGTGTCACTTTACCGACCAGAGTGTCGCCTGCTGTCACTTCAGCACCGATGTAGACGATACCTGCTTCGTCCAAACGGGCTAATTGATTTTCAGCCAAGTTCGAGATATCACGTGTGATTTCTTCGGCGCCCAACTTAGTATCACGAGCAACAACGGACAATTCTTCAATATGAATCGATGTGTAGCGATCATCAGCAACGACTTTTTCTGAGATCAAGATCGAATCTTCAAAGTTATAACCGTTCCATGGCATAAACGCGACCAGCATGTTTTGACCTAAAGCCAATTCACCCAAATCGGTTGATGCGCCATCGGCCAATACGTCACCTTTTGCCACGATATCGCCAACTTTGACGATAGGACGTTGGTTGATATTGGTGTTTTGGTTAGAACGTGTGTACTTAATCAGATTGTAGATATCCACACCGACGTCGCCAGCAGTTGCTTCGGCGTCGTTGACACGAATAACAATACGACCTGCATCGATGTAATCAACTTTACCGCCACGCAGTGCTTGAACTGTTGTACCGGAATCGACCGCAACGGTGCGCTCAATACCTGTACCGACGAATGCTTTTTCTGGACGCAAGCAAGGAACAGCTTGACGTTGCATGTTGGCACCCATCAACGCACGGTTCGCATCATCGTGTTCCAAGAATGGAATCAACGATGCCGCAACGGACACAACCTGACCGGTCGCCACGTCCATATACTGAACGCGTTCTGGAGTGACCAAAATCGTTTCGCCCGCTTCACGCGACGATACCAACTCATCGCTCAACTTACCGTCAGCATCAATCGTCGCATTCGCCTGAGCGATGATGTAACGACCTTCTTCGATAGCGGACAAGTAATCGATTTGATTCGTGATCTTGCTATCGACGACTTTGCGATATGGGGTTTCTAAGAAACCGTATTCATTCAAACGTGCGTACAACGCTAAGGAGTTGATCAAACCAATGTTTGGTCCCTCTGGCGTTTCAATCGGGCACACACGACCGTAGTGAGTTGGATGAACGTCACGCACTTCAAAGCCAGCGCGTTCACGAGTCAAACCACCAGGTCCTAAAGCAGAGATACGACGCTTGTGCGTAATCTCGGACAATGGGTTGGTTTGATCCATAAATTGCGACAATTGTGATGAACCGAAGAACTCACGAATCGCTGCGGAGATAGGCTTAGAGTTAATCAAATCATGCGGCATCAAATTATCTGCTTCCGCTTGACCTAAACGCTCTTTAACAGCACGTTCCACACGCACTAAACCGGCGCGGAACTGATTTTCTGCCAATTCACCGACACAACGTACACGACGATTACCTAAGTGATCGATATCATCGACTTCGCCGCGACCGTTACGCAATTCGACCAAGATCTTAATCACAGCCAACACATCGTCATTCGACAATGTCATTGCGCCGGTCAATTCTTCGCGGCCAATACGTCGGTTGAATTTCATACGACCAACAGCGGACAAATCGTAACGATCTGCGTTGTAGAACAAGCCGTTGAACAAGGCTTCAACTGAATCTTCAGTTGGTGGTTCGCCAGGACGCATCATGCGGTAGATGGCCACTTTGGCTGACATTTGATCAGCGGTGTCATCGGAGCGCAATGTGTTAGAAATGTAGCCACCTTGATCCAAATCGTTGATGTACAACGTTTGGATGTTGGTGACGTTGGCGGTGCGCAAACGAGCTAACAATTCTTCGGTCAATTCGTCATTGGCGTTAGCGATGACTTCACCGGTTTCGGTGTCAACTGCGTTTTTCGCCAATACGCGACCCAACAAATAATCTTCTGGAACAGAAATATTATTGATTTTTGCCGCTTCGATATCACGGATATGGCGGCTGTTGATACGCTTGTCTTTAGCAACGATTACTTTGCCGGACTTATCAGCGATATCAAAACGCGCTACTTCGCCGCGCAGGTGTTCTGCGACGAATTCCATTTCTGCGCCTTCGCGATGCAGAATGAAATTATCAAAGACGAAGAAGTTAGCCAGGATTTGTTCGTTGTTCATTCCGATTGCTTTGAGCAAAATCGTGACCGGCATCTTACGACGACGATCGACGCGGAAGAACAGAATATCTTTAGGATCGAATTCGAAATCGAGCCATGAACCACGGTAAGGAATAATCCGCGCTGAGAACAGCAATTTACCGGATGAATGTGTTTTGCCGCGATCATGTTCAAAGAACACACCAGGTGAGCGGTGTAACTGAGAAACGATCACACGCTCAGTACCATTGATAACAAAGGAACCCGTCGTGGTCATGAGCGGCAATTCGCCCATATACACTTCTTGTTCTTTCATTTCTTTGACGACTGGCTTAGTTGGCGACTCTTTATCCAAAATCACCAGACGCACTTTGGCACGCAATGGCGATGCATAAGTCAAACCACGCTGTTGACATTCTTTAACGTCAAAAGCTGGGTCGCCTAATACATAGGATAAAAACTCGAGACGCGCGAAACCATTGTGCGAAACGATAGGAAAAATAGACGAAAAGGCGGACTGCAAACCTTCGTTTTTACGCTGGGACGGTGCTAAGTCTTGCTGCAAAAAGTCTAAGTAGGATTCGAGCTGAGTAGCCAGCAAGAAAGGAACGTTGTGAACGTTGGCGCGTTTCGCAAAAGATTTACGAATACGCTTCTTCTCAGTAAATGAGTAGTGCATGAACACTCCGTGAGTGACAGGGAAAGATAGAGAATTCAAGTTTCAACAGATTATTCTGTACGGCCATGAAACTTCAAGTCTTTATCCTTCGTGCTGTATGTTGAAAAATTACAACTAACATCAACAACCGAAAACGACAATCGGAACCCTCTCTTTCGAGAGGATTCCAACTTTACTTTTTGACGAACTTGCGTTCGCCAAAGTAAGACACGATTACTTAATATCTGCTTTCGCGCCAGCTTCTTCCAATTTCTTCTTAGCTGCTTCAGCGTCTGCTTTAGATACGCCTTCTTTAACAGCTTTTGGTGCGCCATCAACTACGTCTTTAGCTTCTTTCAAGCCTAAACCAGTCAATTCACGAACCGCTTTAATTACGCCAACTTTGTTCGCGCCAACTTCAGCCAGAATTACGTTGAATTCTGTTTGCTCTTCAGCAGCGGCTGCGCCACCACCAGCTGCTGGGCCTGCTACTGCCATTGCTGCAGCGGAAACGCCAAATTTTTCTTCGAAAGCTTTAACTAAGTCGTTTAAGTCCATTACAGACATCGCGCCTACTGCTTCCAAGATATCGTCTTTGCTAATTGCCATTTGAAACTCCTAAATTTTTTCAGTAATTACATCTATTCGGTATTTGACTTAGAAATCAGATTACTCAGCTGCTACAGCGGCTGGAGCATCGGATCCTTTTTTGGCTGACAATGCAGCCAAGCCACGCGCAAAACCAGAAACCGGTGCCAACATAACGCCCAACAACTGCGCCAATAAGACTTCACGGGCTGGAATGCTAGCCAATGCAGCTACACCTGCTTTATCAAGTGATTTGCCTGCATAGTTACCAGCTTTAATGACTAGTTTGTCATTGGTTTTTGCAAATTCAAATGTTACTTTTGCCGCAGCAACAGCATCATCAGAAATAGCGTAAATCAATGGACCAGTCATTTCATTACCCAAGCTAGCGAAAGCAGTGCCTTCGACAGCGCGGCGTGCTAATGTATTTTTCAATACACGTAGATAAACGCCTTGGGCACGAGCTTTGGCGCGCAATTGCGTCAAATGACCGACCTGGATGCCACGGTATTCGGCCACAACGATAGTCTGCGCCGTTGCTACTTTGGCAGAGACTTCAGCGACTACGGCCTTTTTGTCATTCAGATTGAGACTCACGGTCAACCTCCAATTATGATGCTCGGAAAATCCCTCACATCGTTTCGAACACGGCGTCCGAAGTTAGGAGTCTCTGGCTTTTACACCATGTAACTACAAAACTTGTTCGGGCACACCATCTGCGTTGGGCACATCAGTAAGCGAACTCACTTTAGTGATTACCTGAAATTTTAAGGTTTCAGCCCAACGGTCTTTGATTGTCTGGATGCAAAATGCACCCAGCCCAAAGATTTGCCATGCACGTGCGTGCATGGACTAATTTTTTACGCAGCTAAGTTTGCGTGATCAACACGTACGCCAGCACCCATAGTAGATGACATAGCGACACGGCGCAGGTATACACCTTTGCTTGATGCTGGTTTTGCTTTTTGCAAAGCATCGATCAACGCTAATAAGTTAGCTTTCAAATCAGCATCGGTAAATGATTTACGGCCGATTGTCGAATGGATAATACCGGCTTTGTCTGTACGATATTGAACTTGACCAGCTTTTGCATTCTTAACTGCATTAGCTACGTCTGGAGTTACAGTACCGACTTTTGGATTTGGCATCAAACCACGTGGACCCAGGATTTGACCCAATGTACCGACGATACGCATTGTGTCTGGAGACGCGATCACGATATCAAATGGCATGTCGCCAGCTTTGATACGCTCAGCCAAATCTTCCATACCAACTACGTCAGCACCAGCAGCTTTAGCTTGTTCTGCTTTGTCGCCAGTAGCAAACACCGCTACGCGAACAGTTTTACCCGTACCGGCTGGCAATACAACAGAACCACGAACTACTTGGTCAGATTTCTTAGGATCAACACCTAATTGAATCGCAACATCAAAAGACTCATTGAATTTAGCAGTTGCACATTCGCGAACGATAGCAACAGCATTGTCGAATGAATACACTTTAGTTGAATCAACTTTAGATTTGATCAATTTTGCGCGTTTAGATAACTTAGCCATTACACACCCTCTACCGTGATACCCATCGAACGTGCTGAACCTGCAACTGTACGCACTGCGGCGTCCATGTCTGCGGCGGTCAAATCTGCGCGTTTCAATGTAGCGATTTCTTCAGCTTGCGCACGAGTGAGCTTGCCTACTTTGTCTGTATGTGGCTTTGGTGAGCCTTTAGTGATTCCAGCTGCTTTCTTGATCAAATATGTTGCAGGAGGCGTTTTCATTACGAATGTAAACGACTTATCTGCAAATGCAGTGATCACAACAGGAATTGGCATACCTGGTTCAACACCTTGAGTCTGCGCGTTAAACGCTTTGCAGAATTCCATGATGTTCAAACCACGTTGACCCAAAGCAGGTCCGATTGGTGGGGATGGGTTTGCTTTACCAGCTGGCACTTGCAGCTTGATAAAACCAATAATTTTCTTTGCCATGATGGCTCCTTCTTAGGTTGAGTGTTAGCGCCGTTTTTGAATCTCTACCAACTAATTGGAACAAACTCAGACTGGCTCCTCCGGGTACTTCACATTGCTGTTTTCTGTTGCCAGACGCCACAGCCGGCGCACTACAAATTCTTTATACTTTTTCGACTTGACTAAAATCCAGCTCTACTGGCGTAGCGCGACCGAAAATTGTAACTGTTACGCGAACTTTGGATTTTTCGTAATTGACTTCTTCGACATTGCCGTTGAAGTCTGTGAACGGACCATCCTTGATACGAATAACTTCGCCCACTTCGTATAACACTTTTGGACGTGGTTTTTCGACACCTTCTTGCACCTGCTGCATAATTTTTGCAACTTCATGCGGTGCGATTGGCGTTGGCTTGTTTGACTTGCCGCCGATGAAACCAGTTACCTTGCTAGTATTTTTAACCAAATGCCAAGTATCGTCCGTCATTTCCATTTCAACAAATACATAACCTGGAAAGAGGCGACGCTCAGTCACTGCCTTAGTACCATTTTTAACTTCAACAACTTCTTCGCTTGGCACTAAAATTTGGCCAAACTTGTCTTGCATGCCAGCGCGCTCGATACGCTCAGTCAGTGCGCGCTGCACGCTTTTTTCCATACCGGAATAAGCATGCACAACGTACCAACGCATATTCCCAGCTGGTGCACCTGCAGCAACTGGGTTATCTGTAGCCGAGAGATTTTCACTCATTTATTTTTTCCAACTTAGAATTAAGTCATACAAGACAAATTCTAAAATTTTATCAGTGCCCCACAAGAACAACGCCATGATCACCACAAAACCAAATACTACCGCTGTGATTTGACCCGCTTCTTTACGTGTAGGCCAGACTACTTTTTTAGTCTCACGCACCGCTTCTTTACCGAACGTCAAAAAAGCCTGACCAGGCTCCGATGTCCAGACAAAAGCAATCGCCAACAACAAACCAACGACTAACGCAACAACGCGCAGAACAGATTGATCCGACAATACAAAAAACCCAACCACGCCAGCGACCAAAGCCACAACAGCAAGAGTGATTTTTAATTTATCGTTTGTTGTGCTGACAGTTTGCACAGATTGGTTTGACATACTTATATTTATCTTTCGATGCCCTGCTAGCATGACGGTGGCAGGGGCGGAGGGAATCGAACCCCCAACCTTCGGTTTTGGAGACCGACGCTCTGCCAATTGAGCTACACCCCTAAACTGAACAATTCGACACTCGCCGCGCAAACGGGGAGTGTCGTACTTTACTACTTAATTACTTATTGCGTTTTATTAAGCAATAATTTTAGCAACAACACCAGCACCTACAGTACGACCACCTTCACGAATCGCGAAGCGCAAGCCTTCTTCCATCGCGATCGGGTTAATCAACTTGACAGTGATCGAAACGTTATCGCCTGGCATGACCATTTCTTTGTCTGCTGGCAACTCGATCGAACCAGTTACGTCCGTTGTACGGAAGTAGAACTGTGGACGGTAGTTGTTGAAGAATGGTGTGTGAC
>NZ_SMYL01000020.1 GCF_004358105.1 Sapientia aquatica | reverse complement strand
CAATTGGCGGATTGTGGCTTTGCAGCGCTTGCCGAGCTTAATATATAGTTTCACCGCCCTAAGGCGTTCTTCGTATGAATACATGGACTACCCCCAAAAGTAGTCCAAGATTTTATCCGCACCCCCACATGGTCAATTTTGGATGCGCGTCAACACCTTCAACCAATGATGGAAGAAGGGTTAAAGCACTGCCATTATTTTAAAAATATTTAGCAAATTTATGGAACAGGCTGCTGTTGTGTTACGCAGTGAATTCCACCGCCGCCTTGTCCATATAAGGTTGGAAGACTTAACATCTCAATTTTTCTTCCCGGATAAGCTGCCATTAGTTGGTTCACGGCTAAAATGTCTTTCGCTGGGTCATTGCACAGTGCTCCCATCGCTACTTCAATGACTGCGCCGTTAGTAACACACAGATTAATATAGCTCGATAACATGGTGCTATTAATCGCTTTAGGTGCTTGCATTTTAATGATATTGAAGCTCCGCCCTTTGGCGTCGGTCGCTGTTTGTAATGTGCTTAGCCATTGTGCTGCGTTCGCGGCAAAGGCATCGCCACTATCCGCAGGATCTGGAACATGGACGATAACAGTGCCAGGCTGAGTAAATTGAACTGTAGCATCGCAATGATCATCAGTAATGTCCTGTCCGATAACGCCGGTACACCAAATCATTTTCTTCGCACCATATTGATTTAATAATTCTGCTTCAATCTGGGCGAGTGTTTTTCCTGGGTTGCGGTTGGGATTTAGCCATGAACTTTGATTGGCTAGTAATGTGCCATCGCCATCTTCGACTACACCGCCACCTTCACCTACTACAGATGCTGCTGTGAAATTGACTCCCAGATAGGCTGCCATTGTTTTTGCGACGGTAGCGTCATGCGCATGCGTTTGTTTATTACCCCATGCATTGAAGTTCAGGCCAAAACAATTCAGATTGCCTAATCCATCTTTACGGAAAATAACTCCCATATCGCGCATCCAGCAATCGTCATTTGGAATGGTCGGAATGATGGTGACAGGGTAGGTTGTCGTACCGATTTTGTTTTTTGCAATCGTTGCATTGCTGGTGCCATTGGCAACCATGTATACGGGTTCGTATTTTGCGATGGTGCGCGCGATGAGGGCAATATCTGTTTGTATGCCTTTGAGCAGGCTAGATCCCCAAATCGTTGTGCTTGAGGGCCATGCCATCCATGTGCGGGTATGCGGTAAATTTTCATCGGGTACATAAAAATTACCAGTTGTGGCGGTAGTTATGATGTTGCTTGCGTACGTGGTTCCAATAAATCCGGTTGCGGCTAATCCTGCCACACCTGCGCCTGCGAGTTTGACAAAGTTCCGTCGTGATTGATTTTTAATGAGCTTACTTCCATTCATGCCTATCTCCTTTTTTTACCTCAATTTAAAGAGGTATTTTTACGTTTTAAAAAATGTCGCAAGGTATTGGCGACAGAGGATAACGGTCATATTCGTAATCAAAATCTGCAAAAATTTAAAACCGTATTGGGTGCTACTGAAAATAAATATCTAAGAAAAAAACGTTTCTTTGATTGATATTGACATAAACAGAAATGGACAAAGTTGAATTCTTTAGCGAGGATTCATCACTATTTCTCATATCTGTATGAAGCATTGACGTTGGATTATTGGGATTAACTCTGACTGATGAAGTAACGATTTTCGTAAAAGAAGTAGTTGCAGCGGATGAAATTTAATTGGTAAAGCTCAATTCAAGTTGCTTAAGTTATTAGTTCAATCGACTGACTTAATAGTTGATATAATCATTTTCAATAAAATAGCCTGATTGTGCTGCGTGTTAAGTGGCAAATAACGGCGATGCATAGCTATTGAAGGTATCGTTAAAATTCACACTCTGCAATCATTGGGCATTCCCAAAGATATTTTTAATCACACTCCGATAACTATGCGAATTCCTTCTTTACGATTGCTTTCTGGTTTTGAGGCAGCGGCACGTTTGGGTAATTTTTCACGTGCCGCAGATGAGTTACATTTGTCTCAATCTGCTGTAAGCCACCAAATTTTGCAATTAGAAGAGCAAGTTGGTATGCCCTTGTTTCGGCGTACTGGCCGTGGAGTGGAATTGACAGTAGCTGGCGAAGTATTGCAGCGGAGTGTGCTTCGTTCTCTGGAATCGCTGAAAAGTGGCTTAGGCAGAATTGAAACCTATCTGAATCCTGGCATTGTGACGATTGTTTGCCCAGCACCTATTTTGCATGGTTGGTTGCAATCTCGTATCGAGCAGTTGCAACTGGCTATTCCTAGCTTATGTCCGGTGTTGTCGGTAGATGAAACGGCGCGCTATATCGACGAAGATGATGTCGATATTATGATAAGCAATCGTCCGATTCAGCAAGCCGGGTTAGTAGAAGTTCCTTTTTTACAGGACGAGTGGGTCGTGGTGGCAAATGCGCTATCTGCCAAGCGACTAGCCGGTATTCCGATAGAAAAACATCATCGTGAAACCACTCTGGTATGTCTGGAAGAAAGTCTGACCAATGACGAGATTGCCAGTATTTTTCGTAATCAATTAAACGGATTTAAGAAATCTGCTTTGTACGATGATCAGCGTTTGCTTTTGGATGCGGTGATACGAGGACGCGGTATAGCGTGCCTTCCATTTTTATTAGCATCCGATGAAATCAAGCGTGGTAATTTGGTTATTCTGCGCGATTATCCGCGCGTCCCCAGCACCACTTGGTGGATCTCTCGCATTGCAGATCAGCCGCGCGCTGACATCGTGATTGAAACCGTCGATTGGTTATTGGCACAGAGCAATTTGAAGTGAGTGTTATTTCTGCAGTGTTTTTGCACGACAGATTCGCATTAATGGCAGGCCAATTTCGCCCCGTTATGGATACATACTCATCAGATGAGTTTAGGTTTTTTGTTAATTAATTATTATTTCATCTCCTTGAGGTATGAGAAAAATTGATTAATTGACGCAAATTTAGTCGCTTTCCCATCAATAAAATTCATCTTAGTATGCCCTCACCAAGAACATAACGTGAGGAGTAAGGATGAAACACAACGATTTTGATTGCCGACGAGATGGTTTTCGCATGCCTGCCGAATGGGAGCCAATGGCAGCAACTTGGCTCGGTTGGCCAGTGTATGAGAACCGAGAAGAGCTCTGGGGTGATCATTACCAAGCTGTATGTCAGGCATTTTCATTGCTGGCTCAAACAATCGCTAAATATCAACGTTGCATCGTAACCGCCTACGCGCCACTTGCTGAGGAAGCGCGTCGTATGTGCGGGCCAACGGTGACGGTAGTCGCACTGGCAGTGGAAGATAACTGGTTGCGCGATTGCGGGCCAATTATTTTGGTCAACGATGATCATGTTTGCCAGATGGCGGCTGCGTTTGAGTTTAATGCGTGGGGAGAAAAATACACGCCGTACGATGGCTGCACCAAACTTGCCGATGATATTGCCGGGTTAGCGCACATACCAATCACTCGTTCGGCGATGATTTTGGAAGGCGGTTCATTTTATGTTGATGGCCAAGGTACGTTGATAACAACGGAGAGTTGTTTATTGCACCCAAACCGTAATCCCACAATGAATCGTAAAGAGATTGAAGCAGAATTGATACGCATGTTAGGCGTGCAAAAAATTATCTGGCTGCCTGGTTATCCTCCTGAAGTTGAAACCAATGGACATATTGATGGCATCGCTTCATTTATCGCGCCCGGCAAAATTTTATTCAATTTGCCGGACGCTGATATGGGTGAATATTATCAATTGATGCTAGACAATCGGCGTGTGCTGGAGCAGGCAACTGATGCTCGTGGACGTCGTTTTGAAATACTCGATCTTCCAGTTCCCCGTAATGCAAATAACTATGGATCAAGCCGGTTTTGTGACTCCTACGCCAATTATATTTTGGTGAATGGTGCCGTTATTTCGACGGCATTTAATGTGCCACAAGATGAATTAGCCAAACAGGTTTTTGCTAAAGCCTTTCCTGACAGAGTTGTTGAGCTGCTACCCGTGGATGCCATTTCATTAGGCGGCGGAGCTACGCATTGCTCTACACAACAACATCCCATGTTGGGTAACCTTTTGCAGAACTGCAATCTTAGCTAATCATTGAGGTCGACTATGACAAAACGAATTATTACCGTTGCTTCTGTGCAGATGAGCTCAGGTGATTGGGATTTTAAAAAAAATGTGGAACGTGCTGAACGTTTAATTCGGCAGGCTGCAGCGATGGGAGCCAATCTGGTGGTGTGCCCAGAGTTATTCATGATGCCGTATTTTTGTCTGGATCAAAATCCCGCACATTTAGAGTTAGCAGAACCGTTTGAGGACAATCCGCGGCTCGCTTATTTTGCTGCACTGGCGGGGGAGTTAGGCATTGTTTTGCCGATAGGTTTTTTTGAGCGAGCTGGCAATACCGCTTACAACTCTGTGGCAATTGCGGATGCCGATGGCAGCATCTTGGGTAAATACCGTAAAACGCATATTCCTGATGCACCAGGGTATACAGAGAAATTTTATTTTACTCCAGGTGATACCGGATTTAAGGTTTGGGATACGCGCTTTGGTCGTATTGGTGTAGCGATATGCTGGGATCAATGGTATCCAGAAACAGCGCGCAGTATGGCGTTAATGGGCGCAGAGGTTTTATGCTTTCCAACCATTATCGGGTCAGAGCCCGGAAATCCTGACATGGATACAGCAGGTCATTGGCAACGGACTATGCAAGGTCATGCAGCGGCCAATATGGTGCCGGTAGTAGCCGCTAATCGGATAGGTAGCGAAACTGGCATCGGTAACGGTAATCCACAGCAAGCTGGCTTGACTGGCACATTTTATGGGTCAAGTTTTATCGCTGATCACACCGGTGCAAAACTGGCCGAAGCAAATCGAATTGACGAAGCCATATTGATACATCAATTTGATTTGGATGCGATACGTGCAGATCGGCAGAGCTGGGGCTTTTTCAGAGATCGTCGCCCCGAGATGTATTCAACTCTGCAAACCAGTGACGGCGTGTTAGTGCGTCCTGACTTGCAAAGAAAAATTTAGGCACATTTTTATTGCGTGCATTACTTCATCCATAAAAAAACAAGATAGTTATTTCAGGAGATGTTAAAAATGAATAGGCATAATAAATCGATCAGAAGTACAGTGTCTCTACTGGCTGTGGCAAGTACGTTTATCGCAACGGTAAGCCGCGCTCAAGAAACTCCGCTAGCACCCTCAAAAGACGCCAACTCAGCACCTGCCAGTAAAGTTACCTTTGAAAAATCAGGTGAGATTCAAAGCGTCGTTGTGACGGCGCAAAAACGTAAGGAAGACGCCAGCAAAGTACCAATTAGTATCAGCGTGATTGGCGGCGAAGAGTTGGCAGCACAACATATTGGTGATTATGCAGACATTACTCGTGCAATACCCAATGTTTCGTTTTCTGGTGGGGGCGGTGGTGGTGATGCTGGAGATGGACCAGGTTTATCTAATATAGAAATTCGCGGAATTAGTTCCTCTGCAGGTTCAGCTACGGTCGGCATTTATCAGGATGATATTTCGATGACGGTATCTAACCAATACAGTATGGGGAGCGCCGAACCGAAATTTTTTGATCTGGATCGGGTGGAAGTATTGCGTGGGCCGCAAGGAACTTTGTATGGCGCGAGTTCCATGGGCGGAACGATTAAGTTTATTACTAACCAACCTGATTTAAAAGAACGTGAAACGACAATCTATACCGAAGCTTCTTCAATCAAGGGTGGTGGTGTGGGTTACAACGCGAATGCGGTATTTAACCAACCATTAATTCCTGGTGAATTGGCATTGCGATTTGGCGTATCTGGTGAACATCAAGGTGGCTTTATTAATTTGGTCAACGGTACTGGCGCAGTGACCGAATCTGGTATTAATTGGCAAGATGCCGGGGTAGTGCGCTTTGCAATGAAATGGGCGCCAAGTAAAGAGCTTACGCTGACGCCCTCTGTGTTTTATCAAAAGGTAAAAACTGGCGATACCGATGTCTCATATTCTCAGTTGATCACCAATAATCAACCTACCGGTATTGCTTTACCTAATTATCAAATCAGTAAAATGGTGCGGGAACCCGGTATGGATGAATTGCTCGTGCCGAGTTTGACGGTAAATTATGAAATGGGCTTTGGTGATTTGACGTCTGTATCGAGCTTTTTTAAGCGTAATTTTCAACGTCATCAAGACGGATCTTTTACCAATAGCAATGTACTGGGTAACAATTACATTATCGGTAATCCTGCACTGGCATCGGCCATTGCAGTGTTGCCTTCGGTAGTTAAACTTGAAAATCAAATCCAACAATATTCACAAGAAGTCCGCATCGCTTCTAAACCATATCAAGCTGGTGGTTCACCGGTGACTTGGTTGGTGGGTGGATACGTATCTAGTGAACATACCAACATTTTTGAAAATGATCCAATCCTTGGTATTAATTCCACGTTCGCCCAATATGGAGCCAGTCCAACCGATCCTAATGTGTTGGTAAGTGCTTTGCCAGTCGGATTTCCTGGCGATAATACCTTTCATGGCGAATATAAAGTTTTGGATACGCAGCAATCTTTGTTTGGCGAGATGAATTATTATTTTGAGCCGACCTTACATGCCACCGCCGGTTTGCGTTATCTGCACGCTGCACAAACGTACGATACCAGCCAGTCGTTGTATTTCAGTGGCAGTTATCCACCAAGTGAGGTGAAATCGAGTGGCACCAAGGCTACACCGAAGGTTTCGTTAACGTGGGAAGTCTCGCCGACGGATTCCTTGTTTGCTTCGGCGGCTGAAGGTTTTCGGGTTGGTGGTGCAAATCCACCCATTCCAGTATCGGTATGTAAGCTCACACAACCTAGTCCGATTAGCTATAAGTCGGATTCACTGTGGAGTTATGAGGTAGGTGATAAGTCACGTTTCTTGAACAATACGGTTGCGCTAAATGCATCAGCTTTTTATGTTAAGTGGAAAAGTATGCAGCAAAATATTACGCTGGCATGTAATTTTAATTACGACATTAACGTTGGTGATGCGACGAGTTATGGTGGCGAAATTGAGCTGAAAGTAAAACCAGTCAAGAGTATCTTGCTTGGTTTATCCGGTGGCGTGACACATGCTGTGTTAGACAATAGTAATGCAGCCAATGCAGGTTTGTATGGCGCGGTTAAAGGTGAATCAATTCCGGGTGTGCCAAAGTTTAATGCTGTATTGACAGCGCAATATGATTTTAACTTGGGTGAAGATGCTTACGGGTTTGTGCGTGGTGCGGCGCGCTGGGTTGGAAGTAGTCATGGTGGATTCGCTTTGTTACCAAATGGCGGTGTCGATCCCGATTATATTCGTCCGGCTTACAACACGTTTGATGCTAGCACAGGGATATCTTGGAATAATTGGGACGCAACCTTGTTTGTTAAGAATTTGCTTAATAACGACAAAGTCATTCAACGCCCGATTGTGCAATCAACGTTAGGCGAAGTATATCGAATTGAACCGAGAATCATTGGAGTAAGTTTGTCTACCAAGTTTTAAAGTAAGTCGCTGAAATTTGCAGCTGGTCGGGCGTAATGGGAAGTCCGGTCAGATGTAAACAATGAAGCGGTTTGGTACTCAAATAATTTCAATAACTTACATATTTAATTGCGCTGACATTTGTAAGTGATTAAGTTAATAGTAATTAGTTAGAAGGCTTAGAAATGGAATTGATCAAAAAAATAAAAACCATGTTGGCTGTGACAGCATTTGGTATCGTATTCTTTACCGCTTCTGCGGTGAATGCGCAGCAAGAAGAAAAGGTGCTTAATTTTTATAACTGGTCAGATTATATCGCTCCAGATACTATCGCTAACTTTGAAAAAGAAACTGGTATCAAAGTCAATTATGACGTCTTTGATAGTAGCGAAATATTACATGCCAAATTGATGGCGGGGCGCACTGGTTATGATGTGGTGATGTCCTCATCTGGTTGGGCGCGTATGCAGGCCGATGGCGGTTTGTTGCGACCACTTGATAAGAGTTTGTTACCTAATCTAAAAAATTTAGATCCATTGTTGCAATCGCAAATTGCAAAAGTTGACCCAGATAATAAGTTCATGGTGACGTGGTTATGGGGTTATATCACGGTAGGCATTAATGTCGACTTGGTTAAACGCACGCTTGGTTCTACTCCGATGCCGGACGATGCTTGGGATCTGATTTTTAATCCCAGTTATGCTGCCAAACTTAAATCATGTGGCGTATCATTTTTAGATTCGCCCTCAGAAGTGATTCCCGCTGCACTACATTATCTACACCTTCCATTGAATACAACCAAACAGGCAGATTATGATGCTGTGTCAACGATGCTGGCAGCCGTGCGGCCCTATGTGACGCTGATTAGTTCGACTGGCTATATGAGTAATTTGGAAGATGGTTCGCTGTGCGTGTCGATGGGATGGTCGGGCGATTTAAATCGTGCACAGCGTCAAGCGACAATGATGGTGAATAAGCAGAATATCAAACCGCTGATGCCTAAGTCGGGCGGTGTAATGTTCTTCGATACGATGGTGATACCTAAAGACGCGCCGCACGTAAAGAACGCGCATATTTTTATGAATTACATCATGAGACCTGAAGTGCACGCAGCGTTGACCAATAAATTGTTGTACGCAAATCCCAATTTGCCTGGTCGGAAATTTGTCACTCCTTCGATTGCAAATAATCCAACCATATTCCCTTCTGAAGCCGAAATTCTGGCGATGGATGTACAGGGCAAAGTTAGTCCGTTCCTGTTACGCATGGGGTCACGCACTTTTACTAAATTTAAATCGGGTTTGTAATGATCAAAAAGTAAAGTCAGCTCTTTGAGCTGACTTTATATGGATAGATTAAGGCACAGGTTGCTGTTGTGTAACGCAATGAATTCCGCCACCACCACTACCGTATAAGGTTGGCAGATTCAGCATTTCCACAGTTCGTCCGGGATAGGCTGCAGCCAATTGCACTTTGACCGCAACGTCCTTGGCTGGATCGTTACAGATTGCGCCTATGGCGACATTGATCACCGCATTATTAGTCACGCACATATTGATATAGCTAGCTAATGTGGTTGCTGTTGCCGCTTTTGGGGCTTGCAGTTTGATGATATTAAAAGCGCGTCCTTTAGCATCGGTAGAGGTGCTTAATGTTTGCAGCCATTGCGCGGCATTAGCTGCAAATGCGTCGTTATCCGCCGCATCTGGAACATGCACTACGACTGTGCCAGGTTGGGTGAACATGACCGTGGCATCGCAATGGTCGTCAGTGACATCCTGACCAATAACTCCTTTGCACCAAATCATTTTGGTTGCACTGTATTGCTTTAATAATTCTGCTTCAATCTGATCACGTGTCAAACCGGGGTTGCGATTGGCATTGACCCAACTGCTTTCATTGGCTAGCAACGTACCTTCTCCATCTTCTACAACGCCGCCGCCTTCGCCGACCACGGTTGATGCCGTAAAATTTAACCCTAAATAAGCCGCGACCTGTTTGGCCACCAAGGCGTCATTAGCATGCGTTTGATGATTGCCCCAGCCGTTGAAATTCAGACCAAAGCAATTCAAATTACCTGCGCCATCTTTGCGAAATACAGCACCGGTATCGCGCATCCAGCAATCATCGTTGGCAATAGTTGGTATTAGCGTGACAGGGAATGGGGTAGTTCCTATCATCGATTGTGCAATGCTCGCGTTGTTTGTGCCGTTGACCACCATGTACACCGGTTCGTATTTGGCGATGGTGCGTGCTAACAGCGCAATATCGGTTTGGATGCCTGCAAGTTGCGAACCCCAGATAATATCGCTGGCAGGCCATGCCATCCACGTGCGCGTATGTGGTGTGTTTTCATCGGGTACATAAAACTTGGATGCTGGCGCAGGTGCGGGTGATGGGGTTGGTGCTGGAGCGGGTTCTGCATTAGCGCTACCTCCGCCACCACATCCGGTTAACGGATACATGGCCACCATTGCGGCAAGTTGCATTAAATTTCTGCGTTGTTTATTGATAATGTCAGTGGTTTTATTGCTCTGTGTTGGGTAAGTCATGGTCATTTTTTCTCTGCGTTTAAACGTATATCCTGCAGCAAGCCGCGATTAGATGCGCAATCTACGCTTTTTGACGTCATCGGAAAAGCGAGATTTTTGCCGTAGATTCATTAATTAAATTCATATCTGAACTGAGGTACGACTTGATCGGCTTGAGTTTGTATTGCAATATTGGCTAGGTATAGAGCGTTATCTCTACTTTGACTGATGTTTACTTTTGCTGATTTGGTTGTGGACAAAATTTAGTATGAATATGTGTAATGTTGATCGCTGCAGTGTTAAGTTTTACTTTTAAAAGAAAGGGAGATGCTCCCTTTCTTATCTGACTCAATCAATTTTTTACAGATTGCCGTTTACGGTGAATCCTATTGTTCTTGGTGTCAGACGGTACACTTCACTCGGTTGACTTTGCACCATGGGTCGCTGGATCACTTTTTGACTGTTGGCGATATTGTTGACATAGAGCGACACATCCCAGCTTTCAAATTTTAAGCCTGCGCTTGCGTCAACATTGGCATAAGCCGGGCGTTGATAGTCAAGACTAGATGGATCTAACGAACCATGACTGGTTCCGGTCCAGTGCGCGCCTGCACGCAGAAAGCCGGATTTATCTTCGCTGAAGTTGAAATTATATTGACCTGTTAGTGCTGCATTAAATTTAGGCACGCCGTAAATCGATGCACCTTTTACTGCGCCTGTAATGCCGGAATTGGCCCCCGCGCTGTCAGATAACGTGGCATGCGTTAATCCACCTGCTAAATCAATTACTAACTGTGCTGTTGGTTTGTACTTAATTTCAAACTCACCGCCGTTGCTGGTTGCATTCCCGACATTGACGTTAAATTCATAACCGCAAGCAGATTCGTAGATTTGTTGCTGAAGATTTTTCCAATCAATGTGAAATAGCGCGGCATTCATCGACAAAGTATTGTTGAGGAAGCGTGATTTGCTGCCTATTTCATAGCTCCATAATGAATCTGATTGATAGGATAGGGGGTTAGCTGTCGTCATTTGGCAATATCCCAGCGGAACAGCAATATTGGTACCCCCAACACGAAACCCTTCTGCGGCGGAGGCATACAGCGTATTGCTAGGATTCACTTCCCACGTCAGTGCAAACTTAGGTGTTGCTTTGCTCTCGGTGATTTCTTGCGTGATTTTTGCTATGCCGTTATTGGTACCATCGCTAGTAAAAAATAACGATCTATCTGTGAACGCAACTTCCTTGGCCTGCAAAAATCGGAGTCCGGTTGTAAAGTGTACGGTCGGTGAAAAATAGTAATTACCCTCACCAAAAATAGCTTGCTGTGCATCGTGATAAGTGCGGTAAGCATGATAAGAACTATCCCCGGGAAATCCTGCCGTTACGGCATAAGGACCAAGATCGGTCACGCTAGTAATATCTTTTCCTGCTTGGGTAAATGCAGCGTTGATGCCAAATACGGGTTCATTGTCCACAATTCTGGTGTTCGTATTGATGGCATAAGCGCCAATTACCCAAGTGAATGGCGAGACACTGGGATCGTACGATTTCGAAGCAAGCCGCACTTCTTGTGAGAACTGAGAAATCGCGTTATCCAGATATACGGCCGAGGTTAACCCCGCGACCGTTGCTGTTAAGGCAGGGTCATTTTGCACTTGGCTGGCAATAAAGGGAACGTTGACTGTGGTGCCGTCTTGGGTGCGGCTGAAGGTACGTTTGAAATAACTGGTTACTGACGTGATATCACCAATCGTGGAAGCATAATTAATCGTTAAGCTGGGAATAATTAACGTATCTATGCCGGGTTCGCGGATTTTTTTTGGTGTTTCATTATTGGGCAGCGTGGTTCCATCCGCTAACTTGGTATAGGAAACATCGATATCGCCTGATTTTACTTTTTGATAAAACAACGAAGGTGTGATTGCCAAATTTTTAGTTGGCGCCCATTTCATGGCCAGACGAGCTACTTCATCGTCTTCAGAATTAATCCCTTTGGCAATGGTTGCTCCGCTAACTGGATCGACCTGATTGATATATCCACCTTTATGCGCGGACTGGAGGCCAATTCGCAATGCCAGCTCATTCGCAATCAGAGCCTCATTAAAAATAGCTGTTTCCGTATGATTGATTCCTCCACCGGATGTCGATGAAACATCGGCAGCGATAGATGTGGATCGCTCTTGAAGATTCGGCTGATTGCTAATAAATTTTACCGTGCCGCCCATTGAGCTTGCACCATATAACGTGCCCTGCGGACCGCGCAACACTTCAATGTGATCCAAGTCAAAAAATTTCGGTTCAGCGCTTCCCATGCTATAGGCATTACCAACCGTCATAGATACATCGTCTAAATAAATCCCCACAGTTGCAGAACCAGCGGTTGAACTGACCCCGCGCATTTCTACGTTTGATAAACCGGGGCCATTACCAGCATTACCGCCACCACCTCCGCCGGAGAAAGAGATATTAGGAATGGCACGGGTTGCTGATGCAAAGTCGTTGATATGTTGCGCCTCCAGTTCATCACCTCCAACTACAGAAATACTTAGCGGAACTTTGCTGGCGTCTTCTTTACGTTTATTGGCAGTAATAATTACGGTTTGAATCTGATCCGTGTTTTTTAATGCTGGTGCCGGGACTTCTTTTTTGACGTCATTATCCGCGTTGGCTAGTTCTTGTGCCATGCACGGTGAGGAAAGACAAAGCGTTGCCAGAGCAGATGTTACTGCCGCTGCGCAACGATAATTCAACTGTCGAATTGCCATGATTTACTATCTCCTGTTGATAATTTCTTTAAGGTTTATTGGATTTACATTCCCTGCTGGTTGACTTGAACTTCTTGGCTGCATTTGCGACTTTGATTGCCTCTTTGAGCTGCGCTATTAATCGATTAGAGCTAGTGGATTAATCGCGCAACCTATTACGTTTGCGTCTACTTCAAACTACAGTGCGCTCACGCGCGTTTTGTTTTAATTGCTCATAAGTCTTATCCAGACCTTGAGTAATTTTGTTAAACGTGTCGTCGATTTCTTTGCGCGTTAATGTGAGCGGTGGTGACATCAATAGGCGATCGCCAGGCATCAGCCTGACGATGACTCCGCTTGCCAGAATATTGGCGCGTGCCAGATTGCCGGCGTTGTCGCTTGTGCTGAACGGGATGTGATCGTGGACAGTGCTTCCTTTATGTTTATATAAATTGAAGCCACCCAAGAAACCGATGCCACCAGAATTGCCCACTAGCGGATGTGCGTTAAGCGCAGTTAATTTTTGTTGAAAATAAGGGCCCGTCTCGTTTTTAACTTGATTGAGAATATTTTCTTGTTCCAGAATACGAATGTTTTCCAGCGCAGCTACACAGCCAATTGGGTGGCCTGAATACGTGAATCCATGATTGAATTCGCCGCCAGTTTCAGCCAATGTATCAACTATCCGATCAGCGACCAGCACGCCGCCTAACGGCACATATCCTGATGTGACGCCTTTGGCAAACGTGATCAGATCGGGTCTGAATCCCAAAGCTTCGCAACCAAACCATGTGCCCAGTCGGCCAAATCCGCAAATCACTTCGTCGGCTACCAGCAAAATGCCGTACTTATCGCAGATACGTTGAATTTCAGGCCAGTAAGTTGACGGAGGAACAATCACGCCACCGGCACCTTGTACGGGTTCGCCGATAAATGCGGCCACGTTTTCTGGTCCGAGTTCACGGATTTTATTTTCTAACCAGGATGCTGCTTCAAGACCAAATTCCTCGACAGATTTGCCTTGTCCACCTTCCAGATACGATGGTTGCCCAATGTGAACAATGCCCGGGATTGGTAGCCCGCCTTGTTTATGCATACTTGGCCATCCGCCGAGTGAAGCACCCGCCATCGTGCTGCCGTGATAGGCGTTCTGCCGACTGATGATGATTTGTCGGCCTGGTTGCTCTTTCTGGTTCCAGTAATGGCGCACCAGACGCACGATGGTGTCATTGCCTTCTGAGCCAGAGCCAACAAAAAATACGTGATTAAACTGTGCCGGTGAAATTTCTACTAGCTTGGTTGCCAGCTCAATCGCGGGTAAATGTGTGGTGTGAAAAAAAGTGTTGTAAAACGAAAGTTGTAGCATTTGCTTATGAACGGCATCGGCGATGCTTTTGCGACCATATCCAACATTGGTGCACCATAAACCAGCCATGGCGTCGATCATGCAATGACCTTCTGAATCCCAAACATACACACCGTCACCTTTAACAATGATTTGCGAAATCTGTTGTTGTTTCAGTCGGTAGTCGGCAAAGGGATGTAAATGCGCATTGGCATCTTGGTGTTGTAGTTTTGTGGTCGGTAATTGTTCAATGTTAGACATAGGTTTTCCTTAATTTAAATATAATAAATAAGTCAATCGTACGACTTAGTAATGCACTAAAAAATAAGCAATAGATAATTTGCTTTACATAGTTCAAACGGCTGCTAATCTCATCAGAACTTAATGAGTTTGTACTACGTTGGCATTACTTTCTCACGCTAAATTGTGCGATGACAATAGCATCGCGTTAAATAACACCTGACAACCAGCGGCTAAATGTTCTGGCTTGGCATCTTCGATTTCATTGTGGCTGATCCCGTCTTTGCATGGAACAAATATCATTGCGGTCGGTGTAACTGACGCCATATATACAGCGTCATGGCCTGCACCTGTGACCATATCCATGTTAGAAAATCCAGCGGCAACAGTGCTGATCCGAACCTGATTAACCAACACGCTATCGAACTGTGTAGGGGGGAAATACTGAACGTCTTTTAGGTGCACTGTTAGGCTCTGCCGTTGCTCTACTTTGCTACAAACTGCGCGTAGTTCGCTATCCATTTGAGCTAATGTCACTTCATTTAAATGCCGTAGATCGACAGTGAAGTGTACCTTGCCAGGAATGACGTTGCGCGAACCCGGATGGACTTGCATAGATCCAACAGTGCCACGACCATGAGGCGCAAAACTATTCGCAATGCGGATAACTTCTTGAATAATATGCGTCGCTCCTGCCAGCGCATCTTTGCGGATTTCCATCGGTGTCGGGCCGGCATGCATTTCCATGCCAATCACTTCCACGTCATACCAGCGCACGCCAAGTGAGCCTGTGACCACGCCAATTGTTTTTTCCTGATGTTCCAGTATCGGACCTTGTTCAATATGGGCTTCCAGATAAGCGCCGATTTTTCGATCGCCTACGGCAGCGGCTCCAGCATAGCCAATAGTGTGCAATTCTTCTCGTACTGAAATTCCTTGCTGATCACGCGCATCAAGGGCCGTTTTTAAAGTGAATTTTCCCGCAAATACTCCCGAACCCATCATGACAGGTACAAAGCGTGCGCCTTCCTCGTTAGTCCAGATTGCCAGTTCCAATGGTGCATTGGTTGTTACATTACGTTCATTCATGGTGCGGATAACTTCTAAGCCAGCTAACACGCCATAACAACCATCAAACTTTCCACCAGTTGGCTGTGTGTCGATATGGCTGCCCGTCATGATTGGTGGAAGTGAATTATCCGTGCCATTTCTGCGGCCGAAAATATTACCAATCTGATCCACGCTTACATTTAAACCCGCCTGCTTCATCCATCCCACGACTAAATCGCGTCCCTCTTTGTCTTGTGTCGTTAAGGCTAAACGGCAATTGCCTCCTTTTGCGGTGGCGCCGATCTTGGCAAGCTCCATTAAAGAATTCCACAAACGCTGGCTATTGATGGTCAATTCATCCAAATTTTGCTGCATTGTTATGTCCTTTATTCGCGCTGAATCGCGAAGGTTTGGGGCAAGTAGTAATTGTTGCCATACTTGGCTATCATCCTGTTAGTAAGAATTCGTATCGATGTTAAGGAATGTTTATTTTCAAGTCAATCGATTAAATCATTTGATTAATTCATGATACAATCGCACAACAAATAATGACCGTTGGGTCGCAATAAAATAGTGGAGTTGGAATGGCACAATCACGCATAGTTGAAAAAAGAGCGCAGTTAAAAGAACAAATTATCCGTGGTGCAATTGAAGCATTAATTGAAACCGGATTAGCATCAGTTACCACCAGAAAAATTGCCGAAAAAGCAGATGTAAATCTGGCGACTCTGCACTACTATTTCGACAATAAAGATGCCTTACTGATTGGGGCATTAGAAATGATTATTGCTGAAATGAGCCACGCATTGAGTGCTGATGTAACTCAGCAGCGCGATATTAATACCTGTATTGAGAACGTCATTAGCAATTCGTGGAAATTGATTTTAAAAACCCGTGAAATCCAGATACTGCAATACGAATTGACGCTGTACACCATACGCAATCCTAAAACATTATCGCTGGCTAAGTTCCAATACGACTCTTACTGCAAGTTGTACGAAAACGCATTTCAACACGTACTCACTAAAAAGAAGCTGCCATCCAATATTGATATTGCTGATCTGGTTCGGTTTGTGGTGGCGGGTATGGATGGCATTATTCTTCAACATTTGGTTGGTACTGATGAAGCTATTTCCAACAATTCCATCAAGCATCTGATCAAGGCCGCGCAGGCCTTGGTTGCTGGCAAATAACAGGCATAATACGACGTTTTTATACCGCTAATCTTGTTCGGTTTTTAAGATGAAGATACAGCCCATAAGTTATGCCCATCAAAAACCAGACGCTACCTAAACGCAGTGCTGAATCCGGCATGCCTGTCAGAATTTGAATGACGACCAGCATGCCAACCAATGGAATAAACCAGTGAATTAGAAACTGCTTGCTTTTGCGCCGCCACGCAAATTCAATAAGCACGGACAGATGTAAAAACAGAAAAGCCGTCAGCGCACCAAAGTTTACAAATGAAGTTAGTAATTCGATTTGATTGCGCATGAGGATGGCGATTGCCAGAGAAAGCAGGGTGGTAAACATCATCGATACATAAGGCGTGCCGTATTTTTTATGAATTTTTGAAAAAATAACTGGCACCTGTTTTTCTCTGCCCATGGCAAATAACACTCGTGCCACACCAACTTGCATGGGAATAGCATTGGTAAATCCCACAATAATGGCCACCAACCAAGCCAATATTACGGCATACATAGGGCCAAACCGTTGCGCCGTAATTTCATAAATTGCAGCAGCCTCATCTTTGATATGCAATCCCGGCATCAGATTGCCAAGCACCCACGTGGTGAGCACAAACAAACTAGCGCTGATTAACAGTACATGCACGATCGCTTTGCCGACGAGTTTTTTATCGTTGCCTTTGACTTCTTCGGACAGTGTTGAGATCGCATCAAAACCTAAAAATGACAGCACACAGATTGATGTGGCAGTATAAATTTTGTTGATTGAAAATAATTCTGGCGCGTAAAAAGGCTTCAAACTCATGTTGCCTGCGCCGCTACCCTGATAGATAACGAGCACTCCCAATACGATGACAGAAAACACAATCAGCAACTGAATTGCCACCGAGATGATATTGATCTTTGACGATGACCTTACTCCGAACCAGTTGATGCCTAAGGATGCAAAAACAAATAAGCAAATCCAGACTGAGCGGTCAAATTGAGGAATTAGTGTTCCCATGCTGATAGACATAAGCACAAACAACAGCGAGGGAATAAGCAGGTAGTCAAGCAACACCATCCAGCCAGCTATAAATCCAGGCAGCGGTCCCAAACAATGCCTTGCTATGCCATACACTGACCCAGCATTGGGAACATGCTCTGTCATTACCGCATAACTCTTGGCCGTAAAAAACATGCACAGACCACCCAATAAATAAGCCAACGCAATCAAGCCACCGGATGCCCCCCAAACAAGCCCAAAAGTAAGTAGCGGCGCTACTGGCGAAATGTATGCCAATCCATAAGCAATTAAATCACGATACTCAAGGGAAGGAATTAGGCCGGCCCTAGCTTGCCCCTGTTGTTCTGATGTCGGATATTTGATGCCCACAACGGTCTCCTGATTTTATTTTGACTAATTCTAAGTGCGTAAAATTATTAAGTCAAATGATTAATTCAGTCGATTGATTTATTATTTGAGGGGGGGAATCAACTCAATTTCTGCGCGACTTTTTATGTCTGGTACCGAACAATATAAAAAATGCGGATTGTTGTGCACTGGCAAATATATCCTTTCGTATATATCAAAAGAAATTTTTAACTGCCATATTGGAGGCTTGTTTTAGTTTTTTAACTAAACAAAAAATGGTTGACTCGTTTTTTCAGAGGCCAATTTACTATTTACTTCAGATAAGCTCACCTAACCAATGCTTACTTTCCGTTGATTGCCCTAGGCACGCGGTCTTGCTGGCAAACTCATAATCCGTTGGTACCGTGTTCGACTCACGGGAGGCCCACCAGAATTGAGCACTTAGATTAAGGACTTAGGTTTATGCCTAAGTCCTTTTTTTATTGGTCTTGTGGTTAAATATTGGTACAAGGTACGCGTCACAACGAGGTTGCGCCGACTGATCGAAAGGTCAATGCAAAGGTCGAGGCGAGCCTGTAAAGTCGTTATTTAACTCGTGTGTTATTTGTGATGACCCATTTCGAATCAGCAGTGCGAGATAGGGCGGACGTCTGCTGCAAGGCGAAATGTTCACCGACTTAGCCACCATTTCCACGGCGCGCGAGTTACTTGATGTTGACGTTGCTATGCACCTTTATTTTTTTGCGTATGACGCATTCCCACTTGAGATTTACTTGAGATGCTGAAACTAACCGACCGATCTTTCTGCTTTCCATATTGATATACCCGCGTTATTGGTCAGCCCACGGTCAGATACATAATGAATTGGCGGGCTGATTGTTCTTATTGGACTCTAAAATTGGAGATTGCCTTTTCTAGCATGTCAGCCTGACTTAGCAATGAATCGGCAGCGACTTTTGTCTCTTGTATCATAGTCAGATTGGACTGGGTTTCTTCGTTGAGAACATCGATAGAAATGCTGACTGATTCAAGTTCCCTCGATTCACTTACTGCCGATTCAGATATTTCTTCCAAAAATTGATTGATGGTGTTGGCGTTTTCGACCATTGCTTTCATTCTGTCACCGGCCCGGGTTACGGTTTTGGAACCCTCATTTACTTGGCTCACGCTCGAAGAAATTAATTTCTTAATTTCGGATGCGGCGTCGGAACTCCGACGTGCCAGATTGCGAACCTCGGAGGCGACGACTGAAAAGCCTCGTCCAGAATCTCCTGCTCTGGCTGCTTCGACAGAGGCATTCAAGGCCAAAATATTGGTTTGAAATGCAATCGAATCAATCACGCCGATGATGTCACCAATTTTTTTAGATGAAGAATGAATTCCTTCCATGGTTTCAACAACTTCATCAATCACTTTTCCGCCCTGCGCCGCTACGCTGGCATTTTCATACGAAAAATTTGCCACCGATTCTGTTCGTTGGGCGGACTGTGCGACGTTGCTAGAAATAGTCTTTGTGGTCGATAGTTGCGATTCTAAAATTTGACTGGTGTGCGAAGACCGGTCTGAAATTTCAATACTGCGCGTTGAAATATAAGCACTCGTCATTCTGAGAGATGCCGCTTCATTGCGTACTTTAATAATTAACGCATGGAGTGATTCATAGGCCGCCCGTAAATCCAACAACACCATGGCGGCCTCATCTCTACCTTTGGGTTTCTCAGGAAAGAATCGTAAATCGCCCTGAGATAATTGATGTAAGTGCGAGCTGATTAATGCTAAGCCGCTTTTCGTTACGGAATAAAAAGCGGTGAATAAATATGCCGCTAAGGTTAAGCAAATTATCGTGAGGGCGATGACAATATTGCGTTGGAATAAATAGGTATTGCTGTTCTGGTTCAATATCTCACCGATCTTGTCCAATGTTGATCTTTGCAATTCCAAATAATTTGTAAAGGTTTTCTCGCTTGTTTGACTGAAACGATCTTGATTTCCGTTGACGTCACCCATCAGAAAATAATGCCTTGCAAGACCGCGAAATTCTGATGTGGTTGGCAGCTCCTTATCCAGCAACGTCTTCACACTTTCATTGCTTTTTGAAGCCGCGAGGGCATTCTCTTGAACTTGCGCCTCAAGATATTCTGTCATTGGCAATCTATCCGAGATCAAGCGCACTTGTTGCGGATTGATTTCCCGCTTGCTAAATATGTGCTTGCTATCGGCCAGTGCATACGAAGTTATATCGAGAATCAATGGAATATGTTGTAGGCTAATCAGGGCAAGCTTATTAACGGCAATATCAGGGTCTCTTACGAGGCCGAAATCTCTAGCGATGGCTTGCAGAAGGTCTAACTGGCTCGTGATTATTTGAGTGTAAAAAGCCAATTCATCACTCGGGTCAGTAGCATTGATAGGTTGAGCGGGCAAACTTTCTGGAATGGCCTCAATCATTTTTGGGTCGACAATGTCTCCGATGAGCTCTTGGCGTTTTTTTTAAAGTGCTGTTGCACGTCTTGATACGATGCTTGTGCCGTATCCCAGCCTAATATCGGTGCATTTGTTACGCCAAACTCCACTGCTCGTTGTCGTTGTAATTCAGTAATTTCAATCAATGGCAGCAAAGCGCGCGCGGACTCAAGACCAAGCTGTTCACGTTTGATGAGGGATAACTTAGTTGAGATATCGGTGATTAAATAGCCACTTAGCAGCAATGTTGGAAGCACAAAAACTATTGAAATGGTGATGGCTTTCATTGAGAAAGTCATCTGCGTGAATAGTTTAATTGCAGGAGTCAGGATGTTGAAACGAGTCGCACCGATTTTGATTTTCATAGGTAGATCGTTACTAATTTGGATTTAATGAGCGCTTCAACACAGGCGCACTTTCAATTTATTTACTTGGTCGTTTCTACTTTTAAAAAATGAGCTGCTAGTTGAACTGACTAGCTCTTCTCCCGAGCACTACTTAATGATTTGAATTAGCGACTATCCTTTAAGGCGTTGATCCAACGGTACTTGATGTAATCCGGAACTAGTACTAGATCGCTGGAATCATTATTGATGAGTGGTGTGTGCAAATGACTTTCATGCTTGGCTGGATGTCGCCAAAATTTGGGATTCCAAGCGATAGAAAGTAAAGCAGTCAGTGTGATGAATGCCTTTTTATATCTCGAGACGATGACTTGCTCGTGCCAGTATTCGCACTGCCTGTTTTTTAATTCGCGTCCGATCTCGCGGTATAAGCGGGTGCTGACTAGAATTGATATTCTTGCCCGCAAGGGCAAATAGGATAATCCGCGCTCGCCACTTTGATAGTATTTTTCAGCTTGATTTAAAACGCACAGCACAGCGTTTTTTACTAGTATTCGTTCAGAATCTGCGGGCTTAATGAGTTTTTGCGGCGGCATGTTTTTCACCAAGGTGCCGGGCAGGTAGCGTCTGTTGGCGATGGCGTCGGATTTTATATCTCTGCAAATTTTTGTCAGTTGGATCGCGATGCCTAAATCAATCGCGTAGGGGCTTGCCGCGTGTTGGTCCGTATCGAGTACCCCAAACAACATTAATCCAACCGTGCCGGCGACTCGATAGCAATAGCGCAGTAGGGAATTCATGTCGGTGATACGAACCAAGTCTGTATTGGCGCTCACTCCGGCCACTAGCTCCAGCGCGGTATTTCTTTTTATCGAACATTCCCTGATTAACTCTAAGCCACTCGCGATTATCGAATCGTTGGTGTGATTGGACAAAATCGCTACTCTAATTTTCATGATCTGGCGCCTGGCCAGTACGACCGATTTTTTTTGATTTGCGATAGAACGGATATAACGAAAAAAATAGTACAGTCTGGTCACTCGCAGCGCATGCTTTTGCCCAAGTAATCTCTTGGCCCAGCGAACGTTTTTACCTTTTCTAATTAAAGGGTAGTCCGAGGAAGCTGGAATAGTTATGTTGGCCATGTTTGCTGTACGGTTGAGGTTAGTTTGCCTAATGCGCGGGGCGACAAAATGACTTCAGTAATACATCTGCCTGCGTGTGTATGCGAGTCGTGATTTTTTCGACTTGTTTAGAAAGGGTAAATGGCTTCATTGTGGAATTCCTTGCACTGTCAGCGCGCCAAGAACGCATTCCAAGGTCCGTATATATCCTTCCAATAAAGAACCGGATTTGAATGGCAAATTAAATAGCGCGTTGCTTGCCTTGTCGAGGTAACGCAATGCAAAATCGGTGGCAGAAGCAATGGGATTTGGCGGCTGTTCTATTTTTTGATTCAAATAATCAAAGATAGAGACAATATTTAATCTGGGCTCGCTGTCGGCCGATTGGATCAGTGGTGGTGAGTGATCAATGAAATCAATTAAGTCATCATAAATTTGGAACCCGACCGCAAAATCCATGCACGCGGTTTGAGCTAATTCAACTGTTCGGCCTTTTTTATCTGCGAGTAATAACGCGAGTTCCATCGGTAAGGACAGGCGCATTCCAGATTTAGCGCGGGCGATCTCGATATAGGTATCGAGGTCGGTTCGATTGGAGCGACTAGTCTGACTTGCGCTTTGTGCGTAGATGGCTTGCGATGCGAGTTGGCTCATCCGTGCTAAGAGTATTGGGATGAGTCTAGGCTTGCTTACTTTAGCAATCGCGCAAAATGACGCAGACAAAAATAAATCACCGCAACTTACCGCTAAATTAGTTTCGAATTTTTGCCAGTTGCGCGCTAGCGCGCGGTTCACTTGCTCATTATTTTGAATGTCATCATGAATCAATAAAGCGCTATGTAGCAGTTCTGCAGCGGTCGCAATACATACACAATCATCGTCCGACAATCCAATGACCTTACCGCAACTCAATGCCAGACGAGCACGTAGCATGCTGCCGCTGCTATTGAGCAGACCGGTCAGAGCGTCTTGCATGCCACTGGAAAATCGCAACCGATGTGAGATCGGCACCTGCACGAGGTCGAGCATGGCTTTTTCCACTTGAATGATTAATGCGAGTGAATGGTTTTTCATCAGCGGCCCGGTGTCGTTGTAATGAGGGCCGCAGGCATTAGTCCATTGCGTCCTCTGTGCTTTTTTGCGTGCTGCTGCAAAGAATTCTGGTTGCGAGTGAGATCAAATCCAGCGTTTCTGCTGATCCGAAAATCGCACCAAAAAAAGTCAGTCATTGAGGCAGACTTTGTGGATTTCAATACACGCTGTGAGCAAGGGGGAATGGTGCGAGGTGGGTTCATTTCGTCAATCAAGTTCAATTATATTTTTTTTAGAATCTGTCGCATTTCTGATAAGTGAGCCTGCCCAATTTCCCTCAAAGGCTGAACCAGCGTTTTGTATCGTCCCCACATTTGAGCTAATTGTTTTATCGAATCAATTTCCTTAATTTCTTTGATCGCCCAATCAAAATCATCAGTCCAATTAGTGAGCAGAAAAAGCTCCATTGCGTTGACAGCAGCATGCAGCGTTTGATGCTGATCGACGTATGCCGATACGTTCTGTTGACTCTTACCAAAACGTGATGGGACAGCTCGCATTGCTAAATTTTTGTCGCGCGCTGGTAGTAGTTCGCTGATCGATTCTTTAGCCTCAACGGGATTGGCAATATCGCGCGCAGTCTTTGGGGGCTTGGAATCGGTGACTGAATTTATTGGCGTGATTAGGCCTTCTTTTTGCAGGGTGTGCAACATTGCGCGCACATCGCCAAAAGCATCCAAATTGCGTTCAAAAATACTGATGTCCGTCTTCCCATCAATCGCTAGCAATAAGGCTTTGAATTTTCTTGGAAGTGGGAAATCGCGCTCTAAAACGGTCTCGCTTCCCTTAGTCGTTTTGCTGAAGATTTGCATACAAATTTATTTCTGTGGTTGGTTCAACTAAATTATTTAATCAGGCAAAAAGGTTCAATCCTGTTACTGGTTCTGCTGCCACAAAAGCTACGGTTCGGCATCGTGATGTCACCATCTAATTGAGCCGCTTGGTATTCACACTTCTCACTCGGCTAGCTTTTTTGATTGCAACCAGCTCCGGTTTTAATCAATCCAGCGACGACGATTCACGCAATTTTTTTTGGTTGACTTTGTTAGGTGTGAATTTTAGGCATCGCTTCCTCATGCATTCAGGAATTAACGTTTCCGTCGCGTACCTTCTCAGTTTCAATGCATCAATGAAGAATCACAATGCGACATTTGTCGCGTCTGTTGTTTTGTGCGTGCGCGGAAGAAGAGCTGAAAATTGTCGAATTAACTTTACTTAGACTCAAAGTAATTGTGCGGCAATTAACAATCGTGGTTTGGATGCTATCGATTTAGTGGAGACTAAATTTATGCCGGTAAGGCTGAAGTTGGTTGCATACATTGATGCCTATTAGACGTGTGCCAACGAGTCAGCAATGACGATATTCCAGTGATTAATCACTGGAATTTTGAGTCATTCCGACATCACAGTTGGGGATATAAAGCCGTCAATATTTAGATTGTTAAGCGACCTAAGAGACATAAGTCATGTATGAAAAAAAATCGGGATTTGATTTAATGTCGGCAGTAATTTGTTAAATACTTGAAGTCAACATGCTGGGTTGGAAGTGCCATTTTGCGCGTAATAGTGCGTGAACGGAGTTTGAGCGATTCGCTGCAGTGATGGGATGAGCAAGGAAGATAAATAGTGACACGATGGCGCTGTGTTCAAAACAAACCGCCATCTTTTTTTTGGCCTGCATTCTGTCTTGGTAATGCAGGGCCAGCCGTATTTTTTAAAATTTTAGGGAATTGATATGTATTACAAATTTGGTCTTGAACTGACATCGCGGGCACCGAATAGGAAGCGCCTAATTAAAAAGACATCAGCGGAGCTATTGGTCGTTTTGGCGCTTGGCTCGATGGGTTTGGCGGGCTGTGCAGGCGGCTCTGGTGGCGGTTCAGGTGGCGCTGGAGCTAGTTCAGCGTCCACCAATGCAGGGACAAGTTCTTCTGGTGGAGCGAACGTGGCTAGTACCAACCCGCCTGTCGTGGTTACAAAGGTCGAATTTGCCCAGACGCACGTGATTCCACCCAGCGGGATTTCATGGCCAACGACCATCGGTAGCGTCCCTCTTATTTTGGCGGGGCAGAGATCTACGCTAGCCCTAATTCAATTTGGACAAACTGATATAAAAAATCCTGTGCTGGAGGTGTGGAGTAACCAAGCCCTAGTCAAAAGCATTCCCCTAAATCCGCCAACCCAACTTCCTGCCACAGAGGGCGGCGATGCGGCGTATGGCGCCAATATTTGGAGCGCGACCATTCCTGCTAATCTGGTGACGCCGGGGATGTCAGTCAACGTCTCGAGTGATAACTATAGCCGAGCGACAGCCACGGCCGTTAGCGTAGGTGCAAATACTGAACTCAATATGCAGATATTGCCGTTCGTACTTTTCGGCGCAACCAACGCCAATACTGGTCTTGATTTAAACAGCGAACGTGTCATGAAAATGACCGATCAGCAAAAGCAGCAAATCTCAGCCGGATGGCCAGGGTCAATCACGGTAGTTAATCATCCATTAGGTCAATTTGTCAGTCCATTTTTTGTGATGCCGCCGCAGTCAGGGAATCCGGGAATACCTGCCTACGTGGCAACTTCAAAGAGTGACATAAAAGATACGGGCAGAATGGTCTCCGCCGTCAACGATATAACTTACGCAATACATCAATCAAGCGGTGATATGAGTCTCAACAGAGTTACCTACGCATCCATTATTGCCGTCGACAATACCTCATCGGCGGTCAATAAATTGTCGTGGATTGGCAATGGAGTCAGTATTGTCGGGTCTGGATCAAGTACGGGCGGCGATACCTACGGATTTCTGTTGCATGAATCCGGCCATGCAATGAGTCTGCACCACTCGCGCACGGAATACAACGACACTACCGGGCATCATTTTCCGTACATTCAAGGCTCGCTTTTTGGATCCGCTTGGGGTTACAACAGCAGCGTAAGCGTCCAGCGCTACCACCTATGAACGGCAATTAATTTCATGCACTCTCCAGACCTGATCAAATTGGAGAGCAAAGCATGTCGAGATTCAAATCTTTAATAAGCAAAGCAGATTGGCTGCAAC
>NZ_SMYL01000001.1 GCF_004358105.1 Sapientia aquatica | reverse complement strand
TCAGCTCGGGCGGCAGTTCAGCCGAACCGGATGTAATGATCGAGATGAACATGACGCCGTTGATCGACGTGATGTTGGTATTGATCATTATGTTGATTATTACAATTCCGATTCAAAATCACGCGGTAAATTTGAACATGCCCAACGGCACGCCACCACCGCAATTGGTGCAGCCGACGGTGGTCAATATTGACATCGATTTTGATGGCACGATTTTATGGAACGGTGAAGTCATCCCTGACCACGCATCGCTGGAAGATCACATGCGCGCGGTTGCCGCGATTCCAGATCAACCAGAAATGCATTTGCGTCCGAACAAGTTGGTTGCCTATAAAACGGTAGCTAGCGTGATGGCCGCAGCACAGCGTTTGGGTGTGACTAAAATCGGTATGGTGGGTAATGAGCAGTTTGTTGACTAACTTGATTCGTTAATGAATTAAGGCAGTCACAGCGGCAACGTTTCAACGCTATAAAGATTAAAGCAGCGCAGATAATTCTGCGCTGCTTTTTTTTACGTCTATAGATTCTAGATAAGCGTTCTAGTTGAAACTGCCGGTAAATTGGTAGCGCATGCCCGGATGCCACATGGTGGCGACTGAAGCAATGCGGTCCATGGATTTGGTTACCCGATTGAGCACCAAGCAAGGTTCTTTGGGATTCATGGCCAGCATTTCGGTAATGTTGGCGGGTGCAATGCAAGCCTCGATGGAATAATCTGCGCCTTGTAGCGGAGCGACTTTCATCAGATATTCATTCGGCGTAATAGTGTAAAAATCTTGGTGCATGTATTCCGGCGCAATCTCGGCGTTAACCCAGCGATCCTCAATTTGAATTGCCACATCGTTTTCAAAATGCACAATCACCGAATGGAACAACAGGTGATTCAAGTTCACCTCAAATTGGCGTGCTTGCTTTTCAGTTGCCTTACAGCGCTCCAAACATAGCAACTCGCTGCGGTGAAAGTGACCGCGGTTTTTAATTTCCTCCGCAATATTTTTAACCTGAATCAACGTAGCTTTGTATTTTTGCTGCGCTACATAAGTGCCGGAGCCTTGGATGCGCGTTAGGATTTGTTCCGCGGTTAATTCGCGCAGTGCGCGGTTGACCGTCATGCGCGAGACGTTGAACTGTTTCGATAATGCCTGCTCGGTTGGAATGACATCTCCTTCACGCCAATGCCCTAGCTTTATTTCATGCAGGATATGATCTTTGATCTGCTGAAATAACGAGCCGTTGGATGCCGTGTGCTGAGCGGTCAAGCGAATCTCCTTGGGATTGGTTGTGCGAATATCGAGTGAGAATTTTAGCATTGATTTTCGGCATCTATTGTTAAATATAAATCAAATTTATCATCGCACTGTAATTCGATCGTAAATGTGCTCATCCACCCAAAAAACGGCAATGTATCACTTCATCCGCACCCATCGTACTAGTTAAATCGACTTCGAATAATCGACGCAATCTGGAATTGAAAAATTAATGCCAACTGCTATGCTGAATTGAAGCCGATAGGACTCATTACTCTACGAAACGTGAATTTCAATTGATAAAGAGACCACACACTATGCCGCATGACAACAACGATGACGTCGATTGGCTGGAAGAAGACTTGGCCGACAGTCCCAAAATCGACAACAAATTGTCGAACAAATGGCGCATCCTAATTGTGGACGATGAGGCCGATGTGCACGCCGTCACGCGATTAGCGCTCAACAATATTTCATTTAAAAATCGCGATATTGAGCTGCTATCGGCTTATTCCGGTGAAGAGGGTTTTCGGATGCTGCGCGACGAACCCGATATTTGTATGGTTTTGCTCGACGTCGTAATGGAAACCGAAAATGCCGGTTTGGTGTTAGCTAAACGTATCCGCGATGAATTAAAAAATGACATGGTGCGTATCGTGTTGCGCACCGGTCAACCGGGCTTGGCGCCGGAACAAAAAATTATCGTTGATTACGACATTAACGATTACAAATTAAAAACCGAATTAACCGCGCAAAAAATGTTTACCTGCGTGATCGCCTCCTTGCGCGCTTACGAGGGCTTAAAGACTATTGAAGCCAATCGACGCGGCTTGGATAAAATTCTGCAAGCGGTAAACAATCTGTACAAAACCGATTCACTCAAGGAGCTCGCTTCTGGCGTATTAACGCAAATTAGCGCGATTCTTGATTTTGGAACCGAAGGCATTTTATGCGTGATGTCCGAAGTAGCCGCGGATAACAATCCGATCCCAACAGTGATTGCCACGATTGGTCACCCGAGGGATTTACTTGATCAAGATATTTTGCCGGACGACCATCCGTGGTCAGCGGCTATTCTCCAGTCTTTCCGCGACAAAAAAAATTCATTCAGTCCCAATGTTGATGTGCTGTCGATTAGTGCCGCACAAGGCAAACAATTTGCGGTAGCGTTTGCGCCAGCGCGCTCATTAACACCGACTGAGTGCAATTTGTTGGATATTTTCTGTGATCGGATTGCGGCGGCGTTTGATAATCTGCAAATGTTTGAGCTGCTCAAAACTACGCAAGAAGCGACAGTAATCGCGCTCGCCGATTTGGCCGAATCGCGCGACGCCAACACCGGCGGACACGTGCGGCGCGTGAGTCGTTTAACCGATGCGATCGTTGCCGAATTATTGGCGAGCGGAAAATTAGGCAAAGATATCGATCCAAGTTTCATTTCTTTCGTCGGCATTGCCAGCGTCTTGCATGACGTGGGCAAGGTCGGAATTCCCGACGCCATTTTGCTCAAGCCTGGCAAGCATACGGATGAAGAGCGCGCCATTATGCGAGCGCATGCCACGATAGGAGAGGCCGTGCTTAATCACTCGGCGAGCGCGGTGGAAGGAATTAGCAGTTTGAGCATTGGTGCGGAGATCGCTGGTGGTCATCACGAGCATGTTGACGGCAGCGGTTATCCACGAGGATTGGTCGGCAACGCGATTCCGCTTTCAGCGCGTATCGTTGCGGTCGTCGATGTGTTCGACGCGCTCTTGCATAGTCGTCCTTATAAAGATGCCTGGGAGTTACCCGAAGTCATCGCCTACATTAAAGAGCGCCGAGGAACGCAATTTGATCCGGATGTGGTCGACGCTTTGTTTAACTATTTGGAGGTGCATCAACCTGACTGGATTATTGACGAGGGACATTGAGTCAAATTTTAGCGCTGTCGATTGCCTTGGTTGATTCCAATTTTGTTCGGTAAATAGAGCGGTTTTTGCAATGCTATGCCGTTTTGCTGCGTTAACAACTACTGAATTTCGACCTCTTCAATTCTGTCGCACTATTCGTGCAGTTCAAAGATAAGCGCTTCGATTGGGCTTATTCATTTGTTCCTTGTAATTTCTGACATTGCCAATAAACTCAATTAATACAATTAGGGAGTCAGTATGGGCAACGAGCCTTCTGCGGACATTATGTCAACCCGCGAAGCGGCGAATTATCTGGATGTTAGCGTCAGAACCGTTCAACTATGGGTGGAAAACGGCTGCTTGCAAGCGTGGAAAACGCCGGGTGGCCATCGCCGCATTTTGCGGCATTCGGTCGAGGAAATGATGGAGGCGCGTCAGACGCGCGATTCCACCAGCGAGTTTTTTGAAATATTGATCTGTGAAGACGACGACATTAATTGCCGTTTGATTGAATTGCAATTGTCGAGCTTGGGGCAAGGCGTGCGGATTCGCACAGTCAGTAACGGATTTGAAGCGTTAATCCGTATTGGCGAACGCTGCCCGCATTTATTGATTACTGACATCGTCATGCCAAGTATGGACGGCATCCAAATGTTGGACGCGCTGCAGAAAATCACATTGGGTCACACCATGCACATCGTTGTGGTGACTGGTTTAAATGAGGACGAGCTAAAACAGCGCGGCGGTTTGCCGGTCGGAATTACTCATTTCAGCAAACCTGTTCCGTTCACGCAATTGCTGCGCTTGATTAGCATTTATATGGAAATTCGGCACGTCTACGGCAAGCCAGAACGGGTTAAAGAACCGTTGCTAGCTAACTAATTTAAGCAAAGTTGAGTGCAGTCTTACTTGGTCGGTTTGGTATTAACGCACTGCCCAAGGGAAGCAGCATCTATGCCTCCGCATGGACTAGACTCATTCCAACCCGGCGTTGGGATTCCTTGCGGATTGATATGCGCAATGGTCGTATTCCAGCTTTGCAAGCCAGTCTTTTCTAAATTGAATTTCATCACCCAACCCACCGTTTGCGCGTCGTTATCTAACGCATCGATCATGAAATTTCCCACGCTATAAACGATTAATTTACCTTGGTAATATTCGACTTCTTCTGTCACGTGCGGATGGCCGCCGATAATTAAATCCGCACCGGCATCAATCATGAGACGCGCCAATTGGCGCTGCCGAGCGCTAGAATGCGGTTCGTTTTCCCAGCCCCAATGCATAACCGGAATAACTAAATCAGCGTGATAAAACTCACGCGCTTTTTTAATATCGGCAACGACTTGTTCGTCCTCGCTCCATGCCGTTCCGGCACCATGTTCGTCCGCTTCAAAACTACGCGGCATAAATTCGTTGTAGCCTAGCAAGGCGATTTTGATTCCCTTGCGTTCGATTAAAACTGGCGTATGCGCCTCGGTCAGATTATGTCCGCCCCCGAATTTCTTAATCCCAGATTGGTCCAGTAAGCCTAGCATTTCCTCAAACGCAGGCCGCCCAAAATCGCCGGAATGATTGTTGGCAATCGACACCGCATCAAAGTGTTTTTTCAGGATCGGTAAGGTGCGTGGATTGGCGCGAAAGTTGAAGTTTTTTTCTTCTGCTACACCTTTGGTCGCTACGACACATTCTAGGTTTCCAACGCGGATGTCGGCGCTGCTAAATACTGAGGCGAAAGCGGCAAAGGGATCATGTCCTTTTTCAACGACTTTACCCGGGCCGCCATCAAGCACAATGTCGCCGGCAAATACCAAACTCACGCTCGATGTTTGTGCATAAACTGCCAGCGGCGCGATGCATGTCGCACAAAATAGGGCAGTGGATAAGATAGTTTTCATTGGTTTAATCATTTTTGTTGTCGTCCAATAATGCGCAGCCGTATTGCAATTCGCGTCCTAATGGCGGTGAATATAAATAGTTCATCCCAGTTAAATCATGCGGCTTTTTAGACAGCGAAAACGGCGCCTCATACTTGACTTCTTGTAGCAAAACCGGCTGACGACGTGCTTCATAAAACACATAAATTTTGATCGTGGTCAACGCATCATTTTTGCCCAACATAATTGTTTTGAAGCGAAAGCGCCCACCAATATCGCTTGCTTCTGCAATGTAGGCGCCACCGGCATCGACTTCCGGATTGTTATTGATGATGCTATCAATAATGTGGGTCGTGCCAGCGTAGGTGACTTCGCAGCGCACCAGCGGTTTAGCCGATACGTCGGCGTTGAACGCCGCGGCGGCAAGCAATAAAACCATCAATTGGCGCATGGTTTTCGTTGGACTAAATCGTAGGAATAGTTTCATTATTGAAATGATTAATTTGAGTTGCAGTATGGTATCGGTTTTAAGATGCTTTTGCTCAACATTTTGTTTTCGGCAAAGTCACGATTTATTATCGGAAATATTGCGGAAAATCATTGCTACCGATATGTGAAGTGCTTATATTAGTTGCAGGCGTTTTTATTCATCCTGCTTTGCAGATGCTGTGGTGACCGGAGTTTTCTTGATAAAAAGCGCCCCTGTCTTAGTGGATTATTTAGCGCGTTTTATTGAGTCAGAGGTTTTCAATGGACATCAGCTTCCCCAACTTGGTTATGCCCAAAGTCACTGCCATGGGCACCATCTCTTTTCAAACCTTGGTCGACGGCCACTATATTTGGTGCGAAATTTCCTGTGAGGCGCTGCGTGAGCAATTCGGCGCGTACTCGATGGATTGCAATGATTTGCTCTATTCGTTCTATAACGGCAAAAAGCAAATCTTCCAAGCCGCTCGTGATTATCTCGAAATCAACGGCGGTCGCCCGGTGCTGTTGATGGCTGCCAATTTTAGATAATTCTTTTGTAAGCACGGACAAAAAAATCCCTGCACTAGGCAGGGATCAAGTTCACTCATGCAACAACGGGAGAAAATTGCATGAACAGAAGTTTACGTCAAAACTACGTCCAAAATCTTGCTAAATTGTAAGTGCAGCAATGTTATTTGTATAAAATTGTAGTTCTAGTCAAAATTAATTGGAGTTCTGCCCGAATCCGTCATGATCTAGTACAACGCGGGTTGCTAAATCCTATAAAATGTCGCTTTGCCCGAATTCCACAAGTTTATTAGTCGAATAGCTGCATTACCGATAGGCAGAGTTTGACTAAATGAAGCCTGTTAGCGCGAGCTACTCCGCAAGAAATTCGTTACACCAACATCATCCAAACACTATAAATGTCTATATCCACCACTCAAGAAATCGTTGCCGAATTGCGCGCAGGGCGCATGGTCGTTTTAGTCGATGAAGAAGATCGCGAAAACGAGGGCGATTTAGTCATGGCGGCCGAATTCGTTACAGCAGAAGCAATTAACTTTATGGCCAAATATGGCCGTGGATTGGTTTGTTTAACGCTGACCGAAGAACGTTGCGACGAATTGCAATTGCCGATGATGGCGACCAAAAACGGTACTGCTTACGGCACCAATTTTACCGTTTCCATTGAAGCCGCCGAAGGCGTCACGACCGGTATTTCCGCCGCAGATCGCGCCAAAACGATTCAAGTGGCGGTCGATCCTAAACGCGGCGCTAGCGACATTGTGCAACCGGGGCATATTTTCCCGTTGCGCGCGCAAAAAGGCGGCGTGTTAATGCGTGCCGGCCATACCGAAGCGGGTTGCGATTTCGCTGAATTAGCCGGTTTGATTCCCGCCGCCGTAATTTGCGAAATCATGAATGACGATGGCAGCATGGCCCGTTTGCCCGATTTGATTGAATTTAGTCAGCAGCACAATATTAAAATTGGCACGATTGCCGACTTGATTCACTACCGCAGCCAGACCGAGAGTTTTGTCGAGCGCGTGGCAGAGCGCACTATGACGACTGCACATGGCGAATTCAAAGCGATCGCCTACCGCGACAAACCAAGCGGCTCGGCCCACTTAGCATTAGTGAAGGGCAATATCGTGGCCGATGAAACAGCCTTGGTGCGCGTTCATCAACCAGTTTCGTTGCTCGATTTATTGGAATGCAAGGTCACTACGCATTCTTGGGATATTGCATCAGCGATGCAAGCGATTCAAGCTGCACCCAGCGGTGTTTTGGTGCTATTGAATTGCGAAGAATCTGCCGAACAAATGTTCGCTCAGTTTTCAGCGTTATCAACGCCAAAAGCTAAGCCACAAGGTCGCGCCGCCAGCATGGACTTGCGCACCTACGGGATCGGCGCTCAAATTTTGAAAGACGTTGGCGTGCGAAAAATGAAATTATTATCCAGCCCACGCAAAATGCCTTCGATGACCGGTTTCAATCTGGAAGTTGTTGGCTATCAAGAAAAAAACGCAAATTGATCGCAGCTTTTTTAATTAATACTAACGCGCACAGTGCGCAAGAGAGAATACGATGACAGTTGGAGCTTATGAAATGAATTTAGACGGTGCAGGCGTTCGCGTAGGCATCGTTCAAGCCCGTTTTAACTCAGAAATCGGCGAAGGCTTGTTCAGCGCCTGCGTGACTGAGTTGTTGGCATTGGGCGTGGTCGGTGAAGACATCCTGCATGTTACCGTTCCGGGCGCTTTAGAAATTCCATTAGCATTACAAAAATTGGCCGATACTCAGCAATTTGATGCATTGATCGCGTTGGGTGCCGTGATTCGTGGCGAGACTTATCATTTTGAATTAGTCTCCAATGAATCAGGCGCTGGCATTACTCGCATCGGTTTAGATTTTGGCCTGCCAATCGCTAATGCGGTATTGACGACCGAAAACGACGAGCAAGCCATCGCGCGCATGCATGAAAAAGGCCGTGACGCTGCCCGTGTTGCGGTTGAAATGGCCAATTTAACTCTGGCGTTGGAAGAATTGGCTGAAACTGCCAAAGACGCCAACTACGACGCCTAATTCGGAATTTAAGAATAATGACTACCAAAACCCAACACGCAAATCCAAGTAAAAGCCGTTCACCGCGCCATCGAGCCCGTGAATTTGTTCTGCAAGGAATTTATCAATGGCTATTAAATCACGAAGATGTTGCCGTGATTGAAGCGCATATCCGTCAAGCTCATGGCTTTGACAAAGCCGATCAAGAGCATTTCGACGCGCTCATTTATGGCAGTATTAAAGATGTGGCGGCGTTACGCGCTGTGATTTCGCCCCTATTAGATCGTCCGATTACCGAATTGTCGCCAGTTGAACATGCCGCCTTATTAATCGGCGCGTTTGAATTAAAGAATCATTTAGAGATTCCGTATCGTGTCGTGATCAACGAAGCGGTTGAATTGACCAAGTCGTTCGGTGGGATCGATGGGCATAAATACGTCAACGGCGTATTGGATAAATTGTCAGGCCAATTGCGCCAAGTCGAAATTGACGCGGGCAAGTAATTGATCGTTAGTTTCAGCTAACAAAAAACGGCACTTAATTAAGTGCCGTTTTTTTTCGTTCTCGTTCTTGCCCAAGCGAGCAAAAATCAAATCGCTGATAAACGCTCTGGTTCAGCGCGACTTTCAGTCAACTTATCGGTGACCTTAATCACGGCTGGCTTAGACACTGCGCTCGGTGCACTTGCTGTACTTGTCGTGTTATAGATAGGCACGTTTTTGCCGTTAGCCACATCTTTGAGCTTTTTGTACTCTGCGATGACTTTATTGCCGTAGCCGCCGTCGTTATCCGACATGGCCGCGCCAACATACAGTTTTAAACCCGCTTCAACTGAGCCGCCGCGAGTGACGTACTCTTTTAAAATTTGGGCCCCAACGCGGATATTAGCAACTGGATTTAAAGCAGCCTTCACGCCGCCCAAATCGTCGAACTTTTCTTGATGCACCTTGGACATGACTTGCATCAAGCCTTGTGCGCCAACTGGGCTTTCAGCAAAAGGATTCAACCCCGATTCAATCGCCATTACCGACAGAATCAGCAGTGGGTCCAGCTTAATATCTTTGGCGGTCAAGTACGCTGCGGACACCAGCATGTTGGTCGCATCGTTGGCCACGCGATAACGCTTTGATAGCCAATTCGTGACGGATTGCTGCTGTCTTGCATCTCCAATCAATTGAGCGTCTTGTATATTGCTCGCTGCGGATGTTGCCGTATCGGTTGCAATGGTGGCCAGTGAAATTGGTGGCGCATCATCCATTTCGGTTTCTTTAAAGAAGGGGGAAATAGATTGGAATTCGTCTGTAAGCTCTGGTTTGAAGAACATGATCGCCAGCGCTGTAATTGCTGCCACACCCAAAACCATCAAGGCGTGATGCAACATCGTGAGGACAAAGTTGCGCTTGGTCGGCACAACGATTTGAAGCTGGACGCCGGGTTCGCTAAAACTGGGCGTCGGGTTAAACATTTGTTGAAACATTTTTTCTCCTGAAATGTCGCTTTGCTCGGATACCGCTGAATATCTAGCGGTAGACAAATAATGCGAGTCAGATACATCATCTGGCGTTACGTCTAGGCGACCATAACTTTTAACTTTGGAGGAGCGGTCAATTCTATTGGCCGATCATGTAAGTTAATCAATCCAGATGCCGGAGTTGTCTGGCGTAAGCTAACAAATTAGCCTAACATCATGCACTGTCGTGATTTCGCGCAAACGCTCGTCGCCACAGTGTCAAACAACTTGTCGGGGGTGCCGTGTCAGGGCTGGTACTGCAACCATCCTTAAATCTAATGGAATCCCGAATAAAACAAATAATTCTGCTTAGGCATTGATTGCTTAATCCGAACTATTTCTGAATTGGGCGAATTGTAGGGGGCTGTTTATATCGAGTCAATACTATAAAAATTAAAAGCTATTACTTTTAAATCTAAATATTTATGCTGCGCCGCAATAAATAACAATGAAATCAATCACTTGGCATTTTTTCTTGATTGAGCCGTTTAACCTTAGAAAAACTTAAAATTTGTATGAAATATGTCGATTTACGCGATTTTATTGCTCAATTGAAAACAGAAGGGGAGTTAAAAGAGGTAAACACCCCTGTTTCTCCCGTTTTGGAGATGACCGAAGTGTGCGATAGAACCTTGCGCGCTGAAGGTCCTGCACTTTTATTCAATCAACCTACCGGTTTTGATATGCCCGTGTTAGGGAACCTATTCGGCACCACACGGCGTGTGGCAATGGGAATGGGCGCAGAAAATTTGAGTGACTTACGCAAAATCGGTCACGTCTTAGCGAGCTTAAAAGAACCTGAACCACCCAAAGGATTTAAAGACTTGATTGGGATGGGCAGTCTAGTTAAAGCGATGTGGGATATGGCTCCCAAAGAATTACGTAGTGCGCCATGTCAAACAATCGTGTGGGAAGGCGATCAAGTTGATTTGGCCCGATTGCCAATTCAGCATTGCTGGCCGGGCGATGTCGCCCCACTCATTACGTGGGGCTTGGTGATCACAAAAGGTCCGCATAAGAAGCGCCAAAATTTAGGTATATATAGACAGCAGGTTTTAGCGCGCAATAAAGTCATCATGCGCTGGTTGGCGCATCGCGGCGGCGCACTGGATTTTCGTGAGCATGCAATCGTTAACAAGGGTAAGCCTTATCCGATTGCGGTCGCGTTAGGAACTGATCCCGCTACTATATTAGGAGCGGTAACGCCGGTGCCGGATAGTTTGTCGGAATATCAGTTCGCAGGACTGTTGCGTGGCAGCCGGACTGAACTAGTGAAAGCAATTGGCAGCGAGTTGCGCGTACCCGCTTCAGCTGAGATTGTGTTGGAAGGACATATCTATCCCGACTCATCGCATCCAAGCGGCTATGAACACGCCCTGGAAGGTCCTTATGGCGATCATACCGGCTATTACAACGAGCAAGATTATTTCCCTGTTTTCACGATTGATCGAATTACTATGCGTGAAAAGCCGATTTACCACTCCACTTATACCGGCAAACCACCGGATGAACCGGCGATTTTGGGTGTGGCATTAAATGAAGTTTTTGTGCCATTGCTGCAAAAGCAGTTCACAGAGATCACCGATTTTTATTTGCCACCCGAAGGCTGTAGTTATCGCATGGCGGTGGTGCAGATTAAAAAAGCGTACCCGGGTCATGCAAAACGCGTGATGTTTGGGGTGTGGAGCTTTTTACGCCAGTTTATGTACACCAAATTTATCATCGTGGTGGACGAGGACGTGAATATTCGCGATTGGAAGGAAGTCATCTGGGCCATTACCACGCGGGTCGATCCCCTTCGGGATACGACAATGGTGGACAATACGCCGATCGATTACTTGGACTTCGCTTCGCCGGTGAGCGGCTTGGGTAGCAAAATGGGCTTGGATGCGACCAACAAGTGGGTGGGCGAAACCAATCGCGAATGGGGGCAAGTGATTGCCATGTCGCCGGACGTGAAGAAGCGGGTGGATAGTATTTGGCAGGAGCTCGGTTTGTAATAATGGTCGGAATCTGATTGAGAATCGACGGGGAATCCAAGGTTCCCATTCAGTCGGACTTACAGTATAATGCGCGCTGGCGGGTCCCTGCGCATTGCGGTGTGACCAATCTGGTCAGGTCGGGAACGAAGCAGCCACAGTCATTTCCCGTAAGTGCCGCAGATCAGGCTCGCCAACTTCTTATTTATTCGTTGAAGCTCTTCAACGGATTGTTATCCTCGGATAAAGCATGGACCTATAAAAAAGCCGACTTCAGTCGGCTTTTTTGTTTTCGTTTCAAATTAGTTTGCAAGCTTTAAGCGATTCTTTACTAAATACAGCCCGCAAAAAACGCCAACAATGCTGAGGAAATCAACGTAATACGACGCGCTTAATGGATAGCTCTTGTTGGCGATTCCTAAAAACAGTGGGGTTAAGCCACCAAAAATGGCATACGACACGTTGTAGCAAAAAGAAATGCCGGTAAAGCGAATCTTGGCAGGGAAGAGCAGAATCATAATATTCGGTACTCCACCAACAATCCCGACGAAAAATCCGGTCACCACATACATCACAGTGAGAGTTACATAATCCACGTTGCCAATGCTGTGATAAAAAATAGTGCTGCTAATGGCCAGCCCAATGCACATCACTACAAACGTTTTACCAGCGCCGTGCTTGTCACACATATGTCCGGTAAAAACGCAGCCTATCGCCAAAGCAATGATGGTAAAGCTCTGCATAGTTAACGCGACTTTAGGTGGAACGTTAAAAATATCGGACTTCATCAGCTCCGGCGCAAATAGAATCACCACAACAATTCCCGCGGTGAGCAACCAGGTTGTTAGACAGGAGAGCAAAATCTGTGGTTTGAAGTGTTTGTAGACCGTTGCGATTGGCAATTCTTCGCTCAACGCCTTGCGTGCCTGCATTTCTTTGAAGATGGGCGTTTCGTGTAAGTAGCGACGTAAATAGACCGTCACAAAGCCCAATAATCCGCCAACGATGAACGGAATGCGCCAAGCGTAGTCGGTGATGTCGGCTTTGGAAAAGCTCGAATTAATCAATAAAGCCATTAACGAGCCAAGCAAAATACCCGCGGTTAATCCGCCGGTAACCATTCCGTTGGCGATACCGACTCGGTTTGCCGGAACGTGTTCAGACACAAATACCCACGCGCCTGGGATTTCGCCCCCGATGGCAATTCCTTGCAGCATGCGCATCGCCAATAATAAAATCGGGGCCGCGTAGCCTATGTGTTCAAACGTTGGCAAGAAGCCGATACATAAGGTTGGTAGCGCCATTAACACGATGGACAACGTGAACATGCGTTTTCGGCCAACTAAATCACCAAAGTGCGCCATGATAATGCCACCGACTGGGCGCATGAAGTAAGCAATGGCGAAAGCGCCGTAAGTATTTAAGGTTTTCCAAAATGGACTTAAATCGGCTGGGAAAAACTGCCCGCTAAAAACTGAAGCAAAAAAGATGAAAATAATGAAGTCGTAAAACTCGAGTGCGCCACCGAGCGAAGCGAGCGACAGGACTTTAATGTCATTTGAGTTTAGTGGGCGATTCGGTAGCAATGTTGGCGTGGCGGAAGTTGCTTGTGCAGTCATGGCGATTATTCGATGGTGAATTGTCTCGGAAGCGGAGTGTCGCGATTTGTTTTATTGCAAAAAAAGCTAGCGTATCTGAAAGGCTGCGCTTTATCAATCAAATATAGATGTGAATGAAAAATAGCTTGCCACGATTGTTTTGGGAGTAAAAAGTTCGGTTTACTTGACAACTAGACGACTGGTCTAATAAAATACTGCTTATGGAAAAAATTGCTCAATTTCAAGATACCAAACAACGAATTCTCGCGGTGGGCGAGAGTTTGATTGTTAACCGTGGCTTCTCGGATTTAGGGTTGAGCGAAATTCTGACAACCGCAAAAGTTCCCAAAGGCTCGTTCTACCATTATTTTCAATCCAAAGAAGGTTTTGGCGTTGCCTTATTAGAGCGCTATTTTGCCGATTATGACGAGCGGCTCACAACCTTGTTTGCCAATGAGTCCAGCTCAATGCGCGACCGTATCTTGTCGTATTTCACGTATTGGCGCGAAAAGTCTGCCGCCCACGAAGGTCATAATTCTTGCCTAGCGGTTAAATTAGCTGCTGAGGTATCGGATTTATCCGAACCGATGCGTTGCACCTTGGCCGAGGGAATGGAACGGATTACTAGCCAGATTGCACAAGCGATCAAACTGGCGCAAGCCGATGGCAGCGTATCAGCCCAAAAAGACCCAGTGGAATTAGCTGAAACACTGTATTCGATGTGGGTCGGCGCGTCCTTGGTGGCAAAAGTTAAACGCAGTTTGTTGCCGTTGGATTTGGCCTTGCAGCAGACCGAATTGTTGTTGTGATGAATTATTGGCTTGTTGGGGTGAAATAGCTTTCCCAGCAAGATTTTAAGGTTGGTTTCAGTTAGAGGTTTTTAAGTAGATTTTAAAGTGTAGTTAGTAAGGTTTGAGCGAAATGGTATCGCTCATTTTTTTAACTAGTGACTAGACGACCAGTCTAGTATTTCGAGGTTTTCATGTATAAAAAATTACTTTCCCCAGTTAAAACGGGTTCGATTCAATTAAACAACCGTGTCGTCATGGCACCATTAACACGTTCACGCGCCGGTGCTGGTGATGTGCCGCGCGAATTGAATGTTCAATACTACAAGCAGCGCGCCACGGCTGGCTTAATCGTCACCGAAGCGAGTCAAGTCTCGCGCCAAGGCCAAGGTTATGCTTGGACGCCGGGCATCTACACCGATGCCCAAGAAGCGGGTTGGGCAAAAGTGGTCGATGCGGTGCATGCCGAAGGTGGACATATCGCGTTGCAACTGTGGCACGTCGGCCGAATTTCTCATCCGCTATTGCAAGAAAACGGTGCGCAGCCTGTAGCCCCGTCCGCTATTGTTCCTGAGAACAGCCGCTCTTTTGTGATTTTGCCGGATGGTACTCCGTCCAACGTCGCACCAGAAATGCCGCGCGCTTTGGAAAACAGTGAAATCCCAGGCATCGTCGCTCAATATCGCCAAGCAGCCCAGCGCGCCAAACGTGCGGGCTTTGATTTGGTGGAAGTGCATGCTGCCAATGGCTATTTACTGCAGCAATTTATGGCGACCAACAGTAATCAGCGTACCGATAATTATGGTGGCAGCTTAGAAAATCGTGCGCGTTTGACCTTGGAAGTAGTCGATGCAGCGATTGCTGAAATCGGCGCAGATCGGGTTGGTATTCGCTTATCGCCGCACTTTAACGCGCACGGTATCGCGGACGCGGAACCAGAAGCAATGGCTTTGTATTTATTAAAAGCATTGTCCGAGCGCGGTATCGCCTACGTGCATATCGCCGAGCCAGATTGGGTTGGCGGTCCGGTGTTATCGGATGAATTCCGTCAACAAATGCGCGCTGCGTTTAATGGCACATTGATTTGCTGCGGTAATTACAGCGCGGAGGAAGGCAATGCATTGATCGAGCAAGGTTTGGCTGATGCGGTCGCGTTTGGTCGTCCATTTATCGCTAATCCTGATTTGGTAGCGCGTTTTGCACAAGGTGCCGAATTGAATACACCGGATCGTGACACGTTCTACGGCGGTAACGAAAAAGGCTACACCGATTATCCATTCTTAAAATAAGTGGATACGAGTCGCATGAAATAGAAAAGGGCAGAAATCTGCCCTTTCTTTTCGTCCTAAATAGCTAGGTTACGTTCGCAAAGCCATTGACCTCAGTTTGGAATAAAGTCGCTGCGCAATACCGGATATAGATTGAAACGCTCATCCCAAGAAGCGTGCCGACGTGCAAAAAACTGCAAGCGAGCGAACGGATTTTTGGCAAACGCGGGATCGCTATCGAGTTTATTTTTAAACTCGATAGCTAACTGCGGATCGGCTGCCAATTGAGCGCGTGCAACGTCTTCGGCGACATATTCTTCCATGTACTCCTTCATCTCAAAGGCATTATTGAATTTGCCCCACGCCGCGAGTGAATCAACCGATTGCGGTTCTAGTAAGGTCATTACTAAGCGTGCCTTGGGCTGCGCGATGGGAACGAACAGCGCGCCAGCGGCGACCGAACGTTTTTCTGCTTTCCACTGACCTTGTAGTTTTAACGTTTGATGTCCTTCAAATGAGCCAGCCGAGAAGCTAGTTTTATCCGCACGAAACGCTTGCAGTTCGACTTGGTTCTGCGCTTGTTTTAATAGATGAAATTCAATGCCATGTTGAGTGAGTTTTTGCGCGACCCAGCCTGCTTCTGCCGCAGGAACAAGGTAGCCGCCCTTGGGCGCAACGACGGCTAAATCGACTTCCAGTTGATCGCGCATCGGTACTTGCCAGGTTTGTGGTTTGGTGTCGTCGTAATGCGTCATTAAACCGCCCGAGATATCGGAAGGTTCGCGCGTGTAGGCATAGCCTTGGAAGGCAATAGTGCGCGCGGTTTCGTCCGTTTTGTAGCTCATGATGACCGGCAAGCCAGCCAGTTTGCTCGCATCGAAATCTGCTTGCTTGGCCCATTTTTGCCATTGGGCGCCGTGCAGCGCAATTTGCTTAATCACCGCAACAATCGCATTGTGGGTCACGCGCACTCGGGTGGCGTAATCCTTCCACGAGTGCGTTTCAACCAACATGCCGAAACGATTACGCAGCACAAAGTAGCCATGTGAAAAGCGGGGAGGGGAAACGCTGTCGATAAATCCCGAACTCGGATCGTCGTTTTGCGCAAATGACGGGTAATACGGTAAAGGCATCGATCCTTGTGCCGTTAAATCGGCCAAAACGCTATCGCGCAATTGCGTTCCTGCTTGCTGTAACTCGTCGCTTTGGCCCGCTTTGATCGGTTTGCTACCGACTTGTGCTGGGTAGACTTGCACCGATACATCGTGTTGAAACTTGGCTCCGTCAGTGACATGCAAATCGATATAAGCCAAGGGATCCCACTGATTCACCAAGCCCAACATCGCTTGCATTTCAGGCGCATCGGCTTTGACGTAATCGCGGTTTAAATTTAAATTCTGCGCCGTGGTGCGCCAGCCCATTTCTTCTGGTCCGACTTGATTAGGGCGATTCCAGCGACCAAAGCGTTCGTGTCCATCGACATTGAATACTGGAACAAAGATCAAGACTTGCTTGGTGAGCGGATTGGTTGGTGATTTGTTGTCGAGCAATTCGCGTAGCGCAAGAAATCCGGCGTCTTTGCCATCAATTTCGCCCGCATGAATACCGCCTTGAATCAACAGCACGGGCAGATCGCGCTGTTTGGCTTGCTTGGCGCTAAATACGCCGTTATTGTTGGCGATCAAGGCCAACATGGGACGTCCTTCTGGAGTGCGACCGAATTCTGTGCAGTGGACTTGCTTAGGATAGGTTCGCTGGAATTTTGTGCAGAGTTCGATCACTTCGGCATAGCGGCCAGTTTTCTGAAATCCCGATCGCTCTGCAATGGTGCTAAGTTTCGTTTCGGCGGCCTGGGAAGGGGAAATCAGGGTACAGCAGACGCTTAGTAAAGCGATGGGGAGCGCAGCGAGTTTTGTCATGATGGTTTCGTCGTTGGAATACGACGCTCTATTTAATGGGGATCGGCGGTGAACTGATTTAACGTTTCCGTAGCTCCGCCGTATTAAATAGTATTTCTGTGCATCAAGTCAATGGTAAAACTTTGGTGCGTTTTCATTCCCGCTCATCGATTTTGCATCATCGATGAGCGGGCTACTCCTTTAAAAGCTAGTCGAAATCCCGACAAACAAAGTGCGACGAGCGCCGTATTGCGACGCGCCCACGCCGATGCCGGTGCCATCACGCAATAAATAGGAACGATCAAATAAGTTTAATAACGCTACCCGCGCTTCGACGTTACCGATGGGGCTGTTCTTCCAATTGCGCGTTAGATTGGTGTTGAAGACCACGTAGTCCGGCAATGAGGCCGAATTCGGCGCGCCACCGTCCGGTGTATTGCGTAAGCCGCTACCGTAAATGAAATCGCCGCTTAGTTTGTATTCGCCTAATTTTGTATTTGCGCCGCCAGAAACGGAGAATGCTTGGTCGTGATCTAGATAAACGTAATGATTGGCGATGTAGGCTAATTCGTCTGGGGCAAACGTCGCTTGACCCGAGATGATGTCTTTTCCTTGGGCTTTCTGCATAGAGAAATTTAAGAAGCCCCCCCAATTTTTATCGTTATAAATTGCCGATAATTCCAAGCCTTTGGCATAGCCTTTGGCGTAATTAAAGGGCGACAAAATCAAGGCTTGGCCGAATTGGCCTTCGTCGAGCAAGTTGCTGATTTGCTTGTAGTACACGTCAGCAGTCAGCGAGAGTTTGTCATTCACTCTGTGACTCACGCCCAAATCATAATAATTAGTCCGCTCTGCCTTGACTGGGTCGGAATACAAAATCTCACCTTGCGCAGAGGTGTTGTCGTACTTGTTGACGCTGTTAGGCGCGAGTAATTGTTGTGGCGGCGGTGTGAAATAGCGCGAATAACCCGCATGGAAATCCGTGCTATCAGTTGCTTTAAACGCCAAATTTAAACGCGGACTCCATTGATGTTCTTGAATGTAAGCCGACACTTGGTCGTAACGTACACCGTAATTCAAGGTGAGCTGTTTCGACAGAGTCCATTGGTCTTGCAAATAAAAACTACCGGTCGTGCCGGTCTTGCTGGCGTTGTCGATAATCGTAAATGGCGTGGTGCTGATGATCTCACCGTCTACCGCAAAGACTTGCGAGCTGTTATTGCTATGGGTTACTTCATTTTTGTACGCCACACCGCCGCGTACTGTGTGTTGATCGTTGAGTTTGTAGCTGCTATCGAATTGCAGTCCATTGGAAGAACTACTACGCATGTTTTCTGACGCAATACCGTTATAAATCAAATCGCCGATTGGATCAGGCGTGTACAGCGTTTTAGAGAATTGGTGGTAGCCCGAAACTTGGAAATTCAAATTACCCAGACTTTTTTGATACGACAGCACCACGAAGCGGTTTTCTTCCTTTTGATTTTCATTCAATGAGGCAGAGGGATAGCTATTAAAACCAGTCGTTAAATCACTGTAACCAGCCAATGAGTATTGCGCCGTTTGTTGGGGATTATTCGGGATTTGAAAGCGGCCATCGTAGGTTCCAAACAGTAAGCTGACGCGCGAATCATCGTTGAAATAATAGGAAAGATTGCCGAATGATTTGCTTTGATGCGTATCGTCGTGAATGGGGTTTTTACTTGGCGTAGGGTTTTCGATACCGATGGAATTTTGGGTATAACTGCCCGACAAGTAGTAACTAAAACCGCCTTTACCACCAAAGACTTCCGCGCTTGGCTCAACATAATTGTTGCTACCCATCAAAATACCGATACGTCCGCCGGGTTCTATATTTCCTTCTTTCGTTTGAATATCGATAATGCCCGCAGTCCGCAAGCCATATTGAGCTGGCAGTGCGCCCGTCACAAAATCAATATTGGAAATAAAGCGGGTATCAACCGATTGACCGAATCCTGAAATGCCTTCCGGCAGCTCAACCCCGTTAACGCGGTACTGGACATTGCCGTGATCGTCGCGAATGTGCAGCGAGCCAGACGCTTTGGAGTCTTGCACTACGCCCGGCATACGCAACAACACATCGTCAAACGGCGTGCTGTCGCCTTGGCCTAGATTGTCGATCATATTTTTATCAATCGAATAAACCGTGGTGCCGATGTTAGGCAGCAATTCGGTGCGGGCGCTGCGTAAGTGCTCTGGTGCAGTGATAACAATCGTATTTTGTACTGGCAAGGTGGTGGCAGGCGTCACAGTGGATTGATCTGCATCCGGTTCAGCGGCCTTGAGCGGGGATGAATAGCTGGCGCTGGCGGCTAACATGGTAGCGATAGCCAATGAAAGTGTGCGGCGCGCGGGAATACTGGATTGGTGTTGCATGGTAAGCCTTAATCTTTTACGAAATGACGTGTTGGGTAACTATGTCAAGCAGGGCCGCGGCAGGCCGATGAATCGGTACGCTGCCAAGTTGACGGAAATGAGTGCTTCGCTACCGCGCTGTCAATGGCCGATTGGTGTTAACCCAATCGAGCTAGGACAACGGGCGCAGCGTTTTAAAGGGGAGGGGATTAGGCGCGGGGTGGGCCGCAGCTTGGAGGAAGCTCTGCAGGCGCTATGTAATTAGCGCTGCGTAAGGCGACGACGAGGGCCGCAAATAATAAGAAAAACTGGGTTGCGGAGAGCGACAAACTGGTCAAGCCGCTGCCAATTTTGTTGGTCACAACGCCGCAGATCGAGCAGTCCTGAGTTTCTTGAACTGTGCTGTGCAGGTGGGTTGCCGCGGTCGTAACGAGCGAGACAAAAGCGAGCGCGGTAATTAAAGCAATCAGTGCGCACCAAGTCGCTGCCTTAAACTTAAAGGCAAAGCGAGTGCGGGCTTTAGATTGCGTTAAAGAAAACATGCTGACTGTTGGTTTGTCTAGTTAGTGTTGCGATTGGGAATTTGTTAAACCTTGATTCTACTTAACTTTGCACAATTTTGCTGCGTCGCAATGTTGCAGCGTTCTCCGGGCTTTGTCGTTTTGTGACCGTATCATACTTGAATTTATTATCGTAAAAAAGCCATTCTTGGTTAAATGTTATGCCTCAGTTCATTTAAAGATTGCCCGGTAGCCAATTACCAGCCAATCCCAGCGCCCTAATTTGGGCCTGCGTTGGAACACGTTATGTTGCTCAAGTTCAATTTTTTCACAAATTCTTAATCCACCTTGGATCACCGCTCGCAGTTCCAAGCCCAAGCGACCTGGCAACCTGCGCCCGAGCCCCATGCCGGACAGCATTAACTCGCGACTGCGTTGCACTTGGAATTGCATTAACGATTTCCATGCATCGTGTGAGCATTGTTGATCGATATCGGATTCAGTAACGGCAAAGCGCCTCAAGTCATCTTGTGGGATATAAATTCGCTGCTTTTGCCAATCAATGGCGACATCTTGCCAAAAATTGATCAACTGCAAAGCGGAGCATATTGCATCCGAATCCCGAAAATTTTGTGCTGTTGCCGCACCGTATAAATGCAAAATAAGCTGACCAACGGGATTGGCCGAGCGTTGGCAATAATCGAGCAAGTCGGGGTAGCTGGCGTAGCGCTTTTTCACCACGTCTTGCTTAAACGCGGACAATAATTGGTATAGCGGTTGGATTGGAAGTTGGTATTGCCGAATTATTTGCTGCAAGCGCTGAAATTGCACATCGGTGGGCAGTTCGTTGCGCTCGATCAACGCTAATTGCGCCTCATAAGCGCTCAGCCCAGCGAGTCGTTCGGCATCGGTGGCGTCGCCTTCATCTGCAATGTCATCGGCACTGCGCGCGAAGAGGTACAACGCTTCGACTGCAGGACGCAATCGGGCGGGTAATAAAAACGAAGCAACGGGGAAGTTTTCGTAGTGATCGACGCTCATGAAAGGCAGGATGGGATGAACTAGAGAATGAATGAGGCTCGATTATAGGGCCAGTTGATGGCGTGACCAAGGCGGCAATCAGGGCTGAATTTAGCGACGTCAGAACAATTAAATCATCCTGCCGGAAAGTCGCTTAGAACCGACTATCCGGGCAGAATGTTTAACTGGTGGTGGCAGTGTTACGCGGCGGAGTCGAAGCGATTCGTGCCAGGTTGACTTTCTTGCGCCATCCAAATGATCAACAGAATCCAGCCGATCACGGGAATAATCCACAGCAATTGCAACCAGCCGCTGCGATTGGTGTCGTGCAAGCGGCGGGCACCTACGGCCAAATGCGGCAATATGGTTGCTAGGGAAAACAAGCCGCCGAGCATGCCAGAATGGTTCACCATATTCAGTGCAGCCGATGCTAAAAATAAAAACAGCACAAACCACCAATATTCGGAACGGCTGGCGCGACCATTGAAGTCGGCATATTTGTTAAAACAGGTACTAATCGATTCGGTGAAATTCATTGTTTTACCTTTTGAGTAAGAAAGTGCTGCAGAGTATTTCCCATAATAATATTTATTGCAAGACTTTTTCTAATCTGGCAATTCTGGTAGAAAAATTGTGAGTTTTGTTATCTGCAAAAAATCGTTTCGGGAAATTTATTTCAAGTAATATTGCTTTACGTAAAAAAAGTTGAAACTTTATTGCCTAAGGGCATCTAAGGCAGGTTGAACAAACCCGCTCCCAGTACCTAAGTCATGTTTGTTTTAAACAAAAAGAAGTAAAACGTTATGTTGAAGCAAAAAATAATAAATTCATTGATCGGGCTTGCTTGCCGCTAATCAATGGGAAGCACGCCTAAAACCTATTACTCGAATTAAAGAATGGAGATCTATGTCATCCGCATCAAAACAAAAAAACGTCGCTGGTAATGTGCTGGCTACGTTTAATAAATCAGCGCTAACTTTAGCCGTTTTAGCCGCCACTTCCGCTCCCTTTGCCTCGGCTCAAAGCATCCCAGCTCCAGTTGATAAAGCCTATCCCGGCACAATCGTGCTGGATGTGGACGCGACCAATTTGGATCAAAAGATTTTTAAAATCCATGAGCGGATTCCAGTCAGTGCGGGTCAGCTGACATTGTTTTACCCGCAATGGTTGCCTGGTCATCATTCACCGTCAGGCCCATTGACGCAACTCGGCGGCTTGCTCATCACTGGCAATGGCAAAGCCATTGAATGGAAACGCGATCCGGTTGAAATGTATGCGTTCCACTTAGATATTCCAGAAGGCGTGAAATTTATCGACGCTGACTACCAATTTTTATCGCCCGTTGAAGGCAATCAAGGCCGCATTACCGCAACCCAAGAAATCGTCGGCGTGCAATGGAATGCGGTAGTGTTGTATCCCGCTGGTTACTACGCACGCGATATCAATTACAAAGTTAACCTGACGCTGCCTAACGAATGGAAATTTGGCACGGCGTTGGAATTAGAGAAGCAAGTCGGTGCGCAAGCCCAATTTAAGCTCACGGATTTAGATCAATTGGTTGATTCGCCGTTGTTTGCCGGTAAATACTTCAAACGAATCGATTTGGATCCGGGTGCAAAAGTGCCGGTATTTTTAAATCTGGTCGCCGACAACGCAGCGGCATTAGAAGCCAAGCCAGAGCAGATCGAATTACATCGCACTTTGGTTCAGCAAGCCTACAAACTCTACGGTTCGCAGCACTACGTGCACTACGATTTCTTGTTGTCCTTATCGGATGAATTCAGCGGCATCGGATTGGAACATCATCAATCGAGTGAAAACGGCGTGAAATCAAATTATTTCACCGAGTGGAATAAAGCCTGGGGCGCGCGTGGCTTGTTGCCGCATGAATTTACCCATTCATGGGACGGTAAATTCCGCCGTCCAGCTGACTTATGGACGCCAAACTTTAATGTCCCAATGCAGGATTCTTTATTGTGGGTCTATGAAGGGCAAACACAATACTGGGGCGAAGTGTTAGCAGCGCGTTCCGGCTTGCAAACTGTGGAACAAGTGCGTGATTCTTTGGCGGCTGTTGCCGCTACTTACGACGCGCGCGTTGGTCGCACATGGCGTGCCTTGCAAGATACCACCAACATGCCGATTATTTCGCAACGCGGCCCATTGGCTTGGGTATCGTGGCAGCGTCCAGAAGATTACTACTCCGAAGGACAATTAATTTGGTTGGATGTGGATACCAAAATTCGCGAGTTATCCGGTGAGCAAAAATCCTTGAACGACTTCGCTAAAGCGTTTTTTGGTGTTGAAAATGGTCGCAATGTCGCGCTGACTTATACCTTTGAGGATGTGGTGCAAACCTTAAACGGTATTCAGGCTTACGACTGGGCCAAGTTCTTACGTACTCGTTTGGATGAACATGCCAAAGAAGGTCCTAAGGACGGTTTGACTCGTGGCGGCTGGAAATTGGTCTACACCGAAGAGCGCAGCGAAGCGACCAAGATGATGGAAGACGAGCGTCACGTTACTGACTTAACCTATTCGCTCGGTTTTTCTATCGGCAAAGAAGGTCGCTTGGACAATGTGACTTGGGGCGGATTGGCGTTTAAGAAGGGCTTGACCAATGGCGCTACGTTGGTAGCGGTGAATGGCCGTAGCTTTAAACCAGAGCTGATCAAAGAGGCGATCAAAGCAGCGAAAACTAGCAAAGAGCCGGTCGAATTGCTGATCAAAAAAGACGATCGCTATCGTACTTACAGCTTTGATTATCACGAAGGTTTGAAGTACCCACATTTGGTGCGCATCGAAGGCACGCCAGATCGTTTGACGGAAATCTTGCAGCCGCTGAAGTAATCAGCAGTTGGTTTAGTTGATAAAAAACGGCGATAACATGGTTAGTGTTATCGCCGTTTTGATTTGGGAAGCGACTCAGTTGCCGATTTATTGCCAGTCGGACGAGCGACGTTTGAGTTGGTTGACCAAAACCCGTGTGCTGACATCCATTGGCACGCCGGCTTCAAACATGATCTTTGCGCCCGCTGGAATTCCCTCCAACCTAGCCACCGCAATGCCACGATTGACCGCCGCGGCGATTTCTTTGTTGGTGCGATCTAGCCAAGCGTTATCTTTCTCTTCCTGATGGACATCGTGAGACTCAGCGGCGAGGCTATTTTTTTCATTTAATGGCATTTAAGAATTCCCTTGCGTGGATGAATAATTAAAAATTCTGACCTTTGGTATTGCAATCGGGCTCACTCCAATGTTGCCGAATAGTACTTTAAGTCAGAATATCGTGCCATTTAACGACTGTAAATACCCTATTTAGGGCATTTTAAATGTCGTCATAAATGCGCGTTTGTTAGTTGCTTGAGGGTATTCTTGCAATATTATGCGGTTATCTGATTTTTTAAAAAAATTTAAGCGGATTAATTTAGTTAATTTTGAAATTTTTATTCAAATTAGTAACTTTTGTTAAAACTTCAAACATTTTCACAAATGAGACAGAAATAGCAATTCAGGTGCAGTCGTTATGTAGTTTCTGCTGAAGCTGGTTTTTCGCTCACCTCCGACGTTACCAAACCAGACGAACCGTTATGCCGATTTAATTTAACGGCGTCGCAAGCAAGCAAGAAAGGTGGTGACTAGTTTTTGTGCTATGGCGTGACGAGAACGCCAAATCGCATGCGCTCTTCAATATCGATTTTAGCGACCAAAGACAAGCATGAATGAAGAGCTGGGAAATGAAGAGGAATTACCGAAGTGAACTGAATGTGTTGATTTGGTCGGGACGGTGTGATTCGAACACACGACCCCATGCACCCCATGCATGTACGCTACCAGGCTGCGCTACGCCCCGACAAGGCGCAGATTATAGTAAATTTTTAGGGCTGTGGCTAGGCTGACTGAAGCGTCACGATTAAATTTTATGGATTGCTTGATGAAAACAGTTGAAACGGCGCAGAATAGCGCTTTTCATTTCTCCGATCCGAACGATCCCGATAATTATGCCGATCAAAATTAGTTCCCACTTTGATGCCGGTGCTATTGAAGTTGTTAGCACAGCGCACGCCAGCCAAATCGATTTAAACCTGCGTAAAGATTCCAACGCTGATTTTATGCAATGGTTTTATTTCCGTTTGCAAGGCGCACGCGATCAAGAATGCAGCTTACGGATTTTGAATGCCGGTCAAGCGACTTATCCATCGGGTTGGGAGGGCTACCGCGCCGTGGCGAGCTATGACCGCGAAGAGTGGTTCCGGGTGGATACCGAGTACGATGGAAAAGTGCTAACCATCAAGCACACGCCAACCGAAGACAGCGTGTATTACGCCTACTTTGAGCCGTATTCGTGGGAACGCCATTTATCGTTATTAGGACGCGCAGCGTATTCGCCTTTTGTGCGCGTTGAAGATTTAGGCAACACTGTCGATGGCCGCGATCTGAATATGTTGGTCATTGGAGATGAAGATGCCGAGCAAAAAGTCTGGGTGATTGCGCGTCAACATCCCGGTGAAAGCATGGCCGAATGGCTGGTCGAAGGGATGCTTGATGGATTGCTCGATCCGGCCAACCCAATTGGGCGCAAAATTTTGCAAAAAGCGGTGTTGTATGTCGTGCCGAATATGAATCCGGATGGTTCAGTGCGCGGTAACTTGCGCACCAATGCGGCTGGTGCAAATTTGAATCGCGAATGGATGACGCCAAGTTTAGAAACCAGTCCAGAAGTATTCCACGTCAAAAATAAAATCCATGAAACCGGCTGTGATTTGTTCTTGGATATTCACGGTGACGAAGGTCTGCCTTATGTGTTTGTAGCTGGTAGCGAAATGCTCCAAGGCTTTACGGAAAAACAAACGGAAGAACAAAATGCTTTCGTGCAAAATTTCGTCGCAGCGAGCCCAGATTTCCAAACGGAGTATGGCTATCCCACCGATAAATATTACGAAGATGTTTTAAAGCTGGCTTCTAAATACGTCGGCCACCATTTCAAATGCGTGTCACTGACGTTGGAATTGCCGTTCAAAGATAACGCCAATTTGCCCGACGTATTGGTCGGTTGGGATGGCGAGCGGAGCGCTAAATTAGGCGAAGCAATGTTGCAACCAATTTTGCAGCATTTGTCCCGTAAATAAGCGACCCACATGGCAACTGAAATTGAACGCAAGTTTTTGGTACTAGGCACACCTTGGGCTTCATTGCCCAAGGGTGAATTAATGCGCCAAGGTTATTTGACGGCCAGTAAGCAAAAAGTCGTGCGGGTTAGGATTGAAGGTGACGCAGCGATGCTCACAATTAAAGGCGCAACGCAGGGTATTTCGCGCGGTGAATGGGAATATGCAATTCCAGTAAAAGATGCGCAGGAGTTGCTGGAGTTATGCGATCAGCCATTAATTGAAAAATACCGCTACCGAATTCCGTTTGACAACATGTTGTGGGAATTGGATGTGTTTATTGGTGCCAATCAAGGCTTGGTGGTGGCGGAAATTGAACTGGAAAGCGAGCATCAAGTTTTTGCTAAACCTGATTGGATAGGCGCAGAAGTCAGCGACGATGCACGTTATTTGAATTCAAATTTGCAGCGTCAGCCATATTCCACTTGGTAGCAATGGCAGGCGTTAAACTAAAAAAGCGAATCGGTTGATTCGCTTTTTTTTATAGAGCAGGCATTAATTTAGGCTTATTTTAACGCTTTGATCAGTGCTTCAAATTGCACCTTAACCGATTTATCGTGGGCAATAATCGGTGGAACTGGACGATCAATGTGCAGTAACTGATAGACCGCCATTTGCGCCGCTCTCACGGAATATTCGACCGTAAACACCACATCATCGGCAATTTCAACAAACTGACTAATCAACGCCAAGTTCTTTGACTCTAATGGCACAGGCAAAGGCCGATCACTTTTTAAGCGCGGCATAAACATGCTGGTGATATACGGCATGCGGCAAGGAAGGCAAATCGCATCGCTCACCGCATCTAAATCAAAGCGTAAATGGCCGCATAATTCGCGCAAGATTTCTTCGCCATTGCAATCCGACATTGGTTTGGCAACGTAGTCGCCGATGCGATCTGGGAACAAGGCGTAGCCCCAAAACACTTGCACATCGTCGGGCTGGTTGGCGAAATGCGGTTGATGTGGAATCACAATCGACATGAGCCAGTTGGAATCTTTGAACGTCACAAGCCCGCCGGTGCCCGGTTGGTTATCACTAAACTTAATGATCTGATCGATAAATTGGGTATTTTTTAGCGTTACGGTGAATGAGGCCCAATAAGACTGTGCGACACAGCTATTAAACGCCGCAGGGTTGCCGAATGCCGGACTTTGTTTCGCTAATTTTTCCCATAATGTCCAGCCTATGCTAGTCGTTTTGTTTAATTTGGCGGGAGCCGCGCTCATGCTGCCTATGCTAGAAGCGTCCGTCATCGAGCCATTTTGGAAAAATACCAAATCATCGGCATCGACTCGGATGGTCGTTGGGATGGATTTGTTTAGGCAATGGATTTCGTTGACGACAATTAAGCCATTATTGATGCTGGTTGTGAGATCGGTCACGGTGCAGTCAGTTTCAAACTGCACACCATGTTCCGCCAGCCAATGGCGCAGCGGTTGAACGAAGGAATCGTATTGGTTATAAATAGTGCGCTTGACGCCGCCCAACGTTTCGATGCGAGCAAATTCCATCATAAAGCGATGCAAATAGCGCTTAAATTCGACCGCGCTGTGCCAAGGTTGAAAGGCAAAGGTGGTGGACCACATAAACCAAAAGTTGGTCTCAAAAAAACTCGGTGATAGCCAATCAGTGATGCAGCTATTGCCAAGTTGTTCTTCGCTGGCTTCACTGAGTTTGAGTAATTCCAATCTGTCGTGCATGGAAAATCCCATCGATTCGACTGGCACTTTAGCGCGCTGTTTATCGACTAAACGGGCTTGCGAGTAGGATTTGTAGAGCTCGTTAAATTCGACAGTTTCTTGATAAACGCTTTTTTCGGGTGACTTCAACGACGGAATTGTTTTGAATAAGTCCCAGGTGCATTCGTAGTTATCAAAGGTCAGCATGCGTCCGCCGCGCAGCGAGTAGCCCGTCTCAGGCGAACCCGCCGCATCTAAACTGCCGCCGAGCAGCGGCAGTGCCTCCAAAATGGTAATGGTTTTGCCTTCAACGTTGCCATCGCGGATCATAAAAGCGGCGGCCGCTAGTGTGCCGATACCGCCGCCTATCATGTAGGTGTTGCTTGGTGCGTTCATTAGTTACTCCTGAGTGCTTAGTTGACATTATCTAGTCGTGATTACTCTGCCTAGATGGGATCACTGATCGTCGCACTTTGAACGCGCCAAGAAATTGATGCCGATCAAGTTTTTGCTAGCTCAAGCGGCAGGCGAGTAGAGGATTTCTTTTAATTTTGTGAGTGGAGTCGATGGGGAATTATTGGTGAAAATGTTACTTGCAGAGTGCGCGATATTGCTCGGCTAGGTCTTTTTCTTTAATTTTGTCGAGTTCGTAGCGATTGGAATAAGGCGCGCTTAATCGCTTTCGCGCAAGCTGCCATTGGACATCCAGACGCTTGCATTGCCGCTCGCGTTGTTGTCGCTGTTTTTCTTCGCGCTTAAGTTGCGTGGCGCGCAGATTTGCTAATTGCTGTTCGCGCAGCCGTTCCGTCTCTTGCGCTTTGTCGATTTTTTCTAATTGCTTTACGTTGGATTGATGTTGCGCTTTAGCCGCTGCCGGATCAACCGGCGGTGGAATGGCTTGAGTGAATGGTTGCGTATCGGAACCGGCAGGACACGGAAGGTCGGAATAGGTGACCTGTCCCTTATTGACACATTTATGAATCGCGAATGCTGAGTTTGACAGGCATGCGCTGGCCAAGCATAAGCAGAAAATTAGGTGGCTAAATACGGCGGATTTAAAAAATGGTGTGTGCATAACGCCTTTATCAGAAAGGCGTCACCACCTTCCCGGGATTCATGATGTTGTGGGGATCGAGAGCCTGCTTAATCTGGCGCATTAACTGCATTTCAACCGGACTTTTATAGCGCAAAATCTCGTCGTGTTTTAACGCGCCCAAACCGTGTTCGGCAGAAATCGAGCCGCAGAAATGAGCCACGCTGTCATATACGACTCGATTCACCGCGCTTTGTTGCGCTAAAAATTCGTCGTGCGAATCGTTCAGGGGAGCTGAAACGTTGTAATGCAAATTGCCATCGCCAAGGTGACCAAACGTCACCATTCGGCAGCCACTAAATTGCTTTTGCAGTTGTGCGTCAGTTGCATCGATAAACGCAGCGATGTTTGAAATAGGCAGAGAAATATCGTGCTTGATATTTTTTCCTTCGGCGGCTTGCGCGGACGATATCGATTCGCGCAATTGCCAGAGAGCGTTCGATTGCGTCAATGATGACGCCAGCACTGCATCGTGAACAATACCTTGCTCCATCGCTAGTTCGATGAGATTCTCTAGCGCAGTCACGCTGTTGGCTTCTGGCTCTTGGCTTGATAATTCAATTAAAACGTAATACGGATGGGCAGCTAATGTCGGTTGTCTGATGGCGGGGAAATGTTTGCCCACCAATTCCAAACAAAAACTAGAAATTAACTCGAACGCGCTTAACACGGTATCTTTGCTGTTAGAGCGTGCTAGATGGAATAGGGCAACGGCATCCGCCACCGAATTAAGCGCTACCAGCGCTGTGAGCTGGCTTTGTGGCAGCGGGAAAAGCTGAAACAGCGCGCCAGTTATAACGCCTAAGGTGCCTTCCGCGCCAATATATAAATCGCGTAAATCGTAGCCGGTATTATCTTTACGCAGCCCACGCAGCCCGTCCCAAATGTCGCCTTGGGCGGTTACCACTTCCAAACCCAAACACAAGGCCCGGCAATTACCATAATGTAGAACCGCTGTACCGCCGGCATTGGTTGAAAGGTTGCCACCAATCGTGCAAGTGCCTTCGGATGCGAGTGACAAGGGGAAAAGTCGCTGTATTGATGTGGCGGCATCTTGGACTTGGGTCAAGCGACAGCCAGCATCGACGGTAATGGTGTTATTGATGGCGTCGATGGCGCGAATTTGATTAAGGCGCAACAGCGACAAAACAATGGCATTACCCGACTGATCGGGCACGCTGCCTAATACCAAGCCGGTGTTGCCACCCTGTGGGACGATGGCAACTTTATGCTCCGCGCATAATTTGACGATAGCGGCAACTTCAAGCGTATTTGCTGGCTTAATCACAGCTAACGCGCGGCCGATAAATCGTTGGCGGTAATCGGTGACATAGCTGAGCTTTTCAGCGTCGTCGGTAAGCACAAAATCTGCGCCGACGATTTGTTGGCAGCGCTCTAGAAAGGTGTTCATGTCGGAGTCGATTCGGAATTGGAAGGCGTTGGAGCAATTGCTGGAGCCTCGCTTTCCGAAGCAGCACGCAATTTTGCTGCCGCTTTGGCAGCTTGTTTAATTGGGCGTAAATAGCGCAGAGTGCAATAAAAAAACGCTAAGCAAAGTGCCACCTGCAACCAACCGAGTTGAGCCGATAATGCTAACTTGTCCGAGTTGGCGCGCACGATTCCCTCGGTGAAGTACAACAAAATCAGCATGGATGACCATTGCATGGTGTAGTTGTCGCGCTTGAGAACGCCGCGCAAAGAAAACAATAAAGGAACGATTTTTAGCACTAGCCAAGAGCCGCCAGGGCGCAACGGCGCGATCCACATTTCTTGCGCGATTCCGAGAGCGATGATGAACATCAAGCTCACTGCGGCACCGTAAGCAAACAATGAAGCTTTGCTGGAGGTTAAATAATTTTCGTTCGTGGCAAGTTGAGTCATCGTGTCTTAGTGTTGTGCTGCGTCAAGTTGCTGCGCGGTTTTTGCTAGACGGACGCCTAACGCAATGGCCAATTGTTTACTGTCTTCGGTAATGGTTTTACTGCCATCAGCACCAGCCCAATGACTTGCGCCGTAGGGGGTTCCGCCGCTAGAGGTGGACATCAGCGCCGGTTGGTTATAGGGAATGCCCAGAATCATCATGCCGTGATGCAGTAGCGGCAGCATCATCGACAGCAAGGTAGATTCTTGTCCGCCGTGCAAACTGCCGGTCGAGGTAAACACGCAAGCTGGTTTCCCGATCAAGCTGCCCGACAGCCAGTCCGCGACCGTGCCATCCCAGAAATATTTCATCGCAGAAGCCATGTTGCCAAAACGGGTTGGCGAACCTAGCGCCAAGCCTGCACATTCTTGTAGATCGCTTAATTCAACATATGGCGCGCCTTCGCTCGGCACATCGGGTTGCGTTGCTTCGCAGACGGTAGAGATCGCTGGCACCGTGCGCAGTCGAGCGCTGCAACCTGGGACACTTTCTATTCCTTGCGCGATGAATTCCGCCATTTTTTTGGTAGATCCGTGACGAGAGTAGTACAGCACAAGTAGGGTGATTGGACGATTTGGCATAGCGGCTTTGGATGGTTGGAGTAGCGGTGCGGAGTTATAAAATCAAGGGAAAAGAGAGCAATAAATGCTCTCTTGGTTGCTCATAGTTAGTGCCGACGGTCCGCGTTCGATCTTTTTTCGCGTAACTGCGGCGGTAATACCGTTGGTATCGCTTTTGGCAAGGTGTCGGGGAAATCGCGACTAAAATGCAAGCCGCGGCTTTCACGGCGCGATAGGGCGCTGTTGACGATTAACGATGCCACATCGACCAAGTTACGCAATTCCAATAAGTGATTGGTAATGCGGAAGTTGGCGTAATACTCGTCGATTTCTTCTTTGAGCAAACGAATCCGATGTTGCGCCCGTTCGAGACGTTTGGTGGTGCGCACGATGCCAACATAATTCCACATAAAGCGGCGCAACTCGTCCCAGTTATGGGCGATCACGACTTCTTCATCGGCGTTAGTGACTCGACTTTCATCCCAAGTTGGCAATTCTGGCAGTTCAACTGATTCTTGAGCAGCAATCTGTTCGGCAACCGCTTTACCAATGACTACACATTCTAGAAGTGAGTTACTAGCGAGTCGATTAGCGCCATGCAAACCGGTGTAAGAAGTTTCACCAACAGCGTACAAGCCCGGCAAGTCAGTGCGACCAGTCATGTCGGTCACAATCCCGCCGCAGGTGTAATGCGCCGCCGGCACCACCGGAATCGGTTGCTTGCTGATGTCGATACCAAGTTCTAAGCAACGCGCGTAGATTGTTGGGAAGTGTTCTTTTAAAAATTCTGGCGGCTGATGCGTGATGTCCAAATCAACGTGATCTAAACCGCGCTTTTTCATTTCAAAGTCAATGGCTCTAGCCACCACGTCGCGCGGAGCTAATTCGGCGCGTTCGTCGTGCGCCGGCATGAAACGTTTGCCAGCAGACGCTCCCGCCTCTGCTGGCAGTTTTAATAATCCGCCTTCGCCGCGCACCGCTTCTGAAATCAAAAAAGATTTGGCATAAGGGTGGTACAAGCAGGTTGGATGAAATTGGATGAATTCCATATTGGCGATTCGACAGCCAGCGCGCCACGCCATAGCAATGCCGTCACCGGTGGCCGTGTCAGGATTGGTGGTATACAAATAAACCTTGCCAGCCCCGCCAGTGGCTAATACCGTATGTTGGGCCGCGACCGTATGCACCTTGCCGGTTTCGACATCCTGTACGTACAAGCCAAGGCAGCGCGGCGAGCTGCTATTTGGACTATTTGGGTCGGCAAATTTGTCTGATGTAATCAGATCAATAGCGTAATGCTGTTCAAACAAACTGATATTGGGATGATTGCGAACGCGTTGTTCTAGCGTCATTTGAACGGCTTGGCCGGTTGCGTCAGCCGCGTGAATAATGCGCCGTTGGCTATGTCCGCCTTCGCGTGTCAAGTGGTAGCCTAATTCAGCTTCCGCATCAGGCGTGAATGGCACACCTTGGTCGATTAACCAATCGATAGCGCTGCGACCATTTTCTAAGATGTAGCGTGTAGCTGCCTCATCGCACAAGCCACCACCAGCGATCAGCGTGTCCGACAGATGTTGTTCTACGCTGTCGTGGGAATCCAGCACGGCGGCAATTCCACCCTGGGCCCAACTGCTTGAGCCATCGAGCAAAGCGCGCTTAGAAAAAATTGCGACTTTATGATTCTCAGCCAGATTGAGGGCGACTGAAAAACCAGCCAAGCCACTTCCAATGATTGCAACGTCGTAGTTCATAATTCAAATTGAGGGAATGAGAGGGACAAACTATAGGCTTTTTGCGTAAATCGGTAAAATAATATTTGGGCAAACAAGCAAAAGCCTGTAGAAATAAGTGGGACAGTAGGCGATAACGAGGCTTAAACCAGAGATGTGGATTGAAGTCGTAAATCTCTGGCCGTTAGGCGTAAAAATGATTAATCCACAATCATCGGTTTAACTTTAGCCGCCGCTTGTTTGGCGTTGACACGCGCAGTGTCGGTGTCTTTGGCAGTCGCCAACGCAACGCCCATCCGACGACGCTCAAACGATTCTGGTTTGCCAAACAGGCGGATATCAGTTCCCGGAATCGCCAAGGCTTCGGCCACGCCTTCAAACGCAATCGCTTTAGCGTTATGTTGACCGTAAATCACCGCCGAAGCGGCAGGGGAGCGCAGGCTGGTATCGACAGGAAGTCCCAAGATTGCTTTGGCATGTAATTCAAATTCATTTTGAACTTGCGAGGCCATGGTTACCATGCCGGTATCGTGCGGACGTGGGCTGACTTCTGAGAACCACACCATCTCGTTTTTGACAAATAATTCGACGCCAAATAATCCAAGTCCGCCCAAGTCATCGGTAACTTTTTTAGCAATGTGGCGCGCGTTTTCGAGCGCTTTGGGATGCATGATTTGAGGCTGCCAAGATTCAACGTAGTCGCCGTGTACTTGGACATGCCCAATCGGTTCGCAATACTGCGTTTCTACTTGGCTGTTTGCATTGATTGCGCGCACTGTGAGCAGGGTGATTTCATAATCAAAATCGACAAATCCTTCGACAATTACCCGCCCATTTTTTACCCGTCCACCCGTTGCCGCGTATTCCCAAGCTGCATCAACTTCGCTAGCGTTATCGACTTTTGATTGCCCTTTACCCGACGATGACATCACTGGCTTTACGATGCATGGATAGCCGATAGCATCACAAGCCGCGCGCATTTCATCTAAAGTGTCTGCGAAACGATATGGTGAAGTTGGCAGACTCAATTCTTCCGCTACCAGTCGGCGTATGCCTTCGCGATTCATCGTCAGCCATGCAGCACGGGCGGTTGGAATTACCCGAACCTTGCCGGCATTTTCAAGCTCAACCAAAGTTGGCGTCGCAATCGCCTCGATTTCAGGGACGATTAAATCAGGATTTTCCAAAGCGATAAGCTCGGCCAAGGCTTTGCCGTCAGTCATATCAATCACGTGAGAGCGATGTGCCACTTGATGTCCGGGAGCATCCGGATAACGATCCAATGCGATTACCTCAATCCCTAATCGTTGTAGAGAAGTAATAACTTCCTTGCCTAATTCACCTGAGCCAAGCAGCATGACTTTGGTTGCGGTGCGGGATAACGGTGTGCCGATAAGGCTGCCAACTTGCTGCGAATTAGTAGGTTTATTCATATTTGTAAGGAGAAAATAAAGGCGCTGTCTGCGCGTGAAGACCTCGAATTATACTGATTCGCCAGCGGTCTGCGATTTTCGTTAATTATTTTTTTATTTGGCAGGGAATTTTTGGTCAAACCGCTTGACACTGTGCTTTAGGGCTTGTTTAATACGAAGGCTGATTTTCTGCTGTCACGGTGGAAAATAGTGAAAACGAAAAAAAATCCAAATTAATATGATGAGAGGCGGTGCCTAGATCGATTAGACAGGCATCGACACTGTAATTAACTTTTGCTAGGGGATGTAAGTGAATAAAACCGAATTGATCGAACACATTGCTAAAACTGCAGATATCTCTAAAGCTGCTGCAACCCGTTCTTTAGATGCAGTCATTGGCGCAGTTAAAGTAACGTTGAAAAAAAATGGCACTGTAACCTTAGTTGGTTTTGGTACTTTCTCAGTTGGAAAACGTGCCGCTCGCGTAGGCCGTAATCCACGTACTGGCGAAGCAATCAAGATTAAATCTGCAAAAGTTCCTAAATTTAAACCTGGCAAAGGTTTGAAAGATGCGGTAAACTAATGCCCTTGTTGCATTTTAGTAGTTTGATTGGGTGCTTAGCTCAGTTGGTAGAGCGGCGCCCTTACAAGGCGTAGGTCGGGAGTTCGAGCCTCTCAGCACCCACCAGTTAAACGAAAAATTGCATACTCGATACAGGAGTGGTAGTTCAGTTGGTTAGAATACCGGCCTGTCACGCCGGGGGTCGCGGGTTCGAGTCCCGTCCACTCCGCCAAAATACAAAATGCCCGCGCAAGCGGGCATTTTTATTTCGAGGTGTGCAGAAATCCACCTGCGTGGATTTCGGCGGGAATCGAAGCGATTCGCCTGTGTGCGAATCGGCGGCCTGCAGCCTGTAGGCGAGTCCCGTCCACTCCGCCAAAATACAAAATGCCCGCGCAAGCGGGCATTTTTATTTCAAGGGGTGGAGAAATCCACCTGAGCTGATTTCGGTGGGAATCGAAGCGATTCGCCTGTGTGCGAATCGGCGGCCTGCAGCCTGTAGGCGAGTCCCGTCCACTCCGCCAAAATACAAAATGCCCGCGCAAGCAGGCATTTTTATTTCAAGGTGTGGAGAAATCCACCTGAGCTGATTTCGGTGGCGATCAAAGCGCTTCGCCTGCGAGCGAGTCAGTAGCTTACAGCATGCAAATCAAAGTAGATTTTTCGCAGGCACCGGATATCCCATCCCAGAGAGTAACTTACGCTCAATCCTCTGAATTACTCTCAATTCCGACTAATCGTTGAACGTGCCTTCACCAAGTTTCTGTTATTTGCCAACCATTTCTTTCTGTTTCAACTTGTTTCATGCCTGTTCACTTGCAACGGTTTGCGGAGCAATCTGAACCATCGTCATTCGTCCTAACGTCCGTTTGATACGTAAAAGTGAATTAAGCCGTTGATTCTATTGGAACAAGCCAGTGTTGTTGCAAACTGGCATGACGCTTGCTATTGCTGTGGCAACGTTTTCCATCCTGAAGGAGTAATCAATGAGTCACTATTCTGCTGGTGCGGCCTTTCGCAAAGCGATTCAAGAAGAATCGCCATTACAAGTCGTTGGTGCGATTAATGCTAATCATGCCTTGTTAGCTAAGCGAGCTGGTTTTAAAGCGATCTATTTGTCGGGCGGCGGTGTGGCTGCGGGTTCACTCGGCTTGCCGGATTTGGGTATTTCTAATTTGGATGACGTGTTGACGGATGTTCGACGCATTACCGATGTTTGCGATCTGCCTTTATTGGTGGACGTGGACACAGGCTTTGGCGCGTCCGCTTTTAATGTGGCGCGCACTGTTAAGTCCATGATCAAATTTGGTGCGGCGGCAATGCATATTGAAGATCAAGTCGGCGCAAAGCGTTGCGGTCATCGTCCTGGCAAAGAGATCGTAACTCAACAAGAAATGGTGGATCGGATTAAAGCTGCCGTGGATGCGCGCACCGATTCTAACTTTGTCATTATGGCGCGCACTGACGCTTTGGCGAATGAAGGATTGGAGCGCGCTCTAGAACGTGCTCACGCCTACGTCGAGGCTGGCGCGGACATGGTTTTCCCAGAGGCGATTACTGAATTGCCGATGTACCGTACTTTTGCCGATAAATTGCAAGTGCCGATCTTGGCCAACATTACCGAATTTGGTGCGACTCCGTTATATACCGTAGAAGAATTAAAGTCGGTTGGCGTGGGAATCGTTTTGTATCCATTGTCCGCCTTCCGCGCGATGAATAAAGCGGCTGAAAACGTCTACAACGCGATCCGTCATGATGGCACGCAAAAAAATGTCGTCGATACCATGCAAACACGGATGGAATTGTACGAGCGTATTAATTACCACTCGTTTGAGCAAAAATTGGATGCTCTATTTTTGCAGCAAAAGACAAAATAACTGACCGCTTTCCGCACACTATTTTTGACATCTCATTAAGCAAATCGCTATTTAAGGACTAAAAATGACCGATAAAACCACCGACACCGCGCCAGCTTTCAAACCTAAAAAATCCGTCGCATTATCTGGCGTTACCGCGGGTAATACAGCGTTATGTACAGTAGGTAAAACAGGTAACGATTTACATTATCGCGGCTACGATATTTTGGATGTGGCAACGACTTGCGAATTTGAAGAAATCGCGCACTTGCTGGTGCACGGCAAGTTACCAAATCAAGCAGAATTGACCGCCTACAAAGCCAAACTAAAAGCGTTACGCGGCTTGCCAGCCAATTTAAAAGCTGCTCTAGAAACCCTGCCAGCATCAGCTCATCCTATGGATGTGATGCGCACCGGGGTTTCTGTATTGGGCTGCACATTGCCAGAAAAAGACGATCACAATTTACCGGGCGCACGGGATATCGCCGATCAGTTAATGGCTTCTTTTGGTTCGATGTTGCTGTACTGGTACCACTTCAGCCACAACGGTCGCCGCATTGACGTTGAGACTTCGGATGATTCGATAGGCGGACATTTCCTGCATTTATTGCATGGAACGGTACCGTCGGCTGAGTGGGTCTCTGCGATGCATACTTCGTTGATTTTGTATGCTGAACACGAATTTAATGCTTCCACCTTTACCGGTCGCGTGATCGCCGGAACTGGCTCAGACATGCATTCCGCGATTGCCGGCGCGATTGGCGCATTGCGTGGGCCAAAACATGGTGGCGCTAATGAAGTCGCATTTGAAATTCAAAAACGTTACGACAACCAAGACGAAGCGGAAGCCGATATCAAGAAGCGCGTGGAGAACAAAGAAGTGGTGATTGGTTTTGGACATCCGGTCTATACGATTTCCGATCCGCGCAACAAAGTGATTAAAGAAGTGGCGCGCGAATTATCGCAACAAGCGGGTTCCACCAAGATGTTTGATATTGCCGAACGCTTAGAAACAGTCATGTGGGATGCGAAGAAAATGTTCCCTAACTTGGACTGGTTTTCCGCCGTTTCGTATCACATGATGGGCGTGCCGACAGCAATGTTTACGCCGTTGTTTGTGATCGCACGCACTTCTGGCTGGGCCGCGCACATTATCGAACAGCGTATCGATAACAAAATCATTCGCCCGAGCGCGAACTACGTTGGCCCAGAAGATTTGGCGTTTGTGCCCATCAAAGATCGTAAGTAACTCGTCCTTGATCGTCATTTCTTATTCTTTGGCTCGGCGGTAATAAGTGTCGTTGAGCCAAAAATCACTCTCATTTATGTAGATTGCGCTATGAATACTGCACATCGAAAAGCTCTACCCGGCACCCAATTAGATTACTTCGACACACGCTCTGCGGTCGATGCGATTGAAGCTGGTGCGTATGAAAAACTGCCCTATACCTCGCGCGTTTTGGCCGAAAACTTAGTGCGCCGTTGCGACCCCGCGACCTTGACCGATTCGCTAAAACAATTAATCGAGCGCAAGCAGGAATTGGATTTCCCTTGGTTCCCAGCGCGCGTGGTTTGCCACGATATTTTGGGTCAAACCGCCTTGGTTGATTTGGCTGGTTTGCGCGATGCGATCGCCTTGCAAGGCGGTGATCCCGCGTTGGTCAATCCAGTCGTGCCAACGCAATTGGTGGTTGATCATTCCTTAGCGGTGGAATGTGGCGGCTTTGATCCGGATGCGTTCAATAAAAATCGCGCCATCGAAGATCGTCGCAATGAAGACCGTTTTGATTTCATCAACTGGACCAAAAAAGCGTTTAAGAACGTGGACGTGATACCGCCGGGGAATGGGATTTTGCATCAGATTAATCTGGAACGCATGTCGCCCGTGATTCAAGTACAAGATGGCGTGGCGTATCCCGATACTTTGGTCGGTACAGATAGTCATACGCCGATGGTCGATGCGTTGGGCGTAATTGCAATTGGCGTTGGTGGATTGGAAGCGGAAAGCGTTATGTTAGGCCGCGCCTCATGGATGCGCTTGCCCGATATTATTGGCGTGGAATTAACCGGTAAGCCGCAAGAAGGTATTACGGCGACTGACACTGTTTTGGCGCTCACGGAATTCTTACGTAAGCAAAAAGTGGTGTCGTCGTATTTGGAATTTTTTGGTGAAGGTGCCAGCAATTTAACGCTAGGTGACCGCGCGACGATTTCCAATATGGCACCCGAATTTGGCGCAACCGCAGCGATGTTTTACATCGATCAGCAAACGATCAAATATTTAAAACTGACTGGACGCGACGATGACTTGGTGAATTTGGTCGAGATCTACGCCAAACAAACCGGCTTGTGGGCTGATAGCCTAGCCAAAGCCGAATACCCGCGTGTATTGAAATTCGATTTATCCAGTGTGGTAAGAAATATTGCCGGCCCGTCCAATCCGCACAACCGCGTTCCAACATCCGAATTAGCCGAGCGTGGCATCAGCGGCGTAGTCGAGAATGAAGCCGGAAAAATGCCCGACGGCGCAGTCATCATTGCCGCGATCACCAGTTGCACCAACACCAATAATCCGCGCAATATGATTGCTGCTGGCTTAATTGCACGTAACGCCAATGCCCGTGGTTTAACCCGCAAGCCTTGGGTAAAAAGCTCGTTAGCGCCTGGCTCCAAAACAGTCTCGTTATATTTGGAAGAAGCCAACTTGTTGTCCGAATTGGAGCAACTCGGCTTTGGCGTGGTGGCCTATGCCTGCACGTCATGCAACGGCATGAGCGGCGCGCTTGATCCAGTGATTCAAGAAGAAGTCATTGCGCGTGATTTATACGCGACCGCGGTGTTATCGGGCAACCGCAATTTTGACGGACGGATTCATCCTTACGCCAAACAAGCTTTCTTGGCCTCGCCGCCATTGGTTGTGGCTTACGCGATTGCTGGAACGATTCGTTTTGATATTGAAAAAGATGTTTTGGGCATCGATAAAGATGGCAAGCCAGTGACGTTAAAAGATATCTGGCCTAGCGATGCTGAAGTCGATGCGATTATTGCTTCCAGCGTTAAACCTGAGCAGTTCCGCAAAGTGTACATCCCGATGTTTGCGAAACAAGCGGACGACGGTATTTCGGTCAGCCCGCTCTACGATTGGCGTCCACAAACGACTTATATTCGCCGTCCACCGTATTGGGAAGGCGCTTTGGCTGGCGCACGTTCATTAACTGGCATGCGTCCGTTGGCGCTTTTGGGTGACAACATTACGACCGATCATTTGTCGCCCTCAAACGCGATTATGTTGGACAGCGCGGCGGGCGAATATTTAGCCAAAATGGGTTTGCCGGAAGAGGACTTCAATTCGTATGCCACCCACCGCGGCGATCACTTGACTGCGCAACGTGCGACCTTCGCCAATCCAACCTTGAAAAATGAAATGGTGCTTGAGAACGGTAAAGTCAAAGCCGGCTCGTTAGCGCGCATTGAGCCAGAAGGCAAAGTTACGCGCATGTGGGAAGCGATTGAAACCTACATGGAACGCAAACAGCCATTAATCATTGTTGCTGGTGCAGATTATGGCCAAGGCTCGTCGCGTGATTGGGCCGCTAAAGGCGTCCGTTTGGCAGGGGTCGAAGCGATTGCGGCGGAAGGTTTTGAACGGATTCACCGCACCAACTTAGTCGGCATGGGCGTGTTGCCTTTGGAATTTAAAGCTGGCACCAATCGGCTAACTCTCGGTTTAGATGGCACAGAAACGTATGACGTGATTGGTGAACGCAAACCACGCACGACACTGACTTTGGTCATCCATCGTCGCAATGGCGAACGATTAGAAGTGCCGATGACATGCCGTTTGGATACTGCCGAAGAAGTCTCGATTTATGAAGCTGGCGGGGTGTTGCAACGCTTCGCGCAGGATTTTTTAGAATCGACTAAAGCAGCTTAATTGCAGCGATTGTTTATGCATCAAAACTGGCTGGTGAAGTTTTACCAGCCAGTTTTCCATTACGTTCGTCGCATTCGATGTAAGTTTGAATTCAGGAGTAATTACTATGTCCACGGTTCCCCAAATTAAAGTTCCCGCCACCTATATGCGCGGCGGCACCAGCAAAGGCGTGTTCTTTCGCCTGCAGGATTTACCGGCCTCAGCCCAAACGCCCGGAGCAGCGCGTGACGCCTTGTTATTGCGTGTCATTGGTAGCCCCGATCCCTATGGCAAACAAATTGATGGCATGGGAGGTGCGACCTCCAGCACCAGCAAAACCGTGATTCTGTCTGCCAGCAGCAAGCCGGATCACGATGTTGATTACTTATTCGGTCAAGTCGCGATCGACAAAGCCTTTGTTGATTGGAGCGGCAATTGCGGCAACTTGTCGGCAGCAGTTGGCTCGTTCGCGATTTCTAGCTGCTTGCTGGACGCCAAAAAGCTATTAGATGGCAAAGATAACGGTGTTGCGGTGGTGCGGATTTGGCAGGTCAATATCAGCAAAACCATTATTGCGCATGTTCCAATCACTAACGGTCAGGTTCAAGAAACGGGCGACTTTGAATTAGACGGCGTCACATTTCCCGCCGCGGAAGTCCAATTGGAATTTCTAGACCCAGCGGCTGACGAGGAGGGTAGCGATGCCGGTGGTTCGATGTTCCCAACTGGGAATGTGGTCGATCAACTCGACGTGCCCGGCGTTGGCGTGTTTAAGGCCACCATGATTAATGCAGGCATTCCCACCATTTTTATCAATGCCGAAGATCTTGGTTACACCGGCACTGAACTGCAGGAGGCCATTAATAGCGACGCGGCGGCTTTGGCCAAATTTGAAACAATTCGCGCACATGGCGCATTACGCATGGGCTTGATCAAGCATTTGGACGAAGCCGCAAAGCGTCAACATACGCCCAAAGTGGCCTTCGTCGCTAAGCCTAAGGATTATGTGTCTTCCAGCGGCAAGCAAGTCAACGCCAATGAGATCGACTTGCTAGTGCGGGCTTTATCGATGGGCAAATTGCATCACGCCATGATGGGAACGGCAGCGGTTTCGATTGGAACCGCCGCGGCCATTCCCGGCACCTTGGTCAATTTAGCCGCGGGTGGCGGAGTCATTAAGGCGGTGCGCTTTGGACATCCTTCGGGCACCTTGCGGGTTGGGGCGGAAGCATTGCAAGACCCCGCATCGGGCGCTTGGAGTGTTTCTAAAGCCATCATGAGCCGCAGCGCGCGGGTCTTGATGGAAGGCTGGGTGCGGGTTCCCGCTGATAGTTTCTAAATAAGTCCGCTAGTCTGGGAAATGTAAATATTGCTACTGCATTTCCCAGCAACGTCCGAACGAGGAATTTAGGCTGTTTGGTTGTCAATGTCTTCAAAACACTGCTAGAATCGCGGGTCGTTTATAGCTGTACAGAAATAGCTTAGGTTTAACAATTTCAACAGCTTATAAATACAAGAAAATACAAGAATTGGTTGAAATAGCGGTTTTTCGGTAAGTAAAGTGGTTAAAACCACAACCCTATTTGCCCAGAAATTTAAAAAGTGAACGCAAGTTCCTTTTTTTTATATGCAATGGCCACCGATTGTGGCGGCCAACGCGCCCACCAGCATGTGAATGAGTGATCCCCACCATGTTTGAATATGTTCGTACGCACCAGCGTTTAATGCAGTTTATTTTGCTGTTATTTATCGTTCCATCTTTTGCTCTCGTGGGCATTTCAAGCTACTTGCGCGGCGATCCAGCCGAAGTCGCTTTGGCAAAAGTTGCGGGACAAAATATTACGCAACAAGAGTTTGATGATGCATTACGCGATCAAATGGACAGAATGCGCCAGCGTTTCGGTGCCCAGTTTGACGAAACAATGTTCAACACGCCAGATGCCAAACAATCGGTATTGGATAATTTGATTTCCCAGCACGCGATCAAAGCCGAAGTGAAAAATGCGAACTTGATGATTTCGGACAGCGTTTTACACAAAAATATTTCAGCGATTCCTGGCTTCACTTTACCTGACGGTAAGTTCGATACCGAAAGTTATAAAAACGCCTTAGCAGCGCGTGGTATGACGCCGGCAATGTACGAAGCCAGCTTGCGTCAAGATTTAGCGCAACAACAGTTAATCAACGCCGTTGAAGGCAGCGCATTTATTCCTAAAACTGTCGTTACCCAAGTCGAAGCCATCACCGCGCAGGAACGTGAAGTACAGGCGATCGGTTTTAAACCAAATGATTTCACTGCTCAGGTAAAGCCAACTGACGCGATGTTGAAAGCCTACTACGATGCCAATGCAGCGCAATTCAGCTTGCCTGAGACCGCGTCGATCAATTATGTGGTTCTCAGCGGTGACGCCATTGCAGCACAAATGGTCGCAAGCGACGAAGAGATCAAATCGGTCTACGAGCAAAATCTGAAAAACTACACCTCCGACGAACAACGTCGTGCTAGCCATATTTTGATCAAGGTCAACAAAGACGCTAGCCCAGCCGATAAAGCCGCCGCTAAAGTTAAAGCCGAAGAAGTATTGGCCTTGGTGCGCAAAGAGCCAGGCAATTTTGCCCAACTCGCCAAGCAGTATTCGCAAGATGAAGGTTCAGCAGCGCAGGGCGGTGATTTGGATTTCTTCGGCAAAGGCATGATGCTCAAACCGTTTGAAGAAGCTGTTTATAGCTTGAAACAAGACGAAATCAGCGGCTTGGTTCAGTCTGATTTTGGTTTCCACATCATTCATTTAACGGCGATTAAAGCGGCTACGGTTAAGCCGTTAGAACAAGTTAAAGAGCAAATTGCGACAGACATTAAAAAGCAAAAAGCGTCTAAGAAATTTGCTGAATTGGCGGAAACATTTACCAATACCGTGTACGAGCAATCGGACAGCTTGAAGCCGGCGGCAGAGAAGTTGAAGTTGACGATTGAATCAGCGGACCACTTAACACGCACTCCAAGCCCATTGGCTACGACCAATCCGCTATTGGCGAATCCAAAATTTTTGAAAGCATTGTTCTCTGACGATGCGATCAAAAATAAGCGCAATACCGAAGCCGTGGAAGTCGGGACGAACACGTTAATTTCTGCTCATATCGTTGAGTACAAAGCGGCGAGCAAACGTCCGCTGGAAGAAGTTAAAGACGTGGTCACTGCTCGGGTAGTGGCTGCTGAAGCAGAAAAATTGGCCAAAAAAGCCGGTGAAACTAAATTGGCGGCGTTGATTGCTAACCCAGTCGATGCAACAGAATTTAGCGAAGCCAAAGTAGTTTCACGTTTGCAGCCGCCAAGCTTACCAAAACCAGCTTTTGAAGCGGTGATGAAAGCCGACACCCGTAAATTACCGGCTTTCGTCGGTGTTGAAGTGCCAGGCCAAGGCTACACAGTTTTCCGCATCAATAAAGTGCAACAAGCCGCCGCCGATCCTGGCAGAACGGCTGAAATCAACAAGCAAGTGCAAGCAGTCGCTGGCTCGGAAGATTTGTTCACTTACATTGAATTGCTCAAGCAAAAAGGTAAGGTCAAAGTGATCAAGCACTTTGAGGCCTCTGCGCCAGCGGCTCCAACCGCGCCGGTTAAGGCAGCGTCTTAAGAACGAATCGATGGAGTAAAAAAAGGTAGCCTCGGCTACCTTTTTTTATGTTTGCAATGAAGATTTTCAGCCATGTTCAGCGTTTCAAACCAGTTCAATAATCATCATTAGCAGTGATTTCTAACTCGCTAAAACGTCTCCGACCACCAAACGATATCCCACTCCTGTTTCCGTCAAAAAATGCTTAGGTTGGGCTGGCGAGTGTTCTAATTTTTGGCGCAAATTTGCCATGTAAATCCGTAAATAATGGTTGCTCTCAGAATGGTTGGGTCCCCAAACATCATTGAGCAATTGGCGATGCGTGAGTACCTTGCCCGCATTGCGCGCTAGCACCGATAGCAGTCGATATTCAATCGGACTCAGATGCACCGCTTCGCCATTTTTGCTGACCGTGCGCAGCGAAAAATCGACGTTAACATCACCGAAGTGAAATAAGTGATCGTTTGAGCCGGTGCTGGGCTGGCGGCGGCGCAGATGCGCTTTGATTCGCGCAATCAGTTCTGCCGTGCCAAATGGTTTGGTTAAGTAATCGTCCGCGCCAGCATCGAGTGCGCCGACTTTCTCTTGTTCTTGCGTTCGGGCCGATAAAACAATGATCGGTACTTCGCTCCAACTACGCACTTCCTGGATTACCTCAATCCCGCTGATGTCGGGCAAGCCCAAGTCCACGATCACGATATCTGGTTTGCGGGTGGCGCATTCGATTAAACCTTGTTTGCCGGTTTCGGCCTCGTGCACGATGATGCCCTCGTTGGTCAGTGCGGCACTGAGAAAGCGTCTGATTTGCTTTTCATCTTCGATTAAAACCAGATTAATAATGGATTCGCTAGTCATGGGCGCAGGGCTTATTCGCTTTCGATTTGTGGTGGATTGCCGATGGGCAATGAGAAGCTGATTTTAGCACCTTGGGTCGGTAAATTCGTCGCCCAAATACGACCTTGATGCGCTTCGATAATGGCTTTGCAGATCGCTAAACCCAATCCAACGCCGTGAGTGGCTGATTCCTTTTCGCCGCGGGTGAATTTATCGAAGATCTTTTCTTCCATCCCAACGGGAAAACCTTGCCCGTTATCGATCACGCTGACAATCAAGTCGTTATTAGTCATATTGGCTTTAATCACGATGTGATCGTGCCCGTACTTGACGGCGTTCTCAATCAGATTGCACAGCACACGCTCCAATAACACCGAATCAAACGAGATCAGCGGCAGATGCGGCTGTATCTCAAGCTCAATATGATTTTTAGCCGTCACTTGGCTCGATAAGCGCAAAGCGCTGCCGATTACCTCGTCAATTGGCTGCCATTGACGATTGAGCAGGACTTTGCCGGATTGAAGTTTCGCCATATCGAGCAGGTTAATAATTAAGCTGTTCATGTGGCGAGCTTCTTCATTAATGCCGCTGATCAGTTCTTGACGAGTGCTTTCGCTCAGTTGATTTTGTGCGGCTAAGGTGCTGGACAATCCAACGATGGCCGTCAGCGGCGTTCTGAGGTCGTGCGAAATGGCGGACAACAAGGAATTACGCAGGCGCTCAGCCTCAATGCTGATGAGCGCATCCTGCGCCACGTCCACGTAATGCACCCGCTCTAAGGCTAAGGCGATTTGCGCGGCGAAGGTGTCGAGCAATTGTTGTTGTTCCGGTTGAAAAATCTGTTTCGGATCATTCGGCGCAATGGCGATAACGCCACGGGTACGCATCGGCGCTTGCAACGGGATATAGAGCAAAGGATTAGCGGGCAGGGTATTGGTGCCAAGGCCAGCGCGTTGTTGATTGTCGTACACCCACTGCGCCACGCCTAAATCCAAATGCTCAGGCACGGTGCTGGTATTGACCAACGGTTGGCGAATCGCTTCGTGACTATCGGGCAGTAACAACGCGATTTTGGCTTGGAACACACCCACCAAATGCTCGTTACTAATTTCAATAATTTGATCAACCATTAAGGCCGAGGAGAGCGCTTTACTCATTAGATTTAAGGCGTTAGTGCGCCGTTCGCGGTAACTGGCAATACGCGCTTGATAGCGGAAATTAGCAGTTAAGTTGCTGATGATGAGTGACACCGCCAGCATGATGGCAAAGGTAAATAGGTATTGCGTATCCGAGACTGAAAACGAGAAACGCGGTGGGACAAAGAAAAAATCGAACGAAGCGACGCTTAAAAACGAAGTAAAAATACTCGGGCCGCGCCCAAATTTAATCGCCACAAATACCGCGGCCAAAATGTACACCATGATTACATTGGCTAAATCAAAAATATTAACCAAGCCTGCTGTAATGCCAGTGACCGCGATACAAATCGCTGCAGCCCACAAATAATCTTTGGGTGCGCTCATTTGGCCCGCTGGCATGCCAATTAAATTGTCGTACTCGCTGTGATTGCCTTGACTAAGCGATTCGGTATCGAAGTCGTGTCCGACCACATACACATCAACGTCAGTGGTGCGACTGGCTAATTCGTCGGCCAAACTGGTACGCAAAATCCGTGACCACGTAGGACGTAACGATTTGCCGATTACCAGCTTACTGACGTTGCGGCTTTGCGCGTAGCTCAGTAATACCGGAGCGAGTTTTTCGCCCGACAAGGTGGTGGTTTCCGCGCCCAATTCTTGCGCCAGTTTGAGCGTTTTATGAATCGATTCGCGCTTGGCGTCGGAGAGTTTTTGCAAGCTCGGTGTTTCGATATAGACCGCAATTAAATCGGCTTTCAAACTCGCGGCTAAGCGCGCAGCGCTGCGGACTAATTTTTTGCTGGAATCGTGCGGGCCTATGCAGACTAGTAAGCGCTCTTTGGCTTGCCACACGTCTTGGATAGATTGGTCGGCGCGGTAGTCGCGCATTTGCGTGTCGACTTGATCGGCGGTGCGGCGTAGGGCTAATTCGCGTAAAGCGATTAAATTCCCTTTGCGGAAAAAATTCTTAGAAGCGCGTTCCGCTTGATGTGGAATATAGACTTTGCCTTCTTTTAAGCGGCGCAATAATTCGTCCGGCGGTAAATCCACCAAGGTAATTTCATCGGCCATATCGAAGACGCGATCAGGGATGGTTTCCCAGACTCGGATTCCGGTAATTTGACCGACTACGTCGTTCAAGCTTTCTAAGTGTTGAACATTTAAAGTCGAATAGACATTAATCCCCGCCGCCAATAATTCTTCCACATCTTGCCAACGCTTTTGATGACGCGCCCCGGGAATGTTGGAGTGCGCTAATTCGTCCATCAAGATCAGTGCTGGTTTGCGTTTTAACGCACCATCTAAATCGAATTCGTCGCGCAACTTATCGTGGTAGTTGATTTTTTGCGGTGGCAGAATAGCCAAACCTTCTGTCATTGCAATGGTGTCGCGTCGGCCGTGGGTTTCGACCACGCCCACCAGCACATCAACGCCTTGTGCGCTTTGTACTTTGGCGGCCGCCAGCATGGCAAAGGTTTTTCCCACGCCGGCACACGAACCAAAAAACAGCTTGAAATGTCCGCGCTGCTGCTTGGCATCTTCACGCTGAATTTTGTCGAGTAGTTCGTCCGGATTTGGGCGGGTATCGCTCATGGTTTAACGGCTTTGCTTGAAATTATTTCTATTATAGGTGGGGCAAGAGATTCCCCCAAGCAAGTCTTAATGCTGTTGATCGAGTGCCAAATTGAGCTTTAAGACATTCACCCGCGCTTCACCCAGAATTCCCCATTGTGGCTCTGAGGTTGCGTCGGCCACTAATTTTTTAATCGTGTCCGGACTCAAGTTACGGGCTTTGGCAATACGTCCAACTTGGTAGTAAGCGGCGGCGGGGCTGATTTCAGGATCAAGGCCGCTACCGGATGCGGTGATCAAATCCACGGGAATTGGCAGCTTGTTTTCTGGATCGGCTTCTTGCAAGGCTTTAATCCGATCGGCAACCGCGGCTTTTTGAGCAGGATTAGAAGGGCCAAAATTGGAGCCGCCAGAATTAACGCCGTTATACGGCATCGGTCCAGTAGCAGAAGGGCGGCCCCAGAAATAATTCGTGCCGCTAAAGCTTTGACCGATTAAGGTAGAACCGACCAGTTTATGGTCTTTTTCAATCAAGCTGCCATCGGCTTGGTTGGAGAAAAATACTTTCCCCACGGCGGTGGTAACGAGTGGATAAAGCAAGCCAGTGATCAAGCTCAATAGGATAAATAAGCTGAGCGCAGGGCGAATAAGAGTTTTCATAAATAGTCCTTGGTTAAGCGTGGTGTAGCAATTAAGCCCAGCCGAATACAGTCAGGATGACGTCAATAAGCTTGATGCCGATAAACGGAACAATTAATCCGCCTAAACCATAAATCAATAAATTACGACGTAACAAAACAGCAGCTCCTAAGGCGCGGTATTTCAAGCCTTTTAGCGCTAACGGAATCAAGACGATGATGATTAACGCGTTGAAAATCACAGCCGACAAGATGGCGCTGGATGGCGTCGCTAAGTGCATCACGTTCAACGCGTTGAGCTGCGGATAGGTAGTGGCGAACGCAGCTGGGATAATCGCAAAGTATTTAGCCACGTCGTTGGCAATCGAGAAGGTGGTCAGCGAGCCGCGCGTCATCAACATTTGCTTACCGATTTCGACGATTTCAATCAGCTTGGTTGGGTTGGAATCCAAGTCCACCATGTTCCCAGCTTCTTTGGCTGCTTGGGTTCCGGTATTCATCGCCACAGCCACGTCGGCTTGCGCTAAGGCGGGCGCGTCATTGGTGCCGTCACCGGTCATCGCTACCAATTTGCCTTCGGCTTGGTGGCTACGGATTAGCTTTAATTTGTCTTCCGGCGTCGCTTCGGCTAAGAAATCGTCCACGCCTGCTTCGGCGGCAATGGCGGCGGCGGTTAAACGGTTGTCACCTGTAATCATCACAGTTTTGATACCCATTTTGCGCAGCTCGGCAAAGCGTTCTTTGATGCCACCTTTAACGATGTCTTTGAGTTCAATCACGCCTAAGACGCGGCTACCTTCCACGACGACCAAGGGCGTACTACCTTTTTTTGCTACCACATCGACCAAATCGCTGACATGCTTAGGGAAGGAATCACCTAAATTAAGCACGTACTGGCGAATCGCCTCAGCCGAACCCTTGCGGATTTGCCGTTGGACTGGCGCTGCGCCGTTTTCGCTTTCATTCAGATCAACGCCGCTCATGCGAGTTTGGGCGGTAAAGGGGATAAAAGTCGCGCCCAATGCTTGAATATTGCGTTCACGCAGTTGGAATTTTTGTTTCGCCAAAATAACGATGCTGCGTCCTTCGGGAGTTTCATCGGCTAATGAGGAAAGCTGCGCTGCGTCGGCTAATTGTTCTGCGCTAACGCCTATGGTTGGATAGAAATCCGATGCTTGGCGATTGCCTAATGTGATCGTGCCGGTCTTATCCAACAACAGCACATCCACGTCGCCCGCTGCTTCCACGGCGCGACCCGACGTGGCAATCACGTTGGCTTGCATCATGCGGCTCATGCCGGCAATACCAACTGAGGACAATAAACCGCCGATTGTGGTTGGAATCAAGCAAACTAATAATGCGACTAAAACCGTAATCGTGATCGGTGAGCCTGCGCCTGCTGCGGTGACGCTAAATAACGAAAATGGTAACAAGGTGACGGTCGCCAACAAAAAGATGATGGTCAACGCGACCAATAAAATAGTCAGCGCAATTTCATTCGGCGTCTTTTGACGCTTAGCGCCCTCAACCATGGCAATCATACGATCCAAGAATGCTTCACCAGGATTGACCGATACCCGCACAATAATCCAATCCGACAATACGCGAGTGCCGCCGGTGACCGAGCTAAAATCGCCGCCCGATTCGCGGATAACTGGCGCCGATTCGCCCGTGATGGCCGATTCATCGACCGACGCTGCGCCTTCGATGACTTCGCCGTCAGCGGGAATCACATCATTGGCTTCGACTAAAACGATGTCGCCTTTGATTAAGGTCGATCCTTTGACCGAAACGCGGGTGGCATTGATATCCGCCGTTTGTAATTTTTTGGCAGCGACATCTTGTTTCGCGCCGCGTAAGGATTCGGCCTGTGCTTTGCTGCGACCTTCCGCCAAGGCTTCCGCAAAATTGGCGAACAGCACGGTAAACCACAGCCATAACGAAATGCTGATAATGAATCCGGCTGGTGCTTCGCCATTGCCATTAAGGGCTTGCAGGGCTAAGCCAGTGGTCAAAATACTGCTGATATAGACCACAAACATCACCGGATTCTTGATCTGGGTGAGGGGCGATAATTTGCGGAACGCATCCGCCAACGCGACTTTTAAAATGTCGGGGTTCAATAATGATTGATTAATTTTGTGTGTCATAAGAACTTTCGCAATCCGTCTTTAACTGGGTCAAAGTGCAAAAAATAGTGTTGAGTATCGATGTCATGTTGTGTGAGTTGGAGCTCGGCCTAATGCCCCGAGTACAACATCAGATGTTCAACCACCGGCCCGAGTGCTAAAGCAGGGATGTAAGTCAATGCGCCAACAATAATCACGCTACCAATTAATAAGGTGACGAATAAAGGACCGTGCGTTGGTAAGGAACCCAAGGTGGTCGCCAAGCGCTTTTTACGCGCTAAAGAACCAGCAATCGCCAACACAGGAACAATCACCAAGAAGCGCCCAAACCACATCGCAATCGCCAACATGATGTTGTAGAACGGCGTGTTCGATGTCAGCCCAGCAAAGGCGCTGCCGTTGTTATTGACGGCTGAAGAAAAGGCATACAAAACCTCGGTGAAACCGTGCGAATTGGGATTGAGAATGCCCGCTTTCCCATCCGCGACGATGACCGACACGGCAGTTCCAACTAATACCAAGAACGGCCCGATCAGAATCGAAATCGAGACCATTTTCATGTCAAAAGCTTCGATTTTTTTGCCTAAATATTCTGGCGTGCGCCCGATCATCAAGCCCGCGATAAAGACGGCCAGAATCGCGAAAATGAGCATGCCGTATAAGCCGGAACCAACGCCGCCGAACACAACTTCGCCCAATTGAATCAACCACATTGGAATCATTCCGCCTAGGGCAGTAAAGGAATCCAACATGCCATTCACCGCGCCGCATGAAGCTGCCGTAGTAACGGTTGCAAATATACTGGTGGCGACCAGACCGAAGCGGGTTTCTTTCCCTTCCATATTGCCACCGGCTTGCGCAAAATTGCCCACGCTAACTTGCGTAGCTTGGTCAATTCCCATGCCATTTAATGCGGGATTGCCAGCCATTTCGGCGGCGTTGGTGCAATAAGCCATGACCACAAATAAAATCGTCATCGCCGCTAACACCGCCCAACCTTGACGAATATCGCCGACCATTTTTCCGAAGGTCAAACACAAGGCCGCCGGAATCAAAAAGATCGCAATGATTTGCACGAAATTACTCAGCGGAGTTGGGTTCTCATAAGGGTGAGCAGAATTGGCGTTGAAGAATCCGCCGCCGTTGGTGCCAACCATTTTGATCGCTTCTTGCGAGGCAACTGGGCCCATCGGCAAGGTTTGTGTCGTTGTCGTTAAGGTTTCTTGCACCGCCACGCCGTTGGCATCCAAGATTGGCGCGCCAGCAGCATCGACTTTGGGTTGGGTGTACGTCAACGGCTCGGATAGGGTAACGGTTTTGTAGGAGTCGAAGTTCTGAATCACGCCTTGCCCCATAAATACGAGCGCAATGACGAAAGCCAAGGGCATCAAAATGTACAGCACACTGCGGGTCATATCGACCCAAATATTGCCAATCGTCGAGACGCTATGTCGCGCAAAGCCGCGAATTAGCGCGACAACAACGGCCAAGCCCGTCGCCGCGGATAAGAAGTTTTGTACCGCCAAACCGAGCATCTGGGTCAGGTAACTCATGGCTGCTTCGGGTGTGTAGCCTTGCCAGTTGGTATTGGTCACAAAACTAATGGCTGTATTAAATGAGGAGTCAGGGCTAATTGCCGCCATTCCTTGAGGATTGAGCGGCAGCATGCCTTGCAAACGTTGCAGCGCATAGACCGCTAACACACCAAGCAAATTAAATAGGATTAAGCCGAAGGCATAGCTTTTCCAGCCCATTTCGGTCTCTGGATCAACGCCACATACCCGATAAATTAGTTTCTCGACCGGACGTAAAAGGCGGGTCGCAAGATTGCCCTCGCCGCTCATGACGGTGGCAATGTAGCTTCCTAGCGGAACAGCCAGTATCAATAAAACGATTAAAAACAGTGCTAACTGAAAGTGGATAGATGAGTTCATTAAAACGTCTCCGCTTTTAACAAGGCATAAACCAGATAAACAAAAAGCAGGGCGGCGATCACTGCGACGATAATTTGCAAAATACTCATTGTTTGCCTCCAAGTAGGCTGCAACCTTTAACGATCAAAAGTGTGATAGCGGCAAACGCGACGATGCCAACCAGGTAATAAGTGTCCATGCGATCTGCTCCAGGGGGTTAGATGCTAGAACAATACGGAAAGCTGGGTAAAGTTGCTGTATAGGTTTGAAGGGTGGGTGTAAAGATTGTGTAAAGATCGGCCTGCAAATGACGTAGCGCAGTAAATCTTTATTTATATTTTGTGGAAATCATAATTTTTGTTTTCTGAATCGCTGGTTCGGATTACACTAAAACCCTCTCCGAAGTAATGCCTCTCCAGTTTGAATTGTGTGTAGTTGGATTCCCTAGTTTTTGTAGTGTGTTCAGTGCATTTAATTTCTGTCTTCGTTACGATTTTTGCAAATTCACAGTGTTTGAGTTATAAAGTTACATTTTTATACACAGATGCTGATGCTTCAAATTTGTTTCTGTGTTTCATATTAGTAATGTTTCCAATCGGTTTGATTTATGTCAATCCGCCTGAGATTACTTAAGTCTAAGCTACCAACAGTTAACCCACCTGTGCGAGATCATGAGCCAAAATATAGAAACTACTTATAACTACCGTGTGGTACGGCAATTTGCCATTATGTCCGTTGTCTGGGGTGTGATTGGGATGCTAGTCGGCGTAGTCATTGCCGCGCAATTAGCATGGCCAGAACTCAACCTCGGCATACCTTGGCTGACGTACGGACGAATTCGTCCACTGCATACCAATGCAGTCATTTTCGCCTTCGGCGGTTGCGCTTTGATGGCAACTTCTTACTACGTTGTTCAGCGTACCTGTAATGTGCGCCTATTCTCAGATCGCCTAGCTGCTTTCACCTTTTGGGGCTGGCAAGCCGTGATCGTTGGCGCTGTTCTGACCCTACCTTTGGGTTATACCCGCGGTAAAGAATACGCGGAATTAGAATGGCCAATTACTATACTGATCGCCATTGTTTGGATTGCCTACGCTGTGGTGTTCTTTGGAACCTTGGCTAAGCGTAAAGTCACCCACATTTACGTTGCGAACTGGTTCTACGGCGGTTTTATTTTGGCCGTCGCGCTGCTGCACGTGGTCAACGGAATGACACTCCCAGTTTCCTATCTCAAATCGTATTCAGTCTATGCCGGTGTGCAAGACGCGATGGTGCAGTGGTGGTATGGGCATAACGCGGTCGGCTTTTTCTTAACCGCTGGCTTCTTAGGCATGATGTATTACTTCGTTCCGAAGCAAACCGGACGTCCAATCTATTCTTATCGCTTATCGATTGTTCACTTCTGGGCATTGATTTTCACCTACATGTGGGCCGGTCCGCATCATTTGCAATACACCGCTTTGCCAGATTGGGTGCAATCGCTCGGTATGGTGTTCTCACTGATTTTATTGGCACCTTCTTGGGGCGGCATGATTAACGGGATTATGACGTTGTCTGGTGCTTGGAGTAAGTTGCGTTCCGATCCAATTCTGCGCTTCTTAATCGTTTCCTTATCCTTCTACGGTATGGCGACATTTGAAGGCCCGATGATGGCGATTAAAACAGTCAACGCGTTATCGCATTACACAGATTGGGGTATTGGTCACGTTCACTCGGGCGCGTTAGGTTGGGTTGGATTTATCACCATCGGCAGCTTGTACTACATGATTCCACGCTTGTTTGGTAAGACTCAGATGTACAGCGTGAAGTTGATCGAAGTGCATTTCTGGACAGCGACTATTGGCGTGGTGTTGTACATCTCCGCGATGTGGATTGCCGGTGTGATGCAAGGAATTATGTGGCGTAGTGTGAATGAAGACGGTACGTTGATGTACACATTTATCGAAGGCGTCAAAGCAACTTACCCTTACTACATCATTCGTGTTGCAGGCGGTCTGTTGTACATCTCAGGTATGTTTGTGATGGCATATAACGTGGCAAAAACGGCGATTGGTGGTGAAGCAGTCAATCCAGTCATTCCAGCGCCAGCCTTGGCACACGCTTAAACCATCGGGAGAAATTGAATGAGTATTAGCAAATTTAGTCATGATCTTATCGAGCGCCACGTTGGTTTGCTGCTGGTAATGGTTATCTTGGTGGTCAGCGTCGGTGGTTTGGTTGAGATCGTTCCGTTGTTTTTCCAAAAATCCACAACGGAAGCGGTCACCGGCTTAAAACCCTATACCGCGCTGCAATTAACTGGCCGCGATATTTATTTGAAAGAAGGCTGCTACGGCTGCCATTCACAAATGATTCGCCCTTTCCGTGCTGAAACCGAGCGTTACGGTCACTATTCGGTGGCTGGTGAGTCTGTTTATGACCACCCATTCCAATGGGGTAGTAAGCGTACTGGCCCAGATTTAGCGCGGGTGGGTGGACGATATAGCGACGATTGGCATCGGATTCATTTGAACAATCCGCGTGACGTTGTGCCGGAATCGAATATGCCAGCCTACGCTTGGTTAGCGAAAAACAAATTAGATCCATCCGAAATCCAGCCAAAACTGCGCGCCATGCAAACACTGGGTGTTCCGTACACCGAAGCAGATGTTCAGGGTGCACCAGAACAGCTTAAAGATAAGACGGAATTGGATGCATTAATCGCCTATTTGCAAGTGTTAGGCACAGCGATTAAAAATAGAAATTAAGAAAGGAACTCACATGGACTTCTCGCTATTAAGCAGTATTTTTACTGTCCTGAGTTTGGTTGTCTTTATTGGTATTCTTTACTGGGCTTTTAGCACTCGCAACAAAGCCAAGTTTGAAGCCATTGGACGCTCCCTGATTGATAACGATAATGGAAAAGACTAATCATGGCTGATTTTTTTAACGAATGGTGGGGCATCTGGATCGGCATCCTCGTCATCATTAGTATTTTAGGATGTGCCGTTCTATTGTGGTCCCAATCGAAAATTACTGTTCCATTGGATGCGGATGGCAAGCCGCAACCAGTCGGTACAACAGGTCACGTTTGGGATGGTGATTTAGAAGAGGCGAATAATCCTTTGCCGCGTTGGTGGATGTGGTTGTTTTATATCACCGTCGTATTTGGCTTGGGTTATCTCGTTTTGTACCCAGGCTTGGGAAGTTTCAAAGGTACTTTGGGCTGGAGCGAAGTCGGCGCCTATGAAAAAGAGGTCAAAGACGGCGAGGCGCAATATGGTCCCTTATTTAATAAGTATTTGGCCATGAAAATTGAAGATGTTGCCAAAGACCCTGCAGCGCGCGCAATCGGTGAACGCCTATTTTTGAATACCTGTGCACAGTGCCATGGCTCCGACGCGCAAGGTAGCAAAGGCTTTCCAAACTTAACCGATCACGATTGGCTCTATGGTGGTGATCCTCAAACAATCGAGACCACAATTCGCGAAGGCCGCAACGGTGTTATGCCGCCAATGGCTGCAGTGGTGGGAACCGATGATGATGTGCGGAATGTGGCTAACTATGTGTTAAGTTTATCTGGCTCTGCCCATGATCCAATTAAAGCAGCATTCGGCAAATCCAAGTTTGTGGCTTGCGCGGCTTGTCATGGTGCGGATGGTAAGGGTAACCAAGCTTTAGGCGCACCAAACTTGACTGATAAAACATGGCTTTATGGTGGCGACATTAATACCATCATGGAAGGCATTAATTTGGGTCATAACAACCACATGCCAGCGCATAAAGATTTACTCAGTGACGCCAAGATTCATCTTCTAACTGCCTATGTTTGGAGCCTGTCGAATGCTAGCGGTTTAGAAGCGATTGAGAAACAAAAGCAGTAAGTAACTAGGGTAGAAATGGAACCAACGCCAATTAAGCAATACACCAAGGAAGAGTTTGCCGCGACAACTTCGCAATATGGCGAGCAAACTCTGTTTGAGGTTCACGAAAAAATTTATCCACGTATCACCCACGGATGGTTTTCTAAATGGCGTTGGGTTCTAGTTTGGTTCACCCAACTAATTTTTTACGGCGGCGCTTGGTTGAATTGGAATGATCGCCAAGCGATTTTATTTGATCTGACCGCACGTAAATTCTATATTTTTGGTCTGGTCATCTGGCCGCAAGATTTCATTTATTTGACCGTCTTGCTGGTGATTTCCGCATTATCCTTATTCCTATTTACGACAGTAGCGGGGCGCTTATTTTGTGGCTACGCTTGTCCGCAAACTGTCTACACCGAAATTTTCATGTGGGTTGAGCGTAAGGTCGAAGGAGACCGCAATGCTCGTATTCGTCTTGATAATGGTGCTATTTCCGCCAAAAAAATCTCGCTTAAATTAATTAAGCATGGACTGTGGCTAGCGATCGCATTGTGGACGGGTTTCACCTTTGTCGGCTATTTCACGCCCATCCATCATTTATCGGCGGAAGTATTGGCCTGGACATTAGGCCCTTGGGAAACCTTCTGGATATTCTTTTATGGCTTCGCAACCTACGGTAATGCGGGGTGGATGCGCGAACAAGTGTGTAAATACATGTGTCCTTACGCCCGCTTCCAAAGCGCGATGTTTGATAAAGACACCTTAACCGTTACTTACAATGTCGCGCGCGGCGAACCACGTGGTTCCCGAAGTAAAAATGCGGATCATAAAGAACTTGGCTTAGGCGCTTGCATCGATTGTGGTATTTGCGTGCAAGTCTGTCCCACCGGTATTGATATTCGTAATGGCTTGCAATATGAGTGCACCGGTTGCACCGCCTGTATCGATGGTTGCAATGACATCATGGATAAAATGGGCTATGAGCGTGGCCTGATCAGCTACAACACCGAGCACGCGCTAGAAAATGGTCTCACCAAAGCCCAGATGTGGAAGCGGGTATTTAGACCGCGAACCTTGGTCTATACCGGCATCTTGTGGACGATTATTTTAGTCGCAGCGATCACCTTGGCTAATCGCGTGCCGCTAAAAGTCAACGTCATCCGTGATCGCGGCATGCCACGCGTAACCGAAACCGGAGCAATCGACAATGTCTATAAATTGCAAATCATGAATGCGCTCGAACAAAGCAATACTTATTCCGTGGAAGTTGCTGGCATTCCCGGTGCCGAAATCTTAACCGAGCACACGATTGAGATTCCAGGTGCGAGCAATAGGGCGTTCCCCGTCCGAGTGCAAATTCCTTATGGAAGCGCCGAAAAAGGATCGAATAAAATTCGCTTCATTATTAAAGATGCTAAAAATCCGAATGTATCTGTCACCGAAAAAGCCGTGTTTTTAGTGCCACGCTAATGTAATCAATGAAAGAGATAATGATGGATGTTTTGCCTACCCTGCAAAAAAGAGATAACTGGAAAAAAGAACCTTGGCTGTTGCTAGTCATTGGCGGCCCATTATGTGTGGTTTGCGCTAGTTTGTTCACTGGTTATTTAGCCTTCAGTGGTGCAGATAAAGTCGTCACAGAAGATTATTACAAACAAGGCTTAATGATTAACACCGATTTGGTTCGTGACGCCAAAGCGCGGGCGCTAAAACTAGAAGCTAACTTGCACCTACAAGCAGATGGTCAACTCGAATTGCGACTGCAAGGCCAAGGTCAACTACCCGATACCATTTTACTGAGTGTCGCCACATCTGACGCGCATGACTTGGTTGAGACTACCCACCGTCTGCCCTTGCGCCAAGTGACACCCGGCATCTACCAAGGTAAGCTATCTGAGACGAAAGCCTCGTTGATGCATTTGAAATTGGAAGCAACCGGTTGGCGGTTGACCAGTGATTGGCATCATCCAGCAGATTCCGATTTGCAAATTAGGGCGGTTAATTGAGGTGTTAATTTAAGGTGTTAAATTAAGCGCTATTGTTTATTATTACGAATTGCTATCAGTCAATTAAGGAGTTCTGCTTTGGAATATCAGATGCCGCAATCCATCACGACCTTCCGTTTGGTGATATCGATTTTATGGCCCGCTTTCTTAATGGCCTGCGTTAGCAGTGGTGTGGTGTTTAGTATTATCGACCCGTCCGATTTGCTTGGTTTCGATGAGCGCTTTGACCTTGGGGTTGATGCAACTTATACCGTTGGTTTCCTGCTATTCTGGTTTTTGGGCTGCGTTGCCAGCACCATTACTGCAATCCTTTTGACCAAGCCGCGTTGAACCCTTTTGACTTTTTACCGCAGCGATGCCTAAGCCGGTTAACGCCGGCTTTTAACATTTCTCGTCCAACTCAATGCTGAATCAATCGCTCTTGCTCACAGCCTTACTTGCTGGAGTGGCCGGCGGAAGCCATTGCATAGGCATGTGCGGCGGGATCGCTGCGATGCTGTCAAATTCGTCTAAGTCAAAAGCTGCCATTATCGCAGGGTCGAAAATTATCCCTATCCATGCCCAAGAAGCCAGTACGACCAAGTCGCAGGTTTGGAGAAATATTGGCTTATTGCATGCAGGACGGTTACTGACTTACGCGCTCGCGGGCGCATTGGTTGGCGCATTGGGTGCGGCTGGATTGTTGCTCAAGCCGGTTATTCCTGTTCAATCCATTCTGTTTTTTATTGGAAATGTAAGCCTGATTTATTTGGGCTTTAAATGCTTGGGATACGTGCCTAACTTTGTATCGTTGGGGCGCTTCGGGCAAATCTTTAGCGTGCGAATCAGTGGTCGCTTTGCTGCAATTTTTAGCAACGTGCGCTTGTCGCGTTCGTATTTCGTGCGCGGAATCATCTGGGGTTGTTTGCCTTGCGGATTGGTGTATGGCGTTTTGCCATTGGCTTTAGTGAGCGGCGCAGCTTGGTCGGGCGCGATCTTAATGCTGTGTTTTGGATTTGGCGCTTTGCCGTATCTGCTATTTACCCAGGGTTTAGTTCAACGTTTTGGCGCGAAAAAGCCACCAGTTTGGTTGGCGGTTGGCGCTGCCCTGATTCTCATTGGTTTGGGCTTATTAGGCTTGTTTTTGCCTAACGAGCACCATAATGCAGGTTGGTGGTGTTGATTTTTTTAAATTGAATTACACTGAAACGAGAACTTCCTAAACTTGTTTCATTTCAATTTAAAAAAGAGGTCAACATGGATTATCCGGTAATGGATACCCAAATTTCTCCCGAAGGTCGCTTAGACGTTCTCTCCAAAGCAGAAATCAACAAACTACTCGATACCAGTCATGGCGGTTTGTATACCATCTTCCGCCACTGTGCCTTGGCGGTGTTAAATAGCGGAAACGCACTCGACGATGGCAAAGAATTACTTGCGCGGTATCCGTCGTTTGCCATTAGCATTATTCATCGTGAGCGCGGAATTAAGCTCGACATCAAGAATGCGCCAGCGAGCGCCTTTGTTGATGGAGTGATGATCAAAGGCATTCAAGAGCACGTGTTTGCTGTGCTGCGCGACATTATCTTCTTGAATAGCGAAATCGAAGGCAATCCTCAATTTGACGTCACGACATCCCAAGGGATTACCGATGCGGTATTTCATATCTTACGCAACGCCAACTTGTTGCAACCTTCGATAAATCCCAATTTGGTGGTGTGCTGGGGCGGTCATTCCATCTCCGGCAATGAATACGATTACACCAAACACGTCGGTTATCAGCTAGGTCTGCGCGGATTGAATATTGGCACCGGTTGCGGCCCTGGCGCGATGAAAGGCCCAATGAAGGGCGCGACAATTGGTCACGCGAAGCAACGCAGCTCGACTGGCTTGTATTTAGGTATTACTGAGCCGGGAATTATTGCCGCCGAAGCGCCTAATGCGATTGTCAATGAGCTGGTTATATTGCCCGATATTGAAAAGCGCTTGGAAGCCTTTGTCCGGCTTGGACACGCCATCATCGTCTTTCCGGGCGGCGCAGGTACGGCCGAAGAAATCCTCTACGTGCTGGGAATTTTATTGCACCCAGACAACGCCGATATTCCATTTCCCTTAATCTTCACCGGACCGTCTAGCGCTGCCGACTATTTCAAGCAAATCGACCAATTTATTGGCGGCACCTTGGGCGCGAAAGCGCAAGCGCGCTACCAAATCATCATTGATAACCCCGAGTTGGTTGCTCAACGTGTGAATGCCGGCATTACCGAGGTGCGTGCCTTCCGCAAATCAACATCGGATGCGTATTACTTTAATTGGTCGCTGCGTATTCCAACCGAATTCCAGCAGCCATTTATTCCCAATCACCAAAATATGCGCCAGTTGCAATTGCACAAAAACCAAGAGGCCTACCTGCTGGCAGCCAATTTACGGCGCGCGTTTTCGGGAATTGTGGCGGGAAATGTCAAAGCGGCGGGGATCCAAGCGGTGCAGCAGTTTGGCTATTTCGAGATAACTGGCGAGACGGATTTGATGGTTTCCATTGATTCTTTGCTAAGTTCTTTTGTTCAGCAGCAGCGCATGAAACTGCCGGGAACTCAGTATGTGCCGTGCTACCACGTAATAAAATAAGTTTTCCGATGGAAATGCCTAGCCTGTTTAGAAATCGTCACTATAATCAATTCAGAGCTAGGTAATTTCGACAGTCTTATCGGAGGTAACATGAGTTCAATTCAGCAAGAAATTGACGAACGCACGAATCTAACAGCATCAAACAAGTTTGAATTATTGTTGTTTCGCTTAGGCATTGCCAAACAAACACAACATTCTGAGTTATTCGGAATTAATGTATTTAAAGTCCGTGAAATTGTGGCCATGCCCAGCATCACCGAAGTCGCAGGTGCAGTCGATCACATGCTGGGCGTAGTTAACCTGCGTGGGCAAATCATTCCTGTTATTGATCTTCCTGGCGTGGTGGGATGCGTTCCTAGTACTGGATTGAATATCTTGCTGGTCACCGAGTATGCGCGCTCGACCCAAGGCTTTGCGGTGGAATCGGTGGAAGAAATTGTGCGCTTGGATTGGGGCCAAGTTTTGTCCGCTGAATCCAGCTCCGTGGCTGGCATGGTCACCAGCATTGCTCGTTTGGACGGTGATATTGCCAATACACGCTTGGCGCAAGTGTTGGACGTGGAGCAAATCCTGCGTTCAATCCAACCCGAAGAACCAGAAATCGATGCAAAAACGGTTGGCCCCTCGTTATTGTTGCCCCCTGGAACCGTGATCCTCGCCGCCGACGATTCGCATATGGCGCGTACGTTGATTGAGCGCGGCCTGACAGCCATGGGCGCACCATTCATCATGACCAAAACCGGTAAAGAATGCTGGGAAAAGCTCCAAGCGCTCTCAAACGAAGTCGAAGCGCAAGGTAAAACAATCCATGACAAAGTTGCTTTGGTGTTGACCGATTTGGAAATGCCAGAAATGGACGGTTTTACCTTAACCAGAAAAATCAAGCATGACACCCGATTCCAATCGTTGCCGGTCGTTATTCACTCCTCGTTGACTGGTTCTACCAATGAAGAGCACGTGAAAAACGTCGGAGCGGACGCTTATGTAGCCAAGTTTGTGGCCGAAGAGTTAGCCTCGACCATCCGCCGAGTGTTGGCAGACGCAAAGCTAAAGTTGAGTCTGAGCTAAATGATGAAGTAGGGTGAAGTAGAGGGAAGAAATAGCAAAAGGGAGAGTTGTAATAACTCTCCCTTTTATTTTGACTCAGATTTGGTCGGATTAACTATTTAACGTCAACCAATTCAACATCAAAAATCAATGTCGCATTCGGTGGAATCGAGTTGCTTCCCTTAACGCCATAAGCCAAATAGCCCGGAATAATCAGAGTGCGTTGTCCGCCGACTTTCATCCCTTTGATGCCAAGATCCCAGCCGCGAATTACCGTGCGGGCATCTAATTGGAAGGTGAGCGGTCTGCCGGAATCAATCGAGCTGTCGAATTTACTGCCACGTTTATCGGGCTTTTTCGGGTCATATAACCAGCCGGTGTAGTTGACATCCAAATAAAGCCCAGGCGAGGCTTCAGCACCCGTCCCGATCTTGTTATCGATTTTGATTAATGACGTTATCTTGGCCGGTGCATTCGCGACGGTGATTGGCTCGGCTGCTGACGTTGCGGCAGGCTCCGTTGGCGCATTTTGAGCGGCACAAATCCCAACGGCAGTAAATAACAACAGCATCAGGGAAGTTCGTAACATTGGCGAGTTAAATAGATTCATAGGTAATTAGTTTGTGAAAGAAAATGAGAACACGGCTAAAAACACGCGTAATAGTAATGCATTTTGCCAGCCATTTTTAAAAAAACGTACTTGGCGGTAATTCCGGTAGTTGATTATGACTGTCGCTCCAAAGAACTGCATTAAACCCTAGTTCCAATCCTTGGGTGTTACAAATATCGTGCAACAATAATTTTTTGATTGGGATTGCAAACGCAACAAAGTCGGTGGATGTTGATGTATATTTCCAGAATTCCATTGATTTTGATTCCAAAATGAAACCAACCAGCCAATTCTCATTGCTCCTGCAACGCCGTTTCGCCCCATTTTTTTGGACTCAATTTCTTGGCGCACTCAACGATAACGTATTTAAAACCGCCTTATTAACCATTCTGACCTTCGATGCCTTGAATTGGACCGATATGAATATCGGGCTACTCAACAATCTAATTCCCGGCTTATTCATCCTACCTTTCCTATTATTTTCGGCATCCGCAGGCCAAATCGCGGACAAAGTTGAAAAAGGTAAGCTCGCGCGCGCGGTCAAATTGTTAGAGATTTTCATTATGAGCGTGGCCGCTTTGGGCTGGTTTAATCATCAGTTGTGGCTGCTAATCGCCGCCGTGGCTGGGATGGGATTGCATTCCACCTTGTTCGGGCCAATGAAATACGCCTATTTGCCGCAGCATTTAAAGACGGATGAACTCATTGGCGGTAACGGGATTGTTGAGATGGGTACTTTCGTCGGTATCTTATTAGGCGAAATTATCGGCGCGCTCTTGGTCGTGCACAAACCTTGGGGCATCCATTTAGTGGCGCTTGGTACCATCGGAATCGCGGTTTTAGGCTGCGTTGTGAGTTGGCGCATTCCCCCATCTCCAGCGCCGGTGCCGGATTTGGAAATGAATTGGAATCCGTTCAGCGAAACCATACGCAATATTCGTTTCTCGCGCCAAAATCGCACAGTGTTCTTATCCCTGCTGGGTAATTCGTGGTTCTGGTTTTATGGCGCGATTGTTCTTGCGCAATTTCCTCAATACGCCAAAGAGTACTTGCATGGCGATCATAGTGTTTTTGTGTTGCTACTAGCGATATTTTCGGTGGGAATCGGGGCTGGTTCATTGCTTTGCGAGCGACTTTCGGGCCACAAAGTTGAAATCGGTTTAGTGCCGTTTGGTTCGTTCGGCTTAACTTTATTCGGCATTCTGCTGTACTTTGCTAGCGGTCATTACGTTGCTACCGCCAGCGTCGATGCTGGGAAATTCTTGGAGCAGCAGGGCAGTTGGTTGATTTTAGGAGCGATTGTTGGCCTTGGAATCTTTGGTGGTTTATATATTGTTCCGCTGTTTGCCCTGATCCAAACTCGCTGTGATCCAACACACATGTCCCGCACCATTGCGGGGATGAATATTCTGAACTCGTTGTTTATGGTGGTCGCCGCCTTGTCTGCCATGGTGATGCTGAAATCTGGTTTGAGTATTCCACAGATTTTTTTGGTGACCGCATGCTTAAACGCGCTGGTTGCAATGTATATATTTAGTTTGGTACCCGAGTTCCTAATGCGTTTTTTAGTCTGGCTGTTAATCCATACCATCCATCGTGTCCGCGGCATTAACATCGAACGCATTCCTTCGGAAGGTCCAGCGGTGTTGGTGTGTAACCATGTGAGCTATTTGGATGCTTTAGTCATTGCCGCTTACGCACCGCGCCCAATTCGCTTTGTGATGGATAATCGGATTTTTAACATTCCATTGTTCTCGTGGATTTTTAGAACAGCCAAAGCAATTCCGATTTCATCCGCCAAGCAAGATCCTTGGGTGATGGAGCATGCGTTTGTCGATATAGCCAAGGCATTGCATGAGGGCGAACTGGTTTGTATTTTCCCTGAAGGAAAGCTGACCCAAAATGGCGAGATTAATGCGTTCAAGGCTGGCGTTCAAACCATTTTAGAACGAACGCCAGTGCCAGTGATTCCTATGGCGTTGCGCGGATTATGGGGAAGTATTTATAGTCGGAGCAACGATAATCCATTTGAACGAGCCTTCCGCCGCGGTTTATTTTCTCGCTTGGAATTGGTGGTGGGAGAACCGGTTCCGTCAGAAACAGCCAAGCCTGACTATCTGAAACAACAAGTAGAACAGTTACGCGGACGATGGCAGTAGGGCGAGTGATTGGCGCGGAATTAACAATTTTTAATTGATGCGGCGCACTATTTTTCTAGTACATTGTTCTTGTTTCTGCTTTAATTAACAGTTCTTGAGGGCGCTATTTTGCTCTGTTTTCGTTATTTTAATAAAAATAAACCCTGTTTTAAAAAAGCGGTATAATGCGCTCCTGACTTTTGGGTCATTTATTTTTTTGTTTGGTTTCTAGCGTCATTTAAGCGTCAAAATCTCCCCCCAGTAATCCGAATTTGTTGCACCTTGAAGTGGGCTGTAGCGCATTACCTTTACCTGACTTTATAGTCAATTAAGCAATCATCAGGAGCATATCAGTGAAAAAAATGATGCAACTTCCCTTAATTAATTCCGTACCATCTGGGTTAAATCAGACCGTCTTAGCGATGTCGATCAGCCTGCTGTTAAGTGCTTGCGCGGTTGGCCCTGACTTTAAAGCACCTGTACAGCCAGCAAAATCAGATACTGCAGCCTACACTTCGACACCTACGGCAACGCAAACTGTCTCCGCTGACAATGTGGCTGGTGCGGCGCAAAAAATTAATGTTGGGCAAGATATTCCAGCGCAGTGGTGGACGATTTTTCACTCAAGCGAGCTTGATCAGTTAATCCGATCGGCCTTAGAGCAAAGCCCTAATTTAGCGTCCGCGCAAGCCGCCTTGCGTCAAGCTCAAGAAAACTACAACGCTCAATACGGCAATACAATCTTCCCATCCGTAAATGGAACATTAGGAGCAAGCCGCAATCAGGCATCTGCCGTTTCGACCGGTGTTCCTGGGGGGCAGTTATACACTCTGTATAACGCGTCGGTGAATGTGTCTTACACGATAGATTTGTTCGGTGCGAATAAACGTGCGTTAGAGGGCGCGCAAGCTGCAGTTGATTACCAACACTTTCAAGTTGAGGCAGTGTATTTGACACTGACTTCTAACTTGGTGACAACCGCTGTTAGAGAAGCTTCGATTCGAGAACAAATCAAAGCCACTCAAGAAATTCTGGACTACCAAACGCAGCAATTAAATGTAATTGAGCGTCAATTAGCGATTGGTGCGATTCCCAAAGCCAGCGCTTTAGCGCAACGCAACTTGGTTGCCCAAACTCGCGCTAGTTTGCCGGCACTTGAGAAATCATTGGAGCAAACTCGTAACCAATTAGCAGTGTATGCTGGTCGCCTACCTAGCGATGCTGGCCTGCCAGAGTTTAAGCTGGAATCCCTGCAGTTGCCGCAAGACTTGCCATTATCCATCCCATCAGCGTTAGTGCGCCAACGGCCTGATATCCGCGCCAATGAGGCCTTGCTGCATCAAGCTAGTGCTGAGGTCGGGGTTGCTACCGCCGCACAATATCCGCAAATCAATCTGACCGCGAGTTACGGCTCCGCTGCGACCAAAGCAAGTCAACTGTTCAGCAAAGACTGGAATTTGTGGAACATCGGCGCCGGTATTACGCAACCGATCTTCAATGCTGGTGCGCTATCCGCCAAAAAACGTGCAGCAGTTGCCGCCTATGATCAAGCCGATGCGCAATATCGTTCGACGGTGTTATCGGCTTTCCAAAGCGTAGCAGATAGCTTGCAAGCACTTGAATTCGATGCCAAAACGTTGAAACAACAGGTCGAAGTCGAGTCCACCGCAAAACAAACTTTAGAGTTAACAACGCAGCAGTACAAACTTGGTGCTGTCAGCTCACTGGCTTTGCTCGACGCGAAACGCACCTATCAAAGCGCCAAGATTGCTCTGATTCAAGCGCAAGCAGCGCGTTACGCCGATACTGCAGCCTTGTTTCAATCCTTGGGCGGTGGCTGGTGGAATCGTCCTGAATTGAAAGATATCTCGGTTAAAAATGAGTGAGTATCTGCAGTAGAACAGACTTAAATAGTAAATCGTACTTTTAGAAATCATTTTATTTTTGAACATTGAAACGTAAGGGGAAGTATTCATGACTAAGCGTATGCTCATCATGCTGGGATGTGTCCTATTGTTGATTATTGGATTGGCATTTGGAAAATATCTGCAAATTAAGCAATTAATTGCTAACGCCCCTAAGCAAGGCGCTCAAACCGTATCAACAACTAAGGTAACCTCGGTTGAATGGCAACCACAGTTGGCCTCAGTGGGAACAGTTGCGCCATTCCGCGGTGTTGACGTCACTTCCGAAATTGCTGGGTTGGTTCGTGAAATCAAATTTAAATCAGGCGATACCGTTAAAAAGAACGACGTATTGTTTGTATTGAATGCCGATTCTGACATCGCTCAATTACACGCTTTGGAAGCCGCGGCCGAGTTGGCAGCAGTTGTATTAAAGCGCGACGAAGCTCAATTTGCGGTTGAAGGTGTTAGCCAAGCGCAAGTCGATGCCGATAAAGCTGACTTAAAAAGCAAACGCGCTTTAGCTGAGCAGCAAGCTGCATTGGTCGCGAAGAAAACAATTCGCGCGCCGTTCTCTGGACGTCTAGGCATTACAGCGGTCAATCCAGGTCAATACGTTAATCCAGGTGACAAATTAGTTAGCCTGCAAACAGTTGATCCAATCTACGTGAATTTCTTTGTTCCGCAAAAACAAACCGCGATGTTGAAAGTGAACCAAAACTTAAACATTTCGAGTGACGCTTTCCCTGGCGTGAAATTTATCGGTAAGGTCAACGCTATTAATCCTGTGATTGACGCCAGCAGCCGCAACGTTCAAGTGCAAGCAAAATTGTCGAACGAAAAGCAACAATTATTGCCGGGCATGTTTGCTAACGTGAGTTTGGATGTTGGTACAAAAGGAAACTACATTACCTTGCCGCAAGCAGCCATCACTTTTAATCCATATGGTTCCACGGTGTTTGTAGTCAAAGCGGGCGACAAAAAAGACGATAAAGGCAATGCAACGTTAGTTGTGAGCCAAGTATTCGTTGAAACTGGCGCGACCCGCGGCGATCAAGTGGCCATTACCAAGGGCTTGGAAGTTGGTCAAGAAGTCGTTACCAGCGGTCAGTTAAAGCTGAAAAACGGTACGCAAATTATTGTTGATAATTCGGTGACTCCGGCCAACGATGCCAATCCAACTCCTCAAGAACACTAAGAGGTAATACGATGAAATTTACCGATCTTTTTATCCGACGCCCGGTCTTGGCTATTGTTGTTAGCCTGTTGATCGTGGTGCTCGGTGTGAAGTCATTGTTTTCGCTACCAGTCAATCAATATCCTAAAACGCAAAACGCGATCGTCACTATTTCGACCACGTACTACGGTGCGGATGCGCAAACAGTCGCTGGTTTTATTACCCAACCGTTGGAATCTTCCATCGCACAGGCCCAAGGAATCGATTATTTATCCTCATCAAGCACTAACGGGGTATCGACTATTACAGCAACGTTGCGTTTGAATTACGACGCTAACCGCGCTTTGACCGAGATTAGTACCCAAGTCAATGCGGTGAAAAACCAATTGCCAGCCCAAGCGCAGCAACCTGTTTTAACCGTGCAAACCGGTCAAACCACGGATGCGATGTACATGGGTTTCTACAGCGATACTTTGCCGACCAATAACGTTACCGACTTCTTGCTGCGGGTCATTAAACCTAAGCTTGATTCGATTGACGGTGTTCAGACCGCTGAGATCTTAGGTGCTCGTACCTTCGCGTTACGCGCATGGTTGGATTCGTCCAAGATGGCAGCGATGGGCGTGACTGCAGCGGATGTGAGCGGTGCATTAGCTAGCAATAACTATTTGACCGCATTGGGCGCATCCAAAGGTCAGACAGTCACTGTTCCGCTGACCGCAGGAACCGATTTGCACTCAGTGGAAGAATTTAAACAGCTCGCCGTAAAGCAAAATAATGGCGCGATTGTTCGTCTGGAAGATATCGCCACGGTGAGCTTGGGTTCCGAGAATTACGATTTCAACGTGGCCTTTAGTGGCGTTCGTTCGGTCTTTATCGGTATTAAAGTTGCACCTGAAGCGAACATTTTGAATGTTGCCGAGCGCGTTCGTAAAGCTTTCCCAGGTTTGCAAGACGAATTGCCACACGGTTTGACCGGCAAGATTGTGTACGACTCGACTGAGTTTATTAATACCTCGATCTCTGAAGTGATTAAGACTTTGGTCGAAGCCTTGGTGATCGTGACCGTGGTTATTTACTTGTTCTTAGGTAGCTTCCGCGCGGTGTTGATCCCGGTTATCGCGATGCCATTATCATTGATCGGTACTTTCTTCGTGATGCTGATGTTGGGCTACTCAATCAACCTGTTGACCTTGCTCGCATTAGTATTAGCGATCGGGTTGGTGGTGGATGACGCCATTATCGTGGTTGAAAACGTTGACCGCCATATGAAGGAAGGCAAGTCCCCAATTGAATCTTCCATTTTGGCGGCGCGTGAACTGGGCGGTCCAATTTTGGCGATGACAGTTGTTCTGATCGCCGTATATGTGCCGATTGGTTTCCAAGGCGGCTTGACTGGCGCATTGTTTACTGAATTTGCCTTCACGCTGGCGGGTTCGGTGGCGGTATCGGGCGTCGTCGCGTTGACCTTGTCGCCAATGATGTGCGCGCGCTTCTTTAAACCTGAGCAAGACTCGGGGAAATTCGTGATGTTGATTGATCGCATTTTCGAAAAAGTGCGTCACGGCTATCTGCGCGTTCTGCACAGTATTTTAAATACTTGGCCAGTCTTGATTGTGATGAGTGTCATCTTGATCGGCTGTTTGGTGTTGATGTTCAAAATGTCGACTTCCGAACTAGCGCCAGAAGAAGATCAAGGTATTGTCTTGTCCCAAGTTGTTGGAGCGCCAACGGCAACTGCAGATCAAATGCAAGTGTATGCCGACCAAGTCTTCAAAGTTGCTCATTCTATGCCTGAATATAAGCAGATGTTCCAATTGACTGGCGTACCGACTACCAATGCTGGTATTGGCGGTGTGCTACTGAAAGATTGGGATCAACGCTCACGCAGCGCCAAAGAGATTCAACAAGACTTGCAAGCTAAGTGGAATAAATTGGCTGGTGCAAAAGTTGTGGCCTTCCAATTCCCAGCATTACCGGGATCCTCTGGCTTGCCAGTTCAATTCTTGATTACGACGACTGAGCCATTTGCTAACTTGAACGAAGTTTCCCAAAAGGTGATGGCTAAGCTTCAAGCTTCGGGCAAATTCTATTTTATCGATAACGATTTGAAACTCGACAAGCCGCAAGCAACCTTGGTCGTGGATCGCGATAAAATCGCAACGTTGGGCATGACTCAGCAAGACGTTGGACAAGCACTTGGTGCAGCGTTGGGTGGTGGTTACGTGAACTATTTCTCGATTGCGGGTCGTTCTTACAAAGTTATCCCCCAGGTGCTGCAAGTTAATCGTTTGAATCCCGATGACTTATTGGATTTCCATATCCGCACACCGGCTGGTGACATGATTCCTGCGAGCACAATCGCGCATATCACTACTTCTGTTGTGCCTGAGTCGGTCAATCACTTCCAACAGCTGAATTCGGCAACGATTTCCGGTGTGGCTGGTGTATCTCAAGGCGAAGCGCTGCAAATTATGCGTGATGCGTTGAAAGAAGTGGCCCCAACGGGTTACAGCGCTGACTACTCAGGTCAATCGCGTCAGTTTATGAATGAATCTGGCGGTTTCGTTGGAACATTGTTGTTTGCTGTGATTATTGTGTTCTTGGCGTTGGCCGCACAATTTGAAAGCTTCCGTGATCCAATCGTGATTTTGGTGTCTGTGCCGCTGGCATTGTTTGGTGCAACCATCTTTATTTTCTGGGGCTTCTCGTCCATCAATATTTACACTCAAGTTGGTCTAGTAACACTGATGGGCTTGATTAGTAAACACGGTATTTTGATTGTTGAGTTTGCTAACCAGTTACGTAAAAAAGGTTTAGACAAGCGCGCTGCGATTGAAGAAGCTGCTGGTGAACGTCTGCGTCCAATCTTGATGACTACCGCGGCGATGGTGTTCGGTGTATTGCCTTTGGTGATTGCATCCGGTGCTGGTGCGGCTGGACGTCACGCGATGGGCTTGGTGATTTTCACTGGATTGTCTATCGGTACTTTATTTACGTTGTTTGTGGTTCCAGCGATGTACGTATTTATTTCTGGCGCTCACGTTGCAGTCAATGAAGTGGACAAGCAAATTGCTAAAATGGCGTAATTTGCCGAAATAAGTAGCAAAGAAAAAGCCCTGAATTTTGTGATTCAGGGCTTTTTTTTATTGGCGTAAGTTTTGTGCATGTTAAAGCCGTTGTCCCAACCACTCATGCAACATTAAGGTTTCCAGCGGTTTGGAGTAGTAGTAACCTTGGGCGTACGAACAACCAAATGACACTAGGGCTTCAGCCTGCTTCAATTCCTCCACGCCTTCGGCAATAACGCTCAAGCCTAAACTTTGGCACAGCTGAATAATCATCTTAGGAATGCTAGCGCTGCTATTGGCATCAACGATTTGATTGACAAAAGAGCGGTCAATTTTTAATTGGTCGATCGGCAGTTTCTGTAAATAGCTCAGTGACGAGAAGCCGGTTCCAAAATCATCGATAGAGATTTTTACGCCAATTTTCTTCAACTGATGCAATGTTTCCATCAGGAATATGGGATCTTCCATCGCCATGGATTCGGTAATTTCCAGATCTAGCAAATGCGGCGGAACGCCTGTATCGCTGATCGCGCGTCGCACCGAATTGAGAAACTCAGGGTGCAAAAACTGCGCTTGCGAGACATTGACCGACATTTTGAAATCGTCGTAACCTTTTTTGAGCAGTGTCTTCAGCTCGAAGCAGGCGTTACGCAGCACCCAATCGCCTAATTCGATAATCAAGCCAGAGTACTCGGCAATAGGAATGAATTGATCGGGCGGAATATATTTGCCCTCAGCCGTTTTCCAGCGCAACAAAGCTTCCGCGCCAATCGCTTTGGCTGACGAAATTTCGACTTGCGGTTGATACACCACGAACAAATGATTCTTTTGGAATGCGCTGTTCAGCGCACGCATCAAGCGTACGCGTTCGCGGATTTCAACTCCCATGTTGTTGGTGAAATACACGTAGCCGGTGCGTTGCTGTTTTTTAGCCTGCTTGAGAGCGATGTTTGTGTCTTTGAGCGCGTCCGATGTATCGCCCTGATAGTCATCAAGTTTCACCAGACCGATGGTGGCGGACAGTTGAACGTCTTGCTTCTCAATTAAGAAGGGCGCATAGAACAAAGATAGAATAATTTCAGGCCGAACAATATCGTTATGTCCAACAATCGAGAACGTATCGCTGCCAATACGAGCCAACTTACACGAGTGCTCAAAATGATGACGCAAGCGTTCAGCCACCGCGCACAACAATAAATCGCCGAATTGATGTCCCAATGCATTATTGGTTTCGGCGAAGTGATCAATATCAATTAAGGCGAGCGTCGTTTGCGGGCGATTTTGCTGGGCCAAAATTTGATCCAGCATGTGCAACAACTTCAGACGATTAGGCAGGTTCGTTAGAGGATCGGTAAAGGCATGAGTGCGCAAACGAATATTGAGCAAAACGTTGTCAAGACAAACCGACACATTGCTTGAAAACACATCTAAAAACCGACCGTCTTGCGGGGTAATTTGCTTATTAACACCGATATAAAGCGCGTAACGGGTCTGGGTTGTGTTGCTTAAATACAGGGCAGCGTGGTCCGATTCAATCAGGTTTTGCTGCTGGATTAAACACAGTTCTATCGTCTGCAAAATCAACGAATTGTCGGACGTCTTGGTTGGATTGTTGAGCAACTGCGAAAACTGACCATTGGCAGCGATGATATTGACTGCGCCGCCTAACTCATCTTGCTTGAACAGCAGCAAATTAATATTGGGCTCGTTGAAATATTCGATGATGCTGCGAATCGCGATAGCGGCGAATTCGTTTAGATTGGTTTGCGAAATCAACTCACGGCTCGAGCGCGTGGTGATATCGGAGGCACGGCGCAAAGTATTAATGGAGCAAATTTGATCGTACGAGCGAATCGCTGACGTTACGGTCGTGAAAAGCTTAGTGCGGGTTAGTTCAGACTTAGTTTTATAGTCATTAATGTCAAAATCGCGGATTGCATCAATTTCCGGGGCATAGCCCGGTTGGCCGGTACGCAAAATGATACGAACCTCGGCTAAGCCCAATTCATTGCGAATGGTATTGACCAAATGCAAGCCCGCATCTTCTTGCTCCATAACAACGTCGAGCAGGATGATGGCGATGTCAGTTTCGTTCTTTAAGATTTCTTTTGCTTGGACCGCCGAATAAGCGTGTAAAAAGCTCAACGAACGGCCTTGAATCGCCAAGCTGCTTAAAGCAAAAGTTGTTGCAGAATGAACATCGGGGTCGTCATCAATAATCATGATGCGCCACGTTAAATTTCCCTCTGGCTTCACTTGAGGGTCAGATTTTTCTAGTTCTTCTAAAAATATTAACTCATCGTGTGATGAGTGTTGATTTGTGCTCATCCAGTTTTGCCTCAAATGTGAACCATGATCAACAATCAGTATAGCTTAAAAGGGTAAATTTTCTACCCAAGAAATCTTTCATTTATGAAATATTCCTAGTTAGAACAGTCCAACACGGATTGATTGCTAACTTGTACTGCAACAACCATTGCTGTCCTGTTAAAATGGCGCTCTTTGCTCAATTTTTTCACTAAAAAGTACATTATGTCTGGCAATACTTTCGGCACTTTATTTACGGTCACCACTTTTGGCGAATCACATGGTCCTGCGATTGGCTGTGTTATCGATGGCTGTCCGCCCGGTTTAAGTCTTTCCGAAGCCGATATTCAACCTGAATTGGACCGCCGCAAGCCCGGCACCTCGCGCCACGTTACCCAACGGCAAGAGTCCGATACGGTGGAGATTTTATCGGGTGTATTCGAAGGAAAAACCACTGGCACACCGATTGCATTGCTCATCCGCAATGAGGACCAGCGTAGTAAGGACTACGGCAATATTGTGGAAACATTTAGACCTGGCCACGCCGATTACACGTATTGGCAAAAATACGGTGTTCGCGATTACCGCGGCGGTGGACGCTCGTCGGCGCGTTTAACGGCGCCTGCGGTTGGCGCTGGGGCTATCGCCAAAAAATGGCTCAAAGAGCAATATGGAACAGAAATCCGCGGCTACATGAGCCAGCTGGGCGAGCTAACAATTCCGTTCGAAGATTGGCAACATGTACACGCCAATCCATTTTTTGCCGCTACCGACAATCCTACCGTGCTGACCAATTTAGAAGCTTACATGGACGATTTGCGTAAGCAGGGCGATTCGATCGGTGCGCGAGTCAATGTAGTGGCGCAAAATGTTCCAGTGGGTTGGGGTGAGCCGATCTACGACAAATTGGACGCCGACATTGCCTATGCGATGATGGGCATTAACGCCGTAAAAGGTGTTGAAATTGGCGCCGGTTTCGCATCAATCGCGCAAAAAGGTTCAGAGCACGGCGATGAATTAACTCCTGAAGGCTTCGTTGGCAACAATTCCGGTGGCGTGTTAGGCGGGATTTCAAGCGGTCAAGATATTACTGTTTCGATGGCGATTAAACCGACTTCCTCGATTCGTACGCCACGTAATTCCATCGACCAGCAAGGACAATCGAGCGTTGTGCAAACCTTTGGTCGCCATGATCCGTGTGTTGGGATTCGTGCCACCCCGATTGCCGAAGCCATGTTGGCCCTAGTGCTAATCGATCACGCCTTGCGTCATCGCGCACAATGCGTTGATGTGCAGGTAGCAACGCCCAAAATCGCGGCGAAGAAAGAAGGGTAGTTAACATGACGACCGAAACAGAAAAAAAGCCAGCCAAAGCCATCGCTGGAGTGAAACTACGCGGCGCCGAAAAAATGGCCCGTATTCCTATCAAGATCGTTCCTACAGAGCCATCCCAATACCTGCGCAAACCAAGCTGGATTCGCGCTGAGTTCACTGGAACCGAAGAAGTGGCGCGAATCAAATCCATTCTGCGTGAAAACAATCTGCATACCGTTTGTGAAGAAGCGCGCTGCCCAAATCTGGGCGAATGTTTTAAACATGGCACCGCCACCTTCATGATCATGGGTGATATTTGCACTCGCCGTTGTCCGTTTTGCGATGTAGGCCACGGCCGCCCAAATCCGCTCGATGTGAATGAGCCAAGCAATTTGGCGAAAACCGTGAGCGCCATGGGACTGCGTTATGTGGTAATCACCTCAGTGGATCGTGACGATTTGCGCGATGGCGGGGCAGCTCATTTTGCCGAATGTATTCGCGCTATTCGTGCCGCAACACCGAGCACCAAGATTGAAGTGCTGACACCGGATTTTCGCGGGCGTATCGATGTCGCTTTAGACATTTTGAATGCGGAAGTGCCGGATGTGTTTAATCATAATTTGGAAACTATCCCGCGCTTATATAAGGAAGCGCGTCCAGGAGCCGATTATCAAAACTCGCTAGATTTATTGCAGCGCTTCGCCCTACAAAATCCAACCGTGCCGACGAAATCAGGTCTCATGCTGGGCTTGGGTGAGACGATTCCTGAGATTCAACAAGTTCTGCAAGATATGCGCGCGCATGGCATCACTATGCTGACCTTGGGACAATATCTTCAACCGAGCAAACACCACTTGCCCGTGCAGTGCTATGTCACGCCGGAAGAATTTGATGAGTTGCGACTGTATGCATTGGGCATTGGATTTACCCAAGTCGCGTCCGGTCCGATGGTGCGCTCCTCCTATCATGCTGACCTACAAGCGATTGGTGCATTTTAAAAATGGCTGAACCTCAACCAGCATTCCAAGAACCAGATACGCCTGATCGCAACGCTGCGGCGCACCGCAGCACGATGGTCAGCGTAGCGGTCAATATCGTTTTAAGCATTGTTCAAATTGCGATCGGGATATTTTCCAAGTCGCAAGGTTTGATCTCTGATGGTATTCATACTTTATCGGATTTATTCGCCGACTTTGTCGTTTTGCTGGCCAACAAAGAAAGCAAAAAAGAAGCCGACGAAGATCATCAATACGGCCATTTGCGCTATGAAAACGCTGCATCGTTGGTGCTTGGTGTTTTGCTGCTAATTGTTAGCGTGGGCATGTTGTGGACGGCGGTAGTTAAGATTCAAGCGCCTGAAACAATCCCCGAAGTGCATAGCATTGCATTGTGGGTGGCACTAATTGCTCTGGTCGCCAAAGAAGGATTGTTCCGCTACATGCTCGCCGTTGCAGAACGCATTCGTTCCAGTATGTTAATTGCTAATGCATGGCATGCGCGTTCGGATGCCGCGTCTTCATTGGTGGTCGCGCTGGGCATTATTGGCAATCTAATGGGCTATCCGCTGTTTGACCCGATCGCTGCGTTTGTAGTCGGCTGTATGGTTGGCCGCATGGGTTGGAAATTTGGCTGGGACGCGTTGCATGATCTGATGGACCGCGCCGTATCGCCTGAAGAATTTGAAGCCATTAAGTTGACCCTCAAAGAAACTCCAGGCGTCCTCGGCCTGCACGACATGCGCACGCGCAAAGTCGGCGACCTAATTATTGTGGACGTTCACCTGGAATTGGATGGCAGCTTAACCGTGGTCGAAGGGCATAAAATCGCGCAAGAGGCGACCGCGCGGGTGCTGCGCGAACATCCAGTTTTAGATGTGATGACCCACGTCGATCCAGTCATCAACGGCGAAGTGAAAGAATAACGTTTTCAGCGTCAAACCTTATTCTTTGCGCGCCAGCAAGGGATCCATCACACGCCGCAAGCGTTCTTTGGTCCAAACAGGATTTTCATCATTCCAGCCGTTATCGACCAAGCGACCAGCGCGGTCGATGACAAAGCTCACCGGCATACGCCAAATTCGTCCGTAATCGCCCGCATACTGATTCGGTAGCAAGCCCACCGGAAACGACAATTTACTGGCGATTGCCGTCACCTCGTCGATATTAATTGGGCTGTCTAAGCAAAAGCCCAGCACCTTCAAACCGTTTTTCGCATGCTGCTCGGCATAGCTGGATAACAGTGGTAACTCTTCGCGGCAAGGATCGCAATAGCTAGCCCAAAACGTCACAATTACGATTTGACCGATCAAATCGGTGGTGGCGATTGTTTTCCCATCAAGGGTATGCAAAACCAGCGCAGGGGCTGGTTTTCCAAGGGCTAACTCTTTGGCGTTGGCAGGCGTTGGGAGCAGGGCATTTAGCGCACTTAGGCCGGCCAAGCCCAAGGCGGAAAATATTAGTCTGCGGCGCATTGCATCAAAGTTGGATTCAGCGCTGGGGATCGCCAATTCACGATGCAGCGTAACGTTGCTATCCAAGTTTCTAGACATATCTGAATCCACTTTCAAAAAATCCCTCATTCCCATTACCTACAAACTATACCAAACGGTTAAAAATGATAGCTCACGCCAACCGAGGCTGTATAACGCGGAAACAATTGGTAGCCAGCTAGGTTACTGTAAATGGGAACCTGAACAAAAGCATAGACGCGGGTATTGGCCGTTGCGCTCATCGTGACCCCTGGACTTAAGTATGCCAATGTTCCAGCAGTGTTCATGGTATCGGCAAATGCGCCCGAATCGGCCTGCTTGTTGGTCAGGTTAATCTGTAATTGCGGAATGATTTGCGGATCGGCCATATAACGCAGCCCAACACTCACGTTTGCTTGGTTACCAGGCTTGTAATTGGCGTCGGTCTGATTGAGTTGTTGCTTAACCGAAAATTGATATTGTCCATCAACGAATGCGTCCAAATTTTGGCTAACTGCTTGGAAGTAATAAGCACCCAAAATCACATCCGTGCTGCCGTTACCGACATTTAAGCTGGTGTCTAAATAAGTGTTGCCAGAATTACCGGCGGGCCCGAAAACCGCTGGATGACGTCCAACCGAACCTTGACCGACCGCGCCAGTGGTATTGTCAGGACTCGGTCCCCCGTAGTTGCCAGTTGGCAGCTTGATACCGACTTGGACACCAAGATTCTTCGTTGGCAAAAATCCTTGGTAACTCGCGACTATTTTTGTGTCACCGATGCCGGAGGCAGTTGAGCTGCTGATTTGATCGGGTGTCAGGGGCAATGTGGCGGACGTGCCGTAGGTAGAATGACTGCGATCAACATAGGGAAGCGATAATTTGACATTCCAATCGGGGCCAGCGGAATAGCTCAACCCTAGCGTTACATAGCGATTGATCGTTTGATTTTCCACCTCTTGCCCATCAATAGTTTGCACTTGTGCTTGCGAAATTGTTCGCGTTCCGGTGCGTAATTGGTTTTGGTTGATGAAGGTGTCATCCAAACTAATACCCCATCCGCTCGTGCTGGCATAACCAAGAGCACCGTCGGACGACAGTGAGCAACCGCAAGTAGCGCAAGCGTACACGTTGGATGCGAAAAATAGTGGAGCGACTGCGCCAATCAAGGCGATGGATTTCGAAGTAATACGTAGATTAAAAGTTGTCATGATATTTTCTTAAATAAAACGAATAGGTGAGCGACGGTCAAAGCTGCTTAATAGCGGCTTGACCAAAAATCGCGATGAATTGGTTTAGATAAGAAAAGGGGGCGCCCGCGCTTGCGCGCTTGAGATTGGTTGAATTGCAGAAGCTAGTTGCGGTGCTTGGTAGCCGAGTTGCTGCAACAACACCAAGTGAAAACTTGGTATAGCAGTCGGTGTGGATAGCGTTACATCATTGAATACGTGCAAACACAGCGGACATTCTGCATGGTGTGTAGGCGCCGGAAGTTTTGAGTCGGCGTCATGAGATTTATCAGCAGTAGTGCTCCGTGCGCCATATACACTACAAATTTCATCCCACAGGCGCGGATTGGAATCGGCTTGGGCGAAAGCGAACGATGGCAATAAAGATTGCCCCAGCAAGCACAACATTACCCAGATGGCGAACCACCTAAATACGATTGCTTTTCTCGAAGAGTGAAATGTGCTTGGGAACATGGGGTAGGATTTTACCAAACTTGCGTGCTGGAAAGTTATTTTTAATCAAGAAATGCTATTTCAGACCTAAAGTAATCGTTCATATTCAGGCAATACCTGTGTGCGGCAATACGCTAAATCCACGGCAAGTTTAATGATAGGAAATTATCGCAAGTTGTCCAGCGCATCACCGCCGCGTTGATCGCATTAGTCTCTAGTCGTTGCCAGTTGGGCGCTACCAATTGATTTCTACGTCCGTTTTCATTTCTTGCAAAATCGTAGTGGAAATTTCCTCAATCGATTTAGCTGTGGACGACAGCCAACGAATATTCTCGCGTTTCATCATCGCTTCGGCTTCATTGACTTCATAGCGGCAGTTTTCCAACGCCGCATATTTACTTCCCGGACGGCGTTCATTTCTAATTTCGGACAAGCGCTCTGGCGCAATGGTTAAGCCAAAAATCTTGCCTTTAAACGCATACAGCGCACTTGGAAGTTTTCCACGTTCGAAATCCTCAGGAATTAGCGGGTAATTCGCCGCCTTAATCCCAAATTGCATCGCCAAGTACAAGCTGGTTGGTGTTTTTCCCGAGCGCGAAACGCCCACCAAAATAACATCGGCTGTCGATAAATTCTTATGCGACTGACCGTCATCGTGCGCCAACGAAAAGTTGATCGCTTCAATCCGATTGCGATATGCCTGGGTATCGGCCGTGTTATGGCTGCGTCCGACGGTGTGGGTTGATTTGACGCCTAATTCTTGCTCCAACGGTTCAACAAAGGTTTGAATTAAATCCATGTGCACGCCATGCGCTTGGCGGATAATTTTGGCGAAGTCAGCGCGGACTAGGGTAGAAAATACAATGGGACGCAAACCTTTTTCTGCGAACGCCTCATTAATTTTTTTGCATGCGTCGTGCGCTTTATCAATATTGTCGATAAAAGGCAGACGAATTTGTTTGAAACGCAAATCAAATTGGGTTAAAACGGAATGACCAAATGTTTCCGCAGTGATACCTGTCCCATCAGAGACAAAAAAAACGGTGTGGCCATCCAGTGGCAGTGGCTTGTGCGGCAAATCGGTCATGGTTTCTGAAATAAAAAAGTGATAATAGGCAAGGAATATATCACTTTAAGTGCAGTGCAGCATGTAAAATGGAGCCCAATTTTGACGCTGCTTTTGATCGGGTTTTAATTGTTAAAACGATTTGCCACAAAATGAAGCGCAGTAGCGAAGGTGAAATACAGAATTTAGCGTGACGCGCCCTTGGTGGCCCGAGTGCAGCGCGGCTGGAGATATAGATTAATGTTGGTGCGAACACAAGAAAAAGAATAAACATTGCACAACAGCTTGACGGTTTCTTATCATCAAAGAGGTTGTTATGACTAACAGTACTAACGTGAACGGCGGTATAGACGAAACGACATATGTTGCTTCATTTGAACACTTAAGGATGCAAGACGTTGAAATCGTCGGCGGTAAAAACGCATCCTTGGGCGAAATGATCAGCCAATTGGCTGGTGCGGGCGTGCGCGTTCCGGGTGGATTTGCCACCACGGCGCAAGCATTCCGCGATTTCTTGGCTTTCCCACAAGCGGATGGCTCGTCCTTGGCAGATCGTATCGCCAATCGCTTGGCCGATTTAGACATTAACGATGTGCGCTCCTTGGCTAAGGCGGGCGCAGAAATTCGTCAATGGATTATCGACACGCCGTTCCAACCGCGTTTATTGGCTGAAATCAATCAGTTCTACCAAAAATTGGTCGCTGAATCGGTCGGTGAAATGTCGTTTGCTGTCCGTTCTTCTGCAACGGCAGAAGATTTGCCCGACGCTTCCTTCGCAGGTCAGCAAGAAACGTTCTTAAACGTCGTTGGCATCGACAATATTCTCGAAGCAATGAAGCACGTATTCGCTTCGCTATACAACGACCGCGCCATTTCCTATCGCGTACACAAAGGCTTTACCCACGCTGAAGTGGCTTTGTCAGCCGGCGTGCAACGTATGGTGCGTTCCGATTTGGGTGCTGCTGGCGTGATGTTTACTATCGATACCGAATCCGGCTTTAAAGACGTGGTGTTCATCACATCGAGTTACGGGTTGGGCGAAACAGTGGTGCAGGGCGCGGTGAATCCGGACGAATTTTATGTCCATAAACCAATGTTAGCTTCCGGCAAATCCCCAGTTATCCGCCGCAACATCGGCTCCAAATTAATTAAGATGGAATTCACCGACGAAGCCAAAGCGGGTCGTTCGGTGCGTACCGTGGATGTGGCGATTGAGCAGCGTAATCGCTACTCATTAACGGATACCGAAGTCGTTGAATTAGCTAAATACGCGGTCATTATTGAAAATCATTATGGCCGCCCAATGGATATCGAGTGGGGTAAAGATGGCCGCGATGGTCGTCTGTACATTTTGCAAGCACGTCCAGAAACCGTGAAATCGCAGCAAAAAACGACCGACTCGCAACAGCGCTACAAGCTCAAAGGCAGCGGCACAGTGTTGGCTTCTGGTCGTGCGATTGGACAGAAAATCGGCGCAGGTCGGGTGCGTGTAATTCACGATCCGTCTGAAATGGAACTAGTACAACCGGGCGATATTTTGGTCGCTGACATGACTGATCCTAACTGGGAACCGGTCATGAAGCGCGCATCCGCTATTGTTACTAATCGCGGTGGTCGTACTTGCCACGCAGCGATTATTGCGCGTGAATTGGGCGTGCCTGCGGTAGTTGGTTGCGGCGATGCGACCGATGTGCTCAAAAACGATACGCTGGTTACTGTGTCTTGCGCTGAAGGCGACGAAGGTAAGATTTACGACGGTTTGTTAGAAACCGAAATCACCGAAGTAGCTAACACCGCTTTGCCAGAAATTCCGGTCAAGATCATGATGAACGTGGGCAATCCACAAATGGCGTTTGACTTCCAAAGCACGCCAAATGCAGGTGTCGGTTTGGCGCGTTTAGAGTTCATCATCAACAACAATATTGGTGTTCATCCCAAAGCGATTTTGGAATATCCCAACATCGATCCAGCGTTGAAAAAAGCGGTGGAATCCGTTGCGCGCGGTCACGCATCACCGAAAGCGTTTTACGTTGATAAATTAGCTGAAGGTATTGCTACCATTGCCGCGGCATTCTGGCCAAAACCAGTGATTGTGCGTTTGTCCGACTTTAAATCCAATGAGTACAAAAAACTCATCGGCGGTTCACGTTACGAGCCGGATGAAGAAAATCCGATGTTGGGCTTCCGCGGCGCGGCACGCTATTTGGCAGCGGATTTTGCTGAATCGTTTGAGATGGAATGTACCGCGATGAAGCGCGTGCGCAACGACATGGGTTTAACCAACGTTGAAATCATGGTGCCATTTGTCCGTACCTTAGGCCAAGCTGAAAAAGTCGTGAACTTGTTAGGCAAAAACGGTTTAGTGCGCGGTGAAAATGGTCTGCGTTTAATCATGATGTGCGAAGTCCCATCAAACGCGATTTTGGCGGAACAGTTCCTAGCGCATTTCGACGGATTCTCGATTGGCTCCAACGATTTAACGCAATTAACTTTGGGTTTAGATCGTGATTCCGGTATGCCGTTATTGGCTGCTGATTTTGATGAGCGTGATCCTGCTGTATTAGCTTTATTGTCGCAAGCCATTGCCGCCTGCCGCAAGCAAGGTAAATATGTCGGCATCTGCGGTCAAGGTCCATCGGATCATCCAGATTTCGCGCAATGGTTGATGAAAGAAGGCATTGCTTCGATTTCGTTAAATCCAGACACAGTAATTGATACATGGCAGTGGTTAGCGAAATAAGTGCAGGACCGCTAACGAATGTTATAAAAATCACTTGTGTTTGTCTTTCGTTGGCGTAGACTCTGTCTGCGTCCACGGACTAAACAACAAAGCCCCAACTGGCCGTGCCAATTGGGGCTTTTTTTGTATGAAAGGAAAATGATGAGTGAATGGATGAGTTGGTTTGGTGTAGCGGGCATTGTGGTGGTGTTGGAGCTGTTTTCTGGCACGTTTTATTTGCTGATGATAGGAATTGGTTTGGCCTCGGGCGGCTTGGCGGCGTTGTTGGGTTTAAGTAGCGAGCTGCAATTCATTATCGCTGGCGTTATCGGCGTAGTTGCCACGGTAATTTTGCGCCGCAGTCGTTTTGGATTGCGCAGCAAAGTCGATGCGACTCGTGACCCAAATGTGAATTTAGACATTGGACAAACTTTGCAAATAGTCAGATGGAACAATGTTTCCGATGGCGTTTATTCAGCGCGTTCTATGCATCGCGGCGCGATGTGGGACATACAATTTAAGTCGCCACAACAACCGCATTCGGGCATGTTTATAATCGTGGAGATTCAAGGCAGCCAATTGATTGTCGAACCGGTGGTAAGTTAGTGGTGAATACAGCGCAGAGCGATTCGGGAACTATGTGAATGCTCTGCACCTAAACTCGATTCTTTATTTTTGATAGGAATGGTTATGGAATTTAATTTTGGTGGTGTGGCTTTTATTTTGTTTGTGATCGCCATTGTGTTTGTCGTTAAAACGATTAACGTCGTGCCGCAGCAGCATGCTTGGGTGGTTGAACGGCTCGGTAAATATCATGCAACGTTGGGCCCTGGTTTAAATATTGTTATCCCGTTTTTTGATCGTATTGCGTATAAACATATTCTCAAAGAAATTCCGCTCGATGTGCCGCCGCAAGTGTGTATTACGCGTGACAATACCCAGCTCTCTGTTGATGGAATTTTGTATTTCCAAGTCACGGACGCCATGCGCGCATCGTACGGCTCGTCCAATTATGTGGCCGCTATCACGCAACTAGCGCAGACCACGTTGCGTTCGGTGATCGGTAAGATGGAATTAGATAAAACCTTTGAAGAGCGCGACCACATCAACACCAGCATCGTGAACGCGATTGACGAATCGGCTGCAAATTGGGGCGTTAAAGTATTGCGTTATGAGATTAAAGATTTAACGCCACCGAAAGAAATTCTGCACGCAATGCAAGCGCAGATTACGGCTGAACGTGAAAAACGCGCTTTGATCGCAGCTTCCGAAGGTCGTAAGCAAGAACAAATCAATATTGCCACTGGTGAACGTGAAGCGTCGATTGCGAAATCCGAAGGTGAAAAACAAGCGTCAATTAACCGCGCAGAGGGACAAGCGGCGGCAATTTTGTCGATTGCAGAAGCCAGCGCTGAGGCGATTCGTAAAACGGCTGCTGCGATTCAATCTCCGGGTGGATCAGACGCGGTGAATTTGAAAGTCGCTGAGCAATACGTCGCCGCTTTTGGAAATTTGGCTAAGACTAATAATTCCATCATTATTCCGGCCAATATGGGCGACATTGGTGGCTTGATTGCGACTGCAATGAATGTGGTTAAGAACCAAAAATAAGGTGCGCTAAGCTTCAGATTAAAAATCAAGGCACCATCGCAGGGCGCTGATTGGCACTATTCAGCGCCTTTTTTATACGCCGAACATGGCTGCATCTTCAGTCGCGCTAAAATCCAATTCCGGCGTGCCGTGCCACTCCGCAAACGCCAACATACTCTTGCGCACATCGGCAATAACGGCAGCCGATACTTTTATATTTTCTTCCCAATGCAGCGCTTTAATTTCAAATCGTCCTTGTTGGCGATGCGCTTTGGCATCCATGCGCCCAATTAAACGTCCATTGCGCAGGATAGGCAAACAAAAATAGCCATGCCGACGTTTTTCGGCGGGCGTATAGCATTCAAGTCGGTAGTCGAAATCAAATAATTCTAGGGCGCGCTTTCTGTCCCAAACAACGGGATCAAAGGGCGACAAGAGTCGTGTTAGGGTTGGTTTTAATTCACCATTGACTGCCGCGCTCAACAGCGAGGCGTGCTCAGGATGAATATATACCGGCGCGTCCCAACCGATCACTTCCGCTTTAAGCAGCAATCCTTGTTTCACCAGTTGCTCCGGTTGATTGCGCGGATCGAATTTGGCCATTCGGAAATAATCCGCAATCCAACTCGCCTTTGCGCAACCCAGCGCTTTGACGGCATTTAACACCAACTGCCTTTCACACTCGAGAGGCGAAGGTAAATGCTTTTTATCGTCCCAGGTCGGATGTACACGTTCGCGCAAATCGTACACCCGCTGAAAACCTTGGCGTTTAGCGATCATTAATTCGCCCATGCTAAAGAGCACTTCGAGCGAACGTTTCTCCGGTTTCCAGCCCCACCAGCCAGTTGGCGTGTTGGGATCGCGCTTACCAAAATCGATCGAGCGACACGGGCCGTGTTTCTCGATATGTTTTTTGACTTGCGCGACTTCCTTTTTATGTTCGGCTAACCAGCGTCGATTGAATTTCCAGCCCAAGCCTTGCGGTGAGATCATGCGATGGCGGTATAAATAATAATCTTCAATCGGCAGGAAGCAGGCTTCATGCGCCCAGTATTCAAACAATTTGCCTTCTTCAAGCAATTCATCCAACCAACTTAGTTCGTAGTCGCCCAAGCGGCTCCAGAGAACCAAATACGGGCTGCGCGCCACCACGCTAATTGTGTCAATTTGCAGCGCTGACATTTGGCGTATGCACTGCAAAACGTGCTCCTTGCCGGGTTTCTTAGGTGGCGACTTGAGCAAGCCTTGCGCTGCTAGATGAAGATTACGCGCAGATGCGACTGTGATGCGAGCTGGCGTTGATGGTGGCGCTAGCGTCATTGCTTGATGTCGCGCTTGCTTGCGTCGTTGAGGTTGAACTCTTGATCGTTAATCTCTTGATTCAGCTCTTCTTCAATATCGTCAAACAGGTTGTAATCCATGTGGTTCATATTGTTTTCATCAAAGCTGCTGATGTCGATGTAGCGATGATTAAATCGGAAGGTATCCCACAGATAAATATGGCGCGCTCGCATGGATTGGCTGGTCGTTTCATCGACGCCTTCGATGCTCAAAATCAAGCGCGCCTGCACATGCTCAAAATCTTTGGCGGACTTTTTATAAAACGGGCTGTTTTCATCAATCACGTGGAATAAATTCCAGCCCAAATTAAACATCGGGTGTTGGTCGCGCTTGAGCGGCAGATCGATTAGGCGCGCAAATTTGGTATTTTGTTTGGTGGTTTCGACTTGCAGCAAACGCAGCTTGGCGGACGCTTCGGCAATGATATTCATGCGGGCATTGGCAATCCGAATCGATAACACATGCTCGCCGTTATGCTGGTAAGTCACCGGATGCTTGGTGAATAAAATCTTTGCCTTAGGACGCGAAAAACGCGCAAACATGACGCCCGTGACCATGGCAATGCCCGACATCCCAACAAAAATTTCCGTCGTCGAGATGATGTGTCCGTACAAAGTTTGCGGATGCATATCGCCGTAACCGACCGTGGCTAAGGTCTCGACGCTGAAAAAGAATGCGCCCCAAAAACCAGTGGGAAAAAGATTGGCAATCGAGTTGTCACCCAAGCAGTACAAAGCGGCAAAGATAAAATTGAGCAAGGCAAAAAGCGCCGCAAAGGCCGCAAAAAACGTGGGCCAACTGGACGTCATCGCGTAGTGATACAAATCCTGCCAAAACTGTGGACTGACTCCGTGAGCGATAAACTCACGACCGCCAACTTCGACTTTCTGAGTTACGGTGCGGGGATCGCGTTTTTTCATGGTCATTAGATGGTTATTGTTTCCAAATTGGAATATTATCATTGCGTAAGTGACTTATCGCGCTTGCTTGCGGTATTTCTTTATCAGCGTTCCTGATTTAACAATCTGCCACTATTTCCCCAGCCCAGCCAATTCGTTATTAGCATGCAATTTGATCCGGTTTTACTCGATATCGCTGAACAATTAGAAACCGAACGCCTATTGATTCGGGCCACACGCGCTGGCGACGGAGCGCAGCATTTCGCGGCGGTGCAAGAATCAATCACCGATTTGCGGCGCTACTTAGGTGATTTGCCGTGGATTAAAGAAGAACCATCCAAAGCGCACTCTGAGAGCTATTGCCGCAAGGCCCGCAGCCGCTTCATTAAACGGGAAGATTTAACGTTTTTAATGATTACTAAGGCGAACGAACACTTGGTAGGCGGGATTGGCCTGCACCGCATCGATTGGACTATCCCCAAGTTTGAAATCGGCTACTGGTGTCGTTCGAGCGCGCAAGGCAACGGCTATGTAGTGGAAGCGGTCAATGCCATAACCGACTTTGCGTTTAGCCAATTGGAAGCAAGGCGGGTTGAGATTAGAGCAGACGACGATAACACGGCTAGTTGGAAAGTCGCCGAGCGTGCGGGCTTTGAATTAGAGGGCACGTTGCGTAACTTTTTGCGCGATACCGCCAGCCAGCAATTATCGGATTTACGGGTCTACTCGAAAATCATTAAATAAAGTGCAATTAACTATCTTGGCCTAGCAATTTATCGGCTGAAATCACCCGCTTAATTGCCGTTTTGGGCCAAAAGTAAGGGCTGCATTGGAGTACAATGGCGGCTTCGTTTTGTCATAAGATTGCCATGCAAGAACATTCCACCTCACCAAAAGTCGGCTTCGTTTCCCTAGGCTGCCCCAAGGCGCTAGTTGATTCTGAAAATATCCTTACGCAACTGCGCGCCGAGGGCTATGAAACCGCCAAATCCTACGAAGGCGCGGATCTGGTAATCGTCAACACATGCGGTTTTATTGACGCGGCGGTGCAAGAGTCGCTTGATGCCATTGGCGAAGCTTTGCATGAAAATGGCAAAGTGATCGTTACCGGTTGCCTGGGTGCTAAAAAAGACGCCCAAGGTCAAGATATGATCAAAACCATCCATCCGAAGGTGCTGGAAGTCACTGGCCCGCATGCGCTGACCGAAGTCATGACCGCGGTGCATAAACATCTGCCCAAGCCGCACGATCCGTTCATGGATTTGGTTCCGGCGCAAGGCGTGAAATTAACGCCCAAACATTACGCTTACTTAAAAATTTCTGAAGGCTGCAATCACCGCTGCAGCTTCTGCATTATTCCATCTATGCGCGGGGATTTAGTCTCGCGTCCGATTGCAGATTTAATGTTGGAAGCAGAAAACCTGTTTAAATCTGGCGTCAAAGAATTGCTGGTCATTTCTCAAGACACCAGTGCTTACGGCGTTGACGTGAAATTCCGCATGGGCTTTTGGAACGGCAAACCAGTTAAAACGCACATGACGCAACTCGTTGAAGCCTTGGGCGAGTTGGCTAAGAGCTACGGCGCTTGGGTACGTTTGCATTACGTTTATCCGTATCCCCATGTCGATCAAATTATTCCGCACATGCAAAACGGCATCATCCTGCCTTATTTGGATGTCCCATTGCAGCACGCGCATCCCGATGTATTAAAGCGCATGAAGCGTCCTGCCAGCGGCGAGAAGAATTTAGATCGCATTCAAGCGTGGCGCAAAATGTGCCCCGATTTGACGATTCGTTCCACCTTAATCGCTGGATTCCCAGGCGAAACTGAGGCGGAATTTGAGTATTTATTGGACTTCCTAAAAGAAGCGGAAATCGACCGCTTGGGCTGCTTTGCCTATTCACCAGTCGAGGGCGCAACCGCCAATTTGCTCGACAATCCGGTGCCAGAAGAACTGCGTGAAGAACGTCGTGGCCGTGTGATGGAGCTGCAAGAACAGATTTCTAAAAAGCGTTTGCAAGCCAAAGTCGGCAAAACCGTGCGCGTGTTGTTAGATGAAGTTAATCGCCAAGGCGGAGTAGGGCGATCCTCGGCCGACGCGCCTGAGATTGATGGCGTTGTGTATGTCAAACCGCATTTTGAGCCGCATAAAAAATTAGTCGTGGGCGAGTTTGTCGATGTCGTGATTACGACTTCTGATTCGCATGATTTATGGGCCGAGCCGATCTAATCGAATTCATTAGATGAGGCAATTTGAGTCACTAACTGTACGTTTGCTGTTGAACCAAAACTAACAATGAAACCACATCCATCGACCAAAATCATCCATCCGGAATATGTTGCGCCCGAAGGCTTCTCTGCTTTCCCTATGGCGGTTCACCGCGCTTCGACAGTCTTGTTTGAGAATGTGGCCGCGATGCGCAGCAGCAATTGGCTCGATAAGTCGATTTATACCTATGGGTTGCATGGCACACCAACTTCGCGCACGTTAGAAGCGCGCTTGGCGGCAATCGAGGAAGGTGAATATTGTCTGCTTGCACCTAGCGGTTTATCGGCAATTTCCCTTGTCAGCTTGGCGTTTTTAAAAAGCGGCGACGACGTTTTGTTACCCGACAACGTTTATTCACCGAATCGCGAACTTGCCCAATGGTTGGTGCGCGATTACGGCGTGTCAGCGCGCTTCTACGATCCAATGATAGGCGCTGGTATCAGCGAATTAATTCAAGATAATACGCGCCTGATTTGGGCTGAAGCGCCCGGCTCAGTCAGCATGGAAGTACCGGATATTCCCGCCATTTGCGCGGCGGCTCATGCTCGGGGCGCGATAGTTGCGCTGGACAACACGTGGTCGGCCGGAATCGCCTTCAAACCGTTCTCACACGGCGTTGACATTACCATGCAAGCCCTGACCAAATACCAGTGCGGCGGCTCTGACGTGTTAATGGGTTCCTTAGTGACGCGCGATATCAAATTGCATGAGCGCTTAGAAACGGTGCGCCGCTTGTTAGGCTTGGGCGTTAGCATGGACGATGTCTCGCTGATTTTGCGCAGTTTGCCCAGTATGCCGATTCGCTTCGCAGCCCACGATAACCACGCCAGAACAATTGCTACTTGGTTGTCTGCTCGACCTGAGATTGTCAAGGTATTGCATCCTGCATTGAGCGATTGCCCAGGCCACGAAAATTGGGCGCGCGACTTTACTGGAGCGGGCGGTTTGTTTTCTGTAATTTTTGATCCGAAATTTACCGAAGCGCAAACCGACCGTTTTATCGATAGCCTGAGCTTGTTCAAAATCGGCTATAGCTGGGGCGGGGCGCATAGTTTGTGTCTGCCGTATCGCATGAAAACCATGCGTTCCAACTGGGCTGAACAAGGCCAGTTAGTGCGCTTTAATATCGGTTTAGAAGATGTCGCTGACTTAATCTCTGACATTGAGCAAGCCTTAGCAAAAATGGTTTAAATTAGTCTGAATTGGCTCGGCCCAGCTTGAGCCTTAATCGTAAAACCGCTTAATAACATCTGTTCAATTAAGCGGTTTTTATTTATCTGAAATGAGTAGGTATGCAAGAGAATCGCTTAGAAAATATCGAACTGAAATTAACCAGTATGGAAGATTTACTGGAGACGCTAAATCATCAAGTTTATCAACAGCGAAAGAAAATTGATGAGCTAGAAATGCTGTGTTCGGCCCTGGCCAAGCGCTTGAAAGAAACCTCCGCCAATGCCAACCAAACTAGTTTGGCGCATGAAAAGCCACCGCATTATTAAACGTATTTGAGTGCTGGAAACAATAATAAATAGACTATAATTTTCGCTGTTTTAGTCACTACAAAAAGGGTATCGAGACATGCCACATTCAGACAATTGCAGCTTGCCCCAGCAACAAACCATCCGACAAGACAACAAACGCCGTATCTTCGCCATCGTCGGCGCATCGTCCGGTAATTTGGTGGAGTGGTTTGACTTCTACATTTATTCGTTTTGCGCTATTTATTTTGCCCCGTCATTTTTCCCTAGCGGTAATCCAACCACCCAACTACTAAATACAGCTGGCGTTTTCGCGGCGGGATTTTTAATGCGTCCAATCGGCGGATGGCTGTTTGGCTTCATCGCTGACAAATATGGGCGTCGCAAGTCGATGATGATTTCCGTGTTAATGATGTGCGGCGGCTCATTGATGATTGCCTGCTTACCGACCTACGCCGTTATTGGCGCTGCGGCGCCGTTGTTATTGCTGTTGGCACGTTTGATTCAAGGCTTGTCGGTCGGCGGCGAATACGGTACTAGCGCAACCTATATGAGCGAAGTAGCCTTAAAAGGTCGGCGCGGATTCTTCGCCTCGTTTCAGTATGTGACGCTAATCGGTGGTCAATTGTTAGCGGTGCTTGTCCTAGTGATTCTGCAGCAGTTGCTAAGCAAAGAACAATTAATGGAGTGGGGCTGGCGTATCCCATTCGTGTTGGGTGCCCTGTCTGCTTTGGTCGCTTTGTACCTGCGTAAATCGTTAGAAGAAACAGCTTCCGACGCCAGCCGAAAAAACAAAGATGCCGGAACCATTGCGGGATTAATGAAACACAAAGGCGCGTTCTTGACGGTGGTTGGGTTTACTGCCGGTGGCTCGCTGATTTTTTATACCTTCACGACTTATATGCAAAAGTATTTGGTCAACACCGCACATATGGACCCTAAAACAGCCAGCTTCGTGATGACCTGCGCTTTGTTCGTGTATATGGTGTTGCAACCAGTCTTTGGTGCCTTGTCGGATAAGATTGGTCGGCGTTCTAACATGCTGTGGTTTGGGGCCTTAGCAACCCTGTGTACCGTGCCGATCATGCATGCATTAAAAGATGTTGAGAATCCCTATGTAGCCTTTGGTTTAATTATCACCGCGCTAGCAATTGTGAGTTTTTACACCTCGATTGGCGGTTTGATTAAGGCCGAAATGTTCCCGTCAGAAGTACGTGCCTTGGGCGTGGGCTTGTCGTATGCGGTGGGCAACGCGGTCTTTGGTGGTTCGGCAGAATATGTGGCGTTATGGCTGAAATCGATTGGCAATGAATCGGCCTTTTATTGGTATGTCACGGCATTATGCGCGATTGCATTTATTGTTTCGTATCGCATGAAGGATACGAGCAAAGAAGGCTATTTAGTACACGAACCTTGATTCGATCTAACGCAAAAAATCAGCATAAATAGGTAATAAAAAAAGCGCATTTTTCATGCGCTTTTTTATTGAAATTTTGCTGCCTTACACTTTTGTATGCACCGCATTTCCCGATGTGCTGGAACTCTGCAAGTTATTGGCTAAGGATTGCAAGAAACCGGTAAGAGTGGCGTTGTTGCTCGATATTCCGTCGGTCGAGAGCAAGGTATTGAAGCTGCTTTGCAGGGCGGATAAAGCAGAGTTGGAGCTACTTGACGTGCCACTGCTGCTAGACCATGAAGTAGTTGAGCTTGTTGAACCTGTTGCCCCTGTGCCGCCATTGTTGGAGCTAGAACTACTAGAACTCAGTTGAATGATTAAGCTTTGGATGCCACTCTCCAATTTGCTCGCGCCACCGTCGCTATGATGGCGGTAACCAGACACAGCCGATGAGCCAAAACCCGATTGGGTTGCGCTGTTAGCCCCTGATGTTGAATTTGATGAACCACCTTCATTAATGGTGATGTTGATCGTGATCGGAGAAGCAGTTGGCACCGTTGGCAATGTGTTCGAGCCTGAGCTGGCCGCCGAACGCTGTTGGCTTACCTGAGTTTGGATAGCGGCAAACAATGTTTGCACGAATGACGACAGGGCTTGTTGCGGGGTTTCGGCTGACGTACTAGCCGACGTGCCCTTGGTCGCATTTGAATTACTATTTGTCGGCGTGGTGGCCGTGTTAGGAGGTACGTTGGTCGTGGGATTAACGCTGGTGTTGGTGTTGATACCCAGTTGCTGCAGAGCGTTACTGATCGCGCTAAAAATCGCGCCGCCTCCATCGCCATCGCCACCTCTACGCCTGCCTTGCGCCGGCCCAGAAACCTGACTTTGCCCGCTGCCTTGCGAGCTTTGAACTTGTTGTGCGTATCCCACCTGCTGGTACGATCCAAGACTTGAAATTGACATGGTGAACTCCCCAAATAACATTCGAGCGATATTGCAAACATGTTACTTTCAGGTTTGCTATCGCAAGTCGAAATACCGCGCTTCCTACTTGTTACGGCAGACTTTCAAAAAAATTGAGGCTTTTTAGCGCCAATTTTTAAAAAGAATGTAAATTCTTGGGACGAGTATATCGTTGGGTACGGGAATTAAAGGGTAAAGCACAATGCATTAAGCCACTTAGTTCTAACTCTTCACCCGCGTTTTGCGAGAATTAAAATAAAAAAAAGCATCTAAAAATTAGATGCTTTTTTTAAGTACTGATTAAACAGCGTTTACGTCAAATTACTTAACCACTGCTTTTTTACGCAATTCTTCTTGGAAGGCTTGCAATTTCTTTTGCTCCATTGCGTCAACGATTTGCTTCTTAACATCTTCTAAAGCAGGAATCTTAGCAGCGCGAACGTCATCGAGTTTGATGATGTGGAAACCATATTGAGTTTGCACTGGAGTTTCAGTCATTTGGCCTTTTTGCAATGCAACCATCGCATCGGAAAATGGCTTAACGAATGCTACTGGAGTTGCCCAATCTAAATCACCACCGTTGTTAGCAGAGCCAGTGTCTTTGGATTGTTTTGCTAATTCTTCAAAACTTGCGCCAGCTTTCAATTTAGCGATAACTGCTTTCGCTTCATCTTCGGAGCCTAACAAGATGTGACGTACGTGGTATTCCTTGTCGCCAGCTTGTGCTTTAACTTTTTCGTATTCAGCAGAAACTTCAGCGTCAGTGATTGGGTTTTTCTTCACGAAATCAGCAACCAAGGCGCGAATCAAGATGGATTGACGAGCGATTTCCAATTGCGCTTTAACATCGGCGTTTTTAGCTAAACCTAATTTTTCAGATTCTTGAATCAAGACTTCACGAGTGATTAATTCTTCTTTGATTTTCAGACGCAGGTCAGGGGAATCTTGAGGGGCGTTTGGTTGCGAAGTAATTTGCTTCACCAATTCATCAACGCGTGATGTTGGGATTGCCTTGCCATTTACTACAGCCACATTTTGTGCCATGACAGGAGCAGTTGCTAAGGCTAGTAATACGAGCAATAAATGTGCAGGTTTAAAAGTCATTATGTATTCCTAAAATATGTTTTAAAAATAGAGCAAAAAATAAAGCGTAATTAAAAATTATAGCTGTTTAAGGTCACTCAGAAGCTGCCAGAGCGTTTATTGCTAAAGCATGAATATCTGTTTGCATCAAATCGCCAACGGCATCATACACCAGTCGGTGGCGTTGGATAGGCTTTAAGCCATTAAATTTTTCAGATGAAATAGTTATCCGAAAATGCCCAGCGCCCGACGCCGCGCCCGCATGACCGGCATGCAGTGCCGATTCGTCTTCAACAGTGCACAAAATAGGGTTTAAAACAGCCAAGCGCTGCTTAATTCGGGTAATTCGATCGAGATTTGACATGACATGGCCAGATTTTAGGAATTAGCGGGATTTTTATTGTATTTAGATAAATAAATGATTTGGGCCAACATGAATAAGAACATCATGCCCATGCTACCGAACAATTTAAAATTCACCCAAGTTTCTGTCGAGAAATTATAAGCAATCACCAGATTTAGTGCTCCCATCGCGGCGAAGAAAAATATCCAAATGACGTTGAGCTTGCTCCAGACGGACTCGGGAATCGCAAATTCTTCTTCCAACACCGAGATAAAGCTGCGAGTCAGATTCTTTTTGAAGACAACTTGGCTCACCAATAGCGCCATGGAATAACACCAATACAGCATGGTTGGTTTCCACTTGATAAAGGTTTCGTTATGGAAGTAAATGGTCAAGCCACCAAAAACGGTGACTACGACAAACGAAATCCACAGCATTCCGTCCACTTTCTTGCGGCGCAACAGCAAGTACCCGATTTGCGCGACCGTTGCGGCGATCGTCACAATGGTAGCTAGAAGAATCGGGGCTTGTTGTAAGGTTGGCGCGCCACCCGAAATCAAGCCGTTAAAGTAGTCTTGCAAGATCGATTTCGCGCTGGCCGCATGACCTTCGCCCCAGCGAAACATCGCGAAAAACAGGATTACCGGGAACAGGTCGAATAAAAGTTTCATGGATACGGACTACGTAAAAAAGCAAATCAAAAATTATGGCGTTGGATCAAATCGCAATGAGGCGGAGTTGATGCAATACCGCAAACCAGTTGGCGGTGGCCCGTCAGGGAAGACATGGCCCAAATGCGCGTCGCAGATGTTACACACTATTTCGGTGCGTGTCATGCCGTGCGAGCGGTCGATGATTTCGCGCACATGCAAGGGATTTAACGCTTTGAAATAGCTAGGCCAGCCGCAGCCCGAATCAAATTTGGCGTCTGATGTGAACAAGGGCGTATTACAACACACGCAGGTATAGGTGCCGACCTCGTGGTGATCCCAATATTTACCGGTAAAGGCGCGCTCGGTGGCAGCTTCACGGCTAACTTGGTATTCCATGGGGCTGAGTTGCTCGCGCCATTCTGCTTCGGACTTGATGATTTTTTTCATGGTGGTTCCAGTCAACTAGTTAACAAAGAATGCGGTTTACGAAGAACAGCTTACCGAAAGTGCGCGCCCCCAATCCGGCGGTAACGCGGCATAAGATTCGTGTTGCTCATGCTCGTCAAAGGGCTTGGCGAGCAATGTTTGCAGCGTTTGGATCTCAGAAAAATCGTTTTTCTGCGCCGCTTCAATGGCTTGCTGCGCTAGGTAATTACGTAAAACGAATTTGGGATTAACTTGTTTCATGCGCGTTTGGCGCGCTGCGTCCTGACTGCCTTCTGACGCTAATCGTTGACGGTATTGTAGTAGCCACTGATCGAGCGACTCTCTATCCACGCACAGATCACGCAGCACATTGTCACGGTCGGATTGCGCTGTGCCGAGATGACTTAATTGTCGGAAGAAATAGGTGAAATCCAGTTGATTGCGCTGCATAACCTTGAGTAACGCGGCGACCAACTCTGTATCGCCATCTTGCCGAGTAGCTAGCCCCAATTTTGCCTGCCATAACTCGGCCAATTTCAATTCAAAAACCTCTTTGTATTGGCTTAAAGCGGCAGTCGTATCCTCGACCGTGCCTATCAAGGGCAAGAGCGCCTGTCCTAGTGCATAGCAATTCCATTCGCCAATTTGCGGCTGCATCGCATACGAATAGCGGCCCTGATGATCGCTGTGGTTACAAATGTGCTGCGGGTTAAAGGCTTCCATAAAACCGAAAGGGCCGTAATCCAGCGTTAAACCCAAGATAGACATATTGTCGGTGTTTAAAACGCCGTGCATGAAGCCGACGGTTTGCCAATGGGCGACTAACTCGGCAGTGCGTTTAGTAACTTCGCGCAACAAAGCGGCATAGGGAGAGTCGGAATTCAGTAGTTCGGGAAAATACTTGCCGATGACGTGATCGGCCAAGGTTCTTAATGCCGGCAGGTCGTCGCGGTAAAACCAATGTTCAAACGAACCAAAGCGCACAAAGCTGGGCGCGACGCGGGTCACTACTGCGGTGCTTTCTGGTTGCTCGCGCATAACCATGTAATCGGACGCCGTGATACACAAGGCGCGGGTTGTTGGGATGCCTAAGCCAACCATCGCGGCGGAACATAAAAATTCCCGAATTGAAGAACGCAATACCGCACGCCCGTCACCCATACGCGAATAGGGAGTGGGGCCAGCGCCTTTTAATTGGATTTCATTGCCCGCTAACTCGCCCAATAAAATTGCCCGACCGTCGCCCAATTGACCTGCCCAAACGCCAAATTGGTGCCCTGAGTACACCGCAGCACGGGGAGTTGATTCGGGCAAAACCAGGTTACCGCTAAAAAGCTCGGCAAATTCTGCTTGTTGCGCAAATTCCTCAGGAATACCCAGCAAATTCATGCAGGACTGGTCAAATGCAATTAACTTCGGATTCGGCAGCGGCGTCGGTTGCTGCGGCGTGGAGAACTCGGTTCCTAGAGAACCAAACGCATCGGCCAAGCGCAATGTAGAGAGTAGGGATGACATGCTGGGCGCTTTGATGGTGCAGCGCTGAAATGTTGAAAGCACGAATTATAAACAGGAATAAAAAAATCCGAGTAACTCAACTGAAAACAGCCAAATTAATCGGATTTTGAGTGCAATTGAATCGACGTTTTAAGCGGTAACTGCTCCTAATTGCTCGCAGCCTTGCAAGAGGAAGCTCAGACCAATGACCAGCACCAATTCACCCTCAGCGGAGCGCGCCGTTCCGGTGATGCCGGGTGTGCTGATGCAAGTTAAAGGCTTAATGACCAGATCCGATGTGCCATCGACTGATTCCAATGCCAAGATATAAGGATTGTCTGCGGCAATCACAATTCCCACGCGCTCGGTGCAAGGTTCATAACCCAATATTGAGGCAAGCGATCGCACTGGCAGCGGAATCCCTTGATCGCGCAATACCGCCGAACCGCCCACGGTTTCGTACACCTCAGGTAATTCAACCACGCGCTGAACAACTGCCATCGGCAGTGCCAAGGACGCGCTAGAGGTTCGCACCAACATGGTTGGAACGATGGATAACTCGATCGGCAAGCGGATTAAGAAAGTCGTTCCAGTACCCAGGTTGGAAGTGATTTTGATGTCACCACGGTGTTTTTCGACTGCGGTTTTCACCACGTCCATACCAACACCCCGACCAGAAACGCTGGAGGCAACTTCTTTGGTCGAGAAGCCAGGCAAGAACACTAGTTGATACGCTTCTTCGTGCGAGCGCGCATCGTTTTCGCCGATCAAACCTTTGGAAATCGCGATGTTACGCAAGCGATTGGCGTCCATGCCTTTGCCGTCGTCGGTAACTTCAATCATGACGCTGCTGGCTTCTTGCCATGCTTTGAGAGAAATGACTGATTTAGCGGGCTTCTTAGTTAACGCGCGTTCTTCGCGAGTTTCAATCCCGTGATCGAGCGAATTACGCAGCATGTGCACCAAAGGATCGTACAAACTATCCACCACCACGCGGTCAACCTCGGTTTCGGCACCACTGATGTTGAGGTCAACGTCTTTCTCTAAATCCTTGGCCAATTCGCGCACTAAACGCGGGAATTTCTGGAATAAGCGACCAACTGGCTGCATTCGGGTTGCCAACGATGCGCGTTGCAATTCGGTCGAGTAACGCGATGCGCGGGACAGTGTTTCAGTCAATGCGGTCATCAAGACGGTGGCGTTATCGTCAAATTTAAATTGCAGTAATTTCTCTAGCAACACGCCAGCCTGATTTGCAGCTTGGACTGATTCGCCGGCGACTTCGAGCAAGACATCGAGTTTCACTGCGTCAATCCGAATACTTTCTTCCTTAGGCTGCGCCACGTTCTGCTTGACTTCAGCCGAACTCACTTTGGCAATTGGAGCTGAGCTGACTGCCGCGGCGACTGGTTTTGGCGCGGCCGCCGAGCCAGTTGCACTACCTGCTGCAGGAGCGCTAGCAATCGCTTTCTCACTTGGCACAACAGCGTTATACAGCGCAACCCAATCAAGGCCATCTGCGCTGGCAGCAACTTGGTTGACTGGTGCGGTGCTAACGGGCGCGGCTGCCGCAACCGGAGCGGCTACTGGTGCCGGAGCTGCCGCCACGGCGACTCCACCTTTGCCTTCGATGGCGTTGGTCAGAATCACTTCGAGCGCGTGCGGCATCAAAGACAATTGGTCGGGCGCAACGCCGTTATGCAGCGCTTTCAATTGGTCCGCTACAAAGCCGCTAGCTTCTAGAGCCGCTTCGATCGCGATCAGTGTTACGGGTGCTTTACCGGTGCGCAGCGCATCAAATAAATTTTCCGTCAAATGGCAAGCCTCCACCATCGCCGTCAAATTCATAAAACCGGCACCACCTTTAATCGTGTGGAACGACCGGAACACTGCATTTAACGTTTGCATGTCGTCCGGATTGCGCTCGAGCGAGAGCAAGTGTTCTTCCACATTCGTTGCGAGGTCTAATGCCTCGACAACGAATTCTTTGAGCATGTCATCATCCATTAGAAGCCCAGACTATCAAGTAGATTATCTACGTCGTCCTGTACAAGTGCAGAAGCAGCGACCGACGGCCCCTCTAACAATTCCACCGCTTTTTCGCGTATCTCAGCCGGTGCATTATCAAGCAGAATTTGGGCGAGTTCGCATTCGATATCGCCCGTAATTTTCAGTACTTTCTTGATTAACTGACCAGTCAAATCTTGGAAATCTTGCGACATCATAATTGCTAGCAAGCGGGCTTTTTCAGCTTCGGTTGAGGCTATCGTTTCTTTGGCAAAGTTTTGCGAATCGTTGGCTAAGGTTTTGAACGCCTCGATGCTCATTTGGCCCGAAAATAAATTAGACCAGCGATCGTCGATGTCTTTGGCCCGTTTCGCCAAATTATCTTGTTCGGGCATGGCTTCGTCGGTCGCGTTAAGCACGGTGTTAGCGGCTTTTTCGGTCAACGTGGCAATGTAGTCGAGGCGCTCGTGCGCGTCAGTGATTTGTGATGTCAGATCAGTCAATGAGCGGTCGTAGCCCAATTCGCGCATCGAGTCGTGCAATACCCGCACCACGCCACCGAGCCGCTCAAACATCGGTTTGCTTATTTTGAGCGAACCATCAGGGGCGACATCCAAAGGAATCGCCTCTTCGGTAATAGGATCGATGACAGCGGAAGCTACGGGAGTTGCTGCCGCCGCGGTTGCAGTATTGCTCGCTGCTGGAGATGCTGGTTGAGAAGCCATCTCCTCAAACAGCGCTTCTAAATCTTCATCAGAGTCGCTCATAGTTCTTTTATCTCCATTGTGGGGCGAAAGCCGCTGCTGATTACAAAATCAAATCCAATTCCATTAACCTTTGAACCACATATTAAACGCGCTGCTAAAACACGCCGAATATTGATTTAAGGAAATATTTGTAGTGCGATGATTTGCTGACTTCAGCATATGCGATGATTTGATAAAAACAACCACAAATTCACCTGAGAAATAAAAAAATTGACCTAAACGCGTACTTTTTTTAAAAAATCTTCCGGCGTCAGAATGTTAAATAGCTTAAGTTTGGCAATCCGCTTGGCGCATTTTAGTAAAGCTTTATCTTTTGTAATCAAATAAGTTGCCCCAGAATCGCGCGCCAATTCCATAAATTGCTGATCGTCAGGATCGGTACACAGCGGGAGCGCAACGAGGGAGCGCGCTTCCGGTGCTACGCATTCAATCCATTGATCAAACGCGGCAGCAAACATTGGCCGCGTTTTATCGTTAATGGGGAGCTGTTTGTAATGCAACACGGCTAACCATTCATCGCGACAACTGGCTTTAGTAATCGCACGTACACGCTTTTCTTGAATTGCCGTTAACAAAGCCGTCCAGCGCGGGTCGTGGAACACAAACAAGTCGAGACAAACATTGGTGTCCAGCACTAAAACTAAGCGGTCTTCGGGTGGTTTAGGTATCATTCCGTACTTTCGTCGAATTCATTGTTGTTAAAACTTATTTTGAACTTATGCTAATTGCTTTATCGCCGGCCAAATCCTTGGATTACAGCACCCAGCCACCGCATTCCGATTCATTCCCGTTAAGCTTGCCCGACTTCATGAAACAATCCGCGCAGCTCATTACTTTGCTAAAAAAGCAAAGCGCGTTGGAGTTGATGGAGTTAATGTCGATCTCGGAGCCGCTAGCGCAACTCAATAAAGCCCGTTATGTAGATTGGAAGGCAAAACCCAGTTTGGAACATGGCAAAGCCGCTATTTTTGCATTTAATGGCGACGTCTATGAGGGGCTAGACGCTTATTCACTGTCGGTAAAGCAGCTTGCCTATGTCCAAAAACACACCCGCATTTTATCTGGTCTATACGGCGTGCTGCGACCTTTTGATATGCTGCAGGCCTATCGGCTGGAAATGGGAACACGTTTAGACAACGCCAAAGGCCCCAATTTATATGCGTATTGGGGCGATACGATTGCCAAAAAACTCAACCAAGAGTTAGAAGGGCACTCAGCCCAAGTGGTGGTTAATCTGGCGTCCGAAGAGTATTTTAAATCGGTGCAATTAGCCAAACTCAAGGCCGACGTCATCACACCAGTTTTTCAAGACTGGAAAACTGATCGCTACAAAATTATTTCTTTCTACGCCAAACGTGCCCGTGGTTTAATGGCGCGCTACTGCGCACTGCATAACGTCACCAATCCAGAAAAGCTCAAGCAATTTAATCTGGATGGTTATGCCTTTGACGCCGACAGCTCGGATCAACAGCACTGGGTGTTTCGCCGCCGTGTAGCCGAGTAAGCCGCGTGCGACCAATTCTGAAAGACGATTAAACATGACTAGCTCACTTTACCCTTGGCAGCAAACCGCGTGGGCGCAACTGCAGCAGCTCAAAGGACGCTGGCCGCATGCGATTTTGTTGCACGGCCCAGAAGGAATCGGCAAAACCGAATTCGCCGAGAGCTTGGCGAAATCCTTGCTGTGCGAAGCGCCCCAAGCTGACGGTCAAGCATGCGCTAGCTGCGTCTCTTGCGGCTGGTTTGCGCAATATAGCCATCCCGACTATCGCCGCCTGCGTCCCGAAATATTAGAAACCGATGCGCCCGATGCGGAAGGCGAAGACGGCGGCAAGGCCAGCAAATCAGAAGCCAAAGCCAGCAAAGCGCCTTCCAAAGAAATCGTCATTAATCAAGTGCGTAGCATTGCGGAATTCATGACCTTATCCACCCATCGCCAAGGCGCGCGCGTCATTTTATTGTATCCAGCCGAGACGATGAATGTTGCTGCTGCCAATGCATTACTAAAATCATTGGAAGAACCGGGTCCCAACACCGTTTTTATCTTGGTCAGCAATTCGATTGAGGCCTTGTTGCCGACCTTAATTTCGCGCTGCCATAAGTTTGCCCTGACAATGCCAAGTCCAGAACAAGCAAAAGCTTGGTTGGCGCAGCAAGAGATTAGTAAGCCAGAACAGTTTTTAGCCGAGCAGGGCGGTGCGCCGTTAGCGGCATTAGCAGCGTCGCAATCGGAATTTTTGGAGCAGCAACAGGAATTTTTGATGCATTTGCAGCGGCCAGATTTGAGCAATGCGTTGAAAATTGCCGATAAATTAAATAAAACCTCAATTCCGTTGATAATTTCTTGGATGCAACGGTGGTTATATGATATTTTTTCTTATAAATTGGCGGGAGAAATCCGTTATTATCCGCGTTACCAAAAAGAAATTAGTTTAATTGCAGCAAATTTAACCGTGCCATCGCTTCTCTCTTTACTCGATGCGAACACCCAGCGGCGTATGTCTGCCGAGCATCCGTTAGCACCAAAGTTAGTGATTGAAGATATGTTGCTGGAATACGGTCAACAACTGCAAAAAAGCCGAAGCTAATTAATGTAAAAAATTATTTAATTAAGTACGTAACCAATACCAAACCTAGTTGTGCATTGAATAGGGCCAGCCCCAGAAAGAACACAATGGCAGATTTACCGAACGATCCGACCCCCGCAGCCATCTCGCGTCCGTCGGTCCTTTCCTTGGTCATTAAAGAAAAAGCCGCTTTGTATTCGGCCTACATGCCGTTTTTAAAAAATGGCGGCATTTTTGTTCCTACCAATAAAAGCTACAACTTGGGTGATGAAATTTATCTGATTTTGACGCTGCTAGACGACCCAAACAAATACCCGATTGCGGGCAAAGTTGCGTGGGTTACCCCATCGACTGCTGGCAATAACAAATCTCAGGGGATTGGCGTGCATTTTCCGGACGATGAAAGTGGACTACGCATCAAGCAACGGGTAGAAGAACTGCTTGGCTCTGCTCTGCGTTCGACTCGAATTACCCATACTCTTTAATCGTCGCTTCATTTAAGACCAGCATGACCATACACCGCATCGCCGAACAACACGATTTACCCGCCATCGTCGCCATCTACAATTCAACCATTGCCTCACGCGAAGTCACGGCCGACACCGAAGAGGTTAGCGTCGCGTCGCGTCAAGAGTGGTTCGATGCGCACACACCTGACAAGCGTCCATTATGGGTTTTGGAAATGGATCAGGGGCAGGGCAAGCAAATCGTCGGATGGATGTCGTTCTCCAATTTTTATGGCCGTCCAGCCTATTCCGGTACTGCTGAACTCTCGATTTATTTGCATCCAGATGCGCGTGGCAAAGGCTTAGGAACTTACTGCTTAAAATTGGCGGAAGCCCATGCGCCGCAGGTTTTGGTGCATACCTTGCTGGGCTTTATTTTTGGACATAATGCCGCTAGCTTGGGCCTATTTAAAAAAATGGGTTATCAGCAATGGGCGGAACTGCCGAAAGTTGCCAATTTAGACGGCATTGAGCGCGATTTAATCATTTTGGGTAAGCGGATTTCAGCCTAGGTCACCGCCTTTGGGGGCGGTTTTGCTCAGAGTCGCCGGCCAATCCGCTATAATGCGCGATATTCTTTGCAGCAACACCATTCCTTAGCTACTCTTTAAGCACCGACTAAAGAGCATCCACAGCATCCGCGCTGTGTCTACTATTAGAAAAGATTCCTATGTTAAGTTACCGCCACGCCTTTCACGCCGGCAATCACGCTGATGTGTTAAAGCATTTCATTCAAATTCAATTACTCGATTACATGGGGCAAAAAGACGCGCCGTATATGTACATCGACACCCATGCTGGCGCGGGTCTGTATTCGCTCGATACTGGCTATGCGGCCAAAAATGCCGAGTATGAAAACGGGATTGCTAAATTATGGGAACGTAAAGACTTGCCGCCGGCCTTGGCGCAATATGTCGATCTAATTAAAGAGCTCAATCCCAGCGGCAAACTGCGCTACTACCCAGGTTCGCCCTATTGCGCCGAGCGCGTGATGCGCCTAGAAGACCGCTTACGCCTGTTTGAACTGCATCCAAGCGACGTCAAAATTTTGCAAGAAAACGTGCGTAAGCGCGAAATGCATTTGGCCGAACAAGGCATTAAAGCGCGTGGCAAACGTGTTTTGCTCATGGCCGGTGATGGCTTTGAGGGTATTAAAGCGTTGCTCCCACCCCAGCAGCGCCGCGCCTTGGTGTTAATTGATCCACCCTACGAAGATAAACGCGACTACAAATACGTGCGCGATATGTTGGCCGATAGTTTGCAACGTTTTCCTAGCGGTACTTACGCCGTTTGGTACCCGGTATTGCAGCGCCAAGAATCACGCGAACTCGCCAGAAAATTGTCCCAGTTGCCAGTCGATACGTGGCTTAACGTCACGCTGTCAATCAGTCAGCCTATGCCTGATGGTTTTGGTTTGCACAGTAGCGGCATGTTTATCATCAACCCGCCTTGGGTGTTGGAAGCCATGCTTAAAGAAGTCATGCCGTACTTGGTCAAAGTGCTGGGCAATGACAGCGAAGCCAAATTTACGATAGAAAGCGGACAAGGCGCGGCGCCGATTGGACGTAAGCCGGTACGCAAATAATTGATGAGCTGCTTACTTTGGGAGATGGAATGAATTCAGATGACTATGTAGAACAAGTGCAAAAACTTACCGCTCCGACGATGGATATGCATCGCGCTTTGATTTCGCTGTCAGAAAAAGCAGCCGAATTAGACCGCTGCAATCAGCGCGTCGATGCTTGCACTGATTCGTCACTGATAGCAATACTAAAAGCCGCACGCGCCACGGAAAAAAAGAATATCGCCATGTTAGTGGAATGGATGCGTCGGCACGATCCTGATTTGGATCACGCATTGCGCGCGGCCTTGTTTAAGGCTGGGCCAATCGCTGAAGAAGAGTAAGCTTAAAAAACCACTTCAATCAGCAAACCATTGCGGTTAATGAGTTTCATCGTAGCCCGATGTTGTTGCACAATCCGTTGAACAATCGCTAAACCTAAACCAGCGCCGTTAGCCTGCCCACGCGCACTATCCACGCGCGTAAACGGGCGCAACAGACGTTCAGTGTCCTCTTCGGGAATCCCGTTCCCGTTATCCGAAAACTGCAACACAATCCGATTCACCTTATTGCGCTCTTGGGTTTTGCAAATCAACGTGATATCGGCATAACCTTTGCCCGGCGTTTTTCCGTAACGGCGCGCATTCTCGATTAAGTTATTAATTAAGCGACTGATCTCAATCGAGTTCCCGCCTATCGTCAAATCTTTGGCAATGAAATGGCGGATTTTAATGTCAGGCAAACGTTGGGCCGATAGAACGCATTCTTCCAGCAACTCGGTTAAATTCACCGAGGAAAAACGCGTTGCATCCATCGGTTTGGCGAAGTCCAAAAACTGGCCAATAATCGCATCCATCTGGGTAATATCGGTCTGCATTCCGTGCCGTGCTTCATCTGGTAAATGGGCTAACTCAACTTCCAATTGCAAGCGCGCTAAGGGGGTACGTAAATCGTGCGAGATACCCGCCAAAATCAAGGTGCGATCGGTTTCAATTCGCGCCAATTCCTGCGCCATCTGGTTAAAACTTTTATTGGTTTCGCGAATTTCGCCTATCCCTGTTTCGGGTAAAGGTTTGTGAAATTGACCGTCTGAAATAGCCTGTGCAGCTTGGCTTAAACGCGCTAACGGTTGATTAATCAAGCGCGTAATGACCATCGCAGCCAAAATCGACATCAACAAAATCAGCGCTGACCAGCTAATCCAGCGCAAATTGGACACCGAATTAAACCGCTCGCGGTCCAGCTTAAGCCAGTAGTCATCTTCATCAATTTGAAAGCTGACCCAGAATCCATCGATGCCATTCACACGACGTGAAAAAATAGTGCCGGGACCTAATTTGTCGCGCACTAGTTTTTGCAAATCCGCCATGAAATCGGCTTCGGGCGGTGGTTCCACCACATCGGTATCTTCGAGCGAATAGATGCGCACGCCATCGTCACTTGCCAATTCAAACAGCAATTCTTGGCGCGATTCCGGTACGGAGTGGATTAACGCAGCCCGCGTGATGGTGATGACAGAGAGGAGTTGTGAGGCAATCTGTTGGGCACGTGGCTTTTCTTCGCTAAGACGAAAAGTGGAAAACCACGTGACTAAACTGATAAAAATAGCCGCAGTTAAAAAGAAAAAAGTGCGCCAAAATAAGCCGCTTTTTAACCAGTTAAATTGCGCCCTAATTATTTGCATTAACGCGGTTGACCTTCAGGGATGAAGACATAACCCAAGCCCCAAACAGTTTGAATGTATAACGGATTGGATGGGTCTGGCTCAATCAATTTACGCAGGCGCGAAATCTGTACGTCAAGGCTGCGATCGTATACTTCATACTCACGACCGCGGGCTAATTCCATTAACTTTTCACGCGACAAAGGTTGGCGTGCGTGGCGTGCGAAGACTTTGAGTACCGAGAATTCGCCGGTGGTGATCGGAATATTTTCATCGCCTTTTTTCAAGGTGCGCGTACCCAAATCCAACGTAAAGCCGCCAAAATCAAACGATTGCGGCGTCTCAGAAGGGCCGCCCGGCGCTTCATCACTGCCTTTGCGGCGCAATACAGCGTTAATGCGAGCGACTAATTCACGTGGATTAAACGGCTTTGGCATGTAATCATCTGCGCCCATTTCCAAACCAATAATGCGATCAATATCTTCGCCTTTCGCAGTCAGCATAATGATCGGAGTAGTGTCACCGATCCCGCGCAGGCGGCGGCAAATGGACAGGCCGTCTTCGCCTGGCAACATCAAATCAAGCACCAACAAATCGTAGCGTTCGCGCTGCCACAGCTTATTCATTGCGGTGGCATTTTCAGCGGTAACGACGCTGAAATTTTGCTCGCTTAAATAACGGCGCAGCAGCTCACGTAAGCGGACGTCGTCATCCACCACCAAAATCTTAGCCTGGTGAGCAGAATGACCTGAAGTGGTATTGGGGGTGGTTTCTGTATTCATGGCGTTATGGTAGTGGATTTTTATTAAGTTGGTTTATTTCAATATACTTGTATCACAAATTGTTACATACTTTACGGCAATATTCATCTACTTCCCGATGGCAAACTCATACAATCAACATCTAGATAGATCAACGTTTAACTAAGGATTTCGTGCACATTGGTTAAGCGTTTGATGGGGAAATTGGACGTTTTAAATTAAAACCACTATTCAATCATGATCAATACGGTTCGCCTTAACTTGCTGTTTATTGCGCTCACGATCGCTTCTTTTGCCAATGCAGGAGAAGGCCGCGGTCGGGGTGGAAAATTGGCTGGCCCGGTTGAGCATGCCGCGCCTAAGCCAGTCAAAATGGCTGCGCGCGCAGAGAATAACGGTAAAGACGATAAAAATGCTGTCGGCCAAGCAGGAGCCAGTTCCGTTGCCGCGTCGGTTCAGCACCCCAAAAAGCAACTCACGAAAGAAGAACGGCAAGCCTTGCGCCGCCAAATCAACCAAGCAGGTGGGACCTATCCCAATAAAAACTAACTCAACAGCTTGTGCAACATTGTTGAGTTAGCCTTTGGCTGTCATTTTATCAACGGCTACGCTTCGAGTTGTTCATTCAGGCTGAGCCATTCGGCTTCCGCTACTTCTAAACGACCTTGCAATTTAGTCTGACTTGCTAGCAGAGTCTTCAACTGATGTTTGCGCTTATCGTCATAAATATCGCTATCGGCTAATTTGCTCGCAATTTCAGCCAACTCGGCATTGAATTGCTCGATCTCGCCGTCCAGACGTTGGATTTTGGTTTCTAACGCTTTCTTTTGCGTCGGATTCAAAGTGGTCGGTTTAGCTGGCTTCGTTTCAGCAACTGGTTCTGCTTTAACTTCCACTTTGGCTGCCAGCGCGTTCTTGGACGCTTCAGCGGTGGCTAATTTGTTTTGCAGTAGCCAATCTTTGTAATCGTCCAAATCGCCATCAAACGGCTTGAGTTCGCCATCGGCTACGATGATGAATTGGTCGGTGGTGGCACGTAACAAGTGACGATCATGCGATACCAATACGACAGTGCCTTCAAACTGCGCCAAGGCATCGGTTAAGGCTTCGCGCGTTTCTAAATCCAGATGGTTGGTCGGTTCATCGAGCAGCAACAGGTTAGGGCGCTGCCAGACGATTAAGGCTAAGGCCAAACGTGCTTTTTCTCCGCCCGAAAATGGTTTGATGGGTGAGGTGACCATGTTGCCGGGGAAGTTGAAACTACCCAAGAAATTACGCAGCTCTTGTTCGCGCACAGTCGGCGCGATTTTGACCATGTGCCAGAGCGGCGATTCGTCGTGGCGCAACATTTCAACTTGATGCTGGGCGAAGTAACCGATGGTTAAGCCTTTGCCTAAATGGGATACGCCATTGACCGGATTTAATTCGCCTGCAATAGTTTTGATTAAGGTAGATTTACCCGCACCGTTGACGCCCAACAAGCCAATCCGTTGGCCGATTTGCAGCGAGAAATTAATGTTATCAACGATGATTTTGGTTTGGCTTTTATCGTATTCATCCAAATAATAACCAGCGCTAACATCTTCCATCACTAAGAGCGGATTAGGCGCGTTTAATGGTTCTTTGAATTCAAACGAGAATTCGGCCGCTGCACGCAACGGAGCCAATTCGTCCATGCGGGCCAAAGCTTTAACACGGCTTTGAGCCTGTTTCGCTTTGCTGGCCTTGGCTTTGAAGCGATCAATAAAGGATTGCAAGTGAGCACGCTGGCGATTTTGTTTCTCGATCATGCCTTGCGCCAATTCCAATTGCGCCAAACGTTGACGTTCGAAGCTAGAATAATTGCCGCCATAACGTTTTAATTTGCGCTCGTCGATATGCACAATCACATTGACCACACCATCCAAGAAATCGCGATCATGGGAAATAATGACCAAGGTTCCAGCGTAACGTTTAAGCCATTCTTCGAGCCAAATAATCGCATCTAAATCCAAATGGTTGGTCGGTTCATCGAGCAGCAATAAATCAGATGGGCACATCAACGCTTGCGCCAAATTCAAACGCATGCGCCAGCCGCCTGAGAAGCTGGCCACCGATTGCGTCATTTGCGCCATGGTGAAACCAAGGCCCAGCAATAATTGCTCCGCCCGTGATTGCACGGTGTACGCATCGGCATCTGCCAACGCGATATAAACCTCGGCAATCGCATTTCCGTTTTCGTCAGTAGCTTCTTGGCTTTCGAGTTCTGCTAGTCGCGCTTCTAATTTACGCAATCGGGTATCGCCATCAATCGCATAATCAATTGCGCTGCGTTCTAGTGGTGGGGTTTCTTGCGCCACGTAAGCGACTTGCCATTGGGCCGGAAAGTCTAAGCTGCCTTGATCCGAATGAATCTCATTGCGCAGCATGGCAAATAGACTGGATTTGCCAGCGCCGTTGGAGCCGATTAAACCAATTTTTTCGCGTGGATTAAGCGTTAAGTCGACACCTTCGAAAAGTGGTTTGGTACCGCGCATGAGGTAAAGCTGTTGAAAACGTATCATTATTTAGGCATTCGGGTGTGACTGGCTTGAGTCAAGTTAAGTTAAGTAAAAAGGTAAAAATTTATCGTGCGAGGCATCAAGGAAGTTGATCTGCGGTCAGCAAAAACACCATGTCGTCACCGGCTGAAGTGGAGACCCATGTAAATTCTAATTCCGGAAAAGCCGCTTCGGCGTAGGCGCGTTCATTGCCGATTTCAACCATCAAAATTCCATCGGGCGTCAGGCGTTCTTTGGCTCCAGCAATAATGGTTCGGACTAAGTCCATTCCGTCGGTGCCACCGCCCAAGGCGATTTGCGGTTCATGCAAATATTCTGGCGGCAATTTCCCCATCGACGCGCTATTCACATAAGGTGGATTAGAAATGATCAACTGGTATTTTTTGTTCGGCACAATGGTATATAGATCCGATTGGTGCAACGTAATCCGATCTTGCAATTGGTAAGTATCCACGTTGCGCTTGGCCACTGCTAACGCATCGGCAGAAATATCGGCGGTGTGCACATGGGCATTGGGGAATGCATCGGCCAACATGATAGGCAAACATCCCGAACCGGTGCAAAGTTCTAAAATATCGGTGACATCATCAGGATCCGTCACCCAAGGTGAAAAATGCGAGGGAATCAATTCGGCAATAAATGAGCGGGGCACAATGACGCGTTCGTCCACATAAAACTCATAGGTTCCTAACCACGCTTGATTGGTAATATAAGCCGCGGGCACGCGATCATTGGTTCTGCGCTCAATCACATTAATCACGGCAGCGATTTCGGTTGGTAATAATTTGGCTTCCAAATACAACTCTAAATTATCGAGCGGCAAATGCAGCGTATGCAAAATTAAGTAGGCCGCCTCATCCACCGCATTCGCGCTGCCATGTCCGAAAAATAATTTCGCCGCGTTAAAGTGACTAACGGCATAGCGCAGTAAATCGCGCACGGTAACGAAGGGATGGTTGCTCAAGGTGGAATGTGACATGGTGAACTTCTTTAAAAGAGACGCCATCTGTTGTTGCGTTAAATCAGATGGCGTTGTGTTGATGTGATTAAGGTTGTACTAGTCGATTTACAGCAAAATATTTTCTAAGGTTTTGCGATACACATTCTTGAGCGGCTCAATTTCGCTGATGGCGATGTGTTCGTCGATTTTATGAATACTGGCGTTAATTGGGCCGAACTCAATCACCTGCGGACAGATTTGCGCGATGAAGCGACCGTCCGACGTTCCACCGGTGGTTGAGAGTTCAGTTTGGATTCCAGTTTCCGACAAAATTGCTTTCGATAACGCATCGCTCAATGTGCCTTTAGGCGTCAAAAACGGCTGTCCGCCGATTGTCCATGCCAAGTCATAATTCAATCCATGTTTATCCAAAATGGCATGCACGCGCTCTTGCAAACTTTGGGCTGAACTGGCGGTAGAGAAACGGAAATTAAAATCTATCGTGATGTCGCCCGGAATAACGTTCGATGCACCCGTGCCGGAATGCACATTAGAAATCTGGAACGAGGTCGGCAAATAATATTCATTGGCCTGATCCCACACTTCGTTCGTTAATGCGGTAATGGCTGGGGCGGCGAGATGGATGGGATTGCTGGCTAATTGCGGATAAGCGATATGACCCTGAACGCCGTGCACGACCAACTTGCCGGTTAGGGAGCCGCGACGACCGTTCTTAATCGTGTCGCCAAACTGTTGGGACGAGGTTGGCTCACCAACCACGCAGTAATCTAATTGCTCGCCACGATTCTTCAATAAATTGCACACCACAACCGTGCCATCAATGGCTGGACCTTCTTCATCGCTGGTAATTAAAAAACCAATTGAACCAGGATGGTCGGCATGCTGTTGCACGAATTCTTCAACAGCGACCAACATCGCAGCAATTGAGCTTTTCATATCGGCTGCGCCGCGCCCATATAATTTGCCGTCACGAATTGTTGGGATAAACGGGGCGGAATTCCATTTCTCGACCGGGCCTGTTGGCACGACGTCGGTATGACCCGCAAACACAATCAGAGGCTGCGCGCTACCTTTACGGGCCCATAAATTGGTGACATTGCCGGATTGAATGGTTTCGCAGGTAAAGCCGAGGGGAGTCAATAGATCGACCATTAATTTTTGACAGCCAAAATCGGTTGGCGTTACAGATTCAAGGGTAATCAATTGCTCAGTCAGCTTCAGTGTCTTGCTCATATGTCGTTCAAAAAGGAGGGTGGGAGTAGGGGAATTGCTGCTAGCAGCAGGGTAGTTATTTGCGCTCAAGCGCCGTGGACAAATTAAGCAAAGAGCGACTGATATTTATCTTCTAAAAAACCAACCACAACGTCGAGTTTTTTGGACTGCTCAATGACCAACACTGGCCGTTTAATCAAGGATGGTGATTGCACCATGGCGGCAACGGCACTGGCTTGATCAACGACTTGGGCTTGATCGGCTTCGGACAATTTACGCCAAGTAGTGCCGCGGCGGTTTAATAACGTTTGCCAATCGGTCGCTTGATTGGTTAGCCAATGATTGATGATGGCTGGCGAAATACCAGCCTTTTTGTAATCAACAAACTCAAACTCAACCGAATTATCGGCTAACCAAGTGCGGGCTTTTTTTACCTGATCGCAGTTCGGTATTCCATACAAAGTAATACTCATTGCTTACATGTTCAAGGTGAATTCAGTAAAGGACGCTTCCTCTACTTTTGGTGGTTCTGGGTCAGCGGCGGTGTTCGATCCTTGCTCGTTATTGAGCAGCCACAACAAGTTGTTGGCGGAATCGGCATTGGCCAAACCTTCTTCTTGCGTGATCAAACCATCATTTATCAACTGCATTAAAGCGCGCTCAAAGGTTTGTGAACCTGGCGACAAGCTCTTGTCGATCGCTTCTTTGATTTCGGACATATCACCAGCGGCGATCAAATCGGCAACGTAGCGCGTATTGAGCAACACTTCCACCGCAGGATAGCGGCCGCCGTCGATAGCTTTGACCAAGCGCTGGGAAACCACAGCGCGGATAGACGACGCTAAATCCAGCAGCAGCGCGGTGCGGTGTTCGGAAGGGAAAAAGCTAATGATACGGTTCAAAGCTTGATAACTGTTATTGGCATGCAAGGTCGCCAAAACCAGATGGCCCGATTGCGCATACGACATCGCTGACGCCATCGTGGATTCATCCCGAATTTCGCCGATCAAAATACAATCCGGTGCTTGGCGCAAGGAATTGCGCAGAGCGACTTCTAGACTTTCCGAGTCAGTTCCAATTTCACGTTGGTTGACGATGGATTTCTTGCTACGGAATAGATATTCAATTGGATCTTCAATGGTCAGAATATGACCAGTGCGCAGCGTATTACGATGGTCGAGCATGGAAGCGATGGTGGTCGATTTACCCGAACCGGTGGAACCGACCAATAAAATCAATCCACGCTTTTCCATAATCAAGTCGCCCAACACGCTGGGCAGACGCAGGGCATTTAGTGCCGGAATGTGACCAGGAACGAAACGGAATACCGCAGAAATGGTGCCGCGCTGCCTAAACGCCGACAAACGGAAACGCCCAATACCGGAAGCACCAATACCGAGATTTAACTCGTTTTCGCGCTGCAGCTTTTCCATATCTTCGGCAGACACTACTTCGGATAACAAGGCAAGAATATTGGCTTGATCCATTTTTTGGTTATTAATGGGGAGCAAATTGCCATTGATTTTCAGATGTATCGGCGAGTTGATCGCGAAAAACATGTCCGAAGCTTGCTTTTCTCTCATCAACTCAAAAAGACGGTCCATTGCCATGATATTTCCTTCCCGTTCCTGCTTTTATATTAATTCACATAAAAATCAATCGTTTAGCGCTTAAATTTACCTAACGACGAATCTACAATAAATTTATTGATACAAATAAATATTTATTTCAGGATAGTAAACCAAACTGGGCCTTAAACTCCACGCAATAATTCATTTATGCTGGTTTTTGAGCGAGTTTGTGCATCGACGCGCTTCACAATCACCGCGCAATACAAGCTGTACTTGCCATCTGAACTCGGCAAATTACCCGAAACCACGACTGAGCCGCTTGGAACGCGACCATAAGTGACTTCGCCCGTCGCGCGGTCATAGATTTTGGTCGATTGGCCGATGTAGACGCCCATAGAAATGACCGAATTCTCCTCGACGATCACGCCTTCAACGATCTCAGAACGAGCGCCGATAAAGCAGTTGTCTTCGATAATCGTCGGATTAGCTTGCATCGGCTCCAACACGCCACCGATACCAACGCCGCCCGATAAATGTACGTTTTTACCGATTTGTGCGCACGAACCGACCGTTGCCCAAGTATCAACCATGGCACCTTCATCCACATACGCACCGATATTGACGTAGGACGGCATTAAAACAACATTCTTAGCAATAAAGCTACCGCGACGCGCTACCGCTGGAGGAACCACGCGGAAGCCACCTTTAGCAAAATCTTCGGCAGTGTAATTAGCGAACTTGGTCGGCACTTTGTCGAAAAACTGCATGTGCTCACCCGATGGCATCACAATATTGTCTTCTAGGCGGAACGACAGCAAGACGGCTTTTTTTACCCATTGATTAACTTGCCAGTTACCAGCACCCGCTAATTTTTCTGCCACGCGCAGGCTGCCATTGTCGAGTTGTGCTAGCACTTCAGCAACCGCTTGGCGCAACTCAGTGGGCGCGGATTTAGGTGAAAAACTGGCTCGGTCTTCCCAAGCTTGATCAATGATTTGCTGTAATTGTTGAGTCATGGTTTGCTTTAATAAAAGTAAAAAGAAGAACTGCTAATCGGCTAAGACAATTCGGAAATATTGGCGACATTGGCAAAACTAGCGCGCTAGTTTTTTGGTGAATGCAACGATTCGATTCGCCGCTTCTAAACATTCATCCACCGAGGCAACCAATGCCATTCGGATGCGCTGTTGGCCAGGATTAATGCCGTGTGCGTCGCGCGCCAAATAACTGCCCGGCAAAACCGTCACATTATATTCGGCATAGAGTTGCTTGGCGTATTCGGTATCAGAAATTGGCGCTAATTTATCCACTTTAGCCCAGAGGTAAAATCCCGCATCCGGTAATTGGACGTCCAGCACCTCTTGCAACAACGGAGTAATTTGATTGAATTTTGCTTTGTACAAGGCGCGATTTTGAATCACGTGTTGCTCATCTTGCCAAGCCAACGCCGACGCAGCTTGAATAACGGGACTCATCGCGCTGCCGTGATACGTGCGATATAGCAAAAATTGCTTAATCAGTTCAGCGTCTCCCGCGACAAAACCTGAGCGCATTCCGGGGGCGTTAGACCGTTTCGACAAGCTGGAAAAGCTAAGCAAGCGCGCATACGAAGTGCGGCCCAATCGGTGCGCCGCTTCCAATGCCCCTAGCGGTGCTTGTTCGCCGAAATAAATCTCGGAATAACATTCGTCGGCAGCAATCACAAAACCATAACGATCGGACAGCTCAAACAATTGCTGCCAATCGGCTAACGTCAACACCGCGCCGGTAGGATTACCGGGCGAGCACACAAACAGCAGTTGCACGCGCTCCCACACGTCAGCAGGAACATTGGCGTAATCAGGCGAGTAATTTCTGGCTGGATCAGCATTCACAAAATACGGCTGCGCGCCGGACAAATAGGCCGCGCCTTCGTAAATTTGGTAAAACGGATTCGGGCACATAATCAACGCAGAGGAAGTCGCTTGGGTATTGATTACCGTTTGAGCAAAGGCGAATAGCGCTTCACGCGAACCATTCACGGGCAAAATTTGCGTTGCTGGATTCGGTCTTGGGAGTTGATAGCGGCGCGCAATCCAATCGGCGATCGCGCCGCGCAAAGCATCCGAACCCAAGGTGCTCGGATAATTTGCCAATCCCGATAAATTAGCCGTGATCGCCTGCTTAATGAACTCGGGCGTGTCATGTTTCGGTTCGCCTATGCCTAAACTTATCGGCGCTAAATGTGCAGGCGGGGTAACGCCATTAAAGAGTTGTTTTAACTTTTCAAAGGGATAGGGCTGCAATTGACTTAATAAAGGATTCACGATGATCGTAAGCGGTAAAGTTAAAAATGACTGATTCGCCCAAATTTGATAAATGTTCGCGCAGCCTCGGCGCAAAATAAAATGCCAGAGATTACTCTGGCATAGTTCAAGCTCAAACGACGACTACATTATTGAACGCGAAACTAGTGACTGCCGGTAGTGAAGTTCCACGTTTTGGTAATGGTATTGGTCAAGCCATAGGTCACCAAAAAAGTCGAACCCGTAAATGTTGCTGTATAGGTTGTATTTGGCAAGAACGGTTGAGTTCCAACCCAATAAGCTTCGTAGGCTGGAATGGTTGGCGTTGGTGTCGGCGGCGTTGTTAAATTTAATGTCGCGGTTGAATAATTATTGGTGTTCAAATTAGGGTCGTTTGCCATGGTCCAAACCTTGCCAGGCAACGGTGTAGAGGAACCTGCAACCGATACGGTAAATGACGTGACGGTTAAATTGGTGCTTGCCGAAGTATGAACGCTAACCGGTGAACTGGTGTTGGCAGCAAATTGTGCCGCTGTCGTGTAGCTGGTATATACCGAGGGCGTCTCTAAGGACATGGATAACGGCACGCTCACAGCGCCGTCGCTTGGATATTGTGCGAAATAGTTAGAAGCCACGCTTTGAGCGCTAGTCAATCGACCATGATTTAGCCACCAATGCGTATTGGCCGTTGCTGCACCTGCCGTATCGCGCGCCAAGCCCATTTGCACCGTCCCTTGCGCCATTAATCCGCCGCGGTGATAAATCGTGTTGACCATTGAACTCACAGCACTCGCTCCGGTGCCAACAGCGTAAAACTCGCCAACCGATGCGGTAGGAACATTTGTTGCGGTAACAGTATTGGTTAAATAGTAGTAACCCTGAGCGATTGCGCGAGCGCTTGGAGTAATTCCTGTAAAGCCAGTTGCGCCCGAGGTTTCTAGATCTTGTTGGAACGTTGGATCATTGGCCTTCGAATACGCCATGTGTGCAGCAGCTGTTTGATCAAGCAATACGTTTTGCTGCCAGTAACCGAGGCCCATGCCAAATCGGAACGTATTAATTGCGTTAAACGCCGCCAACTCTTCCGTGCCGGTAACGTAGGTGGGCGTATTGAGGTAATTTTGAAGACTGCCTGGAATGACTGTTCCAGCTGGGATGGTATTAACGCTGCCGCCGCATGAAACTAAGGCGATTGAAGTAACGATCAAACCAGTAATTGCTATTTTTTTCATGAAAACCTTAATTTTGTTGCGCTTAGAGCAAAAGAGCCGTCGTCTAAGAAAGAATCAAATGCGGCATTAAATTGTAGAGCGGTAATATAAACCAAGTCGCCTGTTAATGCATTAACTTATATGTCACAAAGCTTGCCGCGTTAGGTGCAACACCATTGTTTTTGTTGCCACCTAAGGACAACGGGTTGTCATAAAAATTCTAAAAGTAAAAAATCCGATGCTATTATATGCGGGGCTTGGGAAGACAGACCTTGGTTTGCACCATTAAAACATGTTCATATTGCTGCCAAAATAGCCTAACAATACTCAAATAACATTTAATTACATTCATTGTGCGCTTAACCTCCATTAAATTATCTGGATTCAAATCCTTTGTTGAACTTTCTCATTTCCACGTGCCAGGCCAATTAGTTGGTGTTGTCGGGCCGAATGGGTGCGGTAAATCAAACATTATCGATGCGGTGCGTTGGGTTCTAGGTGAATCCAAAGCCTCCGAATTGCGCGGCGAATCGATGCAAGACGTGATTTTTAATGGTTCAACGAACCGCAAGCCAGCAGGACGTGCTTCGGTTGAATTGGTGTTTGATAACAGTTTGGGCAAGGCCGCAGGGCAATGGGGCCAGTATGCCGAAATTTCCGTCAAGCGCACCTTAACGCGTGACGGCACCTCGACCTATTACATTAATAATCAGGCAGTTAGACGACGCGACATTCAAGATATTTTTCTCGGTACCGGCTTAGGACCGCGCGCTTACGCGATTATTGGTCAAGGCATGATTTCGCGCATTATCGAAGCGCGTCCGGAAGAATTACGGATTTTCTTGGAGGAAGCTGCTGGCGTATCGCGCTACAAAGAACGCCGCCGTGAAACCGAGAATCGAATTCACAGCACCAATGAAAATTTAGTCCGCGTGGAAGACATTTTGCGCGAACTCAACGTCAATTTAGAGAAACTCGAAGCGCAAGCGATTGTCGCCAATAAATTCCGCTCGTTGCAATCTGATCAGGAAGAAAAACAGAAACTGCTCTGGCTGTTAAAGCAAAAAGAAGCTGGAACCGAGCAAGAGAAATTCTTCAGAGATATCGAGCAAGCACAAACCGATCTAGAAGAAAACACCGCCAAGCTGCGTCACGTCGAGCTGGAATTAGAGCAACTCCGCCAAGCGCATTACAGCGTGGGCGATAAAATGCACCAGGCGCAAGGCCATCTTTATCAGACCAATTCGGAAATTGGCAGTTTAGAAGCCCAAATCCGGTTCGTGGTCGATTCGCGCAGCCGCTTGCAAATGCAATTGAACACCTTAAAAGTGCAACGTGAACAATGGCAACGCCAAGAGCAAGACAAGCAAAACGAATTAGCAGAAGCGGAAATCGAGATCGAAGAATTAGCGGCGCGTTCTGAAGAAGCCAAACAAGCGGCCGAGCAACATGCCCAGCAATTGCCCGAGCAAGAAGAGAAATGGCGCACTGGCCAGCAAAAAACCGCTGATTGGCGCGCCAAGATCATGCAAATGCAGCAGCAAATTGAATTGGAATCCGCGCAACAACGCAACGCCAATAATGTGTTGAACGGTTTAGTACTGCGGCGCGAACGTTTGCAGCAAGAAAAAAGCGGTTTGCAACTGCCCGATCAAACACACTTGACCAATCTCTCCGAGCAATTAGAAGAAAAGCGCATGGATTTGGAGCAAGCGCAGCAGCAGCTCGATGAAATCCAACAGCGTCACCCTGAGCTAGACCAAGCGCGCCAAGCAGCGCAGCAACAAGTGCAGACGGAATCGTCCGCCAACGCGCAGCTAGAAGCCCGTTTAGCCGCGCTGACCCAGTTGCAAGCCAGCGTACAAAGTGAAGGCAAAGTTCAGCCTTGGTTAGCTAAACATGAACTCACCAATTTGCCACGTTTATGGCAAAAGCTGCACATTAAAGATGGTTGGGAAACAGCGTTAGAAGCCGTTTTACGCGAGCGCACGCAAGCATTAGAAGTCTCTAATCTGGATTGGGCTAAAGCATTTTTTGGTGACGCGCCACCGGCAAAATTAGCGTTTTATTCGGCTAATGCGGTGGGCAACCCATCGGTAACAGAGGCGAATTACCCGACATTGATGTCCTTGTTGCAGCTAAATGACTCTAATTTGCGCGCCGTTTTACAAGATTGGTTGCAACACGTTTATATCGCCGAAGACGCCGCCAGCGCACTCATGGAACGCGCCAAACTGCCAGCGGGCGGTTGTTTCGTGACCAAACAAGGTCATTTGATTTCAGCGTCCAGCGTGCGTTTTTATGCTTCCGACGCGGAACAAGATGGCATGCTGGCGCGCGCGCAAGAGATCGAACATTTACAAAAGCAAACTCGGGCGCAACAACTATTAGCAGAACAAGCACGCGCCAATGCGATTCGCGCCGAAGCCGCTTACACCCAAGCAACGTCGCGCTTGCAAGAATTGCGCGGCACGGTGCAAGGCTTGACGCAACAAGTCCACACCTTGCAGATTGAAGTCATGAAGCTGACCGAGATTCAATCGCGCTTTAATCAACGCAGTGTGCAGATTGAGACTGATTTAGCTGAGATCAAAGCGCAAGAGCAAGAACAGCAGCAACTCAAAGCCGAATCGGAGCAAAAGTTTGAAGAGCTCGACATTGGTTTAGCTCAAGAGCAAGAGCAATTTGAAGATTGGCAAACCACGCATTTGGAGCAAGAGCAGCAACTGAACTTGGCGCGCACGAAGTTGCGTGACTTGGAATTAGCAGCGCAACAAGCGGCGTTTGCCGAGCGCACACATTACCAAACCGTTGAAGAACTCAAGCGCACCATTAGCACCGCCAATACGCAAGCCGCCCAAGTTTTCGAATCCATGCAACAAGGCATGTTGGAACTCGAAAATATGGAAGACGAGTCGGTACAAGAAGGTCTGCAAGAGTTACTCGATAAGCGAAGTCAACAAGAGCGCGCGTTGTCCGATGCACGGCATGAATTAGATCAACTCACACAACAATTGCGGACGCACGAAGACGCTAAAAATCAAGCCGAACGCAATCTGCAACCACAGCGCGATCGCATTATGGAATTGCAATTGAAAGAGCAAGCGGCACGGTTAAATCAAGAACAATATGCGCAAGCCTTGACCGACGTTGGGATGGACGCCGATCAATTAGCGGCGTTGTCAGAAAAATTAACTCCAGATTTAAAAGCCTCGTATTTGCAAGGCGAAGTCACCCGTTTAGGTAACGCAGTAATCGCTTTAGGCGCGGTCAACTTGGCGGCGTTGGATGAACTGACGCAAGCGACCGAACGTAAACAATTCTTAGACGCGCAGCACGCTGATCTAACGGAAGCGATTCAAACTTTGCAAGATGCGATTCACAAAATCGACATGGAAACTCGCGACTTATTGCAAGACACGTTTGATAAGGTCAACCTGCATTTCGCCGAATTGTTCCCGATCTTATTTGGCGGCGGGCAAGCGAAATTGGTGATGACGGGCGATGAGATTTTAGATTCTGGTGTTCAAGTGATGGCGCAACCACCGGGCAAGAAAAATGCCACGATTCACTTGCTCTCGGGTGGTGAAAAGGCATTAACCGCGACCGCCTTAGTGTTCTCGATGTTCCAACTCAACCCTGCGCCGTTCTGCTTATTAGATGAGGTTGATGCGCCGCTGGACGATTCAAACACCGAGCGCTTCTGCAATATGGTCAAGAAAATGTCGGCCAATACTCAATTCTTGTTTATTTCTCATAATAAAATTGCGATGGAAATGGCGCAGCAATTGATCGGCGTGACGATGCAAGAACAGGGCGTGTCGCGTATTGTTGCCGTTGATATGGAATCCGCAGTCAACTTTGCTACAGAGGTTCAAGCAGCATGACAGATTTAAATTTGACTTTATGGGGCGCTGGTGGGGCCGTTATTTTGGGCGTCGTTATTTATAATTTTTGGCAAGAATATCGCGCCAAGAAAAACGTTGAACGCGCCTTTGGCAGCAACCAAGATGACGTGTTGATGAAGCCTGGCTCGGCATCGGACCCTTCAAGCGCGCCGCTCAAGCGCGAACCCGTTTTAGACGAACAAGCGCCGGCGCATCCAGCCTCAATTCATGCTGGCAATACGCATCAATCGGTGTCACCAGACCTTGAGCAAAACGTGTTTTCAGCTCCAGCTCCCGTTGAAATGGATTTGCCGGTCGATGATTTTATCGATTGCATTATTCCGATGGAATTTGATAGCCCAATTCGCGGCGATAAAATTTTGAGTGAAATCCAATCGTTCCGCCGCATCGGCAATAAACCGGTGCATTTCATCGGCATAAATGAGGACGGTAAGCGCGAAATGATTACTCACGGCGTGATGTATAGCCAGGTCATTGCCGGCGCGCAGTTGGTTAGCCGTAGCGGACCGTTGAATGAGTTGGAATATTCAGAACTGGTCACGCGAGTTAAACAAATTGCCGATAATTTGAATGCCTATCCCGATATTCCCGACATGAAGCATGTCATGGACGCGGGACGCGATTTGCACATTTTCGTCACCGAACATGACGCGCAGTTAAGCGTCAACGTGCAAAGCAAAGGCGCTCCGTGGGCGATTGCAACGCTGTTAGCAGCGCTTGAAAAGCAAGGTTTTGATGTGCGTCCAGACGGCCGCTTAGCCATGTTGGACGGCGAAGGTGGGGCCTTATACACCTTATCAACCAATGCAGGAATTACCGAACAAACTACTTCGCGCATTACATTGTTATTGGATGTGCCTTGTGTAGCGCCTGCGCGTGGCGGCTTTAAAGCGATGATTTCGTGCGCTAAAAACCTTGCGCTGCGCTTGGGCGGTGCGGTTGTTGATGATAGCAATTCTGAATTAGACGACGCGACGATAGATCAAATTTACGAACAAGTTGAGCTGTTTTATAGCGCTATGCAGGCCGCGGATATTCCTGCTGGCTCCAGCCGAGCCGTGCGGATATTTAGTTAGTCATCGTTGCACCACATTGCTCTGTTAGGTGGCATTTGCGTCGCAACGATGTTCTTAGCTGTGAATGACGTAACAGGGCAATTTTATTTAAACCGATTCTAGAAATTCTCCGAACTATCCCATGCAAAATGATTTATTTGATGCGGGCGACACACCGCCTGCGAGCGATCCCGCACAAGTGGCGCAACACTATCGCCAACAATTAAATCAATACAATCACGAGTATTACGTCTTAGATGCACCCAGCGTTCCGGATGCGGAATACGATCGGGTGTTCAAACAATTACAGGCGCTTGAGAAGCAATATCCTCACCTTGCCACGCCAGATTCACCAACATTGCGCGTCGGTGGTGCGGCCTTGGCAGCCTTCAAGCAAATTCAACACGCCGTGCCGATGCTGTCGCTCAATAATGGTTTTGAAGATGCTGATGTCGAAGCGTTTGTGCGTCGGGCCGAAGAAGGTTTAGCTTCCGAGATTGGGCGCACTCCTGACATTGACTACGTAGCCGATCTCAAATTTGATGGCTTGGCAATCAGCTTGCTGTATCAAGACGGTTTATTGATTCAAGCGGCAACGCGCGGCGATGGCAGCGTGGGCGAGGATGTGACCGAAAACATTCGCACCATTCGCGCCATTCCGCTGCGACTCATCGGCGATAACATTCCGCACATCCTCGAAGTGCGCGGCGAAGTCTTAATGTTTAAAGCGGATTTCATCAAATTGAATGAGCGCCAGCGACGCCAAGAGTTGAAAGAATTCGCCAACCCAAGAAATGCCGCGGCAGGGAGTTTGCGCCAGTTGGATGCCAAGATCACAGCGCAGCGCCATTTGCGCTTTTTTGCTTACGGTTTAGCGCAATTTGTGCCCTCCGACGCGCAAACCACATTGCAAACTCTGCAAACACACAGTGATTTACTGGCTTGGTACAGCCAAATCGGTATCCCAGTTTGCAAAGAGCAGGGCAGGGCAACGTCAGCCCAAGGCTTGCTCGATTTCTACCATTCGATCGAACAAAAACGCGACCAACTCCCCTATGAAATTGATGGCGTGGTGTACAAGGTCAATTCGTTCGCACAGCAGCAACAATTAGGCTTTGTTTCACGCGCTCCACGGTTTGCCATCGCGCATAAATTCCCCGCCCAAGAACAACTCACGACGGTATTGGATATTGAAGTGCAAGTAGGTCGAACTGGGGCAATTACGCCGGTGGCGCGCCTTGCGCCGGTTCAAGTGGGCGGCGTGATTGTTACCAACGCAACGCTGCACAATGAAGATGAAATTCGGCGTAAAGATGTGTGGATAGGCGATGTGGTGATCGTGCGCCGCGCTGGCGATGTGATCCCTGAAGTCGTCGCATCGGTACCTGCACAACGCCCAGCTAACGCCAAACGCTTTGAAATGCCAAGCAACTGCCCACAATGCGGTTCACCCATCGTCAAGCTAGAAGACGAAGCCATTGCGCGCTGTGGCGCTGGCTGGATTAAATGTTCAGCCCAACGAAAAGGCGGCTTGTGGCATTTCGCGTCACGCAAAGCCATGAATATCGACGGCTTAGGCGAGCAATTGCTGGATCAATTAGTCGATAAAAACGTGATTACCACCGCCGCTGATCTGTATAAATTAGGCTTTATGAGCTTGGTAACGCTGGAGCGCATGGCGGAAAAATCGGCCAACAATGTCATTGCAGCGATTGAAGCCTCAAAGAAAACTACACTGGCTCGCTTTATTTACGCGCTCGGTATTCGTCATGTGGGCGAAACGACTGCCAAAGATTTAGCCCGCAGTTTTGGCGACATCCACGCTATTATCGACGCGAGCGAAGAACAATTGCTGGCGGTGAACGAAGTCGGCCCGGTGGTCGCCAAGTCAATTCGGCAATTTTTCTCCGATCCACTCAATCGCGAAGTCGTGGAGCAATTACTGGCGGCTGGCGTGAGTTGGCCGCAAGCAGAGGAAAGCGGTCATAATGGTTTAATACTTAGCGGTAAAACTGTCGTATTAACCGGAACCCTGCCAACGCTAAGCCGCGAACAAGCCAGTGCCTTGATAGAACAAGCTGGCGGCAAGGTGCAAAGTTCTGTCTCGAAAAAAACCAGCATGGTGTTAGCGGGTGACGAGGCCGGCAGCAAATTGGTGAAGGCGCAAGAGTTAGGCGTATTGATTATTTCTGAAGCCGAATTGCTGGCCATGTTGTCAGACCAAGCGCCACAGCAAAACTAACATTGACATATAAATCCGATAGCGAGAAAGCTAGATGAAAAAAATCACCAAAGCAGTATTTCCAGTAGCCGGTTTGGGTAGTCGGTTTTTGCCCGCAACCAAAGCCCAACCGAAAGAAATGCTCACGCTTGTCGATAAGCCGTTGATTCAATATGCGGTCGAAGAAGCCGTTGCCGCTGGCATTACCGAATTAATCTTTATCACTGGCCGCAACAAGCGCGCGATTGAAGATCATTTTGATACCGCCTACGAATTAGAAACCGAATTAGAAGCGTCGAACAAAACCGCGCTGCTTGATTTAGTGCGCAACGTCATTCCAAAATCGGTCACCTGCATTTACATCCGCCAACCCGCAGCGCTTGGTTTAGGACATGCCGTTTTATGCGCCAAGCCAGTGGTTGGTGATGAGCCATTCGCTGTGTTGCTGGCCGACGATTTCATGTTGGCTGAAGCAGGACAAACCAATACCACCGAGCAAATGGTCAAACTGTTCGAGCAAGAGCAAGCTAGTTTAGTCGCAGTGCAGGACGTACCGAGAGAGCAAACCAAACAATACGGCATCGTTAGCGGCGTGCCATACAAAGATCGCTTAGAACGTATGTCTGGCATCGTCGAAAAACCATCACCAGATCAAGCACCATCCACATTGGCGGTTGTCGGTCGCTATGTCTTAGACGGGAAAATTTTCTCGTACCTCGAAAAAATCGGCAAAGGTTCAGGCGGCGAAATCCAACTCACCGATGCCATCGCAGCCATGCTTAAAGATCACCCTTATTTAGCTTATCGTTTTGCTGCGACTCGCTATGATTGCGGTAGCAAATTAGGTTATTTGAAAGCGTCGATGATGCTGGGCACTTTGCATCATGAAGTGGGGGAAGAATTCAAAGCTTATCTGCACGAAACCAAGTTTTAATTCGCTCGATGTGTTCGGAATGCAGCTCGCTAGCAAACGAGCTGATAGTTAATTCAGTGACGACACGCAGCTATTTCAATAGCGATGCTCGTCAATCAAGTGTTTATTAAAGCTATATTTTGTGCCGCCAGGCAGCTTATCTGCTAAGCGTTTTGGATTCGCGGCAGAAATAAACACATCAGCAATCCCATCTTTAATGCGGAATTTGGTCGCGGGGCTTAAGATCGCGTTTGGCTTGAGCATCAAATGCCGAAAAATCCGCGCTTTTTCGCTACAGAGCAAAAAATGACATTCTTTGCGAAAACTGGTGAGCGGAATATTCAACCACCAGCCCTCATCATCCACATAGCGCACCACTTGTGAAAACTGAGTGTTGCTAGCATTAAGGGCATTTGATCTCAAGGATTCGTTGGCGATCTGGATGGCTTCTTCTTTGTTCATGGCGTTGGGGCTGTTAAAAATAGAGCTTTAGAGTTCGGGGGGAGCAGTTTAACGTATTTGACTGGTTTGATACCACTAATCGACCTGATGGGCGTCAAGTTGCTCTGCGCTAAATGCTTTATCATTGCCGCTGGGCAGCCTTTAATAAACTAATGATTTCAACCCGGTTTCAGCTGGAACTGCAAGGCTGTTTGATTGTATGTCCCTGTTTTTCTGCTAGGTTGATAGCTAGAAGGCGGCAAAAGGTGGCCTTCTATTCGCAATAAAACTTATCTGAATGAAAACGATGTTTTTTACTGATCGATTAAAAACGCTTATTTTATGTGCGGGACTAATTTTACTCTGTCAGGTTTGCCATGCCGAAAATATTGTGATTTACGGGGGCGACTCGTTTGACCCTCAGACTTATCTGGATAACGGCAAACCCGCTGGTGTTATTCCGGCCCTGTTTGCAAGGATTTCAAAAGATACTGGCGACACATACACTTTTAAGCTGCTGCCCTGGAAACGCGCGATCGCAGAATCGGCTCAAGGGAAGGGCGGCATCGTAAGCTTCACATTGAACGCCGAACGCGCCAAAAACTACGATTTTTCCGAACCCACGTATCAAAACAAGGTGCGATTGATGGTGCTAAAGGAGAATAGTTTTAGTTTTAACACGTTGGCCGACTTGAACGGATTAGTGGTTGGATTTCCCTTAGGCTCAAGCTTTGGGGATGCATTCGATGCCGCTGTAGCCAACAAAAAAATCATTGCCGAAACCGATACGAATCAAGTCTCACGTCTAAAAAAACTGTTATTAGGGCGCATTGATGTGGCGATTTTAGGATCCAGCTCATTCCAAAAAGTCGTCGTGACTGATCCGCTGTTATTAGCCAACAAAGACCGCTTTAAGGCACTTCCCAATCCGCTCTTAGAAGATTGGCTGTACCTAGCTTTTGCCAAACAGATGCAAATGAAACCTGCGTTAGAGCGTTTCAATAAGTCCTTAATCGCCCTCAAAAAGTCAAAAGAATACGACGCAATCGTTAGTCAATATTCCCACTAAAAAATTTCCATACAGAAATTCATTTTAAATAAGCTTCACAATTCCCCTTCTATTCGGGCAATGAATTCCGCTTGAAATGCTGATAATCCAACCTGAGACGTTGTCTTTGCAATGCACCGCCATCAACGTCAGTGATGAATATCAAATCAACGGGAGCAGCTTATGGATACCGCGCATTCACAGCCATCAATGCCAGCATTAGATGCAGAGGAATTAGACGGATTTAATGATGACAACAATCGCGTCATGGATTTAAAGTCCATCCGCGCTGCCATTGCCCGCGTTGAAGCCGAAGCACGCGCCACCGTTGCCGCCGAAAACCGCGCCTTTACCGAAGCCAGAGCCCGCGCCGCGGCGGAAGATCGGGCCGAATTCGACAATCAAGCGGCCATCGAAGCCGAACAAGCTTTAATCCTCGAAGAAGAAGCCAAGCAAATTTCCAAAGCGCGCTTGCAAGCCGAGCAGCAAGCCCGTTTAGCGCAGCAAATCCGCATCGCGGCAACCCAAAAAGAGTTGCAAGCCATCAGCGAGCGGGTCCAAATGGATGCCAAAGCGACTCGTGCTGCGCAAGAACGCCTAGAAGCCGAGCAACTCGCCAAGCAACGCGCGGCCGAACAAATCGAATTAGAAAAGTCGCTCAGCGAGCGTGCTAAACAAGCTGGCGAACAGTTCATTCAACAAGCTGCCCAAGCGCGTGAGCAGTTCGTTTTGCTGTCAGAAACCGAAGAATCAACCCGCCAAGAAGCCGCAGCGCGCACCCAATCCGAAGCCAAGTTATTGGAACTAGCGCGTGCTGAACAGCATTTAGAACAGACCGCCAAAGTTAAAGCCGAAGCCTTACTTGAGTCTAAAGAAAAGAATTTATCGGTCCGCGCCGAACGCGAATTAGCCCAAGCCGCTGCATTGCAACTGACCCGCGAAAACACCACAACCGAAATCTGGGCTTTAGAGCAAGCCAAAGCGCATGCCAACGTGTTAAAAGAGCAGCAAGAAATTTACCGCGCCCGCATCGAAACCGAAAAAGCCGCCACCGAAGCCTTAGAAGCGCGCTTAAAAGCGGAATACGAATTGCAACAAGCCGCCGAGCAACGGCTATACAAAGAAAGCATGGCGGCCACCACCGCGCAAGCGCGCCATGAAGCTGAGCAGAAACTCAAAGTCGTCGCCGAGCAACGTATTGCGACCGAAAAAGCGCTGCAAGAGCAAGCATGGAAGCACATCGAGCTAGAACAGCAAGCCGAGCAAGCCGCGCAACAACGCTTACAACAAGAAGCGCTGGCGATTGAACAAGCGCGCCAACGCGAACAAACCGAGCAAGACGCGGCGAAACTAATTCATCAGCGGTTAGAGAGCGAACAACAAGCCAAAGCCAGCGCCGAGCAACGTTTAAAGCTAGAACAACAAGCCGCCCAAGCCGCCCTAAAGCAGCAACTCGCTGAGCAAGTACGCGAAGCGGCGCAGGCCGAACACACGCGGCTGCAACAAGAAAACGCCCAACTCCAAAGTCAACATGCTGAGCAAGCCAAACATTTGGTGGCGGTTGAACGTCAGCACGTCATCGCGATGAAAACTGCGCGTGAACTGCTAGAGCAACAAACCCAAAGCAAGCAGCAATTAATTGAGGAAGAACAAAAGCAAGCGGCGATTTTAAAAGCGCAAAACGATGTCATCGCGATGCAAGAGCAAGCCGCACTCGCCGCCCAGGCCTTGCACGCCGTTGAATACCGCGCCGGCAAAATCGTCCTAGAGCAAAATCTCGAATACAGCCGCTTAAAACAGCAAGCCGCGATTACCCTAGTAGAAAAAAGCCGCCAAGCCTTAGAAGTGGTGCACGCCAAACGTCGGCGTGTCGAACAAGAGCAAACCACCTTAGCGCTATTAAAAAACAAAGCACAAGCAGAACATCAACGCGCTCAATCCGCCTTAAAAGTCGCGCAAGCGACGCAAGAACGGATATTGAAAGAGCAGGAATTGCATCAGATTAATCAGCAAACCAGCGCGACTGAGCACGAGCAAAAAATTCTGCTGCAAATGCAGGCCGAAGAACAGCAAAAAATCTTATTAGCCAAGCAAGCACAAACCAAAGCCGGATTGCATCAAGTCGCGCAGCTGCAAGTCCAGCGCGAAGCCCAACGCAATGCCGCCATGGCCGCTTTAGACCAAGCTAAGCAAAGCGTGAATTTGTCGCAGCTTAAGTTAAAACATGCCGAAGCTGAACAGCAGCAAGCCAACGCCATGCACGAAAAATGCTTGGCCGAGCAAGCGCTATTTCAACAAACCGAAGCACGTAAAGCGGCCGAATTAAAACAAGCCGGCGTGTTAAAGCAATTGTCCGAAGAAGAGGGCGCCAAACAACGCGCCATCGAGGAATCGATCCGCCTCACCGAACAGCGTTTGCAGGACGCCAAAGCGCAAACCGCGCTACGCGAACAAGTGTTGGCCGCCGCCAAAACCAAACAAGAATTAGCTGCCAAATTGCTAGCCCAAGAAGGAAGCAATTTCGCCTTAGAACAGCAAGCGATTCAAACTCACCAAGCCAAGTTAGAAGCACAACAAGCGCATCAACTGCAATTGCAACAGCGTTTAGCCGAAGAACAAAAGGCGCGCGATTTGCACCTGCAACAGCAACAAGAAGAGCAGGCAGCGCATGCCGCCGCCGAATTGCTTGTGCAACAAAAAGCCGCCATTTTGGAAAAAACCAAACAGCTAGCCCAAAGCCGTATGGCGGTCCAAGAACTGCTTAAAGCCAAACAAGAGCAAGCCGAGCAAGCTGAGCAAGAAGTCCTGCTGCAAACCGTGTCCGAAAATCAGCTCCTGCAACAAATCCAAGAATCGCGCACGTTGATCGCTGAACGGATTGCCAAAAACAAAGAATACGAGCAAGTCCAACAAGAGCGCATCAAAGCCGAACAGCAAGCCATCCAAGCCTTGGAAGAGCGCCTGCACGCGGAACAAGAACTCAGCAGCTTGCATCAACAACGCAGCAAAGCGGAGCAAGATGCAAAACAGTTGCTGGAAGTGCGCTACGCCGAACAACAAGCGCGCTTAACCCAGATTGAAAAGCTAGCCCGCATTAATCAACGCCTGCAAGAGCGCGCCGCACAATTAGCAATCCAGCAGGCCAATGAGCTAGAAAAGATCAAGCGCGCCCAAGCCCAGCAACTGCGCGAACAACGCGCCGCGGCGATTGCCTTAGACCGTCAACGCCAAGCCGAGGAAGCAACCGCCAAAGAATTAGCGCAACAAACGCGCTTACAGCAACAGCAAGCGCTGCTGGCGCAACAGCAATTGCGTGACGAGCAAGAGATGAAGCAAGCCTTAGAACGGCAACACGCAGCCCAATTGGCTATTGCAGAGCAAAGCAAACAACAAGCCGAAGCAGCACGCTTGTCGCAACAAGAAAAACAACGTCACCTAATCGAAGCGCAGCGCTTAGCCGAATTAGAGCAAAGCAAACTGGAATTAGAACAACAGTTGCAGCAAGAAACCATCGCAAAAATCACCGCGATCAGTCAGCAACTTCAGTTCATCCAGCAACGCATGGTCATCGAACAGCAACAAGCCCAATGCCAAGCCTATCGCGCCGAATTGGAACAGCAACAAACCGAATTGCTGCAAAAGCAATTGCAGCAGCAAGAAGCGTTGATCAATGCCGAACACGAAAAAGTCGCGCAACTGGCCAAGGCCGTCGAGCTTGAAGCTGAAGTCTGCCGACTTGAACAAGAAGCAGCACAAAAAGCCACCTTGAACGCGCAGAAACAGCAGTTGGTATTAACCTTATTGGAGCAAAAGCTAGCGCACTATTCACGCAAAACCGAAGAGCAGCAACTAGCCGAACAGCGTCATTTGCAGGAAAAAATGCAGCAAGCCGAGCAGCTATCGAGCCAATTGTTTGAGCGTTTATCGAACCAACGCGCAGACGGCAACGAATGGATTAATCGCGCTCAGCAAGTATTACAAGATGCGCCGATTGACGTTCCCGCCGCGCCGAAAGCCAAACGTTTGAGCACCGTTTTAGCTGGCTTGATTGTCTTGATGGGCGTAAGCAGCACGTCTATCGTGACCGATTTGGTCAGCCCAACTAAAACACAATTGGTCGCCAGTAATACAACCCCGGTCGCAGCTCACTCTGCTTTAAAGATGAGTTTGAATTTATCCCAAGCCAAACGCTAAACAATCCAAGGGCGACGTCGCCCGATTAACTGCAAAATAAGAACGCCACGGCTTAGTTCGTGGCGTTTTTTTGTGCAAAAGGTTCTAGCAGCGATTCCTGCCTTATCGTGATATTTGTGTTGATTTTAATTATTTCGTTGAATATCATTACAAAATGTTGTGAGCACACAATAAATTATTGTTTTGGTGATGACAAATGGCAATCCACAATCGAATTGCGCTATTTCGGACAGAACGCGGCATATCGCGCAAAGAACTGGCCGAAGCGATTGGCGTGAACAATCAAACGGTAGGCTATTTAGAGCGCGGCGATTACCAGCCAAGCTTGGAATTGGCCTTAAAAATTGCACGCTATTTTGGGGTAACTGTTGAGTTATTGTTTTCGCTGGAGCCGTTTGAATCAATCGCCAGCGCATTAAAACGGGCCGATGAAAGCAAAAATTGAGGCAAGCTTATTTCGGGCTAAATTCTCGCAACCGTATCTACAAACGCGGTGGCGGGATCGAACTATAAGCGTAAATTAGTCAATTCTAGAATCTATGCAGGGAGTCAAAACGATGTCGATTAGCGAAAACAATGTTCTGTTAGAACGCTTAGATAAGATTGCTAGGTGGACCGGCATTCCAAAGCTCAGCGAGCGTCCAGCACGTCGGCGCGCAATGCGTTTCTTACCGATTGTTACTCTGGCGTTGGGAACGGTTGGGTTCGGCATTATTCTTTTTTATCCCGATCAATATTGGTTTGGTTATGCGGGAATGATGCTGTGTTTTTGTTTGAGTGTATTTTTTCCGATTTTTGGGCCAATCAAACAAGCGGCGCAACCCAATGAAAACCTGGACGAACTCGATAGAATGATGGGCCGAAAAGCGCATCTTTTTACATTCGGCGTAATAAGTATTGTCGCCATCGTCGGCATCTGGTGTTTAATCGGCCTTAGCGCTTACGCCGATTGGAAGCGCGAAATACTCATCAAAGCGATGCTAGGTTTACTTTTTTATCTAATGTCGCTGCTGACAACTCTGCCTACGCTGTATGCCAGTTGGTCGTTCCCGACCATTAGCGAAGAAGAGTAGGGGATTCAATTTGCTGATTCGCCAGCGACCAATCTCAGGATTGCATCAACAGTCGTCCAATTGCGGGCGGTGCATGGAGCGCCAAACACCGATTCCATTTTCGCGCCTAGCTTAGATTTGCCAAAGCCGTTGGGGGTATGAAAGTACGCAACGCTGCCAACCACCAGCAAGCGTTCCGATTGGTGTAATGAAGCAGCGAGTCGAGCTTGGTTGACATTGGTCGGCGCAGCATCAAAAAAGAAAAAGTGCAAAACCTTAGCGTCTTTTTCAATCGATAAATCAGAAAATGGCTGCTGCTCAATCGCGGCAGCTAGTTCTTCGTTAGTGAGCAAAACCACCGAAGGCTTAAACCCAAAATGCGCCGCGATAATCTCACTAATAGATTGCGCCAAGTTGACGCGATCGGATTGCTGATGACGAAAAATGACGTTTCCGCTTTGAATATAGGTTCGTACCTCATGGAAACCGTTCGATTCCAACAGCAACCTTAATTGCGCCATCGGCAGCTTATTATTGCCGCCCACGTTGACACCTTTGAGCAAAGCAATCCACGTTTTCATATTTTCAGGTTTCCTTAACTTGGTTCATGGCCGCAACTACTGGGCATCGGCAGTCTAGCAAATTAATGTCCCACGAAAAATAAAAAAGCCGAATCAATCGGCTTTTTTTATTTAAATTCAATAGGATAGAAACTTATTCTAATCTACTACATTAGATAATCATCCACGCCCACGACTGCCGCTACTGCTTCGTCGGGCTGTCGCATTGGGTGCTTTACTACCCGGGCGCGAACCTGAACCAGTGGCCGGCGCGACATTGGGTTTTCTTGCGCCGGAATTGGCTGCACCCGCTTTGGCAGGGGCGCGGCGTTGGCCAGAATTAGGACGCTGTTCTGGATGGCTGCGTAATTGAATTGGCTGCGGTTTGGCGTTTAAATCTGGTTCAAATCCGGGAACTACTTCGCTGACGATCTTACGCTTAATGAATTTCTCAATGTCCGCCAACAATTTTAATTCATCGACGCAGACCAAAGAAACCGCCTCACCACCAGCACCAGCACGACCAGTGCGGCCAATGCGATGCACGTAATCTTCCGGCACATTCGGCAGGTCATAGTTGACCACGTGCGGCAATTGGTCAATATCGATTCCGCGTGCCGCGATGTCGGTTGCGACCAAGACTTGCAAGCTACCGTCTTTGAATTCTGCTAGGGCTTTGGTGCGTGCCGATTGGCTTTTATTGCCGTGAATTGCCATGCTGGTGATATCGACTTTGCCCAATTGCTCAACCAATTTATTGGCACCATGTTTGGTGCGGGTGAAGACCAAAACTTGCGACCATTTCAGCGTTTTAATTAGATGCGCCAATAAAGTGTGTTTGCCGTCGCGGTTCACTGGATGCAGTTTTTGCGAGATAACTTCCACCGTAGAGTTGCGGCGCGCCACTTCTATCATTGCAGGTGAATTAAGAAGTTTATCGGCTAATTCTTTGATTTCATTAGAAAATGTTGCTGAGAAAAGCAAGTTTTGGCGTTGCTTCGGAAGCAATTCTAAGATTTTGCGGATGTCGCGAATAAAGCCCATATCCAACATACGATCGGCTTCATCGAGCACCAAAATTTTGATTTGGCTTAAATCGATGGTGCCCTGACCAATGTGATCGAGCAGGCGACCCGGGGTGGCAACCAGTGTATCGACACCGCTTTTGAGTAATTTGATTTGCGGATTAATTCCAACGCCGCCGAAGATCACGCCGGAAGTCAGAGGCAAATACTTGCCGTAAGTCCGCACGCTTTCTTCGACCTGAGCGGCTAATTCACGCGTCGGGGTTAAGATCAAAGCGCGAATGGCGCGGCGGTTGGTCGCTGCCGCTCCCGCTGGCTTACTCAGGGTGAGCAAACGCTGTAACAAGGGCAGGGTGAAGCCTGCCGTTTTACCTGTGCCAGTTTGGGCACCAGCCAACAAGTCTTGCCCAGTCAATACTGCTGGAATGGCTTGCAATTGGATAGGTGTTGGCGTGGTATAGCCTTTTTCGCTGACGGCGCGAAGAATTTCTGGGGCTAAACCGAGTTCTAAAAATGTGGTCATTGAGTGGGTAATAAGTGATGCTGCAACAAAGTGATGAATTGAGTTGAAACGGTTTGTTCAACGGGTTCTTAGATCAAAAACAGGATTAAGAATAGGTTGAAAAGGATCGACTAACAATCACAAACAATCATTGAGTCGGAATAGAGAAGGCGACCGCCTAAGGGCAGTCGCCAGCAGAAGAAAATTTATGCGAACGGTTTGAGAATATTGACCATTTGAGCAAATACTTTTGGATTAGCAGAAATCACGTCGCCCTTAAATAGGTAATCCGATTCGCCGCTAAAAGTACCGGTAATTCCGCCAGATTCGGTCACGATTAAGGAGCCCGCTGCAATATCCCAAGGCTTTAAGCCTTTTTCAAAGAAACCATCCAAACGCCCCATCCCAACATAAGCTAAGTCAAGCGCCGCCGAACCAGGACGACGCAAGCCTTGGCATTTGCCCGACATGGCTTTAAACATAGGGATGTAGTTGTCGATATCGGTTGCGTTACGGAACGGGAAGCCAGTACCAATTAATGAATCAGCTAATTTGTCGCGCTTGGTCACGCGGATACGTTTGTCGTTTAAAAACGCGCCAGCGCCTTTGGTGGCGGCAAAGAGTTCATTGCGAGTAGGATCAAAAATAACAGCTTGGGTAATTACGCCAGCTTGTTGCAGAGCGATGGAAACGCAGTATTGCGGAAATCCATGCAAGAAATTGGTGGTGCCATCTAACGGATCAATAATCCAGACGAATTCGCTATTCGGATTCAAATTAGCCGATTCACCCGATTCTTCTGCTAAAAACGCGTGGCTTGGATAGGCGCTGCTGAGCACTTCAATAATGGCAGCTTCCGCCGATTTATCTACATCGGAGACATAATCGTTGTGCTGTTTTTCAGTGATATCGATTCGATCTAAGTCGAAGGATGCACGATTGATGATGGTCGCGCCACGGCGCGCGGCTTTAATCGCCGTATTTAGCATAGGATGCATAGTATTTCCGTTAAAATGTCGTTCACACGCTTGCCATTAGGCAATATTCGAGTAATTTATCTACTCTTGTATAGTAGTAGCCAGCGCATAAAATTAAAGAGCAATGTGTTTTGAATTCTGAATTGCCAATTAAGTGGAAATAATATGGAAAACTAGTCAAAACGCAATAGTTCGCGCATTCTACCTGAAATACCCCCACATCTCAATTTAGCTGATCTTAAATACATGCCCCCGACAAGTTCCTGCGCCTCCCCACCCAATCCTGCTCATCCAACACTTTTTGATCGTTTGCGGTTTGTTTTAGTTGAAACCAGCCACCCGGGCAACGTCGGTTCGGTCGCGCGCGCGATGAAAACAATGGGATTTTCACAGCTTTACTTAGTTAATCCACGCTTGCCCGATGTGTTGTCCCACCCCGAAGCAATTGCCATGGCCAGCGGCGCGACCGACGTATTAGAGCAGGCCGTTATTGTCTCCACCATTCAAGAAGCCTTGGTTTCGTGCGATCTGGCGGCGGCGGTTAGCGCGAGGCTGCGGGAGTTTTCGCCGCCAGTTTTAGATCCGCGTCAGTTTGCGGAAAACATCAACTCTGCCGCAAACATCAACGCCGCATTGATTTTGGGCAACGAACGATTTGGCCTGCCCAATGAGATCGTCGAAAAATGCAACTATCTCATCAACATTCCCGCCAATCCACAGTATTCGTCGCTCAATCTTGCACAAGCCGTACAAGTTTTAGCTTACGAATGCCGCGTCACCGCGCAATTGGGCAATACTAATGTGAATAACGTGGGCTTTAAGGGAGAAGTTGCGTCGCTGGTTGATATTGACGCCATGTTTGAACATTTAGAGCAGGGCTTGATTGCAATTAAATTTATCGATCCGGCCAGTCCCAAAAAACTGATGCCCCGACTTAAACGTTTATTTGCTAGAACCCAACTAGAAATTGAAGAAATTAACATTTTGCGTGGAATTGCCAAGAAAATGTTGGACAAATAAGTTCCTGAAGTAAATAATATTGGTTATTAGAAAAATAATACCAATAGGAAACATTTTTGGCGGCGCAATAAAACTGACTGTTTTCGGGAAAGTAATTCACTTTTTTGCAAAGTTTCTTTTAAATCTCCCTGTTTGTATTATCTTAAATAGTTAACAGATGGCAATTAATAGTGTTAATTTCCACTAATACCTAATGCTGCCGGTGTTAGCATCGACTTAAGCGCTGACCACTTAGTGTGGCGGAACCGATTTAGCCAGCTAACTTTGCGCTGCAATTGAACTTAGAGCAATACCAGTATTGTTTAGATAATTTGGTTAGGTCATAAAAATACTAACAATTAACTTCAATTTATTTAAATAAATCCGTATCAGCAGGAGCCTATTATTCGTCATTTTGATCGCCATTTTTCACTGAACGTCATTGCCTTTGCATGTTTGACAGTATGCAACCCGTCGGCTTACGCAATTGGCGTGGGCGATGTGTCGGTTCGCTCTGGCATAGGGCAAATGTTACGCGTTCAAATACCAGTGAATGGCGCAACAGAAGATGTATTAGTGCCGAGCTGTTTCAAAACTAAGATTGAAACCTTAAACGGCGATTTAATTGCTGTGCCGCACATCGAGTTTGGCTATTCGGCGCAATCGTCAAAAACCGTTTACCTTAATCTGAGCACCAAAGTCGCCATCTCAGAACCGGCGATTAAATTGTCGGTCTCCGTTGTCTGCGGCACGTTGATACAACGCGAGTATTCCTTGCTGCTCGATTATCCCGAATCGCCTTCCTATATTGCTGCCACCAAGTCAGCGATTCCTGCGGTAGCAACGACCGAGCTTCCCGTGGTTGAGTCAACACAACCGGCTGAAACGAGCGCTGTCGCTGGGGCCAAAACGTCGGACTTAGCCCCCAACAACAAGCCGACGCGTAGTAAACGCAAACACGATCGTGCCGACGGCAGTAGCGCGGCGCCCGCGGATGTTACTGCAGTTCCGGTGACGAACAAAGCGATGAGTCCCTCGCTCAATCTGGATGTGCCGAAAAAGAAGCACAAGCGTGACGACTCAGCGCCAAAGCTCAAGAACGTATTAAAAATTAGCAATCAAGAAGCGACGAGCGAATACGATCTCAAAATGTCGCAAACGATGACCGAGCAATCGACCGCGCCAGCGGACCAAGTGCGGATTCAAGAAAACAAACTTGCGCAAGCGCGCTTTGCCGCTTTGTTGCGCGGAGAAGACCCAGACGCTGCGTCACAAATTTCCACCAAAAACGATCAGGCGAAAATTAAAAAGCTGGAAGCCGAAGTGGAACAGTTGAAACAGCAAAGCAAGTTAAAAGCGCAACAAGAAGAAAAAACACCGCCGCTGGTTATCGGACTGATCCTACTGGCAGTGACTTTACTCGCCGGATTAGTTGGCGCAATTTGGATGGCCGTGCGCCGTTCGCGCCAAGAAAAGCAACAAGCTTGGTGGGACCCAACTACCGATCAAAAGAAAAACGTGAAGGAAATCGTTGACTCATTGCAGTCCAGCGCAGAGCAGGGCAACCTTGATCCAGTGTCTATCATCGAGCACCCGGCTCAACCTAAAGTTGCTGAAATCAATCCGAAAAACGATTCAATTGAATATCCCGTGTCCAACACCGAACCCAATCCCAAGTACAAACGCATGGGATTGCCGGCATTGGAAGATACCAATAGCAGCACATTTAATTTTTTCACAGCACGCGGCAACTCAATTCAGATTGAAGAGATTTCGGATATTACCCAAGAAGCCGAATTCTGGATGTCGGTCAATGACCCGCAACGTGCCATCGAGATTTTAGAGCAGCAAGGTTTAGATGACGATCCTTCGATGCCCATTACTTGGTTGTATTTGCTCGACTTGTATCGCTTAGTCAAAGATGAGCAAAAGTACACCGAGTTGCGACGCCGCTTCAAACGTAAATTTAACGCCAGTATTCCTGAATTTAATGAAGAGATTGATCCTAAGGGCTTACGTCACTTAGATGACTTTCCGCATTTGGCGGCAAAATGTTGCGCTCTGTGGGATAGCAGCGACATCCTGCCGTTTTTGGAATCTTTATTAGTGGACGACCGCGAAGGCGCACGAAATGGCTTTGATTTACCGGTTTATCGCGACATTTTATTTTTGATTTCAATCTGCAACGAGATTCAACGGACTAAAAAGCTGTTCCCCGTAACACCTAGCGCTTCCGCTGCGCCGGCAGCTGCCATTGCATCGGACGCGCCCAGCTTCAATGTTGAACCGATTCAAACATTGCCAGATTTGGATGTGAAGCAAAACGAGACAAGCGAATTCAACGAATATCCTAATTCGCTGAATTTCGACTTATTGGATTTTAAGATTGAGAAAAAAGAAGACGACAAATAAAGCGCTTAAATCGCACGGCGCATTTTTTCGACTTTGTAGTTCTTCTCTACCTTCGGCGGTTTGACCAACTTCACCAAAGCAAGCGTGCAATTATCGCCGCGCGAGCGCGCTCTTTCTCGAGCTTTATTGATCAACATTTCTGCAGCAACGCGGGGAGTATTGGCGGCCACGACTGCGCCAAGTTCACGATCCGTAAAGTAATGCCACAAGCCATCTGAGCACAATAAAAACGAATCAGTCGGTTTCAGATCGTCGTATTCGCTAAATGTAATAAACGGCTCTGTCGTGCTCGAACCCAATACATTCACCAAAATATTGGACAAGGTATGAGTTTTGGCTTCTTCGGCGGTAATTTTGTTTTCTGATACCAGCTTTTCGACATAGGAATGATCAATCGTACGTTCGATCAAGTTCGGGCCAGAGAAACGGTATAAGCGAGAATCACCAACATGCGCCCAAACTGCGCGGTTATTGGGAGTAATGATTAATATGACAATCGTGCTGTGGGGCTCTTTTTCGGCGGAAATACCCGACAATTGAATAATCGTGTGCGATTCGCGGATGATGCTTTCTATGCATTTAGCGACGTCGTCTTCTGGGCCAAATTCCTCAAATAATTGCTTTGCAGTACGGACGACTTGTTCTGCTGCTAAGGCGCCACCGCTTTTACCACCCATGCCATCGGCGACCACCGCCATCATGAATCCAGGTGCTTTGGGTGCGGCAAAAAGGCCAGCGCGATCTTGTTGTTCGTTGCGATCACCGATGTGCTGGCCAGTTCCTGCTTCGATCTTATATTGGCTCATAACTCTTGCTTAGATTAAACTGATGGACTGAATTACTATTTAAGAATAAATTATCACATGTAATCGCAGACATAACATTAACTTTCTTCAAAGAAATCCATGAACGATCACTCCGAGATACAAAACCGCATTACCTTGCTCAAGGTTGAACATCGAGACTTAGATATCGTCATTGAGAGCTTGATTTTAGCGGGGCATACCGACGAATTACAGTTACAGCGACTAAAAAAACGTAAGCTACAGTTAAAAGATCACATAAAATTGTTACAGATGCAGCTAATTCCGGACGTTCCCGCTTAACACACCGCACAACCAGCTAAAACCAACACAAATTCACCCCACACTGACTGTTTAACTATTCTTCCCTCAACCCATTTTCCCCAAAGCTGATTTTGACCGAAACATCGCATTCCAACCTGCCGCAGTTAGCCAACCCCGAACTCCACATTCACGATGCCGATATTGAAAGGCTGTTTGGCCCAAACGGTCAATTAGGCTCGGCTGTTAGCAGTTATCGACCGCGGCACGCACAAATTGAAATGGCTAAAGCGATTGCTCAAGCGATTGTCGGGCAAACCACGCTGATTGCCGAGGCTGGCACCGGAACCGGAAAAACGTTCGCCTACTTAGCGCCCGCGTTGCTGTGGGGCGGGAAAGTGATTGTCTCTACCGGAACAAAAAACTTACAAGATCAACTATTTTTGCGTGATATTCCAGCGATTCGTTTGGCCCTCGGTGCGCCGGTTTCGGTGGCTTTGCTGAAAGGACGCGCCAATTACCTGTGCCATTTTCACTTAGAACGCACGCAACAAAACGGACGACTGACATCGCGCGAAGACGTGGGTTATTTGCGCGATATTTCTCGCTTTATCAAAACAACGACCAGCGGCGACAAAGCCGAATTATCGCAAGTGCCAGAAACTGCGTTAATCTGGAATTTGGTCACATCCACCAAAGAAAACTGCTTGGGCTCGGAATGCCAGTATTACCAAGATTGCTTTGTGATGAAGGCACGCAAAGAAGCGCAAAAAGCCGATGTGGTGGTGGTGAACCACCATTTATTTTTCGCCGATGTGGCCTTAAAAGATACTGGAATTGCCGAATTATTGCCTTCTGCTAACACTGTTATTTTTGACGAAGCGCATCAATTGCCGGATACAGCGACGTTATTCTTTGGCGAAACCATATCTACTTCGCAAATCTTGGAATTGTGCCGCGATGTCTTGGCGGAAGGACTTTCCCACGCGCGCGATGGCGCCGAATGGGCCAAGATTGTGATGCCGGTTGAAAAAGCAGCGCGTGATTTACGGCTGTGCTTCCCGCCCGAGCAAGTCAAATTGTCGCTACCGCAAATTGCGCCTTCCAGCGATTTTTTCCCAGCTCTGGAAACACTAAAAGAACACTTAAGCACTTTATTGGAGACGCTAGAAAAGCAAGCGGAGCGCGCCGAAACGATTGAGCTATGCCGCGTCAGAGCGTTGGAATTATCCGATCAACTTGATAGCTGGGGCAAAGAGCCGCCCAAAGCGTCCGAGCTAGCAGGGCAAGAATGCGTGTTGTGGGTCGAAGCCTATTCCAGCTCGCTGCAATTACATCGCACGCCGCTCTCGATTGCCCCGATTTTCAATAAACAGCGCGAAGGCAACTCGCGCGCGTGGATTTTTACCTCGGCAACCCTAGCAGTAAAAAAAGACTTCTCGCATTACACCGCGCAAATGGGCTTAGGCGAAGAAACGGCAATGAGCTGGCCCAGCCCGTTTGATTATGCCAAACAAGGAATTTTGTACATTCCAACCGGCATGCCAGAGCCGCGCTCACCGAATTACACCGATGCCGTAATCGACGCTGCATTGCCGGTACTAATTGCTTCGGGTGGTCGAGCATTTTTACTTTGCACCACCTTGCGAGCGGTAAAACAATCGGCAGAACGCTTACGGGAAGAATTCGCTGCGCGCAATTTAAACTTCCCGTTATTTGTACAAGGCGAATCCGGGCGTACTGAACTACTCGATAAATTCCGCCAAGCGGGTAACGGCATCCTGGTCGGCAGTCAAAGCTTTTGGGAAGGGATCGACGTGCGTGGAAAAGCGCTTTCCTTGGTCGTGATTGATAAGCTGCCTTTTGCGCCACCCGATGATCCCGTTTTATCTGCGCGCATCAATGCGATGGAACGGCAAGGCAAAAACGGTTTTGTGCATCATCAATTGCCGGAGGCAATCATCAACCTTAAACAAGGAGCAGGGCGTTTAATTCGCGACGAAACGGATCGTGGCGTGCTGATGCTATGCGATCCTCGTATCTTGTCCAAGCCCTACGGCGCGCGCGTATGGCAAAGTATGCCGCCGTTTAGTCGCACCCGCGAATTAGCTGTGGTGGAAGAATTTTTCCGCAGCTTAAAATCGGGCGACGATCCAGCATAAGCAAGACAGCCGAACTAATTAATCATGCAGCGCAGCATGATTAAACGTTGACTAAAATCAACCCATTCCAGCATCATCGTTACCGTTTTTATATTGCATAAAAAGGCGTAATGATGACCACCCCACAACACTCCAATCATGCCCCGATGCTGGGGCAAATGATGAATAAGCCATTGCTTATTTCCGGCATTATTAAACACGCTGACCGCTATTTTGGTGACAATGAAATTGTGTCGCGGCGCGCTGAAGGCGATATTCATCGAACGACCTATAAACAACTTCATCAGCGCGCGAAACAACTTGCCAACGCGCTGGCAAAGTTCGGCATTGGCGCCAGTGACCGAGTTGCGACACTGGCTTGGAATGGTTATCGTCATTTGGAACTGTATTACGCGGTGTCGGGCTCAGGCTCTATTTTGCACACCATCAATCCAAGGCTGCACGCCGATCAAATCAGCTATTTGTGCAATCACGCGGAGGACCAAGTACTGTTTTTTGATGTGACTTTTTTGCCGATAATTGAGGCGATTGCCGCACGTTGCAGCACGGTAAAAGCTTTTGTCTTATTAAGCGACGCCTCGCATCTCCCTGCTAATTCCGTCATTCCAAATCTTTTGAGTTACGAGGACTTCATCGCAGGTCATAGTTGCGAATTTGAATGGCCCAATTTCGATGAAAATACAGCGGCGTCGCTGTGCTATACCTCTGGCACAACAGGCAATCCCAAAGGCGTTTTGTATTCTCACCGTTCCACCGTTTTGCATTCCTTTGCCTCAGCCTTGCCCGACGCGATGAATATCGGCTCGCGCGACGTGATCCTGCCGGTCGTTCCCATGTTCCATGTCAATGCGTGGGGCATTCCTTATTCGGCGCCGTTGACCGGGGCGAAGTTGGTTTTCCCTGGGCCCGCATTAGACGGAAAATCGCTATATGAATTAATGGAACAAGAACAAGTTACTTTTTCAGCCGGAGTTCCCACTGTTTGGCTGGGGCTGATTCAGTACATGGAACAACAAAAAGTTAAATTTTCCAGCCTTAAGCGCACCGTTATCGGCGGATCAGCTTGCCCACCGGCGATGATGAAAACCTTGCGCGAAAACTACGCCGTGGAAGTGGTCCACGCTTGGGGCATGACGGAGCTGTCACCGCTCGGCACAACCGCCACATTGCAAGCCAAACACCTCACTCTGCCGAAAGCCGAGCAAGATGCCTTGCTCCAAACGCAAGGACATCCCTTGTTCGGCGTGGACATGAAAATCGTCGATGACAATGGCAAGGAGTTGCCCTGGGATGGAACTACCTTTGGCAATTTATTGGTTCAAGGCCCTTGGATTCTCGATCATTACTTTAAAAACGAAGGTGGGCACGTTTTAGAAGACGGCTGGTTTCCAACAGGAGATGTCGCCACCATTAATGCCGATGGATATATGCGCATTACTGACCGCAGCAAAGACGTCATTAAATCGGGCGGCGAATGGATAGGCACAATCGATATTGAAAACGTAGCGATGTCGCATCCAGCCGTTTTACAAGCCGCTTGCATTGGCATTTTTCATCCCAAATGGGACGAGCGCCCATTGTTACTGGTCGTTTTGCGACCAAACGTGGCATTGGGAAAAGACGAGTTAATCAAATTCTTTGACGGTAAAGTCGCCAAATGGTGGCTGCCGGACGATGTGCTGTTTATACCGGCATTACCGATAGGCGCGACCGGTAAAATCTTAAAAAATAAACTGCGCGAAACCTATAAGGATTATGTATTGCCGAGCAAATAAACTAATTTCGGCAGCCCTTCATTCATTTAACCAGCGCGTGACGATTAATTGATAAACAGCGATTACTGATAACATCTACCTTTATCGATTTAACGTTTCACTCACTAGCAGAGGACTCTACATGACAGCACAATATCAAGCGCACGGCAGCGTCGCAGTAATCACGTTAAACAATCCGCCGGTCAACGGCATGAACTTGGAAACGCGCGGCGCCGCTGTTGACGGCATCAATCGCGCTTTAGCGGACGATGCAATTACCGCGATCATTATTACTGGCGCGGGCAACGCGTTTTCTGGTGGAGCGGATATTAAAGAATTTAACTCACCCAAGTCTTTGGCCGAGCCAAACTTACACACATTAATCGATGTGGTTGAGAACTGCACCAAACCAGTAATTGCGGCAATTCATCATGTTTGTATGGGCGGCGGTTTGGAATTATCCCTTGGATGCCATTACCGGATTTCCACGCCCGATGCACAAATTGCCTTGCCCGAAGTTAAATTAGGCTTGCTGCCCGGCGCGGGCGGGACGCAGCGCTTGCCGCGCGCTGTTGGATTAGAAATTGCATTAAAAATGATTACCACTGGCACGCCAGAGCGCGCATCTGATTTAGCCAAAACGGCGTTGTTTGATGAAATTATCGACGGTGATTTCTTCGCAGGTGCTCTGGCATTTGCACAAAAGGTGGCAGCCACTCGGCCTTTACCAAAAGTACGTGACCAAAATGTGAGCCATTCTCATTTTAGCGACGTCATCGAACACGCCAAGAAACAAGCCAAACGCGGATTCCTAATCGCGCCGCTCGACTGTATCGAGGCTGTTTCGGCATCTGTTACGATGCCGTTCGATGAAGGAATCCTATTTGAGCGCCAGTTGTTTTACACACTGGTGGCGGGCGCTGAATCGAAAGCGCTGCGTCACGCCTTCTTTGCCGAACGCGCCGCCAGCAAAATTCCCGACGTACCGGCGGATACGCCAATTCGTGCCATCAAATCGGCCGCAGTAATCGGCGCAGGCACCATGGGTGGCGGTATTGCGATGAATTTTGCCAACGCCGGCATTCCAGTAAAAATTCTAGAAACCAAAGAGCAAGCGCTTGAAAAGGGCTTAGCGACTATCGCGAAAAATTACCAAAATACGCGCGACAAAGGCAAATTAGGCCCAGAGAAATGCGAGCAACGGATTGCGCTGATTTCGGGTACGTTGGACTACGCCGACATTGCCAACGCTGACATCGTCATTGAGGCTGTATTCGAAGACATGGGCGTAAAGCAATCGGTATTCGAACAGCTTGATAAAGTGATGAAACCGGGCGCGATCTTGGCCTCCAACACATCGACCTTGGATTTAAATCAAATCGCCAGCTTCACCAAACGCCCCGAAGACGTCGTCGGTACGCATTTTTTTAGCCCAGCTAACGTGATGAAGTTATTGGAAATCGTGCGTGGCAAACAAACCTCGCGCGAGGTCTTAGCAAGTGCCATGGCACTGGCTAAAAAACTCAAAAAAATTGGCGTTGTGTCTGGCGTGTGCGACGGCTTCATCGGTAATCGCATGCTTGAAAAATACATTCAACAGGCAGGTTTCCTATTAGACGAAGGTTGTTTGCCTGAACAGGTCGATAAAGCGGTCGAGAAACTGGGTTTCGCTATGGGCCCATTCCGCATGGGAGATTTAGCGGGTAACGACATCAGCTACGCCATCCGAAAACGTCGCGCCATCGAAAAACCTGACATGGTGTACTCAAAAACCGCCGATAAATTGTGCGATCTGGGTCGCTTCGGACAAAAGACCGGAGCAGGGTGGTACGACTACCAGCCCGGCGACCGCACCGCGCATCCTTCCGAATTGGTGCGCCAATTAATCGAGCAGCATTCCACCGAAATCGGTTTAACGCGCAGAACAATTTCAGACCAAGAAATCGCTGAACGTTTGATTTACGCCTTAGTCAACGAAGCGGCCTTCATTCTGGAAGAGGGCATCGCTCAGCGTGCCTCCGATATCGACATGGTTTATTTAAGCGGTTACGGATTCCCACTGCATCTAGGCGGCCCGATGTTATACGCCGACACGATTGGATTAGCCAACGTGGAAAAAGCCATCCGCCACTATGCACAAGGGCATTACGGCAATGTATGGGAAGTCGCACCATTGTTACATTCGCTAGCCAGCAAAGGGCAGGGGTTTAACGGCTAACCTTGAGCTCGGCTTATTTAATGCTTTATTTCAAGTAATTCAACTGCAACTACTAGCCAGAACTTAAAACCCTAGATATAATAGCGGGCTTGGAAGGTTGGCAGAGCGGTTGAATGCACCAGTCTTGAAAACTGGCGAGGTGTTAAAGCCTTCGTGAGTTCGAATCTCACACCTTCCGCCAAATATTTAAATACCCGCTTAGTGCGGGTATTTTTTTGTCTATTGGATCTCGCCCCTTTTAATAATAAGTTAGCAACTCCGTAGCAATTAAGCCGCAAAAAATACTAAACCAAGGCTTTTTTACTTTTCCTCACCGATTTTTCAAATAAATTGTTTTTTCCGAAAACTATCCTAGACTGAAGTACCAGATTGCTGCGCGTCAATATTGTTGACTACAAATTTAGGATAAAGACATGAATCTTTCCGATAAACGCATTCATCATCGCGTTCAATGTTTTAACTATCCCTTTGAACACGACTATATTCCGATGTGGGTGTTTACAGCTAATCACGGCGTTGCGGCGCTGGTCGTCAACTTAAGCTTTAGCGGGATTCAACTGCTGACAGAATCGGACGAGCCACTTTTGCATCCAAAATACAATCTGGTGTTTATCAACGAAGCCGATCACGAACAAAGCATCCACACTTCTTGCCAGATTAATCTCGTTTGGAATGACAAATCGAGCAGCTTCTACAACACGTCGGGTTTTACCTTTGACGGAAACGTCGAAAACATCATTAAAACGCAATTAAAAAAATTCCATCATGGCATGCAGCCGTATTTGCGTTGCGAGCTGCAAGAGACATCACAGTACATTTTGAATTGATTAGCACCAACTTTGTGCCAAGCCGACTAGAGAGCTAAATAAGGCGACAATAGCTTGCGTGTTAGCCAACTAAAATCAAAGCGCCAAAGTAGCATGCGGAGCTCAGCTTACCTGCTTACTAGATCGAGGCAACGATGCTGTAGACAATTCAATCTAAAAATTTAGCTTGCATTATCACCTTCTGAGAATTAACATTTCCATGTGGAAACTATATTGGTTTCCAAGTGATTGTTTTAAACACAATCTCCTGGGCAAACCCGTCGAAAGGCGGGGACGCAAAGCCTCCGGCCTACAGCGCATGGCGCAATGGTAGCGGGGTTGCCGATAGTACTGTTCTGTCCTTTATCGGGCAGACCACGCACGTCGCATCGAGCACGTCCAGGCTGACTTTAAGGACTTGCCCATGCAACGCTCGATTCAACCTCTCCCCATTTCTCTCAAATTGCTGGTTACTGCGGTCGGGACAGCCTGTTTGCTATCGGCATGCGGCGGCAAAACTGACATGGCATCGGCTCCGACCAGCACGGCACCCGCTGCAATAACGAGCTCAACATTAGTGTTCGACGGTGGTGCAACTGCGGCGCAGGCAGCTGGAGCGACATTCGAGCCAACATACCATCTCGCCCCTGTTCTGCCTGATACGCCGAGCGCAATCGATGCAGACGGGTCGTCCAGTTCAGCCCATGAAGCGCCGCAAGTCAAATTGATTCCCGAAGCGGTTCGCCGGAACTCCACGAGCCACCTTGCGGTATCCAAGCTGGTTGCTGGTGAAACTGTGACCATGTCACCATCGGCGAGCACAGCAGCGACAACCGTGTATTACCGTCCGGCCCAAATTCGCGCAGCCTACGGATTGCCGGCGCTTCCTGCCAGCTATGCCAATTTGTCGGCGGCTCAGCTCGCGCAGTACGGAGCAGGGCAGACAATTTATATTATCGATTCCTTTGACGACCAGATGATCGCTGGCGAATTAGGAGCTTTTAGCCAGTTATTCGGTCTTCCCGCATGTAACAGCGTCACATTGGCAGCAAATGCCAGTCTTCCACTTTCTGCACCATCGAAAAATGGTTGTGATTTCTATAAAATCTACAGTGGTGCTAACGGTACGATGAGCGCCACAGCGCCAGCCTACGATGCTAAGTGGGCGGTCGAAACTGCGCTGGATGTGCAGTGGGCGCATGCCATGGCGCCCTTGGCACGTATCGTATTGATCGAAGCACCAAACGCCACATTTGGCGGCATGACCGGTGCAATTCAGCTAGCTAACAAGATGGGTCCTGGCGTTGTGTCGATGAGTTTTGCTGGCAATGAAGGCAGCTACGTTTTGGGTGCCGACAGCTATTTCCAAGCACCAAACATGACGTATTTTGCTGCCACGGGCGACAGTGGGGCGGCAGTCAGCTGGCCTGCGGTTTCGCCAAACGTAATGGCGGTGGGCGGTACCACACTCAATTACAGCGGAACCGGTGCACGTTCCGAAGTTGCTTGGTCCAGCACCGGCGGCGGTATCAGCGCGTTTGAGCCGACACCTGCCTATCAGACCACGAAGTCAGCAGGGATGCAAAACTATGGTTTCCGCGCAGTCGCCGACGTGGCCTTTAATGCCGATCCGAATTCCGGCCAGATGACTGCTGTGATTCCCAACCAAACGACTTGCAGCTTCTGCCAAGTATCTTGGGTGATTGCCGGCGGCACTAGTCTGGCCACGCCACAGTGGGCCGGCCTAGCAGCCATCGCCAACGCAATGCGGGTTCAGGCAGGCAAGGGCATGCTGGGTGATCCGCATGTCGCGCTTTACACGCAAATTGCTTCGACCGCTGCCACCTACGCCGCTGACTTTTATGACGTTGCTACGGGTAACGATGGCACTTGCGCGGTGTGCGTGACCAAAAAAGGATATGACGTTCCGACTGGTTTAGGCACGCCCAACGCCAGCGCACTAATTAATACCTTAACTGGCCTGCAAATGGCGTCAGCACCATCGGTCAGCGGCGGGTATTCAATCAGCGCCATTGCGGGCAAAGCCATGACATTTACCGCGACAGTTACTGACGCCAACGCCTACACAATGAGCTTGCAGGGCGCACCGAATGGCATGACCATCAACAGCAAGGCGGTAGTAACTTGGAATTCGCCAGTTGCTGGAACCTACACGGTCAACGTCGTGGCGACAGACAGTAAAACCGGTTTGACTGGTCAAGGTGTGTACACCGTTTTCGTGGCAACGGCCACTGTACCGGTCATCAGCAGCGGCACAGTCGCCGTCACCGCAGGTCAAGCGTTGACTTTCCCAGTAGTTGTCAGTGACGCCAATCCTACGAGTTTAACCATTTCCGGCAATCCGTCCGGGATGACATTGAGCAGTGCAGGGCTGGTAAGCTGGGCCAAACCAGTCGCAGGAACCTATTCCGTAACGATCACCGCAAAAGACATGATTAATGGATTGTCGGCTGTTGGTGTGTATAGCGTTATCGTCAACAAAACAGCGGGACCGGTTGTCATCGGCGGCAATGTCGCAGCGGTCGCAAGCACGCCAGTCAACTTTACCGTGACGACCACCGACACCAACCCGTGCACGTGGTCATTAGCAGGCGCACCAACTGGCATGTCGATCAGTGCAAACGGTGCCATTAGTTGGAATTCTCCGATAGCCGGAAGCTACAGTGTGAACGTTGTGGCCAAGGATAGTAAAACCGGTCTGGTCGGCACAGGCGTGGTCGGATTTACAGTGACACAAGCAGGTGGTCCGATTGTTACAGCCACTGGACTGACCGGCAAAGTAGGGACGCCGTTAAGTGGAACCATTCAAATCAATGACAGCAGTTCCAATATCAGTGGAGTAGGTATTGGCGGGGCGCCAGCAGGAATGAGCGTAAATGCCTCGGGCGGCATGAGCACCTTTTCGGTGAAGTGGAGTGCACCCGTTGCTGGCACATACAACTTGCAGGTATCTGCCACCGATGCAGCTGGGAAAAGCACTGCGGCCAGCATCATCGTCTCGATCACCAACTGATAATCTTCCTGAATCCGGCCAGCGCAGAAGTAGTGCGTTGGCCGGGCAAGGGCTTGCAATTTTGGCCTGCCCTGCTGGAATCGAACCAGCAACCTATGCCTTAGAAGGGCATTGCTCTATCCAGTTGAGCTAAGGGCAGTTATTGAGGCAAAAGCCGATACAAACATGGCTGTTACGCGAAGGCCGAATCATACCTTTTATGGACACTTTGAACAAGTGCCGATACGTAATCACGACGCAAAAACTTCTCCTTCCAGCCGCGTGCGATGACAGTTGTACTCGCCCAATTTCGAAGCGAAACAGTTGACTTGAATCAACGATCTAATTGCTGATTACGCCTAGACTTCTCCCAATTACTTACTGGGAGAAATACCTTGAATCCACATTGGTCTAAATGGACGCACGTGATAGCAATTTGCGCGCTATGGGCTATCGTTTTGCCGTGCCAAGCGCAAACTATTACCGACCTTTCTCCGCTGGATGATCAATTGAAGGGCATTTTGGCGAGTCCATCGGCGACCGAGAAGTCGATAGCGAAAGCGCATAACTTCAGCTTTTTTTGTGCCAATTGCCACGGACCTGATGGCAATAGCCTAAAGACAGATGTCCCGAATCTCGCCGGCCAAAATCCTCATTATTTGCTCACTCAAATCGATAAGTTTGTTAAAGGCCAACGCCAATACGAATTTATGCAAGGGCTAATGAAAATGTTAAGCGAAGAAGATCGGATTAATGCGAGTGTATTTTATTCAAGCAAAGCAGTGAAACCTGCAAGTAATGTCACTTCATCAAACGGCCAAAAAATTTACTTGCAGCGCTGTGTGATGTGCCACGGCCAACAAGGTTTGGGTGGCGAATCGATTCCGCGTTTAGCTGGCCAGCAAATTGGTTATCTAAGAGCGTCAATCACACGTTATCGCGACAAAACAGGCGAACGCATTTATGCGCCGATGAGCGCAATTACAAACGGATTGCAGAATAACGAGATCGTGGATTTGGCGAATTATTTATCCAGTTTGCGCTGAGGTAGGATCGGTCTAAATTGACGAAAACCGGCGTCGGTAAATATAAGCATAATTACGCATAATTTATATTATGTAAAATTATGTTTATTCTTTCGCAGTGCTGAATTTGAACTCTTCGCCACTATCGTCTTTACCGTGCCAGGCATAAATCAACATCTATTCTTGTAAGTCAATTACAGCCGGATCAATTCCAAGATGATGCATCAACTCCCTGAGGTTCATTAACGCGGCAAAGAATTCGGCCGAATGGTCCGCATCCCCTGGCGCTGAATTACCGTAAGCGGCCATCGTCATTCTGGTAAACAGATTCTCCACCGCGTTGGCGGACAGTTGCGTTTGGTGCGGCACATCGAGTCCAGCTGTAGCGGCGATTTGGCGGATAGAAGCCTGTTTTGCGTGTACCTGAGCGCCTGGCTCAAGAACTGCTTTAGTGCGGCTGATTTCTTCCTCGATCAGATCAATTGCACGCTCAATTTCTAATGGGGACGGTAGATTTTTCGCAAATATCTTGGCGACATTTGACCAACCCACTTGTAAATTCACGCCATGTGCTTGCCTGCGTCAATCGGGGCGATTGAAATCGAATTGTTTTCAATCAATAGATCATAACGAGTGCTCATATTCATTGGCCCATGCTTGGGGATTCGCGCTAAAATTAAACCTCAATTATTCAATAGGTTAGAAAATAAACCTAATGAATAACGTTAATGATGATGCGCCCATTGGCTATCGGTAGAATTCAAAAATGACTGTACGGCATCCGCTTGGCCGGTTGCGTGGCGATACAATTCGCCGCAATCACAGATGCCTTGATAGGGCTGAATGTGGGAGCAGGCCGATACTTTTTGCAGAAAAACCTGTACCGGTTTGGCGCATTTTTTGCATTTAAAAGTCAGAATGCGGGCTGGTTTAGACATTGTTTGAATTCCTTTGTGGCTAGTTATTTAATCGTCAAACGCCATAACGAAGTGATTTCAGCGGCACGAGCGGCGTGCAATGCATCTTCGGTATCGGCGGTTTTTGGGTGCTTAGGTTTAATGTCTAGGCGTTCAATTATCCGAAGTCCGGCGGCTTCAATCCATGCTAGCAAATCAGAACGTGGGCGCAAGCCTAAGTGTTCTGCGATGTCGGATAGAATTAACCACCCTTCTCCACCGACGTCCAAATGTTCAGCTAATCCGCTCAAAAAGCCTTTTAACATTCTGCTTTCGGGATCAAAGATCGCGTATTCGATCGGCGAACTTGGCCGCGCGGGAATCCACGGAGGATTGCACACGATTAGCGCCGCTCTTGCGTCGGGAAATAAGTCTGTTTTGAGCAACTCCACTTTATCGCTCACTTCAAGCTGTCTGAGATTGTCTTGGGCGCAAGTCAAGGCGCGCTGATCTTGATCGGTCGCGATAATTTTTTTGATGCCGCGCTTGGCTAATAAGGCTGCAATTACGCCAGTTCCGGTACCGATGTCAAAGGCCAAAGTGCTCGCCTTATCTGGCAGTGGCGCGCTCGCAATTAGCGAAATATATTCGCCGCGAACTGGCGAGAAAACGCCGTAATGCGGATAAATTACACCTTCCAATTCTGGAATCGCGACGCCCTTTTTACGCCATTCATGCGCGCCGATTAGCGCCTGCAATTCACGCAATGAAACAATCGAATTAATGCTTGAATCGGTACGCGGTCCGTACGCTTCAACGCAAGCCTGCAGCACGTCGGGTGCACGTTTTAAGGGCACGCTGTAATCGCTATTCAATGGAATCAACACCATCGCCAACACGCGGGCACGTTGCGATTGGGCTTGGCGATGCAGATTAAATAACTGAGCGGGGCTTACCGGCGTTTCGTCGTTCGTTTTTTTGCGTGATTTTTTTACTGGTCGATCACATCGTCTAGCCAAGGCTTGCAACAGTTGGCGGGCGTTTTGAAAGTCGCCTTGCCATAACAAGCCGCAGCCTTCGCAGGCCAATTTATACGCCGTGTCAGCGTTTAAGGTGTCGTCGGCCAGAATGAAACGCTTAGGCGGCAACGAGCCATTTTCCGCACGCCACAAAACCTGCTGGGTTTGCGGGGCTTCTTGCCATTGGAATACTTCTTGGGTGAGTTTCATTAAAGTCGATCTGAGTTGGCTTGTGCGCTAAAGGTTGTGAATTGGAGGCCAGCGTACTCAACCTTCGCGGTTGCGCATCCAATCGGCGGTTTGATAAAACGACTGCAATAGATGGTCGCGCAAATGCTCTTCAATCTCAACATCTTGCATCGCGCTGGCCATACAAGTTAGCCATTGATTGCGCTCTGAAATGCCAATCGCGTAGGGCAAATGACGGGCGCGTAGGCGCGGGTGGCCGAATTTCTCGATGTACAAATTTGGGCCGCCCATCCAGCCGCTCAAGAACCAAAACAATTTATCGCGGGAGCCATCGAGTGACGTGGGATGCAAACTGAGAATGCCTTTAAAGTCATTCTCCAGCGCCATTACATCGTAAAAACGATCGACTAATTCGCGCAACTTGTGCTCACCGCCGATGCGCTCATACAGCGTAATCGTGTCCTCCGACTCGCTATTTTCCGTTTGATTAGTCGATTCAGTCTGATCAGACATTAACAATTACCCTTCCCGTAAACTCAACAATGGCGGCTGTGAAAGGATTTGTCTTAAACCTATCCATCCACCAGCGAGCGCACACACGATGCCACCCAATAAACCGAATAACACTAAAAATGGGCTAGGTTGAAACGCAAATTCAAACACAAAGCGCGCTAACACCCAGCCGATGACCGCTGCACCCAAGGCAGCTAATAAGCCCGCTAAACTACCGATCAAGCCGTATTCTATCCATTGCGACTGCGATAATTGTTTTCGGGATGCACCCAACGCGCGCAGCAAGCTCGATTCCTGCAAGCGCTGCTGTTGCGAACTTTGCAGGGCTGCATAGAGTACGAGCAATCCACAGATCACGGTAAATAAAAATAAGAATTGCACAGCCGCGACCACCTGATCGAGCACATCTTGCACCTGCTTCAGAATTGCTCCGGTATCAACAATCGTTAAATTAGGATAGTCGCGTGACAATTCAGTAATTAACCTGCTTTGGGTCGCAGGCAAGTGGAACGCAGTAATCCAGGTTTGCGGTAAATCAGCGGCGCTTTTGGGATCAATAATGACAAAGAAGTTGACCTGCATCGAACTCCACTCGAGCTTGCGGATGCTGGTGATACGAACGTCGATCTGCTGGCCGCCAACATCGAAACGTAATGTGTCACCCATTTTCAAATGCAGCGTTCTAGCAATGCCCTCTTCAATCGAAGCCTCTGGAGCGCCAGTTTTCAGATCAAACCAATGCCCCGCAATCAATTGGTTATGCGATTGCATTTGCTCCATGGTCGATAAATTAAACTCGCGCTCGACCATGCGTTTTGCATTCTCGGCGTCAAATTTATCCGCCGTTATCGGACCATCGTTGACCGCAATTAGTCGGCCACGAATCATCGGATACAAAACAGGATTCTGAATTTGATGCTGGGCCAATAACCCAGCAACCGCTTCTTTTTGTTCCGGCAAAATATTAATCATGAATTGATTCGGCGCATTAACTGGCGTGGCTTGCTGCCAAGCGTTCAATAAGTCAGCGCGAATCACGGTGAGCAACAGTAAAGCCATCAAGCCCAAAGACAGCGCCACCACTTGCACCACACTGGCCATTGGGCGACGCTGCAAAGCATTAATCGCAAAGCGCCACGCCGAAGCGGAAAACCAATTGCGCATCAACTTAGTGGCACGCAAAAATAACCAAGCGCAGATTCCGAATAACACGAATCCACCCAAGAATCCGAGCAAAGTGAATCCTGCCAATTTAGCATTGCCGGTCTGCCATAACAGCAAAAGTCCAAACATCACAATGCCAATTAAATAGGCAAACAAGGTATGCGCTTGCGGCCCACCGGTATCGCGTCGCACCATTAAATTGTGCGGCACATTGCGTAGCTGCAGAATCGGTGGAATCGCAAAACCAATTAACAGCAACATACCAATCGCAATCCCTTGTAAAGCGGGAATAACGGACGGCTGCGGTAAAGTCGTTGTGATGAAGCTTTTAAGCCAAATTAACAAGCCTAAATGCGCGGCGTATCCGAGCAAAGCGCCGAGCACACTGGCCACTAAACCCAAGACGACAAATTCAATTAAATACAGCAGCGTGACTTGGGTTTGGGTCATTCCTAGGCAGCGCAGCATCGCTACTGAATCGATGTGGCGCAGCATGAAACGGCGTGAAGATAACGCAATCGCTAAAGCAGCCAACATTGCTGAAAGCAAGCTCACTAGCGACAAAAATTGTTTAGCACGATCCAAAGTCGCCCGCATTTCTGGGCGTCCTGTCGCTAACGATTCGAGATTAATACCTTTTAACTTCTGGGCCGCGATGACATTTTCCAACGCCTTTTGCGCTTGCGCGATACCTTCGGATGCACCAGACAATTGCAAGCGATAGGTAACCCGCGAACCAGGTTGAATTAGATTGGTCGCGGCCAAATCACTTTCAGCCAGCATCACACGCGGCGCAAAATTGAGGAAGGACGAACCGCGATCGGGTTCATTTTCAATTACGTGGCGGATAACGAAAGAGTGTTCACCCAGCTTTAAACGATCACCCAAACTCAGTTGCAATGCGCTGAGCACCGCCGGATCAACCCAAACGCTACCCGCGTCAGGAACCGAGCGCCCTGCTGCTCCGCTGTCCAGCGTCAATTCGCCGCGCAAGGGGTATCCTGCACTAACCGCCTTGACAGACACCAACTTACTTTGGGTTTCGTTAGCACTGAGTGCCATACTGACAAACGATGTGGTGCGGGCTTGGGTGAGTTGCTGTAGTTCGGGAACCGAGGTTTGCAATGTCCCCAAGATAGGCGCATCGGCACTGATTACCAAATCAGCACCCAGCAATTGATTGGCATCGCGCTGTAATCCATTACTGACGCGATCGACGAAGAAACCGACCGAGCTTAAGGCGCCAACCGCAATCACTAACGCCAACAACAAAAAGCGCAATTCCCCAGCCCGCCAATCACGCCAGGTCATGCGAAGAGATTGTATAAACATGGCTTCCTTTGGGATGGGGCAGACTAACTACGTGGGGCGATCAACATTAAAAATGGGCAGATAGCCAACTCTGCCCTTGTTTTAAAATGCTGCTAATGCTTGGGCAAAATCAGCTAACAAATCGTCGCTATCTTCAATCCCGACCGACACGCGCACCAACGATTCAGAGATTCCCATCGCGGCGCGGCGCTCTTGGCCCATTTCAAAGAAAATGGTGTGCGCTACTGGGATAATCAACGTGCGATTGTCGCCTAAGTGGGTTGCTGAAATTGGAATATTCAAGCGATTAAGAAAGTCGAAGCAATCAATGTGCGGTTTTAATTCGAAGCTAAAAATCGAACCGTGCGCTTTAAATAGTTCGGATGACAAACCGTGTTGTGGATGATTTTTTAAGCCTGGGTAATGCACCGCTGCCACCTTATCGCTCGCTGCTAAAAGCTCGGTGAGTTGCAGCGCATTGCTGCACTGGCGTTCAACCCGCAGCGCCATGGTTTCTGCACCGATGGCAATTTGATGCGCCGCATCCGGCGACAAACAGGCGCCAAAGTCGCGCAACGCTTTGCCGCGTAACTGATTGATTCCCCACATCGCGGGAGCTTGCTTCTTGATGTTGGGGGCGATATTAGGATACAGGTTCCAATCATAAGCACCCGTATCGGTGATGCAACCACCCAAAACGTCGCCGTGGCCCGAGATTGCTTTGGTCAAGGAATTGATTACCAACCCAGCGCCAACTGTTTTTGGGTGAAACAAAAATGGCGAAGTCATCGTGTTATCGACGACAAACAAAATACCGCGCGCTTGGCACAACTCACCAATCTCTTTTAAGTCAGCAACTTGGGTGCGCGGATTGGCGATAGTTTCGACAAATACGATGCGCGTATTGGGTGTCAACGCCGCTTCAACATTAGCCACGTTGGTCGCATCCACAAAGGAAGTGGATACGCCCAGTGAAGTAATCGTTTGCCACAAATTGCTGGTATTACCAAACAAAAAGGCCGATGAAACAATGTGGTCACCGTTTTTAAGCAACCCGAGCGGAATCGCGCCAATAGCAGCCATGCCGCTAGAAAAACAAAGGCTAGCCACCCCATTTTCCATTTTGGTGATCTTATCTTCCAACGCCGTGACAGTCGGGTTCCCTTGGCGGCCATAACGGTAACCGGCCTTTTTCCCTTGGAATACATCGGCCAATTCGCGCGCATCGGCGTAGCCAAAAGTCACTGCGCTGTGAATAGGCTTGTGTATCGACCCGTGTTCAATCTCACTCTGACGATCATTATGCAAAATGGTGGTGGTAAACCCCGTCATACACTACTCGCTTCTAGCCAAATTAAGATTTAATTGCGATGGAACGCCGTCTTCAATCCGCGCTTTTGGATGATTGCGGGCCCATTCCAGTTTGTCTAAATACTCGCGCGTAATATCTCCAGTGATGTATTCACCGTCAAAACACGAGGCTTCTAAACTAGACAAACGTGGGTTCACGTCAGCAATCGCACGACGCATCGCAGAGACTTCTTGATAGACCAATGCATCAGCAGTAATCTCGCGACAGATTTCTTCGTCGCTGCGGCCATAAGCGATTAATTCTTGGCGAGTTGGCATATCAATGCCGTACACGTTAGGGAACTTAACTGGTGGCGCGGCTGAGGCAAACACAACGCGGGTCGCACCTGATTCGCGCGCCATTTGGACGATCTCGCGGCTTGTTGTACCGCGCACGATGGAATCATCGACTAGCAAAACCGATTTGCCTTTAAATTCAGCACCGATCGCGTTCAACTTTTGACGGACCGATTTACGGCGCGAAACGTTGCCCGGCATGATGAAGGTACGGCCAATGTAGCGATTTTTAATAAAGCCTTCACGGTATTCCAAATTCAATTTCAACGCCAATTGCATCGCAGAAGGACGGGAAGAATCAGGAATCGGCATGACCACATCAATCGCACCCGATGAAATTTGTTGACGCACTTGGTCAGCTAGATATTCACCCATTTTTAAACGGGTTTCGTACACGGAGGCGCCGTCTAACACGGAATCAGGACGAGCTAAATACACGTACTCGAATGCGCAAGGGTTGAGAGTTGGATTTTCTGCACATTGCTGGGTGTACATTTTGTGATCTTCATCAATGAAAATCGCTTCACCCGGTTCAACGTCACGTACAAATTTAAAGCCCAAACCTTCGAGTGCTACCGACTCACTGGCGATCATGTATTCCGGGCCTTTTTCAGTTTCCGAAATACCTAAACATAATGGACGAATACCATATGGATCGCGGAAAGCTAACAAGCCATAACCAGCAATTTGCGCCACGACTGCATACGAACCACGCACCCGGTTATGTAAGCGTCGGATAGCGCCAAACAAGGTGGCAGGATCGAGTGAATACGACGTGGTCGCTTGTTGAATTTCGTGCGCTAACACGTTCAACAATACTTCAGAATCCGAATCCGTATTGATGTGGCGACGGTCGTTTTTAAACAGTTCAATTTTTAATTGTTCTGCATTGGTTAGATTACCGTTATGTGCCAAAACGATGCCAAACGGGGCATTGACATAAAATGGTTGAGCTTCTTCTTCGCTAGTGGAGCCAGCGGTTGGATAACGCACTTGACCAATACCGACGTTACCCGGCAAAGAGCGCATATTGCGCGTGCGGAAAACGTCACGCACCAAGCCGTTGGCTTTATGCATCGCGAATGAACTGCCATGACTCGTTGCGATACCTGCCGCATCTTGACCACGATGTTGCAACAAGAGAAGCGCATCGTAAATCACTTGATTAACCATGCTATTTGAAACTACGCCGACTATCCCACACATGGTGGACTCCTAAAACGATGAATTAAAATTTGACATACTGGGCAAAAGAACCCGGCAGATAAGGTTTGGCGGTAAGCGCCGCTGTTTCTACAATTGGTCTTAAAAACGCATTTTTCCAAAATGGTTGCTGGGGCAAACTGGTTGTTCCACAAACTAGCATTAATGCAAATACGATAATCAATCCGCGTGCCAATCCAAATAAGCCACCAAGGCCGCGATCAACGAGCTTTAGTCCACCTGCGGTGATAATGCTGTCGAGCGCCATTGCTAATAACCACATTAGCAAACGCACGCCAATGAACAAAGCTACAAATGCAATAATTAATCTGACTGATAATTCCGAAAATGGAATCAATTCGGCTAATTTTGTGCCGTACGCGTTTGCTACCCAGAACGCAATTATCCAACTAGCAAGAGACAGTATTTCTTTGAGCAGCCCGCGCATCATGCTAATGATGATGGATGAAATCAATATAAACAAAACCAAATAATCAAAGATGGTCATAAATTTATAGCGGGATTAAGCTGCCATTCAAACCTATTTTTTCTAACTGAGCTTTCATTTTATCGGCCGATTCCTTGTCGTTAAACGGGCCAACACGCACGCGAATTTTATCGCCAGAACTGGTTGCAACCTTTTGGGTAAAGGATTTAATACCGGCCGAGGTCAATTTTGTTTGTAATTCATTTACTTTTTCTTGCGTAGCAAAGGCGCCAACTTGCACAACAATTCGTGTTTTAGAGGTCGTTGAGCTTGGGTCCGCTCCACCTAAGATTGCCAAGGCGCGTGCAGACTCTTCTGAAGTCGATACGTGTGGCGTGTTTTTGGATTCTGTTTTCGTTGCGGTAACTGGTGCGGCTTCTTTTTTGGGCGCGACTTCGGCAACGTGTCGAGGTTCTGATTTGGTGTCGACTTTGGTGTCGGGTTTAATATCTACCTTGGTTTCAGCTTTCGGCTCTGGCTTCACTTCTGGCTTGGCCGATTTAACGACGGGCTCGGCTTTGATAGCATCGGCGTTTGGCTTGACTGGCTCGGCTGTTTTTTCGGGTAAAGCGGGCGATGTCGCTGCCAATGCGGGCGTTGCAACCGGTGCTACAGCGCGTTTAGCTGCTGGGTCTAGAATATCTTCAGGCACCAATTCTTCTTTGCTGTCCAACGATGCGACGGTCGACTCTTTGGACGGGATTTGAATAGTGATGTTTTTATTAATCGGCTTAGGTTCGGAGTCGAGCACCATCGGCAAGCCGATGACCACGGCTAACACCATCGCAATCGCGCCAATTAAGCGGCGACGCGCACGTTTTTTTTCTGGGACAAGTTGCTCGTTTTGCGCATTGGTGTGGCGATTTTCGGACTTGCGACTTTTCGCTTTTGGTGGCGTCGCCTCACTTGCTGACGCTAGTGCTTCTGCCACGGAAGTGACTTCGGGTTGTTTTTTACTGAAGTTGGAGAACAAGCTCATGCGAAATGTCAGTGTATTAAACGAGTAAACTACTTTGTTAAATAAAAAACCAGTGTGAAACGCTAACCATTATTTTTCCCTTATTGGGTTCAGGCTAAGGTTGTTTTTTATTATTTCGGCATTCAATTACACCTGCAACGGTTAAGAATGACCCGAAAACCACTATTCTATCATTTTCCCCTGCTCTACTTAAGGCATATGTATAGGCATTTGCTGGATTTTCAAAGCATTGAATGCTGTGATCCTTGTCGATTGTTACTCCGGCCTCGCTTAATAGTGAACTTATGTGTTGAGCCGAAGCCGCTCGAGGAAGGGGTAAATCAGTCAAACACCAATGGTCGATTTGATTTTTTAGTTGATTAATCACACCCAAAATATCTTTGTCTTGCATGGCACCGAACACGGCATAGGTGTATGCATGAAATCCCATATTGTCCAGATTTTGGTGCAAAGTTGCCGCCGCATGCGGATTGTGCGCCACGTCGAGAACAACGGTTGGTCGTCCGGCTAAGACTTGGAAACGGCCCGGCAAATCAATCATGACCAAGCCGCTGCGAATTTCTTGCGCCCCCAATGGCAAGCGGTCACGTAGTGCTTCTAATGCAGCCAGCGCAGCCGAGGCATTCAGCAGTTGATTGGCGCCGCGCAAACTAGGATAGGCAAGCGAATGACGCCGTTGGTGACGTCCTGCATAGTTCCACTGTTGCTTGTCGCCCGCGTAGTTAAAATCGCGGCCAAACAACCATAAATCAGCGCCGATTTGGTTAGCGTGATCAATCAACGTTTGCGGCGGACTTGGATCGGAGCATATCGCCGTTGCATGTGCTCTAAAAATGCCGGCTTTTTCAAATCCGATTTTCTCGCGCGTATCGCCCAAATACTCCACGTGGTCGATATCAACGCTGGTGACGATTGCGACATCCGCCTCAAATATATTAACCGCGTCCAAGCGCCCACCTAGGCCAACTTCCAATATCACTGCATCCAACTTGGCATCAGCAAAAATCTTGGTGCATGCCAGCATCGTGAATTCAAAATAGCTCAGCGAGATTTCAGCCTTAGCCAATTCAACTGCGTGGAAAGCTTGTACAAAATCAGCGTCCACCACAGAGATGCCGTTAATTCTGGCGCGCTCGTTAAAGTGAATTAAATGGGGCGAGGTATATAAGCCAACTTTATACCCGCCTTGCATTAAGATCGATTCCAGCATGGCGCAGGTCGAGCCTTTGCCGTTAGTTCCACCGACGATAATTACTGGACATTCAAACGTGATTCCAAGACGCTCTTTGACTGTATTTACGCGCTGCAAGCCCATTTCGATCACGGTCGGATGTGCTGTTTCTAGATGGGCTAGCCAGTCGGATAAAGTGGTTAGCGAGTTTGTGGTGGACATTGATGTCATTTTTAAATGCTGATGAATAATGAAAAAAACCACGGCGTACCGTGGTTTTATCGGGCCGAAGATTTAATTACGCTACCGCTTCGGCTGGTTGATTTTGCAGCAAGGCCAGCAATTTGGCTATTTCTTCGCGCATTTTGCGACGATCAACAATCATATCAATCGCACCTTTTTGAATCAAAAACTCAGCGCGCTGGAAGCCTTCTGGCAATTTCTCACGCACTGTATTTTCAATCACACGTGCGCCAGCAAAACCGATTAACGCCTTTGGCTCAGCCATGACGATGTCGCCCATGAACGCGAATGAGGCTGATACACCACCGGTAGTCGGATCGGTCAATACAGAAATAAATGGCAGCTTTTTCTCAGACAGCTTAGTCAGCATCGCGGTAGTTTTTGCCATTTGCATCAACGACAGCAAACCTTCTTGCATACGTGCGCCACCGGTTGCGGTAATGCAGATAAACGGCACTTTTTGCTCCAACGCCGCATTCACACCACGAACAAAACGCTCACCAACAACAGAGCCCATCGAACCGGCCATGAAGTCGAATTCGAAGCAGGCTACAACCACAGGAATACTCAGAATTGAACCACCCAAGACGACCAGCGCATCGGTCTCACCGGTTGAATCCATCGCCGCTTTCAAACGATCGGTGTATTTTTTGCTGTCTTTAAATTTCAAGGTATCAACAGGCAGAGTTTCTTGGCCGATTTCATAATGTCCACCTGCGTCTAACAAGCTATCCAAGCGCTCACGCGCGCTGATGCGCATGTGATGGCTGCACTTAGGGCAAACGTGCAGATTGGCTTCTAGATCAGAGCGATATAAAACCGCTTCGCACGACGGGCATTTGACCCACAGTCCTTCAGGGATGGACTTGCGTGTGGACGCGTCGTTACGTTGAATTCTTGGTGGAAGTAGTTTTTCTAACCAGCTCATTTTTCTCTCCTTATGCAAAACGCCAATGCTACGGGCGTTTTTTCTGTATTACTTTGCGCAAGCGCTCAAATTAACCAGCGCTTGCGACGTTAAACGTTCAACTATCAATAGCGTGGCGCACACCACCGATAAATTCTTGAACTTTGCCGTATAAACCAGCCTTGTCGGCAACATCGTTATACGCTTCTACTTCCTGAATAATTCGGCTTCCAATGACCACCGCGTCAGAAACGCTGGCGATTAGCTTGGCTGTTGCGCCATCACGAATACCAAATCCAACGGCAATCGGCACTTTTACGTGATTCTTTATTATCGGCAGCATGCGATTGACTTCAGAAAGATCGATCACGTTGTTGCCGGTAACCCCTTTCAACGAGACGTAATACACATATCCGCTCGCGATTTGGGCTACTTGCTCGATGCGTTGTTGGGTTGACGTTGGAGCAAGCAAGAAAATCACATCTAAGCCATGCTTTTTCATGCATGCCGCATATTCCAGTGATTCTTCGGGCGGGTAATCCACCACCAAAACACCGTCAACGCCAGCATTGGCCGCTTCCGTCACAAATTTTTCCGTCCCCATACGCTCAATCGGATTGGCATATCCCATCAACACGATTGGGGTAGAAATATTGCTCTCACGGAATTCACGCACGCATTGTAATACATCGGAAAGCCCAACACCATTCTTTAAAGCACGTTCCGAGGCGCGTTGAATGACTGGGCCATCGGCCATTGGGTCCGAAAATGGCACACCAAGCTCGATAATATCCGCCCCGCCCTTGACCAAAGCATGCATTAATTTCACGGTTGCCGATGCACTTGGGTCACCAGCGGTGATAAACGGGATTAAGCCTTTTCGACCTTGATTGGCGAGTTCAACAAAAGTTTGTTTAATTCTTGACATGAAATTTCCTTGAGTGAGATTAAAGCGGAATACCGGCTTGTTGCGCTACGGTATGCATGTCTTTATCACCACGTCCGGATAAATTCACGAGCAATAATTTATCTTTTGGCAAAGTTGCCGCTAATTTGGTTGCGTACGCAATTGCATGACTGGACTCCAAAGCGGGAATAATTCCTTCAATTCGGCAGCAATCGTGAAATGCTTTGAGCGCTTCTTTATCGGTAATCGTTTCATATTGAGCGCGACCACAGTCCTTTAACCAAGCGTGTTCTGGACCAACGCCAGGGTAATCTAAGCCCGCTGAAACCGAATGAGTTTCAATAACTTGACCGTTTGCATCTTGCAACAGATAAGTCCGATTGCCATGCAGGACACCCGGAGAGCCAGCAGTCAGTGAGGCCGAATGTTTGCCAGTGTTAATTCCCTCGCCGGCTGCTTCGACGCCAATGAGTTTTACCTCAGGGTAATCAATATACGGATGGAAAATACCAATCGCATTTGAGCCACCGCCCACACAGGCAATCACCGCATCAGGTTGGCGACCAGCCAATTCTGGCATCTGTACCAGACATTCCTTACCGATCACCACCTGAAAATCCCTGACCATCATCGGATAAGGATGTGGACCCGCGACAGTGCCAATGATGTAGAAGGTATTGTCCACATTAGCAACCCAATCCCGCATTGCTTCATTGAGCGCGTCTTTGAGTGTCTTGGAACCGGATTCCACGGGCACGACTGTCGCGCCCAACAACTTCATGCGATACACGTTTTGGGCTTGGCGGGCGACGTCCTCGGATCCCATGTAGACGACACATTCCAAGCCAAACCGCGCGCAGATTGTGGCAGTTGCGACACCGTGTTGCCCCGCGCCGGTTTCAGCGATAACACGTGGTTTGCCCATGCGCTTGGCCAGCAAAGCTTGGCCGATTACGTTGTTGATCTTGTGCGCGCCAGTATGGTTTAGGTCTTCCCGCTTAAAAAATATTTGCGCACCGCCGATTTCTGACGACCAGCGTTTGGCATGGTAAATCGGCGAAGGACGACCGACGAAATATTTCAGCTCGCTGTGATATTCGGCCAAGAATTCTGGATCGGTTGAATAATGCGCGTACGCTTCAGTCAGTTCGCCCAGCGCGTGACTGAGAGTTTCGGAAACAAAGCTGCCGCCATACATACCAAAGTGGCCGCGTGCATCCGGCAAGTGGTATGGTGCGTTTGAGGAAGTTGATACGGAGGATGTAACGTCGTCGGCGACATTAATTAATTCTGCTGTTGAAGTCATGATTTTGCTCAGTTAAGTTAGTGTCAGCTAATTGCACCGCATCAATAAAGGCGCGCATTTTAGCGGGGTCTTTAATGCCCTTGGCAAGTTCTACACCACTACTGATGTCAACTGCGCTAGGGCGAAGTTGGGCCACCGCACCACTTACATTGTGCACGGTTAATCCACCACTTAAAACGACCCGAGGCGCGAGTTCTTTTGGGATAATTGACCAATCAAAAACCTTTCCACTACCACCGAAACTATCAACAAAGGTATCTAGCAGCAATCCTTGGAACCACGGACTGCCAGATTTACACACAGATTCGTATTGTAACAAATCCACCGCATTCATGTTCGGCTTGACCCGCAAAGCGCGTATGAATGGACGCTTAACCGCTTCAGCAATCGCATGGCACTGCTCAAGCGGCTCATCACCATGAAATTGCAGCAAAGAAACCGGCGCAATTGCCATAGTGGCGGAAACCTCTTCCAAGCTTGCATTGACGAATAGTCCAACTGAGGTAGCAAAAGGAGGGATCAACGCGATTAATTCTTGGGCGCGCCTAGGTTCAACATAGCGTGCGCTGCCCGCATAAAACACAAAACCCAGCGCATGAACGCCCAACTCAACGGCGACTTGCACGTCTTCGTTTTGGGTAAATCCACAAATTTTGATCCGAGTTACCATTGCTCTTCCATAAGGTTGACTAGGCAAACCAATTGTCGGTTGTGACCTGCTGAGGCAGATTCCATTTTGGGTGATAGTCAACTTTTGCCAAGTACAGTCCGTCCGGCATAAAAGTCGGCGCCGCAATGCTTCGGTCACAAGTCAGAAGGACTTCGCGCATCCATTCTGGCGGCTGATTGCCAACACCGACCACAATCAAGCTACCGACGATGTTGCGTACCATATGATGCAAAAACGCGCTGGCCTTAAGTGTACAAAAGATCAAATTACCCTGACGCACGATTGAGATGGAATACATCTGCTTAACTGGCGATTTTGCCTGACAACTTGTCGCCCGAAACGACGAAAAATCGTGCTCGCCCAGCAAATATTGGGCTGCTTCGAGCATTTTCTGCTCATCTAACGGTCGGAACACCCACCCCGCTCTGCCCGATAAAATCGGTGAACGTACCGAATGATTGTATAAAACGTAGTGGTAAGTGCGCGCAGTGGCGCTGTATCTTGAGTGAAAGTCTTGCTCGGAATCGGCAGGTTGAATAATTTCACTGGACCAGCGAACAGCAATAGAATCAGGCAAATGGGCATTTACACCCCGCACCCAAGACGTTAAGGGACGATCAATATCGGTATCAAAATGCACAACTTGCTCTAGGGCATGGACGCCAGCGTCGGTTCTCCCTGCGCAGGAAACTTTAATCGGGGCGTCTGCAATCGCTTTCAGCGCAAATTCCAACTTATCTTGTACTGTTTGACCGTGCGGTTGCGCTTGCCAACCGAGCCAAGGCTTACCGTCATATTGAACCCCTAAAACAATGCGCTTCACTTACATCCTCGACTCAACAAATGTTCTGACAATCAAATAAAAACGGGCGCTAGCATAACGCAGCGCCCGTCTTTAAAGCAATATTGTTTTACGCCAATTCTTGCAGCATTGCTTTTGCGCGAGCGATTTGCTCTTGATTTCCAGCTTTTAACACTTCATCCAATAATTCACGCGCGCCATCTTTATCGCCAATTTCTTGATAGGCAACTGCCAAATCGAGCTTGGTTGCCATTTCAGCGCTAAACTCTTCTTCCGATACCGCTTCAGAACCAACCTCTTCAGCAACACTTGCTGGAGCAGCATGCGGTTCAAAATTAGGCTCGCCAGTCGAATGAGAACCAGACACTTTTGGCAACTCAAGATCAATGCCTGACAAATCAAAGTCAAACGTGGACGGCGAGATTGACGCCGCTTCGGCTGCTGCCGGCACGGAAGGCGGCAAATCAAAATGCGGAATTTCTTCCATCGCATGGGCGACTGGCTCTGCTTGAGGATGTTCTGCCTCTTTGGATGCAGGAATATCAAAGTCAAAGTCCAAGGCCGCAAAGTCTAAGCTAGGATTTTCGGTCTCAGCTACTTCTTCGGTAGTCGTGCCAACTGCGTCAGTAGACTCGCTGACGCTCGGAGCGGCTTGTTTTGCTGGAGCACTGAAATCATGCGATTCAAATTGCAGATCATTGCCGTGGTGGTCATCGGCGGGCTTAGCTTCTGCAACCGGGGTTGCTGGTGCTGTTGAAGCTGCTGGAGCTGGAGTCGAAGGCTTGGCCGGCGCGAATTCATCCTCAGGTTCTGATGGAGGAATTGTTAGACCCAAATCAAAATCAAGCCCCTCATTTAAATCTTTGGTCCGATGGGTTGAATCATTCACGTCCCCCATAAACATGGATGGACTTAAATCATTTTTTGCCGAGATTGAATTGAGCATCTCTTGCGACAACGAATTACCCAACAATGCCTCGGGATCAAGACTTTCGACCGGCAAGGTTGATGCGCCAAGAACGGCTGCGTGATCTCCAGAATTTCCGCCAGCATACAAAGGATTTTGTGGATCAATCATCAAGCCCAAGGAAGCCGCTTGCGCCCAATCGGGACCTGCGCCGCCAGTCATTCCATACAATTCGCTAGCAACCGTTTCGAACGTTCGCGTATCTTTCCGGTGCGCATAAATTTCTAACAGCTTAACCCGAACGGCTTGACGATCTGGTTGGGTGCGCAGAGCTTCGCGCAGAATTTCTTCGGCTTGCTCATCGCGTCCGTAAGCAATGTAGACGTCAGCTTCAGCAACTGGGTCAACTTCGTTCGCATCCAATTGACTTGCTGATGGGGCAAAATTTGAATTAAAGACGCTGTTATTCGTATCAACGCTTTGACCGCCAGTCGAGCCAAACAAGGAGTTGGCCTTCATGCTGGAACCGGTCAAAATGCTTTCGTCGTCGAAGTGTTCAGGCTTTTTATTGCGCTTGCTGACGTAAATTCCCGCTAAACCGAGCGCCGCCAAGGCGACCGCACCATACGGCAAATAACTTAACCAATCTGCAAAGAAGCTAGGCGGCTCTGAAACTGGCGCAGCGATCACTTTAGGGCGAACTGTTTGCTTGTGAGCAGGCGCTGAAGCGGGAACATTAGCTTCGATTTTTGGCAAAGATGATGTGGCTGAAGCGGCCACCGATGCTGCTGGTGCTGCAGCACTCGATTTGGTGGATGCCGCGGCTGAAGCGGATGCCGCAGTTGAAGCTGCAGACGCTGATGCTGAGCTCGCCGCAGCCTTGTTTTTTAGATCCAAGATGCCTTGCAGTTTTGCCGTATTTTGTTCCAATTCTTTGACGCGAGCATTCGCTGCTTCGAGCGCTTTTTGCTTGGCGATTTTGTCTTCTTCCTGCGCTTTTTTATCGGCTTGCTCTTGGATCTGCGCTTTGGAAAGTTTTAACTTGTCTTTCGATTCGTTGGCCGAGGTAGGTGTTTCGGTGACCTTAGCAGTAATCTTTCCGCTATCGACTTTTTTGGATTCAGCTGCTTTCTCTGGCGCACCTTGTGCGACTTGGTTGGCTAGTTTGTTACGGTATGCGTTGAAATCGATCGATTGCGCCAGCACAATTTTGCGCGCTTCTGGCGCGCTGGTGCGTTCAATCTCCGAAGCGCCAGGAATTGAAATGATACGACCCGAACGCAGCAAGTTCATATTATTGTTGATGAACACGTTGGGATTGCTGCGATGAATCGCGACCAACATTTGATCCAGCGAAACACCCGCAGGCTTAAATTGATCGGCAATCTTGCCTAAGGTGTCACCGCTTTTAATTTGGTACTCACCAGTTTTATCACTGGACGCGCTGTCAGATTTGGATGGCGCTGGCGCAGTATTTTTTTCAATTGGCTTAGCAACCGGTGAGGTAGCTGCCGGCGCTGGGGATTGGGTCGGCGCTGGTGCGACTGGTGCAGGTGCTGCATTGATTATTTGTGGAGCGCTTGTTGGAGCGACCTTTGGCGCAACGCTGGATGCGGCGTTGGTAGTTTGCATCTCAAGTGGATCGATCAACATCGTGTATTCACGGGTCAATTTACCGGTACTTGAGTTGAGTTCCAGCAAAATTTCAACGAACGGCTCATTAACCGACTGCGTCGAAGTTACCAATACGTAGTGGCGTGTGCCTCGTTGTTCAACAGCAAAACGCAACGTCAATAAATTCGAGTTGAAATCAATGTTTGCTTGGCGGAATGCTTCTTGACTGGCGAGTTTTGGAACCGTATTACCAATATCATCATTGGTGAACGACGTGAGTTCAATTTCAGCTCTAAGCGGTTGCCCCAGCGCTGACAGCACTGTTAGCTTTCCTAATCCTGCTGCATCAGCACCTGAGAAGATCAAGCAAGAAGAAGCTAACGCTAAACCTAACGTTTTCACACTCATTGAGGCAAATATTGCGTATTTTTTCGGTTGCATATTTTATGACGTAAATTGATTGAGATAATAGCTACAGGTGCTAAGGAACTCGTGAGCCGTTTTTAATAATTAACATTCAGCCCAAAAAGTTGCTCAATTGAACTCTTTGCCCGTCCCGAAATGATATTTCGGCTTTTCACATTAACATCAGGAACTTAGGGTTGCAAGTTTATCTTGATTACGAGCAATTTTAATGATGCCGAAGCAACACATAGTTACCAAATGTTACCTTCATACAATAGTTCAAATCTTGCATGATTATATGTTGCACTGTAATTTACGAACAGTAATATTGTAAAAAAGGGACTTAACAGTCCCTTTTTTTTGCTAATTGGTTACAAATCAATCGACCAAAATACGTAGCATGCGCCGTAAGGGTTCGGCAGCACCCCATAATAATTGATCCCCAACGGTAAAGGCGGACAAATATTCGCCCCCCATTTGCAACTTACGCAGACGTCCAACCGGAATGATCATGCCACCAGTAACCGCCGCTGGGGTCAACTCGCGCATTGAGGCTTCACGAGTATTTTCGACAACTTTTGCCCATGGATTACTTTGCGCGATAATCGCTTCAATTTCATTTAACGGCACGTCTTGGCGAAGCTTGATGGTTAATGCCTGCGAGTGGCAACGCATTGCACCGATTCGTACGCACAAACCATCTACCGGAATCGCCGCTTTTTCAAATCCAACACCGCGGCCGAGGATTTTATTGGTTTCAACGCCAGCTTTCCATTCTTCTTTGGAACTACCGTCGCCCAAATCTTTATCAATCCAAGGAATTAGATTACCCGCCAATGGAACGCCGAATTGTTTGGTTTCTTCCGCAGTAAATGCGTGTTGCTGCGCCAAAACTTGCCGATCAATCTCTAAAATTGCTGAACTTGGGTTATCCAACAATGACTTGACTGAAGCGTTAATTTGTCCGAACTGCGTCAACAACTCACGCATATGCTGCGCACCACCGCCTGATGCAGCTTGGTAAGTCATGCTATTTACCCACTCCACCATATCGTGTTTAAACAAGCCGCCTAAGCCCATCAACATGCAGGAAACTGTGCAATTTCCGCCGATGTAGTTTTTGATGCCACGCGCTAAACCAGCCTTGATGACATCCGAATTAACTGGGTCCAAGACAATAATTGCATCTTCGTTCATGCGCAACGTGGAAGCCGCGTCAATCCAATAGCCGTCCCAACCGCTTGCGCGCAATTGCGGGAAAATCTCGGAAGTATAGTCACCACCTTGGCAGGTAATAATAATGTCGCACTTCTTCAATGCGGCAATATCATTTGCGTCTTGCAATGTCGTCTCATTCTTCGCCAAGCTAGGTGCTTGACCACCCGCGTTAGATGTTGAGAAAAATACCGGTTCAATATGAGCGAAATCGCCCTCTTCTTGCATGCGCTGCAACAAGACCGAACCCACCATGCCACGCCAACCAACCAGACCAACTAATTTCATTTTATCTTCCCGCTGAATTGAATTTTAAATACGGATGAGCCTATCGTAATTAGATTAAGGCACGAACGACCGCTTCACCCATTTCTACTGTTCCTACTTTTGTCGTACCTGCTTCATAAATATCCGGTGTACGCAAACCTTGAGCCAATACTTTTTTGACCGCGTTCTCAATGCGATCGGCCTGCTCTGGAAGTCCCAAAGAAAAACGCAACATCATGGCAGCCGATAAAATCGTCGCTAATGGGTTCGCAATTCCTTTGCCAGCAATGTCCGGCGCGGAACCGTGTGACGGCTCGTACAAACCTTTATTATTCTTATCCAGCGAAGCAGACGGCAACATACCAATTGAGCCGGTCAACATTGCGGCGGCATCGGACAAAATATCGCCAAACATATTACCGGTGACCATGACGTCGAATTTCTTTGGTGCGCGTATCAACTGCATCGCGGCGTTATCCACGTACATATGATCCAACGCTACATCGGGATATTCTTTGTGAACATCGGTAACGATGTCTTTCCAAAACTGGAAAGTCTCTAACACATTGGCTTTATCGACGCTGGTTAAACGCTTGTCACGCTTCTGAGCCGCTTGAAACGCAACATGGGCAATTCGTCTGATTTCAGTTTCGGCATAACGCATAGTGTCGTAGCCTTCACGTTCACCAACAAACGCGCCATCGGTTGCAATCCGAACCCCGCGCGGCTTGCCAAAATAGATATCGCCGGTCAGCTCACGGATAATCAAGATATCCAAACCAGAGACCACTTCTGGTTTTAGAGTTGATGCGCCAGACAATTCTGGGTACAAAATCGCTGGGCGCAAATTGGCGAATAAATTAAGGTTCTTACGCAATCCTAAAATCGCCTGTTCTGGTCTCAGGGAACGCTCAAGCGTATCGTATTTCCAGTCACCGACTGCGCCAAACAGAATTGCATCCGCTTCCTGCGCGAGCTTCAACGTGGCCTCAGGCAATGGATGGCCATGTGCTGCATAGCCTGCGCCACCGACTGGCGCGGATTCCATTTCAAATTTCAAATCCAAAGCATTCAGTACATTGACCGCTTGATCAACGATTTCTGGGCCGATACCATCGCCTGGCAAGATTGCGATTTTCATTGTGTAAATTAAGAGTGAGAAAAGATTAAATCGAGTTAGCTAACCAAGGCTGATTAGCCAAATGACGGGCTTCAAAATCGCGGATCTTATCGGACGAACGCAACGTCAGCGCAATATCATCCAAACCATTCAAGAGGCAATGTTTGCGGAACGCATCCAAATCAAACTTAAAATGACGGTCGCCATTGGCAGTGGAAATAACTTGCTGTTCCAAGTCGATTTGCAGCTGATAGCCGATAAACGCATTAATCTCATTGAATAGAGAATCAATTACCGTCTCAGGCAACACAATCGGCAACAAACCATTTTTAAAGCAATTGTTGTAGAAGATGTCTGCAAAGCTAGGCGCAATAATTGCGCGAAAGCCGAATTGCTGCAAAGCCCACGGAGCGTGTTCGCGTGAAGAACCACAACCAAAGTTTTTACGCGCCAATAAAATCGACGCTCCTTGGTAACGCGCTTGATTCAATACAAAATCAGGGTTCACCGGTCGCTTACTGTTGTCAATCCCGGGTTCGCCGTGATCAAGATAACGCCACTCATCAAACAGATTTGGACCGAAACCGGTGCGATGTATTGATTTCAAAAACTGCTTCGGAATAATGGCATCGGTATCCACATTGGCGCGATCCAATGGAGCAACTATGCCTTTATGTACAATAAATTTATCCACTTACTTACTTTCAAAATGCACCTACTAGTGCGCTTTGTAATTCGACAATCTCGGGGCCAAATTACGAATTATTTGGCCGCATTTTCTACCGATTGCCCCATGCTTTTTACGTCTTTGCCTATACCGGCCATGGTGTTGCAGGCAGTTAGAGTAGTCAAAGTTAAAACGGCTAAACAAGCTAACGCTATTTTCTTCATTTTTATTCCCCTTTTTAATAACAAAAGTTAAGTTTTATTGAAACAATAATGCCGACTTACAATTTGCGGATATCGACAAAATGACCGGCAATTCCGGCTGCTGCGGCCATCGCAGGTGAGACCAAGTGAGTTCGACCACCTTGACCTTGGCGTCCCTCAAAATTGCGATTCGATGTTGAAGCGCAGCGCTCGCCCGGTTCCAACCGATCCGCATTCATGGCCAAGCACATCGAACAGCCTGGTTCACGCCATTCAAAGCCAGCGTCTTTAAAAATACGATCAAGACCTTCTCGCTCAGCCTGTTCTTTAACCAGCCCAGACCCTGGCACGACCATCGCCAATTTTACGTTCGAAGCGCGATGCTTTCCACGCACAACTGAGGCTGCTGCACGCAAGTCTTCAATCCGCGAATTAGTGCAAGATCCAATAAACACTTTGTCGATACGAATGTCGGTCAAGGCGGTATTCGGCTTTAGGGCCATGTACGCCAATGCTTTTTCAATGGCGTCACGCTTAACGGCATCGCGCTCTTGATCTGGATCTGGAATCCGACCATCAATGGCTAGCACCATCTCTGGCGATGTGCCCCACGTGACTTGCGGCTTAATTTCTGCGGCATTCAAATGAATCACTAAATCAAACGGCGCGCCCGCATCAGAGTGCAACGTTCGCCAATAAGTAACCGCCTGATCCCATTGCGGACCAACTGGAGAATAAGGTCGGCCTTTTACATAATTGATGGTCGTGTCGTCCACGGCAATCATCCCAGCGCGCGCGCCAGCTTCGATCGCCATATTGCAGACGGTCATGCGACCTTCCATGGATAAACTACGAATCGCTGAGCCAGCAAATTCAATTGCATAACCCGTTCCACCGGCTGTGCCAATCTTGCCAATAATCGCTAATACGATGTCTTTGGCAGTGACTCCTGCGGACAAAACACCGTCCACTTGAACCAGCATTGCTTTTGATTTTTGCGTGACCAAAGTTTGGGTTGCTAACACGTGCTCCACTTCGGAAGTTCCGATCCCATGCGCTAAACAACCAAAGGCCCCGTGTGTCGAGGTGTGTGAATCGCCGCAAACCACTGTCATGCCAGGCAATGTCGCGCCCTGCTCAGGCCCAATTACATGCACGATACCTTGGCGTTTATCGTTCATGCCAAAGTAAGTCAATCCGTATTGTTTGGTGTTGGCATCAAGTGTTTCAACTTGCAGACGCGAAGTTGGGTCGTCAATTCCATTAATTCGGTTGGTGGTCGGTACGTTGTGATCGGCCACGACTAGATTTGCTGAGTTACGCCAAGGTTGGCGATTTGCCAAACGCAAACCGTCAAAAGCCTGTGGACTGGTGACTTCGTGCAACAAATGACGATCGATGTACAAGATCGTGGTTCCGTCCGGCTCGGTGTGAATCGCGTGCGATTCCCATAATTTATCGTAAAGCGTTTTCAACATAATGCTTGCAACCTAGTGGGCATATTTATTCGAGCCTTAGATTATGCCATAGTTGTCGTGCAGACAGAGCATAGCGGCTCGACTGATTGTAAAATTTACCGATTTTTCTTTGCTTAAACTCGTTTTCACCGAATTTAAAACTGACAGCAGTACGGTGATTTAACGTGATGCCGCATAAAATTCAACACTTAAACAAATTAATGAGCACCAAATAAGCTATTGAATTTATTCAAATTAATTAACCAAACCAGACTTTTAGGGACGAATTAAGCGATAAAGGCCAGTCAACTAATCAACGAGTGGCAACAGAGAAGTATTGCTTTCTTCCACCACTCATCCTTGATATTGCTAAGCTAAAAAGGCCGCCAATCGTTGGGCCATTTGTTTCGCAATCGCTTCCTCACGCGCTTCAACCATGACTCGAATTAATGGCTCGGTGCCAGAGGCGCGGATCAGTACGCGTCCGTTTTTCCCTAATTCGGCTTCAACCTCAGCTTTGTCTGCCACCATCGCCGCATTTTTTTGCCAATCCGTTCCAACTGGCACGCGCACATTAACTAAGGCCTGCGGGAACATGGAAATGCCAGCGAAAAATTCTGGCAAGGTTTTGTTATGGCGACGCAGCGCTGATAACACTTGCAGTGCCGAGATGATGCCATCCCCAGTGCTATGTTTATCTAAACAAAGTAGATGCCCCGATCCTTCACCACCTAATATCCAGCCGTGTTCACGCATTAATTCGAGCACATATCGATCACCAACTTTAGCTCGGGCAAACGGCACACCTAACTCAGCAAAGGCAACTTCCAGCGCCATGTTGGTCATCAACGTACCGACCACGCCGGACAACTGACCTTGCTGCAGCCTATCTTGCGCCATGAGGTATAACAATTCATCGCCGTTATAGACTCGCCCAGTAGAGTCCGTCATCATCAATCGATCTGCATCGCCATCCAGCGCAATACCAAGATCAGCATGATGGTGGACAACTGCTTGCGCTAATGCGGCTGTATCAGTTGCGCCGACTTTATCGTTGATGTTGAGTCCGTTTGGTTGATTGCCAATGGCAATAACTTCAGCGCCCAATTCATGCAGCACATGCGGAGCAATGTGGTAAGCGGCTCCGTGCGCGCAATCGACAACGATTTTTAAGCCGCGCAAATCAAGCTCGTTAGGGAAGCTGCTTTTACAAAATTCAATGTAACGCCCTTGCGCGTCATCAAGGCGGCGTGCTTTACCGAGTTTTTCCGATGGCACGCAACCCATTTCGCGCTCTAAGCCCGCTTCAATTTCTAGCTCTACATCGTCCGGCAACTTGGTTCCTTGGGCAGAGAAAAATTTAATACCGTTGTCATCGAATGGATTATGCGACGCCGAAATCACAACACCCGCATTTAAACGTAATGCGCGCGTTAAATAAGCAATCGCCGGCGTTGGCACCGGGCCAGCCAGTACAACATCGACTCCAGCCGCGGCAAAACCGGCTTGCAGAGCAGCTTCCAACATATAACCAGAAATTCGCGTATCTTTTCCGATCAATACTGTTGGTCGGTTGGACTCTTGATGCTTCACTTTTGCTAGTACCTGTCCCGCGGCATACCCCAAGCGCATCACAAAATCTGGAGTAATTGGCGCTTTCCCGACTTTTCCGCGAATGCCATCCGTACCAAAATATTTTCTCGTCATTATTGTCCTTATTCAGCCAAAGCTGAGTCTGATTTATTGTTTGAAGCCGTCCAAATTTTCAGTGCATCAATAGTCTCTGCCACATCATGCACCCGTACAATATGCGCGCCATTTACAACTGCCGTGAGCGCAGCTCCGATGCTCGCTGCCATTCTGAGCTCAACAGGCTTCCCAGTAATTGCACCCAACATTGATTTTCGGGAAAGGCCAGCTAAGACGGGCAAACTGAATCGCTCTGAAAACAACTTTTGATTTTGCAGAAGCGTCAGATTATGCGGCAAACTTTTACCAAATCCAAATCCAACGTCGAGCAACAGTCGGTTTTTGGCGATATTGTGCAACTGAATTTGATTAATTCGCTCAGCAAAAAAATCACTGACCTCGGTCAACACATCGTCATAAAGAGGCTGATCTTGCATCGTCTGCGGCGTGTTTTGCATGTGCATAATACACAGCGCGCAATCACCTTGAGCCACGACGTCTAAGGCGCCTTTTGCTCTAAATCCATGCACATCATTAATCATGTCCACACCAGCGATTTGCGCCTCGCGCATGACTTCGGGTTTATAAGTGTCAATGGAGAGTGGAATGCCGCAATCTTGCAAAGCGTAAATGATTGGCATGACGCGCTGTAATTCAGTCTCTAGGCTAACTGGCTGAGCGCCAGGTCGCGTGGATTCGCCGCCAATATCAATGATGTCAACTCCCGCATTAATCATCGCTTCAGCTCGATCCAACAAAAAATTTAATTGATTGTGATCAGAACCATCGGAAAACGAATCGGGCGTTACGTTGAGAATTCCCATAACTAAAGGTCGGGCATTTTCACCAGTAATTGGCAAGCGAAAGCGCCCGCATTGTAGATATTTATTCATATTGCTTAATTATTTTTAGATTAAAAAAAAGGCGAGGAATAAACCCCGCCTTTTCAACCAATTTATGTCTGATTTTCTGCCCGTGCTAGCCACCCGAAAAACCGAGACTAGACGGTTGCGGTCACGCTTGGAGCAATCCCATCGCCAGAACTTGGTTTTCTGATCGATCCACTGATCTTTGGTGGACGTGGTTCCAACCCTTGCATAATGTCACCAATTTGATCGGCATCGATTGTTTCCCAGTCCAGCAACGCTTTGGTCATCGCTTCGACCTTATCCCGATTTTCTTCCAGCAATTGACGGGACTGAGCATATTGGGTGTCTAAAATACGGCGAATTTCAGCGTCGACGGTTTGTTGAGTTGCCTCAGAAATTGTCTTAGAGGCGCCGCCAAAATAGCCTTCTTGTTGACTGTCTTCGTACACCATCACACCCAATTTTTCGGACATCCCGAAACGCGTCACCATTGCGCGTGCTAACTTGGTGGCACGAGCGAAATCGTTCGACGCGCCAGTTGACATTTGACCGACAAAAATTTCTTCCGCAATTCGACCACCAAATAAAATGGTGATTTCACCGAGCATTTTATCTTTGTAGCCACTAATTTGATCGTGCTCTGGAAGTTGCCAAGTTAAACCTAATGCTTGACCGCGCGGCATGATTGTCACTTTATGCACCGGATCAGCCTTCGGCAACAAGCTTGCTACAACGGCATGGCCGGATTCATGGTACGCGGTGTTACGACGCTCGTCTTCACGCATAACCATCGATTTCCGTTCCGGACCCATGTAAATCTTATCTTTGGCGTCTTCAAAATCCTGCATTTCGACCAAGCGCTTGTTACGGCGCGCTGCGAATAAAGCAGATTCATTTACCAAATTGGCCAAATCCGCACCTGAGAAACCCGGCGTGCCACGAGCCAAAATATCGGCTTTAACATCGGGCGCAATCGGCACTTTGCGCATATGAACATTCAAAATCTGCTCACGACCACGAATGTCTGGCAATCCAACGGTAACTTGACGGTCAAAACGACCTGGGCGCAACAAGGCTTTGTCTAACACGTCGGCGCGGTTGGTTGCCGCAATGACGATGACGCCTGAATTGGCTTCAAAGCCATCCATCTCAACCAACATTTGATTCAACGTTTGTTCGCGTTCGTCGTTTCCGCCACCCATACCGGCACCGCGATGACGACCGACAGCGTCAATCTCGTCGATAAAAATAATACATGGTGCATGTTTTTTAGCGTTCTCAAACATGTCGCGAACCCGCGATGCACCAACGCCAACGAACATTTCGACAAAGTCAGAACCGGAAATTGTGAAGAAAGGCACCTTAGCTTCGCCAGCAATTGCACGCGCCAACAGTGTTTTACCCGTACCTGGAGGGCCAACCATCAAAACACCACGAGGAATACGTCCGCCTAATTTTTGGAATTTAGTTGGGTCGCGCAAAAATTCGACGATTTCTTGGACTTCTTCTTTAGCCTCATCGCAACCAGCGACATCAGCGAAACTAACATTATTATTTGTGTCATCAAGCATCCGGGCTTTGGACTTTCCGAAGGAAAACGCCCCACCCTTGCCGCCGCCTTGCATTTGGCGCATGAAGAATACCCAAACACCGATCAGGAGCAACATTGGCCCCCAAGACATCAATAATTGGACTAATAAAGATGGCTCTTCGGCTTGCTTGACGTCGAACTTGATGCCGTTAGCGACTAAATCACCGATCAAGCCACGATCTAAGTAAGTACCGGTAGTTTTAATCTTGTTACCCTCAACGGTAACTGCAGTGATATTTCGATCTTCGATCGTCACTTCACGTAATTGCTTAGCTTTGATTTGCTCTAAGAAGTCAGAATAAGCAACTGTCGATCCGCCGGAATTTAATCCTTTGCCGTCAAACTGCTTAAACACCATGAACAGCACCATCGCGATAACGACATAAATTGCTGCTTTAGAAAACATATTATTCACAAAAACTCCTTAGACACTCATTGCGTCTTTTGCAACCACAAAAAACAATGCGCCCGGAAAATTGCCGGGTTTTAAAATATTTTACTCGGAATTAGCCAACTTGATTGTTCAGCATATAGTGCCGGCTTAATGTTTATCAAGTATAAGTTGGTTAAATTCAACAAATTTTTACTTTATCAACTTATTTTAAGCCACGCCCCAGAATAAATATTTCTGAGGACTTGTCGCGACTAGCTTTTGGCTTTTTGGAGGAAACCTGGTTGAATTCGCTTTTAAAACGCGCCCAAACCGTGTTGTAAGCCGGGCCATGAAAGCATTTTACCAACAAAGAACCACTTGGTTTTAAATGTGCCCTAGAAAATTCAATCGCCAGTTCAATAATGTCTTCAATCCTCGCCGCATCCGCCGTGGGGATGCCAGACAAGTTCGGCGCCATATCGGACAACACCAAATCGACTTTACGACCTAGCAAGCTCGATTCCAGCAAATCCAATATTTCCTGCTCACGAAAATCTCCCAGCAAAAACTTCACATCAGCGATTGGCTCCATCGGCAACATATCCAAAGCGAATATTTCTCCAGAAATTCCACCACCGACCTGCCCCGACAACTTATTTCGTACATATTGTGACCAACTTCCCGGCGTTGCGCCCAAATCGACGATGATTTGACCCGGTTTGATGAGCTTTTCGGCTTCATCGATCTCTTTTAATTTATAAACTGCCCGCGCGCGATAGCCTTCCCGTTGTGCTAATTTCACAAAAGGATCATTTATATGATCGTGTAACCAGTTTTGGTTGAATTTATTCTTAGCCATTCGCGTAAAATACTACCTTTAGAAGAATATAGTGAAGAGTGTAAATATGTTAAAACTTACTGCGATTGAACGTAGCGCCTTACGCGCCGAGGCTCATGCCTTAAATCCTATCGTGTTGATCGGTGAAGCTGGCCTGACCGAAGGCGTTATGAAAGAAATTGATCTTGGATTAAATGTGCATGGATTAATTAAAGTACGCGTATTTGGCGATGATCGTGAAGCGCGCATTGCGATGTATGAATCAATTTGTGAGACCTTAAAAGCCGCCCCAATTCAACATATCGGCAAACTGTTAGTTATTTTCCGACCAAAACAAGAAGAAAAAACACAAAAAGTTTTACGTAAAACTGGCGGTGGATTGCGCGAAGTTACCATCGTCAAGCCAAGCCCAAGTGGCACCAAACGCCCTACCGTTTCCAAAGTCATGTTAAAAGGAAATGAACGCGTGACCGCTGGTGGAAACATCAAACGCGCTAAACCTCGCCAAGCCAGCGCTAAAAAATCAGCGTTGAAAGGTTCTTGATCTAGCGCCTTTGCGCTTTGAGCGTAAGTAGTATTGAAGAGGTGGTTATTAATTAACCGCCTCTTTTTTCGTCTTTGCGTCGGGTTTATTGTCTAACAGCTCCAAAATCAGCATAGCACCAATAATACTTTGCATCAGATAAAACCCACTTGATAGTCCGTGCAAGGCTCCGAATTTCCAGCGCACGTCCGGGTCGGACAATCCAGCAGCGCGCAGATCGGCCATAAATGGATGTAGCGCAAAAAATCCAACGACGGTACACAACACCATTCCAACTATTTTGCGATGGATTCTGCGGTGTTGAGCAAACCAGATAGTAAGCAAAGCGATTCCACAAACTAGTGATAGGCATGCCTCGACGAAGAACAGTTGTCCAGCAATTGTGCCGGCAAGTGCTTGATCGGCCAAGGTTTTGAACAAGGTTGGCGCAACGAGGTAGCCGATAGTCCATAAGCTGCCAACCCAAGCGGTGGTGATTAATAACTGGGCTCTAGACCAAACTGTGCTCATTCGGGATTCAATCAAAAACTTGGGTTAGGCTGATAGGCCGCAATACATACATTGACTCTTTTCGCGGCACCACCAAAAGCATTAAATATAGCGCACTTCGATAACTTCGTATTCGCGCACACCGGCGGGAGCTTGGACAGCGACGATATCGCCTGCGTATTTGCCAATCATGGCGCGTGCGATAGGAGACGTGATCGAGACTTTTTTCTCTTTCAGATCGGCTTCATCTTCGCCTACGATTTGGTAGGTGACTTTCTCGCCAGTTTCTAAATCATCCAAATCGACGGTGGAAGCAAACACGATGCGTCCATCGGCGTCCAACGTTGCTGGGTCGATGATTTGCGCTGAACTCAGTTTGCCTTCTAAATCCGCAATGCGGCCTTCGATAAAACTCTGGCGCTCTTTAGCGGCATCGTATTCGGCATTTTCCGACAAATCACCATGCGAGCGCGCTTCGGCAATCGCGGCAATTACATCGTGGCGGTCACGTGTTTTTAGACGGTGCAATTCTTGTTTTAATAACTCGGCGCCGAATTTGGTTAGTGGTACTGTGCTCATGGTATTTCTTCAAGTGAAAACCACAGAGCTTATTTACAAAGCACCGAAACAAAGTGCTAAATAAATAAGCTCTGTGGTTGTAGTAGTTAAAACTAGGACGATCAATTCGTAATAATCATCCTAAACCGCATGGAAGTGCTTAGTGTAAAGATTTATGCAATCCTTGTAAATCGTAGACATGCAATTCATCCAAATGACGCATACCTTCCACAGCGGCCTCTGCACCGGCGATTGTCGTGAACGTTGTCACCCGCGCTGCCAGGGAAGAAACGCGAATCGCACCGCTGTCTTGGATGGCTGAACGCTTCTCTTCGACCGTGTTGACCACTAGCGCGATTTCACGGTTTTTGATCATATCGACGATGTGTGGGCGCCCTTCACTCTTTTTATTAACGGCAGTTACCGGAACACCAGCGGCGTTAATTTCTGCTGCCGTACCTTTGGTTGCCAAAATCGTGAAGCCCATCTTCACGAGGTTAGCCGCAACTTTTACAGCGCGAGCTTTGTCGTTGTTTTTCACACTCAGGAACACTTTGCCGGAACGCGGCAAATTAACACTGGCACCCAATTGCGATTTTACGAAAGCTTCGCCGAACGTTTTACCAACGCCCATGACTTCGCCCGTTGATTTCATCTCTGGCCCTAAGATCGTGTCCACGCCGGGGAATTTCACGAATGGGAACACCGCTTCTTTGACGCTGTAATAAGACGGTGTCACTTCATTGAAAATACCTTGATCGTCGAGTGATTGTCCAGCCATGCAACGCGCTGCGATTTTGGCCAATTGCAAACCAGTGACCTTGGATACGAACGGCACGGTGCGTGATGCGCGCGGATTGACTTCCAACACGAACACGACATCTTTACCTTCGCTTTGCTGAATCGCGAATTGCACGTTCATCAAACCGACCACATTCAATCCTTTTGCCATCAGCGAAGTTTGGCGCTTTAATTCATCAATCGTGCCAGAAGCCAACGAGTATGGCGGCAACGAGCAGGCTGAATCGCCCGAATGTACACCAGCTTGTTCGATATGCTCCATTACACCGCCGATAAAGGTGCGTTTGCCATCAGACAAGCAATCCACATCGACTTCAATGGCTGAATTCAAGAAGCGATCCAACAACACTGGAGAATCGTGCGAAACCTTAACCGCTTCACGCATGTAACGCTCCAAATCGCGCTGTTCATGCACAATTTCCATCGCACGTCCGCCCAATACATACGAAGGACGTACCACTAACGGGTAGCCAATTTCTGCCGCTAAGCGCAGCGCATCTTCTTCGGTGCGCGCGGTGCGATTTGGCGGTTGGCGCAGATTTAAATCTTGCAGTAATTTTTGGAAGCGCTCACGATCTTCAGCCGCATCGATCATGTCTGGCGTTGTACCAATAATTGGTACGCCGTTAGCTTCCAAATCCAACGCAAGTTTTAACGGTGTTTGACCGCCGTATTGAACAATGACGCCAACGGGTTTTTCTTTAGCAACGATTTCTAATACATCTTCCAAAGTCACTGGCTCAAAATACAGGCGATCGGAGGTGTCGTAGTCGGTGGAAACAGTTTCTGGATTACAGTTGACCATAATCGTTTCGTAACCATCTTCACGCATCGCCAAGGCGGCATGCACGCAGCAATAATCAAATTCAATACCTTGACCGATGCGGTTTGGACCACCACCCAACACCATGATTTTTTTATTGTTGGTTGGCAGTGATTCGCATTCTTCTTCGTACGTGGAATACATGTACGCTGTTTTCGTCGCGAACTCGGCGGCGCAAGTATCAACGCGTTTGTACACCGGATGAATGTTGAGCGCATGGCGAGTCTCACGCACGGCTTTATCGGTCGTATGCAACAGTTTCGCTAAACGACGATCCGCAAAACCTTTTTGCTTTAAGCGGAATAATGTGTCTGTGCTCAACTGATCTAATTGCTGAGTTTCCAGCCACAATTCGATATCCACGATATCTTTGATTTGCGCTAGGAACCAAGGATCGATACGTGTTAATTGATGCACTTCTTCCAAACTAAAGCCTTGCGCGAATGCGTCACCCACATACCAAATCCGCTCTGGGCCTGGCTCGCCTAGCTCTTCTTCGATTGTTTCGCGGTCGCGTGTTTTTTCATTCAAACCATCCACGCCAACTTCCAAACCGCGCAGCGCTTTTTGGAAAGATTCTTGGAAGGTGCGACCAATCGCCATGACTTCACCAACCGACTTCATTTGAGTGGTTAAGTGATGATCTGCTTGTGGGAATTTTTCGAACGTGAAACGAGGGATTTTGGTGACCACGTAATCAATAGTTGGCTCGAATGACGCCGGTGTCGCGCTACCAGTAATATCGTTACGCAATTCGTTCAAAGTGAAACCAACAGCTAACTTGGCCGCGATTTTCGCAATTGGGAAACCAGTCGCTTTCGATGCCAAAGCAGACGAGCGCGAAACGCGGGGATTCATCTCGATAACAATCATGCGACCGTCAACTGGATTAATCGCGTATTGCACGTTGGAGCCACCGGTGTCAACGCCGATTTCACGTAACACCGCAATCGAGGCGTTACGCATGATTTGGTATTCTTTGTCGGTCAAGGTTTGTGCTGGTGCGACGGTAATGGAGTCGCCAGTATGCACGCCCATTGGATCGAGGTTTTCAATCGAGCAGACGATGATGCAGTTATCCGCAGAATCACGCACCACTTCCATCTCAAACTCTTTCCAGCCGATCAAGGATTCTTCGATCAATAATTCGGAGGTTGGAGAGGCTTCTAAACCGCGTTTGCAGATAGTTTCAAATTCTTCTTCGTTGTAAGCAATCCCGCCGCCTGTTCCACCCATCGTAAATGACGGACGAATAATGACTGGGAAACCCAAGGTCTTTTGTACCGCCCACGATTCTTCCATCGTGTGCGCCACGTCAGAACGCGCTGAACCTAGACCGATTTTGGTCATAGCTTCTTTAAACTTGGAGCGATCTTCTGCTTTATCGATGGCTTCCGGTGACGCGCCGATCAACTCGCACTTGTATTTGGTTAAAACGCCGTGACGATGCAAATCCAACGCGCAATTCAACGCAGTTTGGCCGCCCATGGTCGGGAGAATCGCGTCTGGGCGTTCTTTTTCGATAATGCGCTCAACGACTTGCCAAGTGATTGGTTCGATGTACGTAACGTCAGCCATGTCCGGGTCGGTCATGATGGTAGCTGGATTGCTGTTGACCAAAATGACTTTGTAGCCTTCTTCGCGCAACGCTTTACACGCTTGCGCGCCAGAGTAATCGAACTCGCACGCCTGACCAATAATGATGGGACCAGCGCCGATAATTAAAATACTTTTTATATCACTACGTTTAGGCATATTAGTTTTTCTCCGACTTATTTTTTGCAGCTTCCATCAACGTAATGAAGCGGTCAAACAATGGTGCGATTTCATGTGGGCCTGGCGATGCTTCTGGGTGACCTTGGAAGCAAAACGCTGGTTTATCGGTACGTTCAAAACCTTGCAACGAACCATCAAACAACGAAACGTGTGTCACTTTGCAGTTCGCTGGCAAGGTCGCTTCATCGACTGCAAAGCCATGATTTTGCGAAGTAATAAATACTTCTTTAGTCACCACATCTTGTACCGGATGATTGGCGCCGTGATGACCGAATTTCATTTTCAATGTTTTGGCACCAGACGCCAGCGCCATGATTTGATGACCAAGGCAAATACCAAACGTTGGAATGCCGCGCTCGATCAATTCTTTGGCCGCGTCAATGGCGTAAGTACACGGTTCTGGGTCGCCAGGACCGTTGGACAAAAATACGCCATCTGGGTTGTAGGCCAACACGTCTGCAGCACTGGACTCAGCCGGCAAAACGGTGACTCGGCAACCACGTTGCGCCAACATACGCAAAATATTGCGCTTTACTCCAAAGTCGAATGCCACCACATGATATTGCGGCGTGGTTTGTGTACCGTAACCGGAACCCAAAACCCATTCTGTTTCAACCCACTCATACGCATGATCTGTTGTCACGACTTTGGCCAAATCCATACCGGCTAAGCCTTTAAAGGATTGCGCTAATTGAATCGCTTTTTGCGCATCGTCACCCACCAAGATCGCGCCGCATTGCGCGCCTTTTTCGCGCAAGATACGCGTTAATTTCCGTGTATCGATACCAGCGATGGCGACGATGTTTTGTGATTTGAGGTAATCCGACAGATTTTGCTCGGAGCGGAAGTTCGATACCAATAACGGTAAATCTTTGATAATCAGACCAGCGACTTGGCACTTACCGGATTCATTGTCTTCTGAGTTGATACCGACATTACCGATATGCGGATACGTCAAGGTGACAATTTGTTGGCAGTAGCTTGGATCAGTCAGAATTTCTTGGTAGCCAGTCATGGCTGTATTGAAAACAACTTCGCCTACGGTGTGTCCAGTTGCTCCAATTGAGTAACCATGAAACAAGGTGCCGTCGGTGAGTGCGAGAATGGCTGGAGATTCCAAGCCTGGGCGTAAGGACTGCGGAAATGGCAGCAAGGGTAACTCCTGAGTTGTTACCGCCGATGCGACCGTTCCGCTAGAGCTGAGTACAACAAAAGCCCAAAAACTGGGCTGATTGTAACTGGCTTAGTCGATATGGATGTTGGTATGCGCTATGCGGCGGGAATTAAGTTAGATAAACCCTCCTATTATAGAGCAAAACAGACCTCCCATCTAGCTACTTCTTCAAATTATGGGCTATGAATTTAACCATTAATCGGTTTTTATGGAGATTTATTCAATTTAAATGCCGTTCAATCTGTCGAGAACACGGATTTGACCAATTAAACTTAAAACAATAAAAATTTATTGCAATGACGAAAGAACTATTTCAGAATCCACATGTCTCTGACACTGACTTTTTCATTACAGCAACAAATTATCCATACATGTAATTGATTCAAGTCGCATTTATTTAAAAACAATTCCTAAAATCCCTCTGGAGCAAATTCATGAAGCAACTCACCAAGCGCTTTGCACTTAGCGCGATTGTACTGGCCTTATCCAGCGCCTCGGCATTCGCAGCAACCACTCAAGCTTCTGGCATCGATAAAGCAAACATTGACAATGCTGTGCGCGTGCAGGACGATTTTTATCGTCACGTAAACGGCACTTGGTTAAAAAATACCGAAATCCCCGCCGACAAATCACGCTGGGGTTCATTCAATATTTTGGCTGACGCGATTTTGCCGCAATTGCGCGACATTATTGATGCGCAATCCAAGGGCGCGGGCAATGTCCCAGGTAGCGACGCACAAAAAATCAGCGACATCTACGCCAGTTACATGGACACCGCCACCATTGAAGCACTTGGTTTAAAGCCACTGGATGCGACATTTGCTCAGATCGATGCATTGACCGATAAGGCACAATTACCAGCGCTGATCGCGCACTTCAATCGGATTGGCGTTACCTCACCATACGATTTTGGCGTTCACCAAGATGCTAAAGATTCGACCAAGTACATTGTTGACCTCGGTCAAAGTGGCTTGGGTTTGCCTGACCGCGATTACTATTTAAAAGACGACGATGCGAAGCTCAAAGCCGCACGCGACGCCTACCAAAAACATATCGAAACAATGCTGACAATGGCCGGCGACGCGAAAGCAGCTGACAGCGCAGCAGCAATTTTGAAATTAGAAACCGCCATTGCGCAAATCCAATGGAGCAAAGTTGAGCAGCGCGACCCAGTCAAGAGCTACAACAAGTTTGATCTGGCCAAGCTCAACGAGTTGACCCCAAAACACGATTTCTCATCCTATTTAAAAGCGGTTGGCGTTGATGGCAAAATTACCTACGTCATCGTTTCGCAACCAAGCTATTTCGCTGGTTTAGCGCAAATCATTCAAGACACGCCGATTGAAACCTGGAAAACCTATTTCAAATGGCACGCTTTGTCGTCCAACTCATCATTATTGCCAGCTAAATTTGCTGATGAACACTTCGCGTTTTACAGCACCACATTGCGCGGCGTACCACAGCAAGAAGTGCGTTGGAAACGTGCCGTTCGTATGGCCGATGGCGAAATGGGCGAAGCATTAGGTAAGCTGTATGTAGCCAAATATTTCCCAGCTGAATACAAAGTTCGCATGGAAAAATTAGTCGCCAATTTATTGGCCGCTTACAAGCAAAGCATCGATAAATTAGACTGGATGAGCCCAGAAACTAAGAAAGAAGCCCAAGCAAAATTGGCAACCTTCATGCCAAAAATTGGTTATCCAAGCAAATGGCGCGACTACTCTGCCCTGATAATTAAGAAAGACGATTTAGTCGGCAACAGCATGCGCGCAGTTGAATTTGCGAACCAATTCCAAATCGATAAATTAGGCCAACCAATCGACCGCACCGAGTGGGGCATGACACCGCAAACCATCAATGCGTATTACAACCCAGAGTTGAACGAGATTGTGTTCCCAGCGGCGATTTTGCAACCTCCGTTCTTTAACGCCAAAGCCGATGACGCCGTGAACTATGGCGCAATTGGCGCGGTAATCGGCCACGAAATCAGCCACGGCTTTGACGATCAAGGCAGTCAGTACGATCAAAACGGTAATTTGCGTGACTGGTGGACAGCACAAGACCATGAGAAATTTGCGGCTAAAACAGCGGCTTTGGTCAAGCAATACAATGCTTTCAGCCCATTGCCAGGTTATTTCGTCAACGGTGAATTAACCTTGGGTGAAAACATCGCCGATAACTCCGGTTTGGCGATTGCCTTCAAAGCCTACAAAATTTCGTTGAATGGCAAAAAAGCGCCGATCATTGGTGGCTTCACTGGCGAGCAGCGCTTCTACATGGGATTTGGTCAAGTATGGCAAAGCAAGAGCCGCGATGCGACTACCTTGGTTCAAATCAAAACTGATCCACACTCCCCTGCCGAATTCCGTGGCAATGGTACTGTGCAAAATCAACCTGATTTCTACAAGGCGTTTAACGTAAAAGCCGGCGATAAAATGTATGTCGCGCCAGAAAATCGCGTCATTATTTGGTAATACCATCGAGCTGCCCCAAGCAGCTTGAAATAAAAAGGGCGATTTAACATCGCCCTTTTTTTACGCCATACATTTCAGCAACTTTGGACTAGCTATTAATTGGAATTTGCAGCAACAACTGCTGAATCATCGCATGCGCTTTATCTGCCGCCACCTTTGGTGACTCCAGCGGATACAAGTGCCCTCCCTCGATCCACTCAAAATTATCTTGCACCAATTGCTGAGTGTGATAAATCCCTGCTTGGCGGCATTCGACCGAAGTCGTTCCGCAAATAAAGCCAATCGGAACAGGAAAAGGCAAGCGGCGCAAGCGTTTATTACCGTGGGGCAGCGTGCAGTAGATCGCTGTTTCTATACTGCGTTTAAAGCGCAAAGTCACGCCCCGGGGATACGGCTCAGTGCCATAGTCGATGTAATCGCGCAAGACTTGCTCGGGCCAAATGGCGAACATCTCTTTAGCGGCAAAATGTTGAAATGCGGCTTCTTTATCGGGCCAACTTTGACGTCTTTTTTTAGCGAACTTCGCTGGTGGGACAAACATCGTCAGGCCCAGTTTTTTGCCGATAAATAACAGTTTTGCGCGCCAACCCGCGACCACCGGTGAATCCAGCATCAGCACGCAGCGAACTAAATCAGGCCGCATTGTAGCCACCATCATACTCAGCATACCGCCGAGCGAGTGTCCTAATAAAATCGCTGGCTGGCCTTGATTGGTCTCAAGACTAGCAATCAATTCCTTGCATAATTCCGGCCAACTATCGCTCACTGGATAGGCTGGATTATGTCCGTGCATTTCCAAGGCGCGAATGCGGTAGCTGCTTTTGAGGTGGGAAAGAAATGCGCTGTAAGTGCCCGTCGGAAAACTATTACCGTGCACAAAATGCAGCAGCGGGAGCTGGCTATCGTTGATATTGTTTTCGTTTGATTGCAACCAAAATGGAGTCGTTGAATCGTGCATAGGAGCAAAACCTTGCCATACCGTAAAGGCGACAGTATTGCTGAAATTAAAGGAATTTGCCGAGCAATATTTATTTTTAGACTAACTCTTCGAAATTTAGTCTCAGTGCTTTACCCCATAACACGAACTTGCAGCGCCTCAAATGCATCAGCAATCCGCTGAACGAAGACGTTTTTATGCGCGAGCACCCCGCTGGCGTTGACGCGGTGCACTAGCATGGTGGCATTGGCTTCGAATATGAAAAGCTGGCCATTTTCTAACAGGGTGAAATCAATCCCCGCGTAATCCAAGCCAAGACGCTGGGCTATCTGGTTTAACGCATTCCATGCAAGATCACCCAACACTTGCTCGGGATGTTGCAAGAATTTGGCTTCCTCTGCAATTTTCCACGGATTACTTTCCATTTCAGCCGAAACATAATGCACCATCCAATGAGGAGAAATCGCCAGATGATAGGGATACGGCTTTTTATCGACAAAAATAACGCGGTATTTGCGATAAAAGCCATCCGAGCTTTTGAAGTCAACAAATGAAGTTACATAATGCGCTGCGCTCGAGTTGGCTAACTGATGAGCTAGCTCGGCTAAGTGATGACACAACATCAAACCTTGACCGCCGTGGCTTTCCAAAGGACGCAGTAAAACTGGCAGCGCGATGCTGTGATTGGCCAAATGCCCTGCGAGTGTCTCGGTGCGAGCTTGGGTTGAATCAATTAAGCAACACGGCGCGGTTGCCACGCTTTGGATGCCGGACATTAGCCCAGCCAACAAATGGCGCTGAGTCCGCGCAACTTTATCGGGCGGATTAAGAATCGGTCGTTGGCATTTCTGAACAAATTGCTGCAAGCGCTGGGTTAAGAGCGTCGCAACATCGGCCTCGCCGATGGCGTTAAAAACTAAATCGTAGTACGGTAGTTGGCTATCTTCTTCTAGTTGGGCGTAGTCGATAATGTATTTGATGCGCTGGCTTTTTTCGCCTGACAGTAAAACTTCATAAGGAATGTTGCCCTTGGTGCGCCCTACACACAGAATCAATAATTGCCGAATCGGGCTGATAATCGGATCAATAAACACCCGCTGCAAGGCATAGGCACGCGCGCGGCATTGCTCGGCTTGCGCATTACGTCCAAAGTGCAAATGAATTACGACCAAATTTTGATACACCGCCGCCAACTCGGCATCCAATTGCAATACAAGCTGATACCAACGTTCGGCGACGGCGTAGTCACCTTTCATAAAATAGCCAGTCGCCACCATATAAAGCTGTTCCGCGCTTTGCTTATCACCATGCGAATGACGGGCTTCGATAGCCTTAATTGCGATCATGTGCGCTAGCGCGCCCAATTCATCCGCGACCGCATGTTTTTTATCTGCCAACAACTGATGCAAGCCAATATCGAAAGGCGCAGCGAGCAGGCGCGCTTCCAGCAGGCTGATTTCATCGGACTTAGTTAATTCGGGGATAAGGCTGGTTTCGGAAGTCATCGAAAAACTCGCTCACTTGTTCTCACACTGCATTTAACCAGATAACAAACTCGAGCATTCCGCCCATCAAGCGAGGTTTAATCGACTAAATCGGATTTTGAATACCAATAACGCGCTTCTGTCCGGCGATATTCCTCGACCCGAACGTCATCACCAAAGGTCAGCGAAATTGCACCAGAGTAATCATTGCGATACCGATCGATACCCAAATCCGCATAACGCTGCCACACCGCGGCTTTGGGGTGGCGGTAACGGTTGTGATAACCGAGTTGAAAGATGGCGATGCGCGGATTGACCGCCTGTAGGAAGGGCAACGTTGATGACGTGCCACTGCCGTGATGCGGCGCTAGCAAAACGGTAGCGGCTAACTTATCGGGAATGCTGTTGATCAGTTGATCTTCTTGGATAGCCTCAATATCGCCGGGGAGCAGAATAGAAAACTGACCTTGGGTAATTTTTAGGGTGCACGACTTGGCATTGGATTTCCATTTATTGCTGGTATAGATCACCGCCGCAGGATGCAAAATTTCAAACTGCACGCCGTCCCAATTCCACGATTCGCCCGCCAAACATGTCTTATGCAGGAATTGACGTTGCGCGGTTTGAACTATCGTACTGTCCTCCGATAAAGAACTACTGACCCAATTCATATTAATTTGGCGCATCAAGGACAGCGCACCGCCCGAGTGATCGCTGTCGTTGTGACTAATCATCAAACCATCGAGATAACTAATTCCACGCATTTTTAAATACGGATAAATCACCCGACTGCCAGCATCCGAATCAACCGAATAGGACGGACCGGTATCGTATAACAATCGGTGTTTTTCAGTTTCAATTAACAGCGCCATGCCCTGCCCAACGTCTAAGGCCGTTACCTTAAACTCACCCTGCTTTGGATAGTCGGATTGCTGTAGGCAAAGCGGCAACCAAGCCAAAAGTCCAGCCCAGCGCAGCGGCCAGCCTTTCGGTGCCAAACACCATATCGTTCCCACCATCGCCAAACCAAACATCCAAACTGACGGACGCGGTGCGAACCAAACCGCCCATGAAAACTGATTAAGCCAATGCAAAAAGACAATCAAGTAACTTAACAAAGCGTTCGCTGCCACCAAAATCCAACCACCTAGCGGCGCGGGCAAGACGCAACCGATTAACGCAAATGGCGTAATCACCAAACTGACTAAGGGAATGGCCACCGCGTTAGCCAATGGACTAACTAAAGAGATTTGGTTAAACAACAGCATTGTCAGCGGCACCAAGCCCAGGGTTACTACATACTGCGTTGTGGTAGCTTCATTCCATTGAGCACGCAGCTTGGTGCGCCATACTGGCTCAGCCTGTCTCGGGTCTGGTTGCGCTGGAATGCACGGCAGAGTTCGGATCAAAGCGCGCCCAGCGCCCGCAAAAAAAATCAAGCCCACCGCGCCAAAGGACAACCAAAATCCCGGCCATAAAACTGCCCACGGATCAATCAACAAAACCAAAGCGAGCGCCACACCAAGGACATGAGAGGGATTGCTGATACGATCAAACCACACCGCCAGAGCAACAACACTGAGCATAATTAGGGTGCGCTGGGCCGGCACACCAAAACCGGCTAACGCCACATAGATCAACGCAATTACTGCGCCAGTTAGCGCGGCCACTTTTTGCGCCGGAATAATCAGCGGCAATTGCGATTGCGTGAAAAACGAATGTCGCCACAAGTAAAACATCAATTGAGCCGCCATCCCGGACAACATGGTTACGTGCAAACCAGAGATCGAGATCAAATGACTCACACCGGTTCGAGCAAACATAGTCCAATCCTGTGCCGAGATCGCATTCTGTTCACCTATCACCAGCGCGACCAAGATCGGCGCGTATGTTTGATTGGGCAAGCTAGTTAAGATACGATCGCGCAACTTCGCGCGGGCCAATTGAACGAGGTTATTTGGGCTAAAAACAAACGAATCGATGCGTCGATTGCGCGACTTATTCGCGTCCGACACATCCCGATCTTTATCGTTACGCACCGAACCTGTTGCGCCTATCCCTTGCTCCAGCAACCACGCCTCATAATCAAATCCGTGCGGATTAGCAAGTCCATGAGGCCGACGCAGACGAATAGTGAGTTGCCAACGTTCACCGGGATTGAGAGTAATTTGTTCGCTAGCGTTAACAGCTTGGAGCTTAGAACGTGGGACATAGTTAGCGCGATTCCAGCTCAACAATACCTTGCTGGGTAGCGCATCAATCTTAATACTAGGAGACAGACTTTGCTCAAGCCTAAACTCAAAACGCTGACCGTATTCTATAAAACTCGGCAAGCTCGTAATGGTGCCAATTACCGTGATTTCTTGCTCTTCGATAGAAGGCGATAATTGCGTAGCCAGAGCAGCGAGCGCCATGACGGTGGCCCACACCCAACCAAGCGCAGCGCCGATAAAAAAACTTACGCCGGCGCGCAATTGCTGCTGTTTGATTTTCGGAGAAAAAATTAGCGCTACCAAAATAGCAGCGGCCAACATGGATATTGCCAACCAATTCCACAATTGTGCTTGCTGCTGCAACCACAAAATACCGACGACAAAACCGCCAATAAAGATACGCATCTGCTTTTTTGAAACCTCGCTAAGCTAACGCGTCTCAGATTAGGCTTATGCGCTATCGTTCCGAATCAAGCGCGGCAATACATCGTAGGCATTGCGTGTCGTCTGCTGGGCAAGTTGCTCAATTGAGATCCCGCGCAGCTCAGCTAACACCTGCGCGATTCTGGGCAACTGTTCGGGCGAGTTTTGTCCGGCTGCTAGCCAGTTGGGTGAAATATCGGGCGAGTCGGTTTCCAATACGATGGCGCTCAAGGGAAGATTGGTCGCTAAACGTCGAATTTGCAGCGCGCGCGTATAAGTTAATGCACCGCCAAAACCTAATTTAAAACCAAGCTGAATAAAAATCTCGGCCTGCTGATCACTACCATTGAAGGCATGCGCGATGCCGCCTTTTGGCGTGATCTGGCGTAATGTTTTTAAAATCGGATCGACCGAACGACGCACATGCAGCAAAACCGGCAAACCGGCATCGCGTGCGATCTTGCATTGTTCGCGGTAGAAATAGGTCTGCTTTTCGCGCATTTCTGGCGTGGTCAACTCAGGCACAAAAAAATCCAAACCTATTTCACCGACGGCGACAAAATGCGGGTCAGCGAGCGCTTGATTAACGCTCTGACGCAAAACCTCTAAGTCTTTTTCTGCGGCATCAGGGACAAATAAGGGATGGATTCCCAGCGCATAACCGCCAAAGCGACCAAGCGCGGCGACACTAGAAAAGTTATCCACGGAGACTGCGGGAATGATGACACGGTGCACGCCATTGGCCGCCGCACGCTCCGCAGCGGCTGCTCCTTGGCCGTTAAATTCAGCGGCATCTAAATGACAATGGGTATCGATGAACATAATGCACTCGGTTGCAAGAGAAAAGCCAATTCAAATTTGTTTGGCTCCGTAGTATATCCTGCAACCGGTGATTGCTGAGTTAGTCAGCTTGCGTGGGAAGGTGAAGAATTGCTACTAACTTTTTTCGTTCGTTAACGCCTTGATTTCTTTTAGGTAAAGCGCCAATGCTTTATCGACCGTGATAATGTGCATCACCGACCATTGCGGTAACAGCTCAAGCGCTTTTCTGGCCAAGGCAAAATCATTGCGTAAAACATCTGGCATGGCGTTATGCAAAGCACTTAAAACTCGGGCGTGTTGCTCGCGGTGGACTTTGATTTCAGGGTAATTGACTTTTTCCATCAAGGCTTCTTCCTGATAAAAGTCGCTCTCCATACCGGCAATCAAGGGCGGCAACAAATTAACCAGCTCGCTATCGGGCGCATCGGCCAGACTCACAAGTTGATCCAGAAATAATTTATGAGCTGCATCAACATCAGGCAGTCCCAAGGATAAATCCGGTGTCCATTCGATTCGCTCCATGTTCAAACCTCCTAGTTTCTGACTATTTTCTAATCGAGCGGCTATCCAACTATGCGGCGCTAAATCTAATGCGACATTAAAACTGGTATCGTCGCATTTTCCAAAATTACCCTCGTCGATCCGCCCAATAAAACTCCGCGCCAGCGCTGGTGTGCGACGCAGCCCATTACCATTAAATCGACCTGCTTTTCTATTGCTAGTTCCAGCATGGCCTGACCAATGTTATCCACCACAGTGCGTCGAACTAATTCAACTTGGATATGGTGACGCTCAAGAAATGCCACAATTTCTTCACATGATTCTTGTTGCTTGGCTTTGTCAGTGTTGGCCGACTCAAAGATGGCGATGCGAACATTCTTGGCACGTTGCAGAAATGGCATTGCGTTACGCACCGCGCGTGAAGCCGCCATGCTGCCATTCCACGCAATTAACACAGAATCACCAATGGTTTCGGTGCGCGGCGCACAAGGAATAATCAATACTGGGCAAGACGAATGCAGCGCGACGTATTCAGGAAAATCCACCTTGGCAATTAACGAGGGATTATCGTTATCGTTTTGGCCTAATACGATCAAATCGGCATACACGCCCTGCGAACTAATTGCGTCTGAGGCGTCATCATCAATGAGTTTGGTTTCAATCGATGGCAAATTAAAGGGCTTTACGATTTCTTTAAACTTAGTCAGCGCCGATTGCGCGTTATGCCGCAATTGGTCGATGTATTCGGGCTTATAGGGATTACCATTGGCAGCAAACTGCGGATCGACGTTGATCGTGGGAAGCTGTAACAAGCGCGAAATACCAGTTACCGCAACGCCAATCAAATGCGCCATTTCGCTCTGCGCAACTTTGGCGGAAAAATTGACACGATTGACCAAATGCGGTGAATCATCCACATAGACCAAGATGGTTTTGTATGCCACGGCAAACTCCCACAAAAAACAGTTAGACATATTTTTTGGCATTCCATGGCCATCTAGCGATGGAAGCGGCTAAGTCGTGACGATGCAGCCGTCACAACTCCTTCATCCTAATCGTGCTGTTTTCGCAGGGGTTGAGCTAAGTCAATGAATGACAGAGCATTGAATGGATTTAAAAATTGACGCCAGCAGAACCGATCAATACAGCCCAATTTAATGCGCTGGCGCGGGATAGCTCACTTCGAGGATAACGATTTCCTCAATCCCTGCGGGAGTTTGTAGCGAAATCGAATCGCCTTCGTGCGCTTTGTTGAGCGCTCGCGCGACTGGCGAGACCCAACTGATTTTTCCGCGTAAGGGATCGAACTCATCCACACCCACTATCGTGATTTCGTGTTCGGTTCCGTTTTGCGTCTCGTATTTGACCGTCGCACCGAAGAAAATCTGATCGCTTCCATGATGAATCGTTGGATCGACCACTTCGGCCAAATCTAATCGTTTAGTTAAGAACCGAATCCGCCGATCAATCTCGCGCAGGCGGCGCTTGCCGTAAATGTAATCGCCGTTTTCTGAGCGATCGCCGTTTGATGCGGCCCAATGTACGATCTTGACAACTTCTGGGCGCTCAACGTCGATCAATTGCAGCAATTCATCTTTCATGGCGACGTAGCCGGGCATGGTGATGTAATTTTTTGCACCAGGAGGTATTTTTAATAAGGCGCTGGTTTGCTCGTCATCGTCATCCAGATTTATGTTTTCACTCATTGCTTTTTATTACCTTTATAGTTCAAACTAGCGTTTTGTTGCCGCACCACAAATATTGCTTTAAATCCACAAAAATATTGATGCTATGGTAACTTGTTGTTACGATAGAAAGCGAGATGCGCCGTTGCTAGCACTACCAACATATTCAGTATAATTTCGCCACAAAGTCTGTTTCCCCCATTAGTCCAATAACAGTATCATTTCTGGCTAATATAGAAAGCGAGAGTAGATATTTATGGATACTCAAGGTTTACTCAACAAATTGATTGAAGGCTGTTTCAATGAAATTTATTTGATTGATGCAGCAACGTGCACCTATCAACAAGTCAATCAAACCGCCTTAACCGGCTTGGGCTATTCGTTCGAAGAACTGCAGCAAATGCGACCGTGGCAAATCGCCCGTGAGTTTACCCAAACTGAATGGCAAAACCAATTAGAACCGTTACTCTCGGGTCGCCAACAAAAAGTCGAATTCAAAACGCTGCATACCTGTAAAAACGGATCGCGCTATCCAGTGGTGCTGCACATTTTACGGCACAAGATCGACGACGAAGAAACATTACTTGTTATCGGCACGGATATTAGCATTCAACAAAATGCGATTGAAGCCGCCTCAGAAAGCGAAGCGCGTTGTGCTGGGATTATTGCCAATTTGCCGGGCTTGGTTTTTCAAAGCTTATTGAGTAAAAGTGGCCTGATCAAATATTTGTTTTTAAGCCAAAACTGCGAAAGCACGCTCGGCGTCACGCCCGATAATTTATACCTTAATTCGTCCAAGTTTACCGATTTAATCCTGCCCGAAGATTTAGCCTCCTATCACAGCAGCATGCAGGAATCGGCCTATTCGCAAAATCCATGGAACTGGGAAGGCCGTGTTTGGATCGCTCAATGGAGCGATATTAAGTGGATACACATCCGCGCCATGCCGCGCAAGCTCTCCGAAGAAAATGTAATCTTGGAAGGCATTATTACTGACATCACCGAGCGCAAACTTATCTCGGTTGAAAATCATCTTTATCGTCAACGTCTGGCCGAATTGTCGGCCCATATCGAGCGCATCAAAGAACAAGAGCGAATGAATATCGCGCGGGAAATTCACGACGACATGGGCGGCAATTTGGTCGCCGTTAAAATGATTTTGCATACGCTAGAAAACCGACTGCCTAAAGACCAACCTTGGTTAGCCGAAAAAACCCAATACGTGGATACTCTGATCGATCGCACTATTGAAGCCGGTCATCGCATCGCGCGCGATTTACGCCCTTCCGTATTAGATTTGGGGATTATTCCGGCGCTGGATTGGCAGGTCAAAGAATTCGAGAAGCAGTACAACATTCGCTGCTCATTTACCACCAACAAATACGACATTTCCTTATCCGCTGAAAACGCTACTGCGATCTTTAGGATGGTGCAAGAAGCCCTCACCAACATCGCCAAACACGCCAACGCCACTTACGCCAGTTTGGCGATTGTGTACACTCGCACCAGCATTAGCTTGACGATTGCAGACAATGGCTGTGGTTTAGAGAATAACGATGAGCGCAAACCAAATTCATTCGGACTATTAGGAATGTCAGAGCGCTGCAAAGAAATTGGCGGCTCTATCATCGTCGATTCACAGCCCAATAACGGCTGTGTGATCGCGATAAAAATTCCGCTGATGATACAACCCAAGAATTTTGTATTCCCCGCTGAAGAGCCGATGAGCGATCAGTTATCGCTGTTATAAACATGCGTTGTTAACAACAACCCTATCACGCACATCAAGGACACAAGTTGAAAGAACATACCATCATCGAAGTCATTATTGCCGACGACCACGCCATCGTTCGAGAGGGCTTAAAACAGATTCTGGCTGACACCAAAGACATCGTTGTAAAAGGCGAAGCAGAAACTGGTAACAGCACCATCAAGCTTTGTCGGGAACATGAATTTAACGTGCTACTGCTCGATATTTCCCTACCCGATAAAAGCGGTATTGAAGTGCTAAAGCAGATCAAAAAAGAACATCCCGCTATCGCCGTTGTGATGCTCACCATGCACCCGGAAGAACAATATGCCATCCGCGCCTTAAAAGCCGGTGCATCGGGCTATCTGAATAAGCAAAGCGCGCCAAAAGAATTGGTCACCGCTATTCGCCAAGTTGCCGTTGGATTGAAATACATTAATGCGTCCGTGGCGCAGCAACTAGCCAATCATATTGACGACGAGCATTCCGTCAACTTACACGAAACACTGTCCGATCGTGAATACCAAACCATGACGTTGATTGCCTCGGGCAAAGCGGTAAGCGACATCGCCAAAGAATTGTCGCTGTCGGTCAAAACCATTAGCGAATATCGCGCCCGTGTTTTAATCAAAATGAAGTTAAAAAATAATGCCGAGTTGACGCACTACGCTATTAAAAATCAACTCATTGAATAGTCCGCTGCCTGCTAATCACGGTTCACGAGGAACATTTTTTGGGTTCGATCAATTAAAAAAATGTTCCATCGTAATATGTAGAATTCCCGCTTCCAAATACTCATCGCCCAGCACACGAAATCCATGTGCTGCGTAAAATCCTTCGGCTTGACGCTGGGCGCTTAGCACAACACGTTTATCGCCGCGCTGCTTTGCCGCTGCCATTAAGCTAGTCAAAATTTGGCTGCCCACACCAGTCCCACGTGCACTTGCCATGACGGCCATTCGTCCGATATGACCGTCCGGTAGTAAGCGGCCCGTCCCCACCGCTTGACCGTTTTCGTCGCTCGCAATCGCATGCACGCAAACCTCGTCCATATCATCCCACTCTAATTCAATCGGTACATTTTGTTCGATCACAAATACCTGCATTCGAATCGCGCGCGCGGCTTCTTTATGAACTGACCAGTTATCTAATACGATGGTAATGGACATTTTTCGATTTCCTATTTAGCTAGACTTTACTCGGAGATAAGACGAAATTGTTGACTGTAAATTTAAGCGAAAAAACGCCGATAACATTAAAAACGAACTAACTGCTTACCTAAATTTTTCCCGCTCAACAATCCAATAAACGCATTCGGTGCAGCGGCTAATCCTTGCGCTATCATTTCTTTATAATGCAGTTTTTTTGCCACCATCAATTCGGTTAGTTCAGCCAAGGCTTGAGGCCACACATCCATGTGTTCGGTGACGATAAAACCCTGCAAGGTGGCGCGCATGGTTAATAATTTACCGCTGTTTTTAAGTGCTTGCGCATTATCGCTATTGGCGCTGTAACCGGCAATCATGCCGCACAAAGCGATCTTAGCGTAGGGATTTAGGCGCGCCAAGCTAGCATCAAAGATGCGGCCGCCGACATTTTCAAACAGCAAATCAATTCCATCGGGCGTCGCAGCAGCCAAGCTGTCCGTTAATTCTTCTTCGCTGGCAAACTTTTTGTAATCGACACAGGAATCAAAACCTAACTCATCAACTATGTAAGCACATTTCTGCTCGCCACCGGCAATGCCAACGACCCGACAGCCGATTAGTTTAGCCAATTGACCGACTACGCTGCCCACTGCGCCACCGGCAGCCGACACGACCAAGGTTTGCCCGGCTTTGGCTTGCAGAATCCGATGAATTCCATACCACGCCGTGACGCCCGGCATGCCGAGCACGCTTAAATAGACCGACAAAGGCAAAATCACCGCATCAACTTTTCGCAAGGCAGCGCCATCTTCAATGGCCATTTCTGTCCAACCCAACATGCCCGAGACGTAATCACCAGGCAAAAAATCAGCATGTCGCGACGCAACGACCTGCCCCGCTGTCGCGCCTATCATGGTCTGATCTAGCGCTTGCGGTTCGGCATAGCTTTTGGCTTTGGACATGCGCCCGCGCATATACGGGTCGAGCGACAAATAGTGATTTTTGATCACGACCTCGTTAATCTTCAAATCGTCAATTGTCGGTAACGTTGCAGTTTCCAGCCGAAAGTTTTCCGGAGCAACTTGCCCGCGTGGTCGGGCAGCTAAAACGATGCGTTGATAGGTTTGAGCAGGCAAACGGTGTTCCTCACTCATCTTAAACTTGGTAATCCATGCATTGACGTTCTTCCCGCACCGCACCGATAAATGGTTTGATTGCTTGATGAGTTGGGTGCACTTGGTATGCGTCTAAGGCCGCTTTGTCAGTAAATTCGGTGTACAAAATAATATCGTAGGTCGCTTCCAATTCCGGCACGGCAATCGCTACTTCTAGCGCGGTCATGCCAGGAACTATATTTGCGCAACTTTCCAATAGCATTTTCATTTTGCTCAGATTGGCGGCCTTATCTGAACCTTCGGCGTGTTCTTTTAACTTCCACATCACAATGTGCTTAATCATGTTGTTCCTTAGTTGGCGAAATAGTGCTGCATTTTAACTGAGGTCGCAATTTCCTTACGAGCTGAATCACTTAGCCCTCAATAAGCTTAATAAAAAATTCATATTCTGCAAAAATAGCGGGACAAAGTAGCCGCCTCGAAAATAAACTGCCTTGACAATGGCTGCATAGGCAGCTATATTTTCGCTTTAGATTTTTATCGACTAATTTGTTCCGCATGAACTCCACTTCCTCTACCTCAACATCGGGCGAGCAGACCAAGGATATTGAGTTTTACCAGCCGCTGGACTACACGCCGGTCACAACCGTAGGTTACATGCTGCGTAACGTGCACATTTCATTGCTAAAAATGATCGACATTGAAATGCAAAAGCACGATTTGACTGCAATGCAATGGCGTCCTTTGCTCTTTATTTATATCGGCAAAGTAGACACGGCGGCAGCGCTAGCCAAAGAGACCGATATGGATACGGGTGCAACCACTCGGATGCTGGACCGATTACAGAATAAAGGGCTGTTGATCCGAAATCGTTCTGAACAAGATCGGCGTGTGGTGCATTTAGCGCTGACCGAAGAAGGTAAAAAAGTCTGCGAAAAGATTCCAGCGGACTTGTGCAAAGTCGCCAATCATCATTTGAGAGGTTTTTCGCAGCAAGAACATGATCTGTTAAAAGATTTTCTGGGACGAATGTTAGCTAACGGCATGAATACGTAATTTTTAACTATTGATTACAATCTCGACTACTCTGATTACTCTGACCAACGTCCTTAACCAATTCCCCCTCCATTTCAACCAACAATGAACTCCCTATTATTTATTCACTCGCTTTGCGAATCGTCGAGTGGTACCCGTCAACTTATTAACTATTCAACCACTATTGCAATGCAGATCGATACGGACTTGCTATGAAAAAACACCACTTAAAACGTAGTTCAATCTTATTGATATCGCTTGCCTTGGCTGGCTGCGTCAATTACTCGGGCATCAGTCCGCAAGCAGTTATTACCTCCACTGACGATTTAAAACTCAGCTCAGCAGCGATTCAATGGCCGGGCGCTGCTTCATGGGAAACCCTCAACGACCCAGTGCTGACGAGCTTAATGGAACAGGCGCTAGAAAAAAATCCGACCATTAAATTAGCCAAGGCGCGCTTGGATAAAGTCGCCGCCATTGCACGCGCGACTGACGCCAGTAAACTGCCAACCGTGGGTGTAGCTGCCAGCGTAACGCCTGAGCATTTCACTGAAAACTATATTTACCCGCCTCCATTTGCTGGCTCGGTGTATTCCACCAATTTGTTGATGTTGAATGCCAAATACGAGTTTGATTTTTGGGGTAAAAATCGCGCTGCCTTGGACGCGGCCTTAAGTAATGAACGTGCCGCCCGTGCAGAGATTCAATCAGCACGTTTGTTGATCGAAGCTAGCGTGGCAAAAAGTTATTTCTCCCTAGCCCGCGCGATTGAACAGAAAAAAATCTTGGAAGCCACGTTAGCACAGCGCGAAGAATTATTGAATGTCGCACATCAGCGTTTAAATGCTGGACTCGATACCGAGCAAGATGTGCAAATCTCGCGCGGCAGCGTTCCAGCGATTCGCGCCGAAATTATTAAGCAAGAAGAGCAAATGAGCTTGTCTCGCAACGCGTTGGCGGCATTAATTGGCAAAGGCCCTGAAGCCACGCAAAACATCGTTGCCACGCTGCCCAGCAAGGTCAACATGAATGTACCGGATGCGATTCCTGCCGAATTGATCGGCCGGCGCGCTGATATTTCGGCTGCTCGTGATCGCGCTTTAGCAGCCAGCAAACAAATTGATGTCACCAAAACTGAGTTCTATCCCAACATCAACTTGACCGCGTTTGCTGGATTTAGCAGTTTGGGTTTCGGTCATTGGCTCGATGGCTCAAGCCGCGATTACGCGGTTGGCCCAGCGATCAGTTTGCCGATTTTTGATGGTGGCCGATTGCGCGCCGATTTAAGCAGCAAAACGGCGGAATACGATATGGCAGTTGAAAGCTACAACCAAACCTTGATCGAAGCGGTACACGATGTCGCCGACCAAATTAGCTCCTTGCGCTCGATTGCGAAACTACAAAAGCAACAAGCCGAACAGCAAGCCAGCGCGCAAGCGGTTTTTGATTTAGCTCAGCAACGTGAAAAAGCGGGTTTAGTTAGCCGCATAACCGTGCTTAACGCCCAAAGCGCCTTGCTCAGTCAACAAAGCGCCGAAATCGAATTGAAGACCCGAGCAGTTGATTTAACGATTAATTTAGTGCGCGCATTAGGCGGCGGCTTTAATGATCAAACAACGGTCAGCAGTTTTAAATAATTCTTTACCAAATTCATCAATATACATATCTCTCTTAGCAAAAACTAACGAGTAAAGCACATAGGAAATCACATGGATAACTCATCAGAACAAACAATTCCAGGCCAAGCAAAGCGCAAAACCGCGTTGTTGGCACTGTCCGGCATTTTTGGCGTGGCCGCCATCGCTTACGGCGTGTATTGGTTCATCAATAACGGCAAGCACGAAGACACCGATAACGCCTACGTTTCAGGCAACATAGTACAAATCACGCCGCAAATCGCTGGCACGGTCAACGCCATCGAAGCCCAAGATACTGACTTCGTTAAAGCGGGACAAACGCTGGTGAAATTAGACGGCGCTGATGCCCAAGTAGCTCTGGATCAAGCGCGTGCTCAATTAGCACAAACCGTGCGTGAAGTCCGCACACTGTACGCTAACAACGCGACTTATGAAGCGAACGTGACATTGCGCGAAGCCGAAATCACCCGCACAGCCAGCGAATTAGCGCGCGCTAAAGAAGATTTAGCACGTCGTCAATCGGTTGCTAGCATCGGCGCCGTATCTAACGAAGAATTGCAACACGCAAAATCCAACTTGGTCGCCGCACAAAGTGCTTACGCCGCGGCGCAGGCTGGCGTGTTGTCGGCCAACGAACAATTGGCTTCAAACAAGACATTGACCGAAGGCGTACACGTGGAGCAGCATCCCAATGTGTTGCGCGCCGCGGCTAAATTCCGCGAAGCGTATATCAACGCGCAACGTACCAACCTACTCTCTCCCGTGACTGGCTATGTTGCGCGTCGCAGCGTTCAGTTGGGTCAACGCATTCAAGCTGGCACACCATTAATGGCGGTGATTCCGATGGATCAATTGTGGGTTGATGCCAACTTTAAAGAAGTGCAATTACGCAAGATGCGTATCGGTCAGCCAGTTCATTTAGTGGCGGATATGTACGGCAAAAACGTGGTATTCCACGGAACCGTTGAAGGTTTAGGTGTTGGTACTGGCGCGGCATTCGCCTTGTTGCCAGCTCAAAACGCAACCGGTAACTGGATTAAAGTTGTGCAACGTGTTCCAGTTCGCATCAAATTAGATCCGAAAGAACTAGCCGAGCATCCACTACGTATCGGCTTGTCGATGGAGGTGGACGTCGATGTGGTTGATCAATCGGGCAAAGCCTTAGCCAATACCGAAAATTCAGCGAAAAATGCTGAAGTGATTCCAACCGATAGCGCTGCCGCCGATGCTGAAATCAAAAAAATCATCGCGAGTAACATCGGTGAAAAATCGACTAAAGCAACTAAGGCTAGCAAAGCAAGCAAAGAAGATAAAGCACATTAATCATGGCAACTTCCGCAACTAGTAATGCTGACGATCGGAGCAAACCAGCTCCGATGAAGCATGTTGAACATCCTCCACTGACAGGCTCAACCCTGATATGGGGAACATTAGCGCTGGCCTTAGCCACGTTCATGATCGTGCTGGATTCGTCGATTGCGAACGTGTCGATTCCAGCCATTTCTGGTGACTTGGGCGTAAGCCCGGCACAAGGTACTTGGGTTATTACTTCGTTCGCCGTGGCGAACGCGATTTCGATTCCGCTGACCGGCTGGCTAGTGATGCGCTTCGGGCAGGTGCGCTTATTTGTGATCAGTATTTTTCTGTTCGTCGTGGCGTCGTGGTTGTGCGGTTTTGCACCGAACATCGAATCATTAATCGCTTTCCGCGTGCTGCAAGGTGCGGTTACTGGGCCGATTATTCCGCTATCGCAAGCATTGCTGCTATCAAGCTACCCTAAAGCCAAAGCTGGAATGGCATTGGCTTTGTGGGCGATGACGACCTTGGTTGCTCCGGTGATGGGGCCATTGTTAGGCGGGTGGATTACCGATCATATTTCGTGGTCATGGATTTTCTACATCAATATTCCAGTGGGCGCATTTGCTGCGGCGGTGACATGGAGTATTTATAAAGAACGTGATTCTGCAATTCGTAAATTGCCGATTGATAAAGTTGGCTTGTTCTTGCTGGTTGTATGGGTAGGAGCGATGCAAATTATGATGGATAAAGGTAAAGAATTGGATTGGTTTGAATCTACGCAAATTATTACCTTGGCCGTTGTAGCCGTGGTGGGTTTTGCCTTCTTTATCGCGTGGGAATTGACCGATGAACATCCAGTGGTTGATTTGCATTTATTCACAAGTCGCAATTTTTGGACTGGAACAGTTTCCTTGTCATTGGCTTACGGCGTGTTTTTTGGCAACGTCGTATTGTTGCCGTTGTGGCTGCAACAATATATGGGCTACACAGCGACCCAAGCGGGGATTGTCTTAGCTCCGGTAGGCGTGATGGCGATTATCTTGTCGCCCTTGGTGGGCAAAAGCATAGGTAAAGTTGATCCGCGTATCTTGTCGACAATTTCTTTCGTCGTCTTCGCGCTAGTGCTGTGGATGCGCTCACGATTCAATACCAATGCCGATTTGACGACGATTCTGATTCCGACCGTGGTGCAAGGCGTGGCGATGGCGTTCTTCTTTATTCCCTTGGTTTCGCTCACCTTGTCTGGTCTGTCTCCGGACAAAATTCCAGCCGCGTCGGGTTTATCAAATTTTGCTCGAATTACTGCCGGTGCGTTCGGAACCTCGATTGCCACCACTTTGTGGGAAAACCGCGCGGCGATGCATCATGCGCATTTGACCGAAAAGATGAATCTTGCCAGCATTCCAACCATGCAAACCATGTCAAATTTGCAGGCTGGTGGTTTAAGCTCAGAGCAAGCGCTGGCGGTGATTAATCGCACTATTGATCAGCAGGCGTACATGATGTCGGCGAATGATATTTTCTTCGCCTCGTCCATGGTGTTCTTTATTTTGCTTGGCGTAGTGTGGTTAGCGCGGCCGATTAAATTAGCCGGTGGTGCTGGCGCAGACGCTAGTGGCGCGCATTAATCAGTATCGATGAAGCCGACCTAACTTAGTTTTATTGGCACCACACAGCAACGCGCACTAATTCAATTTAGTGCGCGTTTTGTTTTTCTGGTTATAGCAACAAGCTCAACGTGATCCAAATTAATTTCTGCCCATTAACTATATTTCGATTATAATAGAAATATGAAAACTACCGATGCCGTCCAAGCCTTTGTCGCGTTAGGACAAGAATCCCGACTGAATGTATTTCGCCTAATTGTCCAAAAAGGCGATGTCGGGCTAACTCCGACCCAAATTAATGAACTGCTGGGCATTCCCAATGCCACGCTCAGCTTTCATTTGAAGGAATTACTCAACGCCGATCTGATCTCGGTTGAGCGACAAAGCCGCAATTTAATTTATCGCCCCAACGCCTCCACGGTTGATGCATTAATGAGCTTTTTAATGGATAACTGCTGCGGTGGGAAATCTTGCATGCCTATTACATTTATGGAAAAGCCACGATGAAACCCTATAACATTCTTTTTTTGTGTACCCATAATTCGGCCCGCTCGGTCCTAGCCGAAGCGATTGCCTCCACACAAACCAATGGCAAATTCGTTGGCTATTCGGCGGGCTCTACACCGGGGACCAAAGTCAATCCGTTCGCAGCCGAACTAGCTAAGGAAATGGGCTATCCCGAAGATAAACTGCGCTCCAAAAGCTGGGATGAATACGGCTTACCCGATGCACCAAAAATGGATTTCATCATCACAGTGTGCGATAACGCTGCTGGCGAAGTTTGCCCATTCTGGCCCGGTAAGCCAGCCACAGCCCATTGGGGATTTCCTGACCCTTCACAAGTCCAAGGCAGCGACGAAGAGAAGCGGCGCGCATTTAGAGACGTGATGTATGGTTTAAAAAAGCGCATTGAGCTGCTATCGGCATTACCAATCGAAAAACTGGACGCATTAAGCATCCAACAAGAGCTTAAAAAGTTAGCTCACATTTAAATCAATCAAGGAAAATCTGTGACTATTTTTGAGCGCTATTTAACCGCGTGGGTATTTTTGTGCATTGTGATCGGAATCGCACTCGGTCAACTATTTCCCGGCGCGTTTCAAGTGTTAGGCAGATTGGAGCTCGCGCACGTCAATATTCCCGTTGGAATTTTGATTTGGGTGATGATTATTCCGATGCTAGTTAAAGTCGATTTTGGCGCATTGCACGAAGTCAAACAGCATGTCAAAGGCATAGGCGTAACGTTATTCGTAAATTGGTTGGTAAAACCTTTTTCAATGGCCCTACTCGGCTGGCTTTTTATCCGTCATTTATTTGCCGCGTATTTACCCGCCGATCAACTCGACAGCTATATTGCTGGCCTCATTTTATTAGCCGCTGCGCCGTGCACCGCGATGGTTTTTGTATGGAGCAAACTGACCAATGGCGACCCGCTGTTTACCTTATCGCAAGTAGCGCTCAACGATACGATCATGATCTTCGCCTTCGCCCCGTTAGTCGCGTTCTTATTAGGAATTTCAGCGATTACCGTACCTTGGGAAACCTTAATTACTTCGGTCGTTTTATACATCATCGTTCCGGTCATCTTGGCGCAAGTTTGGCGTAAAGCATTGCTCGTTAAAGGTCATTTGGCATTTGATCTAGCGATGCAAAGAATAGGCCCATGGTCGATTGGTGCGTTATTGACGACATTGGTTTTGCTGTTTGCATTCCAAGGTGCCGCCATCATGGAGCAACCGTTGGTCATTGCATTATTGGCGGCGCCTATTCTGATCCAAGTATTTTTTAACTCGGCGCTAGCCTACTGGCTCAATCGGGCACTCGGCGAAAAGCATAATGTAGCCTGTCCGTCAGCCTTGATTAGCGCGTCCAATTTTTTTGAATTAGCCGTTGCTGCCGCCATTGGCTTATTTGGCTTTCATTCTGGTGCCGCCTTAGCGACAGTCGTTGGTGTGTTGATTGAAGTGCCGGTGATGTTGTTGGTGGTTAAAGTGGTCAACTCCAGCAAAAATTGGTACGAGTGCAAGCCGTAATTAACCCAAGCGACATCAACCAGATAAGCGAGAAACCTGTGCCTTTGAGCGATCTCAGCCTGCCTAATGTGCAGAGCGATTTATTTGAGCAACCGGATTTATCCAAGCTCACTCCAACATCAGCAGCGCTGCATCCGCCGCGGTTTTTACTGTTATACGGCTCGTTGCGGGAACGCTCCTACAGTAAATTATTAACGCTCGAAGCGGCACGATTATTGGTTGCTATGGGCGGTGAAGTACGTATTTTTGATCCGCAAGATTTACCCTTGCCAGATGGCGCGCCAGAGTCACATCCAAAAGTAAAAGAATTGCGCGAACTGGCGCAATGGGCCGAAGGAATGGTGTGGTGTTCACCAGAGCGTCATGGCGCGATGACAGGCATTATGAAAGCGCAAATTGATTGGATTCCTTTATCCGTTGGCGCAGTGCGACCAACTCAGGGCAAAACCTTGGCGGTAATGGAAGTCTCGGGCGGATCGCAATCGTTTAACGCAGTCAATCAACTGCGTATCTTGGGACGTTGGATGCGGATGATTACGATTCCAAATCAATCGTCGGTTGCCAAAGCCTTTTTGGAATTCGACGAAGCAGGTCGAATGAAGCCGTCGGCTTATTACGATCGCGTCGTCGATGTGATGGAAGAATTGATGAAATTCACGCTGATGACGCGCGATGTTGCGCCCTATTTGGTGTCACGTTACAGCGAGCGTAAAGAAACAGCGCAAGAATTATCAAAACGGGTCAATCAAAAATCGATCTAACTGCAGTTCTAAATCAGCCATAAAAAAAGCGCATCAGATATAACTGATGCGCTTTTTCAATTACAAGCTAAGTGCTTATCCCACCCACTTACGCGCATTGCGGAACATGCGCATCCAAGGGGAATATTCGCCCCAACCTTCTGGGCTCCACGAATGAATTGCTGTGCGGAACACGCGCTCAGGATGCGGCATCATGGCGGTGAAACGTCCATCCAACGTCGTCACGGCAGCAATACCTTGTGGAGAACCGTTAGGATTGTACGGATAAGTTTCGGTTGCACGTCCTTGATGATCGACAAAACGCAGGCCAACTAAGGCTTCCGACAAATTACCGGTAGTGGAAAAATCAGCAAAACCTTCACCGTGTGAAACCACGATTGGAGTTTGTGTGCCTGCCATGTCTTGCATAAAGATCGATGGACTTGCGGTGACTTCTGCCATCACAAAGCGACCTTCAAATTGCTCAGACTTGTTCCGTGTGAACTTAGGCCAAGCGTGCGCGCCAGGGATGATTGACTTCAAGTTCGACAGCATTTGGCAACCGTTGCAAATACCTAAGCCGAAGGTGTCTTTGCGTTGGAAGAAGGTTGAGAATTGATCGGCCAATTGCGCGTTAAACAAAATCGTTTTAGCCCAACCTTCACCAGCACCCAAGACGTCACCGTAGGAGAATCCACCCACGGCGATAATGCCAGCAAAATCACTCAACTTAGCGCGACCCGAAATCAAATCGCTCATGTGCACATCCACCGCAGTAAATCCCGATTGATGCATCACATACGCTGTTTCAACATGAGAATTAACACCCTGCTCACGCAAAATCGCCACCCGCGGGCGCACGCCGGTTGCGATGAATGGAGCGGCGATATCGTCTTGCGGATCAAAGGTCAATTTAGGCTGCATGCCCAAATCGGATGCATCAGTGATGCGTGCATATTCGGAATCAGCGCACGCTGGATTGTCACGCAAGCGCGCCATCTGCCAGCTTGTGCGGCTCCAAATTTGGTGTAATTCAGAACGCGATTGTTTGAAGATTTCTTTCGCGTCGCGTGTAATGGCGATATCAGCGCCATTATTTGGCTTACCGATAATGTGGCTGCATGCGCCCAAATTAAAGCGGCGCAACACATCCATGACCACCGATTTTTGATCGGCGCGCACCTGGATGACTGCGCCTAATTCTTCATTGAACAAAGCGCGAATCGTACGCTCGTTGCGTCGTTCGGCAATTTGTGCGGCCCAGTTTTTAGCATCGCCGCTATCGGCTGCATCGCCTGCATCGAGCGCCAAAATATCGACATTGATATCCAAGCCCATGCGGCTAGCAAAAGCCATTTCGCACAAGGTGGTGAACAAGCCGCCATCGGAGCGATCGTGATAAGCCAAAATCTGCTTGTCGCGGTTCAATTGCTGAATCGCGTTAAACAGGCCTTTTAAATCTTCCGCGCTATCCACATCCGGCACATCGTTACCCAATTGCTGCAACACTTGCGCGCAAGCCGAGGCTGCCAAGCGGTGTTTGCCACGACCTAAATCGATCAAGATCAACACCGTGTCGCCTGCATTATTTTTGAGTTGCGGCGTTAAGCTGGCGCGAATATCGGTAACTGGTGCGAAGCCAGAAACGATTAACGATACTGGCGACGTGACCGATTTTGCTTGGCCTTCATCGCTCCAAGTCGTGCGCATCGACAAAGAATCTTTACCGACCGGAATCGATAATCCCAACGCTGGGCACAATTCCAAACCAACGGCTTTAACGGTGGCGAATAGCGCCGCGTCTTGGCCCGGTTGACCGCAAGCGGCCATCCAGTTGGCCGACAATTTAATGTCAGAAATATCGTTGATGGCAGCGGCCGCCATATTGGTAATCGTTTCACCAACAGCCATGCGACCGGATGCCGCGGCGTTCACCACGGCTAACGGGGTACGCTCACCCATTGCCATGGCTTCACCCAAATTACCTTCAAAGCTCATCGCTGTTACCGCACAATCGGCAACCGGCACTTGCCAAGGGCCGACCATCTGATCGCGCACCGACATTGCGCCCACGCTGCGGTCACCAATGGTGATCAAGAACGATTTATCGCCCACCGTTGGCAAGCTCAACACTTTGTGCGCCACGTCAGCTAAAGCCACACCGGTTAAGTCGATTGCGGGGAAATTGTTCGCAACCGTGTTGACGTCGCGCAGCATTTTTGGCGGTTTGCCGAGTAACACATCCATCGGCATATCGACCGGCGCATTGTTGTGCAGCGGATCAATCACTTTTAATTGACGCTCTTCGGTGGCTGTGCCGACCACCGCAAACAGGCAGCGCTCACGCTCGCAGTAATATTGGAACAGCGGCAGATTTTCTGGCGCAATCGCTAATACATAACGCTCTTGCGATTCGTTACTCCAGATTTCCTTCGGCGCCATGCCGGATTCTTCCAGCGGAATTTGACGTAAATCGAAAATCGCACCGCGCTTGGCGTCATTGGTGATTTCTGGGAAGGCATTCGACAAACCACCCGCGCCCACATCATGGATAGACAAAATAATATTGTCTGGTCCCATCGCCCAACACGCATTAATGACTTCTTGCGCGCGACGCTCCATTTCTGGGTTGCCGCGTTGGACTGAATCAAAATCCAAATCTGCCGTATTCGCGCCAGTCGCCATCGAGGATGCTGCGCTGCCGCCCATACCAATGCGCATGCCAGGTCCGCCTAATTGAATCAGTAGGCTACCAACCGGCAAAGCGTGTTTGGAGGTGTGCAAATCCGAAATGCTGCCCATACCGCCAGCGATCATGATTGGCTTGTGGTAGCCAGCAACCTGCCCTGCGACATTTTGCTCATAAGTACGGAAATAACCACCCAAAATTGGACGACCGAATTCGTTGTTAAACGATGCGCCACCGATAGGACCATCCAACATGATTTGCAATGGGCTTGCGATGCGATCTGGTTTGCCGTAATACTGCGCGGCTGCGTCCGATTTTTTACTGGTTACGTCAGCATCGTTTTCCCACGATTGAATGTGACCCGGCAAACGTAAGTTGGATACGGTGAAACCAGTTAAACCTGCTTTTGGTTTGGCACCACGACCCGTTGCGCCTTCGTCGCGGATTTCACCGCCAGCGCCCGTGGATGCGCCTGGGAATGGTGAAATTGCCGTTGGGTGATTATGCGTTTCAACCTTCATCAAGGTGTGCGTTAATTCATCACTGGCCTTGTATTCATTGCCCTGCGCCGCGCCGCGTGCATAAAAGCGTGACACGGTTGCGCCTTCGATAATCGATGAGTTGTCGCTATACGCCACAATGGTTCCGCGTGGAGCCAATTTGTGGGTATTTTTAATCATCGAGAACAGCGACGTGTCTTGCTGTTGACCGTCGATAATCCAATCGGCATTGAAGATTTTATGGCGGCAATGTTCGCTATTGGCTTGCGCGAACATCATCAATTCCACGTCGGTTGGATTGCGCTTGGCGTCGGTGAACGCTTTAAACAAATAGGCGATTTCATCTTCCGACAACGCTAAGCCTAATTCTGAATTGGCTTTATTTAACGCCTCTGCACCGCCCGCCAAAATATCGACAAAGGCTAAGGGTTGCGCGGTTAATTCCTGGAACAGGCCACCGGCCGCATTTTCGTCGCGCAGCACGATTTCGGTCATGCGGTCGTGCAACAAGTCGGCGATTTGCTCGATTAATGTTTCTGGTGTGGCGGCTTGGTGTCCGGTGATGGAGGACACGACACTGGCAACTACGCCTTTTTTGAGTTGTACGCGGTAGCTAATGCCGCGCTCAATACGCTTGATTTGAGTCATGCCGCAGTTGTGCGCGATTTCGGTCGCTTTACTCGCCCAGGGCGAAATCGTGCCGAAACGTGGAATCACGACGAATAAATCAGCCGATTGCTCCAACTGCGCATTGGTCACAAATGCTTCGCCGTAAGTTAGCAAGGCGGATAAGCGAGTCAACTCGTCCGCCGACAAGGGGCTGCTCGAATCGATGAAATGGGTATAGCGTCCGGTCACTGCGTCAATAGCTGGATCGAGTGCTTGTAAGCGGGACAAAAGACCTTGAGTACGGAAAGAAGACAGGGCGTTAGAGCCTGGCAGAATCAACATAGCGAGAGAGTAGTGACGCAGCAACGAAGGTGCCGTTACTGCTGGGTTGCACGAAGAGCGGCATTATACCGTGATGCTGCAAGGACATAAACCTCTTCCCACGATTGGCCGCTGACATTATTAAAAATCATCAGCAATTGATATTAATTTACTATTTTTATTGAAAATCCCGTTTTGAAATCACCCAACCGGCATAGCCAAACCACGCTTGGGCAGGAACAACTTGTATAAACACCCAATAAAACTATAGTGAATTGTCACCAGACCAATTTCACATTGGTGCATTTTATTCACTAAAGTCCAACATTCCAGGAAAACATGCTAGTTCCTGATTCCCTACAGCTAGGCTCCAACTTCACCTTTGTGGCCATCGCCACACTGGGTTTATTGGCAATGGCTGCTGCATTAGTGCGCTTGGTGCATGGAATCGGCCAAAAATCACGCACCGTACGCTTGCAAGTTGAGGCCGCAAAAACCGAGACCAAAGAGACCTACCACCAAATCATTGACCACATGCTCAATGGTTTTCAATATTGCCAGTTAATCTATGAAAATGGCAAAGCGGTCGATTTCATCTACCTCAAAGTCAACCCCGCGTTTGAGCAAATTACTGGGCTGGCCAACGTCACAGGTAAAAAACTGAGTCAGTTCATCAAGCCCGACGAAAAACAATTAGAACGTTTGGCGATTTACCAGCGTGTGGCCAACAGTGGCCGACCAGAACAAATTGAAGTGTTCGTGCCAACACTTGGTGAATGGTTTCGCATGTCGATCTACACGCCCCAGCCGGATCATTTTGTTGGCCTGTTCGAATCAATTAGCAATGACAAATTGCGTGAAAAGAAAATAGCGCGCGAGCATCAGCATTACCAAGCTCTATTGCAGGATGCGCCAATCGGCTTGGCTATGGTCGATCAACAAATGAATTACCTCGCGTACAGCCAACGATGGCTGCTGGAAAACGGACATGGCTTATCCGATCTGAACGGTCTGCCCTACAAAGAGCACGACCAAGACAGCAACCAGTTTGTGCACGAGATTTTGCAACAAGCACTATCGGGCGCCGATTTACAAAGCTCAGAAAAAATTTGGCAACAAGAAGGCGGCAGTCAACGCTGGATTCGTTTGCTGGCCAATCCGTGGAAAAACGAGCAAGCCCAAGTCAGCGGTTTAATCATCGCGCGTGAAGACATTACCGAGCAAAAAATCGCTGAGCTGGATTTATTAGCAGTATTGGACGAATCGGGCGATGCGATCTGGATTAGCAATCACAACGGCGACTTCGTTTATGCCAATCCCAACGCCATTAAACTCACCGGACATACGCAAGAGGAATTGAACCATTTGCGTTTTACCGATTTAATTTATGAAGAGCGTCCGGGCGAATTATTAGAATATTTATCGCTCACGCAGTATTCGCGCTTTACTCGGCGCGAATGGTTGCTGCATAAAAAAGATCGCAGCACCGTTTGCGTGGAAATTACCACCGGCCAATTACCGGGTGGCAGAATGATTGCACTCGCACGTGATTTGACCGAAAAAATCGCGATGGAAACGGAACGCTTTAAGCTCTTTCAAGCGGTCGAGCAAAGTCCCGGTTGCATCATCATCACCAATTTAGACGCTGAAATCGAATACGTAAATAGCGCCTTCCTAAAGAAAAACGGCTATCACCGCGACGAAGTCATCGGCAAAAATCCGCGCATTTTAAAATCCGGAAAAACACCGGCTTATGTTTTTAGAGAAATGTGGGCCAAATTAGTCCAAGGTGAAACGTGGCAAGGCGAACTGATTGATGTCACCAAAAACGGCCAAGAATACATCCAACTAACCACCATCACGCCTATCCGCCAAGGCAACGGCAACATCATTAATTACATCGCCATCGGTGAAGATATTACCAGCCGCAAAAAAGGCGAAGAACGAATTTTTGAACTGGCGTATTTTGATCAGCTCACCGGATTACCGAACCGCACCTTGCTGTTAGACCGCTTAAACCAAGTGATTGCCATGTCAGCACGCAGCGGTGTTTATGGCGCGTTATTGTTTATCGATCTCGATCACTTTAAAAATATCAACGACACACTAGGTCATCAAAAAGGCGATTTAATCCTCAAACAAGTGGCCGATAATTTGATGTTGAATCTGCGCGAAGGCGATACAGTGGCGCGCTTTGGTGGTGATGAATTTATCGTGCTGTTATCCAACTTAGGAACCGATTCGGACATCGCCGCGAGCAAAACCAAAACAGCGGCATTGAAGCTATTAACGTCGCTCAATCAAACCTATCAGCTCGGTGAAGTCGCACATCACAGCTCAGCCAGTATCGGTGTGACCTTATTTAATGGCAAAGAAAGCTCAAGCGATCAACTGTTAAAGCAAGCTGATTTGGCGATGTATAAATCGAAAAAGGCCGGCCGTAATTCGGTGCGCTTTTTTGATCCAAGTCTTGAGTCGGCCATGAAGCAACACGCCACTTTAGAGGACGATATTCGCCAAGCGCTTGATCAAGGCCAATTCGTTTTGCACTACCAAGGTCAATTTAATAGCCGCGACAAACTAACTGGCGCGGAAGTTTTAGTGCGCTGGCAGCACCCCGTACAAGGCATGATGTCCCCTGCCCTATTTATTCCGTTCGCAGAGGAAACCGGCTTGATTCTGCCATTGGGAAATTGGGTGTTAGAAACCGCCTGCAAACTGTTGGCCTCATGGGAAAAAATTCCGCGCATGAATAAATTGGTGTTGGCGGTCAACGTCAGCGCGTTGCAATTTAGGCAGAGCGATTTTATCGAAACGGTGGTCAATATTATTCACAAATCAGGCGCGAATCCTCAACGGCTCAAACTCGAACTGACCGAGAGCATGTTGATTGAAAATTTGGACGATATTATTCACAAAATGCTGTCGATCAAAGAACTGGGCGTGGGATTTTCCTTGGATGATTTCGGAACTGGATTTTCGTCGCTCTCGTTCTTAAAGCGCTTGCCGCTGGATCAGTTAAAAATTGACCAGTCGTTTATCAAAGATGTGCACAGCGACCCGAACGGCGCGGCCATCGCCAAAACAATTGTCGCTTTAGGCAAAAGCCTTGGCTTAAACGTGATCGCTGAAGGTGTTGAAACGGTCGAGCAACGCGAGTTTTTATCCAATGCCGGTTGTCACGCTTACCAAGGATATTTGTTTAGCCGCCCAGTCGCTCTCACGGAATTCGAGGAATTAGCCCGTAGCAATTAAACATTTTGCTTTTTCTAACAATTAATAAAATCCCACTTCACATTTGCCCATCCCCTACCCGTGTTGTCCCGCCTAAATACGACATTCCCGCATTCCTCCTTGAAATCCCGGCTTTACTTTCCTAAAGTAAATTAATAGGGCAAACGCTCTAATTTGTCGAAAAACATAAAACCAGTGGGGGTAAAACTATGTTTAAACATTGTGCATATGGCACCGCAGGCCTTTTGGCCTTAACTTTGTCAGCTAACGCGTTGGCTGACGATCCAACACCAGACGCAAAACCATCCATCCTGACATTGTCAGGATTCGGTACGGTGGGCGCTGTTCAGACCAATACCGACGATGGTGTCTACACTACCGGCTTTCAACGACACGGAGCGACTAAGACTAGCGATTTTGGTCCAGATACTAAAGCTGGTGCGCAAGTAGATGCCAAGTTTAATTCCGATTTCTCGGCCACTTTGCAAGTATTCTCCAAACAAAATGCCAAAGGTTCCTATGCACCTGCGATGGAATGGGCATTTGGTAAATTAAAAGTGAACGATGCCTTTAACGTTCGCGTAGGTCGTATCGGCGCACCGTTATTTATGACTAGCGATTTCCGTAACGTGGGCTACACCAATTTAACAGTGCGTACTCCAGTGGACGTCTACGGTTTGGTTCCAGTGCGCTCGTTCGACGGCGCGGACGTTTTGTATTCCGGTTCATTTGGTAACACCACCATCAACGGTCAGGTTTGGGGCGGCAAAGCCTCGACATTGATTGGAGGTAGCGGGGAAAACGATAATATCGTCCTATTGAAGAACATTATCGGCATAAACGTAACCCTAGAGAATGGGCCATTTACGGTACGCATTGGTTCAAACAAATCGCACTTAGGAACCGATGGTACTGGCTTAATTCCGTTTAACACTCTGCTCGGTGGACTGCACGCTTTTTCTGCGGCACCTGGCCTAAGTCAACTCGGCAGCATCGCCGACCAGTTGTCGGTTAATGGTAAGTTCGCGAGCTTTACCGGCATTGGCGCCACGTTCGATTCCGGTAATTGGGTCGCTTCTGCGGAGGCGGTAGAGCGCAGAACCAGTTCAACTTACGTCTCTAACGCCTCGGCTTGGTACACCACGTTGGGTTATCGCATCGATAAATTTACCCCGTATGTGAGCTTTTCGGGTCGCCACATCAAGAGCGCTACCTCGGTAGCCCAAGTGCCTGTTTCACCTTTGCTACCACCAGTCGTACAAGGAACCGTCCCAGTTTTAATCGCAGGCGTCAATGGGTTGCTACGTGATACGTCGGAGAAAACTAGCGCACTTGGCGTGCGTTGGGATGCAGGGAAGAACTATGACATCAAGGCTGAAGTGCAAAAGTTAACTATTCCGAGTGGATCCGATGGTGCCTTGAATCAGGTGACCGGACATCCACCGGTGGGAAACACTAACTTATTCAGTCTTGCAGTTGATTTCGTATTCTAATGGGAGCATAAAACATGAAAAATCTCATCAAATTTGTATTTGTTGCCGTCACACTGATTTGCACTCACTCCGCGTTTGCCCAAGTTGCGGTAGTGGTTGGAGTTAAAAGTGAAGTGGCTAATCTAAATGCCGATCAAATCTCAGGGATCTTTTTAGGTAAAACCGATAAGTTTCCCTCCGGCGCAACCGCCCTGCCGTTAGATCAATCCTCAGGCAGCACAATCCGTGGCACGTTTTACGACAAAGTCACCGGCAAAAGTGAAGCCCAAGTGAAATCCGCTTGGTCACGCTTAGTATTCTCGGGCAAAGGTACACCTCCAAAAGAGGTCGCCAGCTCCGCCGAGGTAAAAAAGCTCGTTGGTTCGAATCTGAACGCGATTGGCTACATCGAAAAGAGCGCGGTTGATTCATCGGTAAAAGTCTTGTTCACTGCGGATTGAGCAGCTCACTCGATTTTCATCGTTAAGTTATTGCGGGTCTAGTAAAAAGGTGATTCCAGTTGGGGTCACCTTTTTTTATGCTTTGTGGCTTATTAGCACTTGGTTTGCGCGTGGCGCCTCAATTGTTTCTTGAGTCGCTATAAATCTTGCGGCACAATCATGCAAACTTTCCAAGGGGAAAAATTAATGACTGTCGCCAGCGCACTGCGAAACCTTCTGCCATCGAACCAACATCCCAAGCATTCAAGCCCACAGCACGACACCAGCTGCGGCAATTGCGCTACGCCCATCACTAGCAACTTCTGCCCCGAATGCGGCCAATCGGCCCATGTGCATCACTCCTTATTGCACCTGATTGAAGAAATGGCGCACGGGCTGTGGCATTTCGACGCCAAAGGCTGGCGCACGATTCCACTGTTGTTTGCCTTTCCGGGTGAATTAACGCGGCGCTACATCGACGGCCAACGGGTGCGCTTTATTTCACCTTTGGCGCTGTTTTTGTTCAGCGTGTTTTTTATGTTTTTTGCGATGTCGTTTGGCAGCGATCACCACAACGTTACCGAAAATGGCAAAGTCACTGCCGAACAAGTGGGCCTCGAAGTTAAAAAAGGCGTCAAAGAAGAATTAGACGCAACCAAAAAACAAATTGCCCAGTTACAGAACGATATTGCAGCAGCCCAAAAGGCTGGCAAGAATTCCGACGCATTAACCGAACAACTGCAAGAAGAGCAAAGCTCGCAAAAGCAACTCGAAACGCTCATCGATGCAAGCGGCAATCTCACCGAGAACAATGTCCTAAATCTCAACGGCGCCCACATCCAATTCGACCAAATCAAATGGATCAAAGAAAGCATCCAACACGTAAAAGACAATCCCGATCTATTTATGTACAAGATGAAAAGCTACGCCTATAAATTCGCCTTAATTTTGGTGCCGGTTTCGCTGCCATTTTTATGGCTGGTATTTTTTTGGCGCAGAGGAATCAGCATGTTCGACCATGCGGTATTTACCTTGTATTCGCTATCGTTTATGGCACTATTTTTCGGCGTATTTTTTATTCTGGCCGACCTGGAATTAGGGCCACTAGCGGGCATTCTATGCATCATCCTGCCGCCAGTGCACATGTTTAGACAATTACGCGGAACCTATGAACTAAGCACTTGGGAAACCTTGTGGCGCACCGCCTATTTACTGCTAGTGGCTGTGGTGATGGTGGTGTTATTCCTGCTGTTTATTCTTGGGTTAAGTGCGCATTAGGAAGTCTGATTGCTTCTTATTTGCCAGTTAATGCTAGCCGAAGTTTTGGATTGAAATGGCTGGGTTCGGCACTTTACGGACGGTCGAATCAATTTACAAAAACAGCTCTGATTCGAAATTTTCGATTGCAAATTTGATGAAATATTGAACAAAAAAAATAATGATTAATGAAGAGACGCTCCAAAAAATGACCTTGAAATCAACCTTGGATTTCTTATGGATTCATTGCATTGCCGCATTAATTGGTTGTTACTTCATACTTCAGATGAACAGCCCCGCTTACATTAGATTTATCGCTTGGATCGGAATAATGGGGGCCATCTTTGGGATGATCAAGGGCACCTTCGCTAGGTTGGATTTGGACCCGGAAGGTTCACTTACAGATTATTCTCCTACAAAAAATTTACATGCTGGGGAGATGTTGAGGATATTCACATCATAAAAGATCAAAATCGAATCACCTACACTAGACAGATTGTTTGGAGCTATTCAGACAAAAAACGTACTGAGCTAAAAATGGAGCTACTCCGGTATCGTGGTTGGGCATTTAACGGACGATTATGGGGTTACTGGGTCGATTATGATACAAAGGACGTGGTCGGCATGATGACAAATTTTCGCGAATCATACCGAAAATCCCACAACGAACCACCGCCTGTCTATCCTGTTTGGGATGAACGATCTCATCAGCATAATCAATCTGCGTAGCCGATACATACAAACAATTTCGACACTTTTATTTACGGTTATCGATAGCCCGATACTTATGACTCAACACTTAAAAATACTGAGCTGCGCGTTTATTTGCCTCGCATCGATAACATTGCATGCAGAGAACCTTGAGTTGACGGAATGCGAGAAGTTGTATGGTCACGCGGAGAGCAGATCGTGCCTGGAAAAGCTTGAGTCAAAAATCGATGATCAGCTTCAAGAAACCGAGAAACACGCAGTTGGATCATTGCTTGCATGGGACGAGGAAGAGAATTACAAAAACCTATCGATCAAAGCGTTCTTGGATTCGATCGCGACTTTTCGAAAGTATCAATTGAAGCAATGTGATTTTTTTTGGTCGTTGGCCGCCGGAGGAAATGGTGCCGGTGATATGCGCTTGTCATGCCAAATAGAATTGGCTGATCAACGTATTAGACAAATAGCAGAATATGTGTCACGTAAGGGTATCGATGATTCCTCCCATTTAGCCGATAACGGTTGTGCTAGCAGGTTGGTTTATGGAAAACGCAAAGGTGAGTTGTACCCAATAGTGGTTTCCCCAAGATGGGATGACCGAGACATTCTTAGCACACTTGGTTTAAATATCTCCAAATCGAAAGTCAAATTAGAATTAAACCCAGATGAAAATTCGGTTCAATACAAATTCAAGAGCGGGATCGCAATTATTGCTCATTCCGAGGTCGACGGTATGTACGTGACGTTCGCAGAGAAGTCGGTGGAAAATCCAACAATTGAATTTGAGATACCCCCCTGCGTAAGTCAGTAGGAATTTACGGGATGAGGGGCATTTTTACAGGTCTTATTCGATTTGAATGTCCGCTTCCGAGGATTGCATCTGACCGTTTAGGGCACAAAGCTGGCTCTCCCACGAATATCATTTCAAGGATTTAGCGCTACATATTCTGCGAAGTAGCGAATTTCGATTCACTCAATATAAAGATGTCTTGCCGCCCACGCAAACTCCCCTTAGTGCCAATTCCCAGTGCAAAACACGAAGACAAAAAATGCCGCTCATTGGATTGAACGGCATTTTTTGTTCCGAGGATTTCCGACACTTATTTAAGACGATGCGCCGGTAAAATTTTTCCGCTGCATTCGCCAAAACCGACTCGGTAATGCTCGCCCTGCGCCCAGCCGGTTAAGGTCAACTCATCCCCGTCTTGAATAAATTGGCGCGTGCTGCCATCCGCTAAGGTTAAGGGATTGGCACCGTTCCAGGTTAATTCCAACAAGCTGCCAAACGAATCTGGGGTTGGGCCGCTGATTGTGCCAGAACCCATTAAATCACCCACGGCAGTGTTGCAACCGGATGCGGTGTGGTGGGTTAATTGTTGCGCCATGCTCCAATACATGTGTTTGAAATTGGTGCGGCAAATTGTGCTCGGTTGCTGGCTTTGCTCGGGTGTTAATTGCACTTCTAGATGGATATCGACGCCGTGATTTACACCGACTTGGTGCTGTAAATAGCTTAAGGGTTGTGGTTCTTGCGTTGGGGTGGCGACTCTGAAAGGAGCTAATGCTTCTAAGGTTACGACCCACGGAGAAATAGTGGTGGCGAAAGTTTTTGAATTGAATGGGCCCAGCGGGACGTATTCCCAGGTTTGAATATCGCGCGCGCTCCAGTCGTTTAGCAACACCATGCCAAAAATATGTTGCTCTGCATCGGCGCAGGCAATTGGTTCACCTAAGGCATTGCCGCGTCCAATAATGAAGCCGGTTTCTAATTCAATATCGAGTTTTTTGCAGGCGGTAAATTCAGGGCGCTCTTGGGTTGGCGCTTTGATTTGTCCATTGGGGCGACGCACTGGCGTGTCGCTCACAACGACCGATGAGGCGCGTCCGTTGTAGCCGATGGGGATTTCTAACCAGTTGGGCAGCAAGGCATTTTTCGGGTCGCGGAACATGCAACCGACGTTGGTAGCGTGTTCTTTGGAAGAATAGAAATCGGTATAGCCGCCAATGGCAACTGGCAACAGCATCTTGGCCGCACTTTGCAAAATGATTGCTTGGTCGCGCAAAGATTGGTTATCGCGCAGCAGCGGATTATCAGCACTGAGCAACGCACTAATCTGGGCGCGCACTTGGCTCCAAGTCGCTGCTCCTAGTTCGATAAATGCGTTCAAACTGCTTGAGTTAAAAACGGCGTTATTGTCGCCGCCTAAGTTCAACAAACCAGCTTGATGCACCACCGCTAAATCGAGAATCGCGTCACCAATGGCAACACCGACATGCGCTTGCGTTTGACCGTGCGCGACAAATACGCCAAACGGCAAGTTTTGGATGGGGAAATCGGCATTGGCCAGATTGGCCGAGGCGATCCAGCTTTTGAGTTGCGGGTTATGGGTGGCGTTGAGTGTGTTCATTATTGTTGTTCCGGTGTGAAGTGTTTTGCCAAACCTTGCCAGCAATCGGCATAGTTAGCTTGACGTTGTGGCGTTTGCATCGCAAAGCTGGTTGGGCGCAGGATGGTGCGCGTTTCAAACATAAACGCCATGGTATCAGCGACTTTGTGCGGCGTGGAAGTATCGCTGGCGGACGCTTTTTCAAACGTGGCTTCATCTGGGCCGTGACCCGACATGCAGTTGTGCAAACTCGATCCGCCAGGCACGAAGCCTTCTGCCTTCGCGTCATAAGCGCCATGAATCAAGCCCATGAATTCGGCCGCGATATTGCGATGGAACCAAGGTGGGCGGAACGTGTTTTCGGCTGCTAACCAGCGCGGCGGGAAGATCACAAAATCGATCGTATCCACGCCCGGCGTATCGCTTTGCGCTTGCAAGACCAAAAATATCGACGGGTCGGGATGATCGTAGCTAATCGAGCCTATCGTATTGAATCGGCGCAAATCGTATTTACACGGCGCGTAATTGCCGTGCCAAGCCACCACGTCCAAGGGCGAATGACCGATGGCAGCTTGCCATAAATTACCGCTAAATTTAGCCAATAATTCAAACTCGCCTTCTTTGTCTTCGTAGGTCGCAACCGGCACTTGAAAATCGCGCGGATTGGCTAAGCCGTTGGAGCCGATAACGCCGAGATCCGGTAAGCGCAGCGCGCCGCCAAAGTTTTCGCAAATATAGCCACGCGCTACGCCGTCTGGCAGCATGACTTGGAAGCGAATACCACGCGGAATAATGGCTATCTCTTGCGGTTCAACGTTTAACTGGCCTAATTCGGTCTTAATCAACAAGCGCCCTTGCTGCGGCACGATTAATAACTCGCCATCCGCGTCATAGAAATAGCGCCCTTCCATATCCGCGTTGGCGACATACAAGTGAATCGCGCAACCAGTCTGCGCGTCGGGCGAGCCAGTTCCGGCCATTGTGGCCCAACCTGCGATGAAGTCGGTTTTAACGCTGGGCAGCGGTAGCGGATTCCAACGCAATTGATTAGGTGTGGCGGGGATTTGGGTAAAGTCGCTAACGATTAAACCGTTGTCGATTTGCTTAAATTCGGAATGTACAGCCGCTGGGCGAATCCGATAGGTCCACGTGCGGCGGTTATGGCTGCGCGGCGCGGTAAAGGCGGTGCCGGAGATTTGTTCGGCATATAGGCCATAGCCGACTTTTTGCGGCGAATTTTGTCCGACTGGCAACGCGCCAGCTAATGCTTCGGTGGCAAATTCATTGCCAAAACCTGTTTGATAGCGCAACTCCATGATCGTGTCTCCGTACTATGTTGAGATTCAAAAACAGCTATCGCGCTAGGGTAAAACAATCTGGACAGTTTTACGATATAAATACTAAAATACTGACCATTGATTTTATGAATAATGGTGTCACCGCACAGGCACCCGACACAGGAGGCGACTATGCTCGATCCACGCGAAATCGATTTAAATCTATTAGTCGTGTTTAATGAAATATTCCAAGAAAAGCAGATTTCCTCAGTCGCTAAACGATTAAACCTATCGCAACCAGCGGTCAGCAATGCCTTGGCACGATTGCGTAAAACCTTTAACGACGCGCTATTTGTTCGCACCAAAGAAGGCATGCAAGCCACGCCGTTTGCCGACCGCTTGGCCGAACCGATTCGCCTTGCTTTGCTCGGACTGACCGAAGCGATGAACGTGCAGGAGCAATTCAATCCGGCAAACAGCGTTAGGCATTTCAACATTGCGCTAACAGACGTGGCCGAACTGTACTTCATGCCTAGGCTAATCCAACATTGCCAGCAGCAAGCGCCGCATATTCAAATCAGCACCTTGCGCACCGGCGGCTTAGATTTAACCGCGGAGCTAGGATTAGGAAAAATTGATCTCGCCATCGGCGCATTTAATGAAGTCTCTGAAGCGCTCTATCACAGGCGGCTATTCAAACAAAATTATGTGGTAATGATGCGCGCCGATCATCCGTGCGCTTCAAAAAAATTAACGCTAAAACACATGCTTAGCTCAGGACAATTGATGGTCGCTTCGCAAGAAAGTCCTTACGACAAAATCAACCAGCAACTCGATCAGGCCGGTATTCTGGAACAAGTTAAATTCAGCATCCCGCACTTTACCGCCGTGCCTTACATCGTTAGTCATAGTGATTTGATGGTGACCGTGCCACAGAAATTAGCCGAAAGCGCCGCCCTGCCCTTTAAGCTGGTGCACCACAAACACCCGCTGAAATTAGATTCATTGCAAACCAACGTGTTTTGGCATCGGCGCTACAACCAAGATCAGGGCAATCAGTGGTTACGCAATGTAATTGCAGAGGTCTTTGGGGAATGAAGAAAACCGATCACAGTTGCAGCCGCAAATTCAACCGATTTAAACCGCGCACTAACAGCAATATCAGCAGCGCGTAGCCCAACGCCCACGCCATGCCCGTTGCGCCTTGCCGCATCCAATCGGCCATAGGAATGTGCAGCGCCTCTAACGCGGCATACACGATGAAAGGCAGTAAATAGGTCAGCAAAGGATTCGCCGCGGCTGGCTCAAACAAACGCATCCAGCCTTGGCGCTGTTGAACATCGACTAAATAATTCAACGGCATAAATATCACCACGCAAATTGCCGAACTGTACAAACACCAACTTGGGCTAGCAGCGATTTTTGAAATCGGCCATTCTGGGCGCAAGGCCCATGCGGCAGATGCTAAAGCGCTGGCAAAGGCAATGGCGCGCAAACAACGCTGTTGAAAATCGTTGTGGCGATTCGCTGCCGTGCCGAAAAATAATTGGCTAGTAATAACACCGCACAGCACGATAGAACCATGCGCCGCCGTTAAATCGCAATGACAGATTAGCGCAATCAAAGGATAAGCCACCGCCCAATGCGAATGCGCTAAGCCGTAATAAACGACGCACAGAATCAACAGCGCCAGCAATCGGCGCACATCGCCTTTCGTCAGTTGAAAGCACACCGAACCGAGCAAATAAGCCCAGCCAATCAAGCCTAAAATTCCCCACCATTGCGGAGTCAAATAGGCGCTTCCATCACCGGCTCTAAAAATCAATGCGAGGTACGCCAGCACAAGCACGCCAGCGATACGAAGCGCCAAATCCGCCTGCGCTGACTTCAACAAACGCACATGCCAGACTAAAAAAGCCGCTCCATAAAACAACAACGACCAACTAAAAATCGACATCGGCATCGCCGCTTGGTTATAGCCCTCTTCCGCATTCACCATAAAAACGCCCAACACCAGCATGCCCAAGGTGCGCATCAAAATATGTTTTTGCACTTGAAAAAAATTGTCGCCCTTGGCGATCCGATTAGCGATAGCAAACGGGATGGACATGCCAACGATAAACAAAAAGGCGGGAAACACCACATCCACAAACGTCATGCCATCAACATTGGCTGGCATGTGTTCCATCCAGTACGGAATACCTTTAACGCCTGCTAATTCATTGACAAAAATCATGATGAAAATCGTCAAGCCGCGAAAGGCGTCGATGGAGCGAATACGTTGTACGGGAGAATTGGCAGGTGGCACAGCATTACCTCAAGGTAAGTAAATTGGAGCTGTGCAACTGTAGTGTCAGATCAATATGGCGTCAATAGGTATTTAATTGGTATTACTGATGAGGGCTATAAAAAAAGGCTGGAAAATCATCCCAGCCTGATTTTGAATTCTCCAGCGCAGATTACTGCGCTAAATTGCGCGCCAATAATGGCAATAAGTTTTCCCAGTGACGCTCCAGCGCTGCCGCATTGTATGCGGGTAAATCCGCCATCGTGAATCCATGGATTGCGTCTTTGTACAACTCGGCTTGGTGCTTGGCGTGGATGGTGGTCAAGGCGGTGTTAAGACGATCAATCTGTTCGGACGGCATCGATTTATCGTGATCGGCGCTGGCGATGTAGATTTCCGCGGCGATCTTATTGAGCAACAAATGCGGACTGTCGGGCGATTCGCTCGCTAAATTGCCCGCATGAAAGCTCGCGGCGGCGGCCACTTTTTCAGGGTGACGTGCGGCTGTGCGCAAGGAAAGCGCGCCGCCCATGCAATAACCGGTTGTGCCGATTTTCCCTTGGAGCACATTTTCTTGCGCAGCCAAAAAATCAATGAAGGCATCAACGTCTCGCATCGCCATTTCAGGCGTAAGCGTTTTCAGTAACGCCATGATTTGATCAACCGCAGCGGGCATGTCGGCAGGCTTTAATGGGAATGGAATATCAATGACTGGCGGCGATTTAACACGGTAAAACATATTTGGCAGCAAAACGTAATAGCCGTGCGAAGCCAGCTTTTGCGCCATTTGGTACAGATATTCGCGTGGACCGAAAGCGTCCATAAATAGGATAACGGCCGGATGCGCGCCGGTGTCGGGATGCGCGATAAAAGTATCGCAAACGCCATCGGGCGTTGAGATATTGATTAGCTTAGTTTGGGTAATGGCGAATGGGTGGAAGAGTTTTCAACGGAAGGCAAATTATACGATTTCCCGTATTTTCGCGTGCTCCCGACCACCCACTTAACTAGCGTCGTGGCCGATGCTGGTCAAAGAAAATCTCGCCCTGCGCGCTGTGAAAGCGCCAATTCAGACATTACCGAATACGCAAAACGTCGTGCATCATAGCGTTATCGGAAGAATTGATTTTGAACACATCCACAATTCCAACAAGCTCATCAGCTTGATCTTTTAAGGTCATTGCCGCAGCGGCCATTTCTTCTACCAAGGCTGAGTTCTGCTGCGTGACTTGGTCCATATACACCACCGCTTTGCCGACTTGCGCGACATCGAGTGATTGTTGGGCACTGGCTGCGCTGATTTCTCCCATGATTTCGGTCACTTTATTGATCGAATCCACGACATTGGTCATCGTGCTACCAGCTTTATCAACCAAGCGCGTGCCTTTGCCGACTTGCTCAACGCTGTCGCTAATTAATTGACTGATTTCTTTAGCGGCTTGCGCGCTGCGACCCGCTAACGAGCGCACTTCCGACGCGACCACGGCAAAGCCACGGCCTTGCTCACCTGCGCGGGCAGCTTCCACCGCAGCATTCAAGGCCAAAATATTGGTTTGGAACGCAATACCGTCAATGACGCTAATAATTTCAGAAATCTTGCTCGACGAAGTATGGATGCCCTGCATGGTGCTCACGACTTGAGATACCACTTCACCACCTTCCAAAGCCACCTTCGCCGCATCTTGCGCGAGCTTGTTGGCCACGTTGGCGGACTCGGAATTTTTATTGACGTTAGCAATGAGTTCTTCCATGTTGGACGATGTCTCCTCAATGGTCGCGGCCTGCTGCTCGGTTCGGCTGGACAAATCATTATTGCCCTGGGAAATCTCAGCACTTGCCATCGCCACGTTGGACGAGCCATCACGCACGCGGGTAACAAGTCGAATTAAGCTACCCTGCATCGCGTCCAGATTACGCAGCAATTGCCCCAATTCGTTGCGTCCGCCAGAGCTAATGTGAGCGGTCAAGTCGCCGTTGGCAATGTTATGGGCCAGATCGTTCGCTTTATCAATCGGGTTAGTAATCGTTTTCGAGAGCATCCAACTAAATGTTGCACTTAGCAATAAACACAGCACGGCCAAGACAATCATTAAGGTGCGGCTACTGGAGTTGACTTCGCTGATGCCGTTAGAAATGCCGTCGATTTCTTTACGTTGAATCGCGAGTAACTTCTCCATTTTTTCCAAATACACTTTGGCAGTTGGGGCAAATTTCTGATCTAGAACCTGATTGGCTTCGTCGTTGTTACCTTGTTTTTTTAGAGCGGCAATTTGATCGCGGGACGACAAATAGACTTTACGTAATTCGCCTATTTCGGCAAACAAAGCGCGTTCTTCGTCAGTTTCAAGGCGCGGCTCCACAGCCTTTTGCAACTCGCCCGATTGCTTGCTCGATGCCGCGGCTTCTTCAGCAAAATAAACTGGCAACGAAGGATCGTTACTCTTGGCGATTGCGGTAGCGCGGCGGATTCCAGTATGCACGTTGCGATACCAGTCGCTAATCAAGCGCTCGGTTGTCAGCGAACCCGAAATCATGGTTTTGGTGGATTCATCGACTTTATTAAGCCGATAAATTCCTACCCCAATGGCGGTAATCGAAAGTATCAAGGTAATAATAAAAGTAATGGCCAGTCGCCTCGCAATTGATACGTTCTCCACCCATTCCGTCATAATTTGCTCCAAATTCGTTCTGTCTAAATGAAAAATCTAATACATCGCCGCTGCTACTGTTTGGCCAAATCGGACGAAGAAACCATCGCTAGTCGTCCACTTTTACTCTAACAAGTGGCACTTAAGGATAGTTAACATCCAGCAATTTACAATCAAAAAGTTGATATTTTGAAATAAATGCGACTTTTAACCTAAGGAATAAAAGTCCGAGGAACTGAGTTGAGGGTGTGAAGGTTTGATGGAATTTGAAAAAAACGGTAATTCGAGATCGGCCGAATTAGATGCAGGCAGAAAACGTCGGTGGCGATTTGAGAAGAAAACAAAGGCAAATGGAGTGCGCTCGATCGCACCGCCATGCAGAACAATCACTGAATTAGTCGCAAGGCAAAGCGAGAGGGAATGGAAATGATGAGTCAGCCCGCCGATTTGGCACAAACTGCAAAATCTGCACAACCCGCGCTATTTAGCCGATTCAATAAACAGTTTGATTTCTTGTTGAACGTCAACCCACTGATTCCACGCATCTTCCGCAGCATCGATTTCGGCGACATTGATTGTTAGGTTGCCGGTTTCCAGTGCCAGCCTAACATTGCCCATCAGGGGAGAAAAATGCTGGATGTAATTTTGTTTAGCGTTATCGAATTCATCGCACAATAATTCCCATTTCCATTGGATTTCGTTTGTCGTCATCGACTTCTTTCAGAATAGTTTTCAAACGAATTAATCAGATTGGCGGAAATAAATCGCTACCTGCAGCAAACCGCTTCACCCCACATCTCTAACGGATTGCAAATGATATAGGCCAACGGGCCGCGCGATGACGAATATCGCAACCAGAAACAACTCCTTAGCAAAACTTAATTTATTAAATTTTTTTAATAACAGCCGATGGTTGGTCGAGGAGGTCAACAAGTAGGCATCAATACGGCGATTACAACTTGCCGCTCCGTTTGCTTGGAACAATTCCAAGGATTACTTGTGGGCCGAGACAATTGCGCTTAATTTGAACTTACTACTAAGAGAGGAGTGAACTGCAGGCCGACTAGTTATCGGCCAGAGGATTGAGAAATGGTCGAAGCGAGTAATTTATTTAGCGGTGAATTCTCGCGCTAAACACAAAAACGCGAGCAACAAGCAAAGGTGGCTTGCTACTTCGCGCTCTGGCAATACTTTTCAATAGCGAGTTTTTTTGAAATCAGGATTCTGATGACGGTAACTTGTCGATTTTGATGCCATCAGCGAAGATTCGGGCTTCCCGCGCCAAGCGCGCCGCCTCGGATGCGGCATCGGTTGCGCGTACGGTCGCAGCCGCTGCTTCGGCTGAGGCTTGACCAGATGATTCTTCGGCTAAATGCGCCGCGGCCAAGGCTGCTGCGGCCGCTGCTGCTGCGGCGGCGGCAGCCGCATTTAAGGCGGAAGCGGCAGCGGCGGTGGCGGCCTCAACGGCTTGTTCTGCTGCGATCGAAAACGAGTGCTGGGAAGCGTCTTTCGCTGCTGCGGCGGCTTTGCGGCAAGCTTGCACCGAGAACTCGGCCGCATCGGCTGCATTTTTTGCCGCAGTCATTGAGTTATTGGTGAGTTCTTTGAGCGAACCTAATATGTCGTTATACCGCTTGGTCACCACCACATAGCCCTGCCGCAGCTCTTTAAATTCAGCTTCTAAGGAAGATAGCTTGGCAAAAATTATTTTTTCCGATTCTGACGACATTGGGTTCTATCCGGTAATCATGAGGGCGCGTCTATAAAATTGTTAAGCCGCTAGCGGATCATACGGGTTTATGTGGATTTAGGTCAATAAAGTTTCTGCCCATAAATCTTATTGTCCTGTAGAAATTATGTGTAAAATCCAATCATTACTTCATTCAATTCGATTGATCTCAGCAATACGATCACCAATGAGAGATAAGCTCAAAGGACCTCCATGGAAATTTACAGCAAAATTGAGCGATTAATCCAATCCGATAGCAACGTGCACCAAATTTTCGCTAGGATTGAAATGGGAATTCAAGAGTTACTCCATTTGAATGACGTCATCGAGCAGCAAAATTCCGCAGCTTTACTCAACTTCTATTCGCAACCGAGCGCAGCGGAAGCCAAGGTTGGAACCAACGAGTTGTCGATTGCGGATTTAAAATTGGATCGCATGAGCAGAAAAGTGACGCGCGCTGGCAAAAAATTGGTGCTCAAACCACGTGAATTTACGTTGTTGGAATTCATGCTGCTAAACCAAAAACAAGTGCTGACACGGCAAATTCTGCTTGAGAATGTGTGGGAATATTATTTCGATCCCAAAACCAATTTTTTAGAAGTCCACATTAGCAATCTAAGAAAAAAGATCGATGGCAATGCCAAGCTGCGCTTGGTACGCACTGTTCGAAATATTGGCTATACCTTGAGCGACAGCGAAGACTAAATTTATCGCTGGGCTAGCAATTGACTTTACCGGCCCAACAAATCTTTCGCCACGACTTTGCCCAAGGTTTGATTTTTATCCGCGTTTAATTCCCAAAACATCGCGCCTTTTAAGCCTTTTTTGAGTAGGTAGTTGGTCTTAGCGTGAATCGCTTGTTCGTCCTCGTAGCTAATAAAGGTGCCCGAAGTCGGGCTATATAAATACGGCGCTTGGGCGGCTTCGTTCCAATAGCGCGTAAAACCTAGTCCGCCGATGGTGAACAATCCCTGCTCATCTTTGTGCAAATAACCTTGTCCGGTTAAATCACTGAAATTAAAGTTCGATCCGGTGTTATTCACACCGCCTTTACACGGCTGGAATAAGCCGTCATTGTTTGGCCCAGGTTTGCAGGAAGCCCAGCCGTAGCCATAAAACGCCAAGCCCAAGACCAACTTATCAGCCGGAACGTAACGCAGCGTCATGCTAACCATTGCGTCGCCATTGCTGACCTTGGCGTTCGGAATACGATCATGTTTATCGCGGTATAAGCCCGAATGCAAGCCGCTGGTGGCATCGAACGGACTGCGATAGTCGTAGTTCATGATGTTGATCCAATCAAGACTGCGCGCCAAGGCGGTGAGCCAATTCTCATTACCAACTTGACCTTGAATGTATTTAGGCGATGCAGCAGACGCGATCGTAATGTAGTAGCGCTTGCCGTCTTCTAAAGACGCTTGCACCAGTGTTTGGCGCAGCGTTTGGACTAACAGAACAAAATTTTTCTTATCATTTGGATTGTCACAGATTCGCCCTTCGGTGCATGGAATACCGATATTGCCCGGAAATTCCCAATCAATATCGATCCCATCGAAATGGTAAGTACGCAAAAATGCCAACGCGGACTTGGCGAAATTATCGCGCGTTGCTTGCGTTGCGGCGGTGACAGAAAAACGATTTGACCAGTTCCAACCACCAACCGAGGCGAATAATTTTAACTTGGGATTATCGTTTTTTAACGCGACCAATTTACCCAGATTGTCATGTCCTTGGCCGTTCAAGGTCGTATCCCACAGTGGATTACCTAAAACGATAGAACCATTGGGTGGAGTAATTTTAGTACCGCTGCTATCCAAGCAATCGGCCACATCAGGCGGCTCGGTAACACCGGGATTGCCGTGTTGTCCGTCCCAGCAAATATCCAAAAAGGCGTAATTAATGGCGGTCAAATTCTTTGCATTAATGCTCGCTGAGCTAATCGTTGCGGGTTGTGCGCCGACCACTTTCCAGCCGGGGAAATAGCCGATTATTTCTAAATTCGATTGCGCAAAAACATAAATAGGGAGCAGCGATAAGGCGAATGCAAAGACGATTTTTTTCATGGGTCTCGATTAAAAATTATTCCGCGTCAGGTAACTTCAACATACCGGTATGGTAATTGTATTCATACATTTCACCATAACGGCCCCACTCCACCGCCACTTCCAGCATTTGCTGCGCTTCTTCGGCCGACAAGAATTCTTCCAGTAAATTGAGGAAGGGTTCTTTGCGAATTTCGCCTGATTTTTCCATCTTCAAGCTGTGGTGAATACGCGCTGCCAGCGGTACGTTTTGCAATAATTGTTGCCCGAACAAATGCTTGCGGAACGCTTGATCGGCTTGGCAATAACGTTGGCCCACCGCGGTTAAATGAATATCACCGTGTTCGATATGCACCAAGCCCATCAGGCGCAAGGCTTCATACACGGGGAATAAATCATCATCCGACAAGCCAGCTTCTTCGGCCAGTTTCGGCAAGTCGGCGCGACCATTAAATGGTTCGTCAGCCAGCATTTCCAATAAGCCTTCCATCTGGCTAATATCGGCTTCCGGTAAGCGGTAAGCTTGTTGCTGTGCGTCGCCTTTGCCATCGGATTCGGCCGCCGTTGGACGCGCTGTCATCAAGGTATACACCTCGTCGATCAAGGCGCGCACTTCGGGTGAATCTTCGGAGCGTTCACGTGGCAACGACACTTTGATTTCAGCCCGTACACGACCAGGATCGCTAGAGAAAATCAAAATACGATCAGCCATCATCACGGCTTCTTCGATATTGTGCGACACGATCAAGATCCCCTTCATCGGGGTCTTTTTGCCTTCCCACAACTCCAACATATCGTTACGCAAAGTTTCCGCAGTCAATACGTCCAAGGCGGAGAACGCTTCGTCCATTAGCAACACTTCGGGCTTCATCACCAAGGCGCGCGCAATACCGACACGTTGCTTCATACCGCCGGATAATTCGCGCGGTAACGCGCCTTCAAAACCAGCTAAACCGATCATTTCAATCGCTTGTTCGGCTTGCTCAGCGCGAACTTCTTTGGGTATGCCTTGCGCTTCTAAACCCAACTCAACGTTTTGTTGCACGGTCAACCAAGGAAACAGGGCAAACGATTGAAACACCATTGCAATCCCGCGTGCCGGACCAAACAATTGCTGGCCGCGATAAGTCACTTGGCCTTTTTCGGCTGGCAGGAGTCCGGCCATAATCCGCAACAAAGTCGATTTACCCGAGCCGGATTTGCCCAGCAAGGCGACGATTTCACCATCTTGCAACGTGAAGTCCACGTCTTCTAACACCACGCGATCGGAGCCGTCAGCGGTTCGGAAATTTTTACCAACGCCAGTTAAATTAATTAATGGTTGATTCATTTATTTGACCTTTTAGAAACTCATTTTTTCTTCAGCAATGCGATACAACTTGCGCCAGATATAGCGGTTGCAGGCCGTCACGAACACGCACATCACCGCAATTCCCAACGCCACGCGCGGGAAGTCACCCGTTGCGGTGACTTGCGCGATATAGCTGCCTAATCCAGTCGCAGTCAGCGTATTCGGTCCCCAAGTAACGTATTCAGAAACAATACTGGCATTCCACGAGCCGCCCGATGCGGTAATCGCGCCGGTGACAAAGCTTGGGAAAACGGCTGGCAACAAGAACCGCTTCCAACGCATCCATCCTTTTAAACCAAAGTTGTCCGCCGCATAGCCCAACTCAGTTGGAATAATACTGGCACCGGCAATCACGTTAAATAAGATGTACCACTGCGTACCGAACACCATTAAGGGCGTGAGCCAAATGTCGGGGTTGAGGTGAAATTTGACCAGCACGATAACGACTAACGGGAACATAAAGTTAGCTGGGAAAGCCGCCATAAACTGCGCCACCGGTTGCATGCGCTCGGCATATTTCGGATTAAGTCCAATCCACACCCCAATCGGCACCCAAACCAAGGACGCCAAACTAATCATGATCACCACGCGGGTCAACGTCAAAATGCCGTACCAGAAGACTCGCAGCACTTCACCCCAACCGACTGCGCTATGAATATAGGTAGTGATTTTCCAGATCGCCAACATGACTAAGGCGGCGATAATAGCGTCGCTCACGCGTTCGAAGGTCGGATTAATCCGCTCAGGACGCGCCATGATGGATGTGCCATCGTAGTTCTTTTTAAAGAGTGCCAAGCCGCGCTCGAAGAAATTCAACAGACGTTCAGTTAAACCCTGCACGGCGTTAGTGCGGCGCAATAAGGTCAGGAACCACGATTCTTGGCCGCCTTGGTCGCCCGTTTGTTCGTACTTGAATTTATTGGCCCACGCAATCAGCGGGCGGAACAAGAGTTGGTCGTAGAGCAAAATTCCAATCAACATCGCAGCAATCGCCCAACCCATGGCGGAGTACTTTTCTTGATTGATCGCATAGGCGATATAGGAACCAATTCCGGGTAATTGAATATTGTGGTTGTTGACGGTGATGGTCTCGCACGCAACCACAAAGAACCAGCCGCCCGACATCGACATCATCATGTTCCACAACAACGCTGGCATCGCAAACGGCAGCTCTAAACGCCAAAAACGCTGCCACGCCGAGAGGTGGAAAATCCGCGCTGCTTCGCGCAAATCAGACGGAACCGTGCGCATCGATTGATACATACTAAAGGCCATATTCCACGCTTGCGAGGTAAAAATCGCAAAGATCGCGGCGCATTCCACACCCAATAAACTACCCGGAAATAAAGCAATAAATCCGGTGACGGTAATCGTCAAAAATCCCAACACCGGAATCGACTGCAAAATGTCCAGCGCTGGCACCATTAATTTTTCAGCCAAACGATAACGCGCCGCTAAGGCAGCAAATACAAAACTGAAAATCAACGACAACAATAAAGCCGTCATCATGCGCAAGGTCGTGCGCAGCAAGTAATACGGTAAATACCAAGGATCAAGCGAGATATCTAAGGGCATCCCGACTTGATAAGGCGAGGTCATTTGCGACGCGCCAAACGCTAGAAAAAATATACAACCCAAAATAATAGGCAAGGCCATCCAATCCCAGCGGTTGGGTTGGTGCGATGCGGAATTATTACGTTGCCAGGCTTGGCCTTTGAATGGGGAATGTTCCATCGAATGAGATACTTTTTTTAGAAATCGGTCTTTTGAGGCATATTGCCCAATGGAAAATAATGCTTTCAAGCTGCACAATTATCCACTTTTTTATCAATTTGCGGCTTACTATTTTTTAAAACACAACGATTTCAACTCTTGGCTGCATCGTAAATCTACCCAGCAAACCAATTTACCAAACGCTAGCTAGTTTTTTACAAAAACCAACCGATCATGGATGGACGACGCCAAGTTAAAACCAATTAAAAATCTAACATTGCATCTTAGGTTTTCCATATGACATCAAAATGACCAATAGCAAAACAATGCTAAATTAACCCCAACGCAGAGTCGATTAGGCACAAAGAGAAACCGAACTAAGCCCAGCCCAGCCTTGCAGTCAAGAGGAGGATTAGCAATGATTAGAATACAAGCGAAGATGGCGCGAAAAAGTATCGCGCCCAGTTAGATAAGCGGGTACTGAGTTAGTTTGCTGCTGAAAGCATCAGCGCATTGGTTGGCCTGCCCATATCACTGAGCTTGAATCCGCTCACAACATCGACTAAACGCTCAACCTGCTCTTGCATGGACGCCGCAGCCGCTGCCGCTTGCTCGACCAACGCGGCATTTTGTTGTGTCACATTATCCATCTGGGTAATGGCTTGATTGATTTGCTCGATGCCGGAATTCTGCTCTTGGCTGGCCATGGTAATTTCAGTAATCACGTCTGCCACTCGGCGCACGCTGGCGACTACGTCGTCCATGGTCGTTCCGGCTTGGTTGACCAATTGAGCACCAGCATCGACTTGCTCAACGGAAGCGCCAATCAATTCTTTGATCTCTTTAGCCGCCCCGGACGAACGTTGGGCCAAATTGCGTACTTCACTCGCCACCACCGCAAATCCGCGACCTTGCTCGCCCGCCCTAGCCGCTTCCACTGCCGCATTTAACGCCAAAATATTAGTTTGGAATGCAATGCCGTCAATGACGCCAATGATATCGACAATTTTTTTGGCGGAGGTATTGATCGAGCCCATCGTCTCAACCACTCTGGCGACCACTTCGCCGCCGTTGGTGGCGATGCTCGAAGCGGACGTCGCCAGCTTATTGGCTTGGCGCGCATTATCGGCATTCTGTTTAACTGTGCTGGTAATTTGCTCCATCGATGAAGCGGTTTCTTCCAAAGAACCTGCTTGCTCCTCTGTGCGCGCCGACAGATCAAGATTGCCCGAGGCGATTTGGTGTGACGCAGTGGCAATGGTATCGGCACCGGTACGAATTTGCTGCACGATTTGCTCAAGGCTATTATTCATATTTTTGAGCGCTTGCATAAGCTGACCGGTTTCATCGGTGCTATCAACAGTAATGTTGGCTGTTAGGTCACCGGACGCGACCGTTTCTGCTACCCGCACCGCGTTTTGGATTGGGATGCGGATTGAACGAGTGATGTAGATACCAATGACAGCACTTAATGCTGTGGCGAACAATGAAAGCACAATCACCGCCCAGGTTCCTGAGCGCACGGTATCGAGCGAATCAGTTCCGTTTTTTTTCATTAAACTTGCCTGGAAAGCGTCCATGGCATTGATCGCATCGAAGTATTTATTCTGCTGAGGAATAACAGAGTTAAATAGCAGTGCGCTGGCCGCTTGTTTGTCGCCGTTGCTGATGAGTGGACGAAGTTGCGCAAGGAAGTCCCGATAAGTCATGCGAGTGCTCAACATTACCGAATATAGTTCCTCACCTTTTGGGGTGTTGATCATTTTTTTCAATTGATCAAAATCGGCATTGATAGCATCTTGCGCTTGTAGGTCTAAGGCCAAAAATTTCTGTTTCTGCTCTGCAGAATCGGTCAACATCGCGTTACGCAGATTTCGCGCTTGCAAATTAACGTTATCTTTAATTTTGGTGACTAAGTCGATTTTGACATAGCGATCATTGACAATCTCGTCAGTTCTAGCGGCAACTTCACGCAAATTAAAGATGCTGGTGAGTGATACTGTGATTAACAGCAATAGCACAGATCCAAAACCGATCGCTAAACGAACACCTATTTTCAAATTTTTCATATTGGCCATCCTCAGTTAAAAGATTCTAGTTCGCCGATACTAATTCATCCTTTTCACCTACCAAATCCGCATGTGATACGACTTGACTCGGGTAAGTTGGGCAAAGCCTAGATGACTCGATGAGACACCCCGACCGCTTTGTTTTACTCCGCTCCAGGCCAAAGTCGGGTCGTGATAATCGCAGCGATTCATCAGCCAAGTGCCGGTCTGCACTTGTGCACCAATCGCCATCGCCGCTTTAATGTCTTGTGTGAACACCGAAGCACTTAAGCCGTAATCGCTGTCGTTCATCAACTCAATCGCTTCGGCATCGCTTTTCACCGGCATAACGCCAACCACCGGACCGAAGCTGTCTTCCTTCATGATCGCCATGCTGTGATCAGCGTCATACAGAATTTGCGGTGCCATGTAGCAGGTAGTACTTTGATCTAAGTGATTGTTGGTGTTATCGAGTAGCGTTTTGGCGCCCATACTCATCGACTGCCCCACGATTTCCCGCGCGGTGGTAGCGGCGGCTAGGCGCACCAATGGGCCTAATGTAGTGGCCTTATCGAGCGGATTACCCAGTACATATTTTTGCGCTACCACAGCGGCGCGATTTAAAAAGTTTTGATAACAGGATTCGTGCACATAAACCCGCTGCACGCCCGAACACGATTGTCCCGAATTAAAAAACGCGCCTTCCAACACCGCATCGACCGATTTAGCCAGATCAGCATCGGCCCGCACATAGGCGGGATCAACGCCACTAAGCTCCAACCCAACGCCAATGCAGCGTCCTAATTCAATTTGCTCAACCATTAAACCGCTGCTGCTACTGCCGATAAAACACAGGTAATTAACCTCAGGCGCCATCATCACTAGGCGCGTATCGGCATGCGTGGTGTGCAGATATTGCAGAACGCCTTCGGGCACTCCTGCATCGTGGAACGCTTGAACCAAGCGTTCTGAAACCAAGGGAACTTGCGAGGAATGGCGCAAAATCACGGTATTGCCTGCCAACAAAGCGGTGATTAAGGTATTAACACAAGTGAGCAGCGGGAAATTCCAGGGAGCGATAATGAACACCACGCCATGAGGCTCGCGCCGCATTAGCCTTTGTACTCCGCTGACTTGCGTCGGCAAGACATCGGCCAGCGCACTTTCGGCAATCGAGATTAAGTGGTGGGCGCGTTCTTCAAACAGATTTAGCTCGCCGGGAGTAAAGCGGATTGGTCGCCCCATTTGGCGGGTAATTTCTTCGGCAATGCCGCCTTTGGATTCCATCAAGGTCTCCACACCGCGCCGAATATGTTCAGAGCGCTCGGCAATCGACAATTGCTGCCAGCGCCGCTGTGCAAAAGTGGCTTTGGATAATACCGATTGGACTTCGGCGGGGCTAGCGCAATGCCGTTGTACGAAAACCGTACCGTCAATCGGGCTAATCGTGCTGATATCTTTAAGCATGATCCATCCAGTGGGAAGTTAAACAAATAAGCAACCGAAACATAAGACACATTTCCTGCTAATTCACTTTAGGAGACTAGATGCTGATAGGCAAATATATTTTTGTTAATTTTTTAGTAAAGATAGCGGTTCAAAGGCAATTCACACAAAATAACTGTGTACATTCGACAAGAAATTCACCGCCCGCAACAATTAGCCACCGCAATTACGCTAATTTCTAGAATAAAACACGACTATAATTTCGCTTTCTTTCAAGCCGACCACCATCATGCAAACTGGCGCACTGTATTTGCTCCCGAACACTCTCGGGACCGCCCATCCAAACCAACCGCTGTTCGACGTAATTCCTGTTGCAGTGCAAAAAACCACCGCCCAACTCGGCTACTTTGTTGCCGAAAACGCCAAAACGACGCGCGCCTATTTAAAACTGGTCAACGCCAACTTCGCCCTAGCCAAACCGCTACAAGAAATCAGCATCAGCGAATTAAATATCAATACGAAGGAAAGCGATTTGCCTGCGTTGCTCGATCCATTATTACAGGGCCACGATGTTGGCTTGATCTCCGAAGCGGGCGTGCCAGCGGTAGCCGATCCGGGCGCAAACTTGGTTCGCTTAGCGCATCAACATGGCATCGTCGTGCGCCCATTGGTGGGGCCTTCCTCGTTATTACTATCGGTGATGGCAAGCGGACTAAACGGACAGAGTTTTGCCTTTAACGGCTATTTGCCCACCGATGCGGGACAACGCACTAAGCGCTTGCAAGAGTTAGAACAACGTTCGCGCAAAGACAAACAAACGCAATTATTTATTGAAACGCCCTACCGAAACGCGGCCTTATTGGAAGCCATGTGCGCGAGCTGCCATCCGTCCACGATGGTGTGTGTAGCGACAGATTTAACCTTGGAAACGGAATCGATTCAGACTTGGCCGGTGTCGCATTGGAAGGGTTTGCTGGCCAAAGGAAAGATGCCAGACTTTAATAAAAAGCCGACCGTGTTTTTGTTTTTGGCTTGACGCACTTCAGCCCGACCGCGCATCACGACACAATTTTAGGCAATAAAAAAGGCGCCCGTCAGGACGCCTTTACATCAGAACTCAGTAAATTTAATTACGCTTCAATTCCCTGGCTCTTCAGATATTCTTCATACGTACCTTGGAAATCGACGATTTCGTTCGGCTTGATTTCCAAAATCCGTGTCGCCAAGCTCGATACAAATTCACGATCGTGCGATACAAAAATCAATGTGCCGGCATATTTTTCCAACGCGATATTGAGCGATTCAATCGATTCCATATCCATGTGGTTGGTCGGTTCATCGAGCAATAAAACGTTGTGCCGACCGAGCATTAATTTACCGTACATCATCCGGCCTTTTTCACCACCGGATAAGACTTTCACGGATTTCTTCACTTCGTCTCCGCTAAACAATAAGCGGCCCAAAATCGAACGTACCGCTTGATCGTCGTCCCCTTCTTGCGTCCAGTCGCCCATCCAATCGGTCAACACTTTTCCGTTGGCGAATTCTTCGGTTGGATCTTGTGGCATGTAACCGGGATTGGCGTTTTCTGCCCATTTCACATGACCAGAATCCGCTTGCAAGCTTGGCGCTCCGACGATGCAACGCAACAGAGTGGTTTTACCGACGCCGTTAGCACCAATGATGGCGATGCGCTCACCGGCTTCCACGTTGAAATTGACGTTTTTAAACAAGGTGTAATCGTAGGCTTTGGTGATGCCCTGCACTTCCACGGCCAAACGATGGAGTTTTTTCTCGCCTTCAAAACGGATGTACGGGTTTTGGCGGCTAGACGGTTTGATGTCTTCGATCTTGATTTTATCGATCTGCTTGGCCCGCGAAGTTGCTTGACGCGCTTTGGATTTATTGGCCGAGAAACGACGCACAAAGTCTTGCAATTCAGCGACTTTATCCTTGGCCTTAGCATTGTTAGCCAATTGTTGAGCACGGGCTTGGGACGATGCCAACATGTATTCGTCGTAATTGCCCGGATAAATTTTGAGCGTGCCGTAATCCATATCGGCCATGTGCGTACACACTTGGTTCAAGAAATGGCGATCATGCGAAATGATAATCATGGTCGAATTACGCTGATTCAATACGTCTTCCAACCAACGAATGGTGTTGATATCCAAGTTATTGGTTGGCTCATCGAGCAACAAAATATCCGGATTAGAGAACAGCGCCTGCGCCAATAACACCCGCAATTTCCAACCAGGTGCGATCTCGCTCATTGGGCCTTGGTGCTGAGGAATATCAATCCCCGCGCCCATCAATAATTCACTGGCGCGTGATTCGGCGGTGTAACCATCGTATTCGGCAAACTTCGCTTCCAAATCGGCAGCGCGCATGTAGTCGTCATCGGTGGCTTCTGGATTAGCGTAAATCGCATCGCGTTCTGTCATTGCCGCCCACATTTCAACGTGCCCCATCATCACCACATCGAGCACGCGCATTTCTTCGTAGCCAAATTGATTTTGACCTAATTTACCGAGGCGTTCGCCCACGTCTAACATGACGTTGCCCGAACTTGGCTCCAAGTCGCCGCCCAAGATTTTCATAAAGGTGGATTTACCGCAGCCATTTGCGCCAATCAAACCATAACGGTTGCCGTCGCCAAATTTAACGGAGATGTTTTCAAACAGTGGCTTAGCGCCAAACTGCATAGTGATGTTTGCGGTAGAGAGCACGTAATACCTTTTGCGATAAAAATTTAACCCGCGATTATACCATTCTAACGATGCGTTTTTCTAATCAAATCAACCAACTACGCACCCGAATCGGGTTAGGAAAAATAAAAAATACGGTGAATTAATACTAATTTTACAAATGTGGATAGGAACCAAATTGCAATGTAAATTGCTCGGCATCGCTAACCAAACTCACCTGCGCCCCGACTGGCAGCGTCACTTTATTGGCTACATGACCGAAAGGCAAGCCAGTAATAATGGGAATTGAAATTTTGCTACGGATGAAATCGAGCATGGCATTAAAGTCGTAGCCGTTTTCGTAATCGCTCAAGCGGTAATTGGTAAATTGGCCTAAGACGATGGCTTTTTGGCGCTTCAAGATTCCGGCATGATGCAGTTGCAGCAGCATGCGTTCAACTCGATTGGGCATCTCGTTCACATCTTCCAAGAACAAGATACCGCCTTCGATTAGCGGTATAAATTCGCTGCCAACCAAATGCGCGACCATCGCTAAGTTTCCGCCCCAAAATGTGCCGCTGACGTTGACTGCTGGATTTCCCAAGCTTGGAATGTTGAGCGTGTAAGGCAGGCTGTTAGGCGCGGGGATTAAACACTCTTTTAAACCTTGAAACGAGGCTTCATGGCATTCTTCCGTGCCCAAATCTTCGCAAACCATCGGGCCAGCAAAGCTAATCGTTGCCGTTTTTGCCAACAATCCTAAATGGATGGGTGTGAAATCGCTAAAGCCAACAAACAACTTGCCGCTAGCCGCCAAACGCTCAAAATCAATGTCAGCCAGAATGCGAGAAATGCCGTACCCGCCGCGCATGGCCAAAATTACGTCCACCTCCGAATCGTCAGCCGCTTGATACAACTGCGCCAAACGCGAGGCATCATCGGCGGCAAAACGTTGAAACTTGTGCGCGTGGTTGACGAAATTCTTAACTGCCCAACCGCGTGCTTGCAAACGTTCGATAGCGCGGGCAACGTTAGCTGGCTCTGGGGCGTATCCACTCGGTGCGACGATGGCAATGGTTGGCATGGTGCGGTTAATTTGGTTGAAGTGTTGAGGAATGATTGCTGCTTGAATGACAATTGCTATTTCGATGCTTCTGATTTCTTTTGCAAACGACGCTGGGCAAAAAACTGACTCAACATCGAACTGCATTCTTGCGCCAAAACGCCGCTCGTTAATTCGGTATGGTGATTGAGTTGGGTCTGTTCAAATAAATTTAAGACCGAACCTGCGACACCCGTTTTGGGATCAGTCGCGCCAAACACTACCCGCGCCAAGCGCGCATGCAACATCGCGCCGGCACACATCGCACATGGCTCCAAAGTCACAAATAATTCACAGCCCGGCAAGCGGTAATTGTTTAACTCAAGGCCCGCCGCACGCAGCGCTTGCATCTCCGCGTGTGCGCTTGGGTCGTGCAAACCGATTGGATGATTAAAACCGGTGGCAATCACTTGCCCATCTTTGACTAACACCGCGCCAACGGGGATTTCCCCGCGTTGCGCCGCCAAATCGGCCTGCGCTAACGCTAGCCGCATAAAGTGCGCATCCGATTCTGCTTGCGACGCGAAAGCCGTATTAATCGTGGATGCTGGCATCGTTGATTTCTGCCCAGCAGTTGGGTGTTTCGTACAAGGTGACTTTTTGCAAGGCTAAGCTGCGACCGTAACGATTGTGGTACACACCTTTAAGAATATCGAAGGCGATTTGGGCTAAATTTTCTACCGTCGGCACACGATCAATGACGACTGTTTTGTGGCCGGGCAACGATTTCAAAAAGTCTTTTACCACCGCGTCTTTTTCGTACACGATAAAAGCATGATCCCAAACATTAACCAAATGTTCGTTGGCTAGGGCTTTAATGTCGGAAAAATCCATAATCATGCCGTTATCCGACACGCCGTCTTGCTTTACCACTTCCCCCACCAAAGTAATGAGCAAGGTATAGCGATGCCCATGTAAATTGCGGCATTGGCTGTTGTGGTCGGGAATCCGATGACCTGAATCGAATTCCATTTTGCGGGTAATGGTAAGCATGTTGTGTTGCCTTAATAAGTAACTGGGTACGACTAATTAATTCGGTCAATTCGCCGCAGAAAGAACCGCGAATTGTTGCTTTCAATTTGCGCAAGTCAATTGGCTTGCTGCGCTGTTTTAGGGAATTTGTAAAAGCTTGTGGGTTTGAATACTTAACTTCCAGCGCGGATTATTTTTACAATACGCGATCGCCTTACGAATGTTTTCCGCCTGCAAAGGCCCATCCATGGCCTGTACAAAAAAATGTGTAAAGTCGAGTTCGGCATACTGATCTAATGGCTGACCAAGTTGAGGAATAACGACTTTTAATTCATCGCCTTGGAGGACAACCAATTCGGCGCCCATTTTGGGGCTTACACAGACCCAATCAACGCCCTCTGGAACGGCGATGGTGCCGTTGGTCTCAATGGCGATTTCAAATCCCACCGCATGCATCGCATCGATCAACGCCGCATCCAACTGCATCAATGGTTCGCCGCCCGTAAACACGACGTACTTGGAATCGAGATACGAGCTTGGCCACAAGCCATTAATGGTGGCGGCGAGTTCGTGCGCTTGTTTAAACTTTCCGCCCAGTTCGCCATCTGTGCCAACAAAATCGGTGTCACAAAACTGGCAAACCGCCGTCGCCCGATCCGCTTCCCTGCCCGACCACAAATTGCACCCAGCAAAACGACAAAACACGGCAGGACGCCCAGCATGATTGCCTTCGCCCTGCAAGGTATAAAAAATTTCTTTAACGCTGTAAGTCACTGCACAACTCGCATAATGAGTAGTTAAAATTTTGGCAGAAAACAAACATGCTTTCTGCCAACGAAGCTTCTAATTCCAATCTGCGTAGTCAACCACAACGAATCCGCACCATTAAAAAATATTTTTACAATCAGTACCAAAAGGAAAAACACTCCTTTTTATCGGTAACGCATAACCCAATATTTTATCCGACTTTGCGCTTTTTCGTCGCTAAACGGCACCTAGTTGCCCAGTTATCAGGTCGAAATCGCTCACAACTCATGGAAACGCAGCGCAAATCGCTAGCCAAGTTTTGGCGCTAGTTTCATTTGGTGTCGATTTTTTGTTAAATACAATTTTGAAAAAAATAACAAAAATGGCGAGTATCTAAGGCAAGCTGTGCTTGCTACCCAATAGCTCAACACGAGTTTTATTGCGCAATGAGCGCAGGACGAGACGGAAACGAGGGGCGAGGTTCAATCAAGAATCGCGAGGATGAACAAATAACTAAAATTTACCTAGTTTTAATGGGAAGGCCATCAAATCAGCCACAAACGCCGAGCGTTAACTCAGCCGATTTCTGATTGAAAACCAATTTATGCACCCATTTTAGATAAGGCAAAATCAATGATTTGGTAACGATTAGGATCGGTATTATCGGGCGTGTCGCATTCAGCATTACAGTATTTGCAGGCGCCCTCTTTTGGTTTTAAATTAGCCAAGCCTTTGCGCCATTCAATATATTTTTTCCCCGCATAAATATCGAAAATGCTTTCTTTGAACGCATCGCCAACGATACATGTGTTATGGCGCGGATCGTCGCCGACTAAGGCACAACAAGGCAAAATCGTGCCGGTGTATCCCACAATGAATTGTTTCAGTGGACTGGTACAGGCGGCTGTTCTGGTTTTCTTAATTTGCACATCTAACAGCCCACCTCTATCGTGTCCCACATTGGAATAATCGCGTTGAAATATCTCCAATTCGATCGCTGAGCCGAGTAGCGAAAAATAGATTTCGCGCTTCTTCACAAACTGCTTGAGCACTGGCGTCACCCGCAGCTTGGTGGATAGTTTAAAAATTCTATCGATGATTTCTTCGCTGTTATACGCGGCACCAGGAGCCAAGTGCACGGAAATGTTTAGCCTATCAACGCCAGCATCGATTAATTCATTTAAGTAGTCGTAATCTAAATAGTCGCCATTGGTGAATATCACTATTTTTGCATTCGGTAGAATTTTCGATGCGATCCGAACGACATTCACAATCGATTCGCGGTGCATTAGCGGCTCGTTATAACCCACAAAATGCAGTTCTTTGTCGTAATCGATTTCGGCTAACTCTTTGAGGATATTTTCTAGGACAGAAACATCCAAAAATTTATTGTCGCTAATGCGGTCTAGCGTTGAGTTAGTGCAGTAGTGACATTTGCGATTGCATTGCGACGAGGTTTCTATATCAATGTAATCAACGCCTTGTTTAAATGCTTGCTTTTTCAGCTCGCGATCTGGCAACTCTCGAAAATGTAAGGAACTTAGTATTCGATCACCAAAGATGGAAATCGGGTAATCCGTCGTAGAGAGATTGGCCGAGGCAGTTTCGGAAAATTTAAAAATAGATAAGCGACGTTCTATTTCAAGCTCAGATAACTGCGTAACATCCAATTCGTTAAGAACATTAATTGAATGCGATACCCAGCCGTTGCGCATCAGCGTCTCTGCCAAGTTCAGCTTTCCAAGTATCGACATATATTTCCTCGGTGATTGCCTGTTAATGCCACGGAAAAATCTTAAGCGTAGACATGATTTGACTTAATTCAAGTCAAACAAGTGATGCATCCATTCAACATCCAGTAAAACCCAATCAAATTCACACGAATTAACGGCGAGCTGAGGCGCGCAAGCCCGGCTAATTCAAGACGGCGCAACATGGCAACCGAACCCTGTGCCCAATAGCGCAATTTTCATTATAAAAAGCAATCGATTACGACCAGCGCCTGAATAGAGGGGTAAAGTTGCCGCTTTTTTATTAACCAAGGCAGACGAAGTGATAAATACGGGCTCGATTACGCCTGATAAGGACTCAACTCAGATAGTGGCACGTGCAGTTCGTGCATGTTGGCAAAGGCTTCCAGCAGATAATCAATCGTCACCCGCACACGCGGCGCTACCAAAGCACGATGTGGATATTGAAGCGTCATTTCAAAGCTGCCGGGGTGATGGGAACTCAATAAAAGCAGCTTCAATTCGCCGGTACGCAAGTATTTCCAAGCGTGATGCACGCCCACCTCCGCAATCCCTGCACCAGCGACCGCCATTTGGGTCAGAGTTTCCGGTGATGACATAGTCATGACGGCGGAATCTGTATTGAGCGTTGTAAGGCTTGCGTCATCGGCCAAGAAATTCCAAGGCGATATCCTGCCACCTAGAAAACGTCGGGTCAACAACCGGTGCTTCATCAATTCATCTGGTTTGCGAGGAATACCAAAAGTCTGTAAATACGATGGAGATGCGACCAACACCAGGCGGAATTGACAGACTGTGCGCGATATCAGTGACGAGTCGGCAACGCGTCCGCCGCGTAAGGCGATGTCATAACCATCATGGATTAGGTCAATTACGCGGTCATCGAAATCCACTTCCACCGCCAATCCAGGATACTTAATCAATAAGTTCGGTAACAAAGGAGCGAGCTGCTCTCTGCCGAAGCCTGCGCTGGTGGAAATGCGCACCGAGCCAGTTGGTGCTGCGCGCTGCGAAATTACCGCATCTACCGCCAAATCAAGCGCCTCTAGAGCGACCCGCGCTTGACGCAAAAAAGCTTCGCCCTCGTCAGTCAATTTCAAACTACGTGTGGTGCGGTTCATTAGACGAACACCCAGCGATTTCTCTAGTCCCGCGATATTTTTCCCGACGGCTGCGGACGAAATTCCTAACGCGCGGGCCCCGGCTGCAAAACTGCCCGCATCGGCGGCCTGAACAAACGAAAGTATGGCGCGCACACGCTGCGAAGAGTCCATTTAACAAGCTCCTTTGGCTTAACGACAAGAACATGATTAACAACTTAAAGTTGTGAGATTTTAAACCCGATAGCTCATTTTCTTCAACAATGAAGCAGCCCATAATCATTTCATCGCAGGCTTACATGGATTTATCCAAGCCGCTTAAACTCGTCACCGAAAAGGAAACAACATGAAAACCCTTGTCATTGTCTCCCACCCTTACCCTGAACAATCCCTTGTTATTAAGGCGTTGCAAGAGACTGCCAAGTCACTACCTAATGTCCAAGTGCGCAATTTGGAAACCCTGTATGGCCATGATACTCAAGCTTTCAACGTCGCCGCCGAGCAGCGTGCACATGACGGCGTAGGGCGCGTGGTGTATTTATTCCCTATTCATTGGTTCAACCTGACACCAATGCTCAAAGCCTACCTCAACCAAGTATGGGGCTACGGTTGGGCCTTTGGCCGCGACGGCAACGCTTTGCAAGGTAAGCAAATGCAAGTGGTGGTCTCAACCGGTGCTACTGCCCACACCTATTCCGCCGATGGGTTAATTCATAGCAATATCGATGAAGTCCTAACGCCGATGAAGGCCAGTGCCCTTTACGTCGGTATGACGTATGCCAAACCAGTTGCCTTTTTCGAGGCGATGGGCGCTGGTGCCGAAAAATTGGCCGGCTTTAAAGCAGCCTTGCACACTTTACTGAGTGCTCCGACAGTACAAAACACAGGCAGTTAATCCGCCTTCGACGCATCATTTTTCGAGTATTTTTTTAACGACAAGGACTAATCACCATGAAATTGCTTTGCCTCGACATACCCAATCCAAACGCCACGTTGGAGCAGTACAGCCCGCACTTACACAACGAAGTACGTCACGGATGGGAGCTGTATAAATCTGGCTTCATCCGCGACATATATTTCCGCCAAGATCGCGTCGGCGTTGCCATCATTGCCGAAGCCGATTCGGTCGATGCGGCACGGGCCAAATTAATGGAATTTCCGTTAGCCAAAGTCGATTTAATTGGCTGGGAAATCATTCCATTGGGCCCCATGCTGAATTGGGAAATGTTATTCGCAACACCTTAAGTGCTAGTCCGATTCAATGCCTAATTTGATTCGACGAAAAGCGACGGAAGAAAACTATGGACCGCCGAACTTTTTTACACGCCACATTTGCTACCGGCATAGCGAGCGTTATAGAGCTTGCTGATGTCCATGCGGCACCGCACACACCACCAATCAAAGGAAACGCTATGAAAGACGCGCAAACTTGGGACAAAGTATTCCCAAAAAACGACAACGTAACCCACAGCAAAGTGCAGTTTAAAAATCGCTACGGTATTACCTTGGTGGGTGATTTGTATCAACCAAAGTCGCTGCAACAAGAGCACCAATCATCGGCAGCGTTAGTGCTAGGCGGGCCATTTGGCGCGGTAAAAGAGCAATCGTCTGGACTATACGCGCAAACTCTGGCTGAACGCGGATTCATTACTTTGGCATTCGACTCATCCTTCACTGGAGAAAGTGGGGGCGATGTGCGCAATGTCGCCTCGCCCGATATCCATACAGAAGACTTCAGCGCAGCGGTGGATTACATCGGCTTATTGCCCCACGTAGACCGCAACCGAATAGGCGCAATGGCGATCTGCGGCCTCTCGGGTATGGCGCTAACAGCAGCGACCAGCGATTCCCGCATCAAAGCCGTCGCCACCGCATCGATGTACGACATGTCGCGCAGCATCAGCCGCGGCTATCACGACAGTTACACATTAGATCAACGACATCAGATCATTGACTACCTAAGTCAGCAACGCTGGAACGATGCGGCACAAGGCAACTTTGCGACAGGCCTGCACGAAATCCCGTTCGATGAGCAGGGTCAATTAATCAAAAGCGACAAACTACTTCCCGATCCCTTGCCCATCAACGCCAATCCAGTAATGGCTGCATTCTTCATGTACTACAAGACGACGCGCGGTTTTCACCCACGTTCGATCAACTCCACTACAGCCTGGACTGCCACAACGTCGATGTCCTTTTTCGCGTTTCCCATGATGTCCCAAATCGCGATGATTGCACCGCGACCAATTCTGTTAATTGCTGGAGAAAATGCCCATTCGCGCTACTATTCGGAAGATATTTATCGCTTGGCTGGACAATCCAAAGAATTATTCATCGTGCCAGAGGCAGACCACGTTGACCTATACGATCAAGTAGAAAAAATTCCATTCGATCACATCGAAAAATTTTTCAAAACACATCTGATATGAACAGTGGCAAGCGAAATATCGAAGGAGCAATCATGAAAACCTTACCCAAAATCGCACTCGGAACATGGTCATGGGGCACCGGCTTTGCTGGTGGCGATCAAGTATTTGGCAACTACCTCGATGCAGGCATCCTGCGTCCAATTTTCGACCTAGCCACAAAAAAAGGATTAGTCCTGTGGGACACTGCCGCGGTCTATGGCATGGGAGCGTCCGAGACAATTTTGGGCGAATTCATCAAATCAAGCCGACGCGATGAATTAATATTGTCCACTAAATTCACGCCTCAATTGGCCAGCAAGAACGCCGATAATCCAGTTGCCGATTTATTGGAACAAAGTTGCAAACGACTAGGTACCGAAATCATCGACCTGTACTGGATTCATAACCCGACCCAGATCAACGAATGGACGCACTACCTTGTGCCGCTGCTGCAAAGTGGCACGATCAAGCGCGTGGGAGTATCCAATCACAATTTAGCAGAAATCCAACTAGTCAACAACACGCTAAAGCAAGCTGGGTTTGAAATCTCGGCAATACAAAACCATTACAGTCTGTTGTATCGCTCCTCCGAGCATGCCGGCATTCTGGACTACTGCAAGCAAAATAACATCACGTTCTTTGCCTATTTAGTGCTTGAACAAGGTGCGCTATCGGGCAAATACGATGCCAATCACCCGCTCCCGGAAGGCAGTGGCCGAGCCGCGACCTACAACGAAGCTTTACCGCAGCTTCAAAAGTTGACCGATAGAATGCGAGAAATCGGAGCAACTAAAAACGCCTCAGTAGCACAAATCGCTATTGCGTGGGCCATCGCCAAAGGTACGCTACCTATTATTGGCGTGACCAAACTCAAGCATGTCGAGGATGCGGCAGCAGCCATAGCGCTTAAATTATCGTTTGATGAAACTCGTGCGCTTGAAGCATTGGCGGATCAAGCTGGTGTCAATACCAAAGGAGCTTGGGAGAAGCCCATGCATAGCTAATCTAGCGCTTGAAGTTAAACCAGCAAAGATCATGCTTCTAGTTGAAGCGCTGGCTACAATTGCATGAGCACCACGGCATCCTTCCAATAAAAAAGCCATTGATAATCGAGAGATCATCAATGGCATCGTTTTAAACTCGGCGAAGTCATGTGATTAGCACATGAAATCATTCCCACTCAATAAATACATACATAATTTATCCATTAAAATCAATAGCTTGCATTTAGTGTGTAACTTTTGTGTAAGTGCGTGGATTTATTGCTTTGGAATAAACCACGAATTTCTTCAATAAAATCAATGCCACAAGGAAAGAAACTTACGCACTGTGCGGCAAAATTCAACCCGCTATTTTATCCGACTTTGAAGTGTTCAGTCGCTAAAGTGCCATCATTAATCCGGATAATGCTTTGAAAATACCTTCATGTGACGCCAATATGAATAATGAAGCTAGACTTATTGATAATATTCTCATTGGCCGCCGTACTGTTTTCCCTGAAATTTTTGCTGTGCATATTTCAACGCAAGACCATATGTGTAGCCTTTCTAGCTACACACATGATGAATGGGATAAAGAAATGATTTCGCTACCATTAACTTACTTTCAAACCATACTTCAAGGCCACTATTTGAAGGCTGGTCACTAACAACTATTGCCCATCTTTCATGTTTAACTCAGCACATATTACAGAGGAATCATCAATGATTCCTCGATCAAAAAGCATCGCTTTTAATGCATCAATAAAAGCGGATACATCGTTATTATCGGATGACAACTGAACAATTTCGTGCTTGCCAACCTGCCTATACAAGCCATCCGAAAGAAGAAGAATCCTGTCGCCACGCATTACTTCGAATGACGATTGCTGCAACTCATAGTCGCCCGATCCGTTCAAGGCAGACAGAAGCACATTTTTTCTCGGATAGCGACGGGCACGCTCACGAGAAAGCACGCCTTCATCGATCAACTTTTCGGCTTCTGTTTGGTCTTTCGTGCGAGTCTGAATACCAGCACCTCGCAAATGATAAATTCGCGTGTCCCCAACATGACCAACATAAGCCTTGTCACTATCAAGGATGCAGGTTGTTAAAGTCGTGCTCCATTGTTTATAGTCTGAATTTGCTGCCGCATTTATCCGATTATTCGCCTCGACAAAAACATCAGAAATTTCCGCTGATGAGGCCATCTCTACACATGTTGCAACAGCGAGCCTTGCTGCCTCCCCACCATGAAGGGATGAGCCAACGCCATCGGCTATCACAAGCAGCAGTCGATTACGAGGGAGTATCGCGTTTGCAATAGCGTCGAAGTTCTGCTTTTCGCTTGAAGCAATCGAAAATGATGCAATCTGAAATTCACTCACTTTCAGACACCCACAATCTTTGCAAGGCTGGAGAGAGCTGGCCGCGAGACACGCCTATAGACCGCTCTAGATGATCTATATTCGCATTCAAATCAATGCCTGCAATTTCGACATCTAAAATCATTCGTTCGGCAACAGCGGCATCCAATGTGGTGCCAGCAAGTTGCATGAATCGTCTTTCGACAAACCAGCGATTATGGGAAGTTCCCAATCGAAGCATAGTCAACAGGATACGAGCCTTTACTGCAATATCACCAAGCTCAAAGAGCCATGTCAGCTTATCGGCAATCACATCACAATAATCGAAATCGAATTTCCCCTGCCCTTCGTCAACATAGTCCGTATAGTAGCCAGCAAATGCCATTAACAAATCAGGGGCTTCTGTTGCAAGAGCTTCGAAATGTTGCTTAGAAAAAACTCGAAGTAATAGATCAAACGATCGAGATGTTGGCGACAACTCTTCAAGCAAGAGAAATACATGATCCCAATCTTGGGCGGTTAAGGTACTCTCTGAACGCAGCAATTCGACAATTTGCTCCTCGCGATGCGAGCCAAACTGCGGTGTCTCACCTCTTAACGCTTCGTACAAAGCAGCTCGAACTTCAGCAATTGAGCCATAACGGCGAGCTGCCAATGTCTTTGTACACTTCGATGCAACAAGTCCCACTGCACCCGGAAAATGTACTTCTGTGTAAGGAATTCTGTTAATCGGGCCAGCAAAAATATCAAATAAAATGACCCCAAATGAGAAAATATCTGAGCGTGCTGTTGCTCTCTTAAAATTTGAAATTAATTCTGGTGCAGCATAACGCTCGGTGCCGCCTTGGGCACCGGTCGCAGTAAGAGTAGTTGCGTCACTTGTCGTGACTTTTATTAGGCCGAAATCAGAAAGGGCGTATCGATATGACCCGTCATCATTTCTAATTCGAAGAATATTTTGCGGCTTTAAGTCTCGGTGATATATACCTTGACCATGAATGCCTTCCAATCCGGCTAGTATGTCGAACAAAGCTTGCTGAGGACTTCCGCTTAAGGTGTGATCGCTATCCATGTCATTCGCCAGCGATGCTTCAGCAAGTTCCATTATAAAAAATGGTGGTGTCGCCGACAGGTTGCTACCAAAGACCTTGACTACATTCGGATGGTTAATGCGAGCTTGATAGGTTGCTTCACTAAAAAAACGACGCTTAAGTTCATCAGACGATACATGCCCTTGTGCGATTGCAGTAAGGACTACCGCACTAGGATCAAAAAATTTCAGTGCAAAGTCCACCCCTGCCTCATCGGTTGCTCGATCAACCCTACCGAATGCCCCCCGGCCTAGCGTATTTTGGACTTTGTATGTAGCCATTAATTTTGAGTCTTTTATAAGTTAAAATTTGCTGGTAATGGGCTACTCAAGCAGCCACCCTTTTGGTTGAGCATGCCCAAACCTCCCCCTACCATCACTGCCACACATCTAGGCAATGACGATAACCCTACATAGTACCTGACTTCGCGGGTATCAGGATTAACACCCTGTGGCAATAGGGTTTACCCGTATGCCACAGTAGCAAACCCCAGCGAAACCGTTGCATATTTTGTCGCGAAATAGATACATCTGTTGCACAATAGTCCAACGACTTTAATGCAACGAATCGGCGGGAGGCCTTGCAACAATGAGCATCATTTCCTATCTGCGTGTCTCGACAAGCGAGCAAACTGTGCAGAACCAGCGTCAGGCAATCATCGCTGGCGGCTGGCAAGTTGACAAGGAATTTGCCGACGAAGCAGTCAGCGGCACAACCAACGCAAACCACCGCACGGGCTGGTCAGCATGTTTGGCGTATGTACGGGAAGGAGACACGCTTGTTGTCTATGCATTAGACAGGCTTGGCCGCAGCACTGTTGATGTGCTGACGCAAATTGCACTGCTGTCCGAGCGTGGGATACGCTTGGTCATCTTGAAACAAGGCTTTGACACTGACACGCCAGCCGGAAAGCTGGCACTGACCATGTTTGCCGCTTTCGCTGAGTTTGAGCACGGTATCCGCAAGGAACGGCAAATCGAAGGTATTACACGGGCACGAGCTGAAGGGAAGTATCAAGGCCGCAAACCAAAGCTTTCCGCTGAACAGCAAGCAGAATTGCGGCAGCGATATAACGCCAACGAAAACCGCAGCGAATTGGCTCGGCAGTTTGGTATTGATCGAGCCACAGTCCACCGCTACTGCAACACCGTCGCTTGAAGTGACGCTACAAGAACGGCATCATCAGCCGTTCGAAGGCACGCTGCATTGGTCTTGTGAAGAGCAGCCGCTGACCACGGTAGTTGATCTTCACGAAATCGGCATCGAAGTCGTCGATCATCCAGTCGTCCATGTAGATAGCAGTTATGCCGAACTTGGCTTCGAGCCTATCAGTCCATGCGAAGTTGGGTTCCTTGGTTCGCACGACCCATTCTGTGCAGCCTGCGTCATCGTCCAGCAGCTCAAGCACGCCTCTTGTTGCATCGTATTGAACAGCCGTAGCAGATTTGACGCCAACTGCGGCCAGCATCGCTTCGGTTGCTACGACATAGTGCCATGGTCGCCGTTGGTGCATGACCTACTCTCCCTTGTTCCGATAGATGCAGTCGATGCTACGCCCAGCGACACTGCGGCAAAAACCGTCCCTTGTTGGCACCACAGCACACGCATGTAGCATCTGGCTTGCTGGCCTCGCTGGTAGCTCTCAGGTGGCTACGCGGTGGACGAGATGATTGGACATGCACGGAACTGCATGAAAACCAACAAAACCGATGATGTTGCTGCGTTTTAACTGCCGTTATCGTTGTTTATAAGCGACAATGTTATGAAATGCATTTCGCAAATAAAAAGACGGTTTTACAGGGAAGCCAATGATTGAAGACATCAAGAAAACGCTCTGGGCAACAGCAGACAAACTCAGGGCGAACATGGACGCTGCTGAATACAAACATTTGGTGCTCGGCCTAATCTTCGTCAAATACATATCCGATACATTCCAGTCACGCCGCGAAGAGTTGATTCGCCGGTTTGCTGACAAAAACGATGACTACTTCTTGCATGATGCTGACGCTGCATTGTTGGCAGAAGAACTGGAAGACCGCGACTATTACCGCGAAGTCAATGTGTTCTGGGTGCCAGAAACGGCACGATGGGAAAGCATTCGTGCCAATGCCAAGCAGTCCGACATTGGCAAACGCATTGATGACGCACTGTCAGTCATCGAAGTTGAGAATCCCAAGCTCAAGGGTATTCTGGATAAACGCTATGCCCGTGCCCAGCTACCGGATGGCAAGCTTGGCGAGTTGGTCGATTTGGTATCGCAGATCGGTTTTGGCGTGGATGCCAGTGCCGCCCGTGATGTGCTCGGCCAAGTTTATGAATACTTCCTTGGCATGTTCGCCAGTGCAGAAGGCAAGCGTGGCGGACAGTTCTACACGCCTGCCAGCATAGTTAAAACGCTGGTTGCTGTGCTGGCTCCGCACCATGGCAAGGTGTATGACCCCTGCTGCGGTTCTGGCGGTATGTTCGTGCAGTCTGAGCGTTTCATTGAAGCCCACGGTGGCAAACTTGGCGATGTCAGCATTTATGGTCAGGAAGCGAACCCCACTACATGGCGGTTAGCGGCAATGAATCTGGCGATTCGTGGTATCGACTACAACCTTGGCCGCGAACCCGAAGATACTTTTACCCGCAACCAGCATCCCGATTTGCGAGCCGATTTTGTGCTGGCAAATCCGCCGTTCAATATCAGCGACTGGTGGCATGGCAGCTTAGAAGGTGATCCACGCTGGGTGTATGGCACGCCGCCGCAAGGCAATGCCAACTATGCGTGGTTGCAGCACATGCTGTATCACCTCAAGCCGACTGGCCGTGCTGGTATCGTGCTGGCAAACGGCAGCATGAGTTCCAGCCAAAACAGCGAAGGCGATATTCGCAGAGCAATGGTTGACGCTGATGTGGTCGAAGTAATGATCGCACTCCCCGGTCAGTTGTTCTTCAACACGCAAATTCCGGCTTGCTTATGGTTCCTTGCCAAGCAAAAGACATTCCGTAAGAGTGAAGTGTTGTTTATTGACGCTCGCAAGCTTGGCAGCATGATTAGTCGTGTGCAGTGTGAATTCACCGATGAAGTTATCGGCCGTATTGCGGCCACTGTTGCATCATGGCGTGGCGAAGGTTCGGAAACTTACGCAGATGTGGCAGGTTATTGCCGCAGTGTGCCGCTAGCAGAAATTGCAGAGCACGGCCATGTGCTCACCCCAGGGCGATATGTAGGTGCTGAAGAAGTCGAAGACGATGACGAAGCCTTTGCTGAAAAGATGCAGAAGCTCACTGAAAAGCTTGGCGAGCAAATGGCAAAGGGAGCCGAACTGGATGCACTGATTCGCAAGAAACTGGGAGGACTCGGCTATGAATTTTAACGCTCCTGTGCTCCCGTTAGAAGATTGCCTTGATGCTCTAATCGACTATCGCGGTAAAACGCCAGTAAAGACGGAATCTGGTATCCCGTTGATAACAGCAAAGATCATAAAAGGCGGTCGAATTGAAACGCCAACCGAATTTATTGCAGTCGATAACTATGACTCTTGGATGCGTCGTGGATTGCCAAAAGCGGGCGATGTTGTCCTGACCGTTGAGGCACCACTTGGTGAAGTTGCACAATTGGGCACTGAGAAGGTGGCATTAGCACAGCGTGTTGTCACACTTCGCGGTAAGACTGGCTTGCTCGATAACACCTACCTCCTCTATCTGCTGCAAACTGAGGAGATGCAAGATCAGCTTCGTTCACGTGCAACCGGCACAACTGTTCTGGGCATTAAGCAAAGCGAGTTGCGGAAGGTAAATGTCGCATTGCCTCCGCTTGCTGACCAGATTGGAGCAGCATCAACTCTTAAAGCACTCGACGACCGCATTGCCCTACTCCGGGAAACCAACGCCACGCTAGAAGCTATTGCCCAAGCACTGTTCAAGTCATGGTTCGTAGGTTTCGATCCGGTGCGTGCCAAGCAGCAAGGTCAAATGCCGGAAGGCATGGATGAAGCAACGGCGGCATTGTTTCCTGATAGCTTTGAAGAATCTGAATTGGGGTTGGTGCCGAAGGGCTGGTCGGTTAAGCCTGTCGGCGAAGTTGTTGATTGCGTCGGCGGAGCAACACCAGATACAAAAGATGAAAGCTTTTGGGAACCCGCTGAGCATTGCTGGACCACACCAAAAGATCTTTCCGGCATCAATTCGCCTGTATTGCTGAATACGGAACGAAAACTTTCCAACAAAGGGCTGGCAAAAATTGGTTCTGGTTTGCTACCAGCAGGAACACTCTTACTTTCCTCTCGTGCACCAATTGGCTACCTCGCAATTGCCCAAGTTCCATTGGCGATCAATCAGGGTTATATAGCATTCCCTCCGACCGGCAAATTGTCGCCGCTCTATATGCTGCTCTGGTGCCAAACGAACATGGAAGTTATAAAGGCCAGAGCAAATGGCTCAACCTTTATGGAAATAAGCAAGAAGGCATTTAGACCAATCCCGATCTTATTGCCGAACACTGAAATCCTTACCGCTTTTGAAGAAGTGGCAAGTGTATTGTTTGATAGGATCGTTGAAAATGCTCGCCAAGCAAATTCACTTGCAGACCTTCGTGACGCCCTACTTCCTCGTCTAATTTCCGGTCAACTACGCATAACCGAAGCTGAAGATGCTGTTGAAGAGGCCGCAGCATGAGTATGACCGAAGAACAATTAGAAAACGAAGCCTTAGAATGGCTGCAAGAAGTTGGCTACCAATATGTCAACGGCTATGCAATTGCACCGGATGGCGAAACGCCAGAACGCAGCAACTACCTGCAACCGCTGCTGGTTGAGCGTCTGCGTAATGCAATCAACCGATTGAATCCTGCTGTTCCGGTTGTCGCCCGTGAAGACGCAGTCAAGCAGGTAATGGATTTAGGTATTCCCGCCTTACTATCGGCCAATCGGCACTTTCACGGTCTGCTGGTCAACGGCGTGCCAGTGCAATATCAGAAAGATGGCGAAACACGCGGCGACTTTGTGCGGCTCGTTGATTTTATAGATGTCGCTGCCAACGAATGGCTGGCAGTCAATCAATACACGCTCAAAGGCCCCAAGCACACTCGTCGCCCAGACATCATTTTGTTCGTCAACGGATTGCCGCTGGTGTTGCTGGAGCTGAAGAACCCAGCAGATGAAAACGCCGATATCTGGAAAGCATTCGACCAGATACAGACCTACAAAGAGCAGATCCCCGATGTCTTCAATTACAACGAAGTGCTGGTCATTTCGGATGGCAGCGAAGCACGGCTGGGCTCGCTGTCGAGTGACGCTGAACGCTTTATGCAGTGGCGAACGATTGATGGCGTCACTATTGACCCGCTCGGACAGTTTAACGAATTGGAAACGCTGATTCGTGGTGTGCTTGCTCCGGCATACCTGCTGGATTACCTGCGGTTCTTCGTGCTGTTTGAAGATGACGGTGGCCTGATTAAGAAAATTGCGGGCTATCACCAGTTCTATGCTGTCCGTGCCGCTATTGAACAAGTCGTGACCGCTTCAAGACCGGGCGGCAATCATAAAGGCGGCGTCGTTTGGCATACGCAAGGCAGCGGCAAGAGCATCACCATGACCTGCTTCGCAGCACGGGTCATGCGTGAATCCGCGATGGAAAACCCAACCATCGTTGTCATCACAGACCGCAATGATCTGGACGGCCAGTTGTTCGGCGTGTTCTCACTGGCTCAAGACCTGCTGCGTGAGCAACCCGTGCAGGCTGAAACCCGTGGTGATTTGCGAGCTAAGTTGGGCAACCGACCATCTGGCGGCATCGTGTTCGCTACGATTCAAAAATTCATGCCGGGTGAAGATGAAGATAGCTTCCCCGTGCTTTCTGACCGCAGCAATATTGTCGTGATTGCCGATGAAGCACATCGCACCCAATATGGCTTTGAAGCAAAGTTCAAGGGCGACGACAAAGGCTATCAGGTCGGCTACGCCCAGCATCTGCGTGATGCACTGCCCAATGCGACATTTGTAGCTTTCACCGGCACACCCGTTTCCGGCGAAGACCGCGATACCCGTGCAGTATTTGGCGACTACATCCATGTCTACGACATGCAGCAAGCCAAGGATGATGGTGCAACCGTTGCTATCTTCTACGAATCACGCCTTGCCAAGCTTGGGCTGAAAGAGGCACAGCTTGACGAACTGGATGCGGAAGTCGATGAGCTTGCAGAAGATGAAGATGGCGACGAACAGTCAAAGCTAAAAAGCAAATGGGCAGCACTGGAAAAAGTCGTTGGTGCTGAACCACGCATACGCCAAGTGGCCGCTGATCTGGTCGCACACTTTGAAGAACGAGCCAAAGCACAGAGCGGAAAAGCAATGGTTGTGGCAATGAGCCGCGACATCTGCGTCCATTTGTATAACGAAATTACCAAGCTACGCCCAGACTGGCACGACGACGATCCGGCCAAGGGTGCAATCAAGATCGTGATGACTGGCTCTGCCAGCGACAAGCCATTGCTGCGGCCACATATCTATTCCACGCAGGTCAAGAAGGAGTTGGAAAAGCGATTCAAGAATCCAGTTGACCCGCTACGACTGGTCATCGTGCGTGACATGTGGCTGACCGGCTTTGATGCTCCCTGTGTGCACACGTTGTATGTCGATAAGCCCATGAAGGGACACAACCTGATGCAAGCTATTGCACGGGTGAATAGGGTATTTAAGGACAAGCAAGGCGGTCTGGTCGTCGATTACATCGGCATTGCCAACGATCTTAAACAGGCATTGAAGGAATACACCGCCAGCAATGGCCGTGGTCGCCCTACTGTCGATGCACACGAAGCGTATTCCGTTCTTGAAGAAAAGCTGGAAGTGCTGCGTGCCATGCTGCACGGCTTTGATTACAGCAACTTCCTAACAGGCGGTCACAAGCTGCTCGCTAGTGCCGCTAACTTTGTGCTGGCTGACAAGGACGGTAAAAAGCGATGGGCTGACCATGCTCTGGCAATGAGCAAGGCATTTTCACTCTGCTGCACACTGGACGAAGCTAAGGCAGTGCGTGAAGAAGTTGCATTCTTCCAAGCCGTCAAAGTGCTGCTGACCAAGCGTGAAATTAGCACCAAGAAGAAGACCGACGAAGAACGCGAATTAGCAATCCGGCAAATCATCGGCTCTGCTGTCGTGTCAGATCAGGTCGTGGATATTTTCGATGCGGTTGGCTTGGACAAACCGAACATCGGCTTGCTCGATGATGATTTTTTGGCAGAAGTGCGTAACCTGCCTGAACGCAATTTGGCTGTTGAACTACTGGAACGCTTGCTTGAAGGGGAAATCAAAAGCAAGTTTGGCGGCAATGTTGTGCAGAACAAGAAGTTTTCTGACTTGCTGGCTGATGTCATTAAACGCTATCAGAACAGGTCAATTGAAACGGCACAGGTCATCGAAGAACTGATTCAGATGGCGAAAAAGTTCAAGGAAGCCGCAAACCGCAATGAGTCGCTTGGACTGACTGATGATGAAATCCGGTTTTATGACGCCCTTGCCAACAATGAATCCGCCGTTCGGGAATTAAGCGATGAAACGCTGAAGCTGATCGCACACGAACTGACGGAAAATCTCCGCCAGAATGTCAGCGTCGATTGGTCACAGCGTGAAAGTGTCCGTGCCAAGTTGCGGTTGATGGTGAAGCGGATTTTGCGGAAATATAAGTATCCGCCTGACCAGCAAGAAGAAGCGATTCAGACCGTGTTGCAGCAGGCGGAAAGTTTGAGTGCTGAGTGGGTTTAGTGATTGCTTGCTTAAGATTGCACAAGACTTTCAATGGCGTTGACCAACGCTGACCGCTTTGCGTCTCGAAGTTGGTCAAAGATGGTCAACTCAGCTTGGCTCTGACAATAGACAGAAGTGCTACCTTTCAGTCGTGGCATGCTAATTGGATCAAGGCTTGGTTCATGACCTGGCGTCATGTCAACCGGCCTATCGAGCCACATTTCAATCAATCCATTGCGATTAGCAGTTGAATCGAGTATTTCACTCAGATATTCCAGTGCCTTTTCGTAGGTTGCTTCTGCCTTAAATCGCAGCCGGTCACGCCCGGTTCTATTGTTGGCGTCCCGCTTACTGCTGGAATTTACCGGAGTGCTGTCCGCCCGCGAGTGAAAAAAATCTGCCTTACGGAGCAATTCGACATATTTTTTGAGTTCTTCTGGCCGCTCACCAAGATGGCCGGAGCGAATGTAACTACCAAATTCGTCGAATTGTCCCCACTCATCCGCAGTTAGTGCGTTCTTTAGTTCCCTGCGAGCAACATCATTACCTGCATCAATGCGTGACAGGAGCAAGGTCAATCGTGCATGTCTACTAACCTTTACTGCATGATTCGGCACAGCCTGACTGGCGACAGGCTTTTGGTCGATTTCCTTTAGTTTGGCAAGCCGCTTCAAGCTTTTTGAGTAATCGGGCATTTGACACGCAATGCGTAAAAGTTCGTGCAAATCATTGTGCACGAACTTTTGATGCTTGTGTGCATTGCGTTGCCACGCAGCAAACGCACTGTAGGGTGTCAAGCTGTTGTCGTTGCCGGGCTGGGCTGGCTTGGGTAGCTGGGTTGCAATTTCCACGCTGCAAGGGCGTTTTGTTCGCTGTTTTCGTTGCATTGCAAAAATTACATTGGTGCTGTATCGGATTGAAAATTGCAGCATTGCTTTTCGGTAACCATTGCCTTTAAGAAGGCATCATGGTTGCAACATTACGTTGCCAGTGCCAGTGCCAGTGCCAGTGCCTGTGTCTGTTTCTGTATGTCTGTTTCTGTATGTCTGTGTCTGTGTCTGTGTCTGTGTCTGTGGGTGATTGCATAACGCTGACCGATGTTGCATTGTTTGTGAATCATTGTTTGCGAAGTAGTCACACCGAAGGACAAGACTTTCGTCTTGCCCACCTACTGCCACGGCAGAGCCTCAATCTACCCGCGTTTTATCAGTAGATGTTAGAACTGAAAACGTCGAATGCCTCCTGATTTCCCACTTCAAGTTTTCGTGCAAGATAGGCATTCCATCCGTCTGTTGCCATTGGCTGCACATCTGTAATACCTTTTGCACCGCGTAGGCAGTCCTGCCAACATTTATCAACATTGACTTGGAAATCTGCATCCGCCATGCCTGCCGGCTTTACAAGTGCAAGGTGATGGTGAAATCGGATATTCTTTCCATCTCCGTCATTGATAACCACCATGGGAGCCGCTTTGGTTAAATCAAAAGCTTGCTTTCTCTCTTCGTTTGAACCGTAGCCGAACTTACGGTTATAGCTGTCGCGAAATCGACCGGCCATTTGCTCAGCACGTTTGCGATATTTCACTTCAAATGATTCTGGGTAAGTCAAAGTCACTGCATAGTTGAATCCTGCTGATGCATTGCTGATCCAATTAGCAAAGCTGGTGTGTAATCTGCGAGTTTGCTTTTCCTTTTCACTGAGTTCGTAAAGATATTTCAGACCTGACTTTGATTCAGCTTCGGTTCGTGGCTTTTGGTGCAGCAAATTTTCTACTTGTTTTATTGCTTTCATATTCTCACCGTAAATTTGTCTCGGGCTGCTGCTTCGAATTCTTGGCGTCCTCGTTCCGAGAGGCTCGCTTGAAATTTTGGTTTCTGCTGCGTCCATTTGCATCAGTTGCTTAAGCAGCCCAATGTATTTATGCGTGAACTGGAAAATTGCTGACTTTTACGAAATGCCGACAGAGATAAATACATGTGGAGGAATCAACATGCAGATAAACGATGTATATAAAGAACTGAAAGAAAATTGTCTGTGCCGTTCCGGGCATGATTTCAGTAGCAACTACTTGGGCAAGCATCCCAGCTATCTGAGTATGCTCAACTCACGAAATGAAAATCCAAGTATTGAAGCATGGGCAATGCTGAGCTACACGCTGCAATCACGAGCACAGGTGCTTGCAAATAGCGACAGCGAATTTATTCAAGATGCCGCAATGCGACTATCTGAATTGCAGCAAGCGGTTGCTGCTAATGTCATGCAGGAATGTGCTGCCAGAAGCCGATGAAACCATGGCAGATATAGGTCGTCCAGACTGGATTCCGACAATAAACTAAGTGAACTAAACAACCACTTAGGAGTAAGAAATGTCGAAGACCACAATTTTGGGTAGCCTGAAAATTACTGCCAAGCCAGCCAAGGCAAGCACTGACCCGATTATCGTTCGCCGCGAGAAGCTGCTGATACGCTTGCAGGAACAGCGTGAAATTGCACAGTGTTTTATTGATGGCAAGCCCTATGTCGCCCCTGACCGTCAACGGGTCAAAATCAATGCGGAAACTGGCGAAAAAACCACCGAAACTGTGCAGAAACGAGTCAAGGCTTGGTTCAGCGGCAGCGACGGAAATATGGTGCTGGAAGTCCGCTACGGAAATGTGCCGATTGAATTTGCACCCGGCAAATCAGCCATCGAAGTTGGCAAAGCGGCTCGACTGGTGCCGACCATTGAAACGGTCATTGCCGCGGTTACTGCCGGAGAAGTGGATTTGCTGTTGAAGGGGTTTGACAAGCCTGCCAAGGCGTAGCAATGTTTTCTTCAGCAAAAAGCCCGCAACACTGCGGGCTTTTTGCTGAGCGAACTTGTTCTGAAAAAAACACTTACCAATTACAAATGGCAAAGAATTATTTTGGCACGAGCAAATCATCTTTGAAGTAGTAATTCGGTAAAGCATTTTCAATCATCTTTCGCTCCGTCGTATGGTAATAGGTTTGCTCGATCTGTGTGGTGCTCGTTCCGCAAACCTCACCTACTTGCGTCGGATTAAATCCGGCATTCACCATCTTAGTAATAAAATTATGCCTAAAGCTGTATGGCACCAAGTCGCGGGTGTCGGTATCTTTAATGTCAGCAGCTTTTAGCAGTTTGTCAAAGTGCAGACCAATTGTTCTTGGCGTCAATGGCGTTACACCATCGAGACTAAAAAGCAGCCATTTTCCGTAATCTACGGGAGCACGCTTTTCCTCAACGGCTTTTTTATAAAGGTTATGAGTTAAATAATCTAATCCAAAGGTATATTCCCACTCCTGAATCAAGAATTTGCGTGTCTTCCTTACTTTTGATGTTTCAGCACGAATTGTAAATTTTATCATTCCAATTGCTTCGATTTCTCCTTCCCCCGCAACACCTTTACTTACGGTATCAATATCGTTCCAGCAAAGCTGCAACTGCTCACTTCTACGCAATCCTGTTGCAATGGAAATCAGAAAATAATACGCAACTAAAATTTCAGTTAGGTCACTTTGCTCTAATTTTTTCTTACGCTTATATGTCTTTATTTTTTCTTCCAGAATGGCTTTAATTCTGGCAAGCTCTTCATCAGTGAACATGGCACGACGCTTTGTGTCGTCGCCCTTATCGATTCGTGGCAATTTTTTGAAATCAAAAGCCTCGATTAAGGTTTCTTGGCGTTTGAACAGCCATAACATCATCGCGTTGATCGTGCTTTGTTCATTTGCAATGGTTGTTTGACTTACGCTTATTCTCTTTTTTGTCTTGGTGCGTTCGTAAAAGTAATTTTCGCAATCAGTCCGGTCAAGTTCTTTCAATTTGGTGTCACGGCCAATAAAGTTGAGCCAGTGATCGAGGTGCGTTTTGATAGTGCCGTACCGCCCTTTCACGATCAAGCCAGCTTCAACATCCTTGTATCGTTGCTTAAGGTATTCTTCCACGCCACATTTCGTGGTATTTGAAAAATACTTTTTACCAGCTAACTGGTCGGCCATGAGCCGATGAAAATATCCTTTAGCTTTGTCTTCAGCAGTCGATTGACTGCGTGTCCGAAGGCTGAACCTTGCGTATTTCCCTTCCTTCTCAAGCCACATCCGCATTTGCCAATATTCGCCACGCTTGTAGATGACAGCACTGTCGAATATCGGTATTTCTTCGTCTGCGAATGTTTTTTTCTTTAGCGACATTTGTGGCCCGTTGGTTACTACGAATTTGAATAGCCGCAGTTTTGTGCAGCATTGCGTGTAACTATAAACGGAGCAGCCAGCTAAATCAATGACTTAGCTGGCTGCGTGAAACTTTTGTGTAAGTTAAATAACGTTATAAATCAAAGACTTAACGAAATAATCTCACTCCCACTCAATCGTTGCCGGTGGTTTTCCTGAAATGTCGTACACCACGCGATTAATACCGCGCACTTCGTTGATGATGCGGTTTGATACTTTGCCCAGCAATTCATGCGGTAAATGGGCCCAATGGGCGGTCATGAAATCCTGCGTTTGCACGGCGCGCAAAGCAACGACGTATTCATAGGTGCGGCCATCGCCCATTACACCAACTGACTTCACTGGTAAAAATACTGCGAAAGCTTGGCTGGTCGCTTGATACCAATTTTGGTCTGTTCCTTCGACTTTGGTATTGCGTAATTCCTCGATAAAAATCGCATCGGCGCGACGCAATAAATCGGCGAATTCTTTTTTGACTTCGCCCAAAATTCGCACACCCAATCCTGGGCCTGGGAACGGATGGCGGTACACCATAGATTCTGGCAAACCTAATGCCACGCCCAATTTGCGGACTTCGTCTTTGAACAATTCGCGCAGCGGCTCAAGCAATTTCAAATGCAAGGTTTCAGGCAAGCCGCCGACGTTGTGGTGGCTCTTAATTGTGTGTCCTTTTTTGCCTTTGCCAGCGCTTTCGATCACGTCAGGGTAGATCGTGCCTTGCGCTAACCACTTAGCATTTTTAATTTTGGCCGATTCTACTTGGAAAACTTCGACGAATTCACGACCAATGATCTTACGTTTTTGTTCTGGATCGGTAACGCCAGCCAAATGCCCCATAAACTGCGCCGTTGCGTCAACGTGGATGACTTTGACGCCTAGATTTTCGGCAAACATCTCCATGACCATTTTGCCTTCGTCCAAGCGCAACAAGCCGTGATCAACGAAGACGCACGTCAATTGGTCACCAATCGCACGATGAATTAATGCCGCTGCGACGCTGCTATCGACACCGCCAGACAAGCCCAAAATCACATCATCGCTACCCACTTGCGCGCGAATCGCAGCAACTGCTTCGTTGATGTAGTCGGGCATATTCCAATCCGATTTACAGCCGCAAATTTCGTGCACAAAACGACCAATTAGCGCGGCACCCTGCACTGTGTGCGTCACTTCTGGATGGAATTGCACCGCGTAAAATTGACGCTCTTCATCAGCCATACCCGCGATCGGGCAATTGTCGGTGGACGCCATTAATTTGAAACCGGCTGGCATCACGTTGACTTTATCGCCGTGGCTCATCCAGACCTTGAGCATGCCGTGACCTTCGGTGGTCGTGAAATCAACGATGTCTTGCAATAGTTTTGTATGGCCGCGGGCGCGTACTTCGGCGTAACCAAACTCACGCACTTTACCGTTTTCTACTTGCCCACCGAGTTGCGCCGCCATGGTTTGCATGCCGTAGCAGATGCCCAGCACTGGCACGCCTAACTCAAACACTGCTTGCGGAGCGCGCGGCGTTTCATCGTCGATCACGCTGTTTGGGCCACCTGACAAGATCACGCCTGACGCGCCATAGTTACGAATAAATTCGTCGCTGACGTCGTAGGGATACACCTCAGAAAACACGCCGGAATCGCGCACGCGACGGGCGATTAGCTGGGTTACTTGTGAACCAAAATCAATAATCAGAATTTTTGAATGCATGAAAGCCAACTTGCAAGTAATTAGAAAGAGAAATAAAAAAGGGGGCGCAAAACACTGCGCACCCAATTTCGGTAAAACAACGTATTAAGGCGTATCAGGTGCCGAATGGACGACGCAATTTTTGCCCATTTTTTGCGCTGCATGTAACGCTTGATGCACCCGATTGAGCAATCCATCTGGATCGGTGAATACCACATCGGTCGATACTGTTCCTGCGGACACGGTAACAGCAACCGATTTATCGTTCAGGGTTTCAGGATGCGCCATCACCGTGCTGCGAATGCGCTCGGTGATCGCCTGAATCACCACATGCGATGCGCCGGGTAAAACAACTAAAAACTCTTCGACACCGTAACGCCCAAGTGCATCGAAAGGACGAATACAGGAACGCATGCGGCTAACCATTTTAATGAGGATCGATTCCGATGAGTGCAGGCCGAAATCGTTTTTCAGATCGTTGTAGTTATCGACACTAATCATCGCTAATGACAACGGCTTACCGGCTTTTTTGCAGCGATCGACTTCGATTTCCAGTGATCGCAAAATCGCGCTGCGATTCCACGTGCCAAAAACTGGGTCAATCATGCTTTCACGACGCAATGAGCGATTTTGGCGCGTCATATCGTCATTAGCGGCTTGCAGCGAATCAAACATCAATTCTTGCTCAACCAAACCGGCTAAATCGTTCAACAAAAAGGTGTCTTCTTCTTGATACTGGCGCGCCACATAGTCGATCAGATAAATCGCACCGACCACTTTTTTGTTATCAAAAATTGGCTGCACTGCATAAAACCGAATGTACGGTGGCCCGATTACCCAAGGATTAGCAACGGTTCTGGGATCATTACGGGCATCGTTGACTATCACTGGATCATTGGGAAAAGGAATGGAATCACAAAACGCCGCTTCTAGCGCCGCCATCGAACGCTCACCTTTACCGAATCGTGCTGAGACTTGACCAAAACTAACTATGCAATTTGCCACCCCAAATAGGCGAATCGCAATTCGCTCTATTCGAAGTATCCGTTCCTCTTGCGGTGTAATCGAAAAACCAGACACGCCCGAGTTTGGTACTGGACTCACAGACGAGGTGCCACCTGTTGGTTTCATATACTCTCCGTAGATTTACTGCCGGTTAGATAACTAGTTTTGGAAAAATTTAAAATTACTCAGCGCGATAGTTCGGTGCTTCTTTGGTGATCTGCACATCGTGTACATGCGATTCGCGCATACCGGCTGAAGTAATTTCCACAAATTCAGCTTTGTTATGCAAATCTTCAATTGTGGCGCAACCGCAGTAACCCATCGATTGCTTCACACCGCCAACCAACTGGAACAGAATCGCTAAGACGCTGCCTTTATAGGCCACGCGGCCTTCGATTCCTTCCGGCACCATCTTCTCAGTGCTGGCATCAGCTTCTTGGAAATAGCGATCAGCCGAACCTGCCGCCATCGCGCCTAAACTGCCCATGCCGCGATACGATTTATAGCTGCGTCCTTGGAACAAAATCACTTCACCCGGCGCTTCTTCGGTACCTGCAAACATGCTACCCATCATGACCGTCGAAGCACCCGCCGCCAACGCTTTCGACACGTCACCGGAGAAACGCACGCCGCCGTCAGCGATACATGGAACGCCAGTGCCTTTTAAGGCATTTGCGACATTAGAAATAGCCGAAATCTGCGGTACACCAACACCAGCCACAATCCGTGTCGTGCAAATCGAACCGGGGCCGATACCGACTTTCACGCCATCCGCGCCATGTTCAACCATTGCCAAAGCGGCTGCTGCGGTTGCGATATTGCCGCCGATTACATCGACTTGCGGGTAATGGGTTTTGATCCAACGAATACGGTCCAACACGCCTTTAGAATGGCCGTGCGCGGTATCGACGACGATCACATCCACGCCGGCTTTGACCAACAGATCAATCCGTTCGTCATTGTCAGGGCCCACGCCAACCGCTGCGCCTACGCGCAATTTACCTTCGCTGTCCTTAGACGCTAAAGGATGTTCGGTCGATTTTTGAATATCTTTAACAGTGATTAAACCGCGTAACTCGAAGCGATCATTCACCACCAACACGCGCTCTAAGCGGTGTTTGTTCATCAAACGTTTGGCTTCAACAACGTCAGCGGTTTCGTCGACATACACCAACTTCTCACGCGGGGTCATTTTGTCGCGTACTTGAGCATCTAATTCGCGTTCAAAACGCAAATCACGGTTGGTGATAATACCGACCACGATATTGCCTTCAACAACCGGGAAGCCGCTGATGCCGTGTTGTTGCGATAATGCAATAACGTCGCGAATTTTCATGCTAGGTGGAATCGTGATCGGATCACGCAACACACCGGATTCAAAACGTTTTACTTTAGCAACTTCGCTCGCTTGATCTTTCGGCGTTAAATTCTTGTGAATAATCCCAATTCCGCCCTCTTGCGCCATGGCAATAGCCAAACGCGCTTCGGTAACGGTGTCCATGGCGGCGGACAACAGTGGGATGTTCAACGTGATGTTGCGCGTTAAACGGGTCGCGAGGGAAGTCTCTTTTGGGAGAATGTCAGAATAAGCTGGAACTAAGAGCACATCGTCAAATGTGAGTGCTTTTTGGAGGAGACGCATAGTATTTCCTATAGGCGCAAAACCGAATTATACAGAAAACTTGGCAAATCGTCTTATTGCCGGGAAGATTTTTTGTTATTTTTGAGAAAGAAATCACTCTAAACAATGCATTTCAAGCAACAAAATCAAGCCAACTACGGATGTACAAATTTGATACAGATAGTTGCCAAACGAAAACCTTATTGACAGATGACTTAAAGCATGTCGAAATCTAGCACCAAAGCAACAAATTACTTAAGTCTCTTTTACCATTGAAAAAGTGAACATCATGAAGACGTTTTCCTGCAAATCCTTCGCAATCCTGGCCATCTTGTTGTCAATGAGCACTGCTGTCCTAGCTCAGTATGTATGGGTTGATGAAAAAGGCAATAAACAATTTTCAGACCAACCACCACCCGCATCGGTCGCCAAAAACAAAATCCTAAAATACGCCGGTCGCAGCTTCGATGCTCCAAGCTCAGTGGACGACGCCGACTCAACTGGATCGTCAGAACCAAAACACGAGCTCACACTGGCCGAAAAAGACTTAGCGTCCAAAAAACGGCGCGATGAACTCGCGGCAAAAGCCAAGAAAGATGCGGAAGCGGCCAATATACAGGCGGCAAAAGCGGATAACTGCAAGCGCTTAAAGGAATACAAAATGAGCCTAGACTCAGGACAACGGATTGCCCAATTCAACACCGCGGGGGAAAAGGCCTACTTAACCGACGAGCAACGCTCGCAAGAGCAAGCGACCACCAATCAACGGATGGCGGATTGCAATTAAGGATTAGCTTTAGCTGGGCGCGTGCCTGCGCGGCGCCGTCTAGCTAACATAGGATCGACCTGCAATGGGCGATAAATCTCAATTCGGTCACCCGGCCTAACCACGGTGCTTAGGCTTTTAATTTTTGAATAGATCCCCACTTTAAGCTTGGCAAGCTCGATGGCGGGGAAAGCTTCCGCAAAGCCGCTTAGGGCAATCGCCTTGGAAATGTTGGATCCAGACGCAATGGAGACGGACTTTAAAAACTGGTGTTCAACGTCGATATAGCAGACCTGAACCGTTATCAATGAATCATTTTCCATACACGGTTTCAGCATGGGCACAAAAGGCATCGACGAAGCTGTTGGCGATTTTACTAAACACAGGCCCGATCAAATGATCTAAAATCTTGCTGGAAAATTCGTAATGCAGATCAAATTCGATTTTGCAGGCGTTTTCCCGCAGCGGTTTAAAAGTCCACGTGCCATCCAGATGTTTAAATGGCCCAGAAATGAGCTTCATTTTCATTAAAGTCGGTGCGTTGTTGGAGTTTTCAGTCGTAAAACTTTGACGCACGCCATGAAAATTGATGTCTATCGTTGCCACCAAACTTTGCTCAGTGCGTTGTTGCACCTTAACTCCGCCGCACCAAGGTAAGAATTGCGGATAATCTTCCACCGCATCGACCAAAGCAAACATTTGTTCGGCACTAAAGCCAACCAAGACTGATTTTTGAACTACCGCCATTTTTTATAAACCATTTTTATATGGGTAAAATTTCCCGTAATTCGAAATTTTACCCGACTTACTTGCTTATTACCTACCTTTCGCCGCCAAGCAAACCAGTTCTTGGGCTGAACCGAACTAAGCAAAGTTAAACTATTTACCAAATAATAAAAGTCCTTATGAGCATTGCTGATAATAAAAAAGCCTTTCACGATTATTTTATCGAAGAACAATTTGAAGCCGGTGTCGTCTTGCAGGGCTGGGAAGTCAAAGCAATTCGCGCTGGCCGCGTTCAACTAAAAGAAGCATATGTGATCGTCAAAAATGGGGAGATTTTTCTGTTCGGCGCGCATATCGGCGCATTGCCAACCGCCTCTACCCACATTAGCCCCGAAGCACTGCGCACACGAAAATTATTATTAAATAAATCAGAAATTAATAAATTAGTCGGTAAAGTTGAGCGCGCTGGTTATACCTTGGTGCCGGTCAATATGCACTTCAAAGGTGGTCGGATCAAATTACAAATTGGTTTAGCCAAAGGTAAAAAACAATACGACAAACGCGAAACCGAAAAGAATCGCGATTGGCAGCGTGAACAGCAGCAGATCATGAAAATCCATCGGCGCTAACAATTGCAAGCAACAACTCAACACCAATAAAAAAATGCTGCATCAATTCATCTTGATGCAGCATTTTTTATTCGTGATCGCTTTATTGCGACTTTAGTCGAATTACTGACTTTCGCGACTGCCGTTTAACATGTAGTTAATCAACTCTTTAGCCGAACGAATTTCGCTCCCCATCGGCAGCGGCTCTGAACCTCTAAAAAATAAGCCGCGCTTCACATCGCCTTGCAGCGCAAAGCCCAAGCGGGTATCGATACAAAACTGCCCTGCTTTCGCGTTACCGTCGCGCAGTCCGCATTGCTGCAAACAATCAAATCCTACGGTGCATTCTTGAACATGCGCTTTGCTCTGCATCTTAGATTCTTTGCTCAAATAGTTTTCCAACCACGGCGTTTTTACACCACGCGCTGGTAATCCGGCAACGCTCATAAAAGTCACAATATCTTCCGGCTTGGCTTGCACTAATACCTTTTTAAAATCGGGATGCGCGTCGCCCTCTTCGGTCACCGCAAACGGTGTGCCCAATTGAATCGCGGAAGCGCCTAATTTAACCAATTGATCCACTTGTTCATGTTGGTGAATTCCGCCTGCGGTAATTAAGGGGATACGCTCAGATTCAATACCCAAGTCTTTAAATAATTGCAGCGTATTTTCTAGCACCGAAGGAAAAGCAAACTGCGGCAAATTCACATCTTCCGGCTTGGCCGCACCCAAGTGCCCAGCGGCGTAGCGCGGATTTTCAATGACGATGGCGTCTGGCAGACGATTTTTACGCATCCATTTTTTCAGCACCAAGGCAATGCCACGCGCATCCGACAAAATGGGAATTAACGCCACTTTAGGAAAATCCGATGTCAATTCCGGCAAATCGAGCGGCAAGCCAGCACCGACCACAACCGCGTCAATCCCACTGGCGCACGCTTGGCGCACATAGGCGGCATATTCGGATACCGCTTTCATCACGTTGACAGCGATCATGCCAGTGCCGTTAGCTAGGCGCTGAGCGGCTTTAATCTCGCGGTCGAGCGCAATTAAATTGACGCGGTTAATTTGATCTTTGTCACGCGACTTTGCAGTGAATTCCATCAAGTCAGAATGATGGCGGCGCAAATCTACGCTCGATATCGTTCCCATCGCACCCAAGCCAGCGACTGTTCCGGCTAGGCGATGCGCAGAGACGCCGACGCCCATACCACCTTGCACGATAGGCAGCAAAGACTTGCCTTTGATAGACAACATTGGAAATTTAGAAGTTAGCAAGGTAGCTCTCTGACGGAAAAATCGATTAGAGGACTTTACCAAAGCAATCACGAATCAAGCTTGATCTAGCACAAACAGATTAGGTGGCATTGCCATTTAGCGGCTTAAAATAATCACGGCGCGAACAAGATTAACTTGTCCGCGCCGCTACACTCGACCCAATATTGGTTTTTAAAACCTAAACGGGCAATTTATTTAAAGACTAACTGCCCATCGTCCACCGTAATATGCACGACTTGTTTTGGAAGATATTTACCCTCCAAAATAAGCTTCGATAAGGGATTTTCGATGAGCTGCTGGATCGCCCGTTTTAATGGACGTGCGCCATACACTGGATCGAAACCGGCTTCGGCAATCTTGGATAATGCCTCGATGCTGACATCCAAACCAATTTCCATTTTCGCCAAGCGCCCTTGCAAAATACCCAATTGGATTTTCGCAATCGAACCGATATTTTTTGCATCTAATGCATGGAATACCACGATTTCATCAATCCGATTAATGAATTCAGGTCGGAAATGTTCACGCACTTCGCCCATGACCGCCATTTTGACCAGCGCTGGTTCGCTGTCTTCCATTGCTTGAATTCGGTGCGAACCGAGGTTGGAAGTCATTACGATGACCGTATTTTTAAAGTCAACTGTGCGGCCTTGACCATCCGTCATGCGACCATCATCCAAAACTTGCAGCAAGACGTTAAACACATCGTGATGCGCCTTTTCAACTTCATCGAGCAAAATCACCGAATACGGTTTGCGGCGCACTGCCTCGGTTAAATAGCCGCCCTCTTCGTAGCCCACATAACCCGGCGGCGCGCCGATCAAGCGCGCTACCGAATGTTTCTCCATGAATTCGCTCATATCGATACGAATTAAGGCGTCTTCGCTATCAAATAAGAAGTTCGCTAAGGCTTTGCACAGCTCGGTTTTACCAACACCGGTTGGACCTAAAAACAAGAAAGAACCATATGGTCGGCTGGTATCAGCCAGCCCAGCGCGGGAGCGACGAATTGCGTCGGACACCGCAACAACGGCTTCATCTTGACCAACCACACGTTGATGCAAACGCTGCTCCATATGCATTAACTTCTCGCGTTCGCCGGTCATCATGCGTGACACCGGAATACCGGTTGCGCGTGAGACGACTTCGGCGATTTCTTCCGCGCCGACTTGGGTGCGCAATAAACGTAGCTTAGGTGTTTTGCCGTTTTTTGCTTCGCCTTTGTCGATCAATTTGGCTTTCGCTTCCAGCTCGGGCAAACGTCCATATTGCAATTCGGACATCGCTTGCCAGTCGCCTTTGCGGCGCGCTTCTTCCATTTCTAGGCGCACTTTTTCGATCTCTTCTTTGATCTGCGTGCTACCTTGGACAGAGGCTTTTTCGGCTTTCCATATTTCTTCTAAATCCGCGTATTCGCGTTCCAACTTGACGATTTCTTGCTCGATTAATTCCAAACGCTTTTTGGAGCTTTCGTCCTTTTCTTTTTTAATCGCTTCGCGTTCAATTTTTAATTGAATCGTGCGACGATCGAGTTTATCCATGACTTCAGGACGGGAATCGATTTCGATCTTGATCTTAGAAGCCGCCTCATCAATCAAATCAATCGCTTTATCGGGTAAGAACCGGTCAGTGATGTAGCGGTGCGATAGTTCCGCCGCGGCCACAATCGCGGGATCAGTGATATCGACACCATGGTGGACTTCGTATTTTTCTTGCAAGCCACGCAGAATCGCAATCGTGGCTTCAACGCTTGGTTCATCGACCAGCACTTTTTGGAAACGGCGCTCTAAAGCCGCATCCTTCTCAACGTATTTGCGGTATTCGTCCAACGTCGTCGCACCGACGCAATGCAACTCACCGCGGGCTAAAGCGGGTTTCAACATATTGCCCGCATCGATTGAGCCTTCGGCTTTGCCAGCACCGACCATGGTGTGCAACTCATCGATAAAAACGATGGTTTGACCTTCGTCCAAGGCGATTTCTTTTAATACCGATTTAAGACGTTCTTCAAACTCGCCACGGTATTTAGCACCGGCCAATAATGACGCCATGTCCAAGGATAAAACGCGTTTGGACTTCAAGCTATCGGGCACTTCGCCATTGACGATTCGCTGAGCCAAGCCTTCGACAATCGCGGTTTTACCCACGCCGGGCTCGCCAATCAAAACTGGATTATTTTTACTGCGACGTTGCAAAATTTGGATGGTACGGCGGATTTCATCGTCGCGCCCAATAACCGGATCGAGCTTGCCTTTGCGCGCTAACGCGGTTAAATCGACCGTGTATTTTTTTAACGCTTCGCGTTGTTCCTCGGCCTCGGGGGCATCCACCGACGCGCCACCGCGCACCGCATCAATTGCAGCTTGCATCGCGGTTTTATTCAGGCCGTACTGACGCGCTAATTGACCGGCTTCGGATTTATCGTCGCAGAAAGCGAGTAAAACAATTTCAGAGGCCAAGAATTGATCGCCGCGCTTTTCGGATTCTTTTTCTGCCAGGTTAAACAGAGATGACGATTCGCGACTTAAGGTCACTTCGCCGCCATTGCCGGTGACTTTCGCCAGTTTGCCGACCGCGGTGTTTAAAGAAGCGGTTAGCGCCGCGACGTTGACACCAGCACGTTGCAATAAGGAATTAGCCGACATATCATCGTCGTCCAATAAAGCCAGCAAAATATGCACCGGCTCAATATAGGCGTTGTCTTTGCGCACCGCTAAGCTTTGCGCGTTAGCGAGTGCGGCTTGTAATTTTGTAGTTAATTTATCAAAACGCATGAAAATCTCCTAAACAGTATTTTGTACTCAGATGCGCCCATAGATTAGGCATCTCTTTTAAATTACAAGCGGGCTTTTTCATATTGATTACGAAACAATTTAAGAAGTTTGATCAGGATCAATCTTAATCAAACTAGTCCAAATGAATAATAAAACAACAAATAGTGAACAATTAAAACAGGCAATCGAATTCCACCAGCAAGGCCAACTTGATGCCGCCAGCCAGTTGTATCAACAAATTCTGATGGTTGAACCAACTCATTTTGATGCGCTGCATTTTTCTGGCGTAATTGAGCAGCAACGTGGCAATCCGCGCGAGGCGATCCGATTAATTCAGCAGGCGTTGCAGACAGTGACGACTGTTTTTACCATTGAACACGCCAGCGCGTTTTGTAATCTCGGTTCAGCCTTAAACGACATCGGCGCCTATCAACATGGGCTGAATAATCTCGAAATCGCCATCGAGCTAAAGCCAAACTATGCGATAGCGCACAATAATCGCGGTAATTCACTTAAACATTTAGGCCGCATTCAACAAGCAATCACTAGCTACCGAACTGCATTACTGCATCAACCCAATTACTCCGAGGCGATCTACAACTGCGCTGTCGCTTACCAATCCATCGACCAACACGAAGAGGCATTGCAAAGCTTAGAGCAGGCTTTGCTTGTGCGTCCTGACTATCCCGATGCCTATTTTGCCCAGGGTCTAAGTCTGCAGCTCTTACAGCAATTCAACGCGGCCATTGCTAGTTATGACTGCGCTCTTGAGCATCGCAGTAACTATCATGAGGCTCACACAAATAAAGGCATAATTTTCAATAAATTGGGGCGACTAGATGAGGCTTTGTTGAGTTTTGACCGTGCACTCACATCAAAGGAAAGCGAAGCCAAACTTCATTTATATCGAGCAAATACGCTGCGCCGATTGGAACGCAGCAGCGACGCTGTCGAAGCGTACAACAGAGCCAGTATGCATGGCGCGGATCAACAACACATTGATTTTGTTCTAGCGACTATGGGGATCGGAGCGACGCCGATGGCGCCTCCGGCTAACTACGTTAAGGAATTGTTTGATCAATATGCCGATCATTTTGATGAACATTTAGTGGGCGTTCTAAACTATCAAACTCCGCAAATATTGGGACAGCTTATTATTCAACATCGCCAGTCCAATCAACTTATCATGCTCGATTTGGGTTGCGGGACTGGCCTTTGCGCTCCATTTTTACGTCCTTATTCGAGCAAGCTAGTCGGAATTGATTTATCCCCCAACATGATCAAACAAGCTGCGAAACTTGATCTATACGACGAATTGACTTGCTCAGAAATTGTCGAGTACATGGAAACGGCGAACAACATTGACGTCATTGTTGCTGCGGATGTGTTTGTCTACTTAGGTGATCTAACCAGACTATTCAAAGCAGCTCGGGCTGCATTGAACGGTGGCGGTCTATTTTGTTTTTCGGTGGAAGAACTTATTTCTAGCGCGACTGGGCGTGATTTTCAACTACAAACTAGTTGCCGCTATGCGCATTCTGAGGACTACATTTTGCGCTTATCGGCGCTGTACAATTTTGATGTGATAGCGATTAAATCGTCTGCGGTGAGGCAAGAAAACAAAACCGAGATTTCAGCACTCATAGTGGTGTTAAGCAAACAATAGCGCTCCAAATTTCACGGCTTTAATAATGAACAGTCATTCACGGTAAAAGCCGGCGCACCAACTTCAACCGGCGCCAAAATTGTGACTTGCTTAGCAGGGGTCACAGCGTCATTTGAAAATCCGGACAGCGTTAAGAATATTTTTGCGATATCGACGTGGGCAATCATGTTTTGATTGATGACATTACGCAAGAGTGTGTCTGGTGCCGCGCTCAGTTGCATAGCGCGATTCCACAAAACAAAACTAGTCGTCGTCCCATCCCGGATCGTCGCGCGTGGTCCGAGATGAGTTAAAACGCCATTATGATCACTGGGCAGATTTTCTCCATGATCACCGCTAAAAACCAAAAAAGCTGGATAGTCAACCGAATCCAATAAGGCGGCTAATTTAACAATTACCTTTGCGCTGTATTCTTCGCTACGCTCATAACGTAATTCCGTTAAATCGTCCGATGAAAGGTTCTCTGGTTCTTTGGCGAATTCAGCCACTGGATAACGCTCTTGGTAACTAAAATGGCTTCCGTGCATGTGCAAGACCATTGCATAAGGCGTTGTCATTGCGTTCTGTTGCGCGCGCAAGGGAGAGATAAATGCACTAGCAATTGGCAGCATTTCTTCATCGTAGCTATCGCTAACGCCAGCAGAGCGCGAAATCGTCCAATAGTAGTCATGGCCAGACTCACTAAAAACATTAGTATCTTGATTGCTAATCCATGCGGTTTTATAACCAGCGGCTTTAAGCATGGCAAGCACGGAAGGCGCCGTAGCGGATTGCTTGTAATTGCTGGGTTCAGTTTCCGTGATTAGCATTGGAACCGAAACCGCTGTTCCATTTGACCCAGCGCAAGTGGTTGGTAGCCAAACGCCAAGATGATTATTAACTCGCTCATTCAAGGCTTTGGTCCAGGGACCACGCTCAATTTTTTCAATTCCAATTCCACCGGCGCGAACACTTTCGCCCACAACGAACATTGCCAATCGAGGCGCTTTCACGTGCACGCTAACTTTTGCCGGCAAACGTGAATGACCGGCGTACAAAATATCGCCATACAGAACTTGGTCTACCCCTTCCCAAACCAACCTCGTCGCCGAGCCAATAGTTGAAAAACTCGAATCCGAAGAGAGGAAAATAATCGGAAGATGCGCGCCCAGCGAGCTAACAATATACGAATAAGCAAACGGCAGTAGCGCCAGTGCAAAGATCAATTTCAAACCTTCGCTGGTTTTAGCAGATGTGGCTGCCATCGCCAACGTTGTCGTGTAAAGATAAAAGCTAACGACTAGGGATGCTACGCAAACCAAAGAAAAAAATACAAAGTACGGCGCATCAATTGCTAATTTAAGCGCATCTTTGGTTTCATTTACCGATGTGGCGGTCGCAGCCAACGCAGCTTGCCAACCGGGGCCGATGCCGTTTAATGCCGCGTAAGCGATCCACCAAAGCAGCGCAGGCGTCAGCAGCAGTGAACAATATTGGGCCACACGAAACAGCCGCCTTGGCAAAATCGCCAGCAAAGCACAAATGCAAGCCGACCACAGCAAGGATTCCCAGGCACGACCATTTCCACCTGATCGCATAAGCGCTAAAACAGTTGGCAAAAACCAAGCACCCCAAAATAAGATTCGGGCGAAGGTTTCACTCGATAAATGAAATTGGTTTATTCTTCTTGAATTCGATTCGGACATAAGCGCTGTTGCAAAAAATGTTTTGGGCATTCTAAAGCAATGCAAACATTAAACAATCACTTCACAAGAATTTTAACTCCTCGATGGAAGCCTCAACTATGAAACTCCCGACCTATTTCATCTCCCACGGCGGTGGTCCTTGGCCATTTATGAAGCAGGAATATGGCAATGCCTATGCAAAATTGGAAGCTTCGCTGCAAGACATTCCGCGTCAACTTGGCGTCACGCCTCAAGCGCTTTTGGTCATTTCTGCGCATTGGGAAGAGCCTGAATTTACGCTGATGTCGAGTTCAGCGCCGGGAATGATTTACGACTATGGCGGCTTTCCTGACTACACCTATCGCATTAGCTACCCTGCGCCGGGTTCGCCCGAATTGGCGCAGCAGGTTCAACAGCTACTTCAGGATGCAGGCATCGCTGCTGGAATGGATGCGCAGCGTGGGTTCGATCATGGCATGTACTCGGCGATTTATCCGGTCTATCCAAAGGCCGATGTCCCTATCGTGCAATTATCTTTGAAAGTCGGCCTTGATCCGACTGAACATATTGCCTTGGGCCGCGCATTAGCGCCATTGCGGGAGCAAGGTGTTGTGATTATTGGCAGCGGATTAAGCTTTCACAATTTGCGTCAGTTTGGGCCGGCTGGCTATGCCGCTTCGGCACAATTTGATGCATGGTTACACAGTTCATTAATACAAGCCGATACTGCCGCGCGGACAGCCCAAATCGCTAATTGGAGTGCGGCGCCAGCGGCACATGCAGCGCACCCGCGAGAAGAACATCTGCTGCCGCTAATGGTGGCGCTTGGCGCAGCGGAAGACGACGCAGCGAGCTGCGTTTATCATGAGAAAACGTTTATGGGTGGGTTGACTGTTTCTAGTTTCCGCTTTGGGTAACTTCCGCAACCATCTGGTCAACAACGCATAGAAAACCTGTCACGTGCATCCCAACGATAAACACGCCGCCAACATCAGCGATTTCAATATCACTGATTTCAACCAATTTATTGCTTATTTAAACGACCAATTGAGTGACAACGGTAAAGGCGACTTACCGTATTTCATGCCGCTGGCGCGCGCGAATTCTGTCGTGACTGAACAAAAGGCTGCTACGTTTTATCGCGGATTAAGCACGCCTTACAACCAAGCTGGCTGGCGCAAAATGTGGCTCTGTCATGGAGATGCTGGGCAAATCATCGGTCACATCGATTTACGCGCTCATTCCGAACCTACATCAGCCAAACGGTGCCTGCTGGGCATGGGCGTGCAGCGCGACTTGCGCCATATCGGGCTAGGAAAAGTTTTGCTGGCGCACGCTGAAAGTTGGTTGCTAAAAACCACGTCAATTAACTGGATTGATTTGCAAGTCTTATCGGGTAATTTGCCGGCAATTAGACTTTATCAATCCAGCAATTTCGTCATCACCGAGGAAAAATCTGATGTCTTCCAACTCGACGGGCACGAGTTTTCTGAAATTAATATGTCGAAGAAAATCCGCTAAATCGCAATAACCATGCATCCGCGAGCTTGCTTTTCTCTAATCTTATTCGGCCCACACCTAAAACGCACTCAAATTGTGCAATGCCCCAAATAAACCAGTTTGATGCACTCAAATAGACAGTCAACGTTAGCAATTCACCTAGTTCTGCACCACGAACAATCATGCCTTAGCTGGCACAGCCCTTGCTGCTGATAGCGTGTGCCAGACGGTTGCCTGAATCGACATTCGATAAGGTCGGCCAAGCCAAGACCAGATTACACATTTAGGGCACAAACGCAGCGTAAGAATCGAATCGGATAACTATGCCACTAACCATTTCAATCAAACACGCGTCGATTGCGGGTCATCGCGCTAAGAACGAGGATTTTGTTGGCATGGTCACTCCCTTGGAGCCAGAACTATCCAGCAAGGGCATGATTGCCGCGATTGCCGACGGAGTCTCTGGCAACCAAGCGGGACGGGATGCTGCAGAATACAGCGTGCGCGGACTTTTATCCGATTATTACGCCACGCCCGACACGTGGGAAATCACCTCTGCTCTGGAAAAAGTCATCGTCGCCATTAATAGCTGGGTGCAACATCAGGGCAGTACACACGGTGAAATGACCGGCATGGCCACGACCTTGACTAGCTTGGTCATGCGCGGACGCATGTATTACACCGCGCACGTGGGTGACAGCCGGGCCTACTTATTCCGTGATAAAAAAATTCAGTGCCTCACCCAAGATCATGTCTGGGATAGACCGGAAATGCAGCATGTGTTGACTCGCGCCATTGGGCTAGACACGCGGATCGCAATTGATCATGGCATGGGTGAATTACACCAAGGCGATATTTTCTTGCTGGTCAGCGATGGCTTGTGGAGTGCGTTAAACGATTCCACCATCAACTACTTTTTAGGCAATCTGCCCGAAGGCGATTTGCCCGACGATGCCGCCGATTTGCTGTGCCAATACGCCCTATCAAGCGGCTCGCAAGACAATATTAGCGCCATCATTATTAAAGTCATTGCACTGCCCGAAGGAGATTTGCGCGATACCTTAACAGAGATGATTAACTTAACGGTGCCTAACATTCTCACCGTTGGGCAAAAAATTGATGGTTTGCTCGTGCAAGAGGTCATGCACACTTCGGCTACCACCATCTTGTACCGAGTTTTTGATGACCAACAAAATCGCCAGTTGGTACTAAAAACATTGCATCCCGACCGGGGTCGCGATCATCACGAACGCAGCGCCTTCGCGCATGAAGCATGGTTGGCAAAGCGCGTTGTGGCGCGCTTCTTCCCGCAAGTGGTGCAGCACACGCCGCACAATTATTTATACTTTTTAACCAGCTATCATCCTGGCGCATCGCTGCAACAAAAAATCGACAACGGACGCTATTTCTCGGTGCCCGAGATCGTTAGTTACGGTTGTAAGCTGGTGCGGGCGGTCGGCGCCTTGCATCGCCGCAGCATCATCCATCGCGATATTAAACCGTCCAATATTCACTTAGGCGATGACAGCGAAATCCGTTTATTGGATTTAGGCACAGCCCAGTCTGGCTGGTATAACCCTACCATTAATACACTGGCCGGTACGCCTTCGTATTTAGCTCCGGAACAATTTGAGAACGGCGCGGCCAGTGTTCGCACCGATATTTACGCCATTGGGATTAGTTTGTATTACTTGCTAACGCGCCACTATCCTTACGGCGAAATCGAACCGTTTCACCGCCCGCGCTTTGGTGAACCGGTCAATCCAAGTCGTTATCGCCCCGAATTGCCGATGTGGCTGGAAACCATTTTGCTCAAGGCGGTCGCAAAAGACCCCCTTGACCGCTTTGAAACCACCGATGAATTCTTACTGGCGCTAGAACGCGGCGCCAGTCGACCCTTGGATAAAGCGCGCCCTATTCCATTAATCAAGCGCGATCCGGTGTTGTTATGGCGCAGCGTCGCGCTTGCATCGTTCGTATTGAATTTGTTCTTACTGTATTGGGTTGTGGTGAGCTAAGCGCTGTACACAAGATGACATCGTTGAGCGATCACGTTAATAAAATTTATACGCCCGTCATATTTAGTTATTAAAATTCACCCCTAACTTTTTTCTTTGGATGGGGTGAAGCGATGTCTTGGCTAAAACGCAGTGTAAGTTATTCAAGTGTACTTTTATTCGCCATCCTAGCAACGGCGTGCGCGCATCCCAATCAAGCCGATAAGGTTATTGCGGCGCCATCTAACAGCGCTATCCAGACCAAGCCTGACGCCGCGCCGGTGATCTTAATTTCCATCGACGGCTTCAAGCCCGATTATCTAACCCGTGGTGTCACGCCAAATTTAAACGCACTCGCTAAGCAAGGCGCAGTCGCCGACGCCATGCGTCCTGCTTTTCCTTCGATCACTTTTCCCAATCACTACACCTTAGTCACCGGACTCACGCCCGATCATCACGGCGTCGTCGGCAATACGATGGAAGATGCAACTATTCCCAACCAACGCTTTAGTTTGGGCAATCGCGAGGCTGTTATTGACCGGCGTTGGTGGGATCAAGCTGAACCTGTTTGGGTCACAGCGCAAAAAAATGGTGTGCCTAGCGCGACCATGTTTTGGCCTGGTTCCGAGGCGGATATTCACGGCGTGCGACCATCCGAGTGGCGCGTATTCAATGGCAAAATCAGCGCCGAACAGCGTGTGGCAACGGTGTTGGAATGGATGGACAAACCGCTCGCAACGCGCCCACGTTTTATCACCTTGTACTTTGATGAAGTCGATCATTCGGGGCATATGAATGGCCCAGATTCTGAGTTAACAACCCAAGCCGCAGCGCATGTTGACCAAGTGATTGGGCTGTTATTGAGCGGCCTAAATCAACGTCAAATCAACGCCAATATCGTGATTGTGTCCGATCATGGCATGGCCGCCATTGATTCCAGTCGCACTATCGTTCTCGATCAACTTGCGCCACGCAATAGCTATCGTTTGATTACGGCGGGTGCGTATGCTGGAATTGAGCCGCAAACGGGTCAAGAACAGATCATCAACGACGCTTTGCTCAAGCCGCATCAACACATGCAGTGCTGGGCTAAGGCGACTATTCCTGCCCGATTGCATTTCGGTCAAAATGCGCGCGTCCCAAGCATTGTGTGCATGCCAGAAGTCGGCTGGGTGATTCTTGCTGATCAAGCCAACGTCAAAACTACTTCCGGTGGCGCCCACGGCTACGACAATCAAAGCGCAGCCATGCAAGCGATTTTTATCGCCTCTGGCCCGTCATTTAAAGAGCATGTCCAACTACCGGCTTTTGATAACGTCGATGTGTATTCCTTATTAATGTGGCTCATCAACGTGCCTGCCCTGCCGTCCGATGGCAATCTCGACTCGATTCGACCTGCGCTCAAATAAGTCCACGAGGAAGCTCAAAACCAATAGCAATTGATTCACTTTTTTGTGTGTAATCCTGCCCATCCAGCTTTGGCTTTTGATCTAAAGCTGGATTTTGTTGAAAAGCTGGCGGACGTTTCAATCCTGTCGCATAATTCGCAGCAGTGAAACAGCTTGAAACGCTATTTCGTTGATTACCACGTCCCTGTAACGTGGTAGTCACATCGTCCTCCTTCATACCGATTAAGCATGACTCCTCATTCCAACGACAAGCCCATCATCTGGACGGTGTCCATCTCGCGGTTGTTTGATTTATTCCGCGACATCATGCTCGAATATGCCGACGACGCGCACATCGAGCCGATTCACTTGGGTTTCGAAGATGCGGTCAAAGTGCTGCGAGAGCGGATGCAAACCGAGAGGTGCGACGCCATTATTGCCGCTGGTTCCAACGCGGCCTACCTCAAAAGCCGCCTTCCGGTTCCGGTCATTATTGCCAAAGCCAGCGGCTTCGATGTGATGCAGGCCTTGGCGCGCGCCCGCAAAATCAGTTCCGCGATTGGGATCGTAACGTATCAACAAACCATGCCCGAATTGACCGAATTTAAATCCACCTTTGGCTTTGATATCGTGCAACGCACTTACACCACCGAAGAGGACGCACGCGCCCAGATCAGCGAACTTAAAGCGCGTGGCATTAAAGCAATCGTTGGTGCTGGTTTGATTTCTGATTTAGCCGATGAAGCTGGCTTAGCTGGCATCTTTTTGTATTCTTCCAATTCGATACGACAAGCCTTTAGCGATGCGCTGGAAATTGCCAAATTCTCGCGCAGCGAAGCTGGGCCAAGCCTGGCCAGCCGCGACACCTTACGCGCCAAGCACGGCATTGATGCGCTCAAGGGCGATTCGGAAGTGATGCAACAAGCACGTAGCAATATCACCTTGTTCGCCCGCTCCAACGCCAGCGTCTTGATTCAGGGCGAAACCGGCAGCGGCAAAGAGTTAGCCGCGCAAGCCACACACCAAGCCAGTAACCGAGCGCGCGCGCCTTTTGTAGCAGTCAATTGTGGAGCGATTGCCGAATCGTTATTAGAAGCTGAATTATTCGGCTACCAAGACAGCGCTTTCACTGGAGCCAGACGCGGCGGTCACGCAGGTTTAATTGAGACAGCCCAGCGCGGCACCTTGTTTTTGGATGAAATTGGTGAAATGCCTTTTGCATTACAAACACGCTTGTTGCGCGTCCTAGAAGAACGGCAAGTCGTGCGCGTCGGAGCGACCCGACCGATTCCAGTCGATATCCGCATTATCAGCGCGACCCACACCGACCTGTTGCAGCGGATTGAAACTGGCCAATTCCGACGCGACTTGTATTACCGCCTAGCAGTGCTGCAGTTAAAGCTGCCGTCCTTGCGCGAGCGTCGTTCCGACATTTTGGCCTTAACCGAATGGTGCTTAAAAAATGCGCTCGCTAACCTAGGTGTGAAACCGCACGCCAACCTGCATGCTGAAATTGTAGGCTGCCAATCCTTGTTAGAACATTATTCTTGGCCTGGCAATGTGCGTGAGTTACGTAATATTTGCGAGCGTTTGGCCTTATTTTTGTTGGCCGAGCCACTGCAAGCCTTAACGCCCAAACTCTTGTTGCAAGCCATGCCGGAATTGCAGTCGCTTGCAGCACCAGCTTCAGAAGCGGGCCAAGCAATGCAATCAGACGCGCCATCCAATCAAGACGAGCCAGAAGATTCTTACTTGATCACCGCTGAACAAATCGCCCCGATTTTGCGGCGATTTAAGGGAAATAAGGCTAAAACAGCGCAGTACTTTGGCATTAGCCGCACCACGCTGTGGCGCAAAATGAAAGAGCTGTAAACAACGCTGTCGCGCATTTCCTTATTACAAAGGCATTTATTTAGGTTCACGCAAGCGATTCCAAGCTAGGCCAAGCTAGTTAAGGCTTTCGGCACGCGCCTTAACAGAGAAATAATGTCAAATAGACCTAGAAAAACCGGAAAAAATAAACAATACTGGGTAGGAGCTCATAACGATTTGCTCGTGGTCACTTTCGTTATTCATTAGTATATTTTTAGGTGTTTTATGTCGACTGAAACCAGTGATGTCTGTTCCTTGTTAATTGTTGATGACAGCCGCGTCTCGCGCATGATGATTCGTGCCTTTGTGTTAGATAAACATCCCAACTGGGTCATTACCGAAGCATCCTCCGGTAACGAAGCCTTAACCGTGGTCGATCAAAAGCATTTTGACTATTGCACAATGGACATCAACATGCCCGGTATTTTAGGCACCGATGCCGCCGAGCAGATCTTGGTCAAACATCCGCATTTGCGCATCGCGATTTTCTCGGCCAATATCCAAGAAGTCCTGCGCACTCGCGCTGCCGACTTAGGCGCACAATTTGTGGCGAAGCCAGTTACCGAAAAATCGGTCAACATTGCGATCTCTTTTTTCAAGGCAGGCCGTGTTTAATCTGACCGACCTTCATCTCGATGCACTCTCCGAAGTTTTTAATATTGGAGCGGGTCGCGCCGCGGCTTCACTGAGTGAAATCGTTGGTGAAGAAGTCAAACTCTCTGTCCCTTCGGTCGAAATCCGCAGAAGCGAAGAACTCAACGTCCAGGCGCTGCAACTCGAACAATCCCACTTCGGCATCGTCAAGCAGCAATTCAGCGGCACGTTTAGCGCAGAAGCGTCGTTATTATTTTCCGAAGAAAGCGCGCTCGAAATCATGCGCGACATGATGGGCTCGCAAATGAGTGTCGAAGAGCTCGCCGAATTTGAGCAAGAAGCGATGTGCGAATTGGGCAATATCATTCTCAATGCTTGCCTATCCGCGATGGCCGATATGTTGGTTATCCAGCTTGAAAGCTCGCTCCCAACCTATACCGTTTATAGCGCCGATGAAGTCATTCAAAACATCGTCGATTTGGAAGACCAGGTATACATTTTGATTTTACACATCAACCTTGAAATTGAACGCCGCCAAGTCAATGGCCGCCTCATTTTCTTATTTAGCTCAGGTTCACTCAGCAGTTTGCGTACCAAGATCGATAGCTTTTTGCAGAACATATGAATATATCCACCGTGACACCGACAGAAATTGATTGGTCACAGCTATTTAACGCACTCAATATTGGTTTGATATTAGTGGACAGCAATGGCGAGATTTTGCTGTGGAATGAATGGATTAGTAAGCATAGCGGTATCAATTATTTGTCGGCCATTAATCAGCCGTTGGAATTGGTTTTCCCCGAAAAACTGCCCGCTCCTTTTGTGGCCGCCATTAAGCGCTGCATCAACACCAAATTGCCGGTGGTGCTCTCTAACGCCCTGCATAAATATCCATTACCGCTGTATAGCCCGCAAAAAAGCGATGAGAAATTATCGCAATCGGTCATCCTCAATCCTATTAAAGACAACCAAGGCAACTGGAATTGCTTGATTCAAGTCACCGACTCCAGCGCGTCGATCAAGCGCGAGAAAATGTTGCGCGACCATTCGGAAACCCACAAAAAAGACGCCACCACCGATCCATTGACGGGGATTTATAACCGTCGCTTTTTCGACTCGCATTACAAAATCGAGATGAACCAAGCGATGCGGCAAAAAACCACTTTGTCCTTGCTCATGCTGGATATCGACTTTTTTAAAAACTACAACGATCACTACGGCCACCCCGCAGGCGACGCCGCCATTATTGCAGTAGCGACTTGCATCAGAACGACCATGAAAAGAAGCTCCGATATGGTGGCGCGTTATGGTGGTGAAGAATTTATTGTATTGCTGCCCAATTCCACCCCAGCCGCTGCGCAAATGCTGGCCGAAAACATCCGCAGCGCCGTGGAAGATCTCAAAATCCCGCATCTCAACTCGCTCATCGCAAAGCACATGACGGTCAGCATCGGTGTGTCAAGCTTCTTGCCGGGCATGGTTGTTGATGCCACGACGTTCTTAAAAAACACCGATCTAGCCTTATATGCCGCCAAGCAAAAAGGCCGCAATCAGGTGCAATTCTTGCCGTTGTAAATTCTGAGTGCGCTCCCAACGCGCCAAATACATTAACGCCAAGCAATTTCATGCAATCTACCTTACAATCTGTAAGGTTTTTATGCATGTTATTGCGTCCTTTGCGATGCGGTGCGCGATATTGATTCCCTTGCACTACTAGTCGCCTGCGTTTTTTAAACTCCCAATCCGAACTTCCATCGAAAATCCTCCATGAATTCACCTAGCAGCATTACGACTTTAAAAGGGTTATTGCCTTTCTTACGCCCCTATCTAAAACAGTTTTACTTTGCCGGTATCGCCCTATTGGTCGCGGCTGGCGCGACCTTAGCGATTCCGTATGCGTTTCGCCAAATGATCGATATGGGCTTTAGCGGGCAAGGCAGCATCGCGCATGTGGATGCCGCTTTTATTGGTTTGTTTGCAGTGGCTTGCGTATTGGCGGTGGCAACGGCAGCACGGTTTTATACAGTCTCATTACTCGGTGAGCGCGTCACCGCCGACATTCGCAGTGCGGTGTATGAACATGTAATCGAACAAAGTCCAGAATTTTTTGAGACGACGCAAACCGGTGAAGTGCTGTCGCGCTTAACGACTGACACCACCTTAATTCAAACTCTGGTCGGCACCAGTATCTCGATGGCGCTGCGCAATACCTTGTTATTTTTTGGCGGCTTGGTGATGCTCTTTATTACGAGCCCCAAATTATCGTCCATCATCATTTTGGCCTTGATATTAGTGGTCGTTCCTATCGTGTTATTCGGACGCCGCGTGCGCAGCTTATCGCGGGATTCACAAGATCGAATTGCCGACGCATCAGCACTGGCTGGCGAGATTTTAAACGCCATGCCTATCGTGCAAGCCTACACCCAAGAACAGCACGAAGCAGCGCGCTTTAAATTGTCGGTAGAAAACGCATTTAGCACCGCCATGCGTCGCGTTCGCGCTCGTTCCTTATTAACTGTGATCGCGATTTTATTGGTATTTGGCGCTATTGTTTTTGTGCTCTGGTTAGGCGCGCACGCCGTGATGGATCAGCGCATGACGGGCGGAGAATTGAGCCAATTTATTTTGTACGCCACCGTCGTTGCTGGCGCGATTGGCGCGTTATCCGAAGTCATGGGCGACGTGCAACGCGCGGCTGGCGCGACCGAGCGCTTGATGGAATTATTGGCGGCCAAAAGCAGTATCGCTGAGCCCGTTACACCAAAATCGTTGCCACCGCGTTCCGGTAACGGCGCGACCTTGTCCTTGAACGATGTTACCTTTCACTACCCTTCCCGACCAGATACCGAGGCGCTATCGCATTTAACGACTAAGGTCGCAGCGGGAGAAACCGTAGCGGTGGTCGGTTCATCCGGCGCTGGCAAAACTACCCTATTCCAATTGCTCTTGCGTTTTTACGACCCACAACAAGGACAAATTTTATTAGACGGTGTCAATATTCGTGACCTAACACTGCACACCCTGCGCGACACGATTGGGATTGTTCCGCAAGATACGGTTATTTTTTCCGCTAATGCGATGGAAAATATTCGCTATGGAAGAAAAAATGCCACCGATGAAGAAGTGATTCAAGCAGCTAAAATGGCTGCCGCACATGAGTTCATCGAGAAACTACCCGAAGGCTATCAATCCTTTTTAGGCGAGCGCGGTGTGCGTCTATCCGGCGGACAACGTCAGCGCATCTCGATCGCCCGCGCCCTGTTGAAAAATCCTGCCTTACTGCTGCTAGATGAAGCGACCAGCGCCCTGGATGCAGAGTCCGAGCGCTTGGTGCAAGGTGCTTTAGAAACTGCCATGCAAGGCCGAACTACACTAATCATCGCGCATCGACTAGCAACGGTGCAACGCGCCGACCGTATTTTGGTGATGGAGCATGGTCAAATCGTCGAAACTGGTACGCACGCCAGTTTGGTCGATCAAGGCGGAATCTACGCCAAATTGGCGGCGCTGCAGTTTCAAACGACTTAATCTAATCAGTTCAGGTTAATTTACTGCCAAATCCAAAGTGGCTCAATTCTCAATGAATTGATGCCACTACACATCCAAGCAGCGGTTCAGGCCGACTAACTCTATCCGTCTCCGTAGTTCCCGCAAAATCCTGCGTAGTTCTACAACTAGCCACAAGGTATTTTTACGATTACCATCCTGCCGGCTCCCGCGCTTGGCTGCGAATCCCTTGTCTAGGCATTTTTGGTGCAGTGTAAAACTGACTAAATTGGTAACAACATTCATTTTTTTGTTAGCCAGCTTTAGTCGTAAGACATTACCGAGCAACAGGTTACAAGCGCCGTTCTTGTGGCGTTTTTTGTTTTTTGTACAAAAAAAAATCCGCTCGCGCAATGTTGCCCCCTGAGTTTAATTGTGAATTTTTATCCGCTGCCAGCCGACTTCTACATTAACAATTATTTGGTTTTGACCTATTCTGGATTGACGAGAAGCTCATCACGCAAGCGGCTTCAGCTGCATCGTTACCCGCCAATTGACACCACTGAACATGGTTTGAGTCGAGGTCGCACTTTTAGAGAACTATGAAAAAAAACTTTTTCGGCCTGATATTCCTGTTTTGTATCAACCCAATTGTCTCGCACTCGGAAACAATCACTTTTCTAGCGCCTGAAACGCCGGGTTTAATTACCAGTCGTGATAACGGAAAAATGATCAATAAAGCGGCTATCGATTTCATCCACGTCGTTGCCAGCCGCGCCGGTGTGGTTGATATGTATGAAATTGCTCCCTTAGCAAAAGCGTATGAATTGGCTGAACATCAATCAGCAACCTGCGCCATGGGAATCGGCCGGGACAATGTTAATGAATCCAAATTCAAATGGGTCGGGCCAATCGTGCGACAAAAAATGCTTCTCTACGCAAATACGAACGACAAGCGTCCGATTCGCACTCTTGAGGACGCTCGCGGGCTAGTCATTGGGGTTGGACGTAAGTCCGCAGTTGCAAGTAAATTGAAAGGTAGTGGATTTCAGGTAGAAGAAGAAGAGAACGAAGCGATTAATTTAAGTAAATTGGCCGCAAAAAAGATTGATCTTTGGGCGGTTAATGCTATTCCTGCTGTGGCGGCGATGCGAGAACTCAACGTCGCTGAGCCAAGATTGGTCACGATAATCGGCACCATCGACGGATACATTGCGTGCAACCGTCAGCTTAGCGATACGACCATTGAGCACCTCAATAACGCGGTACGATCGTTAGAAAAATCAGGCGAAATGTCTAAGATGGGCTTGTAGCCTAACGCCACTAAAAATCCACTGATTTAATTTGCCTTAGTTTATATTTTCTATTGCCCGTGTTTTTAACTTCACACTATGCTGATATTCATGAATCAAAAGTGGCACGCTGTTAAAAGCAATTTTATTGCATTAACCGTCATTCTTTGGTTCGCGCTATTTTTATCAGCAATGAGCGTGCTAGTGTTCAACGAATATCGTAATCAAGAAAAAATATTCAACAATAAATCAGCGGCGATTACCGAGCTGGTGCACCAGCGATTAATTCAAAGTGAAGTCGTTGTCGGAAGCATAGAAACCATCCTCCATATTTTTGATGTGATTCCGTTCTATGGAATGGAACCCTCCCCAAATGCCAAGTTAGCCCAATTTCCTCACCAACACTCGTTAACAAAACAAAGCGCTACGACTGAATTTGAGTCGCTATTTAAAGCGTCCGCGTCGGGCCTATCGTTAATCGATATCAACGCCATGCCAACACTGAACATCGAGGCAGGCAATTTTGATGCTGTTCTATTTAATCGGCTGCGGGGTTATGTTAAGGATATTATTGTCCAATATCCTTATATTACTTCGGTCACGATTGAACCTAGAGTTGAGCGCGAAGAAGTTACTCAGTTTGAAGAGCATGCCAAATCGATGTTGGCGATGAATTACAAAATTAAGTCGATAAATCAGGAGCCGATTAGCAGAATTGACTCCATCGATACCAAGGCTAATTCAACTAACCCGCATTCCGTTTTCCCGCATGCTTTTTATTATCCAGTCACGTTCAAAGAGCCTATCGCCAAAAGCGATATGAAACAATTAGGTGTTGATATGTACGACGATCCGATTTGGCGCGACGCCATTGATCGATCGATTCGCACGCAAAAATATGCCATCACCAAACCATTTACCGTCAACAATGATCGCGTTTTTGGTTTATTAAAAGCCGTATTTGCGACCGCCACGCCCTCTACCGATGTCGAAATCCGGCATGCTCAGGCAGCACATGTTCTATCCATCACGATTAATCCCATCAAACTATTAAGTTCGGATGAAATGCCATCGCCAAACACGATGGTCAAAATTGACAGCGGATATTTTTTAAATCGCTCATCGAATGACACCATAGCGATATTCAATCCAGGCGCGGCACCTCAGTTAAATCGCAACTGGAGCAATTTTCTGTTCCCTGTGTTTCATTATTCGCACCGCAACATGAACGTGCAGCAGCCCTATTTGATTGAATCCAGCCGCCAAGTGGGTTGGGAATTATTCAGCGGTACGGCTACCGTGATTAGTGCATTAATTAGCTTGGGCGTTGCGCTACTCGCCGCCGCATTAATTCGCATACGAGATCAACAAAAAGAACTAACCCACAATACCAACGACATCATTTTTCGGGAAAAAGAACGCGCGTTAGTGACACTGCATTCGATTAACGATGCCGTGCTCACGCTTGATTCGTTCGGCTGCATCAACTACGCCAACGCGGCTGCATTGACTGCATTGCATAAAGATATGGACAGCATTAATGGACTGCATGTTGGGCGAGTACTCAATCTTCATTACGACTTTGCCAGCAGCGCGATTCCCGATCCAATTCAAACGTGTTTGAACGAAGAGCGCATCGTCGATTTTCCTGAAAATACAGTCCTAAACATCGAACAGGGCTTACACCAATTAATTGAGGGTAGTATTTCGCCTTTGTTTAATCTCGATCACCGCTGCATCGGGGCGGTGTTGGTCTTTAGGGATTTAGGGCCGGCACGAAAAAAAGCACTAGCCGCCATCGAGGCCAGCGAGAAACGTCTGCGTCAACATCAAGCAGAATTAGCGCACGTAACTCGTTTGACGACCATGGGTGAAATGGCTTCCGGTATTGCACACGAAATCAATCAGCCACTCACCGCCATCCTCAGTTATAACCAAGCCTGTATTCGCTTGATCCAAGAGGAGCACCCAGATAAAGAGGAAATTATCCGAGCGATGCAATCGGCGGCATTGCAAGCCAAACGAGCGGGCAAAATCATCTCGCGCTTACGATCGTTTGTGACTAAAAAACGTGCTCCCGTAGAGTTAATTCAAATTAATCAACTAATCCAAAATGTGTTGACCTTAATTGAGCATGATTTACGTGATCACGAGATTGCTATCGACATCGATTTAATTCAATCGCCTGCGCTCATTGCCGCTGACGGTATTCAAGTAGAGCAAGTCATTCTGAATGTAATCCGCAATGCCATGGAAGCCATGAGTGATGTTGAGCCTCCACAAAAAGTGATCACGATAAGGTCTACGCAAGAATTTGATCGAGTTGCGGTATCAATAAAAGACCATGGCAGTGGCATCGCTAAAGACGATGCCGATCAACTGTTCAATCCATTTTTCACCACCAAAAAAGACGGAATGGGACTCGGGTTAACCATTAGCACGTCCATTGTGGAATCCTATGGAGGTCAACTGAGCGCGCGTAACTTAGAACATGGCGGAGCTGAATTTATCGTGACTTTTCCAATTTTTAAAGCCAATACCACGGTGTTATCGGTTACCAGCAACTTCAATGTTTAGGCGGGATGAGAGATTATTATGATTGAGCCGACTGTATTTTTGATTGACGACGACGGAGCTGTCCGAGATTCATTAAGTTTATTGATACGCTCTATCGGTCTGCGGGTGCAAGCCTTTGAAGATGTGCAGCAATTTTTAAATCACTATCAGCCCGATGTGGTGTGCTGCTTAATATTAGATATCCGCATGCCGGGTGTAAATGGACTGTCATTTCAGGAATCGTTGAATGAAATGGGGAGCACTATCCCGATTATTTTTATTACCGGTCACGGGGATCTTGCCCAATGCACGCGCGCATTTAAAGCTGGAGCTGTTGATTTTTTGGTTAAGCCAATTGATGAGCAAGCGCTAATTGATTGCGTGCAAAAAACAATTAAATTGTCCGAAGAGCGATATCAAGCACGTCGTTATAATGAAGATGTTTTATTAAAAATTGGCCGATTAACCGACAGAGAAAAATTAGTTTTAGAGTTAATCGTGGACGGCTTACCAAATAAAACTATCGCCGATAAACTTGGTGTTAGTGTGCGTACCATAGAATCACATCGCGCCAATGCGATCGAAAAACTAGAGGTAACTTCTTTAGCCGATTGTGTAAAACTTCAACTGGCCTATCAGGAAATTCAACATCAAAAGAACTGAGTAAGCCCCTCCAATTGCTCTTGACCAATCTCAATTAACGTCAACTTTACCTGCTCGTGAAAACATAGAAATTCACGAAAATTCTGCATACGCGTCGTCCTGACCGTCCCATCTCAGTAGTGCCCGTAACTCGCTGCGTAGAACTACAAATTGTCGCTCGCCGATTTTCAACCTACCATTTCGCGCATCTTTTTATTGCTCAAATTTTTTCCAAAATGCTTTTTTATCTGCATTGAATAATGAGCAATTCCATTAACGGCCCCCCAGATACAGAACACCATTTTAGAAAATTAGCGTAATCAAATGCACAAATTCAGAACGGCAATAACGGTCAACACAACAAAAAAATTAGCAGGCTTACTTATTTTAATGAGCGCCGCAGGTTGCGGCGGCGGTGGCGGAACGGGTGCAGCAAGCAGCTCGACACCTCCTGCGGCGGATACCGGATCGGGGGTAATGACCGGTACCAATGGCAATTTCGGACTTGCATCGACTACGACGCCACCCGTAACGCAGCCACCTTCTGAAACAAGTCCCGGTGTAATTGGCGGCACACCACCAGCGGTGGTTACCGGCCCAACAGACTCAACTGGTTCAGCGGGTTCAACAGGTTCAACAGGTTCTGCGGGTTCAACAGGTTCAACGGGTTCTGCGGATTCTGCGGGTTCAACGGGTTCTGCGGGTTCTGCGGGTTCTGCGGGTTCTGCGGGTTCTGCGGGTTCAACGGGTTCAACGGGTTCAACGGGTTCAACGGGTTCAACGGGTTCAACGGGTTCAACGGGTTCAACAGGTTCAACAGGTTCTACAGGTTCTACGGGTTCTACGGGTTCTGCGGGTTCTGCGGGTTCTACGGGTTCTGCGGGTTCTACGGGTTCATCTGGCTCCCCAGCGGTTACGCCACCAGCCATTCCCGGCGCGCCAATTATTTCTACTGCTGCCGCGGACGCATCCAGTATTACGGTTGCTTGGCAGGCCAATGCTAGTGCCACGAGCTATGTGATTACCCGCAACGGAGTCGTCGTCACCTCCCCTGCCGTAACAACGACGAACTACACCAACCCGCCGCAAAAATCGATTTTTGTGGACACTGGTCTGAGTCAAGGGACTAGCTATTCCTATCAGGTTCAACTGTGCAATGCTAGTGGTTGTTCGCCTGCCAGCGCTATATCGACCAGCACACCAATGTCGGCGGATTTGTTAGCTGCGGTGACAGCAAATGACAGCAACTTTTATACCCAATCAACCTTATTAGCAAATCTTCCGGCGCAACTTCCTGCAACGCTGCCAGTAAGCTACGCCCCACTTTTGCCAGCGTCGTTCGTTACATCGACCGTGCCGATTAGCTTACCTCCAACACCTACCGCCAAGGATTCGGCTAGCACTGTTACTAGTTATAAAGCTGCTACGGCGGCGTTTGCGGCCATTCCCTATAATTCATTCAAAGGTGTGACCAGCAAAGGTAACGACGCGTGGAGTACAAAACGTCTGGATTTAATCAATTTTTATAACAACATCCGAAATGGCGATACCAGTATTTTTAAAGAATACACTGGCACCTTGCCTGTTTATGCCGAGCTACCGAAATGGGTCGAAGGCAGTTATGACATGGGAATTTTAAATTTAGGCTGGCAGCAAAATGCCGTCGACTTTTATAACTTTACCCGGGCGTTATATGGCGCTCAATGGGTGTTTATGTCGGGATATAAAGAAGTGGCATCACAGGTTGCCTCAATGTCTAACTTACCTGGCAGCCATTCCCCAAGCGTCAATGATGCCAATGCGGCAGGTATGGGCGGAGCCATGTTTAGCGCAATTTCTGCTGGCCGTTCGAGCAGTTGTTTAATGGGCGGCAGTGTCAATACAAAGCTTAATTACGGCGCCTTAACGGCTTTCCCCGCCAATTCGAAATTAGCATCCATCTGGGATGAAGCAGGAAGCGGCAACATTGCCGGATTAGGGCATCGCGCCGCCTTTATGTACGCACCACAGCGCGATGTTGGTATTGGAGCAGTTGCTGGAATGTACGACTGGATGCCTTACGGAGCTGCACCACAAGCTAATTCTGGCAATTTGCTAGGTTCTGCTCTTGAACAAACTCTATTCAATTATTGGCCTGTTGGCGCAATTCCTGCAGGCGTTAATGCTTGGCCTTCGCATGGCTATTTTCCATTCTTTATGCTGGCGGGTAGCAATCAAGGATGGGCATTAAAGATTTACGGCGGTGTGGCAAGCACGCCAGCAAAAGGTGAAGTCATTACCTTAAAACTTGAGTATTTTGTGCACGCGGCAGACGGTGATTTATCGACCTTAAATCAATCCAACGCTATCTCTTACCAGACCATTACTTTGACGGACACGGCAGGTGTTGCTGGAAGTGGCTTTGGCCCCATAAATCCAAGCACTGGAGCGCCCGACTACATTAATGCGGAGCAAATCGCCAATGGCGCAACAGGCACGCAATATGTGCAAGGCGGCGGTTATTATTTCACCGCGACAGGCAGCAACTTCCCCGTGCAATGGCGCATGCCCCAAAACTGGTATGCCGATATGGCCGCTGATTTCAACAATAAAACAGGAACGCCGAATTACCATACTGTGCGAGCTACGTTCATCAGTAATGGTCCTGGCTTCAAAGTGATTAAGCCGTTCTATATGAACCAAACCGTCGGCGCTCCGCTCGTGGTGCAAACGACCTTCTTTGACATTCAACGCCAGACCCAATAAAGCAATTCTGATTTGCTCGGCAATAGATCCTAGTCGGTCTTTTGCCGCGCAATCAACTTGTATTCACCTTGGCAGTTATTAAAACCACCTACTGCGCGATTTAGCGCTGTGGCTTGTTGTCGTCCACTTCACACCGCTTTGTTCGTGCTTTGTAGGACCGTAAATTACCGCTGGTATTGATGCCGTACTAATGATTCAGTTATGTTGAAGTTATGAAAAAAATTGTTGATTTTATGTTGAGTTTTGTTGGGAAAGAGATTTTCAAAAATAAACCAACAATCGCTAAAAACCGAGTACCAAATCCTGACGCAGAAAACGCCTTGACCAATTTGGAGTATCCAAAGGCAGATATCCACCTAGGAATTCTGCCCACTCAAGTCCTGGTGATGAATGCGCTAAGGGATGCCACACAGACCTACTTTATAAAAAGTGTTGAGCCATTATTGGAAGCCAGACCTGAAAAAATCTGGCAGATCAAACAAATCAAAATTGTCGAGACGGCCGAAAATCAAGCCATGTTGGAGCAAATTAAAAAATTCTCTGACATCACTTTGCGATTAATGGTGAAGGCTGTTCTTGCGCACAGAATTTTTGACAATTTAGTCGATATTTCGCAATTTGAAGACTTAAAAATCATCTCAGAACTAGACCTCGAAGAATATACGGGCGGCGCATTAGCCATCCTTGACCATTTAAATATTGCGATTCAGTTTTACTATTTGGATGAAATCGTCGACGCCAAGAAAAGCAGCCCCGCTCCTTTGGAAACTAAATTTTGTCCACTCGCTACCGAACAGACCACGCCAGACAATTTCCATCTAGTGATGGCTGAAGAAAATAATGCCCGCGAATTATTTATTCCTCATTTCCCGATTATTATCGGCAGCTCTCCTTGTGCAGATATTCATGTCAATCAAAACGACGTCTCTGGACAACATGTGGTACTTGACTGGGACCCGGTCCAAAAAAGTGTTTTCTTAGTCGATCATTCTAAGTTTGGGACCTATGTTAACGACGCTCGAATATTGCGTGATGGACGGCGTGTGAATTTAACGGGGCAAGGCCATTTCCAATTGACGCGCCATGCTAATGCAATACGTTTTATATATTGGACTGATGCCATGCCAAATGTGGTATCCGCCAATTTAAGGCCGGCAGTACATGTTGAACCAAAGCCAGCGACCGTGGAGTTAACGACTTAAGCAGATTGATTGATTTAACCTCGGCAGAGCAAAATCACAGTCAATCGGCGCAATCAAGGTGACTAGCTTGGTTAAAAAAAAGCCCGCTATCGATTACCAATAGCGGGCTTTCTTATCCATCACGCTACACGAAGCACTTACTCCACATTCTTAAGATTTTTATCTAAAAACACTTCAACCCGCTTCCAAAAATCATATCGATTTGGTTCGTGATACCAGCCGTGACCTTCGTCGCTATAGACTATCCACTCCACGTTGTTATTGTGTTTTTTAACCGCGCTATAAAAATCGGTCGCATGCACAATCGGGACCCGACGATCTAATGCACCGTGCGCGATCAATAATGGTTGTTTGAGCTTGTCGGCATTTTGTAATGGCGAATTTTGCTTAAACATGTCGGCGTCCGCTACTGGATCGCCCATCAAGGTTTTTAAATCGTAGTTCAACACATCGGAAGTAGCATCATCTTGCGGCGTGCTGTAACGCAGCCCCATATCCGTCACCCCCGCCCACTCCACACCACAGCGAAATACATCGGGATGTTTGATCAGGCCCATGAGCGTGGCATAGCCGCCATAACTCGCCCCCATAATGGCCACACGTTTTGGATCAGCCCATCCTTTCTGCACCGCCCAATTGGCCGCATCCGCCAAATCATCTTGCATACTTTGGCCCCACTGCTTCCAACCGGCTTTAAAGAATGCATGACCAAAACCTTCGCTACCGCGAAACTCAGGCTGAATAACGACATAGCCGCGCGACGCCAAAAATTGCGCGTCTGGCTCCCACTCCCACGACGAACCGCGCACCCAAGGACCGCCATGTACTAAGACAATGGCGGGTTTTGGCGATGTGGATTTTCCCGGTGGGAGCGTGACATAAACGGGAATTTTGAGACCGTCACGCGCGGTGAAATAGGCAAAGTCTCGCATCCCCATTTGTGCAGGTTTGATGGCCGAATGCTCACCGCCGATGCCGATGATGGAATTATTAACGACGTTGTAGACAAAATATTGGGTTGGTTGCCGATCTGATTGTGCTTTAACCAAAACCGCTGGCGCATTAATGCAATCGGTGCCGCACGTTATCTCGTTGATGGTTGACTTCAAAATTCCATCCACTTTTTGTTGGATGTCTTTGAAATGTGGATCAAACCAAACGGTTGCTTTGGCATCACCATCATAATGAATGCCTATCATTTTCTTGATACCGTAATCGGTCTCAATACTGCCTTCAAAATCCATTCCGGCAATGTTTAAAAAAGGCTCGCTCGCTAATTGCTTTTTGTTTAAATCAAAACGATACAACGCACCAAGTCCCTTAAAACTTTTACTCACAATGATGGTGTCGGACGATTCAAAGTCAACGGGATTAAATGTACTGCCCTCGTAACAGTCGGCATTGGCTAACTCGGACCACACATTTGATTTCGGATCGAGGTAAGAAATAATGCACTTGCCTTTAGCTTGTGAGGCAGCAATGCGTGGCACATCGCTGGCATCAAGCCACCAACCGGTGACATTGGGTGGTTGAGGGCCATCGAGCAGTTCGGATAATTTGCGGGTTTTGGTATTGAGTCGATAAAGCCGCGTGCCAACAATCTCATACGTTGTCGTAGAAAAAAGGTACTTGCGCACGATGATATCGTCGCTATTGTCGTGTGCCACGCTAAAAAATGCGTAATCGGCGGTGAGTATTTTGCTCGAAATATTGCTTCCGGTGCTCTGGGCCGTATGCTCCCAGTCACCCGAAATTAAGTGCGCTACGCCTGTTCCATCGCGATTGACTGCAATTACATCCGTGTTGCCGATAAATTCAGTTTTAAGGCTTTTGACGATAAAGACCAAACGATCCTCATTGACCCAATGCAAGCTCAAAATTTTGTCATCAACAGTTCCTTCGTTGACGACCTCCCCATTTTTTAAATCGGCAGTGGCGCGCACGGCAATCTTTTGGCTGCCATCGGCGTTGCGCGCTATAAAAGCAATGTAGTTACCTTTGGGCGACATCACCGCTTGGGTGACGTCGGGATTACTAAAAAAGCTCTCCACACTAGGCAGGCGATCAGCGCCCCAAGATCCGCCGGTTAAACTCATCCCCACTAAAGCAATGCAAGAAATTAGCGAACTTATTTTCATTCATCGACCCCTGTTTTAGTTTTTATAAACGTTAGATTTAACATTATTTATTAAGCTATTTATTTCTTCTTGGAAATAAGTAATGTTGCCAAGAATCATAACTGACGTTGCCAAAATGCACAATAAATAGGTTTATACTTGACGCCTAATTCGAAAGACGACCATGCCAACAACCGAGCGTACACAATTTAAAAAGTTAGAGGACTTGCCCAATGTAGGCAAAGCCACGGCAGCCGATTTGCGTTTACTCGGCATCACGCAGCCAGACCAATTACGCGGACAAGATCCGCTGCACTTGTATCAAGAGTTGTGCCGCATCACTGGTCAGCGGCACGATCCTTGTGCCTTGGATGTGTTTATGGCGGTGGTGAATTTTATGGAAGGTGGGCCAGAATTGCCGTGGTGGGAATTTACTGCTGAACGAAAAAAGACCTATCAAATTTAAGAAAAAATTATGCGACACGACGACATTCTACAGTTTTGGTTTAACGAGATTGAACCAAAAAAATGGTATGCCAAAGATGCTGAATTTGATGCGCTGATTTATCAGCGTTTTGCCGAGGTTCATCGCAGCGCTAATGCGGGTGAACTGGCGGATTGGCGTTCGTCGGCGCACGGACGATTGGCTGAAATTATTGTTCTTGATCAGTTTTCACGCAATCTAGCGCGCGCACCGGGCAACCACGCTGCGCTGGCCTTTGCATCGGATAATTTGGCGCTATGTTTAGCGCAGCATGCAATCAGTTTAGGCGCAGATAAAGAGTTAACTCCAGCCCAAAAAGCATTTATGTATTTACCGTTTATGCATTCAGAATCGCTCTTGGTTCATCAGCAAGCGCTGCATTTGTTTGACCAACCCGGCTTAGAAAGTAATCTAGCGTTTGAACATAAACACAAAGCCATCATCGAGCGCTTTGGCCGTTACCCGCATCGCAATGCTGCTTTAGGGCGGCAATCGACGCCGGAAGAAATTGAATTCTTGCGCCAGCCTGGCTCGTCGTTTTAAACGCTTAAGCCGATGGCGCTGCGATCAATCCGTTTACTCAAAATCACCGAGGTTGAGGTTTGGCGCACGCCTTCTAAATCCCCGATTTGATCGAGCAATTTGTCTAGATTTTCGGTGCTAGTGCAACGTAGCGTCATCATGTAATCAATCACACCACTGACGGCACACAGCGTTTCGACTTCCGGCCATTGCTGCAACAATTTGACTAAAGCCGCCGCGCTGCGCGGCTCAATCGACATGCCCACATAAGCGCGCACGCCCGATTGAAATAACTCCTGATTTAATCGCACCCCGTAACCGGCAATGATGCCGCTTTGCTCCAATGAGGCGATGCGGGCGATCACAGTGGTTCGCGCCATGCCGATTTTTTTGGCGATACTGGTCACCGGCATACGCGCATCGTCCATCAATAAGGACAGGATTTGATTATCGATTTTGTCTAAGTTGATTTTCATACTCGCTCCGTCTGCTTGCGCACATTTTGATCATATTCAACAATTATATCGTCAAATTGTAGTGTTGCACATCATATTGACACTATTTTGCTCTCTATTATCTGACACGAAAGCCCCTTAAACTTCTCCTCAGCAACATAACAACAGCGTACCGAACTTCGAGCACGCCACGAAATAATCCAAATCGCACTACATCTTAGGAGACCAACCATGACTAAATTAATCTTATTGGGCGCAGGTAAAATCGGCGACGCTATTCTCAATTTACTTTCCCACACTGGCGACTACCAAATCACCGTAGCGGACCGCGATCAAGATCGTTTGGACTACGTCACCAAAATTGGCTTCCCCAATACCAAGTGCGTACAAATTGATTTATCCGACAAAGACGCCGTGACTGAAATTATCCGCGGTCATCAAGTCACGATGTCGGCATGCCCATATTTCTTAACCCCTATCATCGCCGCCGCAGCTAAAGCAGCGCGTTCACACTATTTTGATTTGACCGAAGACGTTGAAAGCACACGTATCGTTAAGCAATTGGCAGAAAACGCCGAGACAGCTTTCATCCCACAATGCGGCTTAGCACCAGGATTTATCTCTATCGTAGCGAACGATGTGGCCAAAGGTTTTGACACCTTACGTGACGTTAGCATGCGTGTAGGTGCGCTGCCGACCTACCCGAACAATGCGCTCAAGTACAACTTAACGTGGAGCACAGATGGCTTAATCAATGAATATTGCAATCCATGCGAAGCGATTGTGGACGGCCAATTGCGCGAAACATCTCCCTTGGAAGAAATCGAGCATTTCTCTTTAGACGGTATCGATTACGAAGCATTTAATACCTCGGGCGGTTTAGGAACCTTGTGCGAAAGCCTGCAAGGTAAAGTACAAAATCTGAACTACAAAACAGTACGTTACCCAGGCCACCGCGACATCATCAAAATGTTGGTGCGCGATTTGCAATTAGGTCATATTGATCGCCGCCCTATCCTCAAAGAAGTCATGGAAACAGCAATCCCAATCACGAAGCAAGACGTGGTGTTGGTGTTTGTCAGCGTGTGCGGCATGCGCGATGGACGTTTAGAGCAAGAATCGTATGCCAAGAAAATCTACAGCCAAAAAGTCAACGGCCAATTGTTATCCGCGATTCAATTGACGACTGCCTCCGGCATTTGCGCGATGGTCGATATGTTGGTCAACGGTCAATTGCCACAAACTGGTTTGGTACGCCAAGAGCAAGCAACGTTGAAAGACTTCTTGGCTAACCGTTTTGGTCAATACTACGCACATTAATCGCAGTCGCTTTCAGCCTTATTTGGCGCACTGGATTACAATGCAAGCCGCTACGATTTCTGGAATTTATCTAGAAATCGTAGCGTCGTTTCAAATTCAACTTTGCACTACCAACCCATCAGGTACCCACCATGAACAATATCAACAACTTGCTAACTGAATTAGGCGTTGACCTAGCCCCTTATTCTGGTAACCAAATCCACAGCGTCTCACCAATTGACGGTCAAACTTTAGCTAGCTTAAAAGCCGATAACGCGGCTCACGTCGCCGCCAAAATTACTTCAGCTCATGCAGCGCATCTGCAATGGCGCGAAATCCCTGCGCCGCGTCGTGGCGAATTGGTGCGCTTATTTGGCGAAGAACTACGCACCCACAAAGCCGCTTTGGGTCAATTAGTGACCTTGGAAGCCGGTAAAATTTTGCAAGAAGGTTGGGGCGAAGTGCAAGAAATGATTGATATCTGCGACTTCGCGGTCGGCTTATCGCGCCAATTGTATGGCCTGACTATCGCATCCGAGCGCCCAGGTCACCGCATGATGGAACAATGGCATCCGGTCGGTGTGGTGGGTGTGATTTCCGCGTTCAATTTCCCGGTCGCAGTTTGGGCTTGGAACGCGGCTTTGGCCTTTGTTTGCGGTAACAGCGTGACGTGGAAACCATCGGAAAAAACACCATTAACAGCAATCGCCGTGCATAGTTTATTTATGAAAGCGGTGGCGCGTTTTGGTAGCGATGCGCCAGCTGGTTTAGCCGAATTAATCATCGGTAACAGCGACGCAGGCATCGCCATGGTGGAAGATCGCCGCGTTCCGGTCGTTAGCGCAACCGGCAGCACGCGCATGGGACGCGATGTGGCACAACGTTGCGCCACCCGCTTGGCTCGTACCATTTTAGAATTAGGTGGCAATAACGCCATGATCGTCGCGCCAAGTGCCGATGTTGAAATGGCTTTACGTGCAATTACCTTCTCAGCCGTGGGAACCGCCGGACAACGTTGCACCACGCTGCGCCGCTTGTTTGTGCATGACAGCGTATACGACGCGATTGTGCCACGCTTGAAAAAAATCTATGCCGGTCTGCCAATTGGCAACCCATTAGAGAAAACAACGTTAATTGGCCCGCTCATTGATGCCCAAGCGTTTAGCAATATGCAAACAGCGCTGACCACAGCCAAATCCGAAAACGGCGTCGTGTTTGGTGGTGAACGCGCCAAGGTCGCCGGTGATGGCTATTACGTGCATCCTGCTTTGGTAGAAATGCCGACCCAAACGCCATCAATGTTCCATGAAACGTTCGCGCCAATTTTGTACATTGTGCGTTACACCGATTTAGCGCAAGCGATCACGTGGAATAACGAAGTGCCACAAGGTTTGTCGTCATCAATCTTTACCACCGATGTGCGGGAAGCCGAAAAATTCATGTGCGACAGCGGCAGCGATTGCGGTATTGCCAACGTCAATATCGGCCCATCAGGTGCCGAAATCGGCGGCGCGTTTGGTGGTGAAAAAGATACTGGTGGCGGACGTGAATCGGGTTCTGACGCATGGAAAGCGTATATGCGCCGTTCGACCAACACGATCAATTACAGCCATTCTTTGCCTTTAGCACAGGGAATTAGTTTTGATTTTTAAGTAGTTCTAAGTTGTAGAGTTGGTGAGTCTTTCTAGCAGCCCAGGATAACCTTCTGGGCTTTTTTTTCGACTATTTACCGCGGATTACACGATTTCACAATTAGGCAGTCGGCCTCGCGTGTTTTTATGCTTTAATAATGACCCATTCGCTGAATCGCTAGCGATCCACGCAACGCCATCTTATTTTTCCGCCCTGCCCTATGTCTAAATACCGTCTAATCGTTGCGCTGTTATCCATCTCGGTTTCCTTGGCGCATGCGCAAAAAAGTCCTGTTAAAGCTAAAGACAACCTGCCCGCTTACCAAGCGATTAATAACGAATCCTACGAGAACGCGGGAGATTTTTCGGAAGGATTAGCGCCGGTTAGCATCGACAAGAAATGGGGCTTTATCGACAAGACCGGCAAACTGGTGATCGCGCCGCAATTCAATCCGTGGCAGGCACAATTTAATGCGTATTTCTCCGATGGTTTGGTCGCCGTCAATACCGTCAACGGCAAAATTAACGGCATCGCTGGAAACGACCCCAGCAGCGCCCGTTGGGGCTTTGCCGACAAAAGCGGCAAGCTGCTTATCCCAACGCAATTCAGCGCCAACTATTACGCGCCGCCGCACTTTTACAACGGCTTGGCTGTGATCGGCTCAGGATTTATCGGCACCACGTTAAAAACCTTAGGATTGCGAACCCGCTACGGCTACATCAATAAAACCGGCGCTTATGTAATTGAGCCGCAATTCGATGAAGCGACCGATTTTAATGAAGACATAGCTTCGGTGCGCGTTGGCGATAAATACGGATTCATCGACAAAACTGGTCGCATGGTGATTGAGCCGATGTACGACAGTCCCGCTTATTTTAACGATGGCGTTGCGGTAGTCGAACTCAATAAAGTCAACTTCATCATCGACAAACAAAACAAAAAAGTCATCAACAAAAGCTTTACAGGCTTGAGCGCTTTTTCCGACGGATTAGCGCGCTTTAAAGAGAATGGAAAAATTGGATTTATCGACAAACAAGGTAACGTCAAAATCAAACCAAGCTTTGAACTCAGCTCCGACAAAACTGAACGCCTAGCCTTTTTCTCGGAAGGTTTATGCCAGATGGAACTAGGCAAACCGCCAGCCAAAAATCCCAATAAATCAGCCACCGACAACGATGCCGCCAATTGGATATCCGGCAAATTCGGCTACATCAACAAAGCTGGCAAAGTAGTCATCCCCGCCCAATTCGACCACGCTGGCCCCTTCAAAAACGGCATCGCGCTGGTTTCCATGTACAACAAATTCGGCTACATCGATACAAGCGGCAAATTCATCATCCCGCCCACCTTTACCAATGCCGGTTACTTCGTCGATGGAATCGCGCGTGTGCAGGGAGATGGCTCGTTTGGGAATTATAAATATCGGTTTATTAGGCTCAATTAGCGTTTTATTGGCACAACTACCGCGATGGATGTTTGGTCATTCTTTTCAACCTTAGTAACAGGCGCTTCGGCGCCTTTTTTGTTGCGCGTCAATGCGATGGAATAGACGCATGCAGCACCTTACGCAGCGACGCTTCAATTTCCCCGCCGCAGTATGCATCACCGTAATCAAGCTTCGCTTTGGCAGCTAACTTGATGAGTGCTGGCAAACTTGCCGTGCGGGTTGTCAACGCCGCTGTCATCGGCGCTGTTTGCACTAGCAATTCGCCGACTACTGGAAAGCGTTCGCTCAATGTGGACCACAAGGTCGCACTGACCACGTCTGCTAAGCCGGGCGTATGTCCACCCAACATAAAACCCGAATCCTCGCCTAATCCATGCGCCCGACCGGTTTCTTCCCAAAACGACATCCATTTTTCTAAGCGCGGAATATACTTGCGCCAACTCGCCTCGGTCCACATTTCTCGTCCGCCATTGAGTGTGATTTCATCGATCAAATCGTTGCAGTCCAATACAACCTTCAAAGTCATCGCACGCAACTGTGGCGTTGCCGGCAGCAGATCCAGAGTTTCGCCCAGATACATAATAATTGCTGGCATTTGAGCGATGGCAAAATCGGCTTGTTTGTCGATCAGCATCGGCGGCCCCATATACGGAATCGGCATCTTGGTCACTTTGCCCTTCATCATGGCTGCGATCACCGTATCGTCATGCTCGGTCCATGTTTTTCCGGCGTAGGCCAACACAGCCCGCACAAACTGACCACGAAACGGCATGGCCCAATAATACAAACTGTAGTCAGACATTTTTTATAACTCCTGAGTGTGCATCGCTCAACCGCGTCGGCACGAATGCAATGAACGCATCCAACGACAAAGTAGAACAGTCGATAAGCCAGTAGCTAAATTAGTCTGAAAGGCGTGCTTAGTCCGTTCGACGTCACACGCATAGAGGGCTGGGGAAGATGAAATCTTACTTGCTTGATATTGGGATAAATTGTGCGCCAGTATTCATTACAAATGCAATTTCACAAATACTTTGGCATCGTTAAGCCGGTTAAAGACAGTCAATGTTTGTGCTGCATCGGCATAGGCGCTGATGAATCGCGCGGACATTACTTCAGCACCCTCAACGTCATCCGCAATCACCATACTGGTGACGTGGGAGCGTAGGTTTGCTTTGCCTAAATTGGATAGATAAGCAATCAATAAATCGATACAAACTTCGGACGCAACGGCACTTTCTTTAATCACCACTATCGTGCCCCACTTCTCACAGTCGTTCATTTCTTCATAGGCTATGGTGCGGGCATGGGCGACTGCCTCGATCAACTCAACATCGAATGGCCCTTTGGCCTCGCAAATCATGATGTCGTCGTCTTTGATGAAATTGACGCGCCCGTGGGGTCGGAATTTTTTCGGGTCGAAGTCGTCAGTGGAGGTGATTTTTTTAGTTGCCATGTTGGTAAATTTAAATGCGTAATCGAGATCGCCAAATCAATGAAGCCTGTTTGACATGAGAAATCCAGTCTAGGATAAACACATTCAGAAGGCAATTGAGTTTTGCAACCTGTAAATCAGACAAAAAAACGACCAAGCCGATCAAATAGCGGACAGCCCAAGGCGTCAAAAGCGGTCACCTGCGAGTCAAACCATCTTCATTCAACTCGCGCCCAGAAGCGGTAATTTAAAGCCTAGGTATTACCCCTCGACCACGTCTACGCCACGCCAAAATGCCACATAGCCTTTGATGTTATCAGCCGCCGATTTGGTATCAGGATAAAACCAAGCAGCATCTTTATTGGCCTTACCATTGACTTCGACATCGTAGTAGCTGGCGGTGCCTTTCCAAGGGCAAACGGTGTGCTTATCGGATGGCTTGAAATACTGCATCGTAAGACTTGCCGGAGGGAAATAATGATTACCTTCCACAACAACAGTATTGTCTGAGCTAGCGATAATTTCGTTATTCCAAATTGCTTTCATAGGACCCCCAAGTAAAGCCACAGCATAGACCAAAATAAGTTTCTCCGTTGCATGTAGAATAGGTGCACTCAAGCCATCCCGAATGGACCAAATTCATGCACACATCCGCCGTCTTAGAAGAGAGTGCTCTGCTCACACAGCATAGTTTTACTGCTGAAATAGAAGCGGGATTGCTGCAAGATTGCGCGACTATTTCGCCCAAATTTTTATACGATGCGCTGGGTTCCCACCTGTTTGCAGCGATCACATTTTTACCGGAATATTACCCAACCAATACCGAGAAAAGCATACTAGCCCAGTACCGCAACCAAATTGCCGAGGTAGTCGGAAAAGATGGCGTTCTGATTGATTTGGGAGCGGGTAATTGCCTGAAGGCTGCCTCGCTTTTTGATTCGCTTAAGCCCTCAACTTATGTGGCCATCGATTTTTCTATTGAGTACCTTAATGAGGCGCTCAATCAATTAAAAAGCAAACATCCAGAGATCGCCATGCACGCGCTGGGCATGGATTTTTCGCAGCACTTAACGCTGCCCAATTCGATTCCGATGCAGCATCGAACGTTTTTCTATCCCGGGTCGAGTATCGGCAATTTTTCTGCCGTCGAAGCACTGCAATTATTAAAAAAAATCAAAAGCCAAATTCTTGATGGCGGGCTGTTAATCGGCATGGATTTAATGAAGCCCGATGATGTATTAATCGACGCCTATGACGATCCGTTAAAGGTTACTGCGGCGTTTAACCTTAACATCCTGCGGTCGATCAACAACCATTTAAATTCTGATTTTGATGTGAGCCAATTTAAGCACGTCGTCACGATCAATCATCAAGAAAATCGGGTTGAACTGTATCTCGAAGCGCTCGACGATGTGCGCGTGCAGTGGCCAAACAACGTGCGCACCTTCAAAAAAGGCGAGCGCATTCACACTGAGAATTCGCACAAATACACGATCGAATCAATCAAGCAGTTATTGCGCAGCGCTGGATTTGAATCCATCCAAATCTGGACTGATGCTAAAAAATATTTTGCGGTGATCTATGCAAAATAATCAGGCTAATGCGAACATCACCGCCAATTTACTTGAGCAATTTAACCGCTCCAGAAGCTACACCACATCGCTCATAAAAGGGTTAACTCCCGAGGATTGCCAAGCCCAATCGATGCCCGACGCTAGCCCTGCCAAATGGCACCTAGCACACGTGACGTGGTTTTATGAAGTTATGGTGCTAAAGCCGTTTGAACCTAATTTTCAGTATTGGAATCCGCAGTTTGCGATTTTATTTAACAGCTATTACAACGGCGTGGGCGATAAACATCCGCGCCATCAACGCGGCTTATTAACACGCCCAACGCTGACCGAAGTATTGCACTGGCGCCAAAATATCGAGCAACGAATTGCGCGTTTATTGACCGCGCAAGCTTCACCAGAATTGCAGTGGTTAATTCAACTCGGCATCAACCACGAACAACAACATCAAGAATTATTGCTAACCGATATTCAGCATCTTTTTTCCAATAATTCCTTGTTACCTGCGTATTCCACTCACGCGCGTCCAACATCCAACAATGCGAACACGATGGAATGGATAGCAGGTGTCAGCGGCTTGGTTGAAGTTGGTTTTAAGGGCGATGGATTTCACTTCGATAACGAAGCACCAGTTCATCCCGCGATTAACCCAGTCCACTCGTTAAGCAAGCACTTAGTCAGCAACGCCCAATGGCTAGAATTTATCCAAACAGGTGGTTACCGCGATCCACAATGGTGGTTGGACGCAGGGTGGGCATGGATAAAATCAGAACAGATTAGCGCCCCACTCTACTGGAGCAGCGACGCTGCAGAGCGTTACTCGTGCTTCAGTCTTAACGGCTACGTGCCGATAGCATTGCACGAACCAGTTTCGAATATCAGCTACTTTGAAGCCGACGCATTTGCCCGTTGGGCTAGTAAAAACCTACCCGCACTGGCCGGCGCACGCTTGCCAACCGAATTCGAATGGGAAAGTTTCGCGCGTGAGAAAGCGCATTTGGCCGAAGATTTATTTGGTCAAGTCTGGCAATGGACCAGCAGCAATTACACGCCCTATCCTGGCTACCAACCGTGGGGCGGCATTGCAGGTGAATACAACGGCAAGTTTATGATTAACCAAATGGTATTGCGCGGCAGTTCTGCTTACACTTCCGCTGGTCATTCGCGCTTAACTTACCGTAATTTTTTCCCGACCCAAGCGCGCTGGCAAATGACGGGCTTGAGACTGGCTAAAGATGGTCTTTAAGAGGGATAAATATCGCCAATCCCAATACCAGCGTGAAAAACCAAGCGCCAAAGTCTGACCACTAAGCGCAACTTCCCACACCAAATTAGCAGAGATTGTTAAAATCACGCATTCCCTTTTCGACTGCCCTTATGAACGCACCAAGTAACCCACTGCAAGGCAAAACATTAGAAGCCATTTTGACCGACTTGGTGGCGCACATTGGCTGGGACGAGATGGCCCGTGCAGTTGATATACGCTGCTTTACCCATGAACCCAGTATTTCATCGAGTTTGAAATTTTTACGCCGCACGCCGTGGGCGCGGGAGAAGGTGGAAGCGCTTTACGTGCAACACGTCAATCAAGGTCGGGTTTAATCGCTCGGCGTTTTCGTTTAGACCAACGCGCTGCGTTTTTCAACGCTAGTTACGTTGGGCGCGACTAGCGGCAAGAGCATCATAAACGCGGTGCCGCGCCCTGCTCTGCTGCTCACTTCAATTTGCCCACCCAGCATTTTCTTGACAATGTTGTGCACGATATTTAAACCGAGCCCCGTTCCGCCACGGCCTAATTTGGTGGTGAAGAACGGGTCAAAGATCCGATTTAAATGGTTTTCAGGGATTCCTTTTCCATCGTCCGAGAATTCAATGGCAACGTAGTTATGCTGCAAAATTGCGGTCAAGGTCATCGTGCCGGATTCGGCGCCTTCAAAGGCGTGCAGCACCGAGTTATTGATGAAGTTAGAAATAATCTGCTCAATCGGTCCAGGGTAACTATCCATCACGATGTATTCAGGAATCGTGATATCCAAGCGATACGGCGTTTTGCGCAGCATCGGCATGAGCAGCGCGACGACTTCATTAATGACTTGGTTGAGCTTAAAGGTGCGGCGCTGTTCACTAGTTTGATCAACCGCTACTTGTTTAAAGTTGGTAATCAATTCGCTCGACCGATTCAGGCCGCGAATCAAAATATCCATGCCGGTTTTATTGTCCGCGATGTATTTACTCAGGCTCGATTTACGTATCGTACCGTTAGTGATTTCGACTTCTAGCTCATTGCATTGGTCGCGCATGGTGGTGGCAACCGTTAAGCAATTGCCGATTGGAGTGTTAATTTCATGCGCTACCACAGCCACAATATCGCCCAAGGCGGTGAGTTTTTCTGAACGCACTAATTCGGTTTGAGCTAGCTGCAAGTTATGCATAGTTTGCGCTAAGTTGCGGTTAGTTTCTTCTAATTCGGCGGTACGTTCTTCTACCCGTTTTTCTAGTTGGTAGTTCAATTCTTGCAGCGCCTGCTCAGCATGCAATTGCAAGGTGATGTCGCGCGCAATGCCTAAGAAACCGACGATTTTACCCATGCCATCCAAAACGCGGGTAACGGTTAGCGAGACTTTTAAGCGATCACCATTTTTGCAAATATAAGTCCAATTACGTGTTTCCGAGCCCTGCTTGGCCGGAATAAGCATCAGCACTTCTTGCAAAGGAATCTCACGCGAAAACTGATGGCTTAATTCTTGGCTGCGCAGCTTGAGTTCGTCTTTGTCATGCACATCAAGGCGCAATGGCTTACCGATCGATTCGCGTGCGCGGTACCCTAGCATTTTTTCTGCGCCGCGATTAAACATCTGCACGATGCCGTGGATATCGGTGGCAATAATGGCGATTTCCGACGCGGCGTCCAACACATAATTTAACTGGCGGTTAGCGTGCGCGACGGCCGCTTCCACCAATTTACGGTCGGTGATATCACGACAAATAATAAGCACATGGTAGGCGTCGTCGATTTCTAACAACGATGCCGAGACCAATACATTAATTAAGCTGCCGCTCTTGTGCTTGATAATTGTTTCGTAATTGGTCAACGCACCTTTTTGGATCAACTGATTTTGCCAGTCGTTGCGCTGCTCGGATGTGATGCCCATATCCACATCGTTCATGGTTTTACCGACCAATTCGTCATAGCTAAAACCGGTCATTTTTTCTACGCCTACGTTGGCGTAAATCACGTAGCCGTCGGACATGCGCGATAACAGCATAAAGTCAGGGACGGAATCGATCACATTCAACATCCGCTCAGCAGTTTTGCGCTCGCTTTCTTCGCTCTTTTTCAGAGCCTGGATTTCATTTTTTAAGGTGTCGGTAATTAAGTTGATAGCAAAGCCAACCCGACCGATTTCGTTGTCGTCAAGATAGTCGATCGAGACGTCATAATTACCTTTTAAAATTTCTTTGGTGGCGTTTTCTAAGGTTTTTAAATGACGCCCTAAACGGCTAGCGACAAACCAGAAAAACAACACACTAATCACAACCGCCAGCAGCGACAACATCAATGTTTTCAGGGCTAATTCGGTCTGCGCCTTGACTTTATAGACCGTGGTTCCGCCAAACATAATTTGACTATAACCGCTGGAAAATACCGGCGTGGTGGAATCAAAACGGGGAAGTTTATTAGGAAGTTTAGCTACTGCTGAAGTGACCGCACTCAACTCAGTTTTTGGCGCCAAAGGGGCGCCGGGCCAACCTTTTTGATCGACTAAGCGGCTGTTTTTATCGAACAATAAAACGTAGGCCGAGCTATCTGGAATCTGGCAACTAGAAATAATGCTGCTAACGGAATCGGTTTGAACTTCAAGACTGCGATGGACAATTTCGTTGGTTAAACAGGACTTTAGATTTTGTAATTGATGTTGTGCGATTTGCTCTAGATAGTCATTACTAATATTGAAATTAACGCCGGCGATAATCACCAAGGCAATAATTTCTAGTAAAACGCAACCAGTAATGACTTTCCACTTTAGAGAAATTCTCATAACACCATCATCAACAGAGTAAGCACGATCCGACACCACCACAGAATTAGCCTACGTTAAAAAGAGATCAAGCGAATTGCACAATCAATTATTTTGGGCAATTAAAAAGCAACAAAACACAGAATGATTTGTTGCTTCAACTCGGGCAGCGTGGCACACCTTGTAAGCATGCGCTCTGCCCCTACACATCAACCCAGTTCGCGCTTCATCGTTGCTACATCAAGTTCTTTTTCCCATTTGGATACAACAATGGTTGCGACGCCATTACCCACAAAATTAGTGAGTGCGCGGCATTCGCTCATGAAACGATCAATACCCAAAATCAAAGCCATGCCAGCGACCGGAATTGTTGGAACGACGGCTAAGGTCGCAGCTAAGGTCACAAAGCCTGCGCCAGTAATGCCCGCAGCGCCTTTTGAAGTCAACATCGCCACAAATAAAATGGTGAGTTCTTGCGATAAAGTCAGATCAGTGTTGGTTGCCTGCGCGACGAATAAGGCTGCCATCGTCATATAGATATTCGTGCCGTCAAGGTTAAAGGAGTAACCGGTTGGAACCACCAAACCAACAACCGATTTAGAACAACCGAGCTTTTGCAGCTTTTCCATCAAGGACGGCAAACCACTCTCAGATGAACTTGTGCCGAGCACGATCAGCAGTTCTTCCTTGATATAAACCACAAAGCGCCAGATTGAAAAACCGGTAAAACGAGCGATCAATCCCAAGACGATAAAGACAAATAAGAAGCAGGTCAGATAAAACGATCCCATCAATTTTGCCAATGGCAGTAAGGCTGCAATCCCGTATTTACCGATCGTAAACGCCATCGCACCAAACGCGCCAACCGGTGCGGCCTTCATAATTAGATTAACCACCGAAAAAATCGCTTTCGATACATCGTCGATCAAATGCAGAACTGGTTGGCCCTTTTCACCGATGGTCGAGAGCGCAAATCCAAACAAGATCGCGATTAGCAGTACTTGCAGAATATCCCCATGCACAAACGCGCCGACAAACGTATCGGGGATGATATTCATGATGAATTCAACGGTGGTAGGAAGATGCGCTTTGGTTGTGTATTGCGCGATCGAACTAGTATCGATAGTGGCTAGATTGGCGTTGAAGCCAGCGCCAGGTTGAATGACATTGGCGACGATCAAACCAATGACAAGTGCGAAAGTCGAGACAATTTCAAAGTAAATCAGCGCTTTACCACCAACTCGCCCTACTTTTTTAATGTCTTGCATTCCAGCAATTCCGCTTACGACGGTGCAGAAAATCACTGGGGCAATAATCATTTTGATGAGTTTGATGAATCCATCACCGAACGGTTTTAATTGAACGCCCACGTCCGGCTGCAGCATCCCAATTAAAATTCCACAAAAAATCGCAAATAAGACCTGAATATATAGAATTTTATAGAATGGCTTTTTCATTTTATTTTGTCGTTTAGGTTACCGAAGCAATGTCTCCGCGCATGCGCTCTATTATGATTAATTTTCCGTAAGGAATCGCAAGAAAATTAATATATAACAACACTTATTTTAAATTAAATTTCACTGGTTCAACTAAATAGTTCAGTGGATAGTGAATAAATGCAGAATCAAATTGCTAATTAGTGTTAATTCGCTACGTGAATTAGGCCAAAACAATAGTTGAACAACAAGCCTAAGTTGTTCAGCAGTAAATTACCCGACTGAAGCCGATCAATAAAAACAGCCAAAAACAGCAAAGCTGCGTTTGGCTCTTACTCAAGCAGTCAACAAATTGGTCAATAACGTTACAAGATCGCGGCCTCAATCGGGAATTGTAGGGCAAACGTGCTGCCCACATCGGGCGTGGAATCAATGGTCAGTTGGGCTTTATGGCGCAGTGCCACATGTTTGACAATCGCCAAGCCGAGTCCGGTGCCTTGGGTTTCGCGCGAACGACTTTTATCCACGCGATAAAAGCGCTCGGTCAGCCTAAATAAATGTTCGGAACCGATGCCAATGCCGCTGTCTTTCACCATGAACTTTGGACCCGCTTCGGTATTAGTCCAGCTAATAGTGATGTTGCCACCAGCCGGTGTGTAGCGCACGGCGTTTGAGACTAAGTTACTGAAGGCACTGCGCAGCTCATCCATGCTACCCATTAAATCAGGGCCTTCGTTGATGAAGGTCAGCGGATGTTTTCCCATCGACAATCCGTTCATATCGGCCACCAATTGTTCCATCAGCGCCGTCATATTGATGTGCTCGGGCCGAACCGGAAAATCAACCGATTCCAAGCGCGTTAAAGTTAACATGTCGTCGACCAAGCTTTGCATCCGATGCCCTTGCTCAGTCATTAGCTTTAAATGCGCGGTACGCGTCTTTACATCCAAATCGGGTTGCATGGAGGAAATTTCCAAGAAACCGTTAATCACGGTCAGTGGAGTACGCAATTCATGCGATGCATTGGCGATAAAGTCGCGCCGCATCATGTCGATCCGCTCGCTCTCGGTAATATCGTGGGTCACCAAAATCTGGCGGCGATTTTCAAATTGAATAATGTGTGCGATCAATTTGCGATTGCGGTGTGAGATCACCAAAGGCTGCTCAAAGCGTCCCAAAATGATGTAATCCATAAATTCTGGACTACGTACCAAATTGGTGACGCGCATGCCTTTATCGCGCGTCATATCCAGCCCCAAATGCTGTTCTGCGACCGGGTTGCACCATTCCAAAAACAGCACGTCGTCCATAATAACCACGCCATCCGGCAGCAAAGTCATCGCTTGGCGGAAGCGGGTTAGCCATTCGGACAGTTCTAATTGGTTCTTCTCATCTTCGCGTCGCATGCGATACAGGCGCGAAAAAATTTCGGTCCAAGCGCCCCACCCGTCAGGCAACTTGCAACTCTCGGGTTTATCGAGCCACAGCGATAGTCGATATAAATAATGGAGTTGCAGGCCGATCAAAATAATCAAGCCCACGCAGATTGTGGTCGCAAACCAAAACGATCCCCACAAATAGCCAACCACAATCGCCCCAATCAATACGATAACCATGCGGATTAACGCGGGGACCCAAAAAACAATTAAGGAGCTCATTTATATTCTCTTTTTACTGGCTAACCAAGTACTATTCCCTGGCAGATGTGAACCACAATCAGTCTAAAACAACTTCAATCGTGCTCAATCATCCGCCCAATAAAAAAGGCGCGCAAGGTTTCCCGTCGCGCACCTGTTCTTATTTTTCTATTTTATTTTTCCGACAGCATATAACCAACACTGCGCACGGTTTTAATTAATGATTCTGAGTTTTTTAACACTTTACGCAAGCGCAAGACATGCACATCCACGGTACGTTCTTCAATCACAACGTGATCGCCCCACACTTTATCGAGTAACTGGCTGCGTGAGAACACGCGTTCTGGATGCGCCAAGAAAAATTTCAATAATTTAAATTCAGCGTGACCAATGTCCACTCGTTGATCGTTTAACGTCACCGAGCAGCTAACGGGATCAAGCACGATCGGGCCAGCAGACAAAACGCCTTGGCCGTGTTCTGGTGCTTTACGACGCAGCACCGTTTTAATACGGGCTGTCAATTCCCGCGGCGAAAATGGCTTGGTGACATAATCGTCGGCACCGTTTTCTAGACCAGCGATTTTATCTTCTTCCATGCTCTTGGCGGTGAGCATAATAATTGGTAAGCCACTGAACTGACGATCCGAGCGAATTTTAGACAACAAACGGATACCACTTTGATCGGGCAACATCCAATCCAACAACACCAACTGCGGCATGCGGCGGGTAATAAAAGCCCACGCATCAGCAGTATTGTTGACCGCGTAGGTTTCCCAACCTGCAGCGCGCAAGGTAAAGCTGACTAGCTCTACAATGGCTGGCTCGTCTTCAACGATTAATATGGTCGCTTTATCTAAACTCATTTTTTTCCAGTGTTATTTTAATTACCGTCAACGTGAGTTGCGGCGTAATCGCTATGGCGAATATCTTTTCCCTCGACGATAAAGATGACATGCTCAGCGATATTTTTTGCGTGGTCACCAATACGTTCAATCGCTTTGGCAATCCACAAAGCATCCAACGCTGGCGAAATCGTGCGCGGATCTTCCATCATGTAAGTGATCAAATTACGCATTACAGCGCGGAAGTCTTGATCAATGATGGCGTCTTTGGCGATTAATTTCACCGCTTGTTTTTCATCTAAACGCGCCAGCGCATCTAAGGCGTCGTGCAGCATATTGCCAACTTGGGACGCTAAACCACGAACTGCATCGTAGTCGTTAAAAATCATCACGCCACGTTGCGGATCTTTGCCTTGCGCGATACGGGCGATTTTTGTCGCTTCGTCACCGATACGCTCCAAATCCGTAATCACTTTGACAGTTGCCATGACGGTGCGCAAATCATTGGCCGCTGGTTGACGCTTCAAAATCAAATGACGGCAGGCATCGTCCAAATCGACTTCCAACTGATTCACGCCAGAATCGGCGGTAATCACGCTGGCGGCCAATTCAGCATTGCCGCTACGGAAGCTAGCAATCGCGTCATGGAATTGATTCTCAACCAAACCGCCCATGAGCAAAACTTTGGAACGTAGGGTTTCCAAATCGGCGTCGTACTGCCTTGAAGAGTGTTCACCTGTCATTGCGATTTCCTTGAAAGTGTTGAAACCAAATAGTTTTCAATATTATTTAAACGACGAATTAACCAAAGCGACCAGTGATGTAATCCTGTGTTTCTTTCTTCACTGGATTCATGAACACCTGATCGGTCACACCGGCTTCGACTAATTCACCCAAATACATATAGGCCGTGTAGTCCGAGCAACGCGCGGCTTGTTGCATATTGTGAGTCACGATGGCGATGGTGTAATCGTCTTTTAATTCGTTGATCAATTCTTCGATTTTGGCGGTTGAAATTGGATCAAGCGCTGAAGTTGGTTCATCAAGCAGTAACACATCAGGTTTAACCGCTACGCCGCGCGCGATACACAAACGTTGTTGCTGACCGCCCGATAAACTCAAACCACTCTTATTCAATTTGTCTTTCACTTCACCCCATAAAGCGGCTTTGTTGAGCGCCCATTCAACGCGCTCATTCATCTCGCCTTTGGACAGGTTTTCATATAAGCGCACACCAAAAGCGATGTTGTCGTAAATCGACATAGGGAACGGTGTCGGCTTTTGGAACACCATCCCAATTTTGGCGCGCAACATATTGATGTCTTGATCGGCGTCGAGAATGTTTTTGCCTTTATATTCGATTTTTCCTTCGGCGCGTTGGCCAGGATACAAATCGTACATACGATTTAAGGTCCGCAACAACGTCGATTTACCGCAACCCGATGGGCCGATAAAGGCGGTTACTTTTTTGTCTTTGATCGACAAATTAATATTTTTTAGACTCTTGGTCGCGCCGTAATAGAAATTCAAATTAGAGATTTGCAGCGCCGCTGGTAATGCATCGTGTGCTAAAGCTTGTTCTGTAGGAGGCATAGTTTTTCCTGATTTAACCTTGAATTTTTTGACTAAATAAAGTGCGCGACAAAATATTTAAACCCAACACGCTCAACGTGACCAGCAACGCGCCACCCCAAGCTAATGCACGCCAGTTTTCATACGGACTCATGGCAAATTGATAGATCACGACGGGCAAATTGGCCATCGGCTTATTCATGTCTGCATTAAAGAATTGATTGTTTAACGCGGTGAATAATAACGGTGCAGTCTCACCAGAAATCCGCGCGACCGCCAACAATACGCCGGTAATCACACCCGCTTTAACTGCACGCAAACGCACCAAAATCGCCACCTTCCAACGTGGCGCACCGAGTGCAAACGCTGCTTCGCGCAAGCTACCGGGAACCAATTGCAGCATATTGTCGGTGGTACGGACAATCACTGGGATTGCGATTAACGAGATAGCAATACTGCCAGCCCAGCCCGAGAAGTGATTCATGTTCGCCACAAAAATGGCATACACAAACAAACCAATTACAATCGAAGGCGCCGACAACATCACGTCAGTCACAAAGCGAGTTAATTGCGCGAACCAGTTTTCATCGCCGTATTCGGCTAGGTAAATCCCGGCCAAAATACCAATCGGTGTACAAATTAATGTCGCAACGCCAACCATCAATAAACTACCAACAATCGCGTTAAGTAAGCCGCCACCTGTAGCGCCCGGTGGCGGAGTAGATTCGGTCAACATGCCGATATTAAAAGCGTTAAAGCCTTTCATAAACAACGTAAGCAAAATCCACAACAAGAAGAAAATACCGATCGTCATCGCTAAAAATGACAAGGTAATACCAATGCGGTGAGTCAATAACCGGCGTTGATACACACCGTTGTTAATCGATTTATCCATTACTCGCGCGGTGCTTGAAATTGAATTAGGGTTAGTAGAGGCCATTATTTTTTACCCTCATTTTTTTGCAGGCCTAACAGCATCAATTTAGCTGCGGACAACACGATTAAGGTAATCACAAACAAAATCAAACCTAAGGCAAACAAAGAGGAAACATGCAGCGGCGTATCGGCTTCACCAAACTCGTTGGCTAGGGTTGAGGCAATACTGTTACCGGCCGAAAATAGCGACCAAGAAATACGATTGGCGTTACCAATCACAAAGGTAATCGCCATTGTTTCACCCAAGGCACGACCCAATCCAAGCATCACGCCGCCGACCACACCAATTTTTGTGTAAGGCAAAACAATCTTGCGGACAACTTCCCATTTAGTGCAGCCCAAACCGTAGGCCGATTCTTTCAAAATACTAGGCACGACTTCGAACACGTCGCGCATCACGGAGGCGATAAAAGGAATAATCATGATCGCCAAAATAATCCCTGCCGCCAAAATACCAATCCCGATCATCGGGCCTTGAAACAATTTACCGATGCCCGGCACGTTACCTAAACTACCCGCCAACAGCGGTTGCACATGATCGGCAAAGAACGGCGCAAAAATAAACAAGCCCCACATGCCATAAATAATACTTGGCACGCCGGCTAATAATTCCACGGCGGTTCCCAGTGGGCGCTTCAACCACGCCGGGCAAATCTCAGTCAAAAATAAGGCGATACCAAAGCTCACTGGGAAGGCGATCACTAGCGCGATCAGTGAAGTTGTTAAGGTACCGAAAATTGCGATTAATGCGCCGTATTGGTCATTAACCGGATCCCACTCAACGGTGGAAATAAACTTAGGGCCAAACTCATGCAAGGCAGGCCACGCGCCTTTTAATAACGAGGCAATAATGCCCAACAAAACCAGTAAGACACTCAACGCAAAAACAAATGTCACCTTGTGAAATATAAAATCGCCCAACTTATGCGAGCGCATAGCGGGCGGCGTTGAGTCTGAATGCGCTTTAGTGGCAGCTGACTTAGCAACCTCTTCAACGTTCAATTCATTTATCGAGTCGGGTGTCATGGTAGGTGAACTATTCATAAACTTAAGTTAGCGATCAAATTTAGCTGTGTTAAAACCCGACATCACGCTGCGCGATGCCGGGTTCTTCATCTAACTAAGAATTACCAGATTGCCTTACCGCTTGCATCTTTGATTTCTGCTTTCCATTTTTCTTGCACCAACTTAACTACTGCTGCTGGCATTGGAACGTAATCCAAATCGTTAGCCATTGCGCCACCGTTTTTGAATGCCCAGTCAAAGTACTTCAGGATTTCTTTGGCTTTCTCAGCATCAGCTTGTTGCTTGTACACGAGAATGAACGATGCACCAGTTACAGGCCAGCTTGCTTTACCAGATTGGTTGTCCAGGATGATGTTAAAACCTGGAGTTTTAGCCCAATCCACACCAGCTGCAGCAGCTTTGAAACTGTCGTCGCTTGGCTCAACAAAGTTACCGTCTTTATTTTTCAATTGGGTGTAAGTCATTTTGTTTTGTTTCACAAACGCATACTCAACATAGCCAATTGCGCCCTTTTGTTGAGTCACACTTGCTGCCACGCCTTCGTTACCTTTGCCGCCCAAACCAACCGGCCATTTAACTGCTTTAGCTGCGCCAACAGTGGTTTTGAATTCGGCATTTACTTTGGACAAATAGTCAGTCCACAAGAAAGTCGAACCAGAAGAATCGGAACGATGCACAACAACGATATCCAATGCAGGCAATTTAATGTCTGGATTCAATGCAGTGATTTCTGGTGCATTCCATTTAGTGATCTTGCCCAAATAGATGCCAGCAATGACGTCACCAGTTAATTTCATCTTGCCAGGAGCAACGCCGTCGATATTGACCACAGGAACTAAGCCGCCCATAATTGCTGGGAATTGTGTCAAGCCTGCAGCATCCAATTCTTCAATCGACAATGGATCGTCAGTCGCGCCAAAATCAACTGTTTTTGCTTTGATTTGCTTGATACCGTTACCTGAACCAACGGATTGATAGTTGATGCTAGTGCCAGTCGATTTCTTGTAGGCATCAGCCCATTTTGCATAAACTGGGTAAGGAAACGTTGCACCAGCGCCGGTAATTTCAGCAGCGTTTGCAACCGCGAATGTCGCGCTTGCGCTAACCGCAAAAATAATTGGGGCGATGAATTTAACTACTAAAGGTTTGATTTGCATATTCTCTCCGAGAAAGACACGATTTGTGGGGAAAACGACTAATGCACTACAACGTACAAATTTGAAGGGGCAGTGATTTAATTAATTTCGCGCTAACTTTACAGTCCATTTATGACAGGAATGTGACACTAAATGTTAAGAATATAGGCTTGTAATATTTAACCAGACTAATCTCTGAGAGCACTTATAACAAGGGCAAATTATCCTTTATTTTGCGCTAAGTTATTGCAATTAAAGGAATTATTGATTTGTCACAGTAATGTCATAAATCAAATCTACAATCTTCGGCAATAAACATAAAGGTAGTCATGAGCACATCGCGCATTGTTAAGCAACCGACAATAAAAACTGCACGTAGCAAACAAAAGCCGCCCACCAATCCTGGTAAAAAGCCATCGCAAACAGCAATTAAAAAACAAAAAATGAGCATAACTCCGGTCAAAAATGATGTCGTCGAAAAGAAATTGGTTCCATTTTTAGATCGTGAGTTATCCCAGATCGCGTTTAACTGGCGGGTTCTGGCTCAGGCTGAAGACAGCTCAGTCCCCTTATTAGAACGTCTGCGCTATTTAAGTATTGCCAGCAGCAATCTAGATGAATTCTTTGAAGTGCGAGTTGCCAGTTTGTTAGCTCAACATGGCAACGCAGGCAAGCTGCCACCGCAATTAAGGGCGACCTTAGAGCAAATTAGTATCGAAGCGCATCGCATTGTTGATCGCCAATACGAAGTACTCAATGACGAAGTCCTGCCACAATTATCTGCCCACGGCGTTCACCTATTAAGACACAACGATCGCAATCCAGCCCAACGCGCTTGGGTCAAAGCGTATTTCGAGCGCGAAGTGCGCCCTTTATTGACGCCAATCGGTTTAGATCCGGCGCATCCGTTCCCGCAAGTTGTTAATAAAAGTTTAAATTTCATCGTCTCGCTTGCTGGAAAAGATGCTTTTGGTCGTGGCACAGCGATTGCGATCGTCAAAGCGCCACGGGTATTGCCGCGCATTATTCGCTTGCCGGATGAGTTATCCAATAAGAAAGGCGCATCGATCTGCCTTCTGTCTTCGATTATTCATGCGCATATTGATGATCTATTTAATGGACGCGAAGTGGTGGCCTATTCGCAATTCCGATTAACCCGCGATAGCGACCTATGGGTGGATGAGGATGAAGTCAAAAATCTGCGCTTAGCATTGCAAGGCGAATTGCAAGGACGTCAATTTGGCGCTGCGGTGCGTTTGGAAGTGGCTAAAAACTGCCCGCCTAACTTGTCCAAATTCTTGCTCGAGCAATTTAACTTAGATCATTCGCGTTTATACGAAGTCAACGGCCCAGTTAATTTGGCGCGTTTGTCTGAAATCGGTGATTTGGTCAATTTGCCGGATTTACGCTTCCCAGCGTTCTATGCGGACACATCGACGCCCTATTCCCAATCCGATATCTTCGCCGCCTTACGCAAACAAGATATATTGCTGCACCATCCCTACCAGACCTTCCAAACTGTCATCGATTTTGTCCGCAGCGCTGCGGCTGATCCGGCAGTGGTGGCGATTAAACAAACGATTTATCGCACCGGCATGAATTCCGATTTGATGGAAGCCTTGATTAGTGCTGCGCAAGCCGGTAAAGAAGTCACCGTGATTTTGGAGTTGATGGCGCGCTTTGATGAAGAAGCCAATATTAACTGGGCTGATCGCCTGCAACGCGCCGGCGCGCAAGTAGTGTACGGCGTGGTCGGATTAAAGACGCATGCAAAGTTGGCGTTGGTCATTCGTCGTGAAGTAGGACATCAATTACGCTGCTACGCACATTTAGGTACCGGCAACTATCACGCCACGACGACCAAGTTTTACACCGACTTTGGTCTCTTGACCGCGCACCCAACGATTGCCGCGGAAGTCAACGAAGTCTTTATCCACTTGACCAGCTTAACCAAGCACAAGAAATTCCAATATTTATGGCTGGCGCCATTTTCATTGCAAAACCAATTGGTTCGCTCGATTCGCAATGAAGCGCGCATTGCCAAGTCCGGCAAACCTGCGCGCATCATTGCCAAAATGAATGCCTTGTTGGATGAATCGGTCATCAAAGCGCTTTATGCGGCATCCAACGACGGAGTGAAAATTGACCTGATTGTGCGCGGTGCGTGTGCGTTGCGCCCTGGCGTTCCGGGCTTATCTGAAAATATTACGGTGCGTTCGATTGTCGGTCGCTTTTTGGAACACAGCCGGATTTTTTACTTCCGCAACGATTTGGCGCACGACACGTATTTATCCAGCGCCGATTGGATGAACCGCAACTTGTTCCGCCGCATCGAAGTCGCCTTCCCGATCTTGGATAAAAATCTCAAAAAGCGCGTTATGGAAGAAGGCTTACTGCCCTATCTCAAAGACAACACCCACGCTTGGATTTTGGACGAAGATGGCACTTATAGCCGCCGCAAGAGCCGCGCTCAGCCTTTCAGCGCTCAACAGTTTTTAATGGAAACACTAGGACAAAATCCAGATTAATCCCATCACAAAGGCAACTTAAATGGATCTGATTTTATGGCGTCACGCGCAAGCCGAAATGCTCAGTGAAGAGTTGCCAAGCAAAACTGATGGCGAACGCAAGCTCACCACCAAAGGCCATAAACAGGCAGCGAAAATGGCGCTGTGGTTGGGCAGCGTTCTGCCAGATACAACCAAAATTTTGGTGAGCCCTAGCCAGCGCACCATTCAAACCGCCAACGCTTTGGGACGCAAATATAAGATCGTTCCCGAAGTCGGAACCGAAAGCACCGCCGACGATATTTTGGCAGCCTGCAATTGGCCACACAGTAAAGAGCCGGTGTTAATCATTGGCCACCAGCCGCATTTGGGCGAAGTCGTGACGAGACTGATTCCGAGCTATCAACATTGCTCGATACGCAAAGGGAACGTTTGGTGGATTAGTCAGAAAGAAAGTGAAGACAATCCGGCGACATTTTTAAAAGCGATTATGACGCCCGAACTGATCGTGAAATAGACCGGACAAGTCAATAAAAAAAGCCAGTAATCCGTTGAAAGATTACTGGCTTTTTTGTTGTTTAGTCTTTTAGATAATGGCGCGAATAACGGCCGTCTAAGTTTTCTAATGGCAGCAACAAGAACAAATCAGCGCAATGGAAATCAGGATCCCAAGCCGGCTCACCGCACACCCAAGCACCTGCGCGCAAGTAACCTTTGAGTAAAGGCGGCACGCTTTGGTTAAAGCTCGCGTCGTCATCGCCACTCAATGGGAACGGTAATAAAGGTGTTACGCGGTAATCGATAGGCGCAAAATCTTCTGGCTTCAAATTATTAAAAATCGCATTGGCATTCATACCGCCATCGGCCAAGCTAATTGAAGCGCAACCGACTAAATAATTGCATTGTTCACGGCGCATAAATGCCGCTAAACCAGCCCACAACAACATAATCACTGCGCCGCTGCGGTAATCAGGATGAATGCACGCACGGCCTGCTTCAGCGATTTGATCGCGGATATGGGCAAAACGGGATAAATCGAATTCGGCTTCGGAATAATAACGACCGATCTTGCGCGCCGAATGTGGCCCTAGAACGCGATAGGTTCCCACAATCTTTAGTGTCTTCGTATCGCGTACGATGAGGTGGTCGCAATAATCATCGAACTCGTCTTTATCCAAACCTTCGGAATTCTCAAGGGCCGACAAACCCATCGTTTCGATAAAAACTTTATAACGCAAACGTTGCACTTCCCGCACTTCTTCGGGCGTGCTGGCGAGGCTAAGCGTTAATTTTGAAAAACTGGTGTTTTGTTCTGAGGTCGAGGTAAGTAGGCGCATAGTCACGTTTTATTAAATTAGACCTGCATAGACTACCGAGCGAATACTTCAAGTTAATGACGGCTGTATTTCCAAATTATGACAAATTGCCATTTTTGCGAAAATTTGGATTTAACAATAAAAAAGGCGCGAATAGCCGCGCCTTGTTTGCTGAAGAATTAACACTTTATTGCAGCGGTTCTAATCCTTTGGGCGTCAATTTCAGGATCCGATCACAACGCGCCGCCAAATCCATGTCATGCGTGACAATTACAAAAGCCGTGCCAGAATCACGCGCCAAGGCCAACATCGAATCGAAAATGTGTTGCGCATTTTGCCTATCGAGATTGCCGGTTGGCTCATCCGCTAAAACGCACGCAGGTTTGCTAACCAAGGCACGCGCCAAAGCAACGCGCTGACGTTCGCCACCCGATAATTCGCCGGGAACGTGGGTAATACGATGTCCCAGACCGACATGTTCCAACATTAATTTTGCTTGTTCTTGCGCCAATTTATTCGGCATACGACGAATTAATAAGGGCATCGCGACATTATCTAGGGCGGAAAATTCAGGCAATAAATGATGAAACTGGTACACAAAACCCAAGGCCACATTGCGCAAATTACCGCGCTCCAATTCCGACATGCGTGAGAAATCGTGCCCCAATAATTTAACCCAACCGTCGGTGGGCGTATCCAATCCACCAAGTACATGCAGCAGAGATGATTTACCGGTTCCCGAGGCGCCGACAATTGCAACGCGCTCGCCACGCTTAACCTGCAAATTAACGCCAGACAACACCGGAACCGCGAAGGCGCCATCACCGTAAGTTTTGGCTAAGTTAGCGCACTCCAATACGATCTCGGATTCTTGATTCATAGAATTACTATTGATGTGATTATTCATAACGCAGCGCCTCCGCAGGCTTTACGCGAGCTGCACGCCAGCTTGGATAAATGGTGGACAGCAAAGCAAACAAAAACGCCATGCCGCCGATGTAGGCCACATCATCCCAATGCAAATCCGATGGAACGCTGGTGATGAAATACACGCCTTTGTCCAAAAACTGCACGCCAAACAAATGCTCAATAAAGCTCACGATTTGCGGGATATTGAGCGCAATAAGCACACCAAACCCCACTCCCAACAAAGTTCCCAAGGTGCCAACCATTGAGCCTTGTAACATGAAAATTTTCATAATTGAATTTGGCGAAGATCCCAAGGTACGCAGAATAGCAATATCGGCTTGCTTGTCGCGCACAGTCATCACCAGGGTGGATACCAGATTAAATGCGGCCACGGCGATGATGAGCGTCAAGATAATGAACATCATGCGTTTTTCCGTTTTAACGGCCGAAAAATAATTACGATTTTGCTGCGACCAGTCGCGCAACATTAATGCGCCGCTCAACGTTGTCGATAATTGTTGCGCGATTTGCGGCGCTTGTAATAAGTCGTCCACCCGCAAGCGCACGCCGGTCGGCCCATTTAGGCGAAATAATTTTTCTGCGTCGCTTAACTCGATAAATACAACGCCCACATCGTATTCATAATGACCCGCTTCAAAAATACCGGTTACGGTGAACGGCTTTAAGCGCGGTGCAAATCCGGCGGGTGTCATTTGACCTTGCGGCACGGCCAAGGTGATTTTGTCGCCCAGATTTACGTCGAGCGCTTGTGCTAAATCTTTGCCAATCACCACGTTGAATTCGCCGGGTTGTAAGCTGGACAAGCTGCCGCGTTTAATTTTGCTGACCACATCTGATACCGAAGGCTCCTGCTCGGGCGAGATGCCGCGCACCACCACGCCGCGCATATTGTCATTAATAATTAGCGCTTGGCCATCCACATACGGAGCTGCCGCTTTGACATGCTGGTTGAGCAATGCTTCGCGTGCCGTCGTTTGCCATTCGGTCATCACACCGCCAGCATCGCTGATCTCGATGTGCGACACTACCGACAACATGCGGTCGCGTACTTCTTTTTGGAATCCGTTCATGACTGACAGAACAATAATGAGCGCCGCGACACCCAAACCGATACCGGCCATGGAAATTAATGAAATAAATGAAATAAAACTATTGCGTCCACTGCGCCGCCCAGCGCGTGTATAACGTAAGCCTATCTGCCATTCGTAAGGCAGTTTAGTAAGAAATTTCAATGTTGCCTCCTGAGAACAGCCCGCAGTGTGCCATATAATAACGCCATGAGTCATCCACAAATTCTTATCCCCTTTAGCCTTCCCCCTGCCGAACATGCCAAAGACTTGGTCAAGATGTTGGCGTCCGAAACAGGTGCGGACGGTTTAGCCTTGCTACTAGCAAGAAATAAATCCCGAAAAATCACCCGCTTTGATGATTTCTCGCCCTTGTTACCGCACGAAGATTGGCTTAGTAAGCACGCCATCGAGCAAAGACAGCCAAGCCAATTATTGCAGTTAGCATCACAATTAGGCGTTCGTCTGCCCGCGGGGTATTGGTTTATCTTTAATCCGATTCATTTGCACATCGCCAGCAATCATCTAGTACTAACCGACCAACGCCAACTGAATTTATCCGAGCCAGACGCACAGCAGTTATTCAATAAAGCGCAGACACTGTGTGCTGAGGTGGGAATTGAACTGGTATATGGATCGCCGTCAACCTGGTTCTTACGTGCCGATGATTGGTCGGATTTTGTCACCGCGTCGCCCGATGCAGCGTGCGGGCACAATATTGAAATCTGGTCTGCCAAAGGCAGCAAGGAACTGGCTTGGCGCAAATTGCAGAACGAAATTCAGATGGAATGGTTTATCCATCCGGTACAAGAACAGCGCGCTATGCAGCGCGAAAAGCCGGTCAACGGTGCTTGGCTTTGGTGCGGCACACAAATCGGCACAGGGTTTATTCCAAATCCAACTAATGCCGCAGCGAGCAAGCCAACAAGTATTGAACAATTCATTCAAGCGCCACAACTATTGGTATTGGATCAGCTCAGCGAATCCGCTTTAGCCGGCGACTGGAGCACGTGGGCCGCGCAACTGATAGAGCTGGAAAAAAACTGGTTGAAGCCACTCGCGCAAGCGCTGAAATCTGGTCAGCTAAAACAATGTGACCTGTATTTAAGCCACAGTAGCGCGTTGATGCGTCTAGAACTATCGCGCTCTGCCCTGCGTCAGTTCTGGCGTAGCCCGTCTTTAAAACCACTTATCACGCCAATTTAACGTCTATCCATGAGCAATAATCTAGCAGCCAAAACCAGTCAAATCCGCACCCGCCCGAGCTTATTTCGCGAATCCGAAATGCTGCGTCAACAAGGTGTGCATCCCGTTTTGGCGCGCTTATATACCGCACGCGGTGTGACAAAGTTAAGCGAATTGTCTTCCGAATTAAACGCATTAATCTCGCCCAAACAACTCTTGCACATTGATGCTGCCGCAGCGTATTTAGCCGATGCGATTGCAGCCAACAAGAAAATGGTGATTGTGGCCGATTACGATTGCGATGGCGCTACTGCCTGCGCGGTTGGCTTACGCGGACTTCGCATGCTCGGCGCGCAGGTCGATTACATCGTGCCGAATCGTTTTGAATACGGCTACGGCTTAACTCCAGAAATCGTTGAACTCACTCAGCGCACTACTTCGCCCGACATTATCGTCACCGTCGATAACGGCATCGCTAGTATCGAAGGCGTGGCCGAAGCCAATAAGCGCGGCATTGACGTGGTGGTGACCGACCATCACTTACCGGCCGCCACCTTGCCGGATGCACGCGTGATCGTCAATCCCAACCAACCGGAGTGCGGCTTCCCAAGTAAAAATCTAGCTGGCGTCGGCGTGATGTTTTACGTGTTGCTCGCTTTGCGCGCCGAATTACGCAATCGCGGGGTCTTTGATGTGAGCAACCAACCTAAATTGGATACCTTGCTTGATCTGGTGGCATTAGGCACGGTAGCTGACGTGGTCAAGCTGGACGCCAACAACCGAATTTTGGTTGCTCAAGGTTTAAAACGTATGCGCGCCGGAAAAATGCATGCCGGCGTCGCCGCGCTATTTCGCGTTGCGGGCCGCAATCCGAATACAGCAACTCCGTTTGATTTAGGTTTCGCCGTTGGCCCACGACTTAATGCTGCCGGTCGCATGGACGACATGAAAATCGGGATCGAGTGTTTAACAACGGATGACGAAGGCCGCGCTTGGGACATCGCGCAGCAATTAAATAATCTCAATCTAGAACGCCGCGCCAAAGAAGCTGAAATGCAAGATGCGGCACTGTTGCTGCTCGATCAGTTTGAAGCGCAAGACAGCACTACTCTGTGCGTGTTCGATGAAAGCTGGCATCAGGGCGTTATCGGCATTGTCGCTTCGCGTTTAAAAGACAAGTTCTATCGCCCCACCATCACCTTCGCGCCCGGCGGCGATGGCGTGATCAAAGGCTCTGGCCGTTCCATCCCCGGATTCCATTTACGCGACGCGCTCGACCTGGTGTCTAAGCATGTTCCCGGTCTGATTCACAAATTTGGCGGTCACGCGATGGCGGCTGGCTTGACTATTGGCGCTAACGATTTAGCTACCTTTCAAGCGGCGTTTGAACAAGTCGGCAAACATTTGTTAGAGCCGGCTCAGCTAGAACGCATCGTAGAAACCGATGGAATTCTTGAAGATAATTACTACACGGTGGATTTTATCCATCTTTTAGAACAACAAGTCTGGGGCCAAGGCTTCCCTGCCCCAACGTTTAGCGACGAATTCCGATTGATTTCGCAGCGCGTTTTAAAAGAGCGTCATCTCAAATTGATGCTAGAAAAAAACGGCCAACGTTACGACGCGATTTGGTTTGGGCATACCGATAATTTACCGGCGAGAGTGAAAGTGGCATTTAGACTCGACGCCAATGAATATAACGGCGTTACTCGGGTTCAATTACTGGTTGAACATATTGAGGGGCTTGATAACTAGGTGCTTACTTGACCATATCAACCCTTGGTTAGAATCAACAGACTGAAAAGCAGCATCGCACAAATTAAAAACCCGCTGACTGGCGGGTTTTTTAGTCCTACGTTTAATCAAGTAGTGCGCTCATTGCTTATTACCGACAAACACCAATCCAGCGCTTCGACCGGAGTTTATTGCGACCGAATAGAAAATCTTGCGACTGGAGTCGAAAAAAGCATGCCCAAACATTTTTCCCACACCAATTGGACAAGACGCTCCCATATACGAAATTGATACCTGATAGACATTACCGGAGCTGTGCGGCGCTGCTGAGCCATACACACTGCAACCGTATCCGCCGCCATTGACCGAACCGTCCGGACCGATAATCAAATTAGTGCTGCTGGTATCAATATATTCTCCTTCCACTGTTGCTACCGCCCCTTTGTATGAACCAGCAATAGCCGCTAATGTGGGTCTAGCCTCGTACGCATAATTATAGGTACTGGTAAATCCGACTTTTTGACTGGCGGAATAATTAACTGTACCGCTCAATGAGCGTTTAGCGGAAAAGTTAGCGGAAACAGTGGCCTGCGCCGCTCCATAGCCAGCAAAATTCACATCGATTGCATTGGTAGAATAAAACGTACCTTTTGAAGTAACGCCATTACCGACAATCACCCCATAAATGCTGTTAGAACCAGGGGCACTATAGAAATTATAAAAAGTCCCATCCTCCAAAATTAACGATGCAATATCGGCGCCAGAGTTAGTTGAGCCGGTCCAAAGACCGGCGGCGCTTTCCCTGCTTGGTGGCTGATTAGCGGAGGAATCTCCCCCGCCACCGCCACAGGCCGATAACAGTAATAACACACTCAAAGCAGCCATAAATCCAGTCGCTTTCATCACCACCTCCATTTAAATTAATAAAAAAATAATTTTATAGTAATTGCTATTTTTTATGTCATTTTTATTAATTTTTCGTCGCTTCAATGAGGGTAAATAAGCAGTCCGACTCGACTACAAACTCACCAGCCCCTCCCAGGCCAGTCCACGCAGCAACCGAACTTGAGGATTGATGTGTCACTTCGCCCCGGCAACAACACAATTCATGCCTTACCCAGTGCCAATCCCGATCAAAAAAAGCAGCTCATCCCCATTTTTTTGCAGACTGTCGCATTCCTATGACACGGCATGGAGCACTTGATTACAGTGACACCATCAAAACAGCCTTTAACGGGAGAACATCATGAAACGATTTAGCCAAGCACTTGCGCTCGTTGCAGTGACCACCCTTTTTGCTACCGCCTTCACCACCAGTACTTTAGATCAGCATGTCGATGCCTATTCAGCATTGACGCGGCCACAAACCAAGGTTGCCCAAGTTGTCGTGGTTGGAAAACGCATGACAGATGCAGAAAAGCTGCGCTACGACATTGAATTTGCGCAAACAGCAGGCCCTGTAATTAAGCAAAATAGAACGCTCATTGCCGTAAAATGAGCGACTTAAAAAGTAAATGACACACGCTTTACACACCATAACAACAAACAAGATCACCTAAGGTGGACATCATGAAACAGCCAATTTTTATACTAATCAGCGAATTCCTCACCAGCTTGATTAACAACTTAAAACGTTTTTTTAACGCGGTCACCATTTGGGTCACCGATTTATCGTGGATGAAGTTTTTCTTGTTCGCCATCGTCGTCATGATTGTTGGCGGGATTACCCAAAGCCTGATTTCCACCCAAGAACAAAAAATTGTCATTTCCAAATCAGCCAGCACGCCCGGCGGCAAACGCATCACCAACCGCGACACGCAAATCGAGATCAATGATTCCGGTATCAATATCAGGAAGAACAAAAAATTACCCGAATTAACGCCTCCAGCTCCGCCTGCACCGCCAAGCGTGCCAGCGCTACCGAATGATTTAAAAACAGCTTCAGAAGCATTGGCGCAAGCATCGAGGAGCATGAAAGAGGCGAAGAAATCAGCGCAAGACGCCACCGACGACGCATCCGCCAATAAACATGGCACTACACCGAGCGACGACGAAATCAATGTGCGTCTGCCACCCGGTGTAAGCGAAGACATCAGCAATGCTATTGACGAAGCAGTAGCCGACGCGAGCGAACAAGAAGTCACCAGCTATCGTAAAGAGAAAACCGATTGGCTTATGAGCTTAATCATGATTTCTTTGGTCAGCTTGTTCGGGATTAAAGCCTTAATGGGCGGCAAACGTCGAGCAGAAATTTTGGCCGAAGCGGCCAAAGAAGACGCTGAAAAACAAGCGCTGCATCGGCAAGTCGCCGAAGCCAAGATGCAAATGATGCAGGCTCAAATTGAACCGCACTTTTTATTCAACACCTTGGCCTCGGTTGAACACTTGATTGAAACGGATCCACCACGCGCTTCGGCCATGCAACGCAGTTTGATTCAGTACTTGCGGGCAGTGATTCCCCAAGTGCGTGAGAACACCAGCAACACCAATTTGGGCCGTGAAGTCGCGATTGTGAAAGAGTATTTAACCCTGCTGAAGATGCGCATGGAAGAACGCTTAGAGTTTTCAATCTCGATTCCCGAAGGACTGAATTCAGCCACCTTCCCAACCATGATGCTGCAAACCTTGGTAGAGAATTCCATCAAACATGGCTTGGAACCCAAAGCCGAAGGCGGGCAAGTAAGCATCACTGCCGAAGTTGCTAACAATAAGCTGCGTGTTTGCGTGAGTGACAACGGACTTGGATTTGGCGCAGTTCCTAGTAACGGCACAGGATTGGGATTACAAAATATTCGTGAACGTTTAGCGCTGTTTTATCAAGGCAACTGCCAGTTCATCATTACCCCCAACCATCCAAGTGGTGTCGCGGTAACGATAGAAATTCCGTATCAAGTGGCGAAGGTTTAACCGCAAATTCAGTAATTAAGATCAAGTTTCCCGGTAGGTACTGTTGTACTTTGGATAGAGCATAGAAATATGCTCTATTTTTTTCGAAAAAATTATTGCTTAACAACAAAACTAAAATACAATTTAACCCAATTTAACAACCGACAACTTTAGCTCATGCCAACCGCCATCATTGCCGACGACGAACGACTCATGCGCGATCAACTGATTTTGCGCCTCCAACAAGCATGGCCAGAATTAACGATTTTGGCGCAGGCCAAAAATGGTGAGGAAGCGGTTGAGTTGGTCAATCAGCACAAACCGGATTTTGCATTTTTAGATATTCGTATGCCGGGTAAAACGGGGCTTGAAGCTGCTCAAGCCATTGCTGGGCAGGCGCATATTGTTTTCATCACCGCCTATGATCAGTACGCGGTCGAGGCCTTCGAACACGGCGCGATTGATTATGTCTTGAAACCTGCCGACTTAGATCGCCTTAGCTTGACGGTGCAGCGGCTCAAGAAAAGAATTAGTCAAACTCCGAACGACATGAGCAGCTTGATCGAACAACTGAGCAAGCAGATCGCGCACAAGCCCAGCTATTTGCAATGGATACAAGCCTCGATTGGACAGGAATTGCGTTTATTTCCGGTAGAAGAAATCCTGTTTTTTCAATCGGACGAGAAATACACACGGGTTCAAACGAAGACCGTGGAAGCGTTAATTCGAAAGCCAGTGCGCGAATTAGTCGAAGAGCTGGATCCAGCGCTATTTTGGCAAATTCATCGTTCAACGTTAGTCAACGCCAAGGCGATCGACGGCGTGATCCGCGATATGCGTGGTCGCCATTTAGTGCAAATTAAAGGATTAACCGAGAAGTTAGAAGTCAGTCGCAGCTACGTACATTTATTCAAACAAATGTAAGCCGCGCTGATGGCCGAGCAATACCAGGTGATTTAATTTTCTTACCGAAATAAAAAAAAGCGATGTTGCTAACATCGCTTTTTTTATGCAGATTTTGGGTGCCGCTTAGATATTGTTATTTCGGTTTATTTTCTGTTCCAAACGGGAATGCGGTAAATATCCCTAGCGCTTTATTCTGCATCTGTTCTTGCATCTGCACGAACAAGTTTTTACTTTGCTCAATGTAGTTACCCATCATGCCTTGCATCATCGGGCCTTGGATATTCATAAACTGCGTCCACATTTCTGGGCTAAACGGTTTACCGTCATAGCTTGCCAACGAATTCTCCGCCAGTTTGTGTTGGATATCGATAAAAGCTTGGATATTTTTTTCTAAATAATTGCCCATCATGCCTTGCATGGCATGACCGTAGTAGCGAATGATTTGCGATAACACTTCGCTCGAAAACATCGGCGATCCGCCGGCTTCTTCATCCAAAATAATTTGTAGCAAAATGCTGCGGGTTAAGTCTTCGTTCGTTTTAGCATCAACAACTTGGAAATTGTCGCTATCCATCACTAATTGTTTTACGTCGGACAAAGTGATGTACGTGCTCGTCTGCGTGTCGTATAAACGTCGATTAGGGTATTTCTTAATTAAGTGCTCGGTAGATTTTTTTGCGCTGCTCATGGTTATTCCAATGATTTTTTCACTGTCTTAACAAGACAGAAGAAAAGTTGGTTAATCAAAATCGACCTTGGATTGATCCGTGTCTCGTTTTGTACTTATTAATTAACGTTATTGCGTACGACAACTGTTAATTTTTTTTGCATTTACTGTCTGGGAATTATAACAATGCTTATCCATTTATCGCGATTATTTTACCGCAGTGCAACTTTAGAACAACTGATTTACAAAATTAAATTTTAAAAATAACAACTAAGACTGCGTGTCACGCAAGAAAAAGGGAGTATTACCGCGGTATTACTCCCTCAATCTCAACACAATGCGACTTAGCCCATGTGCAAGCCGCCATTAATTGAAAAGTCAGAACCGGTTGCATAACCACCTTCATCGGAGGCAATCCAAGCAACGATGGAAGCAATTTCATCTGGCTCTGCTAAACGCTTAACCGGAATACCAGCAACAATTTTTTCTAACACATCAGGGCGAATCGCCTTAACCATGTCAGTGCCTACATAGCCTGGAGAAACGGTATTGACAGTCACACCTTTTGTCGCGACTTCCTGCGCTAACGCCATTGAAAAACCGTGCAAACCTGCTTTAGCAGTCGAATAATTGGTTTGACCAAACTGGCCTTTTTGACCATTAACCGAAGAAATATTGATGATACGACCCCAACCGCGCTCGACCATACCGTCAATCACTTGCTTAGTTACATTGAACAACGAATTCAAATTCGTATTGATGACAGCATCCCAATCTTCGCGTGACATCTTGCGGAACTGACCATCGCGCGTGATACCCGCGTTGTTGACCAATACGTCGATCTCGCCGATTTCTGCACGCACTTTTTCAAACGCCTCTTTGGTTGAATTCCAGTCCGACACATTACCTTCCGAGGCGTGTACGTCAAAACCTTCTTCGCGCATGGATTTTAACCATGAATCTTTACGCATTGAATTTGGCCCGCATCCAGCAACGACGGTAAAGCCATCTTTACACAGCCGCTTGGTAATTGCTGAACCGATTCCGCCCATACCACCAGTTACATATGCAATGCGTTTTTTCATTTTGCTCTCCTTTTTAGTTTTGCGAGATATTCAAGACTGAGTTAATTCAGCAAGAAACTTTTACGTAGCGCCCTGGCGCTGATTCGATGACCTTATATTTCGTGTTGCCAAACTTGGTTGGAGCTTTGACTTTTTTTCCGCCATGTTCGGCTAAAAATGCACTCCACTCAGGCCACCAACTACCCGGGCGTGACTCGGCGCCGTCGAACCATTGCTGCGCCGTTTTAGCCGCGCTCGAGTTAAACCAATAATTGCGCTTCATCTTTGCCGGCGGATTAATAACGCCGGCAATGTGACCAGAAGCCCCCAAAACGAAACGGTTACGACTTTGCTTTTTTGGATTTAATAATGCCATCGATGCGTAGGCCGACGTCCAAGGAACAATATGGTCTTCGCGCGAACCGTAGATAAAGACGGGGGCATCAATTTTACCCAGATCAACTTTTTCCCCAGCCACCAAAAGCTTGCCGGCCTGTTTCAAATTATTTTCTAAGTAGGTGTTACGTAAGTACCAGCAAAACATTGGGCCGGGCAAATTTGTGCCGTCACCATTCCAATACAGCAGATCAAATGCAGGTGGTTCTTCGCCTTTTAGATAATTGGACTGGACGTAATTCCAAACTAAATCATTGGGACGCAAACTTGAAAAAGCACTTCCCAAATCGCGGCCAGACATCAAGCCATGTTGCCCAATTGTTTTTTCACGCATTTCAACTTGTATTTCATCGACGAAAACGTCGAGAATTCCGCTATCTTCGAAATCCAGCAAAGTAGTCAGCAAAGTCAAACTGGCGGCTGGTTGTTCACCACGCGCAGCCAAAACTGCTAATGCGGTTGACAATAAAGTGCCGCCAACACAGAAGCCAAATGTATTGATTTTTTCTTGACCAGAAATGGCTTGCGCCACGCGAATCGCTTCAATTACACCGTTCTGGACGTAATCGTCCCAATTAACGTGTGCCAAGGTAGCATCTGGATTAATCCACGAAATTAAGAAGACCGTGTTGCCCTGCTCTAGCGCATAGCGCACCAATGAATTATCGGGCTGTAAATCCAAGATATAAAACTTGTTGATACAAGGTGGCACAATCAGCAATGGGCGCTGATGCACGGTGCTGCTGAGCGGCTTATATTGGATTAATTGAATTAGCTCGTTTTCAAAAATGACTTTGCCTTCGGTTGTGGCGACATTTTGTCCGACGTCAAAAGCACTTTCATCCGACTGTGAAATCCGACCTTTTTGCATATCGCTTAGCATGTTGACCATGCCTTTGGTCAAACTTTCACCATGGCTTGCGATAACTTTGCCCTGCGCTTCTGGGTTCATCGCAAGGAAATTAGCCGGGGACAAGGCGTCAGCGATTTGCGCGACCGAAAATTGAATTTTTTGTTTGATTTTCTTCGGAGCTTGAACGGCTTCTGCTAGCGAAGTCAGATACTCAGCGTTCAACAAATACGAAGCGGCAGTGTAGGCGTGAATCGAGGAGTTATGCCATTCGGGCGCTTTAAAACGGCGATCCTCCAAGGCTACTGGTTTGGATTGCAGCATGTCTTGCCATAGCGCGGTAAGCTTGGCGATATATTCTTGCTGCAGCCGGGTCATATCTTGAGGATCAATTGTGCCGCCGAGCTGATTGAGTACTTCAGTAATTTGCTCAGACATTGTGTCGGCAATGCTCGCTGAGCTAGGAAACGAATTCAGGCTGGGGAATGGGAATGCGCCTGGAATGCCTGGCATGCTATTATTTGAGGCTGTCCACGCTTGCCACTGTGGTTGGTTTTTAAGCTGGGACATCATTGCTGCAACTAATGCTTCAGGTTCAAAAGTATTCATGCGCTTCCTGTTTAAACTTTAAACACACTTTTTAAAGGCTTTGCTTTTCATGTTCATGCACATCATTGCTTTGGGTTGGATTTACGTTGTCTTAATGATGGCGATTTTTGAATCAAGTATCACCGCGGGCATCATGACATTTACCATGTATTGCGCTATTCCATTGGGACTACTTTGGTATCTGACCCGAGGCAAGCGCTCTAACGCTACACCAAGCAAAAATGCTGCACCGCATGATATTGATTTAAAAAGTCCACAACACGACAGTACCAAAACTGTGGAAAAAATGGAACCATAAAATTCAACAATAAGGCGCAAATTATTTTGAACCAAATTTTGGTCAGGCTACTTAATCCAGATCAAGCTAGCCATTCGGCCGGTCACGCCATCGCGTCGATATGAAAAAAATTGGGTTGCCTGTTGCACAGTGCAATGGCTGCCACCGCTGATATGCTGCACACCTAGTTTGCTTAAACGTTGTCGCGCCAGCATATAAATATTGGCGTAAAACTTTTCACTTCGCGCTTCGCTTGCCTGAAATGCTTGCGCCGATATTGGATCAAACGTCACAAATCGCTCACGCACTTCCGCCCCGACTTCAAAGTTCAAGGGGCCAATTGCTGGCCCCAACCAAACCAAGAGTTCATCCACCTGCGCTCCTGCTTGTTGCATAGTTTGGACAGTTCGCTCCAAGACTCCATCAACTAACCCCCGCCAACCAGCATGCGCTGCGGCCACTACGCCATTTTTAGGATCGCAAAACAATACGGGCAAACAATCGGCTGTTAATACAGCGCAAACAACCTTGGGTTGAATTGTAAAACTCGCATCAGCGATTAACTTTCCTGACGTAGTTGAGTTCAATTGAACTACATCCACACCGTGAACTTGCGTTAGCCAATGCGGTTGAGCGGATAGAAATTCAGCCAGCTTTGCGCGGTTATCGGAAACAGCTTGGATCGAATCACCAACATGATCACCCAAATTAAATCCACCGCCACCCTGTCCAGAACCATCGTCATACGGAGCTTGGCTGAACCCGCCACTGCGCATGGTTGAGCAAGCACCAAAATGAGGAGGTAATTGAGGCCAATCAAGTTCAAGCAAAAAGGGATTATTTTTCGATGGCATCGTAATTAATTCCAGCACTGACCAACAAATCGGCAATATCTTGAGCCAGTTCGACCTGCCAGAGGCAGTCTTTCTGCGTTTTCGGATGCTGCAAACCTAAGCGACGTGCTTGCAGGGCTTGACGATTGAAATAGCTAGCTAAATGCTGCTTACCGTATAACACGTCGCCAACTAACGGGAATCCCAGATGCGCCATGTGTACCCGAATTTGGTGAGTCCGGCCAGTTTCAAGTTGGCATGCGACCAAGGTCACCGCTTTGCCATCCAATACGCCAGCGGCTAGGCGCTGAAAATGCGTTACTGCGGGTTTGGCTGACGGGCTTTCCGATACCGCCATTTTTATGCGATCTCGTGGATGGCGCGCCATCGGCAGATCGATAGTGCCGGTTAAATTTGGTTTGCCCCAAACTAAAGCTAAGTATTCACGCTTTACAGTACGCGCTTGAAGTTGACGGACTAAATCAGTTTGCGCCTCTAAGGATTTGGCTACCACCATTAAGCCGCTCGTGTCTTTATCCAAGCGGTGAACAATTCCCGCGCGCGGCACGCCAGAAATCGCGGGAAAATGATCGAGCAAGCCATTGAGCAAAGTACCGGACCAATTACCTGCCGCCGGATGCACTACTAAACCTGCGGGCTTATTGATGACCATAATGTGCTTGTCTTCAAACACAATATCGAGATCCATTTTCTCGGGTAAAAACGCGGTGTCTTCCGGCGCAGGTTGCGGATAAACGATCACCTCTTCACCACCCAACACGGTCATTTTGCCTTTGCTTGGAACGCCATCCACCGTCACGTGTCCAGAGGCGATCCATTGTTGCAGTCGGCTGCGGGAGAATTGCGGTATTAATTTGGCAATGACTTTATCTAAGCGATCACCGCACACATCATCGTCTAATTTGAATATAATCGGTTGCGCGTCAAAACCGGCGCTTAATTCGGATTCATCCGTAATATCGTCAACGGCTTCATCAATAAATGCGTCGTCGAGAACTGTGGAATCGGGTAAATTGGATGGAATAGTTGCTTTCACAGTAAGTCCCATCGGATATAATTCAAAGATTGTTTAAAAGTGCTCATGCAAAACCTCATGCAAAATAAATCATTAACACGCTTTAGCTCCATTGCAACCCTCATCGTTGTTACCGTTTTTGGACTTTCCGCCTGCGGCTTATTGCCAGAAAAATCAGATGAAACTAAAACGTGGTCTGCTGCAAGGTTGTATCAGGAGGCTCAGAGTGACTTGGCAAATGGCAGTTATGAAAGTGCCATCAAGAATTTAGAAAAGCTAGAAAATCGTTTTCCTTTTGGAACTTATGCGCAACAAGCGCAAATGGACATCCCTTACGTCTATTATAAACAAGGTGATCAAGCTCAGGCACTTGCAGCGATAGAACGCTTCATTAAATTGCATCCAAATCACGATAATTTGGACTATATTTTTTATTTGCGTGGTTTGGTCAACTTTAATGACCAAATTAACTTCTTCCAAGCGTTAGCGCACCAAGACATGACCGAGCGCGATCCGAAAGCAGCGCGCGAAGCATTTGATGCATTTAAAGCATTAGCCGTTCGTTTCCCGAATAGCAAATATACTCCCGATGCGTTATTGCGCATGAAATACTTGGTCAACACCATGGCCCAATATGATTTGCACGTGGCGAAATATTACTATCGTCGCGGCGCTTATTTGGCCGCAGCCAATCGCTCCCAATCCGCCATCAAAGAATATCCTGATGCCCCAGCAATTGAAGAAGCATTATTTGTGCTCTACAACAGCTATGACAAAATGGGCTTAATCGAATTACGCGACGACGCACAACGCGTGTTTAATAAGAATTTCCCTAACAGCAAATTCACGCAAGTAGCAACTGACGATAGTCATTGGTGGAAGATTTGGTAAGCATCGCCAATTTGGGTAACTAAAAAGGGAGCTGAAATTAGCTCCCTTTTTTATCGCCCGTTACAAGAGAATTATGCGGCGAGAACGCTGGCAATAATTTGAGTTAGTTCATGCTGGATGTCAGCAATGGCGCGATTGGAATTGATCACCCGAAAACGCTCTGGGAACTCGGCGGCGCGGCGCAAATATTCAGCACGGGTATCAGCAAAAAAATTCGACTGTTCTTGCTCAAATTTATCCGGATCACGCGCCGCATCTAAGCGCGTTCGCGCTACTTCCAGCGGCACATCAAATAACAAGGTTAAATCGGGCTGCAAATGCGGATGCACCCAGTTTTCTAGCGCATCCAATTTGCTTAAAGCGAGTTTTCGACCGCCGCCTTGGTAGGCAAAACTCGCATCCGTGAAGCGATCCGAAACCACCGTATCACCGCGCGCCAACGCTGGTTCGATAACTTGTGCGATGTGCTCGCGTCGAGCAGCAAACATGAGCAACGCTTCGGTTTCTAAATGCATCGCTTGATGTAACAACAAGTCGCGTAATTGCTCACCCAATTTGGTGCCACCGGGCTCCCGAGTGCTAATCACCTTGTGACCTGCTTGCTGCAGTAAGCCCACGACAAACGGAATGTGGGTCGATTTGCCTGCGCCATCGATGCCTTCAAAGGTGATGAATAAAGCTTTTTTCATTGTTTTTATAGTTCAAAAATTACCGGATAAAGTGATTAACGGCGCGGTTGTGGTCATCCAAATTAGACGAAAATTGACTACTGCCATCGCCGCGCGCAACAAAATAAAGAGCGTCCGTGTGAGCAGGGTTTAATGCCGCTTTCAGCGCATCCATTCCCACCAATGCGATTGGGGTCGGCGGCAAACCAGCGCGTGTATAGGTGTTGTATGGCGTATCTTGCTGCAGATCGCGTTTGCGGATTTTGCCTTGATATTGATCGCCCATTCCATAAATTACCGTCGGATCAGTTTGCAGCAGCATCCCCAAGCGCAAGCGGTTCACAAACACGCCCGCAATCATTTCACGGTCCGATGCACGACCAGTTTCTTTTTCGACGATAGAGGCCAAAATCAAGGCTTCATACGGTGTTTTTATCGGTGAAGCGCCAGCATCGCGTTGCTGCCAAGCGGTCAATAAATGCTGCTGCAATTGATCGAAGGCGCGCTTATACACGTCCATATCGCTCACGCCTTTGGGAAATAAATACGTGTCGGGAAAGAACAATCCTTCGGGCTGAGTAAAGTCGGTGGTCAACTTGGCCAATATTTCTTGATCGCTGAGTTTGGCCGCATCGTGTTTTACATAGGGGTTTTGCAGCAAAGCTTGGCGCATCTGCTTGAATGTCCAGCCTTCAATCAGCGCAAAACTGAATTGAGAAAACTCGCCGCGCACGATTTTGCTAATGAGGCCAACTGGCGTGATACCGGCCTCGGCTTCGTAAGGTCCGGCTTTAAATTTATTGGCTTGCCCATGTAGGCGCGCTAACAGCTCCAACATTACTGGGTTAATTGGCACTCCTGCGTTAGCTATCTGCTGCGCGCTACTGCGCACGCTGCTGCCCGGTTTGATCGTAAATTCAATCGTACTTTCTGAGATTGGTTGCATTGACCAAGAGTAAAATCCCGCGCATGCCGCGACTATCGCAACGAACACTAAGCTGACTAGTTTTTTTATCATTTTCTGGGTTTTACCGATTTCGACGAGTTCATACGTGTTTTTTTGAACCGCTTTATAATTTGCAAAATCTGCTTGGAGCAAGAAAAACTGCGTTGAATGCAAAACAAAAATTAGGCGTAATGATAATCCTAAAACCAGTAAATTACCCCTAATCAACCTTAAAATTTCACTATTGACACTTACCTAGAATCCCACATGCCTGCATTAAGTCCATCACACCAAGCCGCTCTCGGTTTGGGCAAACTAAGTCAATTCGCGTTAATTTCTGCAACCGGATCGGATGCGATTACGTTTTTGCACAGTCAACTGACCAATGACATTAAATTACTGAGCCGCGATCATGCTTGCTTAGCTGGGTATTGCACACCGAAAGGTCGTCTGCTGGCGAGTATGTTGGCCATTAAAGTGGGCCATGAAGCGGGTGAAGAGGCAATCCTGTTGGAAGTGCCAGCAGAGCTACGAGAAACGCTACAAAAGCGGTTGAAAATGTTTGTCATGCGATCCAAAGTCACACTCACTGACTTGGCCGCGAGCCATACCATTCTGGGCATCCTAGGAGAATCAACAGCGCAGCAACTCAGCAACTGGTTTCCCACCCTTCCCTCCTTGTCCTATGCCGCAGTTAGCAACGATTTTGGCCATTTGCTGAGACTGCCCGACGCCAATGGCGTTGCTCGTTTTCAATGGATTATTAGTAACGAGCTGTTGGAACAAAATTGGAGTTCGTTGAGTATGCTCTCCGGCCAATTTACGGAAGCGGCTTGGAACCTGAGCGAAATTCATGCAGGCATTCCGCACATCACGTTAGCGACCCAAGAGAAGTTTGTACCCCAAATGATTAATTATGAATTAATCGGTGGCGTCAATTTCAAAAAAGGCTGCTATCCAGGCCAAGAAATCGTGGCACGCAGTCAATACTTAGGCAAGCAAAAGCGACGCATGGTGCTCGCGCAAATTAATTCAACTTCGGTACAAAACGGCACTGAAGTATTTGCCGCTAGCGATCTCACCCAACCATGCGGAATGGTCGTGAACGCGCAAGCCAATGATTTGAGAGGCAGCGACTGTTTAATTGAAATTAAAACCGCTTTCCTCGCGCAAGACACTGTGCAAACTTTGGATGGAGCCGTTTGTCATTGGCTGCCAATGCCATACCAATTGCCCGACGATGCAAGCGCAGATAGCTCAAACGCCGCTTCACCAATCCCTTCGGTCTAAGGAAACACCATGTGCTTAATCGTTTTTTCTTGGCAAGTTGTTGGCTGCTTACCATTCATCGCAGCGGCCAATCGGGATGAATATTACAGTCGGCCTACCAACCCTGCAGCGTGGTGGCAGGATTATCCGAATGTATTTGCGCCACGTGACCTAGAAGAAGGTGGAACATGGATGGGAATTGCCAAACTTCCCGACCAAACCTCGGGCTATAAATTTGCTGCCATTACCAATGTGCGCGATGGCTCTGAGGTAATTGAAAACGCTCCTTCGCGGGGTGAATTAGTGGCAGGCTATTTAGCGGGGGAAGATGATGTTGAGAGCTACGTGCAACGGATCTCGCAACACGCTAATGGCTACAATGGATTTAATATTTTGCTCGGCGAAGTCAGCCCAGTCAAACAAGAATTATGTTGGTATTCCAACCGTAACAGCGCTGACAGCCGCAATGGCCAGTTGCTCACCCCGGGCATTTATGGCCTATCAAACGGCGCTCTGGATTCTCCTTGGCCTAAGGTCCGAAAAACCAAAGCCGAATTAGCCAGTCTCTTGTGTCAACATGCACCGCAAGAAGCCTACTTTGAGATGTTATCGAACACCCTTCCCGCTCCCGATCATTTATTACCCGATACTGGAGTGAGCTTCGCTACCGAGCGATTATTGTCGGCAACTTGCATTCATTCGGAGAACTACGGCACACGCAGCTCAGCGTTGGTGAAAGTCACCAATCAGTTTGATTTCCTTTATGAAGAGCGCATCTTGCGTTAGTCTTTCTGCGCGCTTACAGCAACTCAACATTGCTTAATTTCAGATAACAATTTTCGCGCGTACTTTGCACAAAGTCGCGTAAAAAGGCTTGGCTCGATAACTCAGGCAAACAGGCCGCGTACAGCCGCCCAGTGAGTCCAGTTGGAGTAATGCGCTTAGCCAACACGTAATCGCGATTAATGTAATTCTGCGCTGCCCAATGCGGCAGTGTCGCAATACCGCGCTTGCTGGCAACGAGTTGCAGCATCGCCACGGTCAGCTCGGTCGTGCGGCGCGGTGGATTTAATCCCGCTGGTTTCAGCACCAATCGAACGATGTCTAACATGTCATCTGGCACCGGGTAAGTGATTAAGGTATCCGCAGCAAAATCCTCAGCCACCAAATAATCGCGTTCGGCCAGTGCATGATCTTTCGCCACCAGCGCGACAATTTCAAAACTAAAGAGCGGATGGTAATCGACGTTTTCGGACGAATCGGTGTCCGCCACAATGGCAATATCAGCCCGATGGCCGTACAGCAAACCAATTGGATCGGCCTGAAATCCCGACACAATATCCAAATCCACCTCAGGCCAGCGCTGCCTAAACACATCCATGGCGGGCATGAGCCAATCAAAACAGGTGTGGCATTCCACCGCAATCCGCAGTTGTCCTGCGACGCCTTGGGCTAGGCGCACCATGTCGCGTTCAACACTTTCTACTTGCGGCAAAATCATGTCCGCCAGAGACAATAAACGTTCACCAGCAGGCGTAAAGCGCACTGGAACGGATTTCCGCTCGAACAATGCCAGGCCATAAAATTCTTCTAATTGCTTGATTTGATGAGATAAAGCGGATTGCGTGACGTTGAGCAAAGTAGCAGCACGCAACAGGTTTCCAGCTTCCCTTAACGCGGTAAGTGTCTTTAAATGACGCAGCTCCAAAATCGAGATCATTATGAGTAAAATTCATAGTAATTATTAAAATATGTCGTTTGAATAATAATGGAAATTCGCCCACCATAGCAAGCTGTTACTTTAAGGAGCTTGTTATGGCATTAGCACACACACTAGGTTTTCCACGCATCGGCGCAAAACGCGAACTAAAAATCGCCCTCGAATCGTTTTGGCGTGGCGACAGCGAACAACATCAATTGCAAACCACCGGTAGCCTATTACGCCAGCGCCACTGGCAACAGCAAATTGATGCTGGTTTGGATTTTGTCACCGTGGGTGATTTTGCTTGGTACGATCAAGTGCTCAATACCTTGGCTTTGCTTGGCGCCATTCCAGAGCGATTCAAGTTCAAACCTAGCGAATTAACGCTCAGCGACTATTTCACGTTAGCGCGCGGCAGCGACAAACTGCATGCGATGGAAATGACCAAATGGTTTGATACCAATTATCACTACCTAGTCCCAGAGTGGACTAGCAACACCACATTCGAAGGCGGCGTGAATTGGTTATATGAAGAACTGACGGAAGCCCAAAAACTCAAGCATCCCACTAAAGTAGTGTTAATCGGTCCGTTAACGTTGCTCTACCTAGGCAAAATTAAAGCCAATGCCGACCAAACCAAACTCAAACATGCGCTCGATTTATTGCCACGGGTTCTGGCGGCGTACCAAAATGTGCTCAAGCGCTTGCAGCAACTTGGCGTGCACTGGGTGCAAATTGATGAGCCGATTTTGTCGCTCGATTTAGCCTCAGAATGGCTCAACGCCTTCTTACCAAGCTATAACCTGCTGAGCCAAAACGCACCGAAATTGTTACTAGCCACCTACTTCGGCGCGGTGAACGACCATGCCGATTTGCTGCACAGCTTGCCCATTGACGGCATCCATCTCGACCTAATTCGCGGTCAAAATCAGCTTGCAGCATTTACCCAAAACTGGCCAACGGGACGAGTCTTATCCGCTGGTATTATTGATGGGCGCAATATTTGGCGTGCCGATTTGGATAACTGCTTGGAACAACTGCAACCGTTACATCATCAGTTGGGCGCACAACTTTGGATTGCGCCGAGTTGCTCGCTGTTGCACGTTCCGGTCGATCTGAACAATGAATCCACTTCGATTACACTCGATGCTGAAGTGAAGAGTTGGCTGGCCTTTGCGACGCAAAAATTAAATGAGCTAGCATTGCTAAAATCCGCGCTTGGCACTGATCGTGACGCATTAAATAGCGACGTGCGGCAGCAATTTTCCGACGCGCGGATTGCGTTAGATAAACGTAAAAAATCCGCTCGAATTCACAATAACATCGTCCAAAACCGCCTCAAAGAATTGCGTACCTCCGATGCACATCGCCAATCAGCGTTCGCTGAGCGCATCGCAGCGCAGGCTGAAAAATGGCAATTGCCGCTTTTCCCAACAACGACGATAGGTTCTTTCCCGCAAACTAAACAGATTCGACAAAGCCGCGCAGCATTCAAACGCGGCGAGATCGATAACCTCACTTACCTCAATCAAATGCGCGATGAAATTCGCCACGTCGTTGAGCAACAAGAAAAGCTGGGGCTAGACGTGTTAGTACACGGTGAAGCGGAACGTAATGACATGGTCGAATATTTTGGTGAACAACTCTGGGGTTACGCATTTACCGAATTCGGCTGGGTACAAAGTTATGGTTCACGCTGCGTTAAACCGCCCATCATTTACGGTGACGTATATCGCCCAGAAGCGATGACGGTAAGCTGGAGCCAATACGCGCAAAGCTTAACCAGCAAACCGATGAAAGGTATGTTGACCGGACCAGTGACGATGTTGCAATGGTCGTTTGTGCGCAACGATCAGCCACGTTCAACGACCGCCTTACAAATCGCCTTAGCATTACGTGACGAGGTGCAGGAGTTGGAACAAGCTGGCATCGGGATGATACAAATTGATGAACCGGCTTTCCGCGAAGGCTTACCACTCAAACAAAAAGAATGGGCCGCATATTTGAATTGGGCGGTACACGCTTTTAGGATTAGCTCTTGCGGCGTGACAGATCAAACGCAAATTCACACGCACATGTGCTATTCCGAATTTAACGACATTTTGCCGTGGATTGCCGCTATGGATGCCGATGTGATTACCATCGAAACATCGCGCTCGGACATGGAATTATTGGAAGGCTTCGGAGAATTTAACTATCCCAATGATATTGGTCCAGGGGTGTATGACATTCACTCGCCGCGAATTCCAACCGTGTTGGAAATGGAAAAATTATTGCGTAAAGCGCGCGAAGTGATTCCTGATGCGCGTCTCTGGGTAAATCCAGATTGCGGCTTAAAAACGCGCAACTGGCCAGAAACCATCGAAGCATTAAAAAACATGGTGACAGCGGCGCAATTACTGCGTGCGGAAGTGACTAAGGAAAAACTGCAGGAGCAAGCGCAGTAAGCATTGATTGAGAGCTTTGCTTGGGAGCTTTGATTAAGAGCTTTGATTGAGCACGTTGGGCAAATGAGTTGTTTTGCCCAACGTTGTGTCGCTTAATGAATCAATCGCAAATTTTGCAACTAGCTAACAGCTAAATTAACCGCGGAAATAACGTTGCGGGAAGAACGGCGTTTTAGCTACTTCTATCGCCACTGGTTTGCCACGCACAATCGCGTTCAACTTAGTGCCAACGACCGCAAAACTTTGCTCAACATAGCCCATCGCCACCGGCGCATTGACGCTAGGGCCAAAACCACCAGAAGTCACTTTGCCGATAACTTTGCCGTCTAAATCGGTGATTTCAGCGCCTTCACGCACTGGTACTTTTTCATTGATTTGCAAACCAACGCGCTTTTTGCTCACGCCTTGCGCCAATTGACGTTGAACAATCGCCGCACCCGGATAACCACCGGCACGCGCACCATCAGCGCGACGCACCTTGGATAAGGCCCACACCAGGCTAGCTTCGACCGGTGTGATCGATGTATCCATATCGTGACCGTATAAGCACAAGCCCGCTTCCAAACGCAAGGAATCACGCGCGCCCAAGCCAATTGCTTGCACTTCGGTTTGCGCTAACAACAAACGCGCTAATTCGACTGCGTGGCTATTCGGCACCGAGATTTCAAAACCGTCTTCGCCGGTGTAGCCCGAACGACTAATGAAGCACGGCACGCCAACCAAAGTTACCGCTTTAGAATCCATAAACACCATCGAAGCTGTTTCTGACGCTAAACGCGCAATCACTGCGGCCGCCGCTGGGCCTTGAATCGCTAACAAGGCACGATCGGCTAATTCTTCGACCTTGCAGTGTGCCGACAGATGCTGGGTCATATGCGCGATGTCTTGTTGCTTGCAGGCGGCGTTGACCACCACAAACAACGAGTCGCCCATATTACTAATCATCAAATCGTCCAGAATGCCGCCCTGCTCGTTGGTGAATACGGCATAACGCTGCTTGTGCAGCGGCAAATCCAACACATCAATCGGCACCAAGGTTTCTAACGCTTTGGCAACGTCTTGCACGGTGCCGCCAGCCAATGGGCTTAAACGCACTTGCCCCATGTGGGAAACGTCAAACAAACCTGCCGAGGTACGAGTAAAAATGTGTTCCTTCATCACGCCCAGCGGGTATTGCACTGGCATTTGGTAGCCAGCAAAAGGCACCATACGCGCACCCAATTCAAGATGTAAATCGTACAGCGGCGTGCGGAGCAAATTTTCTGTTTCAGTTGACATAATCGTCTTTCAATTCGTTGATCTGGTTGTGCTTTATGCTGGGTTAGGATTACTCGTAATCCGACATCGGCGGGCATGTGCACACCACGTTTCTGTCGCCATACACGTTATCGACGCGGCCAACTGGAGGCCAGTATTTGCTGCCGTTTTTGAGTGACGCCACCGGGAATACAGCTTGCTCACGGCTATATGCATGAGTCCATTCTGCCGTCAACGTCATCGCGGTATGTGGCGCGTGGCGCAATGGGCTGTCTTCTGAGCTAATTTTGCCGCTCGCCACATCAGCGATTTCAGCACGAATGGCAATCATCGCATCGCAGAAACGATCTAATTCGCCGCGATCTTCGGATTCGGTTGGCTCAATCATCAAGGTGCCAGGAACTGGGAACGACATGGTCGGCGCATGGAAACCGAAGTCCATTAAACGCTTCGCCACGTCATCGACGGTCACGCCGGTTTCGTCTTTTAACGGACGCAAATCAACAATACATTCGTGCGCTACGATACCGCCTGGACCTGCGTACAAAATAGGGAAATGGGCACTTAAACGTTTTGCGATGTAGTTAGCATTCAAGATCGCCACTTGGCTGGCTTGCTTCAATCCTTCTTGCCCCATCAACTTAATGTAAGTCCAACTGATTGGCAGAATACTAGCGCTACCCCACGGTGCAGCACAAACTGGCGCAGTTTGGTTGTCCAACAAATGATGGCCTGGCAAGAACGGCGCCAAATGCGATTTAACACCAATCGGACCAACACCCGGGCCGCCACCGCCATGAGGGATGCAGAAGGTTTTGTGCAAATTGAGGTGGGATACGTCACCGCCGAATTTGCCGGGTTGGCATAAACCAACCATGGCGTTCATATTCGCGCCGTCGATATACACTTGACCGCCGTGATCATGAATCACAGCGCAAATTTCTTTAATTGCGGATTCAAATACGCCATGTGTCGATGGATACGTAATCATCAATGCGGCTAAGTTTGCACTATGTTGTTCTGCCTTGGCAGTCAAATCGGCCAAATCAACGTTACCGCTCTGATCGCACTGCACCACCACCACTTGCATACCAACCATATGCGCGGTTGCCGGATTGGTGCCGTGCGCAGAACTTGGAATTAAGCAGATATTGCGATGGGTATCACCGCGGCTGTGATGGTAAGCACGGATTGCCATCAAACCAGCGTACTCACCTTGCGAACCGGCATTGGGTTGCAACGAAACGGCATCGTAGCCGGTGCAAGCGACCAACATTTGTTCTAATTCGGTGATTAAACGGGCGTAACCTTGCGTTTGTTCGGCAGGAGCGAACGGGTGAATACTGCCAAATTCTGGCCAAGTGACCGGAATCATTTCAGCAGTCGCGTTTAACTTCATGGTGCATGATCCCAGTGGAATCATGGTGCGATCCAAAGCCAAATCTTTGTCAGCCAAAGCGCGTAAATAACGCAGCAATTGGGTTTCTGAGCGATGACGGTGGAATACTGGATGAGTCAAATACGCGCTGGTGCGTTGCAGTTCGGTCGGGATAGATTCCACCGTTTTGGCTGCCACCGCGTTGAAATCGGGCAATTCTTGATTATTGGATGCAAAGGCAGCCCAAATTGCTTCTACGTCGGATGCATTGCAAGTTTCGTCCAAAGAAATCCCGATAGTGGCGTCATCCACCACCCGCAAATTAATTTCTTGACCGCGCGCAACCGCGTGAATGACTTTCGTGCGCGCCTCAGTAACGACTTCAATGGTATCGAAATAACGTTGATTAACAATGCTATAACCGAGTTGCTGCAAACCAGCGACCAAAGTAGCCGTTAAATGATGCACGCGTTGGGCAATCGCTTTAATACCTTCTGGGCCGTGATACACCGCAAACATGCCGGCGATATTGGCCAGCAACACTTGTGCGGTACAGACGTTACTGGTGGCTTTTTCGCGGCGAATATGTTGCTCGCGGGTTTGCAATGCCAAGCGATACGCTGGGTTGCCGTGGCTGTCGATCGACACGCCAACTACTCGACCTGGCATTTGACGTTTATGCGTATCTTTGGTCGCGAAATAAGCGGCGTGCGGGCCGCCAAATCCGAGCGGCACACCGAAACGTTGCGCGGTGCCGATGGCAACGTCCGCGCCAAATTCGCCCGGAGGTGTGAGCAATGTCAATGCTAATAAATCAGCAGCGACCACGACCATGGCATTTTTTGCGTGCGCGATTTCGCAGGTTGCGGCGTAAGAATGAATCTCACCGTTTAATGCTGGATATTGCAGCAATACGCCGAAGCAATCTAAGTCTTTTAGTGCGGTGCGATGGTCACCCACCACGACGTCGATACCGATTGGGTTGGCGCGGGTTTTGATGACGTCGATGGTTTGTGGGAAGCAGTCTTCGGAGACAAAGAACACGTTGCTTTTGCTTTTCGATACGCGCTGGCAGAACGTCATCGCTTCCGCTGCCGCAGTCGCTTCGTCGAGCAACGATGCGTTAGCGATTTCCATACCAGTCAAATCGCTAATCATAGTTTGGAAATTCAACAAGGCTTCTAAACGACCTTGCGAGATTTCAGGCTGGTACGGCGTGTAAGCCGTGTACCACGCTGGATTCTCGAGCAAGTTACGCAAAATCACATTCGGTGTGTGCGTATTGTAGTAACCCATACCGATATACGATTTGACCACTTGGTTTTGCTGCGCGATTTCGCGCAATTGAGCCAGCACATCGGATTCAGAACGAGCATGTCCTAATTCCAACGGTTTGTCCGACAAAATCGCAGCCGGAATAACCTTGCGAATAAACGCATCCATCGAGTCAAAACCCAATGTATTCAACATGAATTGAATATCTTTATTAGACGTACCGATGTGACGCCCGATAAATTCTGAATTTAATTCGCCGTGTTGCGCTGCTTGGTGCAAAACCATAATAACTCCCCAATTTATTCTGACTGATTTATTGCTTTATTGACTAGTGCGGATTAATCGCAATAATGCGCGCTGAGATGCGCTAGAAACTGACTCTTTTCGATTCTTATTTTCGAATTTTTTTACGATTCAATCACCCCCAAACGGCTACTCAACCTAGGCAGCCGTTTCGGGATAGGAATGCAATTAACCTAATGTCGCGATGTAATCTTTATAGGCGGCTTCGTCCATTAAGCCATTCAACAATGCGGTGTCAGTAACCGTCATTTTGAAGAACCAGCCAGCGCCCAACGGGTCTTCGTTGACCACGCCAGGTTCATCATTCAACGCCGCATTTACCTCTACCACTTTGCCGTCAAAAGGCATGGCAATTCCACCAGCGGTTTTAACCGATTCAATCACGGCAACTTCTTCACCTGTGCTGTAGCTTGTATCCGCGTCAGGCAATTGGATGTAGACCAAGTCGCCCAAATGGCTTTGTGCGTAATCGGTAATACCGACAGTGATCACGTCGCCATCCAAGCGCAGCCATTCGTGTTCGGATGTGAATTTAGTGTTGCTCATGTTTGATCTCCTTAAGAGGTTGAACTGCATCGTCTAATGCAGATTAGTAGATTAGTTTAGAAGCACGGAACGTAAAAAAACAGCTCGATTTAGCATTTACTTTTGTAACACATTTGCCATTAATTGGTAATAAATTTACAATCAATTTCTGTTTTGCGAATAAAACAGCGCCTAAATCAACATGCCCAAGCCAATTCAATGACCGCCTTTACTCCGATTTCTTAACAGTTGCCGCTAAAAGATGCCGGTTGAAGACGCAAAGTTGCGCTGTTTTGAGGCGATTGTTACCGATTGATTACGTGCATTTTTACTGCGAGATTGTAGAGGCATCAAAGATTTTCAGGTATTCATAGTAAGGGCGAAAATTTCGATTTTAAGATAAATATCTCAGTTATTTTGTTTATTTTTAAAAATTAAATGGAATTTATTTTTAAAAATAAACACGAATACCTAAATCAAAAAAACTTGATTTGTTAGCAAATGCAATGGCTAACGCGGTTTTAATTAAAAATGCCAAATCAATTGCTACCATCCACCCAAATTTCTAGTAATTTGAACAAATGGCATAAATAAAACCGCACACTAACTTGTTCTAACCAGCCCCAAAAAATCAGGAAATCAGCACAAATGAAAACCAATGTAGATGTTTTAGTTGTCGGTGGCGGGATTAATGGCGTGGGCATTGCGCGCGATGCGGTCGGGCGCGGGCTGTCTGTGATGCTTTGCGAAAAAGATGATCTAGCGTCCCATACCTCGTCCGCTTCCACCAAACTAATCCACGGCGGCTTGCGCTATCTGGAATATTACGAATTCGGCTTGGTGCGCAAAGCCCTACAAGAACGCGAAGTTCTGCTGCGCGCTGCACCGCATATCATCAGCCCGCTGCGTTTTGTGATGCCACACATGCCGCATTTGCGCCCTGCTTGGATGATTCGACTTGGGCTATTTTTATACGACCACTTAAGTTCGCGTGATATTTTATTGGGCTCACGCGGTATTCAATTCAAAACGCACCCCTCGGGTCAGCCCCTACGTGAATCGATCACCAAAGGTTTCGTGTATTCGGATGCTTGGGTGGATGATGCGCGACTGGTCGTCTTAAATGCTATGGATGCGCAAGAACGTGGCGCCACAATTTTGACGCGCACCAAGATGGTTGCTGCAAAGCCGAGCGAACAAGGCTGGCAGGTCGAACTGATCGATACACATCAACGCCCATTTATGATCCAAGCGCGTACCATCGTCAACGCCACCGGCCCTTGGGTGAGTTCGCTAATCAACGAATCTATCCATCCAAAATCAATTACGCCGCGTAATGAAATCCGCTTAGTCAAAGGCAGCCATATCGTGACGAAAAAATTATTCGATCACGATCACGCCTATATTTTTCAAAATCCCGATAACCGCATCGTGTTCGCCATCCCCTATCTCCATCAATACACCTTAATCGGTACCACCGACTTGGAATACAAAGACGATCCGAATCAGGTCACGATCAACACCGATGAAATTCGCTATTTGTGCGACTCGGTCAATACCTACTTCAAACAATCGATTCAACCAACTGACGTGCTTTGGGATTATTCTGGTGTGCGGCCATTGCTGGAGCAAGAAGATACCAAGAACGCCTCTGCAGTCACCCGCGATTACCATTTAGAACTCGATGCGCCAACCGCAGGAGCGCAATTGTTGTCCGTCTTCGGCGGCAAGATCACGACCTTCCGGCGCTTGGCACAAGAAGCAGTCACGCTGATTCAACCTGCATTCGCCAATCATCACGCCAATTGGACTGATACAGCGTCGCTGCCAGGAGGTGACATTGCCAACGCCGACTTTAATTCATTTTGCGTAAAAATCGAGCAAAGTTACCCTTGGCTGCCCGCTGATTTAGCCCGCCGTTATGCAGGCAATTACGGCACACGGATGACTACCATGCTCAAGCAAGCCAATTCCATCGCCGATTTGGGCGAAGAACTCAGCCCCGGCTTATTCGAACTCGAAGCACAATATTTAGTTGACGTCGAATGGGCGCAACAAGCCGACGATATTTTATGGCGCCGCACCAAGCTAGGACTATCTGCCACGCCAGAATCAACCCAACGATTACAACAATGGCTGGAGCACTACCGGTCAAGGGAAAGCAGTAACTAAAGCATCAGCAATTACCTTTATCCATGTAGTTCACTCTTTGGAACACCGCTATGAAAAACAAATACATTCTCGCCCTTGACCAAGGCACAACCAGTTCACGCGCCGCCTTATTTGACCATGCCGGCAATATTATTTCTGTCGCTCAAAAAGAGTTCCGCCAAATTTATCCGCAACCCGGTTGGGTCGAACACGATCCGCGTGAAATCTGGGCTACGCAAGCCGGCGTGGCGGCAGAAGCGGTGACGAAGATGGGCTTAAACGGCACATCGATTGCCGCTATTGGCATTACCAATCAACGCGAAACCACCATTGTCTGGGAACGCGCCACAGGACAGCCGATTTATAACGCGATTGTCTGGCAAGATCGGCGCACAGCCGACTATTGCGATCAACTAAAAGAACGCGGCTTAGAACAAACCGTGCGCGCTAAAACCGGCTTGCCCATCGATGCGTATTTTTCCGCGACCAAAATCAACTGGATACTCAACAATGTTCCGGGCGCCCGCGCCAAAGCCGAACGCGGCGAACTGGCCTTCGGCACGGTGGATTCTTGGTTGATTTGGAATTTCAGCCAACAGGGGCTGCATGTCACCGATGTAACCAATGCTTCGCGCACGATGTTATTCAACATTCACATGCTTGATTGGGACGATGAATTGCTCGCTGCAATGGATATTCCGCGCAATATGCTCCCCAAAGTCCATGCTTCCTCAGAAATCGTGGGCATGACTAAGAGTACAGTCTTTGCCACACCGATTCCGATTGCTGGCATCGCGGGCGACCAACATGCGGCGCTGTTTGGGCAAATGTGTACCGAGCCGGGCATGGCGAAAAACACTTATGGCACGGGCTGTTTTTTGGTCATGAATACCGGCAAAAAGCCGGTTGAATCGAACAACAATCTAATCACCACCATCGCGTGGAAAGTCGGCGATGAGGTCAACTACGCGCTGGAAGGCAGTATCTTCATCGGTGGCGCATTAGTGCAGTGGCTGCGTGACGGCATCAGCATGATTAAAAGCGCGCCCGAAATTGAACAATTAGCGCGCAGTGTTCAAACTAGCGATGGGGTCTACATTGTTCCGGCCTTTGCTGGGCTTGGTGCACCACATTGGAATCCACGCGCACGCGGTAGTGTTTTTGGCGTCACCCGCGGGACTACTTCGGCGCACATCGCGCGCGCATCATTAGAAGCGATTGCTTTTCAATCCTACGATGTTTTAAAAGCGATGGAAGCTGACTTGGGTGTCAAAATCGCTGAACTGCGCGTCGATGGCGGCGCGGTGACGAATAATTTATTGATGCAATTTCAGGCTGATTTACTCGGGGTCGATGTCGTGCGTCCGCAAATCATTGAAACGACAGCGCTCGGAGCCGCCTATCTCGCAGGATTGGCCGTTAATTATTGGTCCGGCATCGATGAAATCAAACAACAATGGAAGCAGGATCAGCGCTTTAGTCGTACCGAAGATCAAGACAAAATCAATGCACATAAAAAAGGTTGGCAACGCGCCGTCAATGCCAGCATTGCTTGGGCCGATAGCGAGTAAAGCCAACTCGAAATCAGCGCAATGCAACCACTTTTTAATTGATTAAATCGATCTAGGAATAACTATGAGTCCTCACTTTGCCGAATTTATCGGCACGATGTTGCTTGTCTTATTGGGTAATGGCGTTGTCGCTAACGTCTTACTAAACAAAACTAAAGGCCACAATAGCGGTTTGATTGTTATCGCTTTTGGTTGGGGTATCGCGGTATTTGTCGGCGTCATTTGTTCCGCCGTGGTCAGCGGAGCGCATTTAAATCCAGTGGTGACAATTGCGTTAGCAATGACGAATAAATTTGCTTGGCAAGCTGCGCCGTTTTATATCGCGGCTCAAATGTTGGGCGGCATGGCGGGTGCGCTGCTAGTTTGGCTAATTTATCGCGATCATTTTCAAGCAACGCCTGACGCGGATTTGAAATTAGCGTCGTTCTGCACAGGACCAGCAATTCGCAATCCAGTAAGCAATCTTGCCTCGGAAGCGCTCGCCACCTTTGTTTTGGTTTTTGCGATTTTGTGCATGGCCGAACCGGAACATGGGTTAGGTGCAATCAGCGCGCTGCCAGTCGCATTATTAGTCGTGGGATTGGGTGTTTCACTCGGTGGCACGACGGGTTATGCGATGAATCCAGCGCGCGATTTATCTCCGCGTTTAATGCATGCCGTGTTACCGATCAGGGGCAAACGGGATAGCGACTGGAGTTATGCGTACATTCCCGTGCTAGGGCCACTAATCGGGAGTATTGGCGCAGCGCTGCTGTACCGCTTTCCGGTCTAAACCCTTCGCAATGGGTCAATAAAACAGTGTCGCGTAGCCGAACTGTTTATTATTTAAAAATCGGGTATGCAATTTTTCGTGTGCAAATTCATCCAGCAAGGTATTTGGAACCACGATCACCATTGGTTCTTTCTTGGATTTCAGCACTTCCCGACTGACCATAAGTGAATTTTCGGGTCGCAATCGATTACCCCAATACAAATCGCTGCTCGAACTATCAATAACCCGCACTGTTCTTTTTAAGTAAAAAGGCAGCGAAGAATTCTGTTCGTAATTACGGTACATATAAACAGTTCGGTTGGGTAATTTCTGTTGGATAAAGTCAGCCATCGTATGATCAGAAATCATGGGGCTAACGCCATTTGCAGCAACCACCAATGCCAGCATGATAAACAGCGGCAGCACGCTGTATGCCGCCAAGCCAATTCGACTATAACGCCAGGCGACCAACGCCGTGATGAGCGACAAGCTAGTAATCGTCCACAACGTTAATTGCGCATAATGGCTCACTGACAGCCCTTGTAAAATCAAGTCAAACGAAGTCAACCGATCCGTCAACGATAAATAAATCGCCGCTGCCGCTGTCAGCAGGGCCAATATCAAGCCCAATAAGACGCTACGAATGCCTTTTAAAAATTCGCTTTGTTCCAGCAATAAAGCTAAATTGAGTGCCGCAAATGGCATTCCAACAATCAAGTAATAATTAGCTTTAGCGCTCGACAGCGAGAAAAACACTAACGGCACGAGCCAAGCAAAAATCAGCGTTTTACGCAGGATAGTAAATTCTTGAATCTCAATGCGCGAGCGGCGCGACCAGGTTGCCATCAGCGCGACCGGCAGCAACAACGACCAAGGGAAAAGATAAATCACCATGCGCGGCAAATAGTACCACCAAGGGCCGGAGTAAAAATCGTGCGGCAACCTCTGCCCCATAAAGCGCAAGACATGTTCGTTAATGAAGAAGAACCAAAGAAAAATCGGCTCACTCAAGCTGGCGGCGACAAACCAAGGAACGGTAATGACAAAAAAGATGGCAATCGACACAGGATCAATCCATTTGCGATACTGCTTCCAAGCGTCCGTGCCATGCACCATCATAATCCAAACCAGCACGACTAAACTGCACAACAAGATCGCGACAAAACCCTTGGTCAGCACGCCAAACGCTAAAAACACATGGGCCCAGCGCAAGTCACTAATATGTTCTTCCACCTTGTATAAATACGCGCACATCAATGCGCCGGTAAGGAAAAACGTCAACAACATATCGAACACTAATGTTCGACTGATAATCAGGATGCCCAGTCCAGAGATAAACATCAACGCAGCCAATCGGCCAACTTGCGGACGATAAATCCGTTCACCAAAATTCAAGATTAAACCGACGCATCCCAATCCAGCCAAGGTTGGAATTAAGCGCACGACCCATTCAGCTTGTCCAAAAAGCACAAACGATAAGGCGGTGAGCCAATACAGCAGTGGCGGCTTTTCCATATAGGGCAAGCCATTTAAGTGCGGGATAATCCAATGCTTGATGTCGCCGGAGGCCAGCATTTCGTGCGGAATTTGAGCGTATAGCCCTTCGTTATTATTGAGCACGCCATACGAGCCCAAGCCAACCCAGACGCACAGGATGGAAACAACCCAAACTAGCCAAACGGGAATCGCCATACCCATTGCAGTACTGTTTGGAGAATTTCGTTGCGTGTTAAGTTGACTCAAAAACATTAAGATGTCGCCTTACAATTTAAAAAAGCCCGCCATTATTTCACATTAAAAAGAACTTTGTCTGCGCGAAAAGCTACCTTTAACGCCCCACAGCCGAGGAATTAATAAAGTTAACCAAACTTGACCTTTGCGTTGCATTAAAACGTCGATGCGCCAGCCAAAAATTGCTTAAATACCACCATTTTTAACGTTTCAGAACGACAAATAATTAATTCAACAGCTCAATCTAATTTAGAACAATGCTATCCTAGGCGCCATTTTGAATTAAAGGATAGAAACAAATGCGGGTTGCAGTTATCGGTGCTGGTGTAGTGGGAATGACGACAGCGTATTTTCTGGCGCAAAACGGGCATCAAGTAAGCGTTATTGAGCAACGCGGCAATGTCAGCGAAGAAGCAAGTTTGGCGCATGCTGGCCTGCTCGGCCCAGCGCATTTAGCCCCACTCGGTGCGCCTGGAATGGTTAAACGCATCCTCTCGCAATGGTTAAATTCCAATAGCACGGTTAAATTAAACCCCTCGTTTCGTCTAGCGCAATGGAGCTGGTTGCGTGCTTGGATGCGCGAATGTTCGGCTGAAAAGCTGCTCATTAATAAAGAAAAATTACAACGCTTAGGCGCTTACGGACAGCATCTACTGACCGATATTGAACACCTACACAATTTAGATTTCCAGCACCGTAACGGCGTTTTGCAACTCTTCCGCACGACCAAGGAACAACAAAAAATTCGAGCCGGATTGGCTGTATTAACTGACGCAGGGATTCCTTTTCAAGTTCTCGATACAGCGGCCTGCCACCAACTAGAACCAGCATTAAATCAACAAACAGCGCTCGTCGGTGGCGTGTACATGCCGCAGGATGGACAAGGCAATTGCGTCTTATTTAGCAAGCAATTAAAGCTGATTACGCAGCAACTTGACGTTAAGTTTGAATTTGCTAGCGCGTGCGAACAGATTCAATCGAACAAGAACGGCGTGACACTTTTATTAAAACAAGGTGATCTGGCTAATCATGTCCAGTTCGATGCTGTCGTCATTGCCGCAGGCGCTAACAGCAGTTTGTTCTTTAAACAGATCGGTATCGATTTACCCGTAGCGCAGTTTCAATCCTATTCAGCCACCGCTAGCATTAAGAATAACGAAGACAGTCCAAACATCAGCATCATCGATGAATACGAACAAACCGTGATCACGCGCATGGATAAACGTATCCGCGTCGCTGGCACGCTGCGCTTGGGTAAAAACAGTAAAAAGACCGACGAAATAGCGTGGCAAAATTTACGCCAAATCGCCACCGATTGGTTCCCCAATGCTGCCAACTACCACACTGCCCAAACATTAACGAGTGAGCATTTAATGTTACCCGATGGCGTTCCGTTGATTGGGCCAACTTGCAAGGCCAACGTGTTTGTGAACTTAGCGCATGCCGAAAATGGCTGGGCCATGGCAACCGGCGCGGGCAAGATCATTGCTGATCTGATTTCTGACATCAAACCGGACATAAATCTTGATGGGATCGGTTTACTGCGCTAACTTGAAGCTGGCTACAATAGAATTTATTTGAACAGTCTGAGAAAGGTGTCGCGCATGTTGTACACAGTCAAACAGCTCCGTCAGATCGAACAAGCAGCTCAAGCAAAATTAGCATCAGGAACCTTAATGCGCGCTGCCGGTTTAGCCGCCGCGCAATTGGCTTTACAACTCCTTAACTCAACACCACAGCGCATCTTAGTCGTCGCAGGCCCCGGCAACAACGGCGGCGACGCTTTCGAAACCGCGGCACATTTAGCAAACGCAAAACACCACGTTAGCGTGCTCCAAATCCAAAGCAAAACGCCGCGCTCGGACGAAGCACAACAAGCCTTGGATAAAGCGCAAGCGCTTAAATCGATACACTGGTTAGATGCCGAATCGGCTGTGACAGAGGACTACGATTTAGTCATCGACGGCCTATTCGGTATCGGACTTAAACCGAGCAAAATCAGTCGCTCCTTAAAGCAGCAGTGCGAGCAAATTAATGCCCTGTCTTGTCCTGTTCTGGCCTTAGATATACCAAGTGGTTTGGATGCCGATACCGGCAACACCATCATTGCCTGCGCCATACGCGCCACCCATACGATTACCTTTATTGGCGACAAAATTGGCTTGCATACCGCCGATGGAAAAGACTACGCCGGGCAAATTGTCTTGGCTGACTTGGGAATCGAGCGCGGCCAATTTCCTGCATCCGACCTGCAATTAAACCGCACCGCCCTATTTCCAATTATCGGCCAAGCACGTCGACAAAACAGCCACAAAGGCAGCAATGGCACGGTGTCGCTGATCGGTGGCACAACGGGCATGCAAGGCGCACTGGTGCTGGCTGCGCGTGCCACTTTGTATGCAGGGGCAGGCAAAACTATCGCGGGCTTTATCGACAACCCGCCGCATTACGATTTGCAGCAACCAGAAATCATGTGCCGCCCAGCGCAGCAAATTATCTTTGGGCCAGACAATGCGGTAGTGATCGGCCCGGGCTTGGGTAGTTCGGTAGCGAGTTTTGAAATCGTCAGCCGCGCACTATTAGCCACCAGTCCATTAGTAATTGATGCCGATGCGTTGAATTTACTTTCACAGCAACCAGCCTTGCATGCACTGTGCAGCGGACGCGACAAGTCGAGCACCATACTCACTCCCCATCCTTTGGAAGCGGCGCGCCTGCTGGGTTGCGGCATTGATGTCGTCCAAGCTGATCGCGTGCAGGCCGCCAAAAAAATCGCGCGACGTTTTGCCGCAGTGGTGATATTAAAAGGCTCTGGAACGGTTATCGCCCATCCCGATGGCGCAGTGGTGATTAATCCAACCGGTAATCCCGGCTTAGCCAGTGGCGGCACGGGCGACGTATTAGCGGGAGTTTGCGGAGCGTTATTTGCGCAACACAAAGATTGCTGGCAAACCGCGCTCGCGGCGACGTATCTGCACGGCGCAGCAGCCGATAATTTGGTGAAACGGGGCATTGGGCCGGTTGGCTTAACGGCCAGTGAATTGCTAGTAGAAATTCGCCAACAACTTAATTCACAATAAAGAGCGATGCGATTGAATTGCCTCCAGCACAAATGGAGACAGTTCCGTCTCTTTAGCTTCATCCAGATAGGCCAACAAAGCACGTCGCATTCTTGGCTCCCAAAACTTCTTAATGTGATTGGCGCTATCCGCTAACGCTGTGGCGCGATCTGGCATGGTTTCGTAAAACGAACCGATTTGGTTCGCCATCGTCACTAAATTTTCTACGTTCATACAAGCCCTTCGTTGAACCCAGAGCCAACATCCGTCGTTTGCTCTGAGCTACATTGCGCTAATTATTTGATACCCGCTTCTTCGGCATTTTCTTTGAGCAAGCCCATTTGTTGCTCATGGAACTGTGAGTATTTTTGCTGCCATTCCGATTGCTGCAGCACCGGCATTACCTGCACCGCCGTGACTTTGTATTCAGGACAGTTGGTCGCCCAATCTGAATTATCGGTGGTGATTACATTCGCGCCGGACTCAGGAAAATGGAAGGTCGTATATACCACGCCCGGTTGCATACGCTCAGTCACCAAGGCACGCAACACCGTGTGACCCGCACGCGATTCGATGCCGACCAAGGTATTGGTTTTAATGCCGCGATCTTCGGCGTCATGCGGATGAATTTCCAGTAAATCTTCGTTATGCCAATGTACGTTTTCCGTGCGCCGTGTTTGTGCTCCCACATTGTATTGCGACAGAATGCGCCCAGTCGTCAAAATCAATGGGAATTTTGGCGTCACTTTTTCCGACGTGGCAAAGAATTGGGTATTGATGAACTTGCCTTTACCGCGCACGAACTGATCGATGTGCATGGTCGGCGTGCCATTTGGCGCAGCGTCGTTACATGGCCATTGGATGCTGCCTAATTCTTCCAAACGTTTATAGCTCACGCCTTTAAAGGTTGGCGTTAAAGCGGCAATTTCATCCATGATTTCGGACGGATGTTTGTAGTTCATTGGATAGCCCAATGCGTTAGATAACGCGACGGTGACTTCCCAATCCGATTTACCGGCTTTCGGCGGCATGACTTTTCTTACGCGCGAAATCCGACGTTCGGCATTGGTGAAGGTGCCGTCTTTTTCTAAAAAGGACGAACCCGGTAAAAACACATGCGCGTATTTAGCAGTTTCATTCAAGAAGATGTCTTGCACCACGATGCATTCCATGGCTGACAATGCTGCGGTCACATGCTGGGTGTTGGGATCGGATTGCACGATGTCTTCGCCTTCGCAATACAAGCCCTTAAAGGAACCAGACAAGGCGGCATCAAACATGTTTGGAATCCGCAAACCGGGTTCTGGGTTCAACGTGCAATCCCAGGCTCGCTCAAATTGGGTACGAATCGTCGTATCAGAGATATGGCGGTAGCCCGGCAATTCATGTGGGAACGAACCCATATCGCACGAACCTTGCACATTGTTTTGTCCACGCAGTGGATTCACGCCCACGCCTTCGCGCCCCACATTGCCCGTTGCCATCGCCAAGTTCGCGATACCAATCACCATGGTAGAACCTTGCGCGTGTTCGGTTACGCCTAAGCCATAATAAATTGCGCCATTATTCCCTTGCGCGTACATGCGCGCGGCACCGCGCAGTTCCTCGGCGCTCACGCCAGTAATCGGCTCCATCGCTTCGGGCGAATTTTCTGGTTTCAATACGAACTTAGTCCAATGTTCAAACGATTCGGTGTCGCAGCGTTGCGCGATGTAATCGGCGTCGAACAATTTCTCGCTCATGATCACATGCGCTAATGCGGTAATCACGGCCACATTGGTCCCCGGTTTCAGTTTTAAATGATAATCCGCTTGAATGTGCGGTGACTTGACCATTTCTGTGGTGCGCGGATCGATCACGATCAGCTTTGCGCCTTGGCGCAAGCGGCGCTTCATTTGGGAGGCGAATACTGGATGCGCAGCCGCCGGATTGGCACCAATAATCATGATGACGTCGGACTTCATGACCGAATCAAACGTCTGGGTTCCAGCCGATTCGCCCAGCGTTTGTTTAAGTCCAAAGCCGGTTGGCGAATGGCACACCCGGGCGCAGGTATCGACGTTGTTATTGCCAAACGCAGCGCGCACTAATTTCTGTACCAAATACGTTTCTTCGTTGGTGCAGCGTGACGAAGTAATGCCGCCGATGGAATCTTTACCAAACTTGGCTTGAATTCGGCGGAATTCGGACGCGGCGTAATTTAAGGCTTCGTCCCACGACACTTCTTTCCAAGGATCGGTGATATTTTTACGAATCATGGGCTTTAACATGCGGTCTTTGTGGGTTGCATAACCCCATGCAAAACGACCTTTCACGCAAGAATGTCCGTGGTTCGCGTGTCCATCCTTGTTCGGCACCATGCGCACAACTTCATTGCCTTTCATTTCGGCTTTGAACGAGCAACCAACGCCGCAATACGCACACGTCGTGATCTTGCTGTGTTCCGCTTGCCCCATCATGATTATGGTTTTTTCGGTCAAGGTGGCAGTTGGGCAGGCATCGACGCAAGCGCCGCAGGAGACGCATTCGGATTCCATAAATGGCTGGCTCTGCCCCGGAGAAACACGCGATTCAAAGCCGCGGCCAGAAATCGTCAAGGCGAAGGTTCCTTGCGTTTCTTCACAGGCTCGCACGCAGCGATTGCAGACGATGCATTTCGATGCGTCGTAGGTGAAGTAAGGATTGGATTCGTCCTTTTTTAATTCCAGATGATTTTTACCTTCGTAGCCGTACCGCACTTCGCGCAAGCCAACCACGCCAGCCATGTCTTGCAATTCGCAATTACCGTTGGTTGGGCAGGTTAAACAATCGAGCGGATGGTCAGAGATGTATAACTCCATGACGCCTTTGCGCAGGCTGGCCAGTTTTGGTGATTGGGTTTTGACCTTCATGCCCGGCTCGCACGGCGTGGTGCAGGAAGCGGGGTAACCGCGCCGACCTTCGATTTCAACCAAACATAAACGGCATGAACCGAACGGCTCCAAACTATCGGTGGCACACAATTTTGGCACGTTCACGCCCGCTTCTACCGCTGCGCGCATCACCGACGTTCCGGCGGCGACTTGGACTTCTACGCCATCAATTTCAATCGTGACCAGGTTCTCGGATTGGCGCGCTGGGGTGCCGTAATCGGTTTGGTTTAGTTGGTTCATTTGTCGTCCTTTACCCAAGATAACTATTTGGGAAAATTTATTATTTTGGTGGATACATTAAAAAATCGTTGTCAACCTTGATGCACCTGCTTCGCGCTCGCTAATGCCGCTCACCGATTAAAATCATTCGGAAAATAATTTAACGCCGACAACACAGGATTAGGCGTCAAGCTGCCCATCGCGCACAGCGAACCGCTGACCATCACATCGCATAAATCGCGCAATAATTCCACCTGCTGCACGCGATCTTGGTTGGCGATAATTTTATCGACTGTCTCAACACCGCGCGTCGAGCCAATCCGGCATGGCGTGCATTTTCCGCACGATTCGGCAGCGCAAAATTCCATCGCATAGCGCGCTTGTTTGGCCATATCGACAGTATCGTCAAACACCACAATCCCGCCGTGCCCAACGGTCGCACCAATGGCGGCAAACGCTTCGTAATCAATCGGCGTATCAAATTGCGATTCGGGCATATACGCGCCCAAGGGGCCGCCGACTTGCACGGCGCGAATCGGCCGACCGCTGGCTGTGCCGCCCGCATAGTTGTCCAACAAATCGCGCAAGGTCACGCCGAACGCCTTCTCAACCAAACCGCCCTGCTTAACGTTGCCTGCCAACTGAATCGGCAAGGTGCCGCGTGAACGTCCCATGCCGCAGTTTTTGTAGAATTCCGCACCGCGCGCCAAAATTAGTGGTACCGCGGCTAACGAGATTACGTTGTTAATCACAGTCGGTTTGCCGAATAATCCTTCAATCGCTGGCAATGGCGGTTTAGCGCGCACAATGCCGCGCCGCCCTTCTATGCTTTCTAACAATGCAGTTTCCTCACCGCAGACATAGGAACCTGCCGCCTTTCGTACTTCCAACTCAAAGTCATGCCCAAAGCCGCAAATATTTTTGCCTAAATAGCCGTGTTGGTTAGCTAGCGCAATCGCCTTATTTAATGCGGCGATAGCATGGGGATATTCCGAACGCACATAAATAAATCCGCGTGTCGCGCCGACCGCTAAGCCAGCAATGGTCATCCCTTCGATCAACATGAACGGATCGTTTTCCATCACCATGCGGTCCGAAAAGGTACCCGAATCGCCTTCATCTGCATTACACACCACGTACTTTTGATCGGCTGGTGCGTTGAGTACCGTTTTCCACTTAATCCCCGTTGGGAAAGCCGCACCGCCGCGTCCGCGCAAGCCCGAATCCAGCACCTGCTGCACCACATCAGCCGCCGCCATCGCCGCCGCATGGCGCAAACCAACATAACCTTCGTGCGCCAAATAATCGTCTAGCGAAGTCGGCTCGGTGATACCAACGCGCATAAACGTTAAACGTTCTTGGTTTTTTAAAAAAGGGATTTCTTCGGTCAAGCCCAAGGACTTAGGATGCGATCCTGCATGAATAAAGTCCGCCTCAAACAATCCAGCTACGTCCTCCACTTCAATCGGACCAAAGGCGATTCGGCCTTTATCGGTCGCGACTTCGACCATAGGTTCCAACCAAAACATGCCGCGTGAACCATTGCGAATGAGCTTGATTTCAATGCCACGGGCTTGTGCTTGGCTAGCGATTTTTTCGGCCACTTCATTGGCGCCCAGCGCAATGGCAGACGAATCAATCGGTACGTAAATCGTTGGTATCGTCATGCTGCACCTCGTTTCGCGGCAATCAGGCGATTGAATTTTTCCACCGACATGCGCGCATAGACATCATTGTTGATTGTCATCGACGGCGCGCAACCGCATTGGCCTAAGCAATAAACTGGCTCCAAAGTGAATTGACCGTCGGCACTAGTTTCATGAAAGTTACAACCCAACGCCGCTTTAGCATGTTCAGCCAAGGCTTCGCCGCCCATTGCTTGGCAGGCTTCGGCGCGGCAAATCTGCACGACTTGTTTGCCTGCTGGGTGCTGCCGAAAAAAATGGTAATAGGTAATCACGCCATGCACTTCTGCGCGCGAAATGTTGAGCGCGTTGGCAATGGTCGGCACAACTTCGGCGGGAACAAAGCCAACTTTTTCCTGAATTGCATGCAGCATCGGCAGCAACGCGCCCTGCTCGTCTTGGTGCTGCTCGATGATATGAGCGATGCTGGCTAAGGCGGCGGCATTAAGCGCGCTGGAGGGTATGGAAGTACCTTTATTGCCCTTACCTAGGTCGTTTTGTCTCAATAAACTTTGTGCACTCATGCTCAACCTCAAATTAGGTTACATTTGACATATATGCTTACAAAAGCATATAGTCTGCTAGTTATTCTTGTTTATGCTCTACGTTAGCATCAATGTTTCTTCCCATCAATAGGCTGTAAACTACATATAGCTACCCCATGTATAAAGTCCACATCACTCCGCACTGGGAAATCAGCAAAGACAACGATGCCGCTTTGGATACCTCGGCATTGCTCGATTTACTGCTAGCTGTGCAAGAAGACGGTTCGATTGCCAAAGCAGCCGAGAAAGTCAAACTTTCCTACCGTTATGCATGGGGATTATTACGGGATGGCGAAAAATTGTTTGGCGAGTCGTTAATGACCACCAATCGCGGGCGCGGCACGGTTTTAACCCCATTGGCAGAAAAACTGATTTGGGCCGAGCGCCGGATTTCGGCCCGCTTGTCGCCCACCTTGGACAGCCTTTCGTCCGAGTTGGAGCGTGAATTGAATGTCAATTCCAGCGAAAATACCGGCGCGATTCGACTGCATGCTAGTCACGGATTTGCCGTGGCCGCCATGCTCAACATTATCAATCAAGAAAATTTGACCACCGAAGTTCGGTACCGCAACAGTACTGATGCAGTCGCAGCCTTAGCACGTAAAGAATGCGATTTAGCCGGATTCCATGTTCCCTTAGGTGAATTTGAAGCGCCAGCGGTTGAGCAGTTTTTGCAGTGGCTCAATCCAAAAACTCATTGCTTAATTCATCTGGCCGTGCGCACCCAGGGATTGATTTTAGCCAGCGGCAACCCCAAAAAAATTCGCGGTATAAAAGACTTAAACCAACCCAATTTAAATTTCGTCAATCGCCAAAAAGGCTCAGGAACTCGATTACTACTAGAACTCATGCTTGCTAAGCAGGCTATCGCAAGCAAGGAAATTCAAGGCTTCGACAACAACGAATTCACCCATTCTGCCGTGGCGGCGTTTATCGCTAGCGGCATGGCGGATGTAGGCTTTGGTGTGCAAACAGCGGCGCAGCGCTTTGGCTTGGATTTCATCCCGCTAGTGAAGGAGCGCTACTTTTTTGCGTTATCGATCAATGCATTAAATGATCCCAAGATTCAACAGATTATTGGAATTTTAAAGTCTGCTCACTTTCAGCAGGAGGTGGATAAGTTGGTGGGATACGAGTCTGGCGAGACGGGAGAAATTATCTCGATCACCGATGCGTTTGGAGCACGAAAAAAATCCAAAACTAATTAGGCTGCTTTAACTAATGACTCGCTCAGGGTGCGCGTACACAACCAAACTCCCTTTGCGTACAAAGCCCACCAACGTTAAGCCATGTTGATCGGCATGTTTAATCGCCAAGCTGGTTGGCGCAGAAATAGTCGCCAACAATGCAAAGCCTGCGCGTGCCGTTTTTTGCGCTAACTCGTAACTAGCGCGGCTGGTCATAATCACGCAACCACTATTCGGATGGTAGGAAGCTGGGTCTGACTTAATTGCGCCAATTAATTTATCAAGCGCGTTATGCCGCCCTAAATCCTCGCGCACTAACAGCACTTTTCCTGCTGCGTTAATCCACGCCGCCGCATGCATCGAACCGGTAATTCGATTAATCGCCTGCACTTGCTGGAGTTCGTTAAAACCATTCAGCAACGCGGCTTGAGAAATAGCAAACGGTGAATCGATTAATTCGCTCGTTCCCATTTGCTGGGGCAGATTATTAGTCTCAAACGAAGTCAAGCTCTCTATCCCACAGATTCCGCAACCCGTGCGCCCCACCAGACTGCGCCGATGTTCTTTCAGTCGCATAAAACAAGCCGTTGAAATCGTCAAATGCACTTCAATACCAAGCTCAGGATGATGAATTTCTTCGATCTCATAGACTTCGGAGCGCTGATTGATAATTCCTTCGGAAAAGCTAAAGCCAATCGCAAAGTCCACCAAATCCAATGGTGACGCCAACATCACCGCGTGAGAAATCCCGTTGAACACTAAGGCCACCGGCACTTCATTGGCGACGAAATCTTCGCTCGCGCTAAAGTGATTGTCTTTGGCGCGCACGATGGCGACTTGGCTATAGCCAATTTCCGGCGTATTCGGTTCGTTGGGCAAGGACGTGTTTTCCAATTGGGATAATTCCTACACTTGTGTTGATGCTCGGCAAAATATGTTCGCAGATTACCATAAGTGACGCGATCTCGATTTCAATGAAAAAAGCCGCTACCTGTCACGGTAACGGCTTTTACTATTCGATTCGTTAACGGATCGAATCCAAGCAGAAGATTTATTTAAACAAAATCAATGCTTTTTGCAAGGTAATCCAAATACCAATTGCCATTGGAATTCCCACGGCAGACCAAGCCAGCAAGATAAGCACTGGATGGCTAATTGGCGCAACGTCCGACGTACCAACGGCCGAGCCGACATTTGCCGCAGCAGCCTTGTCGCTAGCCAGCTTGCGTTCATGGGCTAATTCTTCCTCAGTCATAAAATGGCGTTTATCAACTGGACGCACCAACAGATTGCAGACAAAACCGAGCGCCAACATACCGGCCAAAACGTACATCGTCACGTCATATGCTTGCGCCTTTGGCACGCCGCTATTGAGCTGATATTCACGAATCGAATTAACCACCATTGGGCCGAGCACACCGGCAGTAGCCCAAGCAGTCAGCAAACGACCATGAATTGCGCCAACCATTTGCGAACCGAACATATCGGCTAAATAGGCCGGAACAGTGGCAAAGCCGCCGCCGTACATCGACAAAATAATGCAGAACGACAGCACGAACAACGCTAAGTGATCGCTTTTCCCGATGGTCGGAATGGCGCCGTACAACAAGAAACCAATGACGAAGAATGCAAAGTAAGTCATCTTGCGGCCAATGTGATCCGACAACGACGCCCAGAAAAAGCGACCGCCGATATTGAACAACGACAGCAAGCCAGTGAAGCCTGCCGCGATGGTGGCGATTTGGGCTTTTTGCGCCACGCTCAAATCATTAAAGCCTAAATCCAGGCCGATTAAATGGCCGCCAAAGACTTCCTGCAATAGCGGTGAAGCCATGCCCAAAATACCAATCCCAGCCGTCACATTCAAACACAGTACCGCCCAAATCAACCAGAATTGCGGCGTGCGCCAAGCTTTGCTGACATGCACGTGTTGGTTGGTAATCATGGCGTTATTCACTTGCGCGGGTGGCGCAGTCCAGCCGGCTGGCTTCCATCCATTTGCAGGAATGCGGTAAGCGAACGCTCCAGCCATCATGAACACAAAATAAATCGCGGCCATGGTTAAAAAAGTTTCCCAAACACCGACCGAAGTTGGGGTGGCAAAGTGGCGCATCAACCAATCCGCCAGCGGAGCACCAACCATCGCGCCGCCGCCAAAACCCATAATCGCCATGCCAGTTGCCATACCGCGCCGATCGGGGAACCATTTAATTAAGGTGGAAACCGGTGAAATATAGCCCAGACCTAAACCAATCCCGCCAATCACGCCAGCACCCAGCCACATCAAAATAATTTGATGTAGGTAAATCCCGAGAGCGGAGACCACCAGACCACCGCACCAGCACAAGGCCGAAACGACACCCGCTTTACGAGGGCCAACGCGCTCTAACCAACCGCCAAGAATCGCTGCGGCGCCGCCCAGAAAAATAAAAAATAATTGGAACATCACAACTAAACTGGAAATTTTCCAATCGCAGTTGGTCGCAAAAAGTTCTTCGAAGAAACCCAAATCCTTGGCGCAAGCCAACGGATTAGTAACGCCAATGGCGCGCGACAATGGCAGCCAGAATACGGAAAAACCATAGGCCATCCCAATACAAAGATGAATGGCGAGTGCGGCAGGCGGAACTAACCATCGATTAAAACCAGCGCCAGCTACGGTGTGTTCCTTATCAAACATTTGAGAAAAAGACATTCACGACCTCCGTTTATAATTGATTTTTTAAACAAAATATTTTCTTGTGGAAACTATTTTGCTCGGAATAATGTCCGAAAAAAACTTGTATGACAATCATATTTACCACTGTTACATGTGCGTGCGCAGCAAAGTTCAAATCTAAAATTCATCCCGATTTAATCGGCTATTTCAACTAAAATGCTGGCTCGCCAGCGACTCAAGCAGTCCTAAGTTAAATTATTAGCGCGTTGCCAACTAGCAACAATTTTGCAACACCCAATTCGCCAGAAACGGATCGACCACGGCTATGGATTTCATTAATCAGCACCAAACCCACATTTGCGATCAACTCAGCACCAAAGGCTGGGTCATCATCGACAACTTTTTACCCAAGGAATTAATCGAGCAATTGGCGCGTGAATGCCGCGAACGTGATAGTGCAGGCAATTTGGAGCAAGCCGCCGTTGGTCGCGCCAACGCTCGCGCGGTGCAGCAGTCGATACGCGGCGATAAAATCCAATGGCTAGAGCACGGCATGTCAGCCGCCATCGATTCCTACCTCAATAGCATGAGCGCCTTGCGGCATATGCTCAACGAACAGCTTTTTCTGGGATTAGAAAGCAACGAAAATCACTTCGCACTCTATCCGCCAGGCGCTTTTTATCAACGTCACCTTGATCGTTTCCGCGATAACGACAGCCGCACGATTTCCTCGGTTTTGTATTTAAACGAGCATTGGCAAGCTGATTTTGGCGGCGAACTACGCCTATTTGATCAAGATCAAGCAATCGACATCAGCCCAATCGCCAATCGCTTGGCTCTATTTGTATCCGCCGATATTTGGCATGAAGTCTTACCTACCAAGGTCCAACGGCTGTCGCTTACCGGATGGTTTAAACGACGAACCTGACTTTCAGGCACACAATTCCAATCCCCTACACAAACTAAAAGGCCTAATTCTTTACAGAACTAGGCCTTTTCAACTTCTACACCCAGCAAGCACATTAGGTTTCTTCTTGCTCAGCGGGCCAATCACGAATATAGGCTTTGAGCATTTTGTTTTCAAAGCTTTGTGCTTCCAACACGGCTTTCGCAACGTCATAAAATGAGATCACACCCAACAACACTTTGGCATCCATTACCGGCAAATAGCGCGCATGTTTTTCTAACATCACGCGACGCACTTCGTTGACTTCGGTTTCTGGCGTGACAGTTAATGGATGATCATCCATGTATTTTCTTACTGTCCACGTTCCCAAAGAACCGCCGTTAGCGTGGATCGCTTTAATTACTTCACGGAAAGAAAGCACGCCAGCCAATTCACCAAATTCCATCACTACCAAAGAGCCGATATCCTTTTCTTCCATCAGATTGACGGCATTCAACATGCTTTCGTCAGGCGTCACGGTGTAAAGAATATGACCTTTTACTTGCAGAATTTCTGAAACTTTCATGCTTTCCTCCACGACAATTTGTTTTAAAATAAGCGTCTTAAAAAACTGCAGTGCTGAAACAATACTGACGTTGATTAAGGTCTCCGAATGTTATCGGGTCAAAACGCGGACTAACCTAAACAATGTATCTTAAGCGACTCAAAAAATCCAGCAATTGAGTCGGGCGAATGCAAATTGCTCCGTCGGTTTACGCAAAATAATAACTATCATCCCCCAACCAGAAATAGTTAACACAAATCCACCACCGAATTTAGAAAGCCATTATGAGCACATCCGACACACCCGGATTTGACACCTTGTCCTTGCACGCGGGCGCCGCGCCTGACTCGGCAACCGGCGCACGTGCCACGCCGATTTATTTCACTTCGTCGTATGTCTTCGACGATGCCGATCAAGCGGCGGCGCTATTTAATATGGAACGCACTGGTCATGTCTATTCGCGTATTTCTAATCCGACCAACGCCGTTTTGGAAGAACGCATTGCAGCATTAGAAGGCGGCGTGGCGGGCTTAGCGGTCGCAAGTGGTCAAGCAGCGATGCATTTAGGATTAAGCACTATCGCTGGCGCTGGCTCCCATGTTGTCGCTTCGCGCGCTTTGTATGGCGGGTCGCACAACTTGTTGGCGTACACATTAAAGCGATTTGGGATTGAGACTACCTTTGTCGATCCGCGCAATATTGACGAATGGTGCGCCGCAATAAAACCAAATACCAAAGTAATGTTTGGCGAAACCTTGGGCAATCCTGGCTTGGACGTTTTCAACATTCCCGCCATCGCGCAATTGGCGCACGAAAACAATTTACCGTTGATGTTGGATTCAACTTTTACCACGCCGTATTTATTGCGCCCGTTTGATCACGGCGCGGATTTAGTTTTTCACTCCGCGACTAAATTTTTGTGCGGACATGGCACGGCTATTGGCGGTTTGTTAGTCGATGGCGGACGTTTTGATTGGCAGCAAGCTTTTGACCAAACTGGACGTTTTGCGGAATTGTGCGCACCGTACGACGGCTTTCACGGCATGGTGTTTGCCGAAGAATCGACCACCGCCGCATTTGCCTTACGCGCACGACGCGAAGGGTTGCGCGACTTCGGCGCTTGCATGAGTCCGCACAATGCCTTTGCAATTTTGCAGGGTATTGAAACCTTATCGCTGCGCATGGATAAACACATCGCCAACACCCGCAAGATCATTGAGTTTTTATTGACTCATCCTGCGATTGAATCGGTAACTTATCCTGAATTAGAAACGCATCCCGATTACCAATTAGCCAAACAATTGCTACCCAAAGGCGCTGGTGCAGTATTTACTTTTTCACTCAAAGGCGACCGCGCAGCCGGTGCACGTTTGGTTGAATCACTCAAAATATTCTCGCATCTGGCCAATGTTGGCGACGCTAAATCGTTAATCATTCACCCAGCTTCCACGACGCATTTCCGCGTCCCAGCAGATCAATTAGCAGCATCAGGAATTACCGAAGGCACGATGCGCGTGTCGATTGGATTAGAAAATGTGGACGACCTAATCGCCGATTTAAGCGCTGGCCTAAAAGCCGCACTCGCTACCAAAAAGGGAGCGTGAGATGCTATTTCAAGTCAATCACCAGCCCGCTTACTGCTACACCGGCAGCAAACCGCTGCAACCCAATTTACCGACCTTAGTCTTCATCCACGGCGCCCAAACCGATCATTCTGTCTGGGCCTTGCAAAGCCGTTATTTTGCCCATCATGGCTTTAACGTGTTAGCGCTTGATCTGCCCGGACATGGCCGCAGTTTGGGCGCGGCGCTAACAAATGTTGAGGACATGGCGCACTGGATCATCGCCCTGTTGGACGCAGCGCAAATCGCGCAAGCGAGTTTGATCGGGCACAGCATGGGTTCATTAATCGCTTTAGAAGCAGCGCGTATCGCCCCGACACGGATAAGCAAATTAGCCTTACTCGGGAACGCTTATCCAATGAAAGTGGCAGACGCTTTATTAACGATGGCACATGACGACGAACCTGGCGCCATCGAATTGGTCACGACTTGGTCGCATTTGAATGCAACTCAGCAAACAGCGATTCCCGGATTTAGCTTACAAGGCAGCGCCCGCCGTTTAATGCAACGTATGTCGGCGATTAATCCTGCTCAGTTATTTCATACCGATTTTTCAGCCTGCAATAATTACCAGCAGGGCGAACTCGCCGCGCAAGCAATCACCGCGCAGCAATTACCCGTGTTATTCGTCATGGCCAAGCAAGATCGCATGACGCCAACCAAAGCCAGCGCAGCGTTACGCTCCTCCATTGTCCATGCCAAAACGGTTGAGATCGACCAATGCGGACATTCTTTAATGACCGAGCAACCTGACGCTGTGTTGAACGCGCTCAAACAATTTTTAAACCAATCCCACTAACAAGAATAAACAATGAGTACTCCTAGCATTTGGCTATTTACCGCTACCGAAGCGGCTCTTTCTCTCTCTCCTGGCCCCGCCGTCATTATGGTGGTGGCCTACGGCATCGCTCGCGGGCAGCGCGGCGCGTTATGCGTCACCAGTGGAATTCTCGCCGCCAACGCGCTGTATTTTGCGCTGTCCGCAACCGGAATCGGTGGATTGATTGCCGCGTCGCCGGATATTTTTCATGTCATCAAATGGCTGGGTGCGGCCTACTTGATCTACCTCGGCTTGTCAGCGATTTTCGGCAAAGTGTCACCTATTACCTTGTCCAAATTGGATGCCAGTAACAGTTCGGGTTGGCATATTTTTCGAGCAGCGGCATTGCTGCAATTATCAAATCCCAAGTCTCTATTAATGTTTGTCTCCATCTTGCCGCAATTTATAGATCCGACCGCATCGATCGGTTGGCAAATGCTGATCTTGGCAGCCTGCTCGATCGTGCCGGAATTCTTTATTTTATTAGGCTACGGCGCATTGGCCTCCAAGGCTAGCAGCACCTTGACCCAGCAAAAATATGCTGTCATTACCGAGCGCGTAGCGGGATGTTTGGTGCTCATGGCGGGGGTAATGGTGGCAGTTGTCTAGGCAATCACGCCTATTCAATTGCTACACACCCGAGTAATCAATTAAACGGTTAGGGCGTTGCTCGCGGGCGCCCTCGCTGATTGACCCAAGCATCCAGCAAGGATGACCTAGGCAAAAAAAGGAGCCTAAGCTCCCTTTTTCAGATACCGAAAATCCGGCAATTACGCGCCAAATTTACCAGTAATTTTAGCAACACGTTCACCATACAAACGCGCTGTTTCCAAATCACCTGCATTAACTTCATCGACGCTCGCATCCGACGGTGTTTGCATCATCGCGCCAGCTGATGAAGCCACGTAGTTGATGTCGTCACGCTTAGCTGACTTCGCATTCGATGGCAACAAACCCAGACCAACCCACACGCCACCGTGTTGCATTGCTAAAGTCATGAAGTAATGCAAGGTCGAGTGCTTATCGCCATTCATCGAGGCGGAATTCGTGAAACCGCCAAACACTTTGTCTTTCCATTGTTGGCTAAACCATGCTTTAGAAGACGCGTCAGCGAACTTCTTAAACTGCCAGCTTACTGTTCCCATATACGTTGGTGAGCCAAAAATAATCGCATCTGCTGCGTTTAAAGTTGCCCATTGCGCCTCAGTGATATTGCCTTCTGCGTCAATGGCGATCAATTCGCCATTAGCACCTTTGGCGACGGCTTCCGCCTGTTTAACAGTGTGTCCGTAACCACTATGAAATACCACAGCAACTTTAGTCATATCTAACTCCCTTTTAAAATAATGAAATTACAAGTGTCGGAAATAGTCATGAAAGCAGACTTTTCAAGGCCGGTCATTCAACTTTACGAAGAATCATCCAGCGCGCTGCACATCATAGCTTAAAGTTGATATTCGCGTTTAAGCACGGATTTTTCGAGTTTGGGTTACACGCGCATGAGCTAATCCGAATCTATTTCTCCCAACTCTGCAATCCGTGTGTCGGCTATCGTTGGTACATCGCAATCTAGCCATCCAGCAAACAACTATCCCAATCTAGCAACACATTTCCTCTATTTCGGGTTCTTGACATATTCCTGTCAAACAACAGCGCCATACTTCAGATTAAGTTCGGGCTTCTTTTGAATATCATTTCAGCGGTTCCCTTCAACGTTTATTTTAGAAAACTATGTATAAAAGTAATAAACGATTAATTATTCTGGATGCCGACGGCACCACGATTGACGCCTTTAGCGCGATCACTTCCACGTTTTCCCAACATGGAATGGCGTTGGGAAACGAAGACAATTTCCAAAAACGCCACAATTTGTTCAAATACATGGGCGGCTTTAAAGAATTCCCACGCAACATTAAAAAGCAACTCAGCCATCGCAAAAAACTGATTGAAACATTAACTGACGTCTACCGCGACGAAGCCCAGCTGTATCCGGGAATTGCCGCCTTGATGCAGCGTTTGATTGACGCGCCCGATGTAGTGGTCGGCATTGTGACGCGCAATATCACGAATGAGCCGATTGAAACGCTGGCTAGACTATTTCTGCGCCACGGAATCGATATTAAGCAGATTGATTTCATGCAGCATATTCCAGTCAAAGAAAACAAAATCGCCACGTTTAAAGAGTTACGCAACCACTTCGGCATCAATCCCGCGTTGAGCTATGTTTGCGGCGACGAGCACAAAGATTACAACGCGGCGTTGGCCAGTGGCATGCATCCTTTTATCGTGTCATATGGTTTTGAGGACTACCAACGTTTGACCGAAAAGTTTGACATTCCCGATGAAGTCATTGCACGCAGCCCCGGCGAATTGAGTGCGCGGGTTCTGCATGCGCTGCACTTAAACCAAGCCTAAAGCAAGCGCAATCCAAATAAAAATCGCCGCAGTCGTTGCGGCGATTTTTCATTTTCCCTGCTACATTCCTGACCGATCAAACCGGCTCATCAAAGCCTGGTTTATCCACTTTTTCGGTAAAGCAGTTCGCCATCATCACCAAGCCAATTCCCAACGCAAACCAATAATCGACTGGCGCACCACCCCACCAATGACGATGCCAAGTAACGTTGATTGGATCAAAACGCGCTAAGCCAAAAGCCGGATTCAACACAAACCATAAAAAATCCTCAATCACCCAAAACAGCATCACCGATGCCACGATACGGCCTTCGATTTTCCAATTCCACTTACCCATTAAAAATACCGGCAAATGAAAAATCAAGCCGATGAAGGTAAATACCCAAGCATGATAACCGGTCATGGCGCGCCCACCCCAGAACAAGGTCAACAACCAATGCTGCTCGATCCGCCACGTAGGCAAACTGGCGGCCCAGCCTTCGGAGCCTTCGATTTGGATTTCGACTTTAGCGAAGAAAAAGCCCAGCACAAACACGAACACAAACAGCAATAAAAATTGTTTTACATCGAGTTCTTGTAAAAACTTGGTCCACACAGAGCGAACCCGATCAACGATGGATGGCGAGTGAAGTTGATTAGCTTGCGGCATGAGTTTTCTCCAGAACACGCGTTAATACATCGTTAGCTGCCGACGGTTTGCCCATCTCCAGCATATTATTTCGCATCGTCTCCAAGCGATTTGGATCGGCCAATAATTGGCGGACTTTATAATCGAGTCCGGCAATATCGTGCACTTTCAACGCAGCGCCTTGTTCCATCAAAAAATCACCATTACGTTCTTCTTGCCCCGGAATCGGATCGACCAAAATCATCGGCAAACCCATAATCAAGCATTCCGAACTAGTTAAGCCACCCGGCTTAGTGACCACCATATCGCTCGCAGCCATGAGTTTTTCGATGGTTTTACTAAAACCAATAGCAACCAAACGACCCGGATATTGGGTGGCTAATTTCTGACATTCTTGCAAGCGCTGGGGATTATTTCCCGCCACCGAAATCACTTGCAGTTGGGGGTTGCAGCGCAATAAGCGTTCAGCAATCTCACTCACCGTACCAATGCGCGCGCCGCCGTTGAGGATCAATATGGTCGGCACATCGACCTGCAAACCGAGTTCAGCACGGTTGAGCTGTTTGGCATTGGGAATTTGTTTGGCTTGCAAAAATACTTGGGAAACTGGTATGCCAGTGACATGCACCATTTCGGGCGCAATGCCGCGTTCGCGCATCTTAAACGCGACTTCGTGATTGGCCGCAAAAAAGCCGCTCATATTGGGCTGCACCCACAAGTTGTGCAAATCAAAATCGGTTACTTGCACCCACACTGGGCAAGTCATGCGGCCTTGCTTGATTTCACGGGACAGTAATTCCGCCGGTAAAAAATGGGTGCAAACAATGTGGTCGGGCTGGAATTCGTTGATTTTACGAATTAAATCCTTGGTGCAAAACCGCTCAATCGAACGGCGCAATAATGTACTGATATCAGTCTGTTGCGCGTCGTCGGTTTTTTTGTACAGATAAGCCCACAGAGCGGGAGCATGTTGAATTAAGTGTTTGTAGAAGTCGCTGTAGACGCCTTTAAAACTGCGACTAACGTGATGCATCACGTCGATATGCTGCGCATGAACATCGTGGAATTGGGGAGTGACTTCTAACAGAGCTTCGGCGGCGCGAACATGTCCCGAACCGGCCGAGACGCTAATCATCAATACGCGTTGTTGTTGCATGTATGGGTTCCAGAATGGTTACGATTAATCCGCTGGGCACGATCGGTGTACGCAGCGTTTATTCATAACCAACCAGTTTATGTGCAACACATGTCAAGAATATGACGTCGATTTAGCCTGTTAAAATTAACTTTCCGCCAGCAATGGTGAGGACTCGGGAGCATTGCTCGGCCACTTTGGGATCGTGGGTCACAAGGACCAACGTTGAACCGCGTTCGCGATTAAGGGCAAACATCAACTCCATCACCGCTGCGCCGGTAACCACATCTAAGCTGCCAGTTGGTTCGTCTGCAAATAACAGTGGCGGTTCGGTCACAAAAGCACGCGCCAAGGCCACCCGCTGCTGCTCGCCGCCGGATAAATATTTCGGATAATGTTTTAAGCGACTAGCCAAGCCGACACGCGCTAACATATGCGCGGCTTTGTCCTTTGCTTCGGAGGCAGCAAACTGATCGCCGCGCAATTCCAAGGGCAGCATCACATTTTCCAAGGCGGTTAAATGTCCCAATAATTGAAAAGACTGAAACACAAATCCCAGCTTTTGCTTGCGCAACGCCGCCCTGCCGTCTTCATCGAGTTTAAAAATATCAACGCCATCGATCTGCACAGTCCCAGAGCTAGGCACATCCAAACCGGCCATTAAGCCCAGCAAAGTCGATTTCCCTGAACCGGACGATCCCACGATAGCAATCGTTTGGCTGGCAGGTACGGTAAAATTCACGTCATCCAAAATAGTGAGTTCACCGCTGGCATCGACCACGCGCTTGGTAAGATTAATCACCGAAATTGCCGCCGGTGCCGATGGATTTAAATCAGTCTGATTCTCTGGGAGTAAATGATTCATGCAACAACGCCGCCTGACTAAGAAATGGTTATTAAATTTGGCTATCAACTCGCTGTTTGGTATGTTGATTTTGCTATGCCAAATCGAGACCGCCTATTCTGCACCAAAATCGTTACTTGTGTTAGGCGATAGTTTATCGGCTGAATACGGCTTAGCGCGCGGCACTGGTTGGGTAGCATTGATGGAGCAACGTATTCAAGAGAAAAAATTAAGTGTTACCGTCACCAATGCCAGCATCAGCGGCGACACGACTAGCGGCGGCTTAGCGCGCTTACCCGCCTTACTCAAAAAGTACCAGCCGAATGTCGTCATCATAGAATTAGGTGGTAATGACGGACTAAGGGGATTACCGCTATCGGCATCGGAACAAAATTTCCGCGCCATGATTAGCGCTTGCCAAGAAGCCAAGGCCAAAGTCGTCTTGGTCGGCATGCAAATTCCACCTAATTACGGCAAAACCTACACCGATCAATTTACCGGCATGTATGGAAAAATTGCTAAGGAATTGAAACTGCCGCTAGTGCCCTTCCTACTCGAAGGCGTGGCGGATAAGCCAGAGTTGTTCCAAGCCGATCACATTCACTTAATCGCGGCGGCCCATCCGCGCATGCTTGACAATGTCTGGCCGGTAGTCTTGCCATTAATTAAATAAAGATTGAAATTAACGAATCTCCTACTACACTGAGTTGGGGTCTTTTCAACTCAGGAGATAAACATGGATTTACGCAGCGTCTATGAAAAAGATAAAGAATTAAAGGACAAATTCATTGCCGCGATTGAATCGAAATGGCAATTGGACGATTCCATCATTGCCAAATCCGATCGTTGCGAGTTGGGTGCGTGGTTGTCGGGCGAAGCCGAGCGCAAATACAAATTCTTAAAATCCTATAAGCCTTGCATCGAAGCGCACGATGCTTTCCACGTTCAAGCATCCAAAGTAGCGCGACAAATCAATCTAGGCGAGTATGAAAGTGCCAAAGCGATGATTGCTGATGGGACGCCATTTTACAAATCCCTGGCTCAGCTTGGCGTTGCATTAATCGCATTAAAAAAAGACGCTAAATTATAAAAATAATCTAGCGCCTTGATCTGAATGATTCCTGAGTTTATTCGAGCGATGCTGCAATAAACTCAGTTTTTATTTGCGTAACGCCTTACTTCTTTTCCACATCCGTCACACCAAAATGCTGATCAAAGAAATTACTGATCGAGCGGAATACGTGCAGATTATGCGACTTCTTAGAAATGCCATGCTTGCCGCCCGGGTAAGTCATCATATTGAATAAAATCCCCTTGTCCTGCATCGCATCAATAAAGCGCGTGGTATTGGTAAACAACACATTGTCGTCTGCCATACCGTGGATCAGCAGCAACGGCGACTTAATGCCATCCAAGTGCGTCAACACACTGCTATCCAAATATCCATCGGCGTTGTCTTGTGGGCGCGTCATAAATTGTTCGGTGTAATGCGTATCGTACAAAGCCCAATCAGTTACCGGCGCAACCGAAACGCCCAAAGCGATTTTGTCCGACGCGGCTTCCAACAAGCGCAGGGTCATAAATCCGCCATAGCTCCAACCAAACACGCCAATCCGCTTGGCGTCCACATACGGCTGTTTGCCCAACCAATCAATCCCAACAAGTTGATCTTCTACCTCGTTTTTACCTAAGTTTTTATAAATCACATCGGTAAATTTGCGTTCACGACGCGACGAGCCACGGTTATCCAAACTGAACACGACATAGCCACGCTGTGCCATGTACTGACCAAAAAAATCACCCCAAGCGCGGGTCACGACTTGCGCGTGTGGGCCACCATAAACGCTCAAGAAAACGGGATAGCGTTTGCTTGGATCAAAATGTAATGGCTTTAACATTGAGTAGTGCAAAGTCTGGCCATCAGCCGAAGTCAGCGTGCCAAATTCTTTAGGCACATGCGCATCTTTGTACTTTGCGTAAGGATGCGTGCTGTTGAGTTCATTGTGCTCCAGCCACGTAATCAAACTTCCGTCAGCATGATTAACACTAACTTGCGGCGGCGTTGCTGGATCGGAGAATGTATCGATAAAGACTTCGCCTTTGTTAGAGAACTGCGCTTCATGCCAGCCGTCGACTTTAGTGATACGCACTGGCTTGTCCGCAGTGCTGCCATCGAGCGCTAATGCGTAGACTTGTTTATCGGTCACTGCATCGCGATTGGACGCAACATAGACTTTGCCGGCTTTTTCATCGACCGCCAAAATATGATCAATGCCCCATTCGCCCGACGAAATTGCATGCAGCAGCTTGCCTTGGTTGTCGTACAAATAAAGATGATTACGACCGCTGCGTTCGGATTCCCAGATAAATTGTTTAGTCTTTTCCAAATAGTGCGGACGCGGCGCTAAGCTCACCCAGGTTGAGGCTGTCTCGGTTAGCAAATTGCGCTGCGCCAAAGTCGCGGCATCCACGGCGACTAAATCCAAGCGTTTTTGATCGCGAGTTTGACGCTGATAGACTACTTCCTTGGCATCGGCACTCCAATCAGCGCGGACTAAATAGATGTCGGTTTCTTTGCCTAAATCTACGTTACGAATCTCGCCACCGGTCGGTTTAACCAAGGCAAAACTAACCAACACGTTTGGATCACCAGCGGCTGGGTAGCGCTGCTCGATGACTTCGGTATGGTCGGCATAAATTTCATAGCGATGCGCGTTTGGCACTGGCGCTTCGTCGAACTTCTTAAACGCGATCATGGAATCGTCTGGCGCCCACCAGTAACCGCTGGTTTGATCCATCTCTTCTTGCGCCACGAATTCGGCTTCGGCATTGTGCACCGTACCTTTGCCATCCGTGGTGAGTTGGGTTTCTTTGTTGCTGGCTAAATCAATCGTGAATAAATTTTGATCGCGCACGAACGAAACAAAATGCCCTTTAGGCGAAATTTTTGGATCAATCACGTCACCCGTTACGATCTGACGCGCCTTATCGGTATGAGCAACTTCGACCAGATACAGATTACCGGCCAAGGTCACCAATAATTGTTTGCCATCGGGCGACCAGCTGTAATCCGAAATCCCTGTGAATCCTGCCGTGCGAGTGCGTTCGCGGCGGGCTTTTTCTGCGTCAGAAATTTTCTCCTCTGGCAGCATGGCTTTGGAATCGAGCAAACGGTGCGTCGATTTATCTTTAATATTGAATTCCCACAAATCCAACTGATAGCGATCGTCGCTGCGTCCGCGCAAAAACGTCACGCGCGAACCATCGGGCGACATTTTCAAATGCCCAACACCCGGACCGGATAGGGAAGGATCAGCATGAATGCGCTCAAGCGATAACTTATCGGCGTGTGAGGCAATGCTGGTGAGGGAAAGTATCATGGCGAACAGAAGTCTCTTCATTTTTATTGACTGGTTACGCGGAGTTCTTCGGATAAATTTTGTCTATCCGCCGAGCCAACGCTGATTGGGAAAATAGGATTAAAAACAGTCGATCAATCGAAAACGAGCCGGTGCTTGACACTGCATTATTGAAGCAAAATCAGCTCGTTTGATGCTGCATGACAGTAGCAGAAATAGCTACCCGTCACAATATTTGCCAACAAAACTTACGCAAATTAGCGGAACAAAAAAAACGGCCAGAGTTACCCGGCCGTTTTCACTGCTGCTACCGACATAACTGAGTCAGTGTAACCTTCAAAAAAACCTGTTCCCCGCATTTTATTATTCCACGCAGCCTAGGTTCGCTTGCCAAATCAGGGGATGAATAAATTCAATCACCTCCGGCAGAAACCTCTTTTTAGACTTGCTCTTGACATATATTTGTCCTATTTGCGGGGTCAATTATGAAACAAAATTTCAAATCTAAAAGCTTAAAAGTTGTCCCGAAACAACATATTTCAACAATATGACAAAATAAAATCTTAATTTTGCACAGGGATTTTTTACAGAATTTAATTTAGAAAAGTAAAAATTTAATGCTTATTTGTTCGGAAATAAATCAATCTTCGCTCTAGCGAGCCAAAAAAAATTACTCAATCAATGGCAGGTCAACTCATCGCGCAAGACCAAAGGCAACGATCAACATCACACAAGATTCGGAGCAAAGAAGTTCAACGTGGAAAAATAAATTTGTAGTTTAGTTACAAGCTACACCACCGAAGCCAGTGTCGCCCGCCCGTCCACCAACACCGACAAGCAATCCATTTCGGCTTCCGACAAGATCTCGCGCATCTTGTCCATATCCACATTCAACTTGCCTGCCTGAATCAAGATACAAAGCTTGCTGAGCAAATTTGCGCGGTTTAATACTTTAGCCAAAGGCAGTTTGGCTCGAGTCAATTTGTCCAGCCCCTGCCCTTCAATCGCTTTAATCACCACTTCCGGCATGGTCCAAATGGCGCTGATGCGGGCGGAAAGAATGAGCGATTTCTTTTGCAACATGTTTTTAAACGTGCTGGAATTGGGCAGTTGGCCTTCAAAGCGCGCGTCACAGCCACGATCAAAAACACGTAAGGCGACCATAAAGCCAACATCAGCCATTAATCCGGCTAGAAATGCCATAAAAGGATCAACTTGTTGATGTTTTGCCAGCAAATAACACGCTAAAGCGCGTTTCTGAGAATGCTCCCAAATTTTTTCGGCGCGATGTTGGGTATAAGGCCCCAGTCGATTGCTATAAATCGGGGTGAATGACACTTTAGCCAACACCATGCGCAGGCGATTGTGTCCGAGCAACATGATCGCTTGACTCAGGTCAGTCACTCTTTTGCTCAATTGGTAAAACGAGCTATTTACCTCATTCAGAATGGCGGCAACCAGCACGACATCTCGGGCAATCAAGGCGGAAAGCTCGGAGCCGCTGACGTTTTCCTCGTGCATGCGTTTTAACAATTCCAGCATCACGCTAGGAACCCGCGGAATTAAGCTCGAACCCGCCGATTCGGAGGCAGCAACGGTATCCAGGTATTCCACCAAACGCTGATCGATCGCCGCCATTTGCGCTGAATCAGACCGAATTGCCGATTGGGTTGGTTGCGCGACCATCCACTTAAAAAAGTAGGTGTCGACATGGGCGGGTAAATCGACCAAGTTGCCTTGGTAGGTGTTGCTTGGGCTAGGCGTGGGCGCTTTGGGCGTGGCTAGTTTGCTGGAGGCATCATTCTTCGTGGAGGAATTGTGCGACTTAACAATAGATAGGCGACTTTTGTCCGCTCTTTTTGCTTGGGCCGGTTTGGCCTTGGTGTGAAATAAGTGGTGTATCCACGCAATCAGCGTCTGCATAGTTATCCTGTTGACGCTTATAAACGATCGACCCGCGCCTATCTGTCAAAAAACAATCACCTTTATCGTTTCAACATAGCAGAAAACAACAAAAAACCTATAAATATTGCGTAAAAAAGCGTAAGCGCCAAGCAACAATTCTCGCTGGAGACCGGCTTAACTGTTTCCAATGCCTTAGCCAAACGCCGCCAATCTCATCAATCGGTCATTTTCGGGCTCTCCAACATTGAAAATGATCTAGATCAACATCCCGCCGCCCTATCTCGGCTAGCATTTCAAGGTTTTAGCCGCGACTTGCGGCTACTCTTTTTCTTACCTTATTGCAGTCCAACTATCATGTCCAAACTAATCCCCGAACTCCTTCTTCCCGCTGGCGACTTAGAGCGCATGCGAGCCGCCTTCGATTATGGCGCCGACGCTGTGTATGCTGGCCAGCCACGCTATTCTCTGCGCGCTCGCAACAATGATTTCAAATTGGAGAATCTCAAAACCGGCATTCAAGAAGCTCATGCACGGGGCAAGAAATTGTTTGTGACGAGTAACATCATGGCGCATAACAACAAAGTCAAAAGTTATCTGGCTGACATGGAACCGATCATTGCGTTAAAACCAGACGCGATCATCATGGCCGATCCGGGTTTGATTATGATGGTGCGCGATAAATGGCCCGATATGCCGATTCATCTATCGGTGCAATCGAATACGGTCAACTACGCGGGCGTTAAGTTTTGGCAAAAGCTGGGCTTAACGCGGGTTATTCTGTCGCGCGAATTGAGCCTTGATGAAATTACCCAAATCCGGCAAGAATGTCCCGACATGGAAATCGAAGTTTTTGTGCACGGCGCTCTGTGTATTGCTTACTCAGGTCGTTGCCTGTTATCGGGCTATTTCAATCATCGTGATGCGAATCAGGGCACGTGCACCAATGCATGCCGCTGGGATTACAAAATGGCCAACGCTGCCACCGATGAAGCGGGACAAGCTAAGGTCATTAATTTTGAATTTAATAAAGCTGTACGGGATGCAGAACATGCTTTTTCCAGCGCGGCGCATATTGAACGTCATCCCCTAGCAGACCAAACTTACTTAATTGAAGAAGCCAATCGTCCTGGCGAATTGATGCCGATTATGGAAGACAAACACGGCACTTACATTATGAATTCCAAGGATTTACGTGCCGTGGAATATGTCGAGCAGCTAGTAAAAATTGGCGTGGATTCGCTCAAAATCGAAGGTCGCACCAAGAGCGTTTATTATGTTTCCCGCGCCGCTCAAGTCTATCGCCAAGCCATTGATGATGCCGCTGCGGGTCGGCCTTTCAATCCGGCGTTGTTAGCTGATTTGGATGGATTATCCAATCGTGGTTACACCACTGGCTTTTATCAGCGCCACCGCAGCCAAGAAACCCAAAATTACCTCGAAGGTCACTCCAAGTCCAAACGCAGTATTTATGTCGGCCAAGTTAAGCAGGTTGCAGAAGGCTGGGCGACGGTGGAAGTGAAAAACAAATTTGCTGTTGGCGACACTTTGGAATTAATTCATCCCAATGGAAATCAGCTATTTACGCTGGACGCGATGCGGGCAGCGGATGGCGGCGATCTTGAGGTGGCTTTAGGCAGCGGAACTGATGTCGCCATTCCCCTAGACCAGCAATATGACCAAGCATTAATCACCCGTATATTGGTGGAGGCGAACTAGTTTACTGACACTTTTGACCAGTTTGATATAAGAATTCCGCAACGAAACTAAAAGCTATATGCAAATACCTTTTTATTCGTTGTTTGTTGTTAGGCAGTTGAGTATGCTCTTCGATTGAACTTTTGACGGTGCGCCAATCCGCGATGCCGTGAATCCGTACTTGATTACCACTCAGTATCCCCACTCAGTATCCCCACTCAATAAGGAGTTTCTATGTCAGGCTGGTTTAAGGATAATTCCCTCTCCATTGGTCGCACACCGTTAGTTCGTCTAAACCGCGTCGGTGATGGTGCGGGTGCCACCATTTTGGCAAAAATCGAAGGTCGTAATCCGGCCTATTCCGTCAAATGCCGAATCGGCGCATCCATGATTGCTGACGCCGAAGAGCGCGGTTTGCTCACTCCCGGCAAAGAACTGGTTGAACCAACTAGCGGTAACACAGGGATTGCGCTGGCCTTCGTTGCGGCGGCACGCGGCATCCCGATCACCTTGACGATGCCAGAAACCATGAGTATCGAACGGCGCAAATTATTACTCGCTTACGGCGCAAAATTGGTGCTGACCGAAGGCGCAAAAGGCATGAGCGGCGCAATCGCCAAAGCCGAAGAAATCGCCGCGTCCGATCCAGATAAGTACGTGTTGTTGCAGCAGTTTAAAAACCCAGCCAACCCAGCCATTCACGAAGCCACTACCGGTCCAGAAATTTGGGCCGATACCGATGGCATTATTGATTTCTTCGTCGCAGGCGTGGGCACGGGCGGCACAATCACAGGTGTTTCGCGCTATTTGAAGAAAACCAAAGGCGCTAACGTGCAATCCATCGCGGTGGAACCGGCGGCAAGCCCAGTACTGACCCAAACACGCGCTGGCGAAGCAGTCAAACCTGGCCCACATAAAATTCAAGGAATCGGCGCAGGTTTTGTCCCGGGCGTGCTCGATTTAAGTTTGGTCGATGCCATTGAGACCGTGACTAATGAAGAAGCAATTGCAACGGCATTACGACTTGCGAGAGAAGAAGGAATTTTGTGCGGTATCTCGTGCGGTGCAGCCGCAACGGTTGCAATCCGGATTGCCAAACGTCCTGAAAACAAAGGCAAAACCATCGTCGTGGTTCTGCCAGATTCGGGCGAGCGCTATTTAAGCTCGGCATTGTTTGAGGGAATTTTTGATGCGACCGGCCAAGTGCCGGCTTAATTAGTCCAGCAATTCAATCAAGTCACAAAAAACGCCCGTTAATCTTTACAATTAACGGGCGTTTTTCTATGCACTAGCGAAAAAAATCGGTAGGCAACTACATAATTTGCTTACCAATCCACCACGCAATGGCCGCGACAAAAGCGGATGCCGGAATCGTAAATATCCACGCCCAGACAATATTGCCCGCCACGCCCCAACGCACAGCCGAAACACGATGCGCCGCGCCTACGCCAACAATGGCACCGGTAATTGTGTGCGTAGTCGAAACTGGAACGCCTAAAGTGGTCGCCAAGAACAACGTAATCGCGCCACCCGTTTCAGCACAAAACCCGCCAACCGGTTTGAGTTTGGTAATTTTCTGCCCCATTGTTTTAACGATCCGCCAACCGCCAAATAAGGTACCAAAACCAATCGCCGCGTAGCACGACAAGGCAACCCACAACGGCGGATTAGCATCGCTGGCTTGCGAATAGCCGGCAGCAATGAGCAGCATCCAAATGATACCCATGGTTTTCTGCGCGTCATTGCCGCCATGACCCAAGCTGTACATCGCAGCCGAACCGAGTTGAAAACGACGGAACCATTTATCGACTTTTTTCGGTGTCGATCCAACAAACAGCCACGAGACCAACAACATCATCAAGGAGCCAAACACAAAGCCCAACAGCGGCGACAAAACGATAAATAAAACCGTCATCCACAAACCTTTAGCGACCAAAGCACCAACGCCCGCTTTGGCGACCGCAGCACCGACCAAACCACCGATCAATGCATGCGAGGACGACGATGGAATACCGAAATACCAAGTGAGTACATTCCAAAATACGGCGCCAACTAAGGCGCCAAAAATAATGTACTGGTCAATGATTAATGGATCGACCATGCCTTTGCCCACCATTGCTGCCACTTTCGATGGAAAGAAGAAAAAGGCCGCGACATTAAAAAAAGCGGCCATGGCAACGGCCGTTTGCGGCTTTAGAACGCCTGTAGAAACCACGGTAGCAATCGCATTGGCTGCATCATGAAATCCATTCATGAAATCAAAAATCAGCGCAATGCCAATCAATAACACCAAGACATAAATACTGAGTTGAAGTGTGTGCATGTTTTAAGCGTTTTCTAACACAATACCTTCAATAATATTGGCGACATCTTCGCAACGATCAGTCACAGTTTCCAATAATTCGTAGATCGCTTTTAACTTAATCAAATTACGCACATCAGGTTCATCGCGGAATAATTTCGACATCGCCGCACGCATCACGTGATCAGCGTCGGATTCTAAACGGTCGATTTCTTCGCAAATGCGCATGATGGCGGACGCGTTATCCATGTTGTGCAACAGCGCAACTGCTGCGCTCACTTTTTCAGCGCAACCCAAACAAAGTTCCGCTAAACGCTTAGCTTCTGGAGTGATGTGCTGAATATCGTAGAGCGAAATTGTCTGAGCAGCGTCTTCGAGCAAATCGAGAATATCATCCATGCGCGTGATCAATTGATGAATGTCATCGCGATCCAACGGAGTAATAAATGTTTTGTGCAACAAATCGATGCAAGTATGAGTGATAACGTCAGCACGTTTTTCGATCACTTCAATGGCATGCACCCGTGACTCTAAGTCGTCAAAATTGGTCATCAGCGCGACCATTTCTTTTGCGCCTTTAATACACAATTCGGCATGTTGATTAAACAGCTCAAAAAATTTGCCTTCATTAGGCATCAATCGTCCAAACATGATGTTCTCACTAAGTTTAAGTTTTGGTGCTTATTTACGGAAGATATGGCGGTGGAACGACCACCGCTCTGATTCAAAGTAACTATTGGATGTAATCTGGATACAACGGTACTCAAGCAATTATTCAGAATCACCATAAATCGAGAGCGATCCAGTGTAATTTTCGAACTTGGTGTATTCGCCCATAAAGGTCAAACGAACGCTACCAATCGGCCCGTTACGCTGCTTACCAATAATGATTTCGGCGGTGCCTTTGTCTGGCGAGTCGGGATTATAAACTTGGTCGCGGTAAATAAAAAGAATCACATCGGCATCCTGCTCAATCGCGCCGGATTCGCGCAAATCGGACATAACTGGACGTTTATTAGGACGCTGCTCCAAAGAACGATTTAACTGGGATAGAGCAATCACAGGACAGTTAAGTTCTTTCGCAAGCCCTTTAAGATTTCGGGAGATTTCAGAAATTTCAGTCGCACGGTTTTCGCCCGCCGAGTTCGCTGACATCAATTGCAAGTAGTCGATCACGATCAAACCAAGCTTGCCACATTGACGTGCCAAACGACGTGCGCGCGCGCGTAATTCGATGGAGCTTAGCGCAGGCGTTTCGTCAATGTAGAGTTGCGCGTCGTTCATTTTTTGAATTGCGTGGGTCAAGCGTGGCCAATCTTCATCGACCAGACGTCCGGTACGCAGACGATGCTGATCCAAACGACCAACTGAACCCAGCATACGCATCGCTAACTGAGCGCCACCCATCTCCATCGAGAATACGGCGACTGGCAAGCCACTATCGATCGCCACGTTTTCACCAATATTGATCGAGAACGCGGTTTTACCCATTGACGGACGACCCGCGACAATAATCAAGTCGCCTGGTTGCAAGCCCGAAGTCATCCGATCTAGATCGGCAAAACCGGTTGGCACGCCGGTAATATCGCTGGTGTTATCACGGCTATACAACTCATCAATCCGCTCAACCACTTGCTTTAATAGCGGTTGAATATCTTGAAAACCTTGGGTGCCGCGCGCGCCCTCTTCGGCAATCGCAAAAATCTTGGATTCAGCTTCATCCAACATTTGCTTAACTTCTTTACCCTGAGGATTAAACGCGTTACCAGAAATCTCATCGGCCACGGTAATCAATTGGCGCAGCACACCGCGGTCGCGCACGATCTCGGCGTAGCGCCGGATATTAGCCGCGGACGGTGTATTTTGGGCCAAGGCATTTAAATAAGCCAAGCCGCCGACTTCGTCCGCACGCCCCAATCCGGATAACGCTTCATACACGGTGATCACGTCCGCGGGGCGTGATGAATTGACTAACTTGACAATGGTTTGAAAGATCAAACGATGATCGTAACGGTAGAAATCCTCCGCGCTAATAAAATCGGCAATACGATCCCACGCCGCATTATCGAGTAGCAATCCGCCTAAAACGGATTGTTCTGCTTCAATGGAATGCGGGGGAACGCGCAGGGAGTCTAGCTGTGGATCTGATGGCTTGTTCATGGGCGCGATTATACCTTGTAAGCGAGCATTTTTTTAGCAACCAAGATTCTAAATTGCAATTTTTTCGCAAATATAAATTGCCGCATAAATGGCAATTTAACCATGTTTTGGGCAACAAAAAAGCCGAGCGAACTCGGCTTTTTTTAAAACTAACGACTACTCAGATTAAGAGTGATCGCCGATAACAGCAACAGTTACTTCAACCACGACGTCTGTATGCAAAGCGACTGAAACTGGGTGATCACCAGCAGTTTTCAATGGGCCATGTGGCATACGGATGTGTGCTTTTTCAACTGCAAAACCTTGCTTAGTCAATGCTTCAGCAACGTCAGCATTAGTAACGGAACCGAACAAACGGCCATCAACGCCTGATTTTTGGCTAATTTGAACAGTCAAACCGTTCAATTTTTCGCCAGCAGCAGTTGCCACAGCCAATTTAGCTGCAGCAGCGTTTTCCAATTCGGCGCGTTTTGCTTCGAATTCAGCCATTGCAGTTGCAGTTGCACGACGTGCTTTGCGTTGTGGAATCAAAAAGTTACGTGCATAACCATCTTTAACACGAACTACATCACCTAAGTTGCCGAGATTAACGACTTTTTCTAACAGAATAATTTGCATAATTTTCTCCGATATTTAGTAATTGAATAAGTCGTCAATTACGCGTGGTGCAGATCGGTGTATGGCAACAAGGCCAAATAACGAGCGCGTTTGATGGCTGTATCTACTTGACGTTGATACAGTGCTTTAGTACCGGTCAAACGTGCTGGCATGATTTTGCCGTTTTCTTGAACGAAATCTTTTAATGTATCAACATCTTTGTAATCAACTTGTTCAACGTGTGCTGCTGTAAAGCGGCAGAATTTTTTACGTTTGAACAAAGGATTTTGTTGCTGACGTTTTTGTTTTAATTTGCTTTTATCAAATTTTTTACCGAATGCCATGATGGCTCCCAATCTTTTAATCTATCTAGTGTGTCGCCTGACTTGCATCATTGTTCAGCGATTGCTGTGATGTGAAAAATCAGACTTTTGCTATTGCGGTTTTTACGTGCCATGAATCCAGTGAATCGATAAGACTGCCCAAGTACTAGCTGACTAAACTGGCCTGAAATTTCACCAACAGCTAAGGCAGAAACTTCAAACTCAACTACGCGCATTACTTTGGCTTCCAACTGTTGCGAACTGTGGCTTAATTTGGCGACCACTATCGGGATTCCCGCTGGAGTGAAACGCAACATTTCGCGCTCCGCTACCTGTGCAACTAATTGGAATTGATTCATCGAATCTTTATAAATTCAAACTACACCGTAAAACTTCCGCTCCTGATCAACGTTAATCTAAGTGCGTTGCAAAACAGCAATTAAGCTGCTGGTGCCTCAGCGCGTTGAGATTTAGCTGCATCTTCTTTCTGAACTGATTTCATCATTGGTGAAGGAGCAGTTTCTGCTTTTTTCACTTTAACAGTCAGATGACGCAAAACTGCATCATTGAATTTGAAGCTAGTTTCGAGTTCGTTCAATGTTTCGCTATCGCATTCGATGTTCATGCAAACATAGTGTGCTTTAGCCAATTTTTGAATCATGTAAGCTAACTGGCGACGGCCCCAGTCTTCTACACGGTGAACTTGGCCGTTACGTGCAATGACGGCGGCTTTGTAACGCTCGATCATCGCAGGCACTTGCTCGCTTTGATCAGGATGTACGATAAATACGATTTCGTAATGACGCATGTAATCTCCTTGTGGACAATAAAAGCCCGCCTCAGCGTCAAGTTGAGTGCGGGAAGAGGTAAGCCGAGCATAATACCTTGTTTATTTTAAATACTCAAGGATTTCAATGCCTTAGTGACTTATAGCTGAATTTTTTAAGGAAAAAGTGGGCATTTATTACTTTTTACACCACTTTTTAAGGGACAGGCGTCCCCGTTGAGGCACTCCAGATCGCAAACCAGTGTTCGCGCGACAAAGTGAGCTTGGTCCCTGCAACCGCTTCCTTGATTGCCGCGATCCGACCAGAACCAGTCAGCACAATCGGGTTGGAAGGATGTTGCAGCAGCCATGCATAGACTATCGTTGTCAAAGAAACACCGTAATGGGCGGCCAGCAGCGACAGCACATTGTTGAGTCGGTCAATTTGCAGCGTTTTCTCACTGAACAATCGACCACCACCCAACGCCGACCAAATCATCGGCGAAATACCTAGGCGCTGACACTGATCCAACGTGCCATCGTGCAAAGGATCCAGATGCAGTGGCGACAATTCAACTTGATTGGTAACCAAAGTAACCCGGGAAGCCAATAAATCAAATTGTGCCGGGGTAAAGTTAGAGACGCCAAAATGGCGCACCTTGCCTGCTTGCTCCAAAGCGCGGAACGCTTCCGCGACTTCATCAGCCTGCATTAACGGATCAGGGCGATGAATTAACAGCACATCGACATAATCAGTACGCAGATAGCGCAATGAATTTTCCACCGAAGCAATAATATGCGCCCGACTGGTGTCGTAATGCGAAACCCGCAAAGCCGACTGCTGATCTCTGAGGACGATGCCGCACTTAGTAACCAATTGCAGTCGATCACGCAAACTCGGAGCCAACGCCATCGCCTCACCAAAGCCTGATTCGCTGCCATAAATATCAGCATGATCGATCGTGGTAATGCCTAATTCCAACGCTTGCTCAAGCAACTCCAAACATTGCGCCGCTGTAAATTGCCACGAACTAAGACGCCACATACCAAGAGCGATGCGGGAAACGTCGAGACCGTTGGGACTTAACTTGATACGAGACATAATTTTCGCTGTGAATTTAAGAGTTCATTAAAGCTGCGCAGACGCCAGCGAGTTATAAACCTAATGCCGCAATTCCGGCCTTTGCAATTTGTGCATCTTCCGCCGATTTAACCCCAGAAACACCGACCGCTCCAACACAAACACCATCAACGAAAATTGGTACGCCGCCCTCGAGCATGCCTTCGATCAATGGTGCACTCAAAAAGGAATAGCGACCATTATTGATAATGTCTTCGTAGATTTTTGATTCACGCATACCCAGCGCTGCCGTTTTAGCTTTCGCTGGAGAAATATGCGCAGAAATCGGGGCGACGCCGTCCAAGCGCTGCAACCAAAGCAAATGACCGCCTTCATCGACGATAGAAATCACAACCGCCCATTTATTGGCAATGGCTTCCGCCTCGGCTGCGGCGGCGATTTTTTTCACATCTTCTAGCGTTAACACTGGTTTGGTTAGCATATTTGCTCCATGTAAAGAATCGAAGCTCGAATTGTACGTCAGGCCAAGCAATTCTGTTTTGCCATCGTTACGATAAATTTAGGCCGCTCTAGGAGAAAGTTTTCAATAACCTATTATTTACAAACTTTTTTTGACAGATCGGCGATAGTCCCTTACATTGCGGAAGTCCTTTGAAAGGAAATTCTCAGAATGACAACAAAGCATGCCCTACATCAACTAATCGTCGCCTTAGCGCTGTGCGTGAGCATTCCCGCATTCAGCGCAGATAACACCCAGCAACAAGAACAAACCACTGTTCTGACCAAGATTCAAGAGATCACCGATCGCGCTTCTAACTTGGTGACTAAAGCCGTCGATTTCATTGGTACGCGCTACAAACGCGGTGGCAACAACGTTGAACAAGGCTTAGATTGCAGCGGCTTAGTGCGCTTAGTATTTAAAGACGCATTGAATGTCGAGCTGCCTCGTACTTCCTTAGAAATCAGCCGCACGGGCGAAAAAATTGATCCTAGCGAATTACAACCCGGCGACTTGGTGTTCTACAACACGCTCAAACGCGGTTTTTCGCATGTTGGCATTTATTTAGGCGACAACAAATTCATCCACTCGCCCTCCGCTGGCGGACAAGTTCGTATCGAAAGTATGGAATTGGCTTACTGGAAGAAACGCTTCAACGGCGCTCGCCGTATCAACGACGACGGACAAAATTAAGCCGCTATCGGCAAGCTGGTCATCATGAATGCCAGCTCTTTTGCCAGATTTTCTGCTTCCCTGCGTTTCAAATTTACCGCACTCTTTCCGAACTGAAGGTGAATGGTCTTGCAAGCCACGCTCGCAAGACTCAATCATTACTTCTCTTGCATTTCTTTAATCTTGCGCTTGATTTCCGGCATCATCAGAGTGGCAGCGCGCTCACCAGCCAAAATAGCGCCATTGCGATTAGTAAAGTCACTGCCCTTCATACCACCCAAATCGGGCTGAATGACGACATCCGCGCCTTTTAATTCATGCACATTAATGGTTTGCCCCATGATGGAAAAAGTTTGCATCAACACGTTGACCGAACTTGATGACGCTTGCACGTCTGGTGGCGACGAAATATTCACCGCGATCACAAAATCGGCTCCCATTTCGCGCGCAGCCGCCACCGGTACTGGCGCCACTAAGCCGCCATCCACATATAACTTGTCACCAATTTTGACGGGCTGAAACACGCCCGGCACAGCAGATGAAGCGCGCACCGCGGCGCCTGTGTTACCACGGCGAAATAAAATGGTTTTACCGGTATTGAGCTCGGTGGCAACAGCGCCAAATGTTTTCTTGAGCTTTTCAATGGGCACTTGACGCACCGTGCGATTGACAAAATTCTGCAAGCCCTCGCCTTTTAAAACGCCGGTGCTTTTCGCAAATAAGGGCACAGTCCAATCCGAAATCGTGGCCTCATCCATCTCCAGCGCGATTTTTTGCAAAGCCAAACCATTATTGCCCGCCGCATAAATCGCACCGACCAAACTGCCGGCGCTGGTTCCAGCGACCACATCGACATCAATTCCCTGCGCTTCTAAGACTTTAATCACCCCAACGTGCGCGAAGCCGCGGGCTGCGCCGCCGCCCAATGCTAGGCCGATTTTGATTTTCCTTGGAGCAGGCTTTAGCACTACGACGCTGTCCACGCCGTTTGCGGTCGAAGCCGAATTTGACGGTGTCGTGCTGGTACCAGAAACGGAGGATGAAACTGTCGAATTTGGTGCAGCCGGATTGGTGATTTGCGGCTTATCGGTAAGCACTGGGCCTGTAGATTGGCAACCCGCGAGCAGCAATCCAAACAATAAAGCGAATAAATAACGGCGAATAAACATAGAAAAAAGTCAATCTAATCAAGGAGAAACATCAAACGATTGCTCACGCTGAGCCAAATTGCCGCACATTTTGGCTTGGAGCAAGACCCAATAGCAAGTTGTTTATGAAAATTTTCGGCATATATCTAATTTTCCAACGCATCTTTGGGACTTGATTTACACTCTGCGCTTATCTTTTTCAGCCAACTATCCAATGAAGTATCCTGCAATCCGCGCCTTTACTGACTTAGCCGAGCATCTTGGCGAATTCGATCAGATTATCGATGTCCGCAGTCCCGCTGAATTTGCACTCGATCACATTCCGGGAGCGATTAATTATCCGGTTCTAAACGACGCCGAGCGAATCCAGGTTGGTACTTTGTACAAACAAGTTAGTGCCTTTGAGGCCAAGAAAATCGGCGCTGCACTGATCGCGCAAAATATTGGTCGCCATATTGAGACGGCATTTTTGCATCATCCAAAAGAATGGAAACCGCTGATTTATTGCTGGCGTGGTGGAAATCGCAGCGGGTCGATGGCATTAATTTTGGCAAAAATCGGTTGGCCAGTGGTACAACTCGACGGCGGCTACAAAGCGTTTCGTCAACACATCAATACCGAATTGGGTGCGCTCATTGCGCGCTTCACCTACCGCGTTATTTGTGGCACGACTGGAAGCGGCAAAAGCCGTTTGCTAGAAACCCTGCACAAGCAAGGCGCGCAGGTGCTCGATTTAGAGAAACTGGCTGTTCATCGTGGATCGGTGTTAGGTGACTTCGCCAGTAGCAAGCAACCTTCCCAAAAGGCCTTTGAAACGGCGATCTGGGCCACTTTGCGCCAGTTCGATACCAGCAAACCAGTCTTCGTCGAATCGGAAAGTAAAAAAGTAGGCAACTGCCGCGTTCCGGTCGAATTGATTGAGCGCATCCGCCAAGCAGAATGCATTAACTTGCAACTCTCGGAAGAACTGCGCGTGGCGTTATTGATGCAGGATTACGCGCATTTCATCGAACAACCCGCCGAATTAATCGCACGCTTGCAATTTCTGACTCCATTACATGGCAAACAGAAAATCCAGCAATGGCAAAGTTTGATCGAGCAAAATATGATGGTGGAATTGGTGCATGACTTGATTAACTCCCACTACGATCCGAGTTATTTGCGCTCGATTGGTCGAAATTTTCCACAACTAAGTCAGACTATTCCAACGCAGTTAGCGGGAATTCAGGAAGCGGATTTTATTCTTTTGGCGCGTCAACTTTTGGAGCATTAAGATTAGCGCCGGATGAATCAGCGGTGGGAATTTCATCGTCTAAAAAAATACGATTAGCCTCTTCATCCAAACCATCAAATTGCCGGTTATTGAGCGCCCACCAAAAAATCGCGCCAATCACGAACACCAACAAAATGCTAACTGGGATGAGTAAATAGAGAATTTCCACGAGAGTTTTCTTGCCTTATAAAGGTGAAAGTTTTAATTTTTCTTAGCAATCAATAAGCGCAAAGAATTGCACACCACGATTAACGAACTCAGCGACATTCCAATGGCCGCATGCCACGGTTGAATATAACCGATTACCGCAGCGGGAATCGCGAGTACATTGTACGCAATCGCCCACGCTAAATTTTCTTTAATTAAACGCAGCGAACGGCGACACATTTGCACCGCATACGAAAAATCCAACAAACGGTTTGATAGCAATAAAACGTCGCTGCGCGCTTGGGTAATCGGCGCACCCTGCCCCATGGCAATCGATACGTTAGCAATTGAAAGGCTAGGCCCGTCGTTCATGCCATCACCCATCATCACCACGCGCGCACCGTTTTTTTGCATCGCTTGGATGACTGCAAATTTTTGTTCAGGACTCATTTCACCTTGCGCTTGATCGAGACCTAATTCCGCTGCAATTCGTTGTACGACATTCGCGCTATCACCAGAAAGGATATGCAATTTGATGCCCATGGAATGCAATTGGCGCACCATTTCCCGCGCATCAGGTCGCAACCCGTCTGCGAGCGCATACAGCGCGATCAATCCATCTTGGTCACCGAACGCACACAAACTCGAATTTTGAAAAATGCTCGGTAAGCTCGCTATCTCGCCAGATTGAGAACCGGAACTCAGTTCTTGCACAAAGCTCGGCCTACCCAAGCGATAGGTATTGCCAAGGTAGCTGGCCTGCATACCTAGGCCAGATTCCTCAATCAATCGATCACAAACAATCGCGCTTTCCGGCAGTGCGCCGCTTGCCACCAATGCCTTAGAAACGGGATGCAACGAAGCCGCCGCCATCGCCGAGCAAACTTGCATTGCGCTCGTATCGTCGCGCCAAATGTGGCTGGCACTTAACGACAATTTGCCTTCGGTCAACGTACCGGTTTTATCAAACACAATGTGCTCTGCACGGGCCAATCCTTCGATCGCGGAACCTTTAGCGATTAGCACACCGCGTTTGGCCAATAAGCCAATAACCGCCGACATTACGCCCGGCGTCGCCAACGACAACGCGCACGGGCAAGTTACCACTAACACCGTGATCGCTACCCAAATTGCCCGACTAGGATCGATTTGCCACCACACTAATCCGGTGATTATTGAGAGCAGCATAATGATGGTTAAAAAATGGCTGGCATGGCGATCAGCCAGCGCAACCAATGGTGGCTTCTCGTTGCTGGCCGCTTCCATCATGCGCAATAAATGCGCGAACTGGGTAGTTTCGGCTACCTGTTCGGCGCGCATCACCAAAGGATTCGTCAGATTCAACGAACCACCAATTAATTTGGAATGCATTGTCTTCGGTTGCGGTTTCGATTCGCCGCTCATCCACGATTCGTCGCACTCGCTATTGCCTTCAACCACGCAACCATCGGCGGGGATTTGGGCGCCAGGTGGTACCAACACATAGTCGCCAATCCGTAATTGTTGCGCTTCGATTTGCACACTGTTTCGCACGTTAGGAAAGTTGGGCAAATACTGCGCAAATGTGGGCGTTAGCTGCGTCAAACTGCGCAATGCTGCGGTGCTTTTTTGATGAACTCGGGCCTCGATCATTCGGCCCGACAACAGCAGAAACACAAACATAATCATCGAATCGAAATAAACATGGCCGCCAGTAAAAGTGGCCCAAGCGCTCATAAAAAAGGTCGCTAAGATTCCGGTACTGACCGGCACATCCATTCCAACATGACGGTTTTTAATATCGCGCCAAGCCGCTTTAAAAAACGGCATTGAGGAAAATAACAAAACAGGAATCGCTAGCGCAAAACAAGCTAATTTGAGCAAATGATCAATCTCTGGCGTTAGGTCGCCGCCGACTTCGGGGTGTGGCTCCATATACGATGGAAAGGCATACATCATCACTTGCATCATTGCGAAAGCCGCAACAAACAAACGCCACACATCCTTTTTTTGGCGCTTTTCCAGCAGTTTATGTTCGCCTTCCGGCAAGGCGCCGTAGCCTAAATCCTGCACGGCTTGGATGATTTTGTGCAACGAGGTCGTCTCTGGTTGCCATGTCACATCGACTCGATGTCCGGCATAGTTCATCACCACTTTATCGACACCGGCTAATTGTTTTAGTCGAAATTCAATCAATTGAGCACAAGCTGCACAGCGCATGCCGTTTAGACTGATTTTTTCTTGGGATTGGGGAGCTGGCGACACTGACGCAAGTTCGGTCGTGGAGCTAGTCATAGTTGAATTGATATCCATTAGCGCAGGCTTTAATCCCATTAACTAACAGGTTTAACGGGCGATTTATTGCTGAGATAGACGTCGATCAAGCCGTTGGTTTCAATCATCATCAATACGGCAGCGCAGCCGTGGCAACAGAGTTCGCGTGAGGCTCCGTTGAAATCGGCTCGAACGACCCGACGCAAGGATACCTGCTCGCCACAATGGTAACAAGCCACCGATTCTTGCTTGGTCGTTTGCTGGAGCCGATTAAAAAATTGACGAATTCCCATTTGCCGCGATTGTGATTAACGTAACTAGCTGAGAAGTTTAACCCAAGTCAAACTAACAACCTTGATATAGGATAAAAAATAACGGGAAGAAATACTTTGAGATTGGCACGCTGAAATGAAAAACGGTGGCATTGCACCACCGCTTTTGTTCCTTCATCCGAGAAACCAAGAGGATTTAAACAATCCTCGATCCTGTATCGACTACAACAGGTGCAACTACTTTACAGCTAATTAAAAGAAAATCTGCTATCGATGCACAACGACTAACTTCGCAGAAAAACCAAGGAAAATCATCGGGTAACAGATTCGATCGATAAATGCTTACTGGAATTGTTATTCAATAATGCCCCCTTTGGGTTGTTTCTCTAAGTCACAAATATATTCCTGTTTAATTGACAGTCCAAGATAATTAAAACTATTGGTCTAGGACTGTTTTTGATGAAAACTATAGTGTTGCGTGTTTTATAAAGACTGCGTTTTACGCAGGCAGCGACAAGATACCTTGGCCCACTAAGCGCGCGCTGGACGAACAAATTCGTCAGGGAACCAAGAGATTTTTCCCGATTCCTCTATCACTTTAATCACGCGCAACCGTCCCCCTCTACAAGGACCGCCGCTGCAATGTCCGGTATCGGGTTGGTAAATTGCGCCATGCGTGGAGCACATTAAATACAATCCGCTGCCCTCAAAGAATTCACCCGGATTCCAGTCCAACTCAATCGGGACGTGGGCACAGCGATTTAAATAGCCATACACTTCGCCGCCATAGCGCACAACAAAGCCCGTCGTATCTTGGTCGCCTGCCGTTACCGGAAAGCGCACGCCTTTGCCGCCTTCAAGCAGATCACTGGATTCACATACAAAAATAGTCGTCATTTCAAATCGTTGATAGCGAAACTAATTAAGTCTAGGCATTCTCAGTCAGCCAATCGTGCAACTGCGTGACTGAATTGGCCATATACCGGGGATTATATTCTTGCAAAACTGAGGTCGAATGCGCGCCGTAATTAACGGCAATGGCGTCCGCGCCAGCGTTATTGGCCATTAATAGGTCGTGAGTAGTGTCGCCTATCATCACGGTACGCTTGATGTCTTGCCCCAATTCCCGCGTCAACTCTAGCAACATGGCTGGATGCGGCTTGGAAAATGTTTCGTCAGCGCAGCGGGTAGCATCAAATACAGAAAGTAGCTTACTAGCGTTAAGTGCGCGGTTCAAACCAACTCGGCTTTTACCGGTTGCGACAGCTAAGAAATAGCCATCTTGCGCCAACTCACTAAGCATATCCTTGACACCATTAAACAAGACCAATTCATGATCTTGGGTTAAAAAATGGTAGCGATAGCGCTCAACCATGCGCGGGTAGTATTTAGGATCGATATCGGGAATCGCCGCTTGCATCGCATCGAGCAAGCTTAAGCCAATTACATACGAAGCATTGGTGTCATTGGGAATAGGCAAGCCCAGATCGCGTGCGGCGGCTTGAATACAGCGCACGATGGTGGCCGTGCTATCCATGAGGGTGCCATCCCAATCAAATACTATTAGGTCATATTTTCGTTTTGCCATCTTAAATCAACGTCCCCTGTTTCAAGTTCCATCACTTTTGGTGATTTATTTGATTTATTTTTCCAACAAACTGGTCAAGAATTGTTCGCAATCTGGCGGCAAAGGTGATTTGACCGTCATTGCAACTCCGGTGTCTGGATGCGTAAAGGTTATTTGGTGCGCATGCAAAAACATCCGCTTTAAAGCAATTCGTGTGCCTTGCGGCTTTTGGAGTTGACGATTCAGCGCAAAGTCGCCGTATTTGTCATCTCCAGCCATGGCAAAGCCACTGGCCGACAAATGCACCCTAATTTGGTGCGTGCGACCAGTTTTTAATTCAGCTTCCAACAAGGTAAATTCACCAAATCGGCGCAGCAATGTAAAGATTGTGTGGCTGGCCATTCCGTCGGCTTGCACCCGAACCCGTCTCTCGCCGTCGGCCGCCGTGTATTTATGTAGAGGTAATTTAATATGCTGGCGCTGATTTTTCCAGTCGCCTTGAATTAATGTTAAGTAACGCTTGTCCGTCAAACCATCGCGCATTTGTTCATGCAAATTGGTTAATGCAGAGCGCTTTTTTGCCAAGAGCAAGATTCCTGATGTTTCACGATCAAGGCGATGCACCAATTCCAAAAATTTAGCATCTGGTCGCGAAGCACGTAACTGTTCGATAACACCATAAGACACGCCGGAGCCGCCATGCACGGCAACCCCGCTGGGTTTATCAATAATTAATAAATGAGCGTCTTCAAACAGAATGGCAAACTCAGCACGTGGCGCATTATTAACTTTGGCCTCCGACATCCGAACCGGCGGGACGCGCACCACGTCATCCAGTTTCAATCGATATAACTGATCGATCCGACCTTTATTTACCCGAACCTGGCCTGAGCGCAGAATTTGATAAACATGACTTTTTGGCACGCCTTTACATATTTTCAATAAGAAATTATCAATACGTTGACCAACGTCTTCTTCCGAAATTGTTAGCATTTGGACCTGTGCAACCGCCGCCGCAGCAGATTGTTCCTGATTAGGAGCACTCTTTTCATGCGACTTGCTATTAAATTTCGCTAAGTCCTTCATTTTGAATATATAATTAGTTCGCAATTTAAATTAAATTGCTTGTGTGGGAATAAAAGAATACATTCTACACAGAGGTGAGTCAGTCAGCCTCGCCTATTTGCAAATTTGACTGAAAAGATGTGTGCGTTCCTTCTCAGTGCATAGATAGAGCTTTAATGCCGAATAGGACTTTAATGCCGAATTATCAGTTGCCGAGAATTAGATTGTCGTAGTTTAGATATTGAGAATTTTTACCAAACAGCAGTTACTCACGTTGGGTATGCTGTTAGGTTTATGAATTGTTGTGTTATCGATTTTTACAAGCTGTGCAGTGCAGCGTAATAATCAAAAATATCACTTCGCTAAGTTGCAAGCCAATAAGCGAAATGAGAATGATTATGACGTGGTGTTAATAGGATTGCTTATCCAGCGTATCCTGTCATAGGACACTTAAGTGACACGCACAGTCAAGTTGCGCATCGCCTGGCGATGAACTTTGTTCTACTTACACAGATTATTGAAGCAAACCGCTCATAATTGTGTAGCCCAGAGACATGTGCACTCGATACCCCTCCATTCATGCCCTTAGCATGATGTTGTACTCATCGCTATCCCGCGCAAATTTCCTTACATAAGCTACTCCAACTCTACGTGCATCCCATGTAAAGCCGGTGCGAAATTCATATTTCGCGCCTCAAAAGTGATCGAAAGATCATGGAGTAAACAATGAAACGAATGTTATTTAATGCCACGCAACAAGAAGAATTGCGAGTGGCAATTGTTGATGGGCAAAAACTCATTGATATTGATATCGAAACTGCTGGACGTGAATTACGCAAATCCAATATTTATAAAGGCGTCATCACCCGCATCGAACCCTCCTTAGAAGCCTGCTTCGTCAATTACGGCGAAGATCGCCACGGCTTTTTGCCTTTCAAAGAAGTCGCTCGCGGCTACTTTAAAGAAGGTGCTGACCCACGTAACGCTTCGATCAAAGAAGCGCTGCGTGAAGGTCAAGAAATCATGGTGCAAGTGGAAAAAGAAGAGCGCGGCAATAAAGGCGCGGCGCTGACTTCATTTGTGTCCTTGGCTGGTCGCTATTTGGTGTTAATGCCCAACAACCCACGGGGCGGCGGAGTTTCTCGTCGCGTTGAAGGCGAAGATCGTCAAGAATTACGCGACACGATGGATAAGCTTGATCTGCCATCCGGCATGTCGGTCATTGCTCGTACGGCAGGTATCGGTCGCAATGTCGATGAGTTGCAATGGGATTTAAACTATTTAATGCAATTGTGGCGCGCAATTGAAGGTGCTAACAAATCGGCAGCAGGTGCATTCTTGATTTACCAAGAATCGTCCTTAGTCATTCGCGCCATCCGCGACTACTTCCAACCCGATATCGGCGAAATCTTAATTGATACCGACGATATTTTTGAACAAGCTCAGCAGTTCATGAGCCACGTCATGCCTGACATGGTGCATCGCGTAAAGCGTTACAGCGACGATGTGCCACTGTTCTCGCGCTTCCAGATTGAACACCAAATCGAAACCGCCTATTCACGCACTGTTCCATTGCCATCGGGCGGCGCGATTGTTATCGATCATACCGAAGCGTTAGTGTCAGTTGACGTCAACTCGGCGCGCGCGACTCGCGGCTCAGACATTGAGGCAACCGCGTTTAACACCAACTGCGAAGCGGCAGAAGAAGTTGCGCGCCAATTGCGCTTGCGTGACTTGGGCGGTTTGATCGTGATCGATTTTATCGACATGGAAAACGCCAAAAATCAGCGCGAAGTTGAAACTCGCTTAAAAGACGCTTTGCGCTATGACCGCGCCCGCGTTCAAATGGGTAAGATTTCCCGCTTTGGCTTGATGGAATTATCACGCCAACGCATGCGCCCTTCCCTGTCCGAAGGCAGCCATGTGACTTGCCCGCGTTGCAACGGCACGGGCCATATTCGCGATACCGAATCCTCTGCATTGCAAGTTTTGCGGATTATTCAAGAAGAAGCGATGAAAGAAAATTCAGCAGCGATTCACGTTCAAGTGCCAGTCGATGTTGCAGCGTTCTTGCTTAACGAAAAACGTGGTGAGATTCTCAAAATCGAAACGCGTCACCGTGTGACAGCAATCTTGATTCCGAACAAACATTTAGAAACACCACATTACAAACTCGATCGCTTGAAGTCCGATGATCCTCGTTTGGAAGAAACACACGCCAGCTATGCGATGGCGGAACAAGCCGATACGGATATTGGTTACAGCAAGCGCAGTAAGGAAGAGTTCAAGCCACGTCAAGAAGCGATGGTAAAAACGATTACGCCAGAAACTGCACCTATCGTCGAACGCAAAGAAGTGGCACCAGCAAAAGCCGTTCTTCCTGCAATCACCAGCGAAACCAAACAAGTTGGATTCTTTGGTCGTATTTTGAATTGGTTGCTTGGCTCATCCAAAGAGGAGCCTGTAGCGCTGGTGCCAGTAAAACCAGCGGCAAAATCTGAGCGCGATAATGATCGTTCAGATCGCAACAATCGCAACCGCAATCGTAATGGTCGCAATCGTCGTGATCCAGAGGAACGTGCCGCAGCAAATGCATCGGCGACTCCGGCAAATGGCAACAAACAAGCCAAAACAGCCATTACTGATGGCGGCACCGAAGCCGGTCAAGTTCAACGTGCGCCTAAAGCGCCTCGTCCTCCACGTCCAGAACGCGAGAGTCAAGAAGCTCGTCGTGAACGTCAGCAGCGTGAACGCGAAGAACGTGCCGCCAAAAAAGCAGCCAGTGAAGCACTCAATGGCGCTGCTCCAACGGACACACCAGTAAGCAAACCAGCTGCGGATGTCACGGCGTCGGATAGCAGCGAAGATAAATTGGACTTAGCTGCAACTCCTGAGAACAACGAAGGTGGCGATGAACCACGTCGTCGTCGTCGTCGCGGTGGTCGCAATCGTAATCGTCGTGATCGTGATAACAACGAAAGCGGCGCAACTGAGCAAGTTCGTGATAACTCAGAAGACTTTGTCCCAGTTGCTGATCTTGCTCAAGCTGAGCAACAGCACGAAAGTGATAAAGCACATTCCGCAACCCAGCCTACTGAGACTGTTGAAGACCTGAATACCAGCGCACCGAGCAGCGAAGCTAGCGTCGTTGTGCATGAAGCAGCAACGTCGGTCGTTGAGCCTGCCGTTTCAAGCGCTGGAACAGCCGCTATTTCGGCAGAGCCAGCAATTGAGACTGTGGCAATTCATGCACCAGTGGTTAGCGAAATCGAAGCTGTGATTACTCCAGTAGTTACTCCTGTGGTTACTCCTGTGATCGCCGCTGAAATTCCAACAGCGCCGACTGAAACAGCGCCAGCCGCAGTTGTGTTCTCAGAAGCAGTAATTGCTGCAATTCCAGCAATTACCCAAGCTGAAGCAACACCAGAAATCGTGCCAACGCCTGTTTCCTCGCAAGCAGCAGCTCCCGCGCCATTCGCTGCACCAGCGCAGGTGGAACTGAAATTTGAAAGCGCTCCAGAACCCGCTCCTGCCCAACCAGCGATAGCAACTCCCGTAGAACCGCTCAGTGCTGCTCCGGTTGCGGTCACCAAAGTTGAAGACTTGCATAGCATGTTGCAATCGGCTGGCTTGGTATTAGCGGCAACCGATCCAGAGAAGCTGCGTCAGGCGCAATTGAGCAGTACTCCAGTAGTGGAAGTGCGTCAACCACGCCTGCGTAAGCCGCCTGTTCCAGTATCGACTGAACCATTGCAACTGGTTCAAACTAAGCAGTCTGCACCATAACTGTCTTAGTTCAACTCCTTGTAAGTTAAAACGGGCTCATCAATTGATGAGCCCGTTTTTTATTCCATTCAACTTACCGCGATCGAGTAATCAGAATCCCCGCGTTACCACTCAAAGAGCGATTCAACATTGCTGCGACTTTCAATATACAATTCAGGCGAAGTACATTATCATTTCCAAATGGAAACTTTTTGTAACATTTTCCCTCTGAATTAACGTACATAGTTCATCACTAGGAATACCTTGAAGGCACATCTGTTTAACGATTCATCCGAGAGCAAACAAGGTAGCTCACCAAGCCACACTATCGCGTACGCTAAACTAATTGCCGCTGCAAAAAAGATGCGCGCCAAAACGGTTGAGCAAGCTCATGGCACCTGTTTAACAATGTCGCTAGAGTTTTGCATCATTGCTCAACAACACAATATTCCTGTGTTTTTAGTCATGTGGCCGGTCAGACACGACCCAAGCTTTTCAGACCACTGGGCGGTATGCATTAATAATTCGGACGTCATTGATTTAACCCGTATTCAAATCGATCCTAAGCCGAGCGCCGACGTCATCTTTAAGATTGAGTCATACCCCCACAATTTCAGCGTTCCACGCTTTTATTTAACCAAACCATTAGTCGACGAGTACCTGAGTTTTAAAAGTAGCCACCTAGGAAAACTGCCGCCGATATTGATCAAAAATCTGCGTAATTTGATGTTGCAACAAGACTTATCAAATGCCAATCACTTCAAAAATTTCTCTGGTATCTGGTCTGCGCTATGGTCGTATCTAAAATTTAGGGTTTCCTTTGGACTGTCCCAGTTCCATGACAAGCTACAGAAAAGACACGACGAGCTAACCAAACGGTGAAGAATTAACAGTGAAATTTGGATTACGAAATTTTTGATATTTCACCATGTTCACCACCATCGTCCAACAACTGAGCGGGTAAATTTTTGGTCGGTTTAACGCCTAAATTTTTAACCTGTTCTGCTTGCCGAATGAGATTGCCACGGCCAGTTGATAGCTTTGACTTAGCGTCGTCGAACGACTTCTGCGTTTGCCCCAACTTCTTCCCGACATCATCCAAATCCTCAACAAAACCGACGAATTTATCGTACAGCTTGGCGCATTGCTGGGCGATTTCTTGAGCATTTCGATTTTGCTGCTCTTGTCGCCAAATATAGGCAATCGTGCGTAAATTCGCGAGCAAGGTACTCGGGCTGACCAACAAGACATTCTTTGCCAACGCATCGTTAAATAGACTTTGATCGTGACTGAACGCGAGCATAAAAGCCGGTTCCACCGCAATAAATAACATCACAAAATCAGGTGCTTTTAAACCAGTCAAGGTTTGATAATTTTTGTCTGACAAGCCTTTAATATGGGCGCGTACTGATACTAAATGCTGCTTGAGGCTTTCAGCACGTTCTTCATCGTTAGTCGCACTCACATAGCGCTCGTACGCCACTAGCGACATCTTGGCGTCCACAATCATGTGGCGCTGCTCAGGTAAATGGATGATGACATCGGGGCGATGCAAGCCGCCCTCTTCGCGCTCAAAACTGTTCTGAACTTGATACTCTTCGCCGCGCCGCAAACCAGATGACTCCAACACCGTTTCGAGCACCATTTCGCCCCAAATACCTTGCGTTTTATTGTTCCCTTTTAAGGCTTGCGTGAGGTTAATCGCGTCTTCGCTGATTTTTCCATTCAAGGTCGCCAAACGTTCGATTTCATTTTTTAATGTGAGGCGCTCTTTCGAATCTTTATCATAGGTATCGGCGACTTGCGTTTGAAACTCTTTAATTTTTTCTTGCAACGGCAATAAAATCCCGCCCAGGTTAACTTGGTTTTGCTCGGTGAATTTCTTGGACTTTTCTTCAAGAATTGTATTAGCCAGCAACTGGAATTGATGACCAAATTCGCTGCGCGCCGCCTCCAGCAAGGCCAGCTTTTCAGTTGCTTGAAGACGCTCAGCATCTAGTCGCGCGGTTAATTCAGCGACCCGTGCCTGATAGTCTGAAAGTTGTGTTTGCTGTTGATCCAACTTGATTCGTGCTTCGTGCGCTTGCTGTTGAGCGGTCTGCGCCGATTGCTGCGCCAATGCGGTTTGGCTGCTTAAACGCTCGGTCAATACGGCCAACTCCGTTTCGCGCTGCTGCCGCAATAGCTCCTGCTGCTGATTTAGCTTATTTGTGACTAAAAATTTAACAACAATTGCGCCGACGACGGCGCCAATTAAAAAACTTACAACTACCGCACTATTTAGGTCCATATTTTTCCTGTCAACTGATGCAAAACGGCTGAGCTAACGCGCACTTTTTACTAGAGAAATGTGCCGTTATTTTTCGATGCAGCATCATAGCATTTCAATCTATGCATTACGTGCCTTATCCACATCACAGATAACATGGAGCAAAATGTTGCTCTCAGCAAAATAGTTGATTTTGTGGTCTACTACTATGCTTTTAGATCAGCGTAATTACCTTGCCCACCAACCGTATGACCGATCGATTTATCCCCATCATTGAGCAACGCACAAAAGATTTTCAGCCGCCCGCTGCGCTGGTTGCATTGCCTGCCACCGGACTGCTGCAAGACAGCTTGCAACGCCCGCTGCGTGACCTACGTATTTCGGTAACTGATCGCTGCAATTTTCGCTGTGTTTATTGCATGCCGCGCGAGGTGTTCGACAAAAATTATCCTTATTTGCCGCATAGTGCGCTACTCACTTTTGAAGAAATCACGCGCTTAGCAAAACTAATGGTGGCGCACGGTGTGCGAAAAATTCGGCTAACCGGCGGAGAGCCTTTACTGCGCAAAAATCTTGATCGTTTAATTGCGATGCTACGCGACCTGACCACACCAGACGGACATGCGTTAGATATCACGCTCACGACCAATGGCGCGCTGTTAGCTCAAAAAGCACAGCAACTTAAGGATGCCGGATTAGATCGCGTTACAGTGTCCTTAGACGCCTTAGACGACGGCATTTTCAAACGCATGAATGACGCCGACTTTTCTGTCGATGAGGTGCTAAAGGGCCTAGAAGTCGCCCATCAAGTTGGCCTTGGTCCCATCAAAGTAAATATGGTGGTCAAAAAAGGGGTCAATGACAATCAGATTGTCCCTATGGCGCGCTATTTTAAAGGTTCACCCTTTGTATTGCGCTTTATTGAATACATGGATGTCGGGGCGTCAAACGGCTGGCAGATGGACGAAGTAATTCCATCGCAACAAGTCATTGATCGGATTAACTTATCTTCGCCCGACATGCAACTCCAGCCATTGGAGGCACATTACAGCGGCGAAACGGCACAGCGTTGGCAATACAATGACGGTTCGGGCGAGATCGGCGTGATTTCTAGCGTGACGCAAGCCTTTTGCCGCGATTGCACTCGCCTGCGCTTATCCACCGAGGGCAAAATTTACACCTGCCTGTTCGCTAGCCAAGGACACGATTTACGCACGTTGTTGCGTAATAACGCCGATGATGCACAATTGACTTCCGCGATTGGCCATGTCTGGACCCAACGCACGGATCGCTATTCGGAATTACGCAGCGCTCAATCCTCACTGGGCGGCTCTGTACCCAACAAAGTAGAAATGTCGTATATCGGCGGCTGACGTATCAAATTGATTGGACGGGTTTGCTGGAATGGTTAACATCACTGAGCTGCAAAAGTCATTGATCACAGGCCTAATTTTGGCCGGTGGACGAGCTACCCGCATGCAGGAGTTAGACAAAGGCTTACAGATTTTTCGGGACGCTACTTTAATTGAACACGTCATCAAGCGCTTCGCTCCCCAAGTCAATAGCATCATCATTAATGCCAATCGCAATCAGCCAACGTATAGTGAATTGGGTTATCCAGTGGTCAGCGATGTGCGTGCCGATTATGCTGGGCCGCTAGCAGGGTTGGAAGCAGGTTTGCTTGCCTGTGAAACACCGTATCTGCTGACAGTGCCCTGCGATTCCCCATTTTTGCCGCTGAATTTAGCCAGCAAGCTGATGCACGAGTTAGAGCGAACCAATGCCGACCTGGCAATGGCCTGCTCAGGAAATTCAGCCCAACCATGTTTGCAGCCGGTATTTTGTTTAATAAAGACGATGCATTTAAATCGGCTTCAGGCTTATTTAAACGGCGGTGGTCGCAAAATGAGTGGCTGGTTCGACGGACTCACGATGACGCCCGTCTATTTTGAGAACGAGACGGAATTCACCAATTTAAATACGTTGGACGAGTTAGGCCTGTATTCACCTTAAAACACGATTCGTTTTTATTCAGAATTTGTCTCAAATAATTATCTACTCCATGCCAGCAAACCAGCCGCCTATCCCTACATTGCGTTCCGTCGCGCAAGTGCAATCCGAGATCGCACGAAGCATCGAAGCGATCACAGCGACTCAGCAATGCACGCTTAACGCCGCCCTAAACCGGATTTGTGCCGAGGATGTGATTGCACCGATTAATGTGCCCTCGTTTGATAATTCTGCGATGGACGGCTACGCCTTCTGCTCCGAGGATATAACCGAATGCAAACATTTAGCGATCGTTGGCAGCGCACTTGCAGGACGGCCGTTCGAGACTACATTAACCGCTGGACAAGCGATTCGCATCACAACCGGCGCTAAAATTCCAGCCCGTTGCGACTCCGTTTTGCCGCAAGAATTGGCAACCTTAATTTCGACCGACACGTTGGACCTTACCGCAACACTTGTGCGGTCCGGGCAACATATCCGCCGGTGTGGCGAGGACATAAGCCAAGGTTCCATCGCCATTCATAAAGGAACTCGCTTAGGTCCGGCGGAGCTTGGATTGCTGGCTTCGCTAGGATTTTCAGCTATCCATGTTTTCCGTCCGCTAAAGGTCGCCATTTTTTCGACCGGCGATGAATTGCGTAGCTCTGAAGGCGGGAATCAAGTGGGTTCTACCAACGCCACAATTTACGACAGCAATCGCGTGACGTTACATGCCATGTTAAGCCGGTTAGGTATCGAGGTAGTTGATTTGGGTATTTTGCCCGACGAACCCAAGCAACTCGAAACAGCATTACGCCACAGCGCCAATGATGTGAACGCGATCATTACTTCAGGCGGCGTTGCGGGAGGCTCGGCTGATTTCACTAAACAAGTCTTTAGTCGCTTGGGCGACGTGCATTTCTGGTCAATTAATATGCGCCCCGGCAGACCCTTAGCGTTTGGCCCAACGCATAAAACAAACGATGCGAAGCACCCAACCTATTTATTTGGATTGCCGGGCAATCCAGTAGCAGTCATGGTTAGCTTTTATTTTTTTGTGCGACCGGCCTTACAACAGCTCGCTGGCGAAAATGCGATCGCTCCGCTTCAGATTAGCGCAGTTGCACAACATGACATTGCGAAAAAATTAGGGCGCGCTGAATTCCAACGCGGCTACTGCTATCGCAACGCCCAAGGTCAACTGGAAGTCAAGATTGCGGGAGATCAAGGCTCAGGAATATTGAGTTCCATGACTAAGGCAAATTGCATGTTGATCTTACCGGAAGATCTGCCCACGATTCGCGCCGGCGCAACAATTCCAGTTGTATTGTTTGAAGGATTGATTTGAATCAACAAGGCTATGACCAGTGAAAGATATGATGAATCATGTTTAATCACTGGAGAAAATAGCATGAAAAAAATCACTTTAGCCTTCGCATTAGCAGCAATTGGTTGCACCTCTGCCAGCGTTATGGCGCAAGAAAGCCCTTGGCTCGTGCGCGCACGTGTGGTCGATATTAATACCGCCAACAAGTCAGATCCGGTGCCTGCACTTGGCTTGCCAGCAGACCAAATTAATGTATCGAACAAAGTTATTCCTGAATTCGATATCACTTATTTCTTTACACCAAATTGGTCATCGGAATTGATTTTGACCTACCCACAAAAACACGATGTTTCTGTGAACGGCCTTGGCAACATTGGAACGGTCAAACAATTGCCGCCAACCTTGACTGCACAATACCACTTTTCCCCAGAACAACAAATTAGCCCGTATCTTGGTTTAGGCGTTAATTACACCAATTTCTCTGACGTTAATTTGGCGCACGGAATTACCTTATCGAGTGGCAGCTGGGGCTACGCTTTGCAAGGCGGTGTTGACTACAAATTGGATAAAAACTGGTCGCTCAACTTTGACGTGAAATATGTTGAAATGCGCAGCAACTTGTATGCTGGCGGCTCCACAGTAGGCAATATCCAAATTAATCCATGGTTGATTGGTGTTGGTGTTGGCTATCGTTTCTAATTGCGTGTTGTAGCCAATTTATACGCATCTAAACGTAAAAAAGCCGCGCATCATTGCACGGCTTTTTTCGCTTTTAACGTAGAATTTTAATCGTCCAAACTTTGCCGCACTTGTTCAAAAAAACAAATTGCCGCACATGCCGCGACATTAAGTGATTCTATTTTTCCCTGATGCGGAATCGTAATTTGCTCGGTCGCGCAATCCATTAATTGATCTGACAATCCCTGCCCTTCGTGCCCAAACATCCAAATGACGGGACGATTTAAATTGACTTGATATACCGTTTGCGCCGCATACGAACTGGTCGCTAAAACGGGGATACTGCCCGTCGCAACCAGCGGATTTAAGAAACTCAGTAAATCGGTATTTTCATAAATACGCAGCAAAAAATGCGCGCCCATTCCCGCGCGTAGTACTTTCGGCGACCAAGCCGAGACCGTGCCGGGGCTACAAAAAACATGTTCGATACCCGCCGCCGCAGCGCTGCGCAAGAGCGACCCAACATTGCCGGGATCTTGCAAGTTGTCCAAAACCACGGCAGTTTCATTCAATTGATTTGGCGGACTCAGTGTCGGTATGGATGCCACAAAAAAAATCCCCACGCCATGCTCAACTTGGCTCAATTGTTCATATAAACCATCCGACAAAACCAATGCATTTTCAGCGCTCGCGAGCAAAGCGGCGACCTCCGGATTTTGTTGCGAGGTTTCGCTCACAACACACCAAACTGGCTGCCCACTATGCTCCAAATAGGCCTGACACAAATGGACTCCATCGAGTATCGTCAAAGCCGCCTTACGGCGCGCCTGGGAGCTGCTGGCAAGCTGTTTTAATTCTTTGAACAGCGCATTTTCACGTGAAGTAATATGTTTCATTATTTGCCCTCAGATTGGCCCAACAATGTCCGAACCGGTGCATAGCTCACCCGGTGCACCGGCGACACTCCATGCGCTCGCAGCCGCTCCAAATGCAATGCAGTGGGATAGCCTTTGTGCTGATCAAACGCGTAGTCAGGATATTGTTGATGTAATTCCATTAGCGCCGCATCGCGCGCAGTTTTCGCCAAGATAGACGCCGCCGAAATCGCTTCCACTTTATCGTCCCCTTTAACGATCGCGTGCGCCGCCATAGCGAGCTTTGGGCAACGATTGCCATCAATTAACGCGAGCGTCGGCTGCACCGACAAGCCCTCTACTGCGCGCTGCATGGCTAACATCGTCGCTTGAAGAATATTAATTTGGTCAATTTCCTGCACCGATGCTTCGGCTACCGACCACGATAATGCGTGTTGCTTTATTTCAATCGCCAATTGGTCGCGCTTAGCCTCACTGAGCTTTTTTGAGTCGCGCAAGCCCTTAATCGGATTATTTGGGTCAAGGATTACCGCTGCCGCAAATACCGAACCCGCTAACGGTCCTCGTCCAGCCTCATCCACGCCGCAGACTTGATGCGCCGACAAATCGAATTCGTCGCCAAACAAATCAAGTTCATAGTTACTCATTGCACCACTCCAGAACTTTTTGTTCGTTTAAAAAATAATGACAAAGCTGCTGATCAACATCTCGATTAGCGGAATGAATCACGCCATCGGATGCTCTGCGCGCAAACAAAACCGGCACTAATTCATCGTATAACTGAACCAAATCGGGAAATTGATCAACGTCGATAACGTCAATTTGATAGTCAACTTTTTGACTTTGACTATCAAGCAACGTTTGCAACGCAGCGTACATATCTTCGCAAAGATGGCAATACGAGCGGCTGTAAAGGGTAAAAATTAAAGATGCCATTTTGTTGGTGCATTGGGTTGTTACAGAAACGCAAAAGGCTGCACGTGGGTGCAGCCTTGCGAAGAGTTAAGGGAAAATTAAAATCTATTTCGCATTGCTAGGACGCAGTGGCACAAACTGGGAAGAATCGCCACGACGAATTAAAACAACCGCTACTTTTTTCGGATCCAATTTGGCCACCAACGCTTTAAATTGCTTAGCATCTTTAATGTCGTTGTTGTTAAGCTGCGTAATCAAATCACCGGGTTGAATACCAGCATAAGCAGCGCTACCTTCCACGCTATCAACAATTACCCCTGATGTCACTTTGAGATCACGTTTTTGATCGTCGGTTAAATCAATGACGTACAACCCGATTGAGTTTGAATCGGTCGCCTTGTCATCGTCAACTGCAGCAGCTTTGGCCGATTTGTCTTGCTCCATTTCGCCTGTCACCAGACTAACAGTACGTGTTTTACCTTTGCTAAACAATGTCACCGTCGATTTGGTGCCCGGTTTGGTATTAGCAACGAAACGCGACAAATCACTCCATTTCGTCACCGGCTGACCGTTAAACTCCAACACGATATCGCCGGCTACGATTCCCGCTTTATCCGCAGGCAAACCGGGCTCAACCATACTAACAAAAGCGCCCTGCCCCTTAGTTAAGCCGAACGATTCAGCAACGTCTTTGGGTACCTCGGCCAACAACACACCAATGCGGCTGCGGCTGACTTTGCCGTTAGTTTTTAACTGTTCAACCACCCGCATCGCGTCATCAATTGGCACAGCAAATGAAATCCCCATAAAGCCACCAGAGCGGCTATAAATTTGGGAATTGATGCCAATCACTTCGCCCTTCATATTGAGCAGCGGTCCGCCCGAATTACCAGGATTTACTGCCACATCGGTTTGAATCAAATTAAGCAAATCGCCTGTATCACGTGATTTGGCGGAGATGATTCCGGCTGAAACAGTGTTATCCAGATCGAACGGCGAACCAATCGCGACTACCCATTCACCCGGTTTGATTTTGTCCGAATCACCGATAGTCAGGAACGGCAGTTTAGATCCATCGATTTTTAAGATTGCCACATCAGAGCGCTTGTCCATACCGACCACTTTAGCCTTAAATTCACGCTTATCAGTGAGTTTGACATAGACCTCATCGGCTCCATCAATCACATGGGCGTTAGTCAAAACTGTACCATCCTGAGAAATGATAAATCCTGAGCCAATACCACGAGGAACTTCTTCTTCGCTACCTTCAGCCTGCGGCGCTTTGCGCTTGCGCGGCGCTGTTCCTGGCGCTGGTTGCTGCGGAATTGGCACACCGAAGAAACGTCTGAACAGCTCCTGCATCTGCTCATCAGCCGGATTGCCCGATTGATTGATCGATACTTTTTGCGTGGTTCGAATATTGACTACCGCTGAACTCGTTTTCTCAACTAAATCAGTAAAATCGAACGCGGGAACCGCAGCAGCAGGAGTTGAAATCACCATTCCGGCAACTGGAACAGCTAAAAAAAGTGCTGTTGATAACGACGCTGCAATAAAAGTGGAAGAGAGTTTTTTCATAATTAAATCAAAGTTGATAGGCTTAAAAGAAAATAATTTTAATCGACATTTTGATTGAATGTGTAAAGCAGACTCAACCTTTTATTTCGCTTTGTATTCGATTGAGTCAGAAATTAACTTGATGGAAGTCATCGGCACTTCGCCCACAATTGTCACCCAAAAATCACCCTGCTTACGAGAGAAAATGGTGGTCGCGCCTTGCTGGTTGACTGCGTTATGTTGATCCTCATTAACTGGCTCAATAAAGACCGAAACGGTCGCTAATCCGTCCGAAAACACCAGTTGCAAGACCTCGTGGAACGCAAATTTATCTTTGGAATTAGGCTCAAAATGATAGGAGATTAACCGCCGCACTTCACGAATTTTCTTGAAGCCGGTTGGTAACTTCTTCACCGCCCAACCAGACGATGTAGAAACCGTCACCGCGCCTTTGACAGCTTTCCAATCTTTGGTGTTTTGGTACGAAGTTTTTAAAAGATTTTCATCCACCGCGCCGAAATTAACCGAGCTAAATGAAATTTGCTCCAACACTTTGTTAGTCAAATCAGTGGTCTGCGTTTGCAGCATCAAATTGTTTTGCAAGGCTGCACAAAAACGATAACCAAATCGCAGCGCATCTTTAGGTTCGACAATAATAACGCGGCAATCATTGCCGGCAATACGCGCTATTTCTGCCAATTTGAATGAATAGTGCTCAGATAAATTCGCGCCGTTAAAAGCCAAGACAGCAGGAAAATCGTCTTGCTGTTGACGCTTCTCGGTGCGAATTGATTTGGAATCCGGTTGATAGCTGACGATATCTTCGTTATGCCGTGTATATTCACGTGCACGCCCATCCAACCGAGCCACTTTTTCCCATTCATCACCGTCGTCATAGCGATGCGCAATACTGGAGGAGAAAATTTTATTATCCTGCTGCAAAACAAATGTTCCAGAATAATTATTTTTCTGTGACGCGAGATGCATTTTCTGCAGCAACGCTAAAGCATCCGAGGATTCATCAGCATAGACCGATGAAAAAGGCAGCAGAAAACTCAGTAAAAAGAATAGCTTTCTCATTTTTTGCCAGCTTCGGGTGCATTGGCCGTTGTGTCGTAATCAGCTGCACCATACATTGAATTTGAATGGTGTTGGTGAGCGGCTAAATAGCTATCTAGCACTGGATCGCGCAGCATTCTCGGATCAGATGGAGAGGATTGGTTTGGTCGACTTACTGCGCCGCGCAACTGTGTATCGGACAATGCCGCCAATTCGGCTTTAGGCTGACTAGTCTTATTTGATGCCGCATTGACGGTTGAGAATTGTCCCGCGTAATAAGGAGCACTAGTTTCCGCTCCATCTTGTCCAGCAAACCGCGGCACGACGATTAATGCGAATATGAACATCGCGGCGACAGCGTAAGCCGTTTTCGGGCTAACCGCAAAGCTTGGTTTGCGCTTGGGGAGAAGATGAATCGGTCCTTCGTCTAGCCGCGCTTGCAACCGCGCAGAAAAATCAGCACTCATTTCAATGGATAAATCGTCGGAGCTTAATATGTCACCGATCTGATGATAGATTTCCCATTGGCTTTTATTTTCCGCCAAGCGCAATTCGCCCAGCAGGGAATCCAATTCCTGATCTAAATATTGCCCGTCTACCAGCGCCGATATTTTTTCTTGAGTTATTAAATTTGTAGTCATAGTATTCAAATCTTCCCTAACTTTTTAGTTACCAGCGCTTGTCTGTGGCAGTTCCTAGCAACGGTCTAATCTTGTTGGCAATTGTTTCGCGCGCCCTAAAAATTCTGCTGCGCACGGTACCAATCGGACATTCCATCATTTCAGCAATTTCTTCGTAACTCAAACCATCGATTTCACGCAGAGAAATCGTAATCCGTAAATCTTCTGGCAACCCATTCATGGCGGCATTAACGGTTTCAGCCAGTTGTTTAGAAGCCAGTATTGATTCCGGGGTAGTCGCTTCGCGCAGTCCGCCAGCTTCTTTAAACGATTCAGCTTCTTGGGCATCCGTATCCGATAATGTTGGTACGCGCCGCCGTTGAGCGACCAAATGATTTTTAGCTGAATTTACTCCGATTCGATACAGCCAGGTATAAAAAGCAGATTCGCCTCGAAAATTAGGTAACGCTCGGTACGCCTTGATAAATGTATCTTGAACAATATCTTCTGCCTCTGCCTGATTTTTTACAAAATACAAAACAAGTCGCATCAATTTTCGCTGATATTTCAATACAAGTAACTCAAACGCACGTTTATCGCCATTTTGTACACTTTCGACCAACAATTGATCTATATCGCGCTCTGTCGTCACTGCGCCCCCTTTGTTCGCTCAATGTTTCCATGGGGCATAAAATATAGACTTTGGGCACTATTTTTAGTTCCGTAAATCATCATTTTTGAATTCCGTACAATATTTCAGTATTCTTTAACTGGCAATAATTTGATGGCTAACGTTGGTTAGACCAAACATTTAAAACAACTTACCAAACTGGTTCAATCACGCTCGAGCCGCTCGGCGAGAAATGAGGTTTATATAAGTTGCACTATCCCTTTAAACATTGAACTGAATTTTACTTTTAAAGTGGCTCTGTTTGAGCATGTTTCACTATCCAGCGACAAGCAATCGACAAGCGTCTAAAGTCATCATTGGAAAGAGCGTCAGAGAGTATCACTAAATTGACATTTTCGTCACATTCTAAGCTTTGTAGTCTTAAAAATAATATTTTTGGCCACAATGTCGTTCCCGATAGCAATTTATAGACATTATTATCATGACATTTGTGCGAAACTTGGTTGCCGGCGTACCCATCAATAGAACAACAACGCAGTTGCCCTTGACCTAAAACGAGCAAATGCCAGCTGCGAACAGAATATTGCAAATATTGGCGAAAAGAAAGGAAACTCGCTAAGGCACAAATCACCACTGCAAAAACTTGAACACTCAGCAATAACTGAGTTTGTGTGCAAAGGTAGCCGGAAATAAATAACAGACAGAAAGAAAAGAATATTGCACAAGACCGCAATATTTTAGAAGGATGTACAAAAACAGAAAGCGCGATTGACACGTTTAGGCTAAAAAGACGAAAAAATAGCGGCTAATATAAGTTAGCCGCTATTGAATCAAATCTAGTTAAACTTTACCAAAAACCAAGGTTCCGTTGGTGCCGCCGAACCCGAATGAGTTCTTGACTGCGACGTTAATTGGCATTGATCTCGCTGTGTTAGCGCAGTAATCGAGATCACATACTGGATCTTGATTAAAGATATTGATGGTTGGAGGTGATGTTTGGGTATGCACCGCCATGACAGTAAATACCGATTCCAAACCACCAGCTCCGCCCAACAAATGACCAGTCATTGATTTAGTGGAGTTAACAACTAGCTTTTTGGCATGATCACCAAAAGCGCGTTTAATGCCGACTGTTTCAGCTAAATCGCCTAACGGAGTAGAAGTGCCATGAGCATTGATGTAGTTGACTTGGTCTGCATTAACTTCCGCATTCTTTAGCGCGGCATTCATACAACGACGAGCGCCATCGCCATCTTCTAATGGTGCTGTCATGTGATACGCATCGGCACTCATACCAAAACCCAAGACTTCGGCATAAATCTTTGCGCCACGCGCTTTTGCATGCTCGTATTCTTCCAAAATCATTACGCCCGCGCCCTCGCCCAACACAAAGCCGTCGCGGTCTTTATCCCAAGGACGGGAAGCTGTAGCCGGATCATCATTGCGAGATGACAGCGCGCGAGCCGATGCAAATCCACCCAAGCCAAGTGGCGACATGGTTGATTCAGCACCACCAGCAACCATCACATCTGCGTCACCATACTCAATCATACGAGCGGCTGCGCCGATGCAATGCAGGCCAGTCGTACAAGCGGTAACGATAGAGAGATTCGGGCCTTTTAAACCATATTTAATGGATAAATGACCGGAAATCATATTAATGATTGATGCAGGAACGAAAAACGGGCTGATGCGACGTGCACCGCGATTGAGGTATTCGGTGTGAGTTTCTTCAATCAATGGCAAACCACCGATTCCAGAACCAACCATAACGCCGATACGCTCGGAATTCTCATCAGTGACAACAAGGCCACTATCTTGCATTGCTTGCATGCCAGCAGCTAAGCCGTAATGGATGAAGGTATCCATATGACGCGCTTCTTTGGCTGGGATGTAGTCTTCGATTTGAAACCCTTTAACTTCGCCGCCAAAATGGGTGGAAAACGGTGAGGGATCAAACTTGGTGATGGTGGCAATACCTGACTTGCCTGAGGTAACTGCTCCCCATGTTTCAGATAATGTATTACCTACCGGTGACACGCAGCCCATTCCTGTGACTACGACACGACGATGTTGCGAGCGGCTCAAGCGGTTCTCCTAGAGTCGGTCAAATGATTTAACACAGAAAACTGTTGTTTCGATTGTTATTTAATGGGGATAACGTTGGCGGCAATAAACTTAGGTCCGTTGCGCATCATGTCATCACCCATTAGATCAACAGCAAAGTAATTAATTACGCTTTTAAGTGCGCTGTAGCGTAGTCGATTGCTTGTTGTACTGTTGTGATTTTTTCAGCTTGTTCGTCTGGAATTTCCATTTCGAATTCATCTTCCAAAGCCATAACCAATTCAACCGTGTCTAAAGAATCAGCGCCCAAATCATCAACAAAGGATGATTCTGTCTTGATGTCGGCTTCAGCTACGCCAAGTTGTTCGGCTACAATTTTTTTTACACGTTGTTCGATATCTGACATATATGTCTCCATGGTGGTGTTACAGAAAGTGCGCGCATTTTAACAGAGTTATGCGCAAAAAAAAGGGGTTTAATTAAATTGCGAATTATCTTCGCATATCTTTATCTAAAATCAGCTAAATTACGCTTAAAATTAGAGACAAAATACTAATTGAAATTATTTCCTAATATCAACTTAGATACATTCCGCCGTTTACGTGCATCGTTGTACCGGTCACATACCCAGCTTCCGCCGAAGCTAAAAATAAGGCCGCTGACGCAATCTCTTCAGGACGGCCTAATCGACCCAGCGGAATTTGCTGCAATATCGCACTAGACTGCTGCTCATTGAGCGCTTTGGTCATGTCTGTATCGATAAAACCAGGAGCAATACAATTCACCGTTATATTACGACTACCAATTTCGCGGGCTAAAGCGCGGCTCATACCTGCCACACCGGCTTTTGCGGCGGCGTAATTGATTTGCCCTGGATTACCGGCTGAGCCAACCACTGACGTGATGTTAATAATACGCCCGTATTTGGCTTTCATCATGGTGCGCAATACAGCGCGTGACAAACGACCGACTGCGGTTAAATTGGTCGCAATCACAGCGTCCCATTCTTCATCTTTCATGCGCATGGCCAGTTGATCTTGCGTAATTCCGGCGTTGTTCACCAAGATTGATAAACCTGAGAATTCTTTTTGAATTTTTTCAACCAAGGCCACGCTATCGGCGGCATTGCATACATCCAGCACTTCGCCTCGTGATTGTCCAAATTCAGACAAATACCCAGAAATATTTTCTGCTCCGCTGGCTGTCGTTGCCGTTCCAATTACTGTCGCGCCCTGCTGCGCCAGCAATGTTGCAATTGCACGACCAATGCCACGCGAAGCGCCAGTTACTAAGGCTACCTGACCAGTCAAATTAAATACTGCACTCATTCTTTTATCTCCGAAATTAGGCGCGGCTTGAGGCCACTACTTTGGTCAGTGAAGCATCATCAAATATGGCATCGCCAATTAAATCTGGGTTAATGCGCTTGACCAGTCCAGCCAAGACCTTGCCCGGACCGCATTCAATGACATGCGTCACGTTTTGCTGCGCCATGGACTGAATTGTCTCTACCCAACGAACAGGGCTAGCGGCCTGACGAACCAAGGCATCTTTAATCGCCGACGCATCAGCAACTACCGCAACATCAACGTTATTAATTAAGGGAATATGCGGCTGACCAAACGATACGTCTTCTAAATACTCTCTCAATCGGTCTGACGCTGGCTTCAACAAGGAAGAATGGAATGGTGCAGAAACCGGCAACACCAAAGCACGTTTTGCGCCGCGCGCTTTAGCGGCTTCGCAGGCGCGCTCAACCGCTGCTTTATGACCTGCAATCACAACTTGCGCTGGCGCATTAAAATTGACTGGCTCAACGACTTCACCTTGAGCCGATTCTTCGCATGCCAGACGTACTTCCTCGTCCGACAAACCTAAAATCGCCGCCATGCCACCAACGCCAAAGGGAACGGCTTCTTGCATGACTTTGGCACGGAATCGAACCAACGGAACCGCATCCTTAAATGCCAATGCACCGGAGGCAACTAATGCGGAATATTCACCCAAACTATGACCAGCAACCAAAGAAGGTTTTACCCCGCCCACTTCCAACCATGCGCGATAGCAGGCCACAGCGGCAGTCAACATCACGGGTTGGGTATTAATGGTTAAGTCTAATTCTTCTTTCGGACCTTCATTAATCAAGCGCCCCAAATCAAAACTCAATGCGTCAGACGCTTCAGCGACGGTCGCTTGCACGATCGGATGATCAGCAAAGCCATTTAACATACCAATGGCTTGCGAACCTTGACCGGGAAATACAAAAGCAAATTTATTCATAATTAAAAATGTGACGTTCAAAAATAGGATTACGAATAGCCAACTAAGATAGCATTATAAAATTACATCCGTACGACAGCAGCACCCCAAGTAAAGCCGCCACCAACACCTTCCATTAACACAGTTTGCCCTAGCTTGATCCGCCCATCGCGCACCGCCACATCTAACGCTAACGGAATTGAAGCTGCGGAGGTATTGCCGTGTTGATCGACCGTAGCCACAACTTTTTCTAGCGGCAAATGCAATTTTTTTGCCGTGCTTTGCATGATACGAATATTGGCTTGATGCGGCACCAACCAATCGATGTCAGCGGATGTCATTTGCGCCGAGCTCAACACTTCTAGCGCGACTTTCTCTAATACCGAGACCGCAATCTTAAACACGGCTGGTCCATCCATGTGCACGTACGGACTACCAGCAATGGCGCCACCAGCGGCCTTACCCGGCACACTCAAAATGTGCGAATAATTTCCATCGGCGCGTATCTTGGTTGCCAAAACACCTGGCTCCTCCGACGCCGACAGCACCACTGCGCCAGCGCCGTCGCCGAATAATACACAGGTCGTGCGATCTTTAAAATCTAAAATGCGCGAAAACACTTCCGCACCAATAACTAAAACATGTTTATGGTTACCCGACTTAATCATTGCATCAGCGATGGATAACGCATAAATAAATCCGCTGCATACTGCCTGCACATCAAAGGCGGCGCTATTACCAAGGCCAAGCTTACGTTGAACGATGCACGCGGTACTGGGGAAACCACCCAAATGATCCGGTGTTGAGGTGGCTAAAATAATTAAGTCAATCTGGCTTTTATCTAAGCCAGACGCCTCAATCGCGCGCTCACCGGCAAGCACCGCCAAATCGCTGGCGCAGACATCGTCTTCGGCAAAATGGCGCGCTGAAATCCCGCTGCGACTAACAATCCACTCATCCGAGGTTTCGATTCCTTGCGCTGCTAATTGCTGGGCTAAATCGTGATTAGTGACGCGTTTGGGAGGCAAATAACTACCGGTACCGCTAATTTTGCTATACAGATTCATGCTATTTTTACTCATTTTTTAATTGGAATACTTTATCTAAATTAGGGCGAGCCAATCCAAAATTGGCTGCCTTTTCAACTAATTTCAGGAGAGCCGAGCTCGCATGGCGAAGACTCAATCGCAATCTCTGGCGCAGCGACCAAAGCTGCCATTGCCAACTCGATGCGATTAATCACGCCATTTTTGGCCGCGTCATAGGCACGCTGAATTGCCCACTCAAAGCTGTACGCATCTGCGCCGCCATGGCTTTTAATCACCAGCCCGCGCAAACCGAGCAAACTTCCACCGTTATAACGCGAGGGATTGAGTCGCTTACCGATGGTAGTCAGCGCACTTTTTGCAATCAAGGCGCCCAACATCGTGAGCCAGTTGCGTTTGAATTCATGCGTAAGAACCGTTTTAACAAAACGCCCTAAGCCCTCAACGGCTTTTAACGTGACGTTACCAACAAAACCATCGCACACGACGATATCGGTCGTACCAGCAAAAATATCATTACCTTCGACATTGCCATAAAAGTTGAGCACGCCCTTGGCATGCTCTTCCCGCAGCAATTCGGCCGTTTTTTTAACAACGTCATTGCCTTTAATATCTTCCTCGCCGACATTCAATAAGCCTATCGTGGGCTTATCCTGACCTTCTACCGCTGAAAACAATGCTGCACCCATAATCGCAAACTGGCGTAAATGCTCTGGCTCGCAATCGACGTTAGCACCCAGGTCGAGCATGTAAGTTGGCTTATCTTTTTGATTGGGGAGAATGCTGCAAATCGCGGGGCGATCAACATTGGGGAGAGTTTTTAGCACATAGCGAGAAATCGCCATCAAGGCGCCCGTATTACCAGCCGACACGCACACATCTGCGTTAGCGTCTTTGACCTGATTAATTGCCAAGCGCATCGAGGAATCTTTTTTGCGGCGCAACGCCACCTCCAAAGAATCTTCCATTGTGACGATTTCGCTCGCATGAACAATTGAAATTCGCTCTTGCGAATCTGCTTTTAGTTTCTTTAACTCAGAGCGAATAATCAGTTCTTGGCCGACCAAAATCATTTGCACATCTTCTGTACGCTTAACAAAAGAAACTGCCGCCGCCACCGTCGCAGCCGGGCCATGATCACCGCCCATGCAATCAATTGAAATACGTATGGTCATTTTTGTCGAAGTCTCCGAAATTCAAGATTGACTAGGTTGTTGACTGTGCTCATTAAATTATTTCCATTCGCGCAAACGAATGTGAGTTTACTATTTCCAGCAGTAAATAATTTAAAAATAAAATAGATCAATCAGACACAAAAAAAGCGGCGCCAAGTAATAACTGGTAACGCCGCCTTTTTTAATTACTTACTTAGCACAACGAAACACTGTGTTTGAGTAAATTCGTTGACTAAAATCGTCGAGTAAATTACTCGTCGTTTTTAGTTTTCAGTACTTTACGACCACGATAAAAGCCATTTGGGCTGATATGGTGACGCATATGTGTTTCACCTGTTGTTGGCTCGATAGACAACTGTGGTGCGACTAAAAAGTCGTGGGAACGATGCATACCGCGCTTAGACGGGGTCTTTTTGTTTTGCTGAACAGCCATGATAACTCCTAATACTCGAACTAAAGTTCTGAAATTTTAACATATCCGGCCAGCCAACTCGTCGTCCCAGCCAAGAATCCTTAATACTTATTTACTACCAGATCAGTTTTTAATCTTTCCTACCGGTTTTGCGATCAAAAACTGGTCCTTCAATGCGGCAAAGGGCGACTCCTTCTTTGCAGTCGCAAATGCATCAAGTTTCTCCTTCGTGGGACAAACCTCATGCTTTGGCGATAGCGGAATAGCTAACAGTGCCTCATCCTCAATCAATACCAAGATATCGAATGCCTTGCTTCCTACGATTACTTCAATTTCATCGTCTTCCAGAGATGCGTCTATTTCATCGGCAGTTTGTTCGTCTTTGGCAAGAATAATCTTGGTGCTGGACTGAATCTGGAACACAAACGGAGTTAAGCAACGCTGACACATTAATTGCACTGTTCCGGTGACCGTCAAATTAAGTAGTGGATAGCCGTTCGCATGCGAACCTCCAACCAATTGCCACTCAATTCCACCTTCATCAGAAACACATTCTGCGCGCAATCTGGTTAGCTCTGGAACGGTTAATTTACCCGCTTGTTGCTCCCCAGCTCGGCAAAACGCAAACGCATCAATGATCAGCATAATGCATTACATCCTTAGAAAACCTGCGATAATAACAGCATTATCCCTTTTACGTCAAAGGTTTACATAAAAAATGGCTGTCTTTCACCACGAAAACCGCATCATACTCGCTTCAAGCTCGATTTACCGCAAAGAATTATTGTCAAGATTAAATCTTCCGTTTGAAGTCATCGTGCCTAACATCGATGAAACAGCCTTGCCCGACGAAACTCCGCAAGCCACCGCCTTGCGTCTAGCCGAGCAAAAAGCCATTGCCGTGGCAAAAATTGCACCAGAAGCAATTATCATCGGCTCGGATCAAGTGGCCACCTTGGACAACATTCATATCGGCAAGCCTGGCAACCACGAAAAAGCCTTAGAGCAGCTCAAAATGATGTGCGGCAAGCAAGTGATTTTTCACACTGCATTGTGTGTTTATCAGCATCGCCAACCAACACCGCTAATTCAAGTGGAAAATTGCCAAACCAAAGTGAGCTTTCGCGACTTGCCCGATGCCGAATTAGACGCTTATTTGCGCATTGAACAACCTTACGATTGTGCAGGTAGCGCTAAGAATGAGGGCTTGGGAATTGCGATTTTGGAACGCATTGAAAGTGATGATCCGACTGCGTTGACCGGCTTACCGTTGATTACCCTGACCAGCATGTTACGCAGGGCCGGCGTGCGCTTTTTTGTCTAACTAACTCAGGCTTGGATTATTGCTCGCCCTCAGCCGCGACATCTGAGGTTTGCTGGGCTTGCTTCATTTCCGTTACAAATTTCACTACGGCATTTCTAATCGAGGTTAAAACACTGGCGGAATTGAATGGTTTCACAATAAACCCGCGCACGCCATGCTCTTGCCCGAGCCGAATTCCATCGGCATCAAAACTGTTGGAGACAAGAAAAAAAATTGTTTTGGGTAATTCTTGTCGCAAATTGTCTAAAACTTCCATCTTGTCGCCATCAACCAATTCCAAATCCATGCAAACGAGCTGCGGTTTGAGCTTCACCATGCGAGCAATTCCTTGCGCTGTCACATTGCTATCGCCAATAACTTCGTGCCCGCCATTGGTCAGGACAGAAATTAATAAGCCCCGAGAAATAGAATTCCCGTCCATCACAACCACTTTTAACATGGCTCATTCTCCAAAATTCTTTTTATGCAACAAAATCAATGTAGGTCAGTAAACCTAACAATTCATTCTTTAACAATAAGATGAAAATTTACCACTTGCAAGTTTTGCTTTAACGAAATAATGACTTTCTTAGCTAGGCAATATTTCTTACAATGCTTAGTCACATTTAAACACCTACAATTCTTTACATTTCTCATGTCATCCTAGCACTGCATGAGAACGCTAATAATTGCAAGGCAGTAACTAGTTGAACTGGCCTACAGCGTTTCAATTCACACTGATTATTTAGGAAAAAAAATGAAAAACAGCACCCTTATCGGCGGCATCTTGGTTGTTGCCGCAACAACCCTGCTTTCAGGCTGCGTCGTTGCACCAGCGCAGGTACATTACCGTGCCGCAGTCGTATACCCAGACGTTGCACCTCCACCGGTGGTTACCTACGTTGCACCACCTCCACCGCAAGTCGAGGTCATTGGCGTTCCGCCGGTGCAAGGATATTTCTGGATTAATGGCGTTTGGTTGTGGGAAGGCGGACGTCATGTTTGGCATCCCGGACACTGGTCTGCGCCGCGCCAAGGTTATGAATGGGTTCCGCATCATTGGCACCAAGTTGGCGGTGAGTGGCATATGGATGGCGGCCATTGGAGACGTTATTAATCAACGACCTGCAAGTTAAACTGTAATTTGCCCTCTCAATTCAGTCTGGTCTGAAATGGACCGGACTGAATCGCACCGTATCTGTTTTACTCCCACCTCCCCTCGAAGTTATATCCAAAGGCCTAAGCTTTCGGTTAGGATTCATGCTTTCCGTCGAAATTATTAACAATGGCTATCAAACTCCAAAAAGAGAACGAGGAACGCTTACTGGGCTCGTTGCAACGATTTTTTAGTGCCCAAATGGATGAAGACATTGGCACATTGAAGGCCAAATTATTGTTAGATTTTTGCCTTCGAGAAATAGGACCCAGCATCTATAATCAGGCCATTGCGGACGCACAGTCGCAGCTACAAGACCGCGTCGCCGAATTAGACATTGCTTGCCATGAAGAAGAATTTTCCTATTGGAAAAAATAACTAGCGCGTCACCGCGCGCGATCGGCCCTTGATACCCAAACCAAAGCTGATCTGCACTACTTCCAACAAAGACTCATTATGCGTTTAAAAGACACTCGTGCCACTTGGCATCTGGCTTGGCCGATTGCCGTTGGTCAAATCGCAACAACCGGTACAGCATTCGTTGATGCCGTGATGGCGGGCCACGTTTCGGCTGGCGACTTGGCCGCTGTTTCGGTTGGCTCATCGATTTGGGTGACGTTAATCGTGACCATAATGGGCTATTTGTTAGCTACTAGCCCTCTGGTGGCGCAAAAAGTTGGGGCAAACGAAACTAGATCAATTCCCGCGCTGATTCAGCAGGCCTTGGCGCAAGCACTTATCTTGGCTGTCGCCGCCTGGGTAATTACCCGCTTAATTACGCCGATTTTTCCCCATCTTGGTTTAGAGCCCGAAATCGCTCATAAGGCAGGAGAATTTCTCAAAGCGATTACTTGGGGCTTGCCCGCCTTTGCTTGCTACCGAGTTTTGTACAGTTACAGCGCGGCGCTCAATCAAACCAAGCCGATGATGGTGATTTCTATTTGCTGCCTGCTATTAAATATTCCGACCAACTGGATCTTAATTTACGGTCACTTTGGCTTTGCAGCACTCGGCGGCGTCGGCTGCGGTTGGGCTACGGCGTTTTGCGTGTGGGTCAATTGCATTCTGCTCGCGCTATGGATAGTCAATACCAAACGCTACCGCGATACGCATCCTTTTCGAACTTGGCAAGGTTGGCAGTCGATCGTTCAAAAGCAATTATTTAAACTTGGTTTGCCAATTGGGATTATGTTTTTAGTCGAGGTCAGTGCCTTTAGCTTGATCGCCTTAATCATCGCCAAACTAGGCACGGCTTCGGTTGCAGCACATCAGATCGCGCTCAATTTTAGTTCGTTGACTTTTATGGTTCCGATGGCAGTAGGAACCGCTTTGACGGTGCGAGTCGGGCACGCGGCTGGTGCAAAAGACTATGTGCTGGCGCGAGCGATTGGGCAAAACGGGAGCCGTTTGGGTTTATTTATCGCCGTGGTTAGCGGTGGATTAATGATTTTTGCCTCGAATTGGATTGCCCATTGGTATACCCAAGATAGCGACGTATTGGTGCTGGCCGGACAATTAATCGTACTCGCTGGGATTTTTCAGTTTTCCGATATTACCCAAGTCGTCAGCGCCGGAATTTTACGTGGATACAAAGTTACCCGCGCTCCGATGATTATTCACATGACCGCGTTTTGGATTATTGGAATGCCTCTCGGTTATGTGCTGACATTTGGATTCAAATTTAGTGACTTTTCGATTGATCCAATGGGCGTGCGCGGTTATTGGATAGGCTTAATTATCGCCCTCACCTTCACTGCCCTTTCCTTACAATTATTGTTCCGGCGCGCCAGCCAGCGTTATATCTTGCGGCACCATGAAACAACGCGATAAGTTAATCCACAACGCGCCACTTCCGATTCGGGATGGCGTTGCGCCTAGCTATTTGTGGCTGCAAAAAGGCAATTGGAAAACGTTATTGGAATTTCTAACGCAGCGCTTTCCCGACGTGAGCGCGGCGACTTGGCAAGATCGTATGCTGCGCGGGGAAGTGGTCGATGATGGGGGAACGCCGTATTCAGCGGATAGCCCTTATCGCTGGGGCGGACGGATTTTTTATTACCGTGAAATTGACGCCGAAACACCGATTCCTTTTGAAGAGCACATTCTTTTTCAAGATCAGCATATTTTGGTGGTCGATAAGCCGCATTTTTTACCAGTCATTCCCACTGGTCGATTTCTGCACGAAACCTTGTTGGTGCGCTTAAAACGCAAACACAATTTGCCCGATCTAAGCCCGATCCATCGGCTTGATCGGGAAACGGCAGGCGTGATGATTTTCTCACTCAATATTGCTAGTCGCGGCGCCTATCAATTCCTATTTCAACAGCGCGGCGTAACCAAACAATACGAAGCGCTGGCTGGCGACTTAGCTGACTATCAAGCTCCTTTTATTTACCGCAGCCGCATGGTGGAAGGAACGCCATTTTTCCGCATGCAAGAGCAAGCTGGCACGCCCAATTCTGAGACGCATATTGAACGGTTAGAACTGCTAAGCCAAACCGCGCATCCGAACGCAATTTACCGCTATCGACTACATCCCGTGACCGGACGCAAACATCAGCTCAGAGTGCATTTATCCGCGTTGGGCATTCCGATTTTGAACGATGATTTTTATCCGGTAGCGCTGCCTTGCAAAGCCGATGACATGACGCGCCCATTAAAATTATTGGCGCGCTCAATTCAATTTATTGATCCGCTGAGTGGACAAGAGCGTTATTTTGAAAGCGCGCGGCAGTTGGATTGTTAAATTCGTTTGACCCAACACGTCAACGCAACACCGCCACACCTTTGATTTGCGCAAATACCGCCAAGCCAACTTTGAGGCCCAATTGATCTAACGATTTTTGCGTAATACGGGCCAACAAACGCACGCCAGCCGCATCAAGTTCCAACATAAATAATCCCGCACTATCTTGATTGATCTGGGCGATTTTTACAGGAATTGTATTGAGGATGCTTGAACCGTGTTGCGGCACAAGAGACAAACTGACATCACGCGCTTGAATACGTAGTCGCACTTCTGTATTCATATCAAGAACCGAATCGCGACTTTGCGGCAAAAAGATAGAACCGCCAGCAAAATCAAACTGACTGAGCTGATAGTGCGGGTCGAAACTAGCCATGCGCGCAGCAACTATGGCAAATGCATGGTCGCCATGTGCGTAGGGTAAATCGGCACGCGACAAAATCTCAAACACATCAGCTTGAGCAAACACTTTTCCACCTTCGAGCACCAGCACCTGTTGAGCTAAATGCGCGACTTCTGACATCGCATGACTGACATACAAAATCGGCAGCGATAATTCATTACTTAATCGATCAAGATAGGGCAGCACTTCTGCTTTACGCGACTCATCCAAGGACGCGAGTGGCTCATCCATTAACAACAAATCTGGGCTGGTCGCCAGTGCGCGTGCGATCGAGACGCGCTGTTTTTCACCGCCCGATAACGTTGTGGGCGAGCGCTTGAGCAATTGAGCTAGACCCAGCAAATCGACAGCTTGGGTTAATGAAATTGTGCGCTGTGCGGTGCGCCGCAATCCAAACTCCAGATTCGCTTGCACCGACAAATGCGGAAATAAACTCGCTTCTTGAAAGACCAATCCAACCTTGCGCTGATAGGTCGGCAATCGAATTCGACGCGTATCGTCTTGCCACGACACGCCATTTACATTCACCAATCCAGCAGCCGCTGACTCCAATCCAGCGATGCAACGCAGCAGTGTCGTCTTGCCCGCACCCGACGCACCGACAACGGCGGTAATGCCGCTACCCGGCAATGTTGCCTTCACCGATAAAATCGGGTGGTGCAATTCAAGGTGAATATTGTGCGTCATGACAAATAACCTCGCGCCGCCTCGGTTCTCCCTGCATTCACGCGGTACAGCAGCAGCAAAACCACAAACGAAAACAGCAATAATATCGCGGCCAAACTATGCGCTTGGGCGTACTCCAGCGCATCGACATGATCATAAATTTGCACCGAAACGACGCGAGTTTTGTCGGGAATATTCCCACCTATCATTAACACCACACCAAATTCGCCCACAGTATGCGCAAAGCCCATGACCAGCGCCGTGATGTAACCCGGTTTGGCCAACGGCACAACCACGGAGAAAAAAGTATCCAACGGCGATGCGCGCAAGGTGGCGGCGACTTCTAGCGGTCTTGGCCCAATGGCTTCAAACGCGTTATACAAAGGCTGCACTACAAAAGGCAAGGAATACACCATGGAGGCCAGCACTAAACCAATGAATGTAAAGGGTAAAACGCCCCAGCCCAGCGATTGGGTTAGCTTACCAAAAGCACCGTTTGGCCCCATAAACACCAACAAATAAAAGCCGATCACGGTGGGCGGTAAAATTAACGGCAGCGCGACGATGCTGCGAATCGCAGGCTTTAAGCGCGACTGGGTTCGGACTAGCCACCAAGCCAAGGGAGTACCTAGCAGCAGTAAGGCAATAGTCGTAATACTGGCAAGCTTTAAGGTCAGCCAGATCGCGCCTAAATCAGCGGCCTCCATCAAAATTGATACCCAAAGGATTGCATGATGGCGCGCGCTTTATCGGTTTTTAAGAAAGCCAGCAGGGCAGCCGCCGCCGGATTATCTTTGCCGTGCTTGAGCAGAACGGCATCTTGCCGGATCGGGCTGTACAAGTTGTCTGGGACGAGCCAATAGGAACCTGACTTGAGCGTATTGTTTTCCCAAATTTGCGACAAGGCCACGAAGCCCAACTCGGCATTGCCGGTTGAGATAAATGAGTAAGTTTGCCCAATGTTTTCGCCTTGCACCAATTTTGGCGCGATCGAAGTATTCAGATTTAGCGCAGTTAAGACCTCCATCGCCGCCGCGCCATATGGCGCTTGCTTGGGCGAGGCAATCGCCAAATGGGCAAAACTGCCCTGCTTTAACACAGCACCACGTCCATCAACCAACGTCGGATTGGCTGACCACAACGCCAGCTTACCGATTGCGTAGGTGAACTGACTGCCCGCTAAAGCGGATTGTTCTTGAACGAGTAAGGTCGGCGTCGCTTGATCAGCGGACAGCAGAATATCAAACGGCGCGCCGTTTTTAATCTGTGCGTAAAACTTGCCTGTGGCGCCGACCGACAGATTGGCTTTGTGACCGCTTATCTGCTCAAATTGAGTAGCGATTTGTTTCATCGGCGCGGCAAAATTAGCTGCCACGGCGACCTGCACTTCCGCTGCCAGCGCGTCAAAGCAGAACAACGCCGACACTAACAAAACAATCCGACACATGACTTGGCGCAGCATAAACTTCCCCTGATTACGTATTTCAATAGGGGAAGATTTTAGCATGTTGGCAAAGCGGTTTAGGGAACGATAAAACGTGGTAAAAAACTGAGGAAATGAAGAGTCGATCAGCAATCTGATCAATAATCTGACCAACAAAATTTAAGCCGCATCGGCCATATCAAGTTGGTCGGCTGATTCCAGCAAAGATTGCACGGCGCGCTCAAACAATGGAGCCACTTCGACGAAGCGCGCACGCTCATTTTTTAACATACGCCGGAACATGCGCACACTGACGATGGAGGGAGCTGGTTGGCCGTTCATGGTCAAAATCAAATTGGACGAATTGGGGCTAATCCAATTTAAACGACCTCGTGTCGATTGTCCGTACAAATTAATTTCCACAATCACGCCGCTGCGCAAGCGCTCCAAAATATCGACTTCACCGTCTTCATTGAGCGGCAATAGTTGATCGTTGAGTAGCGATTGCATCGTTTCATCCACATCAGAACTACCGGATTGTTGCGGAGTTGATGGCGGGGTTGATGAAGCACTCGCTGCGCTATGCTGACTAGCATGCCCATCGGCATACTGGGCTAAGGTTTCACTCGCGCTCATCGCGCCTGCTTCTGAACTAGTCGCGCCCTCTTCGCCGAACAAGGGGTCATCGAGCAAATCGAGTCCAACCGCATCTGGCGTTGCATCTAAATCTTGTAGCAATCCAACTTGATCTAATTCGGCTTCTAGTTCTTTGATCGCTTCATCCAGCAAAACTCGATTCAGACTGATGGGATGTTGCGGCAATTCAGGTGATTGGTTGGAATTTGCGTCAGCAGCTGTTTGAGCGGATTCAGGTTGCGACGAAGCGCTTGCTGCCGATTCAGACGTAGCTGCCTTCTCAGGAGCGACTTCATTCGGATAAATAAATTGATGAAAATGGCGCTGCACTTCAGCCAGCGAAATCACCGCTTCATCGGTAGCAACAGCGCGCATGACCGTGGTATGTGCATCGACCAGCCAATTTAATAGGTCTTGCTGATGCTCGGGCAACCACGCGACCAAGCTCATGCCTTCGCGCAGCACGGGCACTAATCCAGGAATGAGCTGCAACAACATCGAGCGATCATCGCGTGTAACTTTGGGCAAAATACTCCACAACAAATTCGGCACCAGCAAACGGAAGCGGGTTGAATCTACATTGGAATTGCGCTCAACACGCTCAATGACGTGCGACCAAGTATCAACTAAAAAGCGGCGCAAATACGGCGTAATCAGCATGCCGGTCAGCATGGTTTCTAACTCGGCACTCGCTTGATAAAAACGTTGCGAACGGTGTTCGGCATTGACGACAACTTTGACAGCGTTTTCTACTTTGGCGTTGGAGGCCAATAATTCTCGCGCAATAAAAACGTCAAGCTGATCTAGCATTTTGCTAAATAGCTCGGGGTTTTCAGAGTCGCTGGCTAATAATTCTTCCACTATTCGGCAAATTTCGGCTGAGATACGTTCGCCAGTTGGGTCGATTTGTTGCAACCCGACTGAAATCGAACCAATACGATTAACTAATAAACGAGCTGGATGGCTTTTCTTGGTTAATAACGCCGAATCCATCAAGGCCATTTTTAGAACGGAAAACTGCAACCGTCCTAATTGCGCCCGCACTTCAGCGGGAACTTGATGATCTTTCAAAATAAATTCAAACAACATCGCGACGATATCAATCGTCATTTTTTCGTGCTGATCGGCCGCCAACGCATTTAAGTTGTCGCGCCGCTCAATAATTAAATTTCGCACCTCGCCATCGGAGCCAGTCATTTCGCTGGTGGATGGAATCGGCGCGCGCAGCGCATTATTTAACTGCGGTGAAATCGTGATGAAGCCGGATGATCCGTCTTCGCGTCCATACTCGCCGCCCGCACCAGCGGCATAACCGCCAGCGCCGCCGGCTTGTCCGCCCGCTTGCGCCTGCATCGCCCCACCGAAAAATACTTTACGCAAGGTACTACCAACTTCCTGCGCACCTTCGAGCCAACCCGAGACGGCAGATCCGGCCTGACTAAATAATTGGTTAACTGCGTCGGTTGCACCGCCGCCATTTGAATTGGCAGCGCCAGATCCGCCGCCTTCAAATCGTTGGTTTCCCTGCCCAGCGCCACCGAATGCGCCTTCAGCGCTACCCGACCCACTTCCTGCCGCGCCGCCCATACGCTGGATATTGCGACTTCTCACCATTTGAATTAGCTGCTCGATTTTTCCAACGCGAGGCTGACTTGGTGCTGAATTAGAATTGGTTTGGCTAGATTGTAAATTCGAAAAGTTACGTGCATGTTGCGATTGATTGTCGCGCTGCGATTCTGGATGATCGGCGTCGTCTAAATTGCTCTCGGCATCGTAGCCAACTGGATTAGTTAAATCCGATGGCATGCGCTGCGGCTTAAATTGCAATTGCGCTGCCACGCCAAAATTGGATAAATGCTCGTTAATGCTTTCGTACAGCGAAGCCACGTCAACGAGCAATTCCTCAGCTAATTGATCGGTAATGACGACCGCCATTTCGCCTTCAATTCCCATAGCTTCGACGCCCAAAATCAAGCTGCGGGTGAGCAAATACGGGCGGAATGGATTCTCGCGTTCGGCGATATCGTTGCGCTCAAACAAAATCGCAATACGAATATTTAAGTCGCGTAATTGTTCTTCGGCTTCACTGCGAAAACGGCTGGTGATGATATCGATGCGCAATTCATCTTCAAATGCGGTGATATCCATTAATTCCATCGTGGTGGCTTTTTTCGAATTAAAAAAAGACGGACGAAAGGTGTCGTATGCAGTTTGAAAACTGCGTTCTAACAAGGAATCTAATTTGGATTGAAATTGCGTGGTGAATTTTTGCTCGTTGCTGATGAGCGTTGAGCGTGCGTCCATGAATAAGCGTTGTTGTTGCGAGCTTTTACTTTTATCGGCTTTGTCGTACAGTTTTTCGTACGAGCGACGAATCGCGATCAGAATTAACTGCCCAAACACTTCGAGATATTGAGTGCGGCTTGATTGAAGTAAAGTATTACGATCCATTACGCTTTTCCTGAGCAAGTCGTCTTAAAAAAGTACGTTTATTGCAATAAGATAATATTTCCTAAGTGTACTTTTAAATAATGTTAAATGGCAAAATTTTCGATGAAATTTAACAATATATTTAAAAAAAGAAACAAATGTGTATGTTTGTTAAAATAAACTTTCCACAAGGAAATTTTCAATTAACAAATCCAAGCAAATTCATTTACTCAAATTAGGCGTTGCGCGGGCAACAAACAAGTTCACAACCGGTTCAGGCATGAAAAAAGGGAAGAATTAATCTTCCCTTTGATTTTTGCACCAACTTGATCGCAAACTACAGCCCTGTTTGCTCGGAAATGTAGTGTTTCATTTTCTGCACATCCACTGGCATCACCACAAATTGCTGCGGTAAGGCTTCAATGTTCTCAAATCCCGCAGGACGCGGCGCGTCGTGTCCCAATGCTTCGCGGATGGTTTCGTTGAATTTGGCCGGCAATGCGGTTTCCAACACAATCATCGGAATCGCCCGATCGCGCTGTTCCAAGGCGACTTTAATCCCGTCAGCCGTATGTGTATCCACGATCACACCGTAACGCTGTTGCACCATCCGAATCGTCGCTAAGCGATCGGCATGCACCGATTTACCGGAACTAAAACCATAGTCAGCAATGCGTTTAAATTCGTCGCCATCGCTACCCGGACCGCCCGACAAATCAAATCCACCTTTGGTTTCTACTTGACGGAATAGCGCCGCCAAACGCGTGCTATCGCGCCCAATCAAATCAAACACAAAGCGCTCAAAATTAGACGCCTTAGAAATGTCCATCGACGGACTACTGGTGTGATAGGTCTGCGCCGATTGCCGTACCTGATATTTGCCGGTTTTAAAGAACTCGTCCAAGACATCGTTTTCGTTAGTGGCGACCACCAATTGGGCAATCGGCAAACCCATCATGCGCGCGATGTGGCCAGCACAAATATTGCCGAAGTTACCCGATGGAACGGTGAACGAAACTTTCTCGGTATTGGATGAGGTCGCGCTTAAATAACCACGGAAGTAATACACCACTTGCGCCACAACACGCGCCCAATTGATTGAATTGACGGTACCAATTTTTTGCTGGCGTTTAAATTCCAGATCGTTGGACACAGCTTTAACTAAATCTTGGCAATCATCGAACACGCCTTCCACTGCGATATTGAAAATATTGGCGTCGTTTAAGCTAAACATTTGCGCGGTTTGAAACGCGCTCATTTTTTGATGGGGCGAGAGCATAAAGACCCGGATCCCGCGTTTGCCGCGCATGGCGTATTCGGCGGCGCTACCGGTATCACCAGAGGTTGCGCCAAAAATATTTAATTCGGCATGCTGCTTATCGAGCGTGTATTCAAATAAATTGCCCAACAACTGCATCGCCATGTCTTTAAATGCCAGCGTCGGGCCGTTGGATAATTCTTGCAAATACAAACCGTCTTCTAGTTTTTTTAACGGTGTGATTTGTTCGGCATTGCCATTGCTGGTGTTGCGATAAACCTCAGCGGTGTAGGTTTTTTTGGTCAGCTCGCGTAAATCCTCGAGCGGAATATCGGGCGCAAATTTGGCCAAAATCGCGCTGGCTAAATCGGCATACGATAATTGACGCCAAGCAGTCAACTCTGCATCGCTAATTTGTGGATAAGTGTCAGGCAAGTACAAGCCGCCATCTTCGGCCAAGCCACCTAACAAAATCGTCGAAAAAGAATGTTGCGCAGCAATGCCGCGAGTAGATACGTAATGCATGAGAATTGGCTGAAAATAAGTTGAGGGTATGGGACGCTGCGATTAATAAAAATTGGGGAAATTGGCCTAAAACTGAATTTACCACGGTCAGATTATAGCCTTAGTGCCTAGCTTTAGCCTAGTTTGTTTCTTGCATAGCATGCAGTGCGCCGAGTTCCGCTTCGGTAAAACCCGCGGCGCGACGGGCATCTAAATTAAATGGGCCGCGCAATTTGGGTGCTTTGTATTGCACTGTCAGCTTGGCGTACTCGGCAACCGGCTCCAATCCGCGCTCAGCACATATATGCGCGTACCAGCGATTGCCAATGGCGACGTGGCCAATTTCGTCACGCAAAATAATATCGATAATGGCGGCCCCTGCTTCATCACCGATTTGACTCAATTTATTTCGCGTGCTGGGGGCGGCGTCCAACCCGCGCGCTTCCATCGTGCGCGGCACCAGCGCCATGCGGGCCAAAATATCTTCCTGGGTTTTGGCCACCATTTCCCACAAGGTGTCATGACCGGGGAAATCGCCGTACTCAAATCCCAGCGTGGTCAGATGTTGCGCTAGGAGCGAAAAATGCAGCGCTTCTTCGGCGGCGACTTTGAGCCAATCGACATAATAATCAATCGGCATCGCCGGAAAGCGCCAAATCGCGTCTAAAGCTAGGTTGATCGCATTAAATTCAATATGGCACAAGGCATGCAACAAAATCGCCCTGCCTTCTAACGTTCGCATCGTGCGGCGTTTTACATTGAGTGGCGGGACTAATTCAGGCTTGGCTGGTCGCCCTGGAATATCTTGCCCCGCGTCAGACAGGTGGATTGCGGTATCCAGCCCGATGTGTCCGACTTGGTACTGCTGCTGCAAAGCCATCGTTTGCGCGACTTTTTGAGCGGGATCGGTTTGCGCCAAAATCAATAAAGCTTGTTGACGGAGTTCGGGGTGATTGGGCGACATGGAGGACAGCTTTACCAAAAAAATAGAAAATTCACGACGAATGAAACTGGATTGAGGCTAAATTAGAGCCGACTTAGAGCCGAATTAACAACAAATCAAACCACTCCTGATGCAGGGTAAAATAGCGACTTTTATCCCAGCAACTATTTTACGCAGTTTGCCAAGCAGCCTACAAATTAACTTCACCCTGAAAGTGACTCCATCATGGCTATTTATCAATTAAGCGAATTCACTCCCCAAATTGACGACAGCGTTTTCGTGGCTGACTCTGCCAACGTCATCGGTAAAGTCGCCCTAGCGGCGCATTCTAGCGTGTGGTTTGATGTGACGATACGCGGCGACAATGAGCTCATCAGCATAGGCGAAAACAGCAATGTGCAAGAGAGCGCCGTGCTACACACCGATGTCGGCTACCCAATGACGATCGGCAGCAACGTCACCATCGGTCATCAAGCAATGCTTCATGGCTGCACCGTTGGCGATGGCGCGTTGATCGGGATTCAGGCGGTTGTGTTGAATGGCGCGATAATCGGCAAAAACTGTTTAGTCGGCGCGGGGGCATTGGTCACCGAGGGTAAAAGTTTCCCTGACAACTCCTTAATTATTGGTACACCAGCCAAAGTAGCACGCACGCTTACGGACGAAGAAATCAGCAATATGCACAAAAATACTGCCAACTACGTCCAACGCGCGCAATTGTTTAAAACTCAGTTGGTTCGGTTGAAATAAACCTTTTCAGCACAATATCCGCCCATTCCTTCATTTGAACTAAGCCCCACTCCATGACCAATACTTTGCAAAAATTTATGTTTGACGACGCCACCGTGCGCGGTGAGTTGATTGAACTCAACTCAAGTTGGCAAGAGGTGCTCACCCACCACGACTACCCACTTCCAGTTCAAACATTGCTCGGTGAGTTGACCTGCGCGGCCGCATTATTAAGCGCCAATTTAAAATTCGATGGCAGCATGATTATGCAAATCCACGGTGATGGTGCGATCAAATTATTGGTGGTGGAATGCAATAGCAATTTGCAGATCCGCGCCATGGCTAAATTGGCGGATAACGTTGTCATCGCGGACGACGCGACGTTAGCCGAACTGATTAACGCACAAGGAAATGGCCGCTTCGTCATCACGCTCGACCCCAACAACAAAGTCCCGGGGCAGCAAGCCTATCAAGGTATCGTGCCGTTAGAAGGCGATACCATTGCAGCGATTATCGAGAGCTACATGAAGCAATCGGAGCAACTCGATACCAAGCTGTGGCTGGCATCAAACGATGAACTGTGCCGCGGCATGTTGTTGCAACGGTTGCCGTATCACGGCGGTTCGGGTGAGCGCGAAGAGGAGCAAAGTCAGCAAGCCGAGAATGCCGAACAAGCTTGGCTGCGCGCTTGCATCTTGGGCAGCACGCTAAAATACGATGAGCTAATCACCACCGATATCGCGACCTTATTACATCGTTTATTTTGGGAAGAAAGCCTGCGCTTGTTTGACCCGCAACCGATCACAGTGCATTGCACTTGTAGTCGTGAAAAAGTCGGCAACATGCTGAAAATGTTGGGTAAACAGGAAGTCACCGAGGCGGTAACAAGTTTGGGTAAGCTCGACATTAATTGCGATTTTTGCGGCAAGCCTTATAGTTTTGATGCGGTCGATTGCGCTCAATTATTTATCGCGCCGGAAGTTGCTATCACGCCTAATAACGACCACACGCACTAACAAAATCAACTTTGCATTCGTGATTCGTTTGTTACTCTGAGAGGGAATTAAATAGGCCTTTGACTTTATTTTAGCCGCTTGCTGTCGTTGCGCTTTCCGAGCAAATCACAAAATTTGAGTCATAAAAAAGAGCCGCTGATTTAGCGGCTCTTTTTATATTTCATGTCAGTTAAAAATTACTTCAACTGCTCCAACAACAAATTCAAAATCTTCTCAGAAGCGGTTGAATTCTCTGGTGTGCCATCGTTATTTTGAATCGTCACATGAGTTAAGTTTTGCTCACCTTTGACCAAGATACGATAGCGCTTAGTATCTTTTTCTTTGTCGCTAGAGAATATCTTAGCGAAGAATCCTTGACTGCTTGATGCGCTGTCTTGATCAATATAACGCACGAAATAAATTCCTTGAGCGCGATCGCGATCTTCAACAGTAAAGTTCACCCGATCCAACGCCAAACCAACCCGACGCCAAGCGCGATCAAAACTTTCTTCCACATCGATCGAGGCAGTTGAGCCAACTTTAACAAATTTGGCTTTAACAGGCAGAACGACAGTGCCGGCAACAATTTCCTTAGCCTTTTCTTCAGTAGCACCTAAACGCACCATTAAACGCGACAGGAACGCGACTTCTAGACCTGGATCGTTAGGACGCGCTGCCCATGTTGAACCAGTCTTGTCACTACCGGTCAAGACTTCTTCAACACCACGGTGGCTGATGTAGACTTCGGTCGAACCATCTTCGCGACGCTCTAAACGGGTGCGGAATTTATCGCGCTCACCAGTTGAATACAGCGAATCAAACACATAGCCGATTGTTTTACGCAAAAAATCTTGCGGAATCTTGGCGCGGTTTTCCGCCCAATCGGTTTCCATTACGCCAGCGGCTGGAGTTTCTTCATTAATCAAGAAACCATTTTCTTGCCAGAAGTCTTTAATTTTTGGAAATAACACGTCAGCATTTTGCGGCACGACTAACCAACGCTGCGAACCGTCACGTTCGATGTGCATGTTTTGCCATGAATTTAGCGCCACACTCGTTGACGTTACCGCTGCAGGTATATTGGCTGCGCCGGCTGTTCGGGAGGCGTTAAAGCCTGAAGCAGTTAAGGGTCCTGTCGAACCATTTTCTGGAATTGAATAGCGATTATCACGGGATATCTGGCTCAAATCTGGAGGAACATCCAGTTTTGGCTCAACTTTCTTTTCACTCGCGCTTTTGTAATCAATCTTATCTGGTGTGAACAAGCTGCCAGCAGTGCTGCAACCTGCAATTGCCACAACAGTCAGCAAAGGGATTAATTTAGTCAGTGAATTATTGCGAATAGTCATTTAGGTACAAACTCAAAGTTAAAATTCTTCAGTGCATGGCTAAGGCCGACACCAACGTAAAAACGCGCTACAACTGCTATATCAAGTTCTACAAATCGCTATTATTTATTTGTGCAGCAATCCGGCATCGCGTAACGCGCTGCCAAGACTTTCGTGATACTGCGCCGACAATTCAACCAATGGCAAGCGAATGCCACTTGGAATCAAGCCCATTGCGTTTAAGGCCCATTTTACTGGAACCGGGTTAGGCTCAAGAAACAATTTTTGATGTAAAGGAATTAATGCCTGATTTATCTCTTTGGCTTTAGCAATATCGCCGCGCATCGCCGCTTGACACAGCTCGTGCATCGCACGCGGAGCAACGTTGGCTGTAACCGAAATATCGCCCTTACCGCCGCATAACATCAACGCCATCGCCGACAAATCATCGCCTGAATAGACGGCGAAATCGGCTGGAACCATGCCCAACAATTCGATATCGCGACCGATGTTGCCGCTTGCTTCTTTGACGCCAACGATATTCGGAATATGCGCTAAACGTGCGATGGTCTCGTTCGACATATCGGCTACGGTGCGACTTGGCACGTTGTACAAAATAACCGGCAAATCGACCGACTCAGCAATCTTTTTGAAATGCTGATACATGCCTTCTTGCGTTGGGCGATTGTAGTACGGCACAACCTGTAAGGACGCATCAGCGCCAACTTCTTTGGCGTAGCTTGTTAAGGTAATGGCTTCTTGAGTGGAGTTACCGCCTGAACCGGCGATGATAGGAATGCGCTTATTGGTGTGTTCTACAGTCAGGCGAATTAATTCTTTGTGTTCTTCGACCGTCACCGTGGAGGATTCGCCCGTTGTGCCGGCGATTACGATACCGTCGGTGCCTTCGCTAATATGCCAATCTATTAACTTGCGTAAGCCCGGAATATCCAAACTACCATCTGCATGCATCGGTGTAACAATTGCAACTAAGCTTCCCGTAATCATCGTCATGATAAAGCATCAAAAAATATAAAACGTCGATTGTATCGGATAGAAGTTCAACACGCTAACTTTTACTAAAATAAAACAAGTTATCTAACTGGCATAAATTAGTGCAGCAAACGAGAGATATTGTGAAGCTCAAATCCGGGCTTTAGAACACACTTTATGGCGTCGGCAATGCAACATCTGCCGAAGCGCTTTTCTTAATACAAATTCGCTGCACGACCGCCTGTTTGGGCTGATCGACAAAACCACCTTCGTAGGCAATGACGTTAAAGGTTTGATTAGGAACCAAGACCAGCAAACCGAGCAATTCATTGGGCGCCAACAAAAAGTCGGGGTTGGTCGGTTTGCCAAATCGTTCATTGCCTTGGGCGAAGGTCTCGATAATTAACACGCCTTCCGGCGCAAGACTGGCCAAAATATGCGGAAACAAGGGGCGATATAGATAATTGCAAATCACAATCCCTGAAAAACGCTGGTCCGCAAATGGCCAGACAGATTCTTTTGCTTCCAAATCGTGACACAGCGTTGACACGCCTAATTTAGCTGCTTTAGCCAGCAATACTGGATCACGATCCAGCGCTAATACTTGGTTCCCGTTAGCCAAAATAGCCGGACAATTGCGCCCTGCTCCGCTGGCCAGATCCAGCACTTCGCCTTTGGGAATGAGGTGAATATACCGTTTCAGCCAGTGCGATGCGGGCGGCAATGCGGGCTCGGTGTGGAGTTCGTCTGAGACAGAATGAGTCATGTAAGTATCAAATTAGGTATAGCTAATTCCCATGGCCTCGCGCACGTCGCGCATGGTTTCTTGGGCCAACTTGCGGGCTTGATCGCAACCATCGGCGGCGATGGCGCGCACCAAACTTGGGTCATCCAAATATTGTTGCGCCCGCTCGTGCATGGGTTCTTGCTCTTTAATAATGGCGTCGATGACTGGCTGCTTACAATCAAGACAGCCGATTCCAGCGCTTTTGCAGCCTTTTTGCACCCAGAGCTTGGTGGCTGGATCGGAATACACCTGGTGTAATTGCCAAACGGGGCAACGTTCGGGGTCGCCCACGTCGGTGCGCCGAATGCGGGCTGGGTCAGTCACCATGGTGCGAATTTTTTTGGTGACGACTTCTTTATCTTCACGCAGTGAAATCGCGTTGCCGTAACTCTTGGACATTTTTTGTCCATCGACACCCGGCAAGCGCGATGCGACAGTTAATTTGACTTGTGGCTCGACCAAGATCAGCTTGCGGCTGCCTTCTAAATAACCAAATAAGCGCTCGCGGTCGATCATGCTTAAATTTTGCGCGTCATTGAGCAGCGCGTGGGCTTGCTCAAGCGATTCGACTAAGCCTTTTTCTTGGAATTCGTTACGCAACTCGACATATAACTTGGCCCGCTTGCTGCCGAGTTTTTTGACGGCTTCCAGCGCATTCTCTTCAAAGCCTTTTTCTTTGCCGTACAGATGATTAAAGCGACGCGCCACTTCGCGCATCAATTCCAAATGCGGCACTTGATCGTCACCTACCGGCACTTGGCTGGCGCGGTAAATCAGGACATCGGCCGCTTGCAGCAGGGGATAGCCGAGAAAACCGTAAGTCGCCAGATCACGATCTTGCAGCTTTTCTTGTTGGTCTTTGTAGGTTGGGACGCGCTCCAACCAACCGAGCGGAGTTGCCATCGACAATAACAAATGTAATTCGGCGTGCTCGGGCACTTTGGATTGGATAAATAACGTCGCTTGGGACGGATCAACGCCAGCGGCTAGCCAATCGACGAGCATGTCCCAAGTGTTTTTTTCGATATTGCTAGGATCGTCGTAGTGCGTGGTGAGCGCATGCCAATCGGCGACGAAGAACAAGCAAGGCATTTCAGCCTGCATTTTGATCCAGTTTTTTAAAGCACCGTGGTAGTGCCCTAAATGCATTGCGCCAGTGGGGCGCATACCAGAAACAACGCGTTCAGGATACATGGATTTTTTTGATCACTTAATGAGAAACTGCAGAGGTGAAAGAATGAGATGCAATGATTTTTCTGTTAAAAACATCACTGGAATTAACCAGTAATTAAACAATTTCAACCACATCAAACCTAACACAATAAAAAAACCGTAGGGTTCAATTTTTGAAAACTGGATGGCTTGTTTCATCGGCAGCAGACTAGTCAAAATACGTCCACCGTCGAGCGGCAACATCGGAAATAAATTCAACGCAAACATCACTAAATTAGACACAATTCCCGCTTCCGTCATGCGCAGGAGAAAGGGTTCTGTGACTTGCGTAATGGCGAGCACGTAAGCACCGATCATCCAAGCTAGCGCCATGAAAAAATTCGACGCTGGCCCCGCCAATGCAACCCACGCCATGTCACGTTTTGGGTTACGCAGGCGACTGAAATCAATCGGCACTGGCTTGGCGTAGCCAAACACAAAACTACCACCGGTCATTAAATACAAGACCACTGGAATAAGCAAAGTACCAACGGGATCGATGTGCCGAGCCGGGTTTAAGCTCATGCGCCCGCGCGAATAAGCCGTATCGTCACCGTAATATTTGGCCGCATACGCGTGTGCAGCTTCGTGCAAAGTGATCGCTAAGACCACCGGAATGGCGAACACCGCCAAAGTTTGGATTAATTCATTCATAGAGCCGAATTCTACCAGAGCAACTAATAGACTTGTTATTTGTATGGTTATTCATCGTTCAGAATAGGCTCATAGGCCAAAAATACTGACGTCGCCGCGGCCTTGGCGGATAAGCTGGGTTTCCGCGCCCGTCAGATCAATCACCGTGGTAGGCTCGAGGCTGCATGCGCCGCCGTCGATGATTAGCTCAATTTGACGTTCAAGAGCATCACGGATTTCTTCCGGCTCATTTAACGGTTGCTCGTGATTGGGCAAAATTAGGGTAGTACCTAGCAAAGGCTGGCCTAATTCGGTTAGCAATTCATGAATGATTTTATGTTCCGGCACACGCAAACCTATGGTTTTGCGCGAAGGATGGGATAAACGGCGCGGGACTTCTTTGGTCGCTTCCAAGATAAAGGTATAAGGCCCAGGCGTGGCTGCTTTCAATAAGCGATATTGGCGATTATCCACTTTGGCGTAGGTGGCGATTTCACTTAAATCGCGGCACAGCAAAGTTAAATGATGTTTTTCATCGACTTCACGAATGCGACGCAAGCGTTGCACGGCGTCCTTATCATCCAAATGACACACCAAGGCATAGCAAGAATCGGTTGGCACGGCAACTATCCCGCCGGCATGAATAATCTGGCACGCCTGTTTGATTAAGCGGCTTTGCGGGTTATCGGGGTGAAGGTAAAAATATTGGCTCATATGGATTAACGACTATGCCCAAGTGGACTGAATCGGGCTTAGTCATCAAGTAGTTAGGGGATTAAAGTGAGTTTGTTCGTATTTAACTTAGCTAGATTTAATGTGGATTAACTAATGTCAATTTAGTCGAACGAGATTTATTTTCCAGCATTACGCAAAGCGGCAATCCGCTGTTCCATCGGTGGATGGGTAGAAAATAATTCAGCGATACCCGCTTTATCGCTGATTCCTGATGCGGCCATGGATTTTGGCAATTCGCCCGGCACCAAACCACCCAAGCGCGACAAGGCATTAATCATCGGCTGACCATTGCCCAACAACTTGGCCGAACCAGCGTCAGCGCGGAATTCACGTTGGCGCGAGAACCAGCAAACAATAATCGAGGCGGCAAATCCGAACAGAATTTCGCACACTAGCACGGTCAGCATATAGCCGATACCGGGACGATCATCATCATTCTTTTTGAAAAACGCTTGGTCAACCGCATAGCCAACCACACGCGCTAAAAATACGACGAAGGTATTCACCACGCCCTGAATCAATGTCATCGTGATCATGTCGCCGTTGGCAACGTGCGCCACTTCGTGACCTAAGACCGCTTCGACTTCCTCGCGGGTCATGTTTTCTAACAAACCGGTTGACACTGCCACCAGAGCCGAATCTTTAAACGCACCGGTCGCAAACGCATTGGGCGCGCCTTGATAAATCGCCACTTCTGGCATGCCGATACCTGCGCGCTCGGACAGCATTTTAACGGTATTGACCAGCCATAATTCGGTGCTATTGGATGGCGCTTGAATCACTTGTGCGCCGGTTGACCATTTGGCCATCGGCTTACTAATGAGTAAGGAAAAAATCGCGCCGGTAAAGCCTACCACCAGCGAAAACACCATTAACATCCCTAAATTAAGCCCATTTGCAGTCAAAAAGCGATTAACTCCGAGCAATGACAGCACTACGGACATCACTACCATGACCGCCAAGTTGGTGGCTATAAATAGAAAAATACGCTTCATAGAATTACTCTCCAAGGACACTGAATCAACTAAATAGAGCGCTAAATGGGGTGAATTTCAATAAATTCAAGATAAAGTTTAGGTTTTACACAACACGGGGCTGATCGCGTTGCCGGCAAGCGGACTTAAAACCAATCATGCCAAACCGGTTTTAAATTGTCGGGGAGCGGCGGCAATGCGCCTAAGTCAATTCGGGATTCGCCCGGACCATGAAAATCCGACCCGCGTGAAGCCAGCAAGCCATAGCTTTGGGCTACTTTGGCATATTCATCGAACTGATCCGGCGTGTGGCTGCCGGTGACCACTTCAATGCCCTGCCCGCCGAATTGTTTGAATTCATCTAAAAATGCCGACATTTGCATGGGCGTTAAATCGTAGCGACCGGGATGAGCGACAACGGCGAGTCCACCGGCCGCGCGTATCCAACTCACTGACTGTTCTAAACTGGCCCAGCGATGCGGGATGTAACCGGGCTTGCCTTCGACTAAATAGTTTTCAAAAACGTGTTTTACGTCCTTGCATACGCCGGTTTCGACCAAGAAGCGGGCGAAATGGGTGCGGGAAATTAACTCAGGATTACCGACATAAGTCAGCGCGCCCTCGAAGGCATTCGGAATACCAACGTCCGCCAATAAGGCGCTGATCTCGCGCGCCCGTTTTTCACGCCCATTGCGCGTGTCGTGCAAACCTTGAATTAAGGTTGGATTTGTTTCATCGACTTGCAAACCGACGATATGTATGGTTTTGGCGGCCCAGGTGATCGAAATTTCGACTCCGGTGACATGGCGCATTCCCAGCGCTTTGGCGGCGGCGCGGGCTTCGGCCATTCCACCTACTTCGTCATGGTCGGTCAGCGCCCATACGTCCACCCCGTTGGCACTGGCGCGTGCAGCGACTTCGGCGGGAGCGAGCAAGCCATCGGAAACGGTCGAATGGCAATGTAAATCAATGTTTAACATAGTGAAATGAAGCCAATAAATTCTGTAAAAGTCTGACCAACATTGTACTCCGCTTCCACTTATGTTGAACTAAGTTGAACTAAAGCAATTTAGAATGCAATTCGACCAACTCGTTATGAGCACCCAAGATTAGCCCAGAAATTCTTCAATTAATCCGGCTAACACGACAGGCTGATCGTGATGCAGCATATGTCCCGCCGCGCTGACCACTTCTTTGCGGACTTGCTTAAAATAGGTTAAACGGCGATCCGCCTCTGGGCGAGCAACTTCTTTACCGCCGAGCAAAGCAAAAATCTCGGTTTGATCGGCTTCGACCCACAACACCGGCGCACTAATTTGCTCCCAGCACGCCATGACTTCTTCGACGCGATACAGAATAGGACTGGACATCTTATGCGCTGGATCGCCCAAAATCTCCCACTGACCTAGGTCGTTTTCACGCGCCCAGTGTTGCGCTAAAAAAGCGGCGCGTTCATCGGATAAGCGCGGATTAGTTTTTTGTAAGCGCTGAGCGACTTCGGCAGCGCTACGGTAGGTGCGCATCTCCGGCTTTTGGCGTAATTCATCCAACCATTTTTTATAACGCTTTGGCGCTTGGTTCGGCTGGGTGACCGGCAAGCCAAAACCTTCCAAGATAATTAATTTGGCAATGCGCTCAGGGCGAATTCCGGCATAAATTCCCACCACGTTACCGCCCATGCTGTGACCGATTAAATTGATCGGCGCATCGGGGCTGTAATGATGCAAAATCGCGTCAAGATCGGCCAAGTAATCAGGAAACCAGTACGAATCCGTTTTAGGGCCAGTCGTTAAACCAAAGCCGCGTAAATCGGGCGCGATGACATGCCAATCTTGTTTTAAAGCATCCACCACAAATTGAAACGAGGCGCCTACATCCATCCAACCGTGCAGCATGAATAACTTTGGAGCCTCAGGGTTGCCCCAATGGCGGCAGTGATAGCGATGATCGCGGATTTGGATGAAGTCGGAAGTCGAGTTTTTCATAAAAATGTCAATAACGTTAAAAAGAGCATGGTCGTGCTAATTGGTGCCGAATTATACCCGAGCAGTGGGCGCAACCCACCTCAACAGCCCGATCACAGGTTAACAACTTCGCTGATATCGATTGTTGAACTTATCGAGTTTCGCTGACTTTTGCTGGTTTTTGGCGATTTGTGCTTTCCATTTGGAAATATAATTAACGCAAACGTATCTCGCACCACGCGCCACTATTTTTCACACTAGGTTGATATGACCACAGAAACAAGCACGGCTGTAGACCGTAACGCCTCGAATAATTCCGTAGTAGCCATTCCTTTTTGGGATGCGTGTTTGTTTTGGCTAAAACTAGGATTCATCAGTTTTGGCGGTCCAGCGGGACAAATCTCTATCATGCATCAGGAATTGGTGGAGCAGCGCCGCTGGATTTCAGAGCGCCGTTTTCTCCATGCGCTCAATTTTTGCATGCTGTTACCCGGCCCAGAAGCTCAACAGTTGGCCACCTATTTAGGCTGGCTTATGCATAAAACCTGGGGAGGAATCGTCGCTGGCGTTTTGTTTGTTCTGCCCTCGTTATTTATCTTGATTGGCTTATCGTGGATCTACATCACCTATGGCGAAAGCACGCTTATTGCAGGACTGTTTTACGGGATTAAACCGGCGGTAACGGCGATTGTTTTGCAAGCAGCTCATCGCATAGGTTCTAAAACGCTCAAGAATCGTTACCTTTGGGCGATAGGTATTTTGTCCTTTACTGGCTTAGCCGCGTTTGATCTGCCGTTTCCATTGATTGTTGCCAGCGCGGGCATCATCGGCATATTCGGCGGCAAATTTGCACCGACGAGTTTCCAATCCGCACCACACAAAACAACGCTCAACGCCAACGCGGCTCCAGCGATTATTGATGATCACAGCCCAACACCGCAGCACGCGCTGTTCCGCTGGACCAAGCTCATCAAAGTCGTCGCGGCCTGCGCTGTCTTATGGATATTGCCGATGGCGGCGTTAACCTATTCCCACGGTTGGAATAGCCCGCTGACGCAAATGGGCTGGTTTTTCACCAAGGCGGCATTTCTAACTTTTGGCGGAGCTTACGCAGTGTTGCCTTATGTGGTGCAAGGCGCGGTCGGTCATTACGGTTGGCTTTCAACGCCGCAAATGATGGATGGCTTGGCATTAGGAGAAACGACACCTGGCCCGCTGATTATGGTGGTCGCGTTTGTGGGTTTTGTTGGCGGCTATACCAAGGCGGTTTGTGGGCCTGAATTGCTGTTTGTTGGCGGCGCGTTAGCGGCCTGCTTGGTCACGTGGTTCACTTTTTTGCCCTCGTTTTTATTCATTTTTGCGGCGGGGCCACTGATTGAATCGACCCACAACGAAATCAGCTTTACCGCTCCATTGACCGCAATCACGGCGGCAATCGTGGGCGTTATTTTGAATTTGACGCTGTTTTTTGCCTATCACGTTTTATATCCACATGGACTTGCCGAACATATTGACTGGGCGGCTTGCAGCGTGGCGTTCATCGCGTTCTTGGCATTATTTTTCTTTAAACAAAAAGTCACTACCGTGATTGTTGAATGCGCTATTTTGGGCTTAGTCTATTCCCAGTTCATGCATTATTTTCACTAAAAATCGCTAAAACCTCAATAAATTCAATCACTTATTCGACCAGCAATTATTTCATCAACGTTCGTTGACTTTTTCAACAAGCGTTGATAAAGTTCCGCATAGAAATTTTTAATGGCCGAATTTATGTCCCTACAGCAAAAACGCTCCGATGAAACCCGCGCTGCCATTTTGTCAGCCGCTCAGCAATTATTTGCCAAATCGGGTTTTGATCGCACCACCGTGCGCGAAATTGCTCAACTCGCCGGCATCGATGCCGCCTTGGTGATTCGCTACTTTGGCAGCAAAGAAGCGTTGTTTGCCGATTCCGTCAGCGTGGAAGTTGTTCTGCCCAACCTCGACGAGATCCCACCAGAAAAAAAAGGCGAAGCGCTGACCAAACACTTTTTATACCAATGGGAATCGAGCCCCACCAAAGATGTATACCAAGTCTTGCTGCGCTGCGCCGCTGCGAACGAACACGCGGCTGAGCGCGCCCGAACCATTTTCGCGACGCAAATTCTGTCGGGCATTGCCAAAATCAAACATCAACAAAATCCGCGCCAATGCGCTGGGTTAATCGCGTCGCAATTTATCGGCTTGGCGCTGTGCCGCTACATCATTCAGTTGCCGCCCATCGTGGCCATGACGCACGAAGAAATTATTCGCTACATCGGCCCGACCATTCAATCGTATATGGATGCCAAAACTAGCGACGAATAAATCGGACTGGTTTTGACGACAAACTCAGAATCCAGAAAGCTTGATTAAAGCCAAATCAAACTGTTTTTATTTCACTAAACTGCCTTATTCTTTACGACAGGATTGCGCACTATGAACAAGACAAAAATACTGATAGCCGTTGCCGTTATCGCCCTGATCGCGGCGGCTGGGTATATCTATGAGCAACGACATCAAACGTCCGAAGTAACGCTGTCGGGCAATGTCGATATTCGCCAAGTCAATTTATCGTTTCGGGTCGCGGGTCGCTTAAAGTCGCTCAACGTGGACGAAGGCGCGCAAGTCAAAGCCGGCGATGTGTTGGGCCAACTCGATGATGCGCCCTATCAAATTAGTTTGGTCGATGCCAAAGCCAATCAAGCGGCGTTAGAAGCTCATCACAATCTCTACACCAAGGGCTACCGCAAAGAAGATATTAAACAAGCCAAAGCCAATCTCGATACCCGCATTGCCGCGCAAGTCAATGCGCAGCAATTTCTCAAACGCCAGCAGCAATTAACCGGCACTGGCGCAGCGTCACAACGTGCCTTGGACGACGCGCAATCTAACTTCGACCAAACCAGCGCCCAAGTCGATGCCGCTCGCCAGCAATATTTAGCGTTGAGTACCGGTTTTCGCAAAGAAGAAGTAGCCGAAGTAAAAGCCAATCTCGAACGCGCCAGTGCACAAGTCAACAATGTGCAATTGCAATTGGCCGACACCGTTTTAATTGCGCCATCCAACGGCATTATTCTCACCCGCGCTGTCGAACCGGGCACAATGCTCGGTGCTGGCAGCAGCGTATTTACCTTGTCGCTGACTGAACCAGTTTGGGTGCGCGCTTATGTGGCTGAAACCGATTTAGGCAAAGTAGCTCCGGGTACCAAAGTCAACGTCTATACCGATTCACGCAAAAAGCCTTACAGCGGCACGGTAGGCTTCGTATCACCCACATCGGAATTCACTCCTAAGAATGTTGAAACCGCTGATTTACGCACTGCCTTGGTCTATCGCCTGCGCATCATCATTGACAAGCCCGACCAGCAATTACGCCAAGGCATGCCAGTTACCGTCAAAATTTCAAAAAGCGCCTCATGACAGCCTTAGCGAGCGCACAGCCGATTGCTAACAATAGCGACGACAGCGCGATTACCATCACCAATTTGCAGCATCAATTTGATGGCAAAGTGGCGCTACGTGATATCAACACAACGATTAAGCGCGGCAAAATCACCGGCATCGTTGGCCCCGATGGTGCAGGTAAAACCACGATTATTCGACTGCTGGCAGGGCTGCTTAAAGCGACCAGCGGCCAGATTCGAGTCGAACAACTCGACCCAATTGCCCAAGCCAATACGCTGCGCCCGCAGCTCGGATACATGCCGCAAAAATTTGGCCTATACGAAGATTTAACGGTACAAGAAAATTTAGATTTGTATGCTGAACTGTGCGATTTATACGGCCAACAACGCCAAGCCAGCTTTAAGCAATTACTCGAATTCACCGACTTAGCGCGTTTCATCGACCGCCCTGCTGGCAAACTCTCAGGCGGGATGAAACAAAAACTCGGGTTAGCCTGCACCTTGTTAGGCAAGCCCAAAGTCCTGCTGCTCGATGAACCCAGCGTGGGCGTTGATCCAATTTCGCGCCGTGAGCTGTGGAAGATGGTCGGCCAATTGGCCACCGGCGGCATGACCGTGATTTGGAGTACGTCGTATTTAGACGAAGCCGAATTATGCAGCGAAGTATTGCTGATGAACGAAGGACGAGTGGAATACAACGGCCCGCCCAGCACGCTCATCAACAGCATGAAAGGTCGCAGCGTACAACTGCGCGAGATGCAAGGTAACAAACGCGCCATTCTCAAAACCGCCCTGCGCTCACCTTGTGTGATCGACGGCGTTATTCAAGGACATTCGTTGCGGCTAGTCTTAAAAACCGCGGGGCAATTGCCGGATTTAGCTAGTTTAGGGGCTGGTGCCACAGCGCATTTCGTGGACGTTAATCCTTGTTTAGAAGACGCCTTTATCGACATTTTAGGCGGCGGCCCCGGAGGCGATTCGGTCCTAGCTGACCACATGCCCCAAGCGCGACTTGATCCCTCAATTGATCAAAATGCGGTAATTGAAGCGACCGAATTGACCCGCGTTTTCGGCGACTTTGTGGCGACCGACCATGTCAATTTCCGCGTCAAGCGCGGCGAGATTTTTGGCTTGCTTGGGCCAAATGGCGCGGGCAAATCCACCACCTTCAAAATGATGTGCGGTCTTTTACGCCCAAGCAGTGGCAGCGCCAAAGTCATGGGTATCGATTTGAAAAAAAGCGCTAGTAAAGCGCGCGCCCAATTGGGTTATATGGCGCAAAAATTCGCGCTGTATGGCAATTTAAGCGTCGCGCAAAATTTGCATTTTTTCTCGGGCATTTATGGCTTGCGCGGCGACAAGCAACGCGACATGGTGAATGACATGGTGCGGGTATTTAATCTGGAGCCATATCTCGATACCCAAGCCAACACGCTTCCGCTGGGTTTTAAACAGCGCTTGGCGTTGTCTTGCGCCATCATGCACCAGCCACCGATTTTGTTTTTAGATGAACCGACTTCTGGCGTCGATCCAATCACGCGGCGTGAATTTTGGACCCATATCAATGGATTGGTTGAAAAAGGCGTCACCGTGATGGTCACCACTCACTTTATGGATGAGGCCGAATACTGCGATCGTATTGGTTTGATTTATCGCGGCCGCACGATCGCGGCGGGAACGCCGGACGAGCTGAAAGAAATGGCGACCTTACCTAGCGAAACCAATATCACCATGGAAGAAACCTTTATCCGCTTGGTTGAAAAAGACGATCAAGAACGCGAACAAAAACTACCCTCGGTGAGAGCCAACGCATGAGCATCCTCAATATCAACCCGCGCCACCTTTGGGCTTTATGTCGCAAAGAAAGCTATCAAATCGTGCGCGACCCAAGCAGTATTTTGATCGCCTTTATTTTGCCGGTGATTTTGCTGTTTATTTTTGGCTACGGTATCAATCTTGACACCAACAAAGTCAAGCTAGGCGTCGTAATGCAAGACAATGGCGCGGAAGCGCAGCGCTTTGTTGATGTATTAGGCGGCTCGCCTTATATAGAAGTCCACCACAGCAATTCGCGCGCTGACATGCAAACGCAATTGCAAAACGGCGTGGTGCGCGGCGTGCTAATTGTAAACTCAGATTTCTCCGCCAAAGTGCGCCAACATCAAGGCCCCGCCGCCATGCAATTACTGACCGATGGCGCGGAGCCGAATACGGCCAATTTTTTATCCAGCTATCTGCAAGGCAGTTTGCAAGTTTGGATTAATCAGCGCAGCAACGATCAAGGCCTAGCAACAATTGCATTGACCACCTTGGAGCCGCGTTACTGGTTTAATCCAACCACGGTCAGCCGTAATTTTTTGGTTCCCGGTTCCATCTCGGTGATTATGACGGTCATCGGTGCCTTGCTCACTTCGTTGGTAGTGGCGCGTGAATGGGAGCGCGGCACGATGGAAGCCTTGCTGTCCACTTCGGTCACGCGCAGCGAATTGCTACTGTCAAAAATTATTCCGTACTACTTACTTGGCATGGTCGCCATGTCGCTTTGTGTCTTAGTCGCCACTACGCTGATGGATATTCCATTTCGCGGCTCGTTCTGGGTCTTGTTTATCGTCAGTAGCTTATTTTTAGGCAGCGGTTTGGGACTGGGGTTATTTTTATCGACGGTGACACGCAATCAATTCATCGCAGCACAGTTCGCGTTACTCGCGGCATTTTTACCTGCGACGATGTTGTCCGGTTTTATCTTTGAAATTTCGAGCATGCCCGATGCGGTGCAGGCGATTAGTTATTTAGTTCCGGCACGCTATTTTGTGGGCGCGTTACAGACCTTGTTTTTAGCGGGCGATATTTGGCCGGTTATTTTATTAAATTCTTTTTTCTTATTGGTTTCTGCTTTGTTTTGGTTAGGCTTAACAGCCATCAAAACAGCCCGCCGACTAGACGACTAAACCAGAAAAGCAACCTAAAAATAAGTTAGAAAGTAAGCCATGTGGTATTCCATCTTAATTTTAATCAGAAAAGAATTGCAGGCGCTCTTTAGCACCACGCAAAGCATACGCATGTTGATCATGCCGGTAATTTTGCAGCTCCTGATTTTCCCGTTCGCGGCGACCTTGGAAGTGAAAAACAGCACGCTCGCTGTCTACAACGAAGATGGTGGCGCGGCCTCTATTGAATTAATTCAACGCCTGTCGGCAGCTAAAGCTTTTCCGACCGTAATTATGGTCACTAGCGAAGCGCAACTTAAAGAAGTGATCGACGATAAAAAAGCCCTACTCGCTTTGCGTTTCCCGCAGGATTTTTCGCGCCAAATGACCAACGGACAGCCAACCTTAATACAAGCCATTATCGACGGTCGCCGTTCAAACAGCGCGCAAATCGCTTTCGGTTATGCCCAACAAATCGTGCAGCAATACGCGCTAGAACAAAGCTCGCAAACGCAATTGCAAGCGATACCGGCGCAAATCAATGTCGAAAATTTATACAATCCCAATCTGGAATACCGCTGGTTTGTGCTGCCCTCGTTGATCTGCATCATCACCACCATCGGCTGCTTAACCGTCACCGCATTGTCGCTCGCGCGGGAACGTGAAGAAGGCACCTTTGAGCAATTATTGGTCTCACCGCTAACGCCGGCCTACATCATGGTGGGAAAAATGGTACCGGGAATTTTAGTGGCGCTGATGCAAGGAACGGTGATCGTGTTGGCCGCCATCTTTGTGTACCGAATTCCTTTTTCTGGCTCGGTTTGGCTTTTGTATTTATCGTTGTTTTTCTACGGGCTATCGCTCGCCGGATTTGGCTTATTGATTTCGGCTATGTGCTCTAGTCAGCAGCAGGCGTTTTTAGGCGTGTTTGGCTTTATGGCGCCCGCCGTGATGTTGTCAGGCTTTACTGCCCCGATTGAAAACATGCCGCCGTTTTTACAGGTGATAGGCGCGATCAATCCACTCAGCCACGCCATTGTGGCAATCAAAGGTATTTTCTTAAAAGGTTACACCTTCCAACAGACATGGCCGCAACTGTGGCCCTTGTTATTAATTGCCGCGGTGACGTTATCGTTGGCCTACACCATGTTTATTCGCAGGAGCGGACAATGAGATTGTCATCATTCAAACCAACTAAAACACCATTGCAATTAGCGATCCTTGGGCTACTGTGTTTAACTGGCTGCGCGGTTGGCCCAAACTATCAGCAGCCCGATTTGCACGGCAGCGTGCCGACACAATTTAATCAAATTGAAGGCAGCAATCTCGCTACAGCACCTGCCATCAATGACCGTTGGTGGCAGACTTGGAACGATGCAGCAATTACCCAATTGGTGGAACTCGCTTTAGCACGCAATCTAGATTTAGCGAGCGCCGATGCCAGCATCAAGCAAGCGCGCGCGCAACTGACGATGATAGATAGCAGTTACCAACCGCAGATCAATGCAGACGGACGCATCGGGCGAGATCAGTTCAGCAAAAATAGCGAAAACTTTGCCAACATCCCTTTTCCCAATCCTAAAATTGGTTTTACGGATTACCGCGTCGGTTTAGACGCCTCGTGGGAATTAGATCTATTTGGCGCGACCGCGCGTAGTGTGGAAGCCGGTAAAGCGCGGGTTGCTAGCATTGAATTACAACGTCAAGATTTGAGCTTACGTATCGCTGCCGAAGTCGTGCGCAATGTGATTGATTACCGCACATATCAAGCGCGGGTGAAAAACGCCGAAGCGATGCTGGCTGATAGCAAACAATTGCTTGAAATAGCGACGATCCAACAAAAAGCTGGATTGTTGTCCAACAGTGATTTGATGGACGCGCAGGTTGCCGTACACAATACCGAGGCAATGATTTCACCGCTCAAGTCGGCGGCTACCTCGACCTTGCTATCGCTAAGCGTTTTGGTAAATCAGCAGCAAGAACAAGTGAGTTCGATCTTGAGTTCTGCCAAATCTGACTCCATTGATGCCACAACAATTAACTCGATTGGCGTACCGTCCGACTTGTTATTACGCCGCCCCGATTTGCGCAGCGCCGAACGCCAATTGGCGGCGGCAACGGCAGATATCGGCGTGGCAGTCGCGGCACAATATCCGCAAATCAATCTGGTTGGCAATCTGGGATTGGACACCATTACACCGGGCAAATTAACCGATTTAGCCAGTCGCTATTGGAGCCTTGGGCCGCAACTTTCGATTCCATTATTGAACGGTGGGCGCTTATCCGCCCAAGTCAGCAGCAAAGAAGCCGCACGCGACGCCGCTATCGCCAACTACCGCCAAGCGGTTTTAGCGGCGTTTGCCGACACCGAATCCGCGCTAATCCGCTACCAGCGTGAGCAACAACGATTAGGCCAAATCCGAGCCGCCTACTCCGCGCAGCAACAACAATTTGGCTATGCAGAAAAGCGCTACCAATTAGGTGATACCAACTACGCTAACGTGCTGCAAGCGCGCCTACAACTAGCGCAACTGCACGATACCGAGCTAACTTCTCAACAAGCGTTAGGGGAAAATTTAACGGCGCTGTATAAGGCATTGGGCGGCGGTGTAGTCGGCGCACCAGAGTCCGCCAGCATTCGTCTGAAATAAGCTCTGCCGTAACAATTCAGGCGATGCAGAAGTAAAGAAAGATTGCCGAGCTGCGCGTGCAAGCGCTTGAAAAGCCTCGCAAATCAACCTAAGCTAAATCCAGCTCACTTTGATTGCGAGGCAAGTATGCGTAAGAATCCGCGTTGGCGTATCGTACTGACCGCTTTAGTCATTATTTCTATGCTCGGTTTTGCGCTCACCGCATTCTTTGGTCGCGCCACCACCACCTCACCAGCACCAATTCCGCCCAAATCGGAGATTCCCAGCAAGCCGCATTGATAAAGAGACGGCTAGCCAACGTTTATTTAACAGGATGCTTGGCATCAAACTCACTAATCTGCTTTTGTATTGAATCAAGCAAATCATTAGGAACAGTTAATGACAACTGGTAGTGCTGAATTTGCAAACCCGTTGGGGTCACGCTAATGACGCCCGATGCTTGGCAAATCCCCATCTGCGTGTTGAGCTGCTCGTCAAACCAGATAATGCTTTTATCGTCAGAAAAAGCGATGTTGCGCTTAATCGCATGAAATTCCCACGCCTTCTTGGCATCAAAATACGGCTTAGCCCAAGCCCGAAACGCTTCGCGCTCCCAACGCTCGGATTTGTCGGTACCGATATAGACGCCATGCAGCGCGATCTTGTCAAAATAGCGCGGATTCGCATGCGCCGCATCGTCGTGCCATTCGTCTAAAAATTGCGTTACTTGTTGGCGCAAAGCCGCGTCAGAAATGGCTGCGCCAGTCGCTGTTTGCGCTTGTGCTGACATAAATGAAAATAAGAAACCACAGATCAAGATTAGTTGTTTCATGACAATCACCCAATTATTAAAAACCAACATCATAATTCAATTGCCTGCGGGCAAAGCAAATATCAAAATAAATCGGAAAAATGGTTAAATTTTGTCCTATGCTAAATCAGATCGAACAGCGCCCCGTGATCAACACTCCGCAAAATGAGTGCAAATCATTATCAGACATCACAAAGGAAGCACTTATGTTACGCAGAGACTTTATCCAATCGGTGTTGGCGTCCGGATTAATGCTGTCGTCGGGCTTATCGTTAGCACAAAAGCCACCCACCACCTACACGCTCGATGGCACCGATATTTATGGCAAAAAGCTCAATCTCAATGATTTTGCGGGAATGACGGTGTTGGTCAGCTTTTTTACCTTTGACTGCGCGCTGTGCAGCGACGATTTGAAGCTCATGCGCGAATTCTATGTGCGCAATGTAAAGAATAAATTTATGTTATTGGGCGTCAATCTGGATTCCAATAAAAAGGATTTGGACGAGTACAACGAAATAACGACGCACGCCTATCCTAAAGATCAACGCTTTCCGACCGTGTGGCGCAATGCGCCGGGACACAAGGATAATTTTGGCGTCGTGGCAACCCAGCCAACTCACTTCGTGTTGGATCACAAGGCCCAATTAAAATTTAAACGCGAGGGCAAATTCCAACCCGACGATTGGGACAATTTGTGGTTATCGCTCTAGCAAAATAAAAGGCAGTTTTTATAGATCAAATGCACTCACCGTCGTTTGATCTATTTTTTTAAGATGTGTTGAATTTGCGCTTTCAAGGCAGGTAGAACATCGGTGCTAAACCACGGATTTTGCTTTAGCCAAATAGCGTTTCTAGGACTTGGGTGTGGCAACGGCAAAACGGTAGGCCAGTTTTTTTGCCAGTCCAGCACATGCCCCGTGACACTCGTATTGGCGCTATCTGGTAAATGCCACGCCAGCGCGTATTGGCCGATTACCAAAGTCAATTCGATATTGGGTAAATGCGCTAATAAGCGGTTTCGCCATTGCGGAGCGCATTCTTTACGTGGTGCTAGATCGCCCGATTTTGCGCTGCCCGGAAAACAAAAACCCATAGGCAACAAGGCGATCTGCGTGTCATCATAAAAAGTCTCCTTGCCAATTCCCATCCAATCCCGCAATCGATCTCCGCTGGCGTCATCAAACGGCACGCCGCTTTGATGCACCTTGTTACCAGGAGCTTGACCGGCAATTAAAATTTTAGCGCTACGATTGATTTGCACAATCGGTCTGGGGCCGTGCGGCAAATGTTCTTGGCAAAGGGTACAAGCGCGTACTTCTTTTAACAGCGCTGAAAGTGCTTGAGTTGCCATGGCTTTGTTCCCAAAAAGAGTAAATCACAAAAGCAAAAAATGGGCAGCCGATTTAGCTACCCACCTCGCCAGTATTAGCTGATATCAAACGGTAATGACATCACAGTTCAGAGGGCTTTCTGTTGGCGATAACTGTCCAGTTTTTATCGCCATCAGCAATACGGGTTGGCACGCTTTGCAACCAAATTGAACGGATTTTCGCGTCCAAATTTAAGTACAACTTACCGTCAACAATATCAAACTGCTCAGGATCAGCGACAAACTTTTTGCTCACTGACACACCGTAGGCGCAGTAGCCGCCGTATTGCGGTAAGAATTTTTCAGGATTGGCTTCAAAGGCTTTTTTGTTTTCTTCCGTAGCGAATAAATACGTCACGCCTTTAAGTTCCACCGTGTGATGACCGTTGCCGCGCTGTGGTTTCTCTTGGCTGAAATACGAGGTTAAATCGTAGCCACCCGCACCAACAACGTTGTCAGTAGTCGTGTCGGCAAAACTTGGCGCAGCGATCAGTAAAGCAAACAAGGTTGCTAGCGATAAGAATGTTTTCTTGATGATATGCATGGTGATACTCCTTTTATGGATTGGATTACGCGTTTAATTCTAAAGCGACGACAGGGAAATCAATTGCAGTTCTTGCCACGTTATTGGCGTAATTGCTAAATGTCATCGCGACCACGTTAGCAATAATTTCCAACAAATCGGATTCCGACAAACCGGCTGCTTTGAAGCCATCCAATTTGGCGACATCGACATGCCCACGCTGTTCGATTAGGGCGTGGGTAAAAGCAGCAATCGCCGCGTTACGTGGAGTATCGCCCTTACCAGCACGAGCGCTGAGCATTTGCTCGGCGGTCAAACCAGCGCCTTTGCCGATTAAGGTGTGCGCGCTAATGCAATAATGGCAGCCATTGGCTTGCGATGCCGCGACGGAAATCAATTCACGTTCCGCATGAGTTAAATTACCTTTTGCCAGCGCTTCGTTTTGCGCAAGATAGTTGTTTAATGCGCTGGGTGCTTTGGCTAGGGTCGAGTACAAATTAGGGATCATGCCAATCTTGGATTTAACCGCATTTAAGGTAGCGGCTGTAGTTGAATCGGCTTGATCAATGGCTAACGGTGCAATGGTTGTCATGGTAATTCCTTTGTAGGTTAATCTCTCGGGTTGAGCGACAGGACAGAGAATAAGCTACACTAACGCACGATTGTTAAACAAAAATCCTAATTTAAATGCGAATCGTCCAAAATGAATAATGATCCCCTCACCCCGCTACTGACCCACTTTAAAGCCCAAGCGCGGCTTTTTTACTCTGGCAATCTATGCGATGACGTCACCTTTGGCGAAGAACTCGGCACGGGATTTTTGCATTTACTCAAAGCCGGCAGCGTGACCATGCACGATTCGACCGGCTATGCGGTGACGCTAACTGAGCCGACACTGGTGTTTTATTCACGCCCGACCCAGCACCGTTTTTTGCCCGATCCACATAGCGGCGCCGATTTGGTGTGCGCCTCCATGCGCTTCGAACATAAAGCGTTTAATCCAATTTTATTTGCACTTCCTCCGCGCTTTGAATGTCCGTTGAGCGCGCTGACTGGTGCAGAGAATTTATTGAACCTGCTGTTTAGCGAAGCGTTTGATCAAAAGCCAGGGCGACAAGAGGTGTTGGATCGTTTGTTTGAAGTGTTATTAATCGATGTTCTGCGAGTGGTGTTAGCGCGCGCGGATACCGAACCGGGCTTATTACGCAGTTTGAATCACCCGCAAATTAGTAAGACCTTAGCGGCGATACATGCCAACCCTGCCCAAGAATGGTCGCTGGATGCGTTAGCACAATTAGCAGGCATGTCGCGCAGTAGTTTTGCAGCCGCTTTTAAATCCGAAGTGGGCGATTCTCCCGGCAATTACTTAACACGCTGGCGCATGACATTGGCCAAGAGTTTGATTCGTGAAGGAATGCCCTTAAAACTAGTCACCGAGCGCGTCGGCTACAACAGCCAAGCCGGATTTTTGCGGGCCTTTAAAATTGTGATGGGTGAATCGCCGACCAGTTGGAAAAATTCGGATTCGGTTTAACAACGTCAAACTTATTTAGTGATTTTGTCGAGCAATTCCGTGGTTTGTTTTTCTGCCATCACTTTGTAGGAATTATTGAGTTCAAATAATCGGTCTTGTAATAGCTCAGACAATTCAACGCAAATATCGCGTGAGCGGCGTAATTCTTCGATCAACTCTTGCCATAAAAATCGATCTTGTGGCGATGGTTTTAGCGGTTCCATAAGGCCGCTCCTGTACTTAACAATTTAGTCATGCGCTGCTTGATCTTGTCAGCGTGCTTCTGTGGAACTTTCCCTAACCATCGCGCGATTTGCTGCCACTCGGACGAAATCCACAGAACTGCTCAACGGCAACATTGATTAGATTGGTGGGATTTACCGTCCGAATCAAAACTAATAATAGTCAGCAGCTTCACAATTTACAAACACAATTAGCAAGTCAACGGTGTTGATTTAAATCAATACGCACAGCCCGACCTAGCCTAAATTTATCCATTAAGGGATGACAGAATCGCGGTGAAGTTAAGGAGAAATATATATTTTTCCGAAACACTATCTATCTGAGTTCGGTGGGCTATAACTTATGTAGTTGAGCTGAGTAACACATTAAAACCAAGAATAAACAAACCAACATCTAGCCGACGTAAATTGGGGTATTCCGGTATGAACGGTAGCCACAATGCAACACCAAATTGCCAACAAAACATAGCCTGATTCAGCTCAGGATTGTTGAGATCAGATCAACACAATTTGCGCACTACCCACCAATAGAATCGAGACATCTATGCGTACCAACTTGCCTGTCACCGATCGTGAACACGTTTTAGAAGATGGCAAAACCATCGTATCGACCACCGATATGAAGGGCAACATCACGTACGCCAATCCCTATTTCATTGAAATCAGCGGCTTTGCAGAACACGAACTACTTGGCGCGCCGCAAAATATTTTGCGCCATCCCGATATGCCGGTCGAAGCCTATGCAGATTTATGGGCCACGATTCAATCGGGTTTGCCGTGGTCAGGCATGGTCAAAAATCGCACCAAATACGGCGACTTTTATTGGGTATTAGCCAACGTCACACCGGTAATCGAGCAAGGCGCAATTTCAGGCTATATGTCGGTGCGCACCAAACCAACGCGCGAACAAATCAACCAAGCAGCGCAGCTCTACAAAGAGATTAAAGCCGGCAATTCCAACAAAATAGCGATGAAACAAGGTCAAGCTGTTAGCACAACTTGGTGGAGCAAAGTGGTGGCCTTACAAGACATGCCGTTAGCGAATCGGGTTGCGCTAAATTTAGGATTAATCACGCTGATCTCTGCGGCACTTTGCATCAAGGCGTTAATGACGGAGGCTCAATCGGGAATCGCTGTCGGCGCTGCAATCATTACGCTGCTGTCTTTGTATTTTTGGTACTCACTACAACACGCCATCGTGAGCCCGTTAAAGCACGCCACAGCGGCGGCTAAAATATTATGTGGTGGCGATTTAACCACGCGGATTGAATCGGATCGACACGATGACGTCGGACAATTGCTGCAATTAATTCGTCAGTTAAACATTAATTTAGCGTCCATCATTGGCGATATTCGGCTTAATTTTGAACAAATCGTCACCTCAACGAAAGAGGTTTCGCGCGGCAATATGGATCTGCAAGAACGTACCGAAACGCAGGCATCCAACCTTGAACAAACCTCAGCCAGCATGGAGCAATTAACGTCAACCGTCGAAAACAATTCCGCCAATGCGGCACAAGCCAATAAGCTTGCTCACGGCGTGACGGAACTGGCAGAAAAAGCCGGACACGCGGTCTCAGATGTGGTTGAAGCGATGGATGAGATCAATGCATCATCGAAAAAAATTGTGGACATCATTTCTCTCATTGATGGCATCGCTTTTCAAACCAATATTTTGGCGCTCAATGCCGCGGTCGAAGCAGCACGCGCTGGGGAACAAGGTCGCGGTTTTGCCGTAGTCGCCTCAGAAGTACGTAATCTAGCCCAGCGCAGTGCCGCGGCGGCAAAAGATATCAAGGGCTTAATTGGCATCTCCGTGGACAAAGTAAGCGATGGCGCGACGCGCGCGGATGAGGCAGGTAAAAACATGACCGAAGTTATCGGTGCCATTAAACAGGTGGCCGATATTATTTCTGAAATCAGCGCCGCCACACGTGAGCAAAGTGCCGGCATTAATCAGGTTAAGGACGCAATTTTGCAGCTCGATCAAGTCACGCAGCAAAATGCCGCCATGGTCGAAGAAGCCGCGGCCTCATCGACCGTGATGAGCGACCAAGCGTTGGTGGTGTTCAATACTTTGCAGGTATTTAAAATTGGAAAAGAGGCAGCGACATCTTCTGCGCCAAGAAAACCACGCCAATCTGCCATCAAAAACAGCGTAAGCGCGCAGCCCAAAATGCTGGCCGTGGAAACGCATTGAAGCGGCATCCAATCTGACCTAATAAACGGCAATAAAAACGCCCATCGAACAAGCAATATCGCTCGATGGGCGTTTTTATTTCAATTGGAGTTGTTTGTGCGATGAGTTGTACATTACAACAAACTACGCAATGCGCTGCGTAAATCGGGATAGCTAAAGCGGTAACCTTGCGACAGTAAATAGGCCGGTGTCACGCGCTGGCCTTCGAGCAATAAATCCGACTGTTCTCCCAACATCAGCTTCATCGGAAATCCGGGTGTTGGCATAAAACACGGGCGCGATAATAGACTCGCGGCGATCTTACTAAAATCGAGTTGCGACACCGCTTCAGGCGCACAAAAATTAATGCTTAACGAATCGCCTTGCTTGCCCCACAAAAATCCAATCGCACGCAAAATATCATCTACATGAATCCACGAAAACCATTGCCGCCCTGATCCGAGCGCGCCGCCCAAACCAAGCTTAATCGGCAACAACATCATCGGCAGCGCACCTTGTTGACCTAGCACCAAACCAAAGCGCATACAGGTCACTTGCACGCCACATTGCGTGGCTTGCTGAGCCTGCTTTTCCCACTCTTGGCATAACTCCGACATGAAGATCGCTTGAGGCGCCGCATCTTCAGCCAGAGCGCGATCATCGCCTTGGGCTTGAATGCCGTAATAACCAATTGCCGAGGCGGAAAATAATTGGCGCGGTTTATGATCGACGCGCGCAATCCAATCGGTGAGTCCTTTGGTCAGACCTATTCGGCTTTGGCGCAAAACAGCTTTTCTATTTTCCGTCCAGCGCCAACCCAAAATGCGCGCTCCGGCCAAATTGATAATCACATCAATCTTAGTTGAGCTGGGCAATTCATCCATGCTGCGAATTGCTTGCACCGAGGCGCCAAATAATTCGATCGCTTTACGGGGGCTGCGACTCAGCACGGTAACGTGTTGCCGATCCGCGATTAAGGCACGCACTAAATGTTGTCCGACAAATCCGGTCGCGCCGGTGACTAACACATGCTCGACTTGATCACTAAAATGAAATGCTGGAGGTTGAGATTGTGGTTGAGATTGCGCTTGCATGGTTCGCCTTTTTTGAAAACAGGAACATCAGGGAATTACTTTTTCTTGCTCGCTTTAACGCTGTTAGTGCGCTTAAAACAGGTCGCAATATGGTCATCCACCATGCCTATTGATTGCATATAAGCGTAGATGATGGTGGGCCCAATAAATTTAAATCCGCGCTTGGCTAAGTCTTTGGATATGCGCTCGGATAATTCTGTTTTTGGCGGTGCGTCTTTGTAGCTAGCAATGTGATTAACAATAGTTTTACCGTCCACAAATCCCCATAAATACGGGTCCAAGCCCCCTACTTCGTCGCACAAACGCAAATACGCTTGCGCGTTGGCGATGGTGGCGGCAATCTTTAATTTGTTGCGCACGATGCCTGGGTTAGCTAGTAATTCGGCTATTTTTTTATCGTCGTATTTGGCTATTTTTTTCGCATCCCATTGATCGAAGGCGGCGCGGTAGTTTTCGCGTTTATTGAGGATGGTTTCCCAACTCAAACCGGCTTGCGCGCCTTCCAAATTCAACATTTCAAATAATGTCGTTTCGTCATGACAAGGTACGCCCCAGTCGTGATCGTGGTAATGCAGGTAAAGAGGATTCGCTGGATTGGCCCAGCCGCAGCGGTTTATGGTCATTTCTGGCGTTTCTTTGGTGAAATATGAAACTGTATCACGGTCAGGAAGCGACTGGATTTATCCAATTCATCAGGCTTGAAGACGAATTCCTGTCACAAACTGGATTTAACATTGTTCTCAGCAGTTCGCTCTAGGATTTCTGTTATTGCGGCGAACTATTTTTACATCTGGACATAGTTAATTCACGGAATTTCTTATATATTTCTTCCACGCAATTTAATTTCTATTAAATTACTTATTTAACAATCTCTAAATAAACTCGTCGCTGCCGCTATTTATCTTGGAATGAATCATGACCGCTACCGTAACCCGCTTACCAGAGCTTGATAACGCCTCGCCAGAGCTTGCCACTACTGAACTCGCCAGCGCTGCGCCAGCTAACACATTACTTACCGCTGGCGCTATCACGACCAGCGCCGCGTTATTGGCAGCGTGCGGCGGTGGCGGTGGTGGCAGCGCGTCGAGCACTCCACCGTCGAGCACCACTCCACCGCCGGTAGTTACTACCCCAATTACCGATGCGCAGGCTTCGCGCTTTTTGGCGCAAGCTTCGATGGGTGCGACGCGCACTGAAATGAGCAAGGTGCAATCGTTGGGCTACGCCGGTTGGATTAATGCGCAAATGGCGCTACCGGCAACCACAAGCCGCTATGCTTGGCTGGTCGCTGCTGGTTTTAACAACATCACTTACAAGAATAGCGAATCGGGTTTTGACGCCTCCAATTGGAAAAAACTGATTAACTCACCCGACACGCTGCGCCAACGTGTCACACTGGCATTATCCGAAATTACCGTCGCAGCGATAGACGGATTAATCGGCGGTGGCTGGCGCTCGTTTGCTGCCGCAACCTATTTAGATTTATTGGAATCGCACGCCTTTGGTAACTACCGCGATTTGTTGGGACAAATTTCTACCAGCGCGCCGATGGGCGAATATTTAACCTTCCGCGGCAACGTTAAATACAACCCAACTACCGGCGCGATGCCGGACGAGAATTACGCGCGCGAAATCATGCAGTTGTTTAGCATTGGTTTAGTGATGCTCAATTTGGATGGCACGCCGCAGCTCGCCAACGGTCAACAAGTCGAGACTTATACCTTGACCGATATTACCGGTTTAGCGCGGATTTTTACTGGTTGGGATTTTGATTTGCAGGGCAAAGATACTTCGACGCCCGATTTCCTCAACCGACCAATGATTCAAATCGCCAGTCGTCATGAAACCGGCGCATCGACATTTTTAAACACAACGATTCCGGCGGGATTGGACGGTGCTACAAGCATGAACCAAGCACTGGATTGGATTTTTGCGCATCAAAACGTCGCGCCGTTTATCAGCAAACAGTTAATTCAAAAGCTGGTCACCAGCAACCCAAGCCCGGCCTATGTGCAGCGCGTGGCGACAGTATTTAATAATGACGGCAACGGTGTAAAAGGTAATCTGAGCGCGGTGATTTCAGCGATTTTGTTGGATACCGAAGCGCGCGCAGATGTCGCGGATGCCAGCAGCACCAGCTTTGGAAAACAACGCGAGCCAATATTACGGTTTACAACTTGGGCGCGCGCCTACAACGCCAATTCGCCTTCCGATGCATGGGCGATTGGTGACACCACCAATCCCGCCACCAAACTCGGTCAAAGTCCGCTGCGCTCACCGACCGTGTTTAACTTTTTCCGTCCCGGTTACGTTCCGCCCAATAGCGGCATTTCAAGTGCTTCCTTAGTCGCACCGGAATTTCAATTAACCAATGAGTCAAGCGTCGTTGGTTACGTGAACTTTATGCAAAATGCGGTCAGCAACGGGATTGGCGATATGAAAGCGGATTACAGCAGTCTGTTGCCGCTGGCCGACAATGCGCAGAATTTGGTCAATGAACTCAATACCGTGATCGCTGCAGGTCAAATCAGCGCCGCCAACGTGACCTTGATTGTCAACGCCATCACCTCTATGCCCAGCGGAACCGATCCAACACGCTATAACCGGATTTATGCTGCGCTCACCATGGTGTTGGCGGCACCAGAATTTATCGTCCTGAAGTAACACATCAGCACAACATAAAACAAAGGGAAGATCACATGTCCAATTCGAATTCAATGAACGCATCGCGCCGCGCGTTTTTACAGCGCGCATCGGCTCTCTCCTTAGCCGGCATTGCAACGCCATGGGCGCTTAATTTGGCGGCCATGTCCGAAGCGTCGGCCGCTGGCGCCACCGATTATAAAGCGATTGTGTGCGTGTTTTTATACGGCGGGAACGATTACGGCAATACGCTTATCCCCTATGACACTGCTAATTACAACCTGTACAACAGCATGCGCCCAACAATGGCCTACGCGCAAAGCGCCTTGACTGGAACGGTGTTAAATCCGCTCACCGCACCGGTTGATTCGGCTGGGGTAAGCCGTCAGTTTGCCTTAGCGCCGGAACTCGCACCTTTGCTGCCGATTTTTAACGCCAAGAAAATGGGTGTGATTCTCAACGTAGGCACGCTAGTCCAACCAACAACCAAAACGCAATACACCAATAAATCAGTACCCTTGCCGCCGCGACTGTTTTCGCATAACGATCAACAATCCGTTTGGCAATCGTCCTCGCCCGAAGGTGCTATTTCCGGCTGGGGCGGTCGTATGGGAGATTTATTTCAATCGGGTAATACCAACAGCACGTTTAGCTGCGTGAACGTATCCGGCAATGCCGTTTTCTTATCCGGCAAATCCGCGGTGCAATATCAAGTATCTACCAGCGGATCGGTGCCGTATAACGGCTTACAGCGTCCTTTGTTTGGTTCTGCCAATGCCACTGCGGCACTGCAGACGCTGCTCACGCAACCTAGCTCGCACTTACTGGAAAACGAATACATCCGGGTTATCAATCGGGCGATTTCTGCCAACACGGTATTGACCGGGGCATTGGCTACCGCGCCGACCATTAACACCGTTTTCCCGACCAATAATAATTTGGGCGATCAATTAAAAATGGTCGCACGCATGATTTCAACGGCCAGCACGATTGGTGCCAAACGGCAGGTGTTTTTTGTCTCGATGGGCGGCTTTGATACCCACGATGGATTGGTGACCGTGCATCCTGGATTATTAACCAACGTATCGAATGCGTTAGCCGCTTTTTACAATGCAACGGTTGAATTGGGCGTGGATTCCAACGTCACGACCTTTACCGCGTCCGACTTTGGTCGCACTTTGTCGGGCAATAACGATGGTTCTGATCACGGCTGGGGCAGTATGCATTTTGTCTTGGGTGGTGCAGTCAACGGACAAAAGTTTTATGGCACGCCGCCCATCGTCGCCAACAACGGGCCAGACGACGTAGGACAAGGTCGATTAATTCCAACTACGTCAGTGGATCAATATGCAGCAACGTTGGGAAAATGGATGGGCGCGTCGGATACCGACTTATTAAGCTTGCTGCCTAATCTGGCAAACTACAACGCCAGCACCCGCAACTTAGGCTTTGTCTAAGGCTAACGTCACCAAGTAGGTTTGGTGACGTACTTGGTCAAACCCAATCAGCACGCGGCGTGATTGACTGTCACTACATGCACGGCCAAACCACCAAGAGAAGTTTCTTTGTATTTGGCCTGCATATCAAAACCAGTTTGGCGCATCGTTTCAATGACTTGATCCAAGCTGACATGATGCACACCGTCACTGCGTAACGCCAATGAAGCAGCGGTAATGGCTTTCACCGCGCCCATGCCATTGCGCTCGATGCACGGGATTTGCACCAAGCCACCAATCGGGTCGCATGTCATGCCGAGGTGATGCTCAATGCCGATTTCGGCTGCCGTTTCGATTTGCTGATTGGTGCCACCCAACGCAGCCGTTAAACCAGCCGCAGCCATGGCGCACGCTACGCCAACTTCGCCTTGGCAACCAATTTCCGCACCAGAGATCGAGGCGTTTTTCTTACATAACATCCCGACCGCCGACGCCACCAGCAAGAAGTCGCGAATCCCGTTCACAGAATTAATTTGCTGGCAATCGTGCGAGTAATAGCGCAGTACCGCGGGGATAATTCCTGCCGCGCCATTCGTGGGTGCTGTCACGACGCGACCACCGGCTGCGTTGACTTCATTGACCGCCATCGCATACAGACTGACTTTGTGAATTGGGTCGTGCGGCAAACTGGCGGTGCTGTCTTGCGCGGTGCGCCACAATTTGGCCGCGCGACGTTTTACGTTTAAACCGCCGGGAAGAATGCCCTGATCGGTTAATCCGGTTTCTATGCATTGCGCCATCACTGACCAAATCGCATCCAACTCCGCGTTAAGTTCAGCTTCACCAGCATAAACAGACTCATTAGCGCGCATCATTGCGGCGATGCTTAAACCACTTTTTTCGCCATGCTCCAACAATTCGGCCATTGAGCCAAAAGGATACGGTTTGGCAATGGGTGCGACGCTGGATTCGTGACCCAACTCATGCTCGCTTTGGATAAAACCGCCGCCGGTAGAATAAAAAATTTGGCTAGTGACGCTGCCATCGCTGCGCGTAGCGGTGAATTTCAAGCCGTTCGGATGGCCCAATAAACTCTCTTGCATATGCCATTGCACATCGTCAGCAATCGAGAATGGAATGGCGTGCGTTCCCAGTAAGGTGATTGTTTTTGTCGCAGCGATTTGTGCAATCTTGGCGTCCATTGTTTCTGGAACGACGTCTTTGGGCGTTTCACCCAGCAAGCCGAGTAACACCGCTTTATCGGTCGCATGACCCAAGCCAGTCAGTGCTAAGGAACCGTATAAATCGACTTGCACATGCGTGACCGTATCGAGCTGTTCGCATTCCACTAAAAATCGACGCGCGGCGAGCATCGGGCCAACTGTGTGCGAACTGGATGGCCCGACGCCAATTTTAAATAAATCAATTACCCGCATGTCCATCGTTTTGTCTCCTAATGCTTTTTAGCTTTTCGTTTTAGTGAGAAATTGCAGAGTGTTCATTGCCAGCATTATCAGCATTACCAGCATTGCCAGAGTGCTTAAGCAGCCTTGGCTTCTAAGACGATGTTTTTCAACATATCGCTCACCATTTCAGGCAAGCCATGTTGCACCTTCCACGCCCAATCATCGGCAGCTTGTTGATCGTCCAAACTATCCGGCCAAGTATCAGCAATCGCTTGACGCGCATCGGGGCGGTAATTCACCACGAACTCAGGATGGTGACGTTTGATTTCGGCAGCGATTTGTTCTGGCGTGAAGCTAATGCCTGCCACGTTATAGGCGGAACGAATTTGGATTTTATCGGCGGGCGCTTGCATCAATTCAATCGTGGCGCGAATAGCGTCCGGCATGTAAATCATGGGCAAAGCAGTATCGGCACTTAAGAAGCAATCGTACGCTTCGCCACGCAAAGCGGCATGGAAAATCGCAATCGCGTAATCGGTCGTGCCACCACCTGGCGGCGACTTGTAGCTGATAATGCCTGGATAGCGGATACTGCGCACGTCCACACCGTATTTGGTGAAATAGTATTCGCACAAACGCTCGCCAGCTAATTTACTGATACCGTAAATCGTGGTGGGGTCCATGGTTGTCATTTGTGGCGTTTTGACTTGCGGCGTGTTCGGGCCGAACGCTGCGATCGAGGAAGGCCAGAACACCTGCAATGGCTTGCCTGCTTCGCCGCGCATACGCGCCAATTCTAAAATATTGAGCAAGCCGTCCATGTTTAAGGTCCACGCTTTGAGCGGTGCTTGCTCGCCGGTGACCGATAACAACGCCGCCAATTGATAGACTTCGTTGATCTCAAACTGCTGCACCACTTGCGCTAAACGCTCGGCGTTCAGCACGTCGATCTGTTGATAGTTGGCGGCGCCATACAAGCTGGTCGGCGAAATATCGGACGCGATCACATTCGCCACGCCATATTGCGCCACCAAGGCATCCACTAATTCGCAACCGATTTGCCCGTTTGCGCCAATGACTAAAATTCGTTTCATGTTTGTTCTCTACTTTATTTAATAATGTTCAGCTCGCGACCTGCTTGGGCGAATGCTGCCAATACAGTATTGATCTGCTCAGTGGTATGTGCCGCGGACAACTGCACCCGCACACGCGCTTGGCCCATAGGTACAACGGGGAAGAAGAAGCCCGAAACCAACACGCCTAATTCGTATAAACGCGCTGCAAATTGCTGTGCCACCGTCGCTTCAAACAACATCACCGGCACAACTGGGTGAGTACCCGGCTTGATGGTGAAGCCGAGTTGTTCGATCTCGCGGCGGAAATGTGCGGTATTGGCGTGCAAGCGATCACGCAATTCGGTGCTGCTAGAAAGTTGTTTTAATACCGCTAACGAGGCACCTGCAATTGATGGGGCCAAGGTATTGGAGAACAAATACGGACGGGATTTTTGGCGCAAAATTTCAATCACTTCACGACGCGCTGACACAAAGCCACCCATCGCGCCACCCAAGGCCTTGCCTAATGTGCCGGTGATGATGTCGATCCGTCCCATGACATTGTGATGCTCATGCGTACCGCGCCCAGTTGCGCCCATAAAACCGGATGCGTGACATTCATCGATCATGACTAAGGCGCCGTATTGGTCGGCTAAATCGCAAATTTTGTCTAACTGTGCGATCGTGCCATCCATCGAAAACACGCCGTCGGTAACAATGACTTTATGACGCTTTCCGGCAGCAGTGGCATCTTGCAATTGCTTTTCTAAATCGGCCATGTCGTTATGGGCATAGCGATAACGCGCGGCTTTGCACAAACGAATTCCGTCTATGATGGACGCGTGATTGAGCGCGTCGGAAATGATCGCATCGTCCGCATCAAACAAAGGTTCAAAGACGCCGCCGTTGGCATCAAAAGCCGCCGCGTACAAAATCGTGTCTTCGGTACCGAGGAACTGGGCGATTGCCTCTTCTAATTGTTTGTGCACTGTTTGGGTGCCGCAGATAAAACGCACTGAGGACAAACCATAGCCAAATTCTTCGGTGGCTTTGATCGAGGCTTGCACCATGCTCTCGTTTCCAGACAAGCCTAAATAGTTATTCGCACACATATTGATCAAGTGGCGTCCGTCACTGGCGACCACTTCTGCGCCTTGGCGAGAAGCCAGTACGCGCTCGACTTTGTACAAGCCAGCATCGCGCAAATCGGAGATGGTTTTTTGCAAACCACTGTAAAAAGCCGTTTGATGCGGCTGGGATAGGTTGTCGTGTGCGCTCATGTCGTGTCCTTGAGGGTGCTTGGCTTGTTAAATGGGCTCGGTAGTTCTGCTAACTAAGTACTTTAGTTGCGATTAAAGGGAAAACCAGCAAAATGATTACCCTGTTTTTTATAGCTCTGATAAGATCGCTAGCGTTTTCACTAACTATTTATCATTCCACTATCAAGAACTCAAGTTCAATATAATGGATTAGGCGAGATAATAAACAGTCTTATTTAACAAAGCAAGCGTTTCTAACGGCAAACGTATTTACTTATTACAACAACTACTTATGGCTAGAACCTCCCTCAAACCGGTCAGCAATACACCACCCGAAGTCGGTGCAACTTTGCAGCGCATGCGCTTAGAACGCGGCTTAACGCTGGAAGACTTATCGCGCACCGCTGGCGTATCCAAATCCATGTTGTCGCAAATCGAGCGCGAGAAAGCTAATCCGACGATCGCGGTTGCTTGGCGCTTAGCCAATGCATTAGGTGTTGATATTGCAGAGCTGTTAAGTTCTGAAGTCAAAAAAACCGACACGATTCGGATTCTGGAAGCGCACGAAACCCCAACCCTGCCAGGCGAACATGCGGGCTATGTTTTACGGATCTTGGGACCGATGGAATTAGCCGGTAAGTTTGAATGGTATGAATTGACCTTGGCCCCCAACGGCGCGCTGGTCTCCGGCTCGCACGATCCCGGCACAACCGAGCATTTGACGCTGTTGCATGGCAGCGTGGAACTCGAAGTCAATAACATTAAAAAGAAGCTCAAACTTGGCGCGACAGCGCGTTATGCCGCCGATTTACCCCATGCAATTCACAATATTGGCAAAAGCGAAGCCAAAGTTTTAATGGTGGTGATCCATCGCTAACAGACAATTAGGTAAAGGACTGTAAGTAATTGCTGTTTCGGGCGACTGATGTACCTCAAGACAAACTTTACCCACGTCGAGGTCACCATCATGAAACATCGTCCAATCATCGCTGCAATGTTAAGCGCACTATTTTTCGCCCAATTAATCCCCTACTCAGCGTGGGCCGGCGAAATGTGTAGCAAATCCAGTCCAACACATTCTGCGGCGCTATTAGAACTATATTCCTCCGAAGGATGCAGCAGTTGCCCGCCGGCTGATAAGCTATTAAGCCAATTGGCTACAGGCAGCGACGCCAACCTGTTGGTGCCCTTGGCGCTGCACGTGGATTACTGGGACTATCTCGGCTGGCAAGATCGTTTTGCCTCGTCGCAGTTCACCGCACGCCAACGCACATTGAGTGCCGCTGCCCATTCCAACACGATTTATACGCCGGAATTTTTTCTCAACGGTCAGGAATTTCGCGGATCAATGAGTGAATTGCGCGATGCGGTCGCGCGGATAAATCAACAACCGGCTAAGGCCAGTATCAAATTAAACCAAGAGCCTATCCTCGCTGATAAATTACCGCTTACCGTAACGGCCAACTCCAGCCAGGCGGGTACCGTATATGTGGCGCTTACCGAGCAAGGACTGGTCAGCAAGGTCAAGGCAGGTGAAAACGGCGGAGCAACACTGCATCACGATGCTGTCGCACGCGATTGGCTTGCAGCTTTTTCGTTCCCGGCCAACAAATCGATGACCAGCAAAGTCACACTAACGATTCCGACGGATGCCGTTGTTGCCAATTTGACGGTAGTTGGCTTTATCCAAGATCAAAGCGGCACAGTGTTACAGTCGATTAGATTGCCTGTTTGCCACTAAAAGCCGACAAAATAGCCTGATTTAGCTCAAAAAATATGTCGTTATTGCCGCAAGAAAAAATCCAAATGGTATTTATTCTCATTATCATTTAAAATAAGTCAAACAGGTTCTTGCTACAAAGTAAGTTGCACAACAACGTTATTCGACTAAATTAGCTCCATGACAATCATCGCATCGGATTCCGCCACCCTCACCCGCTCGCTCGATCAATTGAGCGTGGGCGAATCAGGGTTTGTGGGCAAAATCAACCAACTAAGCGCGGCGGTGGCCCAATTTGATCCCCATTTAGGGCGCCGCTTGATGGAAATTGGATTTATCCCCGGCGAGCCTTTGCAAGTCTTACACAAAGGTTTTTTTGGTGGCGAGCCAATTGCAGTGCGCATTGGTCATTCCACTTTCGCGCTACGCCGTTTTGAGGCCGCCCTGATTTCCGTCATTACTGATAAAAAATAATGCATACCGATTCCACGTTTTCACCTTTGGTGGCGCTTGTAGGCAATCCCAATTGCGGTAAAACAGCCTTGTTTAATCGCTTGACCGGCGCGCGCCAAAAAGTCGCTAACTTCGCCGGTGTAACAGTGGAACGCAAGATTGGCCGCTACATTGGGCAAACCGGCCGCGTTTGGCAAATCCTCGATTTACCCGGAACGTACAGCATTAACGCCAGCACGCCGGACGAGCAAATCACACAAGCAGTAATTACCGGCAAACATCCCTCCGAAACGATTCCAGATGCCTTAGTCTGCGTGGTCGATGCAACCAATTTACGACGCGGTTTGCGCATTGCGTTGGAATTAAAGTTGCTGAATTTGCCGATGGTGTTAGCCATCAACATGGTCGACGTAGCGCAAAGTCGCCAAATTAAAATTGATTTAGATGCGCTATCCAAAGCACTAGATATGCCGGTGGTGGAAACCATTGCAGTCCGCACTCAAGGCGAAGCCAAATTAGTCGCCGCCTTAGAACAATTGCCGATCAAGAGTAGCAAAAATCCCGCGATCGATTTAAGCGATACGCCGGTGTTAGAGCTACAAAGCCAAGTCAACGCGATCTTAGATGCTTGCGTCACCAACGTTGTGCCAGCCTCGCCTTGGAGCGAGAAAATCGACCGGATTATTCTGCATCCTATTTGGGGAACGGCTTTATTTTTGGGCTTGATGTTTTTGGTGTTCCAAGCCGTGTTCTCGTGGGCGCAAGTGCCAATGGACATTATTAAATCGACCGTGGAAGGCTTCGGCGAATTAGTCCAAGAAACGATGCCGGAAGGCGTGCTGCGCGATTTGATTACCCAAGGAATCATTGGCGGTAGTGGCGCAGTGCTGGTGTTTTTGCCGCAGATCGTGATTTTGTTCTTCTTTATTTTGGCCTTGGAAGATTCAGGTTATTTGCCGCGCGCGGCATTTTTGCTCGATCGTTTAATGGGCAGCGTAGGTTTATCGGGACGCGCTTTTATTCCGCTCTTGTCGAGCTTCGCTTGCGCCATTCCCGGCATCATGTCCACCCGCACAATTCAGAACCCGCGCGATCGACTCACCACAATTATGATTGCGCCCTTGATGACTTGCTCGGCGCGCTTGCCGGTGTATGCCTTAATCATTGCGGCGTTTATTCAAGAAAAAACTGTTTTGGGATTCCTGAGTTTGCAGGGTGTAGTGTTATTCATTCTGTACTTAGCGGGCATTTTGTCGGCCATGGCAGTCGCTTGGTTTTTAAAGCCCAAGAACAAAAATACCCATGCGCTGTTATTAGAATTACCGGATTACCGCTGGCCTAATTTGCGTAATTTAGGCTTAGGTTTATGGGAACGCATTCGCATCTTCGTCACCCGCGTTGGAACGATTATCTTGGCCTTGATGATTCTGTTGTGGTTCTTGAGCAGCTTCCCCGGCGCACCCGAGAATGCGACACATCCGGCGATTTATTACAGCATTGCCGGTTTGCTTGGACGCGCTTTAGAAGTCGTATTTGCCCCGATTGGCTTTAACTGGCAAATCTGTATTGCCTTGGTCCCCGGCATGGCGGCGCGCGAAGTGGCGGTGGCCGCGCTGGGAACGGTGTATTCCTTGTCACAACACGGCGATAATTTGGCCGATACATTGCAACCCTTGATCGCGCAATCCTGGAGTTTGCCAACCGCCCTGTCCTTGTTGGCCTGGTTTGTGTTCGCTCCGCAATGTATCGCAACGCTCAGCGTGGTTAAGCGTGAGACCAATTCGTGGCGCTATCCGCTAATTATGTTGGGCTATCTATTTGGTTTAGCCTATTTGGCCTCATTTATCACCTATCACGTCGCCTTGTATTTTTTAGGCTAAGTGAGAGAAGCTAAACGAAGAAATCTGAACGAAGGAGTTCGCTATGCAAACGTTCATCACCAGTTTAATTATTATTGCGGCAACGTTATACACGCTCAACCGCTGGTTACCGTTTCGCCTAAAACAACGCTTGTGGCAACTCGTCGGCAAACAAAAAACCATCATCCCCATTAACGTTGCCAGCAACGTTGGCAGCAATGGCGGCAGCGACTGCGGTTCCTGCTCATCGTGTGGCAATTGCGGAAGCGGCAACAACACTATCAAAATCATAAAAAAATAATCATTGCTTATAGCAAACATCGATCTTGTGCACTAAGCTATAGTAACTGTGCGCTCCAACCAACTTGATGCTATTGCAACTATGCAAAATATAATATTTGATAAAACTGATAAAGGCCGAGAAGAAATCATCACTCGCAAGTACCGTCTAGCGAGCCGCTTACGCACCTTACTTGTTTTAGTCGATGGCAAACACGATAGCGACGACTTGCTCAGAAAAGTCGCTGCAATTGGCTTAAATCAAGCCAGCTTGGACGAGTTAGAGCAGCAAGGCTACATCCAGCGCCAAAATTCCGCGGCAGTCGTCATAGAAACCACCGAAGATTTCGGCAACAGCCAAATTAACAGCACCGAGCTAATCCAAGTGCTGTACGACTTTTACACCGAATCGATTAAACAAAACCTTGGTTTGCGCGGCTACAACCTGCAATTTATCGTCGAACGCGCCGCCACCCTGCAAGATTTCCACGATTTGCGCGCACCGTTTTTGGACACGATCAACAAAGTCCAAACAGAAAAGAAAGCGCTCGAAATCCGCGATCAGCTCGATGAATTATTGAGCATCATGCCAGTGCATCCGATGCGCCGATAATCTGCCTTCGCGCTTTCATCCTTTTCCCGCTTACTGACGAAAAAACTGTTCGAGCATAACTTGCTCGTCCGTCGATAAAGTCATATTCGGCGGCATCCGATGTGCGCCAGCGCGCTCCGACAAGCGAAATAAAATTTCATCCGCCAATGTTCCCTTTGCAGCGTAAGGAAGCTTAAGTTTTTGGCGCAGCAGCGCCGGATTATTAAACGGAATCGGCGGCGCAACGCCCGTTGTGTGGCAACCGGCACAAAGCAGCAACAACTCTGTTACACGCTTTGGTGCAGTGGTGTTTTTTTCCGCAAACGCTATCTCTGGCAAGCCGCTGGGCTTTTGCTCCCAAACGGGTAATTCTTTCGGTGTTTGCTGCGCTAACTTGCCGATGCTGCGCTTTTCCAAATAGGCGCAATACTTATTTTTATCCGGGTAAGAATGGTAGTAAAAAGCGTTGATTAAGTCCTTGTCTGTCGCGGCTATTTTGGCAAGCAAGCGCTGTTCTAGTTTCGATTGAACGGCATCAATGGCACTGAAATCTGCCGCGTTTTTTTCAAGCTGCATGCTCCATTCGCTGGTATCAATACGCAAACCAAATTCCGCGATGAAACGAAAATCAAGTAGCGAATTATTCTTCGACATCCCATTACCGCTCGATTTACTCACTAATTCGCGCGCATTTTTTCTGGCGATTTCGCGTGCTAAATGAAGCTCATCGGAGCGACTAAATTGTTGATAAGCTGGCGCGGCAACCATTTGCCAGTTTGAGGGGAAATAGTCACTGACGCTCGCGCAGTTATTACTTAACGACGCTAACAGCGCATACGAAAACGCTTCAAAGTTTGGACTTTCTGTCACCTGATGCGCGATCCGTTCAAGATTCATGCGGCTCAACAATTGAGTCAACTGGGCATTGGGCGACTCGGTGTCACGACCGCTGTAAGTCGCCGCATGCGTAGGCGCGAAAGTATCGCGCTCACGCCAAATATCGACGCGCTCCAAAAATCGATAGCGCGGATGCGTCGCTTGCTGTGCCAAAAATTCTGTCATCCCGTCAATTTCCGCAGCCGACAACGGCTCACGATAGCGCTCGCCATACATACCTGGCCAAACCGGTGGCGAATCCCAAATCGGACGCACTTGTTGGCCGTGACAGGCGATGCATTTATCGGGATTTTTACTGGAAAACTGCACGTGTTTTGGGTTGTCGCCTTCTGTGCTGGCGCTAGCAACAGGAAAAAGAATTTCTTGATAACTAAAGGTCTTACTGAGTTCATTAAACTCTGCCAATTCCAGCGCATTAAATCCAACTTGTTCAGCGCTGCCATTAAATGTCAGAATAAATTTGGCGTTATTACCAAATAGGATCACGCGCGGGTTGAGGTAAGTTGCGCTCTGCAAGCTGCGACTATGAAACGCCAAGGCGTAGTGCGAACGAAAACTAATGGGCAAATACGGCAAGACTTGTTCAACCGATGTGAGCTGTTTAGCACGGATCAATTGCTCCATCCCAGACAAACTCAGCACAGGATCGAATTTGTTGGTCTGAGCGCAGGCGTTCCCGCTCAGCATTAGGCAAGCCAGTACAAGGGAGGTCGTCCAGTGACGAAAAAGCATGATTTGCGCCCAAAATCGGCCAGTAATAGAGCTTTAGCTTAGCGACGGAATCGGTAAAATCAATCCGATAGATACAAATCAAAATGAAAAAAGTCGCAAATATATGTCAACCCGCCCTAGTTATTAAAGCCAGATTTACTACACTGAAATATCTTCCCCACATTGCGGCCTGACTATACAGGTCGTTTTTAATTGGATAATTTTTATGTTTGATTTAGGAGATCCGCTTCGTGGCCACGTCTAAACCCACCAAACAAAGCCCAGCGGACGTGGCACGCGAGACGTTTAAACAACTGTCGGCCTTACGAATTCAACCTACGCCGGACGCCTATCAAAAGTTATATAACGAGATCGCCGGGATTGATGACGTCAAGCCCAACAACACCGCCGAACTTGAAGCAATTTTGCTCAATCTAGCGATCAGTTTGATCGACGAAGGCAAAGAATTTGCCGACATTGGCAAGCGCTTAAAACTAGCCGCTGAACGGAAAATGTGGGCCGACTACCACGTTGGGCTAAAAGACTTTATCGAAAAAATTGTTAGTCAGTTAAAGCTAGCCACCTTGACCAATGCGGTAACGCCCAGCGCCGACGCCGCTAGCTCCAAACAATTGGTAATTGCGGCCACCGATTCTAAGCAAACTGCGTTATTAAAAGATTTATTAACCCGCACCTTAAATTTGGCCTTACCTTCGCTGCTCTCGACCGCCCCAGAATTGGCGCAAGAGTCGGACGCGTTGGCCCTGCTACTAAAGCAAGCAATTAGCGAAAAAGAATTTGCCGACATTGCTGCACGTTTAAAAAATCTCTGCTTCAAAATCGAGCACTTGCCCAATGCCGCGGCCGTCAAAATTGCCACTCCTGCGGGCGACGCCGCGCTGCCATTAGTCGATGATCCGATCGTGGGCATGTTATCCAAATTACTGTCGCAAACGCTGGGCATGGCGCTGGGCGCATTACTGCATAACGAACCTAAATTGCTTGAAGCGTCCGACCAGCTTGCGGCGGATGTTAAGGCGGCAAAATCGCTCGCGGAATTCCAAGACATCGAATCGCGCATTCGCGATTTATGCTACAAAATTTCGCTCAAAGGCGACGACAGCAGCGAACAATTGCAACTGCTGTTATCGCTCTTTAAGCTGCTACTGGAAAACGTAACATCGCTGCTCGATGACGACAATTGGTTACGCGGACAAGTCATCGTGATTCAAGAATTAATCGCCGGTGAAATCGATCATCGCGCTTTGCTTGAGGCGACACGCAGTCTGAAAGATGTGATCTACAAACAAGGCGTGTTAAAAGACAGCATCGCGCAAAATAAATTATCGGTTAAGCAGTTAATGGATTTGTTTGTTGACCGCTTAAGTATTTTCGCCAACACCACCGGCGAATACCACGAAAAAATCACCGGCTATTCGGGCAAAATTACCCAAGAAACTAGCCCCGAAGCGATTCAGCACATGCTCGAAAACTTGATGCAAGATACGCTGCTGGTGCAGAACGAAGCCAAGCAATCGCATGAGCTCATGGTCGCGGCAAAAAAAGAAGTGCACGACGCCGAAGTGCGGATAGGCGAATTAGAAAAAAAACTGGCCGAGATGAGCGAGCAAGTGCACAAAGATCAGCTTACCGGCAGTCTCAATCGACGTGGGTTTGACGAGATTTTTGAACGCGAAGCGTCGCGCGCAGATCGGCGTAATATGCAGTTGTGCGTGGGGATGTTGGACATTGATAATTTTAAAAAACTCAACGACACATTTGGTCATTCCGCCGGCGACGGTGCCTTGGTGCATTTGGTCAATGTCATCAAAAAAACCTTGCGCAGCATGGATGTGGTGGCTCGGTATGGCGGGGAAGAATTTGTCATCATCATGCCCGAAACCGGCTTAAAAGATGCAGCAGATACGATGATGCGCTTGCAACGTGAATTGACTAAACATTTTTTCATGGCAGGCGAAGAACGGATTTTGATTACCTTCAGCGCTGGGGTGGCGCAGCGCCAGCCGCAAGAGCCTCAAGATATATTATTGAAACGTGCCGATAAGGCGATGTATGAAGCAAAAAATGCAGGTAAAAATAGGGTGATGTCCGCCACTTGATTGTTGATTTAACTCGAGCACAACATGGTTTCTGGAATTGATACGCCTACCGTGCAAAACACGCTGGTTGAAGCATCAACAGCCGCTGCATTGGTCAATCAGTCGCGCCAAGGTGCCATTGTTAATTCCAGCCAACTGGTGGTCGGCAAGCAATTTCAAGCCGAAGTGGTCTCGGCGCTCAACGACGGTACTTACATCGTTAAAGTCGCGGATGTAGCCGCCCGCATGCAGCTTCCAAACTCCCCGCAAGTCGGTGACAAATTAGCGCTGACCTTAATTAGCACCTCGCCGCGAGCGACATTTTTACTCGGTTCCGCCAATCCAGAAAATCCCAACGAAACCACCGCAACACCGACCACGACCCAAGCCACTTTAGGAACGGTTAAACAACTCATCGACGATTTCGCGGCGTCAAATTCTTCTTCCGCTCCCGTTGGTGCGGGCAACTTGTACTTGCAATCCGGTGGACGAGTTGGGACTGTTGGCAGCGATGAAACTAGCAATCCGCGCTTAATTAATATCACCACCAATCCACCTGATAGCACACCAACCACGTTTAGTTCAGCGGGTAAATTGGTCAATGATTTACTACAAAATTCGCAGCAACAAGCCACAGCAAGCGTGAGTAAAGTGCCGCTGATAGTCACGCCACAAGTCAGCGGCGACAAACTCGCGAGCGCGTTAGAAAGTAACGTCAGCACCAGCGGCGTATTTTACGAATCGCATTTGCTGCAATGGGCCGAAGGCAAATTTGGTTTAAGCGATTTATTAAAAGAACCGCAAGCGAGTTTCACAACGCCTGCCACCAATCCAAACACCACGGCTAGCGCCAATCAAACTACCAGTGCAAATCCTGAAGCAGCCGCAAACCAAACACCGACCAACAACCTCGCTAACACTGCCACCCAAGCCGGATTAAATACCGCCACTGGCCCAGAGCGTGTCACCAACAACCCAGCCCAAGCATTGGCCAGCAATGCACATGGTGCAGTTGCGAGTTCGGCCAGCACCGAAATCAATTTACCGAAAGAGGCCGCTGGAATCATCCAGCAACAACTACAAACAATGGAACAAAAGCGGTTTTTGTGGCACGGGGAATTGTGGGCCGGGCAGCCAATGGATTGGGAGATTTCACAAGATAAACCTGCGCAACACCAAAGTGCGGCGGAATCGACCTGGAACAGTTCGGTGCGGTTTGAATTCGCTCAACTCGGCACGGTATCGGCCCAATTACAGCTCACCGGTAAGCATCTTAGGGTCACCATCAATACCAATAATGCAAGTAGTTCTGTCATGTTGCAAAACGCCGCACCAGAATTAACAAACGCGCTGAAGGGAACCGGCGCAGAATTAGATTCTCTTTTGATCAGAAAAAAATCAGATGATGCAAAAGACTCGGGTGGCAGTTCATGAGCGACACGCAAAAAAACAACGATGGACATAATTCACCGCTACAAAGCGCGGTGGCATTGGCCTATCAAGCAGGTAGCTCAGCGCCGACCGTGGTCGCCAAGGGAAAAGGTCTGGTAGCGCAGGCAATCATTGATCGGGCAAGGGAACACGGCGTCTATGTGCATCAATCGAAAGAACTCGTTGCCCTGCTCATGCAAGTGGAATTGGATAAAGATATTCCGCCTGCACTGTATCGCGTCGTTGCGGAATTACTAGCGTGGCTATACCATATCGAAAAGCAACAAAATGCTGGGGAAATTATCCCTTTTACACCATCGATTAGCCCTGTTAGCGACAATTCAAAAATAACACCATGACATCGACCACCGCCTTAGTCTCTGAAAATGAAAGTCCATACCAAGTTGAATCTCGGCGGGAAATCATTGCTCTGCTACGTAATTTACAAGAAAGCAATCAGCTCATCACGATGCTGATCAACGAAGGTAGCGAAGTTGTTATCACCGCTATTTTAAAAGTGGACGATGTCAACAATACGCTGGTGCTCGACAGCGCCGCGTCAGATAGCACGAGTCAGCGTGTGGTGAGTGGCAAACGAGTATTTTTTGAAGCAGCGCTCAACAAAATCAGTATTAAATTTTCAAGCAATTCGCTCAGCCTGAGCAATTATTCTGGTCGCCCTTCCTTTACCTGCCCCATTCCAACGACAATGATCCGATTGCAGCGGCGCGAAAATTATCGCATCGTCACGCCAGTTACCAATCCGATTTATTGCGTTGTTACCCTGCTCGAAGAAGACGGCGGCGGCACAGTCAAATTGCCGTTGTCCGATATTAGTTGCGGTGGTGTGTCGTTGATGGATGAAAAGCACAAATTAAGTACCGAATTCGGAACAATTTACGCCAATTCTAAAATTGATTTACCTGGCTTAGGTATGGTTTCAGTCAATCTGCAAGTACGCAACTCACAAAATTTGGAATTAAAAAACGACAAGGTTAGTCGTCGGATTGGATTTCAATTCATCGATTTGCCAAATCCAGTGATGTCACAAATTCAAAAATTAATCACCAAGATCGAGCGCGAACGCAATTCGCGTCAAACTGGTTTGGGTAGCTAAGTAAGGGAAGTCTGCGAAGTTTGTTAAGCTGGTTTGGCTGGCGATCCCCAACAGTATTCAGACCTGCATATTCATAATATCGTTATACGCGGCCACCATTTTATTGCGAACCTGCACCGTGGTTTGCAAGCTGATGTTGGCTTTTTGGGTCGAAATCATCACATCGGACAAACTCACTTTATCGTCGCCAGCGGCAAAGCTATCGCCCATTTGTTGCGCTTGCGCCTGTATTTGATTGACTTGTCCGAGCGAGTTTTTTAAGGCATCAGCAAAACTGACTTTAGCGGTACCCGCGACATTGCCAACACTGGTGACACCACCTACGCCACCAACGCCGCCGACATTGCCAACGCCAGAATTTAACGAATTGCCGTTACCCAGACCAGCCGCACTCGGCGGTGTTACCTGCGCGGCGGTAGAGCGTATCATGGCCAGCATCGAGTCGATCTGACCAGAACTAATCCCTATACTCATCCCCACCTCCCTCAAACCAATAAGTCATTTATCCAATGACAACGGGTAACAGATTAACAGGGGTAATGCCTTGTTTTAATTAAGATAAGACAGGTAAAAGCCGATGTATTCGCCTGTTTAAAAATACAAATTCATCTGACAATCTATCCAACATCGAGATGCAATGTGCCTTCTGCGTCTGCGATTAGTTTTCTTGTAACGTTTAAGACGAAATAGATTTTCAGAGGATTCGCATGGCAACATCAGATCAAGCTGCTTTACCGCAACCGCGCTTTTTGGGCTTACCAGAAACTACGGGCACCCGACTGTTTTTATTAGTCGGTTCGGTAGCGGCTGTGCTCGCGGTGATGACCGGAATTTGGCTGTGGACTTCGCAACCCGACTACCATGTGTTGTACGCCAACGTAAACGACAGAGACGGTGGAGCTATCGTGGCGTCCTTGCAGCAAATGAATATTCCGTACAAATTTTCTGATGGTGGCAGCGCGATTCTAGTGCCTGCCGCGCAAGTCCATGAAGCGCGCTTGAAGCTGGCCACGCAAGGATTGCCCAAAGGTGGCAACGTCGGCTTTGAATTAATGGAAAACCAAAAAATGGGGATTTCTCAATTTTTGGAACAGGTTAATTTTCAACGTGCGTTAGAAGGCGAACTGGCGCGTTCGATTGAATCGATTTCGTCCGTACAAACCGCCCGCGTGCATTTGGCAATGCCCAAAGACACGGTGTTTGTGCGCGATCAGCAAAAACCCACGGCGTCGGTGATTTTGAATTTATTTTCCAACCGCATGCTCGATCAACAACAAGTGTCAGCCATTATTCATTTGGTCGCCTCTAGCGTGCCGGATTTACCCGCGCAAAATGTGACCATTGTTGATCAAAGCGGCAACTTGTTATCCGACACCACCAAAGCGACCAACAATGGGCAGCTCAATCCAAGCCAACTGAAATACGTGCACGAATTGCAGCAAGATATTGTTAAGCGTATCGAATCCATTATTTCACCCATCGTTGGCCCACAAAATGTGCGCGCAGAAGCCACCGCCGATGTCGATTTCAACCACGTTGAGCAAGCCGCCGAAACCTATAAACCAAACCAAGCTCCCGAAGTCGCTAGCGTGCGTAGCATGCAAAGTAGCGAAACGGCCAATAAATCAGGCGCTGCCGCTTCAGGCATTCCTGGTGCGTTAAGCAATCAACCGCCCGTCAACGCCACTGCCCCGATTACCGCGCCACCCGTCAATGGCGCAGCGGCGGCTTCCGCTCCGTCGATTCCAACCTCCAAAGAATCGACCATTAATTACGAAGTCGATAAGACCGTGCGTTATACCCAACTCGCCATGGGAGGTATTAAGCGCTTAGCGGTCGCTGTGGTGGTTAATTACAAACACGAAACCGATAAAAACGGTAAGTCGATTAATCGTGAATTGACCGATGCGGAAAAAGCCCAAATCGTCGCTTTAGCCAAAGAAGCAATGGGCTTTAGTCAAGAACGTGGCGATACGATTAACGTGGTCAATAGTCAATTTATCAGCAACGACAAAGACGGCCCCGATGTACCGCTATGGAAGCAACCAGAAAATATTCAACTGGCTAAAGACATCGGCAAATACCTGCTCGGATTCTTGGCGATTATGTATTTATTTTTCGCCTACTTAAAACCGCTGCTCAAGCGCATCATGGATCGCAATGGCGCCAATACTGCCAAGGGCGCGCTCGACATTGAAGACCGTGAAGCACCGGTTTTGGACGATGACGAAGAAGCCTCGGTTGTCGAACTATCATCGCAAGAAGATCTCCCCGAAGAAGCGCGCGCTAAAGCGTCGCAAGCGTACGAAAAAGATTTGGAAATAGCCCGTGACTTATCGCGCCAAGATCCTAAAATTGTAGCGAACGTGGTGAAAAACTGGGTCAACAACGATTAATTTTCCCGACACCTAAGATCAAGACCAATTAAACCGTTACTAAGAACAGAGCAACAAAGGAAAGCGATCAAATGAGCGATGCCGGCTTACAAAAAGCAGCCATTCTAATGCTAGCGTTAGGCGAAGATTGCGCCTCGGAAGTGATGCGCCATCTCGGCCCACGTGAAGTACAAAAACTCGGTATTGCAATGGCGAGCATGACCGCTATCCCGCATGAAAACGTCGCCACAGCGATTGGTGATTTTTTAAACGATGCCGATGTCAGCTCATCAATGGGCATTGATTCGGATGACTACATTCGTAACGTATTAACCAAAGCATTGGGCGATGACAAAGCGGCATCGTTGTTAAATCGAATTCTAGGTGGACGCGACGCCAGCGGGATTGAAAGTTTGAAGTGGATGGATTCGCCATCGGTTGCCGAACTCATCCGCAACGAGCATCCGCAAATTATCGCAACGATTTTGGTGCATTTGGAACGCGATCAAGCGTGTGAAATTTTAACCAACTTTAGCGAGCGCTTACGCAACGACGTGGTGCTGCGGATCGCCACCTTGGACGGTATTCAACCAGCGGCGCTGCGCGAACTCAATGATGTCCTCACCAAACTGTTGACCGGTAACGAAAGCCTGAAGAAAAAAACCATTGGTGGCGTGCGCGCTGCGGCAGAAATTTTGAACTTCATGAGCGGTGAAAATGAAGCCTCAGTCATGAGCAATCTGCGTAATTACGATAGCGACATGGCCGAGAAAATCATGGACGAAATGTTCGTCTTCGATAACATCATGGAGATCGACGATCGTGGCATCCAACTGTTGCTGCGCGAAGTCCAATCCGATACCTTGATCATCGCCCTAAAGGGTGCCAACCCAGAAATGCGCGACAAGATTTTCAGAAACATGTCGCAACGTGCCGCCGAGATGATGCGCGACGATTTGGAATCCAAAGGCCCAGTGCGCTTGTCCGAAGTCGAAGCGCAGCAAAAGGCAATCTTGGTCATTGTGCGTCGCTTAGCCGACGAAGGCCAAATCATGTTAGGCGGCAAAGGTGGGGAGGATGCTTTTGTCTGATCAAATCTCCAAGGGCAAGCTCTCTGCCTATCAACGTTGGGAGATGACGTCGTTTGAAGATGACGCGCCAGCTAAGAAACCTGCCGCAAGCGCCGGTGGTCGCCCCGCTGCACCAGCTGCACCGCAAATCACACCGGCGACGCAAAAAGAAATAGAACAATTAAAACTAGCGGCCCAAAAAGAAGGCTTTGCTAAAGGCTTTGAAGAAGGTCATCAAGTTGGTCTCAAAACTGGACAAGAAGAAGCGCAGCAAGTTTTGCAGCAAGAGTTAGGTGATTTCCTGAAAATCAGTACCCAGTTCAATGCGTCCTTGCAGCAAGCCGAACATTTAGTAGCGCAAGATATTCTTGATTTGGCGATGGATTTATCCAAAGCCATGATGAAAAGCGCGTTAGCCATCAATCCCGAATTGGTAATTCCGATTATCGAACAAGCAATTGCCGCCCTGCCCTCGGTTCAACAACCAGCGCAATTATTTTTGCATCCCAAAGACGCAACGCTAGTTAAAAATAAAATCGGTGCCGAGCTCACCAAAACCGGCTGGGTAATCGCTACCGATGGACGTCTCAAACAAGGTGATTGCCGCATTGAGACCATGCGTAATCAAATCAATGCATCACTAGGCGCACGCTGGCAGCAATTATCCGAAGCGCTTGGGCGCAACAATAATTGGTATGAAGTTGAAACCAAACACAGCGATGAGTAAGCGTTATGCCTAACACTAGCGCCCCCTTAAGCTCGCTTGCACTGTGCAAAACCTATTTGCGCAACGCCAAAGAAGTCGTTAATCATTTCAGCCAGTTTGATGTAGCCGGACGTGTCACGCGCGTGGCGGGATTGGTGATTGAAGCCACTGGCATCAAATTACCGATGGGCAGCGCATGCATTATCGCGTTGCAAAACGGCGAAGAAATCAATGCCGAAATCGTTGGCTTTGATAACGATAAAGTATTTTTAATGCCGCAGAGTTCCGTCGAAGGACTGCTGCCCGGCACGCCAGTTTATGCCGAAAAGACGACCCAAACGGTGAGCCGCGTTGATCTGTCCATACGTCCTTCACGCCGCGCGGTCGATCGCACGCGCCATCTCCCTGTTGGTTACGAATTATTAGGGCGCGTCCTAGACGGCGCGGGCAAACCACTGGACAACTTAGGTCCGCTCAATACGACTCAAAGTGCGGCGTTACGAGCACGTCCGATCAACCCTTTGCATCGCGCACCGATTACCCAAATTTTGGATGTCGGGGTACGCGCCATCAACAGCATGTTGACAGTCGGCACTGGGCAACGCATGGGTTTATTCGCGGGTTCTGGTGTCGGTAAAAGCGTGTTGCTGGGCATGATGGCGCGCTATACCACGGCGGATGTGATTGTGGTGGGCTTGATTGGTGAACGTGGCCGCGAGGTTAAAGAATTTATCGAGCAAATTTTGGGCGAAGCGGGTTTAGCCCGATCGGTTGTGGTCGCAGCGCCCGCCGATGCGCCGCCGTTGATGCGCTTGCAAGGTGCGGCGTATGCCACCACGATTGCCGAGTACTTCCGCGATCAAGGTAAAAATGTTTTATTGATCATGGATTCACTGACCCGCTACGCGATGGCGCAACGTGAAATCGCCTTAGCCATTGGCGAACCACCGGCCACCAAAGGGTATCCGCCCTCGGTATTTGCCAAATTACCCATCTTGGTTGAACGCGCTGGGAATAGTTTGCCCGGCGGCGGCTCCATCACCGCGTTTTATACCGTGTTGACCGAGGGCGACGATCAACAAGATCCGATTGCTGATGCGGCGCGCGCGATTTTAGATGGTCATATTGTATTGAACCGCGAACTGGCCGATTCCGGTCATTACCCTGCGATTGATATCGAACAATCAATTAGTAGAGCAATGACTAATATTACGACCGCTTTTCACCAAAAATCGGCGCGCAAACTCAAACAATTGGTCTCGCGCTATCAACAAAGTCGAGATTTAATCAGTGTGGGTGCCTATACTCCAGGAAGCGATCCCTTGTTGGATGAAGCGGTTCTGCACCACCAAAAAATAGAGCAATTCCTACAACAGGACATTCAAGAACGTTCCATTATTACTGAGAGCTTAGGGCAACTTACCTCGCTTTTCTAAGCATTGATTTGAACTGGTCGAATTTATACTGGCCGCATAGGAAAAATCATGACTCAAACATCATCACTCTCAACATTAATAGAACTAGCCGAACGTCGCACCGATGCGGCTGCGGTTAATTTAGGCAATGCGATCCGCTCGCAGGATGAACTCGAACAAAAATTGCAATTACTGCAAAAATATCGGGACGATTACTCGCGCAAAATGCAAACCGAAATGCAAAGCGGCAAAAGCATGCAGCAGATCCGAAATTTTCAAGTTTTCCTAGGAAAAATTGACGAAGCGATCATAGGCCAAAGCCAATTAGTCGCCGACGCAAAAAAGCGGGTGAACCACGAGCGCAATCAATGGCAAGAAGAAGAACGCAAACGCATGTCGTACACCACGTTGGAATTGCGCGCTGAAAAAGTCATCCAGAAAAAAGAAGCCAAGCGCGAACAAAAGCAAAATGACGAACATGCTAATCGCCAATTGTTTTATAAAACTTAACGCCGTAGAGGGCACAGCAGATTGTAAGTTGAGCTAACAAGTACCGATTTACGCATTACCAACTATTTATTCATTTAACAGTTCACAGGTCATCATCATGCTAGCGAATGTGCCATCTACTATTGCGATGAAAAACAGTGTCAGTCTGAATCCGACTCCGTCGAGCCATGGCGCGAACGGTGCGACGGAGCACTCAGGCTCAAGCTTTACCCAAATGTTAAATCAAGAAATCGCCGCTAAAGCTCCGCAAACACAGCAAACAGCGCAGCAATCAAGCCAACAAGCGAATTCCAATAACGCCAACAAGACTAACAATAACGCGACCAATTCGGACAATTCCACCAGTTCGACCAATGGCTCTAGCAACGCATCCAACAGCGCGAGCGGTTCCAGCAACACTGGCGGCACTAGCAACACTGGCGGCACTAGTAACAGTGGCAGCAGCACCGCCAGCACGACGAACAGCAGCAAGAGCACAACTAAATCCAGCAAAAGCGCGGACAATGATGGCACCGCTTCCACCGATAGCAATGCTGCGGCAGCAGCAGCGGCAGCGGCAATCGCTGGTACGGTAGCAATCGCTGCGGCGAGTTCTGCCTCAACCAATTCATCAGTCAGTGCCACGGCAACCGATTCTAAAGCCGTCAACGATGCAGCCGCCGCTATCACTTCAAACACTCCAGCGCCAGCGGTTTTTAATGCCGCCGCCTTTCACAGTGCGAACCAAGATATCGCTAATGCACGTGTAGGTAGTTCGGCGGGTACGGACGCCGGCACGGTTCAATCCACCGTCACCAATGCTGGCAACGCAACGCAAATAAACGCAGCAGCAGATAGCAACACCGCCAATAGCAACGTAACTGATTTTGCGGCGACCCTAGCACACGCCCAAAGTGGCGCGAATTCTGGTTCAAACTCGGATGCGAATCCCGAGCAAAAAGGCGATCCGAAATTGGCCTTAGCTGCAACGCCGCTAGTGAACACAAGCGCAAAAGATGTGGCCAGTAATACCGCCGCAACGTTTGCAGAATCAGTCAACTCGCCCGGCGCTTCGCTGCAAACGGTTAAATCTGCCAATCAAAATTTAAGCGCAGCACAACTCGAAGCGATCGCGCCAGTATTGACAGCGCCGGTATCGGCGACCAACGTGGACACAAGCAACACCGCCGCAGCAAGCAACACCATCGCACCACGAGTTGGCTCGGCCGATTGGAGTGAAGCGGTAGGGCAAAAAATTAGTTGGATGGTGACAGGCGGTCAGCAAAGCGCGTCCTTAACATTGAACCCACCGAACCTAGGTCCGATGCAAGTCGTCATTAGCGTCAATAACCAGCACGCCAGCGCCACCTTCACATCGCATCAACCCGAAGTGCGCGCCGCGTTAGAAAGTGCGATTCCTAAATTGCGCGAAATGATGGGGCAATCGGGTATTCAACTGGGCGATTGCAACGTCAACAGTCAATCCAAGCAACCACAAGAATTCGCCCAACGTAAATCCAGTTCGTCGAATAGTGGCTTCACCATTGATGGCATTGCAGGCGCGGTATCGGTCTTACCAGCTTCAACCGGCGGCACCACAAGCGGTGTCGGCTTAGTGGATACGTTTGTCTAGTCGGTTAGCTCGTCAACTACCAACTTTATATTCAACCGATAACAACTCAGATAACAATCAAAGGAAAAACAGATGTCCAAACCAGCACCCAAAGCCGAAGCTGGAGCAGAAGTACCCGCCGCTTCTGGCGCAAAAAAGAAAAAACTGATCATCATCATTGTGATCGTGGCCATCGTCTTAGCAGGTGCTGGCGGTGCCGCTGCACTGCTGTTAGGTAAAAAAGACGCGGGTAAGAAAGAAGAAAAGAAAGCGGAAAAATCAGCTCCTCCGGTATTTTTAGCCTTGGATAATTTCGTCGTCAACTTACAAAGCGATAACGGTGACAAGTACTTGCAAGCTGGTATTAGTTTGCAAGTCAAAAACGAAGAAATCGTCAGCTACTACAAGCTCAATATGCCGCAACTACGCAGCCGCGTTTTATTACTGCTCTCGTCAAAAGACGCTGCAGAGTTGCTCACGACAGAAGGTAAAAACAAGCTCGCCGAAGAAATCATCGAACAAGCTGAGCTGCCCTATTCCAAGGACGAAGTCTCGCCCAAAGAGGAAGAAGAGCGAAAGATTTCCGGAGTCTTTTTCACCACCTTCATGGTTCAATAACACGTTAGCGACAGAGCACAATGGCCGATAATTTTCTATCCCAAGAAGAAGTTGATGCCCTTTTAAAAGGGGTCACTGGGGATCAGGACGACTTAGATGCGACCGAGGATACCAGTGGCGTTCGCACCTACAATCTGGCAACGCAAGAACGTATCGTGCGCGGTCGTATGCCGACGCTGGAAATTATCAATGAACGCTTTGCGCGTTTGTTGCGTATCGGGTTATTCAACTTTTTACGTCGCAGCGCCGAGGTCTCAGTCGGCACGGTGCGCGTGTCGAAGTACAGCGAATTCATTCGTAATCTCGTCGTGCCAACCAATCTCAATCTCGTGCACATGAAACCGCTGCGCGGCACGGCCCTGATTGTGATGGACCCGAATTTGGTTTTTTTGTTAGTCGATAATTTATTCGGCGGCGACGGACGTTTTCATACGCGGGTTGAAGGTCGTGACTTTACCCAAACCGAGCAACGGATTATTTTGCGCGTGCTCGATATTTTGTTTGAGACCTATGCCAAATCGTGGAACCCGGTGTTTGCCATCGAGCTGGAATATATACGCTCAGAAATGAACACCCAGTTCGCCAATATTGCCACGCCCAACGAAGTCGTCGTCAGCACCACGTTCACGATTGAATTAGGTCCGGTAAGTGGTGAAATGCACTTCTGCATGCCCTACTCAATGATTGAGCCGATCCGCGACACGCTTACCAGTAGCTTGCAAGGTGAAACGCTGGAAGTCGATAAGCGCTGGGTACGTTTAATGACCCAACAGATTCAAGTCGCCGAAGTTGAAATCGTGGCCGACTTAGGTACAGCGCGCATGGATTTAGGCGATATTTTGAATTTACGGGTGGGCGATATTATTCCACTCAATGTGCCTGATTTACTCTCCGCCAAAGTCGATGGCACGCCCGTGATGGAATGCAAATACGGAATTTTTAATGATCAATATGCGTTAAAAGTCGAAAAACTTTTATCGTCCAGCGCGCAAGAAATCGCAATGGAAAAAGAATTGAAACAAGGAGCATCTCATGGATGAAAACACCGCCGCCGATGAAGCCGCGCCGATCAGCGAAGACGATTGGGGCGCAGCCATTGCCGAACAAGAAAAAGCCGACGCGGCTGCTGCCGCCAAAAGCGCCGAACCACAGCCAACGGTTTTTCAGGAATTAAGCCCCAAGCAAAATAAGATCGAAACGCATAACGACATCGATTTTATTTTGGACATTCCGGTACAACTGACGGTGGAATTAGGCCGCACTAAAATCGCGATTAAAAACCTACTCCAATTAGCCCAAGGTTCGGTCGTTGAACTGGACGGTTTGGCGGGTGAACCAATGGATGTTTTAGTCAACGGCTGCTTGATTGCACAAGGTGAAGTCGTGGTTGTGAACGATAAATTTGGTATTCGCTTAACCGACATCATCACGCCTGCTGAACGTATTCGTAAGCTCAATAAATGAAGAAAACATTAGCGCTTACCCTGCTCGCCTATGCCGCGTCTAGCCATGCCGCTGACGCCGCAGTTGATGTAGCCACCGGCAGTTTGCTGCAAGTGATTTTGAGTTTGGTGTTAGTACTGGGCGTGATTGTGGCAATCAGCATCGGCTTTAAAAAATTCGGCCTCAATCGCATGCAATCGCACTTGCCAGTCAAGGTAATCGGCGCAATTAGCGTGGGCAACAATCAACGTGTGATGGTCATTGAAGCCGGTGACGAATGGCTGGTAGTTGGCGTCACACCGCAAAATATGTCAACCCTGACCACCATGCCGCGCCAGCAATCGAGTGATGCAACAACCAATTCAAGCAATCCAAATCAGCCTAATTTTTCAGCATGGATGCAAAAAAATCTTGAAAAATACCATGTTAAAAAATCGTAATTTCGTCACGCTTAAATCCTTAGCCAAATTCAGCGCGCTATTCTTAGGCTTCCTATGTCTAGGTGTATTGAGCAGCTCAGCATTCGCACAAGTACCGGTAGTCACCAGCACACCCGCTGCAGGCGGCGGGCAAAATTACGTGCTCAGCATTCAAACCTTATTAATCTTAACGTCGCTGTCGTTCCTGCCCGCCGCGTTACTGATGATGACCAGCTTCACCCGCATCATCATTGTGCTGTCTTTATTGCGCCAAGCTCTAGGAACTCAATCTTCACCACCAAATCAGGTCTTGATTGGACTATCGCTATTTTTAACTTTATTCGTCATGAGTCCGGTGATTGATAAGATTTATACCGATGCTTATCAGCCGTTCAACGAAAATAAAATTGCATTCACCGAAGCCTTAGACAAAGGCGCCGCACCGCTAAAACAATTCATGATGAAGCAAACCCGCCAGACCGATTTGGCGCTGTACATCAAGCTATCCAGAGCGCCTAAGATTCAAGGGCCGGAGGATGTACCTTTAACCGTCTTGGTTCCTGCCTTCATCACCAGTGAATTGAAAACCGCTTTTCAAATCAGCTTCGCGATATTCATTCCTTTCTTGATTATCGATATGGTAGTCGCAACGGTGCTCATGTCGATGGGGATGATGATGATGTCACCTGCAACGATTTCGTTGCCGTTTAAGTTGATGTTGTTTGTATTGGTGGATGGCTGGCAGTTGCTCATCGGATCATTGGCGCAGAGTTTTTATTAACGCTGCGTGGACTTAATTGGCTGAGTAAGTTGCAGCTTTTTACTACGATTTATTTGGCGACTTGCCCCAGGCAATCATCAGAATTTGGTTTCCCTTCAAAATTACCTGCTGTATCTCATTTGAGACTTGGAGCCGGAGCAGTCCCTATATCGCTACATGGAGGGACACAGGGGCCACCCCCGACCAACCAATCTCAAAACCAACCAACACCCCAAAGCACCCTAACCCGCCAAGTCAAAAAACACACCAAAAACCCCCTCCTATTACACGCTTAAAAATAAAAAAAACTAAGTACCATACACACAAAGCACCTCACCAAATCCAACCAACCGAAAGCCCCCACCATGAATCCAGAACACGTCATGACCATAGGCCGCCAAGCCATGCAAGTTACGCTAATGATTGCCATTCCTATGCTCTTGGTCGCATTGGTCATCGGTTTGCTGGTCAGTATCTTTCAGGCGGCCACCCAGATTAACGAGATGACCTTGTCGTTCATTCCAAAATTGATCGGCGTATTCCTCGTCATGGATTTAGCGGGGCCTTGGATGCTGACAATTTTGACCGACTTTATGCGGCAGCTCTTTACCAGTATTCCGACCTTAATCAATTAACCAATTGATGCTCTCTAAACCTCACCGATAAAAGAAAGCAATCATGGTGCATTTATCCACGGCGCAAATGCTGGCTTGGATTAACTCTTTCCTCTGGCCGCTGACTCGGATTCTTGGAATGATTGCGGTTGCGCCGGTGTTTGGCAGTCGGTCGGTGCCGGTGATGATCAAAGTTAGTTTTGGAGTCGTGTTGGCCGTGTTAATCGCGCCGACGTTGAATAATGTTCCGACGATTGATCCCGTGTCACTGGACGGAATGTTGATCACCATCGAACAATTGATTATTGGCGTGGCGATGGGTTTTACGATTCAAGTGGTTTTTGCCAGCGTTGATTTGGCGGGAGATTTGATGGGCATGTCGATGGGCTTAGGCTTTGCCTCGTTTTATGATCCACAAACTAGAGCCACCACTCCGGCGTTAAGTCAGTTCTTGACCTTAATTACAACCATGCTTTTTCTCACGCTGGATTTGCATTTGGCGCTATTGAGCACCTTGGTAGAGAGTTTTACTACGCTACCAATCGGATTGGGTATTCCAAATCACGCATCAATGTGGATGCGGATTGCTGGAACGGGGTCGATTATTTTTACCTCGGGAGTACAACTCGCGCTGCCGATTATTGCCGCATTATTGGTGACCAATATTGCGCTGGGCATTTTAACCAGAGCGGCACCACAGCTTAACTTGTTTGGCATTGGATTTCCGATCACGATGAGCGTGGGCTTCATCATGGTGATGGTCATCCTGCCTTACTTGGCAGAACCGATTAAGAAATTACTTGAGCTTGGAATTGTTTTTGCAGGCTTGAAGTAAGTCATTTCAGCGGATGCCTAACTGCATCCGCTCACTTCCCTCGATTTAATTGATTTTACCCATCTGACCAAATCGAATTAGCCAACACTCATGAGGCAATAAGCGAAGCATTAAGCCACAGGCAACATGCTAATCAAGGACAACTGCGACGTGCCGGCAAAGGCTTTTTGCGCTGCTTGATACGTAAATTGCTCTAGCGAGAGTTGACTAATCGCTTGGGCGTAGTTCACGTCTTGCAACGAACTCAGGCTCGTGGCATACGAAATATTGGTCGTATCACTGACTAATTTAAGTGACGTTACTTGTTGCATCGAATTACCCAATTGATCGCGCACGGTCAGCACGTTGCTGAGCGACGCATCAATGCTGGTATTGGCTTGGGCCAAGGCATTGGCGAAGTTAGTTCCATCACCTTGAGTCGCGGTCGAAAAGCTTTTTAAGGCCGTGATGACATTGGTAAGCGCTTGGAAAATATTTTGATTGCCGGGTTGCACTGCAAACTTATCTCCCGCAGCTGGCACGCCAGTAGTCGGACTTGCGCCATCGGTAATGGTAATTTGCATACCACCAAAGGTAATCGCCGTGCCACTGGTATAGGGCTGTGCACTCGCTACGGTTGCACCAGTGGTGGTATCGAGTACATCGTACTGGGTCGCAGAGGTGAAATTAATCGAGTAATTATCGCCCGTAACACTGGCTGCATTCGTCACGGTTCCAGCCGAGATTGTCGCGGTGGAAGTGTTATTCGCATTTGGAATTCCAAAAAACGCATTCGCTGACACAGGAATATTGCCGAATACATTATTACCAGGCACGGTCACCGCGATCTGCTGCGATGCATCGACCTGCAATAATTGCACTTCTTGATTGCCCACATATTGCGCCCCGTTGGCCGTAGCAACATAACCCGCCGATCCCGTGGCACTGCCAGAGAACAGGTAATTCCCGTTGCCATCGGTGGAATTGGATAAATTCAATAATTGATTGATGCCACTTTGAAACTGCTGAACGATTGTATTGCGATCGGACGCATTAAGCGAACCGTTACCCGCTTGAACGATTGTGCTTTTTAAGCTTTGCAATAAATTAGACACGCCCGACAACACGCCATCCGCGGTGCTAAGCGCGTTGGTGGCATTTTGGCCGTTTAAGGCATATTGGGTATTGAGATTTTTATTCTGAGTGATTACCAACACTTGCGAGGCGGCGGCGGGATTATCGGCCGGCGACGTCAAGGCTAAGCCAGTATCGACTTGATTAATCGTCTTAGCGATATTGTTTTGCAGATCGTTGAAACTGGTTACGGCATTTTGAAACATGCCCATGGTACTAATTTGCATGATGTCACCTATTTAAATCTAAGATAGTCGTGAAATTGGCATTGGCAATTTGAATTAATTTACCGCACGCTTGATAGACCTGTTGGTACTGCAATAAATTTACTGTTTCATGATCCAAGTTCACGCCTGAGCCGGATTGCTGCTGCGTTGTAGCTTGTTTTAACAGATTGGTTTCCGTGTTGCCCGTGGTCGTTAATTGGCTGGTCGTATTGCCTACCGTATCGACTAAGGCCGCGTAAGCACCTTGGAATGTAGCCGTGCCGCTCGACATCGTGTTCGCGGTTTGAAGCGCATTCATCAATAAAATATTCCGATTGTCGCCCACGCCATTGGTATTGGCCGTGATGTTAAACGTGTCACCATCAGCAGGGCTGCCAGACAAGCCCACATTGATACTATTGAACGAAATACTCATGCCGGATTGGTATGGAATCACGGTCGTTCCGGGCGTGTAATTGGTGTAGGTCGTTGGCACACCGCCGTTCGTCACCACAACAGTGGAGCCGGTCGGGAAGCCACCGACTGAATTCGTCGCCGCCGTGTAATTGAGCGTAATCGGTGTGGCTAACGAAGATTGAACAAATCCCGTCGACACCGAGCCTGGCGTAATCTTGCCTGTGCCGGTATTGGTACTTGGCACATTGGTCGCCACCGGCGCTGCACAAGCAATTTGGGTTGCGTCCGTTGCGGCTACTGTGAAAGCAGTCGCTCCATTGGCAGTCGGTGCAATCGTAAAAGTATCGCCCGCATTGGGTGTTCCAGAAGCCAAGGTATAGGTAACGCCATCAATCACATTCACACCGTTGGTTGGCGTCGCTGGAAACGCGGCGAACGTCGATTTAACGGTATTGGTCGAGGTGTCGGTAATGGTGTAGTTAGTCCCATCGTAGGTCAAACTATAGTTATCCGCCGTCAATGCCGATGGGTTGGTGATTGTTGCGGATAACGCTGCCCCGCCGGTGTTACCAGCATTCGCGAGAATCTGGGGCGTGCCAACATTAAAAATCGGGCCGCCCATGGCTCCTTTAATCGTTTGGCCTAATTCGTTTTGCGCGTTGATACTCGACGCTAACACGATGCCAACTTGACCAATAGCGTTTTGGATCGGTACCAAGGAATTGGTTCGAAAAGCAAACAGACCGCCTAAGTTGCCGCCCGGCAGACTAGATTCTCCGATTGGTACGGCTTTACCCGCAACCGAAAAAGCCACTTCCAAATTATTCGGATTAGCCGCTGATTGAGTGGTCGTTAATGGATTGGAATTAAAGCCCAACACCAACGGCTGGCCGGTACCGATAAACACATTGTATTGATTGCCTTGCGGCACAACCGTGACTTGGGTTTCTTTGCTCAAATTAGCGACTAAGGTATCGCGCTGATCGAGCAAGGCATTCGGTGGTTGGTTGTTAGCGTTGGCGTAGGCGACTTGAATCGCTTGATTAACCGACGCCAACTGCTGCGCATAGTTATTAATCGAATTAACTTCTGAGGTGATACCAGAATTAACTGTCTCAGCCGATTGATTTAGTTTGCCCTGAATCGCCTGAAATTGATTAGCTAAGGTTTGCGCGCCAGACAAGGCGGTTTGTAACGATGCGACGCCGGATGGGTTGGACGATAAATTTTGTAGCGACGAAAAAAACGATTGCAACACCGGTGACAATCCAGCGCTCGGGTCGGCAATCATGTTGTCGATGGGCGTGATGAGAGAAGAGTAATTGGTGAGTTGGCTGGCTGTTGATTGCGTCTGATTAATTTGCTTGGCTAATAAACTATCGTAGTTGCGCGTAATGGTATTGACTTGCGTTCCCATGCCGACATAACCAAAACTGTAACCAGCTTCTGGCGCGGTGGCTTGTTGCGCGACTTCAGAGCTGTAGCCCGCGGTGTTGGCGTTACTGATGTTTTGGCCCGTGGTAGCAATGCCGACTTCGGCGGATTGCAGTCCGGTCGTTCCAATTTCAAAGATATTAACGCTCATCGCACACCTACTTTATTTAAACAATTACGGACCTCTGAATACTTATCGACCGCTTTCCAAAAAACTTGAATTCGGGTTGCGAACTTCCGCCAACCTCAGGCCGATAAGGTTTTGGTAATCACATGCATTAATTTATTAGCATAATTGGGGTCGCTAGCGTAACCGGCTTTTTGCAGCCCATGCGCAAAACCATAAGCATCTTTGGCATTGGCGATGACGTTCTTGTAGCGATCATTGCCTTGCAGTAATTTGGCATAATCATTAAAGGCTTCGCCGTAGTTATCGTAGGCGCGAAACTTTTCTACTTTTTTGGTAGCGACGCCGTTGACGTATTCGGTAGTGACTGCGCTGACGGTTTTGCCAGTCCAATTTTTACCGGCTTTGATACCGAATAAATTATGGCTAGGTTGGCCGTTAGCGCCAATGATTTCGTGCTTGCCCCAACCACTTTCCAAGGCCGCTTGACCCAGCATAAATTTTGCAGGAATCCCAGTGGTTTGACTGGTCTGATCGGCAAAACTGGCTAACTTGCTTTGAAACGCTTTTACCTGCGCTTTGGAATCGCTAATGCCCGGAGAAGAGGCCTTAATCGCTTGCGCATGCTGGGAAATCGTGGTGGGATCAATCGTCGCATTGGCAGACTGCTTAGAGGTAAATTGCAGCGCGGCGGAACCCAGCATTTGCTTCTCCAGCACTTCGGCCAAACCAATTCCGCGCGAGGCGATTTTTTGGCTTAGCTGTTGGTCCAGCATGGCGGTAAAGGTCTTACTTTGTTCGCTATCAAACGGCCCATTTTGCGGATTCGCTTCGCGCATACTTTTGAGCATCATATTGACGAATAAGGCTTCGAATTGCTTCGAAGTGGATTTGATCGATTCGGGTGTATTTTGCGCTGCGTTACGACGCAACTCATTCAAACTATTCGCATCAGCGGCTAGCTTTTCGGTGCCATCGGTCGGGGGCAAAGTGCTGATGAAGTTTGAACTGGACATGGGCGCTTGTACTCGATTAAATCCGCGTGAAGTTAAATAATTTCAAGATCAGCATGCAAGGCACCGGAAGCTTTCATCGCTTGCAAAATAACCAGCAAATCTTGTGGAGTTGCGCCAATTGAATTTAAGGCTTTGACGACTTCAGCCAAGTTAGCACCGGGCTTAACGAGCGTGACTAAACCTGGTTCTTTTTTGATTTGGATATCGGCATTTTGGGTGGTTTCGGTTTGACCGCCCGCTAGCGCGTTGGGCTGGCTAACTTTATTTTCAGTATTGATGATGACTTGCAAATTACCGTGCGCGACAGCGCAACTGTCCAAAGTAACCGCTTGATTCATCACAATCGAACCGGTGCGCGCATTGATAATCACTTTGGCCGCGGTTTGTGCTGGCGTAACATCGAGATTCTCTAAATCGCCAATAAACGATACGCGGGTGTCAGAGTCTTTGGGAGCGCGGACTTTAATGACACGTCCATCCAAGGCACTTGCGGTATCAGCACCAAAGCGCTGATTTAAGGCGCTCACTACCCGCGTTGCGGTCGAAAAATCCGACGTTTTTAATTCCAGCTGAATCGTGTCGCCATTGGCAATCGAGCTGGGTACGGCGCGCTCAACGGTCGCACCGGCAGAAATTAACCCGACGCTCAAATGATTAATCTGCGCTTTGCTGCCAGCAATGGCCGCGCCCGCGCCGCCCACCACGACGTTACCTTGCGCCATCGCATAGACCTGATTATCCGCACCTTTTAATGGTGTCATCACTAAGGTACCGCCGCTCAAACTCTTGGCGTTACCGATGGAAGACACCGTCACATCTAACGCTTGTCCGGGTTGAGCGAACGCCGGCAAACTGGCCGTGACCATAACGGCGGCCACGTTTTTTAGTTGCAAGCTCGTCGCTGGCGGCAGCGTAATGCCTAGCTGCTGCATCATGCTGATAATACTTTGCACAGTAAAGGGTGTTTGCGTCGTTTGGTCACCGCTGCCGTCTAAGCCGACTACCAAGCCATAACCGATCAATTGGTTTTCACGCACGCCACGAATGCCGGCTAAATCTTTTAAGCGTTCGGCGTGGGTTTCGGTCCCAACGAAGATGAGCAGGCACAGGATCAAGAAGGCTTTAGGTAAATTCATTATTTTTTCTCGACTCATTACATGGGCAGAATGCTTAAGAAGAATCTATCCATGATCGACATGAATTCGGAAGCATCAATATGCGCGTTGGTGCGGTATTCAAACTTAGCGTCAGCCACTTGAGTTGACGGTACGGTATTGCCTTGGGCGATCGTCGCGGGCGATACAACGCCGGAGAATCGAACGTATTCGGTGTCGCGGTCAAAGGCGAGTTTTTTCTCTCCACTGACGCGGAAATTACCGTTAGGCAGAACCTCAATAATAGTGACCGCAATCGTGCCGTTAAAAGTGTTACCAAACGCATCAGCACCTTTTTCAGAAACGCTGTTAGCCGTTTTGGTCGCGATATTTACGCCAGCGATTTTTGACGCTGTTGCACCTAAGAAGCTAGGCGCAGAGAAGCTCGTCGAGGCCGATTTGGATGTCGCATTGGCGGACGTATTGGAGCTGTTAGTGTTTTCAGAAATCGTGATGATGATGCTGTCACCCACCGCTCTGGCGCGCACATCTTCAAACAAAGGATGGTAGGCCGCAGTCTGAAAAATCGCGCCGGGATTACCTTTTTCCCTCGGTGCTTCGGGCAAAGGCCGCATCGTGATTGGTTGATCGATAATTGGTTTCGGCGTGATCGAGCAACCCGCCAATAAGACCGAAGCGATCAAACATACGGAACCCAACAGACGCTTTGTAGCTGGTTGAAACGGCGCTAGCCATTGTGTATTGATTTGTCTATCCATCTTCCGCCCCAACCTTCCCTCTTAAACCATTCATTTCAAACTAGCTACCAAACCTAAGCTGCGTTACATCTGTACCAAACGTTGCAGCATTTCGTTCGATGTGGTGATCGCTTTACTATTCATCTCGTAGGAACGCTGAGTTTGAATCATGTTGACTAATTCCTCAGCCACGTTCACGTTGGACGATTCCACATAGTTTTGCATCAAAGTACCTGTTCCATTTAAGCCCGGAACAGTCGTATTGGCGTTACCGGAGGAACCGGTTTCTAAATACAGATTTTCACCAATCGAATCTAATCCGGCCGGATTGACAAAGTTAGCCAATTGCAGCGAACCGATTTGCACCGGCAGCGCTGAGCCGGGTTGGGTAATCGTTACCACGCCATCGCTGCCAATAGTGAGCGAGGTTGCCGTTGCTGGAACGGTGAGCGATGGTTGAATTGGATAACCGCTCGATGTCACCAACTGCCCTTGATTGTCGAGCTGAAATGATCCGTCGCGGGTGTAAGCCGTGGAGCCATCGGGCATCAATACTTGGAAGAAGCCATTACCGTTAATCGCCACGTCTTTGGAGTTGCTGGTCAAGCTCGGATTACCTTGGGTAAAGATACGCTCGGTAGCGACTGGTCGCACACCCAAACCAACTTGCAAGCCGCTCGGCAATTGCGTTTGTTGGGTGCTTTGAGCGCCAGGCTGACGTATCGTTTGATACATTAAATCTTCAAATACAGCGCGAGTGCGCTTAAATCCAGTTGTGCTGATGTTGGCCAAATTATTGGAAATAATATCCATCTGAGTTTGTTGCGCATCCAACCCAGTTTTAGCAATCCACAAGGAACGTATCATTTTATTCTCCGATTATTTAGCAACAACATGCGAGCCAACTGTGCAATCAATTTCAGGTCTGAAAGCGTTTCAACCATTAAGCCAGGTTCAAGACTGTGCTGGCTTTTTCATCGTTATTTTGCGCGCTGGTTAATAGCTTTACGTGCATATCAAAATTGCGCGCCAAATTAATCATACTCACCAAGGATTCGACCGAATTGACGTTACTGTCTTCAATCGCGCCGCTCGCTACTTGCACCGTGCCGTCAATTTCAGCGGGTACATTGTCTTTGGTTCGAAATAAGCCATCGTCACCACGCACCAAGGTATTTTCCGGCGGATTGACCAACTTCAATCGGCCGATTATCGTGCCATTTGCCACCTTATTCCCGACCGGAATAGTCGAGACCGTTCCGTCTTTAGAAAACGTCACGTTTTCATCCGGTGGCAAAGTAATCGTACCGCTCTCACCCAACACGTTTAAACCACGTTGAGTCTGTAATAAGCCATTTTGATTCACTTGCAGGCTACCGCCACGTGTGTAAGCTTCTTTGCCATTGGCGTCTTCCACCGCAATCCAGCCCTGCCCTTTAATCGCAATATCAAGCGCGCGATCGGTTGGATGAATCGCACCAGCGGTAAAGTTAGTTCCAACGGTTGCATCGACCACAAATGTCTGCGTCGGCAAATCGTTACTAACGACTGGCACAGCGCGGAACGAATCCAGTTGGGACTTAAATCCGTCCGTGCTGATATTGGCTAAGTTATGCGTGACCGTATCCATTTGCGCCAGCGTATGTTTTCCGCTGGTCATGGCGGTGTAGATTAATTTATCCATGGCGAGTCATTCTTGGTGATGAAGTGATTAATCAACGTTAGCGTAAATTGACTAAAGTTTGAGTAATCTGACTCTCGGTTTTAATCGTCTGAGCATTGGCTTGATAATCCTGCTGAGCAGTAATCATCGTGACCAATTCGGAAGTCAAATCGGTATTGGAATTTTCCACCGCATCACTTTGTAGCGCGCCCAAATTGCTATTACCCGGTGTTCCAACCAAAGGCACGCCGGAAGTTGAGGTAGCAATCCATTGGTTGTTACCCGCTGAATGCAAGCCGTTGGGGTTGACGAAATTGACCAACAGAATTTGTCCCAAAGTTTGGGTCTGTCCGTTGGAATAAGTGCCAGTAATAATACCGTTCGGCCCAGCGCTAAATTGAGTTAATTGTCCCGATGCATAACCATTTTGCGTTTGCGCGTTGACGCCCGATACACCGCTGTATTGGGTGGTGCCGGTATAGCTAATATTGACCGATTGCGGCGTGGCGGCACCATTTGCTAGCGGGACCGAGATGTTCATCGTAAAAGGTGGCGACGTAACTGGTGTCGTATTGGTAGCATCAAGCGCACCAGCATTATTGAACGCTAAACTTCCAATCGGCACTGGCGTAGTCGATGGTGCAACCGGAGCAGGTACGCCGGTGCCATCAACGGTAGCGTACACCGCCCACACATCTTGGCCAGCTGGGGTGGTAGTGGCGCTTGGTCCGGTATTGACATAGTAAGTCTGCAAGGCGTGGCTGTTACCTTGACTGTCATAGACCGTCACAGAAGTTGAATAGCTGTAGGTACTTGGATTGCCGGCATTAAAGCCAGCGGTGGTCAGCACCGGCGCACTGGAATTCAAGTTAAGTCCGGTCGTAATTGTGCTGGTTGGGATCGGTGGCAAGTTGGCGGTGTTGATGTTTAAGTTAGTCGCCACACCGGTATTTAAAATGCCGCTTGAGTTGGCTAAATAGCCTTGCAAATTCGCGCCGCTAGAGTTGACGATTTGGCCGTTTTGATTGAGTTGAAATTGACCGTTGCGCGTGTAGCTGATCGAGCCATTGGTACTCATCTGGAAGAAACCATTACCATTAATGGCAATATCCAAGGGATTGCTATTGGTTGAAATCGTGCCCTGATTAAATTGCTGGCTAATGCTGTTGGACGAGACACCAATACCAACAACGGGAGAGCCGCCACCGTTGAGTGAACTGGCATACACGTCAGCAAACTGAACACTGGCACCTTTAAAACCAACGGTGCTGGCATTAGCGATGTTGTTACCGATAACGTTTAAATCGGTGGAGGCAGCATTTAAACCACTTAAGCCTTGATCAAATCCCATGATATTTCCCCTAATTTATTTTCAAAACTATTGATCAACTTGTGTTAAAGAATTTGTAAAACGTCCGCCACGCTGGTCGGGCCAACATTGGCGATATTGAGCATCGCTCCAGTCGCGCTGGTAGAAACAGAATTGACCAGCCCTACCGATAACGGGGTCGCAGGGACATTGGTTTTGCCACTGCTGGCGGTCACAGAAAAGGTATATTGCCCATCAGGTACTGTCGCGCCAGTGCTGGTTTTGCCATCCCACTGCAAGGCCGACACGCCCGAAGGTAAGCTGCCAAAATTGACGGTATCGACTACCTTGCCGTTAGCGTCACTAATCGTTGCTTGCACATTGGTCGCTGCCGCCGACATATTGACGCCGAATTGTCCATTGCCATTACTCAACGTAATCGCATTACCAGGAACCACAACGCTATGACTAATTAAATTGGCCGCCTGCAAGGACTGAGACGATTGGTAGTTACTGACCAAACCACTCAAGGTTGCATTCATCTGGCTAATTCCGGTCACGGTCGATAGCTGCGCCATTTGGCTGGTAACTTGCGAGTTATCCATCGGATTCAATGGATCTTGGTTCTGCATTTGGGTGACTAACATCGTCATAAAATGATTCTGCAATTGCGCCGCGCTGTCGGTTGCAGAAGTTGAACTCGTCGATGAAGTGCTTGAGCTAGAACCAGTACTCGGAGTTTTACCGTTCATGGTCTTGAGCAAAGCGGGAGAAACTGTACTAATCGTGGTACCCATGGCAACTCCTACAAATAGTTAAATAAATTAATGAGCCTGTTAGCTCAGGCAACCGCCTTACTGCCCAATCGTCAACGCCTTCATCAACATCGTCTTTGCCGCGTTCATCGTATCCACATTGGTTTGATACGAACGCGAGGCCGAAATCATGTTGACCATTTCATCGACCACATTCACGTTCGGCATGGCTACATAGCCTTTTTCATCGGCTAAGGGATGCTGCGGGTTGTACATTAATTTGGGCGCGGTCGTGTCTTCCACCACCTGCTGCACTTGTACACCGGTCGCACTGTCTTCTGAAATTGGCACCGCCGAAAACACCACTTGCTTAGCGCGATAAGGCTGACCGGTTGAGCTGGTCACACTATCGGCGTTCGCTAAATTACTCGCCACCACATTTAAGCGCTGCGACTGAGCGCTCATCGCTGAACCAGCCACATTAAAAACATCAAATAGCGACATAATTAACTCCTCTTTCTACTTGGATTAAATCCAATTCAACTCTAGCTTGGGCTTACTTAGCTTGAATTACTCAGCTTGAATTACTCAGCTTTGTATCACCGCCAACATGTTATGAATCTGTGCAGTCACTAGCGTCACCGTGGCTTCATAGCGCAGACCGTTATCCGCAAATTGCATACGCTCTTTATCGGTATCGACATCATTACCATCGATGCGACCTTGTTGATCGTTACGAAATTGCACCGAACCGGCTAAAGAACTGGAATTCTTGGCCGTTAAATGAGTAGGTGATGTTGTGGTCAGCGGCAAATTAGAACTCGACGCTTGACTACCGCTAGCGACTTTTTTCAGCGTCGCCGAGAAATCAACATCGCGGGCTTTATAGTTAGGCGTATCGGCATTAGCAATATTGGAGGCCAACAATTCCTGCCGTGCTTCGCGCACACGCAGCGCTGATTGTTGCAAGTTCAACAGTTGATCTAATCCGCTCGCCATCACACCCTCCTGCAGTCCGCCGGCACTTGAATTAGTGCTGCGATCAATAAAACATCAAAGTTGTTAGTGATGATGCAATCTGCGCCCACTAACGGCTTTCTCACCTAAACATTCTATTCCTGCGTCATCACAACGAATGGGAAAGCAAACCATTAAATAGCGTTCTATTCGCCGTTTAAAGCGTTCAGTCAAAAGCTACAATTTGATCCAACTCGGGTTAAATGGAATTTCAATGAAAGCTGGTTTTATCAAGATGCCAAGGGCAAAACAAAACGCAATTGAGCCGGCGCCAGCGCTCAAGGCTTTGTGCTCGCTTGCGCTGACCTTATTCATGGTTCTCTTTAATAGCGCTGCGTTTGCCGCTGAACACAAACAAGATTTGCAAGAAATTCGCGATGCGGCAAAACAGTTTTTAACCAAAGAAACCGCCGGACTTCCCGGTCAAATTTCCATTGAGATAGGCAAATTAGATCCATTACTGAGCCTAGAACATTGCACCGCTCTTGAGCCATTCATGCCAACCGGTTCGCATCTGTGGGGAAAAACATCGGTCGGTGTGCGCTGCAACGCTCCTCAGCAATGGCAGGTATATGTATCGAGCACAATTAAGATTTGGGGCACTTACTACTTGTCTGCAAAATCAATCGCCCAAGGTCAAATCATCACCGAGAGCGATATCACCAGTATCAATGGTGAATTAACAAGTTTAGCCAGTGGAATAGTTACCCAACCCAGCCAAGCGATTGGTCACGCTTCCACCATGTCGATTGCAGCAGGAATACCATTACGGCAAGATAGCTTGCGATTACAACAAGTTGTCGCACAAGGTCAAACGATTCGCTTAATTTCTATCGGTACGGGATTTAGGGTGTCAACAGAGGCGCAAGCATTAACGGGTGGAAGTGACGGGCAACTAGTCAAAGTAAAAACGGGTTCTGGTCAGGTATTATCTGGAATCGCCAGAATGGGCGGGATTGTTGAAGTCAATAACTAACAACTCGTTACGACAGACTTCACGATTTACAATGATTTTTATGCAATAAAAAAATAAACGTTAAAGTTTTTTTTGAATGCGTCGATAATCAGGCATGAGATACCGATAAATCCGCAACAAGAGGTGATGCTGTGACTATTACTAATGTAACTTCAACCAAAGGTGCGCAACCTGCGAACACTGTCCAACCGGGCAACTCGCAAGCTGTCAAACCGAATGCTGGTGCTGCCACGAGCGACGTTTCTACGTCTACCAACAACACCGCCAGTTCAACCACTGCCGCTAGCACCAATAGCGCGCCAGCCAGCAGCACCGTAACAACGTTGTCCACCATATCAACGCAGTTACAAGCAGCTCAAGCTAGCTCGTCGAGCGACGCCGTGTTTTCGACCTCTAAGGTCAATGAAATTAAACAAGCCATCTCTGAAGGACGCTTCCAAGTCAATTCAGAAAAAGTGGCCAATGGATTGCTCGACAGCGTGCATGACTTACTCGGCTCGCGACGACACTAACGCCGCACTGATTTTTGAACGCAACGCATAACTGGATTTCTCGACATGAACGCACTTCTCATCTGCATGCAAAACGAGCTCACCGCCATGACATCATTAGTGGATGTGTTGGGTCAGGAGCAAGCGGCGCTAACCCAAGCGCCGTCGTTAGAATTGATGGAAGAAATTAACGCGATCACCGTCACCAAAAACCAGTGGATCAACAACCTAAATCAATTAGGCAAAGCGCGCAAACAAGCCCTTACCCGCTTGGGTTTAGGTCATGTCGAACAAAATTTGGAATTATATTTACAAGATCACGATCAACGCGACTGCTGGTCAAAGTTGATGGCGAAAACAAAAAAAGCCAAAGAATTAAACCGCGTCAACGGCTTGCTCATCACGCGCCACTTGCTGCGCAATCAAAGCACGTTAGAAGTACTGTACCAACACCACCAACATACCAACATGCCGACCTTGTACGGCGCAAACGGTCAATCCAATCCGCAACGTAGTTTGATACGCGGGTTCGGCTGCTAAACGCTCCTCATTAAAAGCATCCCCAAATAGTCGTCAATTATCGTTGAGACGATTCTGTAAGATTTGCAGGAATCGACTGCAAAGTGGATGCCCATTGGCGGTACTTGGCCTAACTCTGCTCTGAAGCGATGATCGATGATCTGCTTGACCTCTATACAATGCGAGTTTCGTGAATGTCAGTTGCATCCACTGAGTGCTCTAAACACTTTAAATGAGCGATGGTAATTCAACTATTTAATGACAAAGATACTTGCAATTTGTAATCGAACGATTACAATGCAAAAATGTTCTCGATAAAATATCTTCCAGAATTCACCACTTGGCTTAACGACCTTAGCGATAATACTGTGCGCGGTGTGGTAGTGGCTAGAGTGAAACGACTGGAGCGCGGATTGATGGGCGACGTTGAGTCAATAGGCGAAGGTGTTTCTGAATTACGAATTCACGTTGGAGCGGGATGGCGTATTTATTTCACTCAACGAAATACTCAAATTATTGTATTACTTGTTGGTGGCTCAAAGCGCACCCAAAAACGAGACATTAAGCGAGCTAAAGAATTGGCCGCGCAGTTAGATTAAAGGGAAGAAAAAACCATGAACAAACGGATAAAAGTTGAAGATCTACCAGAGTTCGATGCCGCTCCATATCTTGACAACGAAGTCGCTATTGCCGCTTATCTAACCGATATTCTTGAAGCAAATGATGCTGGCTTATTAGCTGCCGCATTGGGCGATATTGCACGAGCTCGCGGAATGGCTGAAATCGCCAAATCAGCGGGTATCACACGTGAAGCGCTTTATAAAGCGTTACGCCCAGGCAGCGCGCCACGTTTTGATACGGTCAATCGCGTTTGCGCTGCACTTGGGGTTCGTTTAGTTGCAAAGGCAGTGCTACCGTAACCTGCACGTCAGATTTGTGTCACAAGGCGCTTTACAGAAGCAGCAAACGCCCATTACTGCCTCAACGAAGACTTGCCACACCAACTCTCAGTTACCAATCCCTCAAGCAAGCAGGACAACAGCGGCACTTGGTCCGCAGCGATCACCAAGCAAGTTTCACCGCATAATTTTGCTGGTGATCGACAGTTGGGTGCATCGATCGCACAAGACGGATAATCCAAACCAACCAAATTAGCGTTTGCCTAAGCTGTGCTAGAGCGCTGCTGCACCGTTCCTGCCAAATACACATTGCCATGCCGATCACGCAGACGTAGTTGCGCACTGAGGACTTCATCGAATGAAGTTTGCTCGACCAGTAATTGTTCTGACGGCAGTCGCACTGGTCGTAAAAAGCGTAAATCGACTTGTGCAATCTGGTCTAACTTCAGTTGCTCCAGTGTGCGAGCAAAACTGCCGAAACCTTGCAATATCTTGCTTGGCAGTCCAGATAATTTCCCTATCAAGCTCGACCAATGTATCGGATTGAAGTCGCCGGTAATCAGCGCAAACTGCAAGCCATCATGTGCAGTGGCAGACCAAGTTCCTAGTGTGTTCCAGTTCAGTTGTGGGTCATCGACGCGCGGCATTTTTGCGCTGGTGCTGGTGCTGTTACCGGGCCTGCGACGATGGATGAAGGCCATATGCAGCGTGGCTTCGACGATGTTGGGCGAATCTTCGGTGCCGGTTTGCACCGTGACCGACAAGCGTGTGCGGTGCTGTTCTTCGAGCTGCAACGCTACAAACGCCTTGCAATGCAGCGGCTGATTGCGTGGCAGTTCGCCGTTGATGCGGAGCGTTACTCCTTGATTAAGCACCTTGGTCAGTGCGTAAGGCGTCTGGAGCAAAATCTGTGCAATCAACGGCAAACCCCAATACGACACCATATGCGCCGGAAGCGAATTCGGATAGCGATCCGCCGCGCCGCACCATGCTAGGTAATGCTCAATTAACGCCGCTGGCGGTGCAGCAATTATCTGGTGAACTGGAGAGATTTCTGACTTCACTTTGGGTGCAAAAACACCGCGCAGCGAGATCCTGCCAGTTGCTCGCAAGATCGCGCCATGAAATCGCAACAGGTGGATAGGAATCACTGTTGTAGCGCTTTGATGATTTCAGCCACTAGCGCTTGCGGTTGGTAATACAGCTCGTCCGGAGTCAAGCCCATGCGCACCACGACCAACTGTTGTGACGGAATGATTGCGATGATTTGCATATCATGTCCCTGCATCCAGTAAATATCCTTGGGCAAATTAAACGGGGTATCGGCGTTGGCGTCTTCGGCGGTATTACGTGCTTCCGGCCCTTCTAACCACAATTGGCCGCGGCCATATTTGCCCTTGGATGCAGGTACCACGGTATGCATCATGTCAACATAACCTGCTGGCAAAATTTGCTGTCCGTTCCACACGCCATCTTGCAGCAAGAATTGCCCGAACCGCGCCCAGTCCTGCACCGTGGCATACATATAACTGCCGCCCGTAATTACGCCACTTTCGTCGGCTTCGATAAACGCGCTGCTCATGCCCAAGGGCGCGAATAAATGTGTGCGTGGAAAGCTCAAGGCATCTTTCTCCACCGTGTTCATCCAAATGCGTGACAACAACACGGATGTGCCAGTGGAGTAATTCCAAAACGTGCCGGGTGGATGTTGTAGTGGCTTGTTGTGCGTGAAGCTTGCCATATCAGGTTCCAAAAACAACATGCGCGTTACGTCGGAAACGTCACCGTAGTTTTCGTTAAATTCAATGCCTGGAGTCATAGCGAGTAAATCAGCGAGTTTGATTTTTTCGCGTCCATCGTTGGTATCCCAAAAATGGTCTTGGTCTAGCGCCAACTTACCCGCGCCGACTTGCAGTCCGACCAAAGCGGCATTCACGGTTTTGGTCATCGACCAGCCTAGCAATGGCGTATCTTGATTAAAGCCCGGCGCATAGCGTTGGGCGATTAGTTTGCCGTGCGAGATCACCGCCACGCCGCGCATCGCAGGACCGGTCAATGCATCTTGTTGAATAACTTTATCGACTTTTTCGTTCAAGCTCATTTTCGAGCCTTGCGGCCAATCGGCGTCCGCAGCAGGAGCAGGAATTGGTTCAGGGTGGAATTGGTATTTTAAGGCTTGGGCAATATTGCCATCGGGGACAGCAGCGCATCCAGTGCCGGAACGATAGACCGCTAGTCCATTGCCGATAAATCCAAACAACCCTGCCCGCACGATGCCATGTTCACGATCGACAGCGACTTTCATGATCTTCAAAAACGGATTGCCGGGCGCTTGCACATCGACCCGCAAAACCTCATCGGGATCACGATTAAGCATGAACACATTGGTGCAGACGATTTTGGCCGTGTAGTTCGAGCCAACATGAAATAATTCGGGTGGCGAGTGATGTAGCCAAGCCGCTGAGCCAGCGATCAGAATGACCAGCGCGGCACTGATTTTTAACTTTAGGTTCATAGGGAAATGGTGTACGTGAGATTAGTTGGAATAAGGTCGCTGACACGTCAAAGCAAACCTGACGACATCAAAAACGAAAACTGGATTACCCCCGGAGAAGGTAATCCAGTTAAATTAAAACACCTAAATATTACAAGCTGGCGTTGAACTGAAAGCCAACATAACGCGGTTGATTAATCGTTGCATATGGCACACCGATTGAACTCAATTGACCGCCCAACGAGGTCACATAACGTTTATCAAATACGTTATTGATGATGACGGCGACGCCGAACTGGCGGCTAGCATTTTGCCATCCCAAATTGGTATCAAACTTGGTTGTTGCAATGCCAGTTTGAATATTTGGATAGTTCAAGCAAGGCAAACCTGGAGCATCGCTGCAACGGCGCTGCGCGCTGGTATATGTGCCTTGGAAAGTCCAATCAATATGTCCATTGAGCGCAGCCCACGACATGTTAGTGCCGCCCATACCGGTGAAGTATGGCGTACCAACTGGCTGACCAGCTAAGTTAGTGCTGCCGCCGGTCGCACCGACTTCATCGTACTTAGTGAAGGTGGTGTCGATGTATTCAAATCCACCAAACAACGTAACGTTATTAACTGGTTTGTAACGCGCATCCAAATCCAAACCAAACGCTTTTTGGTCGCTGGTCGTGACGTTGTAAGTCGGCACTGAGCCAGGCTGACCGGAGCCTGTCAAGGTAATGTTTTGCAGATTATTAAAGCGATACGCGAACAAGGACGTATTTAACGTCGCTTTCAATTCAGGGAAGGTTTCTTTCAGACCGATTTCAAGATTGGTCATCTTCTCTGGTGAATAGCTAGGATCACGCTGCGATGCCACGGTTGAGGTTGGATTAGGCGGCGTAAAGTCGTTAAATCCACCCGCTTGATAACCCTGCGACAGCGAAGCAAATACCATCGTATTAGTGTCGTATTTATGGTCTAACACCAAGCGTGGGCTAAAGTTGGTCCACGATTTTGTGCGCTCAACTTGAGTCGCCGATAATTGCGCCGAGGTCGCAAACGCGATATTCGATGGGAACGACGCAGGGGTTAAACCACCAGCGGCATAACCCCAAGAATTGAGGAACTGATCCAAAGCCAGTGAATCACGCGGAGGCGTCAACCAGCTCATGGTTTTTCTGTCTTCGGTAAAGCGCAAACCGAAAGTCAAATTCGACTTAGGATCCAAATGCCAAATCGTATCGCCATACACCGACCAAGAACGCGACTGAGCCGTGTTGTGCTCAAATTCCGACCAAGGGAATGCGGTGGTCGCCGTAATACCGGGCACGCCGCCAGCAGCTAAGGCGCCAAACAACGCACCAAAAGTGTTGGCTGGGCTACCGCCACCCATTAAATTCAAGGTATCAATCGTGGCCGTGTTGGTGTAGACGCCCGATTTTTGGCTCTCGTTATTGTTGTAAAAACTCACGCCGCTGATCCAGTCCATAGAATCATTTTTGCCGGAGAGTTTAAATTCCTGTTGAATACTGTGCGCCCGTTTCGAATCCAGCGTGCTAACGGCAGTAGTCGCATTATTGGTGCCTGAATTGTCGGTCAAATTATAGGTATTAAAAATCCGGTAGCCGGTGGTGGAATTAAACGTCATATCACCGACTGGTGCTTCAAAACGCATTGTCAAACCGTCGAACTTACGCGACTCGGAACCCAAATTCGAGGAAATTAATGGGCTACTCAACGGGTTGCTAAAGTGCGCCACATAGGCCGCGTCATACTTACCTTGAAAGCCGCTCAACGGTAACGTTGGGTCTTGAATCACGCCAAACGCTGGGCGACCATTTTGACCTAACTCTTCGTGTTCCCACGAGAACACCAATTTAGCACGGCCAAACTTTTGTTTGAGCGACAAACGGGTAGCCCAATCATCAGTGCCACCAGTAATTTGATTAACAGTTTCATCCGTAACCCAGCCCTTGCTACCAACGCGCGCATACACAAAACGCACTGCGGTGGAATCACTCAGCGCCGCGTTGAGCATGACATCGCCCTTATACGTGCCAAAGTTACCAATGGTGTAATGCGCTAAGGCATCCATGTCTTGAGTCGGCTCATTGGTCACGATAGAAATCGCGCCCGCCGCACTGTTACGACCAAACAAAGTACCTTGCGGCCCTTTGATCACCTCTACCCGCTGGGTATCAATAAAATTCATCAACGCGCCGCCCGTTTTACCGGTGTATACGCCGTCTTCATAAATACCTACTGGTGAATCAGTACCAATACCAAAATCGCCACCGCCTTGCACGCCGCGAATCGTAAAGCCCGGTTGCGTAGGCTCGCTATTGTCAGCAGTAAATCCAGGGATATATCCATTCAACTCAGCCAAATCTTTTGCGCCTAAAGTTTGAATGTCTTTGGACGTGACGACTTGCAACGAAATCGGCACATCGTTAATCAGTTGGTTACGTGATTGCGCGGTTACTTCCACGACGGGAATACCGTCTTGCGCACGAACTGGCATTGAATAGAAAGCGGCACTACCCGCAAAGGCGAAAGCGAGACTACTCGCGATGATGGTCTGGCGGTGTTGTTTCATTTGATCTCCATATTGTATGTTTTATAACTGCATGAGCTACTCATTTGTTGGTGCCCATAGGAAGTATCTAAGCTTCGAAAACATATTGCAATTCAGAAAGATAATTTAACTATTGTTTCGCAACACTTTAGAGCTTTAAGTCTAAAACTTCTCAATACAAGCTTAAATTTATATAAACAAAATGGGAATTTCAAGGAAATCAGGCGGCGGAATTTGCATAAATTCAAGAATCAACCTTGGCTCGAATTCAAAGCAGTTCAACCACACAGCGGCCTGTCTTAAATTGGAATTGGTGTGCATGGATCGGCGAAGTTCACCAAGTCCATCAGTGACTAAATCCGTTAAAGATCAACTGATCTGCTTTGAATCAAATGCACGGTCATATGGCGATCAAACTGCGGCAATTCACGCCCCAAACTGGGTTCGGATATTTCCCCCTTGGCCGATGGATGTGCGACCTTGCGGTTACGCGATCATCGCGTCATGCGCCCTACTTCGACGAGTTGCATTAGGACCTAACTATTGATAGACAGTCAGCGGATAGCCCACGAAGCTTGAGGCAAAAAAACGCTTTTTGAACAGTTGCACTGGTCAAGGCAAGGTATCGGCAATTCCAAGCGAGTGATGGCGGCTTACTGTTTCGTTTTACTGGACGCTGCAACCAAGCGATTAACCCAGGCGCTGACACTTTTGTCGCTAGCAGTTACTCCTGAAGCGCCTTCTATCCCAATGACAACGCCCTTAGGATTGAGCAGCACAAACGATGGATAAGCGCCAATGCCAATTTTATTTATAAAATCAAGCTGATTCGGCACCACAGGCCAGCTAAATTTTTTATCCACGACGAAAGCCTTAGTGTCCTCAACCGAATCAAACGTGACGGCCATGAAGTGCATGTTTTTGTGTTGTTGTGCCAGCGCATTTAATTCGAGAATCTCTTGATTGCACGGCGCGCATTCAGCGAAATAAAAGTTGATTAGGGTGTAGCGACCTTGCATTGCGGCCTTCGTAACAACGCTGCCATCCACCTGTTTTAATTGGAACTCAGGAAATGTATCGCCCAGCTTGATATTGAGTTTAGACTTGCGATTTTCTGGCTCTGGCGCATCGACTTTTAACGACAGTATCGCCTTGCGCGGACCGCCGTCGCTGGGAATCGTTTTAACCATACTGAAATGTTCTTTGGCATTGATGTGCTTGAGGAATTCAGTCGCACTGGTGGGATTACCGTTGGAATCTAGGTAGGTAATCGTCGGATATTTTTCCAGGTTGAAGTCGATGCGAATTTGTTGTTCGGCGTCGTCAACTGCGGATGCCGACGCCGATGCAGCAACAGTTGCAGGCTCTGGTGTGGCAGTTTGAGAGACAGCATGAAAACTGCAAGCGCAAAAAAACAGCGCTGCGACTAATTTGGTGGTGTTAGCGGATGCGAATAACGAAGTAGGTTGTGCGCTTGTTCTCATGGTGAGCCTTGGGATGAACAGATTTGCTGAACAATCAAATAATTGCCGATTTGCAATCCAGAAAGCGTATCGGTTAATTAATTTCTTGTCTACACCCCAAGACTAAAAAATTCTTGTTCAAGGCGCGGTTGCGTCCCCGTTGGTGAGCGGCACTTCGGTTTGCTTATCGGGCAGCATCGAGAGAATCGTAATATTGACGCGCCGATTTCGAGCACGGCCTTCTGGCGTATCGTTGTTATCGACCGGGATTTTAGCGCCCTGCCCGATGGCGGTTAAACGACTCTCGGCGATGCCGTTATCCATGAATAGCCGCACTACGCTGCCTGCGCGCACGGCGGACAATTCCCAGTTGGAGGGGAAGTTACCGGTTTTAATCGGAAGATTATCGGTGTGCCCTTCGACCTGAATATCGTGCGAATCACCCGCCAAAACAGACGCAATGGCGACCAAGGCTTCATTGGATTGCGCGGTTAATTTGGCCTCGCCCGGCGGGAATAATAAGCTGGCGTTGATATCGATCGAGACGCCGCGACTGTTTTGCGTTACGCGCACTTTGCCTTCACGGATGAGCGGTGCGAGCGACTTCAATACGCCTTGCGCGAGGTTGGTCATCTTCTCGCGCTCCTGTTTTAGCTTGACTTCATCCGGCGCTTTTTTCGGCACAATGCTCGCCCCCGGACCGACGCCGCCGCCGTTGCCGCTGGTGAGTTTGGTGATGCTGTCTTCTTGATTTTCGCTCAGCGCTTTAAACTTACCGAAGGCCACGTTGACCGAGTCGGACATGATGCGGTATTTGCCTTCATTGAGCGAAGATAAGGAATACATCACCACAAAGAAGGCGAACAACAAGGTGATGAAATCGGCATACGAAACCAACCAACGTTCGTGGTTAGTTGGCTCTTCGATGGGTTTACGCTTGCTCATCTTTTTTGATCAATTCTTCGATCACGCGCGAATTTTCACCAGCGGCGATGCAGTAAAACACGTTGGCTAACATTTCTTTTTTTTCCACGTCGTGCGCCACGATTTCTTTCAGCTTATGAGCGATTGGTAGGAACAATAAATTCGCCAAGCCGACGCCGTAAATCGTCGAGACAAACGCCACTGCGATACCGCTACCCAAGCGACTTGGATCGGTAAGATTTTCCATCACATGAATCAACCCCAAGACCGCACCCAGAATACCAATGGTCGGTGCATAGCCGCCAGCGGAATCCCAAATCCGCACCGCTTGGCGCTGATAAACTTCAAACGAAGCGATGTCGATTTCCAGAATTTCTTTTAGGCGCGTCGCATCAATGCCGTCGATCACCATACGCAGCCCTTTGGCGATGTAGGGGTCGTTGGTAATCTTCAGATAGCGCTCTAAACTCAGCGTACCTTCGCGACGGGCGCTCAAATTCCACATCAAGGCTTCGCGCACCATTTTTTTATTGTCGTTGGTGGATTTATTAAAGATGTTGCGCAACATCCGAATACCGCGAATAAAAGTATTCATTTGGCTCTGCAATAACACCGCGCCCAAGGTTCCACAGAACACAATTAAAAAGGCGGCCGGCTGCAACATCGCTGCTGGATGCCCGCCTTCCACGATTTGCCCTAGGATGATTCCTAAAAAGGCGATTAAGATCCCCGCTATGCTTGCCCAGTCCACGCTTTCTCTCTTAAAAATGCCCGCAAGCGCGCAACGGCTTGGGTATGTAATTGCGATACCCGTGATTCAGAAACTCCCATCACGGCACCTACTTCTTTGAGGTTTAATTCTTGTTCGTAATACAGACCCATCAACAACTTTTCACGATCAGGTAAGGCATCAATGGCGTTAATCACCGTCGCTCTAAAATCGCCGCGCAATAAACTCTGCAATGGATCGCCCGACACATCGGAGGTATAGCGATCAAGGAAATGTTCTTTGCTTTCCGCGTCATGAAAATCTTCGTAATACACCAATTGGTGGCCGCCGCTCTCGGCCAACAAATCTTGGTATTCAGCCAAAGGTAATTTGAGTTGTTTGGCGACTTCGGTCTCAGTCGGTGGGCGGCCCAAGCGCTGTTGCAGCGATTGAATCGCCTCTTCCACCTTACGCATGCTTTGACGCACACCGCGCGGCAACCAATCGCTGTTACGCAATTCGTCCAGCATCGAGCCGCGTATCCGTTGGATTGCGTAGGTTTCAAACTGGGCGCCGTGCGTGTCTTCATAGCGCGTGATGGCGTCGAGCAGACCAATCATGCCAGCTTGAATCAAGTCATCCACTTCGACACTGGGTGGCAATTTAGCTTTTAATTGGTAAGCCAGACGCTTCACCAACGGAGCATGGGTGCTCAGAAGGTGGTTTTTGTCGGTTTTGCCTAACGCGTTGTACATTAACGATGCTTACATGTGTGAAGTTGCAAATTCATTAAATCCGCTCATTTGTTGGGCTAAGCGGGAAAAAGCCACCGACGCGCCCGCTCTGGGGAACACATCAATAACGGAACGTCCGGAGCGGCTGGCTCGGCGCAAATAATCATCGTCTGGGATATAACCCATCAGATTGAGCGACACCGATAAAAAGCTTCCAGCAACATGCGCCAAAGCTTCAAATACCCGGTGCGCTTCCAATTCGGTCACGCCACACACCAATACGCCGTAGTCACGCCGCCCGCAATGCGAGTGTGCGCGCTTGATTAATCCATACGCGGCTTTGATCGAATCGGGATGATTTGTGACTTGAATGACGACTTGACCGTCTTCCAACACGTCGCTAGCCAGCTTATTGTTGTCGTTTAATTCACCATCCACTAAAACGATATCCACACTGTTGCCTAAACTAACAATGATCTTGTCCAGTTTAGTCAAAACTAGCTCAGTTGCTGGAAAATATTCAGTGAGTTGCTGCGAACGGCAAAAACTGGCTAATTTGAATCCTTGCGAGGTGGGAATCGTTGCCTCTTTAATACTGCGTTTTTGGCGCGCGATATCGAGCAAGGTGGTTTTAATCGGCACTTCCAACCATTTGGCGCACGACGTGCCGTTGACGCGTGCATCCATTAGTACCACATCGTGACCCAATGCTCCTAAGCCAGCCGACAAATTCACCAAAGTTGCATTGCGTTCCTCATTACTTAACGCGGATAAAAACGTGACGAAACGTGGCTTGGCATTAAACAACATGCGGCGCAGGCCTTCGGCCTGATCAAAATTAACCAAGGGACACCTCGCGTAAATGACGGTCATGCATGGCGGCGGACGTGTTGGCCATTACCATGGGCAACTCGCTTTCTTGGTATTCGAAGGCCGATTGCTCGCGCTTGAGCTTGAAGGCGTATTCGACTAAATATTTTTTGGCCGCGACATGCAAATCTTCCGGCACGCGCTGACCATTGGCTAAATAGTAGGTGGTTAGTTTTTGGCGGATGATGGCATCCAAGACCGAGCCAATGCTGGCCGCTTCGTCCATCTTGGTGATGATGCAACCCGTTAGGCCGCTACCTTGGTAGGAACGAATCACCTCATTGAGCGTTTCGCCAGTCGATGTAGCATTTAAGCACAGCAGTTTTTTAACATTGGCGCCCGATAACATCGCCACTTGCTCCGACACCAAACGATCACGCTGGCTCATACCGACGGTATCGATTAACACGGTGTGTTTGTTTTTTAATTCGGATAAAGCGATTTTTAAATCGGTTTCGTCTTTCACCGCATGCACCATCACACCCAAAATTTTTCCATAAATACGCAATTGTTCGTAACCGCCAATCCGGTAACCGTCGGTGGTGATTAAGGCTAATTTATTTGCGCCATGACGCATTACGCAACGAGCGGCAAGTTTGGCCGTGGTGGTTGTTTTGCCGACGCCAGTTGGGCCGACTAAAGCGAACACGCCGCCTTTTTCTAACAAATCGCTATCCGACGAAATAGTACTCAGGTTTTTGGCCAGAATCGCTTTAATCCAAGCCATGCCTTGGGCCAAATCAGGCACAGCTGGCATGTTTTCGATTAAGTAACGCGATAAGCTCGCGCTAAATCCGGTTGATAACATTTCGCGCAAAATTTGTGCTTTATGCGGTTCCTTGCGCTGCGTATTGCCCCAACTAATTTCGGCCAACTGCGCTTCCATCATGCCGCGCATTGAGCGTAATTCGGACATTAATTCCAATGCCCCCGACATTTCAGGCGCAGCAATTGGTGCGGCTGGCAACACTGTTTGTGGAGCTGCTGAACGTTGAAGCGCGGGATTAACTTGAATTGGCTCTGAATTAAATTTGGCACGCGGAGCCGCCGCAGCTTGAATTCTGGCGTGAAAATCGTCGGTCGTTTCGGATTCGCTGTCGTCGTGCAGCGATTGTTTTTTGCGCTTAGCGAATTGCGCTTGCGATTGCAAAATTGGTTGGTAAGCCGATTCGCCTTTAAACTTGCGGCGCGAAGATGGTAATTCTTCTTGGCCAAATTCGGGCTCGTGGTACGCCGCGCCACCATCACCTTTGGGCAAATCGTCGTGCTCATTGAGGTGGGCCATATCGTCTTCGGCCAAAGCCATGATTTCTACCTGACCGTTAACATTGCGGTTAGAGATAATCACGGCGTCGGGGCCCATCGCGTCGCGCAGCTTGTTTAATGCCTCGCGTGAAGTCGGCGCACTAAATTTTTTTACGTTCATTATTGACCTCCAACCAAACTAGTTACTTTAATAATTTTCGATTCGGGAATTTCGGTATGCGCCAATACCCGCAACTGCGGCAACGCACGACGTAAGAAACGCGCTAACAACAAACGTAACGCGGCTGGGACGACTAACACTGGCGTCAAGCCCATTTGTTCTTGATGGCGACTCGCTTGCTCGGTTTGCGAGACGATGGTGTCAGCCAAACCCGGCTCAAATCCAACGCCGTCTGGACCACCGGTTTGCAAGGCTTGCATCAATAAGCGTTCCAGATGTGTATCCAAAGCCATCACGGATAATTCGTTCGTGCCGGGGAATAATTGCTGCACAATCGCGCGGCCCAGAGCAACGCGCACCAAACTAGTCAACTCGTTGATGTCTTGGGTTTGCAAAATATTTTCCGACAAGGTTTCCAAAATACTGCGCAAATCGCGGATGTGAATGCCTTCGACTAATAGGTTTTGCAGAATCTTTTGGAAGGACGAAAACGGTAATAATTTCGGCACTAAATCTTCCACCAATTTCGGCGCGTCTTTGCTCACAAAATCGAGTAACTGTTGGACTTCATTGCGTCCCAGAAGCTCGGCAGCGTGGGTGGTAATTAGGTGATTCAGATGGGTCGCGACGACAGTGCCTGCATCGACCACGGTGTAACCCATTGATTGCGCGTTTTCGCGGTTGTTGGCATCGACCCAGACCGCAGGCAAACCAAAGGCAGGATCGATCGTGGCGCGGCCTTCTAGGGTTCCGCTGACCATGCCGGGATTGATCGCTAAATATTGACCGGGGAACGCTTCGCCCGCGCCCATTTCTACACCTTTTAAACTAATCGTGTAGGACGAAGGTTTGAGTTCCAAATTGTCGCGGATATGCACTGGTGGCGATAAGAAGCCAATATCTTGCGCAAACTTTTTGCGGATGCCTTTAATCCGCTTGAGCAATTCGCCACCCTGCGCTTTATCAACTAAGGGAATCAAGCGATAGCCAACTTCCAAGCCCAAGGTATCAACGGGCAACACGTCTTGCCAAGTCGCTTCTTCCGATTCAGCAGGAGGCGCGACCACCGGTTCTGGCACGACTTCTGGCACCACTTTATTGGCCTGCTCTTTCAACAAATAAGCGCCACCGCCAAGCAAAGCGGCAAAGAACAAAAAGGCAAAATGCGGCATTCCAGGAATAATGCCCATACCGCCGATAATCACGGCAGTTACATTAAGCACCTGCGGTTTAGCAAACAATTGACCGACCAATTGATCGCCAATATTTTTGTCACTCGCCACGCGGGATACCACGATACCGGCAGCGGTCGAAATAATGAGCGATGGAATTTGCGCGACCAAGCCATCACCAATTGCAAGCAAGGTGTAATTCTTTAGCGCCGCGGCAAAATCCAAATCATGCTGCGCCATCCCGACAACCAAGCCACCAACAATATTAATGACAGTAACCATAATCCCGGCAATCGCATCACCCCGCACGTATTTACTGGCACCATCCATCGCGCCGTAGAATTCGGCTTCTTGCGCTACTTCGGTACGGCGACGACGCGCTTCTTGTTCTTGAATTAATCCAGCATTCAAATCGGCATCAATCGCCATCTGCTTACCGGGCATCGCATCTAAGGCGAAACGGGCGCCAACTTCAGCGATACGACCAGCACCTTTAGTAACCACGGTAAAGTTAATGATCGTCAAAATCACAAACACCACGATACCCACGGCATAATTCCCACCGATCAAAAAGTGACCGAACGCTTCAATCACTTTACCGGCAGCGTCAGGCCCAGTATGACCTTCGGTAAGCACCACGCGCGTTGAGGCAACGTTGAGCGACAAACGCAACATCGTGCTGACCAATAACACCGTTGGGAACACCATGAAGTCGAGCGGCTTGACGGTATAAAAACTGGTCAACAGCACGATGACAGCCAGCGCAATATTGAAGCTAAAGAAAATATCCAACACAAACGCAGGCAGCGGCAACACCATCATCGCCAAAATCATCACAATCAACAGCGGCGCAGTCAGCGCGCGGCTGCCATCGAAATTCATTGCAGATAACCATGCAGGCAGTTTTAGGCTATCCATTTAATTCTCCTGATGCAGAATTCATTTTCTGTAGCTTGGCTTCTTTGGCGGCTAATGCTACGGCTGAGGTTGGATCTAATTCTTCTGGCACGTCTATCTCTTCGGGCAATTGTGGTTCAAACCCGCCGTGCTCTTTATAGGCACGCAGTTGGAATACATAGGCTAATACTTCGGCCACGGCGGTATATAGGGCTTCGGGGATTTGGGTATTTAATTCAGCGTGGGTGTATAAGGCACGCGCTAACGGTGGCGCTTCTAACAGCGGGATATTGTTTTCAGCCGCGATCTCACGAATCCGTGCGGCGACCAGATCGGCGCCCTTAGCAACGACGATAGGCGCGCCCATGCGTCCTTCGACATATTTCAATGCGACCGAGTAGTGAGTTGGGTTGGTCACAACGACGTCAGCAGTCGGCACTTTGCTCATCATGCGGCGTCTAGCCATCTCACGTTGCTGGGCGCGGATCTTAGCTTTGATTTGCGGATTACCGTTGGATTCTTTTGATTCTTGAATGACTTCTTGGCGCGTCATTTTTAATTTATTGGAGTAGCTACGTAATTGAAACGGCACATCAATCGCCATAATCACCACCAAACCGCTAGCAATCGAAATAAAGCACATCACAATCAATTGACCGACATGGGCGATGCCTTCTTTGGAAGGTTCAGAAATCAAACCGACGATCGGATCGAAATTGCGTCGCATCACTTGGAATGCGATCAAACCAATAATGGTGGCCTTGCCAACGGCCTTAAGCAATTCGACTAATGAGCGCACTGAAACCATGCGCCCTAAGCCACCGATAGGGTCCAAACGTTCAAAATTAGGAATCAGTGCTTGAAAAGAAAAAAGCCAGCCACCGATCAGGGCTGGTGAAATCAGTGCGACAACAATCAAAATTCCGCCCAAGGGAGCCAAAGCCCACGCCACATCCAAGAGCGACGCAATTTGACCGCTAGTTAAACTCGCCAGATCAAACGCAGCACTGCGCTCAAAGCTAAACGACGTCGTGAGCATGTGCATAATTTGGCGCACTAAATTGCCGCCCACCATCCACAATCCAACGCCAGCGGCCATCATGAGCAAACACGTGCCTAGCTCGCGCGAACGCGGAACGTCGCCCTCTTCGCGCGCTTTTTCAAGTCGCCGCGAGGTCGCCGGTTCGGTTCTTTCTAGTCCACTTTCGTCTGCCATGTTTAATCCCAAAAGCCTTGTTGCGCATCGCCAGCATTACCGAATCAACGGAAATTGAGCGACATTTGCTGTTCTATAGGGAGGATTATTGGCGTTATGGCGTGATTGGCATCGACGGAATACAGCCTTGAATACCCGTTTATTTCGATTTTCTGTTTTGCGTCGTTGGCTTATTGGCGCAAGTAGTTAAGTTATTGTTATTTTTAATGCATTTAACAATGCAAACGATTGAAAAATGTAGACGCGAAATTAACCAAGCCGTTTTTTGCCCCACCTAAAAAGTGTAAGGTGCACAACAATCAATATCGGTTGATGGAATCCCAGCAGTCATCCACAATGCCTAACTTGGCGCGTGACCGATAAATTTAACAATAATGGGACAACGAGACGTAATGAGTATTTTTTCAATTAATTCCAATTCAGCCAACAACACATTTAAGCCGCTCGATATTTTTGCTGGGTTGTCGGTCGCCAGCATCTTGTTACCCGAAGCGGTGGCTTACGCAGCAATTGGGTCGCTCAGTATTCAAGCGGCATTAAGCGCGGTGTTAGCGGGATTAATTTGCTATGCCTTATTTGGCGCAAGCCGCTTTGCCATCGTTGCACCAACCTCGTCTTCCGCCGCCTTGGTGGCAGCCGCCTCCTTATCGTTACTGCCCGGCAGCCCGGAGCAACGCGCTGCGCTAAGTTTTGCGCTGGTGATACTCACCGGTTGCGGCTTAATGGTGGTGGCGTTTGCCCGACTTGGGCGTTTGTCGGCCTTTATTTCACGGCCGGTTTTGCATGGCTTTTCGTTTGCCTTAGCGACCACCATCATCATTAAACAATTGCCCATCATGTTGGGCGTCAGCGCCAAGGGCGGCAATCCCTTTAGCCTAATTGCCAATCTAATCGATCTTGCGCCGCAATGGTCGTGGTGGAGTTTAGCCGCTGGAGTGGCAGCGTTGGTCTTACTTTTGGGGTTGAAGAAATACACCAAATTGCCAGCTGCGTTTATCGTCTTAGCTATTGGAATCGGCGCAGCATATTTGGTCGATTTATCGGCATTGCATATCTCCATGGTTGGTCAATTCGATCTGGGTATGCCGCGTGTCGGCATTCCCGATTTGAGCAAACAACAATGGTTAAGTGCAGCTGAATTGGCCGGTGGTTTATTAGTCATTATTTTTGCCGAATCGTGGGGCAGCATACGCAGCTTTGCGTTGCAGCACGGTGATGCGGTGGAACCAAACCGCGAATTATTTGCGCTGGGCGCGGCAAATTTTGTCTCAGGTTTAATTCGTGGTATGCCAGTCGGAGCCGGCTTTTCTGCTAGCTCAGCCAATGAATCGTCGGGCGCGCAAAGCAAATGGGCTGGCGTCGTTGCGGCCTTGTGCGTTTTATTGTTAGCCGCTTTCGGCAAATCATTAATCGAGCATATTCCCGAACCAGTGCTAGCCGCCGCCGTGGTTGGCGCGTTAATGCATTCGCTCAATCCCAAACCAATCATCGCGTTGTGGCGCATGAATCGCGATCAATATTTGACCTTGGCAGCGTTAATTTCTGTGCTGTATTTTGGTGTGTTGCACGGCATGTTGATTGCGGTGGCGCTCTCTTTGGCATCGGCTATTCGCACTTTTAGCCAGCCGTCTGTGCGCGAATTAACTGAGTTAGATTCGACCCGCAACTATGTTGATCATGCAAATCATCCCGAGGCGCTGCCGCATAAAAATATCTTAATCTTGCGTCCTGAAGAGCCGCTTTTTTTTGCCAGCGTGGATGGCATTTTTGACTTAATTAAGGCTCAAATTCATGCCCGCTCGGATTGCAAAATTTTGATCTTAAGTTTGGAACAAAGCAGCGACTTGGACAGCAGCGCGGCAGAAAGCCTGATCGAACTCACGCAGATACTCAGCAATAAATACCAAATCGTGACCTTATTGGCCCGCGTTAAAGATCCAGTCAGAGTGTTATTACAAAAAACCGCACCAACTATTTTTCAGATGAATTTATTTTGGAGCGTGGCGGATGCGGCAGATTTTGCAAAGCAGTTTCTAGCTAACGGTAAGCCATCATGAACCATACCGATCAGACTGACCACACTGGCCACACTGAGCAAGCCAAGGAGGAAGCCAACTTTGGACAGCTTAGCCCAGACTATGTGTTGGATGCGGTTGAAGCGTTAGGCTATACAACGAACGGTCGCTTATTGGCCTTAAACAGCTACGAAAATCGCGTCTATCAAGTCGGTATTGAAGACGGCGCACCTGTGATCGTTAAATTTTATCGCCCCAATCGCTGGACTGATGCTGCGATTTTGGAGGAGCATCAATTTGTGCATCAATTGGTTGAGCAAGAAATTCCCGTCGTACCTGCTCTCATCATTAACGGGCAATCGCTGCACCACTATAAACATTTTCGCTTGGCGCTGTTTAACCGCCACGCGGGTCGCGCTCCGGAATTGGATCATGCCGATACACGCGAATGGTTGGGTCGTTTCATAGGACGCATCCATGCTGTTGGGGCGCTTTCAAGCTACCAGCATCGCCCGACGATTAATATCGACACGTTTGGCTTTGCGGCGCGTGACTTTTTAATCGGTAGCGGCTTTATTCCCGCCGACTTATTGATCGCCTATCAAACAACCGCGAATCACGTATTGGATGGCGTGCAGCGTTGCATGGAACGTGCGGGCGATGTGCGGCACATTCGATTACACGGCGACTGCCATGTAAGTAACGTGCTGTGGACCGACGCAGGACCGCATTTTGTTGATTTTGACGATAGCCGCATGGGACCAGCGATTCAAGATTGTTGGATGTTGTTGTCGGGTTCGCGCGCGGAGATGGTGAGTCAGTTGAGCGATATTCTTGCCGGTTACGAAGATTTTTTTGACTTTAATCCGCGTGAACTGCACTTAATAGAAGCACTGCGTAGTTTGCGCCTGCTGCATTATTCCGCTTGGTTGGCGCAGCGTTGGGACGATCCAGCTTTTAAAGTCGCCTTCCCTTGGTTTAATACCCCGCATTATTGGCAGAACCGGATTTTAGAATTGCGCGAGCAATGCGCGTTGATGGATGAAGCGCCGCTTTGGATTTAAATCTTGCTAGTTCATCGCTGCGCGAAAAAATAGCAAATTAGATGTTTTTTATTATTTTCTTTTTTGCCACTATCCTAAAAAAGATCTTTACCTTGGTCCAAAACGCAAAAAATTTCAGCATTTACCCTACTTATTTGCTAGCATGTCACCTAAATTTCATACCGACATACTGTGTTACTAAGGCGTTACAAAAATCCGTTATTAAAAAAACCTTGTAAGCACCCAGGAGCTCTTGAGGACGACTCAAAGCGACGATAAAATATTTACTCATTTTGCACAAAAATGATCACGATTGCAGCATTGAATGGCTACTGATAAAGAACTGTCCGATTTTCTAGAGAGCGTTGATCGACGCGCCTTTAAGCAAGCTGCTTACGCAGTACGCAATGAAGAATCCGCTTTGGATATCGTGCAAGACGCCATGATTAAGTTGTCAGAAAAATACGGCGACAAACCGGCGGAAGAACTGCCGATGTTATTTCAACGTATTTTGCAAAATACCATTTTGGATTTTTTTAGGCGTGAAAAAGTCCGCACGACTTGGGTTAGTTTATTTTCTAACATGAGTACACGCAAAGATGGCAATGATGATTTTGACATTCTTGAAAATTTTGAATCAGAAGAAGGCACCGAAGCATCCGAATCCAGCGCTGACAAGGTCGAACGCGAACAAATTCTCGCTATTCTTGACGAAGAAATACAAAAACTGCCAGCACGTCAACGAGAAGCGTTCCTCATGCGTTACTGGGAGGACATGGATGTCGCAGAAACAGCGAGCACCATGGGCTGCTCTGAGGGAAGCGTCAAAACGCATTGCTCCCGAGCAACTCATGCACTTGCTAAATCTCTCAAAGCTTTAGGGATACGCTTATGAAAACCACAATGAATAATTCATCACCTAGTTCCGAACTAGAGTTCGCCTACAAAGTTCGGCGCGCCTTGGATGAACGCATTACTGAACTACCTGAAAGCACCACACAGCGCTTGGCCCAAGCTCGCAAGATGGCTATCGCACGCAAAAAACCAGAATCGCTTGCTTTTGCCGTAGCGCCAGCGCGCCGTTTAGCGGGCGCAATGTCTGGTGGTTCGAGCAACCCATTCGATCATTCTTTGGGCTGGCTAGGACGCATGGGAATTGCGATTCCTTTATTAGTACTCGTTTTAGGCGCTTTCGGTATCTACAACATGGAACAAGAGCGTCGTATTAACGACTTAGCCGATCTTGATACCGCGGTGCTGACCGACGAATTGCCAATCAGCGCTTATCTTGATCATGGATTTGATAGCTACTTAAACAAACACGGAGAATGAGTGTGGGGAAAACGTCTCTGCAAAACCCCACTTCTTCGCTCCGAGTTTCGCTCCGAGCTTTGCTGCCCGTTGGTTTAGTTTTGGTCGTCGCCTCAATTTGCTTTTTGTCGATCCCGGCAAAAAGCTTTGCTGCCGCTGAAAAAACAACTGGCACAGCATCGGCTGCCAATAGCGGCACTTGGGCTGCACTAACAGCACAACAAAAGCAAGCATTGGCGCCACTGGCCAACGACTGGCCGCAACTGTCGCCCGACCAAAAACAAAAATGGCTGGTGTTCGCTGGCAAATACCAACAGTTAAAACCCGAAGAACAGCAACGCGTGCAAGAAAAAATGCAAGCTTGGGCCAAGCTCACTCCTGAGCAACGTTTAGCCGCGCGTCAAAACTACATTCGCTCAAATAAATTACAACCAGATGTGCGCACGCAAAAATGGCAAGAGTATCAGCAACTGCCTGATGAACAAAAAGCGCAGTTAGCTAACCACCCTGAAAAGAAAACCTTGCTAACAAACTTGCCTACACCAGCTGAGAGCAAAGAAAAGAAATTACAGCCACTGAAAACTCCACATAAGCCTGTAACGGCCGGTGCAAGCAGTTCCGCACCCGCCGCTCCAGCCACGGCAATTACGCCCAATGTGGCACCAGCGGGCGCGCCAACGCCAAGTGCGCCTGCGAACGGAGTTACGCAATAACTCGAGTAGTAGCACCACCTCCTCTTCCATTTTTTCGGTTCATGTATTTTGACGAATAGCACAGCTTCCACTGCCACCCCGCCCCAATTCGCCACATTAAAACGCCGTTTGCTGTGCATGGTGTATGAGGCTGTGCTGCTATTTGGAATTTTCTTTTGTGCTGGTTTAATTTTTGACGTTAGCACGCAGAAGCTCGATCCAACCATCGCGCACAATGCGCGCCAAGCCTATTTGTTTATCGTGGTCGGTATTTATTTCACTTACTTCTGGGGCCGCAAAGGGCAAACTTTGGCGATGCAAACCTGGCGCATTCAGCTTGTCTCCGCCAATCGAAAACCACTGACCTTAAAACAAACTTGGCTGCGCTATTGCGCTTGCTGGATGTGGTTTGTGCCTGCTTGGGTGGTCAACTATGCATTCGGAATTCAACATTGGGGCAGCATTATTGTGCTGTTAGTGGGAATGGCTGCATGGGCGCTGACGATTAAGTTGGATAAAAACGGACAATTCTTGCATGACAAATGGGCGGGAACGGAATTGATCACGATTCCTAAAACGCGCCAGCAAATCGAATTTGAGTGATGATGTTCGCTTCACCGACGCTTTCGTGTATTTTTTGAAATAGATTTAACACATCCAGCGATCTTTAATTTAACAAAATTTAAGCAGCCCTAGTCTTCTTGCACTTATCTCACTTAAAATGACGTAAATCAAGCCATTGTGTAATTTACAAACGAGATAACTATGCAACAAAAAGCCCCACGCCGCACCCGCGAACGCATTTTGGAATTATCCCTAAAGTTATTCAATGAATTTGGCGAACCCAATATCACGACCACCGTGATCGCTGAAGAAATGAATATTTCGCCCGGCAATTTGTACTATCACTTCCGCAATAAAGACGACATCGTCAATTCCATCTTCGCGCAGTTTGAAGAAGAAATTAATAAGAAACTGGCCTTCCCTACTGGCCGCAAAGCCAACGTAGATGACATTTGGCTGTACCTGCATTTGACCTACGAATTAATCTGGCGCTACCGTTTTTTCTACCGCGACCTCAACGACTTGTTGTCGCGCAATCGCAAGTTAGAACTCAATTTCAAACAAATTTTGGCGCACAAAATCCAGGTCGCACAAGAACTCTGTTTAGGCCTGCGAGCTGATGCCGCGTTTGAAGGTAGCGACACTGAGATCGATGCCTTGGCGACCAATATGGTGGTGCTAGCGACCTATTGGCTGTCGTATGAATATGTCCGTAATCCGCGCAAATACACTGAGCAAGAAGCGATGTCGGATTCGCTCGTGCGCGGCTGTTACCAAGTGTTGGTGTTGATCACGCCCTATTTACGCGGCGAGACGCGCTTGCAGTTCCAGCAAAAAACGCAAGAATATTTACTCAAACTCAAACGTTAAGACCACCACAAACTCGCCATGAAATCCATCTGCGTCTATTGCGGTTCTGCCTCGGGAAATTCACCCGTGTATGCGCAAGCCGCGCGCAGCTTGGCTTCCACGCTGGTTGGTCATAATCTCAGTCTCGTGTACGGCGGTGGCAATGTCGGTTTGATGGGAATTTTGGCCGATGAAGTATTACGTCTGGGCGGCGAAGTCACCGGCGTAATTCCGCAATCATTAATGGAAAAAGAAGTTGGTCACGTCGCGCTTACCCAGTTGCATATCGTCAAGGACATGCACGAGCGTAAAGCGATGATGGCGCACTTATCGGATGGCTTTATTGCTCTACCGGGCGGCATCGGTACGCTCGAAGAGCTATTTGAAATGCTGACTTGGTTGCAGCTTGGATTCCATCAAAAGCCGATTGGGTTGTTGAATGTGGATGGTTTTTATGATGGCTTATTAGCGTTTTTAAATCACACCGTTGCCCAAGGTTTTTTAAAACCCGCGCATCGACAACTTCTGCGCGAATCCACTGATCCGATTGAATTAATTCAACTTCTGCATTTGCCCGTATTTGCCGGCTAATGCGGCATAACAAATAAAATTAAAACGCGCAGCTAGCAGCTTGGCTAGTGCAAGCACAACAGGGAAAAACGATGGAACAATCTCAGCAATTTCATTCCTTTGCCGACTTTTATCCGTTCTATTTAGGTGAACATCAAGACCGCACGTCGCGTCGCCTGCACGTTATCGGCACCAGCTGCGTGATCGCCCTTTTTGCAACCAGCGTGATTTTGCAGCAATTCAATTTACTCTGGCTGCTTCCCTTGGTTGGTTATAGCTTCGCGTGGGTCGGTCATTTCATCTTTGAAAAAAACCGCCCAGCGACTTTCAAACATCCGATTTACAGTTTGATGGGTGATTTTAAGATGTGGTGGCAAGTCCTTAGCGGACAAATTCGCTGGTGATTCCCATGCCGCAAACACAGCGCAAATCCAAGCTGTCGATGGCAAATTCAAATAAAATTTTGCCTAAATTTAATTTTCGTATTCACTAAAAATACCGATTAATATTCGCGTCAAAAAGCAAGATAATTAGTTTTTGCATTCAAAAACCATCTCTCAACAAACTATTTGCATCTTGCTATTAAGTCGATTTTTTCATAACGACTTCCCTTAAAACAAACCAACTTCACCATGCCAAATTCCACCGCACCATCCCCCATTCCCCAACGCTTAGCCGGATTGCGTCAACATATGGCCAATAACGGCATCGACGCCTTCATCATTCCGTCTGCCGATCCGCATCTATCCGAGTATGTTCCAGCACGTTGGCAAGGTCGTGCGTGGTTTTCGGGTTTTGATGGATCGGTCGGAACGCTTATCGTCACCGCAAACTTTGCCGGCTTGTGGGTTGATACGCGTTATTGGGTGCAAGCCGAACACGAATTAGCTGGTTCTGGTATCGCGTTGATGAAGATCGCCGCCGCGGGTTCGACCGATCATATCGATTGGCTCGCCGCCAATTTAAAATCCGGTCAATGTGTTGGCGTCGATGGCATGGTTTTAGGCTTAGCGACTGCGCGCCAACTCAACCAAACTTTATCGGCGCAACAAATTAAGCTCACAACCTACATTGATTTGCTGAGCGCGGCATGGCCAGATCGACCAAGTTTGCCAACCCAACCGGTATACGAACATCAAGCACCTTACGCAGTGCAAACAAGGATAGAAAAAATCGCGCAAGTGCGGGCTAAGATGCATGAACTCGGAGCCGAATGGCATTTGATTTCGACGGTGGATGATATTGCCTGGCTGCTCAATTTACGTGGCTCGGATGTCAGCTACAACCCCGTATTTTTAGCGCATGTGCTAATCGGCAAACACCAAGTTGAATTGTTTGTCGGCGCGGGTAAGGTTTCACCTGAATTGCAAGCCACACTGGAAGCGCAGAAAATTTACTGCCGCGATTACTCACAAATCTCGACCGCCTTATCCAACTTAGCTTCGAACACAACCTTGCTCGTCGATCCGCGCCGCGTTACGTTTGGCGTGATCGAATCGTGCCACACCAGCGTTAAAAAGATCGATGCGATTAATCCCTCGACCTATTTTAAGTCGCTTAAGAACGAAGCCCAAGCCGCGCATATACGCCACACCATGGAACAAGACGGCGCAGCCTTGTGCGAATTTTTCGCGTGGCTTGACAACACCATTGGTAAGCAAACTATTACCGAAATCGACGTCGATACGCAGATTTGTGCCGCGCGCGCTAAACGTCCCGGATTTGTCTCGCCTAGCTTTGGCACCATCGCTGGCTTTAACGCCAACGGCGCGATGCCGCATTATCATGCGACGCCTGAGAGCAATGCAGTCATTGAAGGCGATGGTTTGCTGTTGATCGACTCCGGTGGACAATATTTGGGCGGCACCACCGATATCACGCGCATGGTGGCGATTGGTCAACCAAGCGCCGAACAAAAACGCGATTTCGCCTTGGAATTAAAAGCGGTGATCGCTTTATCGACCGCCCAATTTCCCGTCGGCACGCGCGCACCGCTACTCGACGCGATCGCCCGCGCTCCTTTGTGGGCCGCCGGTTTGAATTACGGTCACGGCACCGGCCACGGTGTTGGCTATTTCCTCAACGTGCACGAAGGCCCACAAAACATTTCTTGGTTAACGCCGCCGGAACCACAAACGGCTATGCAATTAGGGATGATTACGTCGATTGAGCCAGGCATTTATCGTCCGGGCAAATGGGGAATTCGCATTGAGAATTTGGTCTTAAACGTTCCGGGCGACAGCTCGGAGTTTGGTGAATTCATCCGTTTTGAGACGCTAACCTTGTGCCCAATCGACGTGCGCTGTCTGGATAAATCGGTATTAAATCAAGCCGAAATTGATTGGATTAACCAGTATCACGCGACGGTCAAAGCACGTTTATCGCCATTAGTTTCTGGCGATGCACTGGCATGGTTAGAGCGCAGCACACAGCCAATTTAATGATTTTAGCGACTCGGTTTAATGTGATGATTTAAAAAAGCTAACTTATTGGTTTATTGACTATCTTCCAGCACTGCATAGCAGCGTCTTGATCAGACGCTGTTTTTGTTTATAGGTCGCTGATTCTGCATTGTTTTTCAAGAGAAACTGCCCGCTCTCGGTTATAATCGCGAGTTAATTTACTCAAATAGTCACTCGAAAATCATGGAAGCAGAACGCATCAATAGCATCGCCGGCTTATTGTCGGACCTCACCAACCGAGAAGTTGAACTTCGGAGGTATCTTTGACTTCGATATCAAGTCAGAGAAACTAGAGCAAGTCAACGCTGAAATGGAAGATCCAGCGATCTGGAACGACCCCAAAAAAGCACAAGATTTAGGCCGCGAGAAAAAGTCGCTCGAAGCCATCGTCCACACCCTTACCAAAATTGACGCCGATCTACGCGACGCCAGCGATCTGTTCGCCATGGCCAAAGAAGAGCAAGACGACGACACATTAGAAGCGATTGAAGCCGATGCCGATGCATTGCGCTTGCTGGTGGAAGGTATGGAATTCCGTCGCATGTTTAATAATCCGATGGACCCGAATAACTGCTTTATCGATATTCAATCCGGCGCAGGCGGCACTGAAGCGCAAGATTGGGCTTCGATGATTTTGCGTCAGTATTTACGTTATTGCGAACGCAAAGGCTTCAAAGTCGAAGTATTGGAGCAATCCGACGGTGAGGTTGCTGGAATCAAAACCGCCACCTTAAAAGTGGAAGGCGACTACGCCTATGGCTTCTTGCGTACCGAAACGGGCGTGCATCGCTTAGTGCGTAAATCCCCGTTCGATTCTGCCAACGGCCGGCACACGTCGTTCTGCAGTTTGTTTGTCTATCCCGAAGTCGATGATTCGATTGATATTGAAGTCAATCCCGCCGACGTGCGCGTCGATACCTATCGCGCCTCTGGTGCCGGTGGTCAGCACATTAACAAAACCGATTCCGCCGTGCGATTAACCCACGGCCCAACCGGCATCGTGGTGCAATGTCAAAACGACCGCAGCCAACATCGTAACCGCGCTGAAGCGTGGGATATGTTGAAAGCCAAGTTGTACGAATTAGAATTGCGTAATCGCATGAGCGAACAGCAAAAACTAGAAGATTCCAAAACCGACGTCGGTTGGGGTCATCAAATCCGCTCGTATGTGCTTGATCAATCGCGTATCAAAGATTTACGAACCAGTTTTGAAACCGGCAATACCAAGGCCGTGTTAGATGGCGATTTAGATGGATTCATTGCCGCATCATTAAAACAAGGCGTGTAATTGGCGCTCGGTTTTACAAGCGAATTGACCAACTGATTTTGCAGCGCGAACCACAGATATACAACCACATTGAACGATTCACCGCAGCCCATGCAGGCTGCCTGAACTTGAAAGAGAACGATGAGCACTGAACACAATCCAGCCGACCACAGCACCGAAACACCTGTTGACGATCATTCCGTTTTTGCCGAACGTCGTGCTAAATTGACTGAGTTACGCACTCACGGCGTCGCCTTCCCGAACGACTTTCATCCGACCGATAAATGCGCTCCATTGCAAGAAAAATACGACGCATTTACGCGCGAAGAATTAGAAACGATGGATGTGCATGTCTGCGTCGGTGGACGCATGATGTTAAAGCGCGAAGCCGGTAAGAAAGCCGCTTTCGCAACGATTCAAGACGCCTCCGGCAAAAAGGCCGATGGCCGCATTCAGCTCTACATCACTTTAGACAAAACTGGCGAAGCAGCGATGGAAGCGTTCCGCCATTACGATTTGGGCGACATCCTAGGCGTGGAAGGCGTGCTGTTTAAAACCAAAACAGACGAGCTCACGATCAAAGTGACGCAACTGCGTTTGCTGACCAAATCACTGCGTCCATTGCCAGACAAATTCCACGGTTTAGCCAATCAAGAAACCAAATACCGCCAGCGCTACGTTGATTTGATCATGAGCGAAGACACGCGCCGCACTTTCAAAGCGCGCACCGCGGCGATGAGTTCTATCCGCCGCTTCATGGAAGACAATGCCTTCATGGAAGTTGAAACACCGATGTTGCACGTGATTCCTGGCGGCGCAGCGGCAAAGCCTTTCATCACACATCACAACGCACTCGACATGCAAATGTTTTTGCGTATCGCGCCGGAATTGTATTTAAAACGTTTAGTCGTGGGCGGCTTTGAACGTGTGTTTGAAGTCAACCGCAACTTCCGTAATGAAGGCGTTTCCCCGCGCCACAATCCAGAATTCACGATGATGGAATTCTATGCAGCCTATGTGGATTACAAGTGGTTAATGGATTTCACCGAACAAGTCATTCGCAAAGCCGCCATCGACGCGCACGGCACAGCGGTATTGACTTACCAAGGGCGCGAACTCGATTTGAGCAAGCCGTTTGAGCGCTTAACTATTGTTGGCGCGATCAACAAATACGCACCGAATTACACCAACGAGCAATTGCACGATGTCGACTTCTTGACCAAAGAATTGCTCAAGTTTGGCGTCAAACCCTTTGCAACTTCTGGCCTCGGCGCATTGCAATTAGCCTTGTTCGAAGAAACGGCCGAAGCGCAATTGTGGAATCCAACGTACATCATCGATTATCCAGTCGAAGTCTCGCCATTAGCGCGCGCATCGGATGCGCATCCCGATATTACCGAACGCTTTGAATTGTTCATGACGGGTCGTGAAATCGCCAACGGTTTTTCTGAATTGAACGATCCAGAAGACCAAGCCGCGCGCTTTAAAGCCCAAGTCGAAGCCAAAGAAGCCGGCGACGAAGAAGCGATGTACTACGACGCCGACTACATCCGCGCCTTGGAATACGGCATGCCTCCAACAGGTGGTTGCGGTATCGGGATTGATCGCTTGATGATGTTGATTACCGACTCACCCAATATTCGCGACGTGATTCTGTTCCCTCATTTACGCCGTGAAGATTAATTCCTAAGTCACTCCGATTGATGTTGAAGTAAGACCTTTTAAAAGTGCCGCCATGATCCGGATTTTAATTGCAGACGACCACACCATCATGCGCGAAGGTTTAAAGCGTATTTTGGAAGGCGAACCCGATATTCAAATCGTGGCCGAAGCGGTCGATGGTTTGGATGCACTGCAAAAAGTCCGCGCTGGCGGCATTGATTTAATCTTGCTCGATTTATCCATGCCGGGTCGCAGCGGCGTGGATTTAATCCGTCAAATGAAAGACGAAGCCCCCAAGCTGCCAATCTTAATTTTGACCATGCACGAAGAAGAGCAATACGCCGTGCGAGCCATGCGCGCCGGTGCACATGGTTACCTAACCAAAGAAAGCGCTGGACTAGAATTAGTCAGCGCCATCCACCGCATCGCGTCAGGCCGACCGTATATCAGCGTGGCCGTTGCCGAACAACTCGCGATGAACATCATGCCGGAAGAAGTCGCCCTGCCCCACAAAACGTTATCCGACCGCGAATTTGAGATTTTTCAATTGCTCGTACAAGGCAAATCCCTCACCGAAATCGCCGACAGCTTATTTTTAAGCGTCAAAACCGTCAGCACCCACAAGACACGGATCTTGGTCAAAATGCGGATGAAGAATTTGACTGAGTTGGTGCAATACGCAGTGGAGCATCAGTTGTTGGCTGCGCGAGGTTAGCGCTCCCTTGGGCGACTATCCTCGGTAACGAAGTCCAGTTTTTATCTTCTCCACCAGTTGTTCGCCCTCTTGCATAAGTTCCTTCTTGCATTAATTTCTCGTTCCGATACCCATCCCATCCCTTTGGCGCGCGAATTGCTGTGCCAACGACAAAGCCTGTTGCCACGAGGGTGTCAATGTGACCGATATGCGTTGGCAAACCTCCTACAGCGACTACCAAACCCGAGCTTCAATTTCTCATTTAATTTTTACAATTTTCAATGCTGTGCTACATTCATTCTGTTAACTAAAAGATCACATTAAAAGTAGTTTTTAATTGAAATACTAATGAATAACTTATATAATCGAACAGCTAATTCGGTGAGTTACGCCCTCAAAGCAGCGAAGCAGCTACGTAAATTACCCGCGCAAGACAGCAAAAAAATCCGTACTGAATGCGATAAATTGGTCAACATGCCCGATTGCATCAACGTCAAAGCATTGACCAATCATGACTACCAATTCCGCTTACGAGTGGGCAATTACCGAGTATTTTTTAACTTTGACGGTGCCATTCATATCGTCACTATTGAAGAAGTCAAAAAGCGCGATGAAAACACTTACTGACAACGTTCAAATTCTGCGTGACGCGAGCGGCAATCCGACTTTCGCGGTCATTCCGTTCGCACAATACCAAGCGCTCACCTTGGGCAAACCGGTAGCGGAACCGACCATCCCCAATCACGTCGTCAACGCAGCCTTGGATAAAGGGATTTCCGCCGCCCGGGCCTGGCGCGAATATTTAGAACTAACTCAAGCGCAAGTCGCGCAACGTATGCAGATTACGCAAAGTGCCTACGCGCAATTGGAAGCCAAAACCCACTCACGTAAATCGACCCGCACAAAAATTGCGGCGGCTTTGGGCATCGATCCAACTCAACTTGATTTCTAATACTTTACGCCATCATGTTTCACCAGACACCAGTCGCTGTTTTGAATTACCTACTTTGAGATAAATCTAAATTACTAGCTGACAACATCTTCTAGCCAATCGCACCAAGAATTAAATACACCCATCAAAATTGAAAACAAACCTAGTTTTCAAGCCAAGCGCATCCTAAACTGAACATTCAAACAAATATTGTTGAGTCGTTCATGTAAAAGATGGCAATAAAATTCAACGTCCCCGGAAAGCAGCCTAAATGATCAATCCTAAAGATCATTTATATCGACTAACGACGCACTTTCGCTGGGCGATGGCGGTGCTTGGCTTGTTCATTGCCAGTTTCCTAATTTATCTTTGGACTGAGAACCAAGTTGACTTGGCGCATGAATCGCGACTTCAATCCTTCAAGCTCGCGCAGGAATTGCGTCAATCGTCCGATGACCTGACTCGGATGGTGCGAACCTACATCGTCACGGGCAATCCGCTTTATAAGCAGCATTTTCAAGAAATTCTCGCTATCCGCGACGGCAAAATTCCCCGACCCGTTAATTACGACAGTATTTATTGGGATTTGGTGTTGAGCGATGATCACCGCCCCAATCCTGCGGGCGAGGCAACTAGCCTGTTGGGACGGATGCGCGCTGCGGGGTTTACCAAAGAAGAATTCGACAAGTTGGCGGAGGCAAAAGCCAACTCGGACACATTGACCCATACCGAATTTGCAGCAATGGCATTGGTTGAATCTGAACCGATGTCCGACCAAAAGCGATCACAAGCTATTTTGATGGTGCACGACGCGGCTTATCACGACGCCAAAGCGGGCATCATGCGACCGATCAGCGAATTCACGACCTTGGTCGATCAACGCACCATCAAAGTCATTGATGACGCCGAACAAAAAACCGTCCTAATGCGCTCTACTTTTATCCTTTTAGGCGTGACCTTGGGCTGGTTAATTTGGTCTATCCAGCGCAACGTGAGAACGATTTTGGGTGGCACAGTAAGCGAAGTGCATGACCATATTTCGCGCCTAGGACGCGGTGATTTCTCCACTCCGATTACGACCAAAAAAGGCATGAGCAACAGCGTAATCGCCCTATTGGCTGAGACGCAATCCAAGCTGCATTACATTGATACACAGCGTCAATTGGCCGAACAGGCAACCAAAGAGAGCGAGGAGCGTTTTAACCTCGCCATTACCGGTGCAAATGACGGTTTATGGGACAGGAACCTCGCCCAAAATACGGTCTACTACTCGCCCCGTTGGAAGTCGATGCTGGGTTACGAAGACCATGAACTGGCCAATACTTACGCCACATGGGCAGGCCAGGTTCACCCTGAGGATATCGACACTATTCTGGAAAAAATTGACCATTGCCTGACGCACAAAATCGATCGCTTTCAGCATGAATACCGTATCCGCCAAAAAAATGGTCAATATATTTGGGTACTGGATCGCGGCATGATTATGCGCGATGAAAACCAAACAGCGACGCGCTTAGTTGGCATCCAAACCGACATTAGCGAGCAAAAATATGTAGAGCGAATGAAAAACGAATTCATCTCCACCGTCAGTCATGAACTACGCACGCCGCTGACCTCCATTCACGGTTCGCTGCATTTGCTCGATGGCGGCGTGATGGGCGAATTACCCTTTAAGGCGCATGACATGGTGAAGGTGGCGATTAAAAATAGTCAGCGCCTGATCAACTTGGTCAACGAAATTTTGGATATGGAAAAGCTCATGTCTAACATGATGATTTTCCAAAAAGACGAAATTGACATCACCACCATCGTGCGCCAAACCATGTTCAATAACATTAGTTACGCCACCTCGTTTGGTGTGCGTTATGCCATGGCGCCAAAGCAAGAAAAATGCATGGTAATCGGTGACGCAGACCGATTAAGTCAAGTCGTGACTAACCTGCTGACCAACGCGGCCAAATTTTCTAAACCAGGTGACACGGTCAACATCCGCATCATCCCCACCAATGAATTTGCCCGTATCGAGATCGAAGACCACGGCGACGGCATCCCGTTAGCCTTCCGCAGTAAATTATTTGGCGAATTCGCCCAAGCCAATTCAAGCAATACCCGTCAACAAGGCGGTGCTGGTTTAGGGCTCAATATCGCCAAGAAAATGATCGCCAAGATGGGAGGCGATATTGGTTACATCACCGAGATCGGCGTTGGAACAACCTTTTGGTTCACGATGCCACTCGCATCAACTACCGTCGTTGTGTAATTAAACTGATATCACGCCGCTCCCGCCACCAATTCAGTTTGTAAGCAGCGCAAAGATAGTTTTCCCGTAAATCGTCATTGCTTGTGCAGAACTGGTTTTACAACGTGGATGCCTTTTTGTCTGCTGGCGGAGACCTAGGAACCAAAACCCCAAAGTAAATCAAGCACTTACAAAAAAAATACCACGCCGAACACCATTATCGTTTTTGCGCTGTCGGACCTTCGGTGGAGAATTCTTGGGATGGGGTTTGGTTGGGGGTATTCGGCTTGCGTTTCTTGGCGTGGATGGAATCGATGAGGTGATTGTTGCTGGTTTTGGCTCGCGTTGGCATGGATTGGCTCGGGTTAGCTTGCCTTGGCTCGGGTTAGCTCGTCTTGGCTCGCTTTGGCTCGGCTTCGCTCAGGTTGGCTTGGTTGGGCAGATTAGGCTTGCGTTGGGGCGTTGGCTTACTAATATGAAATTTGTCGGTTGACACTTGGGTTCGTCTTTGGGGGAGCTGGTTCATGTTTTTTGGGTTGAACGAACACGTCCTTAATCGGATTGCGCTCATTGGGTGTTTGGTGGCCATGCTCTCTAGTGGGATGCTGTGGTATGAGGGCTTGTATCCGGTGTCGATGCGGGTCGATTTTATGGCGAGTTTGGTGCTGGGCGTGGCGTTTTTTTATCGGCGGCGCTTGTCGGCGCAGCAGCGCACGTCGTTGATTACGTTGGCGGGAATTATGATTGGGGTGGCGTCGGTGTATTCGACGCCGTTGTATGCGGACGGCTTTTTGGTGCTTGCTGGGGTGATGGCGCTGTCTTTTGTGAGTTGGTCGGGTTGGCGGGCGTGGTTGATTCCGACTATTTCGGTGATTTCGGTGCTCATTATTGGGCTGGGCGTGTCGATGGGGGCGATTGGTTTTGAGAAGAGTGCGCTGCCCGACACCGATAGCGTGGCGATTTGGGTTCTCACCGCGATGAGTGTGGCGCTGCTGGCAATTGCCTTGGGTGGCGCGGTGGGTGATTTAAAGCGGCGGTTGAATAAGCAAATGAAGGTGTTAATCGATTCAAATAACACCTTGTTTGTGCTGGCCAATACGGAGCCGATTACGGGGTTGGCCAATCGCAGGCGCTTGGAGGAGTTGGTTGATCACGATGTGTCGCTGGGTAAAGGCGGCTGCCTGCTCAATATTAATTTGTCGCATTTTCGGCTATTTGTGGCCTTGCACGGCCATGCGCGCGGGGACGAGTTGTTGGTCAACATGGCGGGTACCTTGTCGCACTTGGCGAGCGAAGATATGCTGGTGGCGGCGTTGGCGGGGGCGCAGTTTGCGGTGTGGATGCCGGGCTGTTCAGTGCAAGAATGCGCGCGTTTTTACGACGCCTTTGTGGTGCAGTTTAAGGAGACGAGCAATGCGGCGGGAATTTTGGGCGCGCATGCGGGTATTGCGGTGGCCGATGCGCAGACTGACTCGTTTAGTCAGTTGATTCAAAATGCGGCGGTCGCTTTGTCGGATGCGCATGGGCGGGCGGAATTTAGTTGGTCGAGCTTTTCGCCGGCGATGGCGAAATCGATTGAGGACGCGAATCGGCTCAAATTAACCGTGCGTACGGCCTTGGATGCGCTGGACTTTTATCCGGTGTATCAAAAAAAGGTCAATGCTTTTACCGGTCAGGTGTGTGGGGTGGAAGGTTTAGCGCGCATGACGGCGCTGGCGTCAGGCAACACGCCGGGGCCGGTGGATTTTATTCCGGTGATTCATAACGAAGGTTGGATGATGGAATTTGGCGCGCTGATGTTGCGCAAGATTGTGCGCGATGTGCCGCAGTTGATGGCGCTGTATGGGGCCAACGCCAAAGTGTCGGTCAATATTTCACCGCCCTTGTATTTGGCGGCGGAGTTTTTGCCGCTGCTTTCGGCCTGTTTGGAGGAAACGGGCGCGCCGCCGCAGAATATTGTGATCGAGATTACCGAGGAAGTTTTTACCTCTAATTTGGAAGACATCGTGGCGGTGACCAATCAAATTCATCAGTTGGGCGTGGAAGTGTCGTTAGATGATTTTGGGACGGGCTTTTCGTCCTTGAGTTTTTTACGGGCGGTGCATTTTGATGAAATTAAAATTGATCGCTCGTTTATTCAACAAATTGAGCAGGACGAGAAAAGCAATATCTTGCTCACCGCCATCGTCGATCTGGGCTTGGCCTTGGATAGCCGCATGGTGGTCGAAGGGGTGGAAACCGAGAATCAATTAAACATCGTGAAGAACGCCGGCTGCGCGATTATTCAGGGATTTTATTATTCCCGGCCAACGTTGCTGCAGGAGTTGTAGATGCTCTGGTTGGTGATTAGTTACCGGTCCACTAACACGCAAGTGCACCTCGGCAGATATCAACAGCAGTATCACTCAGTTAGCAAGACACGAACGGCGCCTCCCTCAAATCCAGCGGCATATGCCATGGCAATCCCAATACCATCCTAGCTTTTCGAACGCGCACTATTGAGTTTGTCGCGCCATTTTTTGGCGAGATTGCTATCGGCGGCTTGTCCTAGTTCCCCTTTTTCGTAGACCTTGATTAAGCGCTCCATCGCCGGTTGATCTCCAACGTTAGCGGCTTTTTCAAACCAGCTAAAAGCGGTGTTAGGATTCGACTCGACACCGCGGCCTTCTTCATACAGCAGGGCCAACTTGCGTTGGGCTTCTGGGTTGTTTTGTTTGACTGCGGCTAAATACAGTTCAAGCGCTTTGTCCATATCGACTGGGACGCCGTGTCCAGTTTCGTACATACCGGCTAAGGCGGATTGGGCAGCCGGCATTTTTTGGGCAACGGCCTTGCGGTAAAGCTCCAACGCTTTAAGATAGTCCTGCTGCACACCTTGGCCTATCTCATAGGAGTAGCCGAGATTATTCTGACCTATCGCATCGCCCTTGGAGGCTGTTTTCTGGTACCACTTTACCGATTCGGCATAATCAATTGCAACACCATAGCCCTCTATGTACATATAACCCATTTGATTTTGGGCTGGAGTGTAACCTTGTTGAGCTGATAGCCGAGTCCATCGAAACGCTTCAGAGTAATTTTTGGGAACTCCCCATCCCATCAAGTACAATCCAGCGAGTTGATACTGGGCATCAGCGTTACCTTTATCGGCGGCGAGTTGATACCAACGCAGCGCCTCCTTGTAATCTTGTTCTCCACCGAGGCCGTATTGATACATTTTTCCAAGTGTATTTTGGGCGTTGACATAGCCTAATTGCGCTGCCTTATGCATCAAGTCAATGGCAACTTTGAGGTCTTTTTCGACGCCAGTGCCATCTAAGTATAGTAAAGCCATCTCATATTGCGCCGCGGCGATGTTTTTATCCGCTGCTAGTGTCAACCACTTAGCAGCTTCTTTATTATCCTGCTCGACGCCAGTACCTTTTTCTAACAACAACGCCAAACTCATTTGCGCGTCAGTGTTGCCTTGCTCTGCGGACTTTCTGTACCACTGCGCCGCCTTTGCAAGATCAGGCGTTACTCCTTGTCCAGACTGATATAGATGAGCCAAATCATTTTGTGCCAACGCTAATCCTTGGTTGGCGGCTAATTGGAACCATTTAATTGCTACTTGATACTCTTGCGTTACAGCCCAACCATAACGATAAAATTTACCAATATTACGTTGACCATAGGGGTTACCTTGGTCTGCGGCGACTCGATACCATTTCAGTGCTTGATCGAGATCTCGCGACACGCCCTGCCCCGTTTCGTAGGCGAATCCAATATTGTTCTGCGCGTCGCTGTTTCCTTTGTCGGCAGCCAAGCGATACCACTTAAGTGCAACTTGGTAATCCTGCGTGACGCCATGACCGTAATCGTAGAAGCAACCAAGATTGTATGCTGCGACGGCATTACCTTGGTTCGCCGCCAATAGATACCAACGAGCGGCAACTTTATAGTCTTGCGCTACACCGCGACCAAAATCGTAGATCACCCCCAGACTAAACTGTGCGTCGGCGTCGTCTGCAAAGGCTGCGCGGCGATACCATTTACGGGCTTCATTGTAGTCCTGCGCCACGCCCTGACCTTGTTCGTACATATACCCAAGATGGAACTGAGCTAATACATCACCTTGCTCGGCAGCGAGTAGATACCATTTGATGGCCTGCTCGTAGTTTTTCTCAACGCCCAAGCCTTTTTCTAGATGTTCACCGTAGTTAAATTGTCCAAACGGATCGCCTTTTTCGGCGGCCAGCAAGTACCATTTATCGGCAATTGCATCGTCTTTGGGCACACCATTGCCTGTGCCATACATAATGCCTAAGTGATTCAAGGCTCTCGGATAACCCTGTTGGGCGGCTAACTTGAACCAATACAATGCCTTCACATAATCGACATCAACGTTTCGACCATTGTAAAAAAGGGTTCCCAGTTTATATTGCGCCATGGGTGAGCCATTCTTTGCGCCTTCTTGCCATTTGGCGATCGCGCCCCTTGAGTCGTTGTTGTTCCAGGCCTTAATGCCGCTCTCAAACATCAGATCATGAGGCTGCAACAGGCGCCACTCGGCCATAGCAGGTAGGTAAATCGATGAGGTGCGCACTCCGTTTGCTTTTAACCAACCAAAGGCGCTATTGGCAGTGACCAAGTCATGGGTAATTAGTGCACGTTGCCCAATATAGAACCTAGCGTCGTTCATCGCTAATTCGGCGGCATCGTTTGGTAAGGCTTTTAGGATGGTCATCAATTGTTCTGGCTCAATGGCGCCGACTTGCATAGCAATTAGCGGACGTGGCCAAGGACCATCGGGAATAGCAGCAGCGTAATCCAACAAATCAACAGGGATAGTGCGATTGACGCGTTGATAGAGGGCGATTTCGCTGGAGACATCGACACTGCTGAGCCCCGCATTCGCTAGTTTGCTCTTAGCTTGGCGATAACGCTCCATATCGGCAATGGCACCTTCGGCGTCACCGGAATAAAAGCGCGCCCAAGCTAGGTCAAGCAGGAAGCGACTATCGTCGGCCCATGCTGTGCCAGCCCGATATATGTCCAGACCCTGTTGAAATTCCCCCTTGGCAAACAGCATTCGGACTAAACATTTACGCGTTTGAGGATCATTAATTTCTGCGCGAAAAGCGGAGTCCAGTTTTGCCCAACGGTTACGTGCTTGCAGATCGTCCGTATCCGTAACGGGGTAAAACCGCATAACATCAATAAGTGTGTTGCACAGATCGTCGGTAAACTTCTGTTGTTTCACGTCTTTATAGCTGGCGAAATGCTCTGCGACCCTCGCGCCCAATCGAATGTCTTCTAATTCGCGAAACGAATAATCGGTAAATTCGGGAGCGGCGATATAGGACTTTGGCACATGAAAAGTTCCAGCAACGAGGTCATTCAAGCTCTTTGCCTTTACTTGCAAGTCAGGGAGTTCGTCCGCCTCGATTTTGTCGCGTTTGACGTGATAATCCATCAGATAATTGAGGGTTTGCCCCTGATACTGAAGTTCCTCGTGCGCGGTAAAAAACGAGTTGTCGAACGTTTGCTGGAAAGGAGGTTCGCTAACCCGAAAGGTTGCTGGCCATTGAATTGTTAGTCGATAGCGACCATGGTATTTACCGCGCGGCAGCTCAAACGGATAATTCCGTACCACCTTCTTGGGAATCCCCAAAGTACCATCAATGATCTGGCTGTCAAATTCAAAATCGTAGCGCGATTCCTTGTCAATGAGCGGCTTGGGTATGGTGTAGTGGGCTGCGATCTCAAATTTGTTTTGCACCGGATCGTCTTTTAAGCTGGGTGTATCGAGCAACACGATTCCCGGGTATTGTTTTTCGTACAGCGCCAACATTTCTTTCTTGAGTTCTTTGGGAGCTAAGGTCGGGTAGTGCAATCGAGCCCATTCGGCGTAGTTGCCACGGTAAATTTCTTGCGTTTGTAAGCTCGCTTGGCCGTCAAAACTGGCCAGCGAGATGTTTTCGACATGTTCGTACTTCGGCTCGATGTTGGTAGACTCTGGCAGCGTGACTAAGGCATCGGTGGCAGTATCGACCACCAAACCTGAAGCACCGGGGAAAGATGCTGGTAGTTTTTCGAGCGGCGAGACTTGGCCGGTGCGGGTTGGGTCTAGATAGTACTGATGCCCATCCACGGTGACTTGCACAATCATATGATTAAACAAGGTTGGTGTGGCAATGATTTTGGCGGGCAATTTGGGAGCGTCGGCCAAGATTAGCACCGGGCGCGCGGCGATACCTAACTGGTCCAAAATACTAACGAGCAAATAACTTTTATCTTTGCAATCTCCAAAGCGCTGGTGGATGACAGACTCAGGCGCATGCGGGCGATGCGAGTTTTCGCCGATCGAGACACTGAAATAACGTACCTCATTTTGCACCCAACGCAGCGCCGCCGCGACTTGCTGCGCGGGCGTGCTTTCTTGGGAAAATTGTTGTGCCAGTGCTTTTAAGGTGGGAGTGGCCGCCGCCTTGGGAAATAAGCTATCGGCCCAACCCGCCACCGCGTGCCAATCGGAGTATTCGCTCACTTGAAACACGCGCGCTGGCAAGTAGTCGCTCGGAATGGCCGACTCGTTATCCATTGCTTCCAAGCCGCGCCCCTCAAAACGCAGGCGTTGTAGATCACCGATTTCGTCGATTGTCGGCGTCACATCACCACGTCGGAAGTCGCCAAGTTGACGCCAGTGCAGCTTACGCTTACGCGGATGCAAAATCGTCACACGCCGTAATTCAATCGGCGAACTATTATCCCAACTAAATTCACTGGCCCAGCGCTGGCCAAAGACGGGATTCTCGCCCACAACGGTGTAGGTAATCCACAATGTATCGCCAATACGAACATCGTCCAATAATAATTGCACCGTTGTCGCGCCGCCATAGACGCCGCTTTCCATGTTGGTTTCACGCTGCAATAAACGGGTGTTGACAGTGGCAGTGTGATCAATCGATTTATCGCCGCGCAAAATAACCACCTTGTGTAAAAGGAGCTTTTGATAGGCGGGGAAATAACTGATCCCATATTGCCCAATTGTGCCGAGCGCACTTTGATCATTTACTTGGATTGCCCTACTAAACAACATGGCTGGAGCCGTATCGACCCAAGCCTGCACTTCCGATAGGCGAAAAACTACTGGATCGGTTCGCTCGGTGGCGGGCAAGTCGCCTAGCGGCTGCATCCATTTGGGCAACGCTGCGCCCCGCACAAAGCTGTTGACCCCGGCTTTGCTCGACGAGCTTGGGTTATCGGATGGCGTCGCAAAAGTGTATGTTGAACCTAGACTCAACAAGGCAACAAATAAAGCAGAACCAACAAATGGGCGTAGTTTCATGAACAATTGGGGTAGTTAGAAGGGAGGTGCAGCAAATAAATGTCGATCCGGTGCGCGGTCAACAGACCATGCAGAACACTAGGTCAACAGAGGTGAAGCGATGAGGTACAGCGATGAGGTGCAATAGGAGATTTCAAGAAATAGCAGGCCGCGCATTAGAATTGTCCTTGAGCAATTTTTCAAAATATTGACTCTACAATAAAACAACCAATTATGCGGAATTAAAACAAAAATATTTGTTGAATTTGACTATTTTTTTCTACAACGATCGATCTAACTGCTTTATGAAAGACTCCTGATCATGAAGCATGACAGGTTGGATCAATCAACGAAGTCCGTTGATTGATCCAAAGCACTCGCACTGGGCGCCCCTTGCACGGGATGAATTGCCGGTATTCATCCATGCCAGGCCTTCCTTTTAATTACTCGCTGTGAGCACCGAATTGGTCGTGGTGACCGTGGTGGAAAACAGCAATCCAGTCTCCAAACTATACGAGTTGGTCGTTTGCGTCGACAAGCTGCACAGCGTGGTTCCGTTGGAATTAAACGATTGGGTATTGGTGGTCGAATAGCTCGATTGCACCGTGTTCAAACTCGTCGTGACCGTATTGATTTGCATCACATTGGGCAAGAGTAACGCGCCGCTGCATTGGGCTGGCAGGCTCGACACGGGGCCGACTACCGTTTGCGTTTCAGCGACCAAAGGCTGGTTCGGGAGCGCGCCGCTGGGGTACCAATCGAAGGCTGCATAATTGGTGATCGCCGACGCCGAAGAAGTCACCGCGCTGGTAATCGGAATGATGTAGCCGCCATTGAGTAAGCTTGGCACGCCTACCGTATGGGTCGTGGAATTGGTCGCGTTAGCGGATGTGATGGAGCCAGTACCATCCGAATGTTGAGTCACGGCCACGCTGCTGCCGTTGGCATTATTCTGCTGGTAAAAAAACGCGCTGTCGTCGTATTCGGTACGGCTGCGGGTGTAAGCCTGATTAACATTATTGGGCGGCGCGACATTGGCGCTATTGGTGTTGGTGAAGCTCAACGTTTGGGTGTAGGACTGAGGCAGCGTAATGCTATCGCCGCTTTGCAAGGGGAAATACAGTCCCGCACGCGGCGTGGTGTAGTTGGTGCTCGTTTGGGTTGTTTGTTGATACGGCCCACCACCTAAGGCGTTGGCGGTTTCGTCGCGGGCAATGACGCTCGACGTTTGTGCTACATCGACGGTGTACTGTCCGTATTTATCCAAATACAGATCGCGATAATCGTCCACCGTTTGCGCAATCGGCACGCTACCGGTACCGGGATCTTGGGTGATGGTGTAGGTGTAGGTCGAATTGAGATCAAAGTTGGCGGGCGCACTTGCGGGTGCTTGCAGCACGTTTTGCGTTTGATTAAAGGTATAGGCCAACGTGTTGTTGATGTGGGTCGCGTCTGGCACGGCATACGTCACCACGCGCACGACGGAACCGGCAAACTGGCGCTGCATCCCGGCTTGCAATAACGGTGCGACATTGGGCGTACTGGAGCCGCTCGGGCCAATGGGCACATCCACGCCGACCGACAAATCACCGCCTCCACAGGCCGACAACAGCAGCGTGACACAGGCGATGGCGATCAATGTTTTGTTGCTACGTATTGCCGCGCTAGCACGGCTTATTTGGGGCAAAGACTTCGTCATTAGGGAGTTCATACAATCTTTCGCGTTATTCGTTGAAGGGATGGTAGTCAGACAGTCAGATGCTGACTTGGGCTAGTAACGCGAGGATGTAATGCGGCGATGACGGCATGAATGAAACGATTGCAACTGTTTGTAAGAGACCTGCGCGCAAGCGCCACGCCGATTCTGGCACGATAAAAAACGGCGCATTAAGCGCCGTTTCTATCCTCTCAATATTGCACTGACTAATTTCAGCGGCGATTATTTCGTTGACGCCTCTTTCACCGCAGCAGCCTTGACTTCCGTCTTAACCGTCGTCATTTTCGCCGCGCCTTTTTCGGTCGCCGTTGTCACCGCCGCTGGCACAGCCGTTTTGGCCGAGGTGGCGGCTTGGCTCGCTTTAGCGCTAGTGGCGCTTGCCGCGGTTGCAGCAGCGATAGGCGCTTTAGTCTGCACCGCGCTGGTCGTTTTGACAGCTCCTGAAAGCGGTGCGCTGGTCGCTGCTTTGACCTCACTAGTGGCTTTGGTCGTTGACGCACTAGCGGCAGCAGTGACGGCTGGCACGGGAGCTGGAGCAGCGCTTGGCGTAGCAGCAGGTGTTTGAGCAAATGCCGCACCAGTAGCTAAGGTGGCAGCAAGTAAAGTGGTGAGTAATTTGTTCATGGTTGTATCCTGTTTAGTTTAGGTTGCGTAGATAATCTACGTACTGCTACAACGCGCGCTCAATCGCAAACGTTGACGGGCCAGATTAGAGCGCGCCTTCGGCCCACAGCGGTCAACCAACTACGCGGCGGCGCTTTGTGTCGGCCTAGTTTTGTCTGCCTGGCATGTCAAGGCCCAACGAAGGCGCGCTAATTTTCCTTGTTTTGGCATAGCCAAGACGAGCGCTACGCGATAGACTTTTTGGTGTTGCCGATCAGCGCTGCAACGATCATCAATGTGCCAGCGCCGAGGGGCACGAGCTACCGCCAACCAAACAAGCGCAACATCAACATGAATCGACGAAAGCGGTTGCCGTTTTGGGGTGCCAACGAGGACGATGACCGTCTGCCCGGAATTGTCATCGACACAATGAAAACGGTCACCGCCGATACGCTCGACAACTACGACCAACCTGATGGCGAGTATGGCGACGGCAGTGATGCGGTCGGCGATGAAATCGCGGTGGTTGGTTTGCGCCAACGTCTGCGCTGCATCATCCGAGCGACCAAAGTGGACGTCATCAGATTTGGCAATATTGCCGAAGAAGTCTGGCGCGGCGAGGCCTTTTCTAGCGCGCAAGAATTCCAAGACTGCCATCGGCGCTGTTTGCCCCTGGCCCATTTGCACGACGATGTTGAATTCGTCGCGCTGCGTTTTGAGCTGCTCGAAGTGGTGTCGGGTGCACTTGCCTCGTAACGCTTGCGATAGCCGCTGGAGCCACTGCACGAGTGGTTCATGCACCGTATTTTTTATTTGGAGGCGACCATGAATGACTACATCCTACTCATGTTCAACGATGTATTAGATCCAGCACAAGCCGACGACGGCGTGCAGTGGCAACAGTATTTGAGCATGCTTCGCGCGAGCGGCCAATTCGACGGCGGCAGCGCTATCGGAGCAGGCGAGCGACTAAAAAAGGGATAAACTGCACAACCTGCGCCAATGGCGTTGAGCGGATTTATTCGCGTTCAGGCAAACGACTTGGATGACGCCAAACGATTTTTAATTGGAAATCCAAACTACGAAGCCGGCGGCACAATCGAGCTGCGCGAGCTGCCTAAAACCTAATCGCGCGCCTAATACGGGTGAAGCGAGCAGCGATTCGGCAACGAAAAAAGCCCACAAAATTCTGTGGGCTTTCGTTATTTGCTACTTACTGCGCTACTAAATCAACGCCGTTATTGCAATTCGCCATACATCGTATTAACTAACGGATTTTGATAACTGGCAGCAATCCAACTGAGGAAACCTTGTCCATTGCCATTGGCATTGACTGCCGACAGGTAATTATTGGTACCCGTAATAATCGATGACTGCGAAACAGACCATGCCATCGTGGCAGGATTGAACTTCAGCCCACCAACAAAATAGTTGGAACCATTATTGCCTTGTTCATTGCAATAAATCGCACCAGTTGCTGACGCTGCGCAGGTCTGGACATACATATTGGTCTCAAGATTGATCGCTGTATCCGTCACAATTCCGGTTGCCCCGTTCCTAATCGAGGTAAATACCGTGGGGCCTGTCGCATAATTTGAGCCAGTTACCGACAAATTGCCCAGACTATCGCGCGAAATCAAGATGGGATAGATGCTCGTCGACGATAAGTTTGAGTAAGTGGGCGCGGCGCTAGGTTGAGATAAACCAGCAACAAAGTCGGACGCCTTGACATCGACCAATTGGATCGGTCCGGCCGCTGCCGAGTACAGACGAGAGGCAATGGCAATCTGTCCGCTACCGCCGTCGTCGATTGCCAATAAAGGACCGAAATTCCAATAATTAGCCCCAGTAATTGAGCCCGCTACAATTGGCGTAGAGGACCAACTTGCCGAACCCACCGCCCCAGCGACCATCAATTGCTCACTGTAGTTCGAACCCGAACGTTGACCATTAACATACAAAGCGTACGCATTACCAGCATTGTCAGCAACGCCAATAAGCGGACTAGAAGGGGCTGAATAATTACTTGAACCGTTCACGATGGCATACGTGGTTGAGTACAGCATAGTGCCGCTATCCCACGTTCCTGATTTGTACAAGTAGGCCACATCATCGTAGTAATAGCTGTAAGTGCTACCTCCAAACGACACGAATGAATATTGCGTCACACCGATAATTGCATTACCTTGCTGCCCGACCGAGAGTGTTATAGCGGTGTTCGAGTTTTTATAAAACGTTGGATTAAAAATATCGGTCGCAACCGTGGCCGTCGCGGCAGAAGCATTTACGCTAACCATTCTGATACCGGACTGGGATGCGCTATTGTTGTAGACCCCAAAAGCAATCACAGAATTGCCTAGACCATCGGCCGCCATTCCCAGGCTTGAACAATTGGATTGTTGTGCCGATGGTGATCCGACGCAAGATTGTGGAGTGATATTCATCGCACTATCAATTTGCACCGGAGTTGACCAAGTCGTTGCCCCATCGGCCAAGGTGCTCCAATACATGGTTGATTGGTTCAATGCCGTATTTTCTACCCAGACCAGATTGAGATAACCCCTGGAATCTAATCCCAACGCATAAACGGAGTTGCCATTATTGAGCACTGGGGCAGTATTCATCTTGATTGGCGTAGGTTCCCAAGCGCCAGCAGTAACGTCAAATTTATTCACATACAAATCGGAATTGCCTGCATCGATTTCAATCCACGCTTGAAAGAAATTGCCCGTGTTGTCGTTAGCAGCAATAATTTTACTCGTCGATACTACCGTGCCACCAGGACTTGGATAACCTACAGTCGAAAATGGAAATGCATAGGTCTGACCCAACGATTGGGCGCCGGTGGCCGCCGTGCTAGTGACCGAACCAGCTACCGCGATGTTGTAATTAGTTCCCGTCGAAAACGACTGATTCATCGTCAACACGACCATCGAACCGAAAACCTGTGAAGTCGATGAAACCGGGCCAAATGGGCCGACGACTTGCACCGAACTCGCGGTGACTGTCGCAGGATCCACCGCTTGCGAAAACGCTAGGATTACTTGCGCATTTAGACCCGAATTTTTGGATGTCGGTGTCGGCATGGTGTAGATCAATTCAAAAGCAGATCCTGGCCCGGCCGCCCCTTGTGCACCCGTCGCACCGGTTGCGCCGGTTGCACCTTGTGGACCTGCTGGGCCCGTCGCGCCGGTTGCACCTGTGGCACCCTGCGGCCCTGCTGGGCCAGTTGCGCCTTGAGCACCGGTTGCACCCGCAGCGCCAGTTGCACCTGTGGCACCTTGTGGGCCCGCTGGGCCAGTCGCACCGGTTGCACCTGTGGCACCCGTTGCACCTGTGGCACCCTGCGGCCCTGCTGGGCCAGTCGCGCCGGTTGCACCTGCGGCACCTGTGGCACCTTGTAGGCCTGCTGGGCCAGTCGCGCCGGTTGCGCCAGTGGCACCAGTGGCACCTTGTGGGCCCGCTGGACCAGTCGCGCCTTGGGCACCTTGAGGCCCAGTTGCGCCCGTTGCACCGACTACCGGCGCTGCGGTCGTAAATTGAAAGGTCACTGCGCTAGAGAGCGTGCCACCGCTGACACCTTGCAAACCGGGGCTAACGGTGACGGTGTAGGTGGTTGAATAGGCCAAGGGCGCCGTTGGGGTAAAAATCAGTCCCGAGCCGACCGCAACGGTTTGACCGGCGACGCTGGTGCCGCCAGAGGTCAGCGTCATATTGCCCGATAACGATGCGCTATTAATGACGTCGGAAAACTGAACAACGACCGAATTCGTGATTGGAACTGCCGTCGAATTGGTTCCTGGCAAAGACACCAGCTCAGTAAAATTGGGAGTTGATTTGGCTTGGACGCTGGGCGCTACTGTCACCGCCGCTGGGGTCGAGCCAGAACCTGAGCTTCCGCAGGCGGCTAACACCGTGCAGCAGGCGACAAGCCCGCTTAGTTGTTTTAGTTTTGAAAAATAGTTGTACATCTATCCCTCCCTGATAAATAGGATTTGATTTTGATTTTGAATTTGATTTTGGGATTTAAAACAGAATTAGCACCACGCATTGACACTACTGGAGAGTCGCAAAGTTGAGATCAATTGTTAAATCTTAACGAATTTTAACAATTCAACTGATGGCAAAACCCATTAATAGCTAAATTACTATCAGTAATTTCCACATTGCGTTAGCGCACTATTAATTTTTTGTCTTATTTATGTCACACATACGATACTAACGCATTGTTTTTAATATGAAAATTGACACATCCAGCGGTTCAACAAGATCAATAAATCACCCAAAAAGCGCTAAAAAAGCGCGTGAAAAATAACGCGAAAACAGCCGCCCGTGAGGCATATTTGTCAGACGAAAAACGCTACGTGTCAGACGAAATCGTACACACAAGTAGTCACCATTGTTAAATTCTTCGCATAAAGGCTGGCGAATGCGCTGCGATCGATCAAGGCCAACCTGAGCCGACAAATCAGTGATCGATCAAGTTGGCTCCTCGGCATTGCCGACATCATTTACCCGCCCATTTGCTCAGGGCTTGGCACATAAAGCATGATGAGCAAAGCCAGCGTTAGCCCAACGCATACGCCCTCAACTCGCCTGCCGTGGCGCAACAATTCGCCCCCGTCTGAGCCAACATCATTGGCTGTCCCGATAAAACCTTACCGCAATGACGTCAATCTTGATTTAATACGGCATCCGCTGCGCCACGTTGTTTCGAGTCAAGCAAGCCAATAGCGCGATCCACGCACAAGCTAACGAATCCAAATCAGGAGCAATGCCATGCCCGTCAAAAACCTCATGCAAAACATCCTACTTGCCGCAGCCAGCATCGGCTGGTTCTTCAATGCAGCGGCAGTCGAGCCTATCGTGCCGGTGCAGCACGAATTTATCCTGCACAATTTTACGACCGAGAGCGGCGTGACACTGCCCGAGGCCAAGGTCGTCTATGGCACCTACGGCACGCTCAATGCCGCGGGCGACAACGCGGTGCTGCTGCCATCGCATTACATGGCCACGCTCACCGGTTATGACTTTCTCATCGGCCCAGGCAAGGCATTGGACCCAAGCAAATTATTCTTAATCACCACCGAATTATTTGGCAATGGTCGCTCGTCCTCGCCCAGCAATACGCCCGAACCGTTTCACGGGCCGCGCTTTCCGTTGATGACGGTGCGCGACAATATCAACGCCGAATACCAACTCTTGGCCGCGCTCAAGGTGCCGCATTTGCGTAGCGTGATCGGGTTTTCGATGGGTGCACAGCAGGCTTTTCAGTGGGCGGTGAGTTATCCCGATTTCATGGATGGCATCGTCGCCACTTCTGGCACAGCCAAAACCTATGGACACGGCATTGTGCGACTTGAAGGTCAAATCGCCGCAATTACGGCCGACAGCAGTTTTAACAACGGCGACTACACCGCACCGCCCGAGAAAGGCTTAGAAGCATTCGCCGTGGTCTGGACCGGTTGGCTGTTTTCGCAGGAATGGTGGCGCCGTGAAATGTGGCGCATCGACGCGCCGGCCGACATTACCCTGGCCAAAGTGATTCAAAACTTTCGCACCGATTTCATCCCGGGCGCGGATGCCAACGATTTGATCCTGCAAATGCGGACCTGGCAAACCCACGATGTCGGCGGTACGGCACCCTTCCACGGCGACGTCGAAGCGGCACTCAAATCGATCAAAGTGCCCGTGCTATACATGCCTTCGGAAACCGATTTGTATTTTCCAGTCAGTGACGCCAAGTACGAGGCCGCCTTTATTCCCAACGTGACCTTCGCGCCCATCCCGTCACTGTGGGGACATCCGGCGGGTGCCGCAGCCAGTCCAGAAGATGGCGAGTTTCTCAACCAGCACATGGCGGCTTTTTTGCATGCGACTGAGCATTACGATGCCGCGCAACACAAATAGCGTGGGCTGATGCTGCATAGATAAAAGCGTGGCAGGCTAGAACGAACCCATGAAGTCCGTTCGTAAAAAGTAATTACGTCCTCTTGCGCGCAGTGCGGTATGCAGGGATGCCGTCCCAGCCAACAGCAAAATTTAGCCATTTGTCCTGGGGCCGACACTAAGGCAGTGAACACAATCGCCAACTCGTCATCCCCGCGCAGGCGGGGATCCAGAAAATGCATTGCAGCCGGGCAACATATTGAGCCAATATCGTACACATCCTTAGATTACAACGCCTGTCGGATAAATCTTTACCTGCCAACCATCACCGCTAGCGCAGCGCAATCACCACACTATCGACGGTAAAACTGCCGTCCGACTCCAGCGCAAAATACTCGCGCACTTCGGCGCTCGCCATCTGCTGCAACGAGCGTATCGCTTGGACATGGGCGGGCGGCGTTTGGATGCGCTCCACCCACGCACCAAACTCCAAGCGCAAACGGAACTGATGCACAGCGTCGATCACAAAACCAGCTTGTGCTAACCAGTTGGTCCATTGACTCAACGATCCATTGCACACATGCGACGGGTCGCGCAGCAGCTCCATGCTTTGCAACCAGGTATTAAGTAAGGGCATTTCCGGCGCGATCACGTCCATCACCACGCCAATTCCATTCGGCGCAAGCACTCGGCGCAGTTGCGCTAATCCTGCTGGCACGTCGCGCCAATGATGGGCGCTGTAACGTGTGACCGCCACATCAAAGGCCCCGTCTTGCTGCGGTAAGGCTTCAGCGGCAGCAAGTTGGGTGACGATATTACCTAGGCCGCGCTGCGCCGCTTCGGCACGCACGACCGAGAGCATTTTCTCGGATAAATCGCACGCCACCACTTCCTGAACCAAGCCCGCCAAGCGGTATGCGGCATGTCCACCGCCGCAGCCCACATCGAGCGCTTTGGCGTTCGGGCGCGCACCAATCAGCTCGGCCATGCAGTCCAAATCGGCGCCACTAGCGTGCACCGCACTGGTTAAATAGGCGTTAGCGCGTGGGCCGAATTGATTGGTCACCAGCGTGTCGTGGTTAGCATTATTGATCATGAAAAACTCCTAAAGTGAATCGAGAACAGAAAACTAACTCGATTGTTACGCCGAATTTAACCTAGTACAATAATCTCATTTATCCTAGTATATAGTTCACCATGACCGATGCTCACCGCCGCACGCTACTTGGCGAATTCATCCGCTCGCACCGCGAACGCTTAACGCCTGCGGCCAAATCGATCGGACGCCGCCGCACACCCGGATTACGGCGCGAAGAATTGGCCCAAGCCTGCGCGGTCAGCGCGACCTGGATTACTTGGCTAGAGCAAGGGCGCGATGTAGCCGCGTCGGTCAATGCGCTAGACCGTTTAGCGCAAGCGCTGCAACTCAGCGCCGCCGAGCGCGCCACCTTGTTTGATCTGGCCGAAAAGCGCGACCCGATTGCACCCGACGAGCCCAGCGCAGCACTTTTGCCAAGCACCTTGGCCTTACCCGCCTTGTTTGCCGCGCCGGCGTATTTGCTCGACCATACTTGGACCGCCAGAGCATGGAACGACGCCGCCGCGCAATTATTTGTTGGCTGGCTAGACAGCGCAGCGAGCGAACGTAATTTGCTCAAATTCGTCTTCTTGCACCCCGCAGCACAAACCCTAATCGACGACTGGCCCGACCGCGCCGCGCGTTTGGTGGCCCAATTTCGAGCCGATTTCAGCCGCCATCACAACGACCGCGCCATGCAAGAATTAATCGAGCAATTGTCGGCCCAAAGCCCCTATTTTGGTCAATGCTGGAAAGCACAACACGTGCTCGCCCGAGACAGCGGCGCGCGCCATTTTCAGCACCCAATAGTCGGTGCGCTGCACTTTATGCAAACCACATTAATTGTGGCCTCAGAATCCGACTGCAAACTCGTCTGCTTAGCGCCGCTCGGCACGGCAAACCACAGCGACTAAGCCATCAAAAAAAAGCCCCACCCCCCGCGCAAGCACAATGGCAGACAGCGATGCAATGCCTGCCGATTCATTGCAGATGCTGGAATGGCATCACGGCCTTGAGCAAGACTTAGTCAATTGGCGCGCCGCTAACTAAGGTGGCACACCAACGCCAACTCGTCATCCCCGCGCAGGCGGGGATCCAGAAAATGCCTAACATGGCGTGCTGCACGGTCGTTGACTGGTCGATAAATCGCTAGATTCCCGCCTGAACGGGAGTGACAGTAGGTTCAGGTTGGGTTGAATGGAGGCAAGCTGAGAGCCAGTTCCTGCGGGACAACTCTTGATGCTGGGATTGCGTCCGAGCCTAACTGTATTAAACGGCACAGCCGATCCCAAAACGCCCTCAGCGCAGGCGGAAATGGCGAAACAACGAGTAATCGGTTGATGGTTAAGCTACGCGTGCAACACCATGCGGTGCTTGACTGCGCCAAGATCTCGCAGCACGCCTTTGCCGATAAAGCAGGAAAAGGAAAGAAGGAAGGAAGGAAGGAAGGAAGGAAGGAAGGAAGGAAGGAAGGAAGGAAGGAATAAGCCACCATCAAAGCAAAAAGCCCGCACTAAGCGGGCTTTTTTTCTGCAACAAGCTTACCGCGCAGCGTTTAGGATTTGCGACGCACAGCAGTAAAAGCCAACAAACCAAGTCCCAACAAGGCAATCGATGCTGGTTCAGGGATTACACCTTCATCGTTTAACGAGAAGGTGGTCGATTCTTTGATGGTACGTTGATTGGCGTAGATATAGGCATTCGCGTCCGTACCCCAGATATTGACTTCCGTACCGCTCGACGTAGCAAACAGCAGGCCGTATTGATCCATCAACGGATTAGCGGTCGGGAATAATTGGTCATTAAACAGGAAGATGCCGTTTGGCGACTTCGCAAAACTAATGCCGTTTGGATTGAGCAACAACGTTAAGGTGTCGGAAGCGCCCAATACAGTTTCTGTACCGCTACCGCTGATCACGGTAAACGTGCCGTCACCATTTGGATTGGCAACCAATGTGCCACTACCCGAAGCGCTAGGGCCGCTAAAGGTAAAATCAAACAATTCTGTTGCTTGCGCTTGGCTCATTCCAAACGACAATGCGGCGATGACCGCGATAGACAATGATTTAAACATGTTCATTTTTTTTCCTCTAACTAGGTGAAGTGGACCTAATGAACTAACAGCAATTTGCGTGCCACAAATCGAATTATCAATTAATTCAATCACTTAACCAAAATTGCGTTGCGTTTAAATCAAAAGTGTCAAAAATATCGACACTGATCGTGCCGCTCTTGGCGACCTTAATGTGGTGGGCTGCTAGGCAAAACCGAGCAGATTGATCGTCGCTAGTAGGATTTCCCTCGCTTTTCGCACACTACTAGGGTAAATCCAGACAGCGCACCAACATGCCGTGCAGCAGCTTTTCTGCGACGCGTAGGTCAATCCCAAAATCCGCCTGCGCGGGATGGATGGTAGCTTGAGGTGGGTTGTGTTGAGTAGATAAGCGATGAGCCAATCTCAACATCGTGCTCGTGGATGCTGGGATTAACCCCAGCCCACATGCCAAACAGGATTAGCTGCTCAATACGCCGCGCGCCGCGCTGGCTTGGGCTTTACTGAGGCACTGTTGCGTTTGCTGGGCGACTTCTGTGCGCAGCGACCAAAACACGGCTAATAAACTGCTTTTTTCGATGTCCGAAAAGCCGTCCAATTGCTCTAAGATATGCTGCTGTGTTTGAAGAGAAGCGCTCGGCAGAGTTGTTTCATTAACGACAAACGACGTGTTCTTCATACGTAGACTCCTCGACAACAAAATTAAAATAGTGACCTCGTGAACTCCTTTATAGACCATATTTCACAAAAATGTCAGCATTTGTCTTACACGGTTACAACTTTTTTTTACACCCTCCGTGTCAGTGCCTGTCTTACTTTTGGGAAACTGTTTTACCAAAAGACAAGTACGATTCTGGCAATTCGTTGATCTGGCGCGGCTTAGCGGGCGGCTGCTGGCAGGATCGACAATAAAAAAACGGCGCAACGGAGCGCCGTTTTTTACTGGCTGTTGTCCTACACGCCACACCGAATTAGTTGGTTGACGTCTCTTTTACCACAGCGGTTTTGGAGTCCGATTTCACCGTGGCAACTTTCGCTTGCGCTTTGGCTTCCACTTTCGTTGTCGCCGCGCTCGCTGCTGGGGCAGCAGTTTTCACCGAGGTCACGGTGTGGTTCACTTTAGCCTGCGTGCCAACAGCCGCTTTAGTAACAGGCGCGGTCGGAGCACTCACGGCCGCTTTGGCATCAGCACCAACTTTGCTGCTGAGTGCACTCGTTGATGCGCTAACGGCCGCTTTCACTGTTGGCGCCGCAGTCGCTGGTGCAGTTGCTGGTGCAGTCGCTGGTGCAGTTGCTGGTGCAGTTGCTGGTGCAGTTGCTGGTGCAGTCGCTGGTGCAGTTGCTGGTGCAGTCGCTGGTGCAGTCGCTGGTGCAGTTGCTGGTGCAGTTGCCATTGCAGTTGCCGGTGCAGTTGCCGGTGCAGTTGCCGGTGCAGTTGCCGGTGCAGTTGCCGGTGCAGTTGCCGGTGCAGTTGCTGGTGCAGTTGTGGGCGTAATTGCCGCGGTTGTGCTTGTTGGCGTTGGAGTTTGAGCAAATGCCGCACCAGTAGCTAAGGTGGCAGCGAGTAAAGTGGTGAGTAATTTGTTCATGGCAGGGTCATATGTCGTTAAGGTTGCGTAGCCGTGCTACGTACTCCTAAAACGCCAGCCATCAACCCAGCGTTGACCCGCATCGTTAGAGCATGTGCTCACCTCCCACTGTCAACCAAGCGCGCCAACAGACGTTTAGGCGCGCCGGACTGCAAGCACAGGCCAGCTTACCCTACTAGCATAATTGGCTCCACAATATCCCCTCGCCTATCAAACCGGTCTGACGTTATAGCCAAACTAATTGATCGCAACGATGATCTGCGCATAACATACAATCCACTTCGTTCGTGAATAAATTCGCCAATATCGCATGCTTCAAGCTTGAGTAACAACGATGTACAAACGAGGAAGTGTCGTATCACCGCGCCAACGAAGTAAGCGAAATGATTTTATCTGGAATGGTTCGCACAAAGAGGGTAAATGCCTTGATATGTTGAGCCAAAAAATATCTGCACTCGAATAATTGAATGTCGAATCGTCTAGGTAGGCGATTCACAATATTCCTAACGACCACGCTGTAACCATGACATATGAAACTGTTAGAAACAAAAAACCCGCACAAACACTTGGTTTTATGCGGGTTTTGGGGTCTCTCGCTACTGCTCGAAACGTGTTTCTGGCGGAGACCTAGGGATTCGAACCCTAGATGCAGGGTTAAGCCCGCATGCTTCCTTAGCAGGGAAGTGCCTTCGACCGCTCGGCCAGGTCTCCACTCTTTTCTAACAGTGCTTTAGTTGCTCACCGTTGGAAGACAGGCATGATAGCTTCTCACCGTTGCTTGGTCAAGCGAAAATCGGAAAAAATTACTGATTTTCCATGCCAAACGCTTTGTGCAACGCACGTACTGCTAGCTCCATGTATTTCTCGTCGATCAATACCGAAATTTTGATTTCCGAGGTCGAAATCATTTGAATGTTGATGCCCTCTTCCGACAAAGTGCGGAACATGTGGGACGCGATACCGACGTGGCTGCGCATGCCGACGCCAACAACCGATACTTTGGAAACTTTGGCGTCACCAATAATGCCGGTAGCGTGGATTTGCGCTTGCACGTCGCTGGCTAAAACTTGCATCGCTTTGGTGTATTCGTTGCGCGGCACGGTGAAAGTAAAATCGGTTTTACCCTCCACGGATTGATTCTGGATGATCATATCCACTTCGATATTGGCATCAGCCACTGGGCCTAAAATTTGGTAGGCAATTCCTGGGCGATCGGGCACACCGAATACGGTGATTTTTGCTTCGTCGCGATTAAATGCGATACCAGTAATTGTGGCTTGTTCCATGTTGGTGTCTTCCTCAAACGAAATCAGAGTGCCGGATTTTGCTTCGATTTCCAGCGGTATTAATGGGTCAGTTAGTGATGATAAAACGCGGGTTGGCATTTTATAGTTACCGGCAAATTCGACCGAGCGGATTTGCAATACTTTTGAACCGAGAGACGCCATTTCCAGCATCTCTTCAAAGGTGACGGTATTTAAACGGCGAGCTTCAGTCACCACACGCGGATCGGTTGTGTACACGCCATCGACGTCAGTGAAAATCAAGCATTCTTGCGCCTTCAATGCGGCTGCCACTGCAACGGCAGAAGTGTCCGAGCCACCACGACCAAGCGTAGTAATGTCACCATCTTCGGTCACGCCTTGGAAGCCGGTAATGATTACAATTTTGCCGGCATCTAAATCACGTTTAACCTTAACGTCATCGATACTCGCAATACGCGCTTTGGTATGCGCGGCGTCTGTTTTGATGGCGACCTGCCAGCCCGCGTAGGAAACGGCTTGCTTGCCAATGGCTTGCAATGCGATCGCCAATAAACCTACGGAAACTTGTTCGCCAGTTGCTGCGATGACGTCGAGTTCACGCGGATCGGGTTGGTCGCAAATTTCTTTGGCCAAGCCCAGAATTCGGTTAGTTTCGCCTGACATGGCGGAGGGAACAACAACGATTTGGTGACCTGCGTCATGCCATTTGGCCACGCGCTTTGCGACATTTTTGATGCGCTCGGTTGAGCCCATCGAAGTACCGCCGTATTTATGAACAATTAAAGCCATAGTGAATGTAGTAGCAAATAGGAACAGAAAGTGGTGCAAACTGCGCAAAAAAATAAGCCACTAACTTTACATGCTGCAACGCAAAATAACAAGCCTAGTTTGTTACTTAAATATGCTTATAACTGAATAGTATTAAGAAATTTAGTGAAACTTCGCCAAATCACCGAAGAAAATGCAGCTTTTTTATAAAAAGGATTATTTTTCTTTGATGGGCGCAGGAATCAGCCCCGTTTGATTAACATTTGATGACTTAATCGTTAAACAAATTTAGTTGAACCAGCACCAAGATAGTTAATCCGCCTGCCATTCCAACACGTAGCAATCCGCTTGATCCCCATTGAGTTGCAATGCGCTGAGCGCGCCGTTCATCCCAATTCCTGCAGCAAAAACCAATTCTTTATCGGCAAAAACAAACGGCAATCGCTCCCGCTGCCAATACGCAATCCCAGCGGTTTGGTAATGACTCTTCATATCGCGCGTTGGACGATTGGGCGCTAATTTAAGCCTTTCCCCGCCCTGCCTTGGTCGAATTTGCAGCCTTTGTTCGGCCAACCATTTACTTGGGATTCCGAACTGATCGGGCTGCGCCTTATGGAAACACAACTGTCCTGCAAACGAAGGGAAGGCAATACTGGCTTGCCCCTGCCAAACAAAACTGATTACATCCGGCGTTGGAAGCGCGCATTTAGCGATGCTCAATTGCTGACGATATCGATGCACTTCTACTTCACCATGCTTTACGCAAACTTGGGCATCATCACGCGCATGCAAAAGTTGTTTGCGAATTTCACTCAAACGCGCCGCACTCGGCATTTGGACATTATGCACAGCGATCCAATAACGCAGCACGTTGTCGATGCGCTCGTCAGGCAAGTCTTGCAGCGTCACCACGTTTAATTCACGCGAATTCGATTCGGACAAACATAGGCGATAATCTTGTTGCGCTAACTGTTCTAACAGCACCAACGCAGATTGCGCATGCAACGCTGTGCGAGCAAAGCGTGATTGAAATCCGGGGAAATGCTGCGCCAACAGCGGCATGATTTGATGCCGCAGCGCGTTGCGGGCGAAGCGTTCATCCAAGTTGGATTCGTCTTCAATGTGTTGAATTTGATGTTCGGTTGCGTAACGCTCAATCTCTTCACGGGTCGCATTTAATAATGGACGCACTAACAATAAGGTTTCGTTTTCGAGCAAACTTTTGGCGTAATGACTTTGCTGCATCCCGCATAAACCAGCTATCCCAGCACCACGCAATAATTGCAGCAACAACGTTTCTGCCTGATCGTCCTGATGGTGTGCGGTCAATAAGACGTCAATTTGATGTTGCTGGCTCAGTTGACCTAAAGCGCTATAGCGTTTTTTACGCGCAGTGGCCTCGATGCCTTCGTCTTGCGTTTGCCCGAGTTGAACATAGGCGACTTCAAAAGGAATATCCATCGCCTTGCACTGCTGCTCGCAGTGCACGACCCAAGCGTTGGCATTGGGGCTTAATCCGTGATGCACGTGCAGCGCCATCAGTGGCAAAGAATGATGTTGAGCAAAGGTCGCACACAGTTTCAACAACACCGCCGAATCAAGGCCTCCGCTATACGCCACGGCAATGCGCGGTTGTTCGGTTTGCGGCGGCAGATTGGTAAGGATTTGATTCAAGACCAAATCAAATTGTGCTTGCATGGACGGCTCTTAAAATAAATAAAGGCAAGTGACTCAGATTTACTCTGCGTCCACCTGCCTTGGCACTCGTAACACGGAACTGGCGAAACTATTTCGCCGAATAAAACAAATTATTCAGCTGCTTTTGTTTCTTTAAATTTACCGTAGCTCATCAGTTTTTCATGGCGAGCTTCGAGCAAATCCTTGGTTTTAACTCCTTGGAATTGGCGCAATGTATCGGCCAATGCGCGTTTTACCAACACCGCCATTTGCTTCGGATCGCGATGTGCGCCGCCCAATGGCTCGGTAATAATTTTGTCGATTAAGCCAATTGCTTTCAACCGATGTGCTGTCAAGCCTAATGCTTCAGCGGCATCGGCAGCGCGTTCGGATGTTTTCCACAAAATCGATGCACAGCCTTCTGGTGAAATAACGGAGTATGTTGCATATTGCAACATCAACACAGCGTCACCGACCGCCATGGCCAACGCGCCACCAGAACCGCCTTCACCAATAATGGTGGCGATCAGTGGCACTTTCAGCTCGGCCATCACGTACAAATTATGGCCAATCGCTTCGGACTGACCGCGCTCTTCAGCGTCGATACCAGGCCATGCGCCAGTGGTGTCAATAAAGGTAAACACCGGCAAATTGAATTTTTCGGCCAACTTCATCAAACGCATCGCTTTGCGATAGCCTTCTGGTTTTGGCATACCGAAATTGCGGATGGCGCGCTCTTTGGTATCGCGGCCTTTTTGATGACCCATGACCATACATGCTTGACCGTTAAAGCGCGCTAAGCCACCGACAATAGCTTGATCGTCGGCAAAGCTGCGGTCGCCATGCAATTCATGGAAATCGGTAAAAATTTCGTTGATGTAATCGAGGGTGTAGGGGCGTTGCGGATGACGGGAGATTTGGGACACTTGCCATGGGGTAAGTTTGGCGTAGATATCTTTGGTTAATAACTGGCTTTTCTTGGAAAGTCGGTCGATTTCTTCTGAAATATCGACTGCTGAATCATCCTGCACAAAACGTAGTTCTTCAATCTTAGACTCTAGTTCGGCAACGGATTGCTCAAAGCTCAGAAATGTAGTTTTAGTCATCCTAACTCCCTTAACGCAGCATTTAAGAACACTGCAAAATTATATCGGTTTGTCGCGCTTAAAAATTTACCTAAATCAACATTCGATCGAATAAATTATGTCCTGCGACCAACCCAGTTAAAGCAAAATCACGTAAATCAATCAGTTGGCGGCTTTGGTTTCAGTAGCAACCGAATCCAAACTGCGCCATAAATACCAAGTAGCGACTGTGCGCCACGGTTCCCAGTTAGCCGCCACTTCTCTGGCATCGCTGCGCGAAACAGGTTCACCGGAAAAATAATTAATACTGATGCCTTTTAATAAGCCCGGATCATCCAACGGCAAAATATTTGGCCGGAGCAGATTAAATATCAAAAACATCTCCGCTGTCCAGCGTCCGATGCCACGAATTTGAATTAGCTCGGAAATGACGTCTTCGTCGGCCATCTCCGCCCATTTTTCAACGTGCACCCGTTTTTCTTTAAAATGCCCTGCTAAGTCGAGAATATACTCAGTTTTGCGTTTGGACAAGCCGCAAGCCAGTAATTGCTCGGAGCCAGCATTGATCACATTACTAGGCGTGCACTTAACACAAGTCGCCAAGAATTTACCCCAGACAACATCCGCTGACGCAACCGTCACTTGCTGACCGACAATTGAACGACACAGAGTCAAAAATGGCTCGCCACGACCGGCAAGACGTAAATCACCAAACTGAGGAATAAGTTTGCGCATAATTCGGTCGCGCTTCATTAACTCTTGTTTGGCTTGCTCCCAGTACTCGGGGAGCTCGCGATAAGGTGGATTTGTCATGCAATTATGCTCGGCGCCATTCAGTAATGCCGCCGGGCTTGTCTTCCAATATGATGTTATTGGCCAATAATTCGGCACGTATGCGGTCTGATTCAGCAAAGTTTTTGGCTAGCTTGGCCGCTGTTCGGGCTGCAATTTTATCAGCGATTTCCGATTCTGCCATCCCATTTTCGTTGCCCGACTGCAAAAACTCTTGCGGCTCACGCTCTAAAAAGCCCAAAATTCCTGCCAATAATTTCAGCTGACGCGCTTGCGCCGGCGACTTGTTTTTGTTCACTTCTGTGGCCAACTCAAACAAGGCAGCAATCGCTAACGAGGTGTTGAAATCGTCGTACATCGCAGCGTAAAACTGCTTGGCAAAGGCCTCATTCAACTCCAACGGCTGCGCATCGGGCGGAACTTCCTTGAGCGCCGAATACAGTCGCTTCAATGCAGATTTAGCATCATCTAAATTAGCATCGGAATAATTAATCTGGCTACGATAATGGGCACGCAAAATAAAGAAGCGCACAACTTCAGGGTCGTATTCCTTTAATACTTCGCGGATGGTGAAAAAATTGCCTAGCGATTTGGACATTTTTTCATTATCGACCCGCACAAATCCGTTGTGCATCCAATAATTAGCAAAAGTATGTTGATGCGCGCCTTCGGACTGGGCGATTTCGTTTTCATGGTGCGGGAATTGCAAATCTTGTCCGCCGCCATGAATATCAAAATGTTCGCCCAACAAGTCGCTCGCCATGGCCGAGCATTCGATATGCCAACCTGGACGACCACGTCCCCATGGCGAATCCCACTTTACTTCCTCGGGTTCCGTCTCTTTGGCCGATTTCCACAGCACAAAATCTAGCGGGTCGCGCTTACCCGAATTAACATCCACCCGCTCACCCGCGCGCAAATCATCTAGCGACTTGCCGGATAACTTGCCGTAACCGGGGAAATCACGCACTGAAAAATTCACATCGCCATCGGTGCCCTGATAAGCCAAGCCATTTTTTTGTAATTTTTCAATCAATTCCACCATTTGCGGAATGTAGGCGGTGGCGCGTGGCACATGGTCCGGCAACTGCACGCCCAATGCGGCTGCATCTTCTTGCATATATTGAATATAGCGGGCAGTTAGGGTTGAGATTGACTCGCCGTTTTGTCCTGCTCGGGCAATGATTTTATCGTCAATATCGGTGATGTTTTGCACGTAAGTTACCGCGTAACCAGACGCACGCAACCAGCGCTGCACCATATCAAACACCACCATTAGGCGAGCGTGACCAATGTGGCAGTAATCGTAGACTGTCATTCCGCAGGCGTACATGCGCACCTTGCCTGGATCAATCGGGGTAAAGCTTTGTTTCTCACGTGCCAACGTGTTGTAGATTTTTTGGTCGCTCATGGAGTGAATGGGATGGTAAAAAGATTGATAAATGAGTCAGAACAACTAAAAGCAGTCGAATTTGGCGCTTTAATTTAATCTCGTGAGATTTTCAGTTTAGCGAGAATAAGGCCAACATTTGTTGATAAATTCAGTGCAAAAATGATCGCAAAGGCATATAAAACCTGGCACAACGCAAGAAACTAACAAATTTTCACAACTTCTTTGCTAATATGATGCCTTTGCAGCGGTACCAAAAACTAAAAATATTGGACGCTCAGTATACCATCTAAGCCAACTCTCACATTACGACAAAATGACAAGTAAACATACGCGCAGCTGGTTTATCGCACTTGGCATCGCCGTTGCCAGTTTAACGAGCACTATTTCGATTCCGGCCTTGGCCGATGATGTTGCCGATGTGTCTAGATTAATTCAAAGCGGCTTATATCCCGAAGCGTTGCAAAAGGCCGATGCCTACTTAGCGCAGCATCCTAAAGATGCCCAAATGCGCTTCTCTAAAGGGTTGATCTTAGCTGAGCAAAATAAGACGACTGAGGCAATCGCTGTTTTTACGAAGTTGACTGAAGATTTCCCTGATTTGCCCGAGCCTTATAACAACTTAGCTGTGTTGTTTGCCTCCACCAATCAGTTAGATAAAGCGCGTGCAGCATTAGAAATGGCGATCCGCACCAATCCATCGTATGGCACGGCGCATGAAAACTTAGGCGACATTTATGCAAAAATGGCCAGCCAAGCGTATGACAAGGCATTGCAATTGGATTCGGGCAATTCCGGCGCCAAATTGAAGCTGACATTAATTCGTAACTTATTCACCAACAGCAACAGCATTGTCGCCAACAATGCAGCAAGCAAACCAGTCGCTCCAGTCGCGGCAGCAAAGCCAGTAACTCCGCCAGCTAAAGTAGCAGAGCCGGCAAAACAAGTCGCCGCCGCTACTCCTGCTGCCCCAACGCCAGCAGCTCCGGCAACCAAACCTGCCGCAGCTCCCGCCAAAGTAGAACCGAAACTAGATACCAAGCCAGTCGCCAAGCCTGAACCTAAGGTCGAACCCAAAAATAATGATCAAAACGATGTACTCGCGGTGGTCGATGCCTGGGCAAGTGCGTGGAGCGACAAAAACACTTCGGCTTATTTAGCGTTCTATGGCAAAGACTTTCAATTGCCCAAAGGCGCAACCCGCAAATCGTGGTCGGAAGATCGGCGCGTGCGGATTGAAGGCAAAGGACGTATTAGCGTTAAAGTCGATTCACCTAAAGTATCGTTCGATGGCAATACAGCCACAGTCCGATTCCGCCAAATCTATAATTCTGACAAATTAAAAGCAGACAGCCGTAAAACATTGGTCTTAACCAAACAAGATGGCAAGTGGCAAATCTCGCAGGAGCGGGCGGGTGGTTAATGCCTAGTTCTGTTTTTAAAAGTGCAGCTCAAGTGACTTCATCGAATTTACCAAGCGCCAAAAGTATCTTTTTGGCGCTGACTTTTTGTATCTTGGCGCAAGCCAACGCCGCCTCACGCGCAAAAAACGCGCCGATGTCACCGCCCACAGCAATTTCCTCGACCGCAGCCGCATCAACATCCGCACCCGATCCCGATGCCATGTTGATCGAAGTCTATAAATTACTTGCCCAAAATAAGCTCAACGCAGCACAAGCTTTGGCCGACAAGCTGGTCGCCGCGTACCCAACATTTCGCCTTGGGTATTTAGTGCAAGGCGATTTATTGATGATGCATAATTTTCCGGTAACCACGTTTGGCGCTGCAAAAAATGCTCCACCCGACAAATTAAAAGATTTACGCGACGAAGCACGTGCGCGGATTAAATCTTTGAGTGAGCGCCCTAATCCTAATCTAGTGCCACGAGCCGTTCTGCAGCTGCGCGACGATCAAAAACATGTCTTGGTCGTGGACGCAAATCGCTCCCGCTTGTATGTCTACGAAAACCAAGCTGGCAAACTAAAATTCGTCTCTGACTACTACATGACCCAAGGCAAACTGGGCGTAGAAAAAATTAAAGAAGGCGACCAAAAAACCCCGCTTGGCGTGTATTACATCACCAGTCACTTACCGGGTTCCAAACTGTCCGATTTTTATGGCGCTGGCGCATTGCCGATTAATTATCCGAATGAATGGGATAAGGTAAATGGACGCAGCGGCAAAGGTATTTGGTTGCATGGCACGCCATCCGACAGTTTTAGCCGCCCTCCTTTGGCATCGGACGGCTGCATCGTTTTGACCAATCCCGATTTGCAAAAAATTTCTGAAACGGTCGAAATTGGCAAAACTCCCGTAGTCATCAGCGAACACGTCGAATTTGTTACGCCCGCCAAATGGAATGAGGAACGCGATTCTGCTACCAAATTAATTAACGATTGGCGCTTGGATGTTGAAAGTAAAAGCGATTCGCGCTGGCTTAACAATTACTCCAGCAAATTTAGAAGTCCGCAAGGCGATAGTCTCTCGGTTTGGTTTGATAAGCAGCAAGCGCTGTTTGCCGGCACTGCTGATCTGAGCATCAAACTTAGTGATGTCACCGTGTTTTATTATCCCGGCAAAGAAAATCTGCTAGTGAGCACGTTCACCCAAGAATCCCGCTTTGGGAAAAATCGCAACGTAACGCGCAAGCGCCAATATTGGGCAAAAGAAGCCAATCGTTGGAAAATTATTTATGAAGTCGTTATTTAGGCCAACTGGCCTAGTTGTAAAGTTACCCTTTCACCCTTTTTGAAAGTCGCCATCATGCAATTACGCTCTTCGCTAAACTTACCTTTATGCTTACCGCTACGCTCCTTAATGGCGAGCTTAGTTATCACAGCCAGCCTAGGGACTACCTGTTTGGCGGCGGAACCAGCTCCGCAAGTTGAACTTAACACTAACTTGGGCACTATCGTTTTGGAACTCGATCCAGAGGCGGCGCCTAAAACCGTCAAAAACTTTCTGCAATATGTAAAAAGTGGTTTTTATAACGGCACAATTTTCCACCGCGTTATTGACGGATTTATGATTCAAGGCGGTGGCATGGGTAAAGACCTGAAAGAAAAGAAAGCGAAAGCACCAATTGTGCTCGAAGCCCAAAATGCAGTCGATCATGGATTAAAGAATGACATTGGCACGATCGCCATGGCGCGTGAAATGCAACCCAATACCGCCACATCTGAATTCTTCATCAACGTCGCCAATAACGATTTTTTAAATCCAGCCAAAATCCCGGATGGGGACCCAGTACAATTTATGCGTCGTGGCACCATGCGCACCATGCCGCGCGCTGAAGCCTTATTAATCTCCGCTGGCTACGCGCCATTTGGACGTGTCATCGACGGGATGGCGGTTGTTAATCAAATCAAAGTATTGGAAACCGAAGCCCGCGGTGAAAATTTGAACGTGCCGAAGAAAACGGTAACAGTAATTTCAGCTAAAATCCTGAAAACTCATATCACGCCAAAAACTATCGACGAACAACTCGGCATCAAACCGGCCGAACCAGCGCCAGTCGCAGCACCAGCAGTCGAGAATACCGAGCAAAAAACACCAGCAACTGAGCAACCAGCAAGCCAACCAACACCAGCAGCAGCAAGCAATTAACCTAGGCGCACATACTATTTCGTGTTTTAACCTTCTCTATGAAAGACCTTAATCATGGCCGTTTTATTAACCACTAATCATGGCAACATCAAAATTGAATTGGATGCCGAAAAAGCACCAAAAACAGTTGCCAACTTCATTGCATACGTCGAAGACGGTTTCTACACCAACACCATTTTCCATCGCGTCATCGATGGTTTCATGATCCAGGGCGGCGGTTTTGAGCCAGGCATGAAGCAAAAACCGACCAAAGACCAAATCGAAAACGAAGCCAAAAACGGCTTGAAGAACGCTAAGTATTCACTCGCTATGGCGCGTACTTCCGACCCACATTCGGCCTCGGCACAATTCTTTATCAATGTGTCCAACAACAGCTTCTTGGATTATCCAGGTCAAGACGGTTGGGGCTACTGTGTTTTCGGCAATGTCGTTGAAGGCACTGACGTGGTCGATAAAATCAAAGGCGTTAAAACGACTCGCAGCGGCATGTTCCAAGATGTGCCTGCTGAAGACGTTGTTATCCTCAAAGCTGAAGTTGTTTAATTACAGCGACTGTTATCTATGACATTGCTTGCTTCGTCCGTTGTAGATAACAATTCATCACAATTAGCGCGACCCGATGTGGTCGCGCTTTTTATTTCCGACCTGCATTTGCAGAGCGAAATGCCGGCGACGACGGAAGTATTTTTGCGCTTTTTAAGCAGCGCCGCGCGGCACGCAAAACAGCTTTATTTGCTCGGCGATATATTTGAATATTGGGCTGGGGATGACGATCTGGAGTCTCCCTTTGCGCAAAAAATATGTCACGCCTTGCGCGAAGTGAGTAACGCGGACGTTGCCGTCTTTTGGATCGCTGGCAATCGTGATTTTTTAGTTGGGGATGTATTTGCACGGGCAACTAATATCACGCTGCTGCCGGATCCGTATTTATTCGAGCATGCAGGGAAACGTTATCTGATCTCACACGGCGATCAATTTTGCACTGACGATCTCGCCTACCAGCAGTTTCGGACCCAAGTACGAAAGCCAGAATGGCAAGCAGCATTTTTAAGCAAACCATTAGTGGAACGCAAAGCCATCATCGCCGGAATGCGCCAGCAAAGTCAGCAGCATCAACAAAAACAAATGCAGCAATCGGCCATGATTATGGATGTCAATCCAGATGCGGTCATTGCACAGTTAAACCAGCATCAAGCTGATGTTCTAATACACGGCCACACCCATCGTCCCGCCTTGCATCAGTACGGGCAAAAATTACGTTACGTGTTATCGGATTGGGACCGCGATAGCGATCAAGCTAAAGCATGGCGTGGGGATTGGTTAGCGTTACTCGAAGACGGTAGTCTTCAACGCTATGATGCGCTGGGCGCACCAGTTGCCGAAAAAAACGCTCTTATTAGTTAGCCTGCGATTGATAAAAGCAAACGCAATTGCGCCCTGAATTCTTCGCTTCGTACATCGCGTCATCGGCCATTTTGAGCAACTCCTCATCGTTACCGCCATCGCTAGAAAAAATCACTACACCGATGCTAGCCGAACAGCTATGAGTAATGGATTGCTCTTGATTGTTCTCGCGCCAAGTCAATTGATAAGGTTGAGCGAGGGTAGAACAAATATGTTCAGCGATTGTTTTCGCGTGCGCATTGGCAACGTTAATATCGTCTTTTAGATCAACCAACATCACGACAAACTCATCGCCACCAAAACGCGCAACGGTGTCCACTTCCCGCACGCAGTTTTGCAAGCGATGCGCCACTTCGATGAGTAGCAAATCGCCTATCCCATGTCCATGCTGATCGTTCAAGGGTTTAAAGTTATCCAAGTCGATAAACATCAAGGCATCAAATTCGTTATTGCGCTTGCTGCTATAGCGCGCTTGGCGCAGGCGGTCTTCAAACAGGCGGCGATTGGGCAACTCGGTTAAGGAATCATAGAACGCTAATTGACGGACTTTTTCTTCTGCCTCTAGGCGCTTTTGATCCATGATCGCCAGATTATTTTGCGCTTGCGCTAGCATGCCAAGCACGGTGTTTTCTTTACCTTCGGGCAGAATAATCGGCGTGGCAAAATCGCCCTTACCCAAGCGTTTCATACGGCTGTGCAATTCACCCACTGAGCAACCTAGGGTGACTTGCAGCGCGTAATAAACCCGCCACATTAACAGCAGCAAAACGACACTAATAAAAATAAAAATTAAGCGAGAAAAGGTGGTGATTTTTTCGGCGAATTTTACTGCCGTGTAGGTACGCTGTTCCATCAAGGTGTTGAATTCACTAATGGGACGCATGATATTGGCTTTGGCTTGGTGGTAATTAGCGTCGTTTAATAAGCGCACTGCAGTAGCGCGATTTTCGTCAGTCACTGGCTGCTTTTCAACGAGTGCCATGGCACTAAATTCAAGTTTGGTTAACGCGTCTGAATTGGCTTTGGCCAGTTCCAACTTATCTAATTCTTCCTCGGTAAAACCGACATGCTGCATTAATTCGAGCAGCGCTACCGCCTTGCCCGGCTGGCTTTGTCCTGGACGATCGGACAATTGCAAATCCCAATAATAATTATTGTAGGCCAGTGGTCGCGGGATTTTGCCTTCTCTAATATCGAGAATTTGTTGGTAATCTTGTTTAAAAATAGGATTACCCGTATCCACATACGAGCGCGCCATGCGCGTTAAATCATCCGACGATTGGTGCAATTGATTGGCCAGTTGAATTGAGCGTATGCGCAATTCGTTCGTACGGATAATTTGCCGCTCCCAATAAACATAAAATGCAAACGTAATGGCCGCCAGCACAATCAATAAAATTGTCTTAAGCACATTGCGTGAAAATTGTGATTCGATGGTATTTGCGTCAATCACTGCCTTTTATCCTAACTAGTAAAGAGCGTTATCTGGCGGTGGAACGGTGCTTTGAGATTATGCCGCAGATTGATATATGGGAAAGCGTGGCGCACGGTGCGTAAATCCCAGCTGCTTGCTAATTCGAACGTTGATCGGATTCGCGTCCTTGGTTTAAGCGGCGATTTTCAATAATTAAATCCATCATGTGGCGCATATCTTTTTTCTTAGCTTGATTCAGTTGCTCCAGCCGATTAGTTAATTGATGGTTTTTCAGCATCAATCCTAGTGCGACAAAAGCCAATAAAAAATCGATCCAATTGCTACTAAATAAAGCATCGCACCGCATAAAAACCAATACCAACAACATCACAAAAACTAACGACAGCAACCTTTCCAAGGCCCAACGGAACACGTTCATCATCCTTCTCCTATACCAATCTACCCACGCAAAAGTGGTGCAACTTTTCACGACCAAGCATAAAGGCGAGATGTTAATTTTGCTATGCCCTATTTAGGGCATTTTCATCGTGCTTGGAACAGGTAGAACGGCGATTTGCAGAACGAGCGTCAATTTAGGGCGAAGTGGCTAATTCATCCGGTAGTAAGTATTTGCCAAACAAACGCGCAATCACGAACATGACTAGCGCCGAACCGCCAACCAAGGCGACATGCAAAAACCAAAATTGCGCGCCGCTCATGCGTTCAACCAAACCACCCAACCAGCCAACCAAGTTATTGCACATAAACAGGTTTAAATAATAAACACCCATCATGGTTCCAGCGACCGCTTTCGGCGCGGAGCGAGCATATAGCGCTAAGCCGACCGGGAATAAATTAGCAAATCCAAAGGCGTTCAAAAATTCAAATGCCAAGACCCATTCGATACCCGCCTTTTGCCCGTTGGCGGAAATCAGCCCAGCAATTCCCAAGGCGACCAAACCCAAGGTTCCTAAAACCAATCCTATGGTCATTTTGTAGATTTCAGTAGGCTCGGGAAAGCGCTTAGCCCACCAGCGCCAAAACAATAAACTCAATACCAGGGCGCTCACGCTCACCGTCGCATCCAAAGTAATTAACCACGTTGTAGGCATGACTTGGCCAAAGAAAACCAAATCAATATGCTGTGGCACCCACAACAAATACGCGTTAAAAATTTCTTGATTACCGATGCTACCAACCGCTAAAACCGGAAGTAAAAACAGCAACACAACGATGGCGTTACGTTCTTTTTTACTCAAAGGCGCTTTCACCACTGGAGCAGCAGATTCGGCGGATTTAACCGCTTTAGCGTCTTCTTTAGGCAACCATTTTTTGCCGGAAAGGTAGATCACCAAAGAGATCAACATGCCCACGCCTGCAGCACCAAAGCCATAATGCCAGCCCATTTTTTCACCCAATGTGCCGCAAACGAGTGGCGAAATTATGACGGCGGCGTTAATAAACAAATAGTAGATTTGGAACGCATCGGCGCGGCGGTTATCGGTCGCGGCATACAGAGCGCTTACTTGGCTGGCCAAGTTCCCTTTAAAGCAACCAACACCAGTGAGCAAGCACAATAAGGCGATTAAGAAGGAAAAATCAAACGCCATTAAAAAATGACCAGCTGACATTAATAACGCGCCGACAACGATGGTCGATGTCTTGCCGAGCAAACGGTCGGCAATAAATCCGCCTGCGATCGGGGTCAAATAAACGAAGCCGCTATACAAGCCAAAGATTGCCGACGACAAGGCGACGACCGACAACTCTTTGCCATATAAATGCTCAACAAACCAGCGAAAAGCAGTAAAACCCGCGATGTTCTCAATATGACCTGGCAACAAGAGTTGGTTGACCATGTACAGCACCAACAAGGTTTGCATTCCGTAGTAAGAGAACCGTTCCCAAGCTTCGGTAAAGGAAATGTAGGCTAGGCCGACTGGATGGCCCAAAAAAGCGCGATCGGATGCGTCGTTCAATGTGACTGGATTATTCATTGGGTTAGCACTCAATTTAATGATTGGAATGGGAACAGATTGGGCAGCCGTATGTTGGCCAGACAAACAATTCGAGTTATTTTATTTTTGTAAAACAGTCGTTAAAGAATCAGTTCCACTTGTGCCAGAACACCCTCTTTTAGCGACCACCAAAACGACAAAGCCGCTAGGACTAACTAGCGGCTTTAGGGGATTAAATTTGCTTTTGCATCGTTCGCTTCAGTTCGAGTTCAAACTAAAAACCGAATCAAGCACTTTTTCGGGTGCGACGGGTTTTTACCACCGCAACTTTTTCATCCGACACGAAACGGCGCACAGCCATTGCGTCTCTGTTGCGAGTTGAATTAGCCCCCGCATTTAATAGCACCATAATTACGTTTTTACCGGCTGCTTTGATTTTCATAATGATGCAGCGTCCCGCTTCCACGGTGTAACCGGTTTTCGACAACATAATGTCCCAGCCTTTTTTGCCAACAAAACCGTTGGTGTTGTGGTATTCGACCGGGCGGCCTTTAATATTGATCCGATCACTGCTATCGGTAGTGATGCGGGTGATATCGGGATAATTGGATGCGGCTGACGCCATTTTGACTAAATCGGATGCGGTCGAGGTATTTTGCGGGGATAAGCCGGTTGGTTCTTGCAACGTGGTGTGCGTCATGCCTAAGGCTTGCAGTTTTGCACGCACCGCCGCTTCAAACGCATCACGCCCACCCGGATATGTGCGCGCTAAGGATGCGGCAGCGCGATTATCGGACGACATTAGCGCCAATTGCAGCACATCTTTGCGCGGCAGCGTGGCACCAACTGGCACGCGCGAAGTGCTGTGTTTGATTGTGTCCACATCTTGTTCGTCGATGCTGATCGGGGCTTCCATATCTTGTTTCGCGTCCAGCACTACCATCGCGGTCATGAGCTTAGTCAATGAGGCGATTGGCACGATGTTGTCGGCATTTTTTTCCAACAAAATTTGCCCGTTGCTCTCATCAATCACCAACGCGGATTGCGAACCGAACGGCAAGGCGAAGGCGCTAGTGGCGGAGCAAAGTAAAAGGGTCGCTGCGATTTGTTGAAGTTTTTTCATCTTTATTACCTAATTGTGAAACAGATTTATTGCACAGAGGATTCTAACGCGCCAACTAAGGTTTCCGTTGAACAATATTGAGAATTTTTCTTAAAATTGGCCAGTTTTTTTGTATTTTGCCAATCATTGATGGCGCTTTATGGGGATTCGTACTCAATTCGGCATGGAACTGCGATTTCTCCCTTGAGTCTGCCAAAAAATGGACACTGTATTAACAACAGCCAATCAAAAGAGTTCCCTAAAAATTTACAGGGTTCCACTTTATATAAATCAATGTCGCAGATTTAAAAGTCCGGGTACGTGAAGACAAGTAAAATCTTGCCTAGATAAAACACAACAATCGCAGGAGACAGGTCAAAATCAACGCTTTGAGCAATCCCAAAGCGGCTGTAAAATCGAGCGTTTTTTGCTGGGGCGTCAGCCTTCTCAACGCAACTCGGCGCCTTAGCATTCCCCTAACAAGTCAAGCCGCTCAGTCATTCCGAGTGAGCAAGTTTTAACGGATAACCACGCATGCCCACTTCCACCACCACAAGTCCATCGCTGCTTGCGCGCATGCTGCGCACTAAACCGATCGAAAATATTACCGAGGTCGCAGCCGAATTAAATGGCGGCGGCTTGCAACGTAACATCAGCCTATTTCAACTCACCATGCTTGGTGTCGGTGCCACCATCGGAACGGGTATTTTTGTGATTTTAGGTGACGCGGTTCCCAAAGCTGGACCGGGCGTGGTGCTGTCCTTCATCATCGCGGGCATTACCGCAGGCTTAACCGCGCTGTGCTACGCCGAACTAGCTTCGACCATCCCCGCATCGGGTTCTTCGTATTCGTACAGTTACGCAACGATGGGTGAAATGGTGGCCTATTTGGTGGGTTGGTGTTTGTTGCTGGAATACGGCATTTCTGCCTCGGCGATTGCAGTCGGCTGGGGGCAATATTTAAACGAACTCTCGTTCGATCTGATTGGCATGAAAATGCCCGACGCGATTGCCAATCCGCCGGGCGTTAATGGCGGCATCTTTAATTTACCTGCTGTGGTGCTGGTGTTTATGTGTTGCACCTTGCTGCTGCGTGGAGCGAAGGAATCAGCGCGCGCCAATGCGGTAATGGTCGTCATTAAAATCGCAGTATTGATTATGTTTATTCTGATCGGCATGACCGCCTTCAATTCAGCCAACATGCATCCATTTATGCCAATGGGTATGAGCGGCGTAGGCGCGGCGGCGTCGAGTATTTTCTTTTCTTACATTGGGATCGATGCGATCTCGACCGCCTCCGAGGAAGTCAAAAATCCTAAGCGTACTTTGCCACTGGCTATTTTATTTTCCCTAGCCATCGTAACCACACTCTATGTGCTGGTCGCCTTGATTGGCGTCGGAACACAGCCTTACACCGAATTTAGCGGCAACGAGGCGGGCTTGGTGCATATTCTGCGCCGCATTACTGGCGCGACTTGGCCATCCGTGGTGTTATCGATTGGTGCGATTATTTCGATCTTTAGTATCACGCTGGTTGTGCTGTACGGACAGACGCGGATTTTATATTCAATGGCACGCGATGGGATGTTGCCGAGTATTTTTGCCAAGGTCGATGCACATTCGCATACGCCACGCAAAAACACCATTATTGTTGGCGCGCTAGTGGCGATTGCTGCTGCCTTAGTACCCTTGGATGTGTTGGCGGATTTAACCAGCATGGGAACCTTGGTCGCTTTTAGTATTGTGTCGGTTGGCGTGATTATTTTGCGTAAAACGCGACCAGATTTATCGCGTGGTTTTAAGGTACCGTTGTTCCCATTAATTCCATTATTGAGCGTGGCATTTTGTGCTTACTTAATCGTGGGATTGCCCAAGCAGACATTTTTGTTATTCGCTGGCTGGTTGGCCTTTGCATTAGTGTTTTATTTTACTTATAGCGTTAAACATTCGCGCTTAGAAAATCCGCCAACCCAATAAAACGCATTCGCGCCGCTCAAAAAAATGCCACGCTAGTTTTAAGCTGCGTGGCATTTTTTATGGGTACTTTGGATCGAACTATTCGACCAATTTGTTGAGCTGATCTGGATCAAAATCTTCTTTGCAATCGCGCTCAGCACAAGGAATGCCGGCTTGCTTTAAAGCCAGTTGCAGATTCAAAATTTGCTGCTCTTGTAGGGCCGTGTGATCGATCAATTTGTGCAACGCTTTAGAAATCGGATCATCCCCATTGGCAGTTACCCCATAAGCCGCAAAGCGCGCTGCGGATTCTGCACCTTCTTGCTTACTGATGATATGTGCCGGGTTGCCAACCGCCGTCGCGCCAGCAGGAACGGGCTTAACCACCACAGAACTGGAACCAATTTTGGCTTCCGCTCCGATGGTAAATCCACCTAACACTTGCGCACCTGCGCCAACGATAACACCGCGCTCCAAGGTTGGATGGCGTTTGGCCCCTTTGGATAACGATGTACCGCCCAAGGTTACGCCTTGGTAGATAGTGCATTCATCGCCGATTTCCGCAGTCTCGCCAATGACAACGCCAAAACCATGATCGATGAAAACTCGCCGACCAATGGTTGCTCCGGGATGGATTTCAATTCCGGTCAATAAACGCGAAATATGCGAGGTAAATCTGCCTAGCCAATACCAATGGTGGCGCCAAAAGAAATTCGCCCAACGATGCATCACAATCGCATGCAAACCGGGATAACAGGTCAAGACCTCCCACGCGCTGCGGGCGGCGGGATCACGTTGCATAATATTTTGTATATCTTCGCGAAGGCGGCTAAACATAGGTCGGAAATTGCTTGGTCAAAAAAGAGGAATAGTTTCAGGCGTGCATCTTACCTTGTCCAACGGTTTTATGCTGAGTGGCAGCACGAACTGAGCGGCTTGAAAAACGAACAAAAATTTAACGTTTTTTAAGCCGGCACAAAATAAAAACGGCGTAATCAATACGCCGTTCTTGACTGCCACAAGCGTAATTAAACTAGGCGCTGACGCCGCGCTTCATAGAGACAAATGCCGGAAGCAACCGACACGTTTAAGCTTTCTACCGAGCCAAACATCGGCACGCTGACCAATAAATCACAGGTTTCGCGCGTCAATCGGCGCATGCCCTCGCCTTCTGAACCCATCACCAAAGCAACGCCTTCGCTATTGGTAAAGTCAGCTTGATAGAGATTTTTTTCTACGTCATCAGAAGTACCCACCACCAAAATATTGCGCTCTTTGAGCTCCCGCATCGTGCGCGCCAAATTGGTCACGGTAATGTATGGCACCGATTCCGCTGCGCCACTGGCCACCTTGGCGGCTGTCGCATTTAAACCAACCGCGCGATCTTTGGGCGCGATGACAGCGTGCGCACCAGCGCCATCGGCAACCCGCAAACAGGCGCCCAAATTATGCGGATCGGTAATGCCATCCAAGATCAAAATCAGCGGAGCGCCTTCAATTCCATCGAGCAATTCATCCAAATTACGGGCCAAGGACACTTCACCCGCCTTGGCAACAACACCTTGATGGCGACGTGTTCCAACCATGTTCGCTAAACGCAATTCATCGACAGGAATGACGCGCACTCCCGCACCTTTGGCAGCGCTAATTAATTCCAACATTCGACGATCTTGGCGACCGGTGTCGACATAGATTTCTTCCACACTGGAAGCTTCATGACGCAACCGAGCTGTGACAGCGTGGAAGCCAAATATAAATTTACTTTTCATTGTTTCTTTTCACTTGTTTCTATTGTTTTTTGATGCGGCTGTTATCCCTACTTTTGAAGTAGCCAACTTCATTGTTTACTTACGCTTTTTAGCCCCAGCGCTGGTTTTAGCTGCCGGCTTACCGCGACCAACTGTCGTTTTAGCGCGCTTGGCAGCCGGAGCCGCTTTGCTGGAAGTTGAACGAGCTGGTTTGCCTTCGTTACTGGTGCGACGTGTTTTTTGTTTTGGTGGCGCGATTTCATCGTAAGCGGTGGCACCGGCTAGCGCTTTTGGTTTCGCCTTAGCAGCTGCCCCACCAACGACCTTACCGCCTTTGCTTGCGATTAATCCTTTTCCACCAGGTTGTACTAAACCCAGATCAATTTTGCGCGCATCTAAATCAACACGGGTCACTTGGACTGTGACGCGATCTGTGAGCTGGTAGCGCTTGCCAGTGCGCTCGCCGCGCAGTTCGTGACGCGCGTCGTCGTATTGGAAATAATCCGCACCTAAATCAGTGACATGCACCAAACCTTCGATATACAACGCATCGAGCTGAACAAAAATACCGAACTGCGTGACGCCAGAAATCGTGCCGGTAAATTCTTCGCCCAACTTATTGCGAATGTAATAGCACTTCAACCACGCTTCCACATCGCGTGAGGCTTCGTCAGCGCGGCGCTCATTGGCCGAGCAATGCACGCCCAAGGCATCCCAAATTGTTGGGTCTTTCTTTTGTTTGCCTTCGGCTTTATCAATCATTTGCTGCTTGCGTGCGGCATTTGAAATGGTGCTATTTAACGAGCCAACGTCGATACCTTTTGGTTCGTATTTCTTACCCTGCAAGATCGCTTTAATTGCACGATGTGTCAGCAAATCAGGATAGCGGCGAATCGGGCTAGTGAAGTGCGCATAAGCTTCATAAGACAGGCCAAAGTGACCAATGTTATCGGGGCTATAGACCGCTTGCTGCATTGAACGCAATAACATGGTTTGCAGAATCGGCGCATCCAAACGGCCTTTGATTTTCTTCATCAAATCCGCATAATCTGACGCGCTTGGCTTGTCGCCGCCATTTAAACTCAAACCAAGTTGCTTCAAATAGGTACGCAGTTGATTGAGCTTTTCCTTGGAAGGACTCGCGTGAATTCGGTACGTGCCGGGATGCTTGTGACGAATCAATAAATCCGCTGCACAGACGTTGGCAGCCAACATACATTCTTCGATTAATTTGTGCGCGTCGTTGCGAGTGCGCGGCAGAATCTTCTCAATTTTGCCTGCGGCATTACACACGATGTACGTCTCTGTCGTTTCAAAATCAATCGCACCACGTTGTTGGCGTGCGTGCAGCAATGCATGAAACGCTTCTTGCAGATGCAACAAATGTGGAACCAAAGCAGCCCGTTTATGCGCCTCTGGGCCTTTGGTATTGCCTAGAATGGCAGCGACTTCGGTGTAGGTAAATCGGGCCGCGGAATGAATCACGGCTGGATAAAATTGATAGGCTTTGACTTCGCCCTGCGCGGTAATGACTAGATCACATACCAAGGTCAAGCGATCGACATGCGGATTGAGCGAGCACAGTCCGTTAGACAATTTCTCGGGCAACATCGGAATCACGCGGCGCGGGAAATATACCGAGGTGCTGCGCAAAATCGCATCGGCATCAATATCGTCATTTGGCTTAACGTAATGACTCACGTCGGCAATCGCCACAATCACCCGATAGCCCGCCACGCGACCAATCTTGGTCGGTTCGCAATACACCGCATCGTCAAAATCGCGCGCGTCTTCGCCGTCGATAGTGACCATAGGAATATCGCGCAAATCAACGCGATCTTGCAGATCGGCTGGTTTCACTTCACTCGGCAATTTGCTGGCGGCTTTTAATGCGGCATCCGAAAATATATGCGGCACACCAAACTTACGAACCGCAATTTCGATTTCCATTCCGGGGTCATCAACATCGCCCAGCACTTCAACAATCTTGCCCACTGGCTGCGCATAGCGCGTTGGCTGTTCGGTCAGTTGAACACTCACGACTTGACCAGCTTTGGCTTGACCGGGAGAACCAGCCAAAATAATGTCTTGGCTTATCCGCTTGTCTTCCGGCGCAATCACCCACATACCATTTTCATTGAGCAAGCGCCCAATGATGTGGGTATTTGCCCGCTCGATTACTTCGACGATATTGCCTTCCAAGCGACCACGGCGATCTGTGCCAACCACACGCACCAGTACGCGATCACCGTTGAGCACACGCTGCATTTCCCGATCGGATAAATAAATATCGTCGCTGCCGTCTTCAGGAATCAAGAATCCATACCCGTCACGATGACTGCTGACTTTACCCGCAATAAAGTTATCTTTGCTTTGCACGTGATAAAACCCCTCTTTATCGAGTTTGACCTGACCATCACGCTCCATCGCGTTGATGCGTCGCATCAAACCATCAAGTTCGTCGGTCGGAACGCCCAGCGCCGTTGCGATTTGTTGTGAGTCGTGTTTAGCGGCCGTACTTCGTAGAACGCCAAGAATGTCTTCACGACTAGGAATGGAATAGGTATGTTTGCTCAAGTGGTTGTGTATTCTCTAAAAATGGTTGGGGTGCAGAGCATCAAGCATAGTGTTAATGCACCGCAATTATAAGTTCTTACATCTGGTTTTGAAGTTTAGCCCGCAAAAATGTCCGTCATATTTCTTAAATTCATCGTAATTTACCACTACTGTGAACACTGAAACGAACTAATTGCCGTTATTCAACTATGCGCCCGTGACCGCCATTGAATCCAGATCAACATTGGCGTATTTTTGAAATCAAAGCGACTAATTTAATTTCCCTACGAGAATTGCTTGGAGATTGAAGCGAATTCCTCTATAATCTGCGCTCCGTTGCCCACGTGGCGGAATTGGTAGACGCGCATGGTTCAGGTCCATGTGTCTTCGGATGTGGGGGTTCGAGTCCCTCCGTGGGCACCACGATTTAATTTAAAAATCCCATTAGTTTTCTAATGGGATTTTTTTCGTTTACCGTCACGCTTTGCAGCTCAAGCTGATATCAGTTTGAACTTAATTGTTCTGGTCTGAGCGTATCGTACTGCTCAAACGGTTGGTGTATCCAAGGATTAGTCGCTAAATACTCAACAAAATAATCTGGCGTAATAACCGAACAAGCTTTTTGCCAAATTACCGCCGATTTAACTTCAGTTACCGCCGGAAAAAAATCGGTTAAATGAGCAACCACTCGCTCAATGGTCACGCCCGAATCAACCAGATCATCTACGATCAATATCCGTCCCGCCAAACTCCCGCTACTCATCGTAATGTGTTTAGCAATATCCAATGTTCCTTGCTGCGTGCCAGCTTCTGCTCGATAAGAACTCGTCGATAAAATAGCCAGTGGAACATTGAAAATGCGCGATAGGACATCGCCGGGACGGAGGCCGCCGCGCGCCAAACATAACACCTGATCGAATTTCCAACCAGATTGATGAACGCGCAGGGCTAATTGCTCAGTGAGTTGATGATATTGATCCCAAGAAACCCAAAGGTGCTGATCGGTTGAAGCAGGTAATATCATCGCAGCACTTAGGCAAATGGATGACGTAATACGATCGTTTCTTCGCGATCTGGGCCGGTAGAAACCATGTCGATCGGAACGCCGACCAACTCTTCAATACGCTTGATATAGTTGCGCGCATTCACTGGCAAGGCGTCCAAACTCTTAGCGCCAACCGTGCTCTCGGTCCAACCCGGCAAAGTTTCATAGACAGGCACGCAGTGTGCCGCTTGCTCTGCGCCGCTTGGGAAAATATCGACCGCTTTGCCATCAACTGTGTAACCGGTGCAAATTTGCAGCGTTTCAATGCCGTCGAGAACGTCTAGCTTCGTCAAGCACATACCTGAGACACCGTTGATTTGTACTGAACGCTTCAATAATGCTGCATCAAACCAACCGCAACGACGAGCGCGACCAGTCACTGTTCCGAACTCACAACCAACGGTCGATAAATGCTTACCGACGCCGTGCTCGGAGGTCAATTCCGATGGGAATGGGCCAGAGCCAACGCGGGTTGTGTAGGCTTTTGTAATACCCAAAATGTAATGCAACATGCTAGGACCGACGCCAGAACCCGCGGCCGCATTGCCCGCCACGCAGTTACTGGAAGTAACGAACGGATAAGTACCGTGATCGACGTCCAACAAACTTCCTTGAGCGCCTTCAAACAGCAAACGCGCACCGCCTTTGTAGGCTGCATACAAAGCACTGGAGACGTCGGACACCATCGGGGTAATACGAGGTACTTGCGCCATCGTATCGTCAAACGTTTTTTGGAATTCGACCGCTGGCGCTTTTAAATATTGAGTCAACACAAAATTGTGATAATCCAAGTTCTCACGCAATTTCTCAGCAAAACGCTCAGGGTTTAGTAAGTCAGCAACGCGGATAGCACGGCGCGCCACTTTATCTTCATAAGCTGGGCCGATACCTTTACCGGTCGTGCCGATTTTTGCTACACCACGCGCTACTTCACGAGCGCAATCCAAGGCCGTGTGATAAGGCAAAATAACTGGACATGCTTCGGAAACTTTCAGGCGCGATTCAACTTCAACGCCGTTGGCTTGCAACTTGTCGATTTCACGCAATAAATCAGGCACGGACAGCACAACACCGTTACCGATATAACAAGCAACCCCAGCGCGCATAATGCCCGATGGAATCAATTGCAATGCCGTTTTTTGTCCGCCAATCACTAAGGTGTGACCTGCATTATGCCCACCTTGGAAACGAACTACGCCTTGTGCGTGGTCAGTCAACCAATCGACGATTTTTCCTTTGCCTTCATCGCCCCATTGAGTTCCTATGACAACGACATTTTTTGCGGTATTAATTTGTGACATCGCTTAACCTAACTTTTAAGTATCCAATTTCCATGTTCAAATACGATGGCGCGATTGCAATCGAATTCGTCTAATTCATTTTTATGACCCGGCAGATGCTGGATCACAATTTCACCCTGCTCACGTAACTCTGCTATCTTTTCACGTAAACCTACTTCCAAGCCCCACGGAGCCAAAATTGCATTTTTGCGCTCAGCGCCCGGCATCAAGCGCGCCAGTTCACGCAAATCAAACGAAAAACCTGTTGCTGGTCTAGCCCGCCCAAACGATTCACCAACGTGATCATAACGTCCACCGTGCGCCACGGCGTTCGGTAAACCCGGAACATAAGCCGCGAACGTCACGCCGCTGTGGTAATGCAGCCCACGCAAATCGGCTAAATCAATCGTGACTTCGGCACCTTCATGCAAAGACACGAATGATACTAAGAAAGCTAGCTCATCCAAAGCATTTTTAATAGCCGGAAGTTTAGGCAAAATTTCGCGGGCTTGCTCTAAAACCTTTACATCACCGTATAAATTTGGCAATTCGAGCAGCGCATTGCGCGTTTCCTCTAAAAAGCCTGTTGATATTTCTTTAAGTCCCGGTACGTCCTTCGCTTGCAATAAACTGTAAAGTTCCAGCTCAACTTGTTTAGCAACCGGATCTTGCGCCAGGATTGCGCCCAACACGCCGACATGGCACAAGTCCAAACGAACTTTAGTCATTCCAGCTAAGGACATCGACGCCAACAATAATTTCTGTATTTCAACATCCGCTTCGATGCCTGCGTGGCCATAAATCTCAGCGCCGATTTGCAAGGGTTCGCGCGTCGCGTGCAACCCTGACGGTTTCGTATGCAAGACACTGCCTGCGTAACACAACCGAGTAACGGAAGTACGATTCAAAAGGTGGGCATCGATCCGCGCTACTTGGGTGGTCATATCGGACCGAATCCCAAGGGTCCGACCAGACAACTGATCGACCAACTTAAATGTGCGGAGATCCAAATCCTTGCCAGCGCCGCTTAACAACGATTCCAAATATTCCAACATCGGCGGCATGACAAGTTCATAGCCATATAAGCGGAAATTATCCAGCAAGCGCCGACGCAGCTCTTCAATCTTGCGCGCTTCAGACGGCAAGACATCGGCGATGTTTTCAGGTAGAAGCCAATTCGGCATAAAGACTCAACAAAAGTAATACGATAAACGTGGCACAAGCCCGAAGTTATTCACTTTTGGGCTTGTGCTGAGTACACCAACAAAGCTAAATTATTTGCCCTGTCCCGGCGCTTTAAAATATTTGAAGAATTCGGAGTTTGGATCAACAACCAACACGTCACTCTTGTTTTTGAAGCTAGAACGGTACGCTTCTAAGCTACGATAAAACTTATAAAATTCTGGATTTTGACCAAACGCTTGAGCATAAATCCGACTAGCTCGGGCATCACCCTCACCGCGCAAGTTCTCCGCGTCACGATATGCTTCGGCCAAAATCACCGTGCTTTGTTTATCCGCATCGGCCCGAATTTTTTCTGATTCTGCGTAACCGGTCGAGCGCAATTCATTAGCAACGCGGGTCCGTTCAGCCTTCATTCGGTCATAAACAGAGTTGTTAATTTGCTCAACATAATCAACCCGTTTCAATCGCACATCGATAATTTCGACACCGATTTGTTTAGCTTCCGAAGAGACTTTAGTACGCAACGCGTCCATTACCTTGCTACGCTCGCCAGAAATCACATCTCTTACTGTACGTTTTGTAATTTCATCGTTTAGGGCTGCCTTGACGATTTGATTCATACGATCTTTGGCTTTTTGCTCGTCACCGCCAAAGCTGATGTAATAAAGCTTAGGGTCAGTGATGTGCCACTTCACGAACGAATCCACCAAAATATTTTTCTTTTCAGCGGTAATAAAACGGTCTGCTTCAGGCGAATCAATCGTCAAAATCCGCTTATCTAAAAACACAACATTTTGGAAAGGTGGAGGCAATTTAAAATGCAAGCCCGGTTCGCTGATGATGGTTTTCATCTCGCCGAGTGCAAACACGATGGCGAATTGGCGCTGATCCACCACAAAAACTGTCGACGCAAAAATAATCAGTGCAATAAGAATAGCAATCCCGGTAGAAACTAACTTACTCATTATCTCCCCTCCCGTTCACGGGCATGATTATCTCGAGCTCGCAACAAATCAGTCGCATTCGTTACCTCTTGAACAACTGGCGCACCTGCTGGTTTGGCAGCCGGAGCAGGCTCACTCGACAACGTCTGGTTAATTAGTTTATCCAATGGCAAATAAATCATGTTGTTACCGTTTTTGGTATCAATCATCAACTTGGTTGTGCTGGTAAATATCTGCTGCATAGTTTCAAAATACATACGATCACGTGTAACCGCTGGAGCTTTTTGATATTCAGCCAACACTTGTTTAAAGCGTGACGCATTACCTTCCGCGTTGGCTACAACACGGGCTTGATACGCTTGGGATTCTTCCTGAAGTCGCGCTGCTGCGCCGCGAGCCTTTGGAATTACATCGTTGGCGTAAGCTTGGCCTTCATTTTTTTGACGTTCACGGTCCTGCCCAGCTTTTACCGCATCGTCAAACGCTGCCTGTACCTGCTCGGGAGGCTGAACGCCCTGCATAGTCACATTGGTTACCTGAACGCCAGTGCTGTAGCGATCAAGAATCTGTTGCATTAACTGACTCACATCAAACGCTACTTTTTCGCGGCCTTCGTACAACACAAAGTCCATCTTGTTGCGACCAACCACTTCGCGAATGGCCGTTTCAGCCACTTGTTTTACGGTGCTCTCTTGCTCGCGATTATTAAAAATCCAATCGGAAGCACTTTTTAATTTGTATTGCACTGCGAATTGAATATCGATAATGTTTTCGTCATCCGTCAACATCAACGCCTCTTTCGGCTGCTTATTTTTGACATTGGACTGATAGCCAACTTCGACAGTACGCACTTGCGAAACATTCACGATTTCATCGCTTTGGATCGGGTAAGGGGCGCGCCAATTGAAGCCCGACGGTGTATCGTGACTATATTTACCGAATGTCAAAACAACGCCAGTTTGACCTTCTTGTACAACGAAAAAGCCGCTGATCAGCCAGAGAAACACTAAGACAACTACGATGAAGCCTGCACCGATTTTTGCATTTTTATTAGATTCAGGAGAAAAGCCGTTCGGGCTTCCATTTCCACTACCCTTGCCACCCAAAAGACTGGTCAATTTTTGATTAAAATCACGCCACATATCTTCCAAGTCAGGCGGGCCTGATGGCTTATTTGAATTATTGCCGCCATTGTCGTTACCTGAATTGCGGATAGGTTTTGTGCCTTTTAGGGAAAACATTGCGCCCATTTTTCTTAAAATTGAAACAAACATTCTGCGTTCTTCCGATAAGGGTTACGTGGGAAACGATTTTTTAACAGAAATACCAGAACTACCCAATAAATTAAACCAATCAAACGTTATCAGATTGATCATCCACTACATCATGATCCGTGGTCAGTGAGTGAAACCCAAGATCCGCCGCAAATTCGCCCAATGCATCACGTAAATCGTTGAGCCCACTGCCAGTTTTTGCGCTCAAAAAAACACGTTGTATTTTATCATACTCGTCTCGCTCGATTCCCGGGTCAAGACCAGCCACATCGATCTTGTTCCAAACCAATAATTGAGGAATTTGATCCGCACCTATCTCGTGCAAAACTTGATTTACTTGGGCTATCTGATCCAAACGAGTTGGGCTCGCCGCATCGACCACATGCAATAACAAATCTGCATGGATAGTTTCCTCAAGAGTTGCGCGAAATGCTGCGACCAATTGATGAGGTAATTCCCGAATAAACCCAACCGTATCCGATATAACAATCTGACCAACATCGCCCAAATACACCCGACGCGAGGTGGTATCCAAGGTTGCAAATAACTGATCGGCAGTATACGTACCCGCCTTGGTTAGGACATTAAACAAGGTCGATTTACCAGCATTGGTGTAACCAACAAGTGAAACGGAAAATGTCCGACTGCGATTACGCGCACGACGCTGTGTTTCGCGCTGCCGTTGCAACTTACTCAGCTTGTCCTTTAACGCTTTAACTCGATCGCCTAGCAAGCGGCGGTCAGTTTCCAACTGAGTTTCGCCTGGACCGCGCAAACCAATACCACCTTTTTGGCGCTCCAAATGCGTCCATCCGCGGATTAAGCGCGTTGCCAAATGCTGCAACTGGGCAAGCTCGACTTGGACTTTTCCCTCGTGGCTTTTTGCTCGCTGAGCAAAAATATCAAGAATTAAGCTAGTGCGATCAACGACACGCACTTTCAGATTTTTTTCAAGATTCCGTTGCTGCGCTGGACTAAGCGCGTGATTGAAAATCACGATTTCAATAGCGTGATCCAAGATTGCATTGGCTACTTCCTCGGCTTTGCCACTACCAATGAAAAGCGCCGAATCGGGACTTGACCTTTTACAGGTGATTGTCGAAATTGGAACAGCACCCGCTGAAAGAGCTAATAGCGAGAGCTCTTCCAAACTCGAATTGAAGTCTGACTTACCAAAATCTACGCCGACCAATATTGCACGGACATTCGACTCTATCTTATTACTCAGACTCTGGCTCCGAAGGCAAACTTACCGCACGCGCCGGAACGACTGTAGATATGGCATGTTTATATACCATTTGAGTGACCGTATTACGCAGCAATACGACATATTGATCGAAAGATTCAATATGCCCTTGCAACTTAATACCATTGACAAGGTAGATTGAAACGGGAATATGTTCTTTGCGTAAAGCATTTAAAAATGGGTCTTGTAACAATTGCCCTTTGTTGCTCATAGCAGCTCCAAAATGTTGTTGTAGTGAGGAGTTGAGGACATTTAGGTATTTTTCAATACCTGTCCAAAAAACTACATTATTAAGTATATACGAGCATTATGCTCATATTCTAAAAAAAACAAAAATTTACGTTTATTTTTCGGTTTTCGAAAACGGGTTTTTACTCGATTTCATTTCGATGCGTAATGGAGTCCCTACCAATGAAAACGTTTCCCTAAAATGCTTCTCTAGGTAACGTTTATATACATCACCAACCGCTTCTAATGCATTGCCATGAATCACAATAATCGGAGGATTTTGCCCGCCTTGATGCGCATAACGTAGCTTTGGTCGAATCGAGCCTTTGCGCTTCGGTTGCTGGTGCTCGACCGCCTCAATCAATGCGCGCGTTAATTTCGGGGTCGATAAATTAGCGGTAGCGGCAGCGTAAGCCTGATTCACTGACTTCATCATGGGTGCAATCCCACTGGATTTGAGTGCCGAGACAAAGTGAAATTTAGCGAACGATAAGAAGCCAAGTTTGCGCTCTATGTCGTTTTTAATTTCGTCACGACGATCGCTTTGCAAGCCATCCCATTTATTTACGCCGACTACTAATGCTCGCCCTGACTCCAAAATAAAACCAGCGATATGCGCATCTTGCTCAGAAATATCTTGTTGTGCGTCGAGCAGCAAGAGAACAACATTCGCTTCCGAAATAGATTGCAGCGTTTTCACAACCGAAAACTTCTCAATAGCCTCGAACACTTTACCACGACGGCGGATACCGGCAGTGTCAATTAATGTGTAATTTTGGCCGTCACGCTCAAACGCGATTTCAATCGAATCACGGGTCGTTCCGGGCATATCGAATGCAATGACCCGTTCTTCACCCAGTAACGAATTGACCAGGGTTGACTTACCCACGTTTGGTCGCCCAACGATAGCCAATTTAATACCGTGGTCTTGGCTATCAGGTTCGTCTTCTGCTGGGCGTTGCGAGAACGCGATATCTAACGCTTCGACAACTAAATCGGATACGCCATCACCGTGTGCTGCAGAAATCACATATGGATCACCGAGACCCAGTTCGTAGAAATCTGCCGTTACCGAGGTATATTTCATCCCTTCTGCTTTATTGACAACCAACATCACTGAACGACCAGATTTACGTAAAAAATCGGTAATCGTTTTGTCGTGCGGGGTTAAACCTTGACGTCCATCGACAATGAACACGACAACGTCAGCTTCAGCCACAGCCTGCTTAGTTTGTTTTGCCATTTCATACATAATCCCTTCTTTAGCGACGGGCTCAAATCCTCCCGTATCAATGACTAAAAAAGGACGATCGCCAACCCGGCCTTCGCCGTAGTGTCGATCGCGGGTTAATCCAGGTAAATCGGCTACTAACGCGTCACGGGAACGTGTTAGCCGATTAAACAGCGTGGATTTGCCGACATTTGGTCGGCCTATAAGGGCAATTACCGGCTTCATTAAATCAATCAATCGCAAATGCGACGATTTCTCCTACCTTTGTTTGAAATACTACATTTGCTCCAACAACAATTGGAGTCGCTACAACTGCACTACCATCGGTAGTTGTTCTAGCTAAAAAAGAACCATCTTCACGCGATAAAAAATGCACGTAGCCACTGAAATCGGCCACAGCCACCGACTGACCAAATGAAACCGGCGTGGAAAGCTTACGATATGCCAATTTATCGTTTTTCCACTCACTTAATCCTGCACCACGACTAAAGGCGTTCACTGTACCTTTGTCATCAACAGCAAATACGAAACGCTCATCGACGCTAACACCCATATTTGTTGACAACGCTTTACCCCAGCGCATTACGCCTGTTCTGATGTCAAAACAAGATACCTTGCCTTGATAAGCGGAAGCGCAGACATCGTTGCCGGACACTACAGGCACGCCAGAGACATCCGCCACGCGTTCCAACTCAGTTGCGCCTTTAGGCTCACCCACTGAGGCTTCCCAGCGCACACTGCCACTATTGAGAGTCAAAGAAATCAGCTTACCACCCGGCAAGCCGACAAAAACACTATTGTCCGAAATAACCAACCCAGCAGCAGTTCGCAAAATCAACGGTGGCAAACTGCGCTCAACCACCCAGCGGCGCTTGCCTGTCGCTATATCATATGCGGCGATATGATTATCAATGCTGCGCACCACGATCAAACCACCACCCACGACTGGGGTAGATAAAACCTCACTAGATAATGGAGTTTTCCAAAGCTGTTTTCCAGCTAGATCATAGGCAAGTAACACACCCTTTTCGCCAACGACAGCCAGCGTCGAATTGTCAGCGCCAACACCTGCGGTCAAATTGATGCCTGCGTCGATTTTCCAGATTTCACGTCCTGTGGTGGCGTTAACACGAACGATTTTACCGTTCGCTGCTGCGGCAAAAACACTGTCAGCGACTGCAACTGGAGCAAACACATAATCATCAGCCGAGCCGATATTCGCCGACCAAACCTTTTTAATTGACATCGTTTGTTTGAAGTCAACTAAAGCTGCTGGAGGATTTTTAGGTTCTTTAAACATTGAACATGCTGACAACCCCAACAACGCGACAAGCCCAGCTAATTTTAACGCTCTACTCATAGTATTCTCATCGACCTATTTATTGGCTGCGGGCGCTGGAGTGGGTGCGCCACCGATTGCATCTAACTTCAATTGGATCAATTGACGGATTGGGCTTTTATCTGTGCTTTTATCAATAGCTAACTGAAACGCAGCGCGAGCATCATCGATCTTGTTTTGCGCGACCAAAATATCGCCTTTGCGATCTGCAGCAGCGCTCACCAATTGCGGCGAAAAATCTCCAGATACGAGTTTTAAAGCATCATCATACGATTTCTCATCCAACAAAATGCCGGCCAAGCGAATCTTGGCTAATGCCTTAAACTCATCGGATTTACCATGTTCGCCTACCCACATCAATTGAACTTTAGCTGCCTTTAAATCGTTTGCATCGAAATCAGTTTTAGCCGCCAACAAACTGGCCATCGAAGCGTAGTCGGTGCCACTATATTTTTCTTGAATGTCGGTAACCGCACGCAACACCTTAGCCTGATCTTTTTCTTGAATGGCGTTTTGGACGGATTCAAATAATAACGATGCTTGCGCTGCTTGTTTTGATTGGTAGATTCCCCAAGCTTTCCAAGCTGAAAATGCCGATAACACAGCAATTAGCAGCCAAGTTACTAAGTTTCCGTATTGTTTCCACCATGCTTTTAGAGCATCTAGTTGCTCTTGTTCTCCGTGATCGTATGCCATGTAATTAATTTATCTAGTTAGTAGTAAAAATTGCGTTTGTTTAGTGGTGTAAATGGGTACAGTTTTCGTGGTCGTGATCGTCATTGCCTGTGATTTGATCGACCAGATAATCAACCACCGACTCAAACGGCACTGCCGCCTGATTATTTTCGGCATCGTCTGAGCGTAGTGCTTTGACAATTGCATTCCCTTGCGCTATTTCGTCGTCTCCGACAATAACAGCATAAGCAGCTCCGCTTGCATCTGCCCGCTTCATTTGGGATTTAAAACTTCCTACCCCAGTAATAGATGCGCAATGTAGCACAACATCCAAGCCTGCATCACGCATTCTTTCCCCCAAGACAAAAGATTGCATTTGTGCGGCTTCGCCTTGGTGTACCAAATAGACATCGCATTGATTTGGCACTTGAATATCGCCGGCCGATTTCATCAGATCTAAAATTCGCTCAATTCCCATCGCAAAACCACACGAGGGGGTTGGTTTGCCACCAAACATCGTAATTAGGGTGTCGTAGCGGCCACCGGCGCAAATGGTTCCTTGTGCGCCCAACTCATCCGATACCCATTCAAATACAGTACGATTGTAGTAGTCCAAACCGCGAACTAAGCGGGTATTGATCGTGAAAGGGATGCTGTTATGGCGCAAAATCGCTTGCACGCCTTCAAAATGCTTGAGAGATTCTTCACCCAAATAATCAAGCAACTTAGGCGCGCCCTCCACTAAGGCTTGCATCGCAGGATTTTTGGTATCCAAGATTCGCAGCGGATTGCTGTGCAGGCGGCGTTGAGCTTCGGCATCCAGCGTATCGATGTGCTGCTCAAAATACGCAATTAAGTCGGCTCGATGGTTGTTGCGCTCAACCGCATCACCGATCGAATTGAGCTCCAAACGAACATTATTGAGTCCCAAATCATCCCACAAACGCTGGCACATCATGATTAATTCGGCATCAATATCGGGACCAGCGAAACCCAAAGCCTCTGCACCCATTTGATAAAACTGACGATAACGTCCGCGTTGTGGTTTTTCGTGCCGAAACATTGGCCCCGTGTACCACAAGCGCTTCGGGCCTTCATAGGTAAGATTGTGCTCAATCGCTGCCCGAACTACACCAGCCGTATTTTCTGGGCGCAAAGTGAGCTTATCGCCATTCATGGAGTCTTCAAAAGAGTACATCTCTTTTTCAACCACATCGGTGACCGCACCTAAACCACGCGCAAACAACGCTGTTTGCTCGACGATCGGCGTTCTGATTTGTTGAAAGCCATAGCTTTTAAACACCGACTGCGCCGTATTTTCAAATAATTCCCACAAAGGAGCATCGCTCGGAAGAATGTCATTCATTCCTTTGATAGCAATTATTTTTTCGATCTTTTTATTTTCAGACATACAACTTAAACCTAACCATAGTGGGACTGAACGTAGTCCAAAACAATTTGTTGAAATTCTTGAGCAATCTTTTCGCCACGCAACGTCACCGTTTTAACGCCATCGACAAATACCGGAGCGGACGGTGTCTCACCAGTACCAGGGAGACTGATTCCAATGTTGGCGTGCTTGGATTCGCCCGGGCCATTGACGATACACCCCATGACCGCAACATTCATCGCTTCAACTCCAGGGTATTGCGTTTTCCAAACAGGCATTTGCTCACGCAAATAGGTTTGGATATCGTCAGCTAATTCCTGAAACACGGTTGAAGTCGTTCTACCGCAACCAGGACACGCGATCACCATAGGAGTAAATTTGCGCAGACCCATTGTCTGCAGAATTTCCTGCCCGACAATCACTTCTTTACAACGGTCACCACCCGGTTCGGGGGTCAATGAAATGCGAATCGTGTCGCCAATTCCTTCCTGTAGCAACACCGATAATGCCGCGGTCGACGCTACGATCCCCTTGCTACCCATTCCCGCCTCGGTTAAGCCCAAATGCAATGGGTAGTTGCATCGTTTCGCTAATTCTCGATACACCGCAATCAGATCTTGGACTCCGGATACTTTGCAAGAGAGGATAATTTTATCGCCCGGCAAACCTAGTTCTTCGGCACGTTGTGCATTCTCTAAGGCAGACACAATTAATGCTTCGTACATGACTGACTGGGCCGACCAAGGAGTTGCGCGCTGGGCGTTTTCATCCATGATACGTGCCAACAAACCCTGATCGAGACTGCCCCAATTAACACCGATGCGAACCGGCTTGTTATAACGTGCCGCGATTTCAATCATCTGCGCAAATTGGGTATCGCGTTTAGCGCCCTGCCCTACGTTACCGGGATTAATTCGGTATTTTGAAAGCGCTTGAGCACATTCGGGATAGTCTTTTAAAAGTGTATGCCCGTTATAGTGAAAATCACCGACCAGAGGAACTTCAATTCCCATTCGATCTAACTGGTCCCGAATATAAGGCACGGCAGCAGCAGCATCGGGTGTATTTACCGTCAACCGAACCAGCTCAGATCCAGCGCGCGCCAATTCTTTAATTTGAATAGCGGTGCCAACAGCATCTACGGTATCTGTGTTGGTCATCGATTGAACGACAATGGGCGCGTCGCCACCAACGATTACTTTTTGCGCGCCATTTTGGATAATGACCGAACGGCTCTTGCGGCGCGGAAACGCACCAGAATCTATCGGTAAATTTTCTTTAGTCTGACTCATTACACTATTCACTTAATACTTAAATTCGCGACGTTGCTGCCGTTCTGCGTAACCAATTCGAGGCGCCGCCCTCGCAAGGTTGCCTCAACTCCCGGGGCGTTCCCAATGACCATGCTTAAGGCACCGCCAACATTGACGATTTCTTGTGTGCCCGCTCTATACAAGCGCGAAACCACAACCGAGCCATCGGCACGCTTGATTTGGCACCAGGAGTCTTGCTTGAAGCTCAAAATCAGAGCTCCATCTTTTGCGGAATTCGCTTCAGTTACCAATCCAGAAGTACCCGCTTTAACTTCGATCGCTTTCTCTTCCGAAGTGGTAGCAGAAATCTTGTTTGACTCGATTGCCCGTTGAGCTCTAGCAGCAGTTTCGGACGCGATTGTATTGTTCGAGATTGGCGGCGCAGGAATCGCTGCGGCTGGCGCTAAATTGGTCGGCTGTGTGGAAACTGGCTCCGCACGCTCTACTTTGGCTTCCAAATTCACCTTGCTGTCAACTTGAGCAACTGGGTTGGAAGAAGCTTCTTTCACAGCAGAATCCACAATGGCAATTGGCTCCGCTTGAATAGGTGCTTTTTCAACTTGGACTGGCAGAATTTTATTAACAACCTGCATCACCTCAGCCCGATAAACAAATAGTGCTAACAAACACAAAAACACTAAAAAGGCGGCGCCTAACATCCATTGCGAATGGTTATTTTGACGCCCCAACCAAGGCATGCGACCCGTCGGAAATGGCGCATCCAAATCTTGACGATCAACGACCTTGACAGGGAGCTTGGAAAACTCGACAGTCAATTGCTGAACGAGCGGCTCAGCATCGACTTTGAGCGTTTTGGCGTAGGTTCGCACAAAACCGCGTAACGTCGCGAAATCAGGCAAAACTGCGTAATTACCCGCTTCAATTTCAGCGATTTGACGCGAAGACCACTTCAATTGACTCGCAATTTGTTCCACACTCAATCCCAACTGAGTGCGCGCAGCGGCTAATTGCTGCCCTACCGTTTTCGGCAAAATTTGTTGCTGCTGATTTTCATCGATGCTGGAAACAAGTTCCAACTTAACTGCTTCACTCATCAAACGCTCCACGTTGGAATAAGGCGTATTCGTCCGAATCCGGGAAGCGACGGCGAAGTTGCGCGCCCAAGCTCGACTCACTTAACGTGTCATTCATTTTATGGCTAGATTTAATGGCCAACCACAAAACCTCGGGAGTGTAGTTTTCAGCTTTGATCAGACGATTAATGTAGAACTGCGAACGTTCCCAATCCTGTCGCTTATATGCCAAGCGCGAAAGATTCAAATTCGATACAGGGTTGCTTGCGTCGAGTCGCACCGCTTGCATGAAATACTTTTCAGCAGTTACATCGTCTTTTAACTTCAAGCTACACATTCCCGCATTATTTAACGCCTTAGCCGGCTGGGCGTAGGTGCGATCTTTCATCACGCGATCTAGAATTTCCAAGCCCTGCTTTACTTTGCCGTTTTCGCACAAAAACCAAGCGTAATTATTAGCGTGGTCAGGGTTATTGGGGGCCAATTGAGTTGCCCGCACAAAATCTTGCTCAGCCAAATTTGTCTCTTGCATCTGCATATACACCAGCGCGCGAACACCGTAAGCATCGCTTAAGGTTGGGTCGATATTGATTGCATTGGTGAGTTCTTTTAACGCCGTCGCGAACTGCGCTTGCTGGAAATAACTCACGCCCAATTGCAGTCGCAGCGTCGCGCGTTTCTTAGCATCCGCACTTTGTGCAGGCGCGTCGCTGGCCGAGGAAGCTGTGAATTTTGGCGCATCGTATGTAGTCGTGCATGCGGACAAAATTCCAGACAAAATCACACTAAAAAATATCTTACGCCAAAAATTATTCACTAAGTTATCTCCACTATTCGACCAAAGTTGGCACCGAATTTTTGCTGATATTCGGCTTGTTTTTGCATACGTTCTTGCACTCGAGTTCGATCTTGTACTTCACCTGCTAACTGCCCGCACGCCGCGTCAATATCGTCGCCACGTGTTTTACGAATTGTTGTCACCAAACCAGCGTCGGACAAAATTTGTGCGAACGCTTTTATGCGTGGATTGTGGGAGCGTTTTAATCCCGATTCTGGGAAGGGATTAAAGGGAATCAAATTAAACTTGCACGGCACATTGCGCACCAAATCAATTAATTCACGCGCATGTTGATCGCTATCATTAACGCCATCGAGCATGCAATATTCAAACGTCACAAAGTCACGTGGAGCAAATTCTAAATAGCGCTTGCACGCCGCCATTACTTCCGACAAAGGATGTTTTTTGTTTAGCGGAATTAGACTATCGCGCAAAGTATCGTTGGAAGCATGCAATGAAACGGCTAAAGCCACTGGGCATTCTTGCGACAGCTTATCAATCATGGGCACGACGCCGCTAGTTGATAAAGTGACGCGCCGACGCGACAAACCATAGGCATTGTCGTCCAACATTAGCTTGAGCGCCGTGACGGTCGGCTCAAAGTTCAACAACGGCTCACCCATTCCCATCATCACCACATTGGTAATTTGGCGCTCGCCCTTGTGCCCCAACGGAATTCCTTTGGTCTTGCGTAATTCAAATTCAGCCATCCATAATTGGCCGATAATTTCAGCAACGGTTAAATTGCGATTAAAACCTTGTTTGCCAGTTGAACAAAAACGGCAATTTACCGCACATCCAGCTTGGGTCGAAATACATAACGTGCCGCGAGTCTCTTCTGGAATAAACACAGTTTCGATCGCATTACCTTGCCCCACATCCAACAGCCACTTACGCGTGCCATCGGTCGACGTGTGGTCACTAATAATAGCTGGCGCACTCACACAAGCGCGCCCAGCTAATTTATCGCGCAACGACTTAGCTAAATCTGTCATTGCCTCGAAATCACTGATACCAAACTGATGTATCCAGCGCTGCAATTGCTTTGCACGAAACGGCTTCTCACCCAATTCACCGCAATATGCGATTAATTGAGCTGGATCCAAATCCAACAAATTGGTAATAGCCGTCATTTACTTCTTTCAACTCTCAAAACAAATACAAAGCACATCTATGCAGCGCGAATGCCCTACCTACGAATTAACGTGAGTAGATGCTCAATGCTGGGAAGTAGTAAGCGATTTCTACTGCTGCTGTTTCAGCTGCATCTGAACCGTGTACGGCGTTCGCATCGATTGAATCAGCGAAATCAGCACGAATTGTACCTTTTTCAGCTTTCTTAGGATCGGTTGCGCCCATCAAATCGCGGTGTTTCAAAATCGCGTTTTCGCCTTCTAATACAGTTACCATAACTGGACCAGAGATCATGAAATTGACCAAATCATTGAAGAATGGACGTGCTGCGTGAACAGCGTAGAAACCTTCAGCTTCAGCGCGGGATAATTGAACCATGCGAGCAGCGATAATTTTCAAATCGGCAGCTTCAAAACGGCTGTAAATTTGACCAATAACGTTTTTTGCTACTGCATCAGGTTTAATAATAGATAAAGTGCGTTCGATAGCCATGTAAAACTCCAATAAAAGGAAAGGATGAAGGGTGTAAATAAAATTCAATCAACCCGAGATTTTAACATAAAAGTACTTCCATTCGATGAAATTGCCTATCAAACACGAATAGCCCTCTATATTTTTTTATAATATTTCATCCACCCTTGAATTCAATGCAAATGCTACTATGTTATGCTATCTCGATTCGTGACCAATGTTCATCTGCGAATTAGTAACAAAGAGCAACTTAACTGAGGAAGATATTATGAGTCAAAACCTAGAACAAACGTATTCGTATGGCAACGAGGGTTCGCTAATTCGTCATCGCGTTCTACGCAATACTTATTGGCTGCTAGCGCTTTCAATGATTCCGACCGTCTTGGGCGCGTGGATAGGCGTTGAAATGAACTTTTCGTTTTTCCCTGGCCGGCCGGGCATGTCTTTCTTGGTGTTCATGGCAGTTGCCTTCGGTTTCATGTTTGCGATTGAAAAAACCAAAGAATCCGCCGTCGGCGTTGCTGTTTTGCTAGGATTTACCTTCTTCATGGGCCTGATGCTGTCGCGCTTGATCGGCTACACGCTGGGATTTTCTAACGGCGGCACTTTAATCATGACTGCCTTCGGCGGCACTGCGACGATTCTGGCGGTAATGGCAAGCATTGCCACCACGTCAAAACGTGATTTTTCCGGCTTGGGAAAATGGTTATTTGTTGGCTTGATGGTAATTATCGTGGCAGGCATTGCCAATATTTTCTTGCAATTACCTGCGCTCTATTTAACTATTTCCGTCATCGCGATTGGGATTTTTTCCGCTTACATCCTTTATGATGTGCAACAAATCATCAATGGCGGTGAAACGAACTATATTTCTGCAACATTAAAAATCTACTTAGATGTATACAACATCTTCGTTAATTTACTGTCATTACTGGGTATTTTTGGTGGTAACCGGAACTAAGCTCTAGGAAGTAAATTAATAGCAATAAAAATGCCGACGTTACGTCGGCATTTTTATTTGTAACTCTGCAAATTGAATTAGATCAAATCGAACACCGCCATCGACTCAACGTGCGACGTATGGGGGAACATATTCACCACACCAGCATAATTGGTCACATAACCAGCCTTCACCAGCAGACCAGCATCGCGCGCCAGTGTACTAGGACTACATGACACATAAACAATGCGGCGCGGCAACAAGTCAGGATTGCTCGCGGACAATTGCACTAAGGCTTCACACAATGCCATTGCGCCATCACGCGGTGGATCGACAAGGTAGCGATCGAATTTCCCCAGTGCAATAAAATCGTCTGCCGTTATCTCGAACAAGTTGCGCGTACTAAAACTGGTTTTATCGGATAAGCCATTGGCCGCTGCATTTTCAAACGCGCGCTCAGTCAATGCTTTACTTCCCTCAATGCCGACAACTTCTTTCGCTTGGGTTGCTAATGGCAGGGTAAAGTTACCCAATCCACAAAATAGATCGGCAACGCGTTCATCAGGCTGAACGTCTAGCAAGCGCAATGCGCGCGCCACCATCACGCGATTTATATGGTGATTTACCTGAGTGAAATCGGTTGGCTTGAATGGCATTTTTACGCCAAACTCCGGCAACAAATAGTGCAATTGAGGTTCGGTTGGGTAATAGATTTCAGCCGAATCCGGGCCAGCGGTTTGCAGCCACCATTGGACTTTATGCTCATCAGCAAACGCTTTTAGCAGCAGTTCGTCCGCAGCGCTCATCGGCTTCATAATGCGCAACACCATCGCCGTCACATCTTCACCGACCGCTAATTCGATTTGCGGTAAATCATCAATAATCGATAGACGACTAATTAAGTCACGCAAAGGCAACATCATGCGAGAAACATGCGGCGGCAAAATCTCGCAGGTTTCTGTGTTGGCAACAAAACGTGATTTTTTCTCGTGAAAACCAACTAAAACAACACCCTTTTTGACCACATTACGCACCGACAAACGGGCGCGGTAACGGTATCCCCAAGTTGGCCCGTAAATTGGGCGCAATAAGGTCTTCGGCTTCACCTTACTGATATGCCAGAGATTGTCCTCCAACACCCGCTGCTTGATCGCAACCTGCGCATCGGCGGTCAAATGTTGCATGGAACAGCCTCCACACACGCCGAAATAACTGCATTTTGGCTTTACACGCTGCGAAGATTCTACGTGTAGCTCAGTCATTAGCGCATTTTCCCAATGCGGTTTCTTGCGATAGGTTTGGATGCTTACTAACTCGCCGGGCAAAGCGCCGTCGACAAACACGACTTTACCCTGCGTTCCATCTTCGTTTTGCAAATGACCGATGCCGCGCGCATCCATATCAAGTGCCGTGATTTTCATTTTATTTTCAGCCATGTGCTTAGCAAACATTGAATACGACTGCGCATTGCGCCCCGCTGGCATCAATGTGCAGTCATGTTAGGTTTCGGAAAAATTGATGGAATGGCGGTTGGTTTGATTAAAATACCGCAGTGCAGACAATCCAAGGTCGGGGAGTATAGCAGGGAACGCCATTGCCTAAAATGGCGAAAAACTAATGAAATAGGCTTTGCGCTTTAGGTGTCCAGAAAAACTAAGGGGCACTTATTAGCGCCCCTTCATCGTGTCATTGCTACCGATCCGGTTAGGATCATAACAACGCATCCCGCCCAACGCCTCTTGATGAGAACGAACGTTTCAGTTTAATTAATGCTTCTTGTTGAATCTGGCGAATGCGTTCACGGGTAACGCCCATTTCTTCGGCCAATGTTTCTAATGTTGCAGGATCATCATTATCCAAACCAAAGCGACGCATGATGACCACACGTTGTTTGTCCGGAAGCTTGGACAACCATTCCCGCACTAAAACACTTAATTCACGGCGTTCAGCACGAGAGTCTGGTCCATCGTCGCTGTCACCTGGCAACATATCCATCAAGCTAGATTGTGGATCGTTGTCGAGTGGCATATCCAAGGAAGTTGCGTGTTCTGACAAAGCCAAAATATCTTGCACTTCACCCATTGGACGACCGACTAAACTGGCAATATCTTCAATCGCTGCATCACGGCCATCGTGATGTTGCGCTTCGATATGGTATTTGGCGCGCAAAATTTGATTCAATTCACGCACAACATGGACTGGCAAACGAATTGTGCGCGCTTGGTTCATGATTGCACGTTCAATACTTTGGCGAATCCACCAAGTGGCATAAGTAGAAAAGCGGAAGCCGCGTTCTGGTTCAAACTTATCAATTGCGTGCATCAAACCCAAATTGCCTTCTTCGATCATGTCTAACAAAGCCACACCGCGATTGATGTAATGTTTTGCAATAGACACAACTAAACGCAAATTGTGTTCGATCATTTTTTGGCGCGCGATAAAGTCACCTTTTTTAGCTCGGGTTGCCCAAGCCAATTCTTCTGGTGCCGTAAGTAACGGACGCGTACCGATTTGATTTAAATAGTACTGCGTTGTATCTGTAGATAACTCTGCTGCCAACACTGTTTTTAATTCATCGACTGGCTCAACAATAGATTCTTTTGCATCACCAGCATCACCATCTTCATTAGAACCATCTGATAATTCAACTTCGCGTAAATCTTCCGATGCATCCTCAGATAACTCATCTTCTATTAGGAGACTGTGTTTGGCTGTCATAGCATTAACTCGACTTTAGGTTGATGGAATACTTCTCGATTTCATCGACCCGGTAAAAATTTAGTCGGGTCGACGGGCTTTCCTTGCTGACGTATTTCAAAATGCAACTTCACTACATCGCTATCTGAATTCCCCATCTCGGCAATTTTCTGCCCTTTACTAATAATCTGCTTTTCTTTTACTACAATGCTTCTATTATGTGCATAGGCAGATAACAAGTTATTGGAATGTTTGATGATCACCAAATTACCGTATCCACGTATACCGCTACCGGCATACATCACCGTTCCGGCAGCTGCGGCATAAATATCCTGACCTAATTTTCCAGTGATATCTATCCCCTTACTTTTGTTATCGTCAAAATTTGCAACAACTTTACCTTCCGCAGGCCAATTCCACACAATTTCATCAACTATTACTGGGTCAGCTATTTTTTCTGCTGTTTTTTCCGGAGTTTTTGGAAGATTTTTGCTCGTTGTTGCATCTATCACATCATTTTTTTGCATTTCCGCTAACGTCGCTTCCGTGTATGGACGCTTGTCGGCGCGTGGCGAATTCTTATTATTGCCGGATGGCACTGCATTCGTTGCATTTAACGGACGAACTTCCACTCCACTCGACGCAACGCCACTCGTTTGTCCTCCCGCCGAATCAGGCGGAGCAATCCTTAATACTTGACCAACTTTAATATCGTTCGGATTGGCTAAATTATTCCAACTAACAATATCGCTATAGCTTTGCCCCTTATCTAAGGCAATTCGATATAAGGTGTCGCCTTTTTTTACCACGTACTGCGTTTGTGTATCGTCAGGCTTTGGCGCTGAAACAACCACCACCGGCTTCGGTTGCTCCTTAATTACCACCGGAGTTCTATCTTCAATTGGTGCTTTGGTTGTTGGTGTACTGCAAGCTGCCAACATGCTACTGATCACCACATAGCCGGTTATCTTTTTTAAACTGTTCATGCGATTACACTTCTTCTTTAAATAATGCCTGGGCGCAACGGTACAAAATGACATTGCTCAAGTACCGTTTTCGTCCAGTTTGCGTTTCCAGTACGTTCGATTAGCTGCAACACTTGTTGCCGCTCCCCAACAGGAGCAATCAAACGACCACCAATAGCTAATTGCTGCAATAAAGCGTCTGGAATCTGCATTCCGGCAGCCGCCAATATCACACCATCGAACGGTGCAACTTGCGGTAAACCGTGCATACCATCACCATAATGCAAACGTAAATTTGCAATCCGAAGAGAACGCAAATTTTTCTTAGCCAATTCATGCAATAGCTTAATCCGCTCTATCGAATAGACGTTTTCGCACAATTGTGCAAGAACGGCCGCTTGATAGCCGCAGCCAGTGCCAATTTCCAATACATTGCGCAATTTTCTGCCATTACGCATTATTTCAATCATGCGCGCCACAATATAGGGCTGCGAAATAGTTTGATGATGACCAATCGGCAAGGACGCATCGACGTACGCCTGCCCGACCAAACCCGATTCAATAAAAACATGGCGCGGAACCGTGTCCATTGCATCTAAAACAACGCTATCTTGTACGCCCGCCTGACTTAGTCTCTGCACCATCGCGCGGCGTGGCGCGGCCAGATTTGCAGAAGACATCGGTTTCGATGGCTGCGACGAACCTGCTTGGGTAGTTTGTACAGCCTGAGCGGAAGTAGATTTTCGCGGTGATGCCACGACAACAGTATTTTTTGCTGATTTATCTTCCGATAACCCCGCATTATTTTTTACAGCTTGCTGCCGTGCCACATGCTGACGCACGTTTTGCGTGGCAGTTTGGGGGGTGGCTACGGTGGCAGAGTGATGACTTTTGGTAGTGCGATGCGTGGACTTATTGTCTAGCGAAGAAAGCGGCAAAGGAAATTTATGGCTTTTTGCAGTCATTATTACCAATCCTTGCTTAATTTCGCCAGTAAGTCCGTATTTGTTAAATCAATCTGCAACGGTGTCACCGAAACATACCCTTGCTCCGTCGCATAAAAGTCAGTCCCCTCGCCCGCTTCCTTGGCCGCACCGGACGGCCCAATCCAATAAATTGGATTGCCGCGTGGATCGGCGGATTTAATCACTGGCTCGGACGGATGACGTTTTCCCAAGCGCGTAAGGTGCACGCCTTTTATTTCGGCAAGATGACGATTGGGAATATTGACGTTCAATAAATAAGGGGACGCTAATTTGTCCAAACGATGCTTTACAAAATCCAACGCAAAGCGCGCCGCGTCATCGAGATGACTCCATCCTTTATCGACTTGCGAAAATGCAATGGCCGGAATACCAAATAAAAAACCTTCCGTAGCCGCAGCAACGGTGCCAGAGTACAGCGTGTCGTCACCCATGTTTTGGCCTTGATTAATGCCAGAAACAATCAAATCAGGCCGGTAATCGAGCAAACCCGTGAGCGCAATGTGAACGCAATCCGACGGCGTTCCATCGACAAAATACAGGTTATTGCCCGCCTTGGACACCGATAACGGCTTATCTAAGGTCAGCGCGTTGGATGCGCCAGAGCGATTGCGTTCTGGCGCAACCACCACTACTTCGGCGATTTTGGACATGGCATCAGCCAAAGCCAAAATACCGGGTGCTTGATAGCCATCGTCGTTACTTATTAGTATTTTCATTGTTCTATTCTAACCTATGGCTCTCAAGCAACTTCGTTATCAGTTGTTTTCAGGCAATTTTCTGAGCTTTTATCGAATTAAACTGCCTCGGAACCTGTTTCACCGGTGCGGATACGAATGACTTGTTCAATGTTTTGAACAAAAATCTTACCGTCGCCGATTTTGCCAGTGCGCGCCGCTTTGATGATGGCGTCCACGGCATTGTCCACCACCTGATCATCCACCACCACTTCCACCTTAATTTTCGGCAAAAAATCGACTACGTACTCAGCGCCACGATACAACTCGGTGTGGCCTTTTTGACGACCAAAACCTTTTACTTCGGTGACCGTTAAGCCAGTAACGCCCACTTCAGCCAAGGACTCGCGCACTTCATCGAGCTTAAAAGGTTTAATAACGGCAGTAATTTGTTTCATGATGTGCTCCGTGTTTTACGTTATGTTGAATGATGACAGACCAGTTTGCTCAAAATTGATACCGCTAATCTCTGAACTTCGAAGTAATTGGGTAACGCCAATCGCGACCAAAGGCGCGATGTGTAACGCGAATACCAACAGGCGATTGGCGGCGCTTGTATTCGTTGATTTTTATTAAACGCGTAATCCGATCGACATCCTGCTTGGCGTAACCTGCCGCCAAAATTTGTTCAGTCGAGTAATTTTCTTCCATGTGCAATTGCATGATGCCATCCAGAATTTCATATGGCGGCAACGAATCTTGATCGGTTTGATCAGGGCGCAATTCTGCGGAAGGTGGACGAGTAATAATGCGCTCAGGAATGACTGCCGACAAACTATTGCGGTACGCACAGAGACGATAGACCAATGTTTTAGCGATATCTTTGAGCACCGCAAAGCCACCCGCCATGTCGCCATATAAAGTGCAATACCCGACTGCCATTTCACTCTTATTGCCTGTCGTGAGCACGATCGAGCCGTATTTATTGGACAGCGCCATGAGTATCGTACCGCGGATCCGGGCTTGGATATTTTCTTCGGTCGTATCTAACGGCAAACCTGCAAATTCTGTTGCTAGCGTTGAGGTGAAAGCGTCAAAACAAGAGTTAATTGAAATCTCATCGTAGCGCACGCCTAATTTAGCCACCATTTCGCGCGAATCGATCCACGATATTTCGGCGGTATAGGGCGACGGCATCATCACGGCCCGCACTTTCTCTGCACCCAATGCATCGACCGCAATTGCCAAGGTTAACGCGGAATCCACGCCACCCGACAATCCGAGCAAAACGCTGGGGAAACCGTTCTTGGAAATGTAATCCCGCACACCCAGCACCAAGGCTTGATATACCTGCGCCTCGACTGACAGTTCCGGCTCAAGCACGCCAGCGACGGGCTGTCCGTTATCAAACGTAATGAGCTGCATATCTTCTTGGGCATGCTTGAGTTGCGCGACTAACTTGCCCTGCTGATTCAAGACGAACGAATTGCCATCAAAAATTAATTCATCTTGCCCGCCCACCAGATTGGCAAAGGCCAAGGACATGCCTTGCGCGCTGACGTTGTCGCGCATGACCTGCTGGCGCAAGTGCTGCTTGTTCATGTGATATGGCGATCCGTTCAAAATCAGCAAAACTTGCGCGCCATCCGATTTAGCTTGTGCGGGAACCGATGTATTCCACGAATCTTCGCAAATCGCCAATCCAAATTTCACACCAGCCAAACTAAATACCAAGGAATCTTTACCCGAATCGAAATAACGCTTTTCATCGAACACGTCACCATTGGGCAAATCCTGTTTGCGGTAGCTTCCCACAACGCGGCCATTGACTAACAACGACGCTGCATTAAAGCGACGCCCCTGCTCCATCAGCGGATGACCAACGATCACATGCAAATCCACGAATTCTGCTAATCTCTTGGCCAACTCGTCCAAAGCGACATCGGAAGCGCGGTAAAACGAATCGCGCAACAATAAATCTTCGGGCGGATAACCGACCAACGATAATTCTGGCGTGAGAACAATCTGCGCGCCTTGTTGATAGGCGCTGCGGGCGAAATTAAAAATACGATCAGCATTGTCGGCCAACGCGCCAACAGTGCTATTCATTTGAACCAATCCAAGCTTGACCATGATGGAAGACTATCGATATATGCAAGTAGCGAATTATCGCACGGCTATCATAAAAAATTTATCCGAAATTACTCCCGACCAATGGGAGCAATGCCGCGGCGCGCCATTTAATCAACAGACCACCCCATTTCTGTCCTACGCCTATTTAAGCGCGCTAGAACAATCGGGCAGCGCCTGCACCAAAACGGGCTGGGGTACTCACTTTGTGACGCTTTGGAAGGGCGATGAGTTACACGCTGCGCTGCCCATGTATTTAAAAACTCATTCCTATGGCGAATATGTCTTCGATTGGTCTTGGGCTAATGCATTTGAACAAAACAATCTGCCGTATTACCCTAAATTGCTATCGGCCATTCCATTTACGCCAGTTACAGGGCCGAGGCTGTTAGCAGTTGATCAGGCCGCTTTCGACGCATTACTGGGCGCGCTCATCCAGCACAGCGAGGCCGGCAACACTTCAACGACCCATCTGTTATTTCTTCCCGAGGCTCAGGCAAACCAATTGCAAGCTGCCGGTTACATGCTGCGTTACGGTGTGCAGTTTCATTGGACTAATCAAAATTACACTGATTTTGCAAGCTTTCTGGCTAGCTTGGCGCAAAAGAAACGCAAAAACATCTTGGCCGAACGCCGCAAGGTCAACGAGGCCAATATCAGTTTTCGGCATAAAGTCGGCGATCAAATCAGCCGCGCTGATTGGGAATTTTTCGTCGAATGTTACAACCACACCTATTACGAACACGGTGGAATCGGTTATCTCAACTTAGCATTCTTTTTGCAAATTGCCGAAACGATGCCCGACAACATTTTAATGATCACGGCCTACCGCGAAGGAAAACCGATTGCTGCCTCGCTGCTGTTTCTCGACCAAGAAACCGTGTATGGACGTTACTGGGGCTGTGTTGAGTATCACCCTTGCCTGCATTTTGAAACCGCCTACTACCAGCCATTAGAATTCTGTATCGCGAATCGTTTGCGCTATTTTGAAGGCGGCGCTCAGGGCGAACATAAAATGGCACGTGGATTTTTGCCAAAAACCACCTATTCTGCACATTATGTCAATCATCCTGCGTTTGCTGAAGCGATTGAGCGCTTCCTCGAACGGGAGCAAGTTGGAATCAATAACTACATCAATGAACTCGAAGAACACAGTCCATTTGCCAAACATGGGAAATCGTCAATGAATCAAATAGATCAAGATAAAAGCTCCGACCAGTGAATTTGATTCTGTTAAAACTAAGCGACAAAAATACTCCCCACCCCAAAGTAGAAATTTGAACGATTACATATCCGTAGAGAGCTAAAAATATATGTGAAAAAATGGGGTATATATTATCTTTGAATAAAATCAGGCGATTAAATCGAAATTAATCAAGCCAGATACTCCCGTATGTATTTAAGATTTTCTGCAATACAAATTACAATGTCACGATAAGCAATTTGACCTAAATTGTGAATTACCCAATAATACTTGCCATATGGAAAATAATAAGCGATAAAACTAGCCCGATATGAATTCAAACCCACCTCAAATTCACTCCAGCATGACCCCTATTAAAAAAGTAGGGCGTTTTTTGCTTTACCGGGAATTGGGGCGCGGTGCAATTGGCACCGTTTATTTTGGTCACGATCCGGTCATTGACCGAGCGGTTGCCATCAAAATTTTCCACAATTTACCTTCCTCGCAAGAGAAAAAGCAGCGCGATCAAATCTTCATGAACGAAGCGCGCGCGGCTGGTCGCTTGTCGCATCCCAACATCATCACAATTTTTGACGCATCCAGCGAGGGAACGGCAAGTTTCATCGCCATGGAATATTTGCAGGGACAGGATTTACGTCAATATTTGGCGGACAACAAACCGTTGCCGTATTTGGTTGCCGCGCAAATGCTTCAAAAAATTGCCGAAGGTTTGGAATACGCGCACAACGAAGGAGTGATTCATCGCGACATTAAGCCTGCCAATATTTTCATCCAAGAAAATATGCAGACCAAGTTGGTCGATTTTGGCATCGCCCGCGCCGTCAAACGTGAAACCACCGCCAACGCCGAACAGCCAGCAACCTTATTCAATAACAATATTTTGGGCACACCCAACTATATGTCGCCGGAACAAGCGCAAGCCCGACCGGTGGATAAACTCACCGACATCTATTCGCTCGGTGCTGTGATGTATGAAATGCTGACCCGCCAAAAGCCGTTTCAATCGCGCGACATGGATAGTCTGATTCACATGATTATCAACAAACCGATCAAAGCTCCACACGAAATCAATCCCGACATTCCGTTAGCGTTGTCCAAAATTGCGGTTAAAGCGATGTCCAAAACTCCGGATAAGCGCTATCAATCTGCTGCGGAAATGGCATTGGAATTACGACGTTATGTGCTGGCAGAAAAGCGCGATCAAAAACAAGCCGCTGAAAAAAGCAGCCGAAAAAATGATAAGGCTGAAGGGGAACGTGGTCGGTTATTTTGGTTAAGCTGCATCGCGATCGCGGTGGCGTTATTTGTTTCCTTGCATTCTTGGCTGGGCAAATAGTCACGAATAAAGCGCAAACGTCGACCACACAGCGCGGCTTGGCGCAAATTTAAACTGCTGTTCATCCCACACAAAAACTAATGGCATCATTTCCATCCCAACTTGGGACAAAAATAATGCCATCTACAAGCTGATGCGCCAAATAAGCGGCGCAGCCAACTAATTAAGCGATAGATTTTTGGTAAGTCGCTACGCCATCCAAAATTTCTGTGTGCGCATCTTCTGGGCCGCCCCAACCTTCGACCTTAACCCACTTACCTTTTTCCAAATCTTTGTAATGCTCAAAGAAGTGTTGAATTTGGCGCAAACGCAATTCGTTCATGTCTGCCGGTTTTTGCCAGTGCGAATAAATCGGCAAAATCTTATCTACCGGAACCGCCAACACTTTCGCATCTTGACCCGCTTCGTCAGTCATTTTCAATACGCCAATTGCGCGGCAACGAACGACCACACCAGGAATCAGCGGGAAAGGCGTAATTACCAACACATCCACCGGGTCGCCATCGCCAGCAATGGTTTGCGGAACATAACCGTAGTTGCACGGATAATGCATCGCTGTACCCATAAAACGATCAACAAAAATCGCGCCGCTTTCTTTGTCCACTTCGTATTTAATCGGATCGGCATTCATTGGAATTTCGATGATGACGTTAAAGTCATGTGGAAGGTCGCGGCCTGCTGGGATTTTATTCAAACTCATTTTGCTTCTCTCTATTAAAAATCAACGGATAACACATACAGAAATCGTTACGAACGTTCGGCAATCAAAGCGCAAGCGCGGTAATACTCGGCCGCCTTTTCTTGCTCACCTAATTGTTCATTTAATTGCGCCAAACGCAGATTCGCTTCGCGCAAACAGGTCGGGTCAGAGCCATACAACAAAGCTTGTTGCAGGCTTAATTCGGCTTTGCCCCACAGCTTTTGGTGTAAGCACAAAACGCCCATGGTTAAGGCTAACTCGGGATCAATCGGATATTTACCCATCCAAAATTCACAGCGTTCGATTTGATTCAATAACGCTGCGGAACCTTCTTTGGCTGCGGTTTCGCGGTAAGCGACAATCAAGCGATCATCCCACGATTCATCCAACGCTTTTTCGAGCAAATTACGTGCATCATCGTACAAACCTTGCGCGACCATCGTGCGCGCAGCTAAGGCGGCGACAAATGGTTTCAAGCGATCCTCGGCTGGAATGCTGTACCACAAACGGCGTATCGATTCGGCGTCATGTCCATGATCGGACAGCAAATCTTGGTATGCCAATTCACGCAGTCGTAGCGATAAGGCTGGATGCAGTGAACGATGTTTATCGAGCGCTTTTACCAAGCGTAATACCTCGGTCCATTGCTTGGCTTGCTGATTGGCTTTTAAGGCCCAACGCAAGACATGAATGTGGCGCGTACCGTTGGCGTTTAATTCTTTCACTGCTTGCAAAGCCAAGCCAGATTGGTGTCCATCGACCAATAATTCGGTGGCGCTCACCAAGCGTGCGACTTTGTATTGCTGATTGTCTTCAATACCGGCCAACCACGCATCGCGTCTATCCATTTGCCCCATGTTGTGCGCGGCACGTGCGCCAATTAACGAGGCCAATGCTTCATTTTCTGGCAACTCAGCAGCCCGCATGGCGGCTTTTTCAGCATGGCCGAAGCGACCTTCAAAAAATGCTTTGAGGGAATCGCGCAGCGCTTTATTGCCTTCGCGTTCGCCTTTGCTACGGCGATAAGCCGCAACCCGCTCAGGCATTTGTTTGGTCATGCTGATGGTGTAAAACAGCACACCCAACAAGGCGAACACAACGAGCACCGCAAGAATAAATAAATTCAATGACATGTCTATCCGATACGGCGGATAGAACAAGACGACATTGCCGGGATTAAAGCGAGCGGATAACGCGACCAAAACGGCCGTCGTAAATAGCAAGACTAAGCGGATAAAAAAGCCCATTATTGCTTCACCGTAAAATTACGCACGGCGTTTAAGCTTTCGGCCAAACTCGGCATTTCGATCGAGACGTTACTGTTTTGAATTTGGCGCAACAAGGCTTGCACAGTTTGGGTTTGTTTGGCGCGGGTGTCGAAGTAGCGGGCGATTTCGTCTTGCGCCGCAATCATGTCGCTTCTAAAAGGTGTTTCGCTGCGCGACAACAAAGCCAAACGCGCATTCAATAAACGCAGCTTGACGTTTTCTTTGGCGAAGTAACCTTGGCTTGGCGTGAGCAACAAGGCATCGGGGTTTTCGACGTTACGGATGCGGACTAACTGGCGTAATTGACCCCACATTTCGGTCGACCAACTTTGCCACCGGTCGTCCAACCAAACAGACCAGCTGGACGCGGTGCTTGGCTCGGCGGTGCGAGCGTCTTTGCTGTTTTTAGTGTTACTTGCGCTCTTCGCCGCGCTTGCTGCTGGCTTAGCGGGTTCACGCACTTTCACCGGACTAGCAATCACAACCTGGTTTTCATCCACCCACAACGGCATTGATTCAACTTGTGCGATCGCGCTATCTAAGCGCAACGCGATGCCCGGCAAATCCAAATTAGGCAACGCTTTTAGGCGGTCAATGTCGCGTGCAATGGAACGGCGAATGGTAATGAATTGCGGCTTATCGGAGCGCGCCAAACGCGCGTCGGCATTTTGCAAGGCGATTAATGCACCTTGCACATTGCCCGATAACTGCAATTGCTGGCTTGCGGTGGACAAGACTTGTTCGATTTCGGACAAAGCCCAATCGTCGCGATTTTTGGATAAATCTTGATACAACTGCTGCAACGCCAAGGCGTGGCTTTCTGTCTCGGACTGCTTACTTTCTAGCACACCGACTTTGACTTGCAATTCCTTGCCTGCTTCTTGGAATGATTTGGCTATCGTTTTAGTTTCCGCATTGCTCGCATCAACGGCTTGCAAGCGGCGCGCTAATTCTTCGCGTAACTGACTAATTTGATTGGTGGAGCTCCACCATTGCGCGACCAATAAAACGGCCAAGCCGATAATGGCGCCGTAAGTTAAATTGGTCGAAGACAAAGCTGGCGAAGGAGACGATTTGATATCTTGAGCTGAATTAACAGGAGTATTTTCCATGGTCGTTTTGACTGGATAAGCTGAATCAGCAGGTTGCTGCTCTGGAGTTGGGGAAGTATTCGGGGATTCGTTCATGGGCTAGATTGTAACGCGAGCAAGAGGTTTTCGTCGCCTGAACCGATGAGGCGAATACACTTAAATTCACATTTTTCGGCGGTCTCTACAATACGATGATGAGATACTAACAAATTTACTTGTTGTAAATGAACAACGGTCGCATCACCAAGCAGTTTTTTTGTCAGTTCAACAAGGGTACGCAGTGCTTCCGAACTACTTACCACCCAAGCGGATGAATTGAAAACCAAACCCTGCAATTGCTGAGCTAACCGAGTCGCGTCATCGCCATCCGAAGTTGGGGACAACCGTCGATAAGCGACGACCTTGGTGACATTAATGCCATGCTCCAACAATGCATCCGACAACAACTCCCGTCCGCTTTCCGCTCTAAAAATTAAGGCATCACGGCCTTTCAATGTAGGTAAATCCAGCTCTAATAACAAGGTCTCTGAATCGCTGCGAAATGGATCGGTCGGGCAATAAATCCGGTGCGTAGCATCGTTAATCCCGTGCTCAGCCAACGCAACACGACTGCCCTCACCCACCACCGCCAAAGCCAGGGCATTGGGCCAAGTCAGGCCGAGTTGATCCAGCGCAGCAAACACCGAATGCACCGCGTTGGGGCTGACGAACACCGCTAAAGCGAAGCGCGGCAATTGGCCTAAGGTTTGTTGTAATTGAGCGTAAAGCGCCGAATCGACTTGCAAACCTTCGATTTCTAACAAGGGGAACATGGCAACCTCATAACCCAAACCCGTCAAGCGCTGCGCTAACGGGCGCGCTTGGCCAATTGGTCGGGTGATTACGATGGGTTTTGGATTGCTCATGGAAGGGTCATTAGCTGCTTCAATTCGGTTGCCACTAGCTAGGGTAGTATCGAATCTACTCAAAGACTATGACTGCTTGCTGACAACACAGCGCAAAGTGCTCAGCGTAACGCTCATCAAGAAAAGGGTTACGCTTGCGCCGTTTCAGCTAAACATTGCGCCAAAATCGCGGCGGCGTCTTGCTGTTGTAATTGCTTAACGACTTGCGCGCTTAACTCAGCGCCCTGGGAACTCGGCCCACTGGCTTCGGCACGCACAATTTTTGTGCCGTCTGGCAAGGCAATAAATGCGCGCAAACGCATTTGCGCGCCATCAATCACCGCATGCGCTGCCAACGGAATCTGACAACTACCACCAAACGCTTTTGACACGGCGCGTTCGGCATGCACCGCTTGCGCCGTCGTAAGATCATTCAAGGGAGCTAACCAAGCAGCCAATTCTGGATTATTGTCGGCAATTTCAATCGCCATCGCTCCCTGTCCGGCGGATGGCAAACTTTCTTCTGGCTCGATGTAAGAACGGATACGTTGCGGCAAACCAAGCCGCTTTAAACCAGCGGCTGCCAAAATAATGGCGGCATATTCGCCTTGATCGAGCTTACGCAAACGGGTATCCAAATTGCCGCGCAGCGGTTTAATGTTGAGGTGCGGAAACTGCGCCATCAAGGCTGCTTGTCGGCGCAAACTGCTGGTTCCCACCACGGCACCTGCCGGCAACTGATTTAAGGCAGCAAAGTCATTCGACACAAAAGCGTCACGCGGGTCTTCGCGCTCCAACACCGCGGTTAATTGCAAGCCTTCCGGCACATCCATGGGCATATCTTTTAGGGAATGCACCGCCATATCGGCACGACCATCGAGCATCGCCGTTTCTAACTCTTTGACAAACAAGCCTTTGCCACCGACTTTGGATAAGGTACGGTCCAAAATTTGATCACCGCGCGTAGTCATGCCGAGCAATTCGATGACGCAATCGGGATACAAGCTCTGGAGCCGGGCTTGCACGTGCTGGGCTTGCCACATCGCCAAACGGCTTTCACGGGTCGCTATTATTAGTTTTTTGGGTAATGAGGTGGTCAAGACAGGTTCTCTCTTGGCTGGCGAATTGAGCAAATTGGGGCGCAACGGGGGGCGCACTTTACTACAAAAAACCGCCGATTAATCGTAATTTTGGTAGCGGATTTTATCATATGGCTTTGGAGTAATATTGCGTTAAGTTAATCCACTACGTAGAATTCGCCCATTTAGCAACTATTTGCCCCTTATTTGCACCCTACCTACGGAAAAATCATGGATTTACTCGACAACCCAGCCCTAACCGAGTTGGGAATGGTGCTAGCGGTCAGTACATTATTGGTACTTTATTACTGGCTGTTTGATCATGGATTTCTGGGCTCACAGGCCTTGCGCAGCTTTAATCAGCAGTCACGCCAACATTGGGTGGCCGCGATTCTAACTCATTCGGGCAATGAAATTCTGGCTGCTCAGGTGTTGCGCAACTCAATTATGAGCGCCACTGTCATGGCGTCGACTTGTGTGCTGCTGGTCATTGCCACCATGACGTTGGTGAGCGACCCAGATAAGTTTGCCGCCCATTGGCTGGGGGACGCCGTAACCCACGGAGTGTGGCGCATTAAAGTCGGCAGCTTGTTGCTCGTGATTTTTTTGGCGTTTTGGCATTTTGCGCAATCGATTCGGATATATGGCCACGTTGGGTATTTACTGGGAATGCCCAAGCAAGGCAAATCAATTGATGCCAGTAACATTGAGTCAAGTTATGTACCAGTCCCAGAGCAAGCGACAGCGCTACTGAACACGGCAGGTCATATGTTTTCGTTCGGCAATCGCTATTTTTTCTTCTCGCTGGCCTTGGCGCTGTGGTGGTTTGGATTTATTTATTTTGCCATTGGCACGATTAGCCTGACCGCGATGAGCTGGCGACTTGAAAGCCGCGCCCTGCTTCCGAGCAAGCCAATTACCCCGATTAAGTAACTAAGTCGAGTGATTTTGCTGCGATGTTGCGCCTTGACACTCAACTTTCTGCGCGGCATGATGGCGCTCTTTATTTGCCGCGCGAACCAAAACGGATAGCATGGCGCAATCCCGAACACCATTAAAATTGCTCGATCCGCTTTATCGTCGTCACTCTGCCCGCCATTTCACCAGCCCAACCAACGTTAAGCTAAAAAAATCCGGGCGCCGTGCTGACAAACTGGAAAACTATGTCAACTCAAGAAAATAAAACTCACCTAATCCTGACCGGCGACCGCCCCACTGGCCCATTGCACTTAGGTCATTACGTTGGCAGCTTGTCCAACCGCGTTAAATTCCAGCACCAATACAAGCAATTCATCATGCTGGCCGACGCGCAAGCCTTAACCGACAATATGGACGATCCGGGCAAAGTGCATCGTAACGTGGTGGAAGTGGCGTTGGATTATTTGGCGGTTGGGATAGACCCGAAGTTAAGTACGATTTTTATTCAATCGCAGATTCCCGAATTAACCGAACTGACTTTTTATTACTTAAATTTGGTGACTGTAGCGCGTCTAGAACGCAATCCAACCATTAAAGAAGAAATCCGCCTGCGAAACTTTGAACGCGATATTCCGGCAGGATTTTTGACTTACCCAGTAAGCCAAGCAGCCGACATTAGCGCGTTTAAAGCAACCTTGGTTCCGGTCGGCGAAGATCAAATTCCGATGATTGAGCAAACCAATGAAATCGTGCGTCGCTTTAATCGTTTAGCAAATCAAGAAATTCTGGTGGAATGCCAAGCGCTGGTGCCTGAAATTGGTCGCTTGCCGGGCATTGATGGCAAAGCCAAAATGAGCAAATCGCTGGGTAACGTCATCAACCTCGGTGCCACCGAATCAGAAATCCGCGCCGCCGTTAAAAAAACCTACACCGATCCACTGCATTTACGCATTGAAGATCCAGGTCATTTAGAGGGCAACGTCGCCTTCACCTATTTGGATGCATTCGACCAAGACAAAGAATCGCTCGCTGAAATGAAAGCGCATTATGTGCGTGGTGGCCTGGGCGATGGCACGGTCAAAAAACGTTTGGAGGAATGTCTGCAAGAATTAATCCGCCCAATCCGCGAGCGTCGCGCTGCATTGGCACAAGACCGTGGCTACATCATTCAAATACTGAAAGAAGGTACGGAAAAAGCGCGTGAAGTGGCAGCGCGAACCACGTCAGAAGTGAAAACTGCACTCGGCTTAAAACACTTCTGAGAAAAATACATTTCCGCTACAAAGCAAAATGCCCAGTAACGACTGGGCATTTTTTTCGCTTAACGTAATGAAGCATAGTTAAATTTACCTCCCAAAAAATAGTCAACAGTTCGTGCTTTGCATGATCAAAACTCATTCTTTTCAGCTCGATCATCCAACTATAAAACGCTGCTGAGTTCTTGCAAAAGAGCGCCAATATTGGCGATAACTTGCATTAACTAAAACTAAGTAACAATTTCTAAGGCAACTTACATTTCATCGGCAATTAATCCAATCGGCAAATCTTCGATTGGTGGCGGCGGAATTTGCTCGTCTAGCCAATCTTCTTGGACATCATCGTCGTCTTCAGAATAAAAATAATGGTACATAAAACCTCCTTTTTGTGCGAACGCACAATTTATGGAAGCCCATATATATCATATAAATTTTCGAATAATTGTTAAATTTTGCTGCATCTGCACAATTTAAAGAAAATAAAATAAAAGCCATGTTGTTTGTACTCCAAAAGCCACCAAAACTAAATAAATTTCCTAGCATTTGATGTACGTCCATTGATCTCCAGCAATTTTATTGCACCGCGGAAACTGTTATACTACGTTATCGTCAACCGTTAAGTTTCTCCGAGCTGACTCGGAGAATTTACGGGCATTTCAACCTATCTTCGACATCGTTTAACTTAGCCTAACGCTGCATGCAGCGACGGCACCACGACATTCACTTTGTCGCACAAGTACCTCTAGAATCCAGGAAAAATTATCATGAACAAATGGTCGCTTCGGTTAGCAGGACTACTCACTTCGTCCCCATTAAAACTAGCCGCCGCCCTGCTCGCGCTGGCCGCGCCACTGGCCTCGCTTGCAGCAGAACCCATCGTCCTAGGTCAGTCCGCCGCGCTAACCGGACCGGCGAGTATGTTGGGTACCGAAATGGCACGCGGCATGAATGCCTATTTCAATCAAGTCAACGAGCGTGGCGGGGTCAATGGTCGCCCAATTAAATTAATCACCTTGGATGACGGATACGAGCCTGAGCGCACAATTCAAAACACCCAAAAATTAATCACTGAGAATAAAGTCGTCGCATTGGTGGGCTATGTCGGCACGCCAACTAGCGTGGCAGCGCTCCCAACCATTAAGACTGCTGGTTTGCCCTTTATTGGCCCCTACACCGGCGCCGACAGTCTGCGCGACGGCAAATACGAAAATGCCTTCAACATTCGCGCCAGCTATAACGATGAAGCATTGACCATCGCCAAAGAAGTTGACGGCATGGGATTGCGCACGATGGGCATTGTGTATCAAAAGGATGCCTTCGGCGAAGCCGGTTTGCGCGCCATGCAAGCAGCACTCGCTAAGCATCCCGGCATCAAGGTGATTTGGACAGAAACTGTTGAACGTAACTCAACCAACGTCGATGCGGCGCTGGCTAAAATCGCGACCAATCACGTCGATACAGTGTTTGTCGTGAGCGCCTACAAAACCGAAAGTGAATTGTTAATCAAAGCGCGCAAAGCCGGCTTCGTGGGAATCTTCACCACCTTGTCGTTCGTGGGAACTGAACCGCTGGCGCAATTGGCAGGTGTTGCCGCCCGTGGCGTGGTTGTTCCGGCTGTGATGCCAAGTCCGCACACCGAGCCCACCACTCTATCCGCCGAATATCGACGTGCGATGGCAGCCAATAACAGTAATCCAAGTTTTAGTTATGCCAGCATCGAAGGCTACGTCGCCGCTAAAGTAACTGTCGAAGCGATCAAGCGCATCAACGGCAAAGTCAACGCCGATTCGATCAATGCAGCTTTGCATGGCATGCGTTTGGACTTAGGCGGATTTGTGGTGGATTTCACCCGATCAAATAACGCATCACAATGGGTCGAGACCACCATCATCGGCGCGAATGGAAAGATTTCTCGCTGAGCAAGATCAGTGAAGATTAGGTAAAAAAGGCTGCGTCGAAGCAGCCTTTTTTACGTGGGTGTTTGTGGCACGATTAATCCGGCAGCGGCAATCCTTCTGCCTTGGCCACTTGCTCCAACATTTTCTCCATAATCACGCGGGCTTGCGCAGTAGCCTTTCCCATCGCATGGTGCAGCGCGACGTCGTCTAAATTTCGGTTTTGGCATTCGGCACTGTAGCGCTCGAAACTCGACAAAGTGCGCACGATATCGACTAAATGACGCGGGCATTCGCAGTACACCGAATTGGACGCTAATTCGATAGCGGATAGGGCTTTGTCGTTGAAGCGGGCGGCGGCAACCTCGGGTTGAGTCGCTTCGTGCGACTTAGTCGGCGCTTGGGTCAACACATGCATTACTAAGGCGCGTTGGCATAGCGCTTCGATTTCTTTCGGGTCAGATGGAATCCGCGCCACGACAAAGCCGGCTGAACGCAGTTTGCGGATGACCGAATGACGCGCAAAACGGTACAAAATCACGCCGCCGTAGGCTTTGATTTTGCGCCGAATTTGGTCTATCGAATCCAGATCAACATCAGCCATTTCGTTAATTTCAACCAACAACACTTCGGCAGTTACCTCCGCCCAGCCTGCTAAAGCGTTTTTCATCGTCGTTCCGTTGCCGATTACTTCCAACACGGCCGAGCAATTACACATACCAACTAAACTCGTTCCCATGCGCTCAGCCACGACTGCCACGCGAATGTGATTTGCTTCGGCTTTTGACGCGCCATTGGCCGATGAAGAATCGGCTGCACTGGCTTTGGTGATGGACAACATTTCGAGTAACTCTTCCCGGGACAAACGTGCGACAACGCCGATTTGATTGCCCAAATCGACCAGTTGCTTAATCAAACTGAGTTGCTTAATTTGGTCCAAGGAATACTCACGCTGGCCATGTTCGGAGCGTTTTGGGTTCACTACACTGTAGCGACGCTCCCAAACACGCAACGTTTCTACAGGGACGCCAGATAGCCTAGCGGCCGAACCGCTGCGGTAAGTCGGAGCGGCTTTACTATCGGTGGAATCGGAAATTGTCGACGTAATTGAGTTCATAATGTTCGCCATTTGGTTAATGTGAACAGGTATTGTACTGGAGTTTTAGAAAAACATAGGTTCAATCTCTGGACAAATAGAATTATTTGCCCTATCTTGTTGCTACAGAACAAAATTTTGAGCGCGGTGCCCAGTAATAACGCGCTTCAAGTAAGCCAGACGTGAGTACCTTATTAACGCCTGACTTACTCATTTATTATTACTGGGTTACTCGAAAGGTACATCATGACCACTCGCCGCCAATTTATCTCTTATTCAGTCCCTACCCTAATCGCCTTGAGCGCAATCGGCAAAGCTAGCGCCGCACCAGCACACATTGAAGAAACCGACGCAACTGCAAATGCGCTGGGTTACAAACACGATGCCACCAAAGTCGATGGTAAAAAATTCGCTGGCTATGCAGCGGGTCATGTGTGCAGCAATTGCCAACTGTACCAAGGCGCAGCGAGCGATCCTTGGGGTGCATGCGCCATCATGGGCGGCAAACAAGTCAATGCCAAAGGTTGGTGCTCAGCTTGGGCTAAGAAAGCGTGATAGAACAGTTGCACACCGCGGAACACAGCGCTCTCGCAGCATCGCCCGCTGCGCTCATTATTGGCGCGACTGGCGGCATCGGCAATGCGCTGCTGACGCAATTACAAAGCAGTCAGCGCTTCGCCACGGTGCTGGGCTGCGCCCGCTCTGACTACATCAGGCTCGATCTACTTGATGAATCTACGATTGCGCACGCCGCACAAGAAGTCGCGGCGCACACCAACGATTTACGGCTCATCATCGATGCCACAGGAACTCTGCACGGCGAAGGCTGCGAGGTAGAGAAAAGCTGGAAGCAGCTTGAACCATTGGCGATGGCAAAGTCGTTCGCCATTAACGCCATCGGCCCAGCGCTGATCATGAAGCATTTTTTGCCCTTGTTAGCGACGCAAGAACGCAGTGTCTTTACCACGTTGTCTGCGCGCGTAGGCAGCATTGGAGACAACCAACTAGGCGGCTGGTACAGCTACCGCGCTTCCAAAGCGGCGCTTAACCAATTAATGAAAACCGCTTCGATTGAATTGCGCCGCACTAAACCGCATGCGATCTGCGTAGCGCTGCACCCAGGTACGGTCCAGACAGCGCTGTCCCACCAATTTGTTAAATCAGCGCCCAATGTGGTATCTCCGGAAATCGCCGCCCAGCGACTGCTGCAAGTAATCGAAAATTTAAGTTCGGCTGACAACGGCGGATTTTTCGACCATAACGGCAAAACCGTCGAATGGTAGCTGAAATGCACAGCCAACTAAATCCAGTTAAAATCGCGCTATTCACTTTTTTGAGCACTCCTTCGGCGCTGCTTGAAACCAACCCAAACGCCGCATACGCATTCCCCAAAAACCGAACACAACAATTACCACCTTATCAACTATTAAGAGCGGATTCCCAATGACAACCAAAAGCGTTTCTGATCCAACGGAAGAAGCGAAATACCTTCCGGTATCCACCAAAATCCGCAATCGACTGCAACAAGCGAAAAAGCGTTTTCATGCCAACGACAATATTGCTGACTTCATCCACGAGGGCGAACTCAGCGCTTTGTTAGACGAAGTCGCTGGCAAGATGAAAGGCGTGTTAGAGAGCTTAGTCATCGATACCGAGAGCGATCACAACACCCAAGACACCGCGCGCCGCGTCGCTAAAATGTATTTGAACGAAGTATTTCGTGGCCGCTATGTCACCGCTCCTCCAGTGACCGAATTCCCCAATGCCGAGCATTTGAATGAATTAATGATTGTCGGCCCGATCACCGTGCGCAGCGCATGCAGCCATCACTTTTGCCCGATTATGGGACGTTTGTGGATAGGTTTGATGCCGAATGAAAATTCCAACTTAATCGGTTTATCCAAGTATTCCCGCTTGGCTGAATGGGTTATGTCGCGACCACAAATTCAAGAAGAAGCCATTATTCAGATGGCGGAATTATTGATGAACAAAGTCAACCCTGACGGTTTAGCGGTCGTTATGGAAGCAGATCACTTTTGCATGCACTGGCGCGGAGTGAAAGATTCTGAAACAAAAATGGTGAACAGCGTAATGCGCGGTTCGTTTTTAAAAAACGCTAATTTACGGCGCGAATTTCTTTCCCTAATCAATTTAAAGAACTGAGGAATACCATGCTAGTTCGACTGCTTTATGCCAGCCGCGCCAAAGCTCCTTTGGCGATCACCACCACCGACGCCATCCTAGACAAATCGCGCAACAATAATCGCACCAACGGTATCACTGGAATTTTGTGCTACAGCGATGATTTGTTTATCCAAGTATTAGAAGGTGGCCGCGACCCAGTGTGCCAATTGTTCAACACCATCGTGCGCGATGATCGACACGTCAATGTGCGGATTTTGAGTTTTGAAGAAATTTCCGAACGCCGCTTTGGCGCGTGGACCATGGGTCAAGTCAATATGACCAAAGTGAATCCGTCGGTGTTGTTGAAATACTCCGAGAAGCAGGAACTCAATCCGTTTGCTTGCTCCGGGCATGCCACGATGGCGTTGTTGGATGAATTAATTGCCACGGCTTCTGTTGTTAGCCGCAGCAGCTAACTATAGGCAAAATACATCGTTGACCAATCAACGGGTAAATTAGCGGCTCTAATTTACCCGTCAACCAATTACCCCCGCACCCTTGGCCATCTGCGCGGCGCAAAATAAAATCACCACAATGCCTAGCAACTCCAGATGAATGATCAGCTTTATTAACTTCAACTTCTTTGGCGCAATCACAGGCAACTCCCCTTTAGCCGCTATTTTTCGCCACGACAAAAACTCCATCGTTGGAATAATCGACGGCAAACCGACCAGCAGAAATACGCCGAGCTTGAGGTGAAAATAAAAGTTATGGAAATAGTAGAACGAGCCTTTTTCAAAATAGAAAACACGCAGCAAACCGATTAACAACACCAATCCCGCCGCCGTTCCATAAATCAAATCAACCCGCATTAATTGCTTGGCTCTGAGGACACTCAACTCGCCGTTTAGCAGCACAAGTTCTAGCGCTAAAGCGGTCATTAAAGCAAACGCAGCGATGTGATGGAAGAATGCGAAATAAGCTGACATCATCCGATTTCCCTCGATAAGTTTATTTAACTAGCGCTTTAATTGTTGGCCACAAACGGCGCGAAATCGGCAAGCGCTCTTTGCAATCGCGTAAAATCACTTGCCACGCCTCGGTCATTTTCCCTGTTTGCTCATCCAATTCCATGCCGCGTTCTACGCCGATCAATGCCGATCTAGCGATCAGTGCGTTACGATGAATTCGTACAAACACGGTTGCCATTTCTTGCTCAATTGCTTGCAGCGAATCTTCGATTAAATATTGCCGCTCAAGCGTGTGCAGCGTCAGATATTTTTGCTCGGCTTTGATGTACAAGACATCGTGTACCGCGACTAACACAATACGGCCTCGTTCCATGACAGAAAAATATTTACGCGGTAGCGCAACGATGTTCGTTGCCGAAGATGCGCTAGAATTTGCGCCCGAATTCGGCATAGCATTGCTTGATTCAGTCGAACTTAACGAACTTACACCGTGCATTTTTTCGCGTATCTTCACTGCGCGCAATAGCGCCTCTTGCAAACGCTGGGCGCGCACCGGTTTCAACAAATAATCAAATGCATGTACTTCGAACGCTTGCAAGGCGTAGGCATCGTGCGCCGATAAAAAAATCACGCTCGGCGCCACTTGTGCTTGCGTGTTCTGCAATAAATGATGCGCGAATTCGATTCCGCTCATGCCCGGCATTTGCACGTCCAACAAAACAATATCGGGTCGACACAATGCAATTGCATCGAGCGCGGGCTGCGCGTGTTCTGCTTCACCTACCACATCGGTTGGACACTCAGCGGCGATATCCGAGAGCAGCATGCGGATGCGTTGGCGCGCGGGAGCTTCGTCGTCGAGAATAAAAATTTTAGGGATCATGTCAAGTTAATCAAATAGTGGCATCGTCGTGACGTTTGATGCTGCGGCGCTCAACATTAGGATTACGCTGGTGTTCGCCGCCTGAATTTTTTTGGTAGGGAAAACTAAGTTTAACTTGGAACTGATCGCCGACCACAGCGGCATCAAAATCGGCTTCCACGTCGTACAGCAGCGACAAACGTTCACGAATATTATCGAGCGCCATTTGATTACCTTTGGTCTCGTGCTTGCCGTGATACGGATTCTCAATCACGATATAAATGCGCTCGGAGCTGCGATTTAATTTGATGGTAATCAAGGCCAGCTTCTCGGATGGCTCAACGCCGTGATGCACCGCATTTTCGATTAATGGCTGCAATAACAAGCTGGCGATTTGGGCTTCTTTCACATTTTTTTCGCTGAAATTGGTAATTTCCCATTCGACTTTTAAACGCTCGCCCAAGCGGATTTTTTCTATCGACAAATATTGGCGACATAAGCGCACTTCGTCGTACAAGGTGGACATATCGCGTGTATCGCGCATGAGCACACGAAACAAATCGGCCAAATCTTCTAATGCTGTCTCGGCCCGCAGCGGTTCGGTTCTGATCAGTGACAGCACGGCATTGATACTGTTAAACAAAAAATGCGGCCGAATCCGCGCTTGCAAGGCTTGCAGCTTCGCTTCGCCCAAGGCGGGCGAAAAAGCGCGCGCTCGCAATTCAAAATGCTGCTGATAAATTAGGCCAAAAAATCCAGACAAAACGAACAACTGCCAAGCGGAAATGTGAGCAAAATCATTCTCAAACCATTGCTGAGCGTCGATAAAAATGGCCAAGGCGCTAGCAATCGAGCCAGGGATTAATCCGCACAGCCCGCGTTGAACCCATAGAGGGAATAATTGCACCAAGGCGACTTTTCTAATGCCACACAACATTAATAACGATAGAATACTGATCGTTTCCAGCAGCATGGCCGAATTAAAAAACTTAACCACAGCCGATGGCGTATCACTACTTTGTATCCAAATGGCGCAAAACACCGCCGAATTGGTCGCCAACAAGACGCGATAAATCACCCCGATATTGCAGCAATCTGGAATAACCGACGACACAGCCGAAGGAGTTGCTGTCTTCAGGTGCTTTATAATCATATCAATTCCATGTAAAACCCTAGGCAAAACAACATGACATCACAATTTTCTAAAAAAAATGAGGCGTGGTCTGCTCGCTTTTCTGAACCGGTTTCTGATTTGGTCAAACGCTACACGGCTTCGGTCTTTTTTGACAAACGCTTAGCGCATGTTGACATCCAAGGTTCGCTCGCGCACGCGGAAATGCTTTGCTTTAAAGAAATTATTAGCAAATCAGATTATGCCGAAATTGTGCGCGGCATGGCACAAATTTCAACAGAGATCGGCGCCAACGAGTTCACTTGGCAACTCGATTTGGAAGATGTTCATTTAAATATTGAAAAACGTTTAACAGAAATCGTCGGCGATGCGGGCAAACGTCTGCACACTGGGCGCTCGCGCAATGATCAAGTGGCGACCGATATTCGCTTGTATTTGCGCGGCGCGATTGACGATATTTTGGGTTTATTGGCGCAATTCCGTTTGGCCTTATTGGATTTAGCCGAAAAAAATGCCGACACCATCATGCCGGGTTTCACCCACATGCAAGTCGCGCAACCGATCACGTTCGGCCATCACATTTTGGCCTATGTTGAAATGTTTAGTCGCGACGCAGAGCGCATGGCCGATTGCCGCAAACGGGTAAATCGCTTGCCTTTGGGCGCTGCCGCTTTAGCGGGCACAACTTTCCCGATTGATCGTTTGCGTGTGGCCCAAACCTTGGGTTTTGACGGCGTATGTCAAAACTCCTTGGATGCTGTTTCAGATCGTGATTTCGCGATTGAATTTTGCGCGGCATCGGCTTTGATCATGACCCATATTTCGCGCATGTCAGAGGAATTAGTCATTTGGATGAGCCCGCGTATCGGTTTCATTGATATTGCTGACCGTTTCTGCACCGGTTCATCCATCATGCCGCAAAAGAAAAATCCCGACGTGCCTGAACTAGCGCGCGGCAAAACAGGTCGCGTCAATGGTCATTTAATCGCCCTGCTCACGCTGATGAAAGGTCAGCCATTGGCCTACAACAAAGACAATCAGGAAGACAAAGAACCTTTATTCGACACCGTGGACACCATTACCGACACCCTGCGTATTTTTGCTGATATGGCTAGCGGCATAAGCGTCAAGCCAGAAGCCATGCGTGCTGCTGCGTTACAGGGTTATGCGACCGCGACGGACTTGGCTGATTATTTGGTAAAAAAAGGTTTGCCGTTCCGCGATGCGCACGAAGCAGTGGCGCATGCGGTAAAAACTTGTGTCAACAAAGGCTGTGATTTAAGCGATTTAAGTTTGGAAGAATTACAGGCTTTTTCGACCTTGATTGAGGCAGATATTTTTGAAGTATTAACCCTTGAAGGCTCCGTAGCTGCGCGTGACCATTTAGGCGGCACGGCGCCGAATCAAGTGCGCGCCGCAATCGCTCGACTGCGGGCTGAAATTTAATCGACTGATTTAGCGAGCGCAAAATAAAAATGCTGAGGAATTACACTCAGCATTTTTTTCAGCCGCACATTGATCACCAAGCAAAGCAACGAGCCATTCCCGCTTATCGTTGCGATAGGAAATAGCTTTCCAGCGATTCCTGCAAACCCTGTTCAATCGCGGCTTCTACCTTTTTGCTTAAGCGCGTATCGGACTGCGATTCAAACAAAAATAAGCGATACACCTGTGACATCGGAATAACGCTTGGATTGACCAGCATCACCCACCATTCCGAACCGACCAACGGCGTCTTTTTCTTGACGACGATTTCTTCCGCATGCAAGCGCCCCACCCAACCGGCTTTGCTCATTTGGGTCAACAACTCTTCGATCTCATCAAAGCCCAAGCGGGTTTGCTGGCGTATATCCCAGCTAGAAATTCCAGCGTTATTGGAATGTTGACGGGTCAAGAATAAAGTCTCCAGCACCGCCATCGCATCGACAAAGCGACCACCGGGACGGGGCACGTACCACCAACGCTCATACTTCACAATCGGCAAGGAGGCCGTAATCACCGCACCAAATAAAGTGATCAGCCACGAGGTGTATATCCAAATCAGAAAAATAGGTACCACCGCGACCGCGCCATACACCACCGTGTAAGTTGGGATATGAATCACGAATGACGCGAAAATGCGCTTAGCAATTTCAAACAAAATACCCGCCACTAACCCGCCCCACGCGGCATCACGCCATTCGATCCGGCGGTTTGGCACGGACACGTACAGCAACGCAAAAGCGCTCGTGGTAAAAATAATCGAAGCAATCGTATACAAAATTTTACTGCCCGGAATGGTGCCAACCACATCCGAAGTCGCCTCAAATAAATACGATGTCACCGTCAACGACACACCAATGAGCAGCGGAGCCAGGGTGATTAAAGCCCAATACACCAACATACTTTTTAATATTGGGCGCTTTTGCTTTACCCGCCAAATCTGATTAAACACCCGCTCGATAGTGCCAAGCATCGCAACCGAAGTCACCATCAAAGCCACCGCACCGTAGGCCGATAAGCGCGTGGCTTTCGAGGCGAATTGATTAAGGTAATTGAGGATATTGGTGGCAATCGCCTTCGGCATCAAACTTTGAATAAAGTAGGCTTCTAGCGAGGCACGAAACGTGGTGAACAAAGGGAACACCGTAAAAATTGCCAGCGCAATGGTCAACAAAGGCACCAGCGCCAACACGGTGGTAAAGGTCAAACTGCCCGCGACTTGCGCCAATTGCCCTTGCACGATGCGCTTAATGGCAAAGCGCAGCAAACTGCGGATTTGGGTTAATCGCCACCCAAACACACTGACTGTTTTTAACCGCTGTTTTAAGGCATGGAGATAGTGAGATGGTGAAGTCATCCGGTTGCGGTCACTTACAGAAAACGGTCGAGAATTTTGCGGCTATGTTTATCTAATTTACGCGGATTGCGAATTAAAAAATTAATGCCGTGATTATCGGTCACTAACAAACTTTCACCCACACGGCGAATGTCTTCTTCTACCCGCAAGACAAAATTAGTCTCGCCACGATCCGTTGCCACGGTCCAAGTGCAAGGAGTGGAAAAGCTGGATACACCGATGATGCGATCAACAACCGGAACAAATTCCCGTCCAGCCAATTCATTGGTAATCAAATCGCGCACTTGCTGCGGTAAATCAACCAAACGCTCTACCCAAGCCACTTCGCGCCCATCGGTACTGACCAAGGCAATGCCTTCTTCGGGCGTTTGAATCGGGAAAGCGCGCACGGGAGTGACGCCTTCGTGAGTTTCGCCGTTGGCGGTTAACATTAATTTTCCGAACGAATTTCGGGTTAAGTCAAATTGAGTTGTTTGCATAAGTCGTTTAACCTTCGCTTGATTCTAATAATACCGCCGCATTGCGCGCTTGCGCTTGGTAGAGGCGGTAATACGCGCCTTGCTGCGCCATCAATACTTCGTGTTTACCTTCTTCCACCACGACGCCGCGATCCATCACGACGAGTCGGTCGGCTTTATTTAACGTGGATAAGCGATGCGCGATCGCAATCGTGGTGCGACCTTTAACTAAATTATCTAAGGCTTTTTGAATTTCTTTTTCGGTTTCGGAATCAACCGACGACGTGGCTTCATCCAAAATCAAAATCTTAGGATCGATCAACAAGGCGCGCGCAATCGAGATCCGCTGGCGCTCGCCGCCCGACAAACCTTGACCACGTTCACCGACCATTGAATCGTAACCTTGCGGCAAACGCAGAATAAATTCATGCGCATGTGCAGCACGCGCAGCGTCCATAATTTCATCGCGGGTCGCATCCGGCTTACCGTAGGCGATATTGTCGGCAATGGTGCCAAAGAATAAAAACGGCTCTTGCAATACTAAGCCGATATTACGGCGGTAGTCCGACACGGCAAACGAACGAATATCAACGCCATCCAACAAAATCGCTCCTTCGGCCACATCGTAAAAACGGCAAATCAAGTTGACCAAAGTACTTTTACCTGAGCCGCTATGTCCCACCAAACCGATCATTTCGCCCGGTTTAATATTGAGCGACACGCCGCGGTTGACTGCACGATTGCCGTAACGGAAGCCTACTTCGCGCAATTCAATATGCCCTTGTACGTTGGTCACTTTAACCGGATTAGCTGGCTCTGGAACGCTGGAGACATGATCCAAAATATCAAAGACTCGTTTAGCCGCCGACGCAGACTTTTGGGTTACCGAGACAATCCGACTCATCGAATCTAAACGACCATAAAAGCGGCCCATTAACGCGACAAACGAAATCAGCACACCGGTAGTGATTTCGCCGCGAGAAATCTGCCAAATACCAAACGCCCACACCACCAACATTCCGATGTCAGTCAACAAAGAAACGGTGGGAGAAAACAATGCCCACACTTTATTTAAACGATCATTCACCAATAAATTGTGACGGTTAGCTTCGTAAAAGCGGTTCGCTTCGCGTTGCTCTTGCGCGAACGCTTTAACCACGCGAATACCAGGAATCGTATCGGCTAACACGTTGGTGACTTCGCCCCAAACACGGTCAATTTTTTCGAAGCCGTTACGCAGACGATCGCGCACGATGTGTATCATCCACGCGATAAAGGGCAGCGGCGCCAAGGTCACCAAGGCCAACATCGCATTTTGACGCACCAAAAATACCGCGATCATGACCAGCATGATGACGTCGGTAGCAAAGTCGAGCAGATGCAAGGACAAAAACACGCAAATCCGATCCGTCCCGCTACCAATACGTGACATCAAATCACCGGTGCGCTTGCCGCCGAAATATTCCAACGATAGCCGCATTAAATGTTCGTAAGTTGCGGTACGTAAATCAGAGCCGATGCGCTCGGAGACTAAAGCCAAAATATAAGTTTTGAGCCAGTTCAACAGCCATGCCAACACAGCCGAACCCAATAAACCGCCCAAGTACATCGATACCATCCAAGGATCAATATGCTTGGTGGTCGCGTAGGGAATCAGAATATCGTCCAAAATCGGACCGGTTAAATACGGCGGCACCAATCCAGCCGCGGTTCCCAATAAAGTCAGCGCGAAGCCGATAAACAATTGCAATTTGTAGGGCTCAGCAAAGCGCCACAAACGGAATAAAGTGAGCGTGGATGGCGGTGTGTGAATGACTTTGGCGCAAATCGGGCATTCATCCTGATCCGGTTCCAGCGGAGCTTTACAGCTTGGGCAAACCAATTGATCGGCTTCGACGATAGGCTCGCCACTAATTTGACTGTTTTGGTACAACTTAAATTGTTCGGCAAACCGTGTTGCCAACAAATTTTGATCTAGCGTAAAGCGCCACGACGCCAGCAAGCCATTGGAATCGACTAATTCCAAATGCCCGATACCCGCGTGATCGTAATGATTGAGCGCCAAATCAGGACGGTAATCCCAACTTTGCCATTCGCTTTGTTCGGCTGAACGCGACAATAAACGCGATTCCGTTGCAATCAAAATTCCCTTGCGGAAATTTAATCGCGCATCCAAGTCAACCTCTAAGGTGGTCAGTGCGTTCTCACCTGCGGCGAGAATAGTCGCCACGTCACTACGCCAGATTTCGGGAAGATTGGTTAACGTTAGATCGGCAGGAACTTGTTTCATTGTCATTGTAATCGGTACTCCAAAGTGCAAAAACGCTCGAAATCGAGCGGTGGGAAAGCACAATATCATCGCTGTTTTATAGTCTAGTTGATGATAATGAGCATGTTTTAGAAGCGTAAACCGTAGCGCAAGAGCGATAACTTACGGTATTCTATCGAATTGAATTGGCCGTTGGAAAGCTGTTCTAAGGGCAAAATTTGCTTTCGGCAGTATACAATAAGCGATTCATGAAGTCTGTTCTTGTTTCTTCTTGTAAATAAATACACGAACGCACACATCGAGTTTATGCAAAATTGTTCCAAAACCGGGAACAGCGTCCTTGAGCAGTTTTGCCTAAGTCCTGATTAATTGGAATCAAGCAGTAATTCTGTCCCACATGTTGGTGAAAATAAAATAAATGACAAACAAGAAAGATATTAAATTTGTCCGCGTAACGTATTTACGTGGCCCGAATATTTGGACTTACCGCCCAGTAATTGAAGCGTGGGTCGATATTGGTGAATTAGAGCAATTCCCCTCCAACTTGCTTCCTGGATTAACCGACAGATTAACCACTTGGCTACCTAGCTTGATCGAACATCGCTGCGGCGTCGGCGAGCGCGGCGGATTTATTGAACGTCTGCGCGAAGGCACTTGGGCCGCCCATATTTTGGAACATATCGTTCTTGAGCTACAAAACTTAGCTGGCATGCGCACCGGTTTTGGTAAAACCCGCAAAGCCGCTGAACCAAGCTTGTACAAAATGGCGTTCCGTACTCGCCAAGAAGAAGTTGGTCGGGCCGCGTTGGAAATTGGGCGCGAATTATTACTTGCCGCCATCGATGACACGCCGTTCGATCTCGCCACCAAAGTTGAAGAATTACGGGATTTAGCCGATTCACTTTGCTTAGGCCCATCTACGGCCCACATCGTTGATGCAGCAACCAGCCGCTCTATTCCTTGGATGCGTTTAAATGACGGTAACTTGGTGCAACTTGGTTACGGCAACACGCAACGTCGTATTTGGACTGCCGAAACCGACCAAACCAGCGCCATCGCGGAGAGCATCTCGTCCGACAAAGATTTAACCAAGTCTTTACTCAAATCCTGTGGTGTTCCGGTACCAGACGGCACGTTGGTGCATTCCGCTGAAGAAGCGTGGGAGGCCGCGCAAGACGTAGGTTTGCCAGTTGTGCTGAAACCTTACGATGGCAATCATGGGCGTGGCGTTTCGCTGGATTTAAAAACCGAAGCCGATGTCATTGCCGCATTTAAATTGGCCGACCGCAAAGGCGACGGCAGCGCTGTCATCGTTGAGCAATTTATTCCCGGCAATGAGCACCGCGTATTAGTCGTGGGCAAGAAAGTCGTTGCCGTTGCAGCAGGCGAAGCGGCTTGGGTGACCGGCGACGGTAAAGCCAACATCATCGAATTAGTGGACGATCAAATCAATTCCGATCCACGTCGCGGCACGACCGAAGAATTCCCATTGAACGCCTTAGGCCCACAAAACGGCGCGGAAATTATTCTGGAATTAGAGCGCCAAGGTTTTACTGCCTACGATATTCCGCCTAAAGATCATCGCGTATTAATTCAACGTAACGGCAATGTCGCCTTTGATGTGACTGACAATATTCATCCAAGTATCGCGGCTGTCGCCACTTTAGCGGCGCGCGTGGTTGGCTTGGATGTGGCTGGTGTTGATTTAGTCGTGGAAGATATTTCCAAGCCGCTGCACAGCCAACGCGGCGCGATCATTGAAGTCAATGCTGGCCCGGGCTTGCTATCGCATCTAAAACCCGCTAGCGGCAAGCCTCGTCCTATCGGCACCGCAATTATTGAACATTTATTCCCCAGCGACGCCAATGGCCGCGTGCCTATCATCGGCGTTGCAGGTGCCAGCGGTTCGACTTTAATTTCACGACTGATTGCCCACTTGATTCAAGTCAGCGGCAAACACGTTGGTCTGGCTTGCAGTTCCGGTATTTTCTTGGATCAACGCCAAATCGACGCCAATAACGGTATTAACTGGACCGCTGGTCAGCGTTTATTAATCAACCGCTCGATTGAAGCCGCCGTGTTTGAAACCAGTAATCGGATGATTCTGACCGAAGGTTTGGTCTACGATAAATGCGCGGTTGGCGTGGTTAGCGAAATTGATGAAAAAACCGAGTTAAAAAATCTCAGCGATTTATACATCACGGATGCCGATAAATTATTTAACGTTGTCCGCACACAAATCGATGTGGTCTTGCCTAGCGGCGTTGCGGTTCTAAATGCCGACAATCCAACCATTGTTGAACTGGCCGAATTGTGCGATGGAAAAGTGATTTTCTACGGTAAAAATTCCGCATCGGACGTCATCGCTAATCATCGCGCGGAAGGCGAACGTGTCGTATTTTTGCGCGACAACTGCATCGTCTTGGCGCTCGGCAAAGAAGAAACTGCCCTGTTACCGCTTTCATCCTTAAAACCAGTCAAAGCAGCGCAACCCGAAAATGTGATGGCCGCCGTTGCCGCCGCTTGGGCTTTGTCGATTTCACCGGATTTAATTGAAGCGGGTTTAAGAACGTTTGAATCGACTCCGAAAAAAACACCTTATTAAAATTAGAAAATGGCGCTTGATTTAATCATCAAACGCCATTTCGCCATACAAAAGACTTAGGACAATTATTTTATGGAAGTTTCACGAATCCGAGCATTGCGCGGCCCTAATCTGTGGAGTCATCACACAGCGATTGAGGCGATTTTGACGTGCAGCCAAGAAGAACTCAATATCGTTAATCTTCCCGATTTTGAAACCCGCCTGCGCGCCCGCTTCCCCGCGTTGAGCGCCCTGCAACCTACCGGTTATCACGATGCGATTCCCATGGCGCACGTGTTTGAACATGTCGCGCTCGGCTTACAATCCTCCGCTGGCTGCCCAGTGACTTTTAGCCGCACCAATCAAACAGTTGAAGCGGGCGTTTTCCAAGTAGTCGTTGAATATACCGAAGAAGCCGTTGGTCGCTTGGCATTTGAATTAGCCGAGAAACTATGTATCGCTGCTCGACAAGACAGTTTTTTTGATTTAGAGGGCGCATTAAGCCAACTGCGCGAACTCGATGAAGACGTGCGTTTAGGCCCATCAACTGGCTCGATCGTACAAGCCGCTGTGGCCCGCAATATTCCCTATCGCCGCTTAACTGATGGCAGCTTAGTCATGTTCGGTTGGGGCAGCAAGCAACGGCGTATTCAAGCGGCTGAAATGGATTGCACCAGCGCGATTGCCGAATCGATTGCGCAAGATAAAGAACTGACCAAAAAATTATTAAACGCCGCTGGCGTGCCTGTTCCAATGGGACGCTCAGTCACCGATCCAGAAGATGGTTGGAAAGCTGCTTTAGAAGTTGGCCTACCAGTGGTTGTGAAGCCAAAAGATGGTAACCAAGGCAAAGGCGTTACGGTCAACATCACCACCAAAGAGCAATTGTTTGCGGCCTATGCCACGGCCAGCGAATTCCGCGATGATATTTTGGTCGAACGCTATTTGCCGGGCAGCGATTATCGCTTGCTGGTTATCGGCAATAAATTGGTCGCCGCGGCACGCCGCGAACCACCGCAAGTCGTTGGCGATGGCGTAAAAACCGTGCGCCAATTAGTCGATCAAGTCAACCTCGATCCAAAACGCGGCTCCGGTCACGCCACCTCGTTGACCAAAATCCGCTTCGACGATATCGCGATTGCGAGCTTGGCCTTACAAGGTTTTAACGCCGAATCCATTCCCGCTAAAGGTCGTCGCGTGACATTGCGCAATAACGCCAATCTTTCCACTGGCGGCTCGGCAACTGACGTAACCGATGATGTGCATCCCGAAGTCGCCGCACGCGCCGTCGCTGCGGCCCAAATGGTCGGTTTGGATATTTGCGGCGTCGATTTGGTCTGCGATAGTGTATTAAAACCGATCGAAGAACAAAACGGCGGCATCGTTGAAGTCAACGCGGCCCCTGGCTTACGTATGCATATTTCACCGTCGTTTGGTAAAGGCCGCCAAGTTGGTGAAGCGATTATTTCGACCATGTTTGAAGATGGCAACGATGGGCGCATTCCTATCGTGGCGGTCACTGGCACCAACGGCAAAACGACAACCGTGCGCTTAATCGCGCATCTGCTCACCGCTTCTGGTTTGCGTACCGGAATGACCAATACCGACGGCGTGTATGTCGAAGGCGTACAAATTGATAGTGGCGATTGCAGCGGCCCGCGCAGTGCGCGCAATGTGTTGTTGCATCCTGACGTCGATGCCGCCGTATTTGAAACAGCGCGCGGTGGCGTATTGCGCGAAGGCTTAGCCTTCGATCGTTGCCAAGTGGCCGTGATTACCAATATCGGCACCGGCGACCACTTAGGTTTGAATTACATCACCAGCGTGGAAGACTTAGCAGTCTTAAAACGTGTGATCGTGCAAAACGTAGCGGACGCTGGCGTGGCAGTATTAAACGCGGCTGATCCAATCGTCGCCAGCATGGCGAACAATTGCTTAGGTAAAGTTACTTTCTTCGCGGCTGATCGTAAAGAAGCGATCATGGCCACTCATCGCGCACAAGGTAACCGCGTGGTGTACGTGGATGACGGTATGTTGGTTGCGGCAGAAGGTGAATTCAAACACAAAATCCCGCTGGCTAATATCCCGATTACATTCGGCGGCAAAATCGCCTTCCAAGTTGAAAACGTGATGGCATCCGTTGCCGCTGCGTGGGGCGTTGGGATTAGCTGGGAAGCCATCGAGAAGGGCTTAAAGTCCTTTGCCAACGACACCGACAATGCACCAGGTCGCTTTAATCTATTCAACTACCGCGGCGCGACCCTGATTGCGGATTATGGTCACAATCCAGATGCGATTTTGGCCTTGGTCAACGCAGTGGAAACCATGCCAGCTAAACGTCGCTCCGTCGTCATCAGCGGCGCCGGTGACCGTCGCGATCAAGACATTCGCCAACAAACCGAAATCTTGGGCGCGGCCTTTGATAACGTGGTTCTATACCAAGACCAATGCCAACGTGGACGCGCAGATGGTGAAGTGGTTGCCTTGCTGCGCTCCGGCTTAGCTAACGCTAAACGCACCAAGCAAATCAGTGAAATTCAAGGCGAATTTTTAGCCATTGATACCGCGCTGGCTGCATTGAACGAAGGCGATTTGTGTTTGATTTTGGTCGATCAAGTGGAAGAATCCTTGGCGCACATTGCCAACCGCGTTAAAGAAGGTTGATGTACTAGATTCGTTATTGCAATCTGCCTACTAAAACAGCCCGATTTTTAGTCAAGATCGGGCTGTTTTTTATTGGGTGAATGAACTTGCCAGACTGTCAAATTGAGCGATAAATAGGATAAAGCCGCGTAAATCCGCCCCAACTGCCAAATCCTCACCTAAGCTGAAAGTTTGCCAGCACTCTACAAAAATAGTGCCGCAATGCATCTTTACATGCTAGGCTAATCCTTATGTTTAAATTAAGTCTAATCTCAGCCTTTTTATGAGCGGCCCAACTACAGCGATTTTAGTAGCTGATCCCTTGGCGGTGCTGTTGTCAGCAGCGGCCATTCGTGCGGCAATGGCAATCCAACAAGGCTACGAAGACAGCGCGATTTTAAAAGCGCAGCACCACGAGCAACGTAACGAACAACTCAAACAGCAGCAATCCGCCGCCCTCCAAGGTCAACAAGCTTTGCAAGAGCGGATCGCAGCAGCCGACACCGAGTTTGAACAACTCTGTCTGATCGCCCAACGCAGCGGCAACGATGTGCGCATTAAAGCTGAGCGACCAGTCAACGCTGGTGCTGACCACGGAACAGCTACAGCAGCGAACAAAGCACTCAACAACAACGAATTAGCAGCCTATTTACAGGCCATCCAAACTTATAACGCCGAATTAAAATCAATTTTACTCACCGACGCAGCGAGGCAAATGTCGTCAACCGATGAGCATTTATCTGCGCCAGAATTTTTGCTTGCGAACGAGCAAGCAGCGGCAACTAATGTACAGCGCCTGCTGCAACGCATTGCACATTTAGGCCAAGCACCCGACAAGATCGCGCTACTGGCGCAAGAATTAGCATCGAATTTGCCGCTTGAGCGCGAGCAATTGCTACTCAACGAATTACGCCACCAAATTCAACTGCACCTAGAACAAGTTCAACAGCAGCAACTGCAAGAAGCCAGCGCATTGATTCTGCGCCAGTCCTTAATCGACTTAGGCTATCAAGTCGAAGAATTTAGCTCCACCTTATTTATCGAGGGCGGCGTGGCGCATTTTAGGCGGCACGATTGGGGTGATTACATGGTGCGCTTGCGCATTAATGAGGCCAATAACACGATTAATTTCAACGTCATTCGCGCGGTTCAACAAGGCAACAACGAACGCTCGGTGCTCGATCATTTAGCTGAAGATCGCTGGTGCACTGAGTTCCCCACCCTGCTTAAAGCCATGGAAGCGCGCGGCTTATCCATGAATGTCACGCGTCGGTTAGAGGCCGGCGAATTGCCGGTGCAATTAGTCAATCGCGATCAGTTACCGCAATTTACCGAACAAGAACAGCGCCGGATTGAACAGCCGTTGTTGGCGCGTGAAATCAAATAAGCGCTTAACAAACACCCTAAAAATTTTCTAACACTATCGCTATGAGCAATCCCACTCCTCGCTGGCAAATTGATTTAGAACGGCTGTTACCGATACGCTCGCAATTTGTGATTTCGGGCAGTATCCATGATAGTTTTTTGGCGCAAACCAGCAGTGGCTTGGCGCTCGTACCCTTCATCCGCGCATTATGGGAATCGCTCAAAAAGCGCGAATACGCCTTCCTATTGGTGTACGACCCAACCGATGGAATTCGGGTTTATCCCGATGAATTGGCGGCGCGCGAACAAGCGGAAAAATTATTCGATCTCAAACTCAAAAACGGCAGCCAAATCATTAGCTTGGAAACGCTCACCGCGATAATGAAAAACTGCGCCACACAACGCACGGTGCGCTGCGCCTTAGTCATTAATTTTGCCTCGCGCATTAGCCGCGAAGCGAGCCATTTGAGTGAAGCCGAATACCGCTTTTTTATCGCCGCCGAAAAATGCGCGCTGTCCGCAGCACCGATTGTGACGTTAGAACCGATTGCAGCATCCCATCCGCACAGCCGCCCACTTTTTAATCCGGTTTTATGGTTAGTCAATCGGGCGCAAGATTTACCTAGCTGGTACACGCTAGACAATGAGCGGGTCGCCAGCTTAATCATAGGCAAACCAGATTACGAAACTCGCTACGCCAGCGCGCAGCAATTAGCCCCACTGTTTGCTGGATTTAACGACGCCAACGCGGCCCAGCGTGAACAGTTTTTAAAGCGCTTTGCGGAGGGCTGCGAGGGATTGAGTTTGGCCGCGTTATCTGACATTACCGAACTCGCTGATAGACAAAAATTAGGCATTCACGACATTGACGACGCGGTGCGCTGCTATCAATTAGGTGCACTGGATAATCCGTGGCGTAAAGATTATTTACGCGAAAAAATCCGCGATGCCATGCCATTTATTGAGGAGCGCGTGAAAGGGCAACATCCGGCCGTCGTCAAGACGTTGGACATTTTAAAGCGCTCAGTAATGGGCATGACCGGCGCGCAAGCTAAATCGGGCGGCAATCGTCCACGCGGCGTGTTGTTTTTTGCTGGCCCCACCGGTGTCGGCAAAACAGAATTGGCCAAGACGTTGACCCAATTGGTTTTCGGGGATGAGCGCGCCTATCTGCGTTTTGACATGAGCGAATTTGCCGAACCGCACAGCGGAGCGCGCTTGCTCGGCGCACCACCCGGTTATGTTGGTTTTGATGCCGGTGGCGAGTTGACCAATGCGGTGCGCGAGAAGCCGTTTTCGGTGGTGTTATTCGATGAAATCGAAAAAGCGCATCCGCAAATTTTAGATAAATTCCTACAAATTTTAGAAGACGGTCGCTTGACCGATGGGCGCGGCGAAACGGCGTATTTTTCGGAAACGATTTTAGTTTTCACCTCCAATCTCGGTATCTTTGTCGAAGACCGCCAAGGAGTAAGAACTCAACAAGTCAAAGCAGGTGACAACTATGAATTCGTCGAAACCAAGGTACGCGCATCGATTGAAGATTACTTTAAATTTAAGCTGGCGCGCCCTGAGATTTTGAACCGTATTGGCGACAATATTGTCGTGTTCAACTTCATCACGCCTGATGTGGCCGAGCGCATTTTTGATGGCATGTTGAAGAATGTCGCACGGCGTTTGTTCGAGGAATTTAAACTGCGCCTGAGCATGTCGCCCAATGTACGAACTGCGCTGCTTAATCGCTGCACCAACGATTTAAGTAACGGTGGCCGTGGGATTGGCAACACCTTGGAAGCCAGCTTCATCAATCCCTTGTCGCGCGCTTTGTTTGAACATGACTTAGAAGGTAAGCAAAAGCTGTTGGTGAGCGACTTGCAAGAGCGCGATAAGGTGATTGACTTAACGCTCGCGCTTTCATAAGTTAAACAGACCCAATGCTCAAAAAAAATCTCGCCATTAACATCAACAAAGCTCATTATCCGGTCACGGTTTTGGGCCCCGGGCGGCGCATCGGTATTTGGCTGCAAGGCTGCGCCATCGGCTGCAAAGGCTGTGTTTCGCAGGATACGTGGGATGCCAACGTTAATCGAATTATGTCGGTCGATCAATTGCTGGCGTGGTGCAAGCAAGTCGTTAGCAGCGACAAACTAGGTTTTGATGGCGTTACGATTTCTGGCGGTGAACCATTTGATCAACCCGAAGCGCTTTCTGCCTTGTTAGATGCACTTAACAAATGGCGCAATACATTAAAAAATCCGCCAGCAAGCAACTTTGATGTGCTCTGTTATAGCGGCTATCCCCTCACAATTTTGCAGAAAAAGTATCCGACAATTTTAGCTAAATTGGATGCATTGATACCCGAACCGTATATCGATACCAAGCCGACCAAGCAACTCTGGCGCGGCTCGGAAAACCAGTCATTGCAATTGCTCACCAACCGCGCCCAAATTAAATACGCTACTGTTGTCGAACAAACGCCAGCGCAGCCGAACAAACACATTCAAGTCATGTTGGATGGACAAAAAGTCTGGTACATCGGCATTCCACAACGTGGCGATATGCAAGCATTGGAGGCGCGCTGTCAGGAACAGGGGATCGAATTTACCCAAGCTTCGTGGCGCACCTAGAACCTATTTTCGACTAACTAATGACCACTTCTTACTACCGCCGTTGCCCCAGTTGCGCTATTAAAAACAATCCCGAGGTGTTGCGCTGCGCGTGCGGTACGTTGCTGGCTGGAATCGACTTAAGCAGCGAAGATCAAACGCCTCAATCACCCACGCTAGCCGTGCCAACTGCGGCAATGGAGTCTGCCAACCTACTTTGCAGCCACGCAGATTGCGCCCAACCGAATCCACCGGGAAGTGTCAACTGTATCTATTGCGACCGGCCTTTAACTGCTGCGCCAAAAGCAACTTCGCCAACTTCACAAAAATTGCCCGCGAGTTTAATCAACTTACCGAGCGCCTTAAAAACTCGCTATCGCATTACCGAAGCCATGCCAGCCAAAGGCGCGGAAGCCGAATTACTGTTGGTGCAGCCCATCACGGATAGCACCGCAAGCGCAACTGCGCTAGTTGCAAAAATTTATCGCCACGGAATCCTGCCCAAAGCATCGGTACAAGAACGCATAGCGCGCATTGATCGAGCCCATCGGGTTGAGGTGATCGAAGCAGGCGTTTCCGACGGTTATGCCTACGAATTAATGGAATATTGCCAAGGCGGTTCGTTGCGCAATTTATTGGATTCGGGCGGAAAAAAACAGCCACTCACATCGGAACTTGTTCGCGCGATTGCGCAGGAACTCGCGATTGCTTTGGCGGATGTGCATGCGCATGGTTTAGTACACCGCGACTTAAAGCCCGAGAACATCTTAATCCGCAGCACCCAACCGCTGGATCTGGTACTGACCGATTTTGGTATTGCATCCATCCTCGACACCACCCAACGCTACACCGGTGTTGCACACACTCTGCCTTACGCTGCGCCAGAAAGTTTATCCGGCGTGATTGATGCCAAAGCCGATTACTGGGCATTGGGAATGATCGTGTTGGAAGCTGCCACCGGCCAACATCCGTTTAGCGCCTTGTCGGATGCAGTAATCATGCACACGCTTACCACGCGCAATATCAACACCTCCCAGATCAGCGATCCAAACATTGCCAAGCTAGCGCGGGGATTATTACAACGCGATCCACAACAACGTTGGGGAGCATCGGAAATCCAGCGTTGGTTAGCAAACGATGCGACTTTGCCCGATCCACAGCTCAACCAAGCAAGCGAATCCGGTCGCACCTACAACCAGCCTTATCACTTGGGCGAGCAACGCTGCTATCACCCCGAACAACTCGGTGTCGCCTTGGCCAATCATTGGGAATTGGGGATTGCTGACATTCTCAACGGACAATTGCTGGCGTGGTTTAGAGATGTGCAAAAAGATCAAAACGTGGTTCGCTTATTGCTCGACCAACGCAGCGATCCGCGCATGTCGGTGGATGTGCAGTTATTGAATTTAATCTTACATTTAGCACCCGGAATTCCTGCGGTGTGGCACGGACAAAGCATTGCGTTATCCGCGATTTTGGAGCAAACCAAGAGCGCGATTAAGGGCGACGAAAAGGCGATTCAGTGGCTCAATCACCTGTATCAATATCGCGTCTTAGAAATTTACGCCAAAGCGGGCAATCAAGCCGCCGCTGAAATTGTGCAACGCTGGAATGTCGCCTGCGATCAGTTCTATTCGACCTGGGAAATCTATAACAACATCATCAGCAAATCGGCACAAAAAAATAGCCATGAGCCGGTCAACATCGATCAACTGATGTATGGCAATCAGCAACTGAACCGACCATATTTGTCCACGATGCACGCCCAAATTCTGGCGTTTTGTTACGACCAAAACTGGGGAGAAAAAAAGCGTGTCCGCATTAACGCCGAACTCACACATTTAAGCCTGCAATGTCCGTGGCTTACCGAATTAGGCAACCCACAAACAATGAGTGGAATTGAATTGTTGGTCGTCGAAAGTTTATTGCCCGAGGCGCGTAAAGCCGCCGAAAAACAGTTGGCTAAATCAGCCGCTAATGAGTTGCAATTAAAAGAAGATTGCCAAGCGACCAGCAAGCAGATCAACTCACTTCTCGCTCAATTACGTACCATCATTAATAATCGTTGGGCCACGGAAAGCACATGCGAGGAATTGAACCGATTGTGTGACGAGTATTTTCAAACAATCGCCCAAATACGCGCATCTGGTCGGGTCGATGTAGAATGGATGGAAATGCGTAAATCAGCACTCAAACCAGAACGCAACCTGCACGCCATTGTGCAAAACATCAACAAACTCAGCGAGCACCGTGCCATCACCGCTGGTTGGCTCAATCAGCAAACTTTAGCGCCGGTGGTGCTTTCAATTTTTATCCTGCCGCTGCTGCTTCATCGTGTTGCATCGTCCATCAGTCCCATCATCTACAGCGCCATCGGTTTGGTTATAGCTTGGCGCTTCCTGCCGGTATATGTGTGGATGCGCGACATCAAAAATATTGGCCGCAAAATGTAAATGCGATCTTCCAGCGTTTTGCCAACCTCCCACATCAAATCCTGAATTGGAGCAGTACCTGACAGAATTGCTCAAGTTTGCTATACTTGAGCAATTCAGTAGGAATTAATAATTATTCAATAGCTGGTTTGCCTTAATGAGTGTTTTTAAATTACTCACAAATTAAGCTGCAACGAGCGAACAGAATCAATTCAGGAGCCATTGCATGCGACTCACCACCAAAGGCCGTTTTGCCGTCACTGCCATGATCGACTTGGCGCTGCGCCAAGCAGATGGCCCAGTTACGCTTGCCGGAATCAGTGCGCGCCAAGAAATTTCACTCTCTTATCTCGAACAATTATTTAGTAAGTTACGCCGCCATGAAATCGTTGAATCCGTGCGCGGCCCCGGCGGCGGTTATAACTTAGGCCGCCCTGCCGCCAAAGTTACCGTCGCCGACATCATCATCGCCGTCGATGAGCCGATCGATGCGACCCAATGTGGCGGGAAAGAAAACTGCCACAGCAGCGAACACGTCGGCGGCGCACGTTGTATGACCCACGAACTGTGGGCGACGCTAAATGCTAAAATGGTGGATTATCTGGACTCCGTATCATTGCAAGATTTAGTCAACCAACAAAAAGCATCCGAACAAAAAATCGTGGTGCTGCACACCTCGCAACATCAACATCACTTAGCCTAACCGGAATGATTTATGAACAATCCTATTAAAAATAGCTTGTTAGAAACTGCATCAGCTCCCCATTTCCCGATTTACATGGATTATTCCGCGACCACGCCTATCGACCCGCGCGTTGCCGACAAAATGATTCCTTACCTGCGCGAGCAATTCGGCAATCCCGCCTCCCGCAGCCACATGTACGGTTGGACCGCAGAACAAGCAGTCGAAGACGCACGCGCTCAAGTTGCGGCCTTGATTGGTGCTGATCCACGTGAAATCGTCTGGACTTCTGGCACTACTGAAAGTAACAACTTAGCCTTAAAAGGCGCGGCTCAGTTTTACAAAACACGCGGCAAGCACATCATCACTGTTAAAACTGAACACAAAGCGGTGTTAGACACAGTGCGTGAATTGGAGCGTCAAGGTTTTGAAGCCACTTATTTGCAACCCGGCGAAGACGGCTTGATCACGGTTGAACAATTAGCTGCCGCAGTACGTCCAGACACAATTCTGGTCTCGGTAATGTGGGTCAATAATGAAATCGGCGTCATCCAACCAATCGCTGAAATCGGCGAATTCTGTCGCTCCAAAAACATCGTGTTCCACTGCGACGCAGCGCAAGCCACTGGCCGCGTCGAAATCGATATGGAAAAAGTCAAAGTCGATTTACTGTCCTTAACCGCTCACAAAACCTATGGTCCAAAGGGCATCGGCGCATTGTACGTGCGTCGCAAACCGCGTATCCGGATTGAAGCCCAAATGCACGGTGGCGGCCATGAGCGCGGTATGCGTTCCGGCACATTAGCTACCCACCAAATCGTGGGCATGGGCGAAGCGTTCCGTATCGCCAAAGAAGAAATGGCAGAAGAAAACAAACGCATCTTGGCTCTGCGTAATCGTTTGGCGACTGGCTTACAAGAAATCGAAGAAGTCTATATCAACGGCGATTTAGATCACCGCGTACCGCATAACTTGAACGTGAGCTTTAACTACGTCGAAGGCGAATCCTTGATTATGGCGATTAAAGATATCGCTGTTTCTTCAGGTTCAGCCTGCACCTCAGCTAGTTTGGAACCGTCTTATGTATTGCGCGCTTTAGGTCGTAGCGATGAATTAGCGCATAGCTCGATTCGCTTTACCATTGGACGCTTTACCACCGAAAAAGACATCGACTTCACCATCCAATTGATGAAAGAAAAAGTCGCTAAGCTGCGCGAACTATCGCCGCTGTGGGATATGTATAAAGACGGCGTGGATATTTCATCGATCCAATGGGCGGCGCACTAAGTCCTACTAATTGACGCAATTACCAAACATTTAAATTATCCAGCGCGCTTATTTTAGTGAGCTGAACACGGGAGAAGTAACATGGCATATTCAGACAAAGTAATGGATCACTACGAAAATCCTCGTAACGTTGGCGCTTTCGAAAAAGGCGATGAATCGGTCGGCACTGGCATGGTCGGCGCACCAGCTTGCGGCGACGTGATGAAGCTGCAAATCAAAGTAGGCGCAGATGGCATTATCGAAGACGCCAAATTCAAAACCTACGGTTGCGGCTCAGCGATTGCTTCGTCATCATTAGTGACCGAATGGGTGAAAGGCAAAACATTGGATCAAGCCTTGGATATCAAAAATACCCAAATCGCCGAAGAACTCGCCCTGCCGCCAGTTAAAATTCACTGCTCGATTTTGGCCGAAGATGCGATTAAAGCCGCTGTTTTGGATTACAAAACCAAACACGCAACGGTGTAATCATTATGGCCATTACTCTGACAGAAAAAGCTGCACGCCACGTTACTCGCTACATGGAGCGACGTGGTAAAGGCATAGGCTTACGCTTTGGTGTGCGCACCACGGGCTGTTCTGGCATGGCTTACAAACTTGAATACGTAGATGAAGTCGCGCCCGACGATCAGATTTTTGAATCGTTTGGTGTCAAGGTATTTGTCGATCCAAAAAGCTTGACCTACATCGACGGTACCGAACTCGATTTTGCGCGCGAAGGCTTGAACGAAGGATTTAAATTCAATAATCCGAACGTGAAAGACGAATGCGGCTGTGGCGAAAGCTTCCGAATCTAATCAAGCAGCAATTCAGGTAGCACAATCAAGCAGCACCTAACCACGCAAGCACATGCAAAATCACTTTGAGTTATTCCAGCTAGCCCCGCAGTTTGATATCGATCTTGTTAGCTTGGACCAGGCTTTTCGCGAAGTCCAAGCGCAAGTGCACCCTGATAAATTTGTAAGTGCCAGCAGCGCCGAACAGCGCGTCGCCATGCAATGGGCTACACGCGCAAATGAAGCGTATCAAACACTCAAAAACCCCTTAAAACGCGCCACTTATTTATGCGAAATCAATGGCGTAGATGTGCAAGCTGAATCCAATACCGCCATGCCAGCCGCGTTTTTAATGCAGCAAATGGAATGGCGTGAAGAATTGGACGAGTCCCGCAACGACAACGCCGCATTAGATGAATTAGAAAGAAATGTTGCCAAGGCGCGCAAAGAACAACTTGAACACATCGCGCAACAGTTTTCGCAAGCCGATTACCACCAAGCCGCAAAATCGATACGGCAATTGATGTTTTTAGAAAAATTTAGTGAAGACGTTGCAAACGCTCAGGATTAAGCGCAGCAGAATTAACCGGGATTGAGTTACATCAAATGCGCTGACTGGACCAACGTTCAAACTCACCCGATTTATTCAATCCAGCGTCGAATCGACATAAAACTCAAATAATTAAAGAAACCACATGGCACTACTTCAAATTTCAGAACCTGGCATGTCCACCGCGCCGCACCAACATCGCTTGGCTGTTGGCATCGACTTGGGCACAACGAATTCGCTGGTTGCTACTGTGCGTAATAGCGTTCCTGAAATTTTAAGCGACGACGAAGGCCGCGCGCTGCTCCCTTCCATCGTGCGCTATTTACCTAACGGTCATGCGCATATTGGTTACAAAGCACAAGCTGCCCAGACAACCGATCCTAAGAATACGATTTTGTCGGTCAAACGCTTCATGGGACGGGGATTAAAAGATATCGCTTACGCCGAAAATCTGCCTTATGACTTTTTAGACACGCCCGGCATGGTGCAAATCCAAACCGTGGCCGGAGTCAAAAGTCCGGTAGAAACCTCGGCACAAATTTTAGCCACCCTACGCCAACGCGCCGAAGATTCTCTTGGCGATGAATTGGTCGGCGCGGTCATTACTGTGCCGGCTTACTTCGACGATGCGCAACGTCAGGCAACCAAGGATGCGGCCAAACTAGCTGGCTTAAATGTACTGCGCTTATTGAACGAGCCCACTGCAGCAGCCATCGCGTACGGTTTGGATAATGGCTCCGAAGGTATTTACGCCGTCTATGACTTGGGTGGTGGCACGTTTGACGTGTCCATTTTAAAAATGAGCAAAGGCGTCTTTGAAGTCTTATCCACTGGCGGCGATTCTGCTTTGGGTGGCGACGATTTTGATCACCGTTTGTTGTGCTGGATTAGCGAGCAAGCGAAGTTAGCACCCTTGTCGGATGCCGATACGCGCATCTTGATGGTCAAAGCGCGCGAAGCCAAAGAACTGCTGTCCACCAAAGGCGAGACCCATATCGATGTCGCGCTCGGTTCGGGCGAGCGCGTGCATTTAGCCATTAGCGCGGAAACATTTGCCGAAATCACTCAGCACTTGGTGCAGAAAACGATACAGCCGTGCAAAAAAGCATTGCGCGACGCAGGTTTGCAAATTGAAGATGTCGATGGTGTTGTCTTAGTCGGTGGTGCTACGCGCATGCCGCAGATACGCAAAGCCGTTGGCGCGTTTTTCCAAACGACACCGTTATCCAATCTTGATCCAGATAAAGTCGTGGCCTTGGGCGCGGCAATTCAGGCTAATCTATTAGCGGGTAATCGCGCTTCGGGCGACGATTGGTTATTGCTTGATGTGATTCCGCTGTCGCTCGGAATCGAGACTATGGGCGGTTTAGCCGAAAAAGTTATTCCCCGTAATTCGACTATTCCCTGCGCTCGCGCACAAGAATTCACCACGTTTAAAGACGGCCAAACTGCGTTGGCGATTCATGTTGTACAAGGTGAACGCGAATTAGTCAGCGCTTGCCGTTCCTTGGCGCGCTTCGAGTTACGCGGCATTCCGCCGATGGCCGCTGGCGCGGCGCGAATTCGGATTACCTATCAAGTTGATGCGGACGGATTGCTGTCAGTTTCAGCGCGTGAGTTACGCTCTAATGTAGAGGCATCAATCACCGTTAAACCTTCGTATGGTCTAGCCGATGAAGACATTACCCGCATGTTGCAGGAGTCCAATGCCACCGCCGATGTGGATATGCAATTGCGCGCTTTAAAAGAGCAGCAAGTCGAAGCCGAACGCATTATTTTGGCGACCGAATCAGCCATTAGTAGCGATAAAAATCTGCTCAGTGAACAAGAGCACAGTGTTTTATTAAGCTTGATTAGCACCTTAAAAAATATCGCCCAAGGCGACGATCGCCAAGCGATAGAAGCAGCGATTCAAGCACTGTCCAAAGGCACCGAAGAATTCGCCGCACGCCGCATGGATAAGAGTGTGCGTACCGCGTTAACTGGTAAGAATCTCGATCAAATTTGAGCGCCAATGTAACCCCGAACCCAAGTCAGAATTAAAGAGCCATCATGTCTAAAATTACCGTCCTGCCGCATCAACAACTTTGCCCCGAAGGCGCTGTATTAGAAGCCGAAGAAGGCGCTTCCCTATGCGAAGTATTAGTCGATAACAATATCGCGATTGAACATGCCTGCGAAATGTCTTGCGCCTGCACGACCTGCCACGTGATTGTGCGCGAAGGCTTTAATTCCTTGAACGATTCAACAGAAAATGAGGAAGATTTGCTCGATGCTGCTTGGGGCTTAGAAGCGACTTCACGCTTATCCTGCCAAGTCCGCATCAGCAGCCAACCGATAGTGATTGAAATTCCAAAATACACAATTAACCACGCTCGTGAAAATCATTAATTGTTAGTTCTGCCCGTCATGCCTGCCTTGCTGAGTTAACACCGTGTTAATTCAGCATCAAAAAAACTCTTTTCGTCTTATCAAATCCTTACCGATTTAACCGAATAAATTAGTAAATTTATTACTCTTTTATCGATCACTTCTGTCCCGCAGTATTTCGCTACAACGCGCACCGTTTTCGTACCAGAAAAATTTGATCTAGCCCAATTTATTTCAAACATTGAGGCGTATTATCTTCATTTGCACGCATTCTTCGCGCATTAAAAAAACCTGCGGCAAAGTTACCTATTCATCTCCAACTAAGGAACAAAATGAATACGACCAAAGACGGATTTATTCCCAATAAAAATCCATCCCAACAAGAAATCACCACCATCATTCTGCAAGAAAAATATTGCAAAGGAAGCGAAACCACGCAGTTTGATGTGTTGCAGCGCGTAGCAAAAGGATTGGGGCAAGACCAGCAACAGCAAGTCGAATTTTTGGACACTTTTCAAACCGGCTTTGTCGGCGGCGGGCGCATTATGTCAGCCGGTGGAACCGACATTGCCGCAACCTTAATCAATTGTTTTGTGCAAGAAGTCAACGACTGCATTTCTAGCGATGATCCGCACGCTCCCGGCATTTATGACGCCTTAAAACAAGCCGCCGAAACGATGCGGCGCGGCGGCGGCGTGGGCTATGATTTTTCACGCATTCGTCCTAAAGGTGCGATGGTCAATGGAACGCAATCGATCGCCAGCGGCCCGCTCTCGTATATGTATGTGTTCGATCAATCTTGCTCGACCGTGGAATCTGCCGGCTCGCGGCGCGGCGCGCAAATGGGCGTCTTACGAATTGATCATCCGGATGTGGAAGCATTTATTCACGCCAAAGATGGCTTGCAAGTGGGCGAATTGCCAGTCGATGATCAGACCAAAAAATTGCTGCAAGAACTGATGGTCAACAATTACAGCTTTGCCGACAAAATGCGCCAAGGCTTTACCAAGCTACGCAACTTCAATATTAGCGTGGCGGTAACCGACGATTTTATGCGCGCCGTTGAGAGCGATTCTGACTGGGAGTTGGTTCACAAAGCCCAGCCCGACGCGACCTTCAAAGAGGCTTATTTACGGGCCGATGGATTGTGGGTGTATCACAAGGTCAAGGCGCGTTATTTGTGGAACCAGATTATGGCCTCCACCTACGATCATGCCGAGCCTGGTGTGCTGTTTATCGACAAGATTAATCGCGATAATAATTTGTCCTATTGCGAGATTATTGAATCGACCAATCCTTGCGGCGAACAGCCTTTACCCGCTTACGGTTGCTGCGATTTGGGCTCGACTATTTTGCCGCGTTTTGTGCTTAATCCCTTTACCGCGCATGCTAGTTTTGACTGGAACAAGTTCGCTAAAGTGGTGCGCGGCGCAGTACATATTTTAGATCGCGTGTTAGACACCACGTTGTGGCCGCTGCCTGAGCAGCAGCACGAAGCGCAGCAGAAGCGACGCATTGGCCTTGGTTATACCGGACTGGGCGACACGCTAATTATGCTGGGCTTGCGCTATAACAGCGATGAAGGTCGCGCAATGGCGGCAAAGATTTCAGAAGAAATGCGCAACAATGCTTATCGCGCTTCGATTGATCTGGCGAAAAAGTACGGCGCATTCCCGCTATTCGATGCAGATCAATATTTGGCCGCACCGCGCTTTGCCTCACGTCTGCCGGACGACATCAAAGCCGACATTCGCCAATACGGAATTCGCAACAGCCATTTGCTGTCCATCGCCCCCACCGGCACGATTAGCATGGCGTTTGCTGACAATGCATCGAACGGCATCGAGCCACCTTTTTCGTGGTCGTATAATCGGCGCAAGCGCGAAAAAGATGGCACTGAAAAAACGATCCGCGTAGTCGACCATGCTTTGCGCGTGTATGAAGATTTACATGGCGAAGTCACCGATTTCGCCAAATTGCCTGACTATTTTGTCAGCGCCTTAGATATTTCTGCGCAAGATCACATGCAAATGTGCGCCGTAGTCGCGCCTTTTATTGATACCGCGATTTCCAAAACGGTCAACGTGCCAGCCGATTACCCGTTCAACGATTTCCAAGATTTATACACCAGCGCTTGGCGTGCCGGTCTCAAAGGCATCGCCACTTTCCGTCCCAATTCGGTGCTTGGTTCAGTGTTGTCGGTCGAGCCTAAAGTTGAAGTCAATTTAGCGCCTAATGATTTGGAAGCCAACGACCCAGATCGCCGCATTAGCTTGAAAGAAGTGCCGCAACCCGCGTTAGCGAGTTTGCGTTGGCCCGGTCGTCCGCGTATTCCAAACGGCAATCCAAGTTGGACTTATCTGGTGGAGCATCACAAAGGCGATTTCTCTATCGTGATTGGCCAAGTCGAGACCGGCAGCGTGCATCCATTTGAAGTTTGGGTGAACGGCAACGAACAACCGCGTGTCTTGGGTGCGATTGCCAAAACGTTGTCGATGGACATGCGTACCGGTGATCCGCAATGGTTGAAGATGAAACTCGAATCGTTAGCAAAAACCAATGGCGACGATGGCTTTGAATTGCAATTGGGCGAGCACACGATTTACGCACCGAGTTTGGTGGCGGGATTAGCCAAGATCATCCAACGGCGCTTGGAAGATTTAGGCGTGTACGACACCGACGAACCAAGTCCCATGATCGCTGCGCTGTTTTCACGCAAAGAACCGAAATCCGGCACCGACGGCACAATGAGTTGGTCAGTCGATATCAAAAATCCCGCCACCGGCGACGATTTGCTAATGATCGTCAAAGAATGCCGCTTACCCAATGGGCGACTGCAACCTTATTCAGTCTGGTTGGCGGGCGACTATCCAAAAGTGATGGACGGCTTAACCAAGTTATTGTCGATGGACATGCGCGTGATCGATCCGGCTTGGATAGGCATGAAGCTGCGCAAACTGCTGACCTTTAGTGAGCATCGTGGTGATTTCTTAGCCAAAGTGCCCGGCTCGGAAAAACAACAATCGTATCCATCCACAGTGGCCTATATCGCGACCCTGCTGTTACATCGCTATAAGTTACTGGGGATTTTGACCGAAGAAGGTTATCCGGTTGAGCAAATGGGGGTGTTCGACGCACCTAGCGAAAAACTGGTGGCAACCAAGAGCGGCAAAGACGCCAAGAAAGCGACCTTCACCAAAACCAATAAAAAATGCCCGGAATGCCATATGTATGCCGTCGTTAAGCGCGATGGCTGCGATTTCTGCACCGCGTGTTCAGCGATCGGCTCCTGCGGCTGATGTCAACCAAGCAGCGGCAAAGCGGATTTATTGTTCTGCTTTGCCGCTGGCTTTGCATTATCTTTTTCACCATTCCCCCGCACCAAAATTTACTGATCCAGTGCAACACTGGTTCAGAGGAATTTTTATTTGTTAAATTTCAATTACATCAACCTAGTAAAACTGAATAAAGCGGTTTACTATATAAATTCCTAACAGCAATCTTGTCTCTAGACAAGCTGGCGCAAAAGCAACACGTGCTTAGACAGAAGTGCATCTAACCCAGTAAGCCAACTCTTCACAACTTGCCTGATGTTGACTAAAACATTGCCTCGTGTTTATCACCGCTTGCTAGCCTACATTGGCGGCATATCGCTGCGCTCAGCGATTATTTTGGCGGTGTTTTTTGGATTAATGGGATCGGCTGCGATCCTCATTCCGTTAAATACCAACTCGATTGAAACCAGCGCACGCGAGCGCCAAAATCAAGATCACCTGCGCTTGGCAAATATTTTGGCCGTCATCCAAAGCGAACCGCTATGGCAAATCACGCCCGATATTGCGCGTGTTTCTAGCAACGTGGTGTATTCCGATCCGCGGATTGCCTCGATTGAAGTATTCAGTTTTCCCGATCATAAACAGTTCATCAAATTGGCCGATCGCAAGGCGACGCTTAAAGGCCCGTTTACGGTAGTTTCACGCAGCATTTTGCATGACGACAAAGTGATCGGGGATGTCGAGCTGACCATGGCCGACGACATATTGATCGCAGAGGAACGCACCGCCTTAATCAGTTACTCCATTACCGCCGTGATTTCGCTGGTAATCGCCATTATGTTGATTTTGTTGGTTTTGCAGCGCCGACTAGTGGAGCCAATCAAAGGGCTGGTTAAACACTCAGAACGACTCGCCAATGGCCAATTAACGTACCCGATCACCTTAGATCGCAGCGATGAAATCGGACATTTAGCACAAAGTATGGAAGCCACGCGCCAAGCGCTGGCGCAGATTTTTTCTGAATTGGCGATTAAAAATAACCAACTCACCGACTACTCCAACACGCTAGAACACAAAGTCCAATTGCGTACCTCGGAATTGGAAGCGGCGCTGCGTAACATTAATCAAGCGCATCAAGAACTGGCCCGCATCGAGCGTATGGCGTCCTTGGGGTCCATGGTGGCCGGTGTCGCGCACGAACTAAACACACCGATCGGTAATTGCCTGTTAGTCGCCAGTACGCTTGAAGAAGAAGTGCAAAAGTTTCAAGAATCGTTCCTGCGCGGGACGGTGCGACGTTCGGAGTTGGAGCAATTAATTACCTGCTCAGCCGAATCAAGCGCCTTGTTACTGCGCGGCTTGCACCAAGCGGCTCATTTAGTGGGCGACTTTAAACAAGTCGCGGTCGATCAATCCAACGTGCAGCGCCGCCAATTTAACCTGCATACGATGCTGTTTGAGCTGACTTCTCTACTCATGCCCGGTATTTCAAAAACACCGTATATTTTGGTGCTCGACATTCCCAGCGATATCCAGATGGACAGCTTCCCGGGACCGATCGGTCAGATTTTTACCAACCTCATTAATAACTCGGTGGCACACGGTTTTAATGGCCGCGATTACGGCAATATGCGGCTGGCCGCCAAAGTCGAAGGCGATAAAGTCGCCATTAGTTTTACCGACGATGGAGTTGGAATTCCGCCTGAAATCTTGCATCGCATCTATGAGCCATTCTTCACTACCCGATTTGGGCGCGGCGGCAGCGGCTTGGGGCTCAGTATTACTTACAACATTGTCACCAACGTATTAGGCGGTGAAATCCAAGCCGTTAGCGAACCGGACAAAGGCTGCTGTTTCACAATTACTATTCCGATGATTACCCCGAACATGGAAGAAGTCACGAACCAATCCGACCTTGATTTCATGACCTAGCCTGCACTTTCTGCCTTCTACACTTACCAAAAAATCATGTCATAAGGAGTAGCCCATCCTTGGTTGGCAGCGCTACGGCAAACCTTAATCCTCAATCGTGATTATTTTGCTATTTTTAGCGATGCAAAAAGGATACCCCACCAGCCCTTCCCCTATCAAAAGCCCAAACTGATGCTGTACAATCGCGCATGCTTAAATGTATCGGCGGCTCATAGGAGATTGCACCGTTAAATTTAACCCTAAGCTTGCAAACGAGGCGCGCTGTAAGGTGCGCCGCCAACCAACAAATGTCCACTTGTGAAATCGTCAGCCCATGCAACAATATCTTGATTTAATGCGCCACGTGCAAGAACACGGCACCGAAAAAACCGACCGTACCGGCACCGGCACTCGCTCGGTATTTGGTCATCAAATGCGCTTTGATTTATCCAAGGGATTTCCGTTAGTTACCACCAAAAAACTGCATCTCAAATCCATCATTCACGAATTGATTTGGTTCCTCAACGGCTCGACCAACATCGCGTATTTAAAAGAAAACGGCGTCTCGATCTGGGATGATTGGGCGGATGAAAACGGCAATTTGGGACCCATTTACGGCTACCAATGGCGCAGCTGGCCAACGCCTTCTGGCCAACACATTGATCAAATCAGCCAAGTGATGGAACAAATCAAGCACACGCCAGATTCGCGTCGCATGATCGTCTCGGCCTGGAATGTGGCTGACATCCCGAACATGAAATTACCGCCCTGTCATGCGTTTTTCCAATTCTATGTGGCCGATGGCAAACTGTCGTGCCAACTGTACCAGCGCAGCGCCGACATCTTTTTGGGTGTGCCGTTTAATATCGCGTCCTACGCATTGTTGACCCACATGATGGCGCAGCAAGCTGGATTAGAAGTCGGTGATTTCATCTGGAGCGGCGGCGACTGCCATTTGTATTCCAACCACCTCGAACAGGTCAATTTGCAATTGTCACGCGAGCCGCTGCCTTTACCGCAGCTCGTCATTAAGCGCAAGCCTGATTCAATTTTCGACTACCAGTTTGATGATTTCGAAATCGTCAATTATCAGTCCCACGCGCATATCAAAGCACCTGTTGCTGTGTGATTTGCCCAACTCATTTGAACATGTCTGACTTAACTATTATCGTGGCCTTTGATGCCAAACGCGGCATTGGGATTAACAACACGTTGCCGTGGCGTTTGCCGGAAGATTTAGCGCGTTTTAAACGCATCACCACCGGTCACGCCATCATCATGGGACGCAAAACGTTTGACTCGATTGGTCGCCCACTTCCCAACCGGCGCAACATTGTTTTAACGCGCAATACCCAGTGGCAGCAAGCCGGTGTTGAAGTCGTTAATTCGCTCCAACAGGCGCTAGAACTTATTGGGGATCAAGCCGCATTTGTGATTGGCGGAGCCGATATTTATGCGCAAGCGTTGCCGTTCTGCAGCCAATTGCTGACCACTGAAATCGAGCAAGATGTGGCCTGTGACGCTTTCTTTCCAGCGATTGACGCGCAAGTCTGGCAAGAGACCGAGCGCGAGACACATTATTCAGAAGCAAACGCCTTTAGCTACGCGTTTGTCACCTACACAAAACACGCTTAATTAATTTTTTCGGAGGATATATGGCAGAAGAATTTGAAGTACACGGCCCTCACGACCATGAACTAGAACATGCTGCGCACGGCGGCGATAATTTTTCCAGCAGAATCGCGGTGATGACAGCCATCATGGCAACCGCTGGTGCGATCTTCGGATTTCAAGCTGGCTCGACCCAAAACGATGCAGGCATGTTTAAAAACAAGGCTGGCATCGTTAAAACCGAGGCGTCCGATCAATGGAATTTTTATCAGGCTAAATCGAATAAACAAAACTTAGCCGAATTAGCCTTGGTATTGCCAGGTGTTGATACTGCTAAATACCAAGCCGATATCGCGCGCTACAAGTCGGAAAAAGAAGAGATCAAAAAGAAAGCCGAAGAACTCGATAAATCCTCCAAAGAATGGGAAGAAAAATCCGACGAAGTCTTGCATCAGCATCACCGCTGGGCGCAAGCCATGACAGCGCTGCAAGTCGCCATCGCCTTGGCCGCTATCGCTTTATTGACGCGTAAAAAATGGTTGCAATTTGCTTCCTACGGCGTTGCTGGCGTTGGCGTAGCGTTGGCAGGATGTGTTTGGTTTTTAGTCTGAAATTACTATCGCTACTCACTTTTTAACTACCTAGTTATTTATGAAAAACTCACTTTTACCGCTCGCGTTGCTCTTGGCGACCGCCTCCTTTGCAGCGCAAGCGCAAACGTCGGATTTTGTTGAACTCATCCCGAGCGTCTATCTACAAAAAGATTTAACCGCCTCCGTTGGTTTAGGCGTGATCGATTTACCGAAATATGTCGATGGAAGTGAGCAACACATCAAGCCATTGCCATTAGTGGATTTGCAGTGGAAAAGCGGTGTGTTCTTCAGCACCGTATCGGGCTTTGGCTACAACTTCTCTGATACGGTCAGAATGCAATACGGCGTGCGCCTTGGTTTATTGGCATACCAAGAACAATCGAAAACCAACCGCGATACCGGCCCTGGCAACACGCCGACCGATGTTGAACCGGGTGCGTTTTTTAATTTCTTAATCACTGAGCGCTTTACCTTCTTATCAACCTTATCGACTGGCGCTGGCAGCCAACATGAGCGCAACGGCACGTTGGCTAATGTCGGTTTGCGTTACATTGAACGACTCAGCGATCAAGATCGCTACTACCTGATTTTGGGCTCGACATGGGCTAACGCACGGTACATGCAAAGTTACTACGGCGTGACACCAGAACAAGCTAGCGCCTACCATTTCCCTGTCTATAATGCCTCGGCAGGCTCGCAAAAAGTGAAGCTGTCGTTTGGCTGGGATCATGCCTTGAATAAAGATTGGTCATTGATTGCTGGTGGCACTGTTTGGAAACCGTTGGGCGCCGCTGCCGATAGTCCGTTAGCATCCAACAAAGCATTGCATCAACTGTACGGCGCGGCCTATTACCGCTTCTAAGTCTGAACGTCAGTGCCGCTTGCCGAGTTTGACGTAGGCAAAAGATTAAGTCAGGAGAAATCGACACCCAGTTCGATTTCTCCTGAAGCTTTTACGGCGCGGTGTTTGTTGTTCGCTTTCATTTAGGTTTTAGTTTTGTTTTTAATCCAGACCAACGCAAATTTAATACGCCTTTCATTTCCACAAGTTATCCTAGGCCGCTAAGTTCTGAGTTGTTCCGCTGTTTTACCTCTCTTTTCGGAGACAAATATGAAATTTCGCTTCCCTATCGTCATCATTGATGAAGACTTCCGTTCAGAAAACACCTCCGGTTTAGGCATTCGCGCCTTAGCGCAAGCCATGGAAGCAGAAGGTATGGAAATATTAGGTGTGACCAGCTATGGCGACCTATCGCAATTTGCACAACAACAATCGCGCGCCTCCGCGTTCATTCTGTCAATTGATGATGAAGAATTCGGCGGCGGCAGCCCCGAAGAAATCGATTTAGCGCTGACTTCATTGCGCGCCTTCGTCGAAGAAATTCGTTATAAAAATTCCGACATCCCGATTTATTTGTACGGTGAAACCCGCACCTCACGCCATATTCCTAACGATATTTTGCGCGAACTGCACGGCTTCATTCACATGTTTGAAGACACGCCAGAATTCGTCGCACGCCATATCATTCGCGAAGCCAAATCGTATTTGGATGGCCTAGCACCACCGTTCTTCCGCGCCTTGGTGCATTACGCCAATGACGGCTCCTACTCCTGGCATTGCCCGGGGCATTCCGGTGGCGTGGCGTTTTTAAAGTCACCCATCGGGCAAATGTTCCACCAATTTTTTGGCGAAAACATGCTGCGCGCTGACGTTTGTAATGCGGTGGAAGAACTCGGTCAATTGCTTGACCACACCGGCCCAGTTGCTGCGTCTGAGCGCAATGCGGCGCGGATTTTTAACGCTGATCATTGCTACTTTGTGACCAACGGCACATCCACTTCCAACAAAATGGTGTGGCACTCAACGGTCGCTCCGGGCGACATCGTGGTGGTAGATCGCAACTGCCACAAATCGATTCTGCATTCCATCATCATGACGGGCGCGATTCCCGTGTTCCTGATGCCGACACGCAATCACCTTGGCATTATCGGGCCGATTCCCCTGTCCGAATTCACGATGGAAAACATCCAAAAGAAAATCGAAGCCAACCCATTTGCGCGCGCCGCTAAAAATAAACAACCACGTATTTTGACGATCACCCAATCGACGTATGACGGCGTAATCTACAACGTGGAAACCTTAAAAGAAATGTTGGACGGCAAAATTGATACGCTGCATTTCGACGAAGCATGGTTGCCACACGCGACTTTCCATTCGTTCTACGAAGACATGCACGCCATTGGGCCTAATCGTCCACGAGCAAAAGAGTCGATGATTTTCTCAACTCAATCAACGCACAAATTATTGGCCGGCTTGTCGCAGGCATCGCAAATTTTGGTGCGCGAATCCGAAAACAATAAGCTCGATCGTGATCGCTTCAATGAAGCCTATTTGATGCACACGTCGACTTCGCCACAATACTCAATTATCGCCAGTTGCGACATTGCTGCGGCCATGATGGAAGCGCCGGGCGGCACAGCCCTGGTCGAGGAATCGATTTTGGAAGCCCTAGACTTCCGCCGCGCCATGCGCAAGATTGACGAGGAATGGGGCCAAGATTGGTGGTTCCAAGTTTGGGGGCCTGACACCTTATGCGAAGATGGTATCGGCTCGCGTGAAGACTGGATTATTCGGGCTGAAGACAATTGGCACGGCTTTGGTAAATTAGCGCCTAACTTCAATATGCTCGACCCGATCAAAGCGACCATTATTACGCCGGGCTTGTCGCTCGAAGGTCAATTCGGTGAAACCGGAATTCCCGCTTCCATCGTCACAAAATACTTAGCCGAACACGGCGTCATTATTGAAAAATGCGGCCTGTATTCGTTCTTCATCATGTTTACCATCGGTATTACCAAAGGCCGCTGGAACACCTTGCTGACTGCCTTGCAGCAGTTCAAAGACGATTACGATAAGAACCAACCGATGTGGCGCGTGTTGCCGGAATTTGTTGCGAATAATCCTCGCTATGAAACCGTCGGCTTGCGCGATTTGTGCCAGCAAATCCATCAAACTTACCAAGCGCATGACGTAGCACGATTGACGACCGAGATGTATTTATCCGACATGCAACCAGCGATGAAGCCATCGGATGCGTTCGCTAAAATGGCGCACCGTGAAATTGAGCGCGTCTCTATCGACGAACTCGAAGGCCGCATCACCGCGATCTTGTTGACGCCGTATCCGCCGGGTATTCCACTGTTGATTCCGGGCGAATGTTTCAACAAAACCATCGTGGATTACTTGAAGTTTGCGCGCGACTTTAACCACCGCTTCCCTGGCTTTGATACCGACGTACACGGCTTGGTGACGCGCGTTGAAAACGGCGTGAAGAATTACTACGTGGATTGTGTGCGTGAAGACGCGCAATAGTAGCAACGTTGTAGCAAGTTAAAAAATAAGCCCGTCAGATCTTGACGGGCTTATTTTTTATAGCGATGCTTTTTGAGGACTAGCAAATACGAAGCAATTTAGCCATTCAGCTAAGCTTAGACTGTCTCCACAGGTCGGAAATAATACGAGGCGCGTTTGCCCGGTGCCAAATAATCCAAAATCTCTGGTGCCAACTGATGTGGCGCGACGGTCTTGGTCACGGTAACTGACGCGTCCTGATCCAAATCGATCAACATCACTTCATCCTTAGGAATATCGGCGTCATAAATGAGCACGGTCGGCTTCAAAGGACGCTTCGCATTTACCGCCACCACCATGCCGATCACACCATTCGATAACAACACTATCGTGCCCGGTGGATAAACCCCAAGACTATGCACCAAGGCCGTTAAGGTTCTGGCGTCAAACTTTGTGCGCTGCTGAGCGTAGATTAGGGAAAGCGCTTCATGCGGGGTATGTGCCAACGATTTATTGATCGGATTGCAGATTTCGTCAAACGCATCTGCCACCGCAACAATGCTGGCCAAAGGCGAAATTTGTTTATCTCTCAGACGTGCAGGATAGCCCGAACCGTCGGTTCTTTCGTGATGCTGCCAAACGATGAGCAAGGCTTCGTAAGGTAATTGCAGACGATTACAAATATCAATTCCGTTTTTGCAGTGACGATGCATGATCTCGGCTTCTGCGGGTGTGAGCGGCTCGTTTTTCTCTTTAATCCGACGCGGAATGTCCGTGCAACCCACGTCGTGGAACACCGCGCCTAAGCCGATTAACTTAATCTCTTCTATCGAGAAACCCATTTCTTTGGCCAGTATCATCGACAAAATCGCGACGTTCAATGCATGGGTATACATATCGCTGCCGTTTTTGCTATCGATCATTAAGTGAATCGCAATCTCCGCTTCCATCATGGCCGACTCTGCCATGCCATCCACCATTTCAGTGGCTTGCTCGGATACACCAAGCGGATCGGCGAACATGTTTTGCCACATCGATTTCAACGCCCGCGCAGCGGCTAGGAATTCCCGTTCGCAGGCTAAAATTTTCTCGCCTTGCTTATTCATGCGTTCCATCATCGCGCGTTTTTCTTCATTGACGGGCGCGCTAGCGGAATGAGTAATCGCGTCGAGACTGGCTTGGGCTGCCGAAACTGGCTCGGTTTGCCCAGGCGCTTGGGTCTGCGTTTTTTGCGCCATTGGCGCGTCGCTCGGGGATGTTAGAGAATCGTCGTTGGCGCTGGGGACATCACTGGCCGGTTCACAATCACTTTTAATTGGAGAATAGCGAATCCGCTTTAAACCAAGACCTTTAATTGTGGAAATTTGCTCTGGCTTTTCGATTTTAAAACTAGCAAACGAAAACGGATGTTTAGTCCACCCCAAATCCAAATGGATGTATAAGCCGACGCAGAGTTGCTCTGGCCTGATATACGCATCGTTTAATGAATTTTTTTGCAATTTCTTCACCTTGTTCTGTTATGTAGCCTTTTCAATTGCTAGAAAACGCCGGCGGAATAATTCCAGAATTGCGTCGTCAACTAGCATCACTTACATCGTAGTGCACGCTTTTGCATTTCAATAGGTGTATTACACTTTTTATAGCAAAAACTTCAGAAAAAAGGATTTACGCTGACACGCTCGCGTGAATTTGGCGGCATGTTCGGTGCGCGTCCATGACTACATCATCGGATATAGAACGGCAGAACTGAATGCCCTATTTAGGGCATTTTGTAAAAAGCAAACAAAAAAAATCCAACTAATTTCGGAAAATGACGAATAACTTATTAATTTTAGTTATCCAAAATATCAGACGAATGAAATGAGCAGCAAAAGCTTGCATTCGATTGCGCCTAGCGGGCCTGCGATGAGGCAGACAGGCAACCAAGGGCCAGTGATTTATTCAAATGAGAATTAGCCCAACATCAAACCAGCACCATCGGAAAATAGCTGCGGCGAATGAGATGACGACACTACCCAAGCTAGGCAAACATAATTACAACTGCGTTGGAGTGTTCGCCGTGGACCTTGGTATTTAAGGGGGAAAAAATTCCAAAAAAATCACTACCTATTTCTTAGGATACAAAATCATCTGCGTACAGCGGAACAACGCTATCGTTTGATCGGTCGCTTTATTCTTCACGATCGCATCCCACACTTGGGTCGATTTACCGGCATGCACAACGGTTGCGGTACACACTAATTCGCCATCCCGCGCGGTGCCCAAATGATTCGACTTAATCTCGATGGTCGTGAAACCCGATGCGCCTTCGGGCAAACTCGCCATGCATCCAAAACCCGCCGCAGAATCCGCTAAAGAAATCACTGATCCAGCGTGTAAATAGCCGTTAGGTGCTAATAGAAAAGGCTGGATTGGCAATTCCAAATGCGATTGGCCGCGTTGTACCGAAATAATGTTGATGCCCAAATGCGACACCAATGTGCCCTCAGCTAGAGAAGTAGTATTCGTTGAAATTGTCGAAGGGCTGCTCATGTCGCCACATCCTTGTAATAGATAGTTAAAAAAATCTCGGTAATTTGCGCAAAATTTTACCTTAGAAAAGCCGAATTGCTTGTGCCACACTCCGCTGCACATTGAATCGCAACACCAACCAGCCGAGCACATCATGTTAAAAGCAACTCAGTTTTTTGCCGCACTCATGCTTGTATGCGCCCTTGGATCTGCCCAAGCAACGCCGCACGGAACTGCTGGCGCAAAACATAGCAGCGTCACTCATTCCAGCTCATTCGGTGGCTTTAATTCAGGCAGCGCAAAAACGGGGGCGGGATCAACTTCAACTTCTGGAAATAGCTTTGGCACATTCGGCTCATCGGGCAAAGCCGCCAACGTAAATAACAACACATCGAGTTCAGCCTTGTCCAAAAATTTAGAACAACAGCAAGCACAAAAAAATGCCTTAAACAATTTCGATGCAAGTCATCCGCAACGTCCAAATTCGTCAGCATCAGGTTCGATGGGCGCAGCAGGTACAGCAACGCCATTCGGAGCAGCGCAACCATCGGTAATTAACCAAACCGTCATCGTGCATGACCGCGGTTCATCGGGATGGGGTAGCGGCTGGATGTGGTTTTGGCTTGGCCAAGCGAGCGAACGCCATTCCAACAATACCGTGTATGTCAATAACAGCAACCCTGCTCAAAACCAAATTGGTGCAATCGATGACACTACTAGCGTAACCACAACCAATGGGCCAGCCACTGCGCAGCAATCCGGCACATCGTGGTTAGTCATTGTGATTTGGGTCGTGATCGGCGCTGGTGTCACGGGCTTGATCGTCTCGCACTGGAGGCAAACGCGCCAAGCCGCAAGACCAAGAAATTACACGTTATAAACCCAAAAAATTCCCTCAACCACAAACTCACCAGGAAAAATCATGAGCTGGAAAGATGCCATCAATTACGGCAAAGCGATGTTAGCGCAGCAAGGCATTGCGCCAAATACCGACCATTCGGCAGACGAAAATTTACCTCTCGGTGCGCGCATCGGCGGTCTGATCAGCTTGCAACAAACACCGTTTATCCGTGCCAACAGCAACGGTGCCATAGTCGATATCCCGGATCAGCTCACCAATCAAATTTGCTCCATTGGTCGAGTCCGATTCGACGCTGATGGACAACTGCTGCGCTACTACTTTTGGCGCGGAGACGAAGACGATGAAGCCGAAGTCTATGTCCAGCTCTATCAAGATCAAGTCGGAACAATTAGCGAAGTCATGTATTGCGCCCGACTTACCCGCTTCATCCCTCAAAGCAGCGAACAGCAAGCCGCTTACATGGGTAGCAACGGCGCCGGTTTGGGTGAGCCTAGCTACACAATTTATAAGCATCAATTAAGCGAGTTGGGTTACAGCGCAGATGAACTCGACAACATTTTTGGCGACGAAGATCAGCTCATTTATCAACGCGATGTCGGTAACGAAGCACAACAATTTATCGCGCCGTTCCGAGGAACAGAAATCCGCATCGATGACAGCAATGGCGAACAAGGCTTACGCCAACAGATTTTTTACATGCCTTATGTACGCACGCTGCGCGATCAGCAAACCAAGGAATATTTATTCATCAGCACCGACATCGTTGAAAGCAAAAATGGCGATCCAAGCAAACGCGCTATCCACGTCAATTTTATGCTTGGCTTAGCGCTTGATTTAGAACGTATGACAGTTCAGTAGCACGTAGTTGAACCAACCTAGCAACACCGTAACAACTGAGCAACAACTTAACCGACGTACACATTTTCATTAAAGGGAAATACATCATGAGCAATACCAGCGGATGGAGTTTGACAGCACGTTTGATTTCTAAACACTTCGGCGTGCTAGGCGATAAATTATCCGAAACCATCGCCAATTTTGACCCAGAAACAGCCACCGAAGCTGACCGCGATCGGCTGCAAAGCACCTTGCGCGAGACAGCACAAAAACTAGCTGCTGCACGCGCCTCATTCAATAAGGAACATCAAGATGTGGTCAACTTACAAAACCTCATCGCCAACGACCAAAAAGCCACCGAAACGTTAATGGCACGCCTACAAGCCGGCACGATTAGCGAAGCCACTGTCACTTTATTCTGCGATGAACTCGAAGCCAACAAGGCCAAGCTACCGACTGAGCAGCAACAGGAGGCCGACGCTAAGCAATACGCCGACGAGCTTCAACAAATCATGGATGCCTTATCCAAACAATTAGCCGACTTCGACAGTGCCGCGAAAAAGGCTTTGCAAACCTTAGCCACCGCCCAAGCACAAAAAGACTTGCAAGAAATGCGAATGGAGCGCCAAAGCGAGTTAGATGGATTAAAGGGATTAGGCGGCCAATCAACAGCATTAAGCGCCCTAACCCGCCGCGCACAAACAGTCAGCAACCAAGCCGCCGGTCTAAAAATCGTGGCAGATATTGGACAAAAACCAATCGACCAAGCTGCTGAGATCGATGCAATCAGAAAGTCAGTCGCGCAAGCTGATACAGCCAATGAAACTGCGTTGGATAGGTTGAAACGGTTGTCGGCTTAATAGCGAATATCGATGTTTGATTAATAAAAATCACGTCGCATGATCTGCGACGTGATTTTTCATTTTTTAAAATAGAACGCTAATGACGCTTGGTTCCGCTTGGTTCCGCTAGCTCAATCGTACTTAAGATAATCGAGCAACGGAGTCGTATTTGCGTACAAATATGAGCCATCGACTATTCTCTGTTCAGGCCCCTTAGTAACAATAAGATTCGGTACGCCCTGAATCGCAAACTCGTGCATTTTCTTCTGGGCTGAAGAAATTGACCTTGCGTTAATCGCCATCAATTCACCATCCCGATTGCGCAGGCGCAAGGCCGCCTCGGTTAAATCGATTTCATCCAATATGTCGGTTAAAACTGAAATCGAATTTATATCGAGCCCATGAATAAACCGTGCTTCTTGAATTGCCAACAGCGCCTTGAGCGCGCGCTTCGGTTGACTTAGCGTAACGGCAGTCAGTGCTAAGGTCGCGTTAGTGGAATCAAATCGGACATCGTGATTTCCTAAAACATCGCGCCAGTATTTTTCACTAAAAACTCGACCGGTTAATTGCGCAATTCGTTGATCGTTAGACCAAGCATATTGCGCAAAACGGTGATCCATCGGGCGCGCACCGGCATCGGCAAATAAACCGGTGGGCGTCAGTTCAAGCGCGACATTCTCTAGCTTTTGTATTTTTTGAAGTGCGGACGATGCGCCGTAGCACCATCCGCAATAAGGATCAAAAAGATAATTGACATGGGTAGGCTGATGCATCATTCACCTTTTTTTGTAAGCGCTTGATCTAGCTGGCTCGGTTTGGCAAGTGCCTAACCGTCGCAGTGTGCTGCAAACGGTAGACACTCCACCACCGATAAAAAAACCAACATCAATCGACAACTGAGCAGCTTCATTCTGCATACTTTACTGTCGATGTTCCGTCGTTTTTCTGACAATTGACAATAATCTACAAAGTGAATAATTCATCAACACAGTCACTTATCGTCCAGTCCAAGGCGCATGGGTACTCACTATTTACTTTTTAAATCCAGTCGGTTTAACAAAAGTGGCTGTGGTATTTCTAACACTGAAAGCCGTCGTTACCATTTCATCTCACCTTTATTTACTTTTGCGCCGATTTCTAATGCAACACCCACCGGTGCATTGGGATAAGCGGATTTCATGGCCTCGATTAATTCTGCACTGTTGCTGGTTTTGGCAATCTCGGTCTCAAAGAAGCGTAAATAATTCTGGGTGTAGGTAATCGAATTTGCATCCAACTTGGTGCCAGCGTTCATATGGCCAGGCACAACCACAGCGGGATGCAGCGCGGCCATCTCGTCCAACTGACTAATCCACGCGGCGCGTTCAGCAACCGTCTGCGTGTCAGCCGTCCAAACATGCAGATTGCCGAATATGCCTAAGCTACCCGCTATCGTCTTAATCGACGGAATCCAAACATAAGGGCGATGGGCCAGCAAACCTTGTGTACCTTTGATCTCCAAAACCTGCCCATCAACCGTCAACGTAGTGCCTTGCAATGCGGTCGGAATGACAGCGAGCTTGGGTGCGTTCGCGCCCATTTTAGGCCCCCAAAACGCTAACTTATCGTTCACTTTTGCAGTGAGCTTTTCCAGCACAGCCGGTGTTGCCACGACCTGCACATCGGGGAAAAACTCTTTAAGGGTCGCCACGCCAAAATAATAATCAGGGTCAGCTTGGCTGACTAATATCGTCTTGAGCTTAACGCCACTATCGAGCACATTGGCGGCGATACGCAATGCATCGGCGCGAGTAAATCCCGCGTCAATCACAATGGCTTCTGTTTGACCATAGACCAAGGTAGAATTTACGTTAAAGCTGGCGTCACCAGCGTTGTAGACTTTGATCTGTATCGGCTTTACTTCTGCGGCTGGCGCAGCGCTAAATGTGATGGCAAGTGTGGCGGCAATAATTGAGGTGCGAAACATAATAATTCCTTGAAGTGATTGATGATGCTGCGCAGTGTAGAACTACTTTTGACAGCGATAAACCCCACTAACCGAACATCACTATTTCTTAAATCGAGCAAATAATGGATAGACTCACCGCCGCGCAAGTGTTTGTGGAAGTGGCCAATAGCGGAAGCTTTAGCGCCGCCGCCGATAAGCTTGATATTTCGCGCGCCATGGTGACGCGCTATGTCGAGGAAATGGAGAAGTGGTTAGGAGCGCGATTATTACAACGCACAACGCGCCGCGTGACATTAACCGATGCGGGCGAAACCTGTTTGCGCCGCGCGCAGCAAATGCTGGAATTAATGGAAAACATGGAGGACGAAACCACCTCCAGCAGCGACGAGTTGCGCGGGCAACTGCGACTCACTTGCAGCACATCGTTTGCCTATGCCCAAGTAGCGAGTTTGCTCAATGCGTTTTTAAAAAATCACCCACTTTTGAAGATCGATTTAAACGTGAGCGATGGCGCGCTAAACTTAGTTGAATCACGCATCGATCTGGCTATCCGAATTAGTAACGAACCTGACCCGATGTTAATTGCCCGCCCTCTAGCAACGTGCGAATCATTCTTGGTCGCGTCGCCCGATTATTTAACCCAACATGGCAACCCCAAACACCCGCAAGAACTGGCAAAACATCGCTGCATGACGCACGCCCACGTCGGTAAAAACGCGCTCCGTTTAACCAACGAGAATGAAGAACTCGACATCAATATCGAGTGCTACTTGCGCGTGAATGAAACAACCATTCTGCTTCGATCCGCTCTGAGTGGCGGCGGGATTGTTATGCTGCCGACCTACTTAGTTAATGCGGAGATCGCACAAGGTAATTTGCGCATAGTCTTACCCGATTGGCGTCCACCAAGCTTTACCATTTACGCACTCTATCCTTCACGCCGCCAACTCGCTCCGGCAGTGCGCGCCTTGCTGGATTTTTTTATTGAGCGATTTGCTGTTTTACCTTGGTAAAACGTCGCATCCAATCGATTTTTAATCGGACCAACACATTATGTACTTACCACGCCACTTCGCCGAACCCCGTCTAGACATCATGCACGCATTAATGCGCGACCATCCGCTATGTACTCTCATTACCACCAATGCCGACGGCATCGCTGGCATGCCGAATGCCAACGCGATTCCGATGTATTTAATTGAAGATCAAGGTGAATTCGGTGTTCTGCGCGGTCACGTGGCGCGCGCCAATCCGGTGTGGCAGGAGCATCCTAAAGAGCTTGATGTGCTAGCAGTATTTCAGGGGCCTGACAGTTACGTCAGCCCTTCGTTTTATCCCAGCAAACAGGAACATGGCAAAGTCGTTCCGACCTGGAATTATGCGACCGTGCATGCTTGGGGAAAATTACATGCCATCGAGGACCCGATTTGGCTGCGCGCATTGTTAGATCAGCTCACCGAGCGCCATGAATCCGAAGTCGGATCACAATGGAAAATCACCGACGCGCCCAACGACTACATAGCCCAAATGCTCAACAACATTGTTGGTATTGAGATTGTGATTACTAAGATTTCTGGCAAATGGAAGGTGAGTCAAAACAGATCAGCAGCCGACCAAGCCGGTGTGTTAGAAGGATTAAGAACAGCAAATAATGCCGACAAAAATAAAGCGATGGTTAAGTTGGTAGTGCAACGTAACGCGCCTAAAAATAACCTGCCGGGCTAAGGTAAATTGCTAGGTTAGGTTCGCCGATACCTTGGTTAAATCGGGCTGGTTAATTTTTCCGTGAATTGACCAACGAAGTGCTTAGCCAATCGATGAACCTCATTTACGCTGCGCGTCAATATCAGCTAAACATTCCAATCCACGTGCGGTGATTTGATGACCGTCTGGCGTGTCCGCGATATAACTTTTCTTACTCAAAAATCCCATCACATCGGGTGACAACGGCGCACCGACTTTGGCGGCAACGGAGCGCAAACCTTCGATACAGTGTTTCGAAAACAGCACCGCTCTGCCCTCTTCGGTTAATTCTAGTTGCCCATCTTTGCGATAAGCAGCGAATTTTATTCCGCACAAGCGCTTGGCATTCCGATTGACGCAAGCTGTCGGTTTAACGTGTTTTGATAAACGACTAATTTGCTCGAGCGCGTCGAATTCATCAATACTTAAATCTTTGTTCATAGCTTGCCTTGGGGTGAATGCTGTCAGCTTAATTAGGTTAATTTAGCTCAAAAGAGGCGAGATTATAACTTAACGGTCGGCTTTATTTAGCTTGAGTTAGCAACTCCGACTAAATCCACGTCGCAACTGGCCAAGGCGAAGACCTAGAAATCCGCGCAAAACAGCAAAAAGCCGCACAAGTTTCTTGACACCATCAAGTCAAATATATATCTTACGATATGTTTTAAAATATATCTGGAGATTACTATGCATCACCATCACTTCAAGCAATCGGGCGATCACATCGGCTTTTTGCCGCGGCTAGCCGAGCACGCCTCAAGACGCATCCACGCCATGAAGCAGCATGGCGATCATTCCGGCGGGCGCAGCGGGCGCGGTTTTGGGGGAGGTGGAGATTTCGGCGGCGATGGCTTTGGCAGTCGCGATGGATTTACTCGTGGTCGCAAGTTCAGTTCCGAGGATTTGCAACTGCTGCTACTGTCGCTCTTGGCAGAAAAACCTGCGCATGGATACGAATTGATTAAGGCGCTAGAACTGCGCACCAATGGATTTTATACACCAAGCCCGGGCATGGTTTATCCAGCACTGACCTACTTAGAGGAATTAGCTTACGTGGCCGTGGAATTGCATGGCAACCGCAAAAGCTATTCTGTTTCTGAGCAAGGTAAAACCTATTTGGCCCAGCACCAAGAGCGCGTAACGCGAATGTTCGATAAAATTGCGCACATTGCCGCCAAAATGGACTCGCTGCGCAGAGCGTATTCAAACACTGATCCAAGCGCCTCATCTAACGATACCGAGCACGAAGGCGATCAAGCAGAATCAGAATGGCAACCCGAGTTGATTCAGGCGCGGCGCGCGATTAAATCGGCGCTGATCGACACCAGTAATGCAACTAAGAAGCAGCAATTGCAAGTCGCGCAAATACTGCTGGCCGCGACCGAACAAATTAACGCCATTTTAAAAAAATGAGGCTAGTAAAAGCGCATAGCAAACAGGTGAATATCGGCTCAACCGCCTGAGCCGAAAATAACCATACCAACCAGACCAACCAAACCAAAATCACTCAGGGAAATCATGTCTCAAACTTCGTTGTATCAACTCACGCCGGCGCGTGAACGTGGCCTGCTGTGGCTGCTGGCGCTGACGCAGTTCACCATCATTATGGATTTCATGGTGATGATGCCGCTGGGGCCGCAAATCATGGCGAAATTCGCCATCGGGCCAGCGGCGTTTGCGACCGCCGTTTCTGCTTATGCGTGGTGTTCTGGTTTATCGAGCTTGTTCGCCGCCACCTATATTGATCGCTTTGACCGACGCAAATTATTACTGGTGGTGTATGCACTATTTGCGTTATCAAACTTTATCTGCGCGGCTGCGCCAACATTTGTGCTGTTGTTGGTAGCACGCGCTTTCGCCGGACTAACTGGTGGCGTGTTGGGCTCGATCATCATGGCGATTTTGGGCGATGTGATTCCGCAGAATCGGCGCGGTGCAGCGACCGGAATAATCATGACCTCGTTCTCGCTGGCCGCCGTTGCCGGAGTGCCTGCGGGAATCGTGCTAGGAGCAAAATTTGGCTGGTCGTCACCGTTTTATTTATTGGTGGTGTTGTCGCTCATTATTTGGGGAATTGGCGCTGGTTTGATTCCATCGTTAACGGCGCACTTAGCCAAACAATCGAAGTCACTCGCGCGAGCATTGCCGGATTTAGTTGACTTAATCCGCACACCCCGTCATTTGCGCGCCTTTACCCTCACCTTTGTGATGATGATCTCGCACATGCTGGTCATTCCGTTTATTTCTCCAATGATCGTGGCCAATCACGGCGTCGCGCCGCAGCAATTATCGTGGCTATATATGGTGGCTGGCGCAGCGACATTTTTCACCTCGCGGCTGGTGGGGCGGCTTTCGGATAAATACGGCAAACATCATCTATTCCGCATCGCTGCGGTGCTCTCGATGCTGCCTATTTTATTTTTAACTCATTTACCAATGCTGCCATTTCTTGGGTTATTAGCGTTCTTCCCGTTCTTCATGGTGCTGGTCTCGAGTCGCATGATTCCTATGCAAGCGCTACTAACCACCGTGCCAGAACCTGCACATCGCGGTGCGTTTTTGAGTGTCAATAGTGCGATTCAATCGTTGGGAACTGGCTGCGGCGCGTGGATAGGCGGCTTGTTACTGAGCACGACTGCGGATGGTCATATTGTTGGCTATGGCACCAATGGCTGGTTGGCTGTTGGCTTAATCACCTTCACCATACTTTGGATCGGGCAAGTCAAATCATTTGATAATAAAGTTCAAGCTGTTCAAGCCCAAGCTAACACTGCATAACAATGAACTACCTAGGATAGCTTGAAACCAACCCAGCAATAAAAAAAGGAATGTCACGTAACGTGCATTCCTTTTTTATTTTATTGCCGAGTCATTTGGCGGCAATTCCAACTCATACAACCTACCGCATTATTTAGCGACAGTAATCACACTCGCTGGCGAAGTACCCACTGCAGTCGGCAACAGCGCAACACTTAAAACACCGGTCGTCGCGTTAATCGAATAAGTCGAAATCGTGCTATCGGCTTTATTAGAAACATACGCAAACGCGCCCGATGGGTCCACGCTAACTGAGACTGGATTGCTGCCGGCAGCAATCGAACCGAGATTAGTCAACGCCCCGTTAGCACCTATGCTAAACGCCGTAACCGTATTAGCGCCGGAATTGGCCACGTACAAAAAGTTACCCGAAGGAGCCACCGCAATAGAGACCGGTGCAGCGCCGCTAGCGGCTGGTGTTGCGATGGCAGTCAGTGTTCCAGCGCTAGTTGCAAAGGCAGAAACTGTCCCGTCCGTTTTGTTTGCGACATAGACGAATTTGCCGTTAGGAGTTGCTACGACAGCCACTGGGTTGTTGCCAGTATTTGCCAAACCAGAATTTGTTAAGCCACCTGAACTACCAACGGTAAATGCTTGGACCGAATTGTCCGTTGCATTCGTGACGTAGACATACTCAGCGCCCGATACGCTAGCAGCGGCAATACTGGTCGGCGCGTTGCCGGTCGGCGTGCTACCGATCGAAGTCAATGTGGCTAACGCACCAGTGGTAGAAGTCGTGTTGATCGTATAACCCGCCACAGTCTTGTTGCCCGAGTTAGTGACATAAACGTATTTACTCGACGGATCAACCGTGATGGCCGTTGGGGTCGATAAACCTGTTACCGCTGAACCAGCGCTTAGCAGCAGACCAGTAGTCGAATTGGCTAAATAAGTTGAAATGGAATTGTCGGCAGAATTAAGTGCATAGGCATAACGGCCTGTTGAATCGATTGCAAAAGCGATTGGCGCATTGCCGGTTGCGGTTGTTGCACCAGCGCTAGTGAGCGCGCCCGTGCCGCCACCGACGTTGTAGATGGCAATTGAATTGCTCCCAGTATTGGTAACATAAGCGAATTCAGGTGGCAGACATACCAAAGTCACCGTGGTGACATTGGCTGAAGTCACGACACCGCCTGCATTGCTCAAACTACAAACCTGAGCAGGAGTTGCGGGTTGCTTCAAAATGGTCACCGCATAGGCAGCGCCGTTAGCTAATTCATTGGTAAAGGTTACAACACCATTAGTGCCCACCGATAAATTATTGCCGCCGTTATTTTGCAATACCAAACCAGTCCCGACCAATCCACTAACTGTGACGCTAACGTTGTAATTACTGGAGCTACTTTTTTTACATCCTGCTAACAACAACGGAACGCAGCATGCCAACACAACAAGGAAATTCTTTACGCTTAATTTCATCTTCAGCCTTTGATCTAGGTAAGTTTGATACTGGACGGGAATTTTAGCCGATATTTTTACCAAAAACGCGACATTACCCCGAAATGCTAAGGATAAATTGCATCTTAAATTTCAACTTCGATATAAAAATTTGTTAATTATTGTTGACGCAAGGCAACTTTTGGTGCTTAAGTATTACAATCCAAACCAAATAGTTGATATTTCAATGATGCAAATCCGCTCATAAGTTAAGTGCAACGCTGTAAAACAGCTCCAATAAAGTTGCCTTACCCGATATTCAACATTGGCTTGATCAACTTTACACTTGGGAATTCGTATTCCGATGGGCTTACGCGGAAAAATTATTAGTTTGTTTTTTGTCGGCTTCAGTCTCATGACTGCAGTCGCCATCGCCCTGCTCGAAACCAATCTGCATCAAGGATTCAACTCGATTGAATGCGAAGAAGCCCAGCGCCAAATGACGCAAATTTCGCACAACATCACCAACGAACTGGACAGACTCAGCCAGATTAATAGCGACTGGGCCAACTGGGACGAGATGTACGATTATCTGCGCCACCCGACCCGCGAGTTTACCGACCGTCAAATTAACGCTCAGGCCATGAAAACCGTGGGGCTTAAATTTGCCACCATTTTAAATAAGCAAAACGAGATTATTTTCTCCGATTCCGCCAACATGACATCGGGTGACTCAGAAGACCCGATTAACTTTATCGAAACGATCAATCGAATCAAACAGCGTATCGAGCAATCCGATAACCGCTCAAGCACCAACTGCGGTTTAGATACTTCGCCCATCGGACCAATTCTAGTCTGCTGGCAAACCATCCACCGAACCGATCATTCGGGTCAATTCAACGGCACATTAATTGTTGGACAAATGCTTGAAGGCGTCGTCATGAACCGCATCCATGCGCAAAGTGGCATCGCGTTTGAGATCGAGCCAATCACCTTGAGCGACGAACCTGCGCGCCTACTTTATACGGCGCTCGATCCGAATACGGTGAAATTCGATCCTAATCAAGCGGCACTGCTAACCGCACAATTACGCAATATTGTTGGGCAAGCGATTTATTCAGTCCGCTTGCACTATTCCACCAGCGTTAGTCAACGTGGTGATGCAATCATCTGGAAAGTGATTTGGGCGCTATTACTCGTTACCGCCTTAAATGGCCTGATGTTGCTATTTGGCGTGCATTATTTGGTGATTCGTCGCTTGCGGCAGTTAGACAAAGAGCTGATTCAAATTTGGCGCAACGGTCGTTGGTCTGATCGCCTACCGCTACAAAAAAACCGCGACGAACTGCATCACCTAGCGCGCTCAATTAACCGGATGTTGGCCTTGATTCGAAAACAGTTTATCGGACTGGAATCGCTAGCGCACACTGACGCGCTGACTCAAATCGCCAATCGGCGCGCCTTTGATCAACGTTTAGCGCTGGAAGTGCAGCAACATCAACGCACCCAATCTCCACTGACGTTGATCTTAATCGATGTCGATTATTTCAAGCGCTACAACGATTATTATGGCCATCCAGCGGGCGACGAAGTGCTGGTTACGATTGCCGCAATCTTGACTCAAGTTGCCAATCGCCCTGCTGACTTGGCGGCGCGTATCGGTGGGGAAGAATTCGCCATCATTTTGCCCAACACAAATCTAGAAGGAGCACAGCACGTCGCAGAAAATATCGGCGCACGACTAGCCGAATACCAATTGCGCCACGCTGACTCGCCGGTTGCCGATGTCATCACACTGAGCATTGGCGTAACGCAAGCCATCAACCGAGACGATCCATCAGCGTTAATCCAGCGCGCTGACAAAGCCACCTACAAAGCAAAGGAATCGGGAAGAAATAAAGTGTGTGTTTTGTATGAGATATAAACGGTGTACTCGTCAATAAGCGCGCCGTTTCAATTAGATGTATCCCATGGAACAAGGACATTGCGTTGCTCGATGATTCCTAATTCTCCACACAGATCAACGTTAGCCATTGGGGAACTTAATATCGACCTGCAATCCGCGCTTGCTCCTTGGCTCCGACAAGATGAGTCTACCATTCAAACTTTGCACAATTTCTGCAACGATCGCCAAGCCCAAACCAGAACTCGCTGAATAAGTCGCTCGGTCAGTTTCAATCCGATAAAAGCGCTTAATCACATTGCTGCGCTCCGCTGCGGGAATTCCCGGGCCATTATCGACAATCCGCAAATACAGGTAAGCGTCTTTCCTAAATACCGATATGGTAACCACACCGGCTTGCCCCATATGAAGGATCGCGTTCTCAACGACATTGAGTACCATCTCATGCAATAAATAGGCTGGTGCGACTAATGTTACAGAATGGTCTAAGCCATCAGTACCTAACTCAATATTTTTTTGTTGTGCAATCGGTGCAAGCTCATCCATCACCTGCTTAACAATATCGGCCAACACAGTGGGATGCGCCGGCGTAGGAATTGTTTGAGTCCGCTCTAGGCGCGCCAAGATAAGTAGTTGATTAATGACCTTGCTACCTTGTGCAACAGTATTTTGAATCGCATCCAAAATTTCAGACTGCAAATCAGCTTGTTTATTCCCTTGATCGCTGCGGTGATCGCTGCGCTGATGATGGCGCGCAAAATTTAATTGCGACGTGATAATGGCAAACGTTGTGCGTAATTGGTGGGCTGAACTAGCAACGAATTGTTCGTAAGACGACAAGGTTTGATCAAGTCGAGTAACGTAATCATTGATCGCCACAGTTACCGGCAATAATTCAGTTGGAACGTGTTGCAAATTTATTTTTTCCAGCGAACCCGATTGACGCTGCGTGACTTTCTTACTGAAGACTAGCAGAGGTCGCAACGACCAGCGCGATGCCGCCAGCAAACCAAGTAACACGATGCACATCAATAGCGCATGTTTGCGGATGGCGAGCATAAATAACTCTTGGCGAAATGCGGCTTGGCCTTTTTTGGTTTGTGCAATTTGCGTCACCACCACATCGGCATCAGTTCCGTTCGACAAAGCATGAGCGTAGGCCACGACGTGCACCGGTTCGCCACGCAAGATTGATGAATAATACTGGGCTTGTTCCAGCGCCAAGGAATTGGTGTAGGCAGGAATCTCATCGGAACCTGCGATCAGTTTTCCCTCTAACTGACGAATCGCAAAATAAATTCGATCTTGATAAGGGCTAGAAAAGATTTCAAATGCAGCAGGTGGGATACTTATCTCGATATCACCATTGGTGATACTGGCTTGCTCCGACATTATTTTTGCCGAACCTTTCAGAATTTGTTCTTGGACTAAGGTCGCGATTTTGTCGGAGCTGCTGTAGGTCACAATTAAATCGAATACCGACACCACAGAGATCGGAATAAAGACCAGCATAAACAGCCGGCTTTTTAGACTATTGAAAAGCTCACGCATGATGACTTGGCACTTGACTCAACATATAGCCCAATCCGCGCAAGGTAATAATTTGCGCCTGCGAGTGTTCGATTTTTTTGCGTAGTCGCAAAATATAGATTTCCAAGGCTTTCGGCGAAATTGAATCGTCCAAGGTACACAAACTATCGGCCAACTGCTTTTTATCGACCGTTTTGCCGGAGCGATGAATTAATATTTCTAGCACCGCGTGTTCGCGCGGCGTTAAATTCAGCGGCTTATTATTTGCACTAAATACTTTGGAATTGCTGTTGTAGTGCAATCGCCCGCACGTAATGATTGGATTTGTTTTTCCATTAGAACGACGCAACAGTGAGCGCAAGCGCGCTTCTAATTCGGCAATGTCAAACGGCTTGGCCAAATAATCATCCGCACCCAAATTCAGGTTTTCAATCACATCGACCAAGCTATCAAGCGCACTGATAATTAGTATCGGCACTTGATTGTTTTTGCGACGTAAATGTTTTAATACAACTTGGCCGTTGGCTTTCGGCAAAGTTAAATCCAACAAGATTGCGTCGTAGGTTTGCGTCACCAGCAGCAGCTCGGCATCTTCGGCGCTAAACGCCTGTTCTACAGCATAACCAGAGGCCTGCAACAAGCGCGTAAGCCACGTTGATAGTTCGCGATTATCTTCTACCAATAACAGTTTCATCCTTACTCCCCCAGCTTGGTTAGGGCATCAATTTGTAGCGCAAAGAAAAACTATCGATCAACGTTGAAGGTCAATTGAAGGCTACGCCCTGCTACATTCATCGCGCCGTTTACCTAAAACTGGCGCGCTTACGCATTGCACGAGCACAACAAAATCCATCCATTTGGATTGTTCAACATCGACCAAGGAGATCACTATGCAACGATACATTCAGTTATTTTCACGCCTAATTTTCGGACTGCTTCTTACCTCGATTAGTTTCAATAGCTTTGCGGCAGAAAAAATCGTCATCATTGTCAGCGGAGCGGAAAAGCAAATTTACCTCCCGGTTAAACTGGCCGAACGCTTGGGATATTTAAAAGAAACCGGTCTCAATATCGAGATTCTCAGCGAGCCGTCGGGCGTCAACGCTGTGACCGAAATGCTCTCAGGCGCTGCGCACGGCGTAGTGGGTTTTTACGATCACACCATCGATTTACAAGCACGCGGCAAACAAGTGCAATCGGTGGTGCAATTTAGTCGCTCTCCGGGCGAAGCGATTTTGGTATCCACCAGTGCTGCGGCTAGCATAAAATCCCCGGCTGATTTCAAAGGCAAGCACCTTGGCGTGACCGGCTTAGGTTCCTCGACCAATTTCTTAACGCAATTCTTAGCGAGCAAACACGGTGTTAAAAGTAGCGACTACGTCACGCTACCGGTTGGTTCTGGCTCCACCTTTATTGCCGCGATGACGCAAAAAAAGATTGATGCAGGAATGACTACCGAACCTACTATTTCCCGTCTAACCTCCAGCGGTGGTGCGACTATCTTGGTTGATTTGCGCACACCCAAAGTGACCGAGGAAGCCTTAGGAGGCCCGTATCCCGCCGCTTGCTTGTATATGTCCACCGCGTGGGTCAATTCGCATAAAGCCGAAGTACAAAAAATCGCCAACGCTTTCGTCAAAACACTGGCCTATATCAACACCCACAGCGCCGAAGAACTCACCCAAGTCATGCCGCCCGAATATTCTTCCGCCAACAAACAGCAATACATCGACGCACTCGCCGCAAGTAAAGACATGTTCACCGCCGACGGCGTCATGCCAGACAATGGCCCAGAAACCGTGCTTAAAGTCTTACAAGGGTTCAATAAATCGGTACAAGGCAAAAAGATTAACTTGGCTAACACTTACACCACCGAATTTGTCAAGGCGGCCAAATGATGAATGCACTCAATGAACCAACAACTCGCAACGTCGCCATCGAACTCAACAACGTAACGCGCAAATTTATCAGCCCCAAAGGAGAGTCAACGGTGGCATTACGTGACTTCAGCATGAAGATTTACGAAGGTGATTTTTGCGCCATCGTCGGGCCAACTGGCTGCGGCAAATCCACAACGTTGGGCATGATTACCGGGCTGAGCCCACCGTCCTCCGGCACGGTCACAGTGTTCAATCAAGCGGTGACTAAGATCGATCCAAATATCGGCTTTGTATTCCAAGCCGACGCGGTTTTCCCTTGGAAAAGCGTGATCGAAAACGTCGCCATTGGGCCTATATTTCGCGGCATGGATAAGCAACAAGCCCACGACAAAGCCGCCGATTGGGTGCGGCGCGTCGGCTTGGCAGGTTTTGAACATCATTATCCGCATCAACTCTCGGGCGGCATGCGCAAACGCGTGGCGCTGGCGCAAACCTTTATTAATGGGCCCAAGATTTTACTCATGGATGAACCTTTTTCTGCCTTGGACGTGCAAACCCGCGCGCTGATGCAGGACGAATTATTGGGCTTATGGTCGGAGAATAAAGCGTCGGTTGTTTTTGTCACGCACGATATTGAGGAAGCCATCGCCTTGGCGGATCGCGTGGTGGTGCTGACCAAAGGACCAGGCAGAATTAAGAGCAGTTATGACATTCATTTACCCCGCCCGCGTGACGTTTCCAGCGCCCGCTATTCGCCCGAATTTATTGAATTGTCCAAGCAAATTTGGTCCGACTTAAAAGACGAAGTTCAGATTTAGGATGACTATGACGACTACTACAAACGACAGATTCGCTTCGGCCGCCTTAGGCGACGACGAACAACGTGCCATTATTCAAGCACGCCAACATCAACGACTGGTTTCATTGTTACGTCTATCGGTCGCTGTTGTGGGCTTAGCGGGTTGGGAATTATTGGTGCACTTTGGCTATTTAGATGTGTTCTTTTTTTCACGCCCTTCGCACATCATCGAACAACTGTATAGCTGGATTACCGAAGGCACCGAGCAAGGCCCCTTATGGCAAGAATTGCTGGTAACACTGCAAGAAACGGTGATCGGCTTTTTTATTGGCAGCTTCTTAGGAATCTTTTTTGGCGTGGCTTTAGGCCGTAACAAATTACTGTCCGATGTGTTTAGCATTTACATCAAAATTGCCAACGCCATTCCACGTATCGTGCTCGGCTCAATTTTCATCATCATGTTTGGCTTAGGCTTGGGCTCCAAAATCGCGCTGGCCGTTGTGATGGTGTTCTTTGTGGTGTTTGGTAATGCTTTCCAGGGTGTGCGCGAAGCCGATAAAAACTTGATCGCCAACGCCTATATTCTCGGCGCCAGTAGACGGCAAGTGACTTATTCAGTCATCTTCCCTTCTGCCTTGACGTGGATTTTAGCCAGCCTGCATGTCAGCTTCGGCTTTGCCTTGGTGGGTGCGGTGGTCGGTGAATTCTTGGGAGCGCGACACGGCATCGGATTGTTAATCGCTACCGCGCAAGGGACGTTCAACGCTTCGGGTGTATTTGCGTCCATGATTATTTTGGCGATCGTGGCGTTGCTAGCGGAGTATTTATTAACTGCGTTGGAAAACCGATTACTAAAATGGCGACCTACGCAATTTGTGGAGCATGGGATGTAAGCAGCCGAGCGAAACTTATTCAATCCATTCCGCCAATAAAAAACGGTGCCAGTTTTAACGCTGGCACCGTTTTTGATTTGTGCGTAACTTATTAACTCAACGAATTAGCTCAACCAATTAACTCAACTCTTCCAAGCGAATCTTAGTCACCGAACCAAAAACCGAACTCAATTGTTCAATCTTAGCGATCGCCGCTAATACATTTTTTTCCTGCGTTTGATGTGTCAGCATGATGATATCGGTTTGATTTTCATTGACTGCGGGTTCTTTTTGCAGCATCGCATCAATCGAAATCGCGAAGTCAGCCATGATGCGCGTCACATCGGCCAAGACACCCGCTTGATCAGCCACATGCAAACGCAAATAGTAGCTAGTCGTGATTTCGGACATTGGCAAAATCACTTCTTGATTAATCGATTGCGGTTGGAACGCCAAATGCGGAACGCGATGTTCTGGGTCAGCGGTTGCCAAGCGTGTGATGTCGACCAAATCGGCAATCACAGAAGAAGCCGTTGGCTCGGCGCCCGCGCCTTTGCCGTAATACAAAGAAGCGCCTACCGCATCGCCTTGCACCAACACAGCATTCATCGCACCTTCGACATTGGCGATCAAACGTTTAGATGGAATCAAGGTTGGATGCACGCGCAACTCGATGCCTTTAGCGGTGCGCTTGGTGATACCTAATAGCTTGATCCGGTAGCCGAGCTGCTCTGCGTAATTAATGTCAATTGCTTCTAGCTTGCTAATTCCTTCGATGTGAGCTTTGTCGAACTGCATCGGAATACCAAACGCAATCGCAGCCATGATGGTGGCTTTATGCGCGGCATCGACGCCTTCGATATCGAAAGTCGGGTCGGCCTCGGCATAGCCTAATTCTTGCGCTTGCTTTAACACGGTCGCAAAATCCAAACCCTTATCGCGCATTTCAGACAGAATAAAGTTGGTGGTGCCGTTGATGATGCCGGCAATCCATTCAATCCGATTGGCGGTTAAACCTTCGCGCAATGCTTTGATGATTGGGATACCGCCCGCCACAGCCGCTTCAAACGCGACGATCACGCCCTTGTCTTGCGCGGCTTTAAAAATTTCATTGCCATGAATTGCCAGCAACGCTTTATTGGCGGTCACAACGTGCTTGCCGTTGGCAATGGCTTGCAAAACTAACTCTTTGGTCAACTCGGTGCCGCCGATTAATTCGACCACGATGTCGATGTCCGGATTGTTGACCACCAACCAGCTGTCGCCCACCAATTCGCAAGCGCCATCAATAATAGGCTGGGCTTTTTCAAGATTACGCACTGACACCATGCTAATTTCAATGCCACGGCCAGCGCGGCGCATAATTTCAGCCTGATTACGTCGTAAAACATGGAATGTGCCAGCACCAACGGTGCCCAAGCCTAGTAAGCCTACTTTGATGGATTTCATATAAAAGAGATAAGTTGGTTCGAAGTGAGATCTGATTAAAAACGGTCTTGCTTTATATCATGATCAGGGCAGGCAAGACCACCCTGATGCTTATGCAAAATTCTTATTAGCTTATTCGGTTCCGTGTTTGCGGCGATAACCTTCCAAGAAACGCGCGATCCGGCCAATGGCGTCAGTCAAGTCATCCGAATTCGGCAAAAATACCAATCTAAAATGATCGGGCGAATGCCAGTTAAAGCCCGTTCCTTGCACGATTAACACTTTTTCTTGATCAAGTAAATCATAGGCAAAGTCTTGGTCGTTCTTGATCGGATACATCACAGGATCGAGCTTAGGGAACATGTACAAAGCCGCTTTGGGCTTGACGCAAGTTACACCGGGAATCTCAGTCAGCAGTTTATAAGCCAAATCGCGTTGTTTCAATAAACGTCCGCCGGGGCCGACTAATTCTTGAATACTTTGATAGCCGCCAAGCGCGGTTTGAATCGCAAATTGACCCGGCGCGTTCGCGCATAAACGCATGGTTGCCAGAATATTCAAGCCTTCAATATAGTCTTTGGCGTGACGTTTTTCGCCAGACACCACCATCCAACCCGCGCGATAACCGCAAGAACGGTAGTTTTTTGATAAACCATTAAATGTGAGGAACAACACATCGTCGGCCAGCGAGGCAATGGAAGTGTGGCTGGCTTGGTCGTAGAGCACTTTGTCGTAGATTTCGTCTGCAAAAATAATTAATTGATGCTTACGCGCCAACTCAACGATTTGCTGCAAAACTTCAACTGGGTATAGCGTGCCGGTCGGATTATTAGGATTGATAATCACAATCGCCCGCGTTTGTGGGTTGATCTTACGTTTAATGTCTTCAATGTCGGGCATCCAGTCGGCAACTTCGTCGCAGACGTAATGAACCGGCGAGCCACCCGACAAACTCACTGCGGCGGTCCAGAGCGGATAATCCGGCGCTGGCACCAAGACTTCGTCGCCATCGTTTAACAAGGCGCTCATGGCCATCACGATTAATTCTGACGCGCCATTGCCAATATAAATATCTTCAATCGTGACACCACGGATTTGCTTACTTTGGGTGTAATGCATGATTGCTTTGCGCGGCGCAAACATCCCTTTGGAATCGGTGTAGCCAGCGGCCTGCGGCATATTCAAAATCATGTCGCGCACGATTTCATCGGGCGGATCAAAATTAAATGCGGCCAAATTACCAATATTGAGCTTGATGATTTTGTGGCCGTCTTCTTCCAACTGGCGCGCCCGCTCTGGGACTGGCCCGCGGATTTCATAGCAAATATTGTCTAATTTTTTCGATTTTTGGATTAAACGCACAGCAATTCCTTGTAGTCTCGGGGATTTCAACACGGCTCCTTACACAAGTGCGCGGCAAAAATGCTGCGCTGCACCTATTTATTGGAGCGGTCAATTGTGACCGTGTGAAGCCGCTAAATCAAGCATTGTGTGAGGGGATTACCGATTTTTATTCGGAAAAACGCTACAATGCGCATTTATTTTATGTGTAATTGACAGCGCAATTCGTTGCCGCGGCATTCCGTCTAGGCAATGTTAAATCTTGGGAGCGTGGTGATTTATAAAACACGCGCGCCGCTCGAACGCAACTAGTCAACTACGAACGCAAGCGAATTAATGGAATTGGCACCCGATGAAGCTCCATAACACCATCAATCAAAAATACCAAACAGTGACGGCTTACGATGCGCACAGCGTTGAAATCAACGCAATCACGTTTAAACACAGCTTATTGGTCTTGCCGGAGTCAGCTCCAGTGGTTTGGCCAGTGCGCAGCTTTGCCGAATTGACTGAGCAAGATTTTCAAACCATTGCCGCGCTCAAACCCGATGTGGTGATTTTGGGAACTGGCAACAAACAACGCTTCGCCCATCCTAAACTCACCGCCAGCCTAATTAATCAGCGCATCGGTGTGGAATGTATGGACAGCCAGGCCGCCTGTCGCACCTACAATATTTTAATGACCGAGGGCCGCAAGGTGGCCTTAGCACTCATCATCAACCATGAGGAAGCCGCACAATAATGACCAATCCATCCCACGCCAGCACCCTTCCCGGAACAAGCTCCAAACTATTTTCGATCTGGTTTTGGCTTAGCGTCATTGTCTTTTTAGGTATTTGGTTTTACATGCTGGGCGCACGCACTTTAGTGCCAACCGACGAAGGCCGTTACGCCGAAATGGCGCGAGAAATGGTGGCGACCGGTGACTGGGTTACTCCGCGTTTAAACGCGATTAAGTATTTTGAAAAACCACCACTACAAACTTGGATGAACGCCTTAACGTTTGAAGCCTTTGGTTTAGGTGAATGGCAAGCGCGGTTGTGGACTGGCTTATCGGCCTTATTTGGGATTTTTTTGGTCGGCTATACCGGCACCAAAGTAGTCAATCAACGCGTAGGCGTCACCTCGGCGGTAGTGTTGGCTTCGTCGTTTTGGTGGGCTGGTTTTGGTCACGTCAATACGCTCGACATGGGCTTATCTGGAATGATGACCCTCGCTTTGTGCGGACTTCTGCTTGGTCAACGCGATGGTGCAAGCCCAGCGGAGCAGCGCAACGGCATGTTGTTATGTTGGCTCGGAATGGCGTTGGCGACGATGTCAAAAGGTCTCATGGGTTTTGTTTTGCCCGGCGCCGTGTTGGTGTTATACACCGTTGCTGCACGCGATTGGCGTATTTGGTTGCGCTTACATTTGATCAAAGGCTTATTGCTATTCTTTGTGGTGACAACGCCTTGGTTTGTGTTGGTGTCGCAAGCCAATCCTGAATTCCCGCATTTCTTTTTTATCCACGAACATTGGGAACGCTTCACCAGCAAAGTGCATCACCGCGATGGACCGGCATACTACTTTATTCCTATGCTGATCGTCGGGATCTTCCCTTGGTTGGGAATCGTATTTCAAAGCCTGTGGGGCGGCGTTAAACAACAGGCTAGCACCTTCCAACCGGGTAAAATTTTGCTGATCTGGGCCGCGTTTATTTTCTTTTTCTTTAGCATTTCTAGCTCAAAATTACCGTCTTATATCCTGCCGATTTTCCCGGCCTTAGCGTTACTGATTGCGATGTATTTGGAGCGCCCAGCTTTGCGTTCAATTACGGCGACAAGCGCATTGATGACGATATTTGGACTGGGAGGATTTGGCATGTGGATGTTCTCCGACAAGCTGTCCTTCATTAATCAAAATAATTTCGAACAGCCGCTGCACCAAGCCTATTTACCCTACATCTTAGTCGCCTCGCTAATAATGATAGGCGCTGGAATTGGCGCTTGGCGTCTAGTGCGCGATAAACAACATCAAGCCGTTTGGGTATTAGCTTGGGCTGGTTTTTTGAGCGGTCAAATTCTGATGCTGGGCTACGAACCGCTAGGTGCATACCGAGCTGGAACCAAGCATCTGGCGGCAATTAAAGCAGAGCTGACGCCCGAGATGCGGCTCTATGCGGTTGATCAATACGAACAAGCCTTGCCGTTCTATTTGCGCCACACCACGATCCTCGTTAAACACCCAGATGAAATGGAATTCGGCTTGCAACAAGAGCCGCAGTTGTGGATTCCTAAGTTAGACGATTTCGTCACCAAATGGCGCGAACTCCAAACCAGCAATGTCACCGCCATGGCGATTCTCAATCCCGATGTGTACCCTGAGTTGATCAAGCAAGGAATGACGATGCGCATCATTGCGCAAGACCCGCGGCGCATTATTGTTTCGTCCAAACTTGCCGCACCGAATCCAACAACACCAACTAACTAAGACGCTGGGCGATGCACCGAGTCGCTCAACGATGATTAATTCTCACCAGGATTTTTTATGACAAACGAAGTTAAACCACCTTTTTTGCCGTTCTCCCGCCCCTCTATTGATGAAGCCACGATTACCGAAGTCGGCAATGTATTGCGCTCCGGCTGGCTCACGTCTGGCCCAAAAGTACAGGCGTTTGAAGCAGCGTTGTCCGAATATCTTGGCGGACGCATCGTGCGCACGTTTAACTCCGGCACCTGCACCATGGAAATCGCACTGCGTATCGCAGGCATCGGCCCCGGCGATGAAGTCATTACCACCCCAATTTCTTGGGTTGCAACGGCAAACGTGATTATTGAAGTTGGTGCGACACCGGTATTTGCCGACATCGATCCAGTGACGCGCAATCTCGATTTAGACAAAGTCGAAGCCGCCATCACACCGCGCACCAAAGCGTTCATCCCGGTTTATTTATCGGGCTTGCCGATGGACATGGATAAAATGTACGCGCTGGCGAAGAAATACAACTTACGTATCGTCGAAGATGCGGCGCAAGCGCTGGGTTCACGCTGGAACGGCAAACCAATTGGCTCGTTCGGTGATTTCGTCTCGTTTAGTTTCCAAGCCAATAAAAACCTCACCACTTCCGAAGGCGGCTGTTTGGTAGTCAATACGCCCGAAGAAGCGCGCTTGGCCGAGAAATACCGCTTGCAAGGCGTTACCCGTAGCGGCGTCGATGGCATCGACGTTGACGTGCTCGGCGGCAAATACAATATGACCGACATTGCTGCGACCTTAGGCTTAGGTCAATTGCCGCACATCGATGCGATTGCCGCGCACCGCCGCAGTTTGGCGCATCATTATTTCGACTGCTTTGGGCCGGATTTTGAAGCAAAGAGCGGCGCGCAATTGCCGGTGGCCGATAAAGAAAACAGCAACTGGCATTTATTCCAAATCATTTTGCCACAACGTATCGTGCGCGCTGACTTTATGAAGAAAATGGCCGAATTCAACATCGGTACGGGCTATCACTATTCGCCAATTCACTTGTTCACGCTTTACCGCGAGCGCGGCTTTAAAGAGGGCATGTTCCCCGTCGCTGAGCATATTGGCTACCAAACCGTAACGTTGCCAATGTTTAACGCCCTGCAAAAGGAAGATGTCGAAAGAGTGGTAGCTGCGGTAAAATCCTGCCTTTATTAAAATTTAGTTCTAAATAGAAACATTGCCAAAGAGAAATTTCAGCCTAGTTGTCATTTCAAAAGTGCTTACTATACTGGTCTAAAGATTGAGTTGTGCAATGGTGTTTAGCGACGGCGTTTAATCAAAACGCCGCGCTCATCTAAGCTCAATCTAAACTCGGCAAGGCAATGTCCCTGTTCACAACAACAATGCACTCAATGAAACCAGAACTCTCTGTTGTCATCCCTATTTACAATGAGCAAGCCGGTCTTGCTAAACTGTTTGCGCGCCTGTATCCCGCGCTCGACAAGCTAGCGGCAGAAGGCGTGAGCTACGAAGTTGTCTTCGTCAATGACGGCAGCCGTGATAAATCCGCTGAAATCTTATCCGACCAATTCCGCTTGCGCCCCGACGTGACGCGGGTTGTGCTGTTTAACGGCAATTACGGTCAGCACATGGCAATCTTGGCGGGATTTCAGGCCACACGCGGCGACATTATCGTCACCCTCGATGCGGATTTACAAAACCCGCCCGAAGAGATCGGTGCCTTGGTCAGAAAAATGCAAGAAGGCTACGACTACGTCGGCTCCATTCGACGCAAACGGCAAGATTCCGTGTGGCGTACGTGGGCTTCCAAAGCCATGAATCGCTTCCGCGAAAAAATCACCCGCATCAAAATCACCGATCAAGGCAATATGCTGCGCGCCTACGGCCGCAATGTGATCGATTTGATTAACCAATGCAGCGAGATGAATACCTTTGTTCCTGCGTTGGCGTACACCTTTTCACGCAATCCGACTGAAATCACTGTCGAGCACGAGGAACGCTCAGCCGGAGAATCGAAGTACTCGCTCTACAGCTTAATTCGTCTCAACTTTGACTTAATGACGGGGTTCTCTATCGTGCCATTACAACTTTTCTCCATGTTTGGAATGATACTTTCGGCGGGTTCCGGCGCCTTGGTTTTCTTGCTCCTGATCCGCCGATTTGTGCTGGGCGCGGAAGCCGAAGGCGTGTTCACCTTATTCGCCATTTCATTCTTCCTAATTGGTACCGTGCTATTCGGGATCGGCTTATTGGGCGAATACGTTGGTCGCATTTACCAGCAAGTGCGCGGTCGACCACGCTTTGTAGTGCAAACCATCTTGGAACAGAATGACTGACGCGCATTTAGCCAATCGCGCTGTGGTGTTTGCCTACCACAGCGTTGGTGTTCATAGCATCAAAGTATTGCTGGCGCGGGGAATCGATATTGCTTTGGTCGTCACGCACAATGACAATCCAAATGAAACGATCTGGTTTGAGTCGGTTGCGGCGCTGTGCGCTGAACACGGTATTCCCACCTTATTTGAGCCAGAAGCCGATGCCTTATTTAATGCCGTCAAGGAATTAGCGCCCGACTTCATCTTTAGCTTTTATTACCGCAACATGCTGCCAGTGGACTTATTAGCCCTGGCAAAACGCGGCGCGTACAACTTGCATGGTTCATTGCTGCCCAAATATCGCGGCCGCGTTCCAGTTAATTGGGCGGTATTGCACGGCGAAACCGAAACCGGCGCAACTTTGCACGCGATGGAAGCCAAACCCGACGCCGGCGCGATCATTGCCCAAACCGCTGTCCCGATTCTGCCCGACGACACCGCGTTTGATGTATTCGGTAAATTAACCGTTGCTTCCGAGCAAACACTTTGGCATGCGATTCCGCAATTATTGGCCGGAACGGCTCCGACAATTACCAATGAATTAAGCCAAGGTAGTTATTTTGGCGGACGTAAGCCAGAAGATGGCCGTATCAATTGGCAACAAACTGGTCAGCAAGTCTATAACTTGCACCGCGCAGTCGCTCCACCCTACCCCGGTGCATTTACTGATCAAAACGGCCACCGCTTCATTATTAAAAAAGCACGTTTAACAGCTTTACCGAAAGCAAATTTGCCGCAAGGCATATGTGTAGTGGATAATGTCATCTTTGGCGTATGTGGTGACGAGAAAGCGCTTAACATCGCTGAACTGATCTATGAGGGCAAAGTAATTAGCCCCGAAACATGCAAACAGTTACTAGAATCAAGCTAATTTAGCGCTAGCTAACCCAACGTTGCCTACGCAGCCCAATTTCAATTTAAAAAGAGCTCCTCATGAAAAAAGTCCTCATTCTTGGCGTTAATGGTTTCATCGGTCACCACCTTTCTAAGCGTATTTTAGAAACGACCGATTGGCATGTTTATGGCATGGACATGCAAACCGATCGCATCGGTGACATTCTCAACCACGAACGTATGCACTTTTTTGAAGGCGACATCACCATCAATAAAGATTGGGTTGAGTACCACGTTAAAAAATGCGACGTCATCCTGCCATTGGTGGCGATTGCAACACCATCGACCTACGTTAAAAAACCATTGCGCGTCTTTGAATTGGACTTTGAAGCCAATTTACCTATAGTGCGTTCCGCAGCCAAATACGGCAAACACTTGGTATTCCCATCAACTTCCGAAGTCTATGGCATGTGCCACGACGAGGAATTCGATCCAGAAGAATCCGAATTAGTCTGCGGCCCAATCAACAAGCCACGTTGGATTTACTCCTGTGCCAAGCAACTGATGGATCGCGTGATCTGGGGTTATGGCATGGAAGACAATTTGAATTTCACTCTTTTCCGCCCATTTAACTGGATCGGCGCTGGCTTGGATTCGATCCACACACCAAAAGAAGGTAGCTCACGCGTTGTAACCCAATTCTTTGGTCACATCGTGCGCGGTGAAAACATCTCGCTCGTTGATGGCGGTCATCAAAAACGTGCATTCACGTATATCGACGACGGTATTGATGCGTTGATGAAAATTATCGCTAACGAAGGCGGCGTTGCCACCGGTAAGATTTACAACATCGGTAATCCAGACAACAACTTCTCGATCCGCGAATTAGCGACCATGATGCTGGAGTTGGCGGCGGAATATCCGGAATACGCTGATACCGCGAAAAAAGTTCAAATCGTGGAAACAACATCGGCGGCATACTACGGCAAGGGCTATCAAGACGTCCAAAACCGTGTACCAAAAATCACCAATACCAAAGAAGAATTGAAATGGGCGCCGCACACCACGATGCCAGACACGATGCGTAATATTTTCGACGCTTACCGCAGCCAAGTCGCTCAAGCGCGCGCCTTGATGGATTAATTCTGTGCCGCAATCAACGCTGCTCGAATGCGCTTACAACGTATTCCAGCAGCGTTTTTTTATCCCGTCGTTAAAATTCAGTTCGGAACACCATGCCCACCATTACGCTAAAAATTGACGTTGATACTTATCGAGGCAGCCGCGAAGGCACGCCTAATTTGGTGCGTTTATTGACCCAACATCAAGCGAATGCCACTTTTTTATTCTCGCTCGGCCCCGATCACACCGGATGGGCGCTGCGCCGCGCATTTAAGCCAGGTTTTTTTCAAAAAGTATCGCGTACTTCGGTAGTAGAACATTACGGCCTGAAAACGCTGATGTATGGCGTGTTATTGCCCGCACCGGATATTGGCCTGACCTGCGCCGAGCAACTGCGTGAAGTGGCGCAAGCCGGCTTTGAATGTGGTATTCATACGTGGGATCACGTGTATTGGCAGGACAATGTCCGCAACCGCGGCGCGGCTTGGACCCAAAAACAGATGCAAAAATCGGCCCAGCGCTTTCAAGAAATTTTCGGCTTCGCCCCAAAAACCCATGGCGCGGCTGGCTGGCAGATGAATCCCTATGCGTTTGCTGAATTGGACAAATTAGGCATGGACTATGCCTCCGATGGTCGCGCCCAGTTAAATGACGACGGCAGTTTGTTTGAACCGGAAATAGGTCCTTATCGCCTAGCCATTGACGATAAAATATTGCACTGCATCCAAATGCCGACTACGCTGCCAACGCTAGACGAGCTGCTAGGCCGCAACATCAATGGCAGCAGTATTGAGCTAGATAACATTGCCGAACACATTTTAAAACTGACCGAGCAGCCGAGAGACCACGTATTTACCTTACACGCAGAGCTTGAAGGGCAAAAACTTGCCCCCATATTCGAAAAATTGCTGATTGGATGGAAAGCACAAGGTTATCAGTGCACCTCGATGGCCGAATATGCTCAAGCAATTGCACAGCAACACACCGAATTACCAAGCCGTCCACTCCACTGGGCAGAACTCCCCGGCCGATCAGGTGAATTGATCGTGGCATAACCAAGGGATAAAACTAGTTCGGAAGCGGCAAACTGAATAACACATCAACTACTACCCACAGGAGAACACGGTGACAGTTAGCCTCAACAAAAGCGTGACCGACTTTTCCGCTGCAATGACGAGCGGAAAAACTTTTACCTTATCCGACTATGCTGGCAAAAACATCGTCTTGTATTTTTACCCAAAAGACAATACGCCCGGCTGCACCACTGAAAGTATTGCGTTCCGCGAACTGTATCCGCAATTTCAAGCCGCTAATACCGAAATTTTTGGCATTAGCCGCGACAGCTTGCGCTCCCACGAGAACTTCAAAGCCAAGCTGGAATTGCCTTTCGAGTTGATTTCAGACCCAGAAGAAATTCTGTGCGCGATGTTCGACGTCATGAAGATGAAAAGCATGTACGGCAAACAGGTTCGCGGAATTGAACGCAGCACTTTTTTGATTGACGGCAATACTAAATTAGTGAAAGAATGGCGTGCAGTCAAAGTAAATGGGCATGTAGATGATGTTCTGGAATTTGTGAGTGCCTCTAATTAATTGAACAACAAAACCACCTATCGAAAGGCCGTACTCGGGACATGCCAGCATGTTCTGAACGGCTTTTTTTCATTTCCAACTGTGTAAATTGGGGTCCTAATGCCACTTCCTAAAATGCCAACTAAACCAGCCGTGATTTTGTCCAAAGAAGACTATCCAAAGGCTAGTACAAAATCGGCAGCGAAATCCGTTAATTCTCAATCAGCATCCAAAGCGAATCTCTCAGTTGCCAATGAACCTGCTAAAGCAAGATCAAAACCTGCCGTATTGACCAAGCCTGTTTCCATCAACCACAACATTGCACCAATTGCCAAAGCTCCCGTTGCCACGCCTAAAGCAGCTCCAGCGGACAAAGCAACGAGCGCCGACGCCGCAGCAGTCAACGCATCGGTCACAACGCGCCATAAATCCGGTGCCAGCAAAGCCGCCGACAAATCGGGCAAGACGAAAATGTTTGTGCTCGATACCAACGTATTGATGCACGACCCGTCATGCCTATTCCGTTTTGAAGAGCACGACGTGTATTTACCGATGATTACTCTGGAAGAACTGGATAATCACAAAAAAGGCATGTCCGAAGTGGCGCGTAATGCGCGCCAAGTGTCGCGCTCATTGGATGCGTTGGTCGGTGACGATGACAACGATGAAATCAGCAAAGGTATTCCTTTATCCAAGCTCGGCAACAAAGAAGCCAAAGGCCATTTGCTGTTCCAAACCAAGCTACAAAACATCAATCTGCCGCAAGGTTTGCCAGTTGGCAAAGCCGACAATCAAATTTTGGCGGTGGTACGCGCCTTAGAGCTTGAATACCCCAATCGCCCGATTGTGCTGGTGTCCAAAGACATCAACATGCGCATCAAAGCGCGCGCCTTAGGTTTGCCAGCAGAAGACTACTTCAATGACCACGTCATGGAAGATTCTGACTTGCTCTACACAGGATTAGTCCAATTGCCACTCGACTTTTGGAACAAACACGGCAAAGGGATGGAATCGTGGCAAGAAAGCCGCAATGGAGTTAGCAACACCTTCTACCGCGTAACCGGCCCATTTATCGGCAATTTATTGGTCAACCAATTCGTGTATTTGGAACCGAACAACGGCGAATCCTCGTTCTACGGCCAAGTACGTCAAATCAATGGCAAAACAGCGGTGCTGCAAACGCTGCGTGATTTCGGCAATGCGCGTCATAGTGTTTGGGGCGTGACTTCGCGCAATCGCGAGCAAAACTTTGCGCTCAATTTGTTGATGGATCCCGAATGCGATTTCGTCACCCTGCTCGGTCAAGCTGGAACGGGTAAAACCTTGTTGGCCCTTGCCGCGGGTTTAGCGCAAGTTTTGGAAACCAAAACCTATAACGAAATCATCGTCACGCGCGTGACCGTTCCGGTTGGTGAAGACATCGGTTTCTTGCCCGGCACCGAGGAAGAAAAAATGTCGCCGTGGATGGGCGCCTTCGACGATAACTTAGAAGTGCTCAACAAATCCGACAACGACGGCGGTGATTGGGGACGCGCAGCAACGCAAGATTTGATTCGTTCTAAGATCAAAATCAAATCACTGAACTTTATGCGCGGTCGCACATTTGTGAACAAATTCCTGATCATCGATGAGGCACAGAATCTGACGCCGAAACAAGTAAAAACCTTGGTCACCCGCGCAGGTCCCGGCACCAAAATTATTTGCTTAGGCAATATCGCGCAGATCGACACGCCGTATTTAACCGAAGGTTCCAGCGGCTTGACCTATGTCGTGGATCGTTTCAAAGGTTGGGCGCATAGTGGCCACATTACTTTGGCACGCGGCGAGCGTTCACGCTTGGCCGATCATGCGAGTGAAGTGCTGTAACGCTTCAATAGTCGTCAGTTAGGGCAATAAAAAACGCGGTCAGAATTCACTCTGACCGCGTTTTTATTTCTGCTGCCACCCATTCATGTGGCAGCAAACGATGTCACCGATTAGTGCATCTCTTTCAACCATTCAGCGTGTGCAGATTCGGCTGCGTGAATCGCACGGTCGATGTGCTCCAATGCGCGATGACGTAATTCACGTGCATTTGGATTGTCCTCTTCCTTATCGATATCAGCGTGCGCTTTTTTCAGAGTCTCGATCGCTTTCAATAAGCGGCTGCCGTGCTCTTTCACGTCAACTTGTGGGTGATCGTGCAAATCTTTGCCGTCATCGATAGACGCTTTTTTGATTTCGCTGATTGCAGCATCGATGGCATTAATCGCGACATCTTCACCGGCGTACACCTTGGCGTCACCGGCTTGGTGCTCCAAGAACCAGCGTGCGGTGCGCAAGTCCGTCAAGGAATGCAAATAGCCTGGATGTTTGCCTGGTAAATCGTAAGCCATTGAAGTCAGCGGAACACAGCCTACAACTAATGCAACGGCTGCGATGTATTTTGCTATTTTGTTCATAACACTTCCCTTTATTAAGTAATTCAATAAGTAGTAAAGATTGAAAAATGAATGCATGAGTTGGTTTGACAATGTTCATGCATGGCCACTTAACGGGCCACTGTTTGAATGGTTGACATCCACAAAGCTGGCAGAATTATGCCCGAACCAGTTTAATCGTAAAATGTTTCGCGCCATCAATTACAACTTCACATAACTTAAACAGTGCGAAACAATTTGACACATTTCCCTACATTTCATTCACAGCAATTCCTCAGTCCCGCCACGGCAAACGGGGCGTCAATTCGAATCACACCAAGAACTTAGCCAAACTACGTTTTTTTCTGGCAATATGTGAATCTTTCTTATCGGAAATGAAAAATGATGACTTTAACCATAAGCCTAAAAAAGCGACTTACCCAGAGCTTGGCCGTTCTCATCCTATTAAGCATAGCGCAGTTTTATGCTCAGGCGCATGCCGCCGAAAATAATAAACACGCCGCCACCGTTGCCACCAGCGCTGAGGATGAAGATGACGATGCCGCATCGCCCAATTACGTTGTCCGAGAGCATTACACCAAATACGAATTCAACATACCGATGCGCGATGGAGTTCATCTGTTCACAGTCGTGTATCTCCCTAAAGACTCCTCCAAATCCTATCCCTTCTTATTCCAACGCACGCCCTATAGCGCAGGGGTAAATTCGCAAGGCGAGCTGCATTACGGAGTAAGTTACTTCCCAAAATCAATTGGCCCTTCCGTCGAGTTTGAAAAAAGCGGCTACATCTTCGTCAAGCAAGATGTGCGCGGACGGTATATGTCCGAAGGCAAGTGGCAAGAAATGACGCCGCACGTTAATCCTAAGCGAGAAAAAGGCGAAGGTAACGAGAGCGAAGACATGTATGACTCGGTCGAATGGTTGCTAAAACACGTACCCAACAACAATGGCAAAGTCGGGATTTTAGGCATTTCGTATCCGGGCTTTTATACCTCCGCCAGCATTATTAATTCGCATCCGGCAATTAAAGCCGCCTCGCCACAAGCACCAGTGACTGACTTATTCATGAACGACGATTCATATCATGGCGGCGCGTTTATGTTGGCGGCGAACTTTGATTTTTATTCCGCCTTCACCGAGCAAAAAAATCCAACTCCACTGCCAAAACACTGGAGCGGATTTGATTACGGTACCAGCGACGGCTACGAATTCTTTTTAGCGCATCAAAACTTGCCTAATATTCTTAGTACGCTCACACCGAATCAACGCGAGTTGTTGCAGCCAACGATTGAACATTCCACTTACGACCAATTCTGGCAAACGCGCAACATCGCGCCGCATTTAAAGAATATCCACGCAGCCGTGTTGACGGTGGGCGGCTGGTACGACGCGGAAGATTTGCAAGGCCCACTCACCACCTACAAATCGATCAAACGCAATAACACCGGCATTTATAACGGCTTGGTAATGGGCCCGTGGGTACATGGCGGCTGGGCGCGTAACGATGGTGCTAGTTTGGGTAACGTGAGTTTTGATAGCAAGACTGGCGACTATTTCCGTAAAAAAATTCAATTCCCATTTTTCGAACAGAACTTAAAAGGCGTGCCAAATAAATCCACTCCGGAAGTATTTGCCTTCGAGACAGGTACCAACGTTTGGCGCAATTATTCGGCCTGGCCACCGCAAGAAGCACAAAGCAAGACGCTGTATTTTGGCGCTCATGGCGAATTGACTTGGCAAGCTCCACAAGGGACCAAAGATACCTCGTATGACGAATACGTGAGCGACCCTAAAAAACCAGTTCCGTATATTAGTTATGTCGCCACCGGCGTGCCGCAGGAATACATGGTCTCAGACCAACGCTTTGCGTCCAGCCGTCCCGATGTACTCACTTATCGCACTGAGCCGTTAGAACAGGATGTCACCTTGGCTGGTCCAGTTTCACCAAAATTATTTGTATCCACTACTGGCACCGATAGCGATTGGGTGGTGAAACTAATCGACGTTTATCCATCCGAATATCCTAACGCTGACGCCAAGGAACGCGGTAAAGATGTGCCGCCCCCTGCCTTCAATTTAGCCGGTTTCCAACAATTGGTGCGCGGCGATCCACTGCGCGGCAAATTCCGTCATAGCTTCGAAACACCAGAACCATTTACGCCCGGCAAAGTGGAGACCATTAGCTACAACATGGCCGACGTGCATCACACTTTCCGACGCGGACATCGCATCATGGTGCAAATCCAAAGTTCGTGGTTCCCGTTGATTGATTTGAATCCTCAAACCTTCGTCGATATTCCGCACGCCAAACCGGAAGATTTCCAAAAGGCGACACAGCGGGTATTCCATACATCCGAATTGCCGTCCGGCGTCGTGTTGCAAGTATTGCCCGACAACAGCAACAGTAAGAGCAAATAAGCAATAAATGGACTGTCGAACGTGAACCAAATAGACAGTCCAAACTCTGCTCGTGAGGTCAAGAAAATTAGGCAATATCAGCGCTTGACCGCACTAAATTCGTTAACAAAGTTAAAGCATCAAAATGGCGTTGTAAATCAGAGTACGTGCCAACGTTAAAGAACTATTAGCTGCAAAAGTTACTGGTAGAAATACCCAAATCAGTTACAATCCGTCTCGTTTTTTCATAAAAATTATAGGAAATAGACATGAGCAATCTTGGAAACACGTCCGCTGGGGATGGGGAATTAAAGCGCGATCTAAGTGAGCGTCATATTCGTATGATGGCCTTGGGCGCTTGTATTGGCGTTGGTTTATTTTTAGGTTCCGCGAAGGCAATCGAGATGGCCGGTCCTGCCATTATGTTGTCGTACTTAATCGGTGGTATCGCCATTTTGAGCATCATGCGCGCTTTGGGCGAAATGGCAGTGCATACTCCTGTCGCTGGCTCGTTCAGTAAATATGCGCAGGATTATTTAGGTCCTATGGCAGGTTACATCACTGGCTGGAATTACTGGTTCTTGTGGATCGTATCGTGTGTGGCAGAAATCACGGCCGTCGCGATTTACATGGGCTTCTGGTTCCCCGACATGCCGCGCTGGATTTGGGCGTTGGCTGCGTTGTTGTCGATGGGTAGTGTCAATTTGATCGCTGTTAAAGCGTTCGGCGAATTTGAATTTTGGTTCGCGCTCATCAAAGTCGTCACTATTATCGCCATGATTTTCGGTGGTATTGGCATTATCGCTTTTGGCGTTGGTAACAATGGCGTGGCATTAGGTATTTCTAACTTGTGGACTAACGGCGGCTTTATGCCACACGGTGTTCAAGGTGTGTTGATGTCGCTGCAAATGGTGATTTTTGCCTACCTTGGCGTGGAAATGATCGGTTTAACGGCTGGTGAAGCACGCAACCCAGAAAAAACAATTCCACAAGCAACTAACTCAGTGTTCTGGCGTATTTTGTTGTTCTACGTCGGCGCGTTGTTCGTGATCTTGTCGATCTATCCTTGGAACCAAATCGGTACACAAGGCAGCCCATTCGTGATGACGTTTGAGCGTTTAGGTATCAAAACAGCGGCTGGTATTATTAACTTTGTCGTGATCACTGCTGCCCTGTCTTCCTGCAATGGCGGTATTTTCAGCACTGGTCGGATGTTGTTTAGCTTGGCCCAAAACGGTCATGCACCGAAGAGTTTTACCAGTATTTCCCGCAGCGGCGTGCCACACATCGCGTTGATTTCAACCATCATCATTTTGATGATTGGCGTGTTCTTGAACTACGTGATGCCAGAAAAAGTGTTCGCCATCGTAACTTCGATTGCAACGTTTTCCGGTATTTTGACTTGGATCATGATTTTGTTAGCGCAACTTAAATTCCGTCGTAGCTTGTCCGCTGACGAAAACGCGAAATTGAAATACCGCATGTGGTTGTGGCCTTTCAGTTCTTACTTCACGCTGTCCTTCCTAGCTTTTGTGGTTGGCTTGCTAGCATGGTTTGAAGAAACGCGCGTTGCACTGTATGTTGGTTTTACTTTCTTGTTTATCTTGGTCGCGATTTACAAGATATTCAAATTAGGTCCTGAACACCAAAAGTAATCGTATCTAACGAATAAAAAAAGCGTGTGTAAATCAAATTACACACGCTTTTTTTACGCCTATGCGCTTAGATTATTCAGCGCTTGGCTCAACAAACAATTTCTTCCAGCCATCCAATCCGAGCTTATTCAATGTATCCATATTTTTTTGGAAAATGTCGTCCGTATCAGGATAAGAATCCACTGCCCGATCGATGCTTTCTTCGCGCAAAATATGCAGGGTCGGAAACGGTGAACGATTGGTGTAATTCTCGATATCATCGGGCTTGCTACCGGCAAATTGGTAGTCTGGGTGAAAACTGGCAATTTGCAAAACACCGTCCGCATCGAGCTCTTCCAATAATTCATCGGCCACATCCAAAAAATCATTGAAATCCAAGAAGTCATTTAACACATGTGGATGAATCAGCAAGGTGGTTTCAATTAAGGCCGGATCCGCCTCCAGCAACAATTGAATTTCATCCGACAAAATAGTGTGCAGTTCACGGACTGACGTCGCCTCGGTCACGGTGTAGCGAATTTGCTTTTTGACTTGCACTGCTTTGGCAAATGGACACAGGTTTAAGCCAATCACCGCTTTTTCCACCCAAGTTTGAGTCTGCGCTAAAACAGCCGCACGGTCGTTGCCGGATTCAGCATGCGAGGCGTTATTGTCGTTGGTTGTCATGATTACTCAGCCCAAAAAATAAAGATCGCCAAGTCTACACTACTGCGCCAGGCTCCACCGAACTGGAAGCCGTTAAATAAAAACAGGCTCAATTTGGAGCCTGCTCTGTACCCAACTTTAAAGAAACTTTACGAACGCCGCTTACTCTTCGCTACCAATAAATTTATACACCACCGCGCCCAACAACGCGCCGATGATCGGAGCAACCCAGAACAGCCACAACTGCGATACCGCCCAATCACCCACGTACAAAGCCACCGCGGTACTGCGCGCAGGATTAACCGACGTGTTCGTCACCGGAATACTGATTAAGTGAATCAAAGTTAGGCACAAACCAATCGGCAACGGCGCAAATCCAGCTGGAGCGCGCTTATCGGTCGCGCCCAAAATGACCACCAAAAACATCATCGTCATCACAACTTCGCAGATGAAGGCCGATTGCAATGAAAACTTACCGGGAGAATGTTCACCGTAACCGTTAGAAGCAAACCCGCCCGTCAAATCAAAACCTGCTTTGCCGCTGGCAATCAAATACAACACCCCGCCCGCAGCAATGCCGCCCAAAACTTGCGCCACGATATACGGCAACAATTTAGATGCTGGAAAGCGCCCACCCGCCCACAGTCCAATCGAAACAGCAGGATTTAAATGGCAACCCGAGATATGCCCAATCGCATAAGCCATCGTCAGCACCGTCAAACCAAAAGCCAGTGAAACACCGACAAATCCAATTCCTAAGCCCGGAAAAGCCGCCGCCAATACCGCGCTCCCGCAGCCGCCTAACACTAGCCAAAACGTGCCAAAAAATTCTGCTCCATATTGCTTCATGATGTATGCCTTTCGATTGAATCGGGGTATGTTGATCTGCCTTGAATTGGGCTTTTACGTTATTGCCGAGCAATTTTGCCGCCAGACAATCGTGCCTAAGATACATTATTTTGTTAAATAAAGTTCCATTTTCACAAAAATTTAACGTAATTTAATAATCGAATTAACAGTAATCTCAAGCAATCGAGTTCAAGCAGACGAAAAAAAACGCGCCAAGTAACTGGCGCGTCTTATAACAACCCACTACAAGCGAATCAAATTTCTTCGTATAACGGTAATGTCAAAAATTCTGCAAAGCTATCGGAAGTCGACATCTCTTCAAAAATTTGCGCTGCACGATCATACGTTGCGCCCTCGCCCACCAACGCTTTTACCTTGGCTAACTCCTCAGGAATCATCGCACGAACCATTGCATCGGTCACTTTACGACCATCTTCCAACACGCCTTTGGTCGAGCGAATCCACTGCCAGACTTGAGAACGGCTAATTTCCGCCGTCGCCGCATCTTCCATCAAATTGTGAATAGGAACGCAACCGTTACCGGCCAACCAAGCGCCTAAATAATGAATACCGACGTTAATGTTGTAACGCAAACCGGCTTCAGTGATCGGTGTTTCTGGTTGGAAGTTGAGCAAATCAGCTGCAACAACATTGACGTCAGGGCGTTGCTTGTCGATTTGATTTGGCTTGTCGCCCAACACTTTTTTGAATTCAGTCATCGCCAAATCAACCAAGCCCGGATGCGCAACCCAACCACCGTCGTAGCCGTCGGTCGCGTCACGCGCTTTGTCGGTGCGCACGCCACCCATGGCAACATCATTTTTCTCAGGATCATTCTTGATAGGAATTAGCGCTGCCATACCGCCAATCGCTGGGGCATTGCGTTTGTGGCAGGTTTTGAGCAGCAGCAAAGCGTAAGCGCGCATAAACGGCGCAGTCATGGTGACTTTGGCGCGATCGGCTAAGCAAAAATCTTTGTCGTTTTTAAACTTCTTAATGCACGAGAAAATGTAATCCCAACGACCTGCGTTTAAGCCGGAGCTATGTTCGCGCAATTCATAGAGGATTTCGTCCATCTCAAACGCCGCCACTATCGTCTCGATCAGCACGGTTGCCTTGATCGTGCCTTGTGGCAAACCAAGTTCATTTTGTGTCATGACAAAAATATCGTTCCACAGACGCGCCTCTAAATGCGATTCCATTTTTGGCAAATAAAAATACGGGCCAGCACCGCGCGCCAATTGCTCTTTGGCGTTATGGAACATGAACAAGGCGAAATCAAAAATACCGCCAGAGATACGCTTGCCATCCACCAACACATGCTTTTCATCCAAATGCCAACCGCGTGGACGCACCACCAGGGTCGCGGTCGTGTCGTTTAATTTGTACGATTTACCGTTTTGTTCCAAGCTAATTGTCTTGCGCACGGCGTCGCGCATATTGATTTGGCCGGTCAATTGGTTATCCCAATTTGGCGTATTGGAATCTTCAAAATCGGTCATATAGCTATCGGCGCCAGAGTTCAAGGCGTTGATCACCATTTTGCGTTCGACTGGGCCAGTAATTTCTACTCGGCGGCATTCCAACGCTTTTGGAATCGGGGCGATCTTCCAGTCACCATTGCGAATATGCGCCGTTTCAGGCAAGAAATCAGGGCGTTCACCAGCATCCATTCGCGCTGCGCGCACGACGCGAGCGGCTAATAATTCTTGGCGACGTGGCTCAAAAGCACGCGTCAATTTAGCGATCAAGGCCAATGCATCTGGCGTGAGAATGTCGGCAAAACCTGGCTTGATTTCGCCGGTAATTTCCATTCCTGCGGGAAGTTGAAGTTGCGTCATAGTAGGTGCTCCAAAGTTATTATGAAAAATATAAACGTAATGCGAATGCGTGATTTGATTTAGCTTAATTTAGTGCGTTTATGGCGGGGAATTCCCATTAGTATTAGTAAAGTATATTCGATACCAAATAGGTTAAATAACTAATTTTATAAAATCATCTTTGCATAAAAGTGATGAATCAGCGATGATAGTGTTTGTCGTTGCTGCCTTAGGAATGGAATCAAATGGACCAATTTAAACAAATCTCAACCTTCTCCGAAGTCGTCGCCAAAGGTAGCTTATCCGCCGCAGCCCGCGCCGAAGGTGTCGCCCCTTCAATGATAGGCCGCCGGATCGATGCACTGGAACAACGTTTGGGGGTAAAGCTATTACAGCGTAGCACACGAAAAATTGCACTCACCAACGAAGGCCTAGCATTCTTAGAAGATTGCCAGCGCATCTTAGCCGAACTGGAAGAAGCCGAAGCCGCTGTTTCTGAGCGCAACACAAGCGCGATTGGCCAACTCACTATATCTGCCCCCGCAGGGTTCGGTCGCCAGCATGTCGCACCGCTAATCCCATCCTTCTTAGCCGAACATCAGCAAGTTCATGTTACGTTAAATCTCAATGACCGATTCGTGGATTTAATTGGCGACAACGTGGACATTGCCATTCGCATCGCCGCATTAAATGATTCGAATTTAATCGGGGTAAAACTCGCCGACAACAAACGCGTCGTCGTCGCTGCGCCAACTTATTTAAAACGTTATGGGACACCAAAAACATTAGCCGATTTATCTGAACACAACTGCCTAGCCTTTAATAATGATGGCAGCCAACGCGGCTGGACGTTTCGTCAAAATGGCAAAAATATTACGATCAAAGTATCCGGCAATATGGTTTGCAACGATGGGGAAGTGTTGCACGATTGGGCCTTGGCTGGAAAAGGCTTAGCTTGGCGCTCGATGTGGGAAGTCGGCGCCGAATTGGCCACGGGAAAGTTGGTGTCTGTGTTAGATGAATTTACAGCACCAGATCACGACATTTACGCGGTGTTCGCCCAAAAACGACATTTGCCTTTGCGCATCCGGCTGTTTGTTGATTTTTTGCGGCATGCGTATAGCGCGCCAAATTACTGGAATCAAGAAAGCTAATCGTTGCGCCATCTCAATTGCATTGACGGACAGCAAAGCCGTCTTGCTTACGCAAAGCGAATTTGAGTCAAGTTCAAAAAGTTTTAGGCAAAAAAAATCCCCGCCGAAGCAGGGATTTTCCACAAATTTTAATACCAGATAAAAGCCTAAGCTTAGATACCTTGGATATTTGAAGCTTGTTTGCCTTTAGGGCCAGTAGTTACTTCGAAAGAAACGCGTTGGTTTTCTTTCAGAGTTTTAAAACCAGCTGACTGGATAGCTGAGAAGTGAGCAAACAAATCTTCGCCGCCTTCGTCTGGAGTAATGAAACCAAAACCTTTAGAATCATTGAACCATTTAACAATACCTGTTGCCATTACAATTTCCTATTTCAGTTAAGTGGGCATATGCCCGTTAGATCGTTTCAACCAAGTAAGAAATGACAGACTGATACTGCACTACTACCTAGAATTTCAACGATAAACAATTATACTGCATAAACTAAAAACGCCACGATATTTATGAGAATAAATTTAATTTCCCACAAAAAATATTAAAAGGCCATTTTTCACTGCTATAAACGCAACAGTTGCACAATATCAAGCAACTCGGTTCTCAATTCTTCGACTTCTTCACCCGATAATTTTAATTCTGGCGTTTGCTTAGGCGCTTTCATTTCCATTCCAAGATTGCCGCCTAGTTGGTTACGCGCGCCGTTAATTGTAAAACCCTGCTCATACAATAACTCGCGGATACGGCGAATCAGTAAAACTTCATGGTGCTGATAATAACGACGATTTCCGCGACGCTTGACGGGCTTTAATTGGGAAAATTCTTGTTCCCAGTAACGTAAAACATGCGCTTTCACGCCACATAAATCACTGACTTCGCCTATGGTGAAATAACGCTTAGCCGGTATGGCTGGCAATACAAACGATTCGTCTTTCTGCAAAGCTTCAATCATCTCAGCCATCCAATTAAGATTTAAACAGAATCATGTGAAATTAATTGATCGGACATTTGATCAACCATGTTTTTCATTTTTTGACTTGCGTGGAAGGTCACAACGCGGCGCGCGGAGATAGGAATTTCTTCGCCGGTTTTTGGATTTCTGCCTGGACGTTGCGGTTTATCACGCAGTTGAAAATTACCAAAGCCGGATAATTTCACGGCTTCACCGCGCTCCAACGCATTGCGGATTTCATCGAAAAAAGTTTCCACCATATCTTTGGCTTCACGCTTGTTCAAGCCGACCTGCTCAAACAGTAACTCCGCCAGCTCTGCTTTGGTGAGTGTGGACAATTGTTTTGCGGCCAGCATCCGAGCACGCGCTTCTTGCATGGCGCGGCTCAAATTCGCATCTAATTCGGATTGTGGTTCGGTAGAAATTTCGTCGCTCATCATTGCACTATGTTGTCCCACATCTAGCTCGTCTAAATTATGCACAATTGCATTCATATTGTTATCGTGAGTTCGTTGCTGAGAATACTATCCATCAAATTAGGAACGTAATTTGGCATCACATTGAGTTTGTGCTGCCGCCAATAACGCTGCAATCGCGGCTTCAACAACCTCGTCCTGCAAAGTAGACTGAGTATCTTGTAAGGTGCAACGGAATGCAAGGCTTTTTTCATTCGTTTGCAATCCTTTTCCACGATATTCATCAAATAAAACAATAGCTTGCACATGCTGGCAGGCTGGATTAGTGCGGCATTCTTGGTTGAATACGTCGAGCACGTTTTGAACGCTTACGCTCTGATTGACCAGCAATGCTAAGTCGCGCGTAACCGCTTGGAACTTAGGAATTTCTTGAAATACTGGAACATCGACCGCTTGCAACGCTGCCGCATCCAATTCAAATACCACTGGCGCTAACGGCAAATCGTATTTTTGCTGCAAAGCAGGATGGAGTTCGCCTAAAAAGCCGACAACGTTGCCTTCGCACTCAATCTTAGCCGAGCGCCCTGGATGCAGAGCCGGATGTTCAACTTTACTAAACCGTAAAACTTTTGGTGCGAACAGCAGTTCGATGTCGGCTTTAACATCAAAGAAATCAACTTGGCGAGTGGCTTGCCCCCATTGCTCGTCGGCTTGAGGACCATATGCTAATCCTGCACATTTTTTCGGTTCGTTGTAACCAGCAACAGTTAAGCCGCCGTCTTGGATGGATTCGTCGCGCAAGTAAATCGACGCGATTTCAAAAATCCGAACACGACTTATCTTTCGGTTCAAGTTGTAGCGCGCATTGGCAACCAAACTGGCGATCAAATTACTGCGCATGACGCTCATGTGACTAGCGATTGGATTTTGTACTTTAATCGGATTGGAATTATTCGCAAAATCGATTTCCCAAGCGGCTTCAACGAAGCTGTAGTTCAACACTTCTTGGTAATCCAAATCGGCCATCTGACGGCGTACTTTAAATAATGAACGGGTATTTTCCGGCAAGATTCGCATCGCTGACGCAGCGACTGGAGGCAATGCGGGTATGTTTTCAAAGCCATACACGCGCGCGACTTCTTCGATCAAATCTTCTTCGATCTCAATATCAAAACGGTAGGTCGGTGGCTTAACCAAGAAACCATCGGCTTCTTGCGTGAACTCCAAACCTAGGCGATTAAAAATATCCGCAATTTGTGCATCCGTTAGCGGTACGCCAATGACTTTAACCGCACGCGCCGTGCGCAACTTTACGGCTGGACGAGTAGGTAAATTAATGATCTGATCATCAACCGGGCCAACTTGGCCGCCACAAATCGTGACGATTAAATCGGTAATCCGTTCTAGGTGCGCCAAGGTCGTACCAAAGTCAACACCGCGCTCGAAACGATGCGCCGCATCGGTGGAGAAATTAAAGCGGCGCGCACGCCCTTGAATGGCACTCGGCCACCAGAACGCGGCTTCTAAATAAATGTTTTGCGTATCTAAACTTACTGAGGTCGCGTCACCGCCCATAATACCGGCCAACGATTCCAAAATCGGCGGCTCGTCCGTGGTAGCGATTACGCCAATCCAAGGATCAACATTGACGGTATTGCCGTTCAATAATTTGATTGTCTCGCCCTCTTTACCCCAACGCACTTCAATACCGCCGCTGAGTTTATCTAAATCAAAAACATGACTAGGCTGCCCCAATTCGAGCATCACATAATTCGAAATATCCACTAAGGCCGAAATCGGACGCTGACCGGCGCGCTCCAGACGCTGCTTCATCCAATCTGGTGTGGGAGCTTTTGCATTTACGCCACGAATTACGCGACCAGCAAAGCGTCCGCAAAGATCGGGGGCGCTAACTTTAACCGGCAACACGTCGGATAAGGTGACAGGCACTTGCTTTGCGCTTGGCACGTGCAATGCAGCGCCAGTCAGCGCGGCAACTTCACGCGCGACACCTAATACGGACAAGCAATCCGCTTTATTCGGGGTTAATTTAATCGTGAATTTAATATCATCCAAATCCAAATAGTCACGGATTGATGTACCGATAGGCGCGTCGCTAGGTAAATCCATCAAGCCCGCATGATCTTCGGATAATTTTAATTCGCGCGCCGAGCACAACATGCCCTGTGATTGCACTCCACGTAGTTCGCCGACTTTAATTTCAAATGGTTTACCATCAACGCCCGGAGGCAAGATCGCTCCGGCTTTAGCGCAAGCCACTTTCATACCAGCGCGCACGTTCGGCGCACCACAGACAATGGTTAATAATTGACCAGTTCCCGCATCGACCTGGCAGACGTTTAAACGATCCGCGTTTGGGTGCTTCTCCAACGACACGACAGAAGCAACAACCACGTTAGTAAACGGAGGTGCAACCGTCTCGGTCTCTTCGACTTCTAAACCGGACATCGTTAATAAATGAGCTAATGCATCCGAACCCATGTCAGGGTTCACCATGGTGCGCAACCAGTTTTCAGAAAATTGCATGATTAAATTCTTCTTTGCTGTAATTAGTTAAATTGTTTTAAAAAGCGTAAATCGCCTTCATAAAACAAGCGCAAATCATTGATTCCGTAACGCAGCATGGTTAAGCGTTCCAAACCAGAACCGAATGCAAAGCCTATATGTTTGTCAGGGTCCAAGCCCATATTGCGTACAACACTTGGGTGCACTTGACCGGAACCGGACACTTCCAACCAACGGCCTTTTAGTGGACCACTGCCGAAGGCAATATCGATCTCCGCGGAAGGCTCAGTAAATGGGAAATAAGAAGGACGGAAACGCACTTGCAAATCGTCCGTTTCAAAAAACGCTTTGACGAAATTCAGGTACACACCTTTTAAATCAGCAAAGCTAATATCTTCGGCAATCCACAAACCTTCAACTTGGTGAAACATTGGCGAATGGGTTGCGTCGCTATCCACACGATAAGTGCGACCCGGTGCGATAACTTTGATCGGCGCCGAATTCATTTTGGCGTAACGCACTTGCATCGGACTCGTGTGAGTGCGCAACAAAAGTGGCTTGCCTGACGTATCGTTACCTTCAATGTAGAAGGTATCTTGCATCGAGCGCGCAGGATGATTTTCGGGGCTATTTAAGGCGGTAAAATTGGTCCAATCGGTTTCGATTTCTGGGCCATCGGCCACATCAAATCCGATCGAGCGGAAAATTTCTTCTACTCGTTCCCATGTGCGCATGACGGGGTGGATACCGCCTTTACTACGGCCACGGCCAGGTAACGTGATATCAATTGCTTCGGCGTTTAAACGCGCTTGCATTTGGGCGTTCGCGAGTTGGTCGCGGCGCGCTCCTAATAAATCCTCAATCTGGACTTTGATCGCATTAATGATAGCGCCCTGCGCTTTGCGCTCATCTGGCGACAATTTACCCAAGCCTTTCATCAGCTCAGTGATTTGTCCGGTTTTACCAAGAAACTTTGCCTTGGCATTTTCTAATGCGGCTGCATCTTGGGCGGCGGCGAAGTCTGCGCCAGCTTGTGTTGCAAGGGTCGTAGCGAGTTGCTCTAATGAGTTCATGCGAATTGTTCCTGTTCTTGCGCAAAACAGTGGTTCAGTCAAAAACTGAGTGAATTGAAAATCAAACCAACAAACTAAACTAACAAAATAAAACAGGGCAAAGTATGACCTTTGCCCTGCTTCTTTTACGATGCTTGGTTAAGCCAACATCGTGTACAACTATTACGCAGCCAAGGTAGCTTTAACTTGATTAACAATCGCAGCAAATGCTGGCTTGTCCATCACAGCCATATCAGCCAAGACCTTACGATCCAAACCGATAGAAGCTTTTTTGAGGCCATTCATGAACACGCTGTATGTCATACCGTGTGAACGTGACGCGGCATTGATACGAGTGATCCACAAAGCGCGGAATACGCGTTTTTTGTTACGACGATCGCGGTAAGCATATTGACCAGCGCGCATAACAGCTTGCTTAGCAATACGATAAACCTTACTACGACGACCACGGTAACCCTTGGCTAAATCGAGAACTTTCTTATGACGGGCACGAGCTGTAACCCCACGTTTTACTCTAGGCATGATAACTCCTTAATATTGAGTATGAGGTTAAGCGGTAGGCATCATACGCATGACTGATACTACGTCAGCAGCATGAACGTTCGTGATACCGCGCAATTGGCGTTTGTTCTTGGTAGTCTTTTTTGTCAAGATGTGGCGTTTGAAAGCGTGGCCACACTTAACTGTTCCACCTGGGCGAACGCGAAAGCGTTTCTTGGCAGAGCTTTTGGTCTTCATTTTTGGCATAACATTACTGTCGGTTAAGGACAGTTCCAATTTTAACGTGATTGTAGGTGGTAGCACTCGCTACACTTGGATGCCCACTCTCACTTATTTAAAGCAGTGAAATCGAGTTCACTGCTATTTAACTGAACACATTGCTGTGTCCAATAAATTCTTTGTATTGCTTAAACTTACTTTTTCTTCTTCGGCGCCAACACCATGACCATTTGGCGACCTTCCATCTTGGGAAACTGTTCTACTTGTCCGTACGGTTCAAGATCAGCTTTGAGGCGCTCTAGCATACGCATACCGATGTCTTGGTGAGCCATTTCACGACCGCGGAAACGCAAGGTAATCTTAGTCTTGTCGCCATCATCGAGAAATTTAATCAGATTACGTAATTTAATTCCGTAATCACCATCATCCGTACCAGGTCTAAATTTCACTTCTTTGACCAACACAACTTTTTGCTTCAGCTTGGCTTCGTGCGCCTTCTTTTGCTCTTGGTACTTAAACTTACCGTAATCCATCAAACGGCATACAGGCGGCGTTGCATTTGGCGCAATTTCAACCAAATCGACGTTCGCTTCTTCGGACAATCGAATTGCCTCAGCAAGTTTAACAATGCCAAGTGGCTCATTTTCGACGCCCGAAAGACGCACTTCTAGTGCAGTAATTTCGCCGTTGATGCGATGTGTTGACTTATCAGTAGCTATTGCAGTTTCCTTTTAAAATCCAATAAATTAGCCGCGCTCAATCGCTGTTAGGTCAATTAAGCTTTGGTAGAAATCTCGTGATTGAGTCGCTCTACTAGAGCAGATAAGGGCATTACACCCAAATCGAGATTGCCTCGCGTACGCACGGCCACTGTGTTTCCGTCGCGCTCTTTATCGCCGATAACGATGATGTAAGGCACTTTTTGAACGGAATGCTCGCGTATTTTATAGGTTATTTTCTCATTACGCAAATCGAGGTTTACTCTAAACCCTTGTTTCTTTAGGCTTTCGGCAACATTTTGCGCATATTCGGACTGCGATTCCGAAATATTCACTACTGCGATTTGCACTGGTGACAACCATAATGGGAAGGTTCCAGCGAAATTTTCAATCAAAATCCCAATAAAACGTTCCATTGAGCCAACAATGGCGCGGTGCAACATGATCGGGATTTTACGCGAATTGTCTTCGGCCACATATTCAGCACCCAAGCGAACAGGCATCGATGGATCGATCTGGACAGTACCAACCTGCCAAGAACGGCCCAAGCTATCTTTTAAGTGGTATTCAATCTTTGGACCATAAAACGCGCCCTCACCCGGCAATTCTTCCCAAGTTAAGCCGCATGCGCGTAATGCCGAGCGCAATGCTTCCTCGGCCCTATCCCACGCTTCCTCTGTACCAATACGATTTTCTGGACGAGTGGCAATTTTGATATCGATATTATGGAAACCGAAATCCGAATAGACCTTCATCGCCTGTGGATGGAACGCCATCACTTCTTGCGCGATTTGCTCTTCGGTACAGAAAATATGGCCGTCGTCTTGGGTAAAACCACGTACCCGCATGATGCCGTGCAAAGCGCCGGAAGTTTCATTGCGGTGGCACTGACCAAATTCACCGAAACGCAATGGCAATTCGCGATAGCTGCGCAAACCTGTATTGAAAATTTGAATATGGCCTGGGCAATTCATCGGCTTCAACGCGTAATTGCGGTTTTCCGATTCGGTCGCAAACATGGCGTCGCGGTAGTTTTCCCAGTGGCCAGTTCTTTCCCACAAAGTACGATCCAAGATTTGCGGAGTCTTGACCTCTTGATAACCGCAATCTTTGTACACTTGGCGCATGTATTGCTCGACTTGCTGCCAAATCGTCCAGCCTTTCGCGTGCCAAAATACCAAACCGGGCGCTTCTTCTTGCATGTGGAACAAATCCAAGGCCTTGCCCAATTTGCGATGATCGCGCTTTTCAGCTTCTTCGAGCATGAACAAATATGCTTCCTGATCTTCTTTTTTAGTCCACGCTGTGCCGTACACGCGCTGCAACATTTCGTTATTGGAGTCGCCACGCCAGTACGCGCCAGCCAACTTCATTAATTTAAATACTTTTAATTTGCCAGTCGATGGCACGTGCGGACCGCGACACAAGTCGGTGAAGCTACCTTCTGTGTACAACGATACGTCTTGATCGGCCGGAATCGAGGCAATAATTTCAGCCTTATAAGCTTCGCCGATCGATTTGAAGTAAGCCACCGCTTCATCGCGCGGCAAAACTTGGCGCGTTACTGGCTCATCTTTTTTAGCCAATTCCTGCATCTTCTTTTCAATCAGCACTAAATCGTCTGGAGTAAAGGGACGCTTGTAGGAGAAGTCGTAGTAAAAACCGTTGTCAATGACCGGGCCAATGGTAACTTGCGCATCCGGATAGAGTTGCTTTACCGCATAAGCCAATAAGTGAGCCGTGGAATGACGAATGACTTCTAGCCCTTCTGGGTCTTTTTCAGTAACAATCGCCAAATCGGAATCAACACCGATTAGGTACGACGTATCCACCAATTGACCATTCACTTTGCCGGCTAACGCAGCTTTAGCAAGGCCCGCGCCAATGCTAGCGGCGACTTGGGCGACTGTAACAGGAGCATCAAATTGACGCTGCGAACCATCTGGAAGGCGGACTGAAATCATTATTTTCTCCAAAACCATGAGTGTGTGGATGAAACTGGAAATTCAAATTTAACTAAATCGGGATAAATCGACGGGAATACGAAAATGAGAACGAAAAAAAACGCGGACTAGCCGCGCTTTTTCAGATGATAAAAAACATGTACAAACGAAAAAGATCCTCGACTAGAGTCGCGTACCAAGCAAGGTGGTAGTTCGCGGTGTCATAACCAAGGTGCCTTTCTCGCTCTTAAAAAGAGATGTAACGTTTATCAAAAATTGGTGGTGGGCGGTGAGGAATTCGAATCCCCGACCCCTTGGATGTCGACCAAGTATTCTAACCAGCTGAACTAACCGCCCCGAAGAGCCGAGACTATAGCAAAGTTCATCTTGAGCGTAAAGCATTTTTCTATAATTTCAGGCTAATTAATTACTTTTTATGCTGAACGACTAAGGCAATCGGCACCAATCGCCGCCAAGATTTCATGGAAAGTGATCACGAGTTAATCTGAGAAATTAACATTTATCTAAGCACAAAGTCGTTGCAAATCTCAATGATGGATGTGCGTTATTGACGCCGAACGTCTCGTACACCACTCACCTCGCGCAACACCGTCAGCGCTTTTTGCAATTGCGCGGTCGAACCAATCTCAGCGGTAAACGACATGCGCGCTTGGCCTTTGGCGCTTTGGGTACTAACACCAATGACGTTGATTTTCTCGCGCGAGAAAATTTCAGAAATATCGCGCAATAATCCTTGGCGATCTTGCGCCAACACGTAGATATCAACCGGATAAACGGTCTCTCGTCCCTGCTCGCCCCAAGTTGTTAAGATCACCCGCTCCGGTGATTTTTTACGCATCTCGGCAAAATTTTTGCAATTGGCGCGATGAATCGAAACGCCTTTGCCGCGCGTGACAAACCCAACAATCACATCGGGCGGCGCCGGTTTGCAGCATTTAGCTAATAGCGTGAGCAAACCTTCCGTACCAACCACGAGCACGCCCGACTTCGCGCCCTGGACTACACTGGATGCACGGCTTTTATTGATTAACACTTCGTCCGAGACTGGCGGCACTACCTCATCATGCAAGGCGTGTTCGACTTGGCGCAAACTAAATTCTTCTTTGCCGACCGACAAAAACAATTCATCGACTTTATCAAAGCCGCATTTACGTGCCAGCTCATCTAAATTGAAGGCGGTTTTACCTTCGCGCTGCAATGTTTTTTCTACATGTGCGCGCCCTTTATTGAGCGTCTCTTGCTGGTCTAAGGCATTAAACCAAGCCCGAATTTTTGAGCGCGTACGTGTACCGGCCGCGTATTCTGGGCTAAGCCAATCACGCGATGGTCCCGTGTCGGCTCCGGCCTTAGCGGTAATAATTTCGACCGTTTGACCGTTTTTCAGTGGAGTATTCAGTGGCACCATCACGCCATCGACACGCGCCCCACGACAGCTATGGCCGACCGAGGTGTGCAGGTGATAGGCAAAATCGATGGGAGTTGCATTATTGGGTAACTCGATGACGCGAGCTTGCGGCGTAAGGACATAAATCCGATCATCCAAGGTGGTGGATTTCAGTTTTTCTACCCATTCACGCTGCACATCATCGTCAGCGACAACCGCCTCAGTAATATCTGTTTTCCAGGCCAATAACTGGCGCAACCAAGCGATTTTTTCATCGTACTCTTGGCCTGCGAAATTGGAATTACCTTCTTCCTTGTAACGCCAATGCGCTGCCACACCGTATTCGGCAAAGTGATGCATTTCTTTGGTGCGGACTTGGACTTCAAAGCCGCGATTATCATCGGCAATCACTACGGTGTGCAAAGATTGGTAGCCGTTTGGTTTGGGGCGCGCAATGTAATCGTCGAATTCTTCGGTGACTGGTGTCCAAATATTGTGAACAATTCCAAGAACGGTATAACAAGCTTTAATGTCGTCAACAATAATTCGGAAGGCGCGCACGTCATTGAGCTCATCGAAATCAATCGACTTGCCGCGCATTTTGTTCCAGATGCTGTAGATGTGTTTTGGCCGTCCGTACACTTCGGCTTTAATGCCGACGGCATTCATTTCGTGTTGGAGCCGCTCGATAGATTTCGCGATAAATTCTTCGCGCTCGGCACGTTTTTCCTCCAACATTTTGGCAATTTTGATATAAGAATCTGGCTCAAGAAATCGGAACGATAAATCTTCGAGTTCCCACTTCATTTGCCAAACGCCGAGCCGATTTGCTAGCGGCGCGTACAAATCAAATGTCTCGCGCGCATATTGGCGGCTGGTTTCATCGAAGCGCTTTTGCTCGGCGAAATAGCGCAGCGTCGTTAGCCGTGACGCTAACCGAACTAAGACAACGCGCATATCTGACGCCATCGCCAACAACATTTTGCGCAGCGTTTCTAATTGGGTTGATGCCTGTTGGGCAGCGTTCTTATTACGCACCGCTTCTGGCTGCGCTGCTTGTTGCATCAGATGCAGTGCACTTAGTCGCATGAGGCCGCGCACACCGCCAACCAGATCGAGGATTTCTTTGCCAAAGCGCGGCTCAATACTTTTTGCCACCACCGGATCAAGCTGGGGCAATTCGAACAACAAGCTCGCAATTCGCGTATCGGCATCGCTGCGCAAGGCGCCTAAAGTCGCCGCCACGCCACGCACAAATTGCAGCGCATTTTGACCGGTGATTAATTCCTGTCCATCGTAATGCGGCGCGACAAATTCGAGCGCAGACAATACCCGTTGCGCGTCCTCTTGTGAAAGACCTGCAACCAAATTATCTAGATTTTCACTATTAGCGGCGGCGATTGATACCATGTGGCGTTAGGACGCTTTCAGCGCAGCGGTAATAACAATTTCAACTAACCATTTCGGATTGGCCAATGGTGCCTGTATTGTGGCACGTGGCGGTGTGTGGCCGGCGGAAACCCAGCGTTCCCAAACCTGATTCATTGCGGGGAAATTGGCCAAATCAGAAATAAATATTTGGCACATTAAAATGTGCGATTTATCGGTTCCAGCTTGCGCTAGCAAACTGTCAATTTGATCCAATACATTCTGCGTTTGACCGGTGATATCTAAATTTTCGTCACTTGTAACTTGACCTGCTAAATACACAGTACCGTTGTATACGGCCATTTCTGATATCCGAGGTCCAACATGAAAGCGCTTTATTTCGTGATTCTGCATTACATTCCTTAATTAAAATTAAACAAATTACCCAACTAAAAAATTTCTAACCGCGTCAATCTGATCTTGGTGCACCAAAGTGGGCGCATGTCCTACATTTCTAAATTCAACAATCTTAGCCTTGGGACCACGATGGGTCATTTCTAGAGCCGTCTCCTTTGGAAATAAATCCGAATCGGCCCCGCGCAATAATAAAGTAGGACAAGTAATGGCGTCATATGCCGCCCACATCATCACCTGCATCGCTTGGGCGATATCGGGATTTATCGCTTGAAAGGACATCGCGATTTTTAAATCGTAATGCCTGATCCACATACCGTCTTTATCTTGCTTCAACACATCCCTGCAAAATTTATGCCACTGCTCGGGAGTGTGTTCTCCAAAAGTCAGCGAGATACTGCGCACAAAATCTTCCCCGTCTTCTAATTTAGCAAAGCGCATCGGCTGACCGATGTAAGTGCCAATTCTACTCAATGCTTCAATGTTGAGTACCGGACCGATGTCATTCAAAATTAACTGCTTGATCGGGTTCTCTGGCAACGAAGCCAAACCCATTCCTATTAAGCCGCCCATCGATGTCCCAAGATAGGCCACATTTGGGGCATTAATCCGCGCTAGCAGCGTGACAATATCACTCACATATTGCGGCACTTGGTAGTACTGGGGATTTTTCAACCAACCAGATCGGCCTCGCCCAACAATATCAGGGCAAATTACACGGTATTGCGACGACAGCTCGCGCGCTAAATCATCAAAATCATCCGAGACCCGGGTGACACCGTGCACACACACTAAAACATTGGGATTATCGACCTCCCCCCAATCCTTGTAAGCCATCGTATGAAGGCCTTCGGGAGAGAGGCATTGAACTGACTCGCTGCGAACCTGGGCAGACTTTCGTATCATCTTGATTCCTATGTGATAACGTTTTAGCAAAACCATCAAAGGCAAAAGCTGTACCGCCTAGCCAATGGAATTAATACCAAAACATTTAAATTATTAACGAAGAGCTCACCAACACAAGTAATCAGAATGATTACTTTAAGTTAACATAATAGCGACTTTTATTAAAAAAATGAAAATAAAAACGTAATGTTAGAGATCGTAGAGGACTAAAACACATGAATTTATTCCGTTTTCTCGACTAAAGTCACCATCGAGATAGTCAAGACCTTTCAATCTTCCATGACGAGGGAACCTAGCAGTTCACTCCAAAATGATAGTACATAGTGAATGGGATGTTTAGGGATGCAGCGCATTGATTTAGATCAGGTTTAAAGCAAACATTTATTTGCACGTCGCGGGCAGCTTCAAATGAGTTGCCCGCAAAGCTCCAATTCGTTAATGAAATGCACTGACATCAATCGCTGCTTCAGTCTTGGCAATGATTTCATCCAAGCTGACTTCTGGCGCTAGCTCAACCAGCTTTAAGCCGTTCGGGGTGATATCGAGCACACCCAAATCAGTAATGATGCGGTTGACCACGCCAACACCGGTCAGCGGCAAATTGCAGTTATTGAGGATTTTGTGCGCGTCGCCTTTAGCTACATGCTCCATCAACACCACGACTCGACCAACGCCGGCAACCAAATCCATCGCGCCGCCCATACCTTTGACCATTTTTCCGGGAATCATCCAGTTGGCCAGATCACCAAATTGGCTGACTTGCATCGCACCCAAAATCGCCAGATTAATTTTGCCGCCACGAATCATGGCGAATGAATCGGCCGAGCTAAAAATCGAAGATCCTGGCAAGGTGGTGACTGTTTGCTTACCAGCATTAATCAAATCAGGATCAACTTGGTCTTCGGTCGGGAAAGGGCCAATTCCAAGCAAACCATTTTCCGATTGCAGCCACACTTCCATACCGGCCGGCACGTGGTTGGCGACCATTGTCGGCAGTCCAATTCCCAAGTTGACGTAAAAACCGTCTTGTAATTCTAAAGCTGCACGCGCAGCCATTTCATCGCGAGTCCATGCCATGGTTATGCTCCTGCCTTGTTAGTTGCTGTGATTGTGCGTTGCTCGATGCGTTTTTCTGGGGCCGTGTTGAGCACGATGCGATGCACGTAAATTCCTGGCGTGTGAATTTCATCGGGATCAAGCTCACCGATTTCAACGATTTGTTCGACTTCAACCACGGTAATTTTTCCGGCCATTGCGACATTAGGATTAAAGTTACGCGCCGTTTTGTTATAGACCAAATTACCAGCTTTATCGGCCTTGAGCGCTTTAACCAAAGAAACGTCAGCGACCAACGAACGTTCCATGACGTATTTATGTCCGTCGAACTCGCGGATTTCTTTGCCTTCAGCCACGATCGTGCCGACGCCAGTTTTAGTAAAAAATGCCGGAATGCCGGCGCCACCAGCGCGTAATTTTTCGGCCAAGGTGCCTTGCGGTGTAAATTCCAACGCCAACTCGCCTGCCAGATACTGACGCTCAAATTCCTTGTTTTCGCCAACATAGGACGAGATCATCTTTTTGATTTGACGGGTAGTTAGTAATTGGCCCAACCCAAAACCATCCACACCGGCATTGTTGGAGATAGCCGTTAAATTTTGCACGCCTGAATCCCGCAGCGCTGCAATTAAGGCTTCTGGAATACCACATAATCCGAAACCACCCACCGCAATCGTTTGCCCATCTGCAACGATGTCTTGCAGCGCCGTTTTGGCATCTGGGTAAAGTTTATTCATGTTTTCTCCTGACTAAATTTCAAAAAATGGTAAATCGTTGAAGTTCAATTATTGTGATCGGTAGTTATGACACGCGTTATTCAAGAAGTTTATCCAAAACTGACTGCTAAGAATGGCGTTCACCTGCCAAAGTGGCAATAATAACACGCGCAATGTCACTCAGCGTCCGGTTGCGAGGCGGGAGCGGCTTGCACAAACTCCGGCAACATCATTGCATTTTCATAGACACGACGCAGCGTCGGAAAATCATCCAAAGGACAGGCAAACCGATTGGCATTCCAAATTTGCGGGATGACAAATGCATCAGCCAACGTCACGGTATCGCCCCAACAATAGCGCCCTGCTTTTTGCGCTAACACTTTTTCCAGAGCGTCAAATCCTTGGGCAATCCAATGGCGATACCACGCCATTTTTTGCTCCTCGCTGTGTCCCAACGTTTTTGTTAAGTAAGTTAATACGCGCAGATTATTGACCGGATGAATGTCGCAAGCGACCATATTACATACCGAACGCACCCATGCCCTTTGGGCTAAATCGGAGGGTAATAAGGCAGGTTCCGGTTGCAGTTCGTTGAGGTATTCGCAAATTGCGCTGGATTGAAGAAGTATTTCGCCATCGTTTTCCAAACTAGGCACCACACCTTGTGGATTTAATGCCAAGTAGGCGGGAGCAAACTGTTCGCCGCCATTTTTGACGAGGTGTACTGGAACAGTTTCATAAGGAAGTTGCTTTAAATTAAGGACAATTCGGACGCGAAAAGAGGCAGATGAGCGAAAATAAGAATAAAGTTTCATCGAGTCTGTTAGCTGCATGAGCTAAGTCAAGTTGCAATACCTTCGATCATACGCGCCGAGCGAAGTTTGTTGCAAATTAGAATGAATAACTCAGTTCCGCCGACAGCGTCCACGCAACATCACCCAACAGTTATTCTCCGCCCGGCGTTTTGCTGTAGCCATCGGTGAGTGTATTTAAGAACTCAATCAAATCCTTGATTTCTGCTTCGGTCAGCGCTGGGGCTGCTTCTTTTTTGCGATCAAATGGTGCATTGATGTGATCCACATTACTGCGCCATTGCTTGGGTAAATCGTCGTACATCTGCACTTTGCCGTTTTTGCTGGAATACCATTTTTGCGGCTGACTATCGCGCTCCACATAAAAGTGCATCACATCGTCTAGATTGTGGAAAAACCCATTATGAAAAAACACTTTTCTCGTGGCGACGTTGCGTAATGTGGGTGTTTTAAACATGCCGCAAAAATTGGTTTCTTTACTCAAGTCATGCCGATACGGTCCGCACAATCCTAAATCAAAATAACTCGCGACTTTATTCGCCGCAATAGCTGGATTGCGTGGAACGCCGATGGCCTCAAATTCAAAATCCGTGAATTGAGCGGGCTTGCCACCAGCGCCAACATTATCCACGTGGCATTTAGCACAATTGCCTTTGCTTGGATCTTTAAATACCCGATAGCCACGTAATTCAGGTTCGGAAAAAGTAGTATTGCCAGAAATCACGGTATCAAATTTACTGGTGTATGGATGGAAGCTCACCTCTTCCAACTGAAACGCTTCTAGCGCTAGCCCAACTTGGTTTACTACTTGGTTCGGATCACTAAAAATTTGCTCGCCAAATACTTGCTGAAATTGTTTTGCGTAAGCGCTGGCTTGCACTTTTTGTGCCACGCTTTGTGCGCTCGCGTTAGCCATTTCGTTAGCACTCAAAAGTGGAACACTGGCCTGTTCGTGCAAGCTTGCGACCGCGCCATCGTGGGTAAATCCACCTGTAGGTCCTTCGTCTTCCAACCCTTCGGAGGTCGGGAAATAAAAGTGCCGAGTAAATAAAGGCGTGTAGCTTAAATAACGTAACGATGGAACAGAGCGCGTTCCAGCCTGATCCATTTTTTCACCGCCCATTTGCACCGCCAAATCATTAGCTGGCGCATACGCGTGGTCGGGCTGGTGGCAAGTGGCGCAGGACATTTTGCCGGAGGCGGATAGATTGGTATCGAAAAACAACTGTCGCCCAAGTTCGGCCTGCGGACTTAATTTTGCAGCTTGTTTGGGATAGTTGACCCAAGCATTTTTTTTATGTGGAACTGCGGCAGCGGGCTTGCCTTGTTCAAGCGACGCCGCTTCCTTTTTTTGGCACGCCACCACACTCACCAACACACCACATAACACCAATAACACCGCAAAATTAACCCGACGCTGCATTTTCACTACCGATCTTAAAATTCTTAAGCAAAAACGGAATAAGCAGGAATCCAATTCGCGCCTGCCTACTCCGTCAAACAAAACGACTAGCTATTTACAACAAATCAAAAATTAAACATGGTCATCAAATCACCCAAGGCTGGCGTTGCATTGACTGGCTTGTAGAGATTCGCCGAGGTCGTCACAGGATTTGGATGGTTGTCGCGACTACGAGCTGATAACGGTGCCAACTTCCAGTTACGTTCGATAAACTTCAATACCGATGCATGATCATGGTAAGTGTGATCGATATAGTTAGTGCGGGCATACGGCGACACCAAGATCAACGGAATACGTGGACCATCACCAAAGAAGTCTTGGTTTTGAATCGAACCAGTATCGAAATGACCGCCACCTTCATCGGTAGTAATAATAATGGCCGTGTGAGCCCACAGAGTTGGATTGGCTTGCACTTTCGCGATTAAGTTTTGCAGGAATAACTCGTATTTCATTTCGACCGAATAACCTGGATGTCCGCTATCCAAATTTTTCGGAACCACAAACGATACCGCTGGCAATGTGCTGTTTTTAACGTCGTTAAAGAACGTTGTTAAGCCTGCCAAGCCAGCTTTGAGTGCGGGTGTCGTCATGACTTTAGACGATGCAACCAGTGGGTCACCAATTGCATTGTATTGCGCTGCTTGCGCGTACACAGCGGGAATTCCAAATGCTGCGGCATCAGCGGCTACGTCAGCCAATTCACGTCCACCGGTATACCACTTCCACGATACGCCTTTGTTAGCCAATGATTCGGCAATTGTTGGCACTGTTTGCGGTGGATAGTTATAGTTATTCGGCCCGATCGGTTGAACGTTACCATTCATGTCGTAACCCGGAGCGTAATTATTAACAAGATAATACGCACCCGCTGCACAGTTGCTAGGTACGTTTACGATAGCTAATGCCGACAAAATTGGGGCAACGCCGGGTTGAGTCGAATCCGAGCAATTGACATACGAACCACCGCTATAACCATCTTGGGTATAGAAGTTCGGCGTATTGGCCATTGGATTTGGGTTTTCGATTTGGTTGGCTGGTGGAGTTGCGACAGCACCGGCTGTGTTAAATACCGGCAAATCCGCTGTTGCGATGGTAAAGAAGTTAGCGCCAGTGCCACCCAAAATAGATTGGTGATAGTTGTCGCTCATCGCATATTTCTGCGCCAATGAATTCAAAAATGGTGCATCACCGGTATTCACATTCAAAAACGCCATCAATTCGCCGCCTTGAGAGGGATTGGCAGGCGTAATGCCGGTGGTATCGCCGCCCTGTCCAACCGTGTCCGCAACCCAAGTGTACATATCCAACTTGGCGTTGTTACCGCCAGTTTGCTGCCACATCTGGAAGAAGCGATGCACCGGATCACCGGTCGTCACGCCGATTGGATTAGTGGCCGTCACAGCGTAAGGAACATATTTAGTAAGTTGGAACGGGCCATTGGCCAAAGTAGCCGGAAAATGCGGATCAGGCGTGCCACCCAAGGTTTGCAAATACGGCGTCAACTCACCAATTTGCAATGGCTGCGGTAACGTTGCGTAAGGCGCAGCGCGAGTTGGATTAATCGTGTACGCAGTTTGTGAAGTACCTTGACTTTGTGACGCTAAGCTAAAGTTAGGCCCCGGAGTGCCGTCGGCATTAATGATTCCCTTCGAAATCAAGTTATTTACCGTTTGGCCAGCAGGTGCTTGGTAGGCACCGAATACCGCATCGAATGTTTGATTCTCACCAATGACAACAATGACGTTAGTAATCGGAGTAGTCGTTGCGCCGGTATTGAGTGCGACCAACGAAGTCACAGCGGCAGCCGGGATCGTGCTTGTGATCGGGCCAGCCGTTGGTACCGTAACTACGCTGCGATTAGCGTCGGAGCCAATGATAACTTGTCCGGTATGCACCATAAAATGCGCAGTGCTAAAGAAATTATCCAACGGGTCGGTGTTGGCCGCTTTGTAGGTGGTTGAGCCAATTGGATCGGCAGACTCGGTGGCTGGAATCGATAAAGCGGTATACACCGGTTGAAACAATGTCGCCAAATCTTGTTCAGCGCTAACCACTGTTGCCGGAGTGATATTGGCGCTTTGAATTTGGGCAGCCGTTAGCGAGCCAGTTGGAATCGTCCCCAATACCCGAGCGGTGACTAACGAGGTCAGCGGGTTAATATTGGCTTGCACTGACCCTGCAAAATTAGCTTTAGGAGCATAAACAGACGACAACGTCGCTGGACTTCCGTCGGCATCATTAATCGGCGTGGTCAAGATAAACGGACCATGACCCGTTAACGTCATTGAAAATTTACCAGTCGAATCTGTCGTCGTTGACTGCGTTACGTTGCCATTTGCATCCGTTGCAGTGACAACCACACCGACCAGCGGAGCGCCAACTGAGGCGATACCACTCATGTTCATAATTTGAGTGGACGATGAACTCCCACTGCCGCTGCATGCGCTCAGAAGTCCAAGCGCGGCACATGCCAATGCTAGTTGATGCAATTTCATAGATTCCCTTTACATTGTTTGAATTTGGTCTTAACCGTTCTTACCGTTAGGTGCCCAACGCAATACGCGTCGACAATTCGCTCCTTCGCGGCCGAAGTATGCGAATTACTTATTACCAAACGATGACGGATTACCAAATAACAACAATTTAAAGGTTATCCTCTAATTTCCACTTAGAAATCAAACTATGTCGGATGATTTTTTAAATTAGCACTAATTTGTTCACAATCAACAAGTTAGCGACATTTCAAATTTAACTTCATCCCCCATCCTTGAAAAAGTTGACCTGCGCCCATATAATTAGCACTCAACAGGATAGAGTGCTAACAATGCCTTTTAAAGTCTCTTAAACGTTGAAGCAGCGTTGAAACGGCTTAACTCCATTTGCTTTTGCATCCTGTTCCAAATTTTTTAACCCATTGAACTTATATTGAGGAGTGTGTATGAACCTTCGTCCCTTGCACGATCGCGTTATCGTTAAGCGTCTGGATCAAGAAACAAAAACAGCATCTGGCATTTTGCTTCCAGAGGCCGCTGCTGAAAAACCAGATCAAGGTGAAATTTTGGCTGTAGGCAAAGGCAAAATTTTAGATGACGGCAAAGTACGTCCATTAGAAGTTAAAGTTGGTGACCGCGTTTTGTTTGGCAAATATGCAGGCCAAGCATTCAAAGACAATGGCGTTGAATTGTTGATGATGCGCGAAGAAGACATCATGGCAATCGTTGAGAAGTAATCTGCTCCCCAGTTTTACCAACACCCAAATTCAGAACACTGCACAAGCAGTTTCTTAACAAATTAGGAGTTTCACATGGCAGCTAAAGAAGTTATTTTCGGCGACGCAGCGCGCGCTAAGATGGTTGAAGGCGTAAATATTCTGGCTAACGCAGTTAAGGTTACTTTGGGTCCAAAAGGCCGTAACGTTGTGTTAGAGCGTTCATTCGGCGCGCCAACCGTAACTAAAGACGGTGTTTCGGTTGCTAAAGAAATCGAACTCAAAGACAAGCTCATGAACATGGGCGCACAGATGGTAAAAGAAGTTGCTTCACGCACTAGCGATAACGCAGGTGACGGTACAACTACGGCAACTGTATTGACGCAAGCGATTGTGCGCGAAGGAATGAAATACGTTGCTGCCGGCATGAATCCAATGGATTTGAAGCGCGGTATCGACAAAGCGGTTGCAGCAACTGTAGAAGAACTGAAAAAAATCGCTAAGCCATGCACAACAACAAAAGAAATCGCTCAAGTTGGTTCGATCTCTGCTAACAGCGATTCATCAATCGGTGACCGTATCGCTGAAGCGATGGACAAAGTTGGTAAAGAAGGCGTGATCACTGTTGAAGACGGTAAATCATTGAACGACGAATTGGATATCGTAGAAGGTATGCAATTTGACCGTGGTTACTTGTCACCATACTTCATCAACACACCAGAAAAACAAGTCGCGATTTTGGACAATCCATTTGTTTTGTTGTACGACAAAAAAATCTCCAACATCCGTGATCTGCTCCCAACATTGGAACAAGTGGCCAAAGCTGGTCGCCCACTGTTGATCGTTGCTGAAGATATCGACGGCGAAGCATTGGCAACGTTGGTGGTCAATAACATCCGCGGCATCTTGAAAACTTGCGCAGTCAAAGCGCCAGGTTTTGGTGATCGTCGTAAAGCGATGTTAGAAGATATCGCTATCTTGACTGGTGGCCAAGTGATCGCTGAAGAAGTTGGTCTGACTTTGGAAAAAGTAACTTTGGCAGATTTAGGTCAAGCTAAACGTATCGAAGTGAGCAAAGAAAACACCATCGTTATCGACGGCGCAGGCCAAACAACTTCTATCGAAGCACGCGTAAAACAAATTCGCGTTCAAATCGAAGAAGCGACTTCTGACTACGATCGTGAAAAATTGCAAGAGCGCGTAGCGAAATTGGCTGGCGGCGTTGCAGTGATCAAAGTTGGTGCTGCTACTGAAGTTGAAATGAAAGAGAAAAAAGCACGTGTTGAAGACGCATTGCACGCAACTCGCGCAGCAGTTGAAGAAGGTATCGTTCCTGGCGGCGGCGTGGCTCTGTTACGCGCTCGTGCAGCAGTTACCGTTAAAGGCGACAACGCAGACCAAGACGCTGGTATCAAGATCGTTATGCGCGCAATGGAAGAGCCATTACGCATGATCGTTCAAAACGCTGGTGAAGAAGCATCTGTTGTTGTAGCAGCAGTGTTGGCTGGCAAAGGCAACTTCGGTTACAACGCAGCCAACGGCACTTATGGCGACATGGTTGAAATGGGCGTATTGGATCCAGCAAAAGTAACTCGTTCAGCATTGCAAAACGCGGCGTCTATCGCTTCGTTAATGTTGACTACCGATTGCATGGTGTCTGAATTAGCCGAAGAAAAACCAGCCGGCGGTGGTATGGGCGGCATGGGTGGTATGGGCGGCATGGGCGGTATGGATGGCATGATGTAATTGCCTAGATTGCCGGAATGGCTCTGCAAGATTTTTGAACTATTCTGGCAATTCTGCTCTACCCGTTTCGATACAAAAAACCGCAATGTGTACGTTGCGGTTTTTTTATTGCCAATTCAAAAAAACAATACCACTTAGGCTTACGCCAATTAAGTTTTACTCCCCGTTCCAAACACATTCATCCATCGCTTGACCCAAATGCTCAAAGCATCGTGGATCACCACATGCAAGGATTCCGGGCCGATTTGCAGTTATCGGAAGTTCTCCATTTATGCTCCATAGTCCGATGCGAATTCAGCGTGCCGCTTCTACCATTGTTGAATTTCTATACATCTAAGACGGCCTTCAACATTAATGCCTCACATAACACTGTGATCAAAATTTCAAGCTGTTGCGCTCTATCGCACAAAAATAGTCCAAATAGACGATACAAAAAAGCTGGAAAGCAAATTAAGGTTGCGCGTGGGATTTTTGTATCGCTCGACTGGATACAATTTTCTGCTCAACATGCGCGAACAGGAATGGAGTGTTAAACCACCAACATTGGGCTGTGCACGCTTAACGTTTTTTGCAAAGCTCGAATCATCGATGAAAAAAAATCTAATCTATGCAGCGCTGGCAATTTTTCTGTGCCTCGCGTTCTTAATCATCCAACATGGCTGGATATCAGCCCTGTTCACACAGATGACGGAAAATCCAGATAATCTGGCATCAAAAAACTCAGTGACAGTAGTCGGGGAGGAGCCGCAGGAACAATTGGATATTGAATTCGATCAGTTAAGCGGCAAGTGGACGCGCCTCACCACATCGGTAACGCTGAGGATTCATGGCATTTCGGCTGCCGCAGAAATGCAAGCAAGCAACAGAGCCGAAAAAGCTGCCAGACAACAAATCATTTACTTTTTAAACCAAGTTGATTCCGAGAAATTAAAAGAACAAATTATCACTTCGGTTCAGCAACACAAGTCCAACACCAAAGCCTCAGACGCTACAAAAATCGCCCAAACGATCATCAACAGCATAGAACAATCGAATAACGCAATCACGCTAGAACTATCAGAACAGCAGCGCAAAGGCGTTGTGATTGTGAAGCAAATTGATTCTAAAAATCACTTGGCAACGATCTCATTAACAATAATTCATTCTCAGCTCCCCGGAACGGAGAGCGGATCAAACACGGACGATCAATCAACTAATTTAGCGTCTAAACAACCTAGAGCAGAAATAAAGTCGCGCGTGTCTATCAAGCCACTGCTGTAAAACAATTACCGTGGGCATTTGCGCGGAAGTCGCCCGCTCGTCCTAGGCGACAAATTTACTCATCCTCCCGAACCCGCCAAAAACTGGCGAACCGAGGGATGCCCTTTGGTGTAATGTCGCGATAGCGGTAAGTGACAATGGCGCCAACCGCCGGAGGATTGCGACGCATCTCGTCGCGCAAGCCACTGCCAAGTTTAAACCGCGTGCCATTGGGCATCTCGACAAGCAAAGCGCCCGTTAGGCCAAGATATTTGCCCTTGCCAGGCACATAGCCGATCACCGTCGCTTCGGCATCGGATTGTAATTTGAGTTTCAGCAACACGTCGGATCGACCGGTTTGCCAAAGCGCGTCCGAGCGATGCAGCATCAAGCCTTCGCCTTTGTTCTGCACGATATTTTTCAGCGTAGATTGCAATTGTTCCTCATCGGTCACCTGAAATTGATCGAGCAATTGCAGCCAAGGGACTTTTGCACTCGTAATCGATATTGCTAAGCTAGACAGTCGTTCGTTGTAACTACCCTGCCCGCGCGGCAACTCGACCACTTGATAACTGATCTGCTTCCATTCGTCATCGGAAGGAATCTCGCGCCGTGTTGCGGCTGATACCTGATCGAATCGGCCCCGCCCCATCCATAATTCGCCATCCATGGGATGATCTGGAAAGCCAGCGCTAAACCATGCGGGTGCGGGAATAAGTTTGCCGCTACGAAAACGCAAAACCTTGCCGTCCCAGATCGCACGCACGCCGTCGAGCTTTTCACTCACCAAATAGGCGGCGAGATCAACATTAGCGCGATAGGTCTGCGCCAACAATAACTCGGGCTTGGCGGCATTGGCAGACCTGGCATCGCTGAGATAATCCGCTGAATATGCAGCGCTAATCACACTAAACGAGGACAACATTCCACACAACAAAAGCATGGATGGAATAATCCGCAACGAAAATTTTGGTGACATGATGGCTCCTTTTTAGGTAATAACGTGTCGCTTAAATTCAGACCTCAGGCCCCAAAGCAGCGCGTTAAAATTAATAAATAATTAACTAAAAAGACATCATAAAGGAGGTGCGATTGCGAACGCAACCGCGCTTTGTAACCGAGCTAAAAAGTAGGAGTGACGAAGGTTTCAGTGCGATGGTTAAATCGAAAGGGACGCGGAGCAAGTTACCCGAACTAAGAAAATGACTAACTTGCTCGCCATAACATAACAAGCTACAGCATTAAGGCGCGTGAATAATCCGACCGCCAGCAAAGGACCAATTTTCCCAAGCAGTTTCTTTGAAGCAGACCATGACGTTTTCGGGATTAAACTGCGCTACACTCAGTTGCTCCATCAAATGCGCCAAAATACTTTTCTTCACTTTCACGCTGCGCCCAACCGAAAATAAAATTTCGATCAACACAAAATTATCATCACGCGCACCCTGCACATCGGGATACCCCGCGTCATAACGAAAATCATCCGCATCCAATTCCAATACCCGTTGAAAACGATCCGTTGCGGGAACGCCAGCAGCGACTAAGGCCGAATGCACAGCATCCAAAACGGTGGATTTAAATTGAGCGGTTTTTGGCTTTTTTACAGTGATGGTGACGAGCGGCATGGCGAGTTTCCTTTCAGTTAAATGTAGACAAATTATTTGACACAATGAAAAACTGCTTCGACTTTATTGCCTTCGGGATCAAATAAAAAGGCGGCATAGTAGCCAGCATGATAATCGCGCAATCCCGGTAGGCCAGCATCGCTTCCACCACGACTCAAACCAAGTGCATGAAATTCATCCACCTGGAAAATCGAGCTGGCACGAAAACACCAATGGCGACGCGGATCAACGCTTGCATGCTCAGACTCAAAAATACTTAAATAAGAATGCCGATCACTCAACGCTGTGTTCCTCTCTCCGAAGCCAATTGCGTCGGCTTCGTCATACACCAACTCTGCACCCAAAACATGCATGATTGCCCGATAAAACGGTTTAACAGCGGCTAAGCTTTTAACGGTTATCGATACGTGATCCAGTAATTGCATTTCTTGAGGTTCTATCTAAGCACGGCGCCGTATCGACTAACGATACAAATTAATCTCATCACGAGTTTGCTGAGCCACCCGACGCGCCGCTTGCGCAAAATCTTCACCTTCAGCAGTTTTTGCAAACAATATCGCGCGCGACGAGTTAATCATCATTCCACCATTTGCCGTTTTACCGGCGGCTACCGTCGCCGCGATATCGCCACCCTGTGCACCAATACCCGGCACCAACAGCGGCATCTGGCCCACGATATGGCGTACTTGTTTAATCTCTTCGGGGAAAGTGGCACCGACCACCAAACTGCATTGGCCATTGCTATTCCATTTATTGGCAACCAGATCGGCTACATGCTGATACAGCGGGCGTCCATTTACCTGTAAAAATTGTAGGTCTGAACCGCCGGCATTCGAGGTGCGGCATAACACGATGCAGCCTTTGTCCTTCCACTCTAAATACGGCGCGACCGAGTCGAAACCCATGTAAGGATTCACCGTCACGGCATCGGCGCCGTAGCGCTCAAATGCCTCGCGCGCGTATTGCTCGGCTGTGGCGCCAATGTCGCCACGTTTGGCGTCGAGAATAATTGGCAGATGCGGATAATTATCACGTAAGTAGGCGCAGATTTGCTCTAATTGCGGTTCAGCTCGTAGCGCCGAAAAATACGCAATTTGTGGCTTAAATGAACAGGCCAAATCGGCAGTGGCATCAATAATGGCGCGGCAAAAGTCAAAAATGCCATTCGGGCTCGTTTGAAATTGCGCTGGCAATTTGGCTAAATCAGGATCTAATCCGACGCACAACAGCGAGTTATTGTTGGACCAAGCTTGATTGAGTTTTGAGATATAGGTAGTAGTCACGGAAGTCATCGCAGTGCTAGTTATGTTCTGTTTAAAATACGAAAACCGATTCGCTAAAATCAGTTTTTATTGAAAAATCAAATCGGCATTTCACGCCAAAATGCGCGACAAATCGATCTGCCCAGCGCGCATAGGCGGGCACCAAAAATAGCTACCCGTTTGCGGCTGGCTAAATTTGAATAACGCATCCGCGATACCGTCTTCCGCGCCCGACATGCGTTTTAGTTGGGCTTCAAATGCATCCAGCGTGCGACCAAAAGCCACAAAATAAAAACCTGATTTCTCACCCTGTGACCAAGGCATGGAGCGACGTACTACAAAGGCTTCGGGGTCAAAGCTTTCTTGCGCTGTGCGTTTAACATGCGCAGATTCGGGAGCATCGTCAAGTTCTTCGTTGTCGCTGATTCGACGCCCAATCGCATTATCCTGTTGATCGGTGCTCATCGCGTAAAATTTATGCCAGTGGTGCAGCCATTGCTGAACTGCGACAAAGCTGCCGCCGTCCAAACCCGCGCCGTGATGATCTACGATGGCCGCTTCAACCGCCGCTTGGTCTTGCGGGTTTTCGGTGCCGTCTTCATAGCCGGTCAAATCGCGCCCGGTATCAAATTTAAACCCATCGATGCTTTGCTCTAATTCAAACGCATCGCCAATCGCATTGATCACGCGCTGCGATTGCTTCACCAATGCGCCGCGCTGCTCTTCGCGCAACCAAATCCACAGTGCTGCTTTGTTGACCGGCAGAGCGACTTTGGCTTTGTCGAAAACAGGAAAATCACGCAATCCAGCGATTTCCTTATTCAATGCAGTTACTAAACTAGCGCCGATACCCAACACGACTTTATCGCCATCGACCAAAGCCACTAATTTATTGAGTGCTGTGGCGTAATCGGCGTTTGGTTTTAAATTAAACGACAAGAAATTAGCGTGCGCTGGAATAGCTTGAAGAATTCCGCTTTGGATAATTGGGTGTGAGGTCGACATGAATATCCTTTTTTTTAAAAATAATTACAGTAATTTATTGATTTCGTGCTCTAACTCTTGCACCGAATCGACTACTCGGTATGCGCCATCAAAGGCGTAATTTGCCATTATTGGATGGCGTAAAACGATACACGGCATTCCTGCAGCGCGTGACGCTTGCAATCCGCGCGGCGAATCTTCGACGACTAAGCAATTTTCAACTGGCGTGCGCATGGTCTTCGCACCTAACAAATAGGGCTCTGGTGAAGGCTTACTTGCACTGTAATCTTCATCAGTTAGCACAAATTGAAAATGCCGCACAAAATCCAAACGCGCATGAATCAAATCAAAATGTTCTTTGCGCGCTGAAGTGACAACTCCCATCGGACGCTGCGCTGCTAATTGCTCAACGACCTCTTGCATACCGGTCATCGCAAGTCCTGCGCTAGCGTGTAATAAGTTAGTGTAGATACGATCTCGACGCGCTCTTAACTGCGCTATTTCTTGCGCCGAATGATGCTCCAACAAATGCCACGCGCCGATATTTTTAACCAAGAACCAATCGAAAAACTGTTGTTCAGTCAGCGTAATATCAAACTCAGAAAACAACTGCTGATTAGCCAAATAAAATAGTCGTTCGGTGTCCACAAGCACACCGTCGTTATCCCACAAAATGCTATCAATCTTCATGCTATATCCATTATTTCTAAGTCAGCTTCAAAGCGCCTAACCATGCTCAAATACCCACTCTAGCAATTCATCCTGCGCTACGCTGCCTTGTTCGGCATTTTTATGATTGATGAGACACACCACGACATATCGCTTACCGGACGCTGCCAACACATAACCGGCTATCGCCCGCACACCTTCTAAGCTGCCACTTTTAATATGCGCGTGACCAGCCACAGCTTGATTGATGGCGCGCTTTTTCATCGTGCCGTCCAAGCCCAACACCGGTAATGACGACATCAATTCTGGCATCACCGCAGAGTCAAAAGCATGATGCAAGATCTGCCCCATTTGCGCGGCGCTGATGCGTTCAACACGCGATAAACCACTGCCATTTTCGAGCAACAAACCAGTGGTGCTAATTCCATTGCGATTCATCCACGCTTGAACAATTTGCGCAGCGCGAGTCGCGTTTGCCGGTGCTTGATTGGCTTCCTTATCGATCGTCAACATCACCAAACGCGACATCACGTTGTTACTGTATTTATTCATGTCACGCAAAATATCAGGCAGCGGAGCCGACGCCATTTCGGTGACTAATCCAGCGTTCGGTGGAACCACGCCCGACACAGTTTCGCCATTAAACTGACCCCCAAGTTCGCTCCACAATTGGCGAAATAAGGCCCCTACGTAATCAGCATGCGACAACGGATAAGGTTGCAACAACCATGTTTGCGTGCCGCAGCTAGTTGGATACGTGCCTGTTAAGGTCAGATTTACTTTCTGCTGCACCAGACTAAAGCTCGGCGTGAGTTTATCGCGCCAAGTACCGCAGGCGCCTTTGGTCAACTTGACGCTCACCGTTGTTTGCAGCGCCAGCGGCGTTAAGGTCGTCACCTGCAAACCTTGCTCGGTTTTCTGCAATTGCAAATTGAGTGCATTAAAATTGACCAGCAATGCATCGGGGCCAACATTGTAAGGGCGAGTTGGATCGCCATCAAACGCGGCAGCATCAAAATATTGCGGCTCCATCCACGATGAATCCAGAATCAAATTTCCCTGAATTTCACGAATTCCTTGCGCGCGAATTTGACGCAATAACAACCAAAAATTTTCAAGAACTAAGCGCGGATCGCCCCCGCCACGCACGATCAAGTCGCCACGCAATACCTCACCATCGAGCTGACCGGTCATCCACACGGACGTTTTCCAACGGTAGGCAGCTCCCAACATATCCAGTGCTGCGTAAGTCGTCACCAGCTTCATTGTGGAGGCGGGTTGCATCGCTTGATCGGCCTGCCAAGTCAGCACTGCTTGCGCAGCGGCGCTGGATGGACCAACTTCTTGAACATACACACCAACGGCATTTAACGGTACTTTGGATTTTTGTAAGGCTTGGATAACATTGGCGGGTAATTCTTGCGCCAAGCTTGGCTGCGCAAAAAATAAGCTGTACGCGGTGATCAAAAGTAGCCAATACTGACGCATTATTCCGTTCCTATTTTGTGGTGGTTGATTATCCCATGCGTAGCCACGATAATGAATTCATCTCGACACAATTTAACGCTTTTTTAACAAAATCATCATGTCCAACAAGCCTTTTGACCCGCTCGCCCTTGATAATCAGTTTTGCTTCGCCCTGTACTCAACGTCGCTGGCGATGACAAAAATGTACAAGCCTTTGCTCGCAAAAATTGGCCTGACCTACCCGCAGTACTTGGTGATGCTAGTACTTTGGCAAGAAGACGGTTTGTCGGTTAATCAAATCGGCGAAAAGCTATTTCTCGACTCTGGCACGCTCACTCCGCTACTCAAACGGATCGAAGCGGCTGGCTTCATCACGCGCCAACGCAGTATGGAAGATGAACGCCAGGTGACGATTTCTCTCACACCAATCGGGCAAGAATTAAAATCCAAAGCGCTAGAAATACCACTGCAAATCATGTGCGCCAGCGGTTTGCAACCCGAAGCGCTGCTCAACCTGCGTAGCCAACTCAATGATGTTCGGGGTGCTTTGCACGCCCATCTCGCGACAAACTGATCTCACTCAATTCGTTTCATCCTTATTTCATGCATTAATACCAATAAATAGTTTTTCCTAATCGAGTTAATTTAAAAATTTAAATTGCGTACAATTTAATTGCTAGCTACAATGTTTTCACTGACGGGGATTTCCGTCTTCTTTCAAGGAGAACTAACATGGCGATCATTTACACAGCAAAAGCAACAGCAACCGGCGGTCGCGAAGGCCGCGCTACCAGCAGCGATCAACATTTAGACGTGCAGTTGAGCACACCAAAAGAATTAGGCGGCGCGGGCGGCGCAGGAACCAATCCAGAACAATTATTTGCGGCGGGTTATTCCGCATGTTTTTTATCCGCGATGAAGTTTGTATCGACCCAATTGAAAATCGCCGTACCCGCAGATGCGACGGTCTCGGCGACCGTAGGAATTGGTCCGAACGATAAAGGTGGTTTTGGTTTAGCAGTCGATTTATTGGTGAACGTGCCAGGCTTAGATAAAGCGGCAGCGCAAACCTTAATCGACAAAGCGCACGAAGTTTGCCCATATTCCAACGCCACACGCGGCAATATCGACGTTACATTGAGCTTGGCTTAATTTTCTCTCGCTTGAGATTGGTCTGTTGAAATAAAAAAACCAACCGGATTGTATCGGTTGGTTTTTTATTTTTTAACGCCTTCTAGTTAAGCAGAAATGACTTAGATTAAGCCTTAGGCAATGTCACGCCAACTTGTCCTTGATATTTACCGTTGCGGTCTTTATAGGACATTTCGCACACTTCATCGCTCTCAAAAAACAGCACTTGCGCGCAACCTTCACCAGCATAAATCTTCGCTGGCAATGGCGTCGTGTTGGAAAACTCTAAGGTGACATAACCTTCCCACTCTGGCTCAAACGGCGTCACATTAACAATAATGCCGCAGCGTGCGTAAGTTGATTTACCTAAGCAAATGGTGAGCACATTGCGCGGAATGCGGAAATATTCAACCGTGCGTGCTAAGGCAAACGAGTTTGGTGGAATGATGCAAACGTCACCTTTAAAATCGACGAATGATTTTTCATCGAAGTTTTTCGGGTCAACAATGGTGCTATTAATATTGGTAAAAATTTTAAATTCATCGGCGCAGCGAATATCGTAACCGTAGGAAGAGGTGCCATAACTAACGATTTTATTGCCGCCTTCAACACGTACTTGCCCCGGTTCAAACGGCTCAATCATCTTGGTTTCTTGCGCCATGCGGCGTATCCATGCATCTGATTTAATACTCATTATTCCCCACCATTCGTTGAAATTTTTGCGCCATTTTACGCGAATTTATCGGCACTTTATAGAGCCAACAAATGCGACGAAACGGCTAATTAATCGCGACCAGAATCTGTAAAAATCGTATCTTTGCCCTGCTCACCGACTTCGGTATCGGTCACTTTACCCTGACCAAGCAACACCGGAGGCACGTAATTCGCCAATAAAATCTCGCGGCTTTGTGGCGTCTCTAAACTTACGCGACCCAATGCGCCGCTGCGGTAATCAAGCAATAGAGTGTGTGCAGCTTTCTCAAAATCCCATTCACCGCCTTTAAGACGATAACCGCGCTTTTTGGCGACGCCTTCGATCACGCTCACCGCGTCGATACCTTCCGCATTAATGCTGTACCGGTTTTGCAAAAACTGCGGATAACGTTGCAACAACATATCAGCCAAAAATGTAGCGACTTCTTCTTCGATCAAGGCATTCACACCAACCGCATGGCTGGCAGCCAACATTAAGCCGTCAGTCGGGTGGGCGATTTTGGGCCACAGCATACCGGGCGTGTCGGTCAAAATCATGTTTTTGCCGAGATACAAACGTTGCTGTACTTTGGTGACGGCTGGTTCATCGCCCACCGGTGCAACACGTTTTTTCAGCAAGGCGTTCATCATCGTCGATTTACCGACGTTGGGAATTCCCATAATCATCATGCGTAACGGCTTGGTCGGCACGCCACGATGCGGCGCTAAGGCTTGGCAATAGCCGGTAATTTTGTTCACGTCAGACGGTTTTTTGCAGCTCAGTGCGACTGCCTTAACGCCTTTTTGCGCGTTATAAAACGCTAACCAAGCGGCGGTTGCTTCTGGGTCAGCTAAATCACTTTTGTTGAGAATTTTTAAGCAAGGGCGTTGGCGAAAATTGCGCAACTGCTCAACCATCGGGTTGCAACTGGCTTGCGGTATCCGCGCATCAAGGACTTCGATGACGAGATCGGTGTTCTCCATGGTTTCCGCCGCTTTTTTGCGGGCGGCGTTCATGTGACCGGGGAACCATTGTATGGACATGCGTTTCTTTACTGGCAAAAATCAAACCGCTATTGTACGGATTTATCGTCAAATCGCGGCTGTTGTTTGATTTTTTGACGGGAAAATGCCAGCAAAATCGGCATTTTTAAAGACTTTTTTGCATCAAAATTAACGTTATGGCTACTTTCTGACGACAAATTGAACTACGGCGAGAATTTGACTGAGCATAAAAAATGCCCCTGCGGCTAATCCAAGGGGCATTTGCATTCGTACCTAGCTAAAACGTTGATTAATACGACCTAGAGTTCATGCGCGTTTAGGCAACATCCGGGTTAGCGTGTTGTCGCGCATAAAGTAGTGATGAAATAATGCAGCGACCACATGCAAGCCGATCAAGAAGTAGCCGATATTGCCGATGGTTTCGTGCACGTCAAAAATATTTTCTGCCAAGTCTTTATTCACGTCCAAGAAAACTGGCAGAGCAATTCCAAATAAATACGTCACTTTACCCGCCAGCATCCGACCGATATAACCTGCAAATGGCATGGCGATCATAAAAATATACAAAACGAGGTGAATTAGCTTAGATAACATATGCTGCCAAGCCGGAATCGCGGGAACGATATCTGGAGTCGGGGCAATCAAGCGAGCAATTAATCGCAGCCAAACTAAAATCAAGATGCTCATACCAAACGAGAAATGCAAGCTTTTCAGTAGCCCACGTGTCTCGCTTCCCTTAGGGAACGAATCTGAGAACTCAATGGCCGCATATACGCCAATAAACAACAGCACCATCAGCCAGTGCAATGCAATCGACAAGGTGCCGTAACGTTCTTTGGTGTTCAGGTAGGACATGCATTTCTCCTTAAAAATTAGTAGATTTCCAATATAGAAAGCCAGCATTCTACTAAACCAATATGTGCGAATAATAACGAGAAGCACTTTATTTGTAACGCAATTTTGTTGGCAATTTAGTTAAATTTAGTCACATCAATCCAAGCCAGCCAGTACTTTGACATGCGCGACGACACTGCGTCCTAACGCTGACGGGCTATATCCGCCCTCCAAGCAACTCACAATCCGCCCTTTGGAATATTGTTTGGCAATCGACATGATTTGCGACGTCATCCAGGCGTAATCGGCCTCCACCAAACGCATCTGCCCGATCGCGTCTTCGCGGTGCGCGTCGAATCCTGCCGAAATAAAAATCATCTGCGGCTGATGTGCATGCAAGGCGGGAAGCCAATGCTGCTCCACCAGAGCGCGCACTAGAGCGCCATCCGTGTACGCTGGAACGGGCAAATTGTGCATATTGGGAGCAGGATGATCGAGACCCGAATAGGGATAACACGGATGCTGAAAAAAACTCACCATAAGCACGCGGGGATCGCTCTTAAACACTTCTTCGGTGCCGTTGCCATGATGCACATCAAAATCCACAATCGCTACGCGCTCAAGTCCGTGCACATCCAAGGCGTATTTAGCCGCCAGCGCAACGTTATTGAATAAGCAAAATCCCATCGCTTCGTCAGGCGTGGCGTGGTGTCCGGGTGGGCGAATACTGCAAAACGCGTTTTCAATTTCACCACCCAAGACGGCGCTAGTCGCACCAATAGCGGCACCCGCCGAAGCGCGCGCAGCGGTCCAACTCGACGGATTGAGCAAGGTATCGCCATCCAGCGGGTAATAGCCTTGTTGCGGTGTGAGGTCTTTAATCCGACTAACCACTTCGGGCGTGTGCACTGAGGCTAATTGTTCTTCTGAGGCGAGTGGCGCAACACAGTGCGTGAGCAAATCATCAATCCGGCTGGCAATCAAATGATCTTCAATAGCGATCAAGCGTTCGGGCGACTCGGGATGATCACAGCCCATTTCATGCAGCTTACAAGCGGGATGGGTATATATCGCTGTGGTCATGAAAAGCTCGCTTTATAGAGATCGTGATGAAGTAAAGAATGATTTTCGCATAAAATGTGCCAAATTCAACCGATAAGGCGCTTCTATGTTTTCTAAGCTACATAACGCAGCAGAACAACTCAATAACGTAATCGTCGGCAAACCGCGTCAAATCAGACAGGCTTTAGTATGCCTGTTAGCCGGCGGACATTTATTGATCGAGGACATACCCGGCGTCGGTAAAACCACACTAGCCCATGCTTTAGCCATCACCTTGGGCTTAAAAATGAACCGCTTGCAGTTCACGAGCGACTTAATGCCCGCGGACGTGATTGGGATTTCGATTTACGAGCGCGAGAAAAACGCATTTGTATTTCACCCCGGCCCCGTTTTTTCACAAGTTGTACTAGCCGACGAAATTAACCGCGCCACGCCAAAAACCCAGTCCGCTTTGTTAGAGGCAATGGAAGAGCGTCAAGTCACTGCTGAAGGTAAAACTTATCCCCTGCCCCATCCTTTTTTTGTATTGGCAACCCAGAATCCGTTAAACCAAGTGGGCACTTTTCCCTTACCTGAATCTCAACTCGATCGCTTCTTAATGTGCATCTCGTTAGGCTATCCCGATGCCGCCGCCGAACGCGCATTATTGATGGGCAATGATCGTCGCCAGATGCTGCAAACCTTGCCAACGGTGATGCAAGTGAGTGAATTAATCGAAGCCCAAAAAGCGATCAAACAAATTCATTGCTCCCCGTCGCTACTGGATTATTTGCAAAAGCTGTTGCAAGAAACGCGTCGCAATGGATTATTCAATACCGGCTTAAGTCCCCGCGCTGGATTAGCTCTGCTGCAAGCCGCCCGCGCTTGGGCTGCACTTGAGGGGCGCGATCATGTGATTCCTGAAGATGTGCAGGCGGTATTTATTCCAGTGGCAGCGCATCGGCTACATCCTTTGGCGTCGACCTCGGGCAATACTTTATCAAGCCAGGTATTACTGGCTAAACTACTTCAACAAGTCGCCGTTTAGTGTTGAAGCTAATGTGGACACTAATCAAACGTAAAATCAGTTTTTGGCAGCATCCAGCGCCCAGTAAAACAGAACTGATTTTAGATCGTCGCCGTATTTATACCTTGCCCAATAAAACCGGCTTTGTGTACGCAGCTCTTTTGCTGACGATCTTTATTTCCTCGATTAATTACAGCCTCAGCCTCGGTTATGCTCTGAATTTTATTTTGGTCAGCAGCGGCTGGTTGGGCATTAACTTTACCTATCGAAATTTATCCGGACTCGGGTTAAGCGCATCGCCCAGTAATTCGGTTTTTGCGGGTGAATTGGCGCACTTTAATATTCACGTCGCCAATTACACCAAACGATTTCGCTATGCCATCCAGATCGGCTTTACTAACAGCGCCATGCAATTTTTCGATGTCGCACCGAACAGTAACCATAATTTATCGTTAGCGAGCAAAGCCTTGCAGCGTGGCTGGATGACGTGTCCTCGAATTCGGATCGAGACGACTTTTCCGTTTGGTTTATTAACGGCGTGGTCTTATTGGCAAACCGCACAACAAATTTTGATTTACCCTTCGCCGGAAAAACATCCTCCACCACTGCCCTACGCGAGCGACGGCGGCAGCGGCATTGAGCATATAGCAGGGCAAGAAGAATTTAGTGGCGTGCGCAATTACCAAGCGGGCGACTCATTAAAACAATTAGCTTGGCGTCAAATGGCACGACAAAGCAGCGACGATAATCAGGTTTTATTAAGCAAGAATTTTGAAGGTGGCGAGCGGCAGGTTTGCGTCCTTGATTTCGCCGCGCTGCCCAATCATTTAGGTGTTGAAGAAAAACTTTCGCGCTTGTGCGCGTGGATTATCAAAGCCGAACAAGACCAAGTGCGTTACTCGCTAAAAATCGAACACACTCATCTGGCGCAAAATTCGGGCGACGATCACCAGCAAGCCTGCCTGAAAACATTAGCATTGTATGGTTTATCCAATCTGCAAAATACACCTTTGGGAGCACATCAATCATGATGGCCGCATCAACTCCCAGTTTTATGCATCGCCTGAACGATTTACCGCGCGATAAATGCGACACGCTGCTATTAGTTTTTTCATGCGTTTTAGTCCTGCTGCCATTCGCGGAACACAATCCCTTATGGTTAAATTTAAGCGCTGCATTAGTTGTTGCGTGGCGTGTCTGGATTACGCTGCAAGGCCAGGCTCAGCCAGCGAAATGGCTGCTGACTTTAATTACCGCCGTATTGGTTGGCGGCGTCTATTTGCACTTTCACACATGGTTAGGCAAAGACGCGGGCATTGCCTTTTTAGTGATTTTGGCTTGTTTAAAAATGCTCGAAATGCATGCGCGCCGCGATGGCATGGCGGTCGTTTTTGTCTGCTATTTTTTACTCATTGGTCAGCTACTGTATTCACAAAGTCTGCTCAGCGCGATCTATTTATTGGTTTGCATTAGCGTATTAGTCAGCACCCAACTAGCGCTGCAATACCAGCAAATGGCGCCACGTTTTTTAACCCGTTTTTTTAGTGGATTTAAAGTGATTGGGTTAGCGATTCCGTTAGCACTGATCTTCTTTTTACTATTCCCCCGAATTCAATCACCGCTATGGGGCAAGCCCGGCGGCTCGAACGCTACCACAGGCTTATCGGATAGCATGGAAATGGGCAATGTGGCCGATTTGGCGCTGTCGGATCAAATCGCGTTTCGGGTTAAATTTAACGGTATAAAACCCGCACCATCCCAGTTGTATTGGCGTGCGGTTGTGTTAGACAAATTCGATGGTCGGCGCTGGACTACCGATGCCAAAAGTGCTCCTACCGTGGACAGCGCTCCCGCGACTGGCGCCCTACTCTCGCAAGAAATCATCATGGAGCCGCACGATCAAACTTGGTTATTCGGTTTAGATCGTCCAATCGAGGTGACAAACTCCACGGCTGGAAATGAGCTACGAAGTTTTGTCACGCAGCACGGAGAAATGCGCGCTGGAGCACCTATTCAAGAACGTATTCGGTACACGATCACCAGTGATTTAATCGTTCCATTAGCTAAAAATAACCCACGGCCAGTGTCAAAGTTAGAGCGACTAGAAGCGCAAGAAAAGTCCCTTCCACTGCCGATTGGCTTCAACCCGATGACGCTCAACTGGGCCCAACAATTGCGCCAAGCATCAAATAATCCGATTGAACTCACGAATCGAGTATTGAGCTTTTTCCACGAACAACCGTTCCGGTATACCTTATCGCCGCCACCTTTGGGGGTGAATCAAATCGACGATTTCATGTTTGGAACGCAAGCTGGATTTTGCGAACATTACGCCAGCGCTTTCGTTGTCATTATGCGCGCCATGCATATACCGGCGCGGGTCGTGACAGGCTATCAAGGTGGCGAAACCAACTCGGTCGACGGGCTACTAACCGTGCGCCAAGCCGACGCACACGCGTGGGCAGAAATTTGGATTGATCAACAAGGATGGATACGCGTTGATCCAACCGCAGCCGTTGCACCGAGCCGCGTTGAACGAGGAATTGCCAGCAGTTTTCCGAACCGTGGCATTGGTAATTTTTTAGGGCTTGAGCGTCAAAATTGGATTACCAACCTCGGTCAACAATTGCGCTCGCGCTGGGATGCCGTTAACAGCGCATGGAATTTATGGGCGCTCAATTACAACCTCGACAAGCAAAAAAATCTGCTGTCATCGATTACTGGAATTCAGAATCTCCAAGCCGCCGACATCGGTGTGGCGATGATGATTGCGGCGAGTTTTGTGGTCGCCATTCTGTCCTTATTACTACTCAATAAAAAAGAACCCGTTAGCGATTTGGATAAACTTTACCTGCGCTTTTGCAAGCGCATGGAAAATCAAGGCTATCCGAGACTACCGAATGAAGGTGCGCTAGATTATGCCCAGCGTTTATCAAAGGCGTTGCACCATTCTCAGGAGATCAATACATTTTTAGCCTTATATAGCCGATGCAAATACGGTAAGGGTTACAATTCGGAGCAATACCAATCACTGAAAAATTTATTACGCTTATGCATGCAACTCAACATCGTTCCCGTTTCATCCTAGCCTGCGGCAAAATCGCGCTCTGTTTTCTGTGCGCCGGGCTAATCAATTCGGCTGTCCATGCGCAAGATGCCAAACCAGTGGTCATTGAATCCGAAGTCGAAGCAGTTGACTTTCAACGTTCCAAAGAAGTCAACGAGTTCATCGACTACATGGTCACGCGCCATGGCTTTGCGCGCGTTGAGCTGGAGCAGATTTTTAGCCAAGTGAAGTTTAGTGACAAAGCCATTCAACTAATCAAACCTGCCCCGATCACCAAGCCCAAAAATTGGCAAGTCTATCGCGCTCGATTTATTGAACCGCGCCGCATCAAGGCCGGTGTCGAATTTTGGAACAAATACCAAGCTGAATTAGTGCGCGCCGAAAAACTCTATGGCGTCCCAGCGCAGATCATCGTCGGCATTATCGGCATTGAGACTATTTATGGAAAACAAGTCGGTACTTTCCGCGTCATCGATGTATTAAGTACGCTCGGATTCGGTTATCCCGACACGCCAACTAGAGAAAGTCGCATGGCGTACTTCCGCGGAGAATTGGAGCAAAGCTTACTGTTAGCACGTGAATCCGGCATCGACCCATTTACGCTGACAGGTTCATACGCCGGCGCAATTGGCTGGCCGCAATTTATGCCGTCCAGTATTCGGCAATATGGCGTTGATTTTGTCGGGGACGGCAAGATTGATCTACGCAAATCGCCCGAAGATGCAATCGGCAGCGTCGCCAACTTCTTATCGCAACATGGCTGGGTGAGCGGTCAGCCTTTCGCATACCCCGCCACCATCGTTAATGGCAACCCAGATGCAATGCTGGCGAAGGAATTAAACGCGACGTATACGCTCGCCCAATTGGCTGAAGTAGCCCAGCCCAGCGACAAAGTTACTCCGCCAGATTTGCTCTACGGCTTAATTGATTTACAAAATGGTGAAAATCCTACGGAATATTGGTTGGCGACACAAAATTTCTTTGCTATAACTAAATACAACCGTAGTTACTTTTACGCAATGTCAGTAATTGAGCTAGGAAAAGCGGTTTGCCACGTGAGAAGTTTAAAAGGAACGTGTTCATAAAAATAATTGTTGCCAAATTACATCATTTATGTTGCTTTACCGTCATGGAGATTTATTTATTAAAATAAATTTCTAAAAAGAAATGAAGTTGGTGGAAATTAAATTTTATTTAGTTATAATAGTTAACAGAGATTGCGCCAAAGAAACTAAAAAATAATGCTCTGCGTAAAAAATAATGCACATAAAAGTTTGCATTTATAAATAAAATCTCCTACCTTATTATTGAAATCATATTTAATTGCCGCTGAAAAATAGAAGAGCAAGATGTTTTAGCAATTGTTTTCCTTTTAGCTGATCAATATATTGTAAAAACAATATATAATATTACCCAATTGTTAACAGAAAATTGGAAATGCAGATTTTGTCAACAAATTTAATAAACAACAGATAGGACGATTATGACTAACCTTTTAGAACTTGAGTCAGACGAGATTGATTACGATCCAAACAATCTTTTAGATACACTGATTAAACAATTGCATTTGAAAAATGATGCAGCGTTGTCGCGTGCATTAGAAGTTGCTCCGCCGGTCATTAGTAAAATCCGTCACCGTCGTTTGCCTGTTGGCGCATCATTGCTAATCCGTATGCACGAAATCAGCGATTTAAGCATCAAAGACTTACGTGCTCTGATGGGCGATCGCCGCGCTAAATTCCGTATTAGCGACAAGCAGTTCAAGCCAAAAGCTGACGGCACAGATTGATTCTAGTTTTTATGTTGCCAATAACAAATAAGCAGACTTAAAGTCTGCTTATTTCGTTTACAGCGTCGAAACATTGGAGTGAGATTTACGCCGGGAAAATTCCGGTAGACAAGTATCGATCACCGCGATCACAAACGATAAAAACAATCGTTGCATTCTCAACGGTTTCGGACATTTTGAGCGCCACCTCGCAAGCACCCGCCGCAGAAACCCCGCAAAAAATTCCTTCATCAATCGCCAGTCGGCGCGCCATGTGCTCGGCATTAGCTTGATTGACAGAAATAGTTTGATCAACACGCGCTGCATCAAATATTTTAGGTAGATACGCCTCTGGCCATTTCCGAATTCCTGGAATTTGCGAACCTTCCTCCGGTTGCGCGCCAATAATCTGAATCGCTGGATTTTTTTCTTTAAGAAATTGCGATACGCCCATAATCGTGCCAGTCGTTCCCATCGCACTCACAAAATGCGTCACGGTGCCGTTGGTATCGCGCCAAATTTCGGGACCGGTTCCGGTGTAATGCGCTAATGGATTATCTGGATTTGAAAACTGATCTAAGATAATTCCCTGACCTTCGGATTGCATTTTTTCCGCCAAATCACGGGCGTATTCCATGCCGCCTGTTTTAGGAGTCAGGACAATTTGAGCACCATAAGCGGCCATGCTTTGGCGACGCTCAACGCTCAAATTCTCTGGCATCAAGAGCACCATCTTGTATCCGCGCATCGCAGCAGCCATGGCCAATGCAATGCCTGTATTACCGCTTGTAGCTTCGATTAATGTATCGCCGGGCTTGATACGACCGCGTTTTTCGGCACCTAAGATCATCGATAAGGCTGGCCGATCTTTTACCGAACCGGCTGGATTATTGCCTTCTAGCTTGGCGAGAATGATGTTATTACGTTGTTGAGCTATGCTCCCTGGGAGGCGTTTTAATTGCACTAGCGGCGTGTTCCCAACCGTATCTTCTATCGTCATGTATGACATATTTTTCCTTTGCTGCGCGATCAATAATCCAAGCGTGACCAACTTGATCGATAAACTTGAAATCAAACAAAAACCCCAAGGCTTACCTTGGGGTTTTACTTTGCGACAATTCTACCAATTATTTTTTAGTTGTGCTGTCTGCGGGAGCCTTAGCAGCCGCAGCCGCTTTGGAATTTGCTGACTCTTTTGGAGCCGCACCTGCTTTTGGTTGACCATTAACAACCAAACCCTCGGCCGAGAATTTAACGGAATTTTTTTCGCCAATGCCTTTAACGCGGCTTTGCAAATCAGCCCAGTCTTTAAATTCACCTTTGGCGCGTTCCGCCAGAATTGCTTTGGATAGCGACGGGCCAATTCCCTTGATACCATCCAAACCGGCTTGATCAGCTTTATTCACATCAACCACCGCGGCCACAGCAAAACTGACTGCTACAATCAAACCGATAAAGGCAACAAATAACTTTTTCAACATAAGAGACTCCTCAAATAAAGATAAAAACTAACTTCAACTACACCTTCAACTGCGTTATCAAATTTAACACAGTCAAACGAGAGAAGTTGATTTTTAAGCATTATGTGAAAATAATTCATCGTATGTGACGGTTGCTGTTCCTAATTTACCCACGACAATTCCAGCGGCACGGTTTGCGATTTCGACGGATTCGATTAAGTCTTTGCCTGCCGCTAACATCGCTCCCAACGTTGCAATCACCGTATCACCAGCACCGGAGACATCAAAAACTTCGCGCGCCATGGTGGGGACGTGATGCACGAATTCTTCGGTGTACAAGCTCATTCCTTCTTCGGAACGGGTCACCAATAATCCGCGTAACTTCAAGTCGCGACGCAGATTCTGCGCCTTCTCAGTCAATTCCGCTTCCGTCTTCCACTCGCCAATCACTTGCCGCAACTCCGATTTGTTTGGCGTCAACAGCGACGCGCCGGTGTAGCGTGTGAAATCGGAGCCTTTTGGATCGACCAATATCGTTTTTTTCAACGCGATGCCAGCACCAATCATGTCGCGCACATTGACTAATGAGCCCTTAGCGTAGTCCGACAAAATCACTACGCTATGATTCGGCAACAAGGTGTTGTACTGGCTTAATTTATCGCGCAGCACGTCTTCTGTTGGTGCTTCTTCGAAGTCAACCCGAATCAATTGCTGCTGTCGTCCAATGACGCGCAATTTAATAATTGTCGAGATGTGGCTATCGCGGTTTAAATAGCTGTTGATGTTTGATTCGCGCAGCAAATCTTCAACGATATTTCCGGCTTCGTCTTTGCCCACCACGCCCAGCAATGAAGTTGTTACGCCAAGCGCAGCCGCATTCCGCGCTACGTTGGCCGCGCCGCCCAAGCGTTCTTCACGGCGATCAATCCGCACAATCGGCACTGGCGCCTCTGGAGAAATACGATTGACCTCACCGAACCAGTAGCGATCCAACATTACGTCACCGACGACCAACATACTTGAAGCAGCTAATTTATTCATAAATTTAACTAAGTGATGAACTAACTATAAAAGGCTATTCAACTTGGGTAAGCACTGAACGGCCAATGCCGTGATACTCAATGCCCGCATCGGCCATGTCGATAGGATCGAACAGGTTACGGCCGTCGAAGATGATTGGATTTTTGAGCTTGGCTTTTAATTGCGAAAACTCAGGGCTGCGATAAGCCTTCCATTCGGTCACAATTAATAACGCATCCGCATTATCAAGGGCATCCATTGGATGTTTAACATAATGAATTTGGGCCAATTGATCTGGTGTTGCAGCAAAATCGAGCGCCAACACGCGACGTGCCTCATCCATAGCGACTGGGTCATGTACCGCAATCGTTGCGCCACGACTAACCAACTCTTGCAGCAAAACGCGGGAAGAAGCGGCGCGCATATCGTCGGTATTCGGCTTAAATGCCAAGCCCCATAACGCAAAATGTAAGCCTGTTAAATCGGCACCAAAACGGGCAACGACCTTTTTGCCGAGTACCTGTTTTTGATGATCATTGACCGATTCCACGGCGCGCAAAATCAGCAAATCTTGATCGTATTCGCGCGCGGTGCGCTCCAACGCCTGAACATCTTTTGGAAAACAAGAACCACCGTACCCGCAACCAGCATATAAAAAACTATGCCCGATGCGTGGATCAGAGCCTATGCCATGACGCACGGCTTCAATATCGACGCCAACACGATCAGCCAAGTTAGCCAGCTCATTCATGAATGAAATCCGAGTCGCTAACATGGCGTTGGCGGCGTATTTGGTGAATTCTGCGGAGCGCACATCCATCCAGTAAGTGCGCTCACGATTGCGGTTGAACGGCGCGTATAGTTGCTTCATCACCGCTTTGGCTTTTAGGCCCAAGGCATCGTTATCGCTGCCAATGACAATCCGATCAGGACGCATAAAATCTTCGACTGCGGCACCTTCTTTTAAGAATTCTGGATTAGAGATTACGGAGAAACTGGCTGTGTCGAGCTTACGTTGTTGCAGTTCGCTAGCAATTGTTTTGCTTACTTTTTCAGCAGTTCCCACTGGGACGGTTGACTTATCGATGACAACCTTAAAGCCATGCATGTATTTACCAATATTTTTCGCGGCTGCCAAAACGTATTGCAAATCGGCTGAACCGTCTTCATCCGGTGGGGTTCCCACCGCAATAAACTGAATATCGCCATGAGCAACGCTTTGCTCAATATCGGTGGTAAATTTTAAGCGCCCATTTGCGCGGTTGCTGGCGACGATCACATCTAAGCCAGGTTCATGAATTGGGATACCGCCATTATTTAAAATAGCGACTTTGTTTGCATCCAGATCGAGACACAGCACATCGTTACCCAGCTCCGCTAAACAAGCTCCAGTAACCAAACCAACATAGCCAGTTCCAATAATCGTAATTTTCATTTTTTTCCTAATTCATTTATCACTTTAAACCCATGCCCAATTGCCTTGAAGCTAGCAATCTAATCGATCGCTGTAAGCTAAAAAGTACTGGGCACAATTGATGCCGATTTGGCTCAACAGTTCGGCTAGTTCATCACATTTAATTCTTCGGTGCGGCGCGGAGGATAGGTTTCCCAGCGATTGCATCCTGGGCATTGCCAATAGAATTGACGCGCTTTAAATCCGCAATGGGAGCATTGGTAGCGCGCCAATTTTTTGGCGTAACCGTGCACCAAATTTTTCACCATCGCTAATTCTTGCAGCCGATCGGGAGCGACGTACAGCATGCGCGCATCGAGCAACTTGTCCAAGCCCAGCAGTGTTGGTGTGCGACGCACTTCTTCCAACACAATTTGGGTCGCAATTTCACGGCCTTCGACTTCTAAACTCGCTTGGTACAGCACTTCGAGTAAGTCAATTGACGGTGCTTGTTCAAGATAATTTTTGAGCAAATTAATGCCCTCTTGCGAGCGCTGCAATGAGTTATACGCATCCATTAAACGCTGCGCCACGAGAGATACGTGTGGCACGCTTTGTTGCTCAACCCGACGCCAAGTTTGCATTGCCAATTCGGGTTGATTTTGAGCGGAATAAATATCGCCGCGTAGAATCGTGGCGCGCACGTTACTGCGATCAACGGCATGTGCTTTATCGAGCAACTCAATTGCTGCATCGTTACGCGCATTGAGAATTTCATCTTGAGCTAATTCGCAATAAAACTGAGCGATCTGCTTTTGCCGCGTTCCAGCGCCCGATTCTTGTAAAGCAAGTGCCGCTTCAATGGCACGCAACCATTCTTTCTCAAGCTGATAAATTTCTAGCAAGGCGCGACGCGCGTCTACGCTATAAGTTGAATTAAGCAGCAGCCCAAACGTTTCCTCGGCGCGATCCAATAAACCCGCTTTGAGGTAATCATGTCCCAGTTCAAATTGGGCATGACCTTGCTGCTCAATCGGTAAATCGCCACGCAATAATAAATTTTGATGCACCCGAATGGCGCGTTCGATCTCGCCTCGACGACGGAACAAATTACCAAGGGCAAAATGCAAATCTACTGTTTCGGGATCCAATTGCATGACTTCGATAAAGGCATCAACCGCTTTATCGTGTTGGTCGTTGAGCAGAAAATTAAGGCCTTTAAAATAACCACGCGGCAAACTGCGTGATTCGGACAATAACTGTTTAATATCAACGCGCGCGGTAATCCAGCCCAGCACAAAGAATACTGGGATGAATAACAACCACCAAATTTCAAATTCCATTTGAGTTTATCTTTTAGTTTTTAAGAAGAATAAGAAAGGAAGAGCACCTAATGTATTACACGCTGTCTGGCTGCGGCGGACGGCTGTTTTCATTCTGCAATTTTGCTACTTCTTGCTCCAACGCGGAAACGTTTTTGCGATGTTTGGACAAATCGCGGCGATGTCTAAATACGGTTGGAAGCATGGCAAACACACCCAACACAATTCCGGCAATAAAAAAGATTAACAGCATCAACACCAGCGGGCCGGGAAACTCGTAGCCGAAGAAAAATCGCAGCGTCACGGTCTCCGTGTTATTTAAGGCAAAACCAAAAAATACGACAAACAATAATATGGCGACGATTTTCGAAATAATTTTCATGGCATACCTTTTCGACGAAAACTTTTTATAAGCAACCGGCATTGTACGTGAAACAGCAGTTAAACTGTCTTGCCGTCTTGATCACTTTTATTTATTTTTATCGATTATCAAGGCCTAATCTAATAAAAAAACGGCATATTAGTTACCCAATATACCGTCTTCCAAATCACATTCGCTAATTACTAGTCATTTTTAATGGGCTGACCAACCATCGCATCTACTCGTTCGCGCAACTCTTTGCCAGGTTTGAAATGCGGCGCACGTTTTTCAGGCACCATCACTTTATCGCCAGATTTAGGGTTACGACCGATTCTGGGTGGGCGACTGTTAAGAGAAAAACTACCAAACCCTCTTATTTCAATCCGCTGCCCAACTACTAAGGCTTCGGACATTGCATCCAAAATGGTTTTAACTGCGAAATCGGCATCCTTTGCAACAAGTTGCGGATACTTCTCAGCCAAACAAGCAATCAACTCTGATTTTGTCATTAGGAAACCTCACTTTTTAGCAAGTGAGCAACATTGATCAACTACGACTTCAACCAATGTTGCCCCTAAAATTACCCACTTAATGAATAAAGTGATTAGTTTTTGCTATCAAGTTTAGCTTTTAACAACGCACCCAAACTTGTTGTGCCTGATGCTGCACTCGAGTCAGTTGCGGTCATTTTTTGCATTGCATCTGCTGTATCAACGCTATCTTTTGCTTTGATGGACAATTGAATGCTGCGAGCTTTGCGATCAATGTTCAATACCAATGCTTCAACGCTGTCGCCAACTTTCAAATGTGTACCAGCATCTTCAACGCGGTCGCGTGAGATTTCTGAAGCACGTAAGTAGCCTTCAACTTCGTCTGACAATTGAATCACTGCGCCTTTAGGCTCCACTGATTTAACGGTACCAGTTACAACAGCACCCTTGTCGTTCATTGCGCAGTAGTTATTGAATGGGTCGCCTTCGAGTTGTTTAACACCCAACGAAACGCGCTCACGTTCAACATCAATTGCCAACACGATGGCTTCTAATTCATCGCCTTTCTTGAAGCGACGAACTGCTTCTTCGCCTGTTTCTGTCCAAGACAAATCAGACAAATGCACCAAACCGTCGATGTTGCCAGACAAGCCGATAAACACGCCGAAGTCGGTGATCGATTTGATCGCGCCGCGAACTTTGTCACCTTTCTTATGGGTCACAGCAAAGTCATCCCAAGGATTTGCTTTGCATTGTTTCATGCCCAGGCTGATACGACGACGTTCTTCGTCGATTTCCAGAACCATGACTTCAACTTCGTCGCCCAATTGAACCACTTTGTTTGGAGCCACGTTTTTGTTAGTCCAGTCCATTTCGGAAACGTGAACCAAACCTTCGATACCTTGTTCAACTTCAACGAACGCACCGTAGTCGGTCAAATTAGTTACTTTACCGAACAAACGAGTGTGTTGTGGGTAACGACGTGACAAACCTGTCCAAGGATCGTCGCCCAATTGTTTTACACCCAATGAAACACGGTTCTTGTCTTGGTCGAATTTCAATACTTTTGCAGTCACTTCTTGGCCAACTGTCAATACTTCTGACGGATGACGTACACGACGCCATGCCAAATCGGTGATGTGCAACAAGCCATCGATGCCGCCCAGATCCACGAACGCGCCGTAGTCGGTGATATTTTTAACCACGCCGGTAACAACTGTACCTTCGCGTAATGTTTCCATCAATTTAGCGCGCTCTTCGCCCATTGACGCTTCTACAACAGCGCGGCGTGACAACACAACGTTGTTGCGTTTGCGATCTAACTTGATTACTTTGAATTCCATGGTTTTGCCTTCGTACGGTGTTGTATCTTTCACCGGACGTGTGTCAACCAAAGAACCTGGTAAGAAGGCACGAATTCCGTTAGTCAAGACAGTCAAACCGCCTTTAACTTTGCCATTAACTGTACCAATAACGATTTCGCCTGATTCCAGGGCTTTTTCTAGTGCCAACCAAGACGCTAAACGCTTGGCTTTGTCGCGTGACAAAATAGTGTCGCCGAAGCCGTTTTCCAGCGAATCAATCGCTACAGAAACGAAATCGCCAACAACTACTTCTAATTCGCCTTGATCGTTTTTGAATTCTTCCAGAGGAATGAACGCTTCGGATTTCAAACCGGCGTTAACGATAACGAAGTTGTGATCAATGCGAACCACTTCAGCGGAGATAACTTCGCCAGAACGCATATCTTGACGTGACAGGGACTCTTCAAACAGAGCTGCGAAGCTATCGGAACCGGTAGCGTGGTCTTGCGACATAAATACTGTTGCCATAATGTGATTTGTAGGTAGTAAGCAGTTCGTTGCACAAGCGGCTTATTAAATAAGACTCAGGTGAATCAAACTGGGTTAGGTTAAAAAAAATCCAACATAGCCTTGCGCTATCCTGAACCGTACTAGTTGCACAGCTTGCGCTGGGCGCGTAATTTTGTATCAAACCTCATTAAAAATATGCAATTAATGACTATTTTTAACTTAGTTGTTCGCATCTTGAACGTATTGTTCATACTGTTTTAACACCAACTCAACAGCCTGCTGTATCGTCAAATCGGATGTATCCAACATAAATGCACCTTCGGCGGGCTTTAAGGGAGCGGTGCTGCGATTTAAGTCGCGCGCGTCTCGCTCGGTCAGATCCTGCAAAAGGTCTTGTATATTAGCAGAAAATCCCTTGCTAATCAATTGCTTAAATCTTCTTTCTGCGCGCGCTGCCACACTGGCAGTTAAATATATTTTTACTTCGGCATCGGGAAATATCACTGTTCCCATGTCACGACCATCGGCAACCAAGCCCGGCGGCGCAGAAAAATTCTTTTGTAATTGCAGTAGAGCCGCTCTTACGGCTGGCAACACGGCGATTTTTGAGGCGGCATTCCCGATTTCTTCAGCGCGAATTATGTTGCCCACTTCTTCTTGCTCAAGAAAAATTTGCTCGCCCACAAATCGGCACGGCAAATTTAACGCTAACTGAGCAATCGCTGCCTCATCGTCCAACGCTAATTGGTGACGCAACGCCGACAAAGCCGTTAAGCGATAGAGTGCGCCCGAATCCAAGTAATGAAAGCCCAGCGCCTTAGCGACCAATTGGGCGACAGTGCCTTTGCCGGACGCGGTGGGACCGTCAATAGTAATAGTTGGATTCGTCATAGTATGTCCGCTATCGCGCCTGTTAAATTAATACTGTTTAATCGTAGCAAACGCCGAAAAATAATCCGGGAAAGTTTTCGCCACGCATTTTGGATCAAGAATCCGAATCTTTGTACCTGCCCGCGCCACGCCGTTTAAGGTCGCCAACGAGAAACACATCGCCATGCGGTGATCGTCGTACGTTTCAATGCTGGCTGGTTGCAATTGCGCTGGCGGCGTGATCGCCAAATAATCCGCGCCCGCTTCAACTTGTGCGCCGAGCTTTGTCAACTCGGCGGCCATCGCGTCAATCCGATCGGTTTCTTTTACCCGCCAGCTACCGATATTACGCAATACGCTGGTGCCATTGGCGTACAAAGCAGCAATCGCAATCGTCATCGCCGCATCAGGGATGGCGTTGAAATCGGCATCAATGGCTTTCAACACTCCATTGCTGCGCGCCTCAATCCAGTTCTCGCCCAGCGCAATACTTGCGCCCATTTTTTCTAAGGCTTCAACAAACCGCACATCACCTTGAATACTGTTGCGACCGACTCCAGTTACTCGCACCGGACCACCGCAAATCGCGCCAGCCGCCAAAAAGTAGGACGCCGAGGAAGCGTCGCCTTCGACGTGAATTGTGCCGGGACTCTTATAGAACTGCCCGGCTTCGATAATGAATTTCTGCCAGCCTTCACGTTTGACCAGAACGCCAAAACGCGCCATTAGATTCAACGTGATTTCAATGTAAGGCTTAGAAATCAGCTCGCCAATCACCTCAATCTCGATATCCTGCTCAGCCGCAATTAGTGGCGCGGCCATTAATAACGCCGTTAAGAATTGGCTAGAAACATTACCGCGCACCTGCCAGCCATTTGGACGAATTTGACCACTTTGGATGTGCAGCGGAGGGAAACCAGGCACACCAGTATAAGTAATTTGGGAACCTACTCGCTGCAACGCATCGACCAAATCACCGATCGGGCGTTCATGCATGCGTTCAACACCGTGCAGAGTGTAGTCGCCGCCCAGCACACCTAACGCAGCGACCAAGGGGCGAATTGCCGTTCCGGCGTTGCCCATAAATAAATCAGCGTGCTTAACTGGAAATTTGCCGCTCACGCCACGTACTAGATAATTTTGACTAACGCCTTCTTGCTCCCATTTCACGCCAAGGCTATGCAAAGCGTTGAGCATGACTAAGGTATCGTCCGATGCTAGCAATTCACTGATTTGCGTGTCGCCCTCAGACAAAGCGGCCAATAACAAGGTGCGATTAGAAATGCTTTTTGAACCTGGTAACTGGATCACGCCTTGAGCGCGGGTCACGGGATTAAGGTCAATGTAAGGCGGGAAGTGGGGAGTTTTCATAATTAATAATGGGAATTGGATTGCAACGCATAGCACAAATAACGCTAATCGCCACCCTCTTTGGGTGGCTGTTCGGCAGACTCAATCGCTTGAATCCAACGGCGGCGTGCGGCTTGCGCGTTACTAAAAATCGCCAGTAGTTCAGCACCATCACTTTGCTTAAGCGCATTCGCGACGCGCTGCAATTGTGCTTGGTAGTGCGTCAATTCATCCAACAAAGCGGCGCGATTAGCCAAGCTAATATCGCGCCACATTTCAGGCGATGAACCGGCAATCCGCGTGAAATCGCGAAAACCACTGGCGGCATATTGAAAACGTAATTCAGCTTGTGGCTGTTCGGTAATTTGATCCACCAACGCATAGGCCAATAAATGTGGCAAATGGCTGACCGCAGCAAACACGTGATCGTGCTGGGATGGTGTCAAATAATGCGGCACTGCGCCGCAACGTTGCCAGGTGGTGGCAACTAGGTCGATCGCGCTTTGAGCATTTTCTGGCAAAGCGGTAATCACTAATTTTTTAGCTTGGTACAAGCTGGCGATAGCCGCATCTGGGCCGTTGGATTCGCGCCCCGCAATGGGATGAGCCGGAACGAATTGACCGATTTTATCCTGTAAGGCTTTGCGGGCCGACACCTCAACATCGGCCTTGGTGCTACCTGTATCGGTCACGATAGTGTGTGCTTCGAGATGTGGATAAATCGCGCTCAATATCACTTCTGTTTGCGCGACAGGCGCAGAAATCACAACCAGATCGGCGCCCTGTAATGCTGACGCAATATCGGTGCTGGCTTCGTCAATTATTCCTAATACCAATGCGCGCTCAAGGGACGCCGCGCTACGTTCTAGACCAACCAAATGAATAGCAGCAGAATTTTTTTTAAGCGCCAATGCAAACGAGCCACCGATCAGACCAACGCCGATGATGACGACTTTTTTTAATTGCTCATTTGCGGAAGTTGCGACCAAAATCACCTCACTATGCAGTACTAAAATAAGGTGAAATCACCTTCGCACGGGTTAATTACTTAGCGGATAGGAACCCAAAATTTTGAAGAACGCGGCACTATTTTTTAATTCATTCAATGAACGAGCTACGGAATCATCCTGTTGATGGCCTTCAACGTCCACGTAGAAATAATATTCCCATGTACCAGTGCGGGCAGGACGCGATTCAAAGCGCGTCATTGAAACGCCAAATTGACTAAACGGCGCCAATAAAGAATACACAGCGCCCGCTTTGTTCGGCACCGCTAACACGATCGAGGTTTGATCCTTGCCGCTTGGTGTGCATTGCGTATTTCCAATCACGGCGAAGCGCGTGCGGTTGTGCGGATCGTCTTGAATGTGGGCATGCACGACTTGCAATTCATATTGCGCGCCAGCCGTTTCTCCAGCTATCGCAGCCACAGTCGGGTCAAGGCTTGCCATACGTGCTGCCTCTCCGTTCGATGCCACAGCAATCCGTTCTATCGTTGGGTAGTGCTGATTGAGCCACGCCTGACATTGCGCTAACGCTTGCGAATGCGCGCAGATCTTTGTCACGCCAGCGAAGTCGCCCGAGTTTGTCATCAAGCTGTGTTGCACTGGGATCGATAGTTCGCCACTGATCGACAAACTGGTTTGCAACAACAAATCGAGCGTCCGATTGACCGCGCCTTCGCTCGAATTTTCAACCGGCACAACACCAAAATCGGCAGTGCCAGCCTCGGTTGTGCGAAACACTTCATCGATCGAAATGCAAGGCAGCAAAACAATTGCGTGACCAAATTGTTGAAATACGGCTTGCTCGCTGAAGGTTCCTGCTGGACCTAAATAAGCAACGGTGACGCGACGTTCTAGTGCGCGGCAGGCCGACATAATTTCGCGGAAAATTAACTGAATATCGAGACTAGGTAGCGGGCCAGGATTGCGTTCCGCCACACCGCGTAATACTTGCGCTTCACGCTCAGGGCGAAACACGGGCGCGTTAGTATTCGCTTTGAGATGACCAACTTGCTGCGCTAACTCAGCGCGGGAATTGAGCAATGCCAAAATTTGCGCGTCAACGGCATCAATTTTTTCGCGGAGCGGTTTTAATTGCTGATCAATACTCATGGCATTCCTTGCACAATTACGGGTGATGACGTTGCTCGAACTCTTGCATAAAATTGACTAACGCTTGCACGCCTTCGTATGGCATCGCGTTATAAATTGAGGCGCGCATTCCGCCAACTGAGCTATGTCCTTTTAATTGCAACAAACCGCGCTCTTTGGCTGCACTCAGGAATTGCGCATTCAACGATTCATCACGCAAAAAGAATGGCACGTTCATACGTGAGCGGCATTCCTTAGCGATACGGTTTTCATACAACTTGCTGTGATCGATAAAGTCGTACAGCAAAGCCGCTTTGGCGATATTGTTTTTTTCTAATGCAGCCACGCCGCCTTGACGTTTAATCCATTGAAACACCAGGCCGGCGATATAGATCGCGTAGGTCGGCGGCGTGTTATACATGGAGTCGTTGTCGGCAACTGTTTTCCAATTGAACGCAGAAGGACAAGAGGGCAAAGCATGGCCCAATAAATCGTCGCGCACGATCACTATTGTTAATCCCGCCGGGCCAATATTTTTTTGCGCACCGCCATAAATGACACCGTAATCGGCCACGTTAATGACGCGTGACAAGATATGCGAAGACATATCGGCCACAATTGGCGCGCTAGATTTTGGAACAAAGTTGTATTCAACGCCGTCGATGGTTTCGTTGGTGCACAGATGCAAATAGGCCGCGTTAGCGGACAATTTCCAAGTCGATTCATCGGGAATAGCGTTGAATTTACCCGCTGGATTGAGCGAGCGCGCATCCGCAGCCACATGCACATTGGCGTATTTTGCGGCTTCTTTGATGGACTTTACCGACCAAGAACCGGTGCAAACATAATCAAGCACAGCCGATTCGCTTGAACCATTTAACCTAGCCAGATTCATCGGCACAATCGCGTTTTCAGCGATTGCACCGCCCTGCAAAAACAGGATTTTGTAGTTACTAGGAACAGCTAACAATTCCCGCAAGTTCTGCTGCGCATCCGCCAAAATCGACATAAATTCAGCACCGCGATGACTCATTTCCATCACCGACATGCCACTTCCGTGCCAATCCAACATTTCTGATGCTGCTTGCTGCAAAACTTCTTTAGGCAATACAGCCGGGCCTGCGGAAAAGTTATAAATCATTCTGCCGCATCCTCCGCCGCATCATCACCTTCTGCACCCTTCTGTTCGGTTGAGTCGTCTTGCGCGCCAGAACCGTTATCGCCGTTTTCATACACAACTTCTTCGATGTCGGTTTCAACAATACGCTGCAAGCCACTCAGCTTCGTGCCATCTTCAACGGCGATCAAGGTAACGCCTTGCGTAGCGCGGCCCATTTCGCGGATTTCGGCAACACGTGTGCGAATCAAAACGCCGCCGGTAGTAATCAACAAAATCTCATCAGTTGAATCAACCAAGGTTGCCGCGACGACTTTACCGTTGCGCTCTGAAGTTTGGATCGCGATCATTCCTTTGGTGCCGCGACCGTGACGCGTGTATTCAGTAATCGGAGTGCGCTTACCGAAGCCATTTTCTGTTGCAGTCAAAACTGACTGCTGTTCGTTTTCGGCGACCAGTAAAGCGATAACTTGCTGACCATCTTCCAAATTCATACCGCGCACACCGCGCGCTGTTCGACCCATTGGACGCACATCGTTTTCATCGAAGCGAACGGCTTTGCCCGAATCGGAGAACAACATCACGTCGTGTTTACCATCAGTCAAGGCAGCGCCAATTAAGAAATCGCCTTCATCCAGATCAACCGCAATAATTCCGGCTTTACGTGGATTGCTGAAATCGCTTAAGGCCGACTTTTTCACCACGCCAAGGCTGGTTGACATGAATATATAACGATCTTCTGGGAAGCTACGGTTATCGCCCGAGATCGGCAAGATCACGGTAATTTTTTCGCCATCATGCAATGGGAACATATTCACGATTGGCTTACCACGTGAATTACGCGAGCCTTGTGGCACTTCCCAGACTTTCAACCAATACAGACGTCCGCGATTACTGAAGCACAAAATGTAATCGTGGGTATTAGCGGTAAATAATTGTTCAATCCAATCATCGTCCTTGGTCGCCATGGCTTGCTTGCCGCGACCACCGCGTTTTTGCGCGCGGTATTCGGACACTGGTTGAGACTTCATGTAACCGGTATGCGACAGGGTCACAACCATGTCTTGCGGCGTGATCAAATCTTCTGTTTCTAATTCAGTGGCGTTGTGGACGATTTCAGAACGACGCTCGTCTTTTGAACCGATGCCGTATTCATTCATTGCCGACGTCAATTCATCGGTAATGATCGCCGTAACGCGCGAAGGCTTGGCCAAAATATCCAACAAGTCAGCAATTTGAATCATCATGTCTTTGTATTCATTGACGATCTTGTCTTGCTCTAAACCGGTCAAACGTTGCAAGCGCATTTGCAAAATTTCTTGCGCTTGGTCGTCCGACAATTTGTACATCCCGTCGGCTTGAATGCCGTAATGCTTAGGCAAATTCGCTGGGCGGAAAGCATCAATACCCGCTTCGTTATCGGCACTTGTACGCGCCAACATTTCGCGCACCATCGACGAATCCCATGAGCGACTCATCAATTCCGACTTCGCCATTGGCGGCGTTGGAGCGGCTTTGATGATGGCGATGAAATCATCGATATTCGCTAAAGCAACGGCTAAACCTTCAAGCATATGACCGCGTTCGCGTGCTTTCTTCAGCTCGAATACCGTGCGGCGTGTGACTACTTCGCGGCGGTGCGACAAGAAGCAATCCAACATCTGCTTCAAGTTCAGCAACTTAGGCTGACCATTGACCAAGGCCACCATATTCATACCGAAGGTGTCTTGAAGTTGCGTCTGCTTATACAGATTGTTCAGAATCACGTCTGGCACTTCGTTGCGCTTTAATTCAATCACAACGCGCATACCGGATTTATCGGATTCATCGCGAATATCTGAAATACCGTCTAACTTTTTATCGCGCACCAATTCAGCAATGCGCTCTAACAACGATTTTTTGTTTACTTGGTACGGCAACTCATCCACGATTAACGCGGTACGACCGTCTTTGCCATATTCTTCGTAGTGGGTTTTAGCACGCATCACAACGCGACCACGACCGGTGCGATAACCGTCGCGCACCCCAGAAACACCGTAGATAATTCCAGCGGTCGGGAAATCTGGTGCAGGAATAATTTCAATCAACTCATCAATACTGCAATCTGGATTATTCAACAGATGCAACGCACCAGTGATGACTTCAGTAATATTGTGCGGCGGAATATTGGTCGCCATCCCAACGGCAATACCAGACGCGCCATTGATGAGCAGATTTGGAATGCGGGTTGGCAATACCGACGGTTCTTTTTCTTTACCGTCGTAGTTGGGGACAAAATCGACTGTTTCTTTATCAATGTCAGCCAAAATCTCATTGGCAATTTTCGATAAGCGGCACTCGGTATAACGCATCGCCGCAGCGTTATCGCCATCGACCGAACCAAAGTTGCCCTGACCATCCACCAAGGTGTAGCGCAAAGAGAAATGCTGCGCCATCCGGACCAAGGTGTCATAAATAGACGCATCCCCGTGCGGATGATATTTACCCATGACCTCACCCACCACACGCGCACATTTCACGAATGGTCGGTTATAGACGTTATTCATTTCATGCATGGCGAACAACACACGTCTATGCACTGGTTTTAAACCATCTCGAACATCGGGCAAGGCACGGCCAACGATAACGCTCATGGCGTAATCGAGGTAACTCTTGCGCATCTCTTCCTCAAGGGAAATCGGGAGTGTTTCTTTAGCGAATTGATCCATAGTCATGCGGGCAGTCTTTTTAACTTGACATTAAGGGTAAAACGCCAGATCCCATCGGTACAAAATCGCGCTTGCCGTGCATTCCACTAACAAACTGCAACCCATATCGACGAGCGCCTCGGCGCCTCATCAGCAAATTTGACAACATATTTACACTGGAGCAACTCAGTCCAGCGTGCCAAACCGCCAATTCTACCATGCGATAGCCCGAAAATCGGCTGTTTTAGCCACCGATCGGTCAACAATAATTGATTTCAAACGCAAAATTTAGCGCCAGAAATAAATTGAAAAAAATCTGAAAAATTTTGAAAATGCAAGAAAAAATTTTCCAAAGACTGACAAAAAGCCCCGATAATTTAACAAAATATGACAATTTCATGACCACCGATTATGCCAATCTCTTGCATTCAAGCAACCTCCAACGCGATATGTAAATTTACGTAGAAATACGTAAATTTTGTTGTAAAACAGCAACGCAACACAAATATATCGTTATTTCAAATTGCTAAACTCAATCATCGACAAGGGCTTATGGCAGAATTGCGCTCAAGCACATTGCCGTGGAAACTACCTAGCAGCAATGTTCCGTGGTGTTTGGCAAGTATGGTAAAATTTATTTTTTTGTATCAATCGCGCAGAGTTTTCTGCGAAAGATCTCACCCGAGAGGAGAAACATGAACACATTAGCAAAATTGGTTTTCGCAGCGTCTGCAGCATTGTTGGCAATCTCTGCATCAGCACAAACTTCCGAAATCAAAGACATCCCAGCACCAAAACCATACAGTGCTTACGTGCAAGATGCGCAAGGTAACATCGTGCGTGATGCATACGGTCTGTGCATCCACACTGGTTACTGGACACCGGCCGATGCAATCGTTGTAGGCTGCGATGGCGTTGAACCACCAAAACCAGCTCCAGTTGTTGCTCCTGCGCCAGCGCCAGCCCCAGTTGTTGCTCCAGCACCAGCTCCAGTTGCCGTTAAACCAGCTCCAACTTCTGAAAAAGTCAGCTTCGCTGCTGATGCTCTGTTCGATTTCGACAAAGCAGTATTGAAACCAGAAGGCAAAGCTAAAATCACTGAATTAGTTACTAAGTTAAAAGACATCAACTTGGAAGCTATCGTTTCAACTGGTCACACTGACTCAGTTGGTAAAGCTGAATACAACCAAAAACTATCTGTACGTCGTGCAGAAGCTGTTAAAGCATTCTTGGTTTCAAACGGTGTTGCAGCTGACCGCGTGTACACATCAGGCAAAGGCGAAACACAACCAGTTGCTGACAACAAAACAGCAGAAGGCCGCGCTAAAAACCGTCGCGTAGAAATCGAAGTTGTTGGTACTCGTACTATCAACAAGTAATTTGAACTCGCTTCGTAAAAAACCCCGCTTCGGCGGGGTTTTTTATTGCATAATTAGTGGCTTACGTTTTCCAAAACTCACCACGCTCACGACTTATCAATATGAACGCTGATCCTCTTGAAATCCAAAAATTTAGTGACGTCGCCCACCACTGGTGGGACACCAATTCCGAATTCCGCCCATTGCATGAAATCAATCCATTACGACTCGAATGGATTCATGCACGCGCCTCCTTATCGGGAAAAAAAGTCATTGACGTTGGATGTGGCGGTGGAATTTTAGCCGAATCCATGGCAAAAAAAGGCGCAATAGTAACTGGCATCGACTTATCTGAAAAAGCATTAAAAGTAGCCGACTTGCACAGCCTCGAATCAGGGCTAGAGATACGTTATCAACATTGCGCCGCCGAAGAAATGGCAACTCAAGAGCCAGGTCAATTTGACGTCGTTACTTGCATGGAAATGCTAGAACACGTGCCCGATCCAAGTTCCATTATTCAAGCCTGCGCAACAATAGTAAAACCCGGTGGTTTAGTGTTCTTCTCCACGCTTAACCGCAATCCAAAAGCTTATATACACGCAATCCTCGGTGCCGAATATTTGCTCCAAATGCTGCCCAAGGGAACCCACGACTACGCCAAATTCATTACCCCTGCAGAGCTAGCGCAATTCATTCGTAATGCAGGGCTACAAATTGAAACGCTGCGCGGAATGAGCTATAACCCAATCAGCAAAATATATTCACTTAACTCGGATACCAGCGTCAATTATTTAGTCGCTTGCCAACGACCGCTATGAGCAACGCATCAAGCCCTTTATTCACAGCACACGCCGTATTATTCGACCTCGACGGAACACTGGCCGACACCGCCCCCGATCTGGCCGCCGCATTAAATAAGATGCGCACCACACGTGGCTTGCAACCAACGCCTTACGAACATTTACGCCCCCACGCTTCCGCTGGCGCACGTGGACTGTTAGCAGCTGGCTTTGGTGTTTCGCCAGAAGACACAGAATTTGAATCGATGCGCCTAGAATTCCTCGCCAATTACGAAAATGCCATTTGCGTTCATAGCGGGTTATTTAATGGAATTTCAGACCTGATTACCCAACTGGACCAATCCCAGATTCCTTGGGGCATCGTCACCAACAAAGCAGCCAGATTCACACATCCATTAATTCCAATGCTGGGATTAACGACAGCAGCCTGCATCATTTCGGGTGACACTACACCGCATTCCAAACCGCACCCTGAACCGCTATTCGAGGCTGCAAGAAAAGTAGGTATCAGCCCGGAAAAATGCTGTTTTTTAGGCGACGACTTACGCGACATTCAAGCAGCTAAGGCCGCGGGAATGTTCAGCATCGCTGTAGCTTGGGGCTATTCGGGTCAAACGGCCCCCTCACAATGGAATGCGGATCTACTAATCGACCAACCAATCGAGCTGTTTGCGCAAGTTAGTATCGCAGCCCAATGGTAAGTCGCTCAGTGCGGGGCAAAATACGTTATAATCGTATTCTGTTTTGGGGACGACCTGGCTTCGACGTGGGTTACAAAGCAGCGCAGGGCATACCGAGGGCTGGTCACCTCGTAAATACATCCAGAAATTTATAACTGCAAACGATAACTCGTACGCATTAGCAGCTTAATTGCTTGCTAACTCTACACCGTCTCTTCCCTAGGGCGGGCTAGCAATAGCAGTAGAGTCATTCATAGGGAATCGTCTAAAGTCGGGTTACTTGGCTAAAGACTAAATAATAGGTAACTCGTCTTTCCGCAGCGTGTGCGTCCGCGTCGTAAAGATTAAATTAAATGGCAGCACTAAGTATGTAGAACTGTCTGTAGAGTATTTGCGGACGCGGGTTCGATTCCCGCCGTCTCCACCAAAATTACAAAGGTCACTCGAAAGAGTGGCCTTTTTAATTTTGTTCGCAGTTGGGTGAGAATTGAATCCGCGTCCGGCACGGACGCGGGGTGAGCCGGGGTTTCGAGCAGCACTGCTGCGAGCCGGCGAACGACAATGCCCATGCAGGGGCATTGGCTGGCGAGGATGGCCGATTCCCGCCGTCTCCACCAAAATTACAAAGGTCACTCGAAAGAGTGGCCTTTTTAATTTTGTTCGCAATTAGGTGGGAATTGAATCCGCGTCCGGCACGGACACGCGTTGAGCGAGGAAGTTGAGACACACTGTGACGAGAACGAAAACTCTAATACCCATGCATGAACAATCGCTGGGGAGGATGCTCGATTCTCGCCGTCTCCGGCCAGCGCACACCACCAGAAACCTTCGCCACCATATCGAAAAGAAAATATCTCAGTGTGTCAGGGTATGATTTTGGCTCCGAGTTAGCCCCAGTTTCCCTTAATTCGATTGATAGTAGCCAAACCTGCGTTACGTTAGTCTGAAAGCTAGCCTACTGTATCTGTCGACGAGAATTGCTCCGGCGACCTTGCTGCGCCGCATTCCCCGTTTGCGCCACAAGCTTGAATGAATTCACCAAGTCCGTCAGCTTAATGGATTGCTGTTGCATATTTTCGGCGGCAGCGGCGGCTTGTTCGACTAATGCGGCGTTCTGAGTGGTCGATTCTTCCATCTCGGTTATCGCTAGATTGACTTGCTCGATTCCATCGCTCTGTTCTTGACTCGCCAACGTTATGTCGGCCATATAACCTGCCACTTTTTTCACTTGGTTCACGATGTCACTCATGGTGTGGCCGGCTTGGTCCACCAACTTGGCGCCGGTCTCGACTTTCGTCACTGAGTCGCCGATTAACTCCTTAATTTCCTTGGCGGCAGCCGCTGATCGTTGGGCAAGGTTGCGAACCTCGGTGGCGACCACGGCAAAGCCTCGACCCTGCTCACCTGCCCTCGCCGCTTCGACTGCAGCGTTCAGCGCCAAAATATTGGTTTGAAATGCGATTCCGTCGATAACGCCGATGATGTCCACGATCTTGCGCGAGCTTTCTCGAATTGAGCCCATCGTTTCGACCACTTGACCTACAGCGTCACCACCCAAAATTGCCGTGTCAGACGCCGACGAAACCAACTTATTTGCTTCGCGTGCGTTATCGGCATTTTGTTTGACTGTGCTGGTTAATTCTTCCATTGAAGAGGCAGTTTCTTCTAACGAACTTGCTTGGGTTTCTGTGCGGGAGGATAAATCCAAATTACCAGATGCAATCGCGGCAGAATCATTGCTCACGGCTTCCGCCGCTTCCTTTATTTGTCCTACCAGTAATTTGACGTTGATTTGCAGTACGCGCAGGGACTGGACTAATTTGGTTAACTCATCGTTGCCGGTGGCTTTGATGGGGCCAGACAGATCGCCCGCGCTCATTCTTTCAATATCGCGTTGAATACGCGCCAAGGGATGCACCGCCGCGCGAAATATCAGGAAGCCAAATAACACGCTCGTTATAATCCCCAACGCCGCGACAATGATCGACCAAGCAGTTCCACCTTTGCTATCGCTAGAAAATTGCATCAAAAAGTTAGCGATAAACAGAACCATTAAAAAACCAAATGAAGCGATAATTTTTGTGCGAATTGATAAGATATTGAGCAAATCAAAACGCCTAAAAGCAGAGCGCTTAATGACCGCACCTTCTTTAATTTCAAAATCGGAATTGCCGTTCTTAATGTCGCGGTAAATTTTTTCGGCAACGGCGACTTGTTCGCGGCTGGGCTTGACTCGGATCGAGGTGTATCCAACCATTTGACCATTTTCAAGCATGGGCGCCGCATTGGCTTCGACCCAGTAATGATCACCGTTTTTGCAGCGATTTTTCACCAAACCAGTCCAGGCCTTACCGGATTTAATGGTCTGCCAAAAATCGGCGAATGCTTCTACTGGCATATCAGGGTGCCGCACAATATTTTGCGGAGCACCGATCAACTCTTCAGCGGTGAAGCCGCTAATATCAATGAAGTCCTGATTGATGTAGGTAATATTTCCCTTTAAGTCGGTTTTAGAAACAACCGTCTGCGTATCCATCAAAATATATTCAACATTTGTCACAGGTGTGTTGTTGCGCATGATTGCTGCTCCTTGACATGATTTAGAACGTATTCAATCCGAGACAAATTGCTCCGAAAAGTGACTGATACAAACGAAATCGCTCAACGGAATTCCATTAATTTTGATGCGATAAAAGTGAGTATTTTTTGTGGCGGATTGCCGCATTCGTCAGCCAGATTGGCTTGAAAAGAAACCGCAAATTGCTGTACTTACAGCTTCGATATATTTTTTATCGGCAGCCGATTTAGTTTGTTGTGCCCTAATGATTTGCAATACGGCCATGGACTAAATAGTGCGCGCTGCATAAGCCCGCACAATGTCAATTTATTGAACACGAACTTAAATTTCGTACTGAAAATTGCTGCGGCAGAACAAGCCTTGTTATTTTTCCCTAGAAAAAGCTTAGTGTTTTTTTTCTGGGTTTTCAATCCGCAGATCAATATGCGACTATGAATTAACAATAATTTGCAAAATTCAATTTCCCAATTAGTGTCCTGGGTTTAAAAGAAACGGATGCCAGTTTTTCGGATATAAATTTAAGGTGAGAGTTAATTCATTTCTCTATATGTGAATGAAGCTAGGATTTTTTCCGAACAATTTTACGAATGACGAGCTTAATCGATGCGTTGCCTGAGCCGCTTCACAACTAGTGCAGAATCAGAATAGATACTTACTGGGAGGGATATGTTAGAAGTAGGATGGCGCGAATATCCAATGCATCGTTTGAAAACTCTGGGTAAATATCTCCAAACCTAATTCAAACGAGAAAAAACGGCAGTGCGGTTTAGATTAGGCAAATTAAAGAAAAAATTGATTGGAGAATGCCGGCTCAAAAATGCTCGGAAGAGTCGTTAGAACAGCCACTCTCCCGAGCATTTTTAAAAATCACTACTCAACTATTTATTCACCATCTCTTTCGGCACAGCCAAAGTCAACAGCGCTCCGACGATTAACGAACCGGACAGCATATACATGCCGGTATCGGTGCTGTGCGTTAGGTCTTTTAACCAGCCTACTAAGTAGGGACTGACAAAGCCCGCCAGGTTTCCCAGTGAATTAATTAGCGCGATTCCGGCAGCGGCAGCAGCGCCGCCTAAGAATGCCGTTGGCAAGCTCCAAAACAGCGGCAAGGTGGTTAGGATGCCGATCGTTGCAAGAGTCAATGCAGCCATCGCCAAAACGGTGTTGTGACCATATAAAGTGCTCAGTAATAGACCGACACTGCCCAGCACGGCGGGAATCGCTACATGCCAGCGACGCTCGCGATGTTTGTCGGCGCTGCGACCAATTAAGATCATGGCGACGGCTGCGGCGGCGTAAGGGATTGCGGTGAGTAAGCCGATGTCGAGCGGATCGGTTACGCCGGTTGATTTAATAATCGTTGGCAACCAAAAACTGATGCCATATAACCCCATGATGTAGCAAAAATAATTGAACGCCATGAGCCAGATTTTTGGATGTGTCATCACTTGGAGAAAACTCATATCTACTTTGGTCGCTTCTTCATTGGCGATATTTTTAGCCAATAATTCTTTTTCTTCGCTACTCAACCATTTCGCATCGATAATTCTATCCTGCAGATAAAACACCACAACGATACCCAAAACTATCGACGGAACCGCTTCAATAATAAACATCCATTGCCAGCCAGCTAAACCGTATACGCCCGGCAGCGCATGCATAATCCAGCCTGATAACGGACCACCCACTACGCCAGAAATGCTGATAGCGGTCATAAATATGGCGGTGATTTTTCCGCGTCGCGCGGAAGGATACCAATAGGTAATATACAAAATCACGCCAGGAAAGAAACCCGCTTCGGCTGCACCAAGCAAGAAGCGCATCACATAAAAAATAGTCGGGGAGCTAACGAAAATCATCGCTCCAGAAATTATTCCCCATGTGAGCATAATGCGCGCAATCCACAGTCGCGCTCCGACCTTATGCAAGATGACGTTACTGGGAATCTCAAACAAAAAATAGCCGATGAAAAAAACGCCCGCACCGAGTCCGTAAACGGTCTCGCTAAAATTTAAATCTGCGAGCATTTGTAACTTGGCAAAGCCGACGTTGACCCTATCCAAATAGGACGCAACGTAGCAGACAAAAAGTAATGGCATTAAGCGCCAAGTGATTTTGGCGTAAGTCGCTGCTTCAAAGGCGCTGCTGGTCGATTGCCCAGCTCGAGTGTCGCTCATCGTTATGTCTCCGTAGTTTTTGGTTTTAAATGGGGTGCCATCACAACTCTGGCGGTTAGCTTCGGCTGCTCTGTCTGGCTGAAGCAGCCAACCTTGCCGAGCATAGTAATTACAAATTGAGCGAAAGTGTACGAAAACAAACAAATGCATGGGGTGAATAATGGTACACAGTTCACATGAATTAAATTCAGCCGAGCAACAAGCCGGTCAAACAATCCTATTCGAAAACGTTTAAGTATCATCGACAAATAATGAAAGTCCGTATGACACGCCTAATAATTTTAATTGCACTTGTTGCATCCCCACTAGTTTCATTCGCCCAAACCAGCGTTGGAATCTCCATCGGAATTGGTCATCCGAATTATTACGGACAAATTGAAATCGGCAATGTCGCGCCGCCACCAGTGATGTACGCGCAACCGATGATTGTTCAAGCAGCACCAGTTGGCGTGGTATATCAACCGCTGTATTTGCGCGTGCCTTACGAGCATCACCACGATTGGCTTCGTTATTGCTCGCTCTACAATGCGTGCGGTCGTCCGGTGTATTTCGTGGAAGATCATTGGTATCAAAATACCTATGCGCCACAATACCGCAACGAGCATCGTGATCACGATGGTTACCGCGGCGAAGAGCGTCGTGATGAGTATCGCGGTGAACGTCGGGATGAACACCGCGACGAGCGACGTGAAGATCGCCGCGATGATCGCCACGACGAAAGATAAGATATAGGTCCTTGGATCCAGAATAAAAAAGCCAACATCAAGTTGGCTTTTTCTTTTTACCGTTCAGCGGGTTTATTTGTAAATAATCTTCATCACTAAGATAAAACTCGCCAACAGCAAAGTGATCGTATTGGCGATAATCATCGGCCAGACTTGGATCAATATTCCATAGGCCAACCAGAGCGCAATTCCTACGGTAAAAATAATGTACATGCCCAAAGAGACACCTCGGGCATGTTTATTCTTCCACGTCATCCAAGCTTGTGGAACAAAAGCGATGGTGGTTAAGAACGCCGCCAAATAGCCGACGCTATCCACATACTGCATCATCTACCAGAAGCCAATAGTTGACCGCCGTGAAAAATCAACGGTGCTTGAGGATCGACCGCACATTGTTCCACTTCACCCACAAAAATCACGTGATCGCCCTCAGGATAACGGCTGCGGTTATGACATTCAAACCAAGCGATAGCACCTTTTAAAATCGGCAATCCAGTTGAGGACAGTGTGTATTCAACGCCAGCAAAACGGTCAACCGCTGGCTTGGAAAATTGCATCGCTAAATGGCTTTGCTCAGCCGACAATACATTAATCACATAATGACTATTGACCGAAAATACCGGCAAACTGCTGGCCTTGTCCGATAAACTCCACAACACCAGCGGTGGATCGAGTGAAACCGAATTAAATGAACTAGCCGTAATTCCCAAAAAGCTACCGTTATCCAAGCGCGTCGTAATCACGGTCACGCCCGTGGCAAATTGCGACAACGCGCTTTTAAAATGGCGCGTGTCGAACGGCTTAACTTGGGAAGGTTGTTCTTGTTCCATCTAGGGTTTCAGTTAATGTTGGCGAATCGAATAAATCAAAAGTCAGCTTAGGCACGCCGTTGCAATACAAAAATCGGCTGCGCCCATTCTGCCTCTTTTTTCTTCTTGCTGGTAATTAAAGTCAGTTCAGACGGATCGTAGACATCGGTATTGTGGGTCAACGGTGTCGTCATCAAATACTGTGCGTCGGTATTTTTTAAGAACTCACCAACCAATTGAATATTACGAATATCCAAGTGCGCAAACGGCTCATCAATAAACACAAAGCCGCCGCTGCCTTCTTCTGACTTGAGCAAACCGATCAGCAAAATCAAGGACTTCATCACCTGCTGACCACCGGATGCTTCACCATCGTTCATCCCGATCACACCTTTGCCGTCAAACTTAAACTTCACATGCAAACCAGCCTGCGCTAATTGCACGTCGTCGTTTTCTAAGCGCACCGGATCGGCGTGCACTTCGATGCCGGCCAATTCGCCTAACTGTTTAATATTTTTGGCGTAAATTTTAATCGTGTAGCGCAAACGTTCGATGTACGCGCCACGCGCATTAGAAGTCGCTTCAATCGCACGATTGTTTTGGTAGCGGCGTTCTTCGGTTTCCGCCTGCTGACCAGCCAATTGATGATGCAAGCGGTGATGTTGATCAACGACATTAGAATCGGTTTCCCAATCTTCGCTCGCGATATCGAGTTCAAGATTTTTAATCCGTAATTCCACCTGGCGAGCATTGTCGTATTTCTCGACCAAATCGGATAAGTAACTTCCTTGCCGCCAACCGCTAGGCAATTTGCTCCAGCTGTGGCGCGCATCTTTCAACACTTGCGCCTGCGCGCTGCGTTCTTGCGCTAAACGTTGCTCATTATCGCGGCTGTGTTGCTCAGCGATCGCCAAATGCTTTTGCGCGTCTTGCCACGCCATTTCGGAACGGGTTTTAGCAATGGTTGCTTGTTTTAATAAATCGCCCAACTCACCCAAGCGCGTTCCAACTTCGACGCGCGATTTTTTCAACGGCGCGACGTTTCGTGCGGCTTCGGCAAATTCATCCAAACGGGAATGTAATTCTTTGGCCGCATCGACACCAGCTAAACGGGTTTTTAAGTTCGATACGCTGCTAGCTAGCTTGCTAATTTCTAGCGTCAATTGGTCTTCTTGCTGCTCTAAGCGAGGCAGACTTTTTTGTAAGGCATCCAACCGTTGTGCGCGACCGGCTTGACCGAAGCGATAGCGTGCAACATCGACAAACAAAGAACGGCCACCGCGACGTTCACGATGGAACGCGTCAGGCGTAATCCATTCGTCCACGCCCGACAATTGCATCCCTTCGGCAACGTTATCGACGCGACGAATACGCTTGAGTTGATCGATCAACCAGCTTGGTACTGGCGCACTAAATTGCACAACAGACATCAAACTTTGATCGTTTTTGCTATCGACTTTGGGCGCAGCAACGCGCTCGGGCACGATGAAATGGGGATAGCGCACTTGCTCGGCTAAACGAAATGCGGCTGAAGCATCGCCGCTTTGTTCCAACAACATCACGTAAGAAAAACTTTTTAACACGCCTTCTACTGCGCCCTGCCAGCGTGCATCGGTCACTTCGACCACATCGGCCAACATCACGTGCGCGATATTGGCGTCGGTCATTGCGCGGCGCATGCTGCGTACATTTTCAGGGTCGGGCAAACCAGTTTTGCTTTGCAAGCCTGAGATGGTGGCTTGCTGCTCAGCGATTTTTTCGCTTAGTTGTGAACGCTGCTGCTTTAGCTGAGCGAGCTGGGTTTCCTGCTGCTCCAACAACTGCGTGGTTTCAGCAATATCGGTACCGGATTCAGCGGCTAATTTTTCTAGGCGCTGTTTTTGTTCGAGTAAATTTTCTTGCGGCTTTAATTGGGTATTAATTTCAGCCAAGCGTTTTTGCAGCGCTTTTTCTTCTTTTTCCAGTTCGCCCTCTTGCTGCAAATAAGTCGAAAACTGGTGACTCTTTTCAGCCAATTCAGCGCGTTGCTGGCTCAATTGTTGATCTTGCAGTTGGGCGTTTTTCTTCGCTGCGCGCAAAGTTTGGCTAACGCTAGCGTATTGTTTTTTGGTTTCTAAGAATTGCAGACTCGGCAGGATTTGCTCTTGCAAATCACGCTTCTCTTGATTCTTGTGATCCCATTGATGATAGTTCGCCACACGCAGACGCAAGCCTTCCAAATTGGCTTTGGCGACTTCTAATTCTGCTTCAAATTGTTGCAGCTCTTGTTCGGTGTCGTGCTGATGGCGTTTGGCTTCGTCGTAGGCGTCCAAGACTTCTTTATCGCCAAACACTTGAAACACCAAATCCAACAATTGGCGCGGCGCGTATTCGCACAGCTTATCGGTTTCGCCCTGCTCTAAGGCCAAGACTTTAGCCATCGCAGGCGACAAGCCGGCGTTGGCCAAGCGTTTGCGATACGTCTCAACGCCCAGCCAATCGGTGGTGTTGGCGCTGATGACTTCTTCGATTTCTACGCAACCGGGGCGCATTAAATATTGGCGTTTCCAATCGCCGCCATTTTTTTGAATTTGGCAAAACAGCGTAACTTCGTCTTCGCTAAAAAAACCGGACGAGCGAAACGGACGATTCGACAATTGACGACCGACTGGTTTGTTATCGACCACCGCGCGCAACCACGCGATCGGCTGACCAGAGTGACGAGCGTAATGTTTGTAGGTCCGCCCCATTGAGCAATCGAGACCAAACAACGTGCGTAGCGCATCGAGCAGCGTTGTTTTGCCTGAGCCATTTTGGCCGGCGATGGTAATAATCTTGGCATCCAGCGGGATATTTTTAATGCGCTGCCAATAATCCCAATGCACGAGTTCGAGTGATTTAATATGGAACATTTTTATTATTCGATTGGGTTTAATTTAAAAATATCGGCTAACGCGCCGTTGATGATGCGCTCTTTGAGTACGTCGGTGTCCATCATTAAATCGAGCAAGGGACCTTCGCAAATTTGATCGCCTTTGCGCTCAATAAAACCGAGGCGGTTTAAGCTGCCAAGGTTCATATCCATTTTGGTTTTTTTACCGAGCTTATCGCCAAAGTCGCTCAGCAAAGCTTTGTACGAAATCCCTACCGAGGTATCCGCTGCGCGCGGCATGGCTTTTTCTTTACCGAACATATCGTTTTGATCGTCTTCAAACGACAAATGGGCAGACTGTCTTTCGCGCTTAGGCAAAATAATCAATGCCCACAACACGACTAACAAGGCCACACCATCGCGCGCCAAACCGAAATTATTGTTCTGCCAGGTGTCGCGTGCGCCAAACACTTTAGATTCGACATTGCGAATTAACGCCAGCGTTACGTGATCGGCATACACGTTATCGACAAACTTCATGCCACACGCCAGCAAACGCGCATCAACATCGGCGCGGAATAGTTCATCCGTTAAGGCGCGTTTGACCAATTTATCTTCGCGCTTTAAGGTTTGGTGCGTGATTAAACGCGCAATCAATATTTGAGATTCTTGATTCATGTGCTTGTCTCTATTCTTGTTGATCGTTATCGGTGGAGTCGCTGTGCAAAAACATCAGGCGCGAATCGGAGATGCCCGAGACTTCTGGATCATCAATCGCGACCAATTTATCGTTCAACATAAATTGCATATCAAGCCCAGCCAAGCGCGCCGCTGCGCCTTGCAGACTGGCTTGATCGGCATCGCCGATTAGCGGCAATAACGAAGCGCGATATGACGCAACCGCAAAACTGCTTGGCAACAACACTTGTTGCACATCCACGCCGACCGGCAAGCCAGCTTCGCTGCTGCGTTCGTTACTGATTTTGTTCAAGCCCGACAACCATTCGTCTAACTGGGTATACAAAGCGGCTTTATCTTGCATTTGGAATTGGGTTTCCAAGCCATTCGGTAGATCGGTATTCTGGTGCGCACGGACTGCGAATAATTCGGCTTCCGCTACGTCGATCATTTCGCCCGGCGTAGCAAATAATGGCATAACCGGATGATCGATGACTTCGTCCGCCAATGAGGCCAAATCGTCGTGCGCCATGAGCCAGCTCTTAATATCGGAAGTGGACAAACCCGATTGGCCTAAGTGCACACGCTGGCGTTCGATCTGATTGAGCGCGCGCGAAAACATCCCTTGCATATTGAGCAGCGCACTTTGCGCCCGACCAATTGCTTGCGCGGCGCGTTGCGTGGCCGGATCGGCGTTACCGTCTTGGGTAATCGAGTAAATAATCTTGGTGCCTTTTTCTACCCAATCGCACGCGTTATTCCACTTGCCTTGTGAGGCGCGTAAACGGTGTTCTGAACCAGAGGCAATCGCATCGCGAAATTCTTCGGTCAAATCAACCAAGCGTCCCAGCAAATGCTGCAATTGCTCGACCGTGACGCCACCCAAGGCTTGTGCGCCGGCGACTTGGGTGAGTAAGAATCCCATGTCGGCATCTTCGACTTGCTCGGGTGCTTGTTGCGAACCCATCAAACTATCGAGGGCAGACAGCACATTTCGCGCCATCGGTGCGACGCGATAGACCGACGTTGCGGCTTCCCAGATCAGTAATTGGTGTGAGCGCAAACGCGCCAGCACAGTTTCTAAACTGTCTGGCTGAAGGTAGGCCAATTTGGCGTTAATGTCGGAGCGGCTAAAACTAGAAGATTGCGTGTCACCGGCCAATTCACGCAACACCAGCAAGCGCACCAAAACGCTATCAAAACCACCATGAAATAAGGCGGTAAACGATTGCAAAATGGGTTGTGCGCGCTTTAACTGATAAACCTGTTCGATATCGTCGTAAGCGACTTCGGGCTTAAAGTAGGCTTGCAGTGAGCTGCTTTGATCTTCTGGTTCTAAGCTGTCTGGGAGTTCTGTACTGTTTTGCATGGGCAGTATTTTAAGGTATTTTTGTGCCCCGATTTACCTGCGCGGAAGATAAATCGGCATAAGTCCTTACAAAGGGTAATTTATTATCCATTTACTACCATTTCGCTAACTTTGCTTTGGCTTAGCCAACAAAACACCTTGATTTAGCGCGCTTTGGCGAATGTCTCTTGCTAATGAGTGTCGTTTTACTAGACTAAATTAGTGGTCTGCCGCTCGACTTGGGCAGAACCGCTTCACAAAAATTAGTAAAAAAATTAGTAAATATATACGAGCACCTTATCGTTCACCGAATAATTCACCGTCTAAAGCGCCATGTTCCGACTTTGCCTTGCCTTGGTAATCTCTGTGCTTTGCTTGGCGCCGCCGTCAGCGCGGGGCAGCGACGCGCCGCCGATTACGATCTGCGCGGACCCAGATCCACCGCCTTGGACTTATTGGAAATTGGACGCGCATGGCAAAAAAACGGGCGAGTTTATCGGCTCATCCGTCGATATCGTTCGTGCTGTATTTAGCCAATTACACAGAGAAGTGAAATTTATCGGTGATCTGCCCTGGAAGCGTTGCCTATACGAGGTGGAAAATGGTCAAATTGATTTTGCGATGGACGCCTACTTTGATACAGCCCGTGCAGCGGTATTCGACTACTCCATTCACTACAGCACGCTAACGCCGCAACTGTTTTATTTAACTGCTAACCCGCTCATCATTAACAGCGTTGGGGATTTAAAAAAATATCATGGCTGTGGAATTTTGGGCTCAAGCTACATGCATTACGGTTTAACAGACAAAGATTTAGATCTTGGCTCTGGCTATGATTCGCTGTACCGAAAAATCCACGCTCGGCGCTGCGACTATTTTTTAGAGGAACTGGAAGTCATCAGCGGATTTAAATTAATTGGGCGAAATTACATCGATGACAGCTTGGTATCGCACAAAAGTGTTCTAGGAGCGGTAGCCCCGTCAAAATATTTAATCACTGTCAAAAACGGTAAAAATTCACACCTGCTGGTTGAGATCAATGCGGCGCTCAATGACATCATTAAGTCCGGACAAGCTCAACGAATTTGGGAAAAATACTCTCCCGGGATTCCATTTAAATATTAAAACGGCCGCAGCGATGATCCTCAATAGATCACCCACTGCGGCCATCGCTTTGTTGCCTTAGCGCTTGCGCGCACCCTGCGCGAAAATCACCAGTGTCAGCCTGCTCCAGTATTAAAACTCTTCCCAACCGTCGTGAGCCGTACTCGATGCGCTGCTTGATTTAGAACTTGATGCTGACGTTGAACTAGTCGCTGCACTGCTAATTTTGCGGGTACTTGTCGTCGATTGGGTCGCAATTCTTGGTGGCGATTTCTTTTCGACCTGCGGAGTTTTTAAAGGCTGTGCGCGCGCGGCATAGCCAGCATTTCCGGATTGCGCCTCATTCATTTTAAAAATACTAACGACCTGAGTTAGCATTGCGGCTTGCTCTTGCATTGCGCCTGCCGCTGCGGCAGCTTCTTCAACCAACGCCGCATTTTGCTGAGTGACACTATCCATTTGAATAATCGCATCATTGACTTGCGCGATGCCAAGCGATTGTTCCTGACTAGCGGCAGTGATCTCGGCCATGATGTCATTGACGCGCCGAATACTGCCCACGACCTCGCTCATGGTCGAACCAGCTTGGTCAACTAACTTGCTGCCCATTTCGACTTTTTCGACTGAATTACCAATCAACTCTTTGATTTCTTTCGCAGCCGCCGCTGAACGTTGCGCGAGGTTACGCACTTCGGATGCCACCACGGCAAAGCCGCGTCCCTGCTCACCTGCACGCGCAGCTTCGACTGCGGCATTCAACGCGAGAATATTCGTTTGAAAGGCGATGCCATCAATGACGCTAATAATGTCCACAATTTTTTTCGAGGACTCGTTAATTGCGCCCATCGTTTCAACCACCTCAGAGACAACCGCGCCGCCTTTAGCCGCCACTTCAGAAGCTGTCGCGGCTAGCTGGTTCGCTTGGCGCGCGTTGTCAGCGTTTTGTTTAACGGTGGAGGTTAATTCTTCCATCGATGCCGCTGTTTCTTCCAGCGAACTGGCCTGGGTTTCAGTGCGTGATGACAGCTCCATATTGCCGTGTGCGATTTCGGATGAAGCAGCAGTGATGGTGTCGGTGCCGCTGCGAACTTGGCCTACAATATTGAGCAGACTATCGTTCATGGTTTTTAATGCATGCAACAAAAGTCCAAATTCGTCTTTTGACGATTCATCGATTTTTTCTGTCAGATCACCCGACGCGACTTTTTCAGAAATATAGATTGCGTAGTCAAGCGATTTAATGAGTCTGCGAGTCACGAGCAAACCTATTGCCGCAACCGCGGCGGCAACGAGCACCGCAAGCAAAACCGCCTGCCATCTGGCGCTAGCAACAATGCTATTGGCGTCGCTCTCGGCCTTTTTTGCGATGACTAAGTTATAGGCATTGTGCGCTTTGAATACTTCAACAGACTTAGCAATTACGTCTTTTTGATTAAACAGAAATTGGCGCGACTCCTCGACTTTACCCTCGGCGATCATCGCGCTGATTTTGTCGACTGCATCAAAGAAAGCGAGAACGGCTTTTCGGTCTTCGAGCAACAGATTTCGGTCGGTCTCATCTGACACTTCTTCTTTCTCATAATGCGCCAATTTATCCAGCGTCACTTGGCGCAATCCTTTTATTTTTTCGGCGGCGTCATTGCGTTTTTGATTATCGGTCTGGTCAATAAATTGCCACAACGTGGTGCGAACTCGCATGAAGGCGGTCGACGCGTCGTCCAAGACGATCAAACTTGGTACGACATTGATTGTTGAATAGTTTGCAGCAGTAAAGACGCGGTTAATTTGATAAAGACTAATGCCACCCAAGCCCACCAATCCAACCACCACTATCAAAATCAACAAATACATTCGTTTTGCTATGCTCATGATTTTTTTTACCCTATGTAGTTTTATCTCACCTGCAAGCTTTTTTATTTTTTAACTACGATTAATGACTTTTCATCAACGCAAAGCCAATTAAAAGACTGCAATTGCTCAGAACCCGCAAGATTACGAATTGAGTTTAGGAAGCAGTTATTTGAATGTCAAAGTTAAATTTCAACTTTGGCAGAAGCGCTGAAGGTAACTAAGGTGGGAACGGTGTAATTTAGACAGCGCATAGCAAACAATCGTACCGTTGATGTTATGGCTAGAGATGGTGAAACTATAAGAAAAACTTTTAACGCAGACCAAATCGAAGAAGAGGAAAAAACGAGCAAGAACGCCAACTCCTGCTCGTTTTCATCGCTCAATAATTAATTAACCGCCAAGGCTTTCTCAATCGGCCCGACCAAAGTCGAACTCTCCGGCGTAGTAATACTGGAATAACTATCCACAATATTGCCTTTACGATCGATCAGGTATTTATAAAAATTCCATTTTGGCGTTGTGCCGGTGGCTTTAATTAGTGCGACATACAAAGGATTCGCTTTATCGCCTTGGACGGATGACTTGGCAAACATCGGGAATTTCACGCCATACGTATTGAAGCAAAAATCAGCGATTTCTTTGGATGAGCCAGGTTCTTGCTGGCCGAAATCATTGGATGGAAAACCTAACACCACCAAGCCTTTGTCTTTGTACTTGGCATACAACGCTTCTAAGCCTTCGTATTGTTTAGTGAAACCACAAAAACTTGCGGTATTAACTACTAACACAACTTTACCAGCGTACTGACACAGATCCTGCTTCGCATCGTCCTGCAAGCGATTGAAGTTGTAATGCAAAATAGCGGGACAAGCTTGCGGGGCAGCGGCAGTTACAGCAGGTGGCGCGGCCACAGGAATGACTTGATGCGGTGCAGTAGCGGTTTGTGCAGCGGCATTAGTCAAGGTGCCGACAGACGATATCAAGGCTAGACACAGCAGGAGTGATTGGATTTTTCTTAAACTCGACATGGTGTTTCCTTCTAAATGTGGGAGGGGAAAACAATTTAATTTTTAGTGTCGAGCAGCTTACCACTAGTTAAATTTTCTTGCGTCCGACCAAATAATGCGTCCCGATTTGAAACAACGCCATCCCCGCCAACATCGCAACAAAAAACACGATGCCCGATTGCAGCCCAGCTCCCACCAAAACCACCGCAGGCCCAGGGCAAATTCCCGCTAGGCCCCAACCAAGGCCAAAGATTGCGCTACCGAAAACTAATTTAAGATCGATGTCTTTCGCGTTTGGCAGATGAAACGGCAACCCCAACAATGACGATGGCATTTTGGCCGCCCATTTAAATCCGCCTATCATGACCGCAATGCCGGACACCATTACGAGAGCCAAACTGGGATTCCACTGCCCAGCCAAATCCAAAAATGCCAAGACCTTGGCAGGGTTGGACATGCCGGCGACGATCAAACCCAGACCGAAAATCACGCCGGACAATAAAGCGACAATAAATTTCAACATAGTAGTTATCCGATCAAATGGCGCATGACAAAAACGGTGATAAATGCCGTCGCCATAAAGCACCCAACGGCAACCAACGAGCGCTTAGAAAAGCGCGCCAAACCACAAATTCCGTGACCGCTAGTGCAGCCAGAACCCAGACGCGTGCCCAAGCCCACCAACACACCGGCAACAATTAAAACGATCGGCGAGGCATCAATTTGAATCACCGGCAAGGGCGCATACAATGTATAAATCCAAGGCGCTACCAACAAGCCGACAACAAACATTAAGCGCCACATAAAATCATGTTTTCCACTTTGAATGAGGCCGCCAACTATGCCGCTAATTCCGGCAATGCGACCATCCCACAACAACAAAATGAGTGAGGCCACACCAATTAATGCACCGCCGATCAAACTGGCGTAGGGCGTAAAGTTTGCCCAATCTATCGTCATCCCTACTCTCCCGAAATTATCTAAATCAATTTGATTCACAATCGAATTCACAGCCCGATTCTCTGCCTGATTGACTAACTGTTTCGATCAGCCTAATTCGCGCAATACAATTCATGTAAGGTCGTCAATATACGTAGCACTTTTGGATCATCGACTGAATAAAAAATCCGCTTACCGTCGCGCCGCGTTGTCACCAAACCTTCGGTTCGCAACACGCCTAATTGCTGGGATAAGCTCGGTTGGCGCAATGACACCATTTCTTCCAATTCACTCACCGACTTTTCGCCCAATGTTAGCTGGCACAATAACAGCAGTCGGTCCGGATTCGACAATGCGCGCAGAACGGCGGCCACTTCCTCAGCCGCGTTTGTCATTGCCGCCATGTCAGGTTGCTGGGTCATTGCATTCTTTGCTGATTGCGTCATCACTACTTCATCCTGTTTAAATTTTTGCTTAATGCAGATTTACATTTCATTTTTTAATATTATATACTATGATATTATGTAATTCAATATAATTTTGAGATCACCCTATGCAAGCTCATATCCATCCCTTCTTTGACGAAGCTACTTCGACGATTACTTACGTGGTGTTCGATGCGCCCAATGGGCACGCCGCCATTATTGATCCCGTGTTGGATTACTCCCCAAACTCAGCCACCACCAAAACCACATCAGCCGATTTGGTACTGCGTTTTATCGCGGACAACAAACTCACCGTTGACTGGATTTTAGAGACCCACGCACACGCCGATCACGTTTCGGCAGCACATTATTTAAAAGAAAAAATCGGCGGAAAAATCGCCATCGGCGCGCACATAAATCAGGTTCAAAAGGTCTTTAAAGGCATCTTTAATCTGGAACCAGACTTTGCAGTCGATGGCTCACAATTCGATCACCTTTTCAGCGATGGCGACATTTTTAAGATTGGTGAGCTTAAAGCGCACGCGCTATTCGTACCCGGTCATACTCCCGCCGACATGGCGTATCAAATTGGCGACGCGATTTTTGTGGGCGATACCTTGTTTATGCCTGATGTTGGAACGGCACGTTGTGATTTTCCAGGTGGTGACGCGCATATGCTGTATCAATCGATACAAAAAATTCTGGCCTTCCACGATAGTACGAGGCTATTTATGTGCCACGACTACCCGCCCGATTCGCGTACTGCATTGTGGGAAACCACGGTGGCAGCACAACGCCAGCATAATATTCACGTCAACGACAGCATTGACGAGCAAACCTTTGTTAGCCGCCGACAAGCGCGTGACGCGACTTTGAGCATGCCAAATCTAATCCTACCTTCGATCCAGATCAATATTCGTGCAGGACATTTCCCGGCACCAGAAAATAACGGCGTAAGCTATTTAAAGATTCCGCTTAATGCAGTTGGATAGCTCAACAATGGTTGATGTAGCCAATAAAGATTTAGCAGCAAATTTCGCAGTCTGTTTTGATCACCCAAGGAGAAGCATATGAGTCCCAACGTAGGTACTATCGATCGCACTATTCGCATTGCCTTCGGCGCTAGTTTAATTATCGCCACTGTCTTAGGTTATATCGGTGTTTGGGGTTGGCTCGGATTAATTCCGTTAGCCACTGGCACCTTCCGATTCTGCCCAGCTTATTTGCCGTTTGGCTTATCGACATGCAGCATGAAAAAATAATTTTTAGTTAAGTTATTTTTGCAAGGAATATCCCGTTCAATACCAAATATTGCGCGGGATTTTTTTTGATTTGCAACACAACATTTCGCCAAACTCATCAATCCCAATATTAGTCACAGACTTATCAAATCTATTTGACACTACTTGGCGAATTCTTTATTTTCTGTTGTCCGAGACAGCTTGGTTTGCCGCATCCCGGCCAATTTACATCACCGAAAAGAGAGTCCCAATGAAAAAATCACTCCTGCTAGCAAGCATTGCCGCGGCCTTTAGCACAGCCGCGTTCGCCGACGAAGGCATGTGGATGCCTCAACAATTGCCGCAAGTGGCAAAGCAACTCAAAGCCGATGGCTTGCAACTTGATCCAAGCACGCTGACCAAATTAACCGAATTCCCGATGGGCGCGATTGTGAGTCTAGGCGGGTGCTCCGCTTCGTTCGTGTCACCCCAAGGATTAGTCATTACTAACCACCACTGCGCGTATGGCAGCATCTCGCACAACTCAACACCTGAGCACAATTATTTAGCCAATGGCTTTTTGGCGAAAACAACCGCCGATGAATTACCCGCAGCGCCGGGCTCGCGCGTGTTTGTGACCACCGATGTGAGCAACGTCAGTCAAAAAGTTATCTCAAAAAGCGTCGCCAAATTAACCGGCAAAGCGCGCGTTGATGCCATCGAAAAAAATCAAAAAGATTTAGTCGCTGCCTGTGAAAAAGACGCCGGCACGCGCTGCACAGTGTCAAGCTATTACGGCGGCCTAGAGTTTTACCTGATCAAACAATTAGAAATCCGCGACGTGCGCTTGGTGCATGCACCTGCTGAAGGCGTTGGTAAATTTGGTGGCGACACCGACAACTGGATGTGGCCACGTCACACCGGCGATTACAGCTTTTTGCGCGCCTATGTTGGCAAAGACGGCAAGCCAGCGGACTTCAGTAAAGACAACGTTCCCTACGTGCCAAAACATTATTTGCGCCTAGCGTCCCAAGCACTGAAAGAAGGCGATTTTGTGATGGTGACTGGCTACCCAGGCCGCACTAACCGCCACCGTTTGCCATCTGAAATTTCGGCGACATTTGATTGGGCTTATCCTGCTTTCGTTAAAGCGTCTGGCGAACAGTTAGCGATTATCGCCAAAGAAACTAGCGGTAACGAAGACTTAAAATTGAAATACGCCAGCCAAGTCGCCGGCATCAACAACTACTACAAAAATCGCCAAGGCATGTTGGATAGCTATGCTGGTAGCGATATTTTGCCGCGCAAGGATAAGCAATTAGCGGAACTCAAAGCGTGGGTGAACGCTGATCCAAAACGCAAAGCAGAATATGCCAACGATATCGTTTTAGTAGAGCAGCAAATGGCTGAGCGGGATGCTCAAGCCAAAAACGATTTCTTGGTCAACTATTCCACTCCGCGTTTATTAGGTGTCGCCAGCCGCTTGCTGCGTTTCTCGCATGAATTCGAAAAGGCCGACATTGATCGCAAAATGGGCTACCAAGAACACGACTTAGCCCGCTTCAAATCGGGAGTTGAAGGCCTAGATCGCAGCTACGATGAAAAAGTAGATAAAGCGCTCGTATTGAATTTCTTAAAACAATATTTGGCTCATCCAAAAGATCAACGCAATGCCAACTTCGATGCAGCCTTACATCTGCGCGACGGCATGAGCGAAGCCGATCTTAGCAGCACGATCGACGCTTTGTATGCCAGCAGCAAACTGGGCAGCAAAGAAGAACGCAGCGCTTGGATCGGGAAGAAGCCTGCTGACTTCAACGCCAGCACCGATGGCTTCATCAAAGCTGCGGTAGCCATGTACGACGAGAACATCAAACGCGAAGAGCGCGATAACGAACTCGCCGGCAAAATTCAGCAATCCTATGCCAATTACATGAAGGCCAAAATCGCCTACATGAACAGCCTAGGACAAGCCGTTTATCCTGACGCCAACAGCACCTTGCGCGTGACGTTCGGTAAAGTTGCTGGTCGTGAAATGGGCGCAGACGGAACAAGTTGGACAGCATTTACCACCCTGCGTGGGGTGTCGGCCAAAAATACTGGCAGCGGTGAATTCAATGCTCCCGCAGCGCAGATTGCAGCCATCAATGAGTTCAACCAAAACGCGCTAAAAACGGGTTCTTATGGTAAATACGGCGACGCTAAATTGAAATCCGTACCAGTCAATTTCTTGGCCACACTCGATATTACCGGCGGCAATTCTGGTTCCGCTGCGTTAAATGCCAAAGGTGAATTAGTTGGCTTGGCGTTTGACGGCACATTGGATTCCATCATTTCTGACTGGGATTACAACGTAAAAAATTCCCGCTCAATCCAAGTCGATCTGCGCTACATCTTGTGGGAAATGGCGAATGTCGATCACGCTGACAACTTATTGAAAGAGTTGAATGTGAAGTGATCGAATTCTGTAGCTTGAAATAAGGTCAGCAAGAAGGCACACCGCGGTGTGCCTTTTTTGTCGAACCACAAGATATGGCAACGCTCACATCAACTGTTCCGTGCCAAGGGCAATGCAATCTAAGTCAGTAACATAATAACAATTACACATTCCCAAAAACAACTTTTTAGACCGAATTACCCCTTTCCCGCTCCTACCAAAAACAAAAATCGGTGATAATGCGGCTTCTCTGCAGACCACCTATTCCCCATGCGCATTTTGTACACCGTTATCTGGATCTTAGCCTTGCCGCTTGTTGTCGCCAGATTGTTTTGGCGCGGGCGCAAAGAGCCGGGTTACCGCGCGCATATTGCGGAACGTTTTGGACTATTTAGCTCGCCTTCGATTGCGCACGATGCACGACCAGTGATTTGGGTGCACGCGGTCTCAGTTGGCGAAACTCGGGCGGCTGAGCCATTAATTCGGCAATTAAATGTAGCCTATCCCAAGCACCGTATTCTGCTCAGCCATATGACGCCAACCGGTCGTGCAACCGGCGCGCTGTTGTTCCCACATGGCGAAGTCGAGCAATGTTTTCTGCCGTATGACATTCCTTTTTTAGTGCAACGCTTGGTCCATCATTTCCAACCCAAGATTTGTATTTTGATGGAAACCGAAGTCTGGCCCAACTTAATCTACACCTGCAAAAAAAACGCCCTGCCCGTTGCCTTAGTCAACGCGCGCTTGTCACCTAAATCACTGAAAAAAGCGCTGCGCTTGTCACGTTTAATTCTTCCTGCCAGCGCCGCCATTAGTTGTGTGGCGGCTCAAACCAAAGCGGATGCCGAGCGTATCGGTCAACTCGGCACACCGAATGTGGTGGTCACCGGAAATAACAAATTTGACGTCAATCCTCAACCAGAACAAATTGCTGCTGGATTGGCATTGCGCACGCAACTAGGAACTCGTCCAGTCTTACTTTGCGCATCGACGCGCGAGGGCGAGGAAGAATTGATTTTGGATGCGTTTATCCAAGCGAAATTACCCAAAGTCTTGCTCGTCATCGTCCCACGCCATCCCCAGCGTTTCGATGCGGTCGAACAACTCATTAAGCAACATGGCTTATTAGTGCAACGCCGCAGCACACTCGATTCAAGCAGCACAGTGGGACCTGAAATCAATGTCTTTCTCGGCGATAGTATGGGTGAAATGCCGCGCTATTATGCGAGCTGCGATGTTGCATTTATTGGCGGTAGTTTGATGCCGCTAGGTGGTCAAAATCTGATTGAAGCCTGCGCGTTAGAAAAGCCCGTGTTGATCGGACCACACACTTTTAATTTTGATGCGGTCAGCACCGATGCCATCGACGCCGGTGGTGCCTTGCGTATCGCTGATGCGCATGAGTTGATGGCGGTTAGCGCACAATTAATCGAGGATCAGGAACGTCGATTAGCGATTGGCAAAGCAGCGCTCGCTTTTGCAGAACAACATCGCGGCGCTACCGCTCGAACCATGGCGCTGCTGGCTGATTGGATTAAGTAAGCTTCGTTTTGTTGATTCGCCTTTTACATCTCATTGAGAGGAAAGTGATCATGACCGCCGCACCCGAACAACGCCCGCCCTTCCCGCCATTCACGTTAGAAACCGCCAAACAAAAAGTTCGCATGGCCGAAGACGGCTGGAATGGCCGCGATCCAGCCAAGGTTGCCTTAGCCTACACGCCGGACAGCCGCTGGCGCAATCGCTCCGAATTCCTTCAAGGGCGCGAACAAATCGCGGCCTTCCTAACCCGCAAATGGGAAAAGGAATTGGATTACCGCCTCATCAAAGAACTCTGGGCCTATACCGACAACCATATCGCCGTGCGCTTTGCCTACGAATGGCACGATGCAGCGGGTAATTGGTTCCGCAGTTATGGTAACGAGAATTGGGAATTTGATGCCCATGGATTGATGCAATTGCGGATTGCGAGCATCAATGATGTAGCGATTTCAGAACAAGAGCGCAAATATTTTTGGCCACTAGGCCGACGCCCAGACGATCATCCGGGATTGAGTGAGTGCGGGTTTTAATTGAATTAAAACCGAGATTGTGTCGAACCACCCTTCGCGGGCATCTTTAATTCATCAGCGCAGGGCATCCTCCTGGGATGCCCTGAAGCGATTTCACAAGCGCCGTAATTAGTACAGCAACGCATTAACTTTCGCCAAATCTTCTTCCGATAACGAGGCCGCCGCTGCCTTTAAACGCAAGCCGTTCATGATGGTGTCGTAACGCGCTTTGGCCAGATTTTGTTGCGTGGTGTAGAGCTGTTGCTGCGCATTGAGTACGTCGATGTTAATCCGCACACCAACTTGATATCCGAGCACATTGGAATCCAAGGCAGATTGGGAAGAAATCTCTGCCGCTTCATAGGCTTTCACTTGCGCTAAGCCACTGTTGACGCCAACAAAAGCCTGACGCGCTGAAAAGGCGGCGCTGCGTTTGGCGGCTTCATAATCGTTACCAGCCTTATCTTCCAAAGCAATCGCTTCGCGTACTTTGCTAGTGACCGAAAAGCCGGAAAAAAGCGGCACATTTATCTGAATCCCGATCGAATTTTGATTCTGCAAAAACGCAGGCTGATTAAATACCGGCGAGGCTGAGCTGCTGGAGCGATTCACATTGGCGACTAAATCTACCGTAGGCAAGTGCCCAGCGCGATTAATTGAAATCGTGCGTTTAGCAATTTCTTGATTTACTTGTGCTTCAACCACACTGTAGTTATTGATCTCTGCCGCGCTAACCCAGTCCGTCATGCTCGACGGCTGCGGTGCGGACAATTGCACTTTTTTGTTTAACGGCGTTAAGCTGTTTGGCACATGCCCAATGATTTGTTGCAAGGCGGTGCGTTTAATTTCGAGATCATTTTCGGCGGCGATTTCTTGCGCGACGGCCAAATCAAAACGCGATTGTGCTTCGTGTTGATCGGTGATAGTAGTGGTTCCGACTTCAAAGTTACGCTTGGCAATGGCCAGTTGCTCGGAGATTGCGGTCTTATTGGCGCGCTGCGCATCCAAGGTATCTTGAGCGTACAACACGTCAAAATAGGCTTGCGATACGCGCACCATTAAATCAAGTTTGGCTTGGCTAAACTGCGCTTCGCTGGTTAATACCACCAATTTACTTTGCTCATATTGCTGCCAGTTTTCCCAGTGAACTAAGGGCTGGGTCAATTGCAGCGCGTAATTGCTGCTATAGCCGCGCCCTAAGTTCAATTCCGTGTCACCTACCGTATCTTTGGTTCGGTTCATGGTGTTATTGCCAGTCAAATTCAGTCTTGGTAGCAAACCTGCGCGGCCTTGAACAGATTTTTCTTGTCCGGCGGTAAGTGAAGCCCGCGCGCTGGCAAACTGCGGATCATTTTGCAATGCGTCTTGGTAAGTCTGGAGCAAGTCCGTTGCCCACGCGGAGGTCGACAATAAACCGCTTGAAACTAGCGCTGCAAATACGACTGAGGACAGTGCAACTGAGGGCAGTTTGATCTTTTTTGTTGATGGCTTCGTCATTACAAGGCTCCGCATAAATTATTCTTAGTTAGCTTGGTTTGCTTCTACAGCACACAGGTTTAAAACAAGATGTAAAACGGTATAAAAAAAGCTCCAAGGAGCTTTTTTCGTTGGTGCAACTGTATTGAAATTCGCTTCGAGCCGCTATCAAAATGCGACCAATTGCATTATTTGGGGGGTGAAATGCTAAAAATACAGAACAAACCAACTCAATACCACGTGCGATACCAAGCACGTGACCAAGAATAAATCGAGTCGTTGGACAGGCCCTTAGTACGTCGCCATGGTTGGATCAACTTGCAAGGCCCACGCATGAACGCCACCAGCGAGATTAATCACATGGTCAAAATCATGTTGTTCTAAAAATCGGGCTACCTGCATGCTGCGTCCACCGTGGTGGCAAATACAAACGATTTGTGCCTGTTGATCTAATTCATTCAATCGCATCGGCACCGTTTGCATTGCCATATGGAAACTTTCGGGGATCTGACAAAGTTGGACTTCGGAAAGTTCCCGAACATCTAATAAAAAAGGCTGAGGGCGATTCTTATCGTTTAACCATTGCGCTAATTCGGGAGCGGTAATTTGTTCCATTGTGATATATCGCAATAATTAGAAGGAGAAAACTGGAAGTTGCTCGGAGTTAGGAACAGAAGCGACACTTGTATCAAACAATGCTTTGACTTCAAAATTAGCTTCGCTAGTGCGAGTGTACAAAAATGCGGTCATGATTGGCGCAGAACCCAAAATGACGAATAAGCGACCACCGACTTTTAATTGCTGCTTCAATTCTTCCGACAAAACTTGTAAGGAGCCTGCCACAACGATCACATCGTATTTATCTTCAGCGCACCAACCTTTGGTGGCATCGCCCAAAGCCACGGTGACATTGGTAACGCCTTCACGATGCAGTGTTTGTTCAGCGGCATCAAATACTGGCTTGGAACTTTCAACACAAATAACACTGCGTGCGTGAAATGCTAACAAGGCAGACAAGTAGCCTGTGCCAACACCGATTTGCAAAATATTTTCATGCTTTTTAACAGCAACATCCTGCACAATGCGCGCTTCTAACTTGGGGCTGAGCATCAAACTGCCATCGGCCAAGGGCAACTGGGTGTCCATAAATGCAAGCGATTGTTGATTAGCAGGCAGGAATTTTTCGCGTTTTACGATGGTTAGCAGCTCTAACACGCCCGTGTCTAATACATTCCAAGGGCGAATTTGTTGCTCAATCATATTAAAACGGGCTTGTTCTATGTTCATTGAAAGTCTCGCAAGAAGGCAAAAACGGTATTTTAGCAAACGCCGTCGGTTGGTGGCAGGTGGATTGGCTTAATTCGTCAACTAATTACTCTTGAGCAAACCGGCCAACATGATGTCGACATAGGATTCGATGTAGTTTTCGGTCAAGATCGGCTCAATCGCGCAGGATTTAAACGAGGTGTTCCATAGCATCATCATAATGATGGGTGCGGTGATAATTTTGGGGACAACGGCCAAATCAAGCTGTTTAAATTCACCACTTAACATGCCTCGATTTAACAATTGAATCAGCATCAGTTCGTTTCGATCGATCACTTCAACCCGATAAAACTCGGCAAGTTCGGGGAAATTACTCGATTCGGCGAACATCAGCTTGGCGATGCCTGACAACTTGTTGGTGTTGATATTTTCAAACCAGGTGCGGATTAAGCGCTTAAACAATTCACGGGTCGGGCCTTCAAATTCGACAATTAATTGCTCGGCCTCGGCGATATTAGGGACGATCGTTTCGCGCACGACCGCTTTAAACAACTCTTCTTTGTTTTCAAAATACAAATACAGCGTTCCCTTTGATACTCCCGCTACCTGAGCCACTTCGCTTAATTTGGTCGCCGCGTAGCCGTGTTCAACAAATAAATCTAGCGCCGCCGAGAGCAGTTCTTGCGGTCTAGAATCTTTGCGACGCGTCCAACGCGGCTTAATCTCAGTAGTCATGGCTCACTTTATTGGTAGGCAACTTGCTGGTTTACGTGTCTAAGTGTCTTTTTGTGGAATGCTGGCTTCACCGCGACAGCCAACGTAAATTTACTCTGAACTGGGTGCTAACAAGGCTAAGTGATGTTCTTCTAAATAACACCACTCGCCCTCTTCCAACCCAAGCTGCGCTAGCGTTAGCTGACCAACGGCGATTCGCTGTAACGCCGCACAATGATTACCTGCTGCCGCCAACATGCGTTTTACTTGATGGTATTTTCCCTGCTCCAAGACGATTTCACATTGATTGTCGCTAATCTTTTTACAAACCAACGCCGCTAGCGGTGCTGGCTCATCGTGCAATTGCACGCCCGCCAACATTTGGGCAATTAATTCGTCGGTCACAGCATCTTGGGTGGTGGCTAAATAGACTTTGGGCACATGACGCTTGGGCGACGATTGGGCATGAATAAATGCGCCATCATCCGACATTAATAGCAATCCAGTGGTGTCGTGATCTAGCCGCCCGACCGGTTGCACATCGCGCCATTCGCATTGTTCGGACAACAGCGTTAGCACGCCGGGATGGTGGCTAGGCTTGCGCGAACATTCGAAATTGGCGGGCTTATTTAACGCAATGTAGACGTGCTCGCGATACGGCCAGACTTCGTCAAATAATTCGAACTCTAAGCCTTCGGTAGCAAACGTGGCGCGATAATCAGTGACCACAACACCATTGATGCGCACTTCGCCATCTTCGATCAAGCTGCGGCACCATTTGCGCGTGCCAAAGCCCTGCGACTGCAAAATACGATCTAAGGATAATGAGGAGATTTTTTTCATGGGGCGAACTTTAGCAGATGCATTGTGTTACGCCAAGTCAAAGAAAGGGAAGCTTTGCCGGGATGGGCAAGTTATTGGTCTGAATTAAGAGGAAATACCGACTAGCTAAAAGGGATAGTTAGCATGGCCAAATTTAGGCCAGCGCTGCTTTGGGGCGATGAACGTTGTGCATAGGTTCGGTAATGGCATCTGCTTCAAAAGGCGTATTCGCTACGACGCGATTGCGGCCATTTTTCTTAGCTAAGTAGAGTGCTTGATCCGCCTTGTTGACTAACTCATCAAAGCTCTGATGCACGCCTTCGCGCTCAGCAACCCCGATGCTGACGGTAAAGCGTCGTCCTTCTGGCAATTCTGGCAGTGCAATATTGGCAATCCCGTTGCGAATCCGCTCAGCGACTTCGCACGCATGTTTCAATCCAGTATCAGGCAACATGACTAAAAATTCTTCGCCACCATAGCGCGCTAACACGTCTTCAATCCGCAAGCCAGACTGAATCTTATTGGCAATCGCTTTTAATACAGCGTCGCCGGTCGGATGACCAAAAGAGTCATTAATATTTTTAAAGAAATCCGCATCGATCATCAAGACGCTAATTAAATTACCACGTCGATTACTACGAGCAATATCGCGCTCAGCAAGGGTGGCGAGTGCTCTGCGATTTAATAAATTAGTCAGCGGATCGTGCGTGGCTTGACGCTGTAATTCCAACTGCAAACGATGACCTGTAATGACGATCAACATGATCGACTGGGCGAAGCTCAAAATCATCGTGACGATCATTGAGCCGCTATGCCAGATCGAATTTTCTAGCGGGTTATTTAAATTAGAAACATACACGCCTATTAGGTGAATAAATAAGCTCGCCAAATAAGCGCACCCCATGAGGGCGACTAACAACAAGCCGCCGCGCAACTCGTCGCGCTTGGCACCAACGCAGCAGTAAATCAAGTAACCGGAATAAATGCTCGAAGCAAGCACGAACAAAACAATGCGACCGCGTTCTTCCATTCCAGATAAATAACCAATGGCATAAATAATCATCACAGCGGCGCAAAGCACTGTTCCCAAGCGCAGTTTTGGTTGCTTGCCACTAATCATTGCCACGCCAAACGCGATGTGCATATTGCCCCAAACGATGAGCATGTAAGACAGCGTTAACAGCAAACCGGGCGAAATGAAATTACTCAGCAAAACGAGACACAGCCCGGCAGCGACCAAGCCATTGCCGCGCGCCCATGCTGCGACGAAGGAGGAGTTGTAATGCACTTGACGGACGTAAAACATCAACAAGGCTTGAGTAATACTCAGCACGGCAAAAACCAAATAAATTGTGCGCATGTCTAGATTCGCGAACATTGATCTTCCCTCTTGTTTTTCACTGCCACCTCGCCATATAAATTAGCGGGGTAAATGTCACATGAAAAAATGTTTTATTATCTTGCAGCCACTTGATTCCAAGCGTGCTTGCCGTCAGGCAAAGTATAACTGGGCAACAACAGGCTCAGTTAAGTAAAGATTATGAAATGTCGTCACATGATACGCCATTTGATTTTCTTCGCGACAACTAATTAACAGTTTTCATGTTTTTTGCAAATTTATCTCAGAATTCACTTTACGATAGTTAAAATTAATTAAGTTAATTCAATTAATCAATTTTACTAATGTACTGGAATGCCCTACCATGCAGTCTCCTCACTACAACTTATTAAGGAATTCATCATGTCATTAATCAATACCGAAATTAAACCTTTCAATGCAACTGCTTACCACAACGGTAAATTTGTTCCTGTTAGCAACGAAACATTAAAAGGCAAATGGTCTGTATTTGTTTTTTATCCAGCTGACTTCACTTTCGTCTGCCCAACTGAGTTAGGCGATTTGGCTGAGCAATACCCAGAATTCCAAAAATTGGGCGTAGAAATCTACAGCGTTTCAACAGATACTCATTTCGCGCACAAAGCTTGGCACGACACATCCGACACCATCAGCAAAATCACCTACCCAATGTTGGCAGATCCAACATTAGCGTTGTCCCGTAACTTTGAAGTATTGATCGAAGAAGAAGGTCTGGCATTGCGCGGTACTTTCGTAATCAATCCAGAAGGCAAAATCAAAGTTATCGAAGTACACGACAACGGCATCGGTCGTGACGCCAAAGAATTGCTGCGCAAAGTGCAAGCTGCTCAATACGTTGCAGCACATCCAAATGAAGTGTGCCCAGCGAAATGGACACCAGGTGCGCACACATTGACACCATCGTTGGATTTGATCGGCAAGATCTAATAGGCAGTAACAATAAGTCGTTTTAAAAGTCGTTGTAGCATTTAAAACGCAGTGGGCATGCATTGTTGCATGCCCATTCAACCCCGAAGCAAATGGAGCACATTATGTTAGATAGCAACCTCAAAACGCAATTACAGGCTTACTTGCAAAAAGTAACCCAGCCTATCGAACTGGTGGCATCCCTGGACGACAGCGACGTATCACGTGATATGCGTTCCTTGTTGGACGACATCGTGAGTTTGTCGCCACAAATCAGCTTAAAGATGAGTACCGATGCTGCCATGCGCACGCCATCTTTTAGCATCAATCGCCAGAACAAAGACAAAGGCGAAGTCGGCATCCAGTTTGCCGGCATTCCGATGGGCCACGAATTTACCTCACTTGTTTTAGCACTCTTGCAAACAGGTGGACATCCGCCGAAAGTTGACGCCGCAGTGATTGAGCAAATCCAACAATTGGATGGCGACTTTCTGTTCGAAACATATATTTCATTGACCTGCCAAAACTGCCCCGAAGTGGTTCAGTCGCTGAACCTGATGGCGGTCTTAAATCCGCGGGTACGTTCCGTAGTGATCGACGGCGCACTGTTCCAAAAAGAAGTGGAAGAGCGCGAAATCATGGCGGTGCCAACGATCTTTTTAAACGGCAAAGTATTTGACCAAGGTCGCATCAGCATTGAAGAAATTTTAGCTAAATTGGATAGCGGCTTAGAGAAACGCACAGCCGAAAAATTAGATGCCAAAGAACCGTTTGATTTATTGGTTGTTGGCGGTGGTCCAGCAGGTGCAGCAGCAGCGATTTATTCTGCGCGCAAAGGAATACGCACCGGTGTGGTAGCAGATCGTTTTGGCGGCCAGACGTTGGATACGATGTCGATTGAAAACTTCGTCTCAGTTAAAGAAACCGAAGGACCAAAATTTGCTGCAGCGTTGGAGCAGCACGTCAAAACCTACGATGTTGACATCATCAATTTGCAACGCGCTGAAAAGCTAATTCCAGCAACCGTCGACAATCCGTTGACCGAAGTCAAATTAGCGAGCGGCGCGACGTTGAAGGCAAAGACAATCATCCTGGCAACCGGCGCACGCTGGCGCGAAGTGAATGTGCCGGGCGAACAGAAATACCGCAATCAAGGCGTGGCGTATTGCCCGCATTGCGATGGCCCGTTATTTAAAGGTAAGCGCGTTGCCGTGATAGGCGGCGGTAATTCTGGCGTCGAGGCAGCAATTGATTTGGCGGGAATCGTGGCCCACGTAACCTTGTTGGAATTCGGTGCTGAATTGCGTGCTGACGCGGTGTTGCAGCGTAAGTTACGCAGCTTAAACAACGTGACGGTGCATACCAGCGCCCAAACCACTGAAATTACTGGCGACGGCAAACGTGTCAATGGAATTGCCTTTAAAGACTTAACTTCTGGCGAAGCCAAACACGTTGAGTTGGAAGGCGTCTTCGTTCAAATCGGATTAGTGCCCAATACCGAATGGCTCAAAGGTACGTTAGAGTTATCACGTCACGGCGAGATCATTGTCGATGCACGCGGACAAACTTCATTGCCAGGTATTTTTGCAGCGGGCGATGTGACCACGGTTCCATTCAAACAAATCGTGATCGCGGTTGGTGAAGGTGCAAAAGCGGCGTTATCGGCGTTTGATCATTTAATCCGCACCTAATCAGAGCTTAGTTGTCGTTGCGGTAGCGGTGCTAGTCGCATCAGCAGTAAAAAGCCCTGACTTGTTGCTTGAAGCAAGTCAGGGCTTTTTTGTGGGCCAAACGCCATCAGGCCAATTAGAACGCGTGTCGAAGTCCAATCGTAACTCCCGTTACATTAGAAATATACGCGAGCACATTTCCTTGCGCGTCGTAAGTTCTCGGGAATTCATGCGTGTCGTACATATTGCTGAGGTAGCCCTGATCGATTTTGCTGTAATCGGCTTGAATATAAACACTAGTAAATTTTGAAAATTTATAAGCACTCATCAGTGACACGGTATTTCTAACGCCAGATAAATTGCGTTGTTGATCGTGGTAGTAGGCCGCCACCCAATCCACATTGGGCGTCATCGAGTAAATAAAACCGGTATCAATTACCGCATTAGTTTGATCATTTAACCCACTGCGATGATTGAGATAGCCCAAGAATAATTTCACTGGGCGCAAATTAACTGTGCCGCCAATATTCCATATCCGCTCATCGATCACACCATCCGAATCGCGCAATTGTTGGTAAGCAGTGTTTGCGGTAAAAGCGCCAGCCGCATAAGCCAAACTCGCACCAAAATTACGATCTGCTTTAGCATTGCCGGCCTGCTGACCAAAACCGAGCATTAATACGCCGGTGAAATCCCCTACCCGCTTAGCGTAATTCACTGAATTCGACCAACGATTATCGCCGCCGCCATAGTTGTCGTAGATAAAAGAAGGTTGATCCACGTTATACGCACCAAATGGCTCCACGGCGACTTCTGAATTGTAGAGCGGATTATTTTGGCGTCCGATGGTGAGCGATCCGTATTCAGAAGAAAGACCAATCCAAGCTTGGCGGCCAAACAATGTGCCGCCTTGCCCCAACGTGCCCGTTGTGGGATTAAAGCCGCTTTCCAATTTAAAACTGCTTGCAAGTCCGTCGCCTAAATTTTCATTTCCGGTAATTCCCCAACGACTTGAACCCATTGTTCCTTGGCCTATCGTGGTTAGGCTATCGCCTTCGATGTTTTGATTCGAGCGGTAACGCAAACCGGCATCGAGTTGCCCGTAAAAGGACAGATTACTTTGTGCTTCGGCAGTAACGGACAGCGTCAGCAATAGCGCAAACAGCAAAACATAGCGGACTTGCTTACTAACGTTTTCAATGATTGCTTGGTATAGAGTTGTCATAAGCGGGTCTCATTTATCTATCGATTGGAATAGGTCATTGTCGCAATTGCTGCAATTGCCGCAAACACAGCCAATTTCACAATCTCGCTTGGCGTCGAGTTGCGCTGACAGCGGCCAACTAGTCGTCATGCTAAATGCTTTTCACTATTTTTTTATTGTTAAACAGTACTTTTGTTACTAAAAGACAACCGAACTTTGATAAATATTGCTTCGCATATAAAGAAACCGCCAAATTGGCCTGCAATTTGGCGGTTTTTACAACAACTATCAGAGTCCATAAAAGTAACGGTAAAGGTTAAAAGTTATGTCGGATTCCCATCATAAAACTGGTGCGACTCGGTGCAAAGGTGGATATTTCGCCATCACTGTTTTGACTTGCGGGAAATTTCATCGAATCAAAAATATTAAGCGAATAACCCGCGTCGATTTTGCTGTAATCGGTCTGCACATAAACTGCTGTGCGTTCTGAAAACCGGTAAGTCAACATGGCCGAAACCGTTTGCTTTTTACCGTCCACAGCGCGCTGTTTATCGTGGTAATAGCCGCCAATTAATTCCAAATTCGGCTCAATATCGTAAATAAATCCAGTGTGATAGACCTCGTTCTTTTGCGACGTTAATTCACTTTGGTGGTGCAGATAACCCAAAAAGAGTCGGATTGGCTTCAGATAAACGCTGCCGCCGATATTCCACGCCTCGCTCGCAACATACCGCTGGTCATTATGGGCGCGCTGATACGCGGTGTTAAACGTCAGCAATTCATCGGCATACGCCAGACTCGCGCCCCAACTGCGACCGGCCTGAGTATCACCCGCTTTCTCGCCCAATGCCGTCATCAAAACCCCGGTAAAACCACCCGCCGTAGCCGAATACATCAGCGAGTTATCCCAGTTTGTGCCACCACCATAATTGCCGTAGATGAAGGAAGACTCGTAAGGATTAACCAAACCAAATGGCTCAATTGCCCATTCCGCGTTATACAACGGGGTATATTGCCGCCCCACTGTTACTTGCCCAAAAGGACCTTCAATGCCCAGCCAGGATTGCTTTGAGAATAGAACGCTTGCATCCTCGAGCTCACCGGTATCCGGATTTAGTGCGGATTCAAGCGTGAAGATTGCCGCCGTCCCCTTACCCAAATCTTCCCGGCCATTGATGCCCAATTTACTGGTTGCCGAAGCACCGGGCGTGAGTTCGACTAAGTTCGAGCCACTAAGCGTCTGATTGGTACTGTAGCGAACTCCAAGATCAACGGTGCCATACAGGTGAATAGACGATTGGGCTCTGCCTTCCTGATTCGTCCAACAAGCGACGATCACTGCGAGCCGCAGTGCCAGCTTGAAACTATTTTTTGCCATAAGCATTTCCTTATAAAATTCACAACGATCGGAGTCGCGATTTTATAATGATGCAATACTTAAATTGCCAAAAAATTAATCAAATTTACAATTTGTTGTATTAAAACGCCAAAAGTAAAAAACCCGCCAGAACAAGTCGGGCGGGTTTTTATTGCGCAAGCTTATTGCGCTAATTACTAATTTTTAGCAATTACGCTTCGCGAGAAGCTTTTTTACGTTCATGTTCTTTCAAATAACGCTTACGCAAACGAATACTCTTCGGTGTTACTTCAACCAATTCATCGTCTTCAATAAACTCAACAGCGTATTCCAAGCTCATTTGAATTGGCGGAACCAAGCGCACCGCTTCATCAGTACCGGAAGAACGCACGTTCGTTAATTGCTTACCTTTAATTGGGTTCACAACCAAATCGTTATCGCGTGAGTGGATACCGATGATCATGCCTTCGTACACTGGGTCGTTATGCACCACGAACATACGGCCGCGATCTTGTAGTTTCCAGATCGCGTAAGCCACTGCTGCGCCATCGTCTTGGGAAATCAATACACCGTTGCGACGACCAGCCATTTCACCTTTGGAATTATCCACTGGCGCATATTCATCAAACACGTGGCTCATCAAACCAGTACCGCGGGTTAATGTCATGAATTCGCCTTGGAAACCGATCAAGCCACGAGCTGGGATGCGGTATTCCAAACGCACGCGACCTTTGCCGTCTGGTTCCATGTTTTGCAGGTCACCGCGACGACGACCGAGTTCTTCCATCACGCCGCCTTGGTTAGTTTCTTCTACGTCAACGGTCAACATTTCATATGGCTCATGACGCACGCCATCGACCATTTTGAACACAACGCGTGGACGCGAAACGGCCAATTCAAAACCTTCACGACGCATGTTTTCGATCAAGATCGTCAAATGCAATTCGCCGCGACCGGAAACTTCATAAGTCGAATCGTCGTTCTCAGCTTGCACAACGCGCAACGCCATATTCGATTTCAATTCACGATCTAAACGATCACGAATTTGACGAGTCGTTACAAACTTACCTTCACGACCAGCCAAGGGTGAGTTGTTGACCATGAAGTTCATCGTCAATGTTGGTTCATCGATCTTCAACATTGGCAAGGCATCTGGTGTATCTGGCGCGCAAATGGTCGAACCGATACTGATTTCTTCGATACCGTTAATCAACACGATGTCACCGGCTAACGCTTCATCGGCCAATACGCGATCCAAACCTTTAAAGGTTAACACTTGGTTGATACGCGCTTTTGTTGGCTTGTCTTCTGGACCGTTCATCCACACCACGTCTTGCAACGCTTTTACGCGACCACGCAGAATACGGCCAACGCCAATCTTACCGACGTAAGACGAATATTCGAGCGAAGTGATTTGTAATTGCAAAGGACCGTCTGGATCGTCTTCACGTGCTGGAACGTGTTTCAGGATCGCGTCGAACAGCGGCTCCATCGTACCTTCACGCACAGTGTCTTCCAAACCTGCATAGCCTTTAAAGCCGGATGCATACACGATAGGGAAATCTAATTGCTCATCGGTCGCGCCGAGTTTGTCGAACAATTCAAAGGTTGCGTTAACTGCTTTTTGTGGATCGGCATTTTCACGATCGACTTTATTCACCACCACGATAGGCTTCAAACCTAGTGCCAAGGCTTTGCGCGTCACAAAACGCGTTTGCGGCATCGGGCCTTCTTGCGCATCAACCAATAACAAAACACTGTCTACCATCGACAATACGCGCTCAACTTCACCACCAAAGTCGGCGTGGCCTGGGGTATCAACGATATTGATGTGCGTGCCTTTGTATTCAACGGCGCAGTTTTTGGACAGAATCGTGATACCACGTTCTTTTTCAATATCATTGGAATCCATCACACGAGCGTCAACCTGTTGGTTGTCTCGGAATGTGCCTGATTGACGGAGTAACTGATCAACTAGAGTTGTTTTACCGTGATCAACGTGGGCGATGATCGCGATGTTGCGTATTGCGCGTTTTGTGTTTGACATGATAGCGATAGAGGTGAATGGTGAATTCTGGTAACTCGGCATTATAGCATGTTGCATTGCAAAAACTTTGCAACAATTTTAGACATACTCAATTATTTAGTATAGGCAATTGGATGGGTTTAGCCAGAAGTGGATATTAAACGTTCAGGCGCGAGCACCTGATATTCTTGCAACAGACCTGAACCTAGCAATTTATTATCGCTACGTCGATACACCCGCAGTCGGCCTAAGTTTGCGGATAGGGATATTCCTTCTTTTTGCAGCGAAATGCGCTGCCCGTGCAAAAATCGCACAGCTAGCTCGTCGGAGAGGTCAATGGCATCAAAATCCGATAGCAATGTATCAATTGGCTTGAGCAAACCTAAACGCTCGTCCACCGACTTTGATTGCAATGATTCTAACGTGACCGAACCGTCGATCAGCAAACTGCCCACTTGCGTGCGTCGCAGTGCATTCAAATGCGCCCCACAGCCTAAAACGCGGCCTATATCTTCGCCTAAAACACGAATATAGGTGCCTTTCGAACAACTCACTCGCAAGCGCAAAAATGGCGCTTCGTAGCTCAGCAGAGTCAATTCGTGAATCACCACATTACGCGCTTCGCGCTCCAGCGTAATGCCAGCACGCGCGTATTCATACAGCGGCTTACCATCGCGTTTTAATGCCGAATACATCGGCGGCACTTGGGCAATCGGGCCGCGGAATTGTGCCAATACCGCTTCAATTTGTGCGTCGGTCACTGACACTGGAAGCGCCTCAACCACTGCACCCTCGGTGTCGCCAGTCTCGGTTGTAATCCCTAAATGCACAACAGTCTCGTAAGTCTTATCGGCATCCAGTAAATCGTGCGAAAACTTGGTTGCCTCGCCAAAACACAGCGGCAGCAAACCGGTCGCAAACGGATCAAGCGTTCCAGTGTGGCCGGCCTTTTTTGCATTCAACAATCGCTTAGCCTGAATCAATGCGTCGTTACTCGACAAACCAACGGGCTTATCGAGCAACAACACGCCATTGAGCGCATCGCGGATGCGCTTAGTTGGTTTGGCTTGATTCATGGGAGATTGGTGAACGACTTACTCTTTGCTGTCCGATTCAGAACTAACATCGTCTGCTTCGGATTTTGGGTGATCGGCGTTGGTCGCAATTGCTTCATCGATCAATTTCGACATCGCAATTCCGTTCATCGTCGACATGTCGTGCACAAAGTGCAATTGCGGCAAGGTATGAATGTGCAAACGCTTACCTAAGTGCATACGCAAAAAACCAGCCGCATTGTTTAAACAGGTCAGCGTCGTTTTGATTTGTTCGGGTGTGTCGCGCAAGGAGGTGAAATACACTTTTGCATGCGCATAATCGGGAGTAACTTGCACTTCGGTCAGCGTAATCATGCCGACGCGCGGGTCTTTAAGTTCGGCGCTGATGATAAGCGATAAATCACGTTGGATTTGATCGGCTACACGCAATCCGCGACCGGGTATTGATTTACTATTTTTTGCCATTTTATTTGCACTAAACGCTGTGTTGAAGCGGCATTATTTCGTGACCGAAATAATGCCGGAATCATTACAGGGTACGAGCAACCTCTTGAACTTCAAATACTTCGAGTTGATCGCCGACTTGAATATCATTGAAATTCTTCAACGATAAACCGCACTCAAAGCCGGACTTGACTTCTTTAACGTCATCTTTAAAGCGTTTTAACGAATCCAACTCACCAGTCCAAATGACCACGTTGTTGCGTAACAGACGAGTAGAAGAACCACGTTTTACTACGCCTTCGAGTACATAACAACCGGCAATCGCACCGACTTTGCTGATCGTAATCACTTGGCGAATCTCGACCAAGCCCAATGCCTGTTCGCGTTTTTCTGGAGCTAACATGCCCGACATCGCTGCTTTCACATCATCCACGGCATCGTAAATAATGTTGTAGTAACGAATATCGATGCCGTTTGCTTCGGCCAACTTACGAGCGGACGCATCAGCGCGAGTATTAAAGCCAATCAAGACCGCTTTGGAAGCTACTGCCAAGTTGACGTCGGACTCGGAAATACCACCGACAGCTGCGTGCACAACTTGAACGCGCACTTCGGAAGTCGATAATTTTTGCAACGAATGCACCAACGCTTCTTGCGAACCTTGAACGTCTGTTTTGATAATCATCGCCAAGGTTTTGACTTCGCCTTCGCCCATGTTTTCAAACATATTTTCCAGCTTAGCCGCTTGCTGTTTAGCCAGCTTAACGTCACGGTATTTACCCTGACGGAACTGACCAATTTCACGAGCTTTACGCTCGTCGGCCATGACCATGACTTCTTCACCAGCATTTGGCACTTCAGTCAAACCTTGAATCTCAACAGGGATCGAAGGACCGGCTTCTGAAATCGACAAACCGTTTTCATCCAACATCGCACGAACACGGCCATAGGACGAACCAGCCAACACAACGTCACCGCGCTTCAAGGTTCCAGATTGAACCAAAATCGTTGCAACCGGACCGCGACCTTTATCCAAACGAGCCTCAACAACCAAGCCACGTGCAGGTGCATCTTTAGCAGCTTTTAACTCTAAAACTTCGGCTTGCAGCAAGACGTTTTCAAGCAATTCGTCGATACCTTGACCTGTTTTAGCAGAGACAGACACGAATGGGGAATCGCCACCGTATTCTTCTGGCAAGACGTTTTCTGCAATCAATTCTTGCTTAACGCGGTCGAGGTTTCCGCCCGGCTTATCAATCTTATTGATCGCAACCACTAACGGAACACCAGCAGCTCTTGCGTGAGCAATCGCTTCTTTGGTTTGCGGCATCACGCCATCGTCAGCTGCCACCACCAAAATAACGATATCGGTTGCCTTAGCACCACGCGCACGCATCGCGGTAAACGCTTCGTGGCCCGGTGTATCTAAGAAAGTGATCATGCCGCGCGGTGTTTCAACGTGGTATGCGCCGATATGCTGAGTAATTCCACCCGCTTCGCCGGAAGCCACTTTGGCGCGACGAATGTAATCAAGCAAACTTGTTTTACCGTGATCAACGTGACCCATGACGGTCACAACAGGAGCGCGTGGGAATACTTGATATTCGGTCTGCACACCGCCGTCAACCAACATTGCTTCAGGATCATCAAGCTTGGCGGCAAACGCTTTGTGGCCCATTTCTTCAACCAAAATCAGCGCAGTTTCCTGATCCAATACTTGGTTAATGGTGACCATCTGGCCTAATTTCATTAATTGCTTAATGACTTCAGACGCTTTGACCGACATCTTGTGCGCTAACTCTGCGACCGTAATTGTCTCTGGAACGTAGACATCTTTGACCACCGCTTCAACCGGTGCTTGGAAGTTTGTCTCGCGTTCTTCTACGTGCGAGCCGCGACGAGAATTTTTACCGCCGGCGCGCCAGCCTTCACGACCACCTGGAGCTGCTGTGGTATTGCCGCGTGTTTTTAAGCCTTTTTTCTTGGCTGAATCTTCTTGCCAAGTCGAAGAAACGTTGGCCGATTTAATCGATTTTTTATCGACTACGACGACTTTTTTCTCTTCTTTTTTCTCAACTGGTTTTTTATCAGTTGGTTTGTGTAATGTACCTTCGGATGTCTTCGCAGGTTTTGGTGCTTCAACCGGAGCTGGAGCTGGTGCTTTGACTGGCTTGCGCTGGGTACTCATCATGGCTTTGATCTGAGCCACTTCGTCCGCGACCACTTTACGCGCCATCTCGGTTGCTGCGGCTTTTTCGGTCGCGATTTTGGTCGCTTCTTTGGCGGCAACTACACCAGCGGCGGCTTTCTTGGCTTCATCGGCTTCGGCTTCTTCGGCCAAACGCTTAGTCACTTCGCCTGCAACGATCTTAGTATCAGCAACCACCGGAGCTGCAACCGCATCAACTGGTTTGGCTGCGTCTACTGCATCGACGGCCTTAGCGGCTTTAGCTGCTGGCTTGCGCTTAACTTGGGCAGCTTGCAATTTGGCAGCATCTTCTTGCGCAGCAGCGCGTTTAGCCGCCGATTGAGCAGCCAACTCCGCCTCTTTGGCCGCAGCCAATTCAGCTTCTTGCATGGCTTTAGTTTGGATTTCTTTTTCAGCTTCTAAACGAGCCAAGTGCTGCTGCTTTTCAATCAGCGCAGCTTCTTGCTTCGCGCGCAACTCATCCGCCAAACGATCTTCTTCAGCTTGTTTTGCGAGTTCAGCTGGATCGATGGCCGGTGCGACTGGCTTTTCAATTTCAGGAATAGTTTCGTCACGTTTGACAAACGTGCGTTTTTTACGGACTTCAACTTGGATGGTGCGAGACTTACCGGTCGCATCAGCTTGTTTGATTTCAGTTGTTTCTTTACGAGTCAACGTGATTTTTTTAGTATCGCCATCGGCTTCAACACCGTGGGTACGACGCAAATGGTCAAGTAAACGTTCTTTGTCTTCTTTCGACAAAGCGTCAGAGGTTGAACCCTTGACTACGCCTGCTGAACGCAGTTGGGTTAGCAGCACATCGGCTGACATCTTAAGCTCGGTGGCAAATTGGGCTACATTATTACTCGCCATTCAGTCCTCTTTTTCTATGTGGCGCGGTGGATGACTCAAGTTTTTCACGGTAGTCAACCATTACTCATAGGATTTATCAGTATTGTTCAATCGGTGTTTCAATTAGCCTAAGTACCAGCCAACACCGAATGAACAATTCTACACAAGTCCCTATTTAGTTTCCGTGATACTCCAAGCTTTGGCCAAAATGGCTTTCGCGTGGTCATCATACTTAGCGTCGATGAGTTTCATTTCATCATCGGTTACATCTTCAAACTCGTTCTTGATCAGTTGGCGTGCGCGTTCTGTCGATAAGGCTAAAATCGCGCCGAATTCGTCATAAGCTAACGCAGCAAATGCGGCCAACGTTTTGACATCCGCCAAACCTAATTTACCGGCAGTTACACGATCCATGCCAGGCAAATTGATCAATGCATCTTCAACGCCGTCAACGCCTTCTTCCGAAGCGATTGCTTCAGAAACGATGGCATCGCGAGCACGATTGCGCAATTCATTGACGGTGTCTTCGTCCAACGCTTCGATCTCTAACATTTCGCTAATTGGCACGTAAGCGATTTCTTCTAAACTGGAGAAACCTTCGTCCACCAAAATGTCAGCAACTTCTTGATCAACATCGAGTTTTTGCATAAACAAAGCGCGGATTCCGGCAGTTTCTTGCTCGGATTTACTCGCGGATTGCTCGGCCGTCATGATATTGATTTGCCAGCCAGTTAATTCTGCTGCCAAGCGCACGTTTTGACCGCTGCGGCCAATCGCAATCGCCAAGTTTTCATCATCAACCACCACGTCCATCGCATGTTTTTCTTCATCAACAACGATGGAAGAAACGTTTGCGGGAGCTAACGCGCCAATCACAAATTGCGCTGGATCTTCGGACCACAATACGATATCAACACGCTCGCCGCCCAATTCACCAGTCACAGCCTGAACACGTGAACCGCGCATACCTACGCAAGTACCGATTGGGTCAATACGTTGATCGTTGGTGTACACCGCGATTTTTGCACGCACACCTGGATCACGTGCGGCCGATTTCACTTCTAATGAACCCTGCTCGATCTCTGGCACTTCGAGTTCAAACAATTTCATAATGAATTCTGGTGCAGTACGGGACAAAATAACTTGTGGGCCGCGAGCATTACGATCAATACGCAAAATGTAAGCACGTACTCGGTCGCCGATACGCAAGTTTTCTTTTGGGATCATTTGGTCGCGTGGCAAACGGGCTTCGATTTTGCCTGATTCCACCACGGCTTCACCGCGTTCCATGCGCTTGATCGTGCCGGTTACTAATGAATCACCGCGTTCCAAGAAGTCAGCCAAAATTTGCTCACGCTCAGCATCACGAACGCGTTGCAACATAACTTGCTTAGCGTCTTGCGCGAAACGGCGGCCAAAATCAACCGATTCAATCGCTTCTTCGATGTATTCATCCACTTCGATATCTGGATACTGTTCCAGCGCTTCGAAATGCAAAATCTCTTGATCGGGCAATTGCAAACCAGCGTCATCAGGAACCACATGCCAACGTCGGAAAGATTCAAACTGACCACCCTCACGGTCGATCGTGACGCGAATATCGACATCACCTTCGTAACGTTTCTTGGTTGCCTGCGCTAACGCATGCTCCAGGGCGCCGAATACAATTTCCTTATCTACGTTTTTTTCACGCGCTAAGGCATCAACCAACAATAAAACTTCGCGACTCATGCTTTGCGACTCCTAAAATCGACTTGTGGCACCAAACGCGCCTTTTCCACATCGGCTAACGCAAATTCAAGCATAGCCGCCCCATCTTTATTTTCAAATTCCAACATCAAGGTTTCCCCAACTGGCATACGAATCACACCTTCGTAGGTTTTACGATTCGATGTGCCAGCCAATGGCACACGTAATTTTATAATTGCTTCTTGGTCCGCAAATCGAATGTAATCGGACAATTTATTGAGCGGTCTATCAAGCCCTGGAGAGGACACTTCAAGACGCTCATAATTTGCATTTTCAACCGTTAATACATGACTCAATTGATGGCTAACGGTGGCACAATCCTCCACCGTGATTTGGCCGCGATCTGCCTGCTCAAAAGAAAAATCAATGTACACACGCAGCAAACCCTTGGCTGCCATCTCAAACTCAACGAGTTCGTAGCCAAGTCCCGCGACAGTTTTTTCAATCAAGGCATGCAAATACAAAACAATTCTCCGATAACAATTTCAACTTATTGCAACCACATAGTGAATTGCAAAAAAAAAATGGGCATGAGCCCATCTTCTTTTTTTGTGGTTTTCGACTTAGATTCAAGCCAGAAAACTCAGTAACTATCAGATTATAAACGAAAACTTATTACCTGACAATGCAAAAGTAGGGATAACTCATCATAGTGCAACAATTTCATCAGCCTCGCGCACGCTTGCGCGGAATTCCTTGATAGTTATTGGCAGGAGCCGCCGAACCTGCGCTGCGCGACCTGCGCTGCGGCGCCGCGGGGAAGCCCAAAGCAGTTTGCAACGGATCGGGCTGGCGACTGCGTTGAGGCTTGGCTTTGCCGCCACCAACCGAATCTTGTGATTTTGCAAAGCGTGGGGCCCGCTCGCTGCCTGCCGAATTGCCATTAGCAGAACCATATCCTTGTCCACCAAAGCGGCCATTCGGACTGGCTTTGGGCGCGCGACCCGGACCAGTGCGCTCTTCGCGCCCTGCCTTCGCTTCTTTTTCCAGTCCACACAGTTTTAACAATTCACGCGCTGCATTTTCTTCTAATTCTTCCCAGCGGCCACGCTTCAAATTTGGTGGCAACGTCATCACGCCGTAACGAGTACGAATCAGGCGAGAAACGGTTAAACCGATGGCCTCAAACATCCGGCGTACTTCGCGATTACGCCCCTCACCGATGACAACGCGATACCATTTGTTGACCCCGTCGCCGCCGCCATCGCTGACTTTCGAGAATTGCGCTAAACCGTCTTCCAACTCAACGCCGCTTAATAATTTTTGACGCATACCCTCTTCAAGCGTCCCCAAGGTACGAACCGCGTATTCGCGCTCAATACCGTAACGAGGATGCATTAATCGATTCGCCAAATCGCCTGAAGTCGTGAATAACAACAAACCTTCCGTATTGAAATCCAAGCGGCCAACAGCCAGCCATTTGCCGGTTTTCATCGTTGGCAAACTAGAGAAAACAGATTCGCGTCCCTCTGGATCGTTAGTACTCACAATTTGCCCTGCAGGCTTGTGATACACCAAAACACGCGGCGGTTTTTTATTGATTTTGCGTTGAATCACTTTGCCGTTAATACGAACCATGTCGGTAGGCAAAATGCGCTGTCCGATGTGCGCTGGCTCACCATTGACTGACACGCGACCAGCGACAATTAATTCTTCCATATCGCGCCGTGAACCCAAACCGGCTTCGGCTAAAACCTTATGTAATTTAGGTGCATCGTCATCGGAAGTTAAGTCGCGGCGCGCTGATTTAGCCGGACCAGAGCGACCGTTAGATTTGGCATCATGTGCTTGGTCGTAGGCATCTGAAGTGACGAAAGAAAAAATATCATCAGGGGAATTCGAGGATTTTGCAGAAGCTGATTTTGCATGTTGGCGAGAACCGGCTTTTGCTCTCGGGGAATCACCATGTTTAGCATTACGTGGGCCATTTTTACTCGCCGCATTCGGATGGCGGCGTGGCGCTTTCGCTTCGCCTTGTTGCGCGTCCGAGCTTGTGCCCAACGAAGCGGAATCGGCGGCAGAAAATTGAGTTGAGTTACTTGGCGCGCTAGTTTCAGTGCGCTCGCTACGAGCCCGACGCATCATTCTTGGCCCGCGCACGCCGTGTTTTTTCTCGCGCGGCTTGTCGGATTTTGTCGTTATTCCCGACTCAACATTATCGTTCGGCATTGCGTCTTCTGTCGTTTTAGTTGACATCGTTTTCATTCTTGGTTGGGTTCGCTAGAATCTTCTTTAGTATGAAGTTCTGGCGTTTGGTCATCGGATATTAAGACAGCAATTTGGGAAACATCTTGCGTTTCAACCAAACTAGCATCTTCCGTATTTACTGCGCTAATTGGCGCAGCTTCGTTTTCTTGAATTGCATCCCCTGAGACGGGAGCAACTTCTTCTTCGGTAAAATTCATCGTGGCTTGAGACAAATTTTCCTGTAAATGTTCTTCAAGGATTGCCAAATGCGCCGCATCGCTATCTTTCATCATTTCTTGCGAAACGGCCTGCAATGGCGGCAATTGCTCTAATGATTCAAGGCCTAGATCATCGAGAAACTGTTTTGTCGAGGCAAACAACGCTGGACGCCCAGGAACATCGCGATGCCCAACAGTTTCAATCCAACCGCGGTCTTCCAACATACGAATTGTTTGCGCATTGACTGTGACGCCGCGAATTTCTTCAATATCGCCGCGCGTGACTGGCTGCTTATAAATAATGATTGCCAGCGTTTCTAGCGCAGCACGTGAATATTTAGGCGGCTTTTCTGGATTCATTCGATCCAAATATTTACGCATTAACGGCTTGCTTTGAAAACGCCAACCGGTTGACAGGCTCACCAATTCAATTCCACGCTCCTGCCAATCGGTGCGCAGCATTCCCAACATTAATTTGAGCGCATCGTTTCCAATGACATCATCGGACGATGATTCATCCACAAAAAGCTTTTTCATGGAATGCAAAGTAAGCGGCTCATGCGCGCATAGCAGAGCAGTTTCGAGGACTATTTTGGCCTCAGCAGTATTCATGTGCAACTCTTTAGCAGCTAAATGAAGGGAAGCGTGTTTATTGGGGGCGTGTACTTTGCTCAACCCAAATCCGGATTCACCGAATTTCACCCGAAACCTAGTAAGAATTAACTAGGTTGGGGACTGTACAGATTACGTACGCAGATAACCTAAAAACGTTAGTTTGGCTCGTACATTTCAGGTGAAATTGTAAACGATTATTTTAAGATCACAAGCGAATTCAAATGACGAAAAGCATGAAAAATTAAACTTTAACAAAAAGGCCACGAATCTCGTGGCCTTTTGATTGGTTGCGGGGACAGGATTTGAACCTATGACCTTCGGGTTATGAGCCCGACGAGCTGCCAGACTGCTCCACCCCGCGTCTGTAATTGAAACTACGCTAGGCGTCGTTTAAATCTTGTTTACTACTTACTACGAATTTGGTTGCGGGGACAGGATTTGAACCTATGACCTTCGGGTTATGAGCCCGACGAGCTGCCAGACTGCTCCACCCCGCGTCTGAGAGGTCACACTATAATCGAATGACGCCTTAGAGGCAAGGTATTTCTTCCTTTTAGCGCATATTTCTCGAAAAAATTAGCAAAATCCATGCCTGATCTACATTTATTTTAGCCACGGATAATCGAAATCCACCTAAAATAGCTATTCGCCATTTTTTCCAACTATGAATAGATCATGATGAAATTTTGCTCTGAATGCGCGCATCCAGTTTCACTGAAAATCCCCGCCGACGATAACCGTCTGCGCTACGTTTGCGATCATTGCAATACGATTCATTATGAAAATCCCAAATTAGTGGTTGGCAGCATTCCCGTTTGGGAAAAGGATGGAAAAATCAGCGTTCTGTTATGCAAGCGCGCCATTGAACCGCGTTATGGCTATTGGACCTTACCAGCAGGTTTTATGGAGAATGGCGAGACTACTAGCGAAGCAGCGTTGCGCGAGACGGAGGAAGAAGCTGGCGCAAGCGTTGAGTTGCACGAGCTTTTTAGTATGCTCAATGTAGCGCATGTCGATCAAGTCCACCTTTTTTATCGCGCCACGCTGAAAAATTTGAATTACGCTGCCGGAGTTGAAAGTTTGGCGGTCGAATTGTTTGATGAAGCCAGCATTCCTTGGGATGACATTGCTTTCCCAACAATCACACACACGTTAAGATTTTTGTTCGCGGACCTCAACGCCGACAAGCCAAGACCATTTCAATTGCATTGCCACGATATTATTAAAGCGAAGAAATGAATCGTGGCAGTTCGGATTAATTGACGTGCTTAGCAGCGTCACCCAACCAATACACATCAATATTTTTAAAGCCCCATTTGCTGGCCATTTCTCGGGACACAATTTTGTCTTGCTCACCTTCTTTGGACAAATCAATTAGCACCGGCGGAATCGGGCTCATGGATTTGCTGGAATAGAACACGCGAACTATCGGCTGCAATAATGAACTTTCCGTTTGCTCGACCACGACGCCCATGCGCCCCGATTTCAACATAACTAACGAGCCAGCTGGATAAATACCAATGCTGCGCACAAATGCTTGAAATACCTTGTCGTCGAAATGCTTGTTGCTCCACTCGGCCATTTTCTTGATCGATTCAGCCGGGCACCAGCCTTGTTTGTAGGGGCGGTTGGACGTGATGGCATCGTAGACATCGCACACCGCGCCCATTTTTGCCATCAAGCTAATCTTGTCGCCATCGAGCCGCTTCGGATATCCGCTGCCGTCAATTTTTTCGTGATGGTGCAGGCAAACATCTAGCACGACGGGACTCATTGATTCGGTTTTGATTAGCATTTCGTAGCCATCCATTGGATGCCGCTTAACGGTATCGAATTCTGCGTCAGTTAATTTGCCGGGCTTATTGAGCACATCGACCGGAATCATCATTTTGCCGATGTCGTGCAGCAGTCCTGCCATACCCGCTTCTTTGACTTCTTCTTCGCTAAGCTTTAACTGTTTGGCGAGTGCGATCATCAAGGCGCATACCGCAACCGAGTGCATGTAGGTGTAATCATCTTTGGTTTTTAAGCGAGCCAATCCAATTAAAGCACCCGCATTGCGCGCCATCGAAGCGGATATTTCCTCAACCAACGGTTGCATACTTTCGAGCTTGACCGCATTGCCCATGCGCGCTTCTTTGAACATCGACATCACGGCGCGCTTGCTGTTGGCCACTACTTTACTGGCGCGATCCAACTCTTGATCCATCGACACCGGTGTTTCTGCCACCACAACCGGTTTAGGCTCTTCTTTGATGGGCGCGACCACAACCACGGGTTCTGGCGCTGGCTCAGGTTCAGGTACTTTTGCTTCGTCAACCAATACATCCAATCCTTTGGCCGTATTGATAATGAGTTCAGCAATGTTGCTGGAAACGATTGAGTTAAATGTGTCTTGATTTTCGATCAAGAACGATTTTTTCCAAAACGGGTGATCAATCCACGAACCACAAAATTCATGCACAAACATTCCCTGCCGCAATTGCTGGATGTTAATCTTTTTTAGCATGTTGAATTAATAAGAAATGAAAATGATAGTCAAATCAAAAACACGCTATCGAATTGCGTATATCCCAGTCGAAACAAGTTTCGTTTGGATTCATTATAGAAACTGGATTGAAGAAGAAAAGTGCCAAATATCAACTAAATTCGATAAATCAGTGAAAGTTGGTCAAAATTGCCTTAAGAATGCTGTTGTTTCAACAAGTGCAATGGTGCAAACAGCGTTTGCATGGCTGGATTGGTGATGAAAGAGAGATTGTAAGGATGCTCAGAAGCAATTGCCTCGAACTGCTGCGCCTCGGGAAGATCGACAATTTTTTCAGCGATTTTGCCCCATAGAATTAATTTGGGCTTGGTTGCTTGTTGTGCTAATGCTTGCAGGATGACGCGCAAAAATGGCCGCCACGCTTTGGCATCGAGCGCCGGTGCGACTTCCTTGCGGAACACTAAGCTAGCATTAAGCAGCAAGAAACCATGTGCCAGCATGTTGCTTTGCAATTCCGCTCCGGTTTGTATCCATTTCGCAGGACTGGTAAGGGCTAAATCCGCGATTGGTTGCAATGCACCGCCAGCGGTGTTGTCTGGCTCCAAATGGCCTTCGGCAACCAACATCATCTTGATGAAATTGCGCAGTGAGGTAGCGCGATTGACTGCTTTTGATAAGCCCGTACCGGCTTGCCACAGCGATTGCACCGCGCCATCCATAAAGCACACGCCAGTTGCACTTTCTTCTCTGGGATAAGGGCCTTCGCCGAATAACACGTAATTGGTGGCATCGATAGGCAAGCTAAACGCGGCGAATAATCGATTTTGCGTTGGCAAAAATTGCCCCTGCGCTAGTTCAGTTAAATAATTGGGCTGGCTGTGCTGCACAGCCAATAAGCCAGCTCGCAATGCACTGTTCCAACTGGGATGCGCTTGGCGCAGCGCGAGCTCGATAGATTCAGGAAACAGCACGCGTTCCATCGGAGTCATCAGCGGTCTTGCTGATTTGGAGTCGGATTTACTTGATCGGTGGCAGCTGGTTTTAACGGTACAAAACTGGGGGTAAAACTCGCTGTACCAGGCGGAAAGTTCGGCGGCGTAGTCGTTGACGGCAACGTCATTACATTGGGTGTCGCAGACATTCCCGGCATACTTGGCTTGCCTTGCGGATTAAATCGCGGTCTGATATTACCGCCGTGCACCGCAGCGTTATCTTCCACAGCGTTCGGAACAGCCGCCGCGGTCGGCACGATTGGAGCCATCGGAGCTATTGGACTTTGAAAACCGGACGAGACAGATTTGGCGTCTTGCGGCAAATCGACCCGCTTACTGACTCCGTTATCGAGCAACAACACATAATCCGCATGAACTTCTACCAAGCGCACGCCGTTGCTGATCTCGGTATCCATCGGATATGCCTGTGTCGCTTTGCCATCCACCGCAATGATTGCCACGCTTTGCTTCATTGGATTGGCCAACACAATACCTTTGAGTTGGTAGTTTGAAGCGACCGTCAACGCGCCACCAAACAATGTGGCAACGCTCTCGACATCAGCGACTTGCACCACGGGTGGAGGAGCAATAATTTTACGGACGGGTGGTTTAATGAATTGCAGCACCCAATAACTGGCACTCACGCACAGCAACGCAAATAGCACCACACTACTAATTAGAGGTATTTTTTTCATGTAATTCTTTCTCTAATGAACCAATTGATTAATTTCGATGATAGGCATTAACACCGCTAACACGATTAACAAAACCACTACGCCCATGACCAAAATCAGTATTGGCTCAAGCAAACCCGCCATCGTCAACGCGCGGCGTTCCAAATCTTGTTGTTGCGAATCGGCGGCGCGTTCCAACATTGCCGGCAAATCACCAGTCACTTCACCCGCTCGGATCATGTGAATGAGCATCGGCGGGAAATGCTGATGGGTCGATAACGCGCGCGCTAAACTCACGCCTTCGCGCACCGCAGAGGTGGCTGTTTCCACCTGCTCGCGCATGGCCACATTGGACAAGGTATCGCGACTGGTTTGCAGCGCTTGCAGAATAGGCACGCCAGAACCAATCGTAATTGCTAAGGTACTAGCAAAGCGCGACGTGTTTAAGCTGCGCTCAAATTTGCCATACAACGGCGCCATCAACAGCCAAGCATGCCAACGCATTTTTACGTCGGGATTTTTCAAAATTTGACGCCAGCACCACGCGGCAAAAGCGACGATGATTGCAACGTAAATCCCATAAGCTCGCACAAAGTCGGAGATGACCAACATCACCACGGTCAGCAGTGGTAATTTTTGTTTGGTGTTAGCAAACACCGAAACGATTTGCGGCACTACATAGGCCAACAAAAAAATCACAATCGCAAACGCGACCACCGTCACAATTGCCGGGTAAGTGAATGCCAAGCGTACTTTTTGCACCAAGGCATTGCGGCGCTCAATGAAATCTGCCAAGCGCGAGAGCACACGCGCCAATTGGCCAATTTGCTCACCGGATGCAACGAGCGCGGTGTAAATATCGGCGAAGTCGCGCGGATGCTGTTTCAACACATCGGACAAGGAATGACCGGCCATCACTTCTGAGCGAATCGCGGCAATTAAGTCACGCACATAAACCCGCTCGGCTTGTTCTAACAGGGCAGAAAACGATTGCTCCAGCGGCAAACCAGCTTCCAATAAACTAGCGAGTTGGCGGGTAAATAACGACAGTTCGTTGGACGAGAGCTTGTCAGCAAAGAGCGATTGCTGACCTTTGTTTTTTTCTTCGCTGGCGATTTGATCGACGGTGATTGGCGTTAATCCTTGGCCGCGCAATTCGGCACGCGCAGCGCGGGCGCTGTCGGCGTTGATGACCCCGTTTTTACTTTGTCCGCTGGCAAGAAGCGCTTCGTATCTAAAGGCTGGCACGTTTTACCTAATCCTATTCTTTGGTGACGCGCAAAAGTTCTTCACGCGAAGTAACGCCCTGCGCAATCCAACGCTCACCGTCTTCACGCATGCTCAACATACCGTCGGCTTTGGCGACATTACGCACCTCCGCTTCGGATGCTTTTTGATGAATTTGTGCGCGGATTTGATCGGTGGTGGTTAACAGTTCGTACACCCCAACACGGCCTTGATAGCCGGTTTGCGCGCACGCATCGCAACCGACCGGATGCCATTCGTGGCCGTCGAGACGTTTGCAGACCGGACATAATTTACGCACCAATCGTTGCGCTAACACGCCTAACAAGGACGACGACAACAAGAATGGTTCAATCCCCATGTCCAACAAGCGCGTCACGGCAGCGGCGGAATCATTGGTATGCAAAGTCGCTAAAACTAAGTGACCTGTGAGTGAGGCTTGCACCGCAATTTGTGCGGTTTCAAGATCGCGAATTTCACCGATCATGATCACGTCTGGATCTTGACGCAAGATGGCCCGCAGCGCTTTGGCAAACGTCATGTCAATGCGAGCGTTGACTTGGGTCTGACCGATGCCGGGCAACTCGTATTCAATCGGATCTTCAACCGTTAAGATGTTTGTCGTGCTGGCGTTTAAACGCGATAAGGCCGCATACAGCGTGGTGGTTTTACCAGAGCCAGTTGGGCCAGTAACTAACACAATGCCGTGCGGCTGATTAATCAGCTTATTGAATTTGGGCGACATCGCGTCACTCATGCCTAGATTGATTAAATCTAGGCGCCCTGCTTCCTTGTCCAGCAAACGCAACACCGCGCGCTCACCGTGACCGGTTGGCAAAGTAGAGACCCGCACATCGACCGATTTACCGCCGATACGCAAGGCGATACGTCCGTCTTGCGGCAAACGCTTTTCGGCAATGTCCAATTGCGCCATGATTTTGATACGCGAAATCAAGGCGGCGTGAATCGCTTTCTTTGGACGAACAACGTCGCGCAAGGAACCATCAATACGGAAACGCACAACTGAGATTTGCTCGAATGGTTCGATATGAATATCGGACGCAGTTTCACGCAATGCTTGGGTAAGTAAGGCGTTAATCATGCGAATGACTGGCGCGTCGTCAGCCGATTCCAGCAAATCTTCAATCGCGGGTAAATCGGACATCAACTTGGCTAAATCTAAATCCGATTCGACCTCATCCACAACTTGCGCCGCATCGCCACCCGAACCTGCGTAGGCGCGATCAATGGCTTGCTCCAATTCGGTGTGTTTGATCGGAATGAGCTTTACCCGACCGTACTTGCGACCAACCTCAGCAATGGCGGTTGGGGCAGTTTTTTCGGAAGCCCAAACATGCAGCACGTCAGGTTCGCCCCAACCCGCCAATATGGAACACTCCCGCGCGAAAACGTACGGGAGCAGGTTTGCTTGTGCAATGGTGAGTGATGACATACTAGTTCGTCGCAGGGGTGGTCGTGGTTTCAGGCGCAGCTACTGGCGTGGTTTGCGGCTTAGCGTCCGATTGCGCATCCAACTTGCTATTGCTTGCCGCGCGATTCATCACGTTTTGCGGAATCAATACGCTGTTATTTTCTGGCGATAAAGACGGAATGTTGAGTAACGGATTAGCAGGCTTGTCGGTACGAACATTGGCGCGCATGTAGTCATAACGATCGACCGAGATTGAATTGCTTTGATCGGTATTGCGTACAACGGTTGGGCGCAAGAAAATCAGCAAATTGCTCTTATTGTGAATCTTGCTTTTGTATTTAAACAGATTGCCGAGGTAAGGAATATCGCCCAGCAATGGCACTTGATCGTTGTTGTCGTTGCTGTCTTCGGCCATCAAACCGCCTAACACCAAAAGCTGGCCGTCATCAACAATGACATTGGTTTCAATGGAGCGCACTTTGGTAATAATTCCAGAAGTGCTGGTAACCGAGTTATCAATGTTGGAGACTTCCTGAGCGATCACTAATTTGACTGCACCGCCTTCGGAAATTTGCGGACGCACGCGCAGCGATACACCGACGTCTTTACGTTCAATGGTTTGGAACGGGTTGACTGTGGAGCCGGCGCTAGCTGTCGTATTGGTGTACTGACCGGTCACAAAAGGCACGTTTTGACCGACCATAATTTTGGCCTCTTCATTATCTAGCGTGGTCAAGGTTGGCACCGACAACACGTTGGCATTACCGGACGATTGCAAGGCCGAAGCTAGCGCGCCCAATCCTAACTTAGAACTAAATATCCCCAAATTAATACCTGGCGCCGGAATAGCCGCTTTGCCTTCCGCCGCTAAGGTGAACAAGTTGTTGGCAGCACCGCCAGTGTTAAACGAGGTCGCTGCCCCGACGCGAATATCGTTGTTGGTCGAGCCGCTTAAGGCCGCCCATTGCACGCCGAATTGTTCTGTTTTAGAAGTCGATACTTCAATGATCAATGCTTCGATATAGACTTGCGAACGACGCGCATCGAGTTGGTCAATGACAGTGCGCAAATTGCGGTAGACCGTTTCGCTGGCCGTGATAATTAAGGTGTTGGTCGAGGCATCTGCTTGAATGTAGCCAGTTGGCCCGCCGGTCGACAAGGTGCTCGCAGCCGAATTATTGCCCAATGAACTGCCGCCCAAAGTGCTTCCCAAGCCGCCGCTAGAGCTACTGGAGCTGCCGAAGCCGCTTGACGTTCCGGTTTTAGACATCCCACCTTGGTTAGAAGTGGAATTATTAAAGCTCGATGTTGAGCCGCTAGTAGAAACCGAAGAGCCACCGGAATTCGTTGAGCTTGAATCTGCCGGCGCAATAGCGCGCAAAGTTTGCGCCAACTTCATCGCATCGGCGTTACGTAAATACACCACATGCACATTGCCGGGTAACGCGGTCGGCTGATCGAGCTTGGCGATTAAAGTTTTAATCAAATTAGCCCGCGCCACCGATGGTGCGTGGATCAAGATTGAATTAGTACGACTGTCCGCCAAAATATTGACTTTGCCGCTATCCGCTGCGGCTGCCGGTTGATCGGTCAATTTCAGAATCAGTGTGGCAATGTCACTAGCGATACCGTATTTGATGGGCACGACATCGACGTCGCTGGAGCTAGGCACGTCTAAAGTGGCGATAACTTTTTCGAGACGTTTTAAATTGTCGGCGTAATCGGTAATCACTACTGAGTTGTTGCCAGGATTGGCGTTAATCGTGTTGTTTGGTGAAATCAATGGGCGCAAAACGGTGACCAAGTTCGCTGAGCTTTCGTAATTCAAACGGAACACTTGGGTGGCGATTTGATCGCCCTTGACGCCGCTCATCTGGGTTGGGCCGGCTTGCAATTTACCGTCAGCTTCTGGCACGACTTTGGTAAATCCGTTGGCGGTCACGACGGCATAACCTTGCAAACGCAAGGTGGAAGTTAACAACTCAAACGCCTGTGCTTTGGTCACTGGTTTTTCGGACACTAAATTGATTGTGCCTTTTACGCGCGGATCGATGATAAAGGTCGTGCCGGTGTAGTGACCGACTGCTTTGATCACTGACTCAATGTCCGCGCCAACAAAGGTGAGCTTGGATTCATTGACGCTCGGATCTTGCGCGTGGGCAGAAAAAGTCGGCGCAAGCAAACCGGTAAAAGCACAGAATAATAAGCTGGCCGGTAGTTGGCGCAAAGCAAACGACTTTACGCGTGTCGAGTGACGTTTTTGGGAAGTGAGCATGGAAGAGATCATTTGAGTCGTTTTCAGTTAAATTCTAAAGCAATCACATTTTTATCCGCACCTGCGCGGCGTTGTCCTAGCAAATTCATTAAATTAAGCAACTTATCTTCTTGTCCGTCTTCGGCTTGCGCCTGCCCGCTGAAATGCAAACGGCCTTGATTTAATCCACCGCGTCCGCTTAATAACAACGGGCCTTGCACGGTTTTTAAATCCAAATCAGCTTGCTGTCCGTGCCACACAAAATCCATCACATACGAGCCCAATGGTTTGATGGGCGACAGCGCCGAAGCGATTTCTGTCATCTCTAATTTCATCAAACCATTCACGTCCAACGTATTGTCCGCTACCGTCAAGCTCAATGGACTCCATGACAAGGTCATTTTCCCGGAAGGCTTAACCGTGTTTAACGGAGCGCCTAAACCACTCAAGCGATCCGCCGGCAACACGACTGCGCTAGGACTGACTTGAACGTGATTCAGGTTGCCGCTCACGGTGATCGCTTGCTGCAAGGATTCCGTATTCTTTAATCCAAATTCCACCTGCCCCAACAAAATAATCGGGGACAAATGCCATTCAAATCGTCCAGGCAACAACGGCGTTAATTCGCCCGTTTTGTTCGCTGCCACACCGATAAAAGCCGATCCATTCCATAAGCTACCTTGAGCATCTCCCAAGGCTAATCGTCCGTCTGTTTGGCGCTCGAGTATCGAGCCTAGCCACACTGCCGGAGCAAACGAGATCACGGTCAAGGCGATACAACATAGTCCCAATACAAAGCAGGCAAACTTTTGCTTTAAACTTAATTTAGCCACACATTCAACCCTTTATTACTGACAGCCTTTGGCATCTAACTCATTTTTTATTCTTGTGCCGGACATTTGTGTTGCACGCATTGTTGTCGTTGGTCGGCCTGCGTTGTTCTCAGCTCCCCTCAGTTACTATTGCTCCCACCAGTTTGTCGCAACACTAACGTAGCCGAGACTAGTCCACCTTCTAAGCCAGTAATCTTGATTTCTTCCACAAACAGGCTGCTACTTTTTTGCATATCCAGTAACCACGCCTGTAGCGAAGACATGGATGTCGAGTTAATTTGTGCGCGCACCACGTTGTCATTGACCGATAAGGTTTGCGCTTTAATGCCTTGTTGCGCCATCGACGATTCAACCATATCGCGGCTCACTTCGTGCCGACTGTCGGCGCTTGGCAGGGCAGCATATTGCTGCGCATATTGCTGCATTTGCGCGGCTTGTTGATGCAAAATCGGTAGCGATTTTCGGAGCTGTTCGCGTCCAGTTAAGGCTGGGTCGATCGCGATTAAATAGACGAGCATCAGCACAAATAGCCCTGCGCCTATCGTCAAATATCTACGCTCGCGCTCTTGGCGCGCATCCCAGAAATGGCTGAACGAATCCATTAATACGGTTTTAAATTGCGTCATTTGCTGTTTCTCACTTGCCAAACTTCTGCGTTATTTTTCTTCAAGCTTAAGCCACGCGCGGACAGCATCGTCTCTAGTTGCGCCTGCGGCATCGTGCCTTTAATTGTTATCAATAAAGCGTGATCTTTGTATTCCACCGACACTAATTTCGCAGCACCACCCTGCTGTGCTGCTTGCCATGCAGCGCCAAATTGGGTGAGCAGCATTGTGAAATCATCGGGGCTTGCTTGACCTGAACTGCGCTGCGCCAAATCTAAGTTTTTCTTCATTTGATCGAGCGGCGACAAAACGGCATCTTTAGAAAAAGTAGCTTTGTATGTTTGGGCAATCCCAAGTCGCAAGGTTTGCGCTTCGCGCTTCATGGTCCAATATTCGCTATTGAGACCAATGATATTTACTAGCGCCACAAGCGCCGCCAAGATTAACGGCCAACGCCAGATTTGCCATTGGATGCGATTGGTTTGTGCGCTGTTCAAACCAGCGATTAAATTGACGCCCACGGTTTTGGCGTGTTGAATCGTACCAGCCCAGGTTGAGGCTTGTAATGCGGTACGTTCTGACCAGGTCGGATTGGCTTCAATCACTGATTTATATTCCGCAATTAATTCAGACGGCAATTGCAACAAAATCGAGCCGCTTGGCACCATCATGTATAAGGTGGTCAAGCGTTCTAACGCATCGGACGCATCGGGTAACAACATGCCCAAACCGCGATCTTGATCGAAACGCAGCGTTAAATTGGTGCTGCCATCTTGTACCGCATCGCCAATCCGGGCCGTTGTTTGGTCAGCCTTAACCGGCAAACATAATTGGGCTGGAAACGCTTTAATTTGGTTAGCGCCCAATGCAAACAAGCTAGTCGATAATTCACTGAGCCAACTGCGCTGAGCAACCGCGATAGTGCGCTTACCAGAGGTGGCTGATGATTTTGCACTAGCGATAAAAACACAATCGACTGGGTCAGCCATGATTTGATCTTCGACCAAATTGGGCAAGGCTTGCTTGAGTTTGGATTCAGGCATCGGCGGAATGACTAATTCCAGCAAGGTCACATCGGTGGCAGCAATCAATAGCACCACATCCGATTTAGCAATCACGCCCGCCAAGTCTGACAGTGTGCTGCGTCCTTCGCGAGTGATCGCGCCTTCTTGCGAACAAAGTGCAAAGGCCACTGCGGTGTTGGGCCATTGGGCGGTGTGTTTTGCTGGAATGCGTAAATACAGTGTGTTCAAGATGTCATTCTTTGTAAATTTTAATAATATTCACTGACCAATTTTGTGGCACAAACCTGAGATTATCTTTCAACCGTGTTCAATTTTCTCTTACCCAAACAATACGCGTATTGCCGCTGACCGGAGCGCGTTCGACCAGCGCATCAACATCCAGCGAAGAACGATCAATCCTTACTTTGCCGTGCACAATAAAGTAATTAGTCTGGGTATTGACTTCCGCCACACTCGGCACTGGGACTTTGCTGTTGACCCAGCGCGCCCCAAAATCAGCCAAATCTTTGAAGTAAGCGCGATCCCTAGACGTGACTAATTGTTGAGCGTCTGACAAAGAGATGCCCGCAATTCTAGCCGAAATAACTTGGGCTGAAGCCGTATTTACATTGATTGCCGTTTGCACCGGCAAAAATACAACCAAGTCCTTTAATTTGGCGACAGCAGCCGGAGTAAATCCCGCTACTGACAACAAATCATCGACTTGTGTTAATGCTAAAACTTTAGCTGAAACGCCTGCTGCGCCAACGCTGCCGTCCGGATTAAATTGCGCCGCCTGCGATTGGCTGGAAGCCACCGCCTGCGCTGCGCCAGAAGCCAAGCCACTGTCCATCCCTTGGGCACTTAACAAGCGCTCAAACGCCGCCAGCATCTTGGGTTCAACAACGCCGTTGGATGCTAAATTAGTCAGATTCAAGCGCGATTGTGCGTCAATCACATAGCCAGATAAGGTTGCATCGGTCGCATCCGTGCTGTCGCGGCCATTATCCAAATACTGATCCAAGCGAGTATCTTCCAAGGGCACCGACCAAGGCTCGCCGATATAATCAACCTGATTCAGCCGCGCATCTTCACGCAAAATCAAACGCGCCCAATCCAATGCACCGCGAATCACCCATTGCTTTTGCAATTGCAAACGTTGATTTTCAATCGAGCGAACTTGCACATTTTGCTGCCCAAATAAACTCGTCACGATCGTAATCGCCAGCGCCGTGAGCAAGAGCGCCGTGACAATCGCGACGCCGCGCTGCTGGGCGGATCGAATAAATTTGAAATGGGCTAATCGAACTGAATGCATTACGCGCCGCCCAAAATAAATATCTTGCGCATATTTTTATCGTGCTTTTCTAACTGCAAAGATACTTGCAAGCCAGTGGTGGTATTGGTCGGCACGCCATTCTGAATACCATTATTGACAGCTTGATTACCAGATGTGGCTGCGTTGCTGCTGGTTGCGCTTGCGCCTAGGCTGCTCGAGGCGCTGGGTGCCACGACATTGTTGCTGGTTGCTGCAACAGCATTAGCATTACCAGAACCAATCGGCCAAGCGACGAATTCAATGTTCTGGACATTTTTTTGCATAATCACTTCAACTTGCTGGTCGGGCGGGGTTCGGGCTTGTTGCAGCAATTGCTTCAACATACTCAAGTCACGGGTGGAGATCGATTCAAAGCGCGTTAAATTTCCATCGTTCAAACGGTAGGTCACCACTTGCATGGCTGGCGCTTGCGCATCGGGAAAAACATTGCGAATCAAAATAAAACGTTGCGGCTCAATCCAGCTCGATAAACCTTCGGGCAAATTAGGGTAGTTGGCAGGATTGACGTTATTGGTGCAATCGCTTTGCAATTGCGCAAACGTTAATTGCAAACCGCGCGTTTGTTCAAGCTCGGCGGTCAATACTTCGCGGCTACGCACAATGCTATCCAAGCCACGCCAACCCAGCACCGCGACAATTGCCAAAATGCTGATCGCCACCAATAGTTCAATCAGCGTGAACCCTTGGGTGGTGATGGATTTTTTAGGGCACTGGCTATAACGCATTCGGCACGACCTGGGTTAATTTAATAATGCGCTGACCGGGCGAACGATCATCAACAACGCTAACTTCTACACGACGAAAAGAGGGATTTGGCGTGGCAAACACTTCTTCTTTGCAGGTCAGCGGCAAATCATCTTGTGGGCAGGAGAAGGTCGTTTGTCCGATATTGGGCCACGCTTTTGCCAATCGGATTTCCGCCAGGCGATTTTCTGCCGACCACGTCGCCATCATCGCCGCGCGCAAATGGTCGCTATTTTGCGTAAGGCTGCCGACAGCGCGCAAACTCGCACCCAGCGCCACGCCGACGATAACTAACGCAACTAGCACTTCTAGCAGGGTAAAACCGACTTGCTGCTTGATCGACGATTTGAGCAAATGCATAAATAAACGGCCTAAATAGATGTGAAAACGTGTTCCAACACTAGCGCTAAAGCACTTCAACTATTCCACTACAAAATGCCCCAATCCATCGGCTTTAATGGCGACCGAAGTATCTTCAAAACCCAAGGTCAACACAAAAGGTTTATCAACGGGTTCGCGCCCAAAGATAATTTTTAACGGCAAAACTTGCGCTGCGCCGCCAGGTTGCATGGTGATCGTTAAGGGGAAATTTTTAAAACTACGTTCGCGGAACAAATCAGTGTCGGTAATTAATTGCCAGCTTTGATCAACCTTCACGTAGAAGCGAAACTTTTCGGCATCGAGCTCAAAGGCAACCGGGCGATTACGCACAATGGCTTCTTCACGCGCCAACTGCAACAACAACGCCACGCGTTGAGCATCGGTTTGCAAACTTTGATGTTTGTTGGGGATCGCGTTGAGACTCACCACGCCCAGCATAATACCGACTACGACCAGCACCACCATGAGTTCCAATAAGGTGAAGCCAGCCGTTTGTTTGAATGTTTTGATCGATGACATCAACGGCGCAGGCCGACGCACTATAAATCCCAAGAACCGATGTCCGCGTCCAGGCCTTCTCCGCCAGGTTGGCCGTCAGCACCGTAGGAGAAAATATCGATATCGCCTTTGACGCCGGGCGATAAATATTGGTAAGGATTACCCCAAGGATCTTTGGGTAATTTTTCTAAATAACCGTTAGCGTTCCAGCCATTGGCCGCTGGGCCGCTCGTTGGCTTAGTCACCAAGGCTTGCAAGCCTTGCTCAGTGGTTGGGTAGCGTTGGTTGTCCAATTTATACAAAATTAACGCTTGTTTGATCGCGGTAATATCTTGCTTGGCAGCGGCAATCTTGGCTGTATCGGTTCGGCCAACGATTTTCGGGACAACCACAGCGGCCATGATTCCCAGAATGGCGATAACGACCATAATTTCGATCAAAGTAAAGCCGCGTGCGATGGAATACTGGGCGCGATGACGCAATGAGGCTAGGGAAACTGATTTTTGCATGTCAATAAAGCCAATAAAAGTGGGAACATTTATTGTATTGCATGTCTGGCGAATTTTGCTGATTTGAGGCAACGAAAATTGAAACAAAGTCTCAACATCGATTAGTTATTAAAAAATATTGGAAACTTAGTCACTTCATGACATTTTTCTAAGCAATATATTATCGATCGCTGACCCGCTGAACTCCCGATAAAACCGTAAACCAAAACACGCTGCCAACTCCGACTTGGCTGCGAAAGCCGATTTCACCGCCCATTTTTTCAACCAAACGTTTGGTGATATTGAGCCCCAGTCCGGTACCACCTTGACGGCGGGTATTGCCATCATCGGCTTGAGCAAATTTCTTAAAAATACGTTCTTTAAATTTATCTTCAATCCCAACACCGTGATCATGAATTTCGACTTTATAGACTCCGTCAACATCGAGCAGCCTAACCTCCACTACACCGCCCGAGTGGGAAAATTTCACCGCATTTGACAACAGATTTGCGAACACCTGCATCAAACGATTGGTGTCGCCCAGCGCCCAAGCTTGTTTGGGATGCTGCATGAAAACGAAACTAATATCCGAACTTTGTGCATAACCGGTATTGGCTTCGATAGCTTGCTTAGTTACCGCGATTAAATTGAGCCGCTCGATATGCATGGTCATCTTACCGCTGGCGAGCTTTTCCATATCCAGCAAATCGTTGACCAATACGCCCAAGCGTTGGCTGTTCTTTAGCGCGATGGACACCAGATTCTTCGCCCCCTCGGGTAATGCGCCGCAAACGCCGCTATCGATCAACCCGAGCGATCCATGAATCGACGTCAATGGCGTGCGCAACTCATGGCTGACCACTGAAATAAAATCGGCTTTAATTCGATCGGATTCCCGCTGCTTGGTTAAATCCAAGACAAACCCGACCCATTCGGTGGTCGAACCTTCTAATTTAGCCAAGCCAATCATGGTGGGAATAGTGCTGCCATCGGCGCGGATTAACTCCACTTCAAACGGCGGCGTTTGTCCCAACAGTTGCAAATCTTTGAGCTTGTTTTCGTAAAAGGTATGCGCTGAATGGCAAGTTAGTTGGTGCCAATTCAAGCCCTGCTCGGCAAATTTTTGCTGATCCAGTCCAATCAGATTGAGCAGCACATCGTTAGCCTCAAAAACGGTGCCATTGACCTCGCCCTGCATAATGCCAATTAAACTTGAATTGACTAAACGACGCAGCCGCGATTCGCTCACCTGCAATGCATCCAGCATGGCAGATTTGTCGATGCTGGCTTGCTCAGCGATGTCGCGAGCCGCTAACAAATCGGTTTCAATGCGTTTAATGGTGGTGATATCGCGCACGCTAAAGACGCGACCAATTAAACTGTCGCGCACAAATTCGGGTTTAGATACGCAGATAAAAACACGGCCATCGCGCAGCGTTAAGAAATCTTCAGTGTCAATATGCTGCTCAATTTGTGAGCGCTCTAGGCTGGCGATCAAGTCAGTGTCATCGGTCAAGGTGGATAAGATATGTTCCCACATACGGTGCGAATTATCTTCCGCAAACAGCGTATCGGGCAGCCCCCACATGAGCGCAAAGCGGCGATTAAAGTTAATCACATTGCCCAATAAATCAATGGATAAAATCCCCTCGGCGGTCGATTCCAATGCGCTTTGTAATTGCGACACCAACTGCAAATGTTGCTGATCGGTTTTACGCCGCGCCGTCAAATCATAGGCATGAATAATCCAAAAATCCGCGCCGTTTTCCGAATACGTTGACACCTGTTTTTCAACATGAAAAGCCGTTCCATCGCACCGCATCCATTCGGTTTCCGCAACCCGTACTCCCTCAAACGAGCCTTGCCGACTTAGCTCATCCCAAAAGAACACATCCAGCAGCGAGCACTCCACGCTGGACAACGTTTTGCGGATTAATTCGTCGCGTTGATATCCCAGCAATTGGCAGGCCTTGGCGCTGACATCGACTAGTGTCAAATTGGCCGCATCGACGACCAAGACAGCTTCGCGTCCACTATCAATGATCGCGCGCAGCAAACTGGCGCTCATCGGTGGCACTGCGGAGCCACTCTGTTGCAGTGGCGGTTGTTCGTTTGATGACATCGACTTTTCCATAATAATAATCGCGCTAAGGACGCCCTAGACGTCGCCGCTTAATGTCGCGGCCGACACATTTTTGATTTTGGAATCCATATAAAAACTCACGCGCTTGCGCGGATTTAAATAGTCAAAAATCGCTTTAGGAAGCAGTCCGGGACGAATACTGCCCGTAATGGCTAGCTCGCTACTTTCTGCCGACAAATCTAAAATAATCGCTTCCTTTTTAGGAATCTCATCGTCGTACACTAAAATACGCGGACGCAAGGGCATGCCGACATTGACGTTCATCACCAGACCAATGGCGTCGTTAGAAAGACGCACCAAGGTTCCCGGTGGATAGACACCTAAACTTTTAATTAACACACCCATGACGGCAGGATCAAATTGTGACTTGCGATGGGCATACATAATTGATAGCGCTTCGTGCGGCGTCATCGATTGGTGGAAATCAATGTGATTGCACAAATTATCGTACACATTAGCCACAGTGATAATGCGAGTCGGCAAACTCAATCCATCGCCCTTTAATCTGTTGGGATAACCACTGCCATCCATGTACTCATGATGATTGGCCATCACGTCTAACGTCACTTTATCCATCCCCGCTACCCGTCCGATTTCCACACCGTACACAGGATGGAGTTCGAGTAAATTTTGCTCAGGCTTGGTCAGCGGCGTAATTTTTTTATTGACCTGATCGGGGATTTTGGTCTTGCCTAAATCATGGAATAATGCGGCCATCCCAATGACTTTCATTTGCGCTTCAGTGCAGTTCATTTCATGCGCCAACATCATCGCTAATACCGACACATTGAGCGCGTGAAAATACAATTCTTCCGTTCCCTCACTCTGCTGAATCAAATGCATGATCGCGTCGTTGCCGGTTAAAAAAACATCGGCAATGCTATCAATTAATTGCCCCGCTTCGACCAGCGTTTCTTTGGGCTTGGAGAAGATAAATTTGTTGATATTTTTTACCACCGCCGAGGCTTTTATAAACTTGGCTTCGCAGCGCGCAATCTCTTCCCGTTGGAGCTGGAGTTTTTCGAAGCGCGCTTTTTTAGCAGCGATAATGCTATCGAAAACATTCGCCGGCGCCCGATCAGAGTCCAGCGCTTTGGGCGTCTCATTGTGGGCCGGTTCGATTAAACGCAACGCGGCGGGATCGGTTTTGGCGGGAATGTAGCGCACATGCTTCAATTTCAACGCAATCAAATCCTGGATTTGCTGCTCATTGGTGATCTTGAACGAACTCATCGGGAACGAATGCTCAAACCAACTCAAATCAAGTTTGATAAACATACCAATCTTGACTTGGTCAATTGCAACGAGTTTTGTCATTTCTGCCATGGTGATGCACTTAATTCGTACGTTTGTTGCATGGAATAGTGGGTAGGGTTGAGATTTAACGACATGGGTAAAATTGGCTCATTGTGTTGCAGAGCCAGCGCGGATCGCATTCGCGAAAATAATTCTTAAATATGCAATCCGCTACCGTTAGTTGTAGTCGGTTTTTTAAGCTTTTTCCACCTAAAACTGTGAACTGCATCAAAATAAGCGGGCTCCGCAAGGCCGCAAAACGGCGTGCGGGTTAAAACTTAGCAATTGAAGAAGATATAAGAATAAAAAGCGCGCTACTAATACGCGATGACAACAATTCACCGCACAGCTTCAATGGAGCAAATTGTTTGCGTTGCAATCAAAAAAACCAAAACGGCAGCACGTGTAGTCGCTGCCGTTTTGGCTTGTATTCAATATCAGGATGAGTGAATTCGGGATGAGTGCTGCACCAAATTCATCCAGTCCAGTTAAGCGGTTTTATCCAATTTAAACTAGCCGCGCTTGGCTCGTTTCAATTGAGAAATATCCCGAACCGCACCACGATCTGCCGAGGTCGCTAACGCTGCATAGGCTTGCAAGGCTTGGGAGACCACACGCTCGCGCCCGATTGGTTGCCATGCATCATCACCACGCGCTTCCATCGCGGCTCGGCGGGCGGCTAAATCGGCGTCGCTGACGTTCAAATGAATCGTGCGCGCAGGGATGTTGATGTCAATAATATCGCCCTCTTCCACCAAGCCGATTGTGCCGCCTTCAGCGGCTTCAGGTGAAGCATGACCGATGACCAAACCGGATGAGCCACCAGAAAAACGACCATCGGTAAACAACGCGCAGGCTTTGCCTAAACCTTTGGATTTGATGTACGAAGTTGGGTACAACATCTCTTGCATGCCGGGACCGCCCTTGGGACCTTCGTAACGAATAATAACGACATCGCCTTCGTGCACGGTATCACCCAAAATCGCATCGACTGCGGCATCCTGGCTTTCAAACACCCGCGCTTTGCCGGTGAATTTTAGAATGCTTTCATCCACGCCAGCGGTTTTCACGATGCAACCTTTTTCAGCCAGATTGCCGTATAACACCGCCAAACCACCGTCTTGCGAATAGGCGTGAGCTTTATCGCGGATACAACCCTGTTGACGATCTAAATCCAAGCTATCAAAACGTTTGGATTGCGAAAATGCTGTTTGGGTAGGCACGCCACCGGGCGCGGCTTTGAATAAAGTATGAACGGCTTCGTCACTGCACACCGCAATGTCGTTGCGTGCAATGGCCTCGGCCAAGCTCGCGCTGTGTATGGTTGGGCGCGTGGTATCGAGCAAATCAGCGCGCGCCAATTCACCCAAAATCGAGATAATCCCGCCAGCGCGATGCACGTCTTCGATATGGTATTTATCAGTCATTGGTGCGACCTTGCACAAGCACGGTACTTTGCGCGAAATACGATCAATATCGGCCATCGTAAAATCAACACCGGCTTCGTGCGCCGCAGCCAATAAATGCAGCACGGTGTTGGTCGAACCGCCCATCGAGACATCGAGTGCCATCGCGTTTTCAAAACTGGATTTAGTCGCAATCGAGCGCGGCAAAATCGTGTAATCGTCTTGCTCATAATGGCGTTTAGCCAGCTCAACAATTAAACGTCCCGCGCGTAAAAACAATTCTTTGCGGTCCGCGTGAGTCGCCAAAATCGTGCCATTGCCCGGCAGAGCCAAACCCAAGGCTTCGGTTAAACAGTTCATGGAATTGGCAGTAAACATGCCGGAGCAAGAGCCGCACGTTGGGCAAGCAGAACGCTCGATTCGACCGATTTCTTCGTCCGATACTTTGCTGTCGGCTGCCTTAATCATGGCATCAACCAAATCGATCTTCATGATTTTTTGCTCGCCGCTGGATTTTGGGTGCAAGGTTTCTAATACCTTACCCGCTTCCATCGGGCCGCCAGAGACAAACACCACCGGAATATTTAAGCGCATCGCGGCCATTAACATGCCGGGAGTGATTTTGTCGCAGTTAGAAATACACACCATCGCATCAGCACAATGCGCGTTGACCATGTACTCGACCGAGTCGGCGATCAATTCACGCGACGGCAAGGAATACAACATCCCACCATGGCCCATCGCAATGCCGTCATCGACGGCAATGGTGTTGAATTCTTTTGCCACGCCGCCCGCTGCTTCGATTTCACGTGCGACCATTTGACCTAAATCTTTAAGATGCACATGCCCCGGCACAAATTGGGTGAATGAGTTGACGACAGCAACAATAGGCTTATCAAAGTCACCGTCTTTCATCCCAGTAGCGCGCCACAAAGCGCGGGCTCCAGCCATATTGCGGCCGTGGGTGGTGGTGCGGGAACGGTATTCGGGCATGGCTAACTCCAAGTTCTTTAGTAATGGCGGTCAGATTGCCTTGGGTTAATCAATATGTCAAATATGGATTAATCGGCCTATTAAGTCGTTTAACATATGAATTAAAGCGTTTGGCGATATTGAATTTGTTCAAGATTAAGGTCACTGCAACACAAATCTGGCGCTGAACTGGAAATTTTATTCCAATAAGGAAATTTAATGGCAGCCTGTAAATTAGTTTACTAACTTAGTTAGCGATTGAAGTGAGCCATTGGCAAATAAGGGCCATCGATTCGGCAGATGTGCAAACGCAGGTGAATATTTCGGCGGAAATTAGTAATCACTGAGCGCTTAAGGTGCTTGAAAACAACATCGGCTAGACTCACCAGCCCTTGTTTTTACATAAAAATTGGCTGATCAACTAAGCAAAGTGAAGCCCGAGGAAACAATTCGCGCTAGAAAACAAAAAGCCCCGCAAGAGCGAGGCTTTTTGACATGATATTCCTACGAATACAAATATCATTGAATTACTGGTGCGGCTGGCAGGAATCGAACCCACGACCCCTTGGTTCGTAGCCAAGTACTCTATCCAGCTGAGCTACAGCCGCGAAGCAGAAGATTATAGCATGGTAAAACGGCTCTTTGGAAGCCTTTGAGCCATTTAAATGCCGAAAAACCAGAAATTATTCCGCCCTCAAGCTCGTTATGCCGCCCATGTACGGATGCAAAGCGGCTGGAATTGTCACACTGCCATCGGCTTGTTGGTGATTTTCTAAAATTGCCACTAACGTACGCCCAACTGCCAAACCGGAGCCATTTAAGGTGTGCAACAACTCTGGCTTACCTTGCGCGTTGCGGAATCGCGCTTGCATGCGGCGGGCTTGGAACGATTCCATATTGGACAACGATGAAATCTCGCGGTAGGTGTTTTGTGCTGGCAACCAGACGTTGATGTCGTAGGTTTTAGCCGATGAGAAACCCATATCGCCGGTGCACAGCGCCATAACTTGATAAGGCAAATCCAGCTTTTGCAAAATGACTTCCGCTTGCGCGACCATTTGTTCTAGTGTTGCATCGGATTGATCGGGATGAACGATCTGAACCAACTCAACTTTGTCGAATTGATGCTGACGAATCATGCCGCGCGTGTCGCGTCCGTAGCTGCCAGCTTCGGAACGGAAGCACGGCGTGTGCGCGGTGAATTTCAAGGGCAATGTATCCAAGGCCACGATTTCATCGCGCACGATATTGGTCAGGGAAACTTCGGATGTGGGGATTAAATACAAAGTCTCGCCATCCCCATCTTGCCCGCCTTTTTTAACGCTAAATAAATCGTCGGCAAACTTAGGCAATTGGCCGGTGCCGCGCATCGAAGCGGCATTAACGATGTAGGGCGAATAGCACTCGGTATAGCCGTGTTCCATCGTGTGCGTGTCGAGCATGAACTGCGCCAATGCGCGGTGCAAACGGGCGATGCCGCCTTTTAATAAGGTGAAACGTGAGCCTGTTAATTTAACGGCAGTATCAAAATCCAAACCCAGCGCGGCGCCGACATCGACGTGATCGCGCACTTCAAAATCAAATTGGCGTGGCGTGCCAAAGCGACGCACTTCTACGTTGTTTTCTTCGCTAGTACCGACCGGTACCGACGCTTGTGGCAAGTTAGGAATCACTTCGACGAACGCGGTCAGCTCGTTTTGAATTTGCTCTAAGCGCGTCGCTGAGCTTTTTAATTCGTCGGCGATGCCGTTGACTTGCTCCATCAAGGCGCTGGCGTCTTCGCCCTTGCCTTTTAACATACCGATTTGTTTGGACAGACTATTACGCATTCCTTGCAACTCTTCGCTACGCGACTGGCATTCTTTGCGCTGCGCTTCGAGGGCGTTGAATGTATCGACGTCTAAAACAAATTTGCGCTGTGCTAAACGGGCGGCGACGTTGGCAATGTCTTTACGGAGAAGTTGAATGTCTATCATGGCAAGTAAGTATTAAGAATGATGTTGTTGCATAGAAAAACTGCATTAGAAGCCGAATTGTACTTGAGCAAGGGCATTAGGTCGAACGTTGTGTGGTGTGGTTTGCTGTGGATCAGTCGGGCATAGCCTCGGTTTCACGTAAAAAAACACGCGTTTCTGTCACCAGAGCGCGTGTTGTTATCATTTATTGGCAGCAAATTTATTGCCAAATTATTAATTGTTAATCAAGCGACGCCATTCAACGCGCCGATTCATCCCCGTTTATTTACCTGGGCTGATACTGCCAATCCCATCGGCCGATTTATTCACCGAACGTGGATTGCCGTAATACGTGACCGAACCGACGCCGCTAACGACTGCGTTAAACCGATTGCTGCAATACACATCCACATTACCCACGCCATCAAAATCCACGTCCGCGTCTTCGGCGATCAATTTTTTGGTATCGATACTGCCAACGCCCTGTCCTTTCAAGCGCAACCATTTGGTTTTGCCGTAGGCTTCCAGATTGCCCACGCCTTCGTAGGCAATATCAATCCGGTCGCCATCGATATTTTTCAAAATCACTTCGCCCACGCCTTTGCCTTTAAACAAGCGTAGGCTCGGCATGGTAATGACAACATTTAATTCATCCACGTTGAAGGACACTTTATTCTTGTTTTCCGGGCCAGAAATAATCAATTGACCATCCACAACTTGTAACGAAAGCTTTTTAATCGACTCGTTATCGCCCTTGATCATGACAGTTTGCGCGCTACCAGCGGTAATTAAGGTTGAAAACACGCCATCGGTTTTAACAGAATTAAATGCGGGAAGCTGAAACGATTGGTCAGCCGATGCAATCGAGCTAAACAGGATTAATGACAGAATAAATAAACGACGCATGACAATCTCCTTTAGGTAGGCAATCTTAGTTTTTGTGAACAATTGCGATAAATTGAGTGTACGCAGAGTTGGATAAACTCGTCGCCACTTTGCGACCAAATGCATAATTTGAGGAATAGATTGCTAAATCTGGCACCGTTTTAACGTCAAAGCGCGCAACCGCTATTTCTTGGATTTCTTCGCATCCGCATCTAATTGGCGCAAATGTGCCAATTTATCGGCGATCTTAATTTCCAATCCCCTTGGCACAGGCTGATACCAACCCGGCTCAGGAATCCCATCTGGCAAATAGGTTTCACCCGCCGCGTAGGCTTCGGGCTCGTCGTGCGCGTACCGATAAGCGTGGCCGTAGCCCAATTCTTTCATTAACTTGGTCGGCGCATTGCGTAAATGCACCGGCACTTCACGCGACTTATCTTGTTTGATGAACGCCATCGCTTGATTAAAGGCGTTATAGCCAGCGTTACTTTTGGCCGCGATGGCTAAATAAATGACCGCCTGACCCAAGGCTAATTCGCCTTCGGGTGAGCCAAGACGCTCGTAGGTTGTGGCGGCATCGTTGGCAATTTGCATGGCGCGTGGATCTGCAATGCCGATGTCTTCCCACGCCATGCGCACAATACGACGCGATAAATATTTAGCGTCCGCACCACCATCCAACATGCGGCACAGCCAATACAATGCGGCGTCAGGATTGGAGCCGCGCACCGATTTGTGTAAGGCCGAAATTTGATCGTAGAAATTGTCCCCGCCTTTATCAAACCGGCGCGCATTTAAGGTCAGCGCGTTTTGAATAAATTGCGGCGTAATGTCTGTTACGTGCGCGGCCTGCGCTGCGCTATTGGTTTGTTCCAACAAATTCAGCAGTCGCCGCGCGTCGCCATCGGCATAACCGACTAAGGTATCCAACGCTGCTGGATCAAAATGCAGATGCGACAAGACCTCTCGCTGCGCTCTGGTGGCTAGCTGATGCTGCTCTTCATCGGACAAGGATTGCAGCACATAGACTTGAGCGCGCGATAGCAAGGCAGAGTTGACTTCAAACGAGGGATTTTCCGTCGTTGCGCCGATAAAGGTAACCAAACCCGATTCCGCATACGGCAGCAAAGCATCTTGTTGCGACTTGTTGAAGCGATGGATTTCATCGACAAATAAAATCGTATGCTTGCCTTGCGACAGATATTGTTCCGCCTGCTCCATCGCCGCGCGTATGTCTTTTACACCAGAAAATACCGCCGACAATGCGATGAACTCGCATTGAAATGCATGGGCTGTGAGTCGCGCCAAGGTAGTCTTCCCCACACCCGGCGGCCCCCACAAAATCATGGAATGCGGCTTGCCCGATTCAAACGCCAAACGCAACGGTTTGCCCTCGCCCAATAAATGCCGCTGGCCGATCACTTGATCCAACGTTTGTGGACGCAGTGCCTCGGCCAGCGGTGGTGTTGGTGCGACTTTAAACAAATCGCTCATCGTGCTTTAGGTTGATCTGGGTTGAACACATCAGCACCAGCAGGCACGGTGAACTTAAATTGATCGGCTTTGAGCGCAGGATTTTTTTCTAAATTTTGCAGCAGAATAATCGTGGTTTGATTAAACGTGTCGCGCAAATCCATCTCGCGCGGCACGCCATCCGCCATGCCGATGCTGATTAACGCGAAGGTGCTGTCTTTGTCCTTAGGCGTAGCTTGCAACCAATCCATGCCATCTTTTTGACCGACGTCTTTGATGGTGAAGTTTTTCTCTAAATCGTTGCTACCAAACAGAATCGCTGCTGGGCTAGAACTCAACGCTGTGCCAAGCGATTTAATTGTCACTTGGTTTAAATCTTTATCGTACATAAACAACTTATCGCCATCGGCTTGCAGCAACAAATAAGGAGTTTGATAGAGCCAAATAAATTTACCAGGACGCGAGAACGAAAACGTGCCGCTGGTTTGTTTGGATAGCTTGGGCTGGCCGTCCACCACTTTGAGTTGACGCTGGATAAAGTCACCTTTGGCTGCGTGTGTGCTGGTGACAAACGCTTTAAATTGTTCGATTCCGCTAGCCTGAACTTGGGCAGCTAACACAGCGCCCGCGAGCATTAAGGCTGCTTTTAATTTCATTTGCTTACCGACTTGATTGCTAATCCACATTATTTTTCCTCTCTACTCAGGTGCCGATGTTGGCACTAAAATTTCTCGATTTCCATTACTCTGCATGGTCGACACTATGCCGCTTTGTTCCATTTGCTCCAGTAATCGCGCGGCGCGGTTGTATCCGATGCGCAAATTACGCTGCACCAGCGAGATTGACGCACGGCGATTTTTCAACACAATGGCCACCGCCGAATCGTACAACTCGTCGGATTCGCTGCCGCTGGCCGCTGGCACGCCATCGAGCGACAACTGAACTCCGTCCTCAGTAGTGCCGCCCTCTAAAATACCGTCAATGTAATTCGGCTCGCCTTTGGTTTTAAGGAATTCCACCACCCGATGTACTTCTTCGTCCGACACAAACGCGCCATGCACCCGCACCGGAAAACCTGATCCGGGCGGCATGTACAACATGTCACCCATACCCAATAACGCTTCAGCGCCCATTTGGTCTAAGATTGTGCGCGAATCAATTTTGCTGCTGACTTGGAATGCAATGCGCGTTGGGATATTGGCTTTGATTAAACCAGTAATAACGTCAACCGATGGACGCTGGGTTGCGAGGATTAAATGCAATCCTGCGGCACGCGCTTTTTGCGCAATCCGAGCAATGAGTTCTTCCACTTTTTTACCGACCACCATCATCAAATCGGCCAACTCGTCGATGATGATGACGATAGTTGGCAATTCTTCCAGCGGCTCGGGCGCGTCGGGCGTTAAGCTAAACGGATTCGGAATATGCTCTTCGCGTTTGGCGGCGTCCAAGATTTTGTTGTTATAGCCAGCTAAATTGCGCACGCCCAACTTGGACATCAAGCGATAACGCCGCTCCATCTCGTTGACCGCCCAATTCAACGCATGACCGGCTTGGCGCATATCGGTGACAACCGGCGCTAATAAATGCGGGATGCCTTCGTAGACCGACATTTCCAACATCTTTGGATCGATCAAAATCATGCGTACTGATTTGGGGTCGGACTTGTACAGCAACGATAACAGTGTCGCGTTAATCCCCACCGATTTACCGGAACCGGTGGTACCCGCGATCAACAAGTGTGGCATTTTGGCTAAATCGGCGACCACCGGATGACCGGCAATGTCTTTGCCCAGCGCGATCGTCAACGACGAAGCACTATCGTTATAGAGTTGCGAGCCGAGGATTTCAGTTAAGCGCACAATTTGCCGTTTCGGGTTCGGCAATTCCAAGCCCATGTAGGTTTTGCCGGGAATCGTTTCGACCACGCGGATCGAGGTAATCGACAAAGAACGCGCCAAATCACGCGCCAAGCCGACAATTTGGCTGCCCTTCACACCCGTTGCTGGGTCGATTTCATAGCGGGTAATGACGGGGCCGGGATAAGCGGCAACGACTTTGACATCGACACCAAAATCCGAGAGCTTTTTCTCGATTAAGCGGCTGGTAAATTCCAGTGTTTCAACGCTCACCGTTTCTTGTACGATCTTGGCTTCATCTAACAAGGCTAAGGGCGGCAAGGAACTGTCGGTTGGGTCGGCAAATAAGGTCGCTTGTTTTTCTTTTTCAACCCGCTCAGAGCGCACCACTGCCACAACTTGCGGTTCAATCCGAATCGGCGCGGCTTCCACATGTTTGGCACGCTCTTGCACTACGACCACTTCGCGCTTGGTAGCAGCTACTTGTCCAACCAAGCGATCCTGGCGCGCGGTATATTTTTTAATCACCCATTCCACGGTTAATTCAATCGCCGTGCCAACTTTTTCGGCCACGGTGAACCACGACATTTGGAACAACACGCTAATCCCTAGGCAAATCAGCACCAATAAAAACAAGGTCGCACCGGTAAAACCAAAGGTCTTAAACGCAGCATTACCAATTAATTCGCCTAACACTCCGCCGGGCGCACGCGGCAAGCGGAAATGGTAGGAATACATGCGCAGATATTCCATGCCCATGCAGCCAGACAGCAACATGGCAAACCCGAGGCCGCGCAGCCAGCCAAAATAGCGTTGCTCGGGCTCCCAGTTTTCCATATTGCCCAATTGGGCATAGGTGCGCACCACGCTAATGCCGAGCAACAAAAACCACAACCAAGCCGATTTTCCAAATACATACAGCATCAAATCCGCGCACCAAGCGCCCAAGCGACCGCCCCAATTCATATAGTGGTCAACTTGATTGGATTGCGACCAAGCCGGGTCAGTGACTGAATAGGTGAGCAAGATCATCGCCAAAAATACGCTAACAGCGACCAACGCCAGCCAACGCGCTTCACTGAGCAAGATCACCATGCGACCGGGCTTGGCGGGGGTTTTATCTTTGTCGGGGTCTCTGGTGTACGCGGCTTTGCTCATAAATCCGTTGGGGAAACGTTGAATTTGGAAAAATATTCTATAATCTCAGGCTTGCATACTATTAATTAATTGCTCTAGCGAAATTTACATTATCTAGGTCACCTTGGACTAGCTTAAATTTGGGCTATATTGAGTTTCACGAGCGATTTTTAGTTAGCTCAATATCTTAACCAGTTTTTAAAAACAAGCAACGCCAAATCGGCGCCAAAACCGGCAATTGCACTCTTATCCTTACATTTCCCACAGGAAAACATCATGTCTAGCAAAAAACACGCTCACGTACTCATTTTAGGTTCCGGTCCAGCAGGTTACAGCGCCGCCGTTTATGCCGCGCGCGCCAATTTAAAACCAGTATTGATTACCGGCGTGGAACAAGGCGGACAATTGATGACGACCACCGATGTCGAAAACTGGCCAGCCGATCCAATGGGCGTGCAAGGCCCAGAATTGATGCAGCGTTTTCAGCAACACGCCGAGCGCTTCAACACCGAAATCATTTTTGACTACATCCACACCGCCAAATTGACCGAAAAGCCGATCCGCTTAATCGGCGATCAAGCCGAATACACCTGCGACGCCTTAATTATCGCCACTGGCGCCTCGGCGCAATATTTAGGTCTGCCATCGGAACAAGCCTTCATGGGCAAAGGCGTATCAGCCTGCGCGACCTGCGATGGTTTCTTTTATCGCGGCAAAGAAGTGGCTGTCATTGGCGGCGGCAATACCGCGGTCGAAGAAGCGCTGTATCTATCCAATATCGCCAGCAAAGTCACCGTCGTGCATCGCCGCGACAAGTTCCGCGCTGAGGCAATTTTGATTGACCGCTTAATGGCGAAAGTCGCCGAAGGCAAAGTCGAGATCAAATGGAATCACACGTTAGATGAAGTCACTGGCGACGCATCCGGCGTAACTGGCATCAACATCAAATCCGCGCACGATGGCACAGTGCAAGCTATCCCATTACACGGCTTGTTTATCGCTATCGGACATAAACCAAACACTTCGATTTTTGACGGCCAACTCGATATGCACAACGGCTATATCAAAACCAAAACTGGCTTAGAAGGCATGGCCACTGCGACGAGTATTCCGGGCGTTTTCGCAGCAGGCGACGTGCAAGATCACGTCTATCGTCAAGCAATCACCAGTGCTGGTACAGGCTGCATGGCGGCGTTGGATGCACAACGTTATTTGGAAGCTTAATTCTCTCTTGCTCACCTACCGGCATCACCCATGAAACGCTCACCAATTAAAGACTTAACTGAATTAAGCAGCCTACGACAACAGTTAAAGGTGCGCGAAGAGCAAGAAAAAATCGCCGAACAGCAGCGCTTACTGCAAGAACGCGCCGCGCAAAAAGAAGCCAATGTATTTAAAAGCCAGCTCGGCGGCGTAACGCCGATCAAGGCACCAGACGTCTACGTCCATCAACGCGCTCCCATCGTCACCAAAGCCACTCCCGTCAAGCCCAAAGACATCACCAGCATGTCGGAGGCCATGCAAGTCATGGAACAATGGTCGGATGAATTTGACGCCAGCCAATGGCAAGAAGACGACGATGAAATGAGCTACAGCGTGGCCGGTAGCAGTCCCGATGTGTTGCGTAAATTGCGTAAAGGCCAGTGGCCAGCGCAGGCTTATCTAGATTTACATGGATTGCAACGCGACCAAGCACGTAGCGCGTTAGCGGATTTTTTACGCCGCTCCAAACACGCTCGGTTACGGAGCGTTTGCGTGATTCATGGCAAAGGCATCAATTCACGCCAGCCAGCGATTTTGCCGAGCAAAGTGCGTAGCTGGTTGTGTCAGTCAGAATGGGTGCAAGCGTTTTGCCAAGCTAATGCAGCCGATGGTGGCGATGGCGCGGTGCATGTACTACTAATCAACGAACGCGAATAAGTCCTAAACTTAATCGGCCCGTCTTAACCTTCTCGAACGCGCTCGGCAGCTTCCAGCAACAACTCAGGTCGTCCAGACGCCAATTGCTTAGAATCAGACAGCATTTGTCGAAACGATCGCGCTCCCGCCAAACCGGTCATTAAGCCAAGCATATGGCGCGTAATGCTATTTAATTTCAAGCCGCGTTCGGCGTATAAATCTAGCTGCGTTTGCACATACGGAATCATGACCGCCAACACATCACGGCGCGATTTGATCGGCGCATTGTCGCCGTAATAACGCGCATCAAATTCCGCCATCACATAAGGATTGTGATAGGCCTCACGTCCCAACATCACGCCATCAACGTGTTGTAAATGCAGGTCAATTTCAGCGCTCGTTTTAATGCCGCCATTGATGATGATTTCTAAATCAGGAAACTCACGTTTAAGGCGATAAGCGTAATCGTATTTAAGCGGTGGAATCTCACGATTTTCTTTCGGGCTTAGTCCTTTTAAGATCGCGTTACGCGCATGCACGATGAAGGTCGAACAACCGGCAGCGGCAATTTCGCCAACAAAATCACGCATAAATTCATACGAATCCACGTCGTTAATGCCGATCCGATGTTTCACCGTCACATCAACATCGACCGCATCGCGCATCGCTTTAACGCAATCCGCCACCAAGGTTGGCTCCGCCATCAAACAAGCCCCAAACGCCCCACGCTGCACGCGCTCTGACGGACAGCCACAATTCAAATTAATCTCGTCGTAACCCCACTGCGCGCCCAACTTAGCGCTCTTGGCCAAATCAGCAGGTTCGCTACCGCCTAATTGCAACGCAATCGGATGCTCAATCCCATCAAAATCCAAATGCCGCGCCACGTCCCCATGCAGCAACGCACCGGTTGTCACCATTTCGGTGTACAGCCAAGTGTGCTTGGTGATATGACGGTGGAATTGCCGACAATGGCGGTCGGTCCAATCCATCATCGGCGCAACAGACAAAGTGCGGGGCTTGTAATTCGTTGAATTCACTACAGTTACCTAGAGAAGCATGCAATTTTAAATAGCCATAAATATAATATTTATTAATAACTTGATGTATAGTTAACTCACTCATTACATCAAAATTACATCAAAATTACATCAAAATTACATCATGGCCTCATTCGTAAAAAGAAGCGGTAGTTGGTATGCGACGGTGCGCAGGAAGGGCTACCCTTCCATCTCAAAGACATTCCCCAACAAGGCACTGGCCCAAGAGTGGGCCCGGGGGATCGAACAGAGTATGGATGCATCGAAATTTTCGGATGCCCGAATTTTATCAGACATCCCACTCAAGGTTCTCATTAGCCGCTACATCGAAGACGTCGGTGGCCAAGATGGTTTCGGCAAAAACAAAAGCGCGACGCTGGTCAGCCTGAGAAGTTATTTAGGAGAAGTTCTCATTGGCAATTTAACATCGGATCGGATAATGGAATTTGTGCAAGATCGGATCAGATTGGGGGCTGGCGGAGTCACTATCGCGATTGACCTCACCTATTTAAAGCAAGTGCTCGATACCGCGAAGTATCTCTGGAAAATTCCAGTCAATCCCGAAGCCGTGTCCGAGGCCAGAATTTTGATGCGATACGCAGGGGTGAATACCCGGAGTAAAGAGCGGAACCGGAGGCCGACTGAGGAAGAATTAACAAAACTATATGCATACTTCGACGCCCCTACGCGCCGAAAAACGATTCCCTACACCGATATAATTAAATTTGCCATTGCCAGCGCAATGCGACTGGGCGAGATCACACGGATCCGCTGGTGCGACCTCAATGAAGCTGAGAGAACAATTCTAATCAGCGACCGCAAGGATCCAAAACAGAAATCTGGCAACGATCAGGTTGTGCCGTTGCTGGGTGAGGCGTTTGATATCGTTATGCGCCAACCGCGCTCATCCGACCGAATTTTTCCCGTGCACGAAAAAACGATCAGCTCCGTTTTCCCACGTGCTTGCCAAGCGCTTGGAATCGACGACTTACGATTTCATGACTTCAGGCATGAAGGTGTTTCGCGTCTATTTGAGCAAGGCTACCGCATCGAGCAAGTAGCACTTGTCTCTGGCCATAAGAGTTGGGAGAACTTGAAACGCTATACGCAGTTAAAAGCGAGGGATTTGCATCGTAATTAAATCAGCCTAACAAAACTAATGTCGAATATAAGTCTTATGTCCAGTATAAATCTCATGTCTAGTACAAGTAATTTGAACTTTATGAGTTTCGCTAAATATTTTTAGTCGTAATTCCCATAGCTCGTAGTAGTATCAAATAGTAAAACTATTTATTAATCAAGACTTGTAGAGTCATTGTTCTTGCAAGAATAATTTGATAGCGATAAGGCGATTAAAGCGCTTTTGCCGAAACAAGGTACAACAAGCGCGGACGTCGGCAATGCCACGGGAAATTAAAATTCCACGCTGCAACTTTGCTTAGATTTGGATTTGGATTCAGTTTAGGCTTTGGTGCTTACTTTATCCGTCCCTTGTGAATCATATGCATCGTTTCGATACTAGCAATAGCAGCTTGCGCTCAATGAAGCTTCTTGAATCCCAACATGGGACAGGTCATTCGCTTATCACATGCTTATAGACTTTCGCACACTCTGTATTAAGTAAGCCACAGCCCACGCGCATTGATTAAAAAAGGGAACAATCGAACGGCGGAGGGGGGAATTTCTTGACCGCTAACATCTCTTTGCTATAATCGGGCCATGACATCCCGTAAACACCTCAACAGAATCACCGCTTGGATGGCGATTTTTGCCATCCTGCTGACCGTTTTGGCTCCGGGAATTTCCAGCGCACTGGAAACTGGGCTGTATACGCAATCCATCTGGAATGAGATATGTAGCGCTAGTGGTTCGAAACTGATTAAAGCTACCGAATCCGACAAATCCGGCAGTTCTGGCTCAGTTCAGTCGTGCTTAGATCATTGTCCGTACTGTTCGCTGCAAACGACCTCCCCAGCGATTCTAGGATTGCCAAGCCCACTGATCCCATTCCTTGACACACGTTTAGTCACTTTTGTATCTACTGGACTTCCTTACTTTCTGTCCGAGCCACGGACATTTGCCCAACCTCGGGCTCCCCCCAGTCACACCTGAATGATGCCGCGCTAATCTGTCTTAATCGACAGGGTTAGTTTCGTTAACACTCAGGGGCCTTTCATGAAATCTCCTCGCAAGCTGGCGACCATCGTCAGCATCTCCTTTTGTTTGCTTTGCTCAGCGATAACTTACATTCGCTTTACTGCGCACGCCCACACGGGTTACGACGCAGTGCAAATCAAGCTACTGCCAGTGAGTAAATAAGCAGTAACTAGATCGCTAACGCTGCCACGGCAGTGTTGGTGCCGCCACATTTGAATTTTAAATAAGAGTTAATAATGAACTTGTTAAAACTAAGCCCTATTGCGGCTTGTGCAATGCTAACGGTGTCGGGCGCATTGGCCCAAACCTCTGGAGAAATTAGTACCGTTGTGGTTACCGGTGTAATCAATAAAACCGGTTCTCAAACCATTACTGACAATGATTTGCTAAGTAAGAAAGCCACTTCCAGCAGTACCGGAGATCTGTTGCAGTCTATTCCAGGTATGTACATCTACAACACCGGAGGGGTCTCGGGTCTTCCGATGGCGCATGGTTTGGGTGATGATCGCATGAAGGTGACCATCGATGGCATGGATCTATTTCCGGCCTGCCCCAATCACATGAACTCGCCCCTATCTTATATTGATCCAACTAAGGTGGATAGCGTAACGGTGTACACCGGAGTTTCTCCAGTCAGTGTCAGCAGCGACAGTCTGGGAGGAGCAGTGATAGTTACGCCACTCAAACCACAGTTTGCCACTGCTGGGGCACTGCTGACAAATGGTGAGATTGGCGCATTTTATCGTAGCAATGGCGATGCTTCTGGTGCAGATGCCAAAGTCACTTTGGCTACCGACCAATTTAGTTTGAGCTATACCGGATCTGGAGCAAAGTCAGGCGACTATTCTGCCGCAGCAAATTTTAAATCAGCTGTCCAGTATGCTGGCGGACAACCTAATGTACCCACATTACCACTAGATGTGGTTGGGTCAACTTTCTATAAAGCGTTTAACCACGAATTGGCCATGGCTTTAATGAGCGGTACTAATCTGCTGGAATTGAAAGTCGGTGTGCAACACATTCCTTATGAGGGATTTGTGAATCAATACATGGATATGCTCAGCAACAAGTCTACCCAAACTAGTTTGCGCTATGAGGGCAAGTTCGATTGGGGAAATTTCGACGCGCAAGTTTATCACCAGAATGTTGATCACTATATGAACTTCGGTGAAGATAGACAATTCTTATACCAAAGCATGGTATCAGGCAAATACACCGTGGCGGGTATGCCGATGAACACGGTGTCTAATACTACAGGAGTCAAAGCCAAGATCAGCAAGCCACTATCGGACAACGCATTGTTGGTGTCCGGCATCGATGTGCTGCAATATCACCTAAATGATTGGTGGCCACCTGCGCCAGATAGTTCAGCACCGGGTGGGGTTGATCCTAGTGGCATGATGGGACCCAATCAGTACCAAAATATTCATAATGGCGAGCGCGACGTTTACAGCGCTTTTGCTGAAATCGAAAACCGTTACTCAGAGAAATTGAGTTCTATTATCGGGATCCGTGCTGAAACGGTTAGAGCGCGCACTGATGCCATTACCAGCGCGTACTGTACCAGCCAGTCGTCGAACTGTATGGTGATGTATTCGGTTCCCTATCCGTACACCACTAATCAAAGTCGACAAGACAACAACTGGAATGCCAGCGCTCTGTTTAATTATTTACCTAGTGCCCAATCATCGTACCAGTTTGGTGTATCCAGAAATGCGAAAGCACCTAATCTCTATCAGCTCTACGCTTGGACATCTAACGAAGGTACTGGATTGAATATGATGACAGCGCCGATGAATAACTTTATTGGCGATGGTAATGGCTACGTGGGTAATCCCAACCTCAAATCTGAAGTGGCCAATAAAGTCAGTCTCGATGCCAACTGGCACGATGCCGATGAGGCCGTTTGGGGCGTCAGATTCAGTCCATACTTTACCTATGTACAAAACTACATCGCAGGACAGTGCGCGCCTCCGTCGATCCTTGGAAACACCAGCGATTGCAAAACAGGTGAATACAATATCCTTGAATATGTCAATCAGAACGCACGAATTTATGGAGCTGATCTATCAAGCAAGGTCCGCCTCGGCGTTAGTCCAACATTCGGCACATTCAGTGTAAGTAACGTCCTTTCCTATGTTCGCGGAAAAAACGAAACAACTGGGGACCATTTGTACAACATGATGCCGCTAAATGTAAAGGTGTCACTCAATGAAAAAATTGCGTTATGGTCAAATACTGTAGAGATACAGTTTGTTGATGCCAAAACAGATATCAGTTCGGTCCAAAATGAAGTCGCTACACCGGGGTATTCATTGCTCAATCTGAAAAGCACATGGTCCGACGAGAAATACAGTATCAGCTTTGGCATCGATAATGCCCTCAACAAGTTCTACTACCAACCGCTTGGTGGTGCCTACATGGGACAAGGAGTAACCATGTTCATCAATGGTAATAATACTGTCAGTGCTGTACCGGGGATGGGACGCAGCTTTTATAGTAGATTGACCGCCAAATTCTGATCACTGTGATCTGGCCGCTCTGAATAAGTCGGCCAGATTTTCTGTAGCTTTGAGCAGCAATTAGCAATGGATACCCAAGAACTAGCTTTACACAGTTTGTGGCACTGTCAATTTCCGCGCTTGTTCTACCTGATTGCGACACAACCCAGAAAACTGCGCAGAAAATCTTGCACCGAGCTGGACTTTTATTTTAATTTATCGTTGAAATTATAGGAGTTGAATTTTTCCAATGCCGCTGATGCTGCGCCATCGTAGCTCGGGAAAATGTTAGCTGCCGAGAAGCCTAGTTTATTACACCTTTCCAAAAGCTCGGCTGCATGTTTTGCAGGCAGAGTAACCTTAGTCAACGCAATAGATTTGCCGGTCAAATTGCTCTCCAAACATTTATCCGGTGCGAATTTGTTCATCGGAGTTCCTATATCATCAACCAGAATAAATGACCCTCGTTGCGCGGCCAGATATTGCGAGACACTACCGGGAACCCGCACGTGCCTAATCCCGTCCATTTTTTCTATCAAATTTAAATTAAGCGCAAAAACACATAATTTTTCATTGTCGGTAACTACGTCCTCATTCAAAACAGAAGCGGCCGCAAAGTATGCAGCCACGTATGAACTACCCGTCCAATCAAGAAGTCTAGTCGGTAGGCCGTGATGCTGAGCGAGCGCAATCAACGGCATTACTATGCGCGGTGGCCAAGTTCCACCTTGGATCATGGATTGCGTTGCTACCAATGACATGGCGCTCCGAAACTCATCCGAATCGTTAGGTAAGCTCATGCCAATCGAATCGCAATAGTACAAAAAATGATCTAATAAATTCCATTCAAAAATCTTTTGCCCCGACTGACCAACAAATACATCAAAGACACCCCTTTTATACTGGTCGATCACTGTCGACCTAAAAACTTTTGGAATTAATTTATGTTCACTATTTCCCTGCCCTCTATACACAAAATTAAACATAGGATCGGAGAATCTCTTGTTGAATGGAGAGATTTGCTCCCAAAATTCTGGAACATCTGGGCAATCAATGGTTTCAATAACGGGATTCATCGAATGTATCAATCCTTCTTTATTAAGTGAATTTTTTAATATGGTCCGCTTGTTTTTCTTCAACTGATTACTCAACTACTAATTTACCCAAAACCAACAACATATTTGTTACATAACACAACAAATATGTTGCATAATTATTTCAAATTAACAAACAAGGAGATTGATGAAGTATAGCGAGTTTCGGAGGTGGTTAGAAAAGCAAGGCGTGATTTTTTCGCCGGGCAAAGGAAGCCACCGAAAGATAACTCTTAATGGCAAAACCTCTGTTTTCCCAGACCACGGGGCAAAAGAAATAGGAACAGGATTGGTAGCAAAAATTAAGAAGGATCTAGGACTTAAATAGGAAAGCCCCGAAAGGGGTTTTCTGAAAAACTCGCTGAATCATAAGTCGTTCTAATTCTGTACACGTGTATAGAAATATAAAGCTACATAGCTTCAATAATTGAGAGAGAAATACATCATGTTAAGTTATCCAGTCACATTAACGCCCGACTCTAACGGTACGTTTTTGGTCGGTTTTCCAGATATTCCCGAAGCAAATTCTGTTGGGGATAATGAAGATGAAGCGCTGTTAAACGCGCTCGATGCGCTTGAAACCGCGATAGAAATATATTTCGATGAGCGTAGACCAGTGCCGACACCTTCAAAAGTAGAAGCAGGTCAGCACTCAGTTGATTTGCCAGCATTAGAGACAAGCAAGGTTTTACTTTGGAATGAAATGCTGTCTCAGCATTTAAGGAAAGCCGATCTAGCCCGAAAATTAAATGTGCATATGCCGCAAATTGATCGACTTTTTGACGTTCGCCACTCTTCTAAAATTGAGTTTGTAGAGTCAGCGGCCCGTGCATTGGGTAAAAGAGTCGAAATCTCACTGGTTTAATAATATTGATATTTGTTGCATGAATTCAATAAAGTCGAATAATATACATTTGCAAATTTACATTTAATCATAGGAAAAAAAATGCCTTCAAATTTTTTCAGTGCAATTAATGGCGACGGTATCTTGGTTACGATCAATGCTCAACAAATCAAATTCATAAGTGATTATTCGGACGGATACACGTATGTTCATTTTAGCGAATCCCATCGACTTATACTCAATGTGAATCAAAAGGAAGTAATTGGACTGATAGAGAATTGCACAGCCAATTAAAAATAAAGGACTCGCTAAATGAGTCCTTTTTAGTGCCTAGATAGTCTAGATATCGACTAACAATTCAAATAGTCGCTGCATTCGAATAACGGCTTTCACTACGCCATTAATAAAAATAATCAGAGCGGGCAACGATGTTAAAAAAACTATGGGGCGTTACTGAAGCTATATTTGGGCTTACCGTCGCAGTGCTAGCACTGACTTTATCGGTCTATCTATTTAAGTTCGCCAACCTCTATTTAAAGGCAACGACCTCTGAATTAACCGCTTATGCAACGACACTAATTGGATTATCAGCTTTGATAACTACTTTGTGGCAGGTGCTTATAACTCGGGAACACAATCGGAACTCGATACGGCCTTGTATTGAATATTATTGCAACAGAGATCAACACAGCCCAGTTGCATTATCGATCATGAACAATGGCCACGGCGCGGCAATTATAGAGAGTATGGAATTTAAATACAGTGGAGTAAGCTACCCCTTTACAAGCAAGTCCGTTAGAGATTTGATTGACGAAGATTCAGCGATATTCGGCACAAAAATAAGTGCGACAGTTATACACAAGGGCACAGCATTTCCAGTTGGACAAAAGATCGATTTACTTATATTTTCCAACTCGATAGATTCACCATCAAACCACAATGCTGCAGTAAACATCCTCAACAACATCCAATTAACCATTCGATATAAGTCGCTGTACAACGAAAATTTCAGTTCCAACCTCACCTGAAACACTCCTCGGAAAATAGGGGCTGAATATTTTTAAAACAACCCCACCGGCTCCACCGACCGATCCCAGCTGTAAATAATCACCTCCGTGCGATCAACCGACTTTGCACCGCCGCCAACACAGTATTTAATTGGCACAGCATCCATCTCAAATCCAGCAAAAATCCGCCGAATTTCTGGATGGTCGTTCAGGCTAACGATTGCTTTGCCTTTGATTACTTTCATCAAAGTGGCCATCTTTTCGTATTGCTCAATGCCGAAGTCGACACCGTAGCCCGCCGTCTCTAAATAAGGCGGGTCCAAGTAAAAAAAAGTGTGTTCGCGGTCGTATTTGGTCATGCATTTGTGCCAGTCTAGATTTTCGATATAGGCCTGCGACAAGCGCAAATGCGCGGCTGATAGGCTCTCTTCTATCCGCAGCAAATTGACTGGCGGGGCTGTCGTGGCTGTTCCCCAATTTTGACCATCTACCTTGCCACCAAACGCATTGTGCTGCAGGTAGTAAAAACGGGCGGCGCGCTGGATGTCGGTTAATGTTTCTGGTGGCGTATCTTGCAGCCACTTAAACAGGTCGCGGCTGGCCAGTGCCCATTTGAATTGACGGACGAATTCTTCTAGGTGGTTTTTAACAACGCGATAAAGATTCACCAGCTCGCCGTTGATATCGTTAATAACTTCGACCTCAGCCGGTGGCCGTAAAAAGTAAAGTGCAGCTCCACCGGCGAATACTTCTACATAGCAAGAATGTGCTGGAAAATTTGGGATAAGTTGATCAGCCAAGCGACGTTTGCCGCCCAGCCAAGGGATGATAGGTAATGCCATAAAGTAAACTCTTTTATTGTGTTTTATGCTATTCTCCGCCCGCCTCGCGAGGTGGCAGAGCCTTTGCTCGGTTTACTGGTTACCGCAGTGAATTGAGGTCAGGTTGATTGTTGCTGCAATCAATCTGTCGCTCTGTCTTTTTTGCTGATTACAGCGCTATTTGGTTATTCACCGTCGCCTCCATTTTTCAATCACCCTTGACTTGACATACAAAATTTTGTATATTGATTCCATGAGCAAACCAAAACCAGTTGAATTCCGTGGCAGCGCGCTGGAAGATTTACGTACTTTTCCTCTTGTGGCACGACGCGAAGCTGGATTCCAGCTTGACCAAGTACAGCAAGGCGGTGAGCCTGACGACTGGAAGCCGATGCCGACAATAGGCAAAGGCGTACGCGAGATTCGGATCAGGGATGAGGCTGGTGCATTTAGGGTTATCTATGTGGCCAAGTTTGCCGATGCTATTTATGTGCTGCACTGTTTTCAAAAAAAGACCGAAAAAACCAGCAAAGCCGATATAGAGCTTGCTGAAACGCGTTATCGGGAGTTAGTCAGGGAGATCAAATCATGAGCAAAAACCAATTTACCAGCGTGTGGGACGCTATTGAAGACACACCGGAAGAAGCGCAGAACATGAAGCTGCGCTCTTCCTTAATGCGTGAGTTAAAAAATTACATTACCCACGCTAATCTAAGCCAATCAGACGCCGCCAAATTATTTGGCGTAACTCAGCCGCGTATTTCGGATTTAATGCGCGGCAAGATTAATTTGTTTGCCATTGATGCCTTGGTGACTATGGCGGCTAATGCTGGCATGTACATTGAAATGCGGATATTGGAAGCAGCGTAATTCATCGAATCCAATTCAACCGGCTTAAATCTAGCCGGATAAATTTTATTTACTCCGCCAGCCCATTCGCGCGGATAAAGGCCTGAGCCGCCCTGCCCGTTGCGGTGGCTTTTTCAGTCTCCAGAATCAATTGCTTAACAGCTCTATCCACTTCTTCTGAAAGTAACCGGCTTCCGGTATCGGCTCCATCGCTGCTGACGGTGCTTTCGGTGTTGGCTTGTCGGGCCGGATCAAGACAGAACTTGGTGCTGATACGCAGCCGCTCAGAACGAGCGAGAGCGCTGCTAATTGTATTAATTTCTTCATCGTGAACTTTCTGTATGGTTTGATTTGTAATCGCTTGTGCGGCCTTTAAATCGGCTATTTCGGCATAGCGCTGATCGATCTGTTGTTGATCATTGAACGCTTGTTGTTGCTTGGCAAAATCCCAGCGTTCCTGGACAACATTGCGCCCGTGGAACTCAAAGAAAACACAGAGCGCCATCACTCCAAGGAAAAAGTAAATGGAGACTGGAATCGCTTTTAAGACAGTCATCATCGAGCGCCCTCCAGTTGTCCACCATTATCCAAATACACTCGACGCAATCGAGCAAGCGACTGCTCTGGTTGACCATAGCCAGCGCCGGGCAAACTAGCCCACAAATTTCGACAGCGCGCTACTGCTTGGTCAAACTGACCCGCATCGATGAGCGGCAGCGCGCCACGTTCTTTGATCAGTTGAATTGCCCATTTATCTTGTGACGCTGGGCTAAAGTCGGGCAGATTAAGCAAAGCCTTATAGTGCTGGTAGTCGCGCAACATGAGTTGATAACGACCGCTTGCATTGCTGGTTAGACCGCGACTATTGATCACTTTAGATGGTCTGCCCTTAGCAAATGGGTGCGTGCTGTAATCGGTAAAAATCTCCGGCACGCGGTCAAAGCCGGTCACGATCACATCGTAACCATTATTGCGCGTGGCAGGACTGGTGCACGTTCCTTCGCTTACTGCCAGCATATTTAGAAATGCGCTCAAATTTTTGGATACATTCATACTAATCACTCCCTTTGCAATGAGAATGCCGCCAGCGTAGCCAGAACCAAATTGATAGCAAGGCTTGCACGGCGTTGAGCAGCACTTCCGCATGCTCGGATATTAAAAGCTGCTCCGGCCGACAAATATTGATGAAAGCAGCTATGCCAACTAGACCAAACAAAATCGTGCCTAACATACCGGTCCTAACGCGCTGATCTAAGACGGCCCACAAACATAAAACCAGCATGACACCATTAGAAATTTGATTAATTAAGCTCATCATTTTTGTCTCCCAAATAGCGCCGTTTGAGAGCGCCTAAAATGTCGGCGTGATTAATCTCTTTAAACAGTTCACGACAGGTGACCATCGAGAACAGACCGGCCAGAAATTCCACACCCGCGATAACCCGTTCACCCTCAATAGAAAACCACGTTAATAAAATCGGCGCGACATACACCGCGCACGCCAATCCAGAAAAAAAGCTCGTTAGCTTCTGACCAAAGCTGAGCTCGTCGCCTAAGAATTTAAGAGCGACGATGCTACCCATTGCACCGGGCAACATCGTCCATAAAAGCTTGGCGAGCATGAACAGGTAACCTGTTTCTTCTCGCATAGCTGGACCTGCTATTTTTTTGGTTTTGTGGTGACTTCACCAACCAGTACTCCACCTGCAAACACATTCACTGGCAAAGCAGTGTTCGGCTGAGTTGGATCCACCTCCGGCTCGGGGGCGACAGCGGTTATGGCGTTATATAAAAATTGAGGGATGTTGTCGGCCAAAGTTGGCGCGTCCGAAATACTGACGTTAGTCTCCATAATGTGTAGCCTTCCGCTATCGCACGTATCCTCAGAAACGTAGCCACGCACGATCATCGAAACGTATTTGGAGCGCAGATCAATCGAGAAATATTCGATCCTGTGGAAGTTGGCGATAGAGCCTGTGTTGGGTTCTTCTATTGCTTTATTAATGCCTTTGATTGTCATGGTGAGTTCCTTTATAAAAATGATGGACGAAAAAAAACGCCCGAAGGCGTTTGGTGGATATTGGGCAAATCTCAGTCCCAATGTATTGCTTCAACTTCCGCAATCGTGCTTGCCTGATTTATTTTTTGTCGCAGCAATTGGCTTTTTCGATTTGATTCTGTCACTTGCTGATTAAGTGCTTTTCCAACCTCGATCATACCCGGCGCATCCAACGTGACAGTGCAATTATTGGCCAATATCCAGTCGATCGAAAACGGTGTGCTGGATAGAATGGACTCGATCGCTGATTGCATTGCCAGCGGTATTCGCTCCAAATCAGCTTGGAATATTTGGCCATTGCATAAAAAATTCGCGCATTCAGCTTGTTGGCGATCGGCCTTTATGCGATCCCAGACTTGCTGTTTTGCCGTTTGCAAGTCGCGCATGTCTAGTAGCGTTCGCTCTGGCATCTGCCATTTGAAGTTTTCTGACTCGTTACTCTTAAGCTCAATTTCAGCTTCTGAATAGGGTTGAATTTTCCCATCTAGTACGTAATGTAAATCGGGGTGTCCATTTCCAATCAGGACTGAAATCCCATCTCGCTCGTATCGGGTTAAGTTTTCGTCTAAGCATGTTCCAGATTGAATAATCAATCCAGTTGCAACTTCATAAGTCACGTAGCTAATCATCGTTTTACCTTTATCGCCAACATAGTCATTGTTGCCTGTATGTAGAGATCGAACCGAAGATCCGACGAATTTTTAAAAAAATAATTCTTTAAGGGCTGGTAGGCTCTGATTTTGTCATCGACTTTAGAGTAATAGGACTGATCGAGTCTAGCGCTCTTGGCTGAGGCATACGCGTAAAAATTGCCCCACAGGTATGAGGATTGGTCTGTGCTAAATTTGCCCACTCACTATAGGTTTGCGGGTATAGCTCGTTATGCAACCGATTGATAATTAATATGGTTTTCAAAGCGTTATCAGGTCTATCGTTATTTGCATACGCTATCGCCAAACGACTCAACAAAGGTTGAAAAGTAAAACGTAATGTTACGCGCTCTAAAAAATCTAAATCCGATTGGGCCATGTTTGGGCCAAGATCAATCTTGATGATGTGAAAATAATCATAAAACTGCGAATAGAACGTGAATTCTGGCTTTTCAGTGCTTCCCACTCCATTTTTTTTACCTTCTTGCTGCCACGCCAAGGCGACAAACCCTTTTGCTACGCGATCGTAATCCCACGTCATTGCGCCGGTAGACACCATGCAAGTCACCATAAACGCGATGAAGCAGCCGCGTGCAACGGTGATGTGTTCCCACTTTAATTTATCGACATGAGCAGCTCCGATGATTACGCCAAAAGGCATTAAGACAAATCCGTACCAAAGTGGGAATTCGACCATGCTGTGCACCGTGATCGCAAGGATCATTAAACTAATAAGACGAATCGAGGGATTATTCCAGCGCCGCAAACAGCATCGATAAAACCAATAGCTTGCAGAGCCGAACACGACGATAGTTGCGGGCCAACCAATTTCAGCGCCGAAGTTGAGCACAATATTGTGTGCATAATTGCTGTATTCGGTTGGCTTAAACAGCGACGAAATCAAGGCTTGTGTGGTCCCAAATTGATACCAACCGACGCCGAACCAAGGATGAGCCAAACTCATCGACCACGCTTGATCCCACATTACCAATCGAGCTGCAGTTTGCCCGGCGCGCTCTTGCACTGAGTTAGCCGCAATACCGAACCAATTCAGCACATGCGGTACAACAAATACAAACAGGATGAATACGGCCAACAAGGACGCAAGCAGCCATTTAGAAATTCTTGGCGCATTAATCGCTGGCTTGCAGCTAATCAAAACATAACAAGGCAAAATTATCCAGGCAATTCTCGATTGGGTTAGCGCTAACCCTAACAACAAAAAGACGATCGAAAAAAAGCCAATCCAAGTGCGAATTTGTCGTTCAGCATAAAGATACCAAACTGACGCAACAGAAAAACAAAACAGCAGAGCCAGCATATTAGGCTGTGCAAGATTTCCGTAGGGACGTGGGCTATCTGACCACGATAATGGGACCACAAATGGCATCCAATTGAGCTTCAATATTTGAACAAATTGAATAAAAACGGATACCAAACCAATCACTAAAAACGTATTGGCACAAGTGAGCATTAGCTTTCTTAATCCATTTTCCTGCATCGCCAAGGTCGCGCCATAAATCATCGCTATAGCAAAACACGCCAAGATGACGATGGGGAAAAACATATCGATTGGATAAAGAATCAGTCCAGCTAACAATTGCACAACAATAACGATAATCAAACCCAGCGGAAGTAACACGGCATGCGGAATTCTGACGACTAATCTAGGAGCCGCGGCCCAGTAGCTCATGCTCATCAACACTGCCAAGACGCCTAATACTTCATGGTAATAAGTACGATATGGGTGAATATGGATGGGAATGGTAAAACTGAGAAATAAAAAAATCGCAAAAATAGCCAAGGCGATGTTGGTTTGATGCTTAGTCAACATAAAAAATAAATCCAATAATAAAAAAACGCCGAGACGGCGTTTTCTCATGAATTGTCATAAAAAGGAAGCGATACCCAAACAACTCGGCATATTTCGAGCAAAAAAGCATAGCACTCTGGCGCAGCCAAGTCAGACAAATTTTAACTACCAATTAAGGCTGCTTGCTCTTTTCAGGCAATGGCAAACTGACGAAAATTTGGCCAAACAACGCCGGGTTTTGTTTAGCATAACTGCCCCATAACGCATACGTATTTGGGTAATAATTAATATTCAAACGCTGCGAGGAAATGAGTACCTGAACCGCCTCTGCCGGACGTTGGTTTAGCGCATATGCCAAAGCAAGCCGCTCCAAAACAGGGGGAAATCCAAAATTCAATGACATCTTCTCTAAAAACTCAATATCACTGGCGGGCATGCCCGAATAAATCGCTATTTTATTTATTCGAAAATAATCAAAGAACTGCGGAAATAAAGTCCATTCCGGTTTGTTGGTGCCGCCGTCATCAGCTTGATGCAGAACTTGCTGGCGATAAGCCGACTGAAAGCCATCCGTGACCCGTTGATAATCCCAACAAGCTACAACAATGGCAACGACCGCACCGAAGGCGACGATACCCATCCAAGCACGAGCCAAACTTAAGGTCGCTATCCCTAATTGCTTACCGTGCACAGCACCGACCATAACGCCAAAGGGAATCAAAATAAAAGCATTCCACAATGGGAACTCAACCATGCTATGCACAACAATGGCAATTAAGATCAAACCGATATAACAAATCTGAATGTCATTCCAATGTTTAATACAGCTAACATAGAACCAATACGCGCTACTAACTAAGATAATTATCGTAGCAGGCCAACCCAATTCAGCGACGAAATTGAGCACAATATTGTGCGCATAGTCCGCTACCTCAGTCGGAGGAAACAAAGACGCCAACATCACTTGATTTGCACTAAATTGTAACCACCCGATCCCAAACCAAGGATGCATTTGGCTCATCTTCCAAGCTTGCTGCCATAGAGTCAAACGCACAGAAGTATGCGCCGCCCGCTCATTAACCGACTCAACAACAGAGCCACAGAGACTGAAAAAACTTGGGGTCGCCAGCACCATCAGTGCAAACAGCAACAGCAGTCCCAAAAGCACTTTGCGGTGAACGCTAACGTTACCTACTTGTGGCTGAAAACACGAGATCAGAACAAATAATGGCAAAATAACCCAAGCCACTCGGGATTGAGTGAGAGCGATCCCCCATAAAATACCGACAGTAATTCCGATTGCGGGCCATTTCCTTAATTCCCCATTTGTGTACAACCACCAAACTGACGCCAACGCAAAACAATCGATTAGCGCCAATATATTCGGCTGGCCGAAATTTCCGTAAGGTCGAATAGAAATTACGCGTTTAATCGGCATCACAAACGGCATTAAATCGGCCGTAGATAACTGAAGGTGTTGAAATACCAGAGAAACAAGTCCGGTTAGCACAAACAACCAAGAAAAGCCGAGGCACAACTTTCTTAATCCATCCGAATTAGCCGCTATGGTCGCACCAAATATCATCGCCATGCCGAAACATAGAAATTCGACAATCGGGAAAAAACCATCCATCGGTAAAATCAAAAAACCATTTATTACTTGCAGCCCGACAATTACTGCCAGCCCAATCGGCAGCAACACAGACGAGGGAACGGACAATTCAATACGGCTGACGTTACAGAAAGCACCTATTCCAACAAATAGCGCCAACCCTGCTCCTACATCATGATAAAAATTGCGATAAGGATGGATATGGAATGGATGAATAAACGAGCAGAACAAGATGAATGCAAACAGTCCCACCACGATATTGAGTTGTTTATTATTAAGCATTAGTGGTAACTAAGGAATTGAAAATGGTTAATGGTAAATTAGCTTGAAAATACCGGCAGATAAATCTTATTTGATTATTTCAATTACCTCACCGTTGCCAGCCTTGACCACAACAAATAACTGCCCTGCTTTAAAAACTAAAGGCACAAAAGCAACGGCGCTCGTTGGATGCGCGAGTTCATAATTCTTCAGACGCAATCGGGTTTCTGAAGTAATTGTTTTAAATTGCTGACTAGTCTTGGCCACAGCCCGAACTTGAGGTTGAACTTGCGCGAAAGGAACAAAATATTGCGGCAGATTTTGCAATCCCATACCGGCTAAGCTGCTGAAGACCAAATCATTTTTAATTTTCTGATCGTCGGGTTCTATCGTGCCAACAAACTCAGGCCCCGTAATGGGCAACTGTCTAAATAAGGCATTTTTTGCCCTGTTTTGGTCGACTGAATCAATTTCATTCGCTCGAACCATGTAGAACTGATCTCCAACCAAAGCGAAGTACACCGGACGTACACTAAAGATCGACCAAAAACCATAGACTAAAAAACACAGTTGACAAAATAAAACGATAAACATGTCTTGGCGAAGTTTTTTCTTCTTTGTGTCAAAAATGATTAAGGTAATTAACGGCCCCAAAATAACATCAACACAAATCAGCAAACGCAATAGCTCCGCACCTGCCGCAGCTGAAAACAGTTGGCCCGGGTACCAAACTTGGCGCACCAATAAGAAAAAAACTCCAATAACACATGCACTTCCAAAAAGATGAATGGCAGAGGCTTTGAATCGGTTCATTTGCTTACAAACAATAATTAAGGAAAATAAATTTTATCAAAAAAAAAGCACGGTAAAAACCGTGCTTTTTGGCTATCGGCTAAATTAAATTAGCAGATATTTTGTGTTACGCAGGTTGCTGAAGAAGTCTTTGCCCAAGTGACCAAAGTCGATGCACCTAACGCATTGGTTGTTGGAGTCAAAATTAAAGTTTGACCATTTAAGCCGCTACCGACGATTGCTGTAGCAGTGATAACACCTGCGTCAGAAGTAAGCAAAGATGCCAAGTTACCAGATGCACCAGGTGGAGCAGGAACTTCGCCTGTTGCATTACTATTGCCGCACTTGGTGATTGGAGCGCCAGCAGCTGCAGTCAATGTGATGTTATTTTGCACGCACAATTCAACAGCTAATTTCCAAGGAGCAGTTGCACCAGTGATTTCAGAAAATTTTGCTTTAGTTGTGTATGTTTGATATTGAGGAACAGCGATCGCTGCCAAAATACCGATAATCGCGATAACGATCATCAATTCGATTAAAGTAAAACCTTTTTGAGTAGTTTGCAATTTCATTTAATATCTCCAGTGAAGTAGAACGATTTCTACATGAATTGATAGAAGCAATTCGTGTGCCAGCCTAATTTACTGATCTACGACAATAAAATTAGATCAATCTTTAGTGCCAGCAAATGTTACGTTTAAATTTTGTTAGTAACTGACATTTCGTGTCACTAACCCCAATACCACATACGACTATTTGTTACCTGTTGCTAAAACTGACAAAAATCAACACAAATTATTACTAACACATGTACTGCTACTTAATTTCGTCCAAGTAATCAAGGTAGGACTTCCAGCAGCATTCAATGCTGGTGACAAAATATAGGTAGCAGAAATTCCAATTGCTGACGCTGCATTACTCGTTGCAGTGATTAATCCAGCATCTGTTACGGTAACGGATGAAACTTGCCCTGATGATGTCGCATTTGTTGGCACGCCATTATTACCCGACCCACATCCAGTAATAGCACCACCCATAGTCAAACCTTGTTGCGTCGCGCACACTTCAACGCCATTTTTATAGGGCGTTGTAGCAGTTATCACCTCAGCGAACCTCGATTTCTTCGTATAGCTCGTGTACTGCGGAATCGCAATTGCCGCCAATATCCCGATAATCGCAATAACAATCATTAATTCAATCAAGGTAAAACCTTTTTGTACTTTATTCATAGCACTTTCCTTCAGGTATTACGTGGAGTTACAAGTTCACAGCAATAAATATGCCATCAAGAATTAACGAGCAGTAGAGGAATTAAAAATGGTTGTGGGGGAAGGTAGCTAATAAAGTACTTCGCTCACTATAAACGAGCGAAGTAATTCAAGAGAGGCAAGAGAAAACAGCATTTAATTTGGCCTTTAAAATTCGCCGGTTAAATCAAGAATAACTAAACATCAACCGAGTACCGGACAAATCAATCACATCGCCCTGTTTGAGTTCCAGCGCATTTTTACCAATCGCCCGTTCGTTGACCAACGCTGATTTTTCGCCTTCCACGTGACGGATTAAATATTGGTTTTGTATTCGTGAAATCGTTGCGACTTGTACACCGGGGGTGCCCAAAGTTGTCAGCTCTTTACTTAATACCAATTGTTTACCAGCATTGCTGCCGTTGAGTACTTTTATCAAGGCATGCTTCACTTCTGCAGGTGCTTGGGGCTCATTAGATTTTACTTTTCCGCCCTGTCCGGCCGTTTGATTTAAGGTATCGGTTTCGAATTTTAATTGGTATTTTGCCAAAGTAATGATGTCGCCATTCTGTAAAAAATGACGTTTAATCGGTTGCCCATTGACCTGCGTGCCGTTTGTGCTGTTGCGGTCTTCTAGGAAAGAATCATTGCTGTTGCCCGTGCCGGTTGAAATGACCGCATGTTCTCCACTGATGGCGAGGTGATTGAGTACGACGTCGTTAGTTGGACGCCGACCGATGGTGATTCGAGGCTTATTGATGGGTATTTCTTGCAGGATTGCGCCTTCTAAGGTCACGCTCAGTTTTGCCATTAATCAACTCCTGATGAGGTTTGAATCGCGCTGCGCGCAATCCGACTTCTAAATAATTAATAAAATAGTATTTTTTGTTGTTTAAATTAACAACCTACTACTTTTGTAGCATTTTTAGTGCCAGCTACTTTGCAGTTCGACACATGTACTTCAACTACAGATTAATATTTATCTCATGACAAGAATTCTGGCTCGACTTTGCCGACATTGGCGAATTCAACATCGCAGTCAGAAGGCGGCTGACTGCACCGCTCAATCTCCTCGATGTTGATGCGCATCGTTGATGTCAACATCGCGCCGCGAACAGTCGCACCTAACGCAATTAGGTCTTAAATAGAATGACCGAAATATTGTCGCGACCGCCATGGAGGTTGGCTAAATCAACTAATTCACGCGACATATCGGTTAATGAAAGTTCGGGCTTAACTAATATTTCGGCAATTTCATGCGGCAATAACATGTCGGACAGACCGTCCGAACAGAGCAAATACAAATCTTGAGGTTCTGTCTTGTGGGCGTGCACTTCCACTTCCATCAAATCCATGACACCGACGGCGCGCGTCACCAAGTTCTTAATGTCAGAGGTATGGGCGGATTCTTCGGTAATTAATCCGGCGTCGATTTGCTCTTGCACGACGGAATGATCGTGCGTTATTTGGGTTAATTCACCGTTGCGCAAGCGGTACGCGCGCGAGTCGCCTACATGTGCAACGATTAAATTATCTTTGGCACTTAAGGTACTGACTAAAGTTGTGCCCATGCCGAAATACTGCGGGTCATCCGCTGCAGCTTGCAAGATCGCAATATTGGCTAATTCCACCGCATCGACCATCATATTTTTTAGATCATCCACTTGATACGGTAACAAATAGGCGCGTAAGCGATGCAGTTTGTCGTGAATGAAATTACTAATGACGTTGATACACATCATGCTGGCAATCTCACCAGCGTTGTAGCCGCCCATGCCATCGGCCAAAATGGTCAATCCCAGTTCTGGTACGACCGAAATAGCATCTTCGTTATGCGCGCGTTTTAACCCAACATCGGTGATGGCGGCATAGTCTATGCTGGGATTTTGTTGCATGTACGAACGCTCTCGAATAGTGCTGGTAATTGTTAAATGAGTATTTGCCTAGTCACTATAGCAAATACAGAAACAATCCGATGCTTAAAAGGTTTATTAAAAGTAACAACTATGTAAAAACTATTGCCATGCAACTATTGATTTTGAGAATTTTACACCGCAGAAGCTACTCATATGGTTATCAGACGGACACTAAAATGATGATTATTTCCGGAATGAATTCATTTTATTGGGCAATGCACTGCCAATTCGAAATCTGTAATGAAAAAGGAAGTGTGTGATCTGTTCTGAATCATCAAAACCGATCGAAACACTTCCTTTTTACTGCCTAATACAACGCAAATCGAAATTACGGTTGATTTGTGCTTATCGTTGGTAACGAGCCGCAGAATCTTCGAGCGGCGCTTGTTGGTAAGTTAGGGCACCCAGAAAGAGCGCCCCGACCGCATTACGCAACCGCCATAATCTTGCGTAAATTCACATTGAATTAAACGATTACAGCATTGCTTTCAACAAACGCGCCATTTCTGACGGGTTTTTAGTTGATTTGATGCCACATTCTTCCATGATGTCCAACTTAGCTTGTGCTGTGTCGGCACCACCAGAAATCAATGCGCCAGCGTGACCCATGCGTTTGCCTGGAGGAGCGGTAACACCAGCGATAAAGCAAACGACTGGTTTTTTCATGTTATCGCGAATCCAATACGCCGCATTGGCTTCATCTGGACCACCGATTTCACCAATCATGATGACTGCATCGGTATCAGGATCGTCATTAAACGCTTTCATGATATCGATGTGTTTCAAGCCATTGATTGGATCGCCGCCGATACCAACCGCGGACGATTGACCTAAACCCAAGGCTGTCAATTGACCAACCGCTTCGTATGTCAATGTACCAGAGCGGGAAACCACGCCGATACGACCTTTGCGGTGGATATGACCAGGCATGATACCGATTTTGATTTCATCAGGAGTGATCAAACCTGGGCAGTTTGGTCCTAACAATTTAGTTTTGCTGCCAGCTTTAGCCATGCGGTCTTTCAACATCATCATGTCACGAACTGGGATACCTTCAGTGATACAGATCGCCAAATCCAAATCGGCTTCAACTGCTTCCCAAATTGCCGCTGCTGCGCCTGCTGGTGGAACGTAGATCACAGAAACGGTGGCGCCAGTTGCTGCTTTGGCTTCGCCCACGTTAGCGTAGATTGGAATGCCTTCGAAGTCTTCGCCTGCTTTTTTCGGATTTACGCCGGCAACGAAACAGTTTTTACCGTTAGCGTAATCGCGGCACATGCGGGTGTGGAATTGGCCAGTTTTACCAGTAATACCTTGGGTAATTACTTTGGTGTCTTTATTGATTAAGATTGACATGTTGTTTCCTTATTATTTTTTAGCAGCAAATTCGGCCGCAGCAGCCACTACTTTCTGAGCGGCTTCTTCCATGGTGTCTGCGGAGATAATAGGCAAACCAGAGTCAGCCAACATTTTTTTACCGATTTCTTCGTTAGTACCCTTCATGCGTACAACCAGTGGCACTTTTAAGGATACGGCTTTGGATGCGGTGATCACGCCTTCGGCGATCACGTCGCAACGCATAATGCCGCCGAAAATGTTGACCAAGATCGCTTTCAAGCCTGGGTTTTTCAACATGATCTTGAATGCTTCGGTTACTTTTTCTGCTGTCGCACCGCCGCCCACGTCCAAGAAGTTGGCTGGCTCGCCGCCGAACAATTTGATCGTGTCCATCGTTGCCATGGCCAAACCTGCGCCATTGACTAAACAACCGATATTGCCGTCTAAGGAAATGTAGGCCAAGTCAAATTTAGACGCTTCGATTTCAGCTGGATCTTCTTCATCCAAGTCGCGATAAGCCACGATTTCTGGTTGACGGAACAGCGCGTTGGAGTCGAAGTTGAACTTAGCATCCAAAGCGATGATTTTGCCTGAGCCAGTCACGATCAATGGGTTGATCTCAGCCAATGATGCGTCGGTTTCCATAAAGGCTTTGTACAAACCTTTTAATTGCACGCGTGCGTCTTCGATGGAGCCTTCTGGCACACCGATTTTGCGTGAGATATCGTCGGCTTCAGCATCTTGCAAACCTGCCGTTGGATCGATTGCGATGTGATGAATTTTTTCTGGATGGGAAGCGGCAACTTCTTCAATATCCATACCGCCTTCGCTCGAAGCCATTAATACTACACGTTGGCTAATACGATCGGTCACCATACTGACGTACAGTTCTTTTTTGATATCTGCGCCTTCTTCAACCAATAAACGGCGAACTTTTTGACCTTCAGGGCCAGTTTGGTGCGTGACCAACTGCATGCCCATGATCGCGTCTGCGTATTCTTTAACTTGTTCCAGCGTCTTAGCTACTTTCACGCCGCCGCCTTTACCGCGACCGCCAGCATGAATCTGTGCCTTAACAACCCAAACTGGGCCGCCTAAGGTTTCAGCCGCCTTAACAGCCTCTTCAACTGACATACATGGAATGCCGCGTGGCACGGTGACTCCGAATTTACGGAGAATTTCTTTTCCCTGATACTCATGGATTTTCATGCGATTTCCCTTCGAACGCTTTTGGAGATAAATTAAACTAAAAGTAACCCTTGTGATTCTTTTACTCTTTATATCGCGCTAGCAGGTTTGTACCAGCGCGGATAATAAGTTGCTACTGCACCGCCATCAAGCTTTAGAGCGTGGCAGCGGTCTAACTGAAATGGTTGCTTGGTTTGTTGTTGCATTGCCGCATCGGGCTTGCTGCCTGTGGCGACATCATTAATCTTCAACACATCGCCAGCAAAAGCCTGCAAGGCCGCCGTTGGCAGAATTTGAACTAATTCAGTTATGTGCGTGCAACCGCGATTGCCGCCCAAACGCACTTGAACCTCATGCCGAAATTGCTTTAACAAATTGAGTCCGACTAACTTAGTGTAGTCGGGCGTGATCGCATTGCAATAGCCGGGATAAGGATGTCTGCTCGAGACAGCTTGTGCGTCCACAATGTCAAAATCTGTATTAATACTGATGCGCAAACCCAAATCGTGAATCGGCTCACCAGCAGGGCGAACGCCACTGGCTAATTGAGTCGGATTGGTTTTGGTATCGGAGATTCTGGCGTCAATATCCCATAAGTTATCTTCTCGAGCGTAGGCTTCGATGGAAATAACACGACTGTGTTTTAACACACGGCGGGATGTTGATGGAGGAAAAAACATGGAGTGGGGCTGGGCGATTTTCTTTTATGTCAACAACTGCCGATTACCGGCAAGCTTGCAAACAAAGTTCCATTAAAGTTCAAAAAGCCACATTACGCGTCGTTGGCGCAGTTTCTACGCTAACAGCCGCTCTTGCGGCACTGCAAAATAATTCCAGAAGTTTAGCACAGGTGGGTGGGTGACACCAATTTTCTGTCAGTACTTGGGCTAGTAATTAGCCTTTTCCGATCACCAAACTGGTGGGTTTTGTTGGTTTCAAAGCAGAATGAATATTGAAAATATTAACAATAATTAACGCCGAGTTAACACATTGCCTTTAATTGCTGCTTATTTAAATACGAATCGGAAGTGATGACCATTGGGCCAGTAGACAGAGTCGACATCAACTGGATAAATACTTACCGAGATAAACACCCACCTGGCATGCCCCACTAGGTGCGTCGAAGCAATAATGCCCTAAGTAGGAATTAAGAATCGAACTGATCAACATCGTCAACAATGCCGCGCAAGGCGATTTTGATGGCATTGGAAGAGAATCCGCGCTGGGCCAAAAACCGAAATTGTTTGGCGCGCTGTTCACGGGAAGATTGAATTGAATCAGGATCTGAGGAATCGGAGTCGGATGAATTAGCCAGAGCCAAATGTCCAAACTTTTTCTGCCATGCAGCGCAAGCACGAGCGACTTCGGTTTCAGCCAATTCCGCTTTACTTTGCGCCATTAACTCTGGATCTAAGTTATGTGTTTGCAGCTCAGCCAAAATACGGCTATTGCCGTAACTCTCGGAGCGGCGTCTGACTAATGCTTCAGAAAACCGCTCGGAGGATAAAAACTTCGCCTTTTCTAAAAAATCCAACAAGGCTTCAACATCGTCACCCTCCTCCGCGTAACGCGCTAACTTACGCCCAAGCTCAAGTCGGCTATGTTCACGCAGAGAAAGGTAATTCAGCGCCCTATTCTTTAGCGTTAGCTTTTGCTGCTTTGGACGCATTAACTGGACTTTCTTCGGAATCAGCATCGGCTGCTTTGGCGGCTTCGGCTAATTTAGCGGCAGCGGCTTTGGTCAATTTAGGTTCAACGATGGCAGGCAAAACTGGGACGCCTAAATGTTGACGCACTTTGTTTTCGATTTCGCGGGCTAAGGCTGGGCGTTCTTTTAAGAAGTTACGCGCATTGTCTTTACCTTGACCGATGCGTTCGCCGTTGTAGCTGTACCAAGCGCCGGCTTTTTCAACGATTTTGGCATCTGAACCTAAATCCAAGATCTCGCCTTCGCGCGAAGTACCTTCGCCGTACATGATGTCAAAATGCGCTTCTTTGAACGGAGGCGCGACTTTGTTCTTAACCACTTTAACTTTGGTTTCGTTACCGATCACTTCTTCACCTGACTTGATACCGCCGGTGCGGCGAATATCTAAACGCACGGAAGCATAAAATTTGAGCGCATTACCGCCGGTTGTCGTTTCTGGGTTCCCAAACATGACGCCGATTTTCATACGAATTTGATTAATGAAAATGACCAAGGTATTCGTGCGGTTAATGCTACCAGTGAGCTTACGCAACGCTTGGGACATTAAACGGGCTTGCAAACCTGGTAAGGATGCGCCCATGTCGCCTTCGATTTCAGCCTTGGGCGTCAACGCAGCAACGGAGTCGATCACGACCAAATCAATACTGCCAGAACGCACTAGCGCGTCGGTAATTTCTAAGGCTTGTTCGCCAGTGTCTGGCTGAGAAATCAGCAAGTCAGACAAATTGACATCGAGCTTTTGTGCATAGCCAACATCCAGCGCGTGTTCGGCATCGATAAAGGCACAGGTTCCACCGAGCTTTTGCATCTCGGCGATCACTTGCAATGCCAAGGTCGTTTTACCGGACGATTCTGGTCCGTAGATTTCAATCACGCGGCCGCGTGGTAAGCCGCCAACACCTAGAGCGATATCCAAACCGAGAGAACCTGTTGACACAACAGAAACTTCCTCAACGACTTCGCCATCCGCCATACGCATGACGGAACCCTTGCCGAATTGTTTTTCGATTTGTGCTAACGCAGCTGCCAAAGCCTTGGCTTTTTCTGCCGTTGGGAGTGTTTTTTTATCGTCCATGGTATCTTTCAGCGAGTAAATTAAGGGGCGTTACTAAGGTCGTTCTTGAGCTTGCTTTTAAGGTTGTTCAACAGCAATTTGCCGGTTTTGGCGTATTCTACTGTAATTTTTTAGTACTGTATAAAAAAACAGTTAAAAAGTCAAAAAATTTCAAAACTGTTGCTGATGTGCCGAAAACGACCTAGACTGTAAAATCTTTTCAACCGCACAACTTTTCCCTTAGGGCAATAAAATCATGCGTATTTTATTAGCTGAAGACGACAGCGTTTTAGCCGACGGTCTGACTCGCTCTTTGCGGCAATCTGGCTATGTGACCGATTGCGTTAATAATGGCATGGCCGCGGACACCGCGTTATCGACGCAAGATTTTGATTTGCTGATTTTGGACTTAGGCTTGCCGAAAATGTCCGGCTTGGATGTCTTAAAGCGCCTGCGCGCGCGCAATTCGCATTTGCCGGTTCTGATACTGACGGCAGCCGATTCCATTGAACAACGCGTGCGCGGCTTGGATTTAGGCGCTGACGATTACATGGCCAAGCCTTTTTCACTGTATGAACTAGAAGCCCGGGTGCGGGCTTTAACTCGGCGCGGCGCGGGTGGCGGACCGACCATGATTAGCCACGGACCGCTTAACTTTGATCAAATTGGTCGCATCGCTTATATCAATGACCAAGTAATCGATTTATCGGCCCGCGAAGTGGGCTTGCTAGAAGTGTTATTGCAGCGCACTGGTCGGTTGGTATCCAAAGATCAATTGGTCGATCATCTGTGCGAATGGGGCGAAGAAGTTAGCAATAACGCGATTGAAGTCTATGTGCATCGCCTGCGTAAAAAAATTGAAGTCGGTGGCATCCGCATTGCTACCGTGCGTGGCTTGGGTTATTGCCTAGAAAAATTCAATGCGCCTAACTCCCTCTAAGGCGGCGTCTAAACCGCTCTCCACGCAACCGGAAGAAGACCGCAAGCGTTCGCTGTTTGGCGAGATTTTAGATTGGATTTTGGCGCCGTTATTGTTGCTCTGGCCGATGAGTATTGCGATTACTTATTTGGTCGCCAAGTCGATTGCTAATCACCCGTTTGATCGCGCGTTGGACGATAAAATTTTGGTCTTGTCGCAGCAAATTAAGCAAGTCGATGGCAAGCTGGTTTCGCAATTATCTCCCTCTGAAAAACGGATTTTGCGCGCGGATGCGCAGGATTCGATTTATTTCCAACTCAGCGATGCCCAGCACACACTGATCGATGGCGATGCGGATTTTCCCGCCACTGCTCTTGCCGCCAAATCGAACGACAAACTCAGCGACGTGCAATTTCGCTACACGGCCTTACACGGTGCAGAAATCAGAATCGCAGCGCGTTATGTAAGCATTAAAACCAGTCCAACTGCGCCGGGGCAAACGATCTTAATTCAAGTTGGCGAAACCTTAGAGAAGCGCTCGCAACTTGCCAACGAAATTATTAAAGGCGTGATTTTCCCGCAGTTTATTATTTTGCCGATTGGCTTAACCCTCATCTGGCTGGCGCTCACACGCGGCTTGGCGCCATTGCTTGAATTACAGCAGCGCATTCGTGCGCGCAAATCGGATGATTTGAGTCCGATTATTTCAGGACAAATTCCCGAAGAAATTTTGCCCTTGGTGGATTCCTTTAATGAAATGCTAGATCGGCTTTCGCTCTCAATCAGCATTCAAAAGCGCTTTATCGCCGACGCGGCACACCAAATGAAAACACCGCTGGCCGGAATGCGCATGCAGTCCGAATTGGCGCTGCGGCATTCGGATCAAGAAGAAATCCATCGCTCGCTAATTCAGCTCGCCAAAAGCTCGGAATCCGCCACCCATTTGGTCAATCAATTGTTGTCCTTAGCGCGCGCAGAAAATCTCAATACGACGCAATTACGCAAGATGGATTTAAGCGAGTTAGCGCGCCAAGTTGCATCCGACTGGGTACCAAAGGCGCTCAATGCGCGGATTGATTTGGGATTAGAAGTTCCCGATCAACCGGTGTATATGCTGGGAAATAGTTTGATGCTGCGCGAGTTGATCAATAATTTAATCGACAATGCGCTGCATTACACCCAAGCCGATAAAAGTGTCACGCTGCGCATTAAACAAGTCGATCAACATGCCGTCTTAGAAGTGGAAGATCAAGGAATCGGCATCAATCCGGCCGAGGTTCCGCACATCTTTGAGCGCTTCTACCGGATCTTGAATAATCATGTTGAAGGCAGTGGCTTAGGCTTGGCGATTGTGCGTGAGATCGCGCAACAACATGGCGCCGATATCGCCGTTGAGCAAGCGAATCCAGGTACATTATTCCGCATCAGCTTCCCCGATTCTCCGCCAGAAAACGTGGAGGACGATGATGCAGCCAACTAATCCAATTTGGCGTAAGACACGCCTGTTTACCCTGTTCCTATGTTTACTTTGGGGCATTCCTACCTTTAGCGTGATTTACTTCGCGCGCGAATTGAATCAGTGGACTGTTTTAGGTTGGCCGATCTCTTTCTATATGGCGGCACAAGGTTTAACGCTGTTGTACGTCCTCATCGTAGCGCTCTACGCTTGGCGCATGAATCGCTTAGAGAAAAATAAATGATCAAACAGCGACAGTTCGAGCAGCGTCTGCGCCGCTACTACATTTGGTACACGCTATGTTTTATCGCGTTTTTAGCGTTATTGGCGTTGCTAGAAAATGCAGGCGTGCCGCGTGCTTGGATTGGTTACTTGTTCATCTTTTCTACCATCATGGTGTATGCCGGTATCGGCATTATTTCGCGCACCGCTGATATTTCGGAGTACTACGTCGCTGGTCGGCGCGTTCCCGCGATGTTTAACGGCATGGCGACCGCAGCCGATTGGATTTCGGCGGCTAGTTTTATTAGTTTGGCAGGTGGTTTGTATTTAGAAGGCTTTGAAGGGTTGGCTTACATCATCGGCTGGACGGGCGGATTTTGTTTGGTGGGAATTTTAATTGCGCCGTATTTGCGTAAGTTTGGGCAATACAGCATTGCTGATTTTTTAGGCACGCGATTTCATAATGCACGCTTCCCAAATGCAGTGCGAATTTTGGCGGTGATTGCGACGATTCTGATTTCATTTGTGTATGTCGTGGCACAAATCTACGGCGTTGGATTAATCGCTTCGCGCTTTACTGGTGTGGATTTCTCCATTGGGATTTTTTTAGGTTTAGCCAGTATTTTGGTCTGCTCTTTTTTAGGCGGGATGCGCGCTATTACCTGGACGCAGGTGGCGCAATATATTGTGATTTTGTTTGCCTACATGATTCCGGTGGTGTGGTTATCGGTCAAACATACTGGCAACCCTTTTCCGCCCGGCGCTTATGGACAAACCTTGTCGGTCTTGAGCGCGCAAGAAAAGAAAATCAACAACGACCCCAAAGAATTAGAAGTCCGCACAATTTATAAAGAGCGCGCTGCGACGCTCGAAAAGCAAATCAGTCAATTGCCAAATTCATGGGCGCAAGGTCGAGAACAACTTCAATCCAAACTCACTCAGCAACTCAATAGCAATGCGTCGTTAATGGAAGTCCGTGCCGCGCAGCAAGCCTTGGATCAATTTCCCAAATTGCCGGAAGATGCGCGGCAAAAATGGACAGAGGCGCGCAACAATAATCTGGCACATTCCCTGCCCGTCAAAGCGCATACCGAACCGTTTCAGGGTAAGACGGCGGACGAATCGAACATCAAACGCAATAATTTTTTGGCCTTGGTATTTTGCTTAATGCTCGGCACGGCTGCGCTACCACATGTGCTCATCCGCTATTACACGACACCGTCGGTGGCCGAAGCGCGCACTTCGGTATTTTGGTCGTTGTTTTTTATCATGCTGATTTACATCACGATCCCTGCGCTGGCGGTGCTGGTCAAGGTGGATATTTATACCTCCTTGGTAGGCAGCGAATTTGCCAAATTACCTGAGTGGGTTTCCTATTGGGCCAGCATCGATAAGGTGACGCCCTTGGTTTCGATTAATGATCTCAATCAAGACGGGATTGTGCAGTTGTCGGAAATCGTGATTGATGGCGATATTGTGGTGCTGGCCACGCCAGAAATTGCGGGATTACCATATGTAATTTCTGGCCTCATCGCGGCTGGTGGTTTGGCGGCAGCGCTGTCCACCGCCGACGGCTTATTGCTCGCAATTTCCAATTCGTTATCGCACGATATTTATTACAAAATTCTCGCCCCACACTCCACGACGCGCCAACGTGTGACTAGCTCTAAATTAGTTTTGTTGGTGGTGGCGCTCGTTGCCGCTTACGTGGCGTCGCTCAAGCCAGCGGGCATTTTATCGATCGTGGTGTCAGCGTTTTCATTGGCTTGCTCTAGCTTATTTCCCGCCTTGGTTTTAGGCGTATTTTGGAAGCGGGGAAATGTACAAGGCGCAATCGCGGGAATGTTGGCGGGCTTTGGCGTGTGTTCGCTGTATATGCTGCAAACCCTGCCTTGGCTGGGCGGGAACGAAAACCATTTGTGGTTTCATATCGCACCGATCTCAGCCGGTGTATTTGGGGTTCCGGCTGGCTTGATTGTGATGATGATTGTGAGTTTGCTGACCGAGAAACCGAATCAAGCTAGCGCAGAACTGGTTGACCATATCCGCGGTGCTTAAATGCGACGGTCTAGCGATCTCTGAAATAATAACAAGCGCCGCATAAAGCTATCCCGACCGCGTAAAGCAATTCGGTTGACGAGACCGCGTAGGGATACAACATCAACACTACGCCCAGCCACTTCACGTAGTGGCGCTCGGTTTTCTTACCGAAGCGGTAAGCCGCGAATCCAATAATTCCAAACACAATCGCGCCAAAAATATAAGCGGGCGTGGGCAGCGTAAAACCGAGTGATTCGAGTAGAGCGAGTTCTTGATCCATAGGATTGTTGATATCTGCTTTTCAATGGAAAGTGACTAAGGCCTGACAAATGCAAAATTTGGCTCATTTTATCGACTTCCCACCCGAATTACACTGAAAATCTTGCTTTAATTCAAGTGCAACAGGATCGCAAACAAACGTTAAAAACGATTCGGCGGGTCATTGACACACTTTCTAAACAGAAAGCAGCATGGTATTGTTGCGAAGAAATCATTCTTTAGTGCATGGAAGTTAGGCCACTTGTAAAAATGTTCAAGTAAGCTTAAGCCCACGTCCAAAACACCCAACTTAAGCAAACCAATTCAATCATGGAAAAAGGTCGACTAGAAGCGTTCAGCGATGGTGTGATCGCCGTCATTATCACGATTATGGTGCTGGAATTGCACGTCCCCGAAGGCAAGCAGTTAAGCGATTTGTTACCGCTCTATCCCAAGTTTATTTGTTATGTGTTGAGCTTTATAAATGTAGGCCTGTACTGGAATAATCACCACCATATGTTCCAAGCCGTCAAGCACGTAAATGGCCGAATTCTCTGGGCCAATTTGCATGTTTTATTTTGGATGTCCTTGATTCCAATTACCACCGATTGGATGGGCGAAAGTCACTTTGCCCAAACGCCGGTTATTTTTTATGGCATCGTGCTATTCATGTGCGGCGTAGCATATTCGTTTTTAGTGCGCGCTTTAGTCGCTCGGCATGGCAAAGATTCGCTCTTAGCCAAAGCAATAGGTAACGACAAAAAGGGAAATCTGTCGGTCATTATTTACGCCGTTGGTATCGCATTTGGCTGTGTTAATGCGTGGATTTCACTGGCGCTCTATTTTATTGTTGCGGCCATGTGGTTTATCCCTGATACGCGTTTTGAACATGTTTTGGGCGAAAAAAAGCCCTAATCGTGGATTAGGGCTTTTCACTACTTCAGCAGAAATTAAACGGCTTTACCAGCCTTTTCAATTCCTCGCATTATTAAATGACTTGCGTCTGCGCTTCATCACCAACACGAGCGCGGATTTCGCCAATTTGCCATACTTGCTCGCCCGCGGCGGTCAATTGCTCTAGGGCCGCGGCAGCGTTTTCTTTCGACACAATCACAACCATGCCGATACCGCAGTTAAATACGCGGTGCATTTCAGCGTCAGCCACGTTGCCGTGTTCTTGCAGCCAAGTAAATAGTGGCGGCATAGTCCATTTAGTGTGATCCAACATCGCCGTGAGGTTTTTGCCTAACACGCGCGGCACGTTTTCAACCAAGCCACCGCCAGTGATATGCGCCATGCCTTTGACTTCTAAAGATTCGATTAGAGCCAGCAATGGTTTCACGTAAATGCGGGTTGGTGCCATCAACACATCGGCTAATTTTTTACCGTGGAAGTCGCCATCCAAATCCGGTTGAGCCACTTCAATAATTTTGCGTACTAAAGAATAACCGTTGGAATGGGCGCCAGAGGAAGCCAAGCCCAACACCACATCGCCAGGAGCGATTTTGGAACCGTCGATGATTTTCGATTTTTCTACCGCGCCGACTGCAAAGCCAGCCAAGTCGTATTCGCCATCTGGATACATCGAAGGCATTTCCGCAGTTTCACCGCCGATCAATGCGCAACCGGCCTGTTCGCAACCTTGGGCGACGCCTTTGATAACATCGGCAGCGGCATTGACATTTAATTTACCGCAAGCGAAATAATCCAAGAAGAACAATGGCTCAGCGCCTTGCACCAAAATATCGTTGACGCTCATAGCGACCAAATCGATACCAACTGTATCGTGACGATTCAAGTGGAAAGCTAACTTCAACTTTGTACCCACGCCGTCAGTACCAGCGACCAACACCGGTTCTTTGTATTTTTTGCTGACTTCAAACAAGGCGCCAAAACCGCCGATACCGGCCAACACACCCTCACGCATTGTGCGTTTAGCAAATGGTTTAATTACGTCGATCAGTGCATCGCCCGCGTCAATGTCAACGCCTGCGTCACGATAGGAAAGGGAAACTTTGGAGGATGTAGTCATAATATCTGGCTAAGTATTTAGAAAGGGGGCCGTAAAAATAGCTGGAAATGCAGCACTATCGGGTAAAATTCGGTGTTTTCACGGGTTGTGCATTGCGCGAGAGCATTAACTTGCACGCTGCTCAAAACCGACATTTTAGCAAATCAGACCTAATTCACCTATTGATTCAGACATTTTCATCGGACATCGTTAAATCCCGCCCCAAATTCCCCTTATGACATTTACTAAAGAACAATTTCAAACCGCTATTTGGCTCCTGCTCGGAATTGCCTTAGTCCTGTTATTGATCATTTTAGGACCGGTGTTGATGCCATTTGTGACCGGAGCGATTCTGGCGTACATGCTCAATCCGCTGGTCGATAGGTTATGCAAAGTCAAATTTGGCAAGCGCTCGATTCCGCGGTCGCTGGGCGCATTGATCGCCATGCTTTTGTTATTGGCGTCGATTCTGGCCTTGGTATTAATCGTCCTGCCTGTTGTGCAAAATGAAATTCCGCTACTGCAAGAGCAAATCCCCAAATTCCTCGATCAATTACACGACTACCTCGAACCGAAACTGCTTGAATACAACATCCACGTTAAGTTGGATAGCGCAGGCATTAAAGATTTAATCACCACACGTTTAGCGGAAAGCGGCCAAAAAATCGCTACCGGCGTATTGGAATCAGTCAAAGTTGGCGGAACCGCCGTACTCGGTTTAATTGCTAATATTTTATTAATTCCAATGGTGCTGTTTTATTTACTGCTTGATTGGCACGCCATTATTAACCGCCTTCATTTATTCATTCCACGTCGTTGGGTTGGTAAAACAACCGATTTAATCAAAGAGACTGACGACTTGTTGGCGCAATATTTACGTGGGCAATTGCTAGTGATGTTGGTGCTGGCCGGATACTATTCGAGCGCATTAACCTTGGCCGGTTTTTCCGTGGCGTTGCCGGTGGGGATTCTGACCGGCTTGCTGGTGTTTATTCCCTACATTGGTTTTGGCTTCGGTTTGTGCTTAGCGATCATTGGCGCGATTTTGCAATTTGATGCCATGCACGGGTTGCTGTTAGTCGCCATTATTTACGGCATCGGTCAAGTGATGGAAGGCTTTTACTTAACACCGCGTTTGGTCGGTGAACGCATCGGCTTGCCGCCGCTGGCGGTGATTTTTGCGTTATTGGCGTTTGGTCAGCTATTTGGCTTCATCGGCATTTTGTTGGCACTACCTGCTTCGGCAATTACCTCTGTCGCGTTTAAACATCTGCGCGCCCTCTACTATAAAAGCACTTTTTATAACGCCTCATGAAGCAATTGTTGTTGGATATCGATGCGGAAAATCCGCCGAGTTTAGATACTTTCGTCGTTGGTCAAAATGCCGAAGTCGCGCATTTATTACGTTCCTTTAGCCTGCGTACCCCGAGCACTTACGGCGAACGCACCGTATATTTATGGGGCGAAGCCGGTGCGGGTAAATCCCACTTGTTGCACGCCTTAGCCAACGATCCCGCCGCGCGTTACATCCAAGCAACTGCCTTGTTAGCCGACTTTGATTATTCGCCCGAAATCAGTTTGTATTTATTAGACGATTGCCAGCAAATCGCAGCGACCAAACAGATTGCGGCCTTTAATCTGTTTAATCAGATCAAAGAAAACAATGCCTTTCTCGTGGCCGCCGGTTCCTTGCCGCCAGCGATCTTAGGTGTGCGCGAGGACTTACGCACACGCTTGGGCTGGGGCTTGATTTATCAATTGCACGGCTTAACCGATGAAGACAAAATCGCTGCGTTAGAAGGTGCGGCTTTGGCACGCGGGATTACGATTCCGGCTGGCGTTCTGCCCTATTTAATCACCCACTATCGGCGCGATATGCCATCGTTAACCAGCATGGTTGATACATTGGTTAATTTTTCGCTCGAAACCAAACGCCCGATCACCCTGCCATTGCTGCGTGAAGTGATGCTGCAAAAAAATGGTTACTCCACCACTTAATTCCTGCGCCATGAATCCACTCGATTACCGACGTATTGCCATCTTCGATCTCGATCACACTTTATTGCCGATTGATTCGGATTACGAGTGGGGCCAGTTTTTATGCCGAATTGGTGCGGTCGATGTCGCTTATTTTGAACAACGCAATAAGGACTTTTTTGCTCAATACCAAGCTGGGACATTGGATGCGCGGGAATATCTGGAATTTGCGCTCGGTACCTTAGCAACATTTTCACCAGAACAATTAGCAACGATGCATCAGCAATTTATGCACGAAGTGATCAATCCAGCCTTATTACCCGCGGCCTATGATTTGATTGCCAAACACAATAACGATTTAGTCATGATCATCACCGCGACCAATCGTTTTGTGACCGAACCGATTGCACAAGCCTTGGGCGTGCAACATTTAATTGCCGCACAGCCAGAAATTTCCACGGATGGGCGCATAACAGGTAAACTAATCGGCAATCCGACCTCGGGTAGCGGCAAAGTGGACCATTTACATGCTTGGTTAGCGCAGCGCAACACAACGCTGGGCAATTTTGAGCAAAGCCACTTTTATAGTGACTCACACAATGATCTGCCTTTGCTTGAGCTGGTCAGCCACCCGGTTGCAACCAACCCCAATGCACGATTATCCGCACATGCGAACGCGCATGGCTGGCCAATTTTAAAGATTTTCAATGATTAAAAGCTTAATAAAACGTTTTTTTGGCGGCGGCGAATCCAAAGAGCCGAGCGCTGGCAAACCCGCAAAAGCTGCCAAGGCTGAGAAAGTTAGCAAGGCGGCCAAACCGGTCGTGGCCAAGCTCAAAACGCTAACCGTCAAAGAACACGGGATTGATCCCGATTTGGTGTCCAACAATGCCATTCGGGTCACCAACACCTTGCAACAAGCCGGATTCAAAGCCTTTATCGTCGGCGGCGCGGTGCGCGATTTGCTCTTGGGCGTAAAACCCAAAGATTTCGACATCGCCACCGATGCCACGCCCGAACAAGTCAAACGCCTATTCCGCCGCGCATTTATTATCGGCAAGCGTTTCCAAATTGTGCATGTCATGTTTGGACAAGATTTATTAGAAGTCACCACCTTCCGTGGCGCATCCAGCGACGGCGCACCGAAAGACGAATTCGGCCGAGTTTTGCGCGACAACACTTTTGGTGAGCAGCACGAAGACGCCACCCGACGCGACTTCACCATCAACGCCATGTATTACGATCCCACGACCCAAACCGTGCTGGATTACCACGGCGGCATGCACGATATTCGCAAAAAAATCCTGCGCATCATTGGACAACCCGAAGCACGTTACCGCGAAGACCCGGTGCGCATGCTGCGCGTGGTGCGCTTCGCTGCCAAGCTGCAATTTGAGATCGCCACCACCACGCGCGCGCCGATCGCAGAAATGGCCGAATTGATCGACAACGTGCCCGCCGCACGCGTGTTCGATGAAATGTTGAAATTATTAAGCAGCGGTCATGCTTTAGCGTGCTTAAAACAATTGCGCCAAGAGGGCTTGCATCGCGGCCTGTTGCCTTTATTAGATGTGGTGTTAGAACAGCCGATAGGCGCAAAATTTGTCACGCTCGCACTCAACAACACAGATGAGCGCGTGCGCCAAGGCAAAACCATTTCCCCCGGCTTTTTATTTGCATCGCTGCTGTGGCATCAGGTGTTGGAAAAGTGGCAGAAATACGAAGCGGCGGGTGAGCATCCGATTCCCGCGCTGCACCTAGCGGCTGACGATGTGCTGCAAACCCAAACTGAATCGCTAGCGCTGCAACGCCGCATTGGTTCGGATATGCGCGACATTTGGGCGATGCAACCACGCTTTGATCGCCGCGTGGGTAAAACCCCCTACAAGTTAATCGAGCATCCGCGCTTTAGAGCGGGATTGGATTTCTTGGTGTTGCGCGCTGCGTCGGGTGAAATAGACGAAGAAATCGCCAACTGGTGGGTCGATTTTTTAGCCGCCGACAATCAAGGCCGCGAAGCCTTGTTAGCCGCGAAATCGCGCGCTCCGAAAAAACCTGCAACAAAATCCGCATCTGGGCCAGCCGCATCGGCATCAACAGCGGGTGCTGAGAACATGGACAAACCCGCTGCCAAGAAACGTCGCCGCCGTCCGAGAAAACCTGGTGCAGCCGAATAAATCCCCATGTCTACACCTCATCAGGCGCTCATAGGATTGGGCGCCAATTTAGGCGATGCGCAAGCCACCGTGGAAGCGGCCTTGGAAGCGTTACATGCGATTCCACACACGCGTTTGGTGAATCGTTCCGCGCTGTATCTCACCGCACCAATAGAGGCGACCGGCAACGATTACGTCAACGCGGTCGCTGAATTAGCTACCGAGCTAGAACCCTTAGAATTATTGCGCGCTCTGCAAGCCATTGAGCACGAATTTGGGCGGGTGCGTACTTATCAAAATGCACCGCGCACCTTGGATTTAGATCTACTCTTGTTCGATCAGATCACGCTACAATCCACTGAATTACAACTCCCCCATCCGCGCATGCATCAACGCGCTTTTGTCGTCGTTCCGCTGCACGCTATTGCGCCGGAAATACTGATTCCTCAAGTCGGACTGGTTTCCGATTTGCTGCCTTTGGTCGCTGATCAAGCGATTCGCCGCCTAAGCTAATTTCGGCCATCCCCCCTGCCGCATCGCCTTGCCGCCGCCGACATCGGCCAAGGGCGTCCACGAAACAAGCCCCTACGGGTGCTGCTACTGACCGCGCGCTCTCACTTCGCCTCCTAGCTCCACCAAAACCGTTTCGAGCAACATAAAAATTTCAAAAAAGTTACTTAAATCGCGCTCCGGAGAGATAAGCGGTTAATTTTGGCTGACCAGCGGAGTTAAATATTTCCCTTAGACAATGTAAAGTGATGCTATCCGGTAATTAATGGCGTACGCCGTGCGAATTCACTTTTAACTACTTTGTTTAGGAAGAATTAATGTCATTGACTCAACAGCGCTATAGACCAAGCACGTTGTCGCCCAGTCAGCGAGAACGAGGCTTTTCACTGGTCGAGCTTATGATTGCTTTGGCGATTGGCACCATTTTGCTGATGATTGCAGCGCCGCAATTCAATAGCGCTATTCAAACTCAGCAATCCAATACTGAGGTCACGAATTTAATGATGGACATGCAATATGCACGTTCCGAGGCGATCAAAGAGGGCCAAAACGTAACCATTTGCGCCTCAACCGATGGCGCGTCTTGCAGCGGCACCACGTGGAACTCAGGTTGGATCATTTTCTCCAATATTAGCGCCGCCTCTCCCGCCGCTTTCACCAAGGGTACTGACGTAAAACTGCGCGTTCAACCTAGCTTAACAACCAAAGACACAATCACATCCTCACCCGCGACCAATTCAATTACCTACAATCGCGATGGATTCGGCGTTAATTTTGGTAACGCCACTGGTCAGTTATTCACCTTGCATAATGCCCCCATTAACAACGCTGCGACCCGCTGCTTATTTCTCGATGCACTAGGTCGTCAAAAAGTCTACAAATACGGCGATACGCCCGCAACAGGTTTCTCATGCTCATAAACACCGCCCTCAAACAAAAGCAACTCGGCGTGAGCTTGCTCGAAGTGCTGATCGCCTTGCTTATCATTGCGCTTGGCGTGCTAGGTATCGCCAAAATGCAAGCGCTGTCGATTTCTAACACTCAGGTCTCCGGATCGCGGGGATTGATCGCCTTGCAGGCTAGCAGTATTGCTTCCGTTTTGCACGACAATCGCGGTTATTGGCAAACCACCACGCCGCCGTGCAACGGGCCAAAAGCTTGTACGTTCACGGGAACCAGCACGAGCTATTTCGGTAATGTTCCAGCTAGCTGCACAATTGCTTCTCCTTGCACCAAGACGGCCGTGGCGGCGTATGAATTTGATACACGCTTAAAGAATTTGTACCAGATCGCACCAAGCTACGGACTCAATATCAATTGCACCGCTGCGGGTGGGCCAACCAGTTGCACAATTGCCATTAGCTGGGTAGAAAAACAAGCCGCTGGTAACGCTAGCACTGCCTCGATTGTCGCCAATCAGTCCGCGACCACCCAATACTATTATTTATACGTACAGCCATGAACTCTATCCACTCCCTCAATGGCTGCCGCCGTCCAAGTGCTTCCCAAGGCTTGCTAGCACGCGTCCGTCCGGGTCTTCAATCTGGATTTAGCCTCATTGAATTAATGGTCGCCGTACTCATTGGTTTATTTTTGACCTTGGGTCTTAGCCAGATATTTTTGAGCATGTACAGCACTTCGCAATCACAAAATAAACTAGGTCAAGCGCAAGAAAATCAACGTTTAGGCGTAGTTATGTTAGCCAATACCGTGCAATTGGCGGGCTTTTATGCTGGCAAGCCGACATCTGCGACCGCCAATGTCCTTGCCTTACCGCAATTGGCAACCAATAACACTGATGGGTCAAGCTTCACCGCCGGCGCGGGGATTGTGGGAATTGGCGGTGGCTCAGGCACTGGTGCCAAAAGTGATTCGGTCAATATTTACTTCCAATCGGGTGGTGTCGATCAGGATGGAATTATTAATTGTCAGGGGGGAACGGCTCCAGCGAGCACGCTAACGACATTCGTCAACAGCTTTTATATCAACTCCTCATGGCAGCTCGTGTGCTCCGTTACAACCAATAACGGTAAGCCTAATACTCCGCTGGTGTTAGCGAACGATGTGTACAGCATGTCAATTCTGTATGGTGTTGACTCAGTATTGTCTGGCACAACGGACACCTATTTGACCGCAACCGATGTGCAAACAAACGGTAAGTGGCTCAACGTGCGCTCAATTCAAATTACGCTTAATTTTTTCACCCCCAATTTATTGAATCCAAATGCGGCCTACACCAGCACTTCGCCGACCACGCCCTGGGTTCAAACCATTAGCTTAATGTCGAAATCATGATGACTCATCCTTCCCTCACAGCAAAGTCTAAACAACAAGGCGTGGCGCTGATAGCCAGTCTAATCATCATGCTGCTGATGACGATCTTGGCAATTAGCGTTTTTCGCAGCAATAATTTGCTGGAAAAAATCGCTGGTAATACCCGTGAAAAACAACGCGCCCTGCAAAGCGCACAAGATGCATTGCAGTATGGCGAATGGTGGCTACAACAATCTGGCTCAAACCTCGTTCCAGTCCCATCTTGCAGCGCCACTGCCGTACCCACAGTGATTCAAGTGTGCCCCAATAATCAAGACCCGGGCCCAACACTTGCGAATGTATCTGCGCTCAAATACTTTCCCTATACACCACCCAATATGGCGTCAGTAACCTCTGGTGCAACCGGCGCGATTGTTAAAACCGGTGCCACAATTAATGATGTGGTGTATTCAAGCTCGCCCGGTTTTGTGATTCATTATCTTGGCATCGTCAACTCACAAAAAATGTTTCGCGTGACGGCCATCGGGTACGGCGGCGGGGGCGGTGCGAACGGCACGCAAGCTATTGTTCAAAGTATTTTTTTATTGGGTGGCTCTGGAGCTGGGGCAACGCCAACGAAGAATTTAGGTAACTAAGGCTTTCTAAAAAAGCTATCAGCTTAGTCGCGCCTAAGTGCAACGTAACAACGCATCATGTTGACGCCGATGCTTGCTTTACTTAGGTAGATAAATTTGTGTGTTTAAACCAGTCCAACGCAGTCTGAACATAATTTAATTCAATTCAACTGTTTAGTTGAGATAGACAGAAGATGAAAAAGGAGTTTATTAACATGAAAAAATACTCGATCAGCGTGACCGGCGCATTCGTGATGGTTGCGCTAACGCCCTTATTTTCGTACGCGCAAATTACCGTGCAAGAAGATTTCAATACCAACAAATTAACGCACCCGTGGATTGCCATTAACGGCGCTTGCCTTACAGCGAGTACCGATTATTCAACTAAAGGAGCCACAGTTCCCAATGGAACAGTTCCTGGCTGCGTCGATGGAAGCGGCAATGCGAACCAGTACTATGCCAAGCTTGGCAGCACGCTTGTCGGCGGCAAAACCGGTGGAAAATTGCCTGACGCAAGCTTAAGTGGCGCGTTACGGCTGACCAATGGAGCTAGCTCCGGCATGTCTAGCACTAACGGTAACAACGAAACCGGCGCCATTATTAGTGGTAACTCATTCCCGAGTAATCAAGGTTTGCACATCACCTTTAACACCTTAACGTGGGGTGGAAATGCCTACAATAACGGCAAACAAAACTCCGGCGCGGACGGTATTAACTTCTTTTTATTAGATGCCTCGAAGTACTCAACCGATAGCAGTGGAATCTACGTGGTGAATGCCACCGGTTCATTCGGGGGTGCGCTGGGGTACGACTGCTCCCCAGGCAAAAGCCCGCCAGATGGATTTTCCGGTGGATTCCTAGGTTTAGGTATCGATGAATACGGTAACTACGCTAATAAAGGCGATAACGGTAGCGCCTACGACCCGTTATCACCTGGAGTTTTGTATAACGCCATCACTTTGCGCGGCCCTGGCGACATCACCGGCAAAACGTTTCCGACCTCAAACGGGCAAGCGACGGGGGTTAATCCCGGACAAGGCCCAATCGTAAGTCCTGCCAATGTGTGCAAATACGGATTTTATACGACGAGCGCAACGCCTACTTCGAGCACAACTTCGGTTTCAATCGCAGGCAGCCCAAAAAGTAGCACCACTACCTACACGCCCGATTACAAAAACAATGTCGTTACCGAAGTCGTTTATAACGTCGGTAAAAGCAGCTACACCACTACCACCAACGTCTATCCTTTTACGCTGGTCAAGGACTACCCTATTTTGACTAAACCGCAAGCATTGGCTGGCGGCAATGTGATTTTTAACCAAGAATACATAGCGACTCCACAACGGCAAAATGCAATTCCAATTTCCTATACCGTTGACATTACCAGTGGCGGACTGCTGAGCATTAGCTACTCCTACAATAACGGCGTGAGCACTCCCGTAATCACGAACGCCAGTATTTTAGACAAAGTAACCTACCCCACAACCGGATTGCCCGATAACTTCTTGTATGGTTTTGCGGCCGGTACCGGTGGAGGTAGTAACAACCACGAAATTACCTGTTTTAAGGCAGCGCAGTACACCGATTCGTCCAGTTCAGCTGGCGGTAACATTCCTCAAAATACCCAAGTTAAAGACAAGTCTGGCGAGCAAATTTACTTAGCTTCCTACAATCCAACTTTCTGGAGCGGTTCATTGACCGCGACGGCGCTATACGTCAAATCGGATGGATCTGTGGGAATCGGGAATGTGGACTCCAACGGTAAATTCACTGACTCTAGCGCACTATGGGATGCGGGTTGCGTCCTCACTGGCGTGGTAACCGGTCAAACCTGCGTAACCACTAAAGGCGGACCAGTTGCAGCCCAGTCTAGTTCGAGCCGCTTCATCTCGACATGGAGTGGATCGAATACGGCCGGGGCAGCAGGAACGACATTTTCAAGTGGTAATTTTGGGAATTTCCCTTCCAACTCGCAAACGGCGTTAAACGACAGTACCGTCACACCAGGAAGCTCCGATAGCTTAGGCTCAGCTCGGGTTGACTATTTACGTGGCGATCGCTCACGCGAAGTGACCAAAGTATTCCGCACCCGCCGCAGCGTTTTGGGTGACATTATTAACTCAAGCCCCGTTTCAGTTGGCGCTCCCTCAGGATCCTATCCAACAACGGGGAGCTGGGTGGATTTAATCCAGCCTTCTGACTCGATGAAAGAAGGGACGAGCTACGCTACTTTTCAATCCAAAAATAGCTCACGCTTGAACTTGGTATTAGCTGGTGCCAATGACGGTATGCTGCATGCGTTTCAGGCCGGAACATGGAGTAATGGGACGTTTAGCCAAACCAATAACGACGGTAAAGAAGCCTTTGCCTATGTACCGAGTTTGGCTTTGAACACCATTCATAACAACTACGATATCGGCGAGTTTGACTACATGGGAATGCTGTACGCCCACAATGCATTTGTTGATGCAACTCCAGGCTTTGGCGATTTGTACTACAACAATGCTTGGCATACTTGGGCGGTTGGTGGCTTGGGCGCCGGCGGCAATCTTACGGGCGTCAATGATAATCCGGCAGGAACCGCTGTCGGCGCTATTTATGCCCTCGATATTACCAACGTGGCTGTCCCCGAAACCGACGCATCCGTCAATAGTCGTGTCATGGGCGATTGGAATAGCAATACCATCACCTGCGACAACAACAACTCGTGCGGTCAATTCTTAGGTAGTACCTACGGCACCCCAATTATTAAACGTCTGCACAGCGGCAATTGGGCCATTATTTTTGGTAATGGATTAAATAGCGCCAAGGGAACATCAGGGATTTTTGTAGGCGAAATTACTGGTGCCGGACCAACGGTGACATTCCATTATTACGATACCGGCGCTGGTCCAGTCATTGACACCGCACAAATTGACCCTCTTACCAATAAAGTCAGCACGATTAAAAATCCAGCGTCTAACGGCATGACTTATGTGACCGGCGCAGATTTGGACGGTGACCATATCGTTGATTACGTTTATGGTGGTGACTCCGTCGGTAATATCTGGCGCTTTGATTTGACCAGTACTGATCCCACAAAATGGGGTAACTCACCGTTCAATCTGTTTAATGCCACCAATAGTTCTGGCAATGGATTGCAACCGATTACAACAGCGCCTATCGTGAGTGCGATTACCTATAATTCGACACAGCGCGTCATGATTAATTTTGGTACTGGCCGTCAATACCCTCAATCGTTAAATGTGGCGGCCAGCTATGCACCAGCTGGTCAAGAACTGTACGGAATTTGGGATTGGAATATGGATGCGTGGAATAAGCTCCAATCCACTCAATATGTCTCGTTAAGTAAATCGCCTGGCACCATCAATACGTCCAATTTAACAACCCAAACACTGACCGATTTGAAATCGTTAGGTATCAACTTTGGTACCAATAATGTGACTGGTGCGTCGCAGGGATATACCGCATCAAGTATTCCAATCTGCTTCCCCGATGTCACGGGCTGCTCCGGACCGGGCACTGTCACACCAAGTTACGGCTGGGTTTTAGCATTGCCAAACACTGGTGAAGAGATTATTTATAACCCAACCATCAATAACGGTATTCTGTTTGTGAATTCCATCATTCCTTCGAACATTGATAATTTATCGTGCACAGCTCAGCCGCCGAGTGGATTTAGTTATGCCATCGACGCTGGTACCGGTGGCGCAAGTGTGGGTGTATTCAACCCTGCCTCAGATATTCCAAGTTCTACACCGGTTGTTGGTGTTGGTATTAGCGGAGTTGGTACGCCTTACTTTGCCATCGCTGCCGATCCTAAAAATAATACCGTTACAACCATGATTACCCAAACTCAACAGGGAAATCCAATCGGATTCAAAGTTAATTTAGGTAGTTCTGGAACCGGCCCAGCAGGTTCGAATCGCCTGACTTGGTTAGAAATACGCTGACATGACCAATCTCAATGAAGACAAACTTAACCTCAAATCAACCATGAAAACACTAATGAAATTGACCAGCGCTAAGTGGTATAAAGCGACAAGCGCTAAACAACAACGAGGCTTTACGTTGATTGAGCTGATGATTGTGATCGTAATTATTGGGGTGTTGGCCGCAATTGCGATACCTGCCTATAACTCAAGCATCCAAAAATCGCGTCGCACTGACGCTAAAAATGGCTTGTTAGATTTGGCAACGCGGGAAGAAAAGTTTTACTCGCAAACCAACACCTATAGCTCGGCCATGAGTGATTTATATCCGGGTCAAACGGGCTCTTCCCTGACCGTGCAAACCAGCGGAACCGCGTATTACACGTTGTCGGTTCCAACGGTGACCGCAGCATCGGGCGCATCGGCCACGGCGGCCTATTTCCAAGCTACTGCCGTGCCTATTTCTGGCGGTGCCCAAGCGAATGATGCATGCGGCACTTTCACCATCGATAGTAACGGTGTGACCAGCAATACAGGCAATACCGCGACCAACTGTTGGTAACGGTAACGCGCTAATTTTTACTAGTACCCCCGCTTAAATACTCTTCCCACGGGAAGAGTATTTTTTTGCCCAACATTTCGCTCTCGACAAAAGCACGCTTTGTGCGAACACGCTACCTAACGCCATTCGCGGAGATCAGACCCACTCCACTTTTTAAACGCAAATCCAGCAAATTTTGCGGGTAACCATTACACTAGTCGCACTTTTAGGTAGTCAAGCGACCTTTTTTGTATTTTCATTATCGCTTGCGCTTACCGCCCCGACTTCCTTTACACATTGGTTTAGAAAATTATGGCCAGCTATTTACAAGACGCTCCACGCAAACAATGCACTGTTCCCAGCTTAGGCACGTTAAAAGCGCAGGGGCAGAAAATCACTATGTTGACATGCTACGACGCGAGTTTTGCCGCGCTGATGGATCGTTGCGGGGTAGATATTTTATTGATCGGTGATTCGCTTGGCATGGTGTGTCAAGGGCACAATTCCACCTTGCCGGTGACGGTGGCCGAAGTGGCATACCACACCGCCAGCGTGGCGCGCGGTAATCAGTCGTGTTTGGTGGTGGCCGATATGCCGTTTGGTAGTTATTCCACGCCTGAATCTGCCATGCAGAACGCCGTGCAGTTAATTCAAGCTGGCGCACAGATGGTCAAGTTAGAAGGCGGTGCTTGGTTGGCGCCAACGATTAAATTTTTAACTGAACGCTCCGTCCCGGTGTGCGCGCATTTAGGATTAACACCACAATCCGTGCATCAAATGGGCGGCTATAAAGTACAAGGCAAAACCAGTGCAGGCGCCGATCTGTTGAAGGAGGACGCCCAAGCCGTGCAAGCCGCGGGCGCCTCGCTCTTGGTGCTAGAAGCAATCCCAAAAGAATTGGGTAAGCAAGTAACTGACTCGTTAGCAATTCCCACCATTGGCATTGGCGCTGGTCCAGATTGCTCTGGACAAGTATTAGTGATGCACGATTTGCTGGGTGTGTTCCCAGGCAAAAAAGCGCGCTTCGTGAAGAATTTTATGGATGGTCAAACTAGTATTGATGAAGCCGTAAAGGCTTATGTCAGCGCGGTGCAGGATGGCAGTTTTCCTGCGCCGGAACATTGCTTCTGATTTGCCTCTGATTTAATTCTGAAGTAATTCTGCGTGTTGACCGATTTCCATCTGCTCGGTCAACACGCCAGAACAGCAAAAATTAAGGTCGGACCTTATTGAAGCTAGGCTTTTCGTATTGAGCCAAACTCGCGGCTAAGTTATCGGCCAACATCGCCGCGCTATTAATATTCATCCCCAAATCCCCTAGCAAGCCATCTTGTAAACCATAAACCCACCCGTGAATGGTCACGTCTTGCCCACGTTCCCATGCGTCGCGCACGATGGTGGTTTGGCACAGATTGACGACTTGTTCAATCACATTCAATTCGCATAAGCGATTTTGACGCACATGGTCACCCAAGGCTTCGCCTAAGTAGCGCTCGTGCTTTTGATGCACGTCCTGCACGTGGCGCAGCCAATTGTCAGCTAACCCAATACGTTTACGTTTTAAGGCCGCATCCACACCCGAGCAACCGTAATGGCCGCACACAATGACGTGCTTGACTTTGAGCACATCAACGGCAAACTGCAAGACCGATAAACAATTCAGATCGGTATGCACCACCACGTTAGCTACGTTGCGATGCACAAATAATTCGCCCGGTAGTAATCCTAATAATTCGTTGGCCGAGACCCGACTATCCGAGCAGCCGATCCACATGTATTCTGGAGTTTGTTGAGCAGCCAACGTCGAAAAAAAATCGGGGTCTATCCCCTTAATTTGCGCGGCCCAGTCACGGTTATTTTGAAATAATTGATCGGGCGTCAATCCCCGTGACGTGACTCTTGGTAATTTACTCATTGCACTCCTTGGCTAAATTCATTTGCCCGTATTGTATACTAGAGCGCCAACTCTATTAATCTATTGCAATAATTTGACAAAAATATTGCATTGCACAATTACTAAACTCCCCTACCCCAGAAAAGAAAACTATGCCTTGTCGTGACCACTGTGGAGCATGCTGTACCGCCCCGTCCATCACCAGCGCAATCCCCGGCATGCCCAACGGCAAACCGGCGGGCGTACCATGTGTACAACTTGATCACACCATGCGCTGCAAGATTTTTAATAGTCCAGAACGCCCCGCCGTTTGCGCTGGATTGCAGCCGTCAATTGAGATGTGCGGCGGCAGCAAAGAACAGGCGATTGCGTGGCTGTCTGAGTTAGAATTGCGCACTCGACCTTAGATTATTGGATTAGCAGGAATGACGCAGGCAGCACCATCACAACAAACAGCATTGGCACTGCTTCAAAGCGTTTTCGGTTACCCGGCCTTTCGGGGAGCACAGGCAGAGATTATTGACCACGTGGTCAACGGCGGCGATGCCTTGGTACTCATGCCTACCGGCGGCGGCAAATCCCTGTGTTATCAATTACCCGCGATGTTGCGCCAAGGCGTGGGAATTGTGGTTTCTCCTTTGATCGCGTTAATGCAAGATCAAGTTGATGCGCTGGCCGAAGTCGGCGTGCGCGCCGCATTTCTCAATTCCACCCAAACTTTTCAGCAAGCCTTAGCGATTGAACAAAAAATGCGGCAAGGTGAACTCGATCTGGTCTATGTTGCGCCAGAACGTTTATTGACCCAACGCTGTTTAGAATTATTAGAAATCTGCCCGATCTCCTTGTTTGCGATCGATGAAGCGCACTGCGTTTCGCAATGGGGACATGATTTCCGTCCGGAATACATCAAGTTGTCCGTGCTGCATGAACGCTTTCCCGCTATCCCGCGCATCGCGCTGACCGCCACCGCCGATCAAGCAACGCGCGCTGAAATTATCAGCCGCCTTCAGCTCGAAAACGCGCTGCAATTTGTGTCCTCGTTTGATCGCCCCAACATCCGCTACCGGATTGTAGAGAAGGCCAGCGGGCGGCAACAGTTACTCGATTTTCTGCAAGCAGAACATCCGCAAGATGCCGGGATTGTGTATTGCCTATCGCGTAAAAAAGTCGAAGAAACAGCCGAGTTTCTCAACCAACATGGCGTCACCGCCCTGCCCTACCACGCTGGATTGGAACTGGCGGTGCGCACCAAAAACCAAGCGCGCTTTTTACGTGAAGACAGTATCGTCATGGTTGCCACCATTGCCTTTGGCATGGGCATCGACAAACCCGATGTGCGTTTTGTCGCGCATTTGGATTTACCAAAAAGTATCGAAGGCTATTACCAAGAAACGGGCCGCGCAGGCCGCGACGGTGGGCCTGCTAATGCATGGATGGCCTACGGCTTACAAGACGTGGTGCAACAGCGGCGCATGATTGAAGAATCCGAAGCGGATGAAAATTATAAACGCCTACAAAGTGGCAAGCTCGATTCCATGTTGTCGCTGTGCGAAACAATCCGTTGCCGCCGTCGCCATCTGCTGAGTTATTTTGGTCAAAACGATGCCAGTACGCACACCAACTGTGGCAACTGCGACGTCTGTTTAAACCCGCCCAAAGCGTTTGACGCCAGCGTCGCGACGCAACAATTGTTGTCGGCCATTTACCGCGTCGATCAGCGCTTTGCCGCCGGTCACGTGATCGACGTGTTGCGCGGCATGGACAGCGAACGCATTCAACAATGGCGGCACGATAAGTTATCAACTTATGGCATCGGCTCAGAACGCAGCGAGGCAGAATGGCGCGCCATTTTGCGTCAAGCGATAGCGCAGGGTTATGTCAGCGTGGATTACGAATCCTATAACGCGCTCAAGCTCACCGAGACCGCCCGCGCAGTGCTCAAAGGCGAACAATCGGTGCAAATGCGTCAGTACGAAAAACCGCAAAAAGCAGCAAAACAAAAACGTGCGGTATCCAAAGGCTACGACGAAACCGACCTATCCGCGCAAGGCCAGCATATCTTCGAAAAACTACGCGGCTGGCGCATGGAAACCGCCCGTCTGCACAACGTCCCAGCGTATGTCATCTTCCACGACAGCACGCTGCGCGACATCGCCAAAGCCAATCCTTCGTCATTAGAAGATTTGCGCGGAGTCAGCGGCGTGGGCGAGAAAAAATTGGCGACGTATGGGGAAGAAATTGTTAAGTTGGTGGCGTCGTTGAATTGAAGATGAAATGCCGATAACGCATTACATCAAATTCAGCAAACATATCCTACCTAAAAAATCCAACCTCACTTCTTAACAAACACCAAATCCCAAACCCCGTGGCCTAATTTCAATCCGCGATTTTCAAATTTGGTCACCGGACGATATGCGGGGCGCGGTGCGTAGCCATCGGCGGTATTTTGCAATCCTGCCTCAGCGCCTAACACTTCCAACATCTGCACCGCATAGTCTTCCCAATCGGTCGCGCAATGCAGATAGCCGCCGACTGCTAGGCGCGAGGTAATCAATTCCACCATCGGCCCTTGGATCAAACGACGTTTGTTGTGGCGCGCTTTGTGCCACGGATCGGGGAAAAACACGTGGACGCCGGCTAATGAATTTGGCGCAAACATGTGGGTTAATACTTCGAAGGCGTCGTGCTGAATAATGCGTTGATTGGTTAAATTTTTCTCGCCAATTAATTTCAACAAACTGCCCACGCCGGGCGTATGTACTTCGACGCCAATGAAATTTTTATCGGGCATTCCAGCCGAAATCGTAACGCTAGTTTCGCCCATGCCGAAGCCAATTTCAAACACCGTTGGGGCATTGCGGCCAAAGGTTTGATCGACGTCTAAAGGTGCTTTTTGGTATGGCACGCAGAATTGCGGCCCCAATGTTTCGAGCGCTTTGGCCTGTCCGGTGGAGACGCGACCTGCCCTGGTTACAAAGCTGCGAATACGGTGTTCGGTCGGATCGTAAAACATCGGCTTGGCGGAAGCGGCAGATTCCGCTTCTGAATTGATCGAATCGTCGGGGGCAGTTGGTTTGTCTGACATGGGATAACTTTGCTGGAGCTAATTAGGTGCAATGGATGGGTTGGAGCGGGTGAAGGGAATCGAACCCTCATCACTTGCTTGGGAAGCAAGAGCTTTACCACTAAGCTACACCCGCACGTTCTGGGAATGCCGCATTTTACGCGGCTTTGAGGGATTCTGACAAACAGGACGGGGGATCGTGGTAAAACGTTAGGATTATCGTCACATCCGAGCCACCAATGAAAAAACCGCCCGAAGGCGGCTTAATCCTAAGCACTTGTTCGACTTAATTATTTAGCTTTGCGACGCAGTCCAGCCAAGGCAAGCAAACCCAAGCCCAACAACGCGGTCGTCATTGGCTCTGGCACACTGACCGATACGGCAGTAATTTCATTGCCGACGCTAGGACGTGAACCGCCGTGACCGGCTTCGTTGACCGCAGCAAAGACCAAGTTTTCACTGTTGGCCGTCGCCACAACCTGCACTGTGTTGAGCGCCCAAGTGAGCGTTTGCGCTTGACCGCTACTGGTATCGGTTGCAATTAACGCGTCGCCAAAAGAAACATTGGTTTGCTGAAAACCTGAACCCGGACGTTCCCCATAAGCCCACGACACAATGTAAGTATCGCCAATTGTGAGGCCAGTGATTGTTTGAGAAATGGTGTCCCAAGTGCTGCCGTTAAGCTCGGCGCTTTGGGTCGTTCCTGGGTAGGCCAATCCGCCAATCACACCCGCGCTATCGATTTCAATACCGTCGCTATTGACAGTGTTGGTCCAGCCCGGAACGCCACCATTAGGAACAGCGTGCCATGAGCTACCTTGGCCCGGATTGCTGAAATCGCCATTAACGACGAGGTTAATGCCTGTCGCTTGTGCAATTGACACGGAAGCGAGCAAGGTGGCAAATAATATGGTTGATGAAATACGTTTCATGATGAAGTTCCTTTGCTAGTACGGCACGACTGACTACGACTGACTGGTGGCTGGAACAATTTTCCTCGCTTCAAGTTCCTATTTGGACATCAGCGCAGTTCCCTTAACATAGAGCTATGCAAAATCAGTGCCTAGAAAACAAAAGTCAATAAAAACAAAGACCTAAATTCACCGCCATTCAATGGCCGGCCTCATCTGTAAAGTTTTTCGACAACTCTTACTCGATAGTTGATGTGTTCCACGCAAAGATTGCTTTAAGGAAATACATTAACTATTTCGTTTGAGATAAATGCCGCTTAACGCTCATCATCAACTTCACTAACGCCGGGCAAGGCAACCTGCTGAACCGGCGTGCTATGCAAGGCGATAAAGCGTTCTAACACCGTTGAGACCTCCTCCAACACCGATTTGCCAAATGCCCGTTCCAAATGTTGATATTGAGCGTCAATCAAGGGGGCCATGACGCTGATGAGCTGCTCGCCTTTGGGCGCTAACTTAACCAGCACGCGGCGCTGATCTTGCTCAAAACGGGCACGCACGATCAATTCCATTTGCTCCATACGCGCCAGCACGCCAGCCATGCTGGGACTCAAAATTTGGCATAAATCGCAAATCTCACGCGGCTCCAATTGCTCGCGCTCGTCCAATATCCGCAGAATGCGCCACTGCTGTTCAGTCACGCCAAAGTGCTGCAAAATCGGCCGAAAATGCGACATCAAACAATCTCGCGCCTTTAAAAAACGTTGTGGCAAATTGCTATTAATAATGCGTTTTTTCATCATGCCCCGCTCAGTGATCAACATAGACCACCGATTATAACTCTTGACTCACTAATATATTAGTGATTAAATTACTCATATGTTAGTGAATATCTTTTGACTGGATATTCACCGAACAACAAATTTCTTACTCCTTCTTTAAAAACTTGGAACCGCGCGCATGATAATCAGAGATCGTCCTTCCGGACTAAAACTCTTTCTTTTGGCGCGAGGTTCCGTTTTATCGCGAATATTGCCGACCCTAATCGTCAATATTTTCATCGCCACGTTGGTCACGTGGTCGCATGGCGATTTATTCCAATTAAAAATCACCCTAACCACGATTCCGTTCACCTTGATTGGTTTGCCAATTGCGATTTTTTTAGGGTTTCGCAATAACGCTGCCTATGACCGCTTTTGCGAAGGCCGCAAATTGTGGGGCGAATTGGTGTTACGCAGTCGTAATTTTGCACGTCAATGCCAAAGTCTGATTGATTTTCCCCAAGCGGCAAGCGCCACCAACGGATTGGAAGACATTCGTGTGCGCATGATTTATCGCACTAGTGCGTTTGCCTATACCTTGCGCGATCTGCTACGCGACCAAACCGACGCACCGCAACTCAGCTATTTATTGCAGGATTCTGAGCGAGAACAATTACACACCGCATCGAACAAGCCGCAAACCCTAATAATGAATATGGGCGCCGACCTGCGCCAACTGCTGCAAGCAAAACGTATCGACCCGTGCTTGGCGGTTTCCATGGATAACACCTTATCGGCCATGACCGCCGCAGCCGCGTCATGCGAACGCATCCGCAACACGCCGATTCCGTTTTCCTATACCTTGCTGCTGCACCGAACCGCGTATATTTACTGTTTTTTGCTGCCGTTTGGCTTGGTCGATTCAATAGGATTTATGACACCGTTTGTGGTCGCCGTTGTGGCTTATACGTTTTTTGGGCTTGATGCGCTGGGTGATGAAATTGAGGAGCCGTTTGGACTAGAAGCCAACGATTTGCCCTTAGACGCGATCTGCCGCGCCGTGGAAATCGATATGCGCGAATCGGTATCCGATACAGATATTCCAGCACCGCTATTGCCAAATAATTTTTGCCTGACCTAAGCGCTCTCAAATTAGGGACTAAAAAAGGAGACAACCCATGCTCGATGCATTACAAAATCGGATACGCTTACCCGCCTTAAAAGACCGCATTACCAGCGCAGAATCGGCCGCTCAATGGATACACGACGGCATGACCGTTGGCATGAGCGGCTTCACGCGGGCGGGCGACGCCAAAGAAGTACCGCTAGCACTAGCCGAACGCGCATTGAGTCAGCAACTAAAAATCACATTAATGACTGGCGCATCCTTGGGTGACAACGTCGATAAAACGTTAACCGAAGCAGGCGTCTTAGCGCGTCGTATGCCGTTCCAATCCGATCCGGTGCTGCGTGCAGCCATTAATCGCGGTGAAGTGATGTACATCGATCAGCATCTATCAGAAACCGTCGAAATGCTGCGCACCCGCCAAATTGCACCAATCGATGTAGCGATTATTGAAGCGATTGCGATTACCGAAAGCGGCGCGATTATTCCCACTTCATCGATCGGCAATAGCGCCAGTTTTGCGATTCTGGCCGATAAAGTCATCGTTGAAATCAATATGACCCAATCGTTGGAGTTGGAGGGCTTGCACGATATTTTCATCCCCAAACATCGACCGCACCGCGAGCCGGTTCCGCTGATGTATCCAAGTGACCGCATTGGTACGACGGCAATAGAAATCCCACCAGAAAAAATTGTCGCCATCGTCATTACCGATAAACGCGACAGTTCTTCGACCATCTTGCCGCCCGATTCCGAGACCGCCGCCATTGCTGGACATTTAGTTGAGTTTTTTAAAGAAGAAGTACGCCTCGGGCGGCTCACCAACAGCTTAATGCCCATGCAAGCCGGTATCGGCACAATCGCCAACGCGGTGATGAACGGCTTTATTGATAGTCCGTTCGAGCATCTGCAAATGTATTCCGAAGTGCTGCAAGATTCGACCTTTGATTTATTCGACGCGGGCAAATTGGATTTCGCCTCGGGTTCGTCGATCACTTTATCGGCGCAAAAAGGCAAAGAAGTTTTCGGCAATATAGGCAAATACAAAGACCGCCTAATTTTGCGTCCGCAAGAAATCAGCAATCATCCCGAAGTCATTCGTCGCCTAGGCATTATCGCCATCAACACTGCGTTGGAAGCCGATATTTATGGCAACGTCAACTCCACCCACGTATTGGGCACGCATATGATGAACGGCATCGGTGGCTCGGGCGATTTTGCGCGCAATGCTTATCTATCGATTTTTGCGACCAAATCGATTGCCAAAGGCGGCAAGATTTCTAGCATCGTGCCTATGGTGTCGCACGTTGATCATAACGAACACGATGTCGATATTATCGTGACTGAAATTGGCTTAGCCGATCTGCGTGGACTTGCGCCGATCGAGCGCGCGCGGGTAATTATTAATCAGTGCGTCGCCGAACCGTATCGGCAGATGTTGCGCGACTACGTGACCGAAGCGCAACAACGCGGTGGCCACACGCCGCACATTCTAGAAAAAGCCTTTGAATGGCACACGCGCTTTAGAGAAACTGGGACGATGTTGCTTAGCTAGTTTCGAAGTAGTCTCAAACAACGGCCTCCCGAAAGCAAAACCCAGTAGGCTTTTTTTAATTTAATACGCCTAACGCTAGTAAACTGGCTTTACCGATTTCGATTCGTTTCGCTGCATCGGCTTGCTCTGGCATGTCGATGTTTAACGCGAACGCGTAATAGCGACCATTTTTTTCGACCCAACCTACCCACCAACCAATCGGCTGTTCGCGCGTGCTCCACCCAGTTTTTCCGTACAAAGTCCAGTCACTGCCTTGCTCCAAGCGGGCAATATCGCGCACACTGGCTTGTACCGCGTTAGGAAACGGCAACGTTCCTTGCGCTAGTTTGCTCAAGAAACCGGTTTGCTCCACAGCGCTAATACGCAATGAACCGTCCAACCAAAAATCATCAATCACAGTACCAATTTCGGAATTGCCGTAGCCAATTTTGCTCACGTTTTGCTGCATACGTTGCAAGCCAACTCGGCGCGCTACTTCCTGATACACCGGAACAGCCGACAACTTGATTGCCTCGCGCAAATCCATGTCTTTTTCCCACGATTTCATCCAACGTGGTTTGCCATCCCAAGGGAATATTTCATCGACACTGTTTACCGCGCCGGTCGCTAAGCCGATCAAGCTATTCGGCAGTTTAAATGTGGATGCAGGGATAAAGCGCGTTTCGGCGCGGCTGCGGTTAAAGCCGGTGTAGGTGTTTGCGCTAACGTCATAGATAACGAAAGTGCCTTGTAGATCGGCCTTTGCAAATAGTGCCGCGATCGCGGGGCTGTCCTGCCAATCAATCGCGTTGGCAGATGCAGAAACCAGTGTTGCGACAAGCGCACCAACGATACATTTAACCACCAGTTTTAAGACAGATTGAAACCCGATCATCGTGCTTACCTAGTTCAAAAAAGAAAATAGTTTAACAATAAAAAAACCGACAGAAGATGAATTCTGTCGGTTTTTAAGTTAAGCCAACGACGCTAATCAAACCAGCGCTGACTTATTTTTTACGCATCGGTGGCAAATCAGTACAAACGCCTTCAAATACTTCCGCCGCCATACCAATCGATTCACCCAAAGTTGGGTGTGGGTGGATGGTTTTACCAATATCGACCGCATCCGCGCCCATTTCAATTGCCAAAGCAATTTCACCAATCATGTCACCGGCGTGCGTACCGACGATACCGCCGCCGACGATGCGATGTGTTTCGGCATCAAACAACAATTTAGTGAAACCTTCGTCGCGCGCATTCGCCACTGCACGACCGGAGGCCGCCCAAGGGAAATGCCCTTTTTCAAGTTTAATGCCACGGGCTTTGGCTTCATCCTCGGTAATACCAACCCATGCCACTTCTGGATCGGTGTACGCCACCGACGGAATCACTTTGGCATCAAAGTAGGCTTTATGTCCGGCCGCCGCTTCCGCCGCGACATGCGCTTCGTGCACGGCTTTATGCGCCAACATGGGTTGACCAACCAAATCGCCAATTGCAAAAATATGCGGCACATTGGTGCGCATCTGTCCATCGACGTTGATAAAGCCACGATCGGTTACCGCAACGCCGGCTTTGTCGGCAGCGATTTTTTTACCGTTCGGGCTACGACCTACGGCCACCAAGACCAAATCATAGAGTTGCGGCTCTGGCGCAGCGACACCGGCTTCGGCTGATTCAAATGTGACTTTGATGCCTTCAGGTAGCGCATCGACCGCCACAGTTTTGGTTTTCAACATGATTTTGTCGAACCGTTTTTCATTGAATTTTTGCCAGACTTTGACCATGTCGCGGTCTGCACCCTGCATCAATCCATCCATCATTTCGACCACGTCAATACGAGCGCCGAGCGTGGAATACACGGTAGCCATTTCCAGACCGATAATCCCGCCGCCGATGACCAACATACGTTTTGGAATGCTGCGCAATTCTAATGCGCCAGTGGAATCGACAATTCGCGGGTCTTTAGGAACGAAGGGCAAATTCACAACCGACGAACCTGCTGCGATGATGGCTTGTTTAAACTGAACAGTTTTCTTGCTGCCATCCGCTGCCGTTACTTCGATGTGGTTCGGGCTAACAAATTGACCAACGCCTTGCACCACATTGACTTTGCGCGCTTTCGCCATGCCAGCTAAACCACCGGTCATTTTGCTGATAACTTTTTCTTTGTAACTACGTAATTCATCGACATTAATCACTGGCGCGCCAAAGGTTACACCGTGCTTGGACATAGAAGCGGCTTCATCAATCACGGCGGCCACGTGCAGCAATGCTTTGGATGGAATACAACCGACGTTTAAGCACACACCGCCCAAGGTTGAATAACGCTCAACCAACACCGTGTTCAAACCCAAATCAGCCGAACGGAAGGCTGCTGAATAACCGCCTGGACCTGCGCCCAAAACCATCATGTCGCATTCGACATCGACCTTGCCGCTGTAGTTGGATGCGACTGGCGCCGGAGTTGGCGCCGGGGTTGACGCTGCGGCTGATGCTGCAACAGGAGTTGATGGTGCGGCGGCTGGTGCTGAGGCAGACGAAGCTGCTGCGCCCGCTGCATCGAGTTCCAACAACAGCGAACCTTCAGCCACTTTATCGCCTATCTTCACATTAAGCGCTTTAATCACGCCGGCATGCGTACTTGGAATTTCCATACTGGCTTTGTCGGATTCAACAGTAATCAAGGACTGATCGACCTTAATCGTGTCACCGACTTTGACCAATAATTCAATGACTTCAACTTCTTTAAAATCGCCAATATCAGGGACTTTTACTTGGATGGTTGTCATGGGTAATGTCTCCGCAATTAAAGTAATGTTTTACGCAAATCAGCCACAACATCGGCCAAGTAAGCGGTAAATTTCGCTGCCATCGCACCGTCGATCACGCGGTGATCGTAGGACAAGGACAACGGCAACATTAAGCGCGGTTCAAACTTGGCGCCATCCCAAACTGGTTTGATCGACGATTTAGATAAGCCCAAAATCGCCACTTCGGGAGCATTAATAATTGGCGTAAATGCTGTGCCACCAATACCACCCAAGGAAGAAATCGTAAACGTTGCGCCTTGCATGTCGGCTGGCTTCAACTTGCCTTCACGGGCTTGCGCCGACAATTCGCCCATTTCAATAGCGATTTGCGATAACGATTTTTGGTCGGCATTTTTAATGACCGGGACAACCAAACCGTTAGGTGTATCGGCGGCAAAACCAATGTTGTAATACTGCTTGAGAATTAAATTTTCGCCCTTTGCATCGAGGGAAGAATTAAAGGCGCTGAATTTTTTCAATGCCGCCACACTGGCTTTGATCACAAATGCCAACATCGTTAATTTAACGCCCGACTTGGCCATCGCTGCATTGCTCGATTTGCGGAATTCTTCCAAGTCGGTGATATCCGCTTCATCGAATTGCGTTACGTGCGGGATCATGACCCAGTTGCGGTGCAAGTTAGGGCCGCTGAGCTTTTTAATGCGCGACAAAGCGACCGTTTCGGTTGCGCCAAATTTGCTGAAATCGAGCGAAGGCCAAGGCAATAAATTCATGCCTAATCCAGAACCGCTGCCATTGGTTGCTGGTGCGCTAGCCGCTACAGGATTTTGCATAACGCCTTTGACAAAGCCTTGCACGTCTTCAATCGTGATGCGTGATTTAGGACCAGTGCCAACGACGCGATTCAAATCCACGCCTAATTCGCGGGCGAATTTACGGATGGACGGAGATGCGTGTGCTTTGCTGTTTGAAACGGCTGCTTCGACTGGAGCTACTGCCGCTGAAGCTGCTACGGGTGCAGGCGCCGGTGCAGCAACTGGTGCTGCCGTCGGTGCTGGAGCTGCGGCCACTGGAGCTGGTGCAACCGTCGGAGCTGCTGGGGCTGCGGCTGGTGCTGCCGCCGCGTCACCCGCTTCCAAAATCAACACCAACGAACCTTCAGCCACTTTGTCGCCCAGTTTCACTTTCAATTCTTTGATCACGCCGGCGTGGCTGGATGGGATTTCCATACTGGCTTTGTCAGACTCAACGGTCAACAAGGATTGATCGACTTTAATCGTATCGCCGACTTTAACCATTACCTCAATTACTTCTACTTCTTTGAAGTCACCAATATCTGGGACTTTGATTTCAATTGTACTCATCGCTTTAGCTCCGTTTGCTTGCTCATTTTCGATTGAACAAGCGCGTGTGGTTTATAGAAATTAGCGTAACTTTTGCAAATAATTGAATGAGGCGGCAATCGCTTGCTGCCCCACATGACTACTTTTAAACGGATACTGGATTTGGCTTGTCAGCGTTGATCCCGTATTTACTAATCGCCTGAGAAACCACGGCAGCAGAAATAACACCTTCGTCAGCTAATGATTTCAAGGCTGCTACCACGACAAAGTAACGATTGACTTCAAAGAATTCACGCAATTTGGCGCGACTGTCCGAACGACCAAAACCGTCCGTGCCCAAGACTTTATAGCGACGGCCTTGCGGAATAAAGGCACGTACTTGCTCAGCAAATGTGCGCATGTAATCGGTGGCTACCACGATCGGGCCTTCGGTGCCTTGCAACGATTCGGTGATGTAAGCAACCTTTGGTGTTTCACTTGGGTGCAACATATTCCAACGTTCGACATCTTGACCATCACGCGCTAACAAAGTGAAGGAAGGCGCTGACCAGACATCGGCAGCAATGCCCCAATCGTCTTTGAGCAAGGCGGCAGCGGCGATTACTTCACGCAGAATCGTGCCGGAACCCATTAACTGAACGCGATGTTTAGTTTGCGCGGCTTCTTTTTGCAGCAAGTACAAGCCTTTGATAATGCCTTCTTCTTGACCTGGTTGAATACCTGGGTGGCTGTAGTTTTCATTCATCAAGGTGATGTAATAGAACACATCTTCTTGATTAGTAATCATGCGGCGCAAACCATCATGAATAATGACCGCGACTTCGTGCGCGAAGGTTGGGTCGTAAGGCACGCAGTTTGGAATTGTCGACGCTAACACATGGCTATGACCATCTTCATGCTGCAAGCCTTCGCCGTTCAAGGTGGTGCGACCAGCGGTGCCGCCGATCAAGAAACCACGTGCACGCATATCGCCCGCTGCCCATGCTAAATCGCCCACACGTTGCAGACCGAACATCGAGTAGTAGGTATAGAACGGAATCATCACGCGGTTGTTGGTCGAGTACGACGTTGCCGCCGCAATCCATGAACTCATGCCGCCCGCTTCGTTGATACCTTCTTGCAAAATCTGACCCGCTTTATCTTCGCGGTAGTACATCACCTGATCTTTATCGACTGGCTCGTATAACTGACCGACTTGGCTGAAAATACCGATTTGACGGAACAAGCCTTCCATACCAAAGGTACGCGATTCATCGACCATGATAGGCACGATACGTGGGCCTAAACTCGCGTCACGCAGCAACGCGGTCAACACACGCACATACGCTGCTGTGGTGGAGATTTCACGGCCTTCGGCTGTTGGTTCCAACATCGCTTTGAACGCGGATAATTCTGGCACGGTCAACACTTCATCGGCCTTTTGACGACGTTGTGGTAAGTAGCCGCCCAACGCTTTACGACGCGCATGCAGGTATTGCATCTCTGGCGTGTCATCGGCTGGTTTATAGAACGGAATCGATGGCAATTCGGAATCTGCAATTGGTAATTGGAAACGATCGCGCATCGCTTTGACAGCTTCGTCATCCAATTTTTTGGTGTTGTGCGCTGTGTTGCGTGCTTCACCGGATTTACCAAAACCGTAGCCTTTAATACTCTTCACCAACAATACAGTTGGCTGGCCTTTGTGTTCTTGCGCGACTTTAAACGCGGAGTAAATCTTGTGTGGATCGTGTCCACCACGAGTCAAGCGCCAGATGTCGTCATCCGACATTTTGCTGACCATCTCGAGCAATTTTGGATGCTTGCCGAAGAAATGCTCGCGCACGAAAGCGCCATCTTTGGCTTTGTAGTTCTGATATTCACCGTCCACGGTTTCCATCATCACACGTTGCAAAATGCCTTCTTTGTCTTTGGCCAGCAACTCATCCCAACCCGCGCCCCAAATGACTTTGACGACATTCCAACCGGCGCCACGGAAATCGGATTCTAACTCTTGAATGATTTTGCCGTTGCCACGCACTGGGCCGTCTAAACGTTGCAGGTTACAGTTGACCACGATGACCAAATTGTCCAATTGCTCGCGTCCGGCCATACCGATTGCGCCCATGGATTCTGGTTCGTCCATTTCACCATCGCCGCAGAAGGCCCACACTTTGCGGTTTGCGGTATCCGCGATGCCACGTGCGTCGATGTATTTCAAGAAGCGCGCTTGATAAATCGCCATCAACGGGCCTAAACCCATGGACACCGTTGGGAACTGCCAGAAATCGGGCATTAATTTTGGATGCGGGTAAGACGATAAACCTTTGCCATCGACTTCACGACGGAAATGCAGCAATTGCTCTTCGCTCAAGCGGCCTTCGAGGAAAGCGCGAGCGTAGATACCTGGGGAAGAATGACCTTGAATGTAGAGCAAATCGCCACCGTGATTTTCGGTTGGCGCATGCCAGAAGTGGTTAAAGCCGATTCCGAGCATGTTGGCCAGTGACGCAAAGCTTGATAAGTGACCGCCTAAATCGCCATCTAAACGATTAGCTTTAACCACCATCGCCATGGCGTTCCAACGCATCATGGAGCGCAGTTTTTCTTCGATGACTAAGTCGCCTGGGCAATGTTCGCCCAAATCAGCGGGAATCGTATTGACATAAGCGGTGTTGCTGGAGAACGGGATGTGCGCGCCACGGCGGCGAGCCAAATCAACCATGCGCTCCATTAAATAGTGAGCGCGCTCTGGGCCTTCGTTTTCAATCACCGATTCCAACGCATCTAACCATTCTTGCGTTTCTAATTTATCGGGATCGTTCACAGCTTGCTCTAGCAGGTTATTTAATTGCGAACTTAATTGTTTATCTAACTCGGTTGACATGCTTTGGTCTCCTTAACAGCCACTCTCAATAGGACTTCACGGACTACAACTCGATTATTGATCAATTGAATCGCGCTAGCATGACAATTTAACCGGCTAGATTGAGTAATGAAAAATAACCACTTTTTTAAGCAGCGCTAGTTTATCAGGACTTTTTTATTTTTCAAATAGCGATATTTGATTTCATAATGCGGAATTATATTGCTTGGCAATATTTAATCATTTGTATCAAGCAGATAGCCAATGTTTTAAATGAATTGAGCTTTTTTGCGTTGCAATAATTTCTAGCATTTAGCGAGAAAATTAATTTTTTAATCATAAAAATAAATTGTATCTGTCGCTCAATCGTCCCCGAAAAAGTAAAAACCAAATAAAAACAAACGATTTTTATATTTTGTTGTGGCAACAGATTGAACAGCTATTTTTTAAAAATTACTGATGACAACGATTTAGTCGAGTGAGCCAGCCCAGAAAGCACCGTCGCCGTAGCTTTCTTGTCAGCTTTCAATTAAGACACGGCAACATCGGCTTATAATTGCGCCTTTAGTTCAGCTTTTCTCACTCTTTAATATTGAACGACACGTTTTTACGAATCCCGGCTTCCTAAAAACTACGTTAATCACCATTCAAAAGGCATTCCATGACGGCGCAATTAATCGACGGCACTCAATTATCCAAACACATCCGCGCACAAGTAACCGAGCGCGCAGCAGCTTTAGCTCGCCAAGGTAAAAAGCCCGGCTTAGCGGTTATTTTGGTGGGTGACAATCCAGCATCCCAAGTGTATGTGCGCAACAAAGTTAAGGCTTGCGAAGATTGCGGCATTTATTCCGTGTTGGAAAAGCATCCTGCCGAATTAAGCGAAGCCGCCCTGCTAGCTCGCATTCACGCACTCAACAACGATTCCAAAATTAATGGCATCTTGGTGCAACTGCCACTGCCAGCGCATATTGATAGCCACAAAGTGTTAGAAGCGATCGCGCTCGAAAAAGACGTCGATGGTTTCCACGTGCAAAATGCGGGCTTGCTGATGACCGGCCAACCGCTGTTCCGCCCATGTACGCCCTATGGCGTAATGAAAATGCTGGAAGCCATCGAGTATCCGGTGCGCGGCGCGCATGCCGTCGTGGTCGGGGCGTCTAACATCGTCGGCAAGCCGCAAGCGATGTTGCTGTTGCAAGCTGGCGCTACTGTTACTATTTGCAACTCCAAAACACGCGATTTGGGCTTGCATACCCGCATGGCCGATATTTTGGTGGTCGCAACCGGCAAACGTAATATCGTCACTGCCGACATGGTCAAGCCCGGTGCGGTCGTAATCGATGTCGGTATGAATCGCGATGACGACGGCAAATTGTGCGGCGACGTCGATTTTGCTGGCGCCAAAGAAGTCGCTGGTTACATCACGCCAGTCCCAGGCGGCGTTGGCCCAATGACGATCACGATGTTATTAGTCAATACGATTGAAGCAGCAGAAAGAATGTAAAGGTTGATCCGAGTATGAACGCCAATGTAATGAATCCCTTAGTTGATTTTAGCGACTTGCCGCGCTTTGATGCCGTCAGCCCCGATGACGTAACGCCTGCCATCACCGATTTACTAGCGCAGTGCGAAGCTGTGGTGACTCAAATCGATCAGAGCAGCGCGCCAGCGACGTGGGAAAAAGTGGTAACGCCCTTGGAAGATGTAACCGAAAAGCTCAGCCGCGCTTGGGGCATCGTTAGTCATTTGCATGGCGTGCGCGATACGCCGGAGTTGCGCGCGGCTTACAATGAAAATCAACCGCTTATCACCGAATTTTTTACGGCGTTGGGACAAAACTTGGCGCTGTATAAAAAATACCAAGACCTGCATACCAGCCCCGCATTTAACGACTATTCGGTGGCGCGCAAAAAAATCATTAACAACGCACTGCGCGACTTTAAACTCTCGGGAGCGGAATTGGCCGACGAGCAAAAACAGCGTTACGCTCAAATTCAAGAAGAACTAGCCGCTTTATCGACCAAGTATTCCGAGCATGTGCTGGATGCGACTAACCACTATTCGCTTCATATAGAAACCGTCGATCAATTAGCTGGACTGCCTGACGACGCCTTGGCAGCCGCACGCAATAAAGCGCAACAAGCCGGCAAATCTGGCTTTTTATTCGGCTTGCAATTCCCGTCTTTTTATCCGCTTTTGCAGTATGCCGATGACCGCCAATTACGCGCCACGATTTACCGCGCCAATTGCACCAAAGCCTCGGAGTTGGGTGAGAATTTGGAATGGGACAATACCGCGATCATCGATAAAATTTTAGCCCTGCGCGCAGAAGAAGCGCACTTGTTGGGTTATGCCAATTACGCTGAAGTGTCATTAGTACCAAAAATGGCGCAAAGCCCTGAACAAGTCGCCCAGTTCTTGCTCGACCTAGCCCAACGCGCCCGTCCTTACGCAGAAAAAGATTTGGCCGAGTTGCGCCACTTCGCCAAAGAATCGCTTGCCATAGACGAACTGCAAGCGCATGACATCGCCTATGCCTCAGAAAAATTACGCGAGCAGCGCTACGCTTTTTCTGAGCAAGAAGTAAAACAATACTTTCCTGAACCGCAAGTGGTACAAGGTTTATTCAGCATCACTAAAACTCTGTACGGCGTTGACATTAAAGCCGACAAGGCTAGCACCTGGAATCCCGACGTTACGTTCTTCCGCATCGAGAAAAATGGGCAGTTGATCGGTCAGTTCTATCTAGATTTATACGCCCGCGAAGGCAAACAAGGTGGCGCGTGGATGGACGATGCGCGCGGACGTCGCAAAACGGTGGGCGGCATCCAAACTCCAGTGGCCTATTTGACCTGCAACTTCACACCTCCCGCCAACGGCAAACCGTCTTACTTTACCCACGACGAAGTAATCACCCTGTTCCATGAATTTGGCCACGGCTTACACCACATGCTCACGCAAGTCGATGAATTGGGCGTATCGGGGATTTCTGGCGTGGAATGGGATGCGGTCGAATTACCGTCCCAGTTCATGGAAAACTTTTGCTGGGAATGGGATGTATTGCAGCAATTGACCGCGCATTCAGACACTGGCGCGCCATTACCGCGCAGCTTGTACGACAAAATGCTGGCGGCTAAAAACTTCCAATCGGGGATGCAAACCCTGCGGCAGGTCGAGTTATCGTTGTTTGATTTGCGCCTGCATGACGGGTATTTGCAGCAGCATCAGTTATCGGTGCAAGATTTATTGAATCAGATTCGGTCGCAGATTTCGGTATTCAAAACTCCCGAATTTAACCGCTTCCAACACGCATTCAGCCATATTTTTGCTGGTGGCTATGCGGCAGGGTATTTCAGTTATAAGTGGGCCGAAGTACTTTCCGCCGATGCCTACGCCGCGTTTGAAGAAGCTAGCGATAATTCGGCCATTGGCATAAAATTCCAGCAAGAAATATTGGCGGTTGGCGGATCTCGACCAGCGCTGGAATCGTTTATCGCGTTCCGTGGTCGCGCGCCGGAGATCGATGCGCTGCTGCGTCACAACGGGATGGCGGCTTAGGGAACATGGCGTAGATCGGGGCTAGATCACGGTCTAAGGCGATCATTGCGGCAGTCAACGTCGCAATGTATCCCAACGGCCGAGCACCAACTCAAGAGTTAAGAAACAAATTGAATCCAACTTTTTACCCAATGAAAGCGACAATGATGGCATCTCGATTACTACTTGCTTTAGTGTTCTTGACCGTGAGCTTGTCCGCCCAAGCCCAGTTGTACAAATGGGTTGCGCCCGATGGCACCGTAACTTACAGCGACACGCCGCCACCAAAAACAGCAACCAAAGTCGAAACCAAATCATTTAACGCTGGCGGCGACAACTCCAATGCCGCCTTACCGTTTGAATTGGCGCGCGCCGTTAAGGCGATGCCAGTAACTCTGTACACCGGTGCCGATTGCGCTCCATGCAATGACGGCAGAGCTTTTTTGAAGCAAAGCGGCATCCCTTTTTATGAAAAGACAGTCTCGACCTTTGAAGACGCCCAAAAATTAAAAAAGATTAGTCCTGGCAACAATTTACCGATTTTACTCATCGGCTCCAACACAACACTCAAAGGCTTTGTCGCTGGCGATTGGCGCAGCAATTTATCGCAAGCTGGCTATCCAGAGACCAATTTATTGCCAGCGGATTATCGCTATCCTGCACCGCAACCAGCAGCGCCGCCGCCACCGAAGCCTGCCAAGAGCAACGAGGCCGCGCCGCCCCAACCCGAAAAGCCAGCTCGCGATCCGAACGGCTTCCAGTTCTGACGACTCACTTAGCAATCTATGACCCGCATCGACTTTCACAGCAACGTTAGCAATCAACTCGACTATGCTTGCCGCCTAGTACGCAAAGCATTAGCCGCGCAATGCAAGGTGGTGGTGCGCCATGAGGATCAAGATCAATTACATGAATTTGACCAAATGCTTTGGTCGTTTTCGCCCAGCGATTTTTTGCCGCATGTTGACAGCCAAATAGGCGATCAAACATTGCTTCAGCAAACTCCGGTTCTACTGAGTTTGCCTCACGGTGCCGATGCACCCGCGCAAGCATTTCCGCACCAACAGATTTTGCTCAATTTAAGCACCCAAGTGCCCGACGACTTCACCCAGTTTGAACGCTTAATTGAAATCGTTGCGCAGGATACCGCGACTACCCAAGCAGGCCGCACACGCTATCGCTTTTATCAGCAGCAAGGCTATCAACTTACTCATATCACCGCCAAATGAATTCACCCAATCCACTCGATAGCAGCATCCCGATCCTGACCGAAGTGATCGCCGTTAATGATCCCGATGAACGGACTTACCCAAGCACCGTTGAATTGGCAACTTCCGCGACACCAGCGACTAATTTAATGGATCAGCAATCGTGGGAAGAATTAGAAAAAACGCTGCGCGAAAGCGTCTTACGCCAATTGCTAACGCGGGTTGATTTTGTATTAGAACATCGTGTCCGTGATAGCTTGGCCGACGTATTGCAAACGGCAGTCGATGGCTTGGCGCAGGAAATCCGTGGTGGCTTGAGTAAATCATTGGAAGAAATTATCCAGCGCACTATCAGCCAAGAAATCTCCAAATTACAATCATCCAACTTTAAAAGTTAATTTGATTTTGCACCGATCTTTAGCGCTATTTTTCAGCCCGAATACTATTTTTCGGACGTCTCTCAAAACTGAGCAATGAATTTATTTCAAACCACCTGCATCGACCCCTTAGCTAGCTCAAGCCAGTCGCAGGAACAGCCATGAAAGTCATCGTCTTAGGTGCTGGAATTATCGGCACAGCGTCCGCGTGGTTTCTGCAAAAAGATGGGCACGATGTGACGGTGATTGATAGGCAAAAAGGCGTCGCATTAGAAACCAGCTTCGCCAACGGCTGCCAGATTTCTGTCTCGCATGCCGAGCCGTGGGCCAATCCATCGGCCCCCTTAAAAATCCTGCGTTGGTTAGGCAAAGAAGATGCGCCACTGCTGTATCGGTTTAGCTCCGACTGGTTGCAATGGTCGTGGACACTGCGCTTTTTGCGCGAATGTACGGCCCACCGGACCGTTGAAAATATCAAGCATATCGTCGCCTTGGCCGATTACAGCCGTCTGACATTGCAGCAAGTGCGGGCTGAAACCGGTATCGACTACGATTGCTTAACCAAAGGGATTTTGCATTTCTATACCGACCAAAAAGAATTTGATGCATCCTTGGGCGCGGCAAAAATCATGCGCGATTTGGGCTGTCCGCGCGAACATGTCAGTGCAAATCAAGTAGCGCAAATTGAACCGGCATTAGCGCACCTTAGTCACAAAATCGTCGGTGGCGATTTTACCGCCAGCGACGAATCGGGCGACATTTACAAATTTACTACTGGCTTGGCGCAAAGGGCCGAGAACGCTGGCGTCACCTTCCAATTCAATACCCAAATAACGCGCTTAATCACCGAAGGTACAGGTAGTTCGCGCAAAGTGATTGCGGTTGATGTAATTGAAGCAAACGGACAAAGCCAGCGACTGAACGCGGACGCATTTGTGATTGCCTTAGGCAGTTTTTCAACACAGCTAGCGCAACCGCTAGGATTGAATCTAATGGTCTATCCTGGCAAAGGTTACTCCGCCACCTATCCCATCATTAACCCCGATGCAGCACAGACGGTCTCACTAATTGACGATGGTTTTAAATTGGTGACTTCGCGCTTGGGCGCTAGGCTGCGCGTTGCGGGAACCTGTGAATTCAACGGCTATTCCACAGAGCTCAACGACATACGCTGCGCCGCGCTGACTCGCCGTACCCAAGAATTATTTCCCGATGCGTGCGATTACCAACAACCGCTTTATTGGAGTGGCTTGCGCCCGCTCACGCCCTCCAATGTTCCCTACATTGGCAAAACCAATATCACCAATTTATTTTTAAATACCGGACACGGTACCCTAGGCTGGACGATGGGCTGCGGCTCGGGACGAGCGCTGGCTGACATTATCTCGGATCGGGAACCAGAGATTGAATTCCCGTTTCATCGCTACTGACGATAGTAACTATTTAGGCTTACGAACCGCGACTTCGGCGGGCTTCTCGTCGAAGCCAATACGCGCAGAAAACTTGGCGCACTTCATCGGGAAGCGCGAATGAAAGTGTTTCACATTACCCGAACCCGAAATCACCTTACGCACAAATTGATAATACGCATCCATGTCAATGACGTGCACCACCACAAAATAATCGTACTCACCTGAGACAAAATAACACTGCATGACTTGCTCTTCCTTGGCCATGCGCTGCTCAAACTCAAACATCGATTCTTCGCTTTGATTCGATAGTGACACTTCCAAAAACGCCAACATGCCGTAGCCCAACGAAAATGGATCGACCATCGAGACATCCGCACTGATGATTCCCGCTTGGCGCATATCGCGAATTCGGCGCAGACAAGTCGGTTGCGAGATGTGCACTTTCTCAGCCAAAACGCGCGTGGCGATCTGGTTGTCCTTTTGTAATATGTTGAGAATTTTGCGATCTACTTTATCGAGTACGTGTTGTTTAGACATAGTGAACAAATCGATTTATTTTTAAAGGTAAATTTAGTTCTTTTCAGGATTATCGTTTTGATATACCTTCTTAGTCTTCAGATTTCTGCCATAATTTTTACTCATTGACCCAGTTTATCTTCGGAGAAGTATATGCACATTTCCAAGCACACCAAATCCATCATGATACCGTTAGTCGCCGCCGTGGCGCTGGCATTTAGCACTGCCGTTACTGCTGCCGACGACCTGATCGTAAAAATTGGACACGTTGGACCTATTTCTGGACCTAGCGCGCATTTGGGTAAAGATAATGAGAATGGCGCCAAAATGGCGATTGAAGAACTGAACGCCAAAGGTATCATGTTCGGCAGCAAAAAAGTGAAATTTGAACTGCAAACCGAAGACGATGGCGGCGATCCAAAACAAGGCACAGCGGTTGCGCAGAAATTGGTTGATGCCAAAGTAGCTGGCGTAGTTGGTCATCTCAATTCCAGCACGTCGATCCCTGCCGCCAAGATTTACCACGACGCTGGCATCCCACAAATCTCGCCCGCTTCTACCGCTACCGCCTACACGGCCATGGGCTATAAATCTACCTTCCGCGTGGTTGCCAACGACGGGCAATTGGGCGGCACCTTGGGACGTTATGCTGTTCAAACGTTGAATGCCAAAACGATTGCTGTCATTGATGACCGCACGGCTTACGGCCAAGGAGTTGCGGATGAGTTTATTAAAGGCGCGAAAAGCAAAAATCCCGCGATCAAAATGGTGCAGCGTCAATTTACCAACGACAAAGCAACCGACTTCAACGCGATCTTGACCTCAATTAAAGCCGCCAAACCAGATGTCGTGTTCTTCGGCGGCATGGATTCTGTCGGCGGCCCAATGTTGCGCCAAATGAAGTCGCTCGGCATCACGGCTAAATTCATGGGTGGTGACGGTATTTGTACAGCCAAGTTACCAGACTTGGCGGGTGACGCACTTGGTAACGAACAAGTCATTTGCGCTGAAGCGGGCGGCGTGATTGATGCGCAGAAAAAAGCGAATGACGATTTCCGCGCAGCCTACAAAAAACGATTTAACGCTGAAGTGCTGCTGTACTCACCATATGTGTACGACTCCGTCATGACGTTAGCGGATGCGATGCAACAGGCCAAATCGGCAGATCCAACGGTGTATTTGCCATTCCTGCAAAATATTCACCACAAGGGCATTACCGGCGATATCGTATTTGATAAAAAAGGCGATATTAAAGACGGCACCTTGACCATGTACACCTACAAAGCTGGCAAGCGCTCTGAAATGGGCGTCGTTAAATAAGGCTGCCCTGACTAATCAGTTATTTCGGCGATAAAAAAGCCCCGCAAAGTTCCAACTTGCGGGGCTTTTTTTGTAGGTGAACAATTTTATTTCAACGTCAAAATCCACTTGACCAAGGTCTGCGCTTCGGCAGGTGATACTTGCGGATTCGGTGGCATCGCCATTGGGCCCCAATTTCCGCTGCCGCCCTTTAAGACTTTTTGCACCAGCTTTTCCTCCGCATCTTTCTGCCCCGCATATTTCTTGGCGACATCTTTGTAAGCTGGGCCGACTAATTTGGTTTCGATGGCGTGGCAGGACATACAATTTTTCGATTTCGCCAAATCTAAATTTGCCATTGCCGCACTGGATGCTAAAACGGTTACAAGCAGACAAACAAGTTGTTTCATTTATTTCCCCTCTTCATTTTTTATCGACAAACAATAATTTTTAGTGCATTCGTGTGTAGATCGTGGATAATATTAATCCAAATCAATTTTTTGCGTTATTTCGTGTAATTATTACGCTACTCGATTATTGCTTCAAGGAATGCTCATTATGTATCTTATTTTGCTAACGGTTGTTCTGGCTGGCTTAAAGTATTTTGAAGTAAGTTTTATGGACGATGTGTCTTGGTGGTGGGTGATTGCCTGCTTTTTCGTGACATTCATCTGGTTTGAATTTATCGAACGGATGCTGGGCTTGGACAAGAAAAAGGCACATAAGAAATTCGACGAAGTGCAAAAAAATCGTGCTAAGCGTATGTTTGAAAAGAAAAAATAACATTCGCGCCACCCGAACTCACCCTCTCCTCCCCTTCGGCGAACTCGGCCGCACGCCTAGTTCGCTGTTCTGATTTTTAAACTTGCCACTGCATCGGTTCCGTCAAACCATCACCCCTACTTGATTTATAATTCGGGTCAATCATATGAATAATCATTATTCAATATATGAAACCTATTAATTACAGGTTGAGGAACTGCACACAGTGAGCATTGAATTTCGTCAATTACGTTATTTTGTGGCGGTCGCCGAAGAGTTGCACGTTGGTCGCGCCGCGCAGCGCCTGCACATGACACAACCGCCGCTATCGCAAGCGATTCAAGGCTTGGAAGCGCTGCTGGGCGTTGAATTATTCATTCGCGCCAAACGTGGCATTACTTTGAGCGCCGCGGGACATGCCCTACTACCCGAAGCGCGACGCTTAATCAAAGATAGCCTAGCCCTGCCCGAATTGGTGCGCAGCGCCGCGCAAGGTGAAACCGGCCAGCTTTCCATCGCCTTTGTCTCCAGCGCAGATTACAACCTACTCCCGCCGCTGCTGCGCGACTTTCGAAGTCACTATCCGCAAGTGCAAATCAGCCTGCGCGAAGCGACTAGCGATGTGCAATTGGAGGCATTGCGGTTAGGGCAAATCGATCTGGGATTGATGATTCCACCGATTCCCGACAAATTGGCCGAGCAACTCAATTACCGCGCGATTTTGTCGGAACCGCTGATTTTGGCAGCGCCTGGCGATGCGCCTTGGCTCAAAAGTAAACAAGGAGCCGCGAAATTGTCACTAGCCGACTGTCAGGGGCAGCCCTTAATTATCTTCCCACGAAAAATCGCGCCGACATTTTACGATGCTATTTTGGGATGTTTTCAACAAGCTGGAATCACGCCAGAAATTGGGCAAGAAGCGATACAAATGCAAACCATCATTGGCCTGGTTTCGGCTGGCATGGGAATCGCACTTGTGCCACAATCCGTGTCGAATTTGAAGCGCCCCGGCGTGGTGTATTACGACTTGGTTGAAAAAACCCCATTAGTCGAAACTGGCTTGGCTTGGCGCAAAGATAACCATTCTCCGGTGCTACATGCTTTTACCGAATTAATACGAAAGACCAAATAATGCTCACTCACCCGATGCCAGACCCAATCGCATTTCAAATCGGCCCATTGGCGGTTCATTGGTACGGCTTAATGTACATGCTGGCCTTTATTTTATTTTTAGTCGTCGGCCGCATTCGATTAAAACAAGCGCACATCGCCGCTGCTGGTTGGCGTTATGCTGATTTAGAAGACATGTTGTTTTACGGCGTGTTGGGCGTGGTGTTGGGCGGTCGCTTGGGTGAAGTGCTGTTTTATCACCCGATGTATTACGCGCATAATCCCTTGGAAATTTTCGCGGTGTGGAAAGGCGGCATGTCATTTCACGGTGGATTTTTAGGTGTTTTGTTAGCGCTGTTTTTATGGTCTAAAAAAGCTAAACGCAATGTATTGGACGTCTACGATTTGATCGCGCCGCTTGTTCCGCTAGGCTACGCGTGCGGACGCATCGGTAATTTCATTAACGCTGAATTATGGGGCCGCGTGGCCGATCCGAGTTTACCTTGGGCGATGATTTGGCCCAATGTGGATCAATTACCGCGCCATCCTTCACCGATTTACCAAGCGTTAGTCGATGGCGTGTTGGCGTTTATTCTGTTGTGGATCTACGCCCGCAAGGCGCGTCCGCGTTTGGCTGTCGGCGCGATGTATGTTTTGATGTATGGCTGCGCTCGTTTTTTCACCGAGTATTTCCGCGAACCGGATTGGGTAGTTAATGTGTTGGGTTGGGATATTTCAGCCGGCCAAGTGTTGTCGATTCCGATGATTTTATTCGGCATTGGAGCGCTGTATTTCTCGTACAAATTCGATAAAAAAGCTGCGCCAACCAACGTAGCAAAGCCTAAACAAAAACATGCCCAATAACGCTAATTTTTACCAGCATTTAGCCGCGCGCTTTCCCGCTGATTTATCGACTTCAGCCATCGTTACCGGTCAAAACGCTGATTACAGTTGGCGCGAGGTAGATCAAGCCAGCGCAAAGCTGGCCAACTTATTTGGCGGCTTGAATCTGCCAGCAAAAGCCAAGCTTGCAGTGCACATAGAGAAGTCGCCCGAAGCGTTGATCGTGTATTTGGCGGCGTGGCGTGCTGGCTTAACTTTGGTATCGATACCGCCGCAAGCACACACTGAAGAAATCCAGTCAGTACTTAAGGCTAGCGCACCTGCTGTGGTGATTTGTAGCCCGCGCCATTTTGGTTGGTTAGCGCAATCAGGGTTTCAACATGGTGCTAGCCATGTATTCACTTTGCATAATAGTTACCCAAATCAAGGTAGCTTACTGGACCGCGCTGCGCTGTTATCCAATGAGTTTTCAGCTCCGATAACTCAAGACGACGATATTGCGCTAATTCGCTGCAATTGGAGCGATGGGAATTCAAGCCAGCATCCGTCAACCCACCAAGAGTTGAGCGCACATATTGATCTCAGCTTAACAACGCTGCACGAATTAACCGGATTTAAACTAGCGTTTTAAACCGGCAAGGCTCAGGATTGTTTGCCATTCGTCTGGACTGATCGGCGTTATGGATAGTCGATTGCCGCGCTTTAAAATTTGCATCTCAGCCAGTTCTGGTGTGTCACGTAATTCAGCCAAATTAATTAAGCGCGTTTTCTTTGTTGCGCGCACATCGACTAATATCCAGCGCGGTTCTTCTTGTTTAGATTTCGGATCAAAATACTTACTTTTGGCATCAAACTGAGTTGGATCTGGGTACGCGGTGCTGGCCACTTCTGCCAAGCCGGCAATTCCCGGTTCAGCACAACTCGAATGGTAAAACAACACGCCATCGCCGACCTGCATAGCGTCGCGCATAAAATTACGCGCTTGGTAATTTCGTACACCCACCCAAGCAACAACTTTCTGCTGCAAAGCATCGTCAATACTGACCTCATCTGGTTCCGATTTCATCAACCAATAGCGCATGAATGGTGACCTTTCGTGCATGAGCAAAAACAAATTAGCCAATAAAAAAGCGGCTGCACCGAAGTGCAACCGCTCAGAATAAATCCCCGCCAGAGCCGCTGTGCCAGCATCCTGAACCAAGAGCGGTTCAAGTTGGTCACGGTCAGTTTAATTTCGGGTTCATCGGACAAAGCGACGCTCACACCAATTAGACAATTTCCGCAACCTATGCATGTGAATGGTTCAAGGAATTTATGACAATAGCAAACACGGCAGGGAAATGAATTTTAACTGAATCGAGCGCAACTGAGTACAGAATTTTTTAATTAATCGGGTCAATTCATAGCAAAAACTGATGCTGAACAAATTGGCATATTTTTGGTGGCGCAAAAAAATGGCTGTTCACATCAGCGATTTCAAAACAAGGTTTCTTGGGCGCTCAAAGCGGTGTCCAGCACGTCTTCCATTTGGCTCATTTGTTTTTTAATTTCGACCAAACTCATTTCAGAAAACGGGCCTGTTGGTGCTTTCGTTGCTAATAATTCAGCAGAAATGGTCAGTGCTGCCATGACAGCGATGCGGTCAGTGCCTTTAATTTTGGCGGAGTCCCGGAACGCGCACATTTTTTCATCCAAATAGGCAGCCGCTTGAATCAACGCAGCTTGCTCGCCTTCTTTGCACGCCAACTTATAGGCTTGCCCCATGATGGTGACATCGACTTGGCTCATTCTGACTCCTGCTCAGCAAAAGGTAATTTTTCTAATACTTGGCTTACTCGGTCATGCGCTTCTACGATCCGCGCTTTAAGTGCCGCATTGGCAGCGACCAAATCGGCCACTTGCATACGCAAATCCGCATTCTCGCCGCGCAGCGTTTGGGTCAGCGCCGCTAGCTGATCAACCTTTTTGGCTAATTGTTGAAATTCTGGAATCATTTCGGTAGTTTTATAAGTTTAGTGAAATTAGATCGTGACCAAGCCAACTGAAAACAAACAACAATTAAGCCAAAAATGGTATCACGTTCCCCTGAAAATCCAGTGCATTTGTCAATATTTAAAACTTAGAACGGTCAAGCCAACAACTAAGCCGCTAATTCTACCAAATTGCCATCCGCCAAAATCAATCCGGTTAAGATTTTTTGCTGAGGATAAATCGTCTGCAACACGCTACTGTATTGCTGCAACTGAGCGCGATAGGCTGCGCGCTCCGAATCGAGTAATTGACGCTTGTAATCCAACACCCACACTTCATCATCAAACACCACCACGCGATCTAGGCGCAGCAATTTTTGATTGGCGATGATTTCCATTTCGTTGCGGGCGAAATTAAATTTGCTCGGATTAAAAAAGCGCTCTAATTGCTGATTCGACAAAATCGCATCCGCTTGGGCCCAAATAGTTTTTGCCAATTCAACGCTGCACGCCATCCATTGCGCGACCGCCTCAACCGGTGGCAAGGCTAGCGGCCATTTGCTTGCGCCGCTATGCGGTTGCGTTAATCGTTCCATCAAGCTGTGCAAGGCCACGCCTTCGGCTTGCTCGGCAGTGGATTCGGCTTTAGCGGCGATCGGCAAATCATCCTCAGGCAACGCCAGATCGGGTGCAGTAAAAGTCGCCAATTGGAATTGCGCCGCTGGGGCGGAAGTGTCTTCGCCGGTCAAGATTTCCAAATCGTACTCGGGTATGTGCTGCAAACGCTCGTACCAGCTATTGGGAGCGATCGGGGTTTTATTACCTGCAACGCCACTAATAATCAATGCTTGCTTAGCGCGAGTAATGGCGACATAAAGCAAGTTCCAATTCTCCTGCGCCGCCAAAGCTTCTTCCATTTGAAACAAGGCGTCGCGTGCCACACCGCGCTGATTTTTCCGACCATAGGCGGAAAAATGCTTTTGCCCTTGGCCTGCGTCAAGCGGCCAATCGCACAAAATTCCCAAACTATCTTTTGCGCCCTCGCTGTGATTGGTATCGACAATTGCAACCACTTTGGCTTCAAGACCTTTGGCGCTATGTATCGTCAAAATCTGCACCGCATCAGCACTGCTTTCCACATTCGATTCGTCCGGCGCGTCGCCCTCGCCACCGGCTTGATAGGCGCTCAGCGCAGCAATGAACTTTGGCAAACTTGGATAGCGTCCGGCATCCATGTTTAAAGCGAGTTCGACAAAGGCAGCTAAATTGCCGATCACCTGATTGCGTCCTGCAAACGAGGCGTATTGGGCGTAACGCTGCACTAATTCGCCTTGATGCAAAATCCGATCCAATAAATCATGCACCGGCAAATAATGCGCCGCTTCCATCCAATCGATTAATAAACCGTGCGCCCGAACCATGAGCGGATTGGGAGTTTGCGCCGCAGGGCTTGTCACGCTTGCTGCTAGCCGCTTCAACCAAGTCGCTTCGGAGCGCAATGACAAGGAAATTAAATCGTCATCCTTGGCCGCAAAAATCGGTGATTTCAACACATGGGCTAGGGCTTGATTGTCGCTCGGCGTAATTAAAAATTTTAACAGCGCAATCACATCAGCCACTTCCAACGCGTCCAACAAGCCACCGCGTCGGCTCGATACAAACGGAATGCCCGCTTCGCGCAGCGCGGTTTCATAGGCCGACAAATGCGTGCGGCGGCGCACTAAGATCATCATCTCGCTCCAAGGCAAAGGCTGGCCTTGATTAGACAATTGCGCGCGGGCAGCTAACAATGCGCTGGCCACTTGGCGACCTTCTTGCAAGCGCCGCACATCGTCGGTTTCTTCTAAGGGCGTTGTAAGCGGATCACGAATGCTGCTGGTTTTTCCCGCCTCAATTTCCTCGGCCGTCACCGACTCCGCCGTTTGAGCCAAGGGCAAGCGCCACACTAGCCCGCCTGATGCGCCCAGGGTAGTTTGCGCACTAAATAATTGATTTGGCAGCATCGATTGATTCAAGGCATCCACGATCACGCTGGCATTGCGTCGTGTTTGATTCGTGCGCAATACGAACGCGTTACGCGCTTTAAGCATGGCGCTAGCAGCATTAAACACGCGCGGATCAGCGCGCCGAAAACGGTAAATTGATTGTTTAGGATCGCCCACCACGAATACGCTGGGCGCCTCTGCATCTGCGCCGTAAGCGTCCAGCCAAGCACGCACGATGCTCCATTGCAGCGGATTGGTATCTTGAAATTCGTCCAGCAAAATATGTTTGTAGCGCGCATCCAAGCGGCTTTGAACATACGCGGCGTGTTGCCCTGATTGCAGCAACTGATAGGCGTACCATTCCAAATCCGTGAAATCGACTACGCGCTGATCGGATTTGAGGGATTGGTATTCTTCCAAATAAGCCTTGCCGACGACGAACAATGCTTGATTAATATCGAGCACGGATTTTTCAAAACTGCGCGCTTGGTAACGGCGCAGCATGTCGGCAATTAGGCTGCATTCGTCGTCAAAGACAGATTCACAATCGGGACCTAAATCTTTTTCTAGTGCAGCTTTGAGCGCGATTGTTTTGGTGTTGGAGCGGTTCTTATCGTCCGCGCCAAAAAACTCCGAACACAGTGCGGCGAAATTTTCAACACTTGCGCCCTTGGTCAACGCAGTTTCAATTGCTTCGGCCCGTTTTTGATTGACCTTAGTTCCCTTCCCCAACCAACGCGCAATCTGACTAATGCGCGCAAGCGTTGGCTCGTCATCCCACAGTGCCAAACGTGCATCGCGCAGAGCGTCCGCGCCACATAATTGCGTCAACCATTCAATAGGCGAGCCTTGCGCAGAATCTTGATGACAGGCCCACCATTCGGCGCGCTTATCTAAAAAAGCATCCAGTAATTTGTGTGTATTGAAGTCGCCCAATTCGTCATACAAAAATAGCAGCGCATTTTTAACCTCGATATTGTTATCGCTTTTGAGCGAAGCCATTAACGCGTTATGCGCCTCGCTTTGCAGCTCAGCGGTCGCTTCAGCCAAACTAAAGCCGTGTGGCACACCAGAATTAAGCGGCGCAATTTGAATTAAGCGTCCGAACCAGCTATGAAAGGTATCCAAGGTCAGCGCTTGCGAAGAGGCTAAAACATGCTCGTACAGCCCACGCGCTTTCGGAATTGCTTCCAGCAAGTCTGCCTGAGCAACGCCGCGCTGAACTAATAATTCGCGAATATCGTCATCACTACCTAATGCTAATTCACGCAACAATTCCAACAACCGTTGTCGCATTTCTTGCGCTGCTTTGCGGGTAAAGGTAATGGCTAATAATTCGGCGGGCTCAGCACCAGCTAGCAGCAACCGCAACATGCGCGCAACTAGCAGCCAAGTCTTACCGCTACCAGCGCACGCTTCAACCACGACACTGTTGCGCGGATCGCAAGCCACGGTAGTAAATTCCTCGGGCGTGGCATTGCGTTCATTGATTTGGTAAGGCTGTGCAACAGCGTTATTAGCTGGATTTAAATTATTCATTACCAAGCTCCTTTGCGGCATAAACCACGCACTTCGCAGTATTGGCAAACGGTGCTAATTCCTTGAGCTGGCAATGCCGCTCCGCGTCCAATCGCTGACATGGAATGGGTTATCGATTCCTGCAAATCTTGTTGGCGATTCAGATAATTATCGGCGCTGACATCGGCCATTTTTTCTTTGGTCATTTCTAAGGCTACATAATGGGCCGATGAAATCGGAGTTTGCTCGGTTTGCGCCAATAATCCATAGAATGGCAATTGCTGATCTTCGGATAATTTCAATTTATTTTTCAGCGCGGCAATTTGATTGGTTTTGTAATCTAGCACCGCCACTTCTCCCTGCTCATTGGAGTCGATGCGATCAATTTGCCCGCGCAGGGTGATTTGTCCGTCTGCCCAATAGAGATTTTTTTCTAACCAGATTTCACCTTCCTGGAACTGCCAACCGGCGTCCATAAAGGCTTGGCTCCATTCGACATAGGCTGAGATCGATTTTTTCCAACGCACCGAAAAACCCAAAGCGGCGGGATTTTTTTGCACGATGGTGGCGAAATAATTGTCTGAAATATCGCGCAGCAAGGCTTCTTGCTTAGGCTTGGGATAAAGCTCAGGCTGTGCCTTTAAGGTGTCATGGTAGCTTTTGAGTATGGCATGCAACCAGCCGCCGTAATCGCGCTTCTCTGGTTTATCCGACAACGTATCCATGGCAGACAAACCCAACATTCGGGTCGCGAAAAATTGATACGGACACGCGATAAAGCTGTTGTAACCACTGGCGGATAAGGTCGCAGGTTGTAAGGGCGCGGCGCTCGGTTTTGGTTGGACGGTGGCAATCGTCGATAAGGTGAGATCCGCCAGTTGCACATTATGCTCGACCAAGGTCGGCAAACTGGTCTTTTGTAAGCGCAGGTTTAATCGCTCAATCCAAGGGCTTAGAGGATTATCTTCACCACGCTGTTGCCGCTGCCACGTCAAGACGACTTCGGGGTTGGCTGATAATAATTCGGTAAAGTCACGCAGTTGTTGACGCTGACGTTGTTCGAGTGTGATTAAGCCACATTCGCGTCGCACCGCATTGGTAAAGAATAAAACTTCCTTAGGTTGAGAAGGCAAATGTGAAGCATCGCAACCGGCCATTAATACCGCATCAAAGCGCCGCAAGCGCGCACCGTTGAGCGGTAACATCACAACGCGCTGATCCTGTTTATCGCCTTGGAATGCCGTATTTTCTAACTGCAAATTCATGAACACACGCCATTCGGAAAACGAGAACAACTCGTTTAAGTGCGCGCAATCCAACCCTAATTGCTCGATCAATAGCACTACTTGCTGACCCGCGGAATCGCTTTGCCATTGCTCCCACATGCCGAACTCGGTTAGGACTTGGCGCGTCAATTCCAGCCATTCCGATAAATTCTTGCGCTCTGAATGTTGGCTGGCTAGGCGTTTTAATTGGGTGACCAATTCCACGCATTCTGGCTGAGCTTCCAAGGCATAGTTAATCGAATCCCAGCCGCCCACGATATTGGCGCGTAATAACGCTAATTCGATACTCATGACCCAGTTGGTTTTCTCGTCCAGTAGCGCCATGGTTGGCGGCTGAAAATAGGGCGACTTCAGCAGATCAAGCAGCATCTCCGTTTCTGCCCGCGTCGTAACCACATCAAACCACGCTGCCAGTCCTGCTGCTGCGCGTGTGGTGGAAAGCTTCCAACCAGTTTCGTCGGCCACGTGCACCTTCGCACGTTCCAATAAGGCGCGGATGCGACGCGCAACGACGCGATCTTGGGCAATTAAGGCGATGCTTGTTTTGCCCTGTTGCAGCCAATCTAAAATGGTTTGAGCACCGAGTTGCGCCTCTTGCTCCAAGCTGTCTGCGCCTATGGTGCTGAATTGATTGATGGGCTTATTGATTGTTTGGTCTTGCGCTGTCTGCGCATCCTGCTCTGGCTCGACAATTTCTGGCCATGACTGGCAAAAAATTCCTTCTAAGGCCGATGAGCGCCAATCCAAAGTAATTAATTGCACCGACTGTTTTTGGGCATAGGTGGTTAAAAATTCTTGCTCGATGCCTTCGGGCGCAACCGGGCTAATCCAAATCAGCGCGTCTGGTGCGGCGTCGGCTAAGCGCATCATTTGTCCAAAGCGCAAGCTAACCGAATCTTGTCCATCTAACTGACTCGTCCAAATTTGCCAAACCAATTGCGCTTCTTCGGACAATAACTCTTGCGCCGGCATCGGTAATTGCGCCAGCGCTTGATGCCATTGCGGGGCGATCTGCTGGCTAATTTGCTGTGCATTCAATTCACCGTTTGAGCCGCTGACCACTTTAGGCAACATAGCCTGAGTCAGCTCATCCGATAAGGTAATTAAGGTTTGCGCTAAGGGCAATAAATCGGTGTTCTTACGTGCTGCGAATATTTTTTTCAACCAAGCATGTTCGCGCAATTGGGCGTACAACGCCATCAAACGCTCACTCTCGGACACTACCTTGGGAGCGTTAAAGTCTGGTAATTGCAAAGCCAACCAAGCGGATAACGTGTTGATGCGCGGCGGAATGAAATTAGTTTGCAACTGCGCCGACATGGCATTGATTAACCACTGCGCGTGCTCATAAGCCGGAACGATGACCCGTAAGGCTGAGAAATCAAGGCCCGCCTCGGTCTGATTGCGCCCAATAATTTGACGCGCGCATTGGGTCCAGAATTGACTAGAAGGAGGCAATAAAACTGGGCTGACTAACATAGCATCTCGTGGTGAAATCGGAATGCGTTATTCTATGCGAGAACCAGTAAATAAAGGCTTTTTAACAATCCATCGCCTTGCACTTGACCAGCGCTCGCGCCAAGCTATTAGCATTGCAGATTAGGCAAATAAAATTAGCATTTTTATATAGCTTAATGAGTTGCCGCAAAAAAATTATCGGCCTATTCACATATCTGATAAAAATGGAGTATTATGCGTTTTCCTTACCTCATTACACACCTCGTCGCGTAATAGATTAAACATCTTAATTCCATTACCCTCCCCGATACATACCAACCATCTGGGTCGCAACGCGCAAGTAAAAACACAATGCAGGTAGCAAAAAAATCGCAGCAGACTAATCAGCGACAAAATTAACTTACCGAATTTTTAATCCCCCTCACACTGAGGAATCCATGAGCGAAAACATCAAACACATTACCGATGCATCATTTGAAACCGATGTATTAAAATCCGACAAACCTGTATTGGTTGATTTCTGGGCGGAATGGTGCGGCCCTTGCAAAATGATCGCGCCGATCTTAGAAGAAGTCGCTAAAGAATACGGCGGCAAAGTAATCATCGCTAAGATGGACGTCGATTCTAACCAAGACACACCAGCTAAATTTGGCGTGCGCGGTATCCCAACGTTGATCCTGTTCAAAAACGGCGTAGCCGCAGCTCAAAAAGTTGGCGCGTTAGCCAAAGGTCAATTGACTACCTTCATTGACAGCAATATTTAATAAACTACGCTAACCCTCAATCCATTGAAGCAGCGCCACAGCAACGTGAAGCTGCTTCAAAAAGGGTTAGCTAGCATTTGAATGAATTCAGCTTTATTCAATTTTTGTAACCAAACTTACCTACACCACGTAGTTCACTCCCCCACCACTATTCCCATCTCGGGACACTCAACATGCATTTATCTGAATTAAAGGCGTTACACGTCTCTGCACTGCTAGAAATGGCCATAGGGCTAGACATTGACAACGCAGCACGTATGCGCAAACAAGAATTAATGTTTGCCATATTAAAAAAACGCGCCAAACAAGGCGAACAAATTTTTGGCGATGGCGCACTCGAAGTTTTACCCGACGGGTTTGGCTTTTTGCGCTCGCCCGATGCCAGCTACATGGCATCCACAGACGATATTTATATCTCGCCTTCTCAAATCCGCCGCTTCAATTTGCACACTGGCGATTCGATTGAGGGTGAAGTCCGAACACCAAAAGACGGCGAACGCTACTTCGCCTTAGTCAAGGTTGACAAAGTCAACGGCGAGTCGCCCGAAGCATCCAAGCACCGTATTCTGTTTGAAAACTTAACACCGCTGCACCCCAATAAGCCGCTGATTTTAGAGCGCGACATGCGCGGTGAAGAAAACACCACTGGCCGTATCATCGACTTGATTGCCCCTATCGGCAAAGGCCAACGCGGTTTATTAGTGGCCTCACCAAAATCCGGTAAGTCGGTCATGTTGCAGCACATTGCCCACGCCATTACCGCCAACCACCCTGACATCACCTTAATCGTATTGTTGATCGATGAACGTCCAGAAGAAGTTACCGAAATGCAACGCTCGGTGCGCGGCGAAGTGGTGGCGTCAACGTTTGACGAACCTGCGACGCGCCACGTACAAGTTGCTGAAATGGTCTTGGAAAAAGCCAAACGCTTAGTCGAAATGAAAAAAGACGTGGTGATTTTGCTCGATTCCATCACCCGCTTGGCGCGCGCTTACAACACCGTGATCCCCGCTTCCGGCAAGGTATTGACCGGTGGTGTGGACGCCAATGCGTTGCAACGCCCTAAACGTTTCTTCGGTGCAGCCCGTAACGTTGAAGAAGGTGGCTCATTGACCATCATTGCCACCGCCTTGATTGAAACCGGCAGCCGCATGGATGACGTGATTTTTGAAGAATTCAAAGGTACCGGCAATATGGAAGTGCATTTGGAACGCCGCTTGGCCGAAAAACGTACTTACCCAGCGATCAACCTGAACAAGTCCGGCACACGTCGCGAAGAATTGCTAATTAAGCCAGATCAACTGCAAAAGATCTGGGTATTGCGTAAGTTGCTCTACAGCATGGATGAAATCGAAGCGATGGAATTCATTTTAGACAAGATGAAAGGCACCAAAAACAATGCCGAATTCTTTGAAATGATGCGTCGCTAGACGATTTAACGACTTATTATGTATAATACGCGGCTGCGCTGCACAGGCAGTCGCATTTAACCTAGGTAAGTGATACTCAATCGGGTCACGAGGCAAGACGACCGACGAAGTGATTATTGGCTGCCAAACTTTTTTAGAGGCAATTATGAGAGATGGTATTCACCCAAATTATCGCGAAGTTGTTTTTCAAGATATGTCGATCGATTTCAAATTTATCACTCGTTCCACAATCAATACACGTGACACGATCGAATTTGAAGGCAAAACTTACCCATTGGTAAAAATCGAGGTTTCTGCAGAATCACACCCTTTTTACACTGGTAAACACAAAATTGTTGACACCGCTGGTCGTGTTGATAAATTCCGTAAAAAGTTCGGTACTGTTGGTTCGAAAACAACTGCAACTGGCGAGTAATTCATACTTCGCGCGGTATCGCACAAAAAAAGCAGCTCCGGCTGCTTTTTTTATTGCATGAGCATTTGCAACAGCGTAAATTCATTGCGCCTAGCGAAAAATTAATAAACTTACTAAAATTAAACGCTTTACCTTTTTCAAGGCAGCGCGCTGAAACCCCTCAGCCACGATTAATACAAGTTCACAAAAATTACAAAGCGCATTGAATCGACCACTATGAAGCCAGTCCGACTACCCGCCGCAGCCACACTTGCATTGCCACGACTTGGTCTATTTGCTTTATGCCTGTTTTATATCCTGCCCGGATTAATCGGCCGCGACCCGTGGAAGCTAGGCGGAGATGCCGCCAGTTTTGGCGTGATGTGGACGATGGCACACGGGACATTGCAAGATTGGTTATGGCCGCATATCGGCAACCTGCCCGTCCCCGAAGAAGGTCCACTGACCTTTTGGATAGGCGCGCTGTGCATTAAGCTTTTTGGTTGGCTCGTTGGCGACGATGCTGCGGCAAGAATTTCAAGCATTCTTTTTTTCGGACTTGGTGCCGCTTCGGTTTGGTATGCCACCTACGCACTCGGTCGTCGCCAAGAAGCGCAACCCTTACAACTCGCGTTTGGCGGCCAACCTGAACCACAAGATTTTGGACGCACCTTAGCCGATGGCGCGTTACTGATTTACTTAGGCAGCTTGGGCATGCTGATCCATAGCCACTTAACTAGCCCAGTTGCCTTACAAATTTCCCTCGTCGCTTTCGTGCTTTACATCGCAATCCGCTTGTTCGACCTCGATCCGGAACAACCAACGCCTTGCATTAAATTTGCCTTGTTACTCGGCATTGCACTCGGCCTATTAATATTGACCCGCGGCTGGTTAATTCCGCTCACTCTGTGGCTAACTTGCTTATTAATTGCCGGTTTTCGCTATAAAAAATTACTCGTTCACCTCGGCTTAGTCACTTTCCCGGTCGCGTTTGCCATCATGGGAATTTGGCTGTTGAGCTGCAAATATATCCAACCGTTTGACAGCTCACCCTACGCAGCATGGATGAACTGGAATAAACACGAATTCTTCCGCCCAAGCTACAGCAGCCTGCACTACTTTGTTAAGTACAGCGCTTGGTTTACGTGGCCAGCTTGGCCCTTCGCAGGTTGGGCTGTGTACGCCTGGCGCAAACAAACAACCGCCTTGCACATTGCGTTGCCGCTGAGCTTTTTAGTTGCATTGGTTTTGTTGGCGTTTTGCAGTCCATACGCAGAGCAAAGCAGTTTGATTCCGCTGATTCCACCACTTTCCATTCTTGCCGCGTTCGGTCTACCAACAATGAAGCGCGGCGCAATTAATGCCGTCGATTGGTTCTCGGTATTATTTTTTAGCATGTTTGCCACCTTCATTTGGCTCAGTTGGATAGCCATGCAAACCGGTTGGCCGGTGCAGTTGCACCACAATGTATTTAAAAATATGCCCGGCTTCGTGGCGCAATTTGATTTGATTCCGTTTTTGATTGCGCTGCTTTCCACCGCAGCTTGGCTCAAATTGGTGCACTGGCGAATTTCACGCCAACCACGGGTATTGTGGCGCGCGGTTGTGTTGTCGAGCAGCGGTGTAATTCTGTGTTGGTTGCTCAGCATGGCACTGTGGACGCCATGGATCGACTATCGAGTTAGCTACCAAAACGTTGCCAAGGATATCGCCGCTCAATTGCCGACCACATATAACTGTGTTGACACCAACATCAATGCCACACACCGTGCTTCGTTTGCGTATTTTGGCAACATCCGCTTTTCGGATTTCAATGTCACCAAATGCGATTTTTATTTAACCGAAAAGCACGTAGATAAATCAAAAAAATTAGTGGAAAGCAACGCGGTCTGGAAAGGTCATCGCGCCTCGGATAAATCCGAATTGTTTTTGTTATTTAAAAACAAGGACTAAGCGCCGCCGTGAATGCTGGCGGGGATAACTGAGCAAAATGATCTCTAGGAAAAAGATCGCACAGAACAGCGCATCAAGGTCAAATTCGAGCAACTTACCGAATCGAGTAACCTTTAATAATACTCCGCAAAAGCGACAAATTTTGGATTTCTCACAAAAATTACTTGCGTCCAATTTTTGAATGTAGCATAATAGCGACATGCGTTGCCGAGATGGCGGAATTGGTAGACGCACGGGACTCAAAATCCCGCGCTGGAGACAGCGTGCCGGTTCGATTCCGGCTCTCGGCACCAAAAGAATCATATTAGCAGTACACGAAAAAGCGTTAATCCCAAGATATTCAAGGGCTTAGCGCTTTTTTTATTGTCGTTTAAAATTTAAAAATACGATAAAAACAGGTATAAGCTCCGCACCATTTACACCAGAATTACACCATTTTTACACCAGCCTCCTAATTATTTAAGTACACAAGAACATGAAATAGGATCTATCATCAAGCGGCCAAACGACTCTCGAGCTCAAGTAGCAATTTAGGAACTTCGTGAATCGGCAACGTTCAGCGCAAAGGCCGAAGCACGGTGGTGGATTTATGAGCGCGAGACAATTTTGCACCGGCAAATATATACCAGAATCAACAGTTCATATATTCAAATACCTAAAAAGGCGATCTTAGGGGAATGGATCTCGAAAAACAGAGACGGAGAATACTTTACTTCACCAACTTACAGAGATGAAACTATGAGGTAGATATTGCATCAGGTTGGCTGGCAGCACTTGGAGAACAAAAAAAGTCACGAAAACTAGACGAGTAATCGACGGCATAGATGCGAAATTATCGCCTATGCCATTCATAGCATGGTCTCTAATTTTAAAACCAAACTACAACAATCTTATTCAGTATGGCGGTTGGTTCACTTACGTTTTATCAAAAAAAACAATTCAAATATTTATTTGTTTTGTGGAATACGAGAAAGTCACTTGGGGTCAATATAAAATTTCAACAACTACAAACTGGGATCGCTATGAATTTAGTTTGGTCGAAGCAAATTCCGCTAACATAATAGCTCATACATTTTTCACTTCACTATCGGATTGGGTCATGAATCAAGTTAGCGCAAGAATTCAAAAGCTAGGACATAACGACATTATTGCCAATTTAGTTGATTAGAACGGCGCGCAACTTATCTAATGCGGAATACGGCATTGGCCATAGTGTCGGTCCCAGTATCCCTGCCATATCCAGAGAAATAAGAAAACAAATGGCCACGCACAATCCCTCTAAAAATCATCACTGGATCCCGCAATGTTACTTAAAAGGCTTTGCTAAGAGTCGTAGTAAAAAAGCGAGCCTGTACGTTGTCGATGCCATAGCCAAAAAGGCATTTGATTCAATTCCAAGATACGTCGGATCGGCCAAGGACTTCAATCGGATCGAAGTACCGGGTTTCGCACCAGATCATATTGAATCGCAGATGTCTAAATTTGAAACTCAGTTAGATCAAGCCCTAGGTCGCGTAATCCAAGCGAAGAGTCTAGATAATTTAGAGGACTTTAATTTAATTTTAAATTTGATCGCGTTAATGGCTGTGAGAACGCCTAGAAAACGCGAAACCATACGGCAAAGCCAGGAGCAGATATTAAAGCGAGTGATGGAAATGTCGCTATCGAACAGAGCACAATACGAATCTACTATTGAAAATGCAAAAAAATCAGGAGAAATCGCTAGCGATAGTAATGTAAGTTATGAATCGATTCGCGAGTTTATCGAACGCGATAAATACAAAATCGAAATACCAACTGCTCGACACATTGTAATTGAATTCGATTTGCAAGATACGATTTTGCCGCTTCTAGGCAAGCGGAAGTGGATCCTACTCAAGGCACCTGCTAAAAGCGGGTTTATAACAACTGACCATCCTGTTGTACTTCGATGGAAAGAACAAAAGGCACGCGGTTTTTTTGCATCACCAGGACATGCAACCATGGGAACCGAACTTTTTTTTCCAATTTCCCAAGAGTTAGCAATGGTTGGAACGTTCGAAGGGCCACAAAAAACGATCGATATAAATGAAGACTATGTGGCCTATTTTAACGGAGTTTTAATTCACTCCAGTCAGCGGCAGGTCTATGCGAGGGATGGCCGATTCAAATATGTAGCTCCTGACGGAGTAATACGTTTCGGTGCCGACTTGTTAAAGGACGTTGAGAGATTTCGACCTAACGATAAAATATAACTCAGCTTTTAGACTAAATTAGTTTTCCGTTTTAAATGCGCTGCGCCTGACTAGGCACTCATTCGACCTGCTTGATCAATTCACTTTGTTGATCTTGCAGTACCCCCAAGTCTTTGTATTAGACTAAAACCAGCAGCAGTGACAACGACTAGTACCACCACCCCAATTAAAAAAATCAAATCAATCCGCTCATCCACACTGTTAGGGACATACACAGTAAGCGTCCAGCGCTACCACCTGTTCAAGCGGCAGATTTACTGTTAAGTGCGTAGCGGGAGAAGATCGTCCAGACGGCTGTTTGGACAGGCAGGTAATTTTTCCAAGGTGTCTTTCAGCCACGCGA
>NZ_SMYL01000019.1 GCF_004358105.1 Sapientia aquatica | reverse complement strand
CGCCATAAATACCCCAAACGGTACCAAACAAACCAACGAACGGTGCTGTTGAACCAACAGTCGCCAAGAACGCTAAACCATCTTGCAAACGGCTTTGGATTTTTTCTACTGCACGTTGAATCGACATAGTGATCCATTCGTTCAAATCGATTTTTTCTAACAACGCGCCATCGTGGTGTTCCGATGCTTTCACGCCTGTTTCAGCGATGAAGCGGAATGGGCTGCCTGCTTTCAAGCTAGTAACACCAGCTTGTACTGTTGCGGCTTTCCAGAACGATTTTTTGGCTTCGCTAGCTTGGCCGCCCAATTTAACTTGGTCGATCAATTTAGTGATCAGGATGTACCAGCTACCCATGGACATCACGGTCAAGATGAACAACGTACCGCGAGCGATGAAATCGCCGCCTTTCCACAGGGCTTCTAAACCGTATGGATTGCTCACTGCTTCGGTTGTTTCTTCTGGTGTGGCAGCAGCGGCAGCTGGGCCGGCAGCTTCTGGGGCAGCTGGAGCAGCAGCGGAGGCGGCTGGAGCGGCAGCAGCTGGGGCTGCTTCTGGAGCGGCTGCTGGTGTATCAGCAGCAAAACTTACCGCGCTGGCGGACAAAACGATTGCCGCGAAGAGCGCAGAAATAGTGGTAGATACGCTGTTTTTCATAATTAAAGACTTCCTTAAAAATTAATTTCAAATCAAATAGGTGTAAAAGATGACCATCATGTGCCGAATCATTTTGGTCGATTTTTTCTGCCGCTACCGCATTATTCATACCGCAGCAGCAAACGACTTAATCCGGCAATTTCCACACGTAATCCACGGCAGTCCATGATTGCTGTGGTTTTCCATCAACTGAGCCAGGTTTGAACTTACACAAACTCAGCGCATTCTTTGCCGCAGCGTCCAAAGCACGGAAGCCAGATGACTTCTCGATCTTCGAATCCGCAACCCGTCCGTCCAAGCCAATTAAGAACTGGATACGTACCGTGCCTTGCTCTTCGTTACGCAATGAGTTGCGCGGATAGTCCGGCTTGTCACACGTACTGAAATCCACAACCGCTTTCACAACCGATGGACCCGGTGCTGGCTTAGCTGCCGGTGCTACTGGCTGCGGGTGCATGTCTTGATGCGGCGGCTGTACATTCGACACAGCCGAAATCGTATTCTGGACCGGTTGTACTGCTACTTGCACTTCCGGTGGAGGAATAAACGGTGGTGGTGGCGCGGCCAGTTTTGGTGGTGGCGGCGGTGCATCTGGCGGTGGTGGCGGTGGCTTCACCTCTTCAATGACTTTTGTTTCAATAGGCAAATCTTTGATTACAGCAACAATTTGCGTCGCCAATCCATTGAGCAACGCATAAATCACTATCGCATGAACCAATACTACAACAGAGATACCTACCATCTTCTTGGTCGGATCCTGCCCTCGTTCTGAAAAATCCATACTATCCCTCCAACACTACTTAATATTTACGCCCGATCTGATCACCTAGACTTGGCGCACTTTATAACTGCTTTTTTACTTTTGCTGCTTACGGCTCAATTACCGAAGCCGCATATTTTAACCACAAATAAGTTCAAAAACTAACATTTTCGTGCTTTGATTCAACAAAAATATTATCGTTGAAACTTATATAACCGATTAACTGAATATAGGCTTTTCGATATATTAATCAATAAAAATATAGCGCTTCGCCTGACTAGCTTTGGCAAACCTAGCTGATTTTATTTGGTGCGAAATCGATCCCAAAGTGGATCGACACAAAATCTCCAGCCGCATAGAACCACTTCAAGCCACGTTGTGTCAAGCACGGAAACTGAGCGAAAGATGAAACTTCCCGCCAAATTTTATCTATTTTGAACGCTATAATTTTGCATCCAAATTATTGCAATGCAACATTCAAACCAGAAAGCACAAAACACATTCCCAGCAAGATAAACATTCATAGCAAGAGAAGCTTCTCAGCCAAATTTTGTTAATCATTTTTAGAAAATTCGCCCATTTAGGCGCTTTCAGACTTTCAGAATAAATAATGCGTCGCAACAAGCCTGAAACACAATTAAAGCAAAAAATACAAGGGATTAGTAATTATAAAAATTCCGAAGATTTTCTATAAATTATTACCAAGCGCCAAAAAGTTTCCCATGTATAAACAAAGCGCCAGCGCGACCAATTCAACCAAGCTACTAATTAACGAAGCCTAGTGACAACTTGAATTGATGTGTTCTTTCACAACCCTGGAATGCACGCAAGCTCAAGACCACAGTAGTAGTTATTAGTAGTAAGCGCTTGAATTACATGTCCCTAGAGCAATTGACATTGATTCTATTCGGCTAGTTTTTCATCCTAAATGATTAACTGCACATGTTTAGTTGCAGACAATTGAAAGTGAGTAACTTTAATTTTATGGTTTTTCAACGAAAAACTGGCCCAACTTTGATCAACGACAAACCAACTAAATTGATCGCGCACCTCCCGAATTGCGCGCTTACACCAATGATAAGAATAGTTGCCGAAGCCTTGGCAAAGCCCTACAATCTGCGCGGTAATAATAAAAACGACCGACAAACACTTTTTTCTACTGCTAACAGCCCGCGCATTAACTGCTAAATAATGCGGAATTGGGCATGCGACTGGAGTCACTATGGCATTTCTGCAAGGCAAAAAAATTCTAATCACCGGATTACTTTCAAACCGCTCAATCGCATATGGGATTGCCCATGCCTGCAAGCGCGAAGGTGCTGAACTGGCATTTACTTATGTTGGCGAACGCTTCAAAGATCGTATTACTGAATTCGCCGCTGAATTCGACAGTAAATTAGTGTTTGACTGCGACGTTGGCAGCGATGAACAAATTAATGCTGTTTTTGCTGATTTGGGTAAATCTTGGGATAAATTAGACGGCTTAGTACATGCCATTGGCTTTGCCCCGCGCGAAGCAATTGCTGGCAACTTCCTTGAAGGTTTGTCGCGTGAGTCGTTCAAAATCGCACACGACATTTCAGCCTACAGCTTCCCTGCTTTAGCTAAAGCAGCACAGCCTATGTTAAGTGCTGATGCCGCGCTGATCACCCTGACTTACCTTGGTGCAATGCGTGCGATTCCTAACTACAACACCATGGGATTAGCCAAGGCTTCCCTCGAAGCCAGTGTGCGCTATTTAGCCGAGGCAATGGGTAAAGATGGCGTGCGCGTGAATGCAATTTCTGCTGGCCCGATCAAAACCTTGGCGGCTGCAGGCATTAAAGACTTTAGTAAATTATTAGGTATCGCTGCGCAAATGGCCCCATTACGTCGCAACGTCACTATTCATGATGTAGGCAATACCGCCGCATTCTTGCTCTCGCCGTTATCTGGCGGCATCACCGGTGAAATTATTTATGTGGACGGTGGTTTCTCTCACGTGGCGTTAGCGGCGGAATAATTTCATTAACTTGCTTTGAAAGCAGTTGGATGGCGTTTTTATTGAAGGCCATCCAACTGCTTTTTTATTTTGTGCACACATCACCATAGATTCATCTGCGTCCAGTAAATAGATTCCCCCAAGGAAACAAACTCAATTAATTCAAGGGTTTATTTATTCTTCCGCAGAAACTTGGTGCATTCCAGAACGAAATCCTGTATAGTTCTTTGTGCGCTGCAATATTCTAGCAGCGGCAACATTGAAGTAGCATCGCGAACCCTTGCGTACCAACGTATTCATTACCGTGTTGGATTACGCTATAAAAAGCCCCCCGCCTTGTATGTCAGTTGGTTAGACATCGTCCCGGCGCAAAGCTTTTTGTGCCGAAATTTCATTGTTAAAGACAACTCAACTTTTTCATACCGTTCTTGGTATGTTGGTTAAATATTTGTTCGCGCATTATTTTGATGCGCGTAATGCTTATTTCATGTCTTTCATTATTTCGTTTGGTTGGCGCTGCTGCGCGGCACATCATTTGATGCGCTGTATTTAGTACAGATTTAGTACGCACTCACGAAAGAAAAGCATGACATTTGAACAAATTGGTCTACACGCATCCCTATTAAAAGCATTGACTGAAGCTGGCTACACCAAGCCAACGCCAGTGCAGCAACAAGCTGTTCCAGCCGCCATTGCTGGCCGCGATTTATTGGTTTCCTCCCAGACTGGCTCTGGTAAAACCGCTGCATTTATGCTGCCTGCATTGCATAAATTTGCTAGCGACGCTCAATACGACGCTCCTGCTGCTGGCGCAAAAACACCTAACCAAGAACGTCAATCAGCTCGCTCACGCGGCGATCGTCCACGTTTTCAAGCTGCAAAACCAAAGATGTTGGTCCTAACCCCAACACGTGAATTGGCTTTGCAAGTTACAACAGCTACCGATAAATACGGTATTTTTATGCGCCGCATCCGCGCTGTGTCGATTTTGGGTGGTATGCCTTACCCAAAACAGATGCAATTGCTGTCCAAAAATCCAGAAATCTTGGTCGCAACGCCAGGTCGTTTAATTGACCACATGGAATCCGGCAAGATCGATTTCTCTGAATTAGAAATTTTGGTTTTAGATGAAGCGGATCGCATGTTGGACATGGGCTTTATTGACGATATCGAAAAAATCGTTGATGCGACCCCAACAACACGTCAAACAATGCTGTTCTCGGCAACGTTGGATGGTGTTGTCGGTAACATGGCGCGCCGTATCACTAACAATCCAATGATTATCCAAATCGCAGGTTCTAGCGCAAAACACGAAAACATTACGCAAAAAGTGCATTTTGTTGACGATATGTCGCACAAAAATCGTTTATTGGATCATTTGTTGCGCGATGAGACGCTGGATCAAGCCGTTATTTTCACCGCCACTAAACGCGATGCCGATACGATCGCTGATCGTTTAAATATCGCTGGCTTTGCCGCCGCAGCCTTGCATGGCGACATGCATCAAGGCGCACGTAACCGCACTTTAGATGGCTTGCGTCGTGGCCAAGTGCGCGTTTTAGTGGCAACTGACGTCGCAGCACGCGGAATTGACGTTCCGGCAATTACTCACGTATTCAACTACGATTTGCCGAAATTCCCAGAAGACTACGTGCATCGCATCGGTCGTACTGGTCGTGCTGGCCGCAATGGTGTTGCCATTTCCTTGGTAAATCACGCCGAAAGCATGAACGTAAAGCGTATCGAACGCTTCACTAAACAGTTGATTCCAGTCGAAGTCGTCGTAGGTTTTGAAGCCAAACGCAGCGCAGCACCGCGTTCATCGGCAAAACCGGGTGGTTGGAAACCAGGCGACGGTCGTTCCAATAGCCGTTCAGGCACTGGCACCGGTTATGCTGGCAGCGGCAAACCAGCGCAGCGCACGTTTAGCAAGCCAAACGCGACTCCTGCGCGTGAAGGTGGATTCAATAAAGAAGGCGGCGGCTACAAAGGCAATCGCTCTAGCGAAGGTTCACGTCGCTCATTCAGCGATCGTTAATATTGCGACTCAGCTAGCTTAAGTTTTACCCAACCAAAAAACGACTGCATGCAAATGTAGTCGTTTTTTGCTTTAACGGCGCTCGATTTGCGTTTAATTTAATCGCGGCTTGCAATGAAGGCTTAAAATAGCGCTTCTTATCGGATTAATATCTGAACCGAAGCACTTTTACATCATTATTAGCGAGCCATGAGCGAACCCATCAAATTAACCTCGTTTTCACACGGCGGCGGCTGCGGCTGCAAAATCGCGCCCGGCGTTTTAGCCGATATTTTGCGCGGTACTAGCGGCTTTCCCATTCCACCACAACTCATGGTGGGAATCGAAAACTCCGACGACGCTGCCGTCTACAAGCTCAACGACGAACAAGCCTTAATCGCCACCACCGATTTCTTCATGCCGATTGTGGACGACCCGTTTGATTTTGGTCGAATCGCCGCTACCAACGCCATCTCGGACGTGTACGCCATGGGTGGGACACCGATTATGGCGCTGGCTTTGGTCGGCATGCCGATCAACAAATTACCCTTGGATGTGATCGGCAAAATCCTCGAGGGCGGCGCCACGATTTGCGCTCAAGCAGGAATTCCGATTGCAGGCGGACACACGATTGATTCGGTCGAACCGATCTACGGCCTAGTCGTTTTGGGCTTAGTCCATCCATCCAAAGTCAAACGTAATGCCGATGCTCGCGCAGGCGACAAGTTAATTTTGGGTAAAGGATTGGGCGTCGGGATTCTCTCCGCTGCGCTGAAAAAAGGCATGTTGAATCAAGCTGGTTACGAAGAAATGATCCGCACCACCACGCAACTTAATAAACCCGGTGCTGAGCTCGCGAGCTTGTCAGACATTGGGGCGATTACCGATGTCACCGGATTTGGCTTATTAGGGCATTTATTGGAGGTCGCCCGCGCTTCTGAACTCACAGCACGTTTATCGGTGGCGCAGATTCCATTGTTGCAGCAAGCCAATGACTTAGCCAAAAGCGGCTGCATCACTGGCGCGTCTGGTCGAAACTGGGCAGCTTATGGGCACGAAGTTACGCTCGAAAATGGCGTAGATCTGACGACTCAACACATCTTGAGCGACCCACAAACCTCTGGCGGTCTTTTGGTATCAGTTCGACCTGAGGCTGTAGCAGATGTGTTAGCACTATTCCACACAAACGGCTTCGCGCAAGCGGCCGTCATCGGTGAACTGCAAGAAAGAACGCAATCGACAGCACCACATATCATCGTGACTGCTTAATTTTATTTTCTAACCTACTAACTCATCATGAATCAACTCGAACAACTCAAAAAAGTGACCACCGTGGTTGCCGATACAGGCGATTTTCAATCAATGAAAATCTTCGCGCCGCAGGATGCGACGACCAATCCATCGTTGATTTTAAAAGCGGTTCAGAAACCAGAATATTTACCCTTGCTGACCCAAGTCATCGCCCAACATCCCAACGCATCGACTGGCGAGATCATTGATCATTTATTGATCGCCTTTGGCCTGCAAATCTTAGCCTTGATTCCTGGTCGCGTATCAACTGAAACCGACGCGCAATTGTCGTTTGATACCGCCGCCACTGTCACCAAAGGCCGGCACTTAATCGCTCTGTACGAAGCAGCAGGAATCAAGCGCGAACGCATTTTGATTAAAATCGCGTCCACCTGGGAAGGTATACAAGCCGCTGAAATTTTGGAAAAAGAAGGAATACACTGCAACATGACCTTGCTGTTCTCCCTAGAACAAGCGGTCGCTTGCGCGCAGGCTGGTGTGCAATTAATTTCCCCATTTGTCGGGCGTATTTATGACTGGTACAAGAAAAATACCGGCCAAGAATACAGCTCGGAAAACGATCCTGGCGTGTTGTCGGTTAAGCAGATCTATAACTACTACCGCAAGTTCGGATTTAAAACCGAAATCATGGGCGCGAGCTTTAGAAACACCGGCCAAATTACCGAATTAGCTGGCTGCGATTTGCTCACCATTAGTCCAGATTTATTGCAAAAATTAAGCGATTCCACTAATCCAGTGCCAACCAAATTAACTGTGGAAGCGGCGCACGCGAGCGACTTAAACGAGATCAAACTCAATCAAGCCAGCTTCCGTTTGGCTGTTAATAATGACGCGATGGCATCGGAGAAATTGGCAGAAGGGATTCGTTTGTTCTGTGCCGATACCGTCAAATTGGAACAATTGGTTGCATCACTGCGTTAATTTTTAGCGTCACTTACCGCACATAAAAAGGCCGCTAGTTCGCGAAAAACTAGCGGCCTTTTTGATAGTCGCCCACTTAACCTAATTGCTCAACGCCGCGATTGGCTAACTGATCCGCGCGCTCATTACCGGGATGTCCGGAATGGCCTTTCACCCAACGCCATTCAATCTGATGTTGAGTCGTTGCGGCATCCAATGCTTGCCACAAATCGACGTTTTTTACCGGCGCTTTGGAGGCGGTTTTCCAGCCCTTTGCCTTCCATCCAGCTAACCATTCGGTGATGCCTTTTAAGACGTATTGACTGTCGCTGTGCATGATGACGTGGCAGGGACGTTTTAACGCGGATAACGCTTGAATAACGGCCATCAATTCCATGCGATTATTGGTGGTATTGGCTTCACCGCCGCACAATTCTTTTTCTTTGTCGCCGGCGACTAATAAGGCACCCCAACCGCCCGGGCCGGGATTGCCTTTACAGGCGCCGTCTGTGTAGATGTGAATTTGATCCATGTATTTTTTAATTGGGTTATTAATCCGCGCGCTCTGAATGATGGCGGTTGGTGACCGGAACGGCGTTCGGCACACGTAGTTTTTTTTGCTTCCAAACTGGGCCAATTAAGTGCATACCTTTGACACGCTTGATCGCTTGCACCACATAAACCGCTCCCATATACGGCCACCAGCGCTCGCCCACACCTTCAATAAAATGAAAGCGTTGCAGCCATTTCTCGCTATCGATGGGCGGCGCATAGCCGCCAAAATGTCCGCGATCAACTTCCATATTCAACAGCTTTAACCAATCTTTTAAACGCGACAAACTGATGAAGTCGCCTGAGCGCGGCAAATAATAGCGGCCAGCCATTCGACCGATAGCTTGGCGCGCGCCCCACAAACTGGTAGCGTTGAAGCCGCAAATAATTAAGCGCCCCTCGGGAATCAATACGCGCTCTACTTCACGCAAAACTTGATGCGGTTCGCGGGCGAATTCTAATACGTGCGGCAGCACCACCAAATCGATACTTTGGGAATCAAACGGCAGTTCGGCAAAGTCGTGAAGTAAGGCGATTTTTCGTGGTGAATTGGCAATAATGGTGTCGTTTGATAACCATTTTTTAGGCATGCGCGAAGCCGCCAAACAATCCATTTGCGGCATCCCAATTTGCACCGCATTGAAACCAAAAATATCCACCGTCAATGTGTCGAGCAGGTTTTGTTCCCAAGCGCGAATGTAGTTGCCTGATGGCTGACGCAGCCACTGGTGCCATTCCTGCCAGTTAGTGCTGTCTATGTTACAGTTTTGGTTAACTTTTTCTTTCATACCCATCTCAACATGACAAACATTCAAATCCAACAAATCCCCGCGTTTGATGACAATTATCTTTGGTTAATCCATAACGGCACAAACGCTATTATCGTTGATCCGGGCGATGCCGCTCCTGTGCAAGCCTATTTAAATCAGCATCAATTGCAATTAAGCGCTATTTTACTCACTCATCATCATCCCGACCACATCGGCGGCGTGGCCGAGTTGCTAAATAATTCACCAAAATCGATTCCCGTGTATGGCGCGTTGGCAGATCAACAAAGTGGTCGAATTGCGGCCATTACCCAAGGCTGTCGTGACGGCGATACCATTTCGATCGCCGAACTCGATTTGCAATTTAACGTCATCGACGTCCCAGGTCACACCTCCACCCACATTGCCTACTACTGCGCGCAATTAGCCAGTTTATTTTGCGGCGACACATTATTTGCCGGTGGCTGCGGACGCTTGTTTGAAGGCACACCAGAGCAAATGCTGCACTCGTTGCAAAAGCTAGCGGCACTTCCAAGCGAGACCAAAGTGTTTTGCGCGCACGAATACACGCTCTCCAATTTACGCTTTGCCGTTGCGGTAGAACCAAATAATCCAGCTTTGCAAACGCGATTTAAACAAGTTACCGAGCAGCGTGCGAACAATATCTCCACTGTGCCAAGTCAAATTGCCACCGAGATCGCCACCAATCCATTTTTGCGCTCAGATTCCGAGGACATTATTCAAACGCTGCAAGCTGCGGGTAAATTAGGTGACAAGACCGATCCGGTTTCGGTTTTTGCGGCGGTACGCGGCTGGAAAAATACTTTTTAATTCACCCTTCACGACATAACCAAGATGAACTCAAGCGAAGCATCGCAATTTTTGCTTAATCTGTACCACAGCGCGGTCGATGCTGTCAGCGCAAAAAAATGTCTGCCCCACTTTCTGCCCAATCCGCCCGCCAAAGGCAGAACCGTCGTTATCGGTGCAGGAAAAGGTGCAGCAGCCATGGCGAAAGTGGTAGAGGCGCATTGGCAAGGCGAGTTATCGGGCTTGGTCGTTACTCGCTATGGACATGGCGCCGACTGCAAAAAGATTGAGGTCGTCGAAGCGGCGCATCCAGTGCCCGATGAAGCAGGTCGCCAAGCGGCGGCGCGCATTCTGCAATTGGTGCAAGGACTGACCGAGGATGATTTGGTATTGTGCTTAATTTCTGGCGGTGGCTCCGCATTATTGGCCTTGCCAGCCGAGGGAATCACGCTCGAACAAAAGCAGGCAATCAACAAAGCGCTATTAAAAAGTGGTGCTGCGATTTCAGAAATGAATTGCGTGCGCAAACATTTGTCGGCGATTAAAGGCGGCCGTTTAGCGTTAGCTTGCGCTCCCGCTCGCGTGGTCACTCTGCTCATTTCCGATGTGCCGGGCGACGATGCCAACGTGATTGCCAGCGGACCAACGTTGCCCGACGCAAGCACCTGCGCACAAGCGTTAGCGATTTTACGTAAATATCAGATCGCTGTACCGAGCAATATCGAACAGCATTTAAGTTCCGGCAAAGGCGAAACTCCCAAACCCGATGATGCGCGCTTTGGTGGTCATCAACACCACATCATCGCGACAGCACAAGAAGCCTTAGAAGCCGCGGCACAAGCAGCTCGCAACGCGGGCATTACGCCCTATATCCTGTCCGACAATATCGAAGGTGAAGCCCGCGATGTGGGCATGGTGCACGGTGCGATTGCCAAACAAATCGCTAAACATGGGCAGCCTTTTGCCCGACCTTGCGTACTGATTTCTGGTGGCGAAACCACCGTGACTGTTCGCGGTTCTGGCCGTGGCGGACGCAATGCCGAATTTTTGCTCAGCCTTGCAGTAACGCTGGAAGGTCAGCCCAGCATCTACGCCATTGCATGCGATACCGACGGGATTGATGGTTCGGAAGATAATGCTGGCGCTTTGTTACGACCAGATTCAATTGACCGAGCCGAACAGCTTGGCCTACGCGCGCGAAGCCTGCTGGATAACAATGACGGCTATGGTTTTTTTAGTGCGTTAAATGATTTAGTGGTCAGCGGCCCGACTCGCACAAATGTGAATGATTTCCGCGCTATTTTGATTTTATAACTAGCGCTTAAACCAGATCAGCTCATCTGTCTTAGCTGATGTCAACGTGCAAAGCACCTGCTACCGCCTGACGCGATAACGCTGCCAAATCACGTCGATGCGCACCGTCCGATGGAAGCAAATCCAAAATCTGTAACTCGGCAATCACCGGCTCACCGCGCAGAATGATACTCATGCTTTCAGCAAACGACATGTCGCCGACAAAATCAACCCCGTTATGCAATTCGCCAGCGCCAGTTAGGTAACGCATCGCAATCGGCTGAATCGCCACTTTCGCGTGGATGGCCGCTTCAAATAAATTGGCATGAAACGGCAACACTTGACCTTGAGACGCCGTTGTCCCCTCAGGAAAAAACGCCACGCGCTCACCTGCTTCGATTTGGTCTATCAAATATTGATAAATTCGTTTCACGTCTGCTTTGCTGCCGCGAGAGATATAAATCGTACCTGCTTGCTCGGCTAACCAACCCAACAATGGCCAAGAGCGAATATCCGATTTCGCGACAAAACGGCATGGCGCAAAACTATTTACGACAAAAATATCGAGCCAAGAAATATGATTCGAAATCACAACCGAGCCTTTAGGCAACTCGGTCGCATTCATTTTGACGCGCACATTAAAAATCGGCAGCAGCTGTTGCGACCAACGTTGGATATAGTCTTTCTTCTTTTCAGGTCCACTAAACGGAAACAAAAAAAAGCAGATCGACAAGCCTTTGGTCACATGGACAAAAACGCGGAAAAGTTGGAAGTAATAGCGCAGCGAGCTCAACATAGCAATTCAAAAAAGTATCGATTAATTTAAAAACGGGTAGCTTCAAGCTACCCGATCAACAAACCTGCCCAAGCAAATGGGACCAACAAACCAATTACGTGCGGCTATACACCACGTGGCCGCCGATTATCGTTGACTGCACCACAGCCGGCAAGCTGTATCCCAAAAACGGTGTGTGCTTGCCTTGGCTGGCTAGCGCTTTTTCTTCCACCAACCATTCGCTCGCCACATTGAAAATACACAGATCAGCTTTGCTGCCGACGCTTAATTTACCAGCGTTAATTCCGGCTACACGCGCTGGGTCGCTCGTGATTTTAGCGATAGCTATCGGAAGATTGACGTGACTTTCTTGGGCCCATTTCACCGCCAATGAGAGCAGCAATTCTAGGCCAGTAGCTCCCGGCGACGCTTCGGCAAATGGGAGTAGTTTTTCATCGTCATCGACCGGCGTATGGTCGGAACAAATCGCATCGATAGTGCCGTCCAACACGGCTAAACGTAAGGAATCGCGGTCACGCGGCGAGCGCAGCGGCGGGCTTAAACGGGCGTTGGCGTCAAAGAATCCAATATCCGCATCAGACAAATGCAAATGATGCGCACCAACATCACAGCTCACATCCAAGCCTTCGCGTTTAGCTTGGCGAATTAATTCAACACCAGCGGCAGAAGAAATGCGGCACAAATGCACCCGCGCACCAGTAGAGCGTTGCAGTTCAAAAATCGTGTGCAGCGCAATGGTCTCAGCCATTACTGGAACGCCAGACAAACCCATGCGCGATGCAAACGCGCCGCTGTGCGCCACGCCGCCAACACCGATGTGCGCGTCTTGCGGACGCAACCAAACTGTGTAGCCAAACGTTTTGGCGTACTGCATAGCGCGCAGTAATACGTTGGTGTCTTCGATTAAATTTTCCGCTTGCGAAAAGCCAACGCAGCCGGCTTCCGTCAACGCGGCCATCTCCGTTAATTCTTTACCTTTCAAACCTAAGGTCAATGCACCGAGCGGATAGACATGGGCTAAATGCTGCGCCTTGGCACGTTGTTTTAACATGCCGACCAAACCAGATTCATCTAACACCGGATCCGTGTCGGGGGGGCACACCAAACTCGTCACCCCGCCATGCACGGCAGCGCGCAATTCGGATTCCAAGGTTGCTTTGTATTCGTAACCAGGTTCACGCAAACGAGCGCACAAATCGACTAACCCGGGCGTCACAAACGCGTCGCTGGCATCAATGATTTGGTCTGCTACAAAACCTTCGGGAGCTTGCCCCACGCCCGCAATTTTTCCTGCCTCGATAAACACATCTAACGGAGAATCGATATCGTTTAAAGGATCGATCACATGGCCATTTTTAATATGAAGTTTCATTCGCCTAGTTTCCCTTAGTTTCCTGCCAAAATACTCATCACTGCCATACGCACAGCAATGCCAAATGTCACTTGCGACAGAATCACCGCTTGCGGGCCGTCAGCCACTGCTGAGTCAATCTCCACGCCACGATTCATCGGGCCGGGATGCATCACAATCGCATCTGGTTTAGCTAACGCTAAACGCTCTGGCGTCAAGCCGTAGCTCTTGAAGAATTCTTGCGACGAAGGCAGCAATGCGCCGCTCATGCGTTCGTTTTGCAAACGCAAGGTGATAATCACATCGACGTCTTTTAAGCCTTCATCCATATCGGTGAATACCCGCACGCCCATTTGCTCTAAACCGCCCGGCAACAATGTGCGCGGGCCAATGGCGCGTACTTCGGGCACGCCCAACGTGGTCAGTGCGTGAATATCAGAACGTGCGACGCGGCTATGTAAAATGTCGCCAATAATGGCGACACGGAGTTGGGTGAAATCTTTTTTGTAATGCCGGATGGTGTACATATCCAGCAAACCTTGGGTTGGATGGGCATGTCGGCCATCCCCCGCGTTGACAACGTGCACATGATCTTGTTTGGTGTCGCGCAAATGTTTAGCGATCAAATACGGCGCGCCGGATTGCGAATGGCGTACCACAAACATGTCGGCCTGCATGGCGGCTAAGTTGTCGATCGTGTCGAGGAGCGATTCGCCTTTGGTGGTGCTGGAGGCGGCGATGTTGAGATTAATGACGTCAGCCGATAAACGCTTGGCGGCAATTTCAAAGGTCGTGCGAGTGCGGGTTGAGTTTTCAAAAAACAGGTTAAACACACTTTTGCCGCGCATCAAAGGGACTTTTTTTACATCCCGATTTCCGATCGATACAAACGATTCGGCGGTGTCTAAGATGTGATTAATGATGGATTTTGGCAGACCTTCCGTGGTGAGTAGATGTTGCAATTCACCGTGCTGGTTGAGTTGTGGATTATGCATTTTATGGGCTAAGGTAGGCAAAAATTATCGGTCGTAAATTGGTTAAATATCGCTGCTATGTTCTTTGCTATCGATCAAACTCAGTACCAAATGATCCGCTTGATCAGCGGTTGCTTCGCGCTTTAACAACAGCGACAGGTTTAACGGTAAATTGAGCTTTTGTGCCACAAAATCGGCCGCATAAGGCAACTCGCGTCCGCCCCGATCCACGAGGGTGGCTAATAATATTTGTGCTGGTCGGCCATAGTCAAATAATTCGTTAATCGCCGCGCGCGTGGTGCGCCCTGTAAACAACACATCGTCCACCAAAATAATCGTGGCGCCATCGACAGAAAATGGAATTTGGCTTGGTTTGACTTCGGCGTGCAAGCCTTTGGCGGCATAATCATCGCGGTAAAATGAGACGTCGATATAACCGACCGGCTGCTTAATCTGGCAATCAACAACCAAACGATCTGCGAGCCAAGCGCCGCCGGAATAAATGCCGACGATGGCGACATTGTCTAGCTGGGGTAGCGCGGCTTTGATTTGTCTGGCTAATTCAGGATATAAGGCTTCTGCGTCAAACTGCTGAATCGGATTCATGATGTCTCGTCAAAATATTGTTGCAAAATTAGCTCGGCGGATAGCGCGTCAATGATATCACCCCGCTTAGACGGAATGACAGCCGAAGTATACCGTTCATCGACCAAAGTCGTGCTAACTCCGAAGCGGCCTTCTAATTGGTTGGCAAAACGGCGGCAACGGGCGCTCATTTCGTGTTCTACGCCGTCAGGATGGCTGGGAAAGCCAACGACGCAGTGGGTGACTTGCCACTCTTTTAAAAGAGCGGCAATCGCGTCAAATTTGGCGTTATTGGATTCGGCTGAAATAACCGTTAAGGCTTGAGCTTGTTTTAAGAAAGTGTTGCCGACCGCAACACCGATGCGTTTTAGACCAAAATCAAAGGCAAGGATTGTAACGTTTTGACTAGTACTCAATGACATTCCTTGCCTTTAACTTGATGCGCTCTACGCATGTCCAGCCTCGCCGGATAACATTAGGGGATCAAAACCCAGTAATTTAATGGCCGCAGCCAGGCGCTGTTCAATCGGTAACTCAAACAAAATAGCAGGATCGGCGGGAACTGTTAGCCAGCCGTTATTGATAATTTCGTGCTCTAACTGGCCCGCACTCCAACCGGCATAGCCAACAGAGAGCAGCAGGCGTTTAGGGCCAACGCCATGCGCAACCGCTTCCAACACATCGCGCGATGTGGTGAACGATACGTGCTCGCTGATTTTGATGGTGGAGGAATAATCACCCGACGGGATATGCAACACGAAGCCGCGATCTTCTTGCACTGGGCCGCCGAACATGACGAGCTTTTTGGTTTCGGGCGAAATGTCACTGCCCATGTCGATATTGATGCGATCAAACAACGTTTCGATATTCATATCAGTCGGCTTATTAATGACTACACCCAACGCGCCACGCTCGTTGTGCTCGCAAATGTACACCACCGTCCCGCTAAACATGGGATCTTGCATTGACGGCATGGCGATTAAAAAATGATTGACTAGGTTTAATTCAGATGAGTGCATGAAATCGGTCAGGCGTGATGACTCCGGCGCAGCACCGGAGTCGGTCGATGTTGGATAAGATTTAGTATGCTGTCTCATAGTGCGATTTTAACATTCCTACTTGATTTTTTATTTTCAATATTGCAGTTTTTCAATAAATACGGCGTGTTTTACCGACCCGTAGGCGTTGAAAATCTCGCTTTTGCGCTCACAAAAATTGACTTTTTAAACACATTAAGCAATTTCGTGGCTCACAATCACAACAGCTTTTAACCATCATAGTATTTCCCAGAGAAAATGTACTGAAATTTAGTTAAATTTTGTTTCAGTTAGCGAGTTATAGAATGGCGGCTTTTAGCTAGTGCATGCGAACCAATCCAAATGAAAAATTTGATACGTAGCACACCTCACAAATTGAATTCACCATTCGCTTCTGGTTGATACAGAATCGCCAAAATCCGCAGTTGAACATTCTTCCCACTCGGCACCTGCCATTCAATCGTCTGACCAACCGACATACCCAATAATGCGCTGCCAACCGGCGCCAAGATTGAGACCGAATCGGGCAAATTGGCGTGATGCGGATAGACCAAGGTTAAGTCATATTCTGTCCCGCTCGCATCATCAATGAAACGCGCCTTGGAATTCATCGTAATCACATCAGCAGGAATCTCTTCTGGCGCCACTAATTCTGCGCGTTCCAATTCCAATGCGAGCGCTTTAACACTGGCCTCATTGCGCAAAGCGCTGGAGTCTAATAATTGCTCGATCCGTTCAAAATCAAAGGTCGATACGATAATGGGCGGTTTCGGTGACATGATGTTTTCCCTTAATGTAAGTAGTAAAAATTAGAGTGGAATGAAGGCAGTAAATGCTGTGCGCTAATAGAACAAACTACCGAACTCGTTCCCAAGGCATTGATTTTTATGAGGCTTTTCGTCAGCGTTTTATCAACCACTAGATCGAAAACAATTAAAACGAAAGGTGTGATTTTATCATAAATAACAAAAAATAATTTATTTATGATAATAAAATTGACTTAGCTCAATGCCATCGCACTGCACGTTAGCGCGCCAAGCGCTGCCCTAGTCATGTCTGAAAACGGCTAGACAGCAACATTGCGCTACGATTTAATGGCGCATGCAAAAAATTTTCCTCCCTGCCCAACACAGCCCGATTCATGGTCTTGATCATGCAACCTGTTATCGCGCTTTGTCCGCGAAAGACAGTCGGTTTGACGGCGAATTTTTTGTCGGTGTGGCTACCACCGGAATTTACTGCCGCCCGGTCTGCCGAGTTAAAACGCCGCGCGCGCACTCCTGCCATTTTTTCCCGAATGCGAGCGCTGCCGAAGCCGCGGGGTTTAGGCCGTGTTTGCGCTGCCGCCCCGAATTAGCGCCCTACGCCCTTCAACAAAATTTAGCCCACGCGATCTGGCATCGAATCGCTTCTGGCGCATTAAACTTTGGCGGAAACATGCAGCAGTTAGCCGATCATGTGGGCTTATCAACGCGCCAATTGCAGCGTTTGATGCAAACCCATTTTGGCGTATCTCCCGTCGAACTAGCACAAACTGCGCGGCTGCTGTTCGCCAAAAAGCTGCTGCAAGAAACTGATTTGCCAATGATTGATTTGGCCTATGCCGCAGGCTTTGGCAGTGTGCGGCGCTTCAATGCCTTGTTTTTGGAGCGCTACGGCATTGCTCCTAGCCGCATTCGGCGCAACACAAGCAATCGCACCAACCTAAACAACCAAAGCGCCGACGCCATCACGCTGCGCCTTGCGTATCGCGCGCCGTTTGCTTGGGATGAGATGTTGAATTATTTAACTGGGCGACTCATCGCCGGTGTTGAATGTATTCAAGGATCGGGGCCGCAACGGTTTTATCTCCGCAGCGTAAATTTGTCGCATGGCGATCAAGAGTTAATCGGCTGGTATCGTGCCGCCCATTTGCAGAAAGAGCAGCAAATTGAAGTCCAAGTTGCCAGTCAATTAGCACCGATTTTGATGATTTTGCTGGACAAGATTCGCCAGCAATTTGATCTTGATGCCAATCCCAATGTGATTGAATCGCATTTAAAACTCAATCCGCTGTTAGCACCACAATGCAGCGCCACACCGGGACTGCGAGTGCCGGGAGCATTTGATTCTTTTGAACTCGCCATTCGTGCGATTTTGGGTCAACAGATTAGTGTGGCCGCAGCGACCACGATTTCGGGGCGGTTAGCCCGAGGTTTTGGCACGCCGATTTCTGACGGTTTTATTCCAGATTCTGCACGCCAAGATATTACGCATTACTTCCCGCGCGCCGCGCAATTAGCGCAAAACAAAGTCACTGAATTAACCCAGATCGGGTTGACCACTGCGCGGGCAGAAACGGTGTTGGCCTTCGCTAAATTTGCCGCCGATGGTGGCTTGGACTTAGCTCCAGGAATCGGCCTACAACAAGCAGTGGAGCAGCTCAAAACAGTGCGCGGCATAGGCGATTGGACGGCACATTACATCGCCCTACGCGCTTTGCGTTTTCCTGATGCTTTTCCATCAGGCGATTTAGGTTTGCAAAAAGCACTTGCAAAGCAACTAGGTCAAGAAAAAGTCAGCGCCACGCAACTGCAACTCGAGGCCGAGAAATGGTCGCCGTGGCGCGGTTATGCGGCCCTGCTCCTGTGGCAATCGTTGAGCCACAACCCCTAATTTAAAAAGCTCTCTACGCTTTGAGGAAAGCCATGACCAAGTCAATCAGCTACACCCAATATGTTTCGCCGCTCGGTGAAATGACCCTAGCCGGAACCAAGGATGGGTTGTGCGGTGCGTATTTTTTTGATCAGCGCAGTTTTAAAGGAATCAAGGATTGGCCCAGAGATGACCACAATCCGCACTTAGTTAAGGCTGCTAAGGAATTATCGGAATACTTTGCTGGCAAGCGCGATGGGTTTGATGTGCAGCTCGATTTGGCGGTGCATGGAACGGCATTTCAACAATCGGTTTGGCGCGCACTATTAAACATCGAATTCGGCCAAACCAGCACGTATGGCGCGCATGCTAACTCGATTAATAAACCATTGGCAGTCAGAGCCGTTGGCGGTGCCATTGGGAAGAATCCAATATCGATCATCGTCCCCTGCCACCGAGTGATCGGCAGCAACGGCGCGTTGACGGGCTATGACGGAGGATTGGATAGAAAAAAATATTTACTACGGCTTGAAGGCGTTCTTTAACTCGCTCAATTGGCAGAAACTGTGCTCACAGTTTTTCCAGTCTCTGCCTTGCTTTGCAAACCATTCCAACCGCCGCCAAGTGCTTTGACTAGATACACCGCATTCGTCATTTGCTGACCTTGAATTTGAATAGCTTGCCGTTGGCTGGCCAATAAAGCTTGCTGCGCCGTGATCACATTTAAATAGATATCCAATCCGCCATTGTAGCGATCGTTGGCGAGTTCAAATGCGCGGGCGGAACTCTTCACAGCCGATTGCGCTTGTTTATTCGCCGCATCCAACAGCGTTGATGCATCCACGCCGGTTTGCACTTCCTGCATCGCGACTAAAACGGTTTGACGGTAATTTGCCAATGTCGATTGGTAGCCCGATTCGGCGATACCAACGGTGGCGTTGGTTTTACCGTTATCAAATAAGGTTTGCGTCAAGCTAGCACCGAGTGACCACAGAATACTGGGCGCATTAAATAAATTAGAGAACTCCGTGCTATTCCACCCGCCATTAGCCGACAGCATTAGCGACGGATAATAGGCAGCGCGGGCCACGCCAATATTGGCATTAGCTACCGCCATCGCGCGCTCTGCCGAAGCGACATCGGGGCGACGTTGCAACACATCCGAAGGCACACCAACTGGGAAAGCGGGCACATTAAATACGTTCACCTGTGCCGCCAACGTAAATTCTGGCGCAGCTTTACCGCTTAAGGTGGACAAGGCATTCTGAGCGGCAGCACGTTGATTTTGTAGCAGGATTAATTGCGTTTTGCTGCTATCCAACAGGGCTTGTTGCTGTGCTAAATCCAAACCGTTAGCCGCGTTTAAATCGTGGCGAACCTGAATAAAATCCAAGGCTTTTTGTTGCAACACCACGCTTTTTTGAACCAAGTCAATTTCCGCATCGAGCTCACGGAGTTTGAAATAATCCGTGGCCAATTCGGACAGTACCACTAAGCGAGCATTTTCAAAGTCGGCCTCAGCTTGGGCTTGCGCGGCAGTTGCGCTCTCAACGACGCGCCGCACGCGACCAAACAAATCGGCTTCATAGTTCACGGCAAAACCGACTTGCGGGTTAGATTGCACGGTCGATTGATTTTGACTTCCATAGGCCGCCACGGGTCGGTCAGCAGAAGTTTTTGTGCGAGCATCGCCCGCAGTCAACGCCAAACTAGGCAGTTGAACAGCAGAAGCGACTGAGAGCTGTAATCGAGCTTGCTTTAAATGCTCTGCCGCGACGACTAAACTCTGGTTGTGCGTCAAGGCTTGCTGCTCCAAGACGTTCAATTGGGCATCGCCAAACATCTCCCACCAATTGCCCTTCAAACTCCCATCGTTAGGCGTAGCGGTTTGAAAAGTCTTACCTTGGGCCTGCGCATCCCAATTCGCGGGCAGCGTTAATTCCACTTTTTTATAGTCGGGGCCGACCGCGCAGCCCGCTAACCAACTCAGCAGCAAGGCATTGGCTGAGTAGAACTGTAGGCGACTTAGCTTGATCATGAATGCGCTTTCCCTGCTTCAGTTTCTTTTTTAGGCTCGGGCTTTTTCACCGTCACAACGTCGTTATCGGACAAAGAATCCGGTGGATTCAAAATCAGATTGTCGGTGGCATTAATGCCGCTCAAAATTTCTACCACTTTCCCTAAGTCGCGACCGACTTTGACGGTGTGTAATTTAACTTTACCGGCCTCGTCCACCACGGCGATTTGCGTGCCATCGGCGCGGAACAGCAATACATTGGACGGTACTTGCAGGGCGTTGGTGGAGCCGCTTACCGGCAATTTAACTTGAACAAACGAACCAGCCATGAGCTTTTTATCGGCATTGGGAACGCGAATTTCGACCTGCAACGTGCGTGTTGCTACGTCGATTGCGCCCGCGGTACGCACGATTTTTCCTTGGAAAACGTGATCCGCTAATTCTGTTTGCGAAATTGAGACCGTTTCGCCTACTTTAATTTGCTGAGAAAATGCTTGCGGCACGTACACATACAAACGCAGCGGATCAACTTGCGCCATGGTGAACAAGGCGGTGCCCGTGCTGCCCGCACCGATCAAATCACCGACTTCCACATTGCGGCGGGTTACCACACCAGAAAATGGCGCAACGATGTTTTTAAAGCCTTCTAATTTTTTCAAGCGGCCCACGTTGGCATTCGCCGCTTCAAAATTAGCCGTCGCTTGGGTGTAGGCGCTGCGGCGTTCATCCAGCTCTTGTTGGGTCACTGCATCTTTTTTACGCAATTCTTCCCAACGTTGCGCTGAACTCTTGGCTAGCTCCAAACTGGATGCGGCTTGCTCTTTGGCCGCAACAGCCTGAGCCAATTCTTTATCCACTTCGGGCGTATCGATTTCGGCCAGCACTTCACCTTTGGCTACGCTACTGCCAATGTCTTTGTTCCAGCGCACGACATAGCCTGTGCTGCGCGCAAAAATCGGTGCTTCGATCAAACCTTGCAAGGAACTCGGCAGCGTAACGCTTCCAGCATTGGCGCTGCTTTGAGCATGAATAACCGACACAAACACGCGCGAATTTTGCTCGGTCGCTTTGGCTAACTGTTCGGCATGCAGAACGCGGGTGGCAACGGTCGCGCCAGCGCCAACGAGCAACAACACAAGGGCGACAGCGCTCCATAATTTGGCGCGCTTTAAAATCACCGCATGCGCTACATGCTCGCGTGGGCCGTGACTTAAGTCCTTGTGCAGCCCCAATTTATCGTGATGATTTTCAGACATGTTAACTATTTCCTTCTGGTGTTTTTTCTACGTTGGCTGCCAGCGCGGGCTGGGCTGATGTATGTTTTTTGTGCTCTTTACGCTTTTCTAAGCGGCGATGAATTCCAGCAAAAACGATAGGCACGAAGAATAAGGTGGAAATCGTCGCGAACAACAATCCACCGATCACAGCGCGACCCAAAGGCGCATTTTGCTCGGCCCCTTCACCAAACCCAATCGCCATTGGAATCATCCCGATAATCATCGCCAAAGCCGTCATCACCACCGGACGAATCCGCGTCGCGCCAGCTTCTAAGGCGGCCGACAAAGCAGGCAATCCATCCAATAAACGTTGGCGCGCAAACGAGACCATCAAAATACTATTGGCCGTTGCCACACCCATGGTCATAATCGCGCCGGTCAAGGCGGGTACGCTCAAATGTGTTCCGGTTAAGAACAGCATCCAAACAATACCAGCCAAGGCCGCGGGCAAAGCGGTAATGATGATGAAGGGATCAACCCAGGATTGGAAATTGACCACAATGAGCAAATACACCAGCACAATGGCCATCGCCAAACCCACACCTAAACCGAAGAAGGAAGACTTCATCGTCTCCACCTGTCCGCGCATGACGATGTGTGTACCACGTGGCAAAGTAGGCTCAACTTGTGCCATTAATTTTTCCACCTGTGCTGCAACGGCACCTAGGTCTTTGCCTTCCACGCTGACGTACAAATCAATGATAGGCGCGATGTTGTAATGATTTACCCCCGCCATTTGTTCAGCAGGTTTAACCGAAACCAAATTGCTTAATAGTTGCGGTTTGGCGTTTGGATCGTTGGCTGGTTTTACTGGAGTCGATAACAAGGCATCCATATCGCCCACTTGATATTGCGGTGTTTGAATGGTGATGCCGTACACCACGCCGTTGCTTGGATTTAACCAAAAGGCTGGCGCAGTGGTGGTGCTTCCGGCTAACGACATCAACACGTTTTGCGATACATCCGATGGATTCAAACCGAGTTGCTTGATTTGATCCCTATCCATGTTCAAGGACAACGTTGGCAGATTTAAGCGCTGGTGAATGTGCACGTCCACGGCGCCGCGAATCTGTTTGACTTCCTTCATGAGCTTGCTGGCGATTTTGTAATTAGCGGCTAAATCATTTCCAGAAATTTGCACGTCCATTGCGGCTGGCAAACCAAAGTTCAAAATCTGGGTAACGATGTCGGCGGGCTGGAAGAAAAATTCCACACCCGGAAAACGTTGCGGCAATTCACGACGCAAAATATCGATGTATTTTGCGCTTGGTTGATGATGTTCGCTGAGTGACAGCAAAATTTCACCATCCATCGTGCCAATCGTTCCGGCATTGCTGTAAGAGAGATTAATACCGCTATAAGGCAAACCGAGATTATCCAACACCGTTTCTAACTCGCTTGCGGGGATGATTTCGCGGATAACTTTTTCAACTTCATCGGCCACGCGCGCGGTTTGTTCAATTCGTGTGCCTGTTGGTGTGCGCATGTGCAAACGAATTTGTCCGGAATCAACGCTAGGGAAAAAGTCGCGTCCCAAGAAAAACACCAATCCCAGCGACAGCAAGCAGAAGCCTAAAAACGCGCTACCGAACAATTTACGGTGCGTAATGAGCTTCGCCAAAATAATCACGTAACCACCGCGGAACTTCTCAAACGCGGCATCGAAGCGGCGATAAACCCTTTGCAACAAACTAGGCTTAGCATTCGAATCAGCCGGCGCATGATCCATCATCAACATCACCATGGTTGGGACCAAAGTACGCGACAGCACATAAGATGCCAACATCGCAAAGACTACAGCTTCCGCCAACGGAACAAATAAATAACGCGCCACGCCGGTCAAGAAGAACATCGGCACAAACACGATACAAATACACAAAGTTGATACCAAGGCGGGCACGGCGATTTCACCCGCGCCGTCCAAAATCGCGGTGTGCAAATCGGAACCCAAATGCAAATGGCGCTCAATGTTTTCTATCGTCACCGTGGCATCATCGACCAAAATACCGACCGCCAAGGCCAAGCCGCCCAAGGTCATGATATTGATCGTTTCACCAAATGCGTACAGCGCCAGAATCGAGGACAAAATCGACAAAGGAATCGACACCGCAATAATGCAGGTGCTGCGCCAGTTACCCAAAAACAGCAGAATCATCGCAGCAGTTAAACAGGCGGCAATCAAGGCTTCGTGAATCACGCCGGTAATCGCGGCGCGCACAAACACCGATTGATCAAACAAGGGCTTAACGACTAATTCTTTAGGCAAACTTTGCAAGGCGTTGGGTAAAATTTCGCGCAGTTTATTCACCACATCCAAGGTCGAGGCATTCCCGTTTTTGAGCACCGAGACCAACACACCGCGCTCACCGTTCTGGCGCACGATATTGGTTTGGGTTGAAAAGCCATCGCGCACGTGGGCGACTTCGGACAAATTCGTAGAGGTCCCGTTTTTGGCGAGCACTGGCACGTTGTTCAAGCCAGCAATCGTGTCGGGTGAACCGTTCATGGCCACGTTATATTCGGTCAATCCCATCTTGACTGTGCCCGATGGCAGCACCAAGTTTTGGGCGCTCACGGCATTGACCACATCAGTCGGCGTCAACCCCTTTGCTAGCAGCGCATTGGTATCCAAATCGACCGAAACCACGCGCATTTTTCCGCCGTAGGGATTTGGAATCGCTGCGCCCGGAACCGTTACCAATTGTGGACGCAAAAAATTCAGCGCAGTGTCGCTTAAGGCTTGCTCGGTCATGGTTGCGCTCGATAATCCAAGCTGAATGACCGGAATACTGGAAGCCGAATATTTAATCACCAAGGGCGGGGTAATCCCCGGCGGCAATTGACGTAACTGCGCCTGCTCAATCGCAACCACTTGAGCAATCGCGGTCTGAATATTGGCGTTAGGTTGGAAGAAGACTTTAATGACAGCGATACCCGACAGCGAGGTCGATTCGATGTGTTCGATATCGTTTACTGTCGTGGTCAATACGCGCTCGTTCGGACCGGTAATGCGCTGCCCTATTTCTTGTGCAGACAAACCGCCGTAGTTCCAAACAATACTGATAACGGGAATATTAATGTCAGGAAAAATATCCGTCGCCATTTTGGTCAATACCAAGGGCGTGGATAACAAGATGAGTAGCGCCATTACGATAAAAGTGTAAGGACGCCGGAGAGCAATATTTACGATCCACATGTTCTATTTTTTTCCGCTCTGAATGCCAAAAATGACTGGCGGCAATTATATCTGAAAGGAAATATGGCCGTGCCCAGCGCTTCGAAACGGCTTGTAACAACAGCGCTGTTTTGGGCTATAAATCGGACTAAAAGCGCGTAAAACCCCGATTTCAATACGATAAACAGATAAAGTAATTCGAAAAACGCGAATAACCGCGCTTGGTCGCGCGAAAAAGGGCGAAAGCTGTCAAAATATGGCTCTTCGTGCTTCAAAAAGCCCCTTTTCCTACCTCAAATCGAAAGTTGTCTTGAAAACCTCCGACTTTATCCGCCTCATTAGCCTCGCCGCCATTTGGGGCGCCAGCTTTCTTTTCATGCGAATTATCGTGCCCGTGCTTGGCCCGATTCCCAGTTCCTTTGTGCGGGTTGTGTTCGCCTCGGTCGGCTTAATCGTGATCTTGCTGGCCATGCGTACTCAGTTTAATTTCCACGGCAAATTACGCTCGCTGTTGCTGCTCGGTGTGTTTAGCAGCGGCATTCCGGTGGTGATGTACAGCTTTGCGGCGCAAGTGTTACCGGCAGGTTATTCGGCGATTTTTAATGCCACGACGCCGTTGATGGGGATACTGATCGGCGCCCTATTTTTCTCAGAAAAACTAAACCTCTTTAAAGCGTTGGGAGTCGTTTTTGGCTTGGCTGGCGTGGCGGTATTAACGCGCACCGGGCCGGTGGCATTGGACACCAACGTTTTGCTCGGCGCACTGGCTTGCTTGGTTGCCACGAGTTGTTATGGCTTAGCTGGCTTTTTAACTAAGCGCTGGATTTCGGATAAAGGCGGATTGGATAGCAAATTGGTCGCGCTTGGCAGTCAACTAGGTGCGGTCGGTTTATTGGTTCCGGTCTTTGCCGTCAATGTCAGTGCCGCGCCGCCAGCGACTTGGGGCTCAACGGGAGTTTGGCTCGCAGTCGCTGGATTGGGCTTTGTGTGCACCTCCTTAGCCTATATTATGTATTTCCGACTAATTGCCGACATTGGTCCTGTGAAATCGCTCACCGTTACTTTTTTAATCCCACCGTTTGGCGTGTTGTGGGGGGCGATATTTTTAAAGGAACAATTGACCTTAGCTCATTTGACCGGCGGATTCTTAATCGCCATCGCTTTATGGTTAGTCTTAAAGCCGCCTCAATTTAAACCTGCTGTTGCCGCCCAATCGTTAAGCAAATAAAGGATAGCCATGCCCTACGTTAATTTCAAAATCACGCGCGAAGGCGCCACTGCGGAACAAAAAGCCGCTTTAATTAAAGGTGTAACACAATTGCTGGTGGACGTTTTAGGCAAAAATCCGCAAACCACTGTGGTCGTGATCGACGAGGTCGATACCGATAATTGGGGCATAGGTGGCGAGAGCGTGACGGTGCGTCGGCGCGATGGTCGATAAACCAGCTACACATCAGCAGCAACACAGCACCTACAATCGCGGCCAAGCGTGGAAGGTGGCGCTCAGCGGCGTGGTCGCACTGGGTGTCGCACTCGGTATCGGGCGCTTCGCTTTTTCGCCTTTGTTGCCGATGATGTTGCACGACAAAGTCGTCACGCTGACCGAAGGCGGTTGGCTGGCGACGGCAAATTACGTGGGCTATTTTTTAGGCGCGCTGCTTTGTATGACATTGCGTGGCAATGCGGCGAACTACATTCGTACCGGTTTGGCGCTCACTGTACTGCTTACGGCAGGCATGGGCTTTTCATCCAATCTTTGGCTGCTGATTTTTTTCCGAACCATGGCCGGCATTGCCAGCGCCTTGGTATTTGTGTTTACCTCGGGCTGGTGCATGCAGCGTTTAAATCAACTCGGCTCACCGACTTTGGGCGGCATGATTTATACCGGCCCGGGATTGGGTATTTTGGTTACCGGCATTCCGGTAAGCTTTATGGTCATTGCCAACTGGTCAGCGCATAGCGGCTGGCTAGTTTTCACCGCGATGGGTCTGATCGGAAGCGCATTAATCTGGTCCACCTTCACCAACAAACCCATCCGCTTCGACAATATCGAATCGGTCGATCAAGCAAACAATCCATCTCACTCAATTGCAGCTCCCTTAGTAGCAGCGCAGCTGCCCGCAAAAGAACAAGCCCACCAAACCCGCTGGCTAATCATAGGCTACGGCCTTGCAGGTCTGGGCTACATCATTACCGCCACATTTTTACCAGTCATGGCGCGCGTGACGCTGCCAAATTCCATCTGGCCAGCGTTGTTCTGGCCTATCTTAGGACTAAGCATCGCCATCGGCTCGGCCTTGACCGTGCGCGTCCCGATGCACATCGATAACCGATTAATGCTGTTGCTCTGTTACATTGTTCAAGCAGCAGGCGTAATAGGCGTCATCATTCTTCCTAACGTAGCCGGTTTCTTATTAAGCAGCATTCTTGTCGGCCTGCCTTTTAGCGCTATCGTATTCTTCGCCATGCGCGACGCCCGCCGCCTAAGAGGCGAATCCGCCAGCCGCTTAATGGGCTTATTGACTGCGATCTACGGGATTGGCCAAATCAGCGGCCCACCGATTGCCACCTATCTCGTGGTATTAACCGGCTCGTTTAATGCATCGCTGTGGGTGGCTGCGGGAGCGTTGGCGATTGGGGCCTTGTTGTTTGCGACATTGGTTAGGCAGAGTAAGCGCAATCCAAAGTAAATGGGCTTAGCCAAAGCGGTTTGCTCAGCCAGGTTTTTGACCAAATACGCGCTGAGATTTATCTTCATTACTAATAACTTACCCCACTCTATTTCAGCTCAACAATTGGGTAAATACATGGAGTAGAAAGTAGGGTTGGTTGAGGTGCAGCGGGCAATTCTATGGACATACTCTCACTCTGAATAACGGTGTTGGCATAACAAAAACACCCCCGCCCCGCAGGAATTCAGGGCTATCTTGAACTATGAGTATCAAACTCCCCTCCTCAAAAAAATAATATCTAACCGTCCCCATTACCTTCATGCAACAAATGCTACAATTCTCCAGCATTTTTGTATCAAGGCTCAACTCCAACAATCCCAAAACTCGAGACCTAAAATGACCAAAAAATCCCTAGCCTACAAGCTGACCCTAACCTTGCTATGCCTCGGCCTATCAGGTTTAAGCTACAGCGCCGAAACAACCTCAACAAGCTCCACCACCCAAGATAAAAAAGAAGACAAAACGCCGGAAGCCAAAGTCTTCACCTCCAAACACCAAATCACCATCGACGGCAAATCCCTAGCCTACACCGCCACAGCAGGCACGATGCTGATCAAAAATAATAAAGATGAGCCGATCGCTCTGTTCGGATTCACCGCCTACGTCAAAGACGGCGGCGAGCAAAAGAATCGCCCCATCATGTTCGCCTATAACGGCGGCCCGGGCTCATCATCCGCGTGGCTGCACATGGGAATTATGGGACCCAAGCGCGCGGTGTTGAAGGATTTAGATGTCAATTCACGCGGCCCTTTTAACACCGTCGATAACGAATTCAGCATTGTCGATCACGCCGATTTAGTAATGATCGATCCGATTGGCACCGGCTTTTCCCGTCCGATTGGTAAAGGCGAAGGCAAAGACTTTTGGGGCGTCGATCAAGACATCAAATCGGTATCAAGCTTCATCGTGCAATACGTTTCGCAAAATAACCGCTGGGCTTCACCCAAGTTTGTTTTAGGCGAAAGCTACGGCGGCATGCGCACCGGCGGCGTATCGTATGAATTGCTGACCCATTACAACATGGCGCTTAATGGGATTATTTTGGTCTCGCCTTACCTCGATTTCGCAAGCGGCAATGCCGGCATCAAAATCGACACACCTTATGTCAATTTCTTAACCACCTTCGCCTCCACCGCTTGGTATCACAACGCCTTGGCCTATCGTCCAGCGGAACTGCAACCTTTCTTACGTGAAGTCGAAGCCTTTGCGCGCGACGTGTATGCGCCCGTGTTATTTAAAGGTGTGCACGCCAGCGCAGAAGAGCGTGCGCAAGTTTTGGCGGGTTTAGAGAAATACACCGGCGTAAAAGCGAGCTACTGGGATAAAGCCAATTTGCGTATGGACGAAGGTCACTTCTTACAAGAATTAATGCGCGACAAAGGCATTGCCATTGGTCGTATCGATTCACGCTATCAAGGCCCCAACATTAATGGCTTGTCTGAAACTACCGTGTACGATCCGTTCGGATCAGCCATTGCACCGGGCTTAGTTGCAGCATTCAATTCCTACTACCGCCAAGAATTAAAAGTAGAATCCGACCGCGAATACCAATTATCGAGCGGCGAAGTCGGCATGAACTGGGATGATCGCCACGTGCAGCCAGACAGCGGCGGCATGAAAGTGCCAGCCCCAAACACCGCCGTTGATTTAGCCTATGCGATGTCACTCAACCCCAAGATGAAAGTGTTAATCGATTCTGGCTATTTTGATCTAGCTTGTCCATATGGCACGGTAGATTTTGTGGTGGATCATTTGGATATTCCTGCCAATATTCGCGGCAATATCACGATTGAACATTACGAAGCGGGACACATGATGTACATCCATCCGGGTTCGCAACCTAAGTTTAAAAAGACCTTGGCGGATTTTGTGGATAGTAATAGCAAGTAAATCGATTGCGGTAACGTCGTTTCAGTGAAATCCGGTGCAAGTACGCACCGGATTTTTTTTGCGCAACGGATTTTTACGAATGTGCTGTCGAACAAGTTCTCATTGTCCAAAATAGTATTTAATATTTATAAAAAAATAATCTTGTGTTATTTTCATTGCTTCCATCTTTCTTTAACACTGGAACCTCCATGCCGCATCCCACCCGCACCCTCTCCATCCACAGCCCAGCCATCCCACAAATCAACGATCCATCCGCCCTAATCCCCGTGCGTCTGTCCGGTTCTGACGCCATGAATCATCTGTTTG
>NZ_SMYL01000018.1 GCF_004358105.1 Sapientia aquatica | reverse complement strand
TCGCGTGGCTGAAAGACACCTTGGAAAAATTACCTGCCTGTCCAAACAGCCGTCTGGACGATCTTCTCCCGCTACGCACTTAACAGTAAATCTGCCGCTTGAACAGGTGGTAGCGCTGGACGCTTACCGGAAATCTCAGGCAGTATCCGGATAGCTGGGCTCGTATACGACCATGTTTCCTTTTGTAGGAGATTTGTAAATTGTGTTGTATATATGATTGATGCATAGCAATAAATTCTTGACGGCAAACTTACCCCAATGATTAGATAGTGAATCAAATTAAATTTAACAGTTTGCTTTGATCCAACAGTTCGCCAGCATCACAGATGCTGTAGTTAAACAAAAACTGAGTAAATAACTTTAACAAAAAGGGGAATTCTAATGATGGTAGAAACTATCCTGTCACGCTCCATGCGCGTGATGTTTTCAGGTGGTGTCGCACTAAGTCTCGGGATGTTGGCTCAGCCAGTGTTCGCGCAAGACACAACAACAGCCGCGCCAGTTCAACGTGTGGAAATTACTGGTTCCAGTATTCGTCGTATTGATTCAGAAACACCAAGCCCAGTGCAGGTGATTACCGCCGAAGATTTGAAAAAATCTGGTTACACATCGATTTCCCAAGTTCTGTCTAACATCACTGCCAATGGTCAAGGAACGCTGAGCCAAGGTTTCGCTTACGCTTTTGCGGGTGGTGCCTCCGGCATTTCTTTGCGCGGCCTGAATACATCAGCAACTCTGGTTTTGATCGACGGTCACCGCATGGCACCGAATGCGCTGTCGGACGATGGTCAACGATCCTTTGTTGACGTATCCAACATTCCTTTCGACACGATCGAACGTGTTGAAGTGCTGAAAGATGGCGCATCAGCTGTGTACGGCTCCGATGCCATGGCAGGTGTTGTGAACGTTATTTTGAAAAAAACCGTTACTGGTACAACAGTCAACGCTGAAGGTGGATCGTCTACTAAAGGTGGCGGCGCAACTGTTCACGCATCGATTACAAGTGGTTTCGGCGACCTGCAAGAAGATGGTTATAACGCCTACGCAAGTTTGGAATATCGCCACCAAAACAATATCACCAATGCTTCGCGTTACAACGAAAGTCCAGGCAGCTGGGCGTCATTGGATTGGACGAAATTTGGCGGTCAAAACTTCATCAACGGCGCGACAGCGCAAACCCCGCATCCAAGAATCCCAGGTAGCGTTTATTTACGTGATCCAACACAGTCATTTGGCGCTTCGAATGCCGTTTTCTTAAACGGCTCTTGCAATTACGCTTTGTTATCGTCAGACGGTTGCACATTTGCTCCAGAAGGTAACTTAGAGCCTAAAACAGAAAACATCAACTTCTTGGCCAGCTTTACCAAGCGCTTGAATGATGGTTGGCAGCTTGCTGTTAAAGGGTCTGTGTTCGAAAGTAAAGTGGATGTCGTGTATCGCGCTCATGCACGATTTACTGGTGGCAATTCTTGGGATCAAAACGTGGCTGTCTCAGCCGGTGTGGCTCCCTATTTAACTGGTACAACATTGGATAGCGTCACGGTACCAGCTACTTATCCAGGTAACACTTTAGGTGCTCCAGCAGTTATTTATGGCTTTGATGCATCGAGCCCAACTCCTGAGACTAAGGTTAATTCCAAGAACTATCGCTTAGTTGCTGATTTAACCGGTTCCATTGGCGAGTGGGATATCCAGTCCGCAGTTGGTTTTACAGAGAACACGATCAATCAAAACAACTTGGGCACGTTATACGCCCCAGCGTTACAAGCAGCCTTAAACCGTGCAACAAGCCCATATTCGTTGACAGGCGCGAATTCAGCTGCAGACCTAGCCGCGATTTATCCAAATGTGTCAGCAACGGATACGTCGAAGTTATCGTTTGTTGAATTGCATGCGACTCGTTCATTGGCTCAGTTACCAGGCGGTGATTTAGGCTTTAGTACTGGCGGAAGCTACACATCGCGCACGATGGATTCTCCTGCTCCTACTTTGATCGCGAATGGTACAGTTCCTGGCAATAACGCTTATGTATCTGGTAAGCAAACTGACGCCGCGTTGTTTGCAGAGATCGTGGCACCAGTTACAAAAACGATCGAATTAGATGGCCACGCGCGTTACGATCATTTCGGTGCAGATGGCGCTAACAACTCCTTCACTCCAAGTGCAGGTTTCAAGTGGACACCAACTAGTGCATTCGGGTTACGTGGAACTTATGCAACCGGCTTCCGCGCACCAAATCCAGCTGAAGCAGGTCAGTCAGGCCAGGCGTATGTTGGCTCCGGTTGGGATTTGATCAATTGTCCTGGCGGTCCAGCAGCAGTGCAAGTTGGTGCAAATGGCTATCCAGCAAAAGGTAGCTTTGTTGCTGCGTGTTCGCAACCGACCGTTTTGAACTCATCCAGTACTACGTTAAAACCAGAGAAGTCGAAATCAGCTACCTTAGGTCTGATTTTAGAACCAATCAAAGGATGGAGCTCAACCTTTGATTTGTATGAAATCAAAATTAGCGATCAAATCGTGACTCCGGGTAATGTAGACCAAACTACTGCAGTGCGTAATCCAAATGCTGTAACTGGTGATTGCGCAGACGGTAATGGCGGTACATATACTTGTACGCTTGCTGGCGGCGCAGCCGGTCAGATTTTGTACATTCCTAATAAATATGTGAACGCAAATTCGACCAAGACGAGCGGCTGGGAACTGGAATCACACTACAAGTGGAAATTGGGTGAATACGGCACATTGTTGACTAGCTTGGATTGGAGTCACACAATGAGCTATATCCTGAGCGAAGGTGGTCAGGACTTCCAATTGGCTGGCACACACGGCCCTTCGATCATTGGTGGTAATACTGGTAATCCAAAAGACCGTATTGCAGCAACATTTACTTACGCCAAAAACGCATTGGATGTGACTACAGCGTTCAACTGGATTTCCAGCTACTCTGTAGTTGATCCATCGTATGCTGGCGCAGTAGATTGCGCTACATCGTTGTCTGCGGTTCAAGGTACGCCATTCTTCCCGAACGGAAATGCACCAACTAATTTCTGTACTGTTGGTTCGTTCATGACGGTCGATTTGACAACCCGCTATAAGTTCAGCAAACAGTTGTCCGTTCACTTTGCAGTGAACAACTTGTTGAACCGTAAGCCACCAGTTGATTTAAGTTCGTACGGCGGCTTTGTACCTTACAACCCATCGTTACATCAATCTGGCGCGATCGGTACTTTCATTCAAGCTGGTTTGACATACAGCTTCTAAGGAAGCCAAGGCAAGCCCGAATTACTCGGGCTTGTAGTAGCGTCTCGGATAGTAGTTAACATTGAAATGCCACAAGAGAATTTTCTTGTGGCATTTTTTTTGGCAATAAACCGGCAAAGTTCAACACAGTCCCTGCCTCGATAATCCTCAACCAAAGCCATTCCCTCACCAATTCAAATCACTAATTCCAAGAAACCAATAAAAATCGGTTCTGGTTTTGCGCGACCTAATAGCATATTTTCAACCAATTGTTTGTTGTTTTAGTCATGAATCTGCGCCTTGATTTCTTGTTAATTAATGTCATTTGGTCTAGTTTTATTCTTAAGTTGTTTTAAAATAAATATCCCAAAACAACTTAAGTAACGCCATTAATTCGAACATGAACATTAATGCGAGGAACTCAAAATGAAACAAACAACCATCGCGCACTCGTTGCGCTTACTATTTACTGGCTCTATCGCGCTGGGATTCGGGATCATTGCTAATGCTACGGCAGCGCAGGAAGAAGTCGTACAGCGGGTGGAGATTACTGGATCATCGATCAAACGACTTGCGACGGAAACCGCGCTGCCGGTGACGGTAATTAAGGCCGATGAATTTGTGGAGCAAGGGCTAACGACGGCACAAGAAGTTCTTAATTCTTTAGGTTCCAATCAGTCAACCCAAGGTGCGAGCCAAAGTGTCGGATCGGGAACTGGCGGAAAATCATCCGCCGATCTGCGTGGAATCGGCTCTGATAAAACCTTGGTTTTGCTCAATGGACGGCGTTTGGCAAATCATCCATACGCGGGCGCGAGCGTTGATCTGAATATCATTCCGGTTGGCGCGTTAGATCGCGTCGAAGTGCTGCGCGATGGTGCTTCGTCCACATATGGCACGGATGCAATTGGTGGGGTGATTAACTTTATTACCAAGCGTTCGGTTCAAGGTGTTGAAGTGACCGGTGAAGGTATTGCGCCAGAAACCAAAGGCGGCGGGGAATCACGGGTCAATTTGATGGCGGGCAAAGGCAATCTGGATACCGATGGGTATACCATTTTTGGCGTATTTGACTGGCATCGACAAAATGCGCTGAAAGCTACCGATCGAGATTTTTCCAGAACAGGAATCATCCCCAACAAAGGCTTAAATAAATTAAGCGGTAATAATGGATCTGCTAATTTCTTTGATCCTGTATCTGGCGTCATGGGTAACTTTACTCGCGCCACCGGATGTAACCAAGCCGAAAACAGCTACATCCGCGACAGCGCGCGATGTGGCTATGATTACACCGCCGATATTGACGATATTCCAGAGACAGAACAATGGAATCTTTTGGCTAAAGGTTCGCTTAAATTAAACGGCGACAATACAGCCACGATCGAGTATTTACATTCCGATTCAACCAACATCAATCGCGTAGCACCTACACCCTTTTACTCCGGCATTGGATCAGTGCCGAACATGGCATTAAATTCAAGCAGTCCATACTACCCAGGCAATGGCATCACGCCCGAATTTGCTGGCTTATCGGGAGCTCCCCTGTTGCTAAACTGGCGTAGCATGGAAGCTGGACAACGGCGCCAAAAAGATAAAAACAAATCCGATCGTTTATTAGTTGGAGCAGAAGGTTTGATGGGTGGTTGGGACTACAAAACTGGCTTCTTATACGCTCAAGCAAAAGCTTCAAGTACGCTGACTGATGGGTACTTAAAAGATGCGGGTGTGACTGCGGGAATCAACAACGGCATTATTAATCCATTCGCGCCGCAAAATAGCACTGGATTAGCCTATCTGGATAGCATTAAGTTAAACGGAGAGCTCAACAGCGGTGCGACCAAGAGAATCGGTGTCGATTTCAAAGCAAGTCGCGAATTCGGCAAACTAGAAGGTGGTGCAATGGGCGTTGCGCTGGGAACAGAAATAGCCCATGAATCTGCGCAATATGATGTCAATCGAAGCGTAGCCGACCAAGCCTCTGCAACTGGTGGCCAAGATGCGCAACCTGTTTCCGGAAGTCGCAATGTCTCAGCTGTTTTCGGTGAATTTACAGCGCCAGTCAGTAAACAAATCGAGTTGCAATTAGCAGCGCGCTACGATTACTACAATGATGTTGGTGGAACCTTTAATCCTAAAGTTGGCATCCGAATTCAACCAAATAAAGAGCTACTTTTGCGCGCATCGGCTAACACTGGCTTTCGCGCCCCAACCCTGTATGAAAAATATTCGCCTAACAGTACAACCAATACCGCCAACAATTGGAATGATCCACTGTTGTGTCCGAACGGAGTAGCCGCAGCTGGACAAAACCCGAACGTAGTCTGCGATGCGCAACAGCAAATTCGTGGCGGTGGGAATCCTGACTTGAAACCTGAAAAATCCAAGAGCTTCTCCTTCGGCTTTGTGGTCGAGCCTAACAAAATGATCTCTATGTCGGCTGACTATTGGAACATCAAAATCACGGATCGAATCAATTCACTACCCGACACCGTTATCTTTGGAAATACGACTAAATATGCGGATTTGTTCATTCGTAATCCTGACGGTTCGTTGAAGTATGTGCTGGATACCCAAGCCAACTTGGGTGGAAGTAACACGGATGGGATCGACCTCAGCACCACCTTGCGTTTGCCAAAAACTAGCGTTGGAAATTTTTCGTTGAACCTCGATGGTACTTGGGTCAATCGCTACGAATACCAAAACGAAAAGGATGGTCCATGGGTGCAAAACGTCGGTACTTATGGTGAGAATAGTCCGGTATTTCGCTGGAAGCACACCTTGGCAGTGAATTGGAACTACAACGACTGGAGTTCGACTCTGTCGCAACAGTTTATGACTGGCTATCACGACCAGAACGAACAGGTTGACTCGAAGTATTATCAGGATGTGGCGTCTTACTCGACCTGGGCTTTAACGGGGACTTACACTGGGTTCAAAAATATTAAACTTACTGCTGGTGTGAAAAATATTTTTGACAAAGCGCCGCCATTTTCAAATCAAGGAACTACGTTTCAACAAGGCTATGACCCACGCATGACTAATCCTGTCGGGCGCGCATTGTATGTCCGAGGGACCTATCGGTTTTAAGAAAGCGGTGTGCAATAAAGTTAAGTAGCAAACAAAAATGCGCATAAATCCTGATGCGCATTTTTGCTATTTGGTTTCAGCGAACGGTCTTGCAAGCTGCCTCCATCGAATCAAATAAACATGCAAACGGATTCTTAATCTGCCGCCTGCAAATGTCGCACCTGTCTCTCAGGTGCGGCTTTTTTATTGGCCTGCTCTTGTTCCTCGCGCAACTTCTTGCGCTCCGAGCGCGGGATTTTTTCTGGCGAAATTTGACCGGCATAATCAAGCTTCAATTGGGCCGCGATGTCTGCTTGAACCAATCCTCGTTCTAGCTGCAGCCAATCGCCCACTAGCTTTGCTAAGCGCTCCATGGCAATCCGGTGAGTCGCGTCGGTGTTGGCGTAGAGCCAATCGGATAAGGCCATAAAATTGGCAAAAGCATCGTCGGCTAAGATCAGTTTAAGTGTGTGGCTAAAGCGCCCCGAATTGGCGATTAAATCCCAGTATCTGGCAAAACGTACCAAGCGCTGCATGGTGGCGAAGTCGATGTCTTTGGTAGCTAAAATCGTGTACGGCGGGTGCGCGTCGAACACCATGTGGAATTCGTTGGTGTGCCGAATAATCGGTGTGCCGCGCAGACGTTTTAGGATGCCGAATTGGATTTCGTGCGGTTCTAAAGCGATGAGTTGGTTAAAGCCTTTGGCAAAGCTCTCGATGTCTTCGCCGGGTAGTCCTGCGATCAAATCGACGTGCAAATGCGCGTGCGAATGTTGGCATAGCCAGCGAATGTTATCCGCAGCTTTGTCGTTATCTTGCTTGCGGCTGACCAAGCCTTGGACGGTGGGATTAAACGATTGAATACCGATTTCAAATTGCAATGTCCCGGCGGGAAATTGTTGGATGCTGGCTTTTAATGCTTCCGGCAAATGATCTGGTACCACCTCAAAATGCGCGAATACTGGGTCATCGGGTTTGGCTGCTAATTTGTCCAAGAAAAACTGCATGATGCGCAGGCTGGATTTGATGTTTAGATTGAAGGTGCGATCGACAAATTTAAACAAGCGTGCGCCGCGTTGGTAAAGCGTTTCCAGTTCCGCCAAAAACAAATCCAAATCAAACGGCCACGCAGTTTTGTCGAGCGCGGATAAGCAAAACTCGCATTTAAACGGGCAGCCGCGCGACGCTTCCACATACAAAATTCGGTTGGCAATATCGTGATCGGAGAAGGCCGAATAGGGCAACGCGATCTGATCTAATTTAGGTTGAACGCCGGCATGGATTTTCATCAGCGGTTGCGGGCCGTTGAGGATTTGTCGGCAGAGGTCGGCAAAGCTAATGTCGCCCCAACCGGTGATGACAAAGTCCGCGGCTTTGATAATGGCTTGCTGTTCGGTTTCATAGGAAACTTCAGGCCCACCCAAAATCACGGTCACTTGCGGCGCGACGGCTTTGAGCATGGTGACGATTTTACTGAGCTCTTCCACGTTCCAAATATAGACGCCAAAGCCGACAATCAATTTGTCATTGGGCTTTTGGTGGGCCAAGATTTTTTCAACGATGTCGGTGGTTTTGGCGCCGATGACAAATTCTTGCAGCACTGTGCTTGACTGTAGCTCACCCATATTGGCGAATAGATAACGTAGCCCCAAGGATGCGTGGGAATAGCGTGCGTTCAGGGTGGATAGGAGAATAGTCATGACACAACAAGCCAGCAAAAATCGATAAGTCGCTATTGTAACCCGCCCAGAATTGCCTGCCGTCAATTCTGGTGGCGCGTCTGCAGCAATGCGTCAATTCTGGTAAATTGTGCAAGCTTATTTTTAAGGAGAATTAGATGAAATTATTTTTATCCCCAGGCGCTTGCTCATTGTCACCACATATCGTGTTGAGCGAAGCTGGTTTAACTTACACCACAGAAAAAGTCGATTTAAAAAACAAAGTTACCGCCAGCGGTGCCGATTTCAACGCCATTAACCCAAAAGGCGCGGTACCGGCCTTGCAATTGGATGACGGCAGCGTGCTAACCGAAGGCGCAGCGATTGTTCAATATTTGGCGGATTTGGCGCCAGAAAAGAATTTAGCACCTGCCGCAGGCACGATGGCTCGTTATCGCTTGATGGAAACCTTGAACTACATTTCTGCTGAATTGCACAAAGGTTTTTCGCCATTATTCAACCCAGCAGCAAGCGCTGAAACCAAGCAAGCCGCGGTTACCGCGCTCAAGTCTCGCATCAGCTTTATCTCCAAACAATTGGGCGACGCTGAGTATTTAGGCGGTAGCCAATTCACCGTTGCCGATGCTTATTTATTTGTGGTTTTGTCGTGGTCGGCTTATGTGAAATTGTCGTTGGCGGATTGGCCAAATATTCAAGCATTCCAAGCCCGCGTTGCTGCGCGCCCAGCCGTGCATGCCGCATTGGTGGCCGAGGGTTTGGCTAAGGCTTAATTTATTGCGCCGACGTTATTGGCATTTTCGAATGCGATTGCTGTAGAAAAAATACCCGACTTAGATCGGGTATTTTTTTTCGCGCCAAATACGGAGATCAATAATTTCCCGGCAATAAATTCAGTTGAACCGGTGGTTTGGTTTGATTGGACGAGCGCGTGAGCCATTTGTTGACGTTGCCGTCGGCATGGAATCCGCCGGTCCACATCGTTAATTGCGTGGTGTTTTTCGGATTGACGCCGCAGCCAAAATCGAGTCGCTGTTTGGTGTCGCCGGTTGGGTCGGTGTCGCAATACGCGGTCAGCAATTCTTGCCAATTGCCTTGGCTGGTCACGGCCCATGTGTTACCAAAATTTCCTGCGCGGCTGCGGTAGCCGTTATTGTCGTCAAAACTCTCGACGAATGAATACGATGAGGTCAGCCATGTCGTTGTGTTGGTCCGAATCCAAGTGGCGATATAAGTCCATTTGCTTACATCGGGATCTTTAAACCAGGCTGAATACAAGGTATTGCCTTTGCCATCGGGATGCACGCGGGTAATCATGGCGTATTTTTTACCGGCTTTCCATGGGTAGACCAAATGGGTTTGGCCGCCAGTGCCTTCACCGCCAAACGAATCGTCGATCACGTTTGGGCCTTTGCTCACCAGATCTACCGCGATATTGTTGGTCGGATCATCCCAAATGGAGAAAATAATCCAACGCTCGCTCGGGCTGACTACCTGAATCCCGGCATAACCCTCGCCAAAGCCACTCATCATAAAGTACGAACCTTCGGCATCTAAATGCTCTGGGACTTGGACTTCGTTAAAAATATATTCGGTTTGATCGGGCTGGTTATAGGACAAATGCACCGAAGCACCGCGCCGACTCCAATAAAAGCCGGCTTGCGGATCGGGGATATTGGCATAGCCCAAACCGACGGACGCCGGGCCGCTGAGTTCTAAGGATTTGGCTTCGGGGAAGTAAGTCGAATTTTTGGCGATTCCTTTGAGTTTGAGTTCAATGTAGCCCGTCCGACGAATCATGAAGTCGCCCACATCGACTGCTTTCCCTTTATTGGGAAGTAGCTCGACGCATAAACGTTGGTCTTCATAACTAATCTCGGCCTTACCAATGCCGCCGTTTTCAGGGACTGAATTCAAGGCAACGTGCAAGCGGCCCGGATGAGCGATATAAACAAAGGTGCTAATGACCGAATTAGCGCTCTGCCAATCGATCACGCCGTAATCGGTTAGCGCGCCGTTGCTGTCATTGATTGACACCGAATCGTTTTTGCCGGTGCGAGTGACGTAAGAATTGCCGCCTAAATAGACGACAGGATTGCTGCTAGTCGCGTTAGTACTTGCGTTGCTAGTAACTTGTGCCTGCGCGGCTGACGATAGACAAAGTACGCTTGCTAAACTGACGATGGCCACGCCAATCATGGTCTGAGTGCGTGCTGTTGATCGCATAGAGTCTCCCTTGAGTTGAATGATGTTCTCGTTCTTCTGGGTCGGCTCAAGCACAGTCTTCAATCTTATTTGCAGCGCCATTGAATTGCGGAGCTAAGTCGACGGAAAAATTCTAGGTTGAACGATCAACTCCTGCCATCGATATATATTTGGGCGCTGGTTAAACAAAACTTAACCAGATAGCCAGAATGTGCGTCGCTAGCGTTGCAGTATCCGCCAGTGACGCAACTAGTAGGTAGGGAAGTGGGACAATGGTGCTAAGCTCTACCGCGATCCAGCGCGGCGGTGGTGATTTATTTTTTGAGGCTGACCACGCCAGCGCCGCGGCGCAGACGGTCGCGTTCTAAAGTGCGTGTTGCGACAAAAATTTCACGCAAAAAATAGGCAAAGCTGCCGATCAGAGAAATAATTCCAAGAACAAAAAAGCTCGCAATCAGCTTGGCTAACTCGATTTCCATTGCATCACCGATAAACAAGGCGGCAATCACCAGGCAAATTAGCAGCGCGCATAAACAGGCTAAGGTAATCGAGCGATTGATGAGATGCGAACGCGCATACAGCTCATCTAGTTCAACATCGTGTGGCAAAGCGTCCGGCGCGAGATTTTCTTCCAATCGGCGCGAGCGATCGATAATGCGGCCTAGTCGATTGGTTAAGACAATTAAATGGGTGCCAACGCCGGAGAGCAAAAACACTGGCGCAATCGAGAGTTGGATAATCTTACCAATATCGGCCAGTTGAATATTCATGATGTCGGTGGGGGGAGTCAATCGAGATCGTCATTATAGAACCAGAAAACCGAAAGCAAAAGTTTCTGGTTCTATAAATTTAGGCGGGAGGCGATGTCGTTGATCAGGGCAAGACCTTGCCGGGGATTTTTAGAATCGCTTCTAAGCCGCCTTCGGGGTGATTTCTCACCGTCAATGTGCCGCCATGTTGTTCAACGATATTACGGGCGATCGTCAGTCCCAAGCCGGTTCCGCCGCTGTCGCGCGAGCGCGAAGCTTCTAGGCGATAAAACGGAGTAAAGATTTTTTCGAGTTCGGATTCTGGAATGCCAGGCCCGCCATCGCGCACGCGGATTGCAGCGATATGATTGGTTTCTTGTGCAACTGATACGTTGGCAAAATGGCCGTATTTAATCGCGTTATCAATAATGTTGTTGACGCACCGCAGAATTGCTTGCGGTTGCGCTTTGATACTCATGCGCGACTCACCCACTAACTTCACTGGCTGGCCAGCATCGGTGGCATCGGTCACGGCGCTGTCGATGAGCGAATCTAAGTTGACCGATTGTTTTTGCTCGGAGCTATCCATACTGCGCGCGAGCGACAAGCCTTCACGCACCATGTCTTGCATCGCGCTTAAATCACTGATTAAGCGATCGCGCAAATCTGTGTCGTCCACTTTTTCTAAGCGCAGCCGAATTCGGGTGAGCGGCGTTTGCAGATCATGTGTGATTGCCGCGAGCATGTGGGTACGTTGTTCGATGTAGTGACGAATGCGCGCTTGCATCGAATTAAACGCGCTGCTGGCATCGCGCAACTCTGTCGCCCCTTGCACCACCAGCGGCGCTTGATTAATGTCGTTACCCAAATCTAAGGCTGCCTGCGAAAGTTGGCGCAACGGACGTATCGCCATGCGCGTGACGACGTAAGCTAAGCCGGCAATGCAAATTAAGAAGAATAGAAGATAACGATAAAAATCTGGATTTAAGGGCGGAAGCGGGTTTCTTGGTGGCATGAGCATAAACGAAATATGCATCCCGTCGTGCAAGGTCACAGCAAAGTTTTCACAGGTCAAAGGGGGAGATTCTGGGCCGTACATTGGACATTGAACGAAAGGCAGGCTCGTCACCTGAAACTCAGGGCCGAGTTTTTCTGCCATTTTTTGTGCGTTTGGCGTATTGGCCGGCAAAGAATCGGTCAAGTCGGGAGTGGTACTAATACGAATTCCAAAGCGCGGCAGCATTTTAATGAACTTCACCCGATTTTCCGCTGGCAAACTATCGATTGCCATCACGAATTGCTCAGCGCGTTCTAAAAAATGTGTCTCGCGGGTCTGAATCAAACTCGTTTTGCGCTCACCCAATGCCATCCATAAAGTCAAGGCCGCTGATGCCACGATTCCGACGAGTAGCACCAAAAATACGCGGCCTGACAATGACTTAATCAAGAAGCCTCCACCGTAACGGCCAAGACGTAGCCGCCATTGCGAACCGTTTTAATGATCTGCGGGGAGCGTGCATCTTCACCTAATTTTTGGCGAATGCGACTGATTTGAATGTCGATTGAACGATCAAACGGATCGGCATCGCGTCCCTGGGTCATGTTCAACAATTGATCGCGGTTTAGCACGCGATTTGGGTGTTCAAGAAAAATTTTGAGCATGCGGAATTCAGCGCCGGACAGCAACACCACCATTTGATTTGGATCGACTAAATGGCGTGCCGTAAGGTCGAGCGTCCAGCCGCTAAATTTAAGGAATTGGGTTTTATCGTTGATCTGTTGCGCTTGTCCGCTAGTGCGACGTAAAACGCTGCGAATCCGAGCGAGTAATTCACGCGGCTCGAACGGTTTGGGCAAGTAATCGTCTGCGCCCATTTCCAAGCCAAGAATCCGATCTAGCGGTTCGTTACGCGCGGTTAGCATGATCACAGGCATGGACGATTTGGCGCGTAGATTGCGGCAAAGAGTGAGTCCATCGTCGCCCGGCATGTTCAGGTCCAGCACCACCAGATCAATGTCATGTTCGCTCAAGGTATTCCACATCGCATTGCCTTCGGCCGCCATATAACAGCGGTAGCCGTTGGCTTGCAGGTAGTCGGCTAATAGGGTGCGAATCTCGCGGTCGTCATCGACGATTAAAATTTGATTAGTATCCATGGGTCGCTATTATGAAGAATTCCCGCTAGTTTGACGGGTGGGTTTGTATCGGAATGTTATGCCTGCTGTGAATGGAAATTAGGATCAAATCGATTCCACATTCGCCCGTTGAGAAACATCACGATACAAAAAGTTCGAGCGGCACAATGCCTATTTACCAAGTTCGAGCTGCTTAGTGTACTCCAACTTTCCATTTCTTCATTTTTTTACCCCGCTTAAATCGCGCTTGTTTTGCTGGATGAATAACGAGTGAATTGGTCGCCTATCTAAAAAAATCCTGTCCACCGATTGCACCATCAGTTGCCAACATGGCAGTGCCGCCCAATGAAAGCGTTTAGCCTTCCCGTGCATTAAAACATTATCAATACCTTGCGTTTATTTTTAATTAACGTGATAGGGAAGATGCGTGGAATTATCGATAAATTGGGGCGTAATTAATGAAATTTAATGGAAATGTGAACGCGCGTGAACTAAAGTGAAAATTCGATATTGCTATAGCCAGCGTATGAAAAGCGTTTTGTATTAATTGCTAGGCCGTATTGACAACTATTTGCCTGAATCATTTATCCCTCAATGGTGACACATGTTCTCGTTCAAAGATTTGAAAATCGCGACCAAGTTAATTATTGGCTCTGGCGTGATTCTGGTATTAAGTATTTTGGTCGGCGTTTTTGCGATAGCGCAGTTGGCAAAAGTAAATCAAGCTGCGGACGACTTAGGCACCAATTGGATGCCGAGCTCGGTATCAATTGTGCAAGTCAAAGCCAATATGGCGTCGTTTAGAGCGCAAGAGTTGGAACACGTTTTGGCGCATGACGAGGCGGGTAAGCAAAAGTACGAGCAACGCTTGGATATGTATTTAACCAACGCGAAAAAATACCGCGCCGTGTACGAAAAACTCATTACATTCCCCGAAGAACGCGCCAAGTACACCGAATACTCTGCGCTGTGGGACAAGTACATGGCAGTGCACGACAAAATTATTGCCTTCTCCAGACAAAACAATGAAGAAGCAGCGATGGGCTTGATGCGAACTGAATCGTCTGAAACCAATAAAAAAATGCGCGAGCTTATCGATGAATTATCCGATATTAACAACAAAGCTGGCGTTAAGTCGTACACCGATTCGATCGAGATTTACCATAGCTCACGCATGTGGATCATCAGCTTATTGACCCTCAGCGTGGTCATCGGATTTGGGTTTTCCATGTGGATTAATAAAATGGTGACCACACCGTTGATCGAAGCGGTGGCCATCGCTCAGACCGTGGCTAGCAGCGATTTAACTAGCGAAATCGTGGTGCGCTCCAAGGATGAAACGGGGCAGTTAATGCAAGCCCTAAAAGAAATGAATCATCATTTGCAGCAAGTAGTGAGCGAAGTTAAGTCCAGCTCAGAGAATATTGCTGTTGCCACGACTGACATTGCGCGCGGCAATATGGATTTATCCGCCCGCACCGAGAGCCAAGCAAGTTCGCTAGAAGAAACCGCGGCTTCCACCGAAGAATTAACTTCTACCGTTCGGCAAAATCTGGACAACGCGCGCCAAGCAAATCAGTTATCGATTGCCGCATCAGAAGTTGCTGTGCGAGGCGGCAAAGTCTTTTTAGATGTGGTCGATACCATGGCGGCCATTGATGCGTCCGCGCGTAAGATTGTTGACATTATCGGCGTCATTGATGGCATCGCCTTTCAAACCAATATCTTGGCCTTAAACGCCGCCGTCGAAGCGGCGCGTGCGGGTGAACAGGGGCGCGGGTTTGCGGTGGTGGCTTCCGAAGTGCGTAATTTAGCGCAGCGCTCGGCCAGCGCAGCGAAAGAAATTAAAGAGCTCATCGGCGACTCGGTCAACAAAGTGCAAGACGGTTCACGTCTGGTCAATAACGCCGGCGGTACGATGGATGAAGTGGTTACCAGCATTCAAAAAGTCACCACCATCATGGCGGATATTACCTTGGCTAGCCAAGAGCAAAATACCGGAATTCAGCAGGTCAACGACGCCATTATGCAGATGGATCAAGTCACTCAACAGAATTCAGCTTTGGTGGAAGAGGCCGCTGCGGCAGCAGCCTCGTTGCAAGATCAGACCGACGCATTGAATCGCTTGGTCGGCGAATTTAAAGTTATTGGTACGACAGCGGCACGCGCTAGCGCACCAATCACTGCTGCTCGGGCGAGCCCTACTGTGCGTCCGGTCGTCAAAGTACCTAAACGAGCAGAATCAAAACCTGTGGCGCAAATTAAAAGCTCGCCGACTGCAATGGAATCGTCCGCTTCAAGTTCGAAAAAAGATGCCGGCGATTGGGAAGAGTTTTGAATCGATAACCCGATTGAAGCAGATGATGTAGACAATAAAAATGGCAGAGAATGACTCTGCCATTTTTTCTATACGCTGCTAGCGCTAGCAAACTTGTAGCCTTATCTAGGCCAGAAAATCTTCCGCCAAACGTACCCAATAGCTCGCGCCGATTGGCAAAATTTGATCGTTAAAATCGTAGCTCGCGTTATGCAAGTTGCATGGGCCTAAACCGTGTCCATGCTCGCGATGATCGCCATCGCCATTGCCGATGAAGACATAACAACCGGGCTTGGCTTGCAACATATAGGCAAAATCTTCCGCGCCCATTGTGGCTTCAATTTTGGTATTAACGCCTTCGTCGCCCACCACGCTGCGTGCAGCCTGAGCAGCGATCTCAGTTTCTTTTGCGTGATTAAACAAGGCCGGATAGTTGCGATGAAATTTGAATTCGACCTTGGCATCAAAGGCTTGCGCTGTATGCGCAGCGATACGCTGCATGTTCGCTTCCATCATGTCCAAAACTTGCGGCGTGAAGGTGCGCACAGTGCCGATTAACGTCGCGTGATCGGGGATCACATTCGTCGCGCTGCCAGAATGAATTTGCGTGACCGATAACACAGCGCTATCGACTGGACTCACGTTGCGTGCCACGATCGTTTGCCAGCTCTGCACAATTTGAATCGCAACCAAAATCGGATCAATGCCTTTGTGCGGTTGTGCGGCATGAGCGCCTTTGCCGGTAACGATTACTTCGAATTCATTGGAGGACGCCATCGTCGGTCCAGAGCGCACACCAAACGTGCCGAGCGGCACACCAGGCCAGTTGTGCATTCCGAACACGGCTTCCATCGGACATTGCACAAATAGCCCATCATCAATCATGCGCTGCGCGCCGCCGCCGCCTTCTTCGGCGGGTTGGAAAATCGCATACACCGTGCCATCAAACGTGCCGTGCTGTGCTAAATAATGAGCCGCGCCCAGTAGCATGGCGGTATGTCCATCGTGACCGCAGGCATGCATTTTTCCAGCGTGTTTGGAAGCATGGGCGAAGGAGTTAATTTCTTGCATCGGCAAGGCGTCCATGTCAGCGCGCAGTCCGATTGCGCGTGAACTGCTACCGCGCTTAATGACGCCGACAACGCCGGTCACACCTAAACCGCGAATAATGGGAATGCCCCATTCGGTTAATTTAGCGGCGACAATATCGGAGGTACGGTTTTCTTCGTAGCACAGTTCAGGATGGGCGTGAATATCTCGTCGGATCTGTTGAATCTCGGACGCAAATTGGACGATGGGATCGATCAGCTTCATGGTGTTTCCTTATTTGACGCACTTTTGACCTATCAACTCGCGGGAGAATTTCTCGCCTTAGCGAGTTAATGATGCAAAAGTCTTGGTTCAAGCGAAGCAGCATTGTAATCCCGAACCGGTATAGTGTCAGCCAACGCCGATTTTGCATTGCAGCGTGGAAATTAAAGCACAAAAAAGACGTAAAAAAAGGCATTCAACTGAATGCCCTTGATCTTGATTGCTAAGCCTGACTTGGTTTAATGATTTTTCTTTTGTTCGATTTGATTAAAGAAATCGTAGATGCCTTGGTCACCCATAGTACGTGCATCAGCGAGTTCGCCGCCATGGGTTGCGTACAGCACGGTATTTTTGGGTGTGAGTAAAACGGCCGCTGGAATTCCTTTTTTGATCGGATTACCGTATTCGTTAGCAATCGACAAATTAGTATCGAATTGGCCGACGTTGATTTTGACAACGACAAATTTTTTGGCGATCAACGCAGCGCTTTGGCCTTTTAACGAACGATCTAATTCCAAGCAATCTTTGCACCAATTGGCACCAAAAATAAGTAATACATTTTTGTTCTCGGCTTTCGCTTTGGCGAGTGCCGTTTGAATATCAGCGGCAGAATTAGCCGCCTCATCATAAGCTAAAGGATTTGCGTGGCTAAATTGATTGACAGACAAAGCACACAGCGCGAAGAGCAGGACAAGAAGTTTTTTCATGGTGATTTTATAAAAATAATAGTGGTTAATTAAATACGCAACAGACAATACTAACTACGACTAAAACTGGCTAAACCGATGGCTAAAACGCCCATAATTGCAGCGCAAATTCGATTCAATAAACGTAGGCTGTTTGAGGTCAACAAACTCGCTGCGCGCCGACCCAAAAATACATAGCCCAACATCATTAAGGCATCCATGCCGATCAATAAACTGCCGAGGATGAGATACTGCGGCATTAATGGCGCGCTGGTGTTGATGAATTGGGGTAAAAATACCGACAAAAACAAAATCCCTTTGGGATTAGTCACCGACACAGTGGCAGCGCGAATAAAGGTTTTTCGGCTGCTCTGCGCGGCCTGCGCTTTCACTATAATAGGCACAGTTTTGGTGACCCATAATTGATACGCCATCCAAGCCAAATACAGCGCGCCAACGATTTTTAAAATATTAAATAATTCCAGCGAAGCGGTGAGCAGTGAACCCAAGCCGATGGCAACTAAACTGATTAAAATAGCGCTGCCAAAGTTGGCTCCTAAAATACCGAACAAGGCCACACGCAAACCGGAATTCATCCCGTTGGCAAGCGCCAAAAGCATGTTCGGTCCGGGGCTTATGCATAAAACAAATATGACACTAATAAAAACGACTAATGTGGTGCTGGACATGATGTTCATCGCAAAAAAATCAAAAAACGATTTTACCTGAATGAAACTTTATCGGTGAAATTTGTGATTTGTGTAAAAAAATAGTCGACGCATAAAAAAATGGGAAAAAGCGATGTGATTGCTTCATCAGCAGATGCCAGTAGCCATTCGGGCGAGGCACCGGCGCGTCGGATTGCGCACTTGGATATGGACGCGTTTTACGCCTCGGTCGAACTAATTAGCTATCCCGAATTGCGTGGTAAAGCCGTTGCCATTGGCGGGCGCAACGAACATCGTCCGGTGCTGCTGCCGGACGGTACACGTAAATTTTCTCGACTGGGTGACTACGTTGGACGCGGTGTGCTAACGACTTCGACTTATGAAGCACGCGCCTTGGGCGTGTTTTCAGGCATGGGCACAATGAAAGCAGCCAAACTCGCGCCGGATGCGATTTTATTGCCGGTAAATTTTGACGCTTACCGTCATTATTCGCGCTTGTTTAAAGCAGCCGTTGCTAGTGTTGTGACGCGCATTGAGGACCGCGGAATCGATGAAATTTATCTCGATTTGACTGGCGAAGATCCTGATACAAAGGCCTTAGCACAACGCATTAAAGATGCAGTAAAAGAAGCAACGGGTTTGAGTTGTTCTATCGGGATTGCGCCCAATAAATTACTCGCCAAAATTTGTTCTGATTTAGAAAAACCAAATGGATTAACCATCCTAGGAATGGATGAAATCGACACGCGCATCTGGCCTTTGCATGTGCGGAAAATTAATGGCATCGGTCCTAAAGCCGCGCAAAAATTAGAGGAATTAGGCGTCACCACGATCCACCAATTGGCCGAAATGGATGTCGCGATTCTGCAAGAAAAATTTGGCCGCACTTATGCCGCGTGGCTCAGCGATGTCGCGCATGGAATTGACCATCGGGATGTCATCACCGATTCTGAAACCAAATCGATTAGCCGCGAAACCACTTTCGCTAAAGACTTACACGCACGCCATGACAGGGCCGAATTGTCGGAAATCTTTACCGCGCTGTGCAACAAGCTGGCCGATGATTTAAAACGCAAAGGTTTCGTCACGCGCACCATCGGCATCAAATTACGTTATGACGACTTTAAATCGGTAACCCGTGATTTGACCTTGCCTGAACCGACTGCGGACGCCAAGTTGATCCGCCAAGCTGCGGGCGCATGTTTAAAACGGGTGCCGTTGGAAAAGCGCTTGCGTTTGTTGGGCGTAAAAGCCAGTACCTTGGTGGACGAAGGCGAGGCGCAATCCATGATGACGCTCAGCGGGCGGCAATTGGAGTTGGACGTATAGTCTGCGTTGGTGCCGGCGCTTGTTTGATGATCCCCAACTTTGTGCCTGAGGTTTTGATTTGTTAATTACCCAGTGCGACATCTTCAATGACAGCGAGTGTCGGATTATCCCCACGCAATTTATCAAAAAACAATAGTCGATGATAATTTTGCTATAGAATCAGCCATCCAATAAATTGATGTAGCCCCAAGCGATGACTAGTTGTCATTGCCGAACGAAGTCTCACCTTGAAGCTGTGCTGCTTAATTTGCAGCACACCACAGCGTAGCAACGCTGATGGCAGTAGCAGTTTTTCTTCCCGTATCCGAAGTACTAACTCAAGCTCAACAACTATGCGTATTTTAGAAAGTCGGCTGATTACGGTATTCATTTTGGTGATGCTCATCGCGCAACTCGCGGGATTTTTCCCGTTGCGAGACGCTATTGAGAGCCGTGCATTGGTTGCCGTGGACAAAGAACTGTTGCATAGCGACCGTATCGTTGAACGTCTGTTAGATCAACACACGACCAAGCTGACCCAAACGGTCATGCAATTAACCAGCAATGCTGAATTTATTGAAGCAATTAATCAATCCAATCGCACCAAGGTTGTCGCCCTGTTGACCGAAAAATCTCAACAACTCAACGCCGTCATGGGCTTGCTAATCGACACCGATAATCGGATTGAAGCGACTACCTCGTTGCAGCTCATGCCCGCGCTGAAACAAGCCAGTATTAACCTAATTGCCCAGGCCGAACAGCAAGGCTACGCCACGACTATTTTGGTCAATAATCACGAGACTTTGCAGCTCATCGGCATTGATTTTAAAGCGCCCGATCATCTCGGTTGGGTGGTGATGGCCTTCCCCTTGGGGAAAAATTTCGTGTCCGAATTTCGCCAAAACACCTCGCTACAAATATCTATCTTGAATCGCGACAAGCAGTACTGGCAGGTTGGGAGTTCCAGCCTAAGCAATACAAGCGCAGAATTATTAGCGAAAAATATTCCTACCTTCATTGACGTCGAGGCTAAAGAAATCCAAACCAAAGAAGGTTTGTATCGGGTTAAATTTATTGAGCTCACTCCGACCAATTCGCCCGCCGCCATTATTGTTGTGCAGCAGTCGATGACTGATTTGCTCGCGCCGTATTTTAATATGCAAATCGCGTTGTTGGTATTGACCGTGATTAGCTTAATTGTGGCCATCGTTGGCGGCGTATTATTTGCAAAACAGGTCAGCCAACCATTGCGCCACCTAAGTGCGATTGCTCAGCGTCTGGGTTTGGGCGATTATGCTAGTCCGATCAATATCAGCGGCGACAAAGAAATCGGTCATTTGGCTCAGGCATTTGTGTACATGCGCGACGGCTTTGCGCAACGTGAGCACGAGATCAAACGCCTAGCTTATTGGGATACGCTGACCGAGTTACCAAATCGCGCGCAGTTTACTGCGCTGCTTAAAAAAACCATCACCGAATCTAATCCGGCTAAACAAGCCTGTTTCGTGCTGATGATGGATTTGGCGCGCTTCAAACATGTCAACGACATCATGGGACATAGCTTCGGTGATCGTCTGCTCAAAAAGGTCGCTGCCCGATTGCGTGAAGCCCTGCCCGATGCGCATTTGGCGCGTTTAGGCGGTGACGAATTTGCCATGCTATTGCCTAACTCAACGTTGTCGGATGCCCAAGCCGCCGCGCATATTATTTTGTCGCAGCTCGATCAGCCAATTGTGTTGGAAGACCAAGCCGTTGATTTGGGCGCGGGTATAGGATTGGCCGGTTATCCGATGCATGGCGACAACGCGGAAATGGTTCTTAGTCGTGCCGAAGTGGCGATGTATGTTGCTAAACGCAATATCGGCAATACCTTCACGATTTATAGCCCAGAAATTGACAGCAGCAGTCAGCAAAATTTATCGCTATTAAGTGAATTACGCAGCGCGATTCAACTCGATCAATTGCGTCTGTTCGTGCAGCCCAAATTAGCGTTAGGTCAGCAGCATGTAGTGGGCGTTGAAGCGCTGGTGCGCTGGGAACATCCAACACGCGGATTTTTGGTGCCCGATCAATTCATTCCTTTTGCTGAACAGACCGGCATTATTCGTCTGCTCACGCGCTGGATTTTAAATAAATCGGCCGACTTATGCGCCGATTTGATCGCGCACGATATTCATCTGAAAGTCTCGGTTAACATTTCCACGCACGATTTGTTGGACCAAGATTTGCCGGTCAAATTTGCCGATATCCTGACTCGCCATCGCGTCAAAACTTCCTCGTTTTGTTTAGAAATAACCGAGAGCGCGATTATGAACGATCCGGTCCGAGCGCAAATCACCTTAGATCGATTCAGTGCTATGGGAGTGGAATTATCGATTGATGATTTCGGAACCGGTTACTCATCGTTGGCCTACCTTAAGCGCTTGCCAGTGAGCGAACTCAAAATTGATAAGTCGTTTGTGATGGATATGCAAAACAACGACGACGATAGAATTATCGTCAAATCGACCATCGATTTGGGCCACAACATGGGTTTGCGCGTGGTGGCTGAAGGGGTGGAAAATGCGGTGGTAATGGACTTGTTGACCTCGATGGGTTGCGATCAGGCACAAGGTAACTACATCAACAATGCCATTCCAGCGCAGCAGCTAATCGCTTGGTTGGCGGATCAATACAACACCGTTAGCTAAGTCAAACAGAGTGCTATTCCACCAAGCGCAAATGCAATTCAGGCCGTTCTTTTTTGGTGTTGAACATGCGCGAATCGGCAATCTTTAACAGGTTGTTGTAGTCCAGCGCCTCGTGCGGAAACACCGCCCAACCAACCGATACATGCACAGCGACGATGTGATCTGACAGCGCTATTGGTTGCTGCACCAAGGTATGAATTTTATCGACCGTCATCTGAATATCGGTCGCATTACTGGTGCCGTTGAGCAGCACCACAAATTCATCCCCGCCATAACGCGCCACTGTATCGGTGTCGCGCACCGCCGATTTAAGCCGAGCTGCAATTACGATCAATAACTGATCGCCCGCGGCATGGCCGTATGTATCGTTGATCACTTTGAATCTATCCAAGTCTAAAAATAGCAGCGTGAAGCAGACATTTTCTTTTGGATGTTGCAAAGCATGGCGCTCTAAAAATTCGATTTGGGCGATTAAGAATTCGCGGTTATAAATTTGCGTTAGGCGGTCAAAGCGCAACTTATTTTCCATCTCGACAAACGTGTTAATCAGATGACCGATTTCGTCTTTGCGATGAATGCGCAAACGTGGCAAGGGCTCACCATTCCCCATTTTCTTGGCGGCGCTGGTGAGTTGGCGAATATCGCGCAAAATATGCTCGATAAATGCTAATCCAATGAATAACGCAAACATCACGCAGAGCACGACGATCATTGCGCTTTGAAATAAGCTGTGGGTAATTCCACCCATAAAATCGGTGCGCGGAATAGCAACCACGGTGACCCAGTTCAATCCATATTTGTTGGCTAATGGAGCAAAGGCGACATCGATTTTTTCATCGCCATATTGGAAGCTGGAGTTGGCTGGAAACGATAGCGTGAGCGCTTTGGTTTTATCTTTGATGGTGTTGGAATACGCGGCGTTGATTAATTTGTTATTGATCGTGGCCGCCGATAAACGGGTAGGGACGCGATCGACTTCAATAAATGATGGTTCTTCACTCGACGTAGCAATCAAGTCGCCATTCTTATCGACGATAAAGGCAACACTATTGGCACTAATATTTAAGCCGCGCAAATTGTCCGATAACTTACGCAAAGGAATATCGGTCGCCACAACTCCGGCCAAACTGTGGTCAGGTTGATAGACCGCTTTGGCCAAGGTGATGGTCGGTTCTGGTCGCGTGTACTTATTGTAAATATCGGTCCAAACTGGTGCGTTGTGTTTCAGCGCGTCCACATACCACGAGCGTGTGCGTGCATCGTATAAACCGGAACTAAGAAAAAAATTGTGGTCGCCGGGACGGGAAGTGCTGTATTCAATCCGCAGCGGGTCACCCGGCTGTTGCACGTATAGTTCGACGTGTTCGGCGTCTAGGCGATTGACTCCGACAAAGCGGCCATCTGGAGCGGCAAAATATACATAATTGCTGGCCTGCATAAATAGCCCGCTCGCCGCCCATAAGCGCTGTTCCAGCGAATCCAAATTAGTATCGAAGACGTGGGTTGGTGAATTATTAATGGTGCTGGGCGCCACCGTTTCTAGTGCAATCACGGCGTTGTTGAGCTGCTTTTCATTGTCTGAGCTGATGCGCTCGATCATGTTGCTCATTACCCGTTGGGTCAATTGATTGACCGCGTCCGTGCCCGCTTGGATTGAAATCCAAACAATAGCTGATGAAACAAACAACATCAGCACGACTATGGTGATGAGCAGTTGCTTGTGTAATGACGAGTTGTTCATCCTTCTCCGGCGTGAAGTTGCGGCATTGATAGGAAATCGTCGGACAGTGTTGTCAGTGACCATCGGGAGTTAATTAAGAGGTTATCGGCAGAAATTGTGCTCACTTAAAGGTTAGGTAAAAATTTTTAAGAAGCAAATTAACTTTTGATAAATATGTGAAATGAATTAATTAACACTTCGCGCTTGCGCCCAAAATCACCTTCGGCAAATCCCATAAATTCATATGTTTTCGCTATCAACTTGGTAAATGCCCACCGACCAAGATGTAAAAACGCTACAATCGCTGCCATTATCAAAAAGAGGTATCGCGCATGGCTAAAATTGATTTAGATGACGCCAAAACTTGGGTGCAAACGGCGCTGGCGCTGCATGCTCACGATTTAAGCAAAGCGATGGCAAATCGCTACCAAGTCAGCAGTTCGACCGCGTCGGCCGCGCTCAAGCAATTGGAATTGGCTGGGGTGATCAAACGCTCCGGTCCGGTTAATCGCCCGGTGTTTGAAGCGGCCTCGAACCAAACCATCATGCATAGCTACAGCTTCCCGCTGGGCGATGCCGGATCAATTTGGGAGCGTGATTTCGGTGCGGCGCTGGGTACGACCGTGACCGACAAAAGCAAGCGCGAACTCTTGAAATCGGGATTCATTGCCGCCGCCAATAACGCCGCGCAGCATTCACGGGGCAATAGTTTGCACGTGGTCTTGGAGCTCAGCGCCGCGCACATCGAACTATCGTTGCAAGACAATGGAATCGGTTTGTATAAACAGATGGTCAATGCCAAACAGGCTGACGATATTGGCGCCGCGGTTGAGTTGCTTACCACCTTGCAATCCGCACCGAAGAAGTCAGGCGACTTAGCTGCATTATCGGCCATCGCCGCTTTGGCCAATGAATTTGATTATTTTTTGATTGAAGCTAACGGCGCGCATTTTCCGGTTGCGGCAGCACCGCAGGAATTGGACGCCGACGAAGAATGGTTTGAGCAAGGAACAACCGTTATTTTGGAATTATCGCTAGCAGCCTAAACCGGCAAGAACGTTCGAATTTAGTGTTATTTAGTAAGGAAACTACTCATGGCAAATTACGTTTTTACGATGAATAAAGTGGGCAAAATTGTTCCACCTAAACGTCAAATTTTAAAAGATATTTCGTTGTCGTTTTTCCCCGGCGCCAAAATTGGCGTGCTAGGTTTGAACGGTTCGGGTAAATCCAGCCTACTCAAAATCATGGCGGGGATTGATAAAGATATTCAAGGCGAAGCCGTGCCGATGCCGAATTTAAACATCGGTTATTTGCCGCAAGAACCGCAATTAGATCCTGAGCAAACCGTGCGTCAAGCGGTTGAAAGCGCGCTTGGTGAAGTGTTTGAAGCCAAAGCAAAATTGGACGCAGTGTATGCTGCTTACGCTGAAGAAGACGCCGATTTCGATGCGCTCGCCAACGAGCAAGCGCGCTTAGAAGCGATCATCTCGACTTCAGCCGGTGACAACGTTGAGCTGCAACTCGAAATGGCTGCCGATGCATTACGCTTGCCACCTTGGGATGCCAAAATCGGTGTGTTATCGGGCGGTGAAAAACGTCGCGTCGCGCTGTGTAAATTGTTGTTGTCTAAGCCTGATATGTTGTTGCTCGATGAACCGACCAACCATTTGGACGCGGAATCGGTCGATTGGCTAGAACAGTTCTTATTGCGCTTCCCTGGCACGGTGGTGGCGATCACTCATGATCGCTATTTCTTGGATAACGCGGCGGAATGGATTTTGGAATTGGATCGCGGACATGGCATTCCGTGGAAGGGCAATTACAGCTCGTGGTTAGATCAAAAACAAGCCCGTTTGAAGCAAGAAGAAGCGACCGAATCGGCGCGTCAAAAAGCGCTGCAAAAGGAGTTGGAATGGTCGCGTCAAAATCCCAAAGCGCGCCAAGCAAAAAGCAAAGCCCGTTTGGCACGCTTTAACGAATTGTCCGAACACGAATACCAAAAACGAAACGAGACGCAGGAGATTTTTATTCCCGTTGCGGAGCGTTTGGGTAACGACGTGATTGAATTTAAAAACGTGAGCAAATCGTTTGGCGATCGTTTATTGATCGACAATTTAAGCTTCACCATTCCGGCTGGAGCGATCGTCGGAATCATCGGCCCGAACGGCGCCGGTAAATCGACTTTATTCAAAATGATCGTCGGACGTGAGCAGCCAGATAGCGGTGAAGTAGTGCTTGGCAAGACCGCCAAAATCTCGCTGGTTGATCAAAGTCGCGAGGACTTGGCGAACACGAAAACCGTGTTTGACGATGTTTGCGGCGGCGCTGATGTATTGACGGTTGGGCGATTCGAGATGGCTTCGCGCGCCTACTTGGGACGCTTCAATTTCAAAGGTGGCGACCAACAAAAAATCGTGGGTAATTTATCCGGTGGTGAGCGCGGTCGCTTGCATTTGGCAAAAACTTTACTGCAGGGCGGTAACGTGTTGCTGCTCGATGAGCCATCGAACGATCTGGACGTGGAAACCTTGCGTGCGTTGGAAGATGCGTTATTGGAGTTTGCCGGCAGCGTAATGGTGATTTCCCATGATCGCTGGTTCTTGGATCGAATCGCGACGCACATCTTGGCCTTTGAAGGCGATTCGCACGTGTCGTTCTTTGACGGTAACTACCAAGAATACGAAGCCGACAAGAAAAAACGTTTGGGTGAAGAAGGTGCTAAGCCTAAACGTATCCGCTACAAACCACTGACCACTTAAATCGATTCATGTATCAATTAGCGGCGCCGGTCAGTACAGAATTCGAAATCAAAAAAAGCCGCTTCATCGGCCAACTTTACCCCGTTTCAAGTCGCATTGAAGCGCGGGCTAAGTTGGCCGAACTACGTGCGCAGCATCCCAACGCAGTGCACGTTTGCTGGGTATTAATTTGCGAAGGTGATTCGGGTTTGGACGACGATGGTGAACCTTCGGGCACCGCGGCGCGACCTATGTATAACGTGCTGGTGCATAAAGAATTGATGAATGTGCTGGCGGTCGTTGTGCGTTATTGGGGCGGCATTAAATTAGGTGCTGGCGGTTTGGCGCGCGCTTATGGGCAGGCTATTTCGGACGCTAGTAAGTTGGCGGAATTGGTGGCGGTAGAAGTCATGTGCGTGCGGCGGTTTGAAGTGCAATTTGCCGATGAATCGAGTTTGCGCCGATTAGGCGAGCAATTCGGTGTCGTGGTCGAAGATACTGTTTATGCCGACCAAGTAACGCTGCAGTTGTGCATGAGGTTGAGCGTTGCGGCGGAGTTTGAGAAAGCGGCGTTTGATCAATTGCGCGGGGCATTGAAGAATGTCACTGCAACTGACTAGTTTGCTTGCACGCAGTTAAAATTTACAGCCTTTGTCGCGCACTAGATCGGCTGCAATGATCAACGGCGCAAATAAGCCCGCTCCCGCATAGGCATTCCTGCAATCGGCCCGCTGTGCCTTGCTGGCAGCATCGTCGACTTTGGTCTCAAGCCCGTGATTTTTTATGCGCGCCTCGTTCATGCGTTCGATGGGCGATTTTTCGCGCTCCATTTCTGCTCTCACTGCAGCTTGGCGCAATGCATCTAAGTCTAATTTGGGTTCCGTAATCGGTTCGGGCTGCAATTCTGCAGGGTGATCGTTGGGAACAGCCAAGCTAGGAGAAGTGGCGCTTTTGGTGGCAATTCTGTCTTTAGCCGCAGGTGTTATTTTGGCTGTCCGCGTGGTTGAAACGGTTGTGGTCTTTTTGAGAGGTTGACTTAGCGTGACAAATTGCAGATTACTAAATTTGGCCTTGGTCGAGGCAATCAACGGTGCACTGAGTCGAAAAGCAAACAGCAGGGCGAGATGCGCTAGGGCAATTGCGCCTAAACAAAGCAGTCGGCGCGTCAAAGAATCTGCCTTCATGGTTGCCTCGTAGTAACGAATTTTAGTGTCAGATAGTAATGCTATTGTTTGTCGATTCCCTATTGTGGATTACCGCAGAGCAAATCAAAACAGCTTTATGCAATTTAATTGCAAAAAAAGGGATAAAAATAATTGATCGCGTTGATGTTGGGCGATGAACCGTGATTCAACGACCTCGACGTTGCAATTTCTCCATGCGAAGCAACTTCCTCTATTAGAATTGCTGCAAATCATCTTTGAATGCGTGTTCATGTCTTCCTCATCTGCCGGCAATTCTGTTAATACCCGTTTTGTCTTAATCACCGTCTTTCTCGACATTCTCGGAATTGGATTGATTATTCCCGTTCTGCCAAGACTTGTGGGGATGTTTGCTCCGCAACCGGACTTGCAGGCTTATTGGTACGGAGCAATCGTTGCTTCTTATGCGGTGATGCAATTTTTTTGCGCGCCGTTACTGGGCGCGTTGAGTGATCGCTTCGGTCGCCGCCCGGTGTTGCTGCTCTGTGTGCTAGGGTTGGGACTGAATTTTTTCTTGATGACGCAGGCTACTTCGTTGATTTGGTTGTTGATCATTCGCGCCATGGGCGGCATGACCGCGGGCAATATTGCAGTAGCGAATGCTTACATCGCCGACGTATCAACCCCAGAATTACGCGGCAAAGCGCTGGGAAAAATCGGCGCAATGTTTGGCTTGGGCTTTATTTGTGGCCCGATGTTGGGCGGCTTGCTTGGCGAGCAACATTACCAATATCCGTTTTATTTGGCCGCAGCGGTATCGTTGTGCAACTTTAGTTATGGCTTGTTCGCCTTGCCGGAATCGCTGGCGCTCGAAAATCGGCGCGCATTTTCGTTTAGCCGCGCCAACCCAATCAGCAATTTGCGCGGTTTAACACATCTTAATAGTGTGGGCGCTTTGGTGTGGGCAATGGGATTTAGTTTGTTTGCCCAATTCACCATGCAAACGACGTGGGTCTTGTCTACCGAGCTACGTTTTGGATGGACGCCGTTGCAAAATGGCATTTCCTTATTCATGGTCGGAATTTGTAGCGTCATTATGCAAGGCTTGTTGCTCGGCCGAGTGATTCGGCGTTTGGGTGAGGCGCAAACTGCCGTGATCGGTTTGGCATCGTCGAGCTTTGTTCTATTAATGTACGGCATCGTTAATCAAGGCTGGTTGATGTACGTATTGATCCCATGCAACATTCTTGGCTATGCGGCAACTCCGGCGATTCAAGCTATCTTTTCCAGAGCGGTGGACGCCAAATCCCAGGGCGCGGTGATGGGTTCGCTCTCTTCCTTAGGCAGCGTCATGAGTGTCGGCGCGACCTTAATAGGAACCAGTCTTTTTGCTCAAGTAGGACATCTGCCCAAAGGTAGCTTGCTGTTAGGCGCGCCATTTTTTCTTGCTGCCCTAGCCCAAGGCCTTGCATTGCTTATTGCAATCAAGCATTTTATGAATGAGAAAAAAGCAATTTAGTATCGCCCAAGCCACTGATCTGAATTATTTTGGGCTATTTCGAAAAAATTCTTAAGTGCTGCTTGACGACCGAAAATGAGATGTCTATAATTCGGGGTTCCCTATGGAGAGGTGGCCGAGTGGTTAAAGGCGACAGACTGTAAATCTGTTCTCTCTGAGTACGCTGGTTCGAATCCAGCCCTCTCCACCATAGGAAGATTTAGCAAATCGTTGTCTACAGTAACTGTTGCAAACGGTGCAAAAAATAAGGCGAAAGCCAACTTTGCGGGTGTAGCTTAATGGTAGAGCTGAAGCCTTCCAAGCTTATGACGAGGGTTCGATTCCCTTCACCCGCTCCAATTTTAAGTTTGTGTGCTGACAATAGTGGTAATAAGTGCTCTCAAGGCGCTGAGTCGGGCAAAAACAATAGCTCTTGTAGCTCAGTGGTAGAGCACTCCCTTGGTAAGGGAGAGGCCACGTGTTCAATCCACGTCAAGAGCACCAAAATAAGTCGTAGTTATAAAGTATTAAGTTTTAGAAATTTGGTTGTAATTTCAAATTGACAGTCGGGCGCGTGCCTAGACATTCTCATCAAAATCGTTAGGGGTCAAAAATGGCAAAAAGCAAGTTTGAGCGGACCAAGCCGCACGTGAATGTGGGCACAATTGGCCACGTTGATCATGGTAAAACAACATTGACAGCAGCGATTGCTACCGTATTGTCGAAGAAATTTGGCGGCGAAGCAAAAGACTACTCACAAATCGATAACGCGCCAGAAGAAAAAGCGCGTGGTATTACGATTAATACCTCCCACGTTGAATACGAAACAGCGATTCGTCACTACGCTCACGTAGACTGCCCAGGTCATGCTGATTATGTTAAAAACATGATTACCGGCGCGGCACAAATGGACGGCGCGATCTTGGTTTGCTCCGCAGCAGACGGTCCAATGCCACAAACACGTGAGCACATTCTGTTGGCTCGCCAAGTTGGTGTTCCATACATCATCGTATTCTTGAACAAATGCGACATGGTTGATGATGCTGAGTTGTTGGAATTGGTCGAAATGGAAGTGCGCGAGTTACTGTCCAAATACGATT
>NZ_SMYL01000017.1 GCF_004358105.1 Sapientia aquatica | reverse complement strand
ACTGTACAAAAACGCGCCTGTGGATTCCGAAATCGGGACAATTTCAAGATCGCCGTATATTTCCATTGTGGCGGGCTTGACCTTTATCCGACTTCAGCGACCCACAGGAAAGTCTGATGAATCAAAAATACAAACAATGATCTATCCGTAGTCAGGCAATCGCAACAAGAGCAATAAAACAGCAGGTCTGCTGGCGCTAAAATTGGGCATCGCGTGTCGTCGATGGCTTAAATGGACGGCAAGTCGGGTCTATATGTCTGCCTGATTTAGATGGCCGCCTGTTCAACTGACCGCCGTCACAACAGGTCAGGTAGTATTTCAGTGAGCAACGATGGTCGATATATCCAGTTCAGCCCCGGTTTTAGTAATTGTTTCATCGATGCTTACATCCGGTGCCAATTCAATTAATTTCAAACCGGAGTCGGTAACATCGAGAACACCAAGGTCGGTAATGATTCGGTTCACTACGCCCACACCCGTTAAGGGCAAATCGCAGACCTTGAGAATCTTGTGCTGATCGTTCCTGGCCACGTGCTCCATCAACACGACAACGCGACCAACACCTGCAACCAGATCCATGGCTCCACCCATGCCCTTGACCATTTTCCCAGGGATCATCCAGTTTGCCAGGTCGCCAGACTGGCTCACCTGCATCGCGCCCAGAATGGCCAGATTGATTTTCCCGCCGCGAATCATGCCGAATGAATCAGCGGAGCTAAAAAAAGACGAGCCAGGCAACGTCGTCACCGTCTGTTTGCCTGCGTTAATTAAATCGGCATCGACGTTCTCAGGTAAAGGAAACGGACCTATCCCCAGCAACCCATTCTCCGATTGCAACCACACATCCATACCGGCTGGCACGTAGTTCGCCACAAGCGTAGGCAAACCAATGCCCAGATTGACGTAGTATCCATCCTGCAGCTCTTTTGCTGCGCGCGCAGCCATTTCGTCGCGGGTCCATGCCATTGCTGTTCTCACTCTCTTTAATCAGGTTTTACGGGGCAGTGGTGACTGTCCGCTGTTCAATGCGTTTTTCGGGTGTCGCGTTAACAATAATCCGATGGACATAGATTGCCGGCGTATGAATTTCATCCGGATCGAGTTCGCCGATTTCCACAATCTGCTCCACTTCAGCAATCGTGATTTTTCCGGCCATCGCAACGTTGGGGTTAAAATTCCTGGCCGTTTTCCGATAAATCAGATTGCCGGCGCGGTCGGCCTTGTATGCCTTTACTAATGCGACATCGGGCACCAGTGCCAGCTCCATCAGGTAAGTCTGCCCATTAAATTGTCGTGTCTCTTTTCCCTCGGCCACCAGCGTGCCAACACCGGTTTTGGTGAAGAAGGCCGGGATGCCCGCTCCGCCGGCGCGCAGTTTCTCAGCCAGAGTGCCTTGTGGGGTAAATTCCAGGATTAACTCTCCCGACAGATACTGACGTTCAAATTCTTTGTTTTCACCGACGTACGACGCAATCATTTTTTTGATCTGACGCGTATCAAGCAGTTTGCCCAGTCCTACACCATCCAATCCGGCATTGTTAGAAATGACCGTCAAATTTTGTGCACCTGAATCGCGTAATGCATCAATCAGCGCTTCAGGGATTCCGCATACGCCAAAGCCGCCTACGGCAATGGTCTGGTTATTCTTAATGATGTCCTGCAGTGCCTGGCGTGAATCTGGATAGAGTTTATTCATGATCTTTGGAATTTAGGAACCTGTTGTTAAGCGTCGCGGGCTTCCCTGCTTTGTATTGGGAAACCCACCTTTAGGATTGAGTCGTATGCTGTTTGACTGAACAATAAAAATCTGATCATCGTCAATGTTCCAGATGCCGGCCAGACTCTGGTCGGAAAAATCCAGATCAGGTATGCGCAGCACGGGCACTGTCGTGGCAATCAGATTGTTCGCAATCTGGCACGCTGCCGTGACGATAATGTCCGGCCCACGCAAAATGAATCCGGCTGGCCCGACGCCGGCGCACAACATTTCCAGTAGTGCTCCGGTTCCGGCGGTACTGCCCTTGACGCCTGGCAGTACCACGATCCGGCCTGCCAGCAGCTTACCGACTTGAGGATGATAGCGATCTATAATGCGGCCGGTGCTGATATCGGTGCCACCCCAAAAACTTAGCGCTTCGGTCAACACCAGCAGTTCACCCTGGGCTTTGCCGTTGAGAATAACTTCTGAGTGATTCATGGTTACTCAGTTCCAGAACGGATCAGTGCCGATTTCTACACCGGAAAACAGCAATTCAATAGCGCGATCAATTCGCGCAAACGCCACCGGTTTGCCAAGTTGCGAACCGCCGTAATAGGCCCACTTGAACGACGGTGTGACGATGCCTCCGCCGGTTTCGCCAATCAGGTTGCCGTAGTAGGTACATGTGTCGCGGATAAACTCCACTCCAAGTGCTTCCATGCGACTGATCAGGCCGGCGTGGCTCGCCGCCTCATGGACGTATCGTCCCAATGAAACAATGATCCGTTTGTTTGGAGGTAACTTGCGGTTTTGAATGTAGTTCTCAAGTTTATGGAGTTCATTGAGTGAGGCGTGTGGAGTACCCATGCACAGGGTGTCAGGAATGAAATGGGCGTCTCTGTTCAGTTTGCTCAAGGCGTCAGTGATCATCGCTTTGCTTATCTTGCGAACAGGTAGTTGATTCAGATGGCAGTCGAGCAAGCCGTTGCGCGATTCCGCGGTAACGCCTTCCCAATGGAACAGATCGAGATTGCCGGCACTGGCTGCGGCGGCGCCGATCGAGCGCAAGTGGTCAGTGTCAATCTCGGCGGGCCCACCAGTGATGATCGGCACACCGGTTTTGCATTCACTACCAAGAATTGAACCGAGCAGCTGAAAAAAGGCGTCGCTTTGAAACCAGACTTCTGGAATTTCGGCGACGTCAAAACGGAGAGCGGGAATGCGGTTTGCATCGGCATACCGTCCGAACGCAGGAATTCGACCGGTTAGCGCGGCAGACAAATCCAGATATTGCATGGTCATGTTGGTGCGGGCACCCAACACCGAGTTGGCAAAAACAACGGCATTGGATTCGGCCCAGGCAATGTTCTCACCCAATTTCGGTGGATCTGGCAAATAGTAGGGAGCGCAGGTCAGCGTTGGTTGACAACCGATCTGTTCGAGCAGGCTAACCAGTTCGTAGTTCTGGTCATAGTCTGTCGCTCGTGGACACCTGCCTTGTTTGCCCTCGATCATGTCTGCTGCGGAGGCATTCATCGTCGTCGGAATCGCCACTCTGGCTCCGGAATTTGCCAGTTGCCTGATCAAATCGAGATTGGCTGGCCCGCTGTGGTAACAACCGACCAGATGTGCTCTGGAAACCGGCACATAGCTTTGCACATTCATCGCAATGGCCACCTTGGCCTGCAGATTTTCGGCCCACTCCAGGTAGTTCATGCTGACCTCTTTTTATTGTAATGACAGTCCATGCTCATTCTGCACCGAGATCTTTGTCTGATTCATAAAGAGGCCGCGCCAGAGTCAAACAGGTTTCCAGATTCGGTGCGACCATCGAACCGGACGTGACGCCCAGTTGCATGATATTGCCAGCTCTTGTGTCAAAGCGCGGCCATGCAATCAGATCGCCACCATTCGGATTGCCAGTGCGCGCAAAATTAGTCCAGTATGCAATCATTTCTCTGGTTAGCTTAATGTCGCTTGCGTCGGTGGGCAACCATGCGTCGTGCGTGTCAAAGACATACGGGATCTCGGCGCCGTGGTAACTGCCAAGGGCAAGGCCGCCATCACCATTGCGCACTTTTGTAAAGTGATAGACCCAGGCATGGTGCGCACTGTTTACTGCTCGTGCCATCAGATACGCCGGACAGACCATGTTCGCAAAGGTATAGGCCTTGTCATGACCATGGCGTATATCGGATTCCCTGGCGGCGATTGATCTGAGTGCCTGGCGGGATTCTGGAGGCATGCTCGCGATGTCATTCTCGAACGATGCCTCAGTTGGATCCAGGTACATGTACCATTCGTCTTCGTTAGAACCAATCAGCAAGTCATGGCGAATGCCATGCTCACGGTATCTTGCGGCCGTAAACTGACTTATTACCGTTCCGTCAACTACCGGTCTGAACAGTCCCGTTGAGGCCGATTCTCCGGCATGATCCAACAGGGTTGCCGCCGGAATCTCGCGCAGCGCTTTGATCGCCAGATCGCCTGACAGGGGCGCAAAAAATTGGTGGCTGTCGTCGTTCGCCGTGTGGGCCGAATAGTGATCAAACATCTGGAAGCCGCCACTCTGGCTGATGGCACGCCGGAATAGAGGTGCGGCAACCGGGGAGCTGAGCAGGTAGCCGATATTGGATGCGCCCGCTGATTCGCCAAACAGCGTGACGTTTTTACGATCCCCACCGAATCCAGAGATATTTTTCTGTATCCATTTGAGAGCGGCAATCTGGTCGAGCAACGCGAAAGTAGCCGATGGATCTTTTTGATCCAGACCAGGCGGGCGGAGGAAGCCAAATACATTTAACCGGTAGGCCACTGAAACGACAATCACCCGTCCTTCGGCCGCCAGATTCGCACCCTGATAATTCGGTTCAAAGCTGTAGCCGTCCCGATTGCCACCACCATGAATCCACACCATCACCGGAAGCTTTTCACCTTTTTGTAGCGATGGCACCCAAATATTGAGGTAGAGACAATCCTCACTGATTTGCGGCTCCGTAAAGCCAATATCGCTAGCGTCGAAAGCCTTGGCAATAGCGCGATACCAGTCAGTATTGGACTTGCCCTGATAGCACGCCGGCGCAAAATGGTCAGCGTGAATAATTGTCTTTCCGGGCATGGTCGGTTCAGGCGGAGCCCAGCGCATTGGACCGACGGGCGGCTTTGCGAATGGAATCCCCCTGAATACGCCCATACCCGGATGAGATGCGGCGGCAGTGCCCTGTATCAAGCTATGCTCGATTGCCACGGTTGGAGCTGGCTCGCCTGCACTGGCACTGCATGGCCAGTCCAGGCTCGCCATCATTCCGAGGCTAAGCAATGCGTATGTCAGTCGTTTTTTCATCAGAACCTGTATGAAATTTTAAGGCCGATCGTACGAGGGCGGTTGACCGTTGTCCAGGTATCCCAGGCAGCTGTACTTCGGGCCAGTTCTGCTCGCTTGTTCAGGGCATTGTTGACATAAAAATCTGCTGACCAGGCATTGTGCATCACTCCGGTACCCAGATTCAATTGCCCATACGCGTCCATTTCCCGTCTGCCGTCAGGGCCAGGTGTGCCGAGCGTTGGAGTCTGATAAACGAATACATCGTTATACCGTTTTCCGGTTTCAGCATAGGTCATCTGGAAGTAACCTTCAAAGTCCTCTGCAATTTCGTAGCTATTTCTGCTCGACAGGTTATATTTGACTTTGGGCGCATAAGGCAATGGCGTACCTGAGGGTGCCACGCTATAGCCTGCAGTTGCACTGCCTACCACCAGGTCTTGCGACAGTCTGGCGTTGTTCAAATCCAGTCCGGCTGATAAATTCCATTTCCTGACCGGTCTCCATGCCAGCGATGTTTCGAAACCGGTGATCCGTGCCTTGGTCAAATTGACCGTCAAGCCGAGCGGCGCCCCCCAGGCAGATTCGTAGCGCGACAACTGCATATTCTTCCAGTCCATCATGTAAAACGCGCCGTCGAACTGAAGCTTGCGACTCAACGACAACTTCCATCCAGCTTCATAGTTGTTCATTTGGTCCGGCTTGTACGTCTGAGCGACAACGGACGTGGCAACACGATTTATGCCACCGGGGCGGTAGCCCTGTGACCACAGTGCGTAGTAATTCTGGTTGGCATCAGGTTGATAGCTAAGGTTGGCCTTCATCGTATTGCCGTTGTCGGATACGGATGAATTCACTGGAACGACAGGGCTATAGGCGAACAGCCCGTATCCCGAATATCCGGCCAGGGAGCTCGTTTCATGGAAGTATCGGCCACCCAGAGTGGCAGTCCATTCAGGCTGGAATTTGTAACGCACTTCACCAAAGGCGGCCCATTGTTTGTCGAGGCGTGACTGATTGGTTTCGTACCATAAATTGGATGGGCCGAGCAGGGACATATCTGGCCCGCCAGTTGCAGAACCTGGTTCAATCCACTGCTCCAGATAATCATGGCGCAACGATTCGGAATACAGGCCGGCTACATATTGAACATCGCCTTTCAGTTTTGACTGTAGCCGAAGCTCATCAGTCTGTCTGCGGTAATGGTCATTGGTTGTGAAATAGATGCCAAGATTGGAGCAGGGATGCGTTGCCAGTGCATAGTAATCACAGCTGGCTCCGCCAATAAACGATGACAGACCTGGATTGGCTTTGAAATCCGAATATTCGGAATAATCGGAAGCGGTGTTGACCTTGCGTTGCGAGAACGACGCGGTAAACAATAAATCTGCAAAACCAAGATCGCCATCAAAGCCCACGTGCTCTTGATTGTAGGTGTCGTCAGTTGAATTGGGGAAGAAGCTTTGAACCTGATATGCCGACAATTTCGCATTGGGATTGTTCACATCATCAGACCAGACTCCGCTGGTTTTTTGATTCTGATTGATCCAGCCGGCATTGAAGGACCAGTCTGAGTTAATTCTGTATTTAAACGAAATGCGACCACCTCGCGTATCTTCGGTATTGAAATCCTTCTTGACCAGGGTGGCGTTACTGACACTGACTTGCGAAGTCGGTGTTGCTGTTCCCGCCGCACTGCCTTGATAGAGCTGGTAATTGCGGTTGCCCAAAACGTTGTCGATGAATCCGCCGTCGTGAATGTCATAGACAACCAGGCGCACGGCAGCATCCTCGCCCAAAGGAATATTGAGAAAGCTTTCCAGACTGCCGCTGGCCGCTCCATTGTTGGTCGAATAACCACCTGCATCTACGCCGCCTTCAAGCGTGTGCAATACCGGCTGATGCGTAATCATGCGCAATGTGCCACCTTCGCTGCTGGCTCCGAACAGGGTACTCTGCGGACCCGGAAGTGCTTCAACCCGATCAAGATCATAGACGTGCAGATCGAGATTGCGACCAATCGCTGTCACCGGAGTTTCGTCAAGATACACCGCCACGGTTGGTGAGGATCCTGACGGATTGCCGTCACCGCCGTCGACTGCGCCGCGCATATAAATTTGCGACTGGCCAGGCCCATATGATTGAAATGACACGCTGGGTAACAGTTGGACAACATCTTCAAAATTAGTCAGATGTAATTCCTCGAGTTTTTCTCCTGAAATGGCCTCTACGGTGGCCGGTACATCTTGAGCGCGCTCCTTGAATTTTCGGGCGGTTACGACCACGGTTTGCAAATCATCAGGTGATGTCGAGTTCACTGCAGCTGCGCTCGGATAAGTAGTGGCCTGTGGATCCGCATTAGCCAGTGCAGTACCGATTTGTATGAGTGAAAGTGCAACGGCCGACATACCCGGGAGGCCGAAAATTGTTTTGATTGCATGGTGCAGTGGCGAACGGGCAGGCAAACCTGATCGTTGATGAGTGTTGTTTTTAAACCCAACTGCAGATGGTTTGTAATGTGCTGTCATGAATGTCTCCAAATTATTTTTCTAATTAAGTCGAGTCATCAGCCCACGTTGCGTCAGACTCGCCAGTCGAAGATTAGCCTTCGACAATTTGTTTGTTCGAGCCTATTATGTTCAAGCGAGTATTTTCTGAACAACGATTTTACTCAATGCCAGTCATTATGAAATGGAATGTTGCGGTGCAAGGTTGTTTATAATCGCCCCACGCTTCTATAATAATGTCCCGCTTTCCACATCCCCCAAATTGATTATGAAACTACGCAACCTTGATCTGGATCTGTTACGCACATTCTGCAAAATTATCGATACGGGCGGATTTACTGCGGCGTCGGATCACCTGCATATAACGCAGTCAACAGTCAGTGTGCACATGGCCAGACTTGAAGAATTTGTGGGATACCGACTTATCGACCGACAGCGCGGTGCCGTTATTCTCACCGAGCATGGTGAGGTGTTGCTCAGTTACGCCCGGCGTATTCTGGCGATCAACGATGAAACCATTTTCAGAATGTCTGACTTTGAAATTAAAGGCATGTTGCGACTTGGGGTAGTTGAATACCTGGCACCACATCGGGTGCCGGCGATTCTGTCGAGGCTGCGCGCGACGTTTCCGAAACTTGACCTCAGACTGAAAATTGATCTGAGCGGCTCGCTGTTGCGCGAACTCGAAGAGGGTAAGCTCGATGTTGTTATTGCGGCCCGTTCCGAGGCGAATCAGGGCGGCGTCAATTTGTTGGAGGAGCAGCTTTTTTGGGCGGCCCACCATGACTTTCGGTTAGAAGCGGATAAACCTTTGCCGCTGGCTTTGCTTCCTCCGCCCTGCTTCTATCGCGAAGCGGCCATCAGCGCATTGAACTCCATCGGCAGAAGCTGGGTGGGGGCCGTAACGACGATGAATGTAGGCGGAGTTCAGGCTGCCGTCAGTGCAGGTCTGGCCGTTGGTGTGCTCAGTCAAAGTTCGCTGTTGCCCAATATCCGCCGAATGGGAGAGACCGAAGGATTTCCGGCGCTGCCCAAATTTAATATCGCCTTATTTACCGGTCAGGGCGATGTTTCGCTGGACGTCAAACCTATCGTTGAATTTATCATGGCCGAAATTTCCAATCTGAGCGTGTAGCCAATGTCGGTCCTTGGCTGCGCGCCATTCCAATCTTACCAATGACAGACTTTAAACAACTGAACGATCTTGTGCAGTCAGGCGCAGTCGCAGCTGCAGTGGCCTTAATGGAAAAGATCGACCGTTCGTCAATGGATGAGCGAACCTGCCTCCTTCTTGCAGACTGTTATTCCCAACTTGGTCAGGTCAACTTGGCCAGGGAACTGCGTCATGTGGCGATTGACATCAGTCAGAAGGGTCTCATCCTGAAACAGGCGGGCCATGCACTGCTCGAAGAGAATTTCCCGGCGGCGGAGTCCTTGCTGCGAGAGCGACTTCGCGAAAATTCGCATGACGTTGAGGCGGCGCGCATGTTGGCCGAATTGGCGATTGCGACAGGCTCACTTGAAGAAGGTCTGCGCATACTTGAGCGTTGTCTGAACATGGCGCCGGAGTTTCATCATGCCCGTTTGAACTATGCCGATGTACTGTGCAAGCTGGAATATTATGAGCTGGCTCTGGCAGAAATCGATGCGCTTGAAAAAATCGCGCCAGGCGATATAGCGCATCGAGTCATTAAAGCAGCCACTTTTGTGCGCATGGGGCGTTATTCAGACGCCCGGCAAATTTATTCTGAGTTGAATCAGTTACGCCCGAACGATGCAGGTTTGTGGAACAGCACCGGTCATACGGTCAAAACTCTGGGCAAGGCTGATGAGTCGATTGCGGCATACAGAAAGGCCATTGAAGCGGATTCTTCTGATGGGCGCGCATACTGGAATCTGGCGAACATGAAGACGTACCGATTTGCGGGGAATGAAATTGAATCGATGAAAAAGCAGCTTGAATCTGGTTTGCGGAAAGACGATGAAGCGCATCTTTGTTTTGCATTGGGCAAAGCCCTGGAGGATGCCAGTCAGTTCAATGAATCCTTCGCGTGGTATCAGCGCGGAAATGCACTGATCCGATCTGGTCAGTACTATGATAGTGGCGATGTTGCCGAACTGGTGGATCGCCTGATCAAATTTTTTTCTGGCGATCAGATTCGACTTCCGGCTGACTTTGCGTCGACACAATGTGCTCCCATTTTTATCGTTGGATTGCCCAGATCAGGTTCCACATTGGTAGAGCAGATTCTGTCTGCACATTCGCAGATTGATGGCACCAAAGAACTTCCATTTATACCTGCTCTGGTGCGTGAGTTTGGCATGGTGCGCTTCGGCGGTCGGCAGACCAGCTATCCGGAGTCATTGTCAGAACTGTCGACGTCGACCTTGCTGGATCTGGGTGCCAAATATATCCGGAGGGCTGCGCCGCTGCGTGCCCAGGCGCCATTCTTCATCGACAAACTGCCCAATAACTTTCTGCACATTGGCCTGATTAAACGCATCCTGCCCGCAGCTCGCATCATTGATGTGCGCAGAGATCCGATGAGTTCATGTTTCAGTTGCTACAAGCAGCTGTTTGCGAGTGGTCAGGCATTCAGTTATTCGCTCACTGATCTGGGACGCTACTACCGCGATTATGAAAGACTGATGGCGCACTGGGATGTATGTTATCCCGGACAGATTCACAGGGTGGTCTATGAGCAGTTGGTGGACAATTTTGATCATGAAGTCGCCAGACTGATTCAGTACTGCGGTCTACCCTATGAATTGGCATGTCGCGACTTCTACAAATCAAATCGGCCCGTAGCAACACCGAGCGCCGAGCAGGTCAGGCAGCCTATTAACCGCAAGGGTATGAGCGCCTGGAAACCCTATGAACAACACCTTGGCGAACTGCGCCAGGCGCTTGTGCTGCGCTGAATCCGCCACGCAGTGCAGCATTCCATCGGTTTGATCCCCTGACTTTTCTGGTGTTGCCATGGGATGAGCACGACCAGTTTTTAACCTTGCGCTGCACCATGTGATTTCGTGATGACGCCAATCAGGCAACTTCATTGGCACTTGAAAATCACATCCCCGATAATGACTTCCGCCAGCCAACTGCAATCAGACAAAGTAGTCCGTTCTAAAAGATCGACTGGCAAAGACTTCCGAAGTGACAGAACGAATCGCACTTGCATCCGCGTGATGTGAGTCAGTCCATTCATCGGGGCCATGTGCTCTGTTCAATAAAACACAAGGAGACATCATGCAATCCAGTAATCGATTTCATTCACTCATTAAAAAATATGTCATCGGTGTCGCAGCAGCAGGGGCGATCTGCGCTGCACATTTTTCGGCTGCAGCTGCCACGGTCACTTACCCGAGCGTCCAATGGGCCAAGGGTTCCAGTTATTCATCGACCTCGGTGTTTAATGCCACGTCAAATACCGGGTATTTTTCTGATTGGGTGGCATCGCCCAATCAAATTTTTCAGGTTGATCTGGCACGCATGACCAGCACGTCCAGTTTGACGGTTACCGGGCCGACGTATTTGAATGCGGTAGCCTACAATCCCGGCAAAAACACAGCTGTCTACGGCGGATATTATTCAAATCAATTTGCTTTTGTGAATCTGGCCAATTTTACTCAGACCGGTACGCTGACCTTAAACGCGTCATTGAATTTCCCAGGCACGTATAGCGAAGCCTATGATCCGACTACCCAGATGGCGTATTTTGGAAGCAATGCCGGCAAGGCCACCGTCAAAGGGCAGATCATTAAAATTGATACGTCTAAGTCTGCCTTTGTGTCCTCCATTCCTTTACTTGCGGGAGAGGCGGTCGTTAACTTCCTGATGATTGATCCCGGTCGTCAGATGTTGTACGCCGGCATCGTGACCGGTACAACCAAAAGCGGCACCAGTCGTCTGGTCAGCATCAACCTGGTAACCGGAGCGCGCGTATCCAGTCTGAGTATCCCGACGACCTATATTGATTGGGGCTTAATCGATACCGGCAACAACATTGCCTATGTCACGTCATACGGCACTGCGACAACGTTGTACAAAATTGATCTGGGCAGTCTGTCAATCGTTGCGTCCACAGCGCTGACTTCGCCGGTAATCTCAGGTGGAGTCATTGATCTGATTCATAACCTTGCGTTCTTTGGCAGTTCCAACAATAGCTGCAATGTCTCCACCGTCGATCTGACGACGTTCAGGGAAACCGGAACTATCTCGATGGCGTGCAGCCCGTTTGCCAGAGGTGATACCAGTCAGGGGATTTATACCCAGTTTATCGACACCACCAATCGCTTTGTTTACTGGGGCGTTGATACCTCTCCCGGCAGTGTCATCCGCATGCCTTATTAGTAAGACTTGCCGCTCACAGGCACACAGTATCTGTGTGAATTGGTCTGGCTATTGTGGTTCATAATGGTGTCGATTTGAATTGATCGTTTCACCCAAAACTGTTCGCGTGGCATCATTCGTCAACAGAATTTACAAATCAAAATCAGCTCAGGAGACAGAAATGAACATGACGGCCAATCTAGCCGGTAGAAGGGCATTGGTGACCGGTGCGGCGTCCGGAATTGGATATGCAACCGCTGAGATGCTGGCGCGTTGCGGCGCAACGGTTGCATTGAATGACCTGGCTACCAATCCGGCGCTTGAACCTGCAGTGCAAAAGCTAACATCCCAGGGACTGAAGGTCATTGCCGCTCCGGGCAACGTTGGTGATCCCGATGACGTTATCCGCATGATGAATGCTGCAGTCAATGCAATCGGTGGGCTCGACTATCTGATCAATAATGCGGCAACGCCAGGAACCCGGTTGAGCATTCCACCTGCCGATATGGACATACAGGGCGAGGTATTCTGGGACAAGCTGCTTGACGTGAATTTGCTTGGACCTTATCGATGCATTCGTGCCGCAAAAAAATATCTGAAGCTCTCTGGTGGCGCAGTAGTTAATGTGGCCTCTACCGCCGCGTTCGGTGGCGGTGGCAGCAGTACAGCTTACGCAACGACCAAGGCCGGGTTGGTGCTGATGACGCGCGAACTGGCCAAGGGGCTCGGACCGGAAATTCGCGTCAACGCCATCGCTCCGGGCTGGGTGACCGGAACCAACTGGGACTGTAGTTGGGCGCCGGAAGAAGCCGCCGCTGCGGCGAAAGCCTTGCCGTTAGGGCGAGTTGGCGAACCTGGTGATTTTGCCGAGGTGATTTTGTTTCTGTGCGCTTCCGGCGGTTATATCACTGGCCAGACGATCATTGTCGATGGCGGCTTATTGGCCTAGGGGATATCCATGAAGCAAAGCAAACCCATTAATCTCGGCATTCTCGCTGCACCGTGCTGGATGGAGCCTACCGGTGATGAAATTCGCGTTCGTCATCCTGAAGAGGTCAGAATTGCCCAAACCATTATGGGGCCGATTGATTTCGATTACAGCTTTCCCATGGTGCGTCGCTCTGAGGCAGGTATCACCGCTGCGGCGAAACTGCTCGCCGCAGCTGGCAGTGAACTCATCCTCCAGGTTGGCCCCGCCTTTACCTATCAGATCGGGCAGACGATGCAGGGCGTGCGTGAATTCAGTGCCAGACTCACTCAGGCCTGTGGCGTCAAAGTCATTCTGAATGGTGTCGCGGTACTGGATCTTCTGGCATCAAATCAGGCGCGAAAAATCGCCATTGCGTGTCCGTACTATAACGAGGAATGGAAAGCCGAATATCGCCAGTTTTTTACGCATAACGAATTTGAAATCATCACCATGCAAAGTATGCTTGACCAGGGAAGTTTCAAAAGCCAGGCCGAAATCGACGCCAGGCAATGGAATTTCAGTGCAGCCGAAATCAGTAGCAGCGTTTACCGGACTGCTGAAGCGGCCCCGCAAGCCGAGGCCATTATTGTCACTGGTGCCGGCGCAAGAACACTGAGCTGGATTCGCGATGCACAGCAAAAAATTGGCAAGCCGGTTATTTCTGCGGACTATGCGTTGTATCACGCGTTTGCGGTGGCTACCGGATTAACTCCGCGCCTGTAAAAAACATTCTAAAGGGAGAAAAAAATGAAAGCAGCCTGGTTCGAACGATTCGGTTCGGCTAACGACGTAATTCGCATGGGCGAGATTGATAGGCCTTCAGTTGGGCACGGCGAGGTGTTGGTACGCCTCTATGCCTCAGGAACTAATCCTTCTGATACCAAAAAGCGCGCAGGCGCCTTCCCCGACCTGCTCGCTGGCGGCATGATCATTCCCAACAGTGACGGTGCCGGTGTGATTGAAGCGGTTGGTCCAGGAGTGATGCATTCCCGAATAGGTGAGCGTGTCTGGGTATATCAGGCTCAATACGGTCGACGTTTTGGAACGGCAGCAGAATACGTGGCCATTGATGGAAAGCGCGCAGCACCTCTTCCTGGGAATGTGGATTTTTCGGTTGGCGCCTGCATGGGAATTCCCGCCATGACAGCACACCGCTGTGTTCATGCGGACGGACCTGTCCAGGGGCAATTGGTTCTTGTAACCGGGGGTGCCGGACGTGTCGGCTATTACGCCATTCAATGGGCGAAACTGGCTGGCGCTATGGTCATTGCCACGGCCAGTAATGATGCGACCCGAAACGATTGCCTGGCCGCCGGAGCGGATTATGTGATCAGTCACCGTGAACCAGAATGGCACAAGGCGTTGCTGGCGGTGACTGACGGTCGTAAGGTAGATCGTGTCATCGATGTTGATTTTGGTGCCAACCTGTCCTCCGTACTGGAAGTGATTCGTATTGGCGGCACGGTTGCCACTTACTCATCGTCAGCCGCAGAACCGGCCCTGCCGTTCCGGAAAATGATGTTTATGGATATGACACTCAGAATGGTGATTGTTTACGCCATGCCGGAGTCAGCCAAAGAACATGCTATCAACGATATTGGAGACGCACTGGCGCATGGTCTGTTGACACACAGAATTGCACAGCGATATCCTCTAGAACATTTTGCTGAATCGAATAATGCGATTGAAAAAGGCGGCCTTAACGGCTGTGTGGTTGTCGAAATTAACTAGTTAACGGTCCCGGATTGCAAAATATTCAATGGAAAATAATTTTAAACGATCGATCGATACTGCCATATTTATTCCGGCCGCGTTGATTTTGCTTGCCGTGTCCGTGCCGATTCTGGTGTGGCCGGAAATGGCCGGGCAACAGATCGCAGGTATGTACGATTGGATCACCGAAAATCTGGGACTACTGTACCAGTGGGGCGTCATTGGTGCTCTGCTGTTTCTGTCCTGGGTGGCATTTGGCCGGCATGGAAGCATTCGCCTTGGAAGTGATAGTCAGAAGCCGGAATTTGGCAACTATGCCTGGATCTCCATGCTGTTTTGTGCCGGGGTTGGTGCAGGACTGATTTACTGGGCGACGATCGAATGGTCGCATTATATAGAGCATCCGCCCATGGATGCCGTGCCAGGAAGTGAAGAAGGCCGCCTGCTTGCCGTCAGCTATGGCATGTTCCACTGGGGCCCGCTGGCCTGGGCCATTTATGCGCTTCCTACTGTGGCGATCTCTTATCAATACTATGTGCGCGGCGCGAGCAGTTTGCGTCTGAGTACCGGATGTCACGGCCTGATTTCACATCCTGGCCGTGCAAAACTGCTGGCCAGAATTATTGACAGCCTGTTCGTGATTTCTCTGCTGGCAGGCGCTGGCACGTCAATTGGTTTGTCCATTCCGATGATATCTGCATCGATTGCGGACTCGGTTGGCGCCACCAGATCGCTCACCATGGATATCGCGGTGGTGTGCACCTGCATCGGTCTGCTTTCCATTGCTGCCTATTCCGGTCTTTCCAAAGGTATTTCAAAACTGGCGTCATTCAATGTTGGCCTCGCGTTTGTGTTTTTGATGTTTATCCTGTTGACTGGACCAACCAAATTCATTTTGCGACAAGGCACGGAAAGTCTGGGTTTCATGCTGCAAAATTCCTTGCGCATGCTGACCTACACCGATGCGGTCAAGCGCAGCGGTTTCGTCGAAAACTGGACGATTTTTTATTGGGCGTGGTGGATCGCCTATGGCCCGATAGTCGGCATTTTTGTCACCCGAATTTCCCGAGGCCGTACCTTGCGCGATCTGATTCTTGGCATGGCAGTGTTTGGCAGTCTGGGCGCCTGGATTTTTTATATTATTCTGGGTAACTATGCCTATTACGTCGATATGCATCACCTGGTACCGGTGCGTCAGATTGTTCATGATGCCAGCACCGGGCAGGCTATTTCGGCAGTAATGGGATCGCTGCCATTCGGTAATGTGATGCGCGGCGTATTTGCACTGATTGCCATCATCTTTATCGCTGCCACCTACAATTCCAAAGCCTACGCACTGGCGGCCTGCACATCGGTGGAGCTCAGTGTCGGTGAAGATCCCAGTCGGTGGAATCGTGTGTTCTGGGCGGTTGCACTTGGGTTGCTGCCCATTGCACTGATACTGGTCAATGGCGGTATTAAGATCGCTATGTCAGCGGTACTTGTCGCCAGTCTGCCCTTGTTGTTCCTGTCTGGAATGATGGTATACAACCTGCTGAAAACCTTTCCGCAAAAACTGCCTGGCGCCTGATTCTGTTCAGACTCTGGCGTATTCTGTTTTTGTATAGTTAATCGCTTCTTATTCATATTTCGTGCAAGTGAGCCCGGTTTAAGATTTGCCCATTGGATCCTCATTTCCGTGTTGGTCAATCTTTTGAGAATATGATGAAAATAACCAGGCTCACTACCTACCGCATTCCGCCACGCTGGATGCTTCTTAAAATCGAGACGGATGCCGGCGTTACCGGCTGGGGCGAACCCGTCATCGAAGGCCGCGCCAAAACAGTGGAGGCTGCGGTCCATGAACTGTCGTCCTTCCTGATCGGTCAGGACCCGGCGCGCATCAATGATCTCTGGCAAGCCATGTACCGTGGTGGATTTTATCGCGGTGGCCCCATACTCATGAGCGCCATTGCCGGTGTTGATCAGGCCCTCTGGGATATCAAGGGAAAAGTGCACAATGTGCCGGTCTATCAGTTGCTCGGCGGGCTGGTCCGTGATCGCATGAAAACCTATAGCTGGGTCGGCGGTGACCGACCTGCTGATGTGATCGCCGGCATTCGTCGTTTGCGTGAAGCCGGATTCGATACGTTCAAGATGAACGGCACAGAAGAATTCGGCATGATCGCCAGTGCGAAAGATGTGGATGCTGCGGTGGAACGCATTGCGGAAATACGCAGTGCGTTCGGCAATCAGATTGAATTCGGCATTGATTTCCATGGCCGGGTCGCCGCGCCAATGGCAAAGGTGCTGCTGCGCGAACTGGAGCAGTACCGTCCCTTGTTTGTTGAAGAACCGGTGCTGGCCGAACAGTGTGAATATTACCCGCAACTTGCCCAGAGCACCTCTATTCCGCTTGCCGCCGGTGAGCGCATGTATTCACGATTTGATTTCAAACGCGTTTTCCAGCAAGGGGGCATCGCCATCGTGCAGCCCGACCTGTCGCATGCCGGCGGCATTTCCGAATGTATTCGCATCGCTTCCATGGCTGAGGCACACGACGTCGCACTGGCACCGCATTGTCCGCTCGGACCGGTTGCGCTGGCCGCCTGCCTGCAGGTCGATTTTGTGTCACACAACGCGGTGCTGCAGGAACAAAGCATGGGAATTCATTACAACAAGGGTGCTGAATTACTCGACTATGTGGTCAATCGCGACGACTTCACTATTGTCGGTGGCTATATCGCGCCGTTACCCAAACCCGGGCTTGGCGTTGTGATCGATGAGCAACGGGTAGAGGAGGCCAGCCGGAACGCGCCTGACTGGCGCAATCCGCTGTGGCGGCACCAGGATGGCAGTGTGGCCGAATGGTGACCATGAAAAAACACAACGATGCAGCGCAGTTGATCGGCATTGACTGGGGCAGCACTGGATTGCGCGTGTTTCTGATAGGCGCACAGGGCAGCGTGCTACAGACCCGCTCATCGCAGCAGGGCGCCTTGCAGCTAAGGGGTAGTGATGCCTATGCCAGAGTGTTGCGTGAACTCGCTGGTGACTGGCTTGACTATCGTGATCACAGAGGGCGCAGTTTGCCATTGCTTGCCTCTGGCATGGTTGGTTCACAACATGGCTGGCGCACCGCACCTTATGTCGCCTGTCCGAGTAATGCAGGCGAGCTGGCCCAGAGTCTGATGCCGATTGACGATACGGCGCCATGGATTTGTCCCGGCCTGATCGTGCAGACACCGGGTTTGCCGCCAGATGTCATGCGCGGCGAGGAAACCCAGATTGTCGGTGCGCTCGAGCTGCATCCGGAACTGGCCGCGGCGGCCTGCCTGATCCTGCCGGGAACGCATTCAAAGTGGGTCAATGTGCAGCATGCACAAATCCTTGATTTCGCCACGCACATGACAGGTGAATTATTTGCGGTACTGTCACGTCATTCGGTGTTGGGTTTTCTGATCCCGGCAGAGCCGGAACCGGTCAGGTTGAGTATGGCGGCATTTGATAAAGGTGTTGATACCGCGCGGGATCATCATCATTCTGGTCTGAGCCACCAGCTTTTTTCCGTCAGGACACTGGGGTTGACTGGGGCGATGAGTGCCGACAGTCTGGCTGACTACCTTTCCGGCCTGCTGATAGGTCATGAACTGCTTGCCGGACTGGCATGGCGAAGTGAGGCCGGTCTGGATGCAGCACCGCTGGTGCTGATCGGCGCAACTGAACTGTGCGCGATGTATCGCCAGGCATTGACACGTTTGGCGGCACCGGTACCACTGGTATTGCATAACACGGCCCCGCACGGTTTGTGGAAACTGGCCACACAGGCCGGACTGATCAATACGTCAATTTCACTGGCCGGTCAATCATGAATTCAGTCGATTTTTCACATTTCAAACTTGCCTGCGACAGACTGCCGCTCATTGCCATTCTGCGCGGCATACACCCTCATGAAGCCGAGGGTGTAGCGCTGACCCTGTACGAGCAGGGATTCCGAATAATTGAAGTACCCCTCAATTCGCCGGATGCATTGAACTCGTTGGCCCGAATCAGGAAGTGCCTGCCGAACGATGCGGTGCTCGGTGCCGGTACGGTTCTTCACAGCAGTTCGGTACAGCAGATTGCACAGGCTGGCGGCAGCCTGATCGTCATGCCCCACAACGATCCGGATGTCATTCGTTGTGCCAGGCAAGCTGGAATGCTGTGCCTGGCTGGTGCCGCTACGCCAGCGGAGATATTCAGTGCCATTGCTGCCGGAGCCCACGCCGTAAAACTGTTTCCGGCCGAACTGGTGACGCCGGCAGTACTGAATGCAGTGCGCGCGGTGCTGCCACCTGACTTGCTGTTATTTCCGGTAGGTGGAATAACACCGTCGCGCATGGCCGAGTATCAACGTAACGGCGCCTCGGGCTTTGGCTTGGGTGGCGCACTGTATAAGCCCGGCATGTCGCTCGCCCAGGTCACCGAGCGTGCGCGTGAATTTGTAGCCGCATGGTGTGCGCTGCAAGCGCAGTAACAGCTATGCTGAAATGACATAGCTGGTGCGACGGAATGCATTTGTTGGACATGCACAGAGTCGTTAAGATGCCTGACATCGCACTTTCTGACTGAGCAGATTTTTATGCCTGAGATACCTGTTTTTGATAACGGCCACGAGATGGAATTACAGTTTAAACATAATTCGCTGCTCGGCGAGGGTTTGGTCTGGCACGCGGCGACCGCGCGGTGGTGGTGGACCGATATCGAATCGTCCGCGTTGCACAGCTGGTCGGCAAAGGGTAATGCACTGCACAGTTTCAGATTGCCTGATCGGGCCGGTTCTTTTGTGCATTGCCAGTCGGGAGCGATTCTGATCGGTTTCACGAAGCGCCTGGCATTTGCGCGCACCAGCCGGCAGCGCCAGCAGCGCGAAGCCGACGCTCAGTTGCAGCTGCAGATTCAAACAGCATGTGCTGTCGATCCGACTGAAAGTCGCACCCGCATCAACGATGGCCGCTGCGACCGGCGCGGATTCTATGTGTTTGGGACGATGAATGAAGCCACAGAAAAGCGCGCGATCGGCAGTTTTTATCAGTATTCGCAACAGCACGGTTTGCGTCGCCTGGCCTTGCCGGCAGTGGCCATCGCCAACAGTATCTGCTTCAGTGTTGACGGCCGCACCATGTATTTTTCAGACACCTTAACGCGCCGCATCATGCAGTGTGACTATGACTCTGAGAGCGCGCAGGTCGACAATATCCGTCTGTTTGCAACGCTATCCGAAACCGGCGCGTATCCGGACGGAGCGGTGATCGACAGTGACGGCTGCCTTTGGAATGCGCAGTGGGGTGCGGCCAGTGTGCAGCGTTATTCGCCGCTAGGTGAGTTGATGCAGCGATGGCAGGTGCCGGCCAAAAATCCAACCTGTCCGGCATTTGGCGAGCTGTCGTTGCGTAATCTGCTGGTCACGAGTTCGCGCCAGGAAATGTCGCCACAGGAGAACGCGGCGATGCCTGACGCAGGCAGTCTGTTCGGAATCGCATTACCGGATGTTGTGGGTGTACCTGAAACCTTGTTTGACGACAGCCATTGATTCAGTTGTGCCCCGCCCTTTGGGGTTGTACCAATAAAAACTACCAGGAGATAAACATGCATCAACTTTTTTCACTCATTCGGGGCCTCGCGCTGCAGCTGCGCACACTATTGCTGTGCTGCTGCATGGCGACGCTGATCCCATTTGTCGGGCACGCCGCCGAGCCGGTAAAAATCGGATTTTTAGTCAAACAGGCCGAAGAGCCGTGGTTTCAGGATGAATGGCGTTTTGCCGAACAGGCAGCAAAAGACAAAGGTTTTACGCTGGTGAAAATCGGCATTCCCAATGGCGAAAAAATGATGGCGGCAATCGATAACCTTGCTGCGCAACAGGCCCAGGGTTTTGTCATTTGCGCGCCCGATGTCAAGCTTGGTGCGGCAGTAGAGCGCGCTGCCAGACGCTACAACATGAAAGTTATATCGGTCGACGATCAACTGCTCGACGGCGCAGGAAAAGCGGTGGCCTCCATTCCGCATATGGGTATCTCTGGCTTTGAAATCGGCAGGCAGGTTGGGCAGGGACTGGCTAATGAAATGAAATCGCGTGGTTGGAATCCGGCAGAAGTGGGCGCGATGCGGGTTGCTTTCGATCAGTTGCCAACGGCGCGTGACAGGACCATGGGAGCCGTCGCTGCCCTGAAGGATGCAGGCTTTCCAGTGACGAATATATTCGATGCAGCACAGGCTAAGACCGATACGGAAAGTGCGTTCAATGCAGCCAATATCCTGCTGACTAAACAGGCCGGCATGAAACACTGGCTGGTATTTGGTCTGAACGATGAAGCCGTGCTGGGAGCCATTCGTGCAGCAGAAGGGCACAATCTCGGCAACGACAATGTGATCGGTATCGGAATTGGTGGAAGTAAAACCGCGCTCAATGAATTTGCCAAACCGAAACTGACCGGATTTTTTGCCACGGTACTGATCAGCCCGAAGCGCCATGGCTATGAAACATCGGCCAACCTGTATCAGTGGATCAGCGCTAATCAGGTGCCGCCTGCGATCATTGTTACCAGTGGCGTATTGATGACCCGAATAAACCAGCAAGTAGTGCGTGCTGAAAATGGTCTGTAACAGGCAACTCCCTAAACTATATTTTTGTTGCGTTTGCATGAGAGGGTGCCGTGCCAGCTTATCTCGAATTTGATCAGGTCAGTAAAATTTTCCCTGGTGTGACAGCCCTGAATAAGGTCAGCTTTTCGGTTCAGGCTGGCTCGGTGCATGGCTTGCTGGGTGAAAACGGAGCCGGCAAGTCGACGCTGCTCAAAATTCTGGGTGGGCAGTATCGACCTGACGGTGGACGCATGTTAGTCCAGGGACATCACTGCCAGTTTTCCAGTGCCAGAGATGCGATTGCAGCCGGTGTCGCGGTAATCCATCAGGAGCTGCAATATGTTCCGGAACTGACTGTCACTGAAAACATTCTGCTGGGCCGGATGCCGGGTCGCTTTGGTTTTGTCGACCGCAACAAGGCGCGCAGTATCGTCGCTGAACGGTTGACTGAAATTGGCGTGGATATCGATCCCGACGCGCGTCTTGCCGATCTGTCGATTGCACAGCGTCAGATGGTGGAGATCTGCAAGGCCGTTATGCAGGACGCCAAAATCATTGCCTTTGACGAGCCCACCAGCAGTCTGTCGCATACTGAAAGTACCATTCTGTTCCGCCTGGTGCGAGAACTGCGCCGCACTGGTCATGCGTTGATTTACATCTCGCATCGTCTGGAAGAGTTGTATGAATTGTGTGACAGCTGCACCATTTTTCGTGATGGCTGCAAAATCGTCACTCATCCGGCGATGGCAAGCGTGCCCAGAGAGCGATTGATCAGTGAAATGGTTGGCCGTGAAGTAAATGATATTTATGCTTATCGCGCCCGCACGCCAGGCAAGGACCGACTGGTGGTGTCCAGCCTTGCCGGGAGAACGCTGACCAACAGTGCCAGTTTCACGGTGCGAGAGGGCGAAGTGCTGGGCTTTTTCGGACTGGTTGGAGCAGGGCGCACCGAGTTAATGCGACTTCTGTATGGCGCTGATCCGCGCAGCTCAGGAAGCGTGCAGTTGGATGGAAAATTGTTGCCTGAATCAGGCCCGCCCGGATCGATTGAGCAAGGCATGGTTTTTTGCCCGGAGGACCGGAAGGAGCAGGGCATCCTGGCACAGGCCTCGGTTGCGGAAAATATCAACATCAGTTGTCGAAGAAAAAATTTGCGCGCGGGTTTGTTTTTGCGTCATCGGATGGAAGCGGCCATTGCAGACCGGTTCATTGCCCGTCTGCGTATCAAAACGCCGCATCGAACTCAGGAGTTGCGGCTGTTATCCGGTGGGAATCAGCAGAAGGTGATTCTGGCGCGCTGGCTGGCTGAGGCTAATCTGAAGGTATTGATACTGGACGAGCCAACGCGTGGGATTGATGTCGGCGCCAAGAATGAAATCTACCGGATTATCTATGAAGTGGCGGAAAGCGGCTGTTGCGTCATTGTGGTGTCAAGTGAACTGCCAGAAGTATTGGGTATCGCCGATCGCATCGTCGTCATGCGTGACGGTCAGATAGCCGGAACCTTAAACCGCGAACAGGCCGATGAAAACAGTGTGCTCAGTCTGGCGCTGCCAGACGCCGCTGCAAGCACAGCGCCGTTGAATAACACCCATCCAGCCATTCGGAGATTTGTATGACTATACCCGTTCCTTTGCAACACACAGTCCAATCCGTTCATCCCAGACAATGGATGATTGAACACAGCATGACGCTGGGCTACTCGCTGTTGTTCGCGTTGCTGGCGGCAACCGTGCAGAACTTTTTCTCCGCTGTCAATATCGTCGGGCTGATGCTGTCGGTAGCGCAGATTGGCATGGTGGCCTGCACCATGATGCTGTGTCTGGCCTCGCGTGATTTTGATCTGTCGGTTGGTTCAACCATTGCCTTTTCCGGAGTGTTGGGTGCGATTCTGCTCGAGTCTACGCACAGCACCGTTATTGCCATCGGTGGTGGCCTGCTGTCAGGTGCGCTCATTGGCGCTGCAAACGGCGTGTTGATCGCCTATCTGCGGGTCAACGCGTTGATTGCCACACTGGCGTCGATGTTGATGGTGCGCGGACTGGCCTTTATCGTTTCGCATGGTCAGGCAGTGGGGATTGCGAACGAGCTGTTTATTAATTTTGGTGATGCGCGTCTGTTGGGCATGCCCTTGCCGGTCTGGGTGATGGCGCTCTGTTTTGTTGTGTTTGGGATTTTACTCAATCACACGGTCTTCGGTCGCAATACCCTGGCCATTGGAGGTAATCCGGAAGCGGCGCGACTGGCGGGAGTGAGGGTAGAACGATTGCGCGTCTGGATATTTCTGCTTCAGGGCCTGGTGGCCGCTCTGGCCGGGCTGATTCTGGCCTCGCGTATCACCAGCGGTCAACCGAATGCGGCGCAGGGTTTTGAGTTGGATGTGATTTCAGCGTGTGTGTTGGGCGGGGTGTCCTTACAAGGCGGCAAGGCAAGAATTTTCGGCGTATTGGTTGGCGTGCTGATTATGGGGACACTCGAAAATGTCATGAATCTGCTGGATGTGGATGCGTTTTATCAGTACCTGATGCGTGGCGTGATTCTGTTAATCGCCGTGCTGCTGGATCAACTTAAAAGTCGCGGCGCTCGTCACTAATGTCGGCCAGTGTGAAGCTGTTCTAATAATAAACAGGGAGACCAAATGAAAAGACGTAATTTTATTTTATCGATGGGAGCGATGACGGCCGGTGCGGCGTTACCGGTCAGCATGGCCAGGGCCAAAACGGCGTTGGACAGTGCCGGCATGCGCATGACCTTGCCTGTCAATAGTCAATGGCGTTTTAGCCCGCACTTTGTGGCCGGTGGCCATGATCCGGTTTGTGATGAGAGTCGTTTCCAGAAAATTACGGTACCGCATTCGAACAGCCGTTTGCCATGGCACAGTTTTGATGATCAGTCCTATGAATTTGTTTCGCTGTATCGCCGCCATTTCAAGCTCCCGCCAAAGGCCAAAGGCAAGCATGTCTTCATTGATTTTGAAGGGGTCATGACGGCGGCAACCGTATGGATAAATGGGGTGCGACTTGGTGAATACCGCGGCGGGTATACCCCCTTCTCGTTTGAACTGACGCCGCATATTAACTGGCATGGAGATAACGTTCTGGCCGTGGATGTCGACTCGACGGAAAGAAAGGATATTCCCCCATTGGGTAACCAGGTCGATTATTTGACTTTCGGTGGCATTTATCGCGAGGTCGCGCTGCGCATAGTCCCCGCACAACATCTGGACAATGTGTTCGTTAAAACCATCGACACTCTGTCGGCTGCACCCGCGGTGGATGTGCAGTGTTTTATCCTGAATCTGGAGGGGCAAAGCGAGCCACTGGAACTCGAAGTGGATCTGATCGATGGCAGCACCGTGATCGCCAGTGGTCGCGCCGTGATGACGGCCGATACCAGCTCAGAACAGGTACAGAGCGTGCGCCTGACCAATCTGCATGGAATCCGCCTGTGGAATCTGCAAGATCCCAGTTTGTATTCGGTGCAGGTTCGTTTGCTGCGCACTGGAGTCGTGATCGATCAGCTGAGTCGCCGTTTCGGTTTTCGGGTCGCTGAGTTTACTGACCATGGCTTCGAATTGAACGGGAAAGTCGTGAAACTGCGCGGCCTTAACCGCCATCAAACGTTCCCGTATGTTGGGCAGGCGATGGGCGCGCGGGTACAGAAGCGCGATGCAGAAATTCTGCGCAAAAAATTGAAATGCAATATTGTGCGCACTTCCCATTACCCGAATTCGAGCCATTTTCTGGATGCCTGTGACGAGCTTGGTCTATTGGTTCTGGAAGAAATACCAGGCTGGCAGTTTGTTGGTAACGAAGCCTGGCGAGAGGTCTGTGTCGATAATGTGCAACGCATGATACGACGTGACTGGAATCACCCCAGCATTATTCTGTGGGGCGTGCGGGTCAATGAATCCCAGGATTTTCACGACTTTTATACCAAGACCAACGCGCTGGCGCACCGACTTGATCCGACTCGTCAAACCGGTGGGATACGTTATTTCCAGGAGTCTGAATTTCTGGAAGATGTATTCACGATGAATGATTTTGAATTTCCTCTGAAGGCACCGAATCATCCACGTTATCTGAACACCGAATTTGTTGGTCATACTTATCCGACCAAAACCATCGACAGTAAAGAACGGTTGATGGAGCATACCCTGCGCCATGCCCGTATCCATGATCAGCTCGCTTCCAGTGCCCAGTATTCCGGCGGTCTGGGCTGGTGCGCGTTTGACTACAATACGCATGCTGATTTTGGTTCCGGTGATCGGATCTGCTATCACGGCGTCAGTGATATTTTCCGTGAACCAAAACCGGCAGCCGGCTTTTATAAATCGCAGTGCGATCCGGCCGAAGAAATCGTGCTGGAACCAGCTTTCCATTGGTCGCGCAACGACGAATCGATCGGCATTCGCGATGTGCTGGTCTGTTCCAATTGCGAGCACGTCAAGTTCTATATTGACTCGAAACTGGTAGCCGAAGCCGACCCTGACCGCAAACAGTTTCCCCACCTGCCCTATGCCCCGTTCATTGTCGATCTGTATGAGGCTGCAATTACACATTGGGGTGACCTGCGCATGGAAGGGTATATCAATGGACGCATGGTGATCAGTAAAACCTTGTCCGGAAAAGGAATTGATCAGAAATTCGCTCTGTTCGCTGATGATGAACAGTTGATTGCCGACGGTATTGATGCAACCCGGGTGGTGATTCGGATGATGGATGAATTCGGTGCAATCCGGCAGCCCTGTGGTGATGCTGTTGTGCTGCATCTGGAAGGCCCTGCGGAATTGATTGGACCGAATCCATTTTCTCTGGTTGCCGGCAGTGGCGCGGTCTGGTTGCGCACCACACAACAAAGCGGCCTGGTTCGTCTGACGGCCACGCATGCGTTGCTGGGCAGTGCCAGCGTTACCGTGCGTGTCAGCGCCGCAGGGGCAGAACTGGTTTAGTTCCGCGTCAGGTAAGGCAAGCTGGCGCCTTACCTGACTGCTTCAGCAAATTTTTATTGCTACCGAATCAAGCTATCGCGATTTGTCATAGCTCCGATCAATATTCTTCATTTCCACGATAGATAGACCAAAGATATGATCTGGTCCAGTCAGGGTCACCCCTTGAGAGCGGCCCGCCCGAGGCCCATGGTCAGACTAGCCCTTCCAATGTCAACACTAAATGAATGCGAGACTGAATTGATTGAAAAATTTCCACCACCAGGTGCTGGCCGTCTGGAAGGCAAAGTGGCCATCGTTACCGGTTCAACCCTGGGAATCGGCGCGGCAACTGCACGCCTGTTTGCACGCCACGGCGCCAAAATTGTATTGAACAGCCGGCGCTATGATGCGGCTTCACACGCGATGCGCACTGAGTTGGGTGAGCAAAATGCCCTGTTTGTACAGGCCGATGTGTCGAATAAAGATGCCATGGAGGCATTGGTTGATCAAGCCCTGGAGCAGTTTGGGCGCGTCGATGTGCTGGTCAATAATGCAGGCATGAATGTGTTCGCCGACCCGTTGCAAATGACACAGGAACAATGGCAACGCTGCTTTTCGGTCGATCTGGACGGAGTGTGGAACGCGACGCGCGCCGTACTGCCGACCATGCTGGCTCAGGGTGCCGGTTCGATCGTGAATATCGCTTCGGTTCACGGTCACAAAATCATTCCCGGTTGCTTCCCTTATCCGGTGGCCAAGCACGCTCTGATCGGTCTGACTCGTTCACTGGGGATCGAATATGCCGCGCGCGGTGTGCGGGTCAATTCAATTTCACCGGGCCTTATATTGACTGAAGCGATTCAGACCTGGCTCAGTAGCTGTCCTGATCCGGCTTATGAAGCTCAGCGGCAGGCCGCGTTACTTCCGTGTAAACGTATTGGTGATCCAAAGGAAGTGGCTTACACCGCATTATTTCTGGCCAGCGATGAAGCGCAATTCATTAATGCCACGGATATTTTGATTGACGGTGGTCGCTCCCAGCTCTATCACGAATAAACCATTCTATGCGCGATCATCTCTCGGACCGCTTTGTACGGACCCATCTGAAAACCAGTCATATGGTCCTGTTGGTGGAGTTGGGCCGGCATGGTTCAATCCTGCGCGCTGCGCAGGCTGCGAACATGACGCAGTCTTCAGCGTCAAAGCGCCTCTCTGAGCTGGAATACGTGTTGGGTGTGCAGCTGTTTGAGCGACTGGCACGCGGGATTTCACCGACCATCAACGGTGAGGTAATGATCAGGAGGGCTGGAGCGGCGCTGGCAGAAATGGATTCGGCACATCAGGAAGTGATGGAACTGATGTCAGGTTCGCGCGGACAGGTCTCGGTCGGTACCATCATCACACCCTCGACCAGTCTGGTGCCACGCGCCCTGACCGAATTCAAGGCCAGTCATCCGGCAGTAAATGTCTCGGTGGTGGTCGACACCAGCATTGCGCTATTGCAGCAGCTGCGCGCCGGGATGCTCGATGTCATGATAGGTCGCATCATTGGAGCGGATGCAAGTGCCGAGCTGAAGTTTGTCCCTCTGCAGACTGAACAGCATCATCTCGTGGTGCGTGCTGGTCACCCTCTGACTAAAGCCGGTGACTTGACGCTCAGGCAGTTAAGCCAGGCCACGTGGATACTGCCACCACGCGCCAGCGTATTGCGCGACCGACTGACCTCGCTGTTCGTTTCCAAGGGCCTCGATACCCCCAGGGCTGCCGTGGAAACCTCGGCCATGCCGGTCATTATCAGTTTGTTGTTATCGAGCGACTTTCTGGTGGCATTGCCGCTTGAGCCGTTGCGTCACTATCTGGAGGCCGGTCTGCTGGTACAGCTCGATGTGGACCTGGATCTGGTGATGGATGCCTATGGCATCGTCACGCGCAAACAACATCGTCTGTCCACCAGTGCACAAATCATGGTTGACCTGTTGAGTCGTGCTTCATGCTGACGACAGTATCCTATTCTAAAAACATATACCTGCCATGCGACTATTCATAGTCCCGATTTAAACGGTGCTTATACAATCGGGGCCAATGTAGTTGCTGACAACGTTGAGAGATGCAATGAGACTGAAATTTTTCCACCTGTGTTGCATGACAGGCTTGCTGATCTGCAGCGTGCAGGCGCTGGCAGGCGCCGTTGCCGCGCCTGTGGTGATCCGACTCTGGGAAGGCGTGAGTATGCCCTTTTCCAAGCCGAATCAGTTGCAGGAACGTGAAGTGCACTATTGGGGAAGTGGCATACTGGAAAACATAACCGACCCGACCATTACTGTCTTTTCTCCGCTCGGCAGACACAGTGGAATCGGCGTGCTGGTGATCCCGGGAGGGAATTATTCCGGCGTTGCGATTCATCATGAGGGTTACGATGTGGCGCGCAGAATGGCCGAACAAGGCATTACGGCGGCGGTATTGAAATACCGGCTTCCGAATCAACTCAGTTCCGATCAGCCTTCAATGGTGCCGCTATCTGACAGCCGGCGGGCATTGAAATTGATGCATGATAAGGCCAGACAATTTGGCATCGATCCCATGAAAATTGGTGTGATGGGATTTTCAGCCGGCGGCCATCTGGCAGCATTGACTACCCTTTGGGTGAGCACTGATCCGGATGAGCAACCGCATTTCTCGGCACTGATTTATGGCGTCACGAACTACACGGCAGAAAATGAAAAATGGCTTGAAGAAAGCCTTTACCTGCGCCAACTGACCGATCTGGAAAGAAACGACAACCGTCTGCTGGAAAAAGTTGGGCCCGATACGCCTCCCGCTTTTCTGGTGCATGCCTATGACGATCAGGTGTGCCATGTCGAGGAATCAACGCTCTATGCACAGCAATTGTTCGCGCACCATATTCCGGTTGAGATGCATCTGTTCGAACGCGGTGGTCACGGTTTTGGGCTCGGCCGCGCTGCCGACGGAACAGATCAGTGGCCTGCGCTCTTTGTGCGTTGGGTAAAAAAGCGAATGCAGTAAGCGGATTCCGTTTCAGGAATGCGTTGATACAGGTTTTATAAGCAGTTTTTAACAATACAAAAATTACTCTAAAAAGAGGAGACATTTTATGCAATTCAAGCGCATCGCTATGGCCGTCACTTCGGCTGTCAGTCTGACTGGATACGTTGGCATTTCCTGTGCTGCGGACAATCCGGATGATCAATCCCGCGACGCACCACAGAAGGTGTATATCACCGGTTCATCGGTTAAACAGATCGCCGGCGAAACCTCGTTGCCGGTGCAAATTCTGACGAAGAAAGATATTGAGCATACCGGCGCCACAACGGCGGCCGAATTGTTAAATGCGGTGTCATCTTCGTCAAACGCCGGCGCTTACAGTCCCACAACCAGCATGTATGGCGGTGATGCCCAAAGCTCTCCTTCATTGCGTGGACTGGGAGCTGAACGCACTTTGGTCTTGTTGAATGGCCGTCGTGTAGCCAATAATGCGTTCAGCGGCAGTGGGGTCGATATCGACACCATTCCGATCAGCGCGCTGGAACGTGTTGAGATATTAAAGGATGGGGCAAGCGCGATTTACGGCGCTGATGCGGTTGCCGGTGTGATCAACTTCATTCTGAAAAAAGATTTTCATGGTGTAGAGGCGACCGTGTATGGTGACGCATCACAGCACGGTGGCGCCAGCGGTTCGAGTGCAACGCTTAGCGGCGGTATCGGTGATTTAACAGACGATAAATACAATGTGTTTGCGTCTGTGGATCTTCGGCAGAATCAACCCTTGAATGCGGCAGCACGTTCCTATACGTCGTCTCAACTTTTGCCAGCGAATTATGGTCCTGCGGCGGGAAAATTGCTGTTCCCGAATTATGTCGGCTATCCAGGCAGAGCCTACACTGCCAGCGGAGCCTGGGGTAATCCCACCGACCCGAACTGTACGCAACCGAATCAGTATTCGGATGGCTACGGCGGATGTAATTATAATTTCGCCACGCTGGGCTACGTACTGCCCAAAGATAAGAAAATTTCGGCAATATCTAAATTAACCTACCGGCCGAATGGAGAAACTGAATTCTATGTTGAGGCGGGCCTTTCGCAAAATACCTACCGTCTGGTTTCAACGCCCACCTTTACTATCGGTGAAAATAATACCGCAGCAGGTAATTTCCCCGGGCGCACCGCATTTACCCTTTCTCCCGGCAATCCTTTTTATCCCACACAATGGGCCACCGACCAGGGCGTAAATGGTGAACCAATCGGGTTTCAGTCTTCTCTCAACGAGCTCGGTGCTTCTGTGATCGAAACCACCAATAAGCAGGCGCGCATTGTTGCTGGCATCAATGGCACGATTGCCGGCTGGGATTACGACACGGCATTTCAATTTAATCGTGCCGCCAGTAAGCAAATTTTTTTGGGTGACATGATTTATACCGCCAAATTTTATGATCTGGTGCAAAGTGGTCATTACAACCCTTTCGGTTTGCAGACCCCTGGCGACCTTGCCCTGCTAAAGGCGACGCAATTTAACGGCGAATTCAAAAACGCCTTTGCCATCACAAAAACCTGGGACGGAAGAATCTCCAGACCGCTGTTCAAACTACCGGCTGGTTCTGTCGATGTGGCACTGGGCGCGCAGTTAATGGACGAACGGTTGTCGCAAATCTATTCTCCGGAACTGACTACCGGCCAGCTGATGAATTGGGGAGGAGCAGCTCCTCCGGCCAATCCGAAACCTGTTACGGTCAAATCGCTCAGCGCCGAAGCGAATATCCCGGTATTGAAATCCCTGGAATTAAATGTGAGTGCGCGCGACGACAGCTACTCAAATTTTGGGAACACCCTCAACCCCAAGGTGTCATTCCTGTGGAAACCGGTAGCCGAAGTATTGATTGTCCGTGGTTCCTGGGGAACGGGCTTTCGCGCACCGACATTGAGTGATATTGGTACACCTGCGACCTTCGGCTATAACAGTCAGCCGATCCCTGATCCGGTACGCTGCCCTGGAAACGTCGCCCAGGTCGCGGCAACGTCGGCCTACGATTGCACAACGCCTTATCAGTCCCTGCTGTACGGGAACCCTGATTTGCAACCGGAAAAATCAAGACAAAGCACGATTGGATTCGTATTTGAGCCCATTAAAGAGTTCTCTCTTGGGGTAAATATGTTCCAGATCAATTTGAGAAATGTTATTTCAGTTGGGGGACTGCCGACTAATTTGGCCTTCGATCCGGCAACCGCCAGCCAATATTCATTTTTGTTGGTACGCGATCCGGCAACGGCGACAGCCACGTTGCCGGGAGAGATTCTTTATGTAAAAAATCCATCGTTGAATATCGGACGATGGAATTCGCGAGGTTCAGATCTGGATATGCACTATGGTATCCCGAGCACTCAGCTGGGTAATTTTTCAGTCGATCTGCATGGTACTTATGCAGAGAAATTTGATCAAAGTTTAGGTATTACGCCGACCACGTCATCGGTTGGTGTTTCGGGTGGCGTAAGTCGCTGGCAACATTATCTGACGTTGAATTGGGTGAAAGACGGATGGGATGTCACGTTTGCTCAAAATTTCAAATCCGGCTACCGCGACGAGAATTCTTATTCCGGTTTTTACAACCTGACTATCCCAGGCTACCCACGAATTTCGAGCTACACCCTCTATGATTTAACGGCTGCATATACCGTGACAAAAAAATGGCAAATTGGTGGAGGGATCAAAAATGCATTTGATCATGCACCGCCTTTTACGAACACGTATTCGGGATACGGGTACGACCCACGTTATGCCGATTTACGCGGACGTACGTTCTGGATGTCGACCACGTATTCGTTTAACTGATGCGGTGAAAACACCGGTCGCATGAAGGATATTCTATGAACCACAAACTAGTTCTTAATAGTGCATTACTACTTGGATCAATTGCGGTATCAGCGTGTTCAGTTGGGGCGACAACCAGCCCGACATATAAAATCAATGCGGCCAGTGCATACGGAACCTGGGATGGTTGGGGAACGTCACTGGCATGGTGGGCCAAGGCATTTGGTAATCGGGACGATCTGGCTGATCTGGCCTTCACGACAAATTCGGTGACACTGAATGGGGTTGTACTGCCGGGCCTCGGCTTAAATATAGTTCGCTACAATGCCGGCGCCAGTACTTCCAGCAGCTATAACGGCTTAACCATGAAATTATCGTCCAGCATGGATCCGAATCGGGAGATGGATGGTTACTGGTTGGATGGCTACAGCAATTCACCCTTGTCGGCGAGCTGGAACTGGGCGGCCGATCTGAACCAGCGCACGATGATGCAAAAGGCCAAATTGCGCGGCGCGAATATCTTTGAACTGTTTTCCAATTCACCCATCTGGTGGATGACGGTCAATCAAGATCCGCAGGGTGCTGCAAACGGCGGCGCGAATCTGCAAAATTCTTACCTGGATCAACATGCCGTGTATCTGGCGACGATTGCCAAATATGCTCAAACCAATTGGGGTATTACATTTAATTCCGTCGAGGCGTTTAATGAACCGAGCTCAAACTGGTGGTCGACCGCAAATTCCCAGGAAGGTTGTTTCATCGGCGCTTCCACTCAGCAAAGCATCATCGCTTATTTGCGCAGCGAATTAAATAATCAGGGTCTGGCAAATGTGATGGTCAGTGCGTCAGATGAAAATACGTACGATCAGGCCACCACTACCTGGCAAAGCATCAGTGGTGCCGCCAAGGCACAGGTTGGCCGATTTAATGTCCATGGTTATCAATATGCCGGTGGCCGCCGTGATTTGCTGGCTGCAGCGGTAGCGCCAACGGGACAAAAAATCTGGAATTCAGAATATGGCGACGGCGATGCCAGCGGTCAGGAACTTATTGATTCGCTGATGCTCGACTTTTCCTATTTGCATCCAAGTGGCTGGGTCTATTGGCAGGTGTTGGATTATGGCGGATGGGGAGCGATTCAGTCGAATTTAAGCTCATCATCATTCAGTACTGCCAATACCAAATACTATGTCATGGCGCAATTTACGCGGCATATTCGTCCGGGTATGAAAATCATTGCCAATCCGAATTCAACAGGCAGTATGGTTTCGGCTTACGATCCGGTGGCGCATCAGCTAATCATCGTCGCAGCCAATGCCGGCAAAACGTCGCAGACTATGCATTTTGATTTGACGGCCTTCAAAACGGTAAGCGGAACCAGCTATAACGGTCAGGGACTGGTACAACGCTGGGATACCCAAACCGGGGGAGGGTATCTTGCGACGTCAACGGGAAGTGATACGGGCAAAGGCGATAAGCATAGCTATCATGCCGACACGTTTTTGAACGGGAAATTATTTTCAGCGACTTTTTCTGGATATACAGTCCAGACGTTTGAAATTGACAATGTCTACGTGAACTAAACCCAAAGCACTATAAATCGAAGTAATAAAAAATATAAGCTGGAGACAAACAATGAAATTCAATCATCTCGTTGCATCCGTTGGCACTGTTTTCCTCACCCTCAGTGCATGTTGCTGGAATAATGCGATTGCTGCACCCACCAGCTATGCGCCAGACAATCCAAACATTCAATACATGGGACGGGTTGACTTCAGCGCGCCGACAGCGCCGGTGTTGGGGTGGGCCAATACGTCAATTACCGTCAATCTGAATGGAACTGCCATCAGGGGCACTTTCTCAGATTCGACTGGCAAGGATTTTCTTCAGGTGATGGTTGACGGAGTCGTGACTCCGACCATTATTCAGCCTCCGAAAGGGAAAACAGTCACCTATACCCTGGCCAGCGGTCTGGCACCAGGAGCGCATACGGTGGTTTTATTTAAACGCACTGAATTCTGGGGTGTAGTGACCTTTACCGGCTTCAGTGTGGACGGCACATTGTTGGCGCCTCCCGCCCGCCCGACACGTCGCATTGAGTTTTATGGTGATTCGAATGTCTCAGCGCATGACAGCGAAGACATTTACGATCTGGGCTACGCGAAAAGTAATGATGCGTGGTTTGGCTATGCGGGGATCACAGCACGAATGCTCAATGCGGAACACCAAAATCTGGGTTGGGGCGGGGCCGGCATGACAGGCCTGTCGAATCCATTGGTGCAAAACGTCTGGAATCTTTTACGGCCGGATGATTTGACTGTGACGTATGATTTCTCTCAGTTTCCTGCGGATGTGATTGTTATCAATGCCGGTTCAAATGATTCAAATCAAGGGGATAATCGGGCAAATGTTATTCCGGCCTGGGAAGATCTGATCATGAACCGTATCCGCAAGGTGCACCCGGGCGCACACGTGGTTCTGGCTGATTCCTGGGGGTGGAGTGCGAATGAGCCAGCCAACTATCTGAGCATTGCCGTGGCCGATATGAAATCAAAAGGCGAAACCAATGTGTCCTGGGTCAGCTGGCCCTGGTTGTGGTCGCAAAATCACGCTGTTATTGAAGAGCATGGCGGATTTGCAAATGTTCTTGCAGCGCATATTGCGACACAAATGGGCTGGGCAGCGCCAACGCCCAATACGATCTCCAGCTTTGCGGGCACCGGACTCATATCAAATACCGGTTTCGAAATTGTGCCAATCGGACAGCGGCGCACTGCGGAAGCGGCTGGATGGCGGCAGTGGGCGTTTGGCAACAGTGCCAGTGGAACAGTCGTATCCGGTTCTGGTGCCCATTCCGGATCGCGTTATGCTCAGCTCACTGTTGGCGGCGATAAGAGTAATGAAGCAGGATTCTGGCAAGCCACGCCAGTGACGGTTGGAAAAACCTACACGGTTAACGGTTTCGCGCGCCGGGCTTCGGGCAGTGGCGCTACGGTGTCAATGCGGGTGGAATTCAAGGATGAAAACCAGAGCATCATCAGTAGCTCGGTTGGATTAATTAATCCGACAGGCTCATGGGGACAGTATTGCAGCAGTCTGGTTGCCCCGGCCGGAGCGTGGAGTGTGAATGTTGTGCTGCAACTGGATGGTGTGAACACGGTTATACAGTTTGATGATGTGGTGTTGAGTTCCCAGTGATGTTGAGCGTTTTATCGAACGAAGCCGGGGCTCCATTTGTCCGCTCCGCCTTGCCTGGATTGTTGTTTGCCATTTATTGAAATTCTTGATCCAGATTGTTGTCTGCTGTGCGAGACAATTCAGACACAATTTGGTTTCTTTTTTGGCGCTTAACGTTGATTCCAGTGCCAGCCGTGCAGATCGATTAGACTTGACGGCCGCATTACAAATTTTGGTTAGATTTATTTTTTGTTTTTGTTCGCAGCTTCAGCCGCCAATTTCATTTCATTTTCAGCTTCTCTCAATAACTGCTCTGCTTTAGCGGCATGACCGTTCATATCATATTCATTGGCCACTTGCGCCGCTTTCATTTTTTCAATTACATGATTTCATCTTCTGGGAGATGAAATATTGCGGGAACCGCGCGGCCATGATTTTTTATAATGTGTCCCATTGACTTTATTTGTTTTGCAAAAGATTGCCATGCGGATACAATTGGCGGGCCTGAAAGTCAACGTACCTGACTTCGATAGAGCAGTCACAAAAAAATATTTTTATTTATTAAACTTTACCCTCCTGTGTTCTTCCTATGATTTCTGCAAACTGTAAACAATTTATATCTGGTTTAGCCTTTTTGTTAATGCTGCAAAGCTGCGGAGGAGGAGGCAGTAGTTCTGGGAATACTGCAGGGATAGGAGGTGGGACAGTAAGTAATCCTGCATCGGCTCCAGGCACAGTCGTATACAGCAGCAATCCAGCTGTTTACACCAAGGACGTCCAAATAACTGAGAATAGTCCAACTGTCAGCGGAGGGGTTGCTACATCGTTTACGATTAGCCCAGCATTGCCTGCTGGTTTGAGCTTGAATGCGGCCAATGGAATGATCACGGGTACGCCAACGCTCGTTACGCCAGCCACTACATACATCGTTACATCCGCGAGTTCAGCCGGAAGTGCAACGGTGTCGATTTCTATTGCCACCCTCGCTCCAGCCAATCCGCTGGCCAAACTAGGACTGGCCAGGGAATCTTACGGTGTATGGGATCGAACTGGTTACAATACCGTTACGCAATATCCATTTACCCGAGGTCAAGACTACTCCGATACCTGGTCCCACGTGAATGGTGTAGCATCTGGAACCTTCGATTGGTCATTCCTCGATGCGCAGCTGCAATTTGCTGATTCTCAACACGAACAGATTAATGTTCAGATATCGCCAATTGGGGGGGCGCTCGGCGGTAGTATGCCAACGTGGATGCCCCATCTGTCAGACTACTTGTCGTGTAACTTTTTAAATTGAACCGATCTCATTGAAGTCTGTTTGTTTGTGTTTTTCGCATTATCTATCCAGCTTTTTCCGGCGTAGGCAGTCGGGGTTTTATGGG
>NZ_SMYL01000016.1 GCF_004358105.1 Sapientia aquatica | reverse complement strand
TGGTATTCAAACAGATGATTCATGGCGTCAGAACCGGACAGACGCACGGGGATTAGGGCGGATGGATCGTTGATTTGTGGGATGGCTGGGCTGTGGATGGAGAGGGTGCGGGTGGGATGCGGCATGGGAGGTTCCTGTAATAGCGAAGACGTGAATAGTTAAAATAACATAAGATTATTTTTTTATAAATATAAAAAAATATGTAATTAACCATCAAAACTTCTTCACTCTGATAAATGTCGCCGAACGCTACCCAAAAAAAATTTGGTACTTAATTGCACCGGATCGTTTATTTATCGCAATCTATTCTAATTTATTGCACAACCTCATCCTCAACAATCACCTCCTGCTCGCCCGTTTCTTTCGGCACGATCCAAAGCGACATCACCACCACTGGGATCGCTGAAACCAATACCCACAAGAAGAAATGTTGATAGCCAATCTTGACTTGAATGTCGCCGCTGATGGTTTTGAATACGCTGTAACCCAAGGCCATAAAACCGGTGCCGAAGGCGTAATGGGCGGTGCGGTATTTGCCTACTGAGACGACTTGCATCATGAATAAAATTACGCCCACGAAGCCGAAACCGAAGCCGAAATTTTCTACTACGATGGCGGCGCCAATCACGGCAAAATTGGTCGGCATCGCGGCGCTTAGGAAGTAAAACGCTAAGTTAGGCAAATTCATTCCTAATACCAAAAACAGCATCGCGCGGCGCAAGCCCAACCATGCGGCAAAATAGCCACCAACCACGCTTCCACCGATAAAGGCAATGGTTCCGACTGCGCCGTACAATGCGCCGGTTTCTGCGGTGGTTAATCCCAATCCGCCCGCTTCGCGCGCGTCACGCAAGAATAATTGCGCGATGGTGGAGACTTGCGCGTCACCAGCGCGGAATAAGAAGATGAATAAAATCATCATCCAAATGCCGGGCTTTTTGAAAAAATCAACGATCACATCTTTTAAGGTCATGAACGCACCGGACAAGGAGTTATCGGTACGCACTGCATTGCGCGCCGTTGGCAATGACCACGAATGGTAAGCCGCTAACAAAATCATGAGCGCGCCCAATACGCCAAAGATAATCGTCCATGCTTGCGCGGGTGCCATTTGCACTTCGAGGTAACCGGCCAAAATCACCAGCGGACCAACGGCAACGAATTTGGCGGTGTTATAAAAGCCGCCCTGCCAGCCGGCATAAATCGTTCGTTGATGGCCGGTTAAGCTCGAAATATATAAACCATCAGCGGCAATATCGTGCGTAGCGGACGCGAGCGCGACGACACCTAGCAGCGCAATGCTGATTAGAAAATAGCCAGGCAAATGCAAACTCGCGGCTAACATTAACAAGGCCGCGCCGCCGATTAATTGAAACAGCAGCACCATCGATTTTTTGCTCGGAGCGGCTTCCAGCAACGGGCTCCAAAGCGGCTTAAACACCCACGCAAAGGTGAGCAAACCGGTCCAACGGGCGATTTGATCGTTCGGCACGCCCATGCTTTTGTACATTAAGCCAGCCATCATGCCGACCAGATAATTCGGCAAACCTTCGGCGAAATACAGCGTGGGTACCCATGTCATTGGATGGCGGCGGGCGGTGGCGTCGTGTTTTGTTTCTTGGCTATCTTGCTGATCCATGCGATGGCTTTCTGACGTGGTCTCGTTATACGCCGCTCATTTTTCGTGCTTGAGAAAATGGGCGCGTTTCGTTTTTATTGAGTCGTTCATCAGCACGGGACAACCGTTTTGCAGGAAAACTTGGCTACCAATGCCGCGACAACTGGTTTTAGATAAATAGAACCACTAAGATACCAATTATTCTTTTTTGTTGCTACAAGAAATTACCTTGCTACGTCATTTAGCGACAAATTTTCTTAAAAACAGAGAATAACCACTCTGATTGTTATGCAAAAAATAATGCCGTGCATCCTTAAAAATGCACGGCATTAAGTTCAGTACGAAGCTAGACGCAACTTAGACTAAACCAAGATCGCGTCCTTTGACTCCGGCAAACACGTAATCGAGTTGCTTTGGCGATAAACCGTAAATCCGCGCAAACAGACCGCCCAACGTAGCACGGTATTCATTGAGCACGGGGAAATCGCGATTTTGGAACAAGGTTTTTTGTTCCACCGCGACTTGCTCACCCACGACTTGGCCGCCGTGGATGCCGCCGCCCAAAATCCAATATACCGAGCCGTGACCGTGATCGGTGCCGCGGTTGCCGTTTTCACGGAAAGTGCGACCGAATTCGCTCACGACCACGACAGTGGTGTTATTCCATGCGTCGCCCATTTCATCGGCAAAAGCGGCTAAGCCTTTGCCGAGTTCACTGAATTTGGTGGCGAGCTGACCGTTGGCGTTTCCTTGGTTGACGTGCGTATCCCAACCGCCGACATCGACAAAACCGAGCGCATATTTGGTTTGCATTAATTTACCGATGCGACGCGCTTCTAAACCAAAACCTTTGGTGCTAATCGCATTGCGGTTGGCTTCGTTCATTTCACGCGATTTGTCTTCGGCTTGCATCGCGTTCATCTGGTTGTTGACTTCATCGCGCGTGGCAAAGCCTTCATCGACTTGCTTTGCCAGTGGCTTACCTTGATACATGCTGGCAATGAGCTGACTTTGGCGACTATCTACTGCAGGTTTGCCGACGTTTTTAACGGCAGTATTTGGAATTTGCAAACTGCCTTGCATGATGATGGGCAGTTGATCGGTAAACGACATAGCGGCGATATTGCGGCTGTCTTTATTCAACACCGTTGCTAGGCGATTGAGAAAGCCATTGCCCAAATCACGGTGCCCTTGCAGCGGTTGGCCGAGTTCGATGCTGTCTTGCGTTTCAAAATGGCTTCGGCTCAAATCGTCAGTGCCAGCAAACGGAATAAAAGCGGCTTGCCCTTTGGTGTAGAGAGGATAAATCGAATCACGTAAAGCTGGATGCAAACCCCAATCGGTCGATAAACCGATCACCGAATTCGCATCGTTGCCAGAGCGCGCTAATCCGATGTTTGGCCGCACTTCGCTGTAAAACGAACTCGACGTTGGCACCAACAAACTGGCTGCATCGTAGCCACCGCGCAAAAATACGAACAACAAACGCGGTTGCGTTTGCAGCGTCGCATCCGACGCCGCAAATAAGCGACCGCTAATGAGCGGCAAAGAACTCGCTGCCATGGCTTGTAAAAATTGACGTCGTTTCATATCTCGTCCTTGCTGACTAAGAGAATAAGGTGGGTTATCGATTCATCATCTCGGGCGAAGCTAACAGCAGCGTATTCCACTCTTGCGGGCTGTTGGCTTGGTCCAAAGTTTTTAAGGTATTGGCGCTGAGACTTTTTTGCCAATAGTCGAAGTACAAGGCATTGCTTAATTTGGGGAATCCGGCTACTTCGTTGCCGCTATCTGACTTAAACAAACCCGCGCTGCCGTTGCCGATGGTTTTGGCAATTTCAAAGCGTGTGGTCATTTGGCCGGGGCTATCCCACGCGCTCGAGCTTAATGAGTAACCGTCTGGAGTCAATTTGCCATAACGCGGTTGGCCTAAGCGCGAGAGCCAATTAATGACCGGGCCGGTATTCAAAATCGCTCTGTCGTCGTAGGCCAAGCGCAACGATGAGAACACATAATGCTGCGGATCTTTGAATTGATGACCGAGTGATTTGGCAAATTCGTCCGAATTAAACATGGTCAACAAGATCGCTTTAATGTCGCCATTCGTCGCCAAATAGGTCTGCGCCATGCTGTCCACCAAAGCGGTTGATGGCGTGTCGCTGACAAAGAACATCGCCAATTTTTTGCTCACAAAATGCGCGGTCGATGGGTGCGTCGCCAAAATATCTAGGGCTTCGTTTAGTTCACCCAAACCGCGGCCTTTTATGGTGTGGCCTAAAAATACCTTGGTACCGTAGTCGTGCCGACGCGGATTAAATTCAAACAAACCACGGCGCACATATTGGTCTTGAAATTGACCTAATTTAGGCGGCCCGTCGTTCTTCATATTAAAGCCAACGCCGGTCAAAATTCGCGCTAATTCTTGCACATCGCGCTGGGTATAGCCGCCATCAACGCCCATGCTGTGCAATTCCATGATCTCGCGCGCATAGTTTTCGTTGGGGTGATTGATCGCATTTTGCTCGTTATCCAAATAGCGCAACATCGCTGGGTGATGCGACGTGGCGTCGAGTAATTCGCGGAAGTGGCCCAGCGCATGCGGACGAATGGCTTTGTCTTCATAGTCGCCCAACATGGCTCGGATATTGGCCTTACCTTGGAATACATTGAAGTGGTTAAACCAGAACCAGCACATTTGTTCTTGCAATTGCTGCGGCGAGTAGATGGCGCGCAAAATGGCGCGACTTTGCGATTCTTTATCGAGGCGGTTAAGTTGCTCCCGGTAGGCTTTGCGGGATTCTTCTTTGGCGTTAGCGTCATCATTGGCTTGACGCATTTGCTCTAATTCCATGGCAATCGTGACCATGTCTTTTTGACTAATTTGCATCGCCGCGATTTGATCTTGGATTGCTTTCGGCATGCCAGGACCCGTCATTGGAGCCAGTTGCAGTTGCTGCTGGACATACGCCGCGGGGCCGATTGCTTTCAAAACCTGCGCGCTGCTTGGATTAATCCCCCAACTTAAACGCTGCATTAACAATTCGGGCTGCGCGATAACGCTTGGATTCACCAAAGCAGAGGTCGATGAATAGCCGTTTTGCGTGCTAGTCGGAGCAGCTGGCGCGGGCTTGTTTGCGGTTGGTGCAGTGCTGCAGGCGACTAAACTAGTTAATAAAATCCCGCTGCATAGCAGCAGCGCCAACTGCGTTGGCTTATATATTGGATGGCTCATAAGTTGAGGAAACGGCATGATTTCTTTCACATAGGCGAGCGTTAATTATGTAGTGGCGACCTTTGCAGGCGCCCTGTTTATGTTGTGCGGCAGCTCATTTTGAAATGCCCATCGGCCCTATTCAAGACTGAGCAGTGCTGTACTAACGTCTCGAATTCAGACCCGTTGACAGATAAAACAAATGTCAAAAACTCTTACTTTTAACCGTATTTTGTTACGTGCGATTGACACGATCAGGGCGCAATCACTTTCATAAAATGTCATGTGACTGCGCATTAATCATACTTTATGGACGTAATTTTTCTTACTAAAATCCTCTCCACATCACCATTCATCACGGAGAGCAACATGAACCTAACAGATCAACAACACTTGGCTTCGGTCCGCACTGACGCTGAATGGTTGGACGCGCATTGGATGCCTTACACCGGTAACCGCGACTTCAAAGCCAACCCACGCATGATAGTCGGCGCCAAAGGAAATTACTATTACGACGCGCACGGCAAAAAGATACTCGATGGCTTATCTGGTTTATGGTGCTGCGGCTTGGGTCATGGTCGCACTGAAATCACAGAAGCTGTTAGCCGCCAAATGGCAACGTTAGATTATTCACCAGCGTTTCAATTCGGTCATCCCTTGTCGTTTGAACTGGCCAACCGCATTAAAGAAATCACGCCAGCCGGTTTAGATTATGTGTTCTTCACCGGCTCCGGTTCCGAATCGGCTGACACCTCGTTAAAAATGGCTCGCGCTTACTGGCGCGCCAAAGGCCAAGCAAGCAAAACATTGCTGATCGGTCGCGAAAAAGGCTATCACGGCGTCAACTTCGGCGGCATTTCTGTCGGAGGTATTGCCGCTAACCGTAAAGTGTTTGGTCAAGCTGTCGGTGCTGATCATTTGCCACACACGATGTTGGCAAAAAATGCCTTCTCGCGCGGATTGCCAGAAGACGGCGTGGAATTAGCTAACGAATTATTAAACATCATTGCCCTGCACGACGCGTCCAATATCGCGGCGGTGATTGTTGAACCATTCTCCGGTTCGGCAGGTGTAATCGTCCCACCAAAAGGCTATTTAAAACGTCTGCGCGAAATCTGCGATCAACACAATATCTTGTTGATTTTTGATGAAGTCATCACCGCTTTCGGTCGCGTTGGTGCCTACACCGCCGCAGAAAAATTCGGCGTCACCCCGGATATTTTGAACTTCGCTAAACAAATCACCAACGGCACGCAACCATTAGGCGGCGTGGTCGTGAAAAAAGAAATCTACGATTTGTTCATGCAACAAGGTGGCCCAGATTACATGCTGGAATTCCCACACGGGTATACCTATTCCGCGCACCCAGTTACCTGCGCGGTCGGTATCGCCACGCTCAAATTATTAGAGCAAGACAACGTGATGGAACGCGTCAATGAATTGGCACCGTATTTTGAAAACGCTGTGCATACCTTAAAAGGCAGCAAACACTTAACCGACATCCGCAACTGCGGTTTGGCCGCCGGTTTAACCTTTGCTGCGGTGCCGGGCGAACCAGCTAAGCGTCCATACGAAATCGCAATGCAGATGTTGAAAAAAGGTTTCTACGTGCGTTACGGCGGCGACACCATTCAACTCGCACCACCTTTCACCATCGAGAAATCCGAAATCGACAGCATCGTAAACGCGCTGGGCGAATCGATTAACGCAACGGCCTAAGTCTAAAAATTAAAAGGAATAACCATGTCATCCACTATCGTTGGTCACCTCATTCACGGTGAAATTGTCACCACCGGCAAACGCTCGCAAGCGGTGTATAACCCTGCAACCGGCGAAGCCACCAAACAAGTTATGTTGGCCGATCAATCCACAATGGAAGCCGCATTGACTTCGGCGCAAGCCGCTTTCCCTTCGTGGCGTAATACACCGGCGTTGAAACGCGCTCAGGTTATGAGCCGTTTGAAAGTATTGTTGGAGCAGAACGCCGATAAAATCTGTCGCTTAATTACTGACGAACACGGCAAAGTACTTAACGACGCGCAAGGTGAATTGCAGCGTGGGATTGAAAACGTCGAATACGCCAGCTACGCGCCAGAATTGCTTAAAGGCGAACACAGTAAAAACGTCGGTCCATCGATCGATAGCTGGAGCGAATTCCAACCAATCGGTATCACTGCTGGTATCACGCCATTTAACTTCCCCGCCATGGTTCCACTGTGGATGTGGCCTATGGCGGTGGCGTGCGGTAACTGCTTTATTTTGAAACCATCGGAGCGCGATCCATCATCGACTTTGTTGATCGCACAATTAGCCTTAGAAGCTGGCTTACCAAAAGGCGTGTTGAATGTGGTCAATGGCGACAAAGAAGCAGTTGACGCCTTGCTGACCGACCCACGTGTTGCGGCTATTAGTTTTGTTGGCTCAACCCCGATTGCTGAATACATTTACAGCACCGGCTGCGCTAACGGCAAACGCGTACAAGCATTAGGCGGCGCAAAAAATCATTCCATCGTGATGCCTGACGCTGATATCGGCAACGCTGTATCGGCATTGATGGGCGCAGCATATGGTTCGTGCGGTGAACGTTGCATGGCGATTCCTTTGGTTGTTGCCGTGGGTGACGCAACCGCCGATGCCTTGATCGCTGGTTTGAAAACCGAAATCGCCAAGATGAAAGTTGGTCCAGGTACTGACGTTTCTAACGACATGGGCCCATTAGTCACCAAGCCGCATTTCGACAAAGTTTCTGAATACGTCGCCATCGGTGTAGCCGAAGGCGCGGATTTAATCGTCGATGGTCGCGGTATCAAAGTCGCCGGTCATGAACAAGGATATTTCTTGGGCGCCTGTTTGTTCGATAACGTCAAACCCGGCATGCGTATATATCAAGAAGAAATTTTTGGCCCGGTCTTAGGCGTGGTGCGTGTGGCAACGTTGCAAGATGCGATGGATTTAATCAACGCGCATGAATACGGCAATGGCACTTGCATCTTCACCCGCGATGGCGAAGCTGCACGTTATTTCAGTGACCATATTCAAGTCGGCATGGTAGGTATCAACGTGGCCTTGCCAGTGCCAGTGGCCTACCACTCATTCGGCGGCTGGAAGCGTTCCTTGTTTGGTGATCTGCACGCCTACGGCCCGGATGCTGTGCGCTTCTACACCAAGCGCAAAACCATTACCCAACGCTGGCCAAGTGCTGGCGTGCGTGAAGGCGCAACGTTTAGCTTCCCGACGAATAAGTAATTGCAGTTTGTGGGTGTAGGGCAAAAACAGGCTTGGTGACAAGCCTGTTTTTTTTATGTCTCTTGAGCGGCAATGAATCGTTTAACTAAAGATCCAATAATTTACGGGCCATGATTGACGTTCGTTATTGCACATCAATTCTCTATTACCGCAGCGGTATTGTTAATCTAGTTCGAAGTGACAAGTCAGATTAGAACGATGAACAGGCTGTAGGCTGACTGCTAGCATTGAGTAGTTTGCACCCCTTACTGCCGGAAGATTTTTCCGAACCAGACATGCATTTAATTTAGGTGGGCTGGAATTTAATCCAAGCCTACCGCGCTGTTTTTGTGACTATCGTCAAGCAAAGACATCACGCAAATGGGCACTGTATCGCGCAATATGTTCGTCAGTATTCGGATCCTTAATGACGTCATTACATAGGAAAGTCGGCAGGCTTGTCATCCCCAAAAATTGATTGGCTTTATGAAAAGGAAAATACACCGCATCGATGCCTTTTCCTTCAAAAAATTGATCTGGTTCGTCGAACGCTTCTTTAGGCGCGTTCCATGTTAATGACAACATGTATTGTTTACCCTGCAGCAAACCACCAGAGCCGTATTTTTTTGATGCATCCGACCGACTTCGTCCGTCATTGGCATAAAGGCGCCCATGACCGTAGGTAAAAACCTCGTCTAAGTATTTCTTCAACGTCCACGGCGCGCCCATCCACCACGCCGGCATTTGATAAATAATGACGTCCGCCCAGAGATAATTCTCTACTTCCATTTCCAAGTCGTAACCATCCTCTAAAACCGTCTCACGCACTTGGTAACCCAAGCCAATTAGGTTTTCGACGGCCAAATTGTGCAGAGTTTCGTTTAAGCGACCTTCTGAATGGGCGAACTTTTTCTTGCTGTTGATGAGTAAAATTTTTTGCATAACGCTTGCCAAGTAAATAAATGAACAATAAATCTAATTAAATTAATAACTAGTCTCTGCATGTTGAGCGTATTCGACCAATTTCAATTTGTTTTTTGTAATTCGATAATTTAAATAGCAAACATCACACAAATATCCGCAATTTCAGTCAAGACAAGTGCAACTCGACTGGCTATAGTTTGGGCTGTTCAACTGGGAGCAAAAGCGATGTCAAAAGCGGGAGAGTATGCGGCTAAATTTAATCGGGTATTCGATTACATCGATCAAAATTTGCATGGCGATTTGTCGTTGGACAGCTTGAGCCAAGTCGCGCATTTTTCTAAATTTCACTTCTCGCGTCAGTTTTCTGGCTACACCGGAGTAAGCGTTTTTGGGTATGTGCAATTAATGCGGCTCAAACGTGCGTCATACCGTTTGGCGTTTAATCAGGCCGACAAAATTATTGATATTGCGTTGGATGCGGGTTTTGAAAATCCAGAATCGTTTTCACGTGCATTTAAAAATACCTTCGGACAAACCCCCACAGAATTCCGCCTGCAGCCAGCTTGGCAGCCGTGGAATGAGCAATATCAATTTCCCAAAAGAGAAAGGAACACAAGCATGGACGTTAGGATTATCCAGTTTGAAGAAACCAAGATCGCCTCATTCCAGCATCGCGGAGCACCCGATTTAGTCAACGATTCGGTCGCCCAATTTATCGCATGGCGCAAGCAAAGTGGACTCTCACCGATCAAGCAAAGCAGCACTTTCGGCATCGTGCACGATAATCCTGATACGACCGAACCGGACAAATTCCGCTTTGATATTTGCGGCTCTGTTCATGAGCCGATACCTGACAATGTCCACGGAGTGATTAACGGCACTATCCCAGCGGGGCGTTGCGCGGTCGTTCGACATAAGGGTTCGCATGATCGAATTGGGGAAAGTATCTACCCCATGTATCGCGATTGGCTGCCTAGCAGCGGCGAAAGCTTACGTGACTTTCCGCTGTTTTTTCATTATTTGAATTTGCTGCCAGAGACGCCGGAGCTTGAATTAGAGACGGATATTTATTTGCCGTTGAGGTAGAGGAAGTTCGTCAACTGTTGCAATGGTTTTTGGTTTCAACTTAAGCCACCGATCTTTGGGGATTTCAAACAACTCAACAACGACGATCTCAGCAGCAATCTAATTCGCACCAATAAAAGTGATTTTAGTTTTGACTTCCCCCCTTCTGCCGCTGCCGCTTAACAAGGTGAAAAATGGATCCGAAAAAACGCGCTGTTTGAGGTGTAACAAGGAATGCGATCAGCATGCTCATCGCTTGCGCAACGGTGTTCGCATGTAGGCGAATACTCCCTCCCTTTAGGGATACGGGGACACGGGGGCTGTGCCCGACAATCGATGAGGCCTTAATCCAACAAACCCTCTTACTCCTCGACATCCAACGCCAAGGTCTCCTTAATCTCCTCCATCACCACATAACTCTTAGACTGCGCCGCTCCGGGTAGCTGCAACAAAATATCCCCCAACAATTTGCGATATTCCGTCATCTCATGAATCCGCGCCTTGATGATGTAGTCGAAATCCCCCGACACCAAGTGGCATTCCAGCACTTGCGGGATACGTAGCACTTCGCGGCGGAATTGATCGAACATTTCGCCCGACTTATTACTGAGCGTGATTTGCACAAACATCAACAAGGACGCGCCCAACGCGTTCGGATTAAGCCGCGCATAATAGCCGCTGATAATTCCGTCGCGCTCCATGCGTTTTACTCGCTCAATGCACGGGGTAATGGACAAGCCAACTTGCTCGCCTAAATCCTTCATCGACAGGCGTCCGTCCTTTTGCAGCAGGGTCAAGATGCGGCGATCTAGTTTATCCAGAGCGCGCACTGTATTTTTTTGAATTCGCATGAATTTCGCCTAAAAATTCGATTATTTTCAATAACTAAAACTAGCTTTCAAGCACTAATATAGCGGAAATTAGCTGTAAATTCTATCCTGGGGGCAATATGCGTGTAGTTATTCTTGGTAGCGGAGTCATTGGTGTAACCAGTGCTTATTATTTGGCGTTGGCGGGGCATGAAGTGACGGTGTTAGATCGTCAAGCTGGCCCGGCGCTAGAGACTAGTTTTGGTAACGCGGGGCAGATTTCTCCCGGCTATGCGGCACCTTGGGCAGCGCCCGGCGTTCCGCTTAAAGCACTCAAATGGATGTTGCAAGAACACGCGCCGCTGTCGATTTCGCCCGACGGAACCTTGTTCCAATTGCAGTGGATGTGGCAAATGCTAATCAATTGCAGCACAGCGCGTTATGCGGTCAACAAGCAGCGCATGGTGCATTTGGCCGAATACAGTCGCGACTGTTTTAAAGATTTGCGCGCCGCGACCAATATCCAATACGAAGGGCGTCAACAAGGTACCTTGCAATTATTCCGCAACGACGAGCAATACGATTCGGCGCAAAAAGATATCGCCGTATTAAAGCAAGCGGGCGTGCCGTATGAATTGTTGTCCACCGATGAATTAGCCGCCGTAGAGCCCGCCTTGGCAGCAGTTAAACATAAACTCAAAGGCGGCTTGCGTTTGCCAAATGACGAAACCGGCGACTGCCAATTGTTCACCACCACGTTGGCTGCAATGGCCGAAAAATTAGGCGTTCAATTTCGCTATGGCGTCAGCATTGATGCGTTGACGATGGAAGGCGGCAAAATCGCGGGCGTTAAATCCGGCAACCAAACCATTAGCGCGGATGCGTATGTCGTTGCGCTCGGCTCCTACACTACTAATTTCCTGCGCGGCATTTTGGATATTCCCGTGTATCCGGTCAAAGGTTACTCGATCACCGTGCCTATCGTGGATGCCGCCAAAGCACCGGTTTCGACTATTTTGGACGAGACCTATAAGATCGCAATCACCCGTTTTGACGATCGGATTCGCGTCGGCGGTATGGCGGAATTAGTTGGTTTTAACACCAACTTAAAAGCTAAACGCCAAGAAACGTTGGAAATGGTATTGAATGATTTATTCCCCGGCGCCGGCGACTTAGAACACGACAGTTTCTGGACTGGCTTACGTCCAATGACACCCGACGGCACACCTTTGGTCGGCGCGACCAAAGTGCCGAATTTGTTTTTGAATACCGGCCACGGCACCTTGGGTTGGACCATGTCCTGCGGTTCAGGCAGCGTGTTAGCCGATATTATTTCTGGCAAAACGCCGGCCATTGATGCGAGCGAATTGAACTTAACGCGCTATGCTTAATTAGGCTTTTCTGCCTAAATCAAGGTAAAAAAATCCCTTGCTGTTTGTCGCAGCAAGGGATTTTTTATGCCAAAAAGAGTTATTTATTTTCAAGCTCGCTCTTAGTACCAATACTGATAAACCGCCCCGGTCCGCCGAGCTGAATATTAAACACAATCGCCAGCCCGCGTAGGCAAAACGCCGCTAAACAAGCGATCGTCTCGGCTGCTGATTCTGGCAAGAACATTTGAACCAGTAAAACATAAATCAACGAACCAAATAGCGCCACCGTGGCATACATTTCGCCACACAAAATCATCGGCTGATTCTGCGTCAATAAATCCCGAATTACGCCACCGCCCGTGGCAGTCACCATACCCATAATCACCGCAATAATTAACGGCGAACCCTGCTGCAAAGCGATGTGCGCACCAACCACACTAAAGGCCGCCAGCCCTAGCGCATCAGACCAAACCATCGCCTTATTGGGAATGGTTTCGTAATGCACAAAGATGTAGGTCGCCAAGGCGGCAAACATGCACAGTACCAACTCGGTCGGATCGTGCGTCCAAGCAATCGGACGCCCCAGTAATAAATCACGCACCGTTCCGCCACCGATTCCGGTCACGGAGCCGATTAAAACAAATCCGATAATATCCAGCCGATAACGCGCGGCACTCAGTGCGCCGCTGATGGAGAAAACGATGTCGCCGAAATAGACGACGTAGAGGATGTTTTTGCTTAAGGGAGCGATGGGGATGAAAGTCGAGGAAAGCATAATTGGGGGTTTTAGTTAGTTCTGTTTATTTGGCGGTTGAGAATTTTATCTGCGCTTTGGATTGATACACAAATCATTAGGCTGTTGTTTTTAATTAGCGCTTAACTTGTCAGCGAACAGGGGCCGGGCTGCGGCCGACCCATTAAACCTAACTACACTACATCGGCAATGCCGAATCAACCCGCCAATCAACCATCGACTACTGCTACACGTTGGCCGACCATTTCGCCAGCCAAAAAATCAAATAACCTTCAACTCAATCTTCCCCAAACCCTCAATCCCCGCCACCACCATATCGCCCCGAACCACCGCCCCAACTCCCTCGGGCGTGCCGGTCATAATAATATCTCCCGGCTTCAGGGTAAAAAACGTCGATAAATGGCAAATAATCTCGTTCACCGACCAAGTCATCTGGTCGATATTGCTATGCTGCTTTTGCTGCCCGTTCACGCTTAAGGTCAATGCTGCTTTGGTCAACAAGCCAATCTCAGAAACCGGATAAACCGTCCCGACTGGCGCGGAATAATCGAAGGCTTTACCGATTTCCCAAGGCCGACCTTTATCCTTCATCTGGCCCTGCAAATCACGCCTTGTCATGTCCAAACCAACTGCAAAGCCATAGACGTATTCGTGCGCTTGTTCTGACGAGATTTGGTGACCGGTTTTGCCGATCGCGACCACTAATTCAATCTCGTGATGATAATTGGACGTTAAGCTTGGGTAGGGCAAATCGGCGACCTTTCCCGGCAACACTGGTATCACCGCATCGGCTGGCTTGCAAAAGAAAAATGGCGATTCGCGGCTTGGGTCGGAGCCCATTTCACGGGCGTGCGCAGCGTAATTGCGGCCAACGCAGTACACCCGACGCACGGCAAACTGGTCGTCGCTGCCGTGAACTGGTAACAGTGTAGGAGCTTCTGGGGGAAAAACGGTGCTCATGAGGTTTCCTTTTGATCTGGCAAATAAAGTCACGCACAACAAGAAAGATAGGTTTTCGGCATTTTATGCCAAGCCAAATAAAAGCACTTAGTTAATTTACTAACCGCTGTTAGGTTTCTTTCAACGCGCGGCGATAACTAATCGCCTCGGCAATGTGCTTACGTTGAATTTGTTCAACTTGGGCGAGGTCGGCGATACTGCGCGCCACCTTTAGAACGCGATGGTAGGATCTGGCCGACCAATTAAGTCGATTCATGGCTTGCTGTAAAAGCTGCTTGCCGCCTTCATCGGGATCACAAAACTGCTCGATCTCATTGGTGTTGAGCATATTGTTGGATTTACCTTGGCGCGCAAACTGCAAGGCGTAGGCTTGCTCGACCCTGGCTTGAATGGCGGCGCTTTCTTCGCCATCGGCTTGCTTCATTAAATCCGCATGCGGTAACGATCCGACTTGAATCTGCATATCGATTCGGTCGAGCAAAGGGCCAGAAATCTTGCCTTGGTAACGTGCCACGCTGTCAGGGCTGCAATGGCATTTGCCATTTTCGTGGCCTAAATAACCGCAAGGGCAGGGATTCATGGCCGCGATTAATTGGAATTGGGCTGGGAAATCGGCTTGGCGCGCCGCTCTTGAAATCGTGATTTTTCCGGATTCCAATGGTTCACGCAGCACTTCTAATACGCGCCGATCAAATTCAGGCAGTTCGTCTAGAAAAAGGACACCGCGATGCGCGAGCGAAATCTCACCCGGACGCGGAGTTCCGCCACCGCCCACCAAGGCCACCGCCGACGCGGTGTGATGAGGATTGCGAAAAGGTCTGACCTTCCAAGCATCCAATGAAAACCCTTTCGTCAGCGATTGCACCGCCGCAGCTTCCAATGCTTCGTCATCACTCATGCTGGGCAAAATTCCGGGGAAACGGCTGGCCAACATTGATTTACCAGTTCCTGGAGGGCCGATCAATAAAACCGAATGCAAGCCGCAGGCGGCTACTTCTAAGGCGCGCTTGGCCTGCAATTGGCCTTTGACTTCGGCAAAGTTGGGGTACTTGGGTGGGCGTAATTGATGCGTCGGACGATGACGAGCGAGCCGCGCTTCGGTGTTGTTCGCCGCAAAATGCGCGGCGACTTCCAGCAACGAATCGGCTGGATAGATTTGCGCGTCGGGCACCAAGGCAGCTTCTTCGGCATTGGTGCTCGGTAGAATAAAGGCGACTGGTTTAGTGTTTTTTACGTTGGCAAGGCTAGCTTTACACATCGCAAACGTCATTGCCAACGCACCGCGAATCGGCCGCAATTCACCCGAGAGCGATAACTCTCCGGCAAATTCGTACTGGCCTAATTCATCCCCGGGGATTTGTTCTGATGCGGCAAGAATGCCGAGCGCAATCGGCAAATCAAAGCGCCCGGATTCCTTGGGCAAATCGGCGGGCGCTAAGTTGACGGTGATGCGTCGATTGGGGAATTCAAAACGGGCATTTTGCAAGGCTGCCCGCACGCGATCTTTGGCTTCTTTGACTTCGGCTTCGGGCAAACCGACGATGGCAAATCCGGGCAAGCCATTCGCTAGATGCACTTCCACGGTCACTTCTGGCGCGTCCATGCCGGCGAGCGCTCGGCTTTTTAATACGGCCAAACTCACCGCGTCGCCCTTTTCACCATCGAGCTCAATGCGAGCGAGCTGGCCGACGCCAAATCCCAATGGGCGCTTATTTGTTGAACAATGTGCTGCATCGTGGGCTACCTTTTACCTTGTTCGTATTCGAAGGTAAGGGTTGACCATGAGGTCAGCATTGAATTCCGTGGCTGGACGAATAGTTATGAACGAAAAAATATGAATGGCGCGGGTTCAGTGGAGGAGCTAACTATTTTCTCGCAATTGAACTGTTCTACTCCTGCGCCCGTAAATCGGCTTATTCGCTTTTTAAGCTGGCTTCTAACGCAGCCACGCGGGCTTCCAAGGCTTCTAGCTTGGCGCGGGTTTTGGCTAACACTTGCGCTTGGATATCAAACTCTTCGCGCGTGACCAAATCGAGCTTGGCAAATCCTTGGCTCATCATGGCTTTGACGTTTTTCTCAAGATCTTTGGCAGGAGAATTTTCTAGCGCTTCGTTAATTTTGGATTGGATATCGGTAAAAATTTGGTTCATCGTAAGCTCCTTAATAGAGGATTCGTGTTCGCTAGCGCAAATTGAACATCGCGTTTAAATTGAATTCCGCAATCTTAACGCATTGTTCGCAGTAGCACTGCAATGCCGCACAGATACGACTGCGCGTTATTCGCAGCAGAACAAAGTGGTATTACTGCAAAAGCCGATCCAAGGCTTGCCCAAGCGCTTACAAAACCTGCCAATCAAGTTGATTTAATCATTTTAAAAACAGTGATTTATCAATCCGCATGACATTTATGACCAAATCAGTCCTTCATTAAATCTTTAACACTGGTATTTCACATTTTTGCTTCAAAGCGCTGATTTTTAAATGCCTAGACAAATTATTTGCACGAAGTTAGTGCATTAATATTGTGTAAGTTGGTTTCGTGCATTGAAATGGTGCAAGAGCGGAATTTTTATGCGCTGCAACATCTTTTGCCGTATGGCATGGGTTTTGCTGTAGTTGACTCAGACTTTTTTACTTTGCACTACTAACCGGAGAAACCTATGTTGAAAAAATCAGTTCATTTTAGCGCAGCGGTACTACTGGCTGTGTTGGCTCAAAACGTTTTGGCGCAAGAAGCGGCAGAAGCCCCAAAACCTGACAATGAAGTTTCATTCAATCTAGGTGCGACAACTGACTATCGCTATCGCGGGATCAGCCAATCGAACTTGAAACCTGCCTTACAGGGCGGTGCGGATTACACCAACAATCCAACGGGTCTATATGCAGGAACATGGCTGTCCACCATCAAATGGATTACGGATGTGGGCGGTAAAGGCGACGTCGAATGGGACGTGTATGCAGGTAAGCGCGGCGAGATCGTGCCTGATTTGTCGTATGACGTCGGCGTGCTGAGCTATATCTACGCAAACAACAAACTGGGCGATATTACTGGCTTCGTTGATGCCAATACAACCGAACTGTATGGTCAACTGACATACAAGTTAGCCAACATCAAATACTCACAATCCGTGACAAATTTGTTTGGCGTACCAAACAGCAAAAACAGCGGTTACGTGGATTTGTGGACCAGCATTCCATTGACTGACAAGCTGGCATTAGGCTTGCATGCAGGTCATCAGTCGATACAAAACAATTCACAATTGTCTTATACCGATTGGAAAGTGGGCTTATCGCAAGACTTTTTCGATGTGTCGTTCACACTTGGCGTCGTTGGCACTAACGCGAGCAAAACATTGTATGTCACCCCAGACGGAAAATTTACAGGGAAAACAAGTTTGGTGCTTTCCGCATCAAAAACATTTTAAGACGGAGACGGTATGAAACTCATTACAGCAGTCATCAAACCATTTAAGTTGGACGAAGTGCGTGAAGCACTTTCGGTCATCGGTGTGCAAGGTATCACTGTCACCGAAGTCAAAGGCTTTGGTCGTCAAAAAGGACATACCGAGCTGTATCGCGGCGCAGAATACGTGGTCGATTTTTTACCGAAGACCAAGATCGAAGCGGCCGTTGATGATGCCATCGTCGATCGCGTGATCGAGGCAATTGAAAACTCAGCACGCACCGGCAAAATTGGTGATGGCAAAATTTTTGTCAGCCCATTGGAACAAGTGGTACGGATTCGTACCGGTGAAACTGGCAACGATGCACTATAAGGAAAATAAAATGACAAATCTCTATAAGTTGTTCTCTGTGCGTCTTTTCATGACGCTATGTCTGAGCCTGCTGGCTGCTCTGTGCTTGTTCGGTCAAGCCAGCGCGGACGATAAAGTCGCTCCTGCTGCAACTAGCTCTGCTCCTGCCGCAGCCGTCGTTGCGCCAGCGACTAGCTCGGCTGCCGTTGCTGCACCAGTTGCTGCTGCTTCGGCCCCTGCTGCTGCTCCAGCTGCCGCTGCCCCTGCTGCTGCAGCTCCTGCCGAAGCTGCGCCACCAACGCCAAACAAGGGCGACACCGCTTGGATGATGGTGTCCACGTTGTTGGTGATTCTGATGACGATTCCTGGCTTGGCCTTGTTCTACGGCGGCTTAGTTCGCTCGAAAAACATGTTGTCGATCTTGATTCAAGTCTTCATGATTTTTGCCTTAATCATTGTCTTGTGGTGTGTTTATGGTTACTCGTTAGCATTCACTGAAGGTAACGCGTTCATCGGCTCATTGACTGGCCCTGATAGCCGTACATTCTTGAATAATATTTTTGATCCAGTTAAAGCCAGTTTCTCGACCGCTGCTACCTTTAGCAAAGGCGTTGTTATTCCTGAGTTTGTGTATGTTGCTTTCCAAGGTACGTTTGCAGCGATCACTTGCGGTTTGATCATTGGTGCTTTCGCAGAACGCGCTAAGTTCTCTGCTGTGTTGGCCTTCATCGTGTTGTGGTTCACTTTCTCTTACCTGCCAATCGCTCATATGGTGTGGTTCTGGACTGGTCCTGATGCAATCAAAGATGCGGCAACGGCGGCGGTGGAATTGGTTAAAGGCGGCTGGTTGCAACAAAAAGGCGCGCTTGATTTTGCCGGTGGTACCGTTGTTCATATCAATGCCGCGGTCGCTGGTTTGGTTGGTGCATTCATGATCGGTCGTCGTGTTGGTTACGGCAAAGAATCGATGGCTCCACATTCCTTAACAATGACAATGATCGGGTCTTCCTTGTTATGGGTCGGCTGGTTTGGTTTCAATGCCGGTTCTGCGTTAGAAGCTGGCGACATCGCTGCCTTAGCCTTCATCAATACCTTGTTAGCGACTGCTGCAGCGGCTGTTTCTTGGGTTGGTGGCGAGTGGATTACTAAAGGCAAACCATCGATGTTGGGTGGCGCATCTGGTGCGGTAGCTGGTTTGGTTGCGATTACTCCAGCATGCGGCTTTGTTGGTCCAATGGGTGCTTTGATCATCGGTTTGTTGGCTGGCGTAGTGTGCTTGTGGGGTGTCAATGGTCTGAAACGCTTAATCGGCGCAGACGATTCCTTAGACGTGTTTGGTGTGCATGGTGTCGGTGGTATCTTGGGTGCGTTGTTGACTGGTGTGTTTGCTTCACCAGCACTGGGCGGCCAAGGCATCATGGACTATGTCATTAACAAAACATCGACTGATCCATACAGCATCATTTCGCAAGTTACGATTCAAGGCGAAGCTGTGTTGACAACGATTGTTTGGTCTGGCGTGGTTTCGTTAGTCGCCTTTAAATTAGTGGATTTGGTTATCGGCTTACGTGTTCCTGAAGAAGAAGAACGCGAAGGTTTGGATATCTCTAGCCACGGTGAACAGGCTTATCACAATTAATTTGAAGTAGTTTTATGTAGTGTGTTTGATGGGGTGTAGTTTTTTAGCGCTTCCTTCGGGAAGCGCTTTTTTTATTGCCGGAAAGATAAATTTACAGGTATTATTTTCACGTTTTGAATTCTGATGGCGAGGCCAAAAAATGAAACGTAAATTCCAACAGCTAGCACGTAAAAATGGCCAAGAGGCAACCATCAAAGCCCGACGAGTGGCGGTCATATTGAGTTTGAAACCGACCAGTGAATATGGTCAGCGTTGGCTGATGGCGGAGGCCTTGCGGGTATCCAAAGTGGTTGAATACCACCTGCGCCAAGCCAATTTAATTGGACAATTAATTGAACGGATGGACGAAGAAATTAAGCTTAAAAATAACTATCCAGATCGCACCTTTGTTGTTTAAACGCCGATGCGATTGCAAATCCTTGTTAAATTACGATGCGCCATCCGCGTAGCGCCATGATCTTTAGAATCACCGCAAATACCGACGTGAAGCCAATCGAAAACATCATCGACGCAAATTCTGGGCTCACCGATGTAGCAAATAATGGCGCGACACCGCGTTGATAAATCACTTCGAACAAGCCCGTCCCGTACAAAATACAAATCCCAATCCACGAACCCGCATACGCAGCAATCGCGTTAATACCAAAGCTTCTACCAATGGCCGGCCAATTTTTTTGGTCAATCAAATAGTGCATGAGGCACAGTGCCAAGATACCAAACCCGCCCGTCCACAACACGAACGAAGACGTCCACAGTTGTTTATTGAGCGGCATATCTAACGACCACAATCCACCCAACGCAATCGCCACAACGCCCGCGATAAGCAACTGGCGTAACTGACCTCGACGCAGCCATTCACCAGCACGCACGCCCAATAACACGGTGGCTATCGATGGCAAGGTACTCAGTATTCCTTCGGGATCGTGCGCGAGTTTGGTGGCGGGATCAAATTGATAAGCAAGCTTGCCGAGCAGAGCGGTATCGACTTTGTCAGCTAAATTGAGCTCCGGCACATACACTCCGCGCAGCAAGGCCCAATAGCCGATCAATATCGCGGCGATTATTCCCCACTGAATACGCGCACTCTGAAACGTTAAATGCACCAACCCCACGACTGAAAAGCAAATCCCAATTCGCTGCAATACGCCAAATAAGCGAAAAGCTCGACCATCGATGAGCAACATCGCGATCACATGCAAGGCAATGCCCAGCAAAATTATGCGCCCACCGCGCAACACGACCGATTTTTTCGCCTTAGCTAAATCAATCACCGCACCGGGCTTTGGCGCCGTGATCGAACTCAGCGCTAAGCTGAGCGAAACGCCGACGATCAATAGAAAAAACGGGAAGATGAAATCGGCTGGATGGCATCCATTCCATTCAGCATGCTCCAACCAAGGATAAACGTGATCCCAGTCGCCCGCGTTATTTACCAATAACATCGCCGCGACAGTCAAACCGCGCAGAGCATCTATAGAAGAGTATCGAGCCATAGTTTTGGATGTGGAAAAAGGTTGGTATTTTTTTGTTCAAGCCAGTCGCTAAGACAGGCCAAAATCCAGCGTTAGCGAATGTGACTAACAAGAATTGAATTTAATAAAAAGCCAGCGTCATTTCACTGACGCTGGCAAAACACACTACGCATGAACTGGTATGGTTGACCAGGCTTGCTGATCAACGGCGAATTCGCTTTAGCTACGCTTAGTTAAGCCGAGTTAGCCTTAGTTAGTCTTAGTTAGTCTTAGTCACTTTACTCAAATGACGTGGCTTATCTGGATTCAAGCCACGCGCTAACGACAACTTTGCCGCCATCACGTAGAACGCCTGAATCGCAACGATAGGATCCAAATCCGGCGTAGCCGCGACAGGAATAGTCAAATTACGTTCGCTAATATCAGCAGGCGCCGCCAACAATACCCGCGCACCGCGACCACGCATTTCTTCAGCTAATTTAATCAAACCGGCTTGCGTTGGGCCACGCGTTGCAAAGATCATTAATGGGTAACCATCATCGATCAAGGCCATTGGGCCATGTTTGATTTCCGCACCGCTAAACGCTTCTGCTTGGATGGCTGAGGTTTCTTTAAACTTTAACGCTGATTCCAGCGCGATCGGGAAACTGATACCGCGACCGACCACCATGATGTTATTCGCCGGCGTTAACACGTCGATCGCTTCAGACCAATCAATGTCAGTGGCGGCGGCCAGTGAAGCAGGTAAATCTGCCAATGCAGCCAAAAATTCGGGATCGTTTTGCCAATGGCCGGCGAGCTGTGCAGCAGCGACTAAACTCGTTATAAAACTCTTGGTCGCCGCAACACTTAATTCGGCACCCGCATGCAAGGGCATGCACCATTGAGCGCTGGTTGCTAACGGTGAATTGGCATCGTTGACCAAAGCCACGGTAGTCGCACCACCTTCGCGGAAATAACGAATCGGCTCAATTACGTCCGGGCTTTGGCCGGATTGTGAAATCGCAATTGCCAAGGCATTTTTTGCTTGTAACGGTGCATTGAGCAATGTCACCAACGACATCGGCAATGAGGCAACAATTTTACCTAACCGCGACATGATCAAATACGCCGCATAAGCAGCGGCATGATCAGAACTACCGCGCGCAATCGTCAGCACGGAAGTCGGTGGATTGGAGCGCAGTGCATTACCTAATTCGGCAAAGCGGGCACCTTCTTGCGTTAATTGTTTGGCGACAAATTCAGCGGAAGAACAGGCTTCCTTATGCATTAACGAGGTCAATTTTTTCTCCTTCAACATAGACGGCTATTAAATTTAGATCGCGGTCCAACACCACGAAATCGGCATACGCTTGCGCTTGCAAACGTCCACGTTCTGTTACACCTAAATAGTCGGCCGCAAAGGTAGAAACTCGTTTTGATGCGTCGGCCAAATCGAGGCCGATACTGACTAAATTACGTAAAGCTTGATCCATGGTTAATGTGCTGCCCGCCAATGTTCCATCGGCTAACCGCACCCCACCTTGGCATTTATGAACTTGTTGCCGCCCCAGCATATATTGGCCATCAGGCATGCCAGAAGCCGCGGTCGAATCGGTCACGCAATATAGGTGCGGAATAGCGCGCATAGCAGCTTTAATCGCACCTGGATGCACATGCAACAAATCAGGAATAATTTCGGAATAATTGGCGTGCGCCAAGGCTGCACCAACCATGCCCGGCGCACGATGATCCAAGCGCGTCATGGCATTAAATAAATGGGTAAATCCGGCCGCGCCGTTTTCGAGCGCAGCAACGCCTTCTTCGTAGGTACCGAGCGTGTGACCCAATTGCACCTTCATGCCAATTGCGGTGAGTTGCTTTACCAACTCTAAATGACCTTCGATTTCTGGCGCTACGGTAATGAGTTTAATCGGCGCAATCGCGTCCAATTTTTGTACATCGCTTAGCGTCGCTTTTTGAGCGTAATCCGGTTGCGCGCCTAGCTTGCCGGGATTGATGTACGGGCCTTCTAAATGCACACCCAAAATCCGCGCCATGCCGGGTTGATGCTGCGTAATCGCACGGTTTATGCCTTGCAAGGCCTGCTCTAAATCGGATAACGGCGCTGTCATAGTGGTGGCGAGCAAACTGGTGGTGCCGTGCTGGGCATGCATGCGCGCAATGACTTGGGTTGCGTCGCCCGCTTCCATGGTGTCTTTGCCACCCGCGCCATGCACATGCAAATCGATGAAGCCGGGCAGAATATAATGCTGCGTATTCGATGCCGGATCAACCGATGCGCCCTCAATCGCATTGATGCGTTGATTGAACGTCACCGCGCCCAACACCCAGCCCTGCGGTGTCAAAATATTGCCGCTTAATTGGGATGCGATTTGATCGGCCTTGGTGACTAACGTGGCGTGTTGCACGGCTTGATTTTTTCCACTCATCTAAACAACTCCGCCACAAAGTCATAGTAATCACTGCGGCAATACGAATGCGTGAGTTCGATTGCGGTGCCGTTAGCGTGATAGCCAACGCGGGTAATAAACAGCATCGCGGCACCTTGCTTAATGCCGGCTAATTTGGCTTGCTCGGCGGTAGCATTTACAGCGCGAATATGTTGCAGTGCGCGTGTCGGCGCAGCGCCATTGGCGTCCAGATAGTTGTACAAACTATCGGTGACTAATTTTGGGTTCGGTAAATATTGCGAAGGAATCGTGCTGCTTTCAATCGCCATCACTACATTGTCTGCCGTGCGCAACCGTTTCAGACGCGATACCACCGTATTGGGTGACAAACCTAAAGACAAAATTTCTTCCGGTGCCGCGACACCGGTTTCACGCGACAACCATTGCGAACCCGGCAAAAAACCGCGTTGGCGTAATTCTTCACTGAAGTTCGTCAGGCGCGATAAAGGTTGTTCTAACTTTGGTGTGATGAAAGTGCCTGAACCTTGTTTGCGTGTAAGCAGTCCGCGCTCGCATAACATGTCTATCGCTTTACGCGCTGTTACGCGTGAAATCGACAATTGATCCGACAACGTGCGTTCGGACGGCAAGGCTTCGTCTGGCTGCCAAATACCGCCATGAATAGCAGTCGCTAATTTATTGGCTAATTGCAGATAAAGCGGTGTCGCGCTGTCGCTGTCTGGCTTGAAATCAGTTAACGGACTTAACATGTGTGCCTTCTTTAATTTTTTTTATCAGCAACAATGCACCTGATGCCGAATCTCCATGAGGGGGAACCACCCGACTTAATAAGTCTGCCGGCAGATATTTTTCCAATGGTTTTGCTAAGCCACCGCATAACGCAATCGGTAATGAATTGGTCTTATCCAACGCGAGCGCAATTTTAGCAATTTCCCGCCCGGCTTCCTGCATAATTTGCTCGACCACCGCATTTTTTTCTTGATTGGCAAACTTAATCACGATAGGCGCTAACTGCGCGTAACTGCCTTGATTGGCGTTGGCGAGCCAGTTAAACACCGCGTCTTTATGCCCTCCGCAATGTTCAATCACCGCCGCCGAAAACGCGCTGGCCTCTGCCCTGCCGTCAATTACTTGCTGAATATGGTTGATAGCACGCATGCCAATCCAAGCGCCACCGGCTTCATCGCCACAAGGAAAACCCCAGCCGCCGACCTCAAGGTGATTACCATCGGGCAGTAATGCTTCACCCACGCTACCGGTTCCAATGGCTACGATTCCGCCCGGCTTGCCCTGATGCGCACCCATGACGGTGGTATAGGCATCGGTGGCTAGTTGAAACAAACCAAAGCCAGGGTTTTTATCGGCAAACTGCGCCGCCCATTGCTTGTTATGCACACCCGCCAAACCCAAGCCAATACCAACGTTGGACAAATCTGGGCGCACTAAATGGACGCTAGCAAACGCATCGTTAATCGCATTGAGAATGGAAACCCACGCAGCATCCGCACCATTAATCAAGCCTGATGGACCGGCGATTCCGCGCGCAAATTCAACTCCATTGGCATCCGCCACAGCCACCCGCGTACCCGTTCCACCGCCATCAACACCGATTAAATGCGTAATTTGATTTGTCATACAAAGTCGTTTTGTCGCCGCTGAAATTGCCACCGATTTAACGTTACCGCTTCGGTGGAATTAGCTTGATTATAGTGTCCCTAAGTTGCCCCTAAGGATCACTTTATTCGCTTCACAAGTGGCTGTCAATAGGTATTTAAGTGGTATTGCAACTATTTTTACGCGATGCAGTAAAACCACTAAAAATAAGTTGGTTTTTATAGCAATTTACCGCTTTATTCATACCGATTTTTGATTGATTTTTACAAACCCGAAATCGGCTTCCTCATTTATGCGATGTGCACATAAACCAAGGTATAGAAAGTCGGAGGAGCAAGCGCCTAAGTCGCTCGCTGCGCAGTGATTTTTTTGGTCTTAAAAAAGTAAAATTAATTGGCCCAGCGGCGCACGAACAAGGATCGCTGCATCGCATTTTTTCACCAATTAATTGTGTCTAGCTCAAGAAGGCTTTTCAGGTTTTTAGATCGACTCTAGTGTTAAAATAAATCCGCAATTTTTCTCTTAAAGCGAAGAACAATTTATAAAAAATTTCGCTCAAAAAGCCGGTATTTCTCAGGGCTTTTTGCAAACCAATTTTTTGTCCGGTGAATAAAAATGAAAGTTAACAACATCGTCATCATTGGTGGTGGTACCGCAGGCTGGTTGGCAGCAAATCATTTGGCTGTTGAACTGCGTGCCGAAACCGACATCACTATTACCGTCATTGAATCGCCTGAAATTGGCATCATTGGCGTGGGCGAAGGAACTGTTCCGCATATTAAAAAGTCGCTAATGAAATTCGGCATTTCTGAAGCTGAATTGCTTGCCACTTGCGACGCTACCTTTAAAAAAGGAATTAAATTTAGTAATTGGATGAATCCATCCGCAGCCAATCCGAGTAACAGCTATTACCACCCGTTCACTTCGCCTTTCCCGGGTGGCGTCGATGTGACAGCGCGTTATTTGAGCAATCCACAACACATGAACTTCGCCGAAGTAACCGAAGTTGCAGCCTTGGCGGATGCGATGAAAGCGCCCAAAAAAGTTTCATCCGCACCGTATGAAGGCGTCGTCAATTATGCCTACCATTTCAACGCGGTAAAGTTCGGAAAACTATTATCTAAAAATGCACGCGAACGTCTAAACGTAAAACATCTGTCCGCCACCATCGTTGATGCAAAATTGAATGAGCAAGGTGAGATTGCGTATTTGATTACCAAAGAAGGCGAGCACTTGCATTACGATTTTTATGTTGATTGCTCAGGATTTCATTCGCTGCTGTTGGGTAAATTGCTCAACGTACCCTTTGTCAATAAATCGAATCAATTGCTCACCGACAGCGCACTGGCGGTGCAATTGCCGACTGACGATAAAGTCGACATTGCGCCCTACACATTGGCGACCGCGCATTCGGCGGGATGGATTTGGGATATTCCGCTCACCACTCGGCGCGGCATCGGTTTCGTGTATTCCAGCGCGCACATGAGCGAAGAGGCGGCAGTGGAAAATATGAGCCGCTATTTACAGCTCGATGTCGATCAATTTTCACCACGTAAGATTCCGATGCGTATGGGTTACCGAGAAAAATTCTGGTGCAAAAATGTGGTGGCGTTGGGCTTGGCACAAGGCTTTGTTGAGCCACTCGAAGCGACCTCGATTTTTGTCACCGATTTCACCGCCGAATTATTTGCGCGCAATTTTTGCGTTGAACGTGAATCGATGTCGATTGCCGCCAATTACTGCAATAAAGTGGCCAACTATGCGTGGGAACGGGTGATTGATTTTGTGCAGATGCATTACTGCATTTCTGACCGACGCGATTCGGAATTTTGGCGCATCAATACCGAAGAAACACCGCGCTCGGATGTGTTGGCGGAACGGTTCGAAATGTGGCGCTATCATCCGCCCAAACAGACCGATTTTTTTAGCCGCTTTGATTTGTTTAACGTCGATAACTTTTTGTTTGTGCTGTACGGAATGAAGTACGCCACCAAGCCGAAAAATATGACGGATTACGAACAGCAGTTCTTTCATCGGGAAATCGCTGAGGTGCGGTTGCGGGAAGAAAAATTGCTGAAAGAATTGCTCGGTCACCGCGATTGGTTAGAGCGATTTAACGCAGCGTATCAACTCTCATTAGGATGATATGAGCCAACCCGTAGCCTTTGCCATTCGGATGCCGCCCGATATTGGCTCGATCCAAATTGGCAATCACCACGCAATCGTGGTGGATAATTTTTTGGAAAATCCGCAAGCCTTGGTTGCCGACGCCGTTGCACTGCAAAATCAATTTACGCCTTATCCAAAATTTGAGGATAAAAAAGGCTATCCGGGAATTCGCGCCGAAGCGCCTGCGACGTATTCCAGCGTCTTGGCCGGCTTAGTTGAGCCGCTGATTAAAGCCAATTTTAATGTGCCTCAACATGTGGACTTCCGCAAAAGCATTTGCGCTTATTCACTCACGACGATGCAGCCGGAGGAATTAGGCCCGTTGCAGCGAATTCCGCATTTTGATTCCAGCACGCCGCATCATTTTGCGGTGCTGCTGTATCTTTGTGATGAAAGTCATGGCGGAACGGGTTTTTATCGGCACAACGCCACCGGTTTTCAACAAATCACGGCAGACAATCGAGAGCATTATTTGGATGTGTCCTACCAAGAGATTAACGCCCAACTACCAAAGCAGCGTTATTTTGATAAGTCCGATGAGCGGTACACGTTCTTGGGAATGATTCCAGCGAAATTTAATCGCTTGGTGATTTATCATGGCAGTTTGTTGCATTCGGCTTGCGTGAATCCGGCGATTAGTTTGACCGATAATCCGAGCAAAGGTCGGCTAACACTAAATTCATTTTTTGATTTTAACGAACCTGATTAAACCTGATTAATCACGTTAAAAGAAGCGTCGTTTTGTAAGCTAGTTAGCACAAAAAAACCCAGCCTAGGCTGGGTTTTTTGTCATTGCTAAGTCAGATTAGAACTTGGCGCTGAGTGTTACTTTGTAAGTTGCTTCACCTAAGTAAGACCATGCTGGGTAGCCTAATTTCTGCGCTGGGCTAGACAGTTTGGCGTCAACTGGTGCTACACCGTATTCCACATCGTTGGCTTTGGTCAGGTTAGTCGCTTCAAACACCAAACGAACTTTTGGAGTGATGTTCCAACCAGCACTTGCATCTAACTGGCCATAACCTTGTTGCATACGATTACCGTAGTAACCAGTTTCACGCACCATGTACTCTGAACGGTAGTTATAAGCTAAACGCGCAAAGTATTGGGAGTTTTGCCAGTAGGTTACTAAGTTGGCGTTATTTTTCGACGACTGAGTAAACAAGTTGAGTTCATCCGCATAGCTCGATTTTGGCGCAACAGCATTGATCAACGTGTAGTTCGCTGAAACACCGAAGCCATTGTCAAACGAGTGGCTAGCTTGCAATTCCAAACCATCGATACGACCACCACCTGCATTCACGTACTGATTAACAGTCCAGCTATCTTTACCGCTGTCTGGGCTGACTACACCAATCGATTGGTTGATTGCTGTATTGGTCGTGATGAAGTTGTTGATGTTTTTATGGTAGTAAGTTGCTGCTAACAAGTTACCTTTGCCATAGTAATATTCCAAGCCCAAATCGAACTGGCTAGCCATTTGAGGCTTCAGACCAACGCTGCCTTTGGTGAAAATTTCATTGCCAGCGATCGTGTCTTGGTAACCAGCTTCGTTATACAAGAACATGTTGTCGAAGTTTGGACGAGTAATTGCTTGCGATGCAGTAAAGCGAGCAATGGTGTTCTTGTCGATGTCGTAGGCAACGTTCAAACTTGGCAATACGTAGTGATAGGTTGCTGAGTTCGAAATTTTCTTGGTGTTCCAACCTGCATTCGCGCCGATATCACCTGCAATATTGGTGCCGTCGAAAGCGTAGGCGGTACCGGTTGCGTTTGTACCGACGTAGCGCAGACCAAAGTTACCGTGGTATTTTTCGTGTGCAAAATCGAACATACCGTACAAGGCTGTGTTGTCCTCTTCCAGCTTACCGTAGCCAGAACGCTCTTCTGCCCAACCAGTAATATTGGCATTGGTGTTAGCCAACATCGCGCCAACGTTTGGTTTTGGTACTGACCAGCCCGGTGTGCCCAAAGCGATCGTGCCGCTGTACAGCGACGAAGTTGGCACTGTTACTGGGTTAGTTGCGAATGTGCTCGCGAAAACGCCTTGGTAGGAATCTTTCGAGAAGGTGTGTTGCGAGTAGCGCACACCGGTTTTGAATGATGTCAAACCATACGAATCCAGATCCATGGTCAAATCAACTTGGAAGGCATTTTCTTTGTCTTCGTTAGGACCTTTTGATGTTGCCCAAGCACCTTGTGGAGCTTCCATTGCTGGCAAGTTCGCCAATGAAACGCTTTGGTTAGTCGATGGGTTTACCAATAAGGTGTGACCAGTCGCATTGATTGTACCTGTCCATACTGGCAAGCTCGATGCCACGTTAGGATATGGATTAGTAGCGCTCAGTGCTGGCCAACCGTTGAAGTAGGAATAGTTAGTCGTTTCAGTCGTACCACCGTCCGATTTCGTCGTATTGATTACGCCGTCTAAACGGAAACCATTGCCTTTGTAATGCGAGTTAAATGTGAGCGTGTCGGAATTCATTTCCGCGCCACGAGCCCACGTTTGCAAGAATGGTGCGCTGTACGAGCTAGCTGGCAAGCCAGTTGGTGTGTTACTTGTGGTACAAACGCCTGCCGCATTTTTCGATGTGCAGAAGCTATCGCTTTGGAACAGATATTGGTTAGTGTTGGAGTTGTCTGCATGTTGAACCAAACGCAGGTAGTTCAAATCCATGTCCAATTCACGGGTTGGCTTGGCTTGCAAATCGATATTAAACGCTGAAGTTTTACGATCTTGCACAAAAGTACTTGGCTCAACGTCGTTAGACCACGTTGTGTCAGATTCCAAACCACGGCGGATATAAGTACCGTGATCCACTGCACCAGCGACTAAAACGCCGAATGTGTGTGCATCGTTTTTCCAGCTATATAAACCTGAAATACTTTTATCTGGGTCGGTACTGATGCTGCCTTTACCCACGCCAGCTGACAGGAAGCCGCTGTTGGCATCCATGTCCAATGGCTTTCTCGACTTAACAATAACTGTTCCGCCGATACCGCCTTCAGTCAAATCTGCTTGGGAAGATTTATATACATCGATACCGCCGATTAATGAAGAAGGCAGCAAAGAATAGTTGAATGAACGATCGACTGATTTTTGATCGTACCAACCCGTTGACGCAATCGTTTGACCATTCAATGTTGTGTAGGTCATTTGTGGATCGGAGCCACGTACCGAAACGGCTGAACCTTGGCCGAATTGACGACCAACGGATACGCCAGGAATACGGCCCAATGTTTCACCCACATCAGTGTCCGGCAATTTACCGATATCTTCGGCCGATACGGCGTCAACTACCGCGTCAGAATTACGCTTGATATTGACTGCACTTTGCATCGAAGCACGAATACCAGTTACAACCACTTGCGACGCTTGATCTGGTTGTGTTGTCTGATCTACTTGTTGCGCTTGAGCGGCAATGCTCAAGGTCAACATGGCGACTGCCGATGCTATTGGTGTTAGATTTTTTTTCATTTGATCCCCATCCATGATGGTCTTGAACTATGTCAGACCTGTTTTTTGATTTTTAGACTCTAGCCACGTTAACTTACCGACTATCAAGTTACCTGTGCCAAAGCCTACCTGTACCACCTCATCAAAAATGAATTTGATGTCCACCCCCCTAAAGCAAATCATTCCTTCTCGTTCAAACGTTTCCGTTAAAAAAGTTAAATGACTGATGGCAACTTTAAATATGACAAAAGTGGTTGTCAAGCGGTATCTACGTGGTATTACTTACTGTTTTACTGGTATCTTTTTTAAAAAGCACGATTTTTGTTAAGCTATTGATTTAAAACATAAAGTACGATTTTTTCTTGCGGTTTTTGCGCAACTGGTCTTGTTGGTGTTTTTTCATCACCACAAAGACTTACGCCAGAATTACAACACTTTGTCTTAAGTGGTACTTTCGGGGCTGGTGAGCAGGCATAAAATAGCCCCATCTGGGGCTTTTAAAATCAATGCTTTATCGTATTTTTGTTGGCAAAACATGGTTAGATGACGGTAATAAAGTGGCATTGGCCGCTGCTGAGTTATTTTTTACGTTCAACGAGTTCAATCTCAAACAAACTAGGCCAATGTTTTCCGGTAACAAAGAGACGGCGGGTTTTGCTGTCATAAGCAATACCATTTAGCACATCGTCGACACCAAACCACTTGGTATCGATAATACCAGTTAGATCGATAATGCCCACGATTTGGCCGCTACTGGGGTTGATTCTAACGATCTGATTTAAGCCCCAAACGTTGGCGTAAATTTCGCCTTCTACCCATTCCAATTCGTTTAGACGATCGACATCGCGGCCATCTAGGGTGACATGAATACGCCGAATTTCTTGCAACGTTTTGGGATTTAATACGCGGATGTTGGCCGTTCCGTCGCTCATGTAAAGGTTTTCTTTGTCGTTAGTCAGCGCCCAACCTTCGCCGGAGTAGGAAAACGATTTTTTTTGCTTAAACGTGGTCGCGTCATAGACGAAGCCGATTTTATTCTGCCAGGTCAGCGCAAAAAGTTCGTTGCCGAAAATGGTGATGCCTTCGCCGAAATATTCTGGCGCAACGTCGATTTTCTTAAGTACTTTCCCGGTCTTCAACTCCAGCTTACTAATCGTCGATTTACCCTTCAAACCAGTACTTTCGTATAGAAATCCGTCTTTGATCAACAAGCCTTCGGTAAAAGCATTGACGTCGTGCGGATAGACGTTTTTGATGGTGTAGCCATAGACTTGAACCGCTGCGCTAGCAGGCTGCGCAGCAACCAAAAGTAGCACGATGGCTGCTAGCCAAATTGTGTTTTTGCCGTTCAACATTGTTCGAAGAAATTTCAATTAATACCTCGCTGAATAATCATCACATCGTGCTACTGCCGCCCGCGCTCATGCGCCGACGCGCCAAGACAGTGGATCGTAGCTTAAGCCCATGTCAGGCACAACCCAATTTACCTTTCTATACTTTTCTCCCGTTCAGGCGGCGGACATTAAAAGCCGGGCAATTTTGCCACCGTCCTCGTAATACCACCGCCTATTTGCTTGATTGCAGAACTGTTAAATACCCTACTCAATCAATCACTTAAAAGTTAACTTTTTCGCCACTGCAACTTCGTTGCGCATGCGTCTAATACCAGTTTGATACCGGTTGACATCGCTTCCTGACGCCCATAAAGTTAATTTTAAATCAATATAAATTGGAAATTTTTGTAGGCTTTTTAATTGATTTAAGCGAGCAATTCAATGCGCCAGCATCGCTTTGCACACCAGAGTTAACGTAGAAGGAGACACGCAATGACCTATAAACCAACCCCGATCGCCGCTGGCATCAGCGCCATGTTTGCGCTCACGCTGTGCGCGCCGACGCAGGCCCAACAAGCGCCGCCAGCCTCCACCCCGTCAGAACCTGTCGAGCAAATTATCGTAACGGGAGTGCGCGCTTCCATGCAAAAGTCACTCAACCAAAAGCGCGAAAACGAAGCCTTGGTCGAGATCATCACCGCCGAAGATATCGGCAAAATGCCCGATAAAAACGTGGCCGACTCGCTTTCCCGCGTCTCGGGAGTCACCACCACCAGCGCTGGTTCGTCCGAGGGATCGTTCGGTGAAAATGAGCACGTACAGATGCGCGGGTTGTCGTCACAATTCACACTCACTACCTTGAACGGACACAGCGTCTCAAGCGGCGACTGGTTCGGCCCCAACATCGCGGCGGGCGGTCGCAGCGTGAGCTACACCTTGTTGCCATCGGACTTAGTTGGACAAATTACGGTGTACAAATCGGCACAGGCAGATTTGATTGAAGGTGGTGCAGCAGGAACGGTGGATATTGATACTCGCAAGCCATTATCGTTTCCGCAAAAACTGACCTTCTCAGCAACGGTTGAGGGCGCATATGGCTCCGCGTCCAAAAAAACCGATCCGAGTGTCAGCGCCTTGGTTAACTGGAAAAATGACAGCAACACTTTCGGGCTTTTGGCGCAAATCTTTTCGCAGGAACGCAGCCTACGCCGCGCAGGTTCCGAGGGTATTTGGTGGGATACCGTGCCGGCCAATCAGCCCAATGCGTCGCTCGATGGAGCGAAGGCCAGTTATTTAAGCGGCGCGGTGTTGTTCGAACAAAAGCGTAAGCGCCAAGGTGGTTATTTAGAAGCGCAATGGAAACCGCAAAACAACATTACGTTAGATTTATCGGGCTTTAGTTCGGTCATGGATGCGCAGAACTTTAATACCAACTTTATGGCCAGCACGATTAACGGCTTCAACGGGCCCGGCTGGAACCAGAATCCAGCCAATCCAATTACGGTTAATAAAGTGGGCAACACAATTACCTCGATTTTTTTTGGCCCTAATTCGTTCGGCGGCAACAACGCAGGCGCTTACTCGGTTATTGAGGATGTCGCAATTCGCCCCGACGCGCGCACCGATTCACGTTTTATTAATTTGGATGCGAAATGGGTGGTCAATAAAGACCTTACCTTAAGCAGCAAACTCGGCCGCACGCTCGGCAGCGGAAAAACCACTGACGTTGGCTTCGAAGTCGCCAGCGCGTGGAACCAAGGCGCGGGATACACCCAAGATTCCAACGGCATCTTGGTTCTTAACGTTCCGGGCGGCGATAAATTTGTGCCGGGCGGTTATGGAATTGGTGGCTGGGGCAGTTACAACCGTTCAGACGATTCGGAAAATTATGGCCAAGTCGATGGCACATTAAAGCTGGCCTTTGAGGCTGTTCCATCCATCCAATTTGGAACCCGCTTTGCCCGCCATGAACGCAATTTAAGTGTCACGCAACTATCGCTTGCACCGGGCTCGAGCGACGAAACACAGATTCCGGTCTCGGCAATCCAAAATTACGACTCCGATTGGTATGGAAAACTGCCCACCAATCCGACGCCTGGATTTAGACCCTTTAAGATCAGCAATGCCTATGTCATGTCTTGGCTAGCGCAACACGGCAGCTTTGATAAGCGCTCGGTGCAATCGAGTTTTAACATCAAAGAAAACACCGCGGCGGCCTATGTCATGGCCAACTTACTGCCGCAGGAAAGCGTCTCGGGTAACGTCGGCGTGCGGGTAGTTCGCACTAGCGAAGACATCGTCGCGTTCTTACCCGGCGGCTTGCCGGAATACGATAATAGCTTTGTCGATGTGTTACCCAGCCTTAACTTACGCTTCGATTTAACGCCGCGCTTAGTCGGTCGGCTGGCCTTGAATCGCGGCATGTCACGCCCCGACTTTGGGCAATTGGCGGGCGTGACATTAGAAGACTTGCAACGAACCGGCGTGGGCAGCAATCCTTATCTCAAACCGATCCGCAGCAATAATATCGACGGTTCGTTGGAATGGTATTTCGCGCCAAAGTCGATGTTGTCAGCTGGTTTGTATTACAGCAAATTGCAGGGCGTGATTTCGTACACCCATCAAAACATGCCGTTTGAAAACCAAGCGCAAGGCAATGCGATCATGCCGTACAGCATGTCGATGCCAGTCAATGCCGATGGCAATATCAAGGGCGTCAATTTGGCCTACGAACAAGGCTTTGAGTCAGGCTTTGGTGTGCTCGCTAATTACACCTACGCCAACGGTAAGCAAACGTCTGTGCTGGCTAATGGCACTTGCAATGGCTCAGCGACGCAAGATTGTTCCTTGTACGGCACGTCCAAGGATTCCTATAACCTGGGCGCGTACTACGAAAACGACCGCTTTAGCGCACGGCTTTCTTGGACGTATCGCACGACCTATAAACTAGGCAATCGCGGCGGCAATGATTACTTCCAAAACGGAAATGGCTCACTCAATTTTTCGGCTAACTACAATCTAAACAGCAATGTCGCCCTAACGTTTTCGGCACAAAACTTAAACGATCCACTGCTCAAAACCTACGTCACCGATACCAGCCAAGTTACCGGCGTATATAAAAACGGGATGATGATTTATGCGGGCGCGCGGGTTAAGTTTTAGCTAGGTGAAGCAATCGGGCATTGCTGGGCTTGGCGCTTAGCGATGCCTTAAATCGTTACGACTGAATTGAAATAAGGCGTCGGATTTCCATTGGCGGCTAACAATCTTAAATGCTCCGACATTGCCTAACCGATCAAGAAGCGGTCAAACGGATCGCGATGCAGATCGCGCAAAAGCTCGACCAGCGCCGCATGTGTCGCGCCAACAGCTAGCTCCTTGAAGCCATTCGGCTCAATCTCGGCACTCAATGCATTAATGTCCACGTCCAAGCTTTTCATACCGCATACGAACGAGCTTGGCAGTCGGCTTCACCGCTTCGGTGATAGTGATTTCTTCGACTGCTACGGCGGAATCGACTCAGCGGGAAAATCAAATTGCTAGATGATTTGCGGGGCACAACATTATCGGCCGCGCAGCGTCTTTGTTGATATTTTTACAGTTGTTTAATCTGGTTGACAGCCATCTCTAAGCGCTTCCTTCTAATTTAAACAGTCAACTCAATCGCCTAGGGTCGCGTTCTAGGAGTACGTAGATTGACTACGCAACTTAAACCAAACGAGGAAATACCATGAACAAGCTGATCACCACTTTCGTTGCTGCCACCTTAGTAATGGGTGCAGCTTTTGCTCAAACTCCAGCAACATCGACTACACCTGCAACGCCAAAACCAGCGGCGGCACCGGTAGCGATGTCGGCACCGACAACTAGCACAACCAACGCAGCAACAGCGGCAAAACCAGTCGCTCCGGTTGCAGCAGTAACACCGACTAAAGTCGATAAATCGACTAAGGTTGCCAGCAAGCCTGTAGCCTCCAAAACTACGACTAAAGCTGAGCTTAAACCTGAACCAAAAGCGGCTGCTAAAACGACACCGAACTCAGCAATGAATTCGACTAGCAAAGCGCCAAGCAACGTAGCAGCGGTTAAGCCTGTGAGCAAAACAGTTGTGGCACCGGTAGCGAAAGCACCTAGCGTCCCAGCTAAAAAAGTAGCAAGCCACACGACTAAAGCGACTCAAACAGTTGCCATGCAAAAGGTCACTGCGAAAGCAACTAGCAAAGTAGATGCCAAGCCTGCTGTAACAAAAACTTCGGCTGTTAAGTAATCAAAACGTAAGCCGACGTTGACATAAAAAATGGCGCAATGAGATCAATACTCATTGCGCCATTTTTCTATTGCGCTACAGAAGATCAATTCAAAAAAATTGCAGTGATCGTTACTGTTAGCTGCTTAATTACTTCGCGCGCTTCAACGCTTTTAATAAACCTTTGGTCGAGCTGTCGTAATCTTCTTTGACCGCTTCCGGCTGCAAGCTAATTAATTGCTGCGCTAAGGACTTGCCTAACTCCACGCCCCATTGATCGAACGCATTGATATCCCAAATTACCGATTGCACGAAGACTTTGTGCTCGTACAACGCGATCAACGCGCCTAAGGATTTAGGGCTAAGTTCATCGAGCAAGATTGTCGAGCTTGGGCGATTGCCTTCAAAGACGCGGTGCGGCAACAATGTTTCCGACACATCCGGCAATTCAGCGCGCACTTGGCTGATGTCTTTACCCAACGCCATCGCTTTCGATTGCGCAAAACAATTGGCTAACAACGCTTGATTATGTCCCGGCAAACCGGCATCGTCTTCCGCCACAACGATAAAGTCGGTCGGAATAATCGTCGCTCCTTGATGCAGCAATTGGAAGTACGCATGTTGACCGTTGGTACCTGCTTCGCCGAATAAAATTGGTGAAGTCGCGTAGTCAACCCGTTGGCCTTCGCGTGTCACGGACTTACCATTACTTTCCATTTCGAGCTGCTGCAAATACGCTGGCAAACGCGCCATACGTTGGTGATACGGCGCGATCGATAAAGCTTGCAAACCGAGGAAGTTAATATTCCACACCCCAAGCAATGCCATTAACACCGGCAGATTTTTTTCTAGCGGCGCTTGCTGGAAATGCAAATCCATCTCGTGTGCGCCCGCCAGCATTTCTTCAAAGTGATCGGCGCCAACATATAACGCAATCGACAAACCAATCGCACTCCACACCGAATAACGACCACCGGCCCAGTTCCAAAATGGGAAGACGTTTTCAGGTGCGATACCGAATTTGGCTGCCGCGTCGACGTTGGTACTCAAGGCGACAAAATGTTGACGGATTTGATCGTCCGGGCAGCCGTGTGAGAGCATCCATTCACGCGCTGTTTTGGCGTTGGTCAAAGTTTCCATGGTGCTGAACGTTTTAGACGCCACCACAAACAAGGTGGTTTCTGGTTCGGCATTTTTTAACGCGTCGGTTAAGTGCCGACCATCGACGTTCGAGACAAAATGCAGCAGTAGATTTTTTTGCGACCACGGCGCTAAGGCGATACAGGCCATTTGTGGGCCAAGATCAGAACCACCAATCCCGATATTAACAATCGTGCGAATTGGTTTGCCGGTGTAACCAAGCCAACGACCTTCGCGCACAGCGTCGCTAAAGGTACGCATTTGCTGTAATACTTGGTGCACGCTTGCGGCGATGTTTTCACCGTTATGAATAAATTGCTCGCCTTTTGGTAAGCGCAACACCGTGTGCAATACCGCGCGATTTTCGGTGTGATTAATGGCTTCTCCGGCAAACATCGCGTCGCGCCGCTCTTCCACCTTTTGTTGACGCGCTAAGGCTAATAAATTGAGCTTGGCGGTGGTGTCTAAACGTTGTTTTGAATAGTCCAACAAAATGCCACACGCCGAGGCAGAGAAATGGTCAAAGCGTTTAGGATCGGCTTTGAATAATTCTTTGATGCTGGGTGTGTTGGTGGCGCGTTGTTGCAGTAAGCACCACAGCGACGAATGTGAAACGGAGGTAGTCATTATCTTTTCCAATGTAATCTGAATTACCAAGACTTCTAATCGTGTTACTAACGTTGGTCTCTACAACGTTTATTTACGCGCACCGGCTTGCGCGGCAGCGGCGGCCAATTGACCAATCGCAGCCCAATCTTTGGCATCAATTAATGATGCTGGACACATCCATGAACCGCCTACGCACAATACGTTAGCTTGGGTTAACAATTGCGGAGTGGATTCTACGGTCACGCCGCCGGTTAAGCAGAATTTGACGTCAGGGAAAGGGCCGCCTAAGGCTTTAGCCATTTTGGTGCTGCCAACGATGTCGGATGGGAATAATTTGACGATGTTAAAGCCGTGTTCCAACGCCAGCATCAAGTCACTCGCGCCACCCACACCGGGGAAATACGGCAAACCAGAATTGGCGGCGGCTTTTGCTAAGACTGGCGTGATACCTGGGCTGATACCGAATGCCGCGCCGGTGTCGATTACTTGATGCAATTGCTGTTCGGTCAAAATCGTGCCGGCACCAACGCACACGGTTGGGCAAGCTTTAACGACTTCAGCCAAGACCTTCATCGCATTCGGCGTGCGCAGGGTAATTTCGACGGCGGTCAAACCGTTTTCGGCCAAGGTTGCAACGGTGCGAATGGCGTTCTGCGCATCGTCCGCGACCAAGATTGGCAAGACGCGAATTTGATTTAACTGCGCAACGATTTGATTCATTTTTGTGCTGATATTCATGATTGTCTCTTTCTACTTTCTACTCAAATTACAAGGATGTTGAGGTCGCCGCTGCGGGCATTTAATCGATAAATAAAGTCGATGCACCGCGCTCTGGCGCTGTCACAAAACGACGCTGATTGATGAATAATTCGCGCCCAAAATCGACTGTTCCATCAACGCCCGAAGGACGCAATACACGCGGTGCGCGGGCAGCGAATTCGGCTTCCGGCACCAATACATTTAACACGCCGGTATGCACGTCTAACTCGACTAAATCGCCATCTTGCACCCGCGCTAACGGGCCACCGTTGGCGGCTTCTGGGCTGATGTGTAAGGCGGCCGGCACTTTGCCGGACGCGCCGGACATACGACCATCGGTGACCAACGCGACTTTAAATCCAGCCGACATCAAGCTACCCAAGACCGGTGTGAAATGATGGAGTTCCGGCATGCCGTTGGCTTGTGGGCCTTGGAAAATCACCACGGCCACAAAATCCATATTCAGTTGACCCGCTTTGAAAGCCTTGACCAACGCGTCTTGCGATTCAAATACTTTTGCTGGTGCGCGGATAGTCCACGCGTCCGCAGGAACCGCCGATGCTTTCACCATGGCACGACCTAAATTACCGTTTAATAAGCGCAGTCCGCCGGTTGGAGCAAATGGCTCTGCCACCGAACGCACAACGTCTTTATTGGTGGATTCCACTGGTAGCTCCAACCATTCGATCTTGTCGCCATCGTGATCTTGAACTAGCGAAGGCTGGCGCGTGTGTCCAGCTAAACCTTGATCGCCATAGACGGTTTTCACATCCGCATGCATCAAGCCCGCGTTGATTAATTCGCGCATTACAAATACTGGTCCGCCAGCATCTTCAAACTCGTTGACGTCGGCAGTACCGTTTGGATAAACCCGCGACAACAACGGAATGACCGCCGAGAGTTCATCAAAATCCTGCCAGTCAATCAAAATCCCCGCTGCGCGTGCGACCGCAATCCAGTGGATGGTGTGATTGGTCGAGCCGCCCGTTGCCAGCAGCGCGATGATGGCGTTGACGATGGCTTTTTCATTGACGACATGACCAATCGGCGTGTAGTTATTGCCTTGCTCGGTGAGGCTAATCACGCGCTCAACTGCGGCATCCGTTAAAGCGTGGCGCAAAGGTGAGCTTGGATGGATGAAGGACGCGCCGGGCAAATGCAAACCCATTGCTTCTAACAACATTTGGTTGCTGTTGGCAGTGCCGTAGAAAGTACAAGTACCGGCGCTATGGTAGGCGGCGCTTTCGGCGGCCAATAATTCTTCTTGGGTGGCTTTGCCTTGAGCGTAGCGTTCACGCACCGCGGCTTTTTCTTTATTCGACAAACCCGAACCCATTGGGCCAGCAGGAATAAAAATCGTTGGCAAATGACCAAAGGCCAACGCACCGATTAACAAACCCGGCACGATTTTGTCGCAAATACCTAAGCACAGCGTCGCATCGAACGCATCGTGCGACAAGGCGACTGCGGTTGCTTGGGCAATCACGTCGCGTGAGAACAGCGACAATTCCATGCCCGGGCGACCTTGGGTCACGCCATCGCACATGGCGGGTACGCCGCCAGCCACTTGGGCTGTTGCACCAAAACGCAAAGCGGTTTCTTTAATTTGGTCAGGATAGGTCGCGTAAGGTTGATGCGCCGACAACATATCGTTGTAGGCCGTTACGATACCGATATTGGGCTTTTGAGCTTGGTTGAGCCAAATTTTGGTCTTAGGCTCAGCGGCCGCATTGGCGTGCGCTTGGTTAGCGCAAGACAGTTGACCGCGTCGAGTAGGACGACCGCGGAACTGCTCAATGCGCGCTAAATAAGCGGCGCGTAGATCTTTGCTGCGTTCTGTTATACGCTGAGTTACTTGCGCAATGACAGGATGAATTGGGGTAGGTGTGGACGTGGTAGTTGTCATGGTCATTTAGCTTGCCGAGGTCAGAATAGGTTTACGGTAGCACATAAATATGTAATAAACTTTCATTTATGCCGTTTTTTACAAAAATATTTCGATTTATCTGTAATTATTCTGTAATGAAACTACATTTTTGACGACTTTCTGTCATAATGAATAATAGAAGCAGGCAGGGATTTGTACCAGCAGACCTTTTTTAACCTAAACCGATTAGGACCTAACATGACCACATTCGTACTGTTTGGCGGCACGGGCGATTTAGCCAAACGTAAAATTATTCCGGCACTGTACAGCGCATTTTTGAATGGTCGGCTGGATAAAAACTTTGCTTTTTATGGTGCCGCACGCGAACAAATTGGCGATGATGAATTCCGCAAGCGCGTCTCCGCTGCCATTGCGCAATACAGCAAAGCCGATGTGCTCAACACACCGGAAAAACTCGACGCTTTTTTAGCGATGACGTTTTACACAAAAATTGATGCGCGGGTTGATGCCGATTTTGCTCAATTAAAGAGTAGTATCGCCAGCCCCGATACGCAATCGACTTTATTCTATTTGGCCACGGGCCCTGATTTGTTTGTGCCGATTGTCAAGCAATTGTCCGAGCATCAATTGGTCGGCAAATTAGCGCGTGTGGTGGTAGAAAAGCCGCTCGGTCGCGACGCTACGTCGGCGCGCGAAATCAACCAAGCGCTGCGGGTATATTTGCAAGAAAACCAAATCTACCGTATCGATCATTACCTCGGCAAAGAGATGGTGCAAAACTTATTGGCGCTGCGCTTTGCCAATCTGTTCTTGGAACCACTGTGGAATCGCACGTGGATTAAAGATGTGCAAATTTCGATCTCTGAACAAGTCGGCGTTGAATCGCGCGGCGATTTTTACGATCACACCGGCGCCTTGCGTGACATGGTGCAAAATCATTTGTTGCAATTGTTGTCGATCGTGGCGATGGAGCCACCCGTCAATTCCGCGCCCGATTCAATCCGCGATGAAAAAGTAAAAGTCCTGCACGCGCTGCATAAATTCACGCCCGACGAAGTCGCCAAGAAAACCGTGCGCGGCCAATATCGCGCTGGCGCGGTGGACGGACAAGCGGTCATCGGTTACCAAAACGAACCGGGCGTACCAGCGCATTCCCGCACTGAAACCTTTGTTGCTATTCGCGCCGAAATCGATAACTGGCGTTGGGCTGGCGTGCCGTTTTATTTGCGCACCGGCAAGCGCATGGCGTCCCGCAGCGCGGAAATCACGATCAATTTCAAACAAATTCCGTATTCGATTTTCGGTGGCAATCAACGCAATTTGCGCTCGAATCGCTTGGTGATTTCGTTGCAACCAGAAGAAAGCGTCGAATTATTTTTGAAAGCCAAAGAACCGGGCGAAGGTATTCGCTTGTCCGACGTGATGTTGAATTTGGATTTTGCCGAAGCCTCGACTTCGCGCCGCGTTGAAGCTTACGAGCGTTTGTTATTAGATGCGATGCACGGCGACTTAACCTTGTTTGTGCGTGACGACGAATTGAGCGCCGCTTGGGATTATGTTGATCCAATCATGACTACATGGCAAAACGACGCCGAAGGCTTGAAATCGTATATCGCTGGAAGCTGGGGCCCTGCTGCATCGAGCTATTTATTGGCGCAACACGGTTCGAGCTGGGGCGAAGAGTTCGTCGAAGGCTAATTAGCCACTTACTGAATTACTTTATTGATGGGGATGTTTGATGCTGCATTTTAACGAGTTCGCCGATTTTTCATCATTAAGCCAGAAATTAGCTACTCAATGGCTGGAGTTAGTCAATGCGACGCCGGCCAATTCACCGTCCAGTTTCGCCTTGGCGGGTGGCACGACGCCTGCGCCGGTGTATCGCACATTTGACGCCCTATTCGCCGCTGCCCCATCGCGCCGTATTCAACTGCTTGCCACCGATGAACGTTGGGTAGAGGACGCCGATCCGCAAAGTAACGAAGGCTTGTTTCGTCGTTGCTTTGAACATTCCAGCGGGCATTGGGATTTGGTGTCACTTAAAAACACTGAGCCAACGCCGGTTAGCGCGGTGTCAGATATCAACCAACGATTAACCGCCCAATGTCCTGCCAAATTTAGCGCCATCTTATTGGGCATGGGCGCTGACGGCCATGTTGCTTCGCTGTTTCCCAATGCGCCGCAATTGTTAGTCAACGACGCCAGCACCGCATGTGTACCTGCAGTTAATCCGCAAACCTTGCAAGAACGTATGTCCTTGTCTTTTGCTCGTTTGTTGCAAACCGAACGTATCTGGTTAGTCATTACCGGAGCCGAAAAGCGCGCTGTATTTGATCAAGCGATCAAGCAGCCTTCGGCGACTAGTCCGATATCCGCTTTCTTAGCCGCAGCACGCTGCGATGTGGAGGTATTTTGGTGCCCATAGAAGCCATCGCCAATCCTGAAAAAGGATTGCTCGGTCGCATACGAATTGCGACCACCCAACTCAGTCGCGCCGAACGGCAAGTAGCAGAATTCTTGCTACAAAAGCCGCATGACGTCGTGTCGATGCCGATTCGCGTGCTGGCGCAAGCTTGCCAAGTGAGCGAACCGACGGTGGTGCGCTTTTCGTTGTCGATGGGTTTTGATGGTTTTAAGGCATTTAAACTGGCTTTCGCAAAAAGCTTGGCTACCGGCATTCCTTACTTGCACTTGGACGTCAATCAAGCCGATCCGGTGCGCGATGTGCTGCCTAAGGTTTTTGATCGCACGATTGCGGCGTTGATGGAGGCGCGTAATTCGGCCAATACCGCGGCGTTTGAAGCGGCGGTGCAACTCTTGGCGCGGGCCAAGCGGATCGAATGTTATGGCCTGGGCTATTCCGGCGCGTTGGCGGTCGATGCGCAGTTGAAATTTTTCCGATTTGGGATTCCCACCACGGTTTTTTGTGACGCTCACTTGCAGGCGCAATCAGCCACTTTGCTCAACAAAGATTGCGTGGTCGTGGCCTTTTCCCGCACTGGCCGCACGCGCGACATGCTACGCAATGTGCAATTGGCGAAAAACACTGGCGCCAAAGTCTTGGTACTTTGTGCCTCTAACGGCCCATTAGCGCAATTGGCCGATGTGCATTTATCGATAGACGTGGAAGAAGATCCTGATATATACACGCCAATGACATCCCGTTTGGCACATTTAACGTATATTGATGCATTGGCGGTAGCGGTGACCTTGGTGCGCGGGCCGGAGGCGATAACGATGCTTGAACGCGCAAAAGCCAGCATCAGCGAATTACGTTTGGGCGCGTGATTTTTGCAATTAAAACGCACCAAAGTCAGCAGCCTCCGCCGAAACCTCAAAATACCCTAAATAGGGCATAGCAAGAACAGCTCTATTGCGATACGCTCAGTTGATATTAATTTGATGCAACTTTATGAGCCTTACGCCCGAGCAAGCCGAAATAATCGCCGAACAAATTTTGAACGAGGCAAGCCCAGACCGAACTTCGGGCATAACTGTGCCACGCTTTAGCCGATTCGCCGGCCTATTGTTCGGTATCCTTCCGTGGGCTTGGATACTGCGCCATATTTTTGCCGCTCCCCGAGATTGGTGGATTTATTTGTTATTCGGGACCGTGGTTGCGTCGATGTTTGTGATGGCTGTCTATCAATTTTTTACGCCGCTACTGCGGATAAATAAAACAGATTGTATTTATTACTCTTATTGGCCTTGGGGTAAGAAAATTATCCGCGTCGAGGACGTCGAACATGTATTCCTAACTACTACTTTAATTATTCGCGCGACAAGCGTGGAACTGATGATTCAAACAAATGAGCGTCTGGTAAAAGTCTATATTTCCCGATACATGAGGCACCCAACTCTACCAACCTTGCATAAAAACTTAGCAGCGCGTTTTGGCGACCGATACAGGTCAGATTTAGGGATATTAGGGTTTCAAAACTCAGATAGCTAATCAAGGTTACTCCTACAGATTTTGCTGCCTGGCAAAATCCACCAAATTTTGAAACGCGGCGCGAAAGTAAATTTCATAACTATGTTGTTCTACATAGCCCAAATGCGGCGTCGCTAAGACATTCGGAAAGCCCAATAATGGCTCACCTTGAGTCAATGGTTCGGTGTCGAATACATCCACGGCAATAGGCTGACCGCGCGCGGCCGCTTCCAGCAATGCACCCTGCTCCACCAACTCGGCGCGGCTGGTATTGACGAATAATGCAGTTGGCTTCAAACGAGCCAGATCGTCCTTCAACACCACATTGCGCGTTGCTTCATTCAAGCGTAAGTGCATACTAACCACGTCAACTTCGCTAAAAAACTGCTCTTTCGATTGCGCTGCCAAATAGCCCATTTGGACGGCCCGTTGTCGACTCGCCTCACTACCCCAAACCAGTACACGCATACCAAACGCTTGCCCGTATCCCGCCACCATCTGACCAATTTTGCCCAAACCCCAAATACCCAAAGTTTTACCTTTTAGGCTAAACCCTAACGTGTTGCGGACAGGATCAAGACTGCTGACTTGCCACAAACCTTGACGCAAATAGGTGGAATATTGAGGAACCTTGCGCATCGCTGCCATGATCAAGGCCCAGGTCAATTCGGCCGGTGCGGTCGGGTCGCCGATGCCTTCTAAAACAGCAATGCCCAGTTCGCCGGCGGCCTGCATATCAATGTGGCCGGAAACTTTGCCGGTCTGGGAAATCACCTTGAGATTCGGTAATTTTTGCAGCAAAGCCCCCGGGAAAGCGGTGCGCTCTCGAATCAGCACCAAGGCATCAAAAGGAGCCAAACGGATCGCCAACTGCCCAAGACCGCGCGCGCTGGAGCTAAAAACCTTGACTTCATGTTGCTGCAACAACTCATAGCAAGATAAATTTTTCACCACATCTTGCACATCATCGAGAATCGCTATTTTCATCATATTTCGATATAAAAATACTATTTTTTGACTAAATTTATTGGCTGAATTTAACTCGCAGGAGTAGAATGCCCCTTCACACAAGCATTTTTACCCCAATTTTGATTGGTCGTTGAGCTGATTGGATTCATCAAACTCATCCAAGTATAACTGACCAATCTACAGACAAAATTGCTGCTTTCTGTCGTTAGTGCCCCCAGCGATTCAATTACCAGTTAATTCAATCCGCCCATCCTATCAGTACACGGGAGAGCCAACTACACAGTAATTTGTCTGCATCAAGACCGCGGCCCCGATTGACGCGACTTGAACGAAGCGAATTTTATTAGCATTGGAGATTCATCGTGACTCAAGCACTTACCGCAGCACAGTTGGTTTCAGCCCCCCCGTACGTCAAGCAGCAAAAATTAATTAATTGGGTGGCAGAAATCGCCGCTCTGACCAAGCCAGCCAAAATCGTTTGGTGTGATGGTTCGCAAGAAGAATACGACGCACTGTGCGCACAAATGGTCGCCGCCGGCACCATGAAAAAACTCAATCAAGAAAAGCGCCCGAATAGCTTTTTAGCATGTTCCGATCCGTCAGACGTAGCGCGGGTAGAAGATCGCACCTACATCTGTTCCGCCAAAAAGGAAGACGCCGGTCCGACCAATAATTGGATGGAACCATCCGAAATGCGCGCGACTTTATCGGGCCTATTCGATGGCTGCATGAAGGGCCGCACGATGTACGTGGTACCGTTTTCCATGGGCCCGATTGGCTCACCGATCGCTCACATCGGCGTCGAATTATCGGACTCGCCTTACGTTGCGGTAAATATGCGCGTGATGACTCGCATGGGCAAAGCGGTATTTGATGTTTTGGGCACAGACGGTGAATTCGTTCCTTGCGTGCACACCGTTGGCGCGCCATTAGCTGAAGGTCAAAAAGACGTCGCTTGGCCTTGCAATGCCACTAAATACATCGTGCACTATCCTGAAACGCGCGAAATCTGGTCTTTCGGTTCCGGCTACGGCGGAAATGCTTTGCTGGGCAAAAAATGCTTCGCGCTGCGCATCGCCTCCAACATGGGCCGCGACCAAGGTTGGTTGGCTGAGCACATGTTGATCTTGGGCGTCGAGTCGCCAGCCGGCAAAAAGCATTACGTTGCGGCGGCATTCCCATCGGCTTGCGGCAAAACCAACTTTGCTATGCTGATTCCACCAGCCTCGTTAAACGGCTGGAAGGTCACCACCATCGGTGACGATATCGCGTGGATTAAGCCGGGCAAAGACGGTCGTTTGTATGCAATCAACCCAGAAGCGGGTTATTTCGGCGTCGCACCGGGCACCAACACCCAGACCAATTACAACTGCATGGCTTCGTTAAATTCGAACACGATTTTCACCAACGTCGCATTAACTGACGATGGCGACGTGTGGTGGGAAGGTTTGTCCAAACAAGCGCCAGATCATTTAATCGACTGGCAAGGCAAGGATTGGACGCCTGAAATCGCCCGCGAAACAGGCCGCAAAGCAGCGCACCCGAACGCCCGTTTCACCGTACCAGCAACGCAAAATCCGGTGATTGATTCGGCTTGGGACGACCCAGCGGGCGTGCCAATTTCCGCTTTCATTTTCGGCGGCCGTCGCTCGACCACCGTTCCATTAGTGACCGAAGCGCGCAACTGGGTTGAAGGCGTGTATATGGCCGCCACGATGGGTTCCGAAACCACCGCGGCCGCGGTCGGCCAACAAGGTGTCGTGCGCCGCGATCCATTTGCGATGCTGCCTTTCATCGGCTACAACATGAGTGACTATTTTCAGCATTGGTTAGATATTGGTAAAAAGATCGAAAGCTCGTCAGCGACTTTGCCAAAAATTTACTGCGTCAATTGGTTCCGTACCAACGCGGAAGGCAAGTTTGTTTGGCCCGGCTATAGCGACAATATGCGCGTCTTGAAGTGGATGATTGAGCGTGTCGAGGATAAGGCCGAAGGCGTTGAAAACATCTTTGGCACAACGCCAAAATTCAACGATTTAAGCTGGGATGGTCTGGAATTCACTCAACAGCAATTCGATACAATTACCTCCATCGACAAATCCGCTTGGTTAGATGAATTGAAATTGCACGCAGAGCTATTTGAAAAGCTGGACTACCATTTACCGACCGAGCTTAAAGCGACCAAAGCACATTTGGAAAAGCGTTTAGAGGCTTAAAAGCAGCGGACCAAATCTACCGTTACCGGTAGAATCGGCGCGTTCTTCCTACGATGAGCGCGCCGTTTTTATATCTTCATTCTTTTTCGGCTCCGCTCAGCAAGTCATCTTTCCTTTCGCCATTTGGCAGCACTTACTGAAACGCCGCATAGATCATTACTTGTTTTTAGTATCGATTTCCTCACCCGCCCGAATATTCTTTCCAATTGGTTTTAATCAAAAAACTGCCCAGTTTGGGCTACTTTTGAAAGCTCCCTGTGCACAGCAAGAGGTCGAAGCGCTGGAAGTTAGTGCCTAATTAGGGGGCAATATTTCAATCAGAGGGTACTTTTAACAAAAATATATTTATTATTTAACATGCCGGAAAGTAAACAGTTTATAATAACAATTCGGCACACTCGCCGGAGTTAGTCAAAATTGATGTTATTTATACAATTACTTAGTCAGGAATTTCCCCATGAAATTTGCAGCAATCATCCTCGCAGTCGCACCAATATGTTCATTCGCAGCCAGCAGCAATACCATTAACTTCCAAGGCAACGTCTCATCCCAAACATGCTCGGTGACCATTAACGGCAACGCAGCAACACCAGTCGTTCTATTGCCTACCGTTTCCAGTGCAGTGCTTAATGCGGCTGGCGACAAAGCTGGCCTAACAAAATTTACCGTTGGCTTGACTGGCTGCACCGCCCCCGGCAGTAATGCTCAACCGGTAGGCACCGTCTTTGTCGGTAACCAAGTAACCGCCAGCGGAAATTTGGGTAACACGGGCACCGCAAAAAACGTCAGCCTACAATTGGTTGACCCAGCCGATCCAAGCGCGCCACTTAAAGTCGACGGCACTACCGCCACTTCAGGCTTATCCATCGCAGCCGGTCAAACGAGCGCAACACATGACTTCGCCGTGCAATATTTTGCTGAGGCGATTGGTGTAACACCGGGTTCCGTTCTGGGCAGCGTGCAATACGCGATTGACTATCAATAAGGCAACCTGAGATTTGCTCCTGGGGTTTTCAGGAGCAAATTCGAATGTGCAATTAACTTACCATGCACGGTCGATTAGTTTCAATTCATCCTCGTAGGACTTTGCCATTCAACGAGGCGCATAAGGGCATTCGTTGAAAGCCAGTCTGGCATGGAGGAAAAGTCCACAAAGCCAGTAAGTTCCGCTACATACCATTCCGCAGCCAAAACACAACTACAAACAGCGCGATTGACAACGAGTAGGAACGCGGTCAAGCAAAGCCAATTTATTCAAATGACCCGCTCAATCAAATAGGCAGTTCAAGTTATGTTTAATCGTATTTGGAAAAAAATCGTAGCAGCGATCTCGATGTTAGCGCTTCAGACTTCGTTAGCGTCAGCCAGCGTGACCATGGTAAATACCCGCGTTATTTATCCAAGCAGCGCACGTGAAGTGAGCTTTGATCTTAGCAACCAAGACAACAATCCAAACGTGATTCAATTATGGGTCGATAGCAGCGACATGACTTCCACCCCGGATAATGCCGATGCGCCTTTTGTGGTTTCGCCTCCGATGTTTCGGATGGAACCCAAGGTCAATCAAACGGTACGGATCACTTTCACTGGTGCCGATCTGCCGCAAGACCGTGAATCGGTTTTTTATTTGAATATGGTTCAAATTCCTCCCGTTGATGCGGCCAACGCGGACCAAAATCAAATGCTGGTAATGCTGCGTAACAGGGTCAAATTGTTCTATCGCCCAAGCACAATCAAAGGCAAAGTCGAAAATGTCGCCGATCAACTTCGTTTTCATATCAAGCAGGTCGGCGCCGAGTGGCGCATTAGCGCTGAGAATTCCTCCGGCTATTTCATCTCGCTTATCAGTGGCAAAGTGAGCAGCGGCGCTCAAGAGTCTCTATTCGCGCCATCGATGATTGCGCCTTCATCCAGCGCTGATTGGGAACTTAAAAACTTCAAATTCGATGCACAACAGCCAGCGCGAGTTAAATTTAGTTTTATCAACGACTACGGCGGTGTCAGTGATGGGGAAAGCACAATCTTACCTGCAACTCTGCCGGCAGTGAGGTAGACGTTAAACCATGAGCGTGGATCAAATTACAGCGTTTGGATTTCATGGACATCCCAAACCACAATTTTTTTTCGAGGCACAACGTCGCACTCACTTTTTGGCGATTTCAGCCAACACCGCCGCTCTAATACTGGCGGCTCCGGCACACGCTACATCAAGTTCGATTGAGTCAACTCCACTACCGCCTGTGCAAATGGCCGCCTACCAGTTCAACAACAAACTCTTAGTTGGTAAGCCAATTAGCTCCTCTAGCATGGACCGCTTCAATCAACCGAATTTAGTCGATCCTGGCCGATATTTGGTCGACGTATTTATTAATGGAAATTTTCATTCTAGAACAACGATTGAATTTATTGCGTCGCAAAACAATGCCGTATTCGCCTGTCTCGATGATCCTTTTTTAAAGTCACTCGGTGTGCAAGCGTCTCATATTTCACCGCAGACAGACTCATCGTGCGCGCCAGTGGAACAGCGTGTGCAAGGTGCGACGGCAGTTTTTGATCTGCCTAAACTCAGGCTAGATATATCCGTGCCGCAAGCATTTATGAGCAAATCGCCTGTGGGTTCGGTTAAAGTCGCGGAGCTAGATGCGGGCGAATCCATGGCTTTCTTCAATTATGACGGTAATTATTATCGTTCCAGTGCGTACGGCGTTAGCAGCGATTATTCGTACTTAGGCTTGAACTCTGGAATTAATTTAGGCCTGTGGCGGTTGCGCCAACAAGGTAATTACAATTATCAGACTAACGCCGGAAACAGCGCAGGTCACTGGAATACAATTCGCTCCTACGCCCAGCGCGCTTTGCCGGATATAAATAGCGAACTAACGCTTGGGGATAATTACACCAACAGTAATTTATTCAGCAGCATTGGGTTTCGCGGGGTTTCGCTCAGTACGGACGAGCGGATATTACCGAATTCCCAACTTGGTTACGCACCGGTCGTGCGCGGCGTTGCGTTGACTCATGCTCGAATTACCATTCGCCAAGCTGGCCACATCATTTATCAAACCACGGTAGCGCCTGGCCCGTTTGTGATTGATGACTTGAATGCCACCAGTTTTCAGGGCGATCTGAATGTCGAAGTTGATGAAGCGGATGGCAGGGTAGCGCGCTTTACGGTTCCATTTTCGGCGGTACCCGATTTATTGCGCGAAGGCGCTTCGCGCTATAGCATTTCGGTTGGCGAAGTCAGGCAAATTGTTGACGTCAACGCCGGTTTTTTAGACGCCACGTACCAACGTGGATTATCGAATTCGCTCACGGCCAACGTGGGTGTGCGGTTGGCTTCGGACTACCAATCCTATCTAGCTGGTGCGGTGGTTGGAACCAAGTTGGGCGCACTTGGCATTAACGGCATCTTTTCCCAAAGTCGCGATATCGATAATGAACGCATCAGGGGCTGGCGCGCGGCAACTACCTACAGTTATACCTATCAACCGACTTCTACTTCACTTTCTTTGGCGAGTTATCGCTATTCGACGAAAGGCTATCGCGATTTACTCGATGCATTGGGTGCCCGCAGTGCTAATCGTAATGGTCAAACTTGGACGTCTTCAACGTTCCAACAACGTAATCAATTTAGTGCCAACATCAATCAAAATTTAGGTCGGTTTGGGCAACTTTATCTGTCAGGCTCGGTGAGCGATTATTACGACGGCAAAGATAAAGACACGCAGTTTCAATTGGGATACAGCAACAGCTATCAATCGATTAGTTATAACTTGTCCGTTTCTAGACAGCAGGTAGGAGCATTCCAAAACGCTATCGTCAGCAATTTCCCCACCAACACGGGTCAGCAAGTCAACCAAACAACCGCCTCGTCAAACACAAATTTGTTCATGTTTTCGGTGTCCTTCCCGCTTACTCTGGGCGGGAACACAGCGTCGATGTCGAGTTCTGTGTCCAACCAAACCAACAGCGGCAGCAATGTCCAAACGAGTATTGCAGGTATTGCGGATGCGGCACAAACACTGAGTTACGGAATCAACGTCGCGCACCAAGAATCGCAAGGGCAATCGAGCGCTGGGATCAACGTTCAAAAGCAACTTCCTTCCGTCACCTTGGGCGGCAGTTATTCTTTGGGGCAGCACTTTTGGCAGACTGGCATTAATGCACGCGGTGCGTTGGTAGCACATTCAGGCGGCCTAACATTGGGGCCGTATCTCGGCGATACATTCGGCGTAATTGAAGCCAAAGGTGCGGAAGGTGCGGAAGTACGAAACGGCGGGGGCGCGCGGATTGATAGTAAGGGCTACGCGCTCATTCCCTATTTGGTCCCGTATCGCTACAACGATATTAGCCTCGACAGTAAGGGCATTAATGACAACGCCGAAATCGAGGGGAGTCAATACCGATCAGCCCCCTACGCTGGCGCCTCGGTGAAAATCAAATTTTCAACCAGATTAGGGCGGGCAGTATTAATCGCGGCCAAACTACCGGATGGATCAATGTTGCCGCTAGGGTCGAATGTCTACAACGGCGAAAAAGTGGTAGTCGGTATGGTCGGCCAAGGCGGCAAAATTTATGCTCGGGCTGCCAATGAGCAGGGAAACCTGACCGTCGCGTGGGGCAACGCGGAGGATCAACGATGCGTGATTAGCTACGATCTGAGCACTCTTCCTGTGGATGACCAACCGCTATTTAAATTCAAGGCCGTTTGCGTTCCCAGCGTAGAGGGCGATCTCAATAAGAGCTAAAAGGTCAGAGGTACGTCTAAGCTAGTCCAGCGTTACCGGCAGTAGTCAAAATTGTGGTGGCTATGCCGACTAGCTCTAAGCTCACTCACGCTTTAAGGTGGTTCCTATAGCTCGCACAGAACCAAAAGCTTCTATTCAACAAATTTGGAATGAACTGTTCCAGAAAACTTAACGGATACATTTTCTCAAGGAGAATCTATGACGGTTACGGAAAAGATTCGCGCAGAATGCAGAGCGGCATTGCGCATCAAATTGTGGCTTAAATTAATCATCGCCCTTGGCGTAACTACCTTACCTTTTCAAGTCTCTGCGAAATGCACCCGAATCAGCTATGCGGCGGGTATTTCCTACCCATCAAACAATGATCTATATGTTGACCCAGCCTATGGCACTCACGATATTTGGGTTTCTCCCGGCGAAGGTGACGGCGGCGGCGCGGACTCTTTACCCGGTTCGATTAACGTCAACAATAGCCTAGTTCAACCAGACGGCACGCTATTGGCAAGTGGTATCGCTCCAGTAAAGAACTTAGGAACTCAAATCTACAGTTCGCCCGAGCAAGTTTTATTCCGCTGCGATGCGGCTGATGCTGGTCAATTGTTTGAGTACTACACCACTAATGGCCCATTTCCGCTGACTGGCAAATACGAAGATGGGGCCAGTTTCGGCATTCCAGGAGCTTACCGAACTCGCTATCAAGGAGTACTTAGCCGCGTGACGAATCTTAAGACCGGCAGATATTTTGCTCGGAATTGGCAAGCGCGGCCACTAACGAATTTAACGCGCGATTCTCAAGGAAAAATACTTGTAAAGGTGAAAGACTTTAGCGACGTTCGCATCGAATTAATTCGGGCTAGCAATGAGACGATGGCAGCGTCAGAAGGATATGGCGGCGACAACCGCCCCGCACTAGCGGGCACTGGCATTGGTGGCGGATTCGGCTTCCCCTACGGAATTGCCTACACCGCCTTTAACGGTCCGGGGGTGGGTTCGGGGAAAACGTATGTTGGCGCTGATTCAAATGCGGTTTACCCCGATTTTCAAAAAGGCACATATGTCGGGGCGGTTCGCTTTTATCAATCTCTATACATTAATCGGTCTGCCACGTGCGCTGTGACTACGGTCACTCCCGTGGTGGTGTTTCCGGGTATCACGGTGCAAGAGCTTAACCAAGGCGTTCAGCGGCAACAGCCATTCAATATTCAGTTCAACTGCCAAACTGCGGCTCCGGCCAATACTGGCGTGAGCGCTTTATCTAGCGGCACGGGGCGCGGTCAGACTGCGATGGGTCTGCTCATACAACCAGAAAACTATGCCGCCGCCCAACTTGTTGGTCTAAATACGTCCGGCACCGGCGTGAGCTATTTACTCTCCGATGGCTACTTGGGAAGTTCTACCGTTGCAAGAGGTGTCGGTGTAGTCGTATCGCGCGTTAATGGGACGCCACTTAACTTCCTAGGTAACGAGGGCATGACGTTGGGCGGTGAGGCAGACGGTTGGTATCCGGTTCTCTCTGAGGCGAATACGCTGGAAAGTGGCAATGGAACGACTACCTATATTAGTCGATTGCGGGCAACGCTTAAAAAAATTCCAGGGGAAACTCCAACCGCTGGCAAATTTAACGCGAATGTGCAGGTGATTATTCGTGTTCAATAAATATGCCGCGTGGGCTTGCGCTATAGCTTTATGCATCGGACCTCAACCGATCTGTCAGGCTGGGGTTACTGCTTCGACGACTAGGGTGATTTTCCCATCCGAAGCGAAGGAGCAATCCTTGGAGCTGGTCAACTTAAATGCCTATCCCGTTTTGGTTCAAACCTGGATCGATGACGGAAATATCAAAGGTACACCCGAGGAATCAGATGCACCAATTTTTACTGTACCACCAATTTTTCGAATGGAACCCAAGGAACGGTCGTTTCTGCGTTTAATCAATTCTGGCGCTACGTTGCCTAACGATCGAGAATCGTTGTTTTGGCTTAATTTAGTGGAAGTGCCGCCGCAAGATTCGGCCTCAGCAAATAAAAACGATCAACTCACAATCACCCTGCGCACCCAGCTAAAAGTATTCGTCCGTCCTGCAGGTTTAGCGATTCCAGCAAACGCTTTGCTTAATGAGTTGGTTTTCAAGATTGATTCAAACGCCAACTCTTCGACACTAATCATCGAGAACCCAACACCTTACTTCGCTACCATTAGTGCAATCGAAATCCAGCGGGATCAGGCTAGCCAATCGTATTCAACAGATATGATCAAACCATTTGGGCGCGATTCGGTTCCGCTCCAAGGGATATCGAAAAATACTAACGAGCAGATACAACTTAGGTTTTTCTTAGTTGATGACAGTGGACAATCGGTGAGTGGCCATCGCGTTCTCTCAGCACGTTAGCAATTCCATGTACATGCAACGCCATATCTCACAATCCAAAGTAGCACTCAACGTGAGCCACGTAAGGTTTATTTAGAAAGGTTTAACGCATTATGAATAACGTCATTTGTATCGCAAAATTTGCAGCGCAGCCAAATAAACTTCCCGAATTAGAATCAAGGCTTCAAGAATTGGTAAGGCTTTCTCGACTGGAAGCAGGCTGCATCGACTACGATCTCTGTTATGCGCAGGATGGCGCCTTCGATTTCTTCATTGTGGAAAGATACAAAACGAAGGAGGATTTTGAAATTCACTCGAACAAAGACTATCTCGTTCGTAAGCGTCCAGCGCTACCACCTATGAACGGCAATTAATTTCATGCACTCTCCAGACCTGATCAAATTGGAGAGCAAAGCATGTCGAGATTCAAATCTTTAATAAGCAAAGCAGATTGGCTGCAA
>NZ_SMYL01000015.1 GCF_004358105.1 Sapientia aquatica | reverse complement strand
CTTTAACCGTCCATGGCTCTTGCATCCCCAGCAACGCCTGATACAAATCTTTGCTTTCCATCGCGCTCTCCGTTGGCTAAACCTGCGCGATAGCGTACTCTTAACCCACAGAAAAGTCTGAAGAACCTTTTTATGTTGTGACCTGGGGCGTGGTGCAAAAAATGACCTTTGAATGGTGGCACACCTACGGCGAAGAAGCGTGGGCAATCTTTCCGCAGCAACTGAAAGAAGCGGGTGGGGCGAATCATTTAAATCTCGCGCAACTGCACGCCGATTTGAAATTACTTTAGCGCCGACCACAATGATTAATTCGCTACGTAAATGAGGGAAGTAAGGACATCAACCAGCATTGATAGGACACCAGCATGGCTGAAATAAAAATAGATGAATTCCTAGGCGATGAAGGGGAACACGCCGAACTAGAAGGTTCAGAGCCGCCGCTACTGGGCGGTGAAATTGATGCAGTCGATCCATTTGCCGCCACCATTGCGCATCAGGCCGCGATCTACAGTCCTGAAGTTGCGCGTGAAGTGGCTAATTTTTTACAAGTCCAAGCGCAGCATGTGGAAGTGCAGTCCAAGCACGTGCAGACCCAAACGACGTTGCTGCACGATGAACATCATTTGCGCTTAACCCATTTACGTAATCAAATCAGCGAAGAAACTGTCCGCCGACTTGGGATTCGGTTGCGAGTTGGGTTTCAAATTTTTCTCGCGTGCGTTGCCACCGCGATTGGCGTGTTTGTCGCGTTTATGCTGCACGACGCTGTGCTTTCCCGCAGTGTCGTGATTGATGCCTTTGAAATTGCGCCCAATCTCGCTACCCAAGTTCCCAGCGGTAAAATTGTCGCCAACGGTTTGTTGGATAATCTCTCGCGGATTCAGGCTGCCACCCGCACCAGCGCGCTGCGGCGTTCGCTCTCTAATGCTTGGACCAATGACATTGCGATTGAAGTACCTGAAACCGGTATGTCGATTGGTCAGCTAGAACAGGCCTTAAAAGTTCGATTTGGTCACGATCAACATATCACTGGCGACGTGACGTTGGCGGAAAATGGGGCATTCGCCTTGACCGTGCGCGGCACCGGAATACTGGCCAAAACCTTCACCGATGAATCACGCAATTTAGATAAATTATTGACCCAAGCCAGCGAATATATTTACGGGCAATCGCAACCGGGTTTGTGGACGAACTACTTAACCAATGCGGGACGTAACGACGATGCAATCCAATTTGCCCAAGCCTCTTACGGCAAAGTAGAAGCCAGCGAACGGCCTTATGTGCTCAACAGTTGGGGTAACGCCATCGCTGGCAAGGGCGGCATCAATGGCATGAAAGATGCCTTGCAGTTGTACCGCGAGACCGTGCGTTTAAAACCCGATTATTGGGGCGGCTACAACAATATTATTTATGCCTTGTGGATTATGGGCCAAGAAGAAGCTGCAGTGCGCGAGGGCGAATTAATGATCAAAATGGCGGGCGGTCGTCCCGGTCGCGCACAAGAGACAATGTACCAAAACTACGATCAACTTTTATGGGATTTAAACGCCGTTCGGACCGAAGCGATAGCTGATATGGAATCAAACGATGGGGTCGGCATTTTTGCCAGCTTGGCCGGTTCAGCCAACTTACAAGTCGCTCAAACGGAGACGCTGTTGCACGATGTCGAATCAGCGCAATTGCGCATTAAGACGACACCAATCGACCAAAACAATGCAGCAGATGTCGCCATTGCTGCGTTAGCCAAGGCCTTGCTGGCCGAAGAAAATGGCGAACTGCAACAAGCAGCATTGCAGTGGGATGAATTTTCGAAGGAATACACCCATCCCGAAGTCTCAACCAGCAATTCGTTTTTAATGTGCTATGCCGCGCCCGTGTATGAAAAGGTTGGTCAGTCGAGTAAAGCCGATGCCGCCTTAACCGGCCCGCTGCGTGTGGTTGGCATCGATACCTTTACCGATTGCCTGCGCTTTAAGGGTGATGTGCTAGACCTGCGCAACGACTGGACTGGAGCGCAAGCGGCGTACGCCCAAGCGATCAAATTAGCACCGAGCGTTCCCTCGGGCTATTACTCCTATGGCTTAGCCTACCTAAAACATGGTGATTTGCCTCACGCCGCCGAACAGCTTCAATTGGCGAATCAAAAAGGCCCGAATTGGGCCGATCCACTAAAAGCGTGGGGCGATGTGTTGCTGAAACAGGGCAAGCAAAGCGAGGCGCTAGAAAAGTATCAAGAGGCGATCAAATTGGCGCCCAAATGGACTCAATTGCGCCAAGCCCACAACGCTATTGCCAAGGCTAGCTAACAATTAACGCCTTAGACGCGGTGAATCAGTGCATATCCTCTTGCTCGAATTGCATGGTGGTTAAAAGAAAGTTTAGCAGCTAGTCATGCATGACGAGTAACGAATTTTTTCTAACTTGCAATGTGAAATTGAACGTATAAATTGGTAGACGACGCACGCAGTAGAGTTCGCTATTTGTGTTGGATTGCGAGTAATCGTTAGCGCCAAGTTGCGCGGTTTGGCTAACAATTACTCAATACAGCGCTGGCGGTTGATGCATTGCGTAGCGAGTTGTCATCTCTCCAATTTCAGCACGAAGGATGTCATGGCTGTTCAAGTTCACGATCAGTTGGAGGAGTTCTCTTTTGCTATTTTAGATTCTGTTGAGCAAGAAATCGTTGTGATCGACAGAACTGGTAAGATTATTTTTGCCAATAATGCGTGGAAGCAGTTCGGACTTGAAAATGGCGTCGACAAAGACTGGATTGGAGTTAATTACTTTCACTCTTGCGAAGGCGAAGTAACGCAACAAGATCCCAATATCAATCGACTGCAGAATGGGCTCAAAGATGTGATCGCCGGTCGGCTTGATTGCTTTGATCATGAATATCCGTGTCACAGTCCGGTCGAGCGAAAATGGTTCATGATGACCATCGTCAAAATGACGGGCTACGACAGTTTCGTCATTACCCATAACAACATCACCGCGCGCAAACTGGCCGAAGAAAAGGTCGAGGCGGCATTAGCCAAACAACAGCGCCAAAACAAAATTTTGCAAGCGCTCGAAGAGAAGCAAAAGCGACTGTTGCACAATCTTCCCGTCGGCATTGTTGTTCATGCGCCTGACTCCACCGTCACGTTTAGCAATCCGCGCGCGTCGGAATTGCTTGAGCTAAGTCTTGACCAGATGCTGGGCAAAGTGGCGATCGATCCTGCTTGGCGGTTTTTGAACGAAGGTGGTCAAGCAATGGACGTCGCTGATTATCCTGTTAGCCGAGTAATGGCGTCACAGCAGCCGTTGAATGTAAGCATTCTAGGAATCCATAGCCCGAAGCGCGAATTTATCGTGTGGCTGAGCGTGGCGGCATTCCCAGAAAAAGATGACGAAGGAAATCTAAAGCAAATTATCGTCACGTTTCACGACATCAGTGATCGAATTCGTTTGGAGAAAATGAAGAGCGAATTTATCTCCACCGTAAACCACGAATTACGCACCCCGCTAACTTCGATAGCTGGTTCGTTGTCTTTGATTGTCAATGAGGTCTTTGGAAAAATTCCTCCCCAAATTGAACAATTGGTCAGCGTCGCGCACCGTAACAGCTTGCGGCTCACGCATATCATTAACGATTTGTTAGACATGGATAAACTCGCCGCGGGCAAAGTATCGTTTGATATGCGTGAGCATGCGGTCGTACCTATCCTAAAACGAGCGATTGAAGATAATCGCAATTATCAACGCGAACGCCAAATCGATCTCGTCTTCATTGATCGACCTGAACTCACCCACATCAGGCTGCGCTGCGACGAACAACGGTTGATGCAAGTGCTGTCCAATTTGCTCTCGAACGCCATTAAATTTTCACCGGATCGCGGTCAAGTACAGATTGATTGCCAATTTAGCGAAGAGCGTACCGATCAAGTAAAAATCACGGTCACCGATCAGGGTACGGGGATTCCGATCGAATTTCACAAACGGATATTTCAAAAATTTTCGCAGGTGGATTCGTCCGATGTGCGCCAACGCGGCGGCACAGGTTTAGGCCTCGCCATTTCACGCGAATTAATCGAGCGCATGGGCGGCAGCATTGGATTTACTTCGGTCGTTGGGCAAGGTTCCTGTTTTTATATCGTCTTCCCGATAGCCAATACATCACCTTAACTGTGTTTACCGCTCAGCGTTGTTTGGTGTCGATGGGACGCAAACTTTCAAATAACGTGATGAGTAAGTTATGATTTTCTTGTAATGAAATCCTGCTGCGCTTGCTTTATCGTCGGAAAAAGTGCACATCGGACGTTTCACTAACCCCGAGCGTAGTAAAAAGTACCTAAATAGGGCATATACAAAATCGTGGACAGGCTTTAGGCTTTTGGTCAATTAACCACCGAGCGGCGCAGACGGAAGCACGTCGCCGCTTTATCAAACCAAAGCTATCTTTATCTCAACGATGAAAACCCTCATTTCGTCCCCCTTGATGTCGATGCTAATTGCGTGTCTGAGTCGTTGGACGATTAGCCGTTATTCCCTCGATCTAATCAAAGTCGGTGTAATAGCATTTGCCGCTATCGAGTAATTCAATTTGATAGTGGCTATGAGGTGTGGGTGTACCAATTAAAAGATGACCGCGCCACAAGCCTAAGTTTTGGAGCGGTAGCGCAGTTTGCCTTGCTGGGCAAAGGCTCATTGGGCGAGGCTGAGTATATTGTCTTGTTCGATCCTTCCGGTGTGGTTGCCAAAACTCGAGTACGTCATGCGGCGGCTAAAGCATCAAGCTAAATCAAGTACGACATTCGGAAATTTATCTAAGGTGTATGCATGCAAAAAATAGTATTAATAGTGCTTGCGGCCACGTTGCCAGTATTCAGTTGGGCGGGTGATTTGGCCGACTCTAAAAACATGGTTATCACATCTCCTGCTTGTGCAAAAGAGCAGTTAGTTTGCGTGCAAGAGAAAAAAGTGGAGCAACAAAGTAGCGCAGAAAAATCGCCAAAAAAACCGGCAGAAAAAGACGCGATTGCAACTGAACTTGAGCCTGAACCGCTCAATCTCGAATTATCAAAAAAAGCGCTGCGCGAATTGCTTGGGCCACCGAGTCAAGTCGGTTCCCAGCATCGGGCATTCCCCAACTCATCGACCGAAAGTGGCAATACGTTATCGTTCAAAGCCGATAAACTAGGCCAGAATATCGCGCGTGCGGCCAGAGTCGATTGCCGCACTAAATATGTCTCGCCCACTCCCAGTTTGCTGCTGCTCATTCCGCTGTTGTACGAGACCGTAACAGACACGGGTTGCAAATGGTGATCTTGACGATACCAATAAATGACTCATTTCGATTATTTTCTGACCTGGATAGTAAAAGCATCTGAATTGACGTTTTCTGCGGGTAAATTCATCAATATACTGTGACGATAAAATGCCCTAATCAAATCGCGACAATAACTTTATTGCCACATGAGAACGCATGATAACTTTTCGATGCGTGACCTTATCCGAGTGACCGATCCAATCCCGCATCGGTTAACTCGGCTGTCGAATTTCGCGCCGGGTTAAATGTGACATTAATGCTCAAATCGCAAATCATCCTAACAATCGCGGCAACGATAAAAGACTTGACCAATATTTATAGTAATCACCTCCAATTTAAGCAAAGTCGGTAAGGAATAGGTGCCCGCAAATCAGTCAAACACCAGATGAAGTTGGCGTCGACTGCCTAGCAACCAAGCGCGATCACTGGGGAACCCAACGCTAGGCTACACCAGTAGCCCAGCGCTGCCGTGGGGCGGTTAAGCAAGATCAGAACAATTGTAGAAAGCGCCTTTTGTGGACGAAGTATTTTCACCCTCACCGTAAATAAGTCGTTCTAAATAAGCCGCTCGGGAGCGCTTTATTTTACCGAGTTCAGTTTTGGCAAAGTAATGCTTTAATGCCTTGGGATGACTGTATTCCACCTTGGTGGGTCGAGCAGCGCGTGGCTGCTGCGAGAGTAAAAAAAGTGGGATTGTTAGCACCGAAAGACCTTGGCTATAACGCACAGATTAGCCATTATTTAGCGCTGCTCACCTCGAATATGATCATTGATATGTTTAGTTGGCGAGCAATTCACAAAACCGTGCAATATCGACATTGCCGCCGCTAACTACAACACCAACGCGCTTGCCGCGCAATTCAGTTTTCATTTGCCGCGCCGCTGCAAAGCCGAGGCAGCCCGTTGGCTCAACGATGATTTTCATGCGTGCAGCGAAGAAGCGCATGCAATCAATCAGCTCTTCATCGGTCGCAGTCAAGACATCGTCAACGGTGCGGCGAATGATGTCGAAGGTGATATTGCCCAAATGCTGAGTTTGCGCGCCATCGGCAATAGTTTTGGGCGTATCGATATGCACGATGCTGCCGGAGCGAAACGATTGCTGCCCGTCGTTTCCAGCCAGAGGTTCAACACCATAAATTTTGCATTCCGGCGACAAAGCCCGCGCCGACAAAGCCGATCCAGCTAATAAGCCACCACCGCCCAAGCAAACAAACAGCGCATCCAACGCACCGACTTCCTCAATCAATTCCTTCACCGCCGTTCCCTGACCAGCAATCACATCCGGATGGTCATAAGGCGGAATTAAGGTCATCCCATGCTGCTGCGCCAAACGTCGTCCAATCTCTTCCCGATCTTCGGTATAGCGATCATAGGTCACCACGTTCCCGCCATACCCTTTAGTCGCCGCAATCTTCATCGCTGGCGCATCCTGCGGCATGATGATGGTCGCAGGAATGCCCAACAGCTTCGCCGACAACGCAATCGCCTGAGCATGATTACCCGATGAAAAAGCCACCACTCCCGCTTGGCGCTGTTGCGCATCAAACCGAGACAACGCATTAAACGCACCGCGAAATTTAAATGCACCCATGCGCTGAAAATTTTCACATTTAAAAAAAACGGTAGCACCAAGTTCTTCATCGACGGTTTTAGAAGTTAAAACAGGAGTGCGGTGCGCGTGTCCGTCGATTCGTTGTGCTGCTGCGATAATGTCGGCGAAAGTGGGGGAGCTTGGGTTGGTCATGGTTCGTTATTTTATTTGTGCTCAAGGGGCTGATCGGTATGTTGCTGAATGACTTTTTTCAATATCGACAAAAAAGCTGCCGGTGTGAATTTAGATGAAGTGCAAAGCCTGCCTGAATTGCGACGCAGCGTCAAATATCCTGGGTTTTATTTGTAATGCATATTCATGTCAAAAAAATCGTGGACTCAATTTAATCAAGATCAATTGTGCTGGATAAGCGTTTTCGGCGGAACTATTAAGAAATGGGTGTAACTAAATAATTAATTTTTAAGCTATTTGTTCATTTAAATATATTTGCGAAGGAGATGAAATGGCGAGTGACATATTTATCAAAATCGATGGAATCGCAGGTGAATCCAATGATGCCAAACACAAAGATGAAATTGAGGTGTCGGATTGGAAATGGTCGATTGAGCAAGCGTCCAATATGCACTCGGGCAGTGGCGGTGGAGCAGGTAAAGCTGCTGTCGGTGATCTGCTGTTCTGGCATCAAGTTGACCGCGCTTCACCTAACTTAACGAAATTCTGCCTTACCGGAAATCATATAGCGCATGCAAAGTTGACCGTCCGCAAAGCTGGCGGAAGTCCACTTGAGTTCTACAAATTACTATGTCGGATGTCATCGTTACTAAGGTCAATCCGATTGGTAACGAAGAGGGCGTATTCGAGCAAGTTGGCTTGTACTTTGCCAAAGTGACGCAGGAATACATCCTGCAAAACGCGCAAGGCGGAAGTGGCGGAGTTGTCACCGCTGCGTTTGATATTAAGAAAAATGTAGATTGTTAAGGAGGATTAAATGGCTTATGTACTAAAAGGTGTTGAAAATCCCAAACAGTTTGAGGGTGCTAAAAAATATACCAATGCAAAAGGCAATACTGAATGTGTGGAGTTTGTACGCCAGACTACCGGAGCACCGAATACATCTATTTGGAAAAGGGGCGTGAGAGTGAAAGATGCGATTCAAGGTGAAATCCTCCCGGGAACAGCGATTGCTACTTTTGATGACGAAGGAAAATATCCGACCGATCCTTTGGGTAAACACGCGGCAATTTTTCTTTCGAAGGATGAAAATTCGATTAAAGTCTTAGATCAATGGAAAGCTCAGGGTGGTGTATTACCGAGAGAAATTCAATTTAATTCGTCGAAGGCAAAAAGCAGAAGTAATAATGGAGATACTTTTTATGTTATCGAATAAATTAAAATTTTTTCTTATGACCGTATTTTGGGTTTTCCAATGCTGTAAGGCGGAGTCGTTTGTTTGCCCAGAAAAAATTGAAACAGCTAGCACTCTGACGAATGACGTTATAGATTGGAAATCGGTGTCTGTTCCTAGCAAGTCGTATTTTTATCAAATATCTATCGTGGCCGGACCGCCGCAAAAACAGGCGACTCTTGTACCGAATACTGATAATGAGACCGAAGTAAGTTGGATATTATGGAAGGGCGAAGAAAACTGGATGGTATGTCGCTACTTGTACTCCGACATAATGTTATCGAAAAGGATTTTAAATAATGAGTCCGATAAAAAATGCACTGTTAAGATAAAGCGACCGGGGAAAGTTCGCAATCAGGAAAACGAGCTCACTTGCAAGGACTACTGAAAGTAGCGTTTTGCGGGGAGAATATTAATTCCGGGTTCGGGGCCTAAGGTGATTCACGGATATCGGACGAGTCCATTGGCAGCAGAAATTTATTATGATTCGAGCATTTGTTGCTTTTAACTTTTATATGTCCAAATCAAATCAAATCATCGAATCCGTTAGTCAGCCAAAGTAGCGAATGGAGGTAGTTCGTTTCGATGTAACGGACTTTTATTGATCCAGCCCATTTTGGTCAAATTGCTATATTGTCGGCACTACCGAAAGATCTGCTTGAATTGGTGACAGATATCGGTTCTGCAAACGAAACTGATTGGACTGTCCTTAAAGCTTACAAGATTTGGGAAATGTACTGCTCTAAACGTATTGATTTAACTTTGATTCGGCATTTGTCGCTGAATGATCAAGACAGTTAGTACATCAAAAACTAAAAAGCGCGGACAGTGAGAAAAGGGATGAAAATGAAATGGGATGTACTGATTCATTGACTAATTACATCGTAAGAATTAACTGGATGATTTTGTAGGAATTTTTGAGCTTTATTTAACATCGAGAAGCTTTATAGAAAACATACGCTATATCGTCACGGTTCTATCTTGATGTGAAAGTGGGAATTTACTCCGACACCGAGGATAATTTACGCATCCCCAAAACGCGCCACGCTTGCTATCACGTCGCACCATTTTAATGCCGCAAGACGCGCAAGTTGGCGTGCTGTAGTCACCTTCAAAGGCAAACTGCAATAGCTCTATTTGCTGTTGCTCGGATAAAGCTGTAATTTTTTCTAAAAAACTGTTGCCATCCAATAGCTGAATTGGATTTGTAGCGCCAAAGGCGATGGCATCCTTGGTGTATGTCGCGGTGGTGATAAAGATGCCACGTTTAACCTTGGCGTGCGTCATTACCCCAAGCAATTCGCGTAATTCTTTTACGCCCACCGATGGGGTGTTCCAAGCTTTGCATTGAACGATAGCGATAGGCTGAGTTAAATCGCCCTTAAATAATTTAACGTCAATACCACCATCTGCGCCACACCGGATAGTCTCTGATTTGAAGCCAAGCAGTTCGTAATATTTGGCGGTGAGTAGCTCAAAACGCTTCCATTCTAATGCTCGAAGTCCTGCTAAATTCCATGCGCGGACTGGGTTGCTTATTTGGTTCGAATCGGTGATGTGCGGTTGTACTATTGGGCGAACTTGATCGGATGAATTGCTGCTATCTTGGTGTTTTCGTGGTGTATTTGGGGTGGTTAGTCTGGAAGTGGATTCAGATTTATCGACGCGTAACTTAGCACCAATAAATCCAAGCGTTGCTAGAATTCCGAAAAATACCAACACTCCTAGCGCGACAGAATGCAGGTATGGCGCTAGTGGAAACAGAAATTGATTACGGACGAAAAATGATGGCAGTATCCAATTGAATATAAAAAAGCCTGCACATCCAAAGACAACGCTTACCCACCAAGGGAGGGCAAAGGCGGCGTGAATTAATCCTTTTTGTTTTCTTCTTTTAGCCATATTTTTTAAATCCAAGTGATTGCTAAGCGATGTTTATAGCGTGGTGTATGAATGGCAATTCGTCAATTCCCTTAGGATAGGTTGTTTGTAGCGAATACCCGCTGTACATCGCTTATAGCGGCAGCGATTGCTTAAATTAATTTGACGAATTATTCTTGATGGCATTAAATGTCATCCCGATTTAGCTCATGGGGATTTTTTTACTACTGGCTTTTCGGACATGTAAATCCGAATAAGTTTTAATGAATCTCTGCTGCATGAGTGAGATGAAATGCTAATGAAATTAAAAATCACCAAATCAGTGCATTCATAGCGACAAATGCTGTGCTAATTGAGTGGGCTAATGCGACGTTTTATCAACATCAGCTAACCGTCAACATTGAGTCAACATCCCAGCAAAATAGTGTAATCACCTAAAGAACAACATGCTCGAAAAAGGCGCTTGGCGGGATTTTTTTGCCGTGACATTTAGTATTGCCATCGTTGGCATCGGCTTGGGTTGCACCTTGCCGTTGACTGCTCTGGCATTAACCCGGCGTGGATTTGGGCCGAATGTGGTGGGTTGGATGATTGCTGCTTCGGCCTTGGGTGGCGTGTGTGGCACGTTTTTAACGCCTTCGGTGGTTGCGCGAATTGGGCGGCGCAAGATTATGATTGGGTGCTTTATTTTGGCGACCTTGTCGATCGCTCCCTTGCAGTTTTTTGTGTCGATTCCAAGCTGGCTGATGCTGCAATTTTTATTTGGCGTGTCGATGGCAGCGCTCTTTTTAATTGGTGAATCGTGGATTAACGTGCTGCCTAGCGATAGTCACCGCGGGCGGGTTGTGGCGATTTATACGACAAGCTTTACGCTATTTCAGGTTCTTGGGCCGTTGTTTACAGACTGGGTGTCGGGCTTTCCGCAGACGGCCTTTTTACTGTTTGGTGCGCTGTTTATGCTGGGTATTCCTGCCATATTTATTGCTAGGGACGACGCCCGTGCGCATGTCGAAACATCAAGCCCGACGGATGCAAATGTGGGCAATCCTGCGGAGCAAGTACTGCCGTGGTTTGTCGTTGTGCGACGTGGTTCTATCATTATTGCTGGGGTCGCTTTTTTTGCTTCGTTTGATAGCATCATCTTAGGTTTTTTGCCGTTGGTCGCGTTAGATTCTGGCTTCTCGCAAAGCCGCGCTTTGACTGCGGCGACTATTGTTTTGGCGGGCGACGCAAGCCTGCAATATGTTGCCGGTTGGATGTCGGATCATTTTGGACGCGCGCGCATTCATCGCCTTTGTGGGTTAGCAGTTTGTCTGTTGTTGCCGCTACTGCACTGGGCGCTGCAATTGCCGATTGTTTGGGCCTTATATCTTTTTTGCTTGGGCGGTTTTTCTGGTGCGATTTACACGTTGTCGATGGTGGCTTCAGGAGATAAGTTCGGTGGCACGTCGTTGTTGCGCATTGCAGGCTTAATTGGCTTGACGTGGAATATTTCTAGCGCCGTGGGGCCAGCGGCAACGGGTTTGTTGATGCAGCGATTTGGTTCGATGGCGATGGTTTCGGTATTGTGGGTGATTGCGTTGGTTTTTTTACTGGTCGCCAGAGATCGTAAAATTCTGATCAATCAATTTCCCACAGCCGGTTGAGATTACGTTAATTCGTTTTACTTCATGTAGAAACACCGAGGAACTACTATGCATCGCTTAATTCGATTCTTTGCCATTCAATTGTTTGCCTTAATTGGGCTAATCGCTTGGAGCACCGCTGCAAGCGCGCAATCAAGTTCTGCTAGTCGCCTTGACGATATTTCAGCGCGCGGTGTTTTGCGTGTTGGAACGACCGGTGATTACAAGCCATTTAGTTTTCGGATTGGAAAGAGCAATAATTTTATCGGTTCTGACATTGAATTGGCCGCGAGCTTGGCGCAAGCCTTAAACGTCAAGTTGCAGCTGGTGCCGACGAGTTGGCCTAGTTTGATGCAGGATTTTAGCGCGGGAAAATTTGATTTGGCGATTTCTGGGGTCTCGATTACACCGGAGCGGCAGAAGGTGGCGCAGTTCTCGATTCCTTATTTACGCGATGGCAAAACCCCGATTGCGCGTTGCGAAAACAGTGCGCGCTTTCAAACCTTGGCGCAGATTGATCAGGCCGATGTACGCTTGATCGTCAATCCTGGCGGCACTAACGAACGTTTCGCCAAGGCCAATGCACCGCATGCTCAGCTCACTGTGTATCCAGACAATGTGTCGATTTTCGATCAGATCGTCAACCAGCAAGCTGACCTGATGATTACCGATGCAATCGAAACTAAGTTACAGCAACATTTGCATCCCGAATTGTGTGCGATTCATCCGGAGGCACCGTTTGATCATTCAGAAAAAGCGATTCTGCTGCCGCGTGATGCGCAGCTTCAAACGGTTATCAATCTCTGGTTGCAATTGTCGATTGCTAATGGTTCAGTGCAAAAGGCTATGGATCGTTGGCTTTATTTTCCGTGGGGTTTAGAGTCGTTGCGACGCGCCGTGGACGAGCGTTTATTGTTGGCCGAGGCGGTGGCGCGGGCGAAGTGGAATGTGCAAGCACCGATTGAAGATTTGGCGCGCGAAGAGCAAGTGATTCAAGCGGCGGTAAAACAAGGCGCTGAGTTCAATCTCGCTAGTAATTTCGTTGAATCGGTATTTCGCGCCCAGATTCAAGCGTCGAAAACCGTGCAGCGCGATTTGTTTGCCAAATGGACGGCGCAACACGCCGGCAAATTCGCCGATGCACCGGATCTAGCAAAAACGATCCGCCCTGAGTTAGACCGGATTACTACGCAGCTATTGCGTTCGTTAGCCGCCAATCAAGCGGTGCTAGTTGACCCTGCGCGCAAGAATGAAGTGCTGCAGGCGTTGGACATTTTAGACGCTGCCGAATTAAGTAAAACCGCTGCAGAGCAAGCCTTGGCGCCCTTGTTGCAGGGTGGTCGATAAGGTTTGCTAAATACCGGCCTTACCGACCGCGCGTAGATCGCTAGCTTTTGGGCGGCTCCCACAATTCGACTTTGTTCCCTTCAGGATCGATTACCCAACCAAATTTGCCGTATTCCGAATCATCGACTTTGTCGTCCACATTGCAACCTTCGGCACGCAATTGCGCGATCAGCCCATGCAAATCATCGACTCGATAATTAATCATAAAATTTTGCGTGCTCGGTGCGAAGTGGGTTGAGTCCTCTTTAAATAACGACCACACCGTTTGCTCGGTTTCGACCGACTCTGCCGTGCCGCTCGGTTGAAAAACGACCCCGCCCCAATTATCGACCGCAAAGCCAAGATGATCGCGATACCAGTCGCGTAGTTTTTCGGGATTCTTGGCTTTGAAGAATATACCGCCAACACCAACAACACGTTTCATAACGCCCCCTTAATGAGTTTGATCCGAATGTGAATGAGTCCAACACGGCAACGACAACGCAGCGATATTACAGGGTGAATTAAAACACTGTAAATCGAATTTAGTGGGATCGAAAAAAGTTCAACATTGATGGTTGATTAGCTAGATTTAATGCAAACTTTCCATCGGGTTGATAACTCGAAAATGCAGTTCAATCCCGACTTATTACCGTTTATCGCAAACACGCTGCGAACAATTTACCTTCCACGTAAGATTTTGCCCGCATCAGTCTACAACGCAGGACCATATTTTATTTAAAAGGAGCACCATGCTACGAACCATTATTGTCGTGATTGCGATGTTATTTGGCGCAGCGGCGAGGGCCGCAGATTACACACCTTCCTTCGATCCGAGCAAACTCAAAGGCCCCGAAGTTGGGCCGCCAAATCAAGTGCTGGTGCTGGGAAGCGACCACTTGCGCAATTTTCCTGCCGACTTTGATCCAAAATTTCTAGGCCAATTACTCGATCGTCTGCAAGCCTGGAAGCCACAAATTATCACGATAGAAGCTATCTCCGGAACGCAATGCGATTCGATGCGGCGCTATCCTAAGCAATATGGAGACGTAGTGAAAACCTATTGTCGCGATACCACCGTCGCGCGAGACGCCACCGGATTGGATGTTCCTGCAGCTAGCGTGGAAGTTGATCGATTGCTTGCGGACTTGTCAGCAACCCCGACTGCGGCCCAGCGTCGCCATTTGGCGGCGATTTTTTTAGCCGCCGATGAGCCGATTTCGGCCTTAGTTCAATGGTTGCGTCTGCCTGCGAACGAGCAAATCGACGATCAACATATGCATCCAAGCTTGGTCGCGATTCTGAAGGGTTTGGCGCTAAAGCGCAGTGAAGATGCCTTAATCGCTGCCCCGTTAGCTGCCCGTCTTGGATTAGAACGGGTATTCTCAATTGACCATCATCCCGGCAGTTCCAGTGATGCCTACGAATCCGATCAAAAAGCCTATTGGGAAACGGTTCAACGCCTATGGGATAACCCGGCTACAGCCGCCCGGTCTACGCAGGAAAAGGCGCTATTCGCGCATTTGAACAGTGATGAAGGCGTTTTGGCGCGCTACCGCGCACTCAATCAACCCGATCAAGCTCAGCTGGTGTATGAAAGCGATTTTGGCGCCGCCATGAAAGACCCATCACCTCAATTTTATGGCCGCAATTATGTCGGCTACTGGGAGACCCGCAACCTGCGCATGGTGTCCAATATCCGCCAAGTTTTGGAAGACACGCCAGGTAAGCGGCTGTTATCCATTGTTGGGGCATCGCATAAAGGTTATTTTGAAGCCTACCTAAATATGATGCATGACGTGCATTTAGTCGATGTCGAGCAAGTGCTGAGTGGTTCTCCAGCGGCTCAAAATTGATTTGACCTTGGGCTGCTCGTTAGGATTAAATGGAACGCTTGCTGCACTCGTGGCAAGTATTCCATCGGCTGCGTTAATTTTTTGAACCAGTTCATCAATACCAACGTTAAAAAAAGGAGAGGTTATGCGCGTGCTTGATGCGGCGGCCTGCTTGATCCGATGATTATTCACACTGATCGCCTAATTCTCAGACACTTCAACTTGGACGACGCGCAAGAATACTTCCCCTTGGTGTCTGATCCCCGGGTACTTAAGTACACCGGCGAAGCGCCCTTCACCAGCTTGGACCAGGTGCGCCAGATGTTGTTGGCTAGACCGATCAACGATTATTCACAATTCGGATTCGGTCGCATGGCCTGTATCGAAAAAATGTCGGGCAGGTTAATCGGATTTAGTGGGATGAAGTTTCTAAGCGACCTACAAGAAGTCGACATCGGCTATCGTTTTATCAAAGATTGCTGGGGCAAAGGTTATGCCACCGAGAGTGCAAGCGCGATCATGCGCCAAGCGGTGCCCGAACATCAGCTCAAAAAAGTCATCGGATTAACCTTTCCTGATAACGCCGCGTCGATCCATGTACTGACCAAACTTGGTTTGCAGTTTGAGAAAAAAATTAAGATTGATGATCTGGAAAATGAGTTGAATTATTATTCGATCAGCTATAACTACGCGTAACTACGCAGTCGAACATACATTCCTAAATCCACCACAGCAATCCAATTTACCCAGAATAATGCAGGCATTAATCAACTCCAACTTTTTAGCGCGCGACTACACAACTATTGTTTTTGCAGGTGGCGGTAATCGATGCTGGTGGCAAGCCGGCATGATTGAATTACTGTCGCAACATGCCTGCTGGCGAGCCAATCGACTGATCGGAGTGAGCGCTGGAGCGGGCATCGCGACGGCCTTTGCGACTGGCCGAATTAGCGATGCATTGAGTGCGGCCAGTGAGCGCTTTAATGCGACACCACGCAATATTGAGTGGCGCGATTTTTTCAGAGGTAAGCGGCCATTCGTGTTACCCCGAATTTATCCCGATTGGATTGGTAGTTTTTTACAGCAGCAGGATTTCGCAAATTTAAAACAAAAGAGCTTCAACGTTGACGTAGTTATTACGCGTCCGATTCCCTTCGTTCCGCTGACTTTATCCACCTTCATAGCGCTTGCATTGTATTCGACGGAAAAGTTTTGGTTAAAGAATTTCCATGCTCGTTTGCCGCATCATTTAGGATTTCGGGCGGAGTATCTCGACCTGACAGCAAGTAAAGATTTAAATACCGCCCGTGATCTGTTGTTGGCTTCTGCGGCAGCGGTTCCGATCACACCGATTTACCGCGTCAACAATCGGCCCGCGCTCGACGGCGGGTTCTACGACAATATTCCTTTGCCACTCGACCGAGCAGAGGACGCGCAGACGCTGATTTTATTAACCCGCCATCGCGCCGATTTGCCTTCCATTTTTGAATACCAAAAGCGCGTGTATCTGCAACCGACAGCGCCTGTTGCCGCAACCAATATGGATTGCACTAGCGGTGAAAATGTCATCAAAACCTACGAACAAGGCAAATCCGAAGCGCAACGATTATTGCCGTAACTCCTTTTAGTTTGCTAGGTAGTATCCGCAGCGGCCAGATTTTAAGTTCTCCTGAGGAATATTCCAAGCAAATCTTTGTTATGCTACGTGCTCACTGCTCAGTCGCGTCCAATCCATTTTGTGGACAAATTTACGAATCGAATCGAAATGAAAAATAAAATTCTCTTGCTGCTGCTTGCTTTATTTTCAACAGTCCTTAATGCGACTCAAGAAAACGCCACGCTTGAACCCTTACCGCAGCAAGCCCGCGCTGCGCATTTTGCGGCGTTGGTACTGTCCCACGAGAATTACGAGCATTTGCCTTTCGATGAAAAACTTTCCGGCGTGATTTTTGACAATTACCTCAAAGCGTTGGATAGCGAAAAGATTATCTTTTTACAGTCCGACATCGATCAATTCACCCCGATTCGTAATAAGTTTGGCCTCACCATGCTCAACGAAGATTTGAGCGTGCCTTTTGCTATGTATAACCTGCGCCAGCAGCGCATTACCGAACACTTGAGTTACTCGCGCGCTTTGTTGGCCAAAGGGTTTGATTTTGAGCAGCAAGAAAGCTACCAACCGGATCGTAAGAACGCCGCGTGGCCGAAATCCGAACAAGAGATTAACGATTTGTGGCGCAAGCGGGTAAAGAACGATTGGCTGCGTCTGAAGCTCGCGGGCAAGGACGACAAAGGGATTGTTGAGATTCTCGACAAGCGTTACGACAATTCCTTGAAAAGTATTTTGCGCATCAAAGGCGACGACGTTTTTCAAACGTTTATGGATTCCTACGCCATCGCGAACGACCCGCATACCAATTATTTTGGCGTGCGTGCGGCCGAGAGTTTTGATATTTCCATGAAGCTGTCGTTGACCGGAATCGGCGCAGAGTTGCAGTATAAAGACGAATACATCACGATTCGGCATCTGGTACCGGGCAGCCCAGCCGAATTGTCGGGCAAGTTAAAAGCCGGCGACCGAATTTTGTCCGTTGGGCAGGGCGAAAGTGGCCCGAGCAGCGACATCATGGGCATGAGTATTTTTGATGCGGTGGCATTGATTCGCGGTGCCGAAGATTCCGTCGTGCGCTTGGATGTTTTGCCGGCGGAAGCTGGCCCAGATGGCGAACATAAGCAAGTGAAATTGATCCGCAAAAAAATCACACTTGAAAATCAATCCGCTAAAAAATACGTGATCGATATTCCTGACGGTGACACAACACGTCATATCGGCATAGTCTCGTTGCCCGGCTTTTATCGCGACTTTATGGCGCAACGCAACGGTGATAAAGATTTCAAAAGCGCGGCGAGAGACGTTGCCACTATTTTGGACGAGTTTAAAAAAGATCACGTTGATGGCGTGGTGATGGATTTGCGAAATAACGGCGGCGGCTCGGTCGATGAGGCTATTGAGTTGACTGGCTTGTTCGTCAATCAAGGCCCGGTTATGCAGCAATTGGATTCCAAGAATTCCGTCATCGTCAATAAAATCGGTAGTGGCAGTTTTGCGGTCTGGACTGGACCAATGGCGGTGTTAGTCAATCGCGCTTCGGCTTCGGCCTCTGAGATTTTCGCTGCCGCGATTCAAGATTACGGCCGCGGCTTGGTGATCGGTGAAACCAGCTTTGGTAAAGGCACGACCCAGACAGTGGTGAATTTGGATCAATTGGTTAAAAGCGAGAAGCCTGATTTTGGTGAAATCAAAATGACGATTACCAAATGGTTTCGGATTAACGGTGATGGCATCCAATTGCGTGGCGTGACGCCCGATGTAACGCTGCCTATGTTCACCGATACCGAAGATTTTGGCGAATCCACTTACGATAATGCTTTGGCGTGGAGCCATATTGCGCCGACTAAGTACACGCCATTAAATAACTTCGCCAGCATTATTCCAACCTTGACCGAGCAGCATAATGCGCGGATTAATAGCGATAAAGAATTCCAAGATTTAAAACAAGATATCGCTGAATTTAAAGCGTTGCGTGAAAAAAATCTGATTTCGCTCAATGAAAATGAACGCCGCATCGAACGCGATACGCAAGAAGCGAAGCTGAAAAAACGGCGTGAGGAAAAAGCGAAAAAAGCTGGCTCTGAGGCGGCGGATAAAGAAGCCGAAGCGGCGGAAGCAGCGTTGCAAAAAGACGATGGTTTGTTGCCAACTGAGCGCAACTTCACCAACGAAAAAGAAGCCGATAAAAACGAAGCAGCGCAAAAGGATATCTTGCTGCGTGAAGCGGCGCACATCGTTAGCGACCAAGTTACGCTCTTAAAGATCGCACCTAAAAAGTAATCAGTCAGTAGTGTTGGTAGCAAAGAAAAATGCCTGCGTATTGCAGGCATTTTTTATTAGAGTTAATTTTTAATAAGTTAGCTCAATCCGCTAAGTCAAGTTCAGTTCAATTCAATTTCCTAGAACTGCTCGTCTCAACTTTAGTCCGTGTTTTACTCTTTACCAGCTTAGGTCGAATCGGCTCGGTCGGTTGATTGTTATTCTCAACCGGATGCGCTTCATCGGAGTTGATGCGGGTTTGGATGATGGCGCAATAATCGGGATTTAGTTCGAAACCGACGTAGTTGCGTTTGCAGCGCAGCGCGGCCACCGCCGTTGTGCCGCTTCCCATAAAAGGATCGAGTACCAAGCCGCCTTCGGGGCAGGATGCTTTGATCATGCGCTCGATGATTTCTAACGGCTTTTGAGTGGGATGATCGGCGCGTTCAGGGTCGCTTTTATGTACGCGTGAAACGCTCCATAAATCTTTGGGGTTGTAGCCCACTTCCAGCCATTTTGCACCGACAAAACGCGAGCGAGAGCGGGCTTTTTTGGTTTCGGCGTCGTAGGGAATGCGGACTGCATCGAGATCAAAATAATAGCCTTTTTCTTTCACGAAAAATCCTATCGTGTCATGCACCGAAGTGAAGCTGCGCACGCTGCCACCCATGGAAGGAACACGGCGATCCCAAATAATTTCGTTAATCATTTGCAGGCGCTGCTTAAGCATCACAAAAATTTCAGGTGAATAGCGCCACGTCAAAAAGATATACAAACTTCCGCTGCTTTTTAGTTTTGGCAGCGCGGCATCAATCCATTTTTCCATCCAATCCAAATAATCATGCGCTTCTAATTTATCGGATTCGTTACCGTAATCTTTGCCTAAACTGTAGGGCGGATCGGCCACAATTAAATCGACGGATCCATCGGGAATTTGCGCCATGCCAGAGATAGCATCTTGATTAAAAATCGTATTTAAATAGGTGGTCATTGATTTAGTTTAATGCTCGAAGAGTAGCTAAATAAGATCAATTCGTATTGAAGTCAGTTGTTGGGATGAATTGATTCTAGCACTAATGCGGGGCGATTCCTTGGATGCGCTAATTTGTCTAATGAAGTGTATGTTCGTTGGCAAAGGGCAGTCGCTCTGCTGCCATAGGGCGGCCAAACAAGAAGCCTTGGAAGGTGTGGCAGCCGCAGGATTCTAAGAAGTCGCGCTGTTCGGTAGTCTCCACTCCTTCAGCAATAATCGACAAACCAAGACTGAGTCCCAGCGTGACAATGGCGCGCACAATAGCGAGATCGTTGGCGTCGATAAAAATATCACGCACAAACGATTGGTCGATTTTTAATTGCTCTAATGGCAGTCGTTTTAAATAGGCCAGCGACGAATATCCAGTACCGAAATCATCGAGTGAAAACCGTACCCCCAGATCCATTAGCACGCGCATTTTAACGATAACGGTATCAATGTCTTTGAGTAAAATTGATTCGGTAATTTCTAACTTTAATTTAGTCGGATCGACGTGATTGCGCTTGATCGCAGCGGTTACATTGTCCACAAAATTAGTGTCATGGAATTGGCGCGGGCTAATATTGACCGCAATACTCATATGTTCAGTTTCTGGCGTTTGCGCCCATTTACGCAACTGCTTACACGCACTATCCAAGATCCAATCGCCGAGCGGTAAGATCAAACCGTTGTCTTCGGCTAGATGGATAAATTCCCCCGGCAAAACGGTGCCGCGCTCGGGATGATTCCAGCGCAGTAGCGCCTCGGCGCCGACGATTTTTTGCTCACTATTGATTTGGATTTGGTAGTGCAAGACAAATTGGTGGCTGATTAATGCTTGGCGCAAATCGGCTTCCAAGGCGGCGTGCGTATCAACGATTTTTTGCATTTCTGGATCGAAGAATCGAATCGCGTTGCGTCCCGCGTCTTTGGCTTGGTACATCGCTAAATCAGCCTGCTTGAGCAAATCATCGACCGTCACATCGTGCGACTTAAATAGGGTCACTCCGATGGAAGGCGAGATGTGGTGCGTTTTGCCGTTTAGGGTGTAAGGTCGATTTAAGATCGTTTGAATTTTTTGTGCTACCAGTTCGGCTAGGTCGGCGGCTTGTCGCGAGTTGTCGCTTAATTCTTCGAGAAGCACCACAAATTCGTCGCCCCCTAAACGCGCGGCGGTGTCGCCTTGGCGTAGGCACAAGGATAGCCGTTGCCCGACTTCTTCTAAGAGTAAATCGCCGATATCGTGTCCGCGTGTGTCGTTGAGTTTTTTAAAATTATCCAAGTCAATAAATAGCAACGCGCCTTCATTATTGGAGCGCGAACTAGTTGCCAGCGCGTGTTGCAAGCGCTCTGACAATAGACGTCGATTGGGTAGTTTTGTGAGCGGATCGTAGAACGCTAAATTGCGGATTTCATCTTCGGCGACTTTGCGATCGGTGATGTCGACTAAGGAAAAAATGAAGTGCGTGATTTTGTCGTCCAGCGAGCGCACCGCGGTTACGGTAATCCAAAGTGGAAAGGTTTCTTGATTCTTACGCTGCGTCCACACTTCACCCTGCCACGCTTCAAATTCGTCGCCCACCGACATCAGCATGCGGTAAAACGAATCGTCGTGGTAAGGCGATCTAAACATGCTGGGCAGTTTGCCGATGACTTCTTCGGATGAATAGCCAATGATGTTGGAGAAGGCGCTATTGACGCGCAATATTTTTTGCTGGGCATCGGTGATTAACATGCCTTCGTGCGATTCAAAAGCAATCGCGGCGATGCGTAATTCTTGTTCTTGAATCAAAGCGCGTTTGCGCGCGTCTTCCACCGCGGTGTAGGCCGACGCGTTGTCGAGTGCGATCGCGCCATACGCGCACAGCGTTCTAAAAATAGAACATTCGCGTTCGCCATAGGCGTTTTCTTTGGGCGACTGAATCGACATAACACCCAAGGTGCGCTGACCAACTTTGAGCGGGGCGAATAGCATACTCGTGGCTTGCTGGGTGCCCGGAATGGTGCGACTGTGCAGGCGATCACGCGAGGAATTGATCACGATTTCACGATTTTCACGAATACAGGACACCGCTAACGAAGTAGGGTGGTCGCACGGGATTTCGAATAAGGGGAAGGGTTCTGTCAACCCAGTTTCATAACCAAACACGACCTGCAAATGGGTTTTTTCTTCGTTGAGCAAATAGATGATGAAGGACCATGAGTCGAGCAGTTCGTTAGCGTGAAAATGCAGGGCTTCCAAGACGGCGCGGGTATCTAAGCTGGCGGTAATTTTTCGGCCAATTAAACCTAAGGTTTCCAAGGTTGCATTGGTGTTTTGCAGCGCTTCGGTTAGTTTAATTTGCTGTTCTGTTTCAGCCCGATTACGGTCGATTTCACGCCGCACTTGCATCGCAATGGCGCGATTTTGTGCCTCGCTGATGCGGGTATCGTTACGCGCTGTCGTGGCTGTTACGCCTGTTTCATAGGCTGATTTATAGTCGCCGCAGGCAGCATATTCACTGGCAATTTGATTGAGCAAATCGGGCGGGATGAGATAACCCTTAACCGTGTTGGCGAGCTTTAAGGCTTGATCTAAATAGTGCAATGAAGCGCTCGGTAATACCATATTGTCGGGCGGCGGCAAATCGGCTTCTTTATGCAACTCAGCTAAAACTCGCAAGGATTTAATTTGTTCATCCGCGCTACCTTGTTCGATGGCGAGTTTGATGGATTCGTTGGCTTTGGCGGAGGCTTCTTGAATTCGACCTAAACGCAGCAGCGCCGTGGCTTGCCCGCGCGACATGATGATGAGTTGGTCGCGATCGCGTTGTGCTTCGATATTGTGTTCGATGCTGGCGAAATACTGCAGCGCCTCTTCAAATTGTTCTTCATCCAGCGCCACCATGCCCAGATGATTCAAGGAGTTGATATTGCCGCGCGAACTCGCCATGGAGCTGAGTTGCGTAATCGCTTCCAGCAGAAACGATTTCGCATCGCTGTAGCGCTCAAGCCGACGTAATACGTCGCCGACCTGCATTAAGCAAATACCTATGCTGTACGGCCATTGGGTGTTGCGGGCCAGCGCTAATGCATTCTCCGCCCACTCCAAGGCGGAATGCATATCGGATAAAGTAGCGAAGCCTTCGGCAACGTTGGCGGCACAAATCAAGGCGTGACGAATTTGTCCGCAATTGAGCGCGGTTTGATAGGCTTGCAGATCGAGCTTAATGGCCGCGCCCGGGTCGTCGGTCAATGCGGCAATCGTGGCGCGTGAAGTCACAATCCACGTTACCACCACGTCTGGGAATTGACTTAGATCAGGAAATAAACGGTCTAATTGTTCGGTGGCAGAGCCGATATCGACAAACGCGGTGCGGGCCAAAATCCGGGCATTGGTTGCCGCGATACGCACCGGTTCATCGGCCAATTCGTATTGATGCAGTGCCAGCGATAAATGGATTTCGATTTCGCGTGAATGCCCGCGGTCTTGCCAAATATAAGCCAGTAGCCAATGACAATCGCCGCACCCGATGTTGTCGTTGATCGATTTAAAGCGGGTTAGCGCCAAATCAATTTCGGCTTCCGCGCCATCTAAATCCGCTGCTAACGATTTGATTTCTGCCCGCATTAAACGAATCCGCGCTTTGCTGCGAGTCAGTTCGGTGGGCGCTAAGTTGGCGTCGTAGATCGTTAGGTCAACTTCATTGGCTAATACCAGTGCACGTTTCCAGTCCCGTTGCCGCATATGCCATGCCAGATTGATCAGCGCCGTCACCCGATCTGCACCGCTTGCTTTGGCAAGGTGGAGCTCCAGGGCGGAGATGGTGTCTTCCGAAGCAAACAGGTCCAAAAAGTGATCAATCATGAATGGATGATTCGCGAAAAACTAGTCGGGGCGCTATTGGTAATTTTGATTGGAATTTGCGCAATAACGGGCTGCAATCGAGTATAAACTAATGTTGCTTAAAAAGAATAATTATTAATAATATGCAAGTAATTGGGGGAAATCAACACAAAAAAATGCGCATCAACTTGGTGCGCCAGAAATTCGGCGTGTCCAAGGGAATGCGCGATGTTGGAAGGCAATTTATCGCTGTAGTGCTGTTTTAAATGCAAGTAGCACGTTGGCCTGCTTAATTTTTGGGCTCTTCTTGCAAAATATCGATGGTCTCGTCCGCGGCATGAGTCAGGCGTAAATGCGCGAACTTGCCCGGCACGACGATGGTGTTGTTGACGATGTGAAAGTTAAACGGGATTTTGTTGCCCGCCAAGTCGAGCGAAGTGATTTCCGGTAAGGGCGCGTCGGCCTTTAATTGGATCAAAACGTCTTCGCTGTTTTGCTTTACATCCACCGGATAGATCGGGCTTTGTTTGCTGCCTTGAATCCGATATAGCGATTCGACCGGCGCTTTGACCGCCTTTTGGCAGCCTGCTAGCAAGAAAAAGGCGGAAATTAAGGCGATTGTTTTTGTCGCTGTCGTCAAGGTGCTTCCCCAAAATCATCAAAAGTTGCCTCAGTTTAACGCAACATTTGTTGCTTTGAATAAAACAAACTTAGGGCAATGATGTAAATCAACTCCCTAAATTAGTTCTTGTTTGCACCAAACTAGGTAAGTGCCACCTTATTTGTGGTCACTTACCGTGTTGCAAATGCAAAATCTTTGCGCGGTGAACTGTTGTTTTGACGCCAAATTAATCGTAATTGGCTAGGATGATTTTGCGGGTAATCAGTCGGTCTGAGCGCACGTCTTTTTCAGTGCGTAGCGTTTCGGAATAGTTAACTGGGGGCAACGCGCTAGTGCTTAGTTTGACCTGACGCGCCATGCGGGTCGAACAGTCGCTCAATTGTTGATTGGCGGTGTTGACCGAGCAAGTGCCTTCGACGACGCTGCCATGAAATGTGATCGTGCCGGTGGCGATGCTGGTTGGCTGCGGGCCTGAAGCGTGTGCCACGCAAATTGTCGCCCAAGCGCTGGCTAAAAATAAGCCGTTGAGTAAGCCAATTGCTGTGTTTGCCGACCGAATGCTCATGATGATCTCCATATAGTTTGGCGGGTTGCATGGTTGCATCCGCCTTGATTCTCGGCAAAGTTGCCGTAAATCATTATATGAAGCTTGCTATCAGGAAATTAAGCGTGGAAATGTATCTGTGCCGTACTGTTGCATTTATTCAATCATAGACTGTTAAATAAATGCAACATGCATGAATTAGCCTTGCACTAATTCAACCTCATTCGGCAACAAGGTATTGGCTGGTAATGGTTCTTGCTGTTTGATGCGCGCATACAACGGTGTGAAATCGGGCGCAGTATCGTCAAACAATTGTTGAAAATCGCGGATCACAAAATACGTCTCTTGGTACGAATCAATCTTGTACAAGGTGCGCATGCAGCGCTCCACATCCAAGGCAATGTGCCGACTCGACGACGGTTCCAAGCAATAGGTTAATTCGCCGCCCGACGACAAAATCCCCGCGCCATAAGCACGCAAACCTTGCGGACTTTGAACTAAGCCGAATTCAATCGTGTACCAATACAAACGCGCCAATTGATCCAAGCCGCCCAAGCCCATCGCCTTCAAGCCACCTTTCCCGTATTCCTGAATGTGGTGTGCAAAGATGGGATTAAACAACAGTGGAACGTGACCGAAATAATCGTGAAATACATCCGGCTCCACGATGTAATCAAATTCTTCGGGCTTACGCAGCCACACCGTAACCGGAAAACGACGGTTGGCTAAATGCGTGAAGAACGCCAATTCAGGAATTAATCCCGGCACGGCAACAATGGTCCAGCCAGTTGCAGCGAACAAGGCCTTTGACGTGGCTTCAAAATCAGGAATGCCTTCGGAAGCGTTGAGCGCGTTGAGGCTTTCAATAAATTCATCGCAGGCCCGACCGGGCAATAATTCGGCTTGGCGTTGATACAGCTTGCGCCACAAGGCGTGTTCTTCGGGCGTGTAGGCAGCCCAATTTTGTTGAACGACGTAATCGGCGGTGATGTCGGTGTAATCACCGCGCAAGGCTGCGCCGTCGGACTTTTCCGCCACGGTCGCTAGGAAATCGCGTTGTGCATTCTGCATAATTTTCTTCTTTAAAAGTAGCAAACCGGCCTAAGCCGGTTCGCATCAAAACATGATTTTAATAGTTCTATTACGCTTTTGCAGGTTCTTCTTTTAATACACCGCGGCGAATTTGATCTAGCTCAATCGATTCAAACAAGGCGCGGAAGTTACCTTCGCCAAAGCCTTGATCGCCTTTGCGTTGGATGATTTCAAAGAAGATCGGGCCAATCACTGTTTGCGTGAAAATCTGCAATAACAATTCACGTTTCGTCTCGGTGCTAGTGCCGTCGATCAAGATGCGTAATTCACGCAATTTAGCCAAATCTTCACCGTGACCTGGCAAGCGGCGATCGACGATGTCGTAGTAGGTTTCGATCGTGTCTTGGAACGCGACCTTGGCTTGCTTCATGCTGGCGACTGAGCCATAAACATCATCGGTGCCAAGCGCAATGTGTTGCACGCCTTCGCCGTGATATTGATCTAAGTACTCCGCGATTTGTGACTTATCGTCCGAGGATTCGTTAATTGGAATCCGAATTTTGCCGCATGGCGAAGTCATGGCTTTGGATTTCAAGCCAGTCATTTTGCCTTCGATGTCGAAGTAGCGCACTTCGCGGAAGTTGAAATAGTTTTCGTAGAATTCAGCCCATTCTTTCATGCGACCGCGATGCACGTTGTGGGTTAAATGGTCGATGTAGGTTAAACCGTGACCGACTGGATTGGATGGCGTACCAGGAATGGCGACAAAGTCGGCATCGTAAATACTGATGTCACCGATTGCGCCGGGTTCGCCCGATTTACCGCGCCAACGGTCAACAAAATAGACCAGCGAATCGCCGATGCCTTTGATGGCAGGAACGTTCAATTCCATCGGGCCAGTTTTATTATCAAAGCCCCAAGCGCCTAATTCCAATGCACGCTTGTAAGCGGCAGCCGCGTCTTTGACACGGAAGGCAAACGCGCACACCGATGGACCGTGTTTGCGCGCAAAACGTTGGGCAAATGAATCGGGTTCGGCATTGATGATGAAGTTGATGTCGCCTTGGCGGTACAGGATTACATTTTTAGTGCGATGACGCGCAATCGCCATGAATCCGAGTTGTTCAAACAATTCACCTAGTGCTTTTGGGTCCGGTGCAGCGTATTCGATAAACTCGAAACCATCGGTTCCCATCGGGTTTTCCCAGCCTTGAAATTCCATGTCTGTCTCCTGTTTAAGATCGCTCAGTATAGACCTCATAAATGGCTATAAAATGCCAATTTAACGGGTTGAATTACTATTTTCGGCATTTTAATTGCGTATAATCGGCGTTTATTAGCTAATAAATGCCATCATGATTTTAGATAAAATTGACCGTAAAATTTTAGCAATACTGCAGGCTGACGGTCGCTTGAGTAATTTAGAAGTCGCCGAACGAGTCAGTTTATCCTCTTCGCCCTGTTTGCGTCGGATCAAGCGGCTGGAAGATTTAGGCGTGATTCGCCAATACGTGGCCTTATTAGATCCCAGCAAAATCGGCTTGGGTTTGCTGGCGTATGTAAATGTGCGGCTGGAAAAACACAGCGACACACCGATGAAAGGCGGCACTGGCGGTTCGCGTTCCCCTCGCTCGGATTTTGCTGCATCGGTGGCGCAGTGGCCTGAAGTGGTGGCGTGTTATGCCATGACCGGTGAGATGGATTATTTATTGCGCGTGCATGTGGAAAACATGGATCACTTTTCGCGCTTTATGATGGAAACTTTGTTGCGTCATCCGGCCGTGTTGGATGTGAAATCGAGCTTTGCTTTGCATCAGATTAAAGAAACGACGTCGTTGCCGCTGACCCAAATTGTGGGTTAAATCGTTCGCCAAATTCTAGCTTTGCTCGAACCGAATATCGGACTCAAAAAACTGGTCTTCTGGCGCAATCTTAATATCGGCAAACACCACCTGATTGCGCCCACTATCTTTAGCGTGATAAAGCGCTTCGTCGGCGGCTTGAATCAGTGTTTCTGGCTCGATATCCAAGGTCGGTACAATCAGCGCTACACCGATGCTGGCGGTCAACACGCCGAACGGTGACATGGCGTGCGGCACGGCGCTGGCAGCCAATGTTTTGCAAATAATATTGGCCATCTCAATCGCATTGGCTTTGTTAATGCTGGGGGCAATGATGGCGAACTCTTCACCACCATAACGTGCTACCAAATCGCTGCTTCGTCGAATTTTGGCTTTTAAGATGGTAGCGACGTGGCGCAGGCAATCGTCGCCCGCCAGATGGCCGTAATGGTCGTTAAATTTCTTAAACCAATCAACGTCAATTAAAGCCAAAACTAACGGTTGCCCAGTACGTGTGGCGCGGTTCCATTCGCTGGCTAAGACCGCATCAAATTTACGGCGATTTGGAATCCCTGTCATCCCGTCGGTATTGCTGAGTTCGGACAAATTACTGTTGACCAGCTCCAGTTCCGCAGTACGCTCGGCAACGCGCTGCTCCAAGGTTGCCACCGTTTCATTTAAGCTCGACGCCATGGTGGAAAACGAGTTACGCAATTGGCGAATTTCTTTAATCGGGTAATCGTGCAATTTCTCTGGGTCATTATCACTACTTGGCAAAGCCCAATTCCCTTTGGCTAATTGATCGGCCCATTGCGTCATTTGCTCGATAGGTTTGCTTAATTTATGAGCGGCAAACAGCACCAGCATAATTCCCAAGATTAAGGTACCCGCCACAAACAGCAGCATGGTCTGCATATTGGCTTTTAACGTTGGGAAGAATTGCTTCTCCGGCAGCAAAATCACTACCCGTAAGTCCAAGCCTTGGTCAGTTTTAAAGCTATGCACGCTTTCTAAGTAACTTGCGTCATTGACCGTGATGTACGTTTCTTGGGCGTCACCTTGCGGCAAGCGCTCGCCAGCCGCTTCCACCACCGGCGAGTTGATATTGTTAAAGTGCACCAGTTGTAAATTAACCTCGTCGCCGCCAGTGCTTTGTTTGCGGAAGAGCGGCGTGTCATTGGATATACCAATAATTTGGTTTTGCTCATTGATGATGAACGCGACGCCACCTTCGCCCAAGGGAAGTAATTTTAAATAACGGCTGATTTGACCGAGTGCGATATCGCTATTGATGACGCCTATCGGTTGATGTTGTTCGTCAAATAAGGGCATCGAATAACCGATGGCGAAGTTACCGATCAGATCCGCGGTTTCACCTTGCGCGAATCGATAAATCGGATACCACGATGCCTTGCCTTGGTCGATTGCGTGGCGGTACCACAGCCGCTTGCTGGGTATGTAAGGAATCGGCTCCTGAAAGACAAATAAATCACGTTGCCCGTTTTCAGAAACGGAATAGATTTCTCGATACGGTTGTGCGCCTTTGGGAATGACCGAGGTATGCAACACGCCATTGGCCAGGCTGCGATTAACACCAATTAAGCGGCCATCTTCTAGCCCCAAATTAATCGCGCTTAATTCGGGCTGACTCGACATAATGGTGGCGAATTGCCTTGCTTGCTCTTCTTCGCTGCGTTGATTTAACTGCCCGGCGCGATACAAACGATGAATTTCATTGACCGAGGTAACTGCTTCTAAAAACAGGTGATCGAGATAAACATTAACCCGACTATTCAACGAGGCGGCCAATTGCTGTTCCATTTGCCGCCCCATGCTGACCATGTTGGCGTAAAACACCCAGGCCCAAACGCTGATCATCACAAAAAAGAGCGCAAGAAACGGCAGCGCCAGCGATTGGCGCAGTGAAAAAGTGTGTTGTTTGATGGTTGCGTTCAAGGCTATATCGTTTGGTTTTAATGAGCCATTGATCGGCGGTAATTGTTAAACCGTACTTTAATGATGTTGCATCAATTCAATTAGCTTGTCTATTGATGTTGGTCATCCTTGCTGTGACTAGCGCGTCGTTGGGCGCGGGAGAAGGGGGAATTAAGTACGTTTAAAGTGGCAATAATTGCTACGATCTGAACATAAAAACCTAAACTGCGCCGCCGCTACAAAGATTACTAGGCCAGTGAAATATACACTAATCGGGTTTAAAAATTGCTGTCAGGAAAGCAATTGAGGCGGTTAAATTTTGTTAAATAACTGGAACTGAATGTGACAGGATTGTGGCTGGTCGAGCAATTATTTGCTCTTCTTTTTACCCAATCCAAACAGCCGCAATACTGCACTGATATTTGATTTCAATGAGTAATCAAGGCTAGCAACTTGCTCTTGCATGGCTTCTTTCATCACGCTACTCGGATTGGCTGGCGCGACTTTTAAATAGGCATCTGCCTCGCCATGATCGCGATGGATTTCCATGCCCGCCTTTTTCGCGATATGCATCATGGTTTGGTTTGAGCTTAAGCAATGCATGTACAGCGTGGTGACGTCGGCGTTGCGGCAGTGGATGCCAGCGCGTTCAAACAATTTGGAACCGATCCCTAAACCGCGCGCGTTGCTGGAGACCGATACACCGAATTCCGCCACTTTTTGAACCACACCATCCACCAAGGGGCGATCCGCACGCGGTACAAACGCCAAGTGACCAACGCCGATCAATCGAAAATGATGACTGAACACGCCAAAGACTTTGTCCGTTTCAAAGTTAATCCCTTTAACGTAGGTGGTGATGAGTTCATTGGATAAGTTAGAACCGAAGCGCAACAATCGGTCGCTTTGATCGAGTCCCAAAAAATGATTCATCACGCGCGATCGATGGCGCGCTGAGAGTTCTTTTACCAAGACGGTGCGGCGGGATTTTGGCATGGCTTTCTCGTTCGGTGTTGGATTCGGTATCGTTATTAACGTGGTTTGCTGGCGTTCAGTTTTTCTACTGCTTCAATTCTAGATAATAAAATTTGTTCTGCAATTTTTTGCGGTTGCTTAGGAAACTGCTGCGCAACTCTCTGGGCAATTTGTCCAGAGGGAATTGCTTGGGCTGCGGCCAATGCTTGGTTGAGCACGTTTTGCGCCTCGTCGTCTGGCACATCAATCGTCGCGGCTTGCAGCGCGTCAAAAAAACGCTGTGATCGGCGGAATGCGTCGCAACGCTCGAATAAGGCCACGATTTGTTGGGCTGATAAGGTTGTTGCTTGCCGAATCACATGCCATTCACGCAGTGCCATGATGCTTGTATCACGAACTTCGGTCGGGACTTTTAAGCGAGCGCAAAGTTGTTGCGCGGCGTTGAGCTGATCTGCTGCGTCGATTGAGGCGTCGCGGGCTAAAACGGTCACTAAACTGGCCCAGCGCACTGCCAACGAATAGCCTTTTTGCGCAGCGAAATCGACAAGTTGGCCGATTTGTTGGCCTTTGGTCGTTTCGTTGTTTGTGCTGATTGCCTCAGTCCAGTTGTGATCAAGCTCGGGCATGATGCGCGCCAAAGCACCCGATTCGCGCAGCACTTGCATCATGCGTGCAGGGCTTAGTTCCATTAAGCCGCGCGCAATTTCTTGCCACACTCGTTCGGCGATGAGCGCATCGACTTCGCCCGCGGCCACCATGTCGCGCATGAGTTGCATGGTTTCAGGCGCGACAGTAAAGCTAGGGAAGCGTGCAGAGAAACGTGCCACGCGCAAAATTCGCACAGGGTCTTCGGCAAAAGCGGGTGAAACGTGGCGAAATAATTGCGCGGCTAAATCGCGCTGTCCGCCATATGGATCGACGATTTCGGCGGGATCAAGCTGAGCAGCGGTAGATTGATCGGGAAACGCCATCGCGTTAATAGTTAAGTCGCGGCGCTGCAGGTCTTGCTCCAGTGTGACATCGGGCGAGCAATGGAATACAAAGCCGTGATAACCCGGCGCACTTTTGCGTTCGGTGCGCGCTAAGGCATATTCGGCGTGCGTTTTGGGATGCAAAAATACCGGAAAATCTTTACCCACCGGCGTAAAGCCAGCCGCCACCATGTCTTCTGGGGTCGAGCCCAGCACGACATAGTCGATATCTTGAACAGGCAAGCCGAGTAAGGCATCTCGCACAGCACCGCCAACACGATAAATCTTCATTTGCTAGCGACTCGATTAATGATGATTCGGCAAAACTTCGGTTTCATCCTGCGCTTCTTGCATCCAACGAGCAACGGCGGGATGGGCGATTACGCGTTCCATGTAGGCTTGTAAAGCCGGCGCAAGGAATACACCGTAGGTGCGGAAACGCATCACAACTGGCGCGAAGTAGGCATCGGCAATTGAGAATTCGCCGAACAAGAATTGATGGTGACCGTATTGAGAAAGACATTCTTCCCAAATTTCAGAAATCCGCCCAATATCGGCTTGCGTCTGTGGCGTGCGGCCTTGTCCCGGATGGCTAGCGCGGATATCCATCGACATACTGGAACGCAATGCGGAAAAGCTGGAATGCATTTCTGAACAAATACTGCGCGCTCGCGCGCGTGCAGCGGAATTCTTAGGCCACAGATGTTTGTCGGGGAATTGTTCGGCCACGTATTCGCAAATCGCCAAGGAATCCCACACCGTTAATTCGCCATCAATTAAAACCGGCACGCGACCTGCTAAGGAATATTCGGCAATCCGATTCGCGGTATCGGGTTGATCGAGCAACACTCGCACTTCTTTGAAGGGCACATCGAACGCGACTAAGGCAACCCAAGGGCGCATCGACCAGGACGAATAATTTTTATTCCCAATCACGAGAATTAATTCCGAGCGGCGCGCGCGTTCGAGTAACTTCGATGTTTCGGTGTCTAATTCTGGCGTGGTTTGGTTGTCGGTACTTTGCATAGCAATTCTCTCTATTCCTGATTAACGGTGGTGGAGTCTGGTATCGATGTTAGGGTTGCTTCTGCTGGAGAAATCATGCCCAGACGCGCCTTTAATGATTGTGGCGTGCGCTTAAATAATGCGGCGTAATAGGTTGCGTTGGCCATCACATTTTTGACGTAATCGCGGGTTTCGGTGTACGGAATCGTTTCAGTAAAGATGGCGCCTTCAACGGTCTTAGGCAAGCTAGCGCGCCAAGCTCGGGCGCGATTCGGCCCCGCATTGTAACCAGCGCTGGCTAATACTTGTGAGTTACTTAAATCGTTCAACACGATGCTTAAATAGCTCGCCCCCAAGACGATGTTGGTGTCGATGTCGTTGACTTTGCTGATGTCAACGTTTTCTAACTTCAATTTACGCACCACGTATTTGGCTGTTCCTGGCATGACTTGCATTAATCCCGACGCGCCAACGCTGGAGCGGGCGTTAAGAATAAAGCGCGACTCTTGGCGTATCAATCCATACACCCAAGCCATATCTAAATTGAGCGCATCGGTAGTTTGTGCCATGACTTCTTTATGCGGCGTCGGAAAGCGTTGAGTGAAATCGAATAGCGTTTTGGTTTTGTCGGAACTGCTCACCATGCGATCTAATATCGTGTTTTGCCGCGCCCATTCAGCGGCAGCCAGCAACTGCCGATCTGACATGCCGCGGGTGGCCCAATTCCATTCACGTGTACCTTCAAAGCGCAGATTTAAGTTAAAGAACAATAACGCTTGCTGCAAGCCTGGATTATTGCTGGCAGCAACGACTTCTGCGGCGGAAATCGGAGTTGCCGCCGGAATCGCAACTTGCAAGCCGCGTTCTTCGAGTGCTAATTGGCCGTAAAAATTAAACTGCCCAGCGATGCTTTGAAAAAATGGTTGCGCCACTTCCGGTTTGTTTTCAGCTACATAAGTGCGCGCGAGCCAATAAACCCATGCCGATTCGGTTTGCATAAAGGCTGGCATCGATTCGATGTAGCTACGGACCAATTTCCAATCGGCGTTACGCAAGGCGATCCGAACGCGCCAAGGATAGGCGTCATTCGACAGCGGAGCGTTATCGGTTTTTTTCCAATAGTCCAAGGTTTCAGGCAGTAATTTGTGCGAGGCTGGTAGGGCAATTTGGCCCCAAGCAATTGCACGTTCATCGTCGCTTAATTTTGCCTCAAACTTGTTTAACGCAGCGACTGCGGCATAGGGATCTTCTTTGGCTAAGCGACCCAATAAAATCAAGGCGATATTGTGCGCTTCGTCGGATTTCCCTAGCGGCTTGGATAAGAATTTCTCTAATTTTTCTGTCGTTTTTTTAGTCGGAATATCGAGCGCTTTGGCTGTTTTAGGCAGATTGGCTAAGGTGGCTAATTGAATCGCCACGGAAGTGGTTTTCGCTTCCGCCGCCCAGCGGATTTGATTCCACATATCAGTCGGGCTGAATTGCCCACTGTCGACCAAATTGCTAAATAGCGAGAAGCAGCCATCGCCATACACCCGCGATGAGGTCAATAATTTACGCGCGTCGGCAGCGACGTTTTGACCTTGTTTGAACTTGGAAAGCAGGGCGAAACATTTAACTTGTGTATCGTCGTTCAACACAAACAGCGGATATTGTTCGTCAAACTTGGCCCAATTGCCTTGCCGTCCTAGCATTAACAACCAATCGTTACGTAAGCGATCGGCAATCGCGCTATTGGCGTAACGCGCTAAAAAATCGCTAATTTCAGTACCGGAAGCGGTGCGCAAGTGCGCTCGTAATTGGTAGTAATCCACATACGAGGGAATCGGATAGGCCGACAGCTGGCTGGCTAATTCGGTAGCGCGCTTGGCATCTTCTCGCCCTGCCGCATCGCGCAACGCCAAAAAGCGTTGATCGTCGTCGGGAGAAGTCGTGAGCTGTAAGGCAAGGGCAGACGTGCAAGATAAAACGGCAACTGTTCCAGCTAGCAACAGGCGGGCGAATGGGAAGCGAAAATTTCTAACGGACAATAGAGACATGAATTTATTCTGAAAATTAACAAACTAGGCACGCAATCTTGCACAACACGCGTACTATCGGCACCTTCCAACGCGCACTGCGCGCCGACACAGTCTAACAGAGACTGTGCCAAGTCGATCTGCCCTGCAGCAACGCAATACCCGTGGATTGAGTTGACGATTCGAGGGGCTTGATTCCGCAAAAAATGCCCTAAATAGGGCATAGCCTAAGCAATCATTGTTGTATAAGCTGCGGCCTAAATGTCGAACATCGATTTAATCCAGCAAGCACAGGGTAATACAGGTTGCAGTGCAGCATGAATGATAAATCGAATGTTAATGCGAATTGAGCTAAATTAGCGGGTATTTTTTACCGTTAATAAGTTGGACGCATTAGCAGGACGCACAAGTAGGACACATCGGCAGGAAGCATAAGTAGGAAGCATAAGTAGGACGTAGCGCCAGCTTTATCCAATCCATTTTCTTAACGCTGTTTTGATTGCGCAAAGCCATGAATAGAGCAACTCAACGTGCCGCCTTAATCGCTGCCAGACGAGCGATAGATACGCACCACCGTAAGCTGTGGGACAAACAAATAGCCGACCAAGTCGTTGCTTGGTGTAAAGCCAATGCGGTCAAGTCGGTCGGTTTATACAGCCCGATTCAAGCCGAGCCCTGTCTCAATGATATCATTCCGATTTTGTCGGAATTAGGCATTAGCACCGCGCTGCCTTCGGCGCCAGCCAAAGATCATCCGCTGAAGTTTTCGCTATTTAAACAAGGCGATGAATTAATGAAAGATCGTTACGGCGTTTTGGTGCCACTGGAGAGCGCGCCCACGATCGAGCCGGAAGTGTTGTTTGTTCCTTGTGTTGGCTTTACCGAGAAAGGCTACCGGCTAGGATATGGCGGCGGATTTTATGATCGGACTTTAGCCAGAAAACCCAAGCCCAAAGCGATCGGCATCGCCTACCGGATTTCGATGTGCGAAATGGAGATCGCGCCACACGACATCGCTATGGATGGCATTATTACCGATTATTAATTGCTTATTTAATTGCTTATTTAATTGCTTAGCTTGCACCTGTTGGGCTATAGTCCCGAGTATTTTTTAGCCCAATGAGTCTTATATGACTGTGCACAGTTTGTCTAACAGTTCGGCCTTTCAAAAATTAAAGCAACATTTCCACCAACTTAGCGCACAGGGCGTTGAAATTCGTAACCTGTTTGAACAAGACTCAAAGCGCTTTGACCACTTTTCCATCGACGCAGCCGGCTTGCTGCTCGACTATTCAAAAAATCGATTAACGTCTGACACTCTCAATTTGCTGTGCGATCTAGCGCGCGAGCAGGACGTTGAGTCGCAACGCGCCGCCATGTTTGCTGGCGAAAAAATCAATTTCACCGAAAACCGCTCGGTCTTGCACACCGCCTTGCGCGCGCCTAAAAACACCCCGCAGCTGGTTGACGGCACAAACATCAACGCCGAGGTGCATGCGGTCCTAGATCACATGCAAGAATTTGTACGCCAGGTTCACAGTCATCAATGGACCGGCGCAACAGGTTTAGCGATTACCGACGTGGTCAATATCGGTATTGGCGGCTCCGATCTCGGCCCCAAAATGGTGTGCTTAGCGTTACGCAGTTTTGCCCATTCCGGCATCACAAGTCATTTTGTCTCCAACGCGGATGGACATGCGCTCGATGAGGTGCTGGGTAAGATAAATCCCGCGACCACCTTATTTATTATTTCCTCGAAAACGTTTACCACCGCCGATACGATGCTTAATGCACATTCGGCGCGTCGTTGGTTTTTGCGGCATTTTAATGAAGCCGATTTGGCAAAACACTTTGTGGCGGTGTCCACTAACCAGCCAGCTGTGCAAGCGTTTGGGATCGCGCCGGAAAATCGCTTTGAATTTTGGGATTGGGTCGGTGGGCGTTATTCGCTGTGGTCGGCAATTGGATTGCCGATTGCATTGGCATTAGGCTTTGATCATTTCCGCGCTTTGCTCGATGGTGCGCATGCGATGGATGTGCATTTTCAGAATGCGCCGCTCGGAAAAAACATGCCGGTGTTATTGGCTTTAATCGGCATTTGGAATCGTGATGTATTGGGCTGCAATAGCTTGTCGATCGCGGCTTACCATCAGGATTTGCGCGCTTTTCCCAATTATCTCCAGCAGCTCGATATGGAAAGTAATGGCAAGCACATTACCCGCGCTGGCGTGGCAGTCGATGTGCCGACCGGGCCGGTAATTTGGGGCGATGTTGGCACCAACGGGCAGCATGCGTATTTCCAATGTTTGCATCAAGGCAGCGATATTGTGCCGGTCGATTTCGTCGCGGCGCTACGTCCGCAGCACCACTTGGCTGAGCATCAGTTGGTATTGCTAGCCAATTGTTTCGCGCAATCGCAAGCGCTCATGCTGGGTAAATCGGCGCAGCAAGTGGCAGCCGAAATGCAAGCGCAAGGCTATTCTGCCGAACAGATTCGTCTCTTGACGCCGCATCGCACGTTTGACGGCAATCGCCCTAGCAACACGATTTTATTGGATGAACTCAACCCCGCTTCGTTGGGCGCATTAATTGCCCTGTACGAACACAAAGTGACTGTGCAAGGCTTTTGCTGGGGCATTAATAGTTTTGATCAATGGGGCGTGGAATTGGGCAAAGTGTTGGCTAAAGCAATTGAGGCCGATTTACATTCGGACGCTAATTTGACCGAACACGATAGTTCCACTGCTGGTTTGATCGCCCAAGCCAGAGCCGCGCTGCGGACTTGATCCCCTTTTTTGCGTTGGAAAATTAAGCGCGTAAAACGGTGCAAGCTAGCCACGTTTTGCGCCGTCTTGTTGCATTAAATTTAATCTTTCGCTCCCAAGCCGCTCGGCCGACTAAACAAAAACCAAGCAAATCGCGCTTCGCTGCGTATCTTGCTTGAATGCTTGCCCCTCGGATATGCTAAAATTCGCCGCTTAACCTTTTGATTTTCTTCATTATTTTCGGATAAGTCTATGCAAGCTCGCATTTCAATAATCGCGCTGGTTTTTATCTTCATGTTGGGTTTGGTGGCCAATCTGCATGCCCAGAACGTGGTTGGTCCAACGGGGCAGCGACCATTTCCATCGGATGCCAAGATCGGTGTGTTGAGTCCGTCGGCAGCGCCGACTATCGTCATTGACGGTGTCGTGCGTCAATTGACCGGCGGCGCACAGATTCGAAATGAAAATAATCACATCGTCCAGCCCATGAGTTTGAATGGCTCTGATGTGCGAATTGTGTACCGAGAAAATGCCCAAGGGCAGGTTGATCGTATTTGGATAATGAATACAACGGAAGCACAGTTGATTCAGTCCACGATTCCACCGTCAATGATCTTTGTCGCGCCGTCGGGGATGACGGTGACGGTTCCGACCACCGCTAATTAAACTCGCCGAATGTTGTTCGACGAACTTTGTTTTTAACGTAGAAGCCTCATGCAAAAAAAAGTATTTATTAAAACCTTCGGTTGTCAGATGAATGAATATGATTCCGACAAAATGGCCGATGTGCTCAATTTATCCGATGGAATGATTAAGACCGACACGGTCGAAGATGCCGATGTGGTGTTGCTCAACACCTGCTCGGTGCGCGAAAAAGCGCAAGAAAAAGTGTTCTCCGATTTAGGGCGTTTGCGCGAGTTAAAACTCAAACGCCCGGGCTTAATTATCGGCGTCGGCGGCTGCGTAGCTTCCCAAGAAGGCGAAGCGATTGTCAAGCGCGCACCCTATGTGGATGTGGTGTTTGGCCCGCAAACTTTGCATCGCCTGCCTAAGATGTTGGACGACCAACGCACCACCGGCAAATCGCAAGTTGATATCAGCTTCCCCGAGATCGAAAAATTCGATCATATGCCGCCCGCCAAGGTGGAAGGTCCGACTGCGTTTGTGTCGATCATGGAAGGTTGCAGCAAATATTGCAGTTACTGCGTGGTGCCCTACACCCGAGGTGAAGAAGTATCGCGCCGCTTTGAAGATGTGTTGGCTGAAGTCGCTGGCTTGGCTGCGCAAGGCGTGAAAGAAATCAGTTTCCTAGGTCAAAACGTCAACGCCTTCCGTGGCGAAATGGCCGATGGCGAGATCGCCGATTTTGCTTTGTTGATCGAATACACGGCAGAAATTCCCGGCATCGAGCGCATCCGTTTTGTGACTAGCCATCCAAAAGAATTTACCCAGCGTTTAATCGACACCTACGCCAAAGTGCCAAAGTTGGTGGATCATTTATATCTGCCAGCTCAGCACGGATCGGATCGGATTCTCGCCGCGATGAAACGCGGCTACACCGTTTTAGAATACAAGTCGGTCTTACGTCGCTTGCGCGCGGTGCGGCCAAATATGTCGATTTCGTCTGACTTTATCGTCGGCTTTCCCGGTGAAACCGATGCGGATTTTGAAGCGATGATGAAGCTGATTGACGATATCGGATTCGATAATAGTTTTAGTTTTATTTTTAGCCCACGTCCTGGAACGCCTGCAGCCAATTTGGAAGACGATACGCCGCAAGAAGTGAAGTTAGCGCGTCTGCAACGTCTGCAAGCGGTGATCAACAACAACGTAAAACGCTACAGCAATGAAATGATAGGCAGCGTCCAACGCGTGTTGGTGGAATGCCCGACGGTTAAAGATGCCAATGAATTGCAAGGTCGTACTGAAAATAATCGGGTAGTCAATTTTGCCGGCTCGCTGGAGTTAATCGGCCAATTAGTGGATGTCAAAATCACCCAAAGTTATAACTTCTCGCTTCGTGGCGAACTCATTGAAATCAACGCGTGAAAACTAAATCCAACGTCTTAACTTTCTCCCCCGAACAGCCGCTAGACAATACGCGTCTGGCCGCTGTCTGTGGTCCCATGGATGCAAACTTGCGTCAAATTTCGGCGGCACTGGATGTGTCCTTATTTCGTCGTGGCGACAAATTTATCGTCAGCGGAGAGAACGCCGAACAAGCGGTGGAATTATTAGAGCGCTTTTATCATTCCACCAAAAAAGCTATTTCTGTCGATGAAGTACAACTCGCCTTGGTTGAACAACGCGCTCAAAATAGCGTTGCGCAAGCCGCGCATTTGCCCGCTGCAGCTAAGAATGAATTGGCGCGTGAAGTGACTGCGGAAGCGACTTCCGACATTGTTAGCCCAACATTAAAAACCCGCCGCGCCGATTTGCGCGGTCGCACGCCGCATCAAATTCAATACCTCAAAGCCATCATGGAACACGATATTACCTTTGGTATCGGCCCTGCTGGAACGGGTAAGACTTATTTGGCCGTAGCATGTGCGGTTGATGCCTTGGAGCGCGATGCGGTCAAGCGCATTGTGTTGACTCGGCCAGCGGTCGAAGCGGGCGAGCGTTTGGGTTTCTTGCCCGGCGATTTAGCGCAAAAGGTCGATCCCTATTTGCGTCCTTTGTACGATGCCTTATACGATTTACTGGGCTTTGATCGCACTCAAAAAATGTTTGAGAAACAGGTCATTGAAATCGCTCCGCTGGCCTATATGCGCGGTCGCACTTTGAATCATGCGTTTGTGATTTTGGACGAAGCGCAAAACACCACGCCCGAACAAATGAAAATGTTTTTAACGCGGATAGGCTTTGGTAGTAAAGCGGTGATTACCGGCGACGTGACCCAAATCGATTTACAGCGCGGACAAAAAAGTGGTTTGGTCGATGCCAACACCGTTTTGCACGATGTACGCGGCATCGCCTTTACCCGCTTCACCAGTGTGGACGTGGTGCGTCATCCTTTGGTGGCGCGCATTGTCGATGCATATGAAAACGCCGCGTCTGTAACGGATACCGCGATTAGTTTAGTTCCAGCGAAAGCGCCGAAGAATGTCCGCAAAACCTAAACTAAGCCTAACGCTGCAATTTCCCGATGAGCGCTTAAAAAAGCAGTTGCCGAAAGCTTTGCTCAAAAGCGCGGTGCAAGCGGCATTATTTGCGCCCGCAGAAATTACACTGCGCTTTGTCGATGCAGCGGAGGGCAAAATTCTCAATCGTGATTTTCGCGGCAAGGATTACGCGACCAACGTGTTAACTTTTGCCTACACCGAAGATGAGCATGCCGAGACCACGCAAGCCGATATTATTTTGTGCACCGACGTATTGCAGCAAGAAGCCGAGGCGCAGAATAAAACCATCCACGATCACGCTCTACATTTAATCGTGCACGGCGTGCTGCACGCCCAAGGCTACGATCATTTAGACGATGAAGAAGCCGAAGAGATGGAAGGTTTGGAGGCCGAGATTTTAGCGACCTTGGGTGTTGCCAATCCCTATGCGGATGACGGCAAGCCGCTCTGATTTGCTGTTCCCCCGCGTTGTTAAATTAACGTCATGGCATTTCTGGTAGGGGCAACTTTCGTGGTTGCCGTAATTAATTTAATCGCCATCATCCCTCAACCAAGTTAGTCACATTGACTTCTCCTTGGCTTTCCATTTCCCCCTAGATTTCCGCGAACAAATAGCACAACAACCACCAATTGTTGCTCTTTACACGCATTTCGCGCGATTTCATCAAGTTGAAACACAACATCTCTAAGCTCTGCATAATTTTTATAATCATCCTCAGTGCGACGGAGCAAACGTGAGCGAAAAATCGACTGGCAGCGGCGTCAGTGGTGGATCAAATTCTGGCGATGAAGAACAATTTGACTTCAAATTGCGAACCATCTTCATCTCTGACATTCATTTGGGAACACGCGGTTGTCAGGCCGAGGTGCTACTCGATTTTTTAAAGCACTGTAATGCCGATACCTACTATTTAGTGGGCGATATTGTCGATGGTTGGCGTTTGAAAAAATCATGGTACTGGCCCCGCGCGCACAACGACGTAGTGCAGAAACTGTTACGTAAAGCGCGCAAAGGCAGTCGCATCGTCTATGTGCCAGGCAATCACGATGAGTTTTTACGCCATTATTTCGATTTGTCGTTTGGTGATGTCGAAATCAAAAATAACCCTATCCATGTGACCGCCGATGGCAAGCGTTACTTGGTTATTCACGGCGATCAATACGATAACGTGATGCTGTATTCGCGCTGGTTGGCGTTTTTGGGCGACAACACGTACGAAATGTTATTGCTGCTAAACGGCCCAATTAACAGAGTGCGCCGCTGGTTTGGTTTGTCGCATTGGTCGTTGTCGCAATACTTAAAACTCAAAGTCAAAAATGCCGTGAATTTTATTTCCAGCTTTGAGCATGTCGTGGCTGCCGATGCCAAACATCACCATGTTGACGGCGTTGTGTGCGGACATATTCATCACGCCGAAATCCGCGACATCGACGGTTTGACCTATTGCAACGATGGTGATTGGGTCGAAAGCTGCACCGCGCTAGTCGAGCATATGGATGGCAAAATGGAAATTATGAATTGGCTCGATCATTACAATAAGCGCCTGTTAGCCGAACGCCGCACCAACGAAGAGCCAGTGCAATTGAAATTTGGTTAAGTAAATCTGCGCAGAACCACTATTTTTGGCGCAAGATTTTTGGAATTTGGGCACAATTAATGTATCCTGTAGCATTAAAACTACGGCGCAACGCCTCCTATGCCAGAACATCCTAGTAAGGTCAGAACCGCTGAATTTAAGGCCCCGGCCTATAATAAATCCGCCGCTTCTGACGTAAAACCCCACCGTTCTTTATTTGAACGTCTCACCGCTCTCATCTCCCCCGAACCCGAAAGTCGCGCCGAATTGCTCGAAGTGCTGCAAGACGCACACGAACGCAATTTGATCGACGCTGATGCCTTGTCGATGATCGAAGGTGTATTTCAGGTCTCCGATTTATGCGCCCGTGACATCATGGTGCCGCGTTCGCAAATGGACGTGATTGATATTTCCAAACCGATTGCTGAATGGATGCCGTATGTGATTAGCACGGCGCATTCCCGTTTCCCTGCGGTCGAAGGCAATCGCGATAAAGTCGTTGGCGTGTTGTTAGCCAAAGACCTGTTGCGTTACTACTTTGATGAAGAATTCGATGTGCGCGACATGCTGCGCCCAGCGGTATTTATTCCTGAATCCAAACGCTTAAACGTGTTGCTGCGCGACTTCCGCGCCAACCGCAATCACATTGCGATGGTGGTCGATGAATACGGCGGCGTCGATGGCATCATCACGATTGAAGACGTACTGGAACAAATCGTCGGTGATATTGAAGACGAATACGATTTTGACGAGGAAGAAGACAATATTCTCCCAATTGGAACTGGCGCACATGGTGATCGTTGGCGCGTAAAAGGTTTGACCGAAATCAGTCAGTTTAACGAAGTAATCGGCAGCCATTTTTCGGACGAAGATGTGGACACCATTGGTGGATTAGTTGCCAACCATTTGGCGCGTGTGCCGCATAAAGGCGATAAGTTTTTAATTGGTCACACCAGTTTTGAAGTGTTACGCGCTGATCCGCGACAGGTGCACGTCTTGTTGGTGGAACGTATGCCGCAAGAAGCCTTACCGGGTGAGGATGAAGCGGGTTAGGTTGTTGAATTAGGCGAGTACTACTTTGTTAGGGCAATCCATATAGTTGCCCTTGATGTTTGAAGTCACCTTCAACGTTGTTCGACCAAGGCACTCACGAAGAGCGCCCGTACATTGCCGGCAGACGTTTATTTATTAGGATTAATTTGGAAAAGTTTCTCGCTCGTTTTCCCCATTGGGCACTTTTTTTAAGTGCCTTTTTATTGGGCTCGATTAACGTATTCGCGTTTGCGCCGCTGTCACTGTGGCCGCTGCAATTGCTCGGCCTGTCTGGCCTGTTTTGTTTGTTGCATTACGCTGCCACGATCAAAAAAGTAATGCAACTGACTTGGTTGTATTGTTTTGCGTGGTTATTTTTTGGAGTGATTTGGCTCACTGTCACGATGTTTCGTTATGGTGATATGCCGATCTGGTTGTCGATTATCGCGGTGGCTTTACTGGCTGGTTCATTGGCTTTTCTGCCTGCTTTTTTGATGGGCTTGGCGGCGCGGCTTCGCAAGCATTTTCCGGTCGTCGTGGTGTATTTGGTGTGGTTTCCGACCTGCTGGAGTTTGGCGGAATGGACGCGCGGATGGATTTTTACTGGCTTTCCTTGGCTGGCTTCGGGTTACGCGCATAACGTCAGTCCGCTAGCGGGATTCGCTCCGATTATCGGCGTGTACGGCATTACTTGGCTCACTGCGCTAATCGCTGGCAGCGTGGCATTGGTTGTAATTGGTAAGCGGGCTTTCATCGCTTTGCCGATTGCCTTGTTGGCGCTCGGATTTGGTTTGAGTTTTGTGCAGTGGACAGTGCCCAATGGTGCTCCGATGACCGTGCGTTTATTGCAGGGTAATGTCGATCAAAATATTAAATTTGAACGTGAACATTTGGTTGATTCGCTCGATTTTTACTACCGTAGTATCCAGCAAAAGCCAGCCGATTTAATCGTTACCCCAGAATCCGCTTTGCCTTTGGTTGCGCAAGGTTTGCCGGAAAATTATCTGGCGAATTTGCAGGAGTTTTCTGACCGTACGCAATCATCGATAGCCTTGGGATTGTTCAACAGCGATGGCCCCGATTTATTCGCTAATAGCATGATGGGAATTTCGCCGCATGATGTGAGCAACTCATCGTTGGCTAATTATCGTTACGACAAACATCACTTGGTTCCTTTCGGCGAATTTATTCCACCTGGCTTTGGATGGTTTTATCACTACATGCATATTCCTATGGGCGACTTGCAGCGCGGTGTTTTATTGGCCGCGCCATTTGCGGTCAAAGATCAACAAATTTTGCCTAATATTTGCTACGAAGACGTATTCGGTGAGGAAATCGCGGCCAAGATAGCTCATGCATATTTTGACAAAAAAGCAGTCCCCACTATTTTGCTCAACATGACGAATCTAGCGTGGTTCGGTGATACCTGGGCCATGCCGCAACATGTGCAAATCACCCAAATGCGTGCTCTGGAAACAGGTCGCCCAATGCTGCGTTCAACCAATACTGGCGTGACGACTTTGGTGAATGCGCAAGGCCAAGTAGTGCAGCAATTGCCGCCATTTACGCGCGGCGAGTTGGAGGTGACAGTGCAAGGATATCAAGGCATCACGCCGTACATCGTATGCGGTAATTATTTGTTGCTGGGTTTGATGGGATTGATTGCGGTGATTTGCGGCGCTTGGGCTTACAAATTTAAGCGCCGCAACACGTGAAGTGGTAAAAACCAGATGATAAAAAATTACAGGGTCAACAATTCAGGCCAGAATTGCGGATCGTGTAGCAAGTTGCCGATGCCGTTAATGATGAATTGCACACCGATGCAAATTAGTAAGAATCCCATGATGCGCGAAATGGCTTCAATCCCCTCTTCACCCAGCAACGAAGTCAGCCGCTCGGACGCACGCAATACTAACCACGACGCATAAGCTACCAACAAAATTCCCAATACCACCGACAAATACCCAAGCCAGATTGGTAAGGCGGTTTGGCTATGTACGCCGGTGGACATCGAAATTACCACGGCAATGGAGCCAGGCCCAGACAAGGTTGGCATCGCCAGCGGACTAAATGAAATATCGCGTTTGCTGATTACTTTTTGTTCGTGCGGATGTTCGTCCGGTGGCAGTAGCATGTTGAAACCGAATTTGCACACGATCAGGCCGCCAGCGATACGCAAGCCTGGTACCGAAATACTGAAAAAATCCATGAGGACAGCGCCCGCCAATAAAAACACCACCAGAATCGCTGCCATGTAGTAGCAAGCACGTTTGACTTGCTTGGCGCGTTCAATTGGCGTTAAGTGTCCGGCTAAGGCTGGTAACACGGCAATAGTCGTGAGTGGATTGGCGATCGGAAGTAGGGCGGTGATGGTCGCTAAGATGGTGGTGAAGATTTCGTAGAGGATATGCTGCATGATTTTTATTGGTGTTTTTTAAGTAATCAGCAGTATAGAAAAATTTAACTTGGCCTGCTCACAATTTTTAATTAATTATTAAAAAATAGCTAAGTCCGAGCGCCGAATAAATCAATTCGTGCGCGCTGGCAGGATACGGGTCACTTCCGCCTGCGACAATTTGCGCGCTACTTCGCCACCTTCGCTGCGCCAGAATCCGGCGTCGGCAGCAATGATGCGGTTGGTGACATTTTCCAAATGGTGCCAAGCGGCGTTGCGCGCTGCAACGGCATCTTGCTGCGCAATCGCGTTGGCAATAGTTTGATGTTCTGCTTGCAGTTGTCCGATGAAGTCGGCGCGTTGCGCCTCGTTGATGCGACCAACTCGAATAGTGTCGAGCAAAAACTGACTGAGGAATTCCAGCATCGACGAGTACAGCGGATTGCCGCAAGCCTGCGCGATGGCAGCGTGGAACGCGAAATCTTCTTCGACACCGTCGCGCCCGGCGGCCACGGCTTCATCAATGGCGCGCAGGGTTTGTTGGATGTGTTGGTTTTGCTCCGCAGTGCGTCGTTGCGCCGCAAGTGCGGTCATTTCGCCTTCTAATCCGCGCCGCAATTCGACAATCCGCAGAACCGCCTCCAAGGAATCCTTCACATCAACACTGAGCTGAAACGCCATCGGATTGCTTTGCTCCACCACAATCGTGCCTTTGCCTTGGCGGGTCTCGACCAATCCCTCGGCCTTTAAGCGCGAAATCGCCTCGCGGATTACCGTGCGGCTGACCGCAAAACCTTCGGCCAAAACTGCCTCGGACGGCAGGCGCGAGTTGACTGCAACTTCACCTGTTCGGATTTTTTGTAGCAAAACTTCGGTCACGCGATCGGCCAAGGTGCCGGTGGCGGAGATCGGTTCGGTGACGAATGGGGATTCGGTGGGCATAGTTATTTTGGTTCGGCGTAGTAAATTGGCAAAAAAGCACAAATAACAACAAGAATGCGGTTATTTGTCATCATACAACGTTCTAATTAAACCACAAGTGAGTTTGTATGATGTAGTGTTGTAATACAAGTTGCTCTGCGTTAAGCTAGCCGTAAGTAACGCGGTTCAAACTGAATTTTGATTAGTCATCGGCTAAATCAGAACTGGGAAGTAAAGATAAAAATTAAATCAATTGGAGACAAATCATGTGGAATCAGGTGTATGACCCGTTTAATAATCCGTGGCTATCGACCTTAGCAGCAGCTATTCCTGTGGTCGTGATGCTGGTTTCGCTGGCATTTTTTCATATCAAAGCGCATATCGCGGCGGCATTAGGTTTGTTGTCTGCGCTGTTGGTGGCGATCTTTGCGTTCGCGATGCCGGCCACGACGGCAATTTCAGCGGCGTTCTTTGGCGCAGCCAATGGCCTATTGCCAATCGGCTGGATTGTACTCAACGTCATCTTTCTGTACCAGCTCACCGAGCGCAAAGGGCAGTTTAAGATTCTGCAAGAAAGCATTACCCACATCACCCAAGATCGCCGCCTGCAATTATTGTTGGTGGCGTTTTCGTTTGGTGCCTTCTTTGAAGGCGCAGGCGGATTTGGTACGCCAGTAGCGGTGACTGGTGCGTTGCTGATCGGCTTGGGCTTTGCTCCATTGGCTGCGTCGGGTTTGTCCTTGATCGCGAACACCGCACCCGTGGCTTACGGCGCGCTGGGCACACCGATTATTGCGCTGGCCGCTGTAACGGGTTTGGATATGTTGCAGTTGTCGGGCATGGTTGGTCGCCAGTTACCCCTGTTTTCGTTGTTGGTGCCATTTTGGTTAATCACCGCGTTTTGCGGGTTTAAAGGGATGCGTGAAATCTGGCCTGCTATTTTGGTTGCCGGTGTTACTTTCGCGGTGCCGCAATATTTCATCTCGAATTTCCACGGTCCTTGGTTGGTCGATGTGGGCGCGGCGATTTCCTCGCTGACTTGCTTGACGCTGTTCTTAAAAGTGTGGAAACCAGCCACGATTTGGACCAATGCTGCTGGCACGTTCAACGGTGGTAAAGCCACGACACCAGAAGCCAATTCTTTCCCGGTTCCCGATGCAGTCAATACTATCAAGCGCGATCAAGTTATCCGCGCATGGTTACCTTGGTTGATTCTGTCGATCTGCGTGTTTGTTTGGGGCATACCGGAGTGGAAGAAATATTTAGACGGTATTTCTATCTTCAAAATTGAATGGCCAGCGCTCCATAAAATGGTGCAAAAAATGCCGCCAGTGGTGCATAAATCGTCAATTGAAGCCGCGGTTTATAACTTAAATTGGTTGTCTGCCACCGGTTCAGGAATTTTGATTGCTTGCGTAACTTCTGGCTTGTTGATGGGCTATAAATTCAGCGAATTGGTCAAAGTGTATTGGGACACGATCAAGCTTTTGAAATACTCGCTGCTGACGATTGCCACCATGCTGGCTTTGGGCTACATCACTCGTTATTCTGGTTTGGATTCCACCCTAGGTTTGGCCTTTGCGCAAACGGGTGTGTTGTATCCATTCTTCGGAACCTTGCTCGGTTGGTTGGGGGTGGCGTTGACTGGTTCCGATACCGCCTCGAACGTGTTGTTTGGCGGTTTGCAAAAAACTTCAGCCGAGCAGCTCGGTCTGAACCCGATCCTGATGGCATCGGCCAATTCGTCGGGCGGTGTGATGGGCAAAATGGTGGATGCACAATCCATCGTGGTGGCGGCCTCAGCGACGAAATGGTTTGGGCATGAAGGTGAAATTTTGCGTTACGTGTTCTTCCATTCGATCGCCCTAGCTGGCCTGGTTGGCTTGGTCGTGACGCTGCAAGCCTATGTGTATCCATTCACTTTAATGGTGTACTAATGGTGCATTAACATTTGATTAAAGAAGCGATTAATTATTATGAGTGTCATCACTACAATTGAAGACTTACGCGTGTTGGCGCAGCAACGTGTCCCGCGCATGTTTTACGATTACGCCGATTCTGGTTCGTGGACCGAATCGACTTATCGTGCCAATAACAGCGATTTTGCCGATATCAAATTCCGCCAGCGCGTGGCAGTGAATCTGGAAAATCGCTCGTTAAAAACCACCTTAATCGGGCAGGAAGTAGCGATGCCGGTGGCCTTGGCTCCGACTGGTTTGACCGGAATGCAGCACGCCGATGGTGAGATCTTAGCGGCGCAAGCGGCGGAAAAATTCGGCGTGCCATTTACGCTTTCGACCATGAGTATTTGTTCAATCGAAGACGTGGCGGCGAACACCACCAAGCCGTTTTGGTTTCAATTGTATGTGATGAAAGATCGCGGATTTATTGAACGCTTAATCGAACGCGCAAAAGTGGCGCAATGTTCAGCGTTGGTGTTGACCTTGGATTTGCAAATCTTGGGCCAACGTCACAAAGACATTCGTAACGGATTATCGGCCCCACCAAAACTGACCATCGCCAACATCGCAAACATGATGACCAAGCCGCGCTGGTGCGCTGCCATGTTAGGTACGCGCCGCCACGGGTTTGGCAATATTGTTGGTCATGCGTCCGACGTATCGGACATGTCGTCCTTGTCGTCATGGACAGCACAACAATTCGATTTGGCGTTGTCTTGGAAAGACGTGGAATGGATCAAGCGTTGCTGGGGCGGTAAGCTCATTATCAAAGGCATTATGGATCCTGAAGACGCGCGCTATGCGGTGGAGAGCGGCGCCGATGCATTAATCGTCTCGAATCATGGCGGACGTCAATTGGACGGTGCCTTATCCAGCATCCGTGCTTTGCCGTCGATAGTCGATGCGGTCGGCGGTCAAATTGAGATTCATATGGATGGCGGAATTCGTTCTGGTCAAGACGTGATTAAAGCAGTCGCTTTGGGTGCTAAAGGGGTTTATATTGGCCGACCATTTTTATACGGACTCGGTGCGATGGGACAGGCGGGCGTGACCAAATGTTTGGATATTATTCGTAACGAACTCGATTTAACGATGGCGTTTTGCGGTCACACGAATATCAGTCAGATTGATAAAGGGATTTTGATTCCAGGAACGTATTAGATCCGACCAAAGTCTTGAGTTGAAAAGTCAAAAAACCGCTACACTAAAACGTAGCGGTTTTTTTACATTGTGCGTTCGCTGTCTATTTGCTTAACTTTTGATTATCGATTCGCACAAAATACAACAGTTCACAGTCCGCCGTTACAGTGACACCAACTGTACCGGTAAGAATTTTAAAGTGTGTGCATGGAGCAGCTTATTTTGCTGTGCTATCGTGCCGACTCGATTTGGAAACTCACAAGGCGCCCAAATTGGTTAACCGGATCGCGCTGCTAACACCAGCAGTGCAATCCTCAGTAAGTGGTTAGTAACGTCAAGCGACAGTAAAGTCGCCCACGTTGATGAGTTTAGATTCAGCCCTAAACTTCGCATCCAAAATTCGCCCAAACATGGCATGGAGACACCAATGAACGACATCACCAAACCGACCCCGTCGGATCTAGCAAACACGGCGCAAGACGCCATTTCCCTTGAAGATAAATACACTTTAAAACGCGGCCGCGCTTTTATGACTGGCACGCAGGCGTTTATCCGCTTGGCGATGTTGCAGCACCAAGCCGACGTGAAAGCGGGTTTAAATACCGCAGGTTATATCACCGGATACCGCGGCTCACCGCTAGGTGGTGTCGATACGACCGCTGAAAAAGCGAAAAAATATTTAGAAGCCGAGCACGTTAAATTCCATCCCGGCATGAACGAAGATTTGGCTGCCACCACCGTGTGGGGTACCCAGCAAGTGAATTTATTTCCGGGTGCGAAATACGATGGCGTATTTTCAATCTGGTACGGTAAAGGCCCAGGCGTGGATCGTTGCGGCGACGTCTTTAAACACGCCAATATGGCCGGTACATCCAAGCACGGCGGCGTGTTAGTTTTGGCGGGTGACGATCACGCGGCTAAATCTTCCACTACCGCGCATCAGAGTGAACACATCCTCAATGCCTGCGGAATCCCCGTGTTGTATCCCTCCTCGGTACAAGAATATTTGGATTACGGTATGCACGGTTTTGCCATCAGTCGTTATACCGGCTTGTGGACTGCGATGAAATGCGTGACTGACATCGTTGAATCCGGTGCGGTAGTTGAGATCGATCCAGATCGCGTGCAACCGATTATTCCAACCGACCTAGTCTTGCCTGCAGACGGTTTAAACATTCGTCAAAATGACGCGGTATTGGCGCAAGAATCGCGCATGAATAACTACAAATGGTATGCCGCGTTAGCTTACGTGCGTGCCAATAAACTCAACAAAATTATCTGGGATAGTCCGCACGCCAAGATCGGGATTATCACCGCCGGTAAATCTTACCTCGATACCCGTCAAGCCTTGGCTGACCTTGGTATTGACGAACAAGTCGCGCGCGACATCGGTTTGCGCCTGTACAAAATTGGCATGATCTGGCCGTTGGAATCCGAAGGCGTGCGCAGTTTTGCTCAGGGGTTAGAAGAAATTCTGGTGGTTGAAGAAAAACGCCAAATTTTGGAATACCAATTAAAAGAAGAGTTATATAGCTGGGAAGATAAAGTCCGTCCGCGCGTGGTTGGTAAGTTCGATGACACCGGCGAATGGAGCAATCTGCAAGGCGCAGGTCACGGTGATTGGCTGTTGCCAGCGACGTACGAATTAAGCCCCGCATTAATTGCCCGCGCTATCGCTTCACGGATTTCGAAATATTTCTCCGGTCATCCAGTCGCGGCCAAAGTTGCTGAGCGAATTGCTTTCTTGGAAGCCAAAGAAGCCTTACTCACTGTGGCCACCAAAGCCGATCCAAACAAAGACCGCATCCCGCATTTCTGCTCCGGTTGCCCGCACAATACCTCGACCAAATTACCGGACGGTAGCCGCGCTTTAGCCGGTATTGGTTGCCATTACATGGTGTTGTGGATGGATCGCGAAACGACCAACTTTAGCCACATGGGTGCCGAAGGCGTGAGCTGGGTAGGGCAAGCACCGTTTACGACCGAGAAGCATGTGTTTACCAATTTGGGTGACGGTACGTATTTCCATTCCGGCTTATTAGCAATTCGTGCAGCAGTCGCGGGCAAGGTCAACATTACCTACAAAATTTTGTACAACGATGCTGTCGCCATGACCGGCGGTCAAGTCGTTGATGGCCCTATCGATCCGGGCATGATTTCTCGCCAGATCGCGGCTGAAGGTGTACATCCAATTATTGTGGTCACGGACGAGCCAGATAAATATCCCGAAGACTATCAATGGGCCGAAGGCGTCACCGTGCGTCATCGCAGCGAACTCGATGCGGTTCAACGAGAATTGCGCGAAGTAGCCGGTGTGTCCGCGATGATTTACGACCAAACCTGCGCCAGCGAAAAACGTCGCCGTCGCAAGCGTAAAGAATTCCCCGATCCAGCCATCCGCGCGGTCATCAATGAAGCGGTCTGCGAAGGTTGTGGCGATTGCGGCGTGCAATCGAATTGCTTGTCGGTCGAACCATTGGAAACCGATTTTGGCCGCAAACGCCAAATCAACCAATCGTCCTGCAACAAGGATTATTCCTGCGTCAACGGTTTCTGCCCGAGCTTTGTGACGGTTGAAGGCGGCGCATTGAAGAAGCCGAAAAAAGTCGAAGTCGTCGGCGCTGCAATGCAGTTACCAACGCCACAATTACCATTAACAGCTGAACCATTCGGCATCGTGGTAACTGGAGTGGGCGGTACTGGCGTGGTCACAGTCGGTCAAATTTTAGCGGTCGCGGCGCACATTGAAGGCAAGGCTTGTTCCGTGTTGGACATGAGCGGCTTGGCGCAAAAAGGCGGTCCGGTGTTATCCCATGTGCGGATCGCTGATCACGATGCGGATATTCATTCCACCCGCGTCGGAACAGGTGCTGCGGACTTGGTAATTGGTTGCGACGTGATCGTCACCGCAGGTCGTGACGCGTTATCGCGCATGGGTGAGGGGCGCACGTTTGCAGCGATTAACACGACCACTTCGCCAACCGCCGCTTTCGTAAAAAATCCGGATTGGCAGTTCCCCGGCGCGAGCGCGGAAGAAGCGATTCGTCACGCATGTGGCAATGACCGCGTGGCCTTGATTGCCGCAGGTGATATTGCGACGGCGCTCATGGGCGACAACATAGCGACCAATATGTTTATGTTGGGTTATTCATGGCAAAAAGGTTGGGTTCCTTTAACCGAGGCTTCGTTGATGCGCGCCATCGAATTAAATGGTGTGTCAATTGGCTTTAATAAATCCGCCTTTGAATGGGGCCGCAAAGCCGCTTTCGATTTACCGTCGGTTCAAAAAGCGGCGACACCAGCGACTGTGATTGAATTCAAACGAGCACCAACACTAGATTCCATCGTTGCTCAGCGCGTAGAGTTTTTGACTAAATATCAAAACGCCGCTTATGCGCAGCAATACGCGGATTTTGTGGCGCAAGTCAACGCAGCCGAATCCAAAGTCACCGAAGCGGGCACACGTTTGACCGAAACCGTGGCTAAGTATTTGTTCAAGCTCATGGCGTACAAAGATGAATACGAAGTAGCGCGTTTGCATTCGTCGGGTGACTTCGCCAAGAAGATCGAAGCGATGTTTGAAGGCGATTACAAAATCAACTTCCATTTAGCCCCGCCGCTGTTGGCTAAGCGTGACGCGAAAGGCCATTTGATTAAGCAAAAATTCGGCCCTTGGATGATGTCGGCTTTCAGCGTAATCGCTAAATTGAAGTTCTTGCGCGGTACGGCGTTAGATATTTTTGGCTACAGCGAAGAACGTCGTATTGAGCGCAGTTTGCCGGTCGATTATCGCGCCACGATTTCGGCATTGTTACCGCAATTGAGCAAAGATAATCTGAGCAAAGCGGTGGCCATTGCGAGCATTCCTGAAGACATTCGCGGTTATGGTCATGTCAAAGAGCGTCATTTGGCGGCAGCGCATGCCAAGCAAAACGCCTTGTTAGCCTCATTTAAAGAAACGCAGCAACAAGCTAAGCAAGTGGCGTAACGCTGTAATGAGTGGTTGAGAAAGCGGGCACTTCGGTGCCCGTTTTTGTTACTAAAACCACTTGCAAGCTTGAGTTTTAATTCCGGAATGCGACATTAAATTGTTAAATAATTCACGTATGACGGGCGGATTTAAATACTATTGTGCAATTCTTACCAGCTATGTCATCATCACCCAATTGTTAAATATTGTTGTTCAACCTACTACTATTCCTGTTTTTTCATGAGCCTGAAAAATGTCATCCGAAATGTGCTGAATATTCGCACAGAGCGCGCTCTTGCACCACCCGGACCCAAGCCGACGATAGGCAGCAGCATCGTGTTAAACCATTTGCGTATTCGCCTCAAATATCCGATTACCGACGTGCAGTGGGATTGGTTCACGGACCAAGGTTGGCGCACCGCCGATATGCGCAAAGAACGGCGTAAGTACGCATCGGTACCCGACAAAATCTTGATTAAATTGATTACTCGGGATGGCGCTGAACGCGACAAATTGCATCAGCAACTGTTGAGCGCGAAAGTCAATTCGGAAGGCCAATTGGTGAAACGCAGCAGTTCTAAGGTCAATGCACACGAAGGCGCTAAGATCACATCGACGCAATAATTCACGGCAATAATGTAGTGTGAACATTGCGCGTAATGACGCAGCAAGGATCCAGTATCAACCCAGAATCAACACTATTCAGAATAAATGTCTTTTCCCTACTTAAGTGATTTAATCAAATGGCTAACCGGCCTTGATCTACCGCTGCCGTTGCCAATGTTTGGCTTGTGCGTGGCTAGCGCGATGTTGGTCGCATCGACTTTGCTGGCGCGCGAACTTGAGCGCCTGTATCAAGCAGGTCGCATTGGCGCCGCCACCGTACGTCAAAAATCGAGTGCTGGTTTGCTTGAGCAAGTGCAGGTTTCGCCGCAACACATCGTGCCGGATTTAACTTTTGCAGTGATGCTCAGTGGCATCGTCGGGGCGCGCTTTTTTCATATTTTGGAGCACAAAGATCAATTTTTAGCGTATCCCGCGGCGATGATTTTTAGTACATCGGGATTGAGTATTTTTGGCGGGTTGATCGTCGGTACGTTGGTTGGATTAGTGTGCGTAAAACGTTGGCAATTACCACTGCGACCTTTGCTTGATGCAGTGGCTCCATCGATGATGTTGGGCTATGCAATTGGTCGCATCGGTTGCCAGATTTCAGGCGATGGCGATTGGGGTATTGCCGCGTCGATCGCGTTAAAACCAGATTGGTTGCCGAGTTGGCTGTGGGCGCAAACATACGATAATAATATTTTCGGCGAAGTCATCCCGTTTCCCGGCGTGTATCCGACGCCGATTTATGAAACCTTAATGGGCTTGCTGTGCTTTGCGATTTTATGGTCGCTGCGTAAAAAAGGATATCAATCGGGTTGGCTGTTTTCGCTGTACTTGTTGTTGGCAGGTGTTGAGCGACTTTTGATTGAACATATCCGCGTAAATCCGATTCTGGAAATCGCCGGAATCAAAGCCACCCAAGCAGAAATGATTGCAGTCACCTTAATCGTATTGGGTTTGTTAGGGCTATCCATAGCGAGCCGAAACATTAATAAAACTAAAGTTGTCGCTTCCTGAATTTCACCGTCGTAATCCGTTCATCGTTGTTTTTACCAGCAAAGGAATTAAAAAAATGAATAAGCGTTCCAGTACTGTTGGCTTCACCTTGTCGGCATTAACTCTGCTGCTGGCAAACAATGTATTGGCGGCGGAAGCAACTCCCCAGCCAATCACTGTGCTCAAAGCAGCGCATCTGTTTGACTCCGTCAGTGGCAAGCTAGTCGATAACGGCGTGATCGTTATTGAAGGCAAAAAAATCACCAGCGTCGGTAGCCAAAGCCCGTTGCCAGCAGGAGCGAAAATTATCGATTTAGGCGATGCCACGCTGATGCCGGGCTTTATCGACGCGCATGTGCATTTGGCCGGTGAAATGAGCGCCGATTGGTACGGCGACTTTTATAACGGCATCATGCGTTTCCCTGCTGAGCAAGCGTTGTACGGCGCGCATTTTGCCAAGATTACTTTGGAAGCTGGTGTGACTACCGTCAGAGACGTCGGCTCCACCGACTACATCGCGCTCGGATTGAGAAACGCGATCCGCGCTGGCGTCATCCCAGGTCCGCGCATGTTGGTGTCCAACTATGCGGTCGGTTCGACCGGCGGCCACGCTGATCAAGATCCTATTCCACCGCAAAAAATCGCCGTCGCTGGCCCGATTCAAGGCGTGTGCAATGGCCCGGACGAATGCCGTGCGGCCGTGCGTTACCAGATCAAATACGGTGCCGACGTAATCAAATTCATGCCCTCCGGCGGCGTATTGTCGCTCTCAGACCCAGTCGATAACGCGCAATTAACCCAAGAAGAAATGAACGCGGTCGTCTCGGAAGCGCATCAATGGGGCAGAAAAGTTGCGGCCCACTGTCACGGCGACAAAGCCGCCAAAATGGCCTTGATTGCTGGTGTCGATTCGATTGAACACGGCAGCTTTTTAAAAGACGACACCTTGGCCGAAATGAAGAAGAAACACATTTATCTCGTTCCAACTTTATCCGCTGGTGACGCCGTCGGTTCCAAAGCCGATCAATTCCCAGCAGCGATCGCGGTCAAAGCCAAAGCCGCCGCTGCACAAATGCAAACCATGTTCCAACACGCCGCCAAAATCGGCACACCCATCGCCATGGGAACCGACGCGGCAGTCGGCCAGCACGGCAAGAACGCCTATGAATTTGTGCTCATGAGTAAGAACGGATTCACGCCCGAACAAGCGCTCATGGCCGGCACGGCTAACGGCGCGGATTTGTTAGGAGTGGCCGATCAAACCGGTACACTACAAGCCGGAAAGTTCGCCGACATTGTGGCCGTACCGGGCAATGCCTTAGCCGATATCTCGTCAACCCAGCATCCGATTTTTGTAATGAAAGAAGGGGTTGTGTATCGCGGAGAAAAATAAGCTGAGTGACCATGCCAGCCGTCAACCTTGAATAAGTTTCGACGCTGTCGTAAGCCAAGGCATTGAGCGACAGCGCACAACAAATTAACGAGGCAGTCGAACATTAGAGCCGTCGGTTAGCTCAATACGATTTTTGAAGCCAGCAATGAATTCGATGTTTTGTTCATCCACTTTGGTGTCGGTGAAATCGATTTGGCGGCTGATTCGGGTGTTGATGATTTCTAGTTTGTTGTAGCGACTCTGGCGGAAATTGGCGCGGTCGAATTCACAATCTTTGATTAGGAAATAATTTGCTGCTGAATATTCGAAGTTAAATTGTGAGATAACCGTTCTCGTGATGGCGAGTTTTTGAACGAATTCAGGTGGCGTAATTTCCTCTTTGCCGTCGACCGTCTTTGTTCCTCCCTTTGCGCCGAAACGCA
>NZ_SMYL01000014.1 GCF_004358105.1 Sapientia aquatica | reverse complement strand
AGCAACTGTACAAAAACGCGCCTGTGGATTCCGAAATCGGGACAATTTCAAGATCGCCGTATATTTCCATTGTGGCGGGCTTGACCTTTATCCGACTTCAGCGACCCACAGGAAAGTCTGATGAATCTTATTTAATAGATTTTAAATGTACCGCGAAAAGATTTGGCGTTATCACCTATCACATCGTCACGGCTTTATTTTCCAGCCGTAAACCACATTTTTCGCGGTCGGTTTCGGGATGCATGAATCATTTTTAATCGTCCATCCCTCTCCGTCGCAAGCCGCTAATCGTCTGATACTACCAGCTTGCGCTAATCCAAACGCCACCTTTCCTTCCGCAGTATTGGCCCAATTGGCTGCCGCCTTTTCATCTTTGGACTCCAAATATCCTTTTTCGTGCCCCTCTGATAAACCTCGTTCATGGCCTCGTTGTTCCATAATCCAACCAAATATAGAAAAGGAAAGGAAAGTTAATGTAATGCTTCCGGAAATCCATTTTGCTTTGTGGATTCTAGAAATATCTTGAGCAGCAGCGAGTGCAACGTCAACCGCACATTGTGTTAATTCAGCTTTCATTCGAGCTGTTTCACCTAGCACCATGATGCTCGCGGTTGTTCTAAAATCTTGCAGGACGCAATTAACTGCGTCCTGCAATTTTTCAGTTTGGGGAATTTTCTCAGACGTGAATTCAATCCGTTTAACAAGCTCGTTAATTTCACCCATGATCTCTTGCGCGACTAGATCTGATAGTTGTGCCATCTTATTATCCGTAAAGTATTTGATATAGGTTGCTGAGTTCGATTTCGAGCATGCGTGTTGTTCCTTGGGCTCGAGCCCATCGAACCATTTCTATTCGGGCCTTTTGATTGTCAATCGGGATTTTATTTAACTCTTGGCGATAATTTTTCTGGTCACTTAACATCTGAATGTATGCGACATCAATCGACCCAAGAGCAGCATAGGCTTCAGTTTCGTAAACAAACGCGTCGAGATTCAATGTGAAAATTGGAGAACTTCTGTGCAAAAATATAATCGGCTTACATTCATCTGAGACGGAAGAATCCTTTGGCAGTCGATTAAAAATTACTTTGATTCTCTCTGGCTCAATACCCATTTTTGCCAATGTTTTGAGTGTGGTAATAGATTCGGACATTTCGATCTGAGCAGATGCTCGTGCGATTACAGGCACGATAAAATAATCGAAGATTTGATGTGATTCAAACTCAGAATTTAATGAAAGTAAAAAGGATTCAATATTGGATGCTCCGACATCGATAATGGCGTCCTCAACCTTGACAAGTTCTGTTTCCAGCTGACCGAGGTCGCGTCCTTTCAGAAAAATTTCTGAATTGCATCCTGACAGGCCAGAATTGTTTATCGTTTCGACGCGAATTATTGTCGCATTTGGCATTCTTGGAAATTCGAGCGAGTTAACCAAGCTGCTTTTCCCGCACTTTCCTGTAATTCCTGTGTAAACTTTTTTCAATTTATACTCCAAATAAAATGTTAGTCATGTTAGTCGTCTTTAAATCCATTGAGATTGACCTTTTGTCTCAATGATGCCTTTAGCTCTTCTTGTGTTACGCCCGGCGGTGTATCCGAATTAGAGAATGAATTCGCGTGTTTTTTTGGTGATGCTGGTGGAGACGGTCCGCTACAACCCTTTGATTTATACCACCCGTTCCGCCTCATAAAATCGTCGTAAAATTCATCTCCAAACACTCTTCTAATAAACCGTCTTAAAGCTGGCAAAGTCGTCAATATTTTTCGTTCGCCTGTTAGCCACTCCAAAATAATTGGTAGCGAAACATCCAAATTCATCAATCGATTTATTGATGTTTCGTATTCGTTTAAATTGGTTTTGCGCTTTTTCCGTTTCAAAGTCTGCATTTGCAATTCAAGAAATTTAGTTTCCGACATATCTCACTCTTTCCTCGTTTTACTACGTTCAAGATACGTTTTTCGATATACAACGTCGTTGCATTTCATTCAGTTACGTACTACCCAAAATTTGCTAAGTACTTGTAATAAGCAGGGCAGGACGGACGGCGGTGAGACCGCCGTGAATCACCCGCAACGCTGCGCTTATTTGGGCTGCTTTTCCAGCGCTTGCAGCGGGCCAATTTGGACAGATTCATCCGGTCCTTTTGTCTGCGGCGTCCCCATCGACGGGAATGGAGTCTAGTATCTTGCCAATTGGACTGGGTGCCGGTTTGATACTTGTATCTTTTGTCACCGCGGTCGATACGTCGTCAATTTGTTCGAAGCCGTCACAGTCCGTGATACCAGTGAGTGTCTGCTTGAATCCTTCTCTCCTGCAGCATTGAAATGTAATTTCGGCGAAGATATTGCAATGGCATCTCAGTGAATCATTGATTTTTTGCCATATCGCGTTCTTACAATTACAACAGGCAACCTTATCTAGTTCGTGATATATTTTTAGCGCGCCGGCTCGTTCCAATACGTTTGACATGATGATGTGTTTCCCTTTGAGGTTTAATTGGATTTTTTTTCATACTTAAATCAGTACGAAGTTTTTCAAGAACTGGGTCTGTGAAATTCACCGTTAGGCCGTTCCGGACAGCGATTTCCACCACCATGTTTTGAAAGCTTTGTGGTCCTGAGAGTGAAATCTCATGACCAAATTTTGAAATCGAGAAGCGCAAGGCGATCTCGACAGAATCAACGTCATTTGCCGCTGCTGAATTGAGTTGAATTTGTTTTGCGATTGCACTATCTAAAATTGATCGATTTTCGCCAAGGTCGTAAACCACTGTCCCATTGTCTAGAACAAGGTGCTTGATTGGTAATCGTCGAATAGGATGTTCATTGTTCCCAGCGAATGTGCTTATAATTTTCAATTCCGCCCATTCAGATTCCCTAGAAACATTGGTAGAGTGTTTGGCACTGTGGCCTCTAAGTGTCTCAAGTGCTATATCATTTTCTTTTGCCAGATTGAATAAGTATTCCCTGTAGTTCGTTCCAGGTTGCCGCGCGGTTATGTCGACTTTAAGTAATTGTTTTTCCTGGCGGATTATGGAAGCAAACTCAGTTAGTTTTGCAGCATGGTTTATCTGTACGACCGAACGCGCTGCGACTGCCGAAATGCCTGATTTGGTGCTGCGGATTTCAGCGAGGTCGGTTTTGTATTGAGATAGGATCGCATTTCTCCGCTTAGTGGCCGTCTCCCTGAATTCCGCCCATTTTTCTTGCCTGAATTTAGAAAATCCTGACTTTTTCGAACGCCATTCATCAAAAAACAGTCCATCATCTATAATTGACTTTGATGAATATTTCAACGAACTCTCCACTGAAGCTTCTTTGGCTTCTGAGTCGATTGGAACGAAGGGGCCAAGTCTTTGCTGTACTTTGGTTATTCCGACCTTTGAAATAGGCAGCCCGCCTTTTCCTTCGATCGGGCAAATAACGTATCCAGCGCCCCTTTGTTTAATTTGACATTGATATGCAGTTGCTGCGTGGTGCATTTCTTTCCACGACTTTGCGTGGATTAGACGATCACCAATGCGGACTTCGTTGCACCAGCTTTGGAATGATTGTTGGCCGGTAATTTTTTCCAAAGAGAGTGCGCGATCGCTCAGCTGATTCGGATTTGAATTAGACTCTCTTCGAGCGATACGTAGCTGCAGAGGGACCTCTGTCATTATCCCGTTGGCGTCAATTTCATGCAGGCCATTGTCACGTCTGAGGTTATGTCTTTCCTCTATCTCCCGGCAAACTAGATCTCGCAGAGTCCGATCGCGCCACAGTGAATTACCACGAAACGGTTTCTGTTTTTCAATTCGACTTACAAAGATATGTAAATGCCAATGACCGTTATCATTGTGTAAGCATGACACGAAATGATTTTCAGATAGCTTTAGCGCTTTGCGCATGGAATCTTCGGTATCAAGTAACACTGCTTCCGAGGGTTTTTCTTGTCCGAACGAAAATACAAAATGCCCCAATTTATTTTTTTGATCTACCTTAGTACTTAAATCAAGGATAGTTTGCATTTCGAGTGCTGCTTTATCGACTGTGGTTATCATCGAATCTGGATCTCGATCAAAATAGACCCCATTATCAATTAAGCCAAAACATTGGAACCTAGTGCGGTAAGACTTGTCGAGCCATTCTCCCGTTCCCTTGTCAATTTTTAGGCCGACACCATACTTGATCGCATCCAACGCACTGGAAATCCCATCTTTTCTTGGCTCTATATTCTTTGATATCATAATTTTTCGGTCAATTTTTTGACGGCTCTGACCACTTCGATTTGTGCGGCTTCGATTTGCAAAAGTAGGTCTTGCGCCTGATGCTGGTCAAATTTTTCGGAGTAGGGCATTACGTCCGCTAAACTTGCTTTCAAGAGACCTCCAACCCAACCAAGATCTCCCCGAGCATTTGCCAATTGTTGGATTGCTTCCAAGTCTACTTTTGACTTTGGCGTGGATTTAAAAATAGTTTGCCGGACTAATTCTCCAAGTGAGATCCTGAATAACTCGGCACGGGCCTTTAGTGCAGCCTTTTCTTCGGTGGTTGCCCGTACCTGGATTGTCAGGTTTTTTTTACGCTTGTTAGAGTTGCTCATGTGATTATTAGCCCGCCGTGTCTATGATTATCGAAAAATTGTTTTGGGAAAATTTAATAGCGTGAATTGAAAAATAAATGCATTTCAATTTACTCAGTTGGTTTTCGTTTGTATGTAAGAGTGGTAACTAGGTCATGAATTTGTTGCTTGGATTTTTCCTGTACCTGTGCACTAATAAGCGCGTCAATTTCTCCGGATGGCCAACCTACTGCCCGCTCACCAATTGGGACTGGCTTAGTCCAAAATCCGTTTTTTATCTTGAGATAGATTGTGGATCTCGATAATCCACTTCGAATAAGTAATTCCGGGAATCTTATGAGACGTTGCGACATGTTTTACCCTCTGGTAATGTTTGACATGCCTTCATTGTGACTAATTTGATTTATTGCGTGACCTAATAAGGAAACTTAATTCCTTATTAGTTATTTGGAGGAGCTGGGTCAATATTCAGTCGGCGCCAACAGATGCGGGGATCAAATTAGGGTCAAGTCACAGCGGTAGACGACGCTTCGCCTCCAACCTATTATCGAATGGTGCAAGTCTCGAAACGGTACAGCAGTTGTTAGGACATGCGGAGTTGGATCACATCATGCATTATCTAAATATCAATAAAATAAATTGCGCGAAATGTTTTCTGTAGCGATATAGTGGTACGCAATGCGTATTAATTAGGGAAATCATGACACAGCAATCGCAACAAGAGTTTTTGAAGTCACTCAAGGATGAACTTGGTGTTACCAGGGACGAATTAGCTTTGCTGTCCGGTATTAAGCCTCGGGCTTTAAAAACGTACCGCATGCCTGTGGATTCAAAGGACTTTAGGATATTAAATGATCTAGCAAGGAATGCTCTCATTCGGACAAAGAAGATCGCGTAAGGAAAGCAAAAAGGGATTGATATGAAAATATTGATTAGAAATAAACAGGATACTCTCGACGAAATTAAATTAAAAATTTCGCTTGAGATTGTGTCGCGCTTCGATGTGTTCACCATCAAAAAGAAATCCATAGAGAATTTGTTGCGGTGGAAATCGAATGGAACGTGGAGTGTGTCGTATGAATTGTGGTTGACGATCCTCAATGATCGCGATGAACAGAAACTAATTGGTTGCATGACTGGTTTAGATCAGCGTAGCAATCAAATGCGCCAATCTATGCCGTATGTTGGTTTGTTGGATCAGTCGGTCGTGAGAAAAATTCATGAAGAAATCTGAGCTTGAGCATATTGTTCGCGCCGCTTCCCAAATTTGCGAAGATAAAGAATTTATCATCATTGGAAGTCAATCTCTACATGGAAAGTTTCCAGATGTAGCAGACACTATTTTGATGTCGCAAGGGGTCGATATTATTGCGAAGAATAAACCGGATAGGACGGAGCGATTAAACTCTATCGGTGTAGATTCCAGATTCCATGAAACGTATTGATACTATGCTGATCCCGTTGACTTTAAAACTGCCACATTGCCTAGGAATTGGAAGAGCAGATTAGTGAATCTAAACCCTGATTCTGATATGGGCGATAGCAAAGCATATTGTATTGAGCCACATGATCTTGTTGTTGCGAAGTTATGAGCTGCGCGAGACAAAGACAAAATATTTATTTGCGCGTTACTCAATAAAAATTTAATTAACAAGAACAGTTGATCAAAGAATTAATGAATCAGTAGTTCCTGATGAAGACAAAAAACGCATGAAGTTGTTGATGATTTTCGCCTGATTTACTCGGCCACCACCATCGAACAGGCTGAATTGGAATTGTGTCAGTTTGAGCAAAAATGGAGTGAGCGATTTTCACCCATCGGTGAATCTTGGCGCAAGAATTGGCCTCGGCTACCTATTTTTTTTACTACCCGCCGGACACCAGGATAGTGATTTACACAACGAATTCATTCGAATTCGTCAATATGAGTCTGCGTAAAATTACCAAGAACCGAGGGGTATTTCCGACTGATGAAGCTGTCCTGAAATTGTTCTATCTGGCGCTGAATAACATCAGCAAAAAATGGACAATGCCAATTAGAGATTGGAAAGCAGCGTTGAATCGATTTACAATCCAGTTCGGCGTAACCGGTGCGCCAGCGGCGTTATATTCATCAGCCCCCATTCCCGGCACAATCTCCCTCACGATCAACAACACGAGGGTAAAACATGGGCCAGCAAGCATCGGCAATATCCAAGGAAGCCATTTGGCGTGACCACCTGACGCGCTACGCAGCCAGCGGCAAGACCATTGCCGCGTTCTGCCGAGATGAAGCGATTGCGGAAGGTAATTTCTACGCGTGGCGCACACGGCTGCGCCAAGACACAGCCAACATGGCCCAAAAGGCGTCGACCTCTGCGCCTAAGCAAGTCGCACCTTTCATCGACCTCGGCCCCGTCAAGAGCCGTGCAGTCAACCACGAGACGGCACGCACATCGGCGTCGGCAATTGCGCCAGGTATCGACATACGCCTCGACCTCGGCAATGGCATCGTCCTGACCATAGCGCGACGCTGATGTTCTTCCCCGAAGGCCAGGTGCGCGTATTCCTGTACGGCGAACCCACCAGCATGCGGCTATCCTTTGACGGGCTCTACGCCATCGTCAAGCATCACATGGGACTCGACCCCTTGTCTGGACATTTGTTCGCCTTCGTCAATCGCCGCGCCACACAGATCAGGGTCTTGTATTTTGATCGCACCGGACTATGTGTTTGGGCAAAACGGCTTGAACAGGGCAGACTGATCAGTAACTGGGCAAATGTATCCACGCATGAAATGGACTGGACAGGACTGAAACTGCTGCTCGAAGGCATCGAGCCAAAGCGCGTGCGTCTGCGCTATAAAAAATCGCATTCTCATAGCGCAAACACTTCAATTCATGCTGTGCAAACGATATAATATCGACATGCAAATCACGCCACCATCTACCACCGAAACAGGTCGCAACGTGGCCGCATTGACGCCGGTGGAAGTCGCAAATTTGCTCGATACGAAAGACCGGGAAATCGTTCATCTGCGCCGCAGAATCGCCTGGTTTGAACGCCAGATATTCGGCCAGAAGAGCGAATGTCGCCTGCCCGAGCCGGAAGGTCTGCAAGGTACGTTGGGCGGTGCCTTCGATGTGATTCCCGAAGACACGCTGCCGCCCAAGAAGAGCAAGGTCGCTGCGCACGAGCGCGAGCAGAAGGTGAAGAACCCGACCGAGCTTGGCGACGATACCGAACAGTTCTTCGACGAATCCAAGGTCCCGGTCGAGGTGGTCCAGGTTCCCAATCCGGAAGTCGAGGGACTCGACCCCGAAGACTACGAGATCATCGGCGAGAAGGTCAGCCATCGTCTGGCACAACGTCCTGGCAGTTACGTAATCCTGAAATACGTCAGGCCCGTCATCAAGCGGCGTGATACGCAAGTCATTTCCTGCCCGCCGGCACCAGCCGGTGTGCTTGATGGCTGCCGCGCCGATGTCAGTTTCGTAGCCGGCATGATGGTCGACAAGTTCTCCTATCACCAGCCGCTGTACCGTCAGCACATCAAGTTGGGCGATGCCGGCATCAATGTCAGTCGACCCTGGCTTACCAGATTGATGTCGCGCGTCGCTGCCCTGTTAGAGCCCATCTTCGACGCCCAATTGGCCTCAATTCGCGCTTCCCGCGTTAAAGCCATGGACGAAACCCCGATCAAGGCAGGGCGCGCCGGCCCTGGCAAGATGAAACCGGCCTATTTCTGGCCGGTCTATGGTGAACAGGATGAAATCTGCTTCCTGTACTACCCCAGCCGAGCGGCCAAACACGTCCAGGACGCACTTGGCCTGTCGCCACCTGGTGATGCTGTCTTGCAAACCGATGGCTATGGTGCCTATGAGCACTATGCCAGGGTGACCGGGATTACTCACGCCCAATGCTGGGCGCACAGCCGTCGTAAGGTCTTTGATTGCCGGGATGTCGAACCGACTCATGCCGACCTGGCACTGGATTACATTGGCGCGTTGTACGCCGTGGAGATACAGATTCGCGAGAAGGCGCTGACGGGACACGCCAAGCGCGATTATCGGCAGCAACACGCCAAGCCAGTGTTGAACCGCTTCTTCAACTGGATCGACCAGCAGTTCGACAAACATGGCTTCTTGCCCAGCAGCCCCTTTCTGGGCGCGCTCGCCTACATTCGTGAGCGCCGGGTTGGCCTGTCGGTGTATTTGGATGATGCCGACGTGGCCATCGACACGAATCATCTTGAACGTGCGCTACGTGTGATTCCCATGGGAAAGAAGAACTGGCTTTTTTGTTGGACAGAGCTTGGCGCCAAGCACGTCGGTATTGTGCAAAGTCTGATTGCGACATGTCGCATGCATGAGATCAATCCCTACGACTACTTTGTCGATGTCTTGCAGCGTATCAGCCAGCATCCGGCGTCGCTGGTGAATCAACTTACGCCGCGCGTTTGGAAGCAGATGTTTGCTGAGAATCCGCTCAGGTCGGATTTGCATGCCGTCGATCGGCGGGGTAATATTGGACGGGAATGACCGGTTACCTGCAGGCAATGCGGTTTCGCACAGTAAATTGTTAAACATTGAAAACTTTCGGGATTTCGTTATGCAAACGCCACGAACTACGCACGGCAGGCCGGGAGTCAAGACACCAGGAACGGTGCGAAGTGTCAATGCACCAAGCCATGACAGTCCCATATTTCCGTTTTCGCGAGAAAAACATGCCGGTCGCACGACCCAGGTGTGGGGCGCTTCGGGCTGCCATCGCGCCGCGGGTACCAACAAATTGATTGCAAGCTTCCGTTGCGCGTAAATGATCCTGTGGCCGAAGGGTTAAAATAGACTACCACCTGAAGGCGCCCGGAATTCGGCCGTCCCGAATACCACCGAACAACAATGCCATGAGCCAACTCGATCAACTGAAGCAATACACCACCATCGTCGCCGACACAGGCGATTTTCAATCGATCACGGCGTATGCGCCGCGAGACGCGACGACCAACCCATCGCTGATCCTCAAGGCAGTGCAAAAGGAAGAGTACCAACCCTTGTTGCAAAAGGCCGTGGCCGATCATGCCGGCAAAAGCACGAGCGAGATCATTGACCGCTTGCGCTTATCGGGATATCCAAGCAAAATTGTATTTGAGATGATTTTAGCTTAATCAATTGATTGATCGGAAAGCTGGTGAGGAAGACGGATATTGGATCAAGGCGCGACATGTTGTGAAAAAACAATTTCTAGTTTTGGGGGAAAAATGAGTAATAAGTCTTTCTTAACAAAATGTTCCTCTCTCCTCGCATTGTGCGCGGCGCTATCAGGCTGCCCACTGCCAGTAGTTACGCATAATCAAGATTCTCCAGTACCTGCTTCGGGCGGTACACCAAAAATTCAAACAAGGGGTTTGGTTGCTAACTGCACGGATATTGATGCGGGTGCTAAATTGGATACTGCAAACTCAAGAGGCTCGCAGCTTTGGGATTTTTGCATATATAAGAAGGAGGCGCCAATTACATCTTCGATGCATTATTTTTCACTTGAGATGGATGTGGTGCCTGGAAGCAGCCCGCTGAACAACAGTAACGATACGTCCACATGGGATAGATTGATTGGTAATTTTGATGCAAAAGCAACAACTGCGGCTGTAACTATAGCCTTAGGCGACGATGCCACTTTGGGTACTGCCAAACCAATTCCAGTATTTGTTGTGACAAGGCAGACTGATGGTAAGAATCCGTCAAATATCACTGTGATGAGTGGTAAAGGCTTGCTTCCCTATACCCAGTTTACAGATGTAGGGGGACGATGGGGTATCTCCATGCAGTACAAATTTGGAACTACCGACAATAGCAAGGCGGGTAGTTCAATTATTAAAATTGCCCAAGACGTACTAAAGTACTACCCTGTCGGCGGTCTAATCGGTACAGCACTGTCGAAGGCATCCGACAGTCCCGGCCAAGAGATTGACAAGTTTGTCAGCGGTTTGAACACTAATATTTTGGCCCCGGATCCAATCAGCCTGAGCAAGGCGTACCAAGATTGGGGTGCGGTAGATCACATGACGATGATACTTTACGATGGATCGCGTGATGTAGGCCAAAGAGGTATAGTTGCTACCATTGTGCTTACACCAAGCTATTTGCCTTCGCTATATACAAACTCACTTGTGAAAGGTAAGCCCAACTATTCGGCACTTATGACGGGTGGTGGTGAATTTTCCGCAAAACTTTCGCCGTTGGGGGGTAGTACCTCGGATGTGTTCGAAAAAAATCAAACTGATAAAGATCTACCAAGCCAACTTAAGACACCGGATTTGTCAACTTTTCGTAAAGCTTGCGCGGAAGGTCCAAGAATCTTCTCGGCGTCAGATATCAATTTATATAGTCAGGACGATGCGATTTTTGCGACTTGGCTAGCGTTGAAAAACTCCGGCGTTTGGGCTTCGAATACCACAGCCGATTGCAACGATTTATTTAATGATGACCTTAGAAAGGTTGGGCTTTCTCCGTTCCCGGCACAAATTACGAACAAGGCTAGTGGCAATGCTAATAGAGCAAGTGAAATTGCCACTACACAGAAGAATACGACCGAAGTTAAGAAGGCACTGCAAACCAATAGCGATGACTTGACCAGTCATTTTTCTGACGTTGTGTTTTTTCGGCAATCGGTACCTGCATTGCCGGGCATCCGAACCTCGGAGCTTAAGGCCGTCGCATCCACTGAGATTGTCAAATTGCTTGCTCAGGCAAATGCCAAATTTTTGGCTCAAAATGGGCGAACATATCACGAAAACGGACTTCAATCTTCTGCGGTCAGTGTCAAGCTGGAACTAAATAAGAAGCCCTACAAGGCGGAAATCCAATGGGACGGACTTACTTCGTCGTCTAAGATATCGGGCCTTTTCATTTCAAGCAATTAGCCTATGTTTCTGTTTTGCGAGACATTCGTCGAACTTGCTGTGCATGAGGCATTGCTTGAATTAATTAACGACAACCGTTAAATCAGTTTCCCTGCGCCGGCCTTGTTTGCCTTGACGAACAACGCCGTCACCATGCCCAGCAGGCAAATTCCCGCAACATAGTAGGCCGGCGCCAGCGGGTTGGCCTTCAGCAGCAGCGGCAGCACGACGGGCGTCAGCCCGCCGAAAATCGCGTAGGCGAGGTTGTAAGAGAACGAAACACCCGAGAAACGCACTTGCGCGCGAAACAGGTTGACCAGCACGTAAGGAATCGCGCCGACCACGCCGACCGTGAAGCCGGTGAATGCGTACAGTTCGGCGACCGTATGCCGAATGTTTAAACCAACCGCCGTTTACACAAAATTCACGACATCCCGGTTATTTTTCTTTTTCTTTGTGCCTTACTACTTCTCGAATTTCATTAAATATTATTCTGATTTCGTCGCTGAGTATTCGATTTATTTTAATGTCTGGGAGGTTCGAAACAATTTCGATCGTAGTATTCTCTAAATAATTCAATTTAGTGTCATTACATAGACCAGCAATCATAGTTAAGTAAATATTTCGCTCTCTTCGTTCCAGCTGCTTTCCGTTTTCCTTGAGCTTTGATTTTGCTAGGGTCTCGATTTCCTTAATATTTTTATTTTGAGCATCCACTGATTCATAGTGTGCTTCTCTTATTTGCCCGCTCTTTAATGCAGTTGAAATCTTCACAAATTTTAGTCTGATGGTTTCTTTGCCGACTGGATTGATGAAAGGCTTGGTATCAATTTCGATTATTTTCGATTGACCCCTTTTTTTGTAATCATAGTTTTTAAATTTTAAAAGCGCATTGAAAATAACTAATAGTGTGATTTCAGAATTAGAAAATACCTCGGTGACGTCATCTGTGAATTTAATAGTCTCCATACCAGAAAATCTTTCGATTTCCTCATTTTTAATTACGATTTGACTATTTATTGGTAAGGATAACGCCGTTTCGTATTTTTCTCGTTCAGCAAGTTTTGTAAATCGTACTTGCTCATATTTTTCTGCAGCGTCTTGATAAAAATTCTGGAATTTTGATTTATGGGTGGCTAATAGTTGTTGTGCTTCAGGTCTTTGAATTTTTTGCTCCTTTATTTTTTTCTTGATTTCTTGAAGCTCGCTGGTTTCTTCTGAAAATTCGTATTCGCTTTTGTGAATTAGAATCTTAAAAATTTTGCCGCACTCATCTTCGATGTAACAAGCTTCACTATTTTTCAACGCATCTGTTGGCCTATCTGTAAGAAGATTATATTTGTGTTCAATATCTTCTTTTTCACCGCCGAGCATAGGTAAAGAAAAGAATCCCAAAAGTTCTTCCGTATCAGTTTCAAAATTCAAATAAATATCTTCGTTAATTTTGGTACTTTGTAAAATTGGGTAGTATTCATGCAGCAGTTCTGGATGTGCACACTCCCATTGTTGTTCAAGAGAAGGGGGGCATGCAGGATTGCCCCTTTCTAATTCTGGTGGAAGTTTATTATTACTCGATGGCCTATGGTCTAAAACCCATTCTGTATTGAACTGATCGACAATTTTCCCCCGAACGGCTTTAATAGGACTAGTCAGTTCTACAGAGATTTTTATTTTTTTATCTAACGCAAGTTTGAGAATATCTGCTTCGATTACCACTTTCTTGAAACGCATCGATAGAGCCGTTGCTGCTTCTTGAATTGACAGAAAAGTATTCGATTTAGCATTCGTACTTTTCATTGTTTTGTTCATCCACGTTTCCAATATCTTGAAGGTGTGCCTATTTTTGGTATTCTTATTTCGGTAGATAAAAAATCCCGACCGTCACTTAGTCCGTTAATATTTTTTTTGTGGCATCCCATGCGGCGGTTGCTGATTGTAAATAGGCTGAAAATGATGCGGAATGGTTAGATCCAAATCCTTCCGAATGCAATTCTGCAATTTGAGCATTGGTGAAACGGAGTAGAGGTACATCTAGTGATGCAAAAATTATGTTCTTTACCAGATCGCATGCTTGTCTGGCGGGATCTTCGGCGTGGGTAGGATCGTCTATTTCAATACCGCCCAATACTCGTGAATTTTGAGTAGAACAAACCAAAAAATCGACTGACTTCCATCCCATTTCAAATTTCCATTTTTTCGCAACTTTTTCTGCTATTGACTCTTTAAATGGGCTTGCTACTGCCCTTTTTTTAAATTCTTCGTCTAGTTTTTTTTGGTCCACATCAAATGTTTGTAATAGGTGCACTTGAGGAAAAATGAGATATTGCGATGTCGGCCTAAATGAACTCAAAATCTGAAGAGCCTGCATTTCTGAATTCACTAGTAATCCGCCTTGTCGCTTAAAACTCAAGATTTTTGATTTTTTCCCCGATGGTCCAAGTTCGGCTGAAAGACCTTTTCCAAATGGGTTATACGATAGGTTTGTCATATGAAAAATTAGTTATCAATATTTAATTGCGCTATTAAAAAAATCAGATTTATCTAATCAGGTATTTCGTTGGATTGGGTGATAACTAAAATTGCTCCCCCCGATCATCCAAAATATCTTTGATAGAGTTTGTAACCCCCGTAGCCAAATCCTGCAACGGCACAAGCTGCAAGTGCAGGTACTGCTAAGGCTATTCCAGCGCCAATTGTCGCTCCGCCACCAACTACCGCGCCTATCGAAGCTAGTCCGGTCGTGACGCCAGTGACACCTAGTCCGATTTCACCCGTTACGCATACCATCGCTATGGCCGCAGTGGCACCAGCACCACCTCCAACGTAGGATCCGACACGACCCGATTTTCGCGCATCTCGCTCGCCTTGTTCCAAAGACTCATCGTCGTTTAGTACGTGTTTATTGATTACATATGCGGTGCCTATGCCGCTCACAACTGTGGCTGCTACCACCGCCGCGCCTGCTGCGATATCGGCGACCACAGCAAAACCAGATGCGCCTGTACCTGCTGTGCCACCAGCGGAGCTTGATTTCGATTTTGTTTTAGTATTTCCTTTAGGGTCAGAATTTTCATTTGCCTGGAACTGCGCCCCTTCCTTAGATTGCGTTCCGTCGGTTGACTTTGATTCGGATTTTTTGTTCCCGGATATCAACCGCCATGCTTCTTGTTTCGCCATGCCGCGTCGAGGTCCTCCGCCTGTTTGCCTGTTTAATAAATGGTTAGTTTTTGGAACAAATAGCCGTTCGTGGGTATTCTGGTCCAACGTGACCGGTCATTCTGGTATCGTGACCGGCCATTCCGATTGAACGTGACCGCCCGTTCTGGTTTATCGTGACCGATTTCAGGCAATTCCAGAATCAGCGGTCACGATGCCAGAATCACTGGTCACGATACCAGAATGCCGGTGTACTACAGAATAATGGTGTTACGCATTTGATATGAGAACAGGTACGATCTCCAGTTTTTGGAGATACCGTGCCTGCACCAAGGATCAGTATGCGTAAGATAAAAGAGATATTGCGATTGAAGCTGGATGCCAGGCTGTCGCATGAACAAATTGCTGCGGCACTCGGCATTTCCAAAGGCGTAGTCACCAAATATGTCGGGTTAGCTTCGGCTGCCGGATTGACGTTGAGCCAAGTGCAGGAGGCCGACGAAACGCAACTGCAGCACCGTTTGGCAGGACCTGGCAAGAAACCCATCAATCACGTTCAGCCCGATTTCGGTCGGGTGCATCAGGAATTACGTCGCAAGGGCATGACCCTGGCGCTGCTCTGGGAAGAGTACTGTGCAGATCATGCAGATCAGCAGACCTATGCGTATTCCCAATACTGCGACAAGTACAACCGGTTTGCAAAACTGCTCAAACGCTCCATGCGGCAAATTCACCGTGCTGGTGAGAAGTTGTTTATCGACTTTGCCGGGCCGACGATTCTGCTCACGGATGGCACACGCGCTCACATCTTTGTCGCCGCCATGGGCGCATCCAGTTACACCTTCGCCTATGCCACGGAACGGGAAACGATGGTTGATTGGCTTAACGGCACCGCCCGTGCATTACAGTTTTACGGTGGCGTGCCACAGCTGATTGTTCCCGACAATCCCAAGGCAATGATTGCCAATGCCGATCGTTATGAGCCTCGTGCCAACGACACCGTGCTGGATTTCGCCCGGCATTACAACACGTCGATTTTACCAGCGCGTCCCTATCACCCTCAGGACAAAGCCAAAGCAGAATCCGCCGTGCAAATTGTCGAACGCTGGATCATGGCGCGGTTGCGTCATCACACCTTTGCCAACGTACACGAAGTGAATGCAGCAATCATTCCCTTGCTGACCCGGCTGAATCAGAAGTTGTTTCAGAAACTGCCAGGCAGTCGCGCCAGCACATTCACTTCCATCGATGCACCAGCCTTGATGGCATTACCCACCCAGCCTTATGAAATCGCGTGGTTTAAAACCGTTAAAGTGCATGTCGACTACCACGTCGATATTGAGCGGCATCGTTACAGCGTGCCGCATGCACTGGTCGGTCAGGTTCTGGAAGCGCGCATGACCAAGACGATGATTCAGCTGTTGCATCGTGGCGAACGGGTCGCCAGTCATCCGCGCAATGCCAGCGTGGGCGGATTCAGCACCATCGATGATCACATGCCCACCGCCCATCGGGCGCACCAGCAATGGACACCAGAGCGATTCATTCACTGGGGCCAAACCATCGGACCAGCCACAGCCGAAGCGGTCACCCGGATCATGGCTGAGAATAAACATCCAGAACATGGCTACCGCACCAGCCTCGGATTGCTGTCACTGGCCAAGCACTATGGCAAGGAACGACTGGAGGCTGGCTGTGCTGTGGCATTGCAGATTGGTGCGTGCCAGTACCGGCACGTACGCAATATCCTGAAGAATAATCGTGACCAGCATACCGTGACCGCAAAGGAATGGGTTAGCCCAGACCATGCTCACCTGCGCGGTTCAGACTACTACCAATAACAAGGACAAGATAATGATACAAACGACGTTAACCCAATTACGCACATTAAAACTCGCCGGTTTAGCCAGCGCGTTAGAAGAACAATTGATCCAACCCGGCATGACAGCCATGAGTTTCGAAGAGCGTCTGGCAATGCTGGTTGACCGGGAAGTCAATTGCCGGAACGACCGCCATTTACAGCGACTACTTAAAAACGCACGCTTGAAATATGGACAGGCATGTATTGAAGAACTGGACAGCAAGACAGGTCGAGGCATAAACCGCAGCGAAGTAATGAGTCTGGCACTCGGGGACTGGGTCAGTGCCGGGCATTGCGTTCTCATTACCGGTCCGACCGGCGCAGGCAAATCTTGGCTGGCCTGCGCCTTGGCGCAATATGCCTGTAGACGCGGCTACTCTTCTGTCTACCAGCGAGTACCCCGTCTGCAGGAAGAGCTTCGTATCCGGCACGGCAGCGGTGTCTTCAGTAAATGGCTGCTGCAACTGGCCAAGACAGACGTATTGATATTGGATGACTGGGGCATGGGAGGCATCGACAGCATGACCCGTTCCGACCTGTTGGAAATCATTGATGACCGTGCCGCCAGCAAGGCAACCATCATTACCAGCCAATTACCGGTTGAACATTGGCATGCCTGGTTAGGTGATGCCACGATTGCCGATGCCATCTTGGATCGCATCATGCAGAAAAATCACCGGTTCACGCTGACGGGTGATTCGATGCGCGTAAATAAACAAAAAAACAGCAAAAAGGAGAAAAACATGGATCCATCGTGACCGATGACATTACAATTTAACCGCGTAACACCATTTTAGGCGCATCGGTCACGATCACCAGAATCGTCGGTCACGTTCACCAGAATACGCAGTTCGCGTGCTTCGATGCTTTCTTTGTTCCCAGAAGTGGCAATCCAGAATTGAAAACTGGCAGGTGATTTATTGTATGCAGTCTGTAACTTCGCATTTGAATGCGTTCCGTTAGCCAGAGCAGCAAAATGCTCTCTCTTGCGCCGTTTAGGATTGTCAGTAATACCGACGTAGCCGTCGTAGCCAATTCCACCGGATGTTGCCGCATCACGTATGTGGTAAAGAAAAAGTTGGTCAGATTTTTTGAATCGCATGAATTACCTTTTTGTGATCGCCATTCCGGTTTCAATGCTGTAATCGACATCCTAATGGTTAGTTTCTTTTTTTACAAGGATATTTGCAGTGGAAACTGTTTTCCTTTAGAAAACGGGATCCAAGTTCAATTTGCCCTAAAAATTTTCGTTCGATTTGGTATATCTCATTGATTTTCACATCAGAGATGAATTTGACAGCGGAAATTACATTAGAAAAGTTGAAATGTTGATCAATCTCTTTTATAAATCGCGGATAAGAATTGGCATTGTCTATGGGTAACATTTAATTCAATTTCAATGAGGCTTGTCTATTTTTGAGGTTTTTAACCTCCATACTTTTTTGTTTGGGTCGCTTAGACGTTTCAGTGCATAGGGTGTCAACTGCCGGGTCGTCAGATTGAGTCGTTTTAGCGCCGTTTTAGTGGAAATGCTGTGAGCTGCAACGCGGGTGAAAAATACGAGAATTGGACTTGAATTGGATGTGAAGAAAGCCCCAGTTAGGCATTTCATTAATACATAAATGGCAAGATATTATTTAAATGGCAGATATTATCTTTTTACTAAAATCAATACGCATTGTGATTTAGATGCAACAACGAGTTAGCAATCACTCGCGGTTGACGCCCCGAATTTAAACGATATATATAAGTTAAAACAGTAGATTTTTTTGAGACCGGATTTTGGGCCATAAAATTTTTTTTAAAAATGGAAACCTATATTTGATAAGGGTTACAACACTTATTCAAGTCCACCTATCACCACCAGAATTCAAGGGCTTACAGCGATGTGAGCCCTTTTTGGTTCTAGGACTGTGCCGAATTTGTGCCGCTGAGAAGATCGTCCACCACTCGTGCATGTGTCACGAACTGCTCAGGAGCTAAATGAGCATACCGCCTCACCATCTCCGGCGATTCCCACGCCCCCATTTCCTGTATCACGTTTAGCGGAACACCTTGCTGGGTAAGCCAGCTTGCCCAAGTGTGTCGCAAATCATGCCAGCGAAAATTTTCAATACCTGCACGTTTTAGAGCTGCCCGCCACGCTTTGGTATTCACTTGAGTAATTGATTTACCTTTATAAGTGAACACCGATGTTACGTGTTTACCAATTTGCTTAGTCAATACCTCAAGTGCCGTTGCATTCAGTGTGACATGAATCGGCTTCCCCCCTTTTGCCTGATCGCCATGAATCCACGCTACCCGACGCGCGATATCCACCTGCGACCATTCCAGCTTGGTGACGTTTGCTTTTCTTAATCCCGTCGCCAGAGAAAACTTTGTCATATCCGCCAAGTGCTCAGGCAATTCATTCAAAAGTATGTTTGCCTGAACAGGAGTCAAATAGCGAATCCGCGTTTTCTGCACACGATATAGCTTAATAACTGGCGGTTTATCGATCCAATCCCAATCAAATGCTGCTTTACGTAAGATTGCTCGAACTAATGCAAGGAAACGATTTGCTGTTGAGGGACTTGTTTCCTTCGCCTTTATTTCCGCCACCTGTGCGATTAGATCCCGCGTCATATCGTCAAGCAACTTGCCTCTAAAATGCTGCTGGAACCAAGCAACTCTTGAAACGTCATCAAGATGCGACTTTTTGTACTGAGTTTCCATCAGCCATTTGTAAGCAGCATCATCCCAAGTTCGCTTTGGTTTATCACCAAGTTTCTGTACTCGCCATGATTCTGCTTTTAACTTGTCGTGCAGTTCTTGCGCCTCAGCCCTACTTTTTGTTGCAGCAGAACGTCTAATTCGCTCTCCTGCCGGTGTGGTGAAATCAATCCACCAGGTGTTACCACGTTTAATAAGTGACATGGCTTTTCCTCCTTTGTCGGCGTCACTTGCAACGCTTGCCGTGGATAAGCATAGTGTGAACGTACATATTCGGCAAGATCGTTTTCAAGAAACACCCACGATTTTCCAGGTTTAGCTCCGGGCAATTGCCCCAACTTTGCACGCCTGCGTACTTCTTCAGGGTGCATTTTTAGAAATTCAGCTGCTTCGGAAAGATCTAGCGTACGCATACGAAAATAAATCACCACTCTATTTTTTATATTTCCAGGCAAGCGACTCGTACATCTAATGCAGCTTCTTTTTCAATTTCACGGCTCATCGCTAATGGCAATAATTCACGGTCATCGGTGTATATCTTTACCGTATATCGCGCCCGACTGATTGCAACATAGAACATGTTTTCATTGGCGGTAGTACTGTGACCATCGGCTTCGATCATGATCCGATCACATGTCTGGCCTTGACTGCCATATACCGTCGAACAGTAGCCGTAATCAAGTATCATGGGACGTCGGCTATCCAAACTCACTTGCCGCCCGTCCTCCATACTCAAAGTTAAGCTGTGCAGCTTAGAATCCATCGCCACTACTTCAGCTAAGTCACCATTGATCAAGCCGCGTGTGCGATCGTTTGCGGTGATGCGCACTTTATCGCCCACCACCAACGATCGTTTAACCGGCACATACCCCGAAAGCTTGGTGACTAACGCTGGTTGCCACATACTGCGTCCACCATCTGCCCGCTCGATCACTAGTGCACTGTCAAGCCGCTCAACGACAGTAGCTGACTCGCCGCGCTTTAAACAAAGGGATGGGTAGTCACTATCAGCCAGCACGACATCGCCCACCTGGTAGCTTAGAATCGACCTCGCTTGCATCTCAGTGTGATCCTTCCGCTCTAAGATAGTCACTTCCTGCCTTTGCCCCTTAAGTCCCAACTTGTCATGGATACGCTGGTTGATTTCATTTCTGGCGGAACGTGTACCAGCGATCACCCTTGTTAAAACACGCTCCTTTACCGGCAAATTGATGTAATCATTTGCAATGCACTCAAAGCGTTCATTGGCTTGTGCAATTTGCAGGATGTGTTTGTCCAGCACTTCTACCGCCATCGCCACTTGACCATCTACGGCGAGCTCCACCGCTTTTTTCAAGAGTGGATTTTTTTGGCGCTGGATTTGGCCTACCACCGCCGTATGCATGCCGTGGGCCTGAAGCTGGGCAAATGGTTTGCCAGCTTCCACCGCTTGCAATTGTGCCGTGTCGCCTACGAGTACTACGCGACAGCCCGTCTTCTCAACCGCATCAAGCACCGCATGTAACTGGCGCGATGAAGCCATGCCAGCTTCATCAACGATCAAGAGTGTTTTGTCATGTAAGCCTTTGTTTTCTCGATGCATGAAGGCTGCCAGCGTTTCCGCTTCGATACCGGCTCCGATCAATTCACGCGCAGCGCTGGCGCTAGGCGCTAACCCCTTCACCGTGTAGCCTTGCGCACGAACCTCCTGTGCAGCAACCTGTAAGAGCGTGGTCTTGCCGACACCTGCACGCCCCTGAATCCCAATCACCTGGTTGTGGGTGAGCAGTATCCCAAGCGCTGCTTCGCATTGGCCGTCCGACAGGTGGGCTAGGTTTTCACGAAGTGCATGACGCTCGCCGGTATAGATTGCACTGAGCTTGCCACGCCCGCGCGCTTCGATGTCCAAGATGGCGCGCTCGATTTGCTGCGCGGCTGGGGTGGTAAGCTTGTTGCCATCCCGAATCAGTCGCCTGCACTTGACGGCATCTTGAAGTGCCACTTCAATCTCAGCCAGATTGGCCGTGCCCACGCAACGCTCTAGCATCGCCTGCATCAAAGTTTGTTGACTAAAGGCAGCCTGGCGCTCGCCGATATGGCGCAGCGCCTGGTCCAAGAGTTCGTTCAAATCCCTGCACATATCATGTGCAGGAACAGTAGTCCCCTTGTAATCAATACCATTCTGTTCACTCAAGCTCTGCCATTCATCACGCAAATAAGCACGATCCACCGCTGTCTTCTTATCGCGCGTAATCACAGCAATCAGCTTCTTGTCCCAAGCGCTGGCTTCTGCGCGTTCTAAGCCATGATGCTCTTTCAAATACGCTTCAATGGCATTGCTGCGCTGACTGAAGGCTTTCACTTGATGTTCGGTGATGTGCGCCAATTCAAAACGGCCATCATCATGCGTGAGGCGAATGCCATAACCTAAACCTTGCAATTCGCGCGCCAACTCTGCACGGTAGAGCGCACCCAAGAGCATTTTATTGCGGTAAATTTGCTGGTTATCCATCGCACGCCATTGCCCATCGCTGCGGCGTGTGGCATTGACCATCACGCAATGGGTGTGCAATTGTGGGTCACAGGCTCGGCTTAAATCATGAGCAAAACACGCGACCACAAGATTGCCGGTCGCTTCATTTCTTGCAATGCCATCGGCCGTCACACGGCATGCTGCCAGCGTTTGCGCATACGCGAGAGCGCGCTCCACCGCTAGATGGTGCGCTTCGATGATACGCCGATCACCTCCAACCAAGGCTTGCATGGAAACGGATTTCGGGGCACTAAATGTCCCATCGGTACCACCTCGCCGACCGCTTGCTGCATGGTGCAGCATTTCACCTGTTGGCAATTGCCCATCTAAGAGCTCTGCAAAGACTTTCGCATCCACGCCACCTTGCAAACCTAAATGCGCTGCACCATCGCCCCACCAGCGGCTGGGGCTGTGGCCACTGGTGTAATAATCATCTGCTGATTCATAATAACTGGCAGCGACTTGGCCATTGCCCACATTCGATAGACTTAACATCTTAGCGCTCCTTAAAAGGCACATAGAGTGCTGGACGGTCTTTTGGAACTAAACGTATTTTTCCAATTGGATAGTCACCGGCCAATTTCAAATAACCCTGTAAGGGTGGCAAGGACATCAGTTCTGAAGGCAATACCGCCGCTTCAATCCGGCGCTCCCGATGGGTAGATGTACTAGCGCCGTTTTTATTTTGGTTGTGAGTGGTTTGGATGCGCTCAATTTCAGATTGGCCCAGACCATCTGAAATCACTTTGGCTGTATCAGGGTCCGAGTTGGCACAACCCAGTGCCAGCATATTACGGAAGCAACTACGCAATGTTTTTGCATGATTTTGGCCATAAATGGCATCGAGCTGCGCTACCGATTGCAAACCAGCCACCACGCGTAAGCCATGTTTTCTGCCCTTGGTTAAACCAGCTTCCAAACTGCTTAAGCGCTCTAGGCTGGCTAATTCATCAAGCATCAGCCACAACGGCTGTGGATTATCATCAGGCAAAGTCAAGACACTGGCAATGAGGATATCTACCCAGCCACTGATCAAGGGCTTTAAGGTGGAGAGCATATCTTCACGCCAAGTCAGGTACAGGCTTCCTGTGCCTGATTCCAACCAAGTGCGCAAAGAGAAATCGCCGGGTTGTAAGTGCTGGAATGAGCCAACATGGTGTGATAGGATAAAGCGTGTCGATGCGAGCGCACGTTCGGCGCCAGGTTCAAATAATCCTGATGCGGCTGAACCAGCTAAGAGGGTTTTCAAGTCAGCAGCCGGTGCTTGAATGAGCCAGTGCAGTAAGCGCTCGGTAGTGTTCTCTCCTGTTTGGGTGAGTGCGCGTGTTGTCTCGGCGAGTAATTGTTGCGCATAACCGTGCCATTGCTGTGCGCTCGTGTCGCTGGTGTCGGGCACGATGCTTTTAGCAATACGGTCAAAGTCGAATGGTTTTCTGAATTCATTAAAAATGCCCCAACCAGGCGAGCGTGTATCGAAGGGGTTGAGCACAACATCACCTTTTTTTGCAAAGCGTGACAGCGCATGTCCATTGGGATCAATGATGATGGCACGATCACCACGTGCCATGATGCTTTCTAGTAGTTCATCAACGGCCGTACTTTTGCCAGTGCTGGTCGAACCTGCAAGCAAGAGGTGACTTGTCTCGCAGCTATATGGAATGGACACATTCGCTACTGTTACTTGCGCCGGTTCACCTTGGCGCGGCTTTTTCCTTGTGATGTTAGGCAGCTCCTTTCCCGGCACGATGCGAGCACCACGCACCACGCGCTGTGTGCGGTCACGCGCATCTAACCGATCAAGCAAATACAAAGATAAACCAACTGGCACAAAACCTTTGAGCAGCGCCCAGACAGCAATCATACGAAGTGCAGGATAATGAAAGGTATGCCATAGCGCATCAGGCAACTCCGTCCACGGATGATCGAACTGGAATTGATGGGTGATATCCCAGATCCAGAATCCTAAAGAAAGTAAGATAGCAACCAGTAGCGCCCAGCCAAGAACAGAAAGTGTAATTCTCATGTTACGCTCCCTGCTGTTGTTGTAAGCGGGCACGCACCTGAGCAACCAGCTGTGGATTAAGGTGCGCTGCAATTCCTCGTGCCAAGAGTAGCAATTCGTCTTGCATAGGCGACGGTGCAGCAACAGCAGGTGTAGCCAAGCTATCCAGTTTGGACAGTAGTTCATTGCGCAGCTCGGTAACTTGCTGTGCCTGATGCTCTTGCTCAACCATGCGCCGAACGTATGCGGAAACGGGTACGCCTGTCTCCGCAGCTTGTTGGCAAATCGCTGCATAAAGCGGCGATGGAATGCGCACCGTCAGAATTTTAGTGGTCATATCTAACTCCTTGAATGAATTGAATTGTTTCGTTTTGTATGCGCTTGGTAGACAGCCCCGTATTCACCGCTAAGCCATGACTGGCGGGGCTTTGGAGCTATTCACCGGATTGCGTCCGGTGTGTAGTTCCTCTGCTTTTGATTTCACAAAAAATGGCTATAAAGGGATTAACCTCTATACTCATAATCACTGATGCTTGACTGACTGCTGAGCGCATGTAGCTACGATACGCATTCGGAGGAAGCACCTTTATCCACAAATTAGAGAAATTTTTCTGGGATATACGGAGAACGCATGGCACGTAGAAGAAAAGAGATGAGAATGCCAACAGTTGAGTTGCGGCTTCGAGCATGGACGCGCGCAATTAAAAAAGAATTGTTTCCTGATGAATCATTTGAAGAGCCAATGGCTCATCGAATCAACTCTGCTTTACAAAAGCGAGCAATGGAAGTTTTGATAAATGATGGCGATCGCAAAATTGTCGAACAACACTTCCCATCAGATGGTAAAGAGTTCGTTTCTTCCGGACGCTGGACTGACTGGTGGAGTGGGAAAGTACAACCAGAACTTAGCAAAATAGAGCTAATTGAAAAAATATTTCCTGGAACAATGAGGTGGTTAAAGCCGGGGTTTTCTAGAAACAAAGAGCACCCAGCGCATACACTTTTTTATGCCATTGATCTATGGGCCTCTACGGAACCAAGACAAAATGAATCGATGCAATTATTGATGGCCATTGCAAACACTTGGGCTCCACGTGCCAAAGGAGAAGGCCCAAATCAACAGCGCCGTATGGGTTGGTATTTAGTACCGTTTACATCTAAAGAATTAGTACCACCTGATCTGGTGCTCAATCACTATTGCTCGCTCGAGCCAGCGAGCATTCTAGAGTCCATGTTATGGACTGGAAATCACTTCAAGATTCATACCACTCAGTTTTTTCAAATATGGTTAATGGATTTAATTGCAGCCGCGCTAGCAACAGATGCATTACTCTTAGAAATAGGACATGGCCAAGATGCTGTTGAGCTCGGTGGAGATTCTGGACTAATCAGCGCTTTTTTGCTTCTCGTTTTTATTCGAAAAACATCCTTTTACTCTCAAGCCAATAAGGAAAGTGAAGTCAAGTTTGCCATTCAGATTCTCATAAATTGGACAAAAGAAAGTTTGCCTAATAATCCTGAGTTTACTGAATTGATCTGGATTGCAATCGACCGATTTCAGGGCGAACTACTTCAACTTGGTATAGATTCTGATTCCATAAAAAATCTAGATGCAACTACTGATTGGTGGTTAAAAACCCCGTAGGCGTTTAACCTTAAACTAATATCGGAGTATGGGGCGAAGCACCCACGCAGACCGGTGCGATTGGGCATGTGCTTGCTAAATTTGCGGCACCAGTGATCGGACAACCAACAACCGGTTTCGCGCCATGCCAAACCGCTTTTGATTTTTGATTGATGCAGGGCGAAGCCTTGCAGCATTGAGGGGGACGCCATACGGCGGGGGGGGGCGTAGCTGCCCCTAGGAGGCTTTTGAAAATTTAAGGTTAAAATTAATGCACAGCACCATGCGCCGCCCACTTCTTCCCTTGCTGGGCATAATCAAGCATCAGCTCAAAAACATCATCACATTTTTCGCGGAACAAGACTCTGTCATAACTATCAGGCAGATTGTTGTTGAGAACTATCTCAACAGCACTACGAGCAATTTTTTGGCTTTGACTGTCTTTAAACCAATCTTGAATCAATACTTTTGGCTGTTCCTCAAGCAAGCGATGTAGCAGCGATTTGGCTGCCAGCTTCACCTTCTGCTCTTCGGCCTTCGTCAAACCATCTTTTTTCAGCAGGTCAAATAATTCAAGTTCGTCTTCAGTTAAGCCTTCACGGATATGTCGCTCATCCTCGCTCTTCATATCAGCAGTGAAGTTCATTAGGTCTTCATAATAATTTTCGACAGTAGTACCACCCGCGTTATATTTATCAATGATTTGCTGCAAACGCTGGGCGAAGTCAGAGCGGGTCGCATTTTGTGCCAACATCAACTGCAATTTGTGCTCAACAAAAGCACGCAGATCAGCGATCTCGATATTTTTATACGCAGTAACCGAAAATTCATCCCTTAACTTATCAAAATCAATTTTGCTGAGATCCCAAGTTTTACCTTGGTGGATGACGGCATAATTTGCCAAATCTTGCTTTTGTTTAGGATACTGATCGCCATCTACGACCACACTCTCATCCAGCAATTCGGCAATACGCTGACTAACAGAATCAATATCTACCTGCTCGACAATACTATCAAGCACACCGCGCAGATATTCAAATGCAGCGACGATTCGACCTTTACCACGGCTCAATACCTCTGGCTTACACGCTTCATATAAAGATGAAATCGTATTTTGGTAAACCATAAAACCCTTACGCCACTCTTCATTACCAAGCAGGGTATTAGCAAATTCGTTAAATCTCCCTAGCTTGGTAAACACATCGTCACCCGCCAGCAAGGTATCTAAGCGCACATCTCTTTCACTGCAAAAATTTAAGCCCTGCTCTATCGCATCATCCAACAGTTTAAAAAGTACAGTCTTCTCTTGCACTGGCGGCTCTTCGTCTTGTCCTTCAAGCCCTTGCGCATAATCTTTCAACGCCTTTTTCATATTGCGAAAGACATTGTAGTAATCGACTACTTCACCATTCAATTTGGATACTCCATTGATCTGCCAACTTGTTACCCGATTAGCGCGAGCGATGGTTTGCATCAGCGTGTGATCTTTCATCGGTTTATCTAGGTACAGCGTAGAAACCGTTGGTGCATCAAAGCCAGTCAACCACATGGCGCATACAAATACCAATTGCAATGGATCTTCCGGGTCTTTGAAGTTGTATTCAATATCATGGCCTTGCCCATCCAGCTTGGTCATGCGGTCACGGTGCGGTTTGACATCGAGCTTTTGTTTTTTGAATTTATCTTCTTCGCCCGCTTCTTCGCTGATGACAACAGCCATTTGCACCGTATTCATATAATCACGTCGTTTTTTTAAACGTGATTTTTCTAAAGGATTGGTTGCTTTGGCGATTTGCCCCACCAATTGCTTAATCTCTTCCTTCCACAAACGCTGCACTTTGTCATACATACGCACCGCAGTGAACTTATCAATGGCAATCATCATGCCTTTGCCGAGATAGCCACGATTGGGAAAATGCGCCACGATATCCTTGGCAATCGTCTCCAATCGGTCGTCACGTTTTATGACTTCAACTTCTTTCGCAAATTTTCCTTCTAGCTTTTCTGCCTGCTTCTCATCCAGATTTTCGTCATCCAAAATTTCATAAAACTCTTCACTCAAATCCTCGTTCTGGATCAGCACACTTGGCACACGCTTTTGGTAGAACAACGGCACGGTTGCGCCATCATCCATCGATTGTTGAAAGTTGTATTCGGATACGTAATCACCAAACCATTTGTTGGTTTTGCGTTCCTTACCCAGCAGCGGTGTCCCGGTAAAGGCTAAGAAATTCGCATTAGGTAAACCAGCGCGCATATTTTCTGCCAGTGATGCGTATTGTGTGCGGTGTGCTTCATCGACAATCACGATGATGTCATCACGCTCGGACAGCACCGGATAGGTACGCCCTTTGTCGTAACGGAATTTCTGAATCAAGGTAAATACGGTGCGCTTGTTCTGACCGAGAAATTTGCGCAGCTCTTCACTGTTTTTCGGTTGCGCTGCTTCGTGCTTTTGGACTGTCTCCGTATTTAAAAAGTTGCGATAAATCTGTCCATCCAGATCATCACGATCCGTCACTACCACAAAGGTGAAATTGCCCGTCATCTTGCGGAATATTTTGCGGGCATAAAAGATCATCGAAAAGCTCTTACCCGAACCCTGCGTATGCCAAAACACACCCAAGCGGCCTTGCAAATCACGCCGATGCGCAAATTTCTCTATCGCATTATTCACCCCAATAAACTGATGATTCTGCGCAATGATCTTGCTGGTTTCTTTAAAGTAGAGAATGAAGTTCTCGACATAATCGAGCAGCTTATCTGGCGCGCATAAACCTGCAATTGCAAACTCTAGGCTGGTTTGGTCGTGCGCAATTTTTTCGCGGTTGATTTTTTCCTTTTCATCCTCAACACGCAGCCAGGTAAAAAAATGTTCCCATTGCGACGTGATACTGCCCACCCGCGTTTCAATGGCATTTGAAAAAATACAAAATGCATTGGTCAAAAAAAGTTGTGGGATTTCTTTTTTATAGGTCGTCAGGTTGTCGTCAAAAGCTGTACGCAGTTTGACGCTGGAGTTTTTTAATTCAATAAACACCAAAGGAATTCCATTCACATACAGCAGCACATCTGGTCGGCGATAACCATGCTCGCCCTTGATCCAGAGTTGCGATACCGCGAGGTATTCGTTTTGACTGCTGGCAGACTGTGTTGGATTAAAGTCGATTAAGCGCACACGCTCTTGCTCTTTTTTGCCTTGGGCATTTTCATATTCCACCGCGATACCGCCACGGATCAAACCATCCAGCTCACGGTTAGCCGCAATCAAGGTCTTGGCACTACGACGGTCGCAAAAACCTGCCACGGCATCATCAATCACCACTTCAGGAATGTGCGGATTCAAACGCACAGCAGCGGCTTTTAAACGGTCGGCAAAAATCACATCGCGCTTATTACTTCGCCCCGATTGATCATTGATATCGTCAGCCAGAACGGTATGACAATTGAGCAGTGCAAAACCAAACTTTTCTTGCAACTCTTTCAGCAAACGCTGTTCGATCTGGTCTTCGGAGATAAAGTTGGCCATGGGCTGTCCTTGTGGCTAGGCGGCTTCTTGCATGCTGGGTGGGAATTGGATGTCGAGAGATTCGACCGAAAGTTTGCCAGAGATCAGCCGTGGTAAAAGCATATCTCTGGTCTTTTTCAAATTTTCGTTAGCGCGAATTAGTGTAGAAATTTGTTCATCAATTTTCGAAGCGATATCATCAAATTTCTTTTCTAATAATTCTAAAGGCTGCAATATTGGAAAACGATTTAATTCGTCTTTACCTACTGAGTTAAAAATCGATCCATTGCCAATAATATCTTCATCCGAAAATACGGTTTTCAAAAGATAAAACAAATACGAATTTAATTTTTTCTTGTGACTAAGGGCTGCTAAACCTCGGCCAATAATCATTTCGCAATCAGCAATATTTAACCTACCAACTGGTGCACGCACGCTAAAAAGTATGTCGCCTTGCTTGGCATTTCTCCCGGATACACTACAGAATGTAGCCTTCTTAGGAAATCTATCTCCGTAAGTTCCAACGCCTTGATTAAAAGGTAGTCCATTGCCAGTTTCATTGTAAAACTCTGAACTAGGACTCTGCCCCATATTGAAATTTGCGATGGCTCCTAGAGATGAAACCTCCCATCCTTCTGGTATGCCTTTCTCAAATTTAGAAAGCTCATACCCAGGAAAGCGCATACGCACAAACCACTCGCGGTAGATTTCCTCAGCCATCTTTTCCAACAATACAATACGGCGCTGGTTGTTTTCGATCAGATCATCATAAGTTGAAAGAATCGCTGCAATTTTCTCTTGTACTTTTATAGGAGGTAACGGGAAATTGATTCGCTTAACAATATCTTGATTCAATGAACTCATCGTTGCACCGAATGAACACAAAGCTTGCATCCAATCTTTATGTGCTGATGTAGTGAAATAGTAAGACAGATATTTATTGTTAACTCGACTGCTATCAATTCGCAGCCGAAGACAGTCTGATCCTTGAATCCAACCCTCTGCGTTCTTATCTATAAGAACATGTCGTTCAACTGCGCCTTTTCGCCCAAAAACGATATCGTTGATCTTTAAGCGATGTTGATGCAGTTTTTCGGCCATTGCTTCACCGAGATATTCCAAGTCTCCATCGCGAATCGTGCCAAATCCAATATTTCGTACATTTATAACTGGGATGCCTTGCTCCACATAATCGCTTGCCCTTAATTGTGTCCCGAACGGGCCTGTCTGAAGACTAGCTTCTTTGTCTGCAATTAGCTTCGCAACAGTAAGAAATACTTGAGTCATATCTCCCCTGTCACTTGAAGAATATTGCAATTTATTATGGTTTCGATCTGACATGCATCGCTATTAAGTTGATTGAGTTCGTCATTCATGGCAATTAAATCAGCCAAAAATTCTTCCTCTGTTTTGCCATCTTCCTCAATAACCACGCCAACATACCGCCCCGGATTCAATGAATAATCCTGCTCTTTCACTTCGTCCGGTGAAGCCAATTTGCACAGCCCAATGACATCTTCATATGCCGCTTGCGGAAACCGCTCTTGCAACCAATGAATATGCTTAAACCAGCTCTCCGCTGTTTTCACTTCAAGATGCAATGCTTCCAATGCTGTTTTTAGCGTCTTGGTTTTCCGGTCTACACTGCCACGTTTGCCTTCTGCTTTGGCAAGCTCGGCTTGCTGCTTTTCATGCTGGCGCACGATCTTGTCTAAAGCCTTCAAGCCATCATGCAAAGCGATGAAGAAGGGATCAAATATTGCGCGTAGTTTGTTTTGTGCTTTGTTTTTGCTATTGATATCCGTTTCTTTGCCATGCACGGCGACATAGCTCTGGCATTGATCCTGCAAACTTGTGAGTGTCTTCCATTGATTAGCTAAATCTTTGACGGCTTGTTTGCCATCGGCACTATCGAGCACCTCTAGCAGTTGCGTGGATATGGACTCGATATGTTTTTCATTTTCGATCAGCTTGGTCAGACCAGCAGCAAAGTAGCGGTCGATCAGGTCAACGAAGGCGCGGCGATTGCCTTTGTGTAGTTTGCTGATGATGGCGATGTTCTGGACTTGCTCTTCGGTGAATTCACGATGGGCACGGTCGATCTGGGTGAAAACATTGCGCGCATCGATGAAGAGGATTTTGTCATCTTGCTTGGCTTTATCGAAGAACCACAGCGTCGCTGGCAACGTGACGGTATAGAACATATTGGATGGCAGCGTGAGCATGCCATAGATCAGGTTGTTCTCGATCAGGCTTTTACGAATATCGGCTTCAGAATGGCGTGCATCTGATGCGGAGTTTGCCATGACCAACGCAGCACGGCCATTTGATTTGAGTGAGGTGGCAAACAAATTGATCCACAGGTAGTTGGCATTGGGGACGGTTTCTCTTCCCTGTTCTGCCTTGCCAACCTTGGTCTTATTGCGAGGGATGCCGTAAGTATTAAAGCGTGGGTCTTTTTCAACCGCAGCTAGACTGACCTCATCCACGTTAAAAGGAGGATTGGCGAGTACATAATCGAACTGGCCGAAGCTATCGTGCGGATCTTCTGTATAGGTATTGGCTTGCTTGATCTCGCCGCGCAGACCGTTGACTGCCAGATTCATCTTGGCGAGCTTGACGGTTTCCAGCGTTTTTTCCTGGCCGCAGACATAGATGTCTCCACTGGTCCGATTGTTTGCATCACTGCGGTGTTGCTCGACAAATTGGGCAGACTGGACAAACATACCCGCCGAACCACATGCAGGATCAAAAACGCGACCACCGTGTGGTTCGATGATTTCTACCATCAGGCGCACTACCGAGCGCGGTGTAAAAAATTCACCGCCGCCTTGGCCTTCGCTCATGGCAAATTCGCCGAGGAAGTATTCGTAAATCTGCCCGAACATATCGCCTGTGATATCAGCCGGGATATCGGCAAAAATTTTCAGCAGTTGCTTGGGCATGCCTTTGTTTTGTTCTGAGCGGGTGAGACGAAAATATTCATCTTCCGGCAGCACACCTGCCAGCTCTGGCTTGTGTTCTTCGATCTGCTGCATGGCGTGCTTCAATGCTTTGGCGATGTCTTTTTCTTCTGGCAGGCTGAGTAAGTAGTCGTATCGTGCATGATCTGGCAAATAGAAACCACACTTCTCGATGGCAATATCAGAAATCGGCTTTTCGGTGCGCTTGCCTTTGTGCTGCTGATATTCAGCAAGAATTTCGGCTTCGTATTGCTTGTATTTGTTGTCAGCAAATTTAAGGAAAATAAGGCCGAGCACAGGCGTGGAGTATTCGCTGGCTTTTAAATCCGAATTAGCGCGCAAAGCATCGGCTGCGCGCCAGAGGTCGGCTTCTAGTTTTTTGAGTTGTTCTTTATTCAATTGAAAATCGCTTCTTTATTAATAAAATATGGTTTAGCAAAATATCTACCAACAGTAAGCCTCATCTAAGTCACCAACTCTTATTTAAGGCCTTACACACTATCGACGTAGGAACCACTTTCCAGTTTTTACGTCCATAACATTTCATTCCAGACCTCATTGAGGCCGAGATATCTGAAAAGTGGAATTTGTTGGCAAGAGGATAGATATTTTCTTCAGTTCGCACAAAAAATTTATCTTTACCAATCCGCAAATAAAAACGCAAAAATTGATTATCAATTCGAAGATATTCGCGTTCATCTGGTTCGACGAATGATATTGCAATTTCCTCATTGTTATTAACCGCCATGTATAACAATTTTTCGATTAACGGATCAATTTCGAAACGCTCAAGACTGGCTTGTTTTAATACTGCAGACTCCCCCTGTGTATGTAATAGCCACGCCTTTGCTGCGACAAGTCGATGCGTGCCATTTGCACAGCTAACCAATCCGCCTACTGATTGCAATTTTAGATGGTAAAGACATGAAGGTGCTGGAAAACTCTTCTCAAGAAAATCCCCTTCAAAATACTCAAAAACTTTTTCACCCCAGCCATCTCCATGCAAGCAAAAGGTAGCTTCACGCCACGTCTTAGCCTTCTCTTTATACCAATCATTCCTCACCATGCATGCAACGGCTGAGAGTGGCACATCACAAAACCCCTTAAAACTAGCTTTCTGTCTTCCAAGCAAGAAAAAACAGATATCTGAATCCAAGAAAATATTTTCGTCCAATCCGCCGATGGGACACTCACGTGCTGCAGCATGAATTTTTTCTATTGCATTTTTCATGATTTCCTTTTCTGAACTTTGAGTTGAGTTAGCAGAAATGGGTATACACACCACGTCCGATCATTTGCATCGTTTATTCGTGAATTACGCTAGATACTGGTTCTCATTTTTCAATTTCCATACTATCGAGTGACCAGCAATTCTCAGAAAGGGAGACCTGCTGACGTAGAAGTTCATTTATCTTATGTTGCAGCAAATCTTCTTCTTGCAAAATTTTGATGGCGTCATCACTTTCTTCTTTTGATGGGACAGGGATGCGGAGATTCTTTAGCTCGCGTAGCTGAACAAAAGGAATCGCAGATCCGGAAGCTAACGATTTGACCAGTTCCTTCCCCAATTGAGATCTTAGTAACATGAACAACGCCCGAGGATCTATTTGACTCGTGTCGGTTACCCTAATAACAGCAGATGATTGACCTGCTATCCAGCCATTCGCGCCAGGCGGTGGTATACCATCCGGCACAATCCCAACCTTCCCGAGGTTGCCCTTGATGATCAACACTATGTCATTGGGACGCAGAAACTGACCTTTCATTTTTTCTGCTTTAAATTCTATTTGAAGTTGTTTTTTGGGATTGCCAATGAAGCCGTAATCTGGAAGATCAGCCGCGCCTATTTCATAAATAGAAATCCCGTTTTCTGAATTGCTATTCGCCATGGGCTTAACCAGCATAGCTATCTCATCTAGCGGCCTTACCTCCGTTGTCTCCAGCAAACGAGCAACTTTCTGCTCCGTGGCACCAAGTACATAGCGCCCCACTTGTAATTGTGCATCATTGGCAAGTATTTCTTGTGTACTTACATTCCGTGCGTCACTACATTCGGATGTATTCAGTATGGTTTCAACTAAGGCATCCAAATTAATTAGCCTCGATTTTGTGCGAGATATTGCTTCCGCAAATCGTGGCGTATCAGCATTAACAAAACGAACTGTCTCGCATCGCTTTTCATTGTTCAAAATTAAGATAGCAAAAGGAATCGCAGTGTCATTGAGCAAGCGAGGTGGCATCGCAATCACAGCTTCAATTTGCTGGCGATTGAGCAAATCTTCACGAAAGCTACGTTCTGCCCCCGAGCTGAACAAGAGCGAATTCATTGCCGTCAATATCGCACGTCCTTTTGTTTGCGCCAGAATATGTCGAGCTAACAGCAAATCAATTGATCGCGTCTTTTCTTTAAATCGATCAAACAAATCATGCTCAAAGTATTCTATACGTGAACTGGCGCCAAATGGAAGGCGCGCAATTGTTGTGGTAAAAATGCGTAATTGGCCATTCTTCACATAATGCGGATTTGTGAGTGGATCATTGTACGCATAATGAAACTGGTCCCCCCCCGAAAGGATCGACGAGACAAGGATCGGAACAGGACTGTGCCATTTTGCCTCCACCATCGCTTTCGCTTTTTTCTTTAGGATTCGCCCAGTGAGCTGACCATTTGATTCCCACGGCAGATAGACCTCTTCATTCGCAATATTGCCTGCTAAATCGACCAAAAGGTCGCACACATCTTCAGGATATGGAAGTTCAAGTGAGTTGAATGAATGAACTGCATCTGTAGGATCATACTCATCAAGTAAACCTGATTTACTCATGCTTAGACACTTACTAATGGCCGCGCTAACCGTAAGCTGCTTCAGACGAGCTAAGTCTTCAAGATTAATCGCAAATGCTGCATCACTCGTCACTGAGTTCAACCTATTCATCGTTTCAACCAAATCATCTGGACTAATGGCTTGGCAATTTTTCATCTGCAAGTTTGCTGGACAATTTGGAGTCTCTGATGCCTTATGCCATGCAAGGAACAATAGCGAAAAAATCGCCCCTTTATTTGAATTCAAATCTGCTTCGTTTCGGAAAATATCCATGAGTTGCAGCAAAATTTTATCGTTCATAATGTTTTCTATTTCTTCAGTTATTAATGGCTACGCGCGGCACGGCTGCGACGGGAGCTACGGTTATAAGTCGTAATGATGGAGTCACCTTCAGCAACGACAACTACACCACCCTTATCCAAAATTTTCATCAATAAACGCTCCTCATCTTTAATGGCCGCAAGTAACTGCAACACTTCTTTACGTCCCAAGATGATTTTGTCGTTTTCCTCTATTCCATTGATAGCCACATAATCAACCATGGATGATGTGATACCGCGCTGCGATTGTCGTGCTGCAACATGCTTTGTTTTTTTGAAATTCATATCCCCTCCCTGTGTCAATACATGAATAGTACAGCATTTAAATAATATTTCAAGTATTTGATTACGAAATTTTGTCTTTAAATTCTAATTTCTTATAATTCCATTTCGGATTACGTTGTTCTTTTGCATAAATTGGAGAAATATGGGCTTTTCTGGGCGACTCTAAATATCAGACGTCGACTTTTATAAAGAAAATGAAGCTCTTTTTGAATGCTATCAACAACATGTCTTGTGTGGTCAGCAACAATAAGCATCGAAAGAGATTGCTGTGTCTAAATTGTGCCGTCACCTAAGAGCAATCAAATTTGATGCCCTTGTGTGACATTGGCTAAGTGCTTTGGCAAGCATTGTAAGCAACTGATTAATATAAATAAATTTTGAAACGTTGCACTCTCATAATGCTGGGGTCGGTGGTTCAAATCCACCTATCCGTGATATTGCAATTGTAGTAACACACTGGGATTTGATTGAATTCAACTCCAAATTCCTAAGAGATCGAATTGCTTTAAGCTCACTTTAGAGAATAAGTTTTGCAGTACATTTAACAGGTGTTTGGGGTTTGAGGATACTAACAACTGTTCCGGAGGCGCTATCGTCGGCCACGATCCAAAGCTGGGCTTCCATGATTCCTTCGCCAAATCGGCTACAGCAGCAATTTAATATCGATCAGCCTGCTAGGGCCTGGGTACGCGACCAAGAATTCATTGCAAGCTTGGCATTACGAATTCTAAGAGCGGGGCGGTTTAAAGGAAGGGTACTTTCGACCAAAGAAAAAGTACTCAGAAGATCAAAAGAATGCCGTCCTAAATCATTACGCCAATCATGGACGCTGCATTGCGTATACGACGAAGATGCTCGGCTATCCTGGCTTTGCGAAGTTAAGGGAATGGGTTCGCGAGCGATTTCCATGCGGCGGCACCAAACGAGAAGTGGCTCGAACCCCCGTGGGCTTGATCGAATTCCCGTTGAGTAACATAAACTTAGCCGGTTTGCCAGAACCGTGGTGGTCAGAACTAAAGAATTCTGTAGATGTGGCCCAGTTAGCTTTAACTTTGCAAGAGATGGTTCAACTTGCCCCTTTAATAAGGCGATTGCCTTACGAGAAATTACTGGAACGCGTCCGCAAAAAGCATCCGGTTGGGATACCTGGAATCCAGAATAAGCTATCGTTTATATTGAAAGTATTGGGACAAAAGCAAGGTTCAAGTGGGTGCTGATGGTGACGATTGTTCGATTATCTCGGTTCCTTATTACAGTTGAATTGGACCCTCGCGATTAATCGCCCAACTATAAGCGCTGCAGCGCCAGCAGCTAACAGATGTTTTAACGTATGACCGCTAATGACCGTTGTAACGCTTAGAATTTGATAATCGTTAACTTCAGCTATCTTTGCCAGTACATAGATTAAAAGTGCAACTGCGAATGCGATCCGATCTTTGCTCGGTGCGTTATAAATTTTCTGCCATAGGGGTACTAGGATGATCGGCAGGCCTTGTAAGAATAAATAAGGTCGTAAATCACCTACTCCATTTCGATCAGTTACAAACCACCAGATCACGCTAAAAATTGCGAATAAAAATAGTGACGTAGCGTTGAGCGAGCCATTAATATTTAGTTTTGTCTCTGATCTCACACCTGCTAGCAAGCCCGCGCAAGCAATTGCGATTGGAAGACGGTCCGATATCAGACGGGCGTTGTCTGGGTCTAGATGATAAAAACTGGAACCAATTGACGTGAATAGTAGGCCGAATAAAAATAGTCTGTACCCAGGCCAGCCCGAAATCAGCGCCGGGTGGTTGCGCATCGGCCAGAGTGTCCATAAACCCCAAATTGCCACGAAGAAGAATCCTATATTTGAGAAGACATCGGCAGCATGCGGCACACCAAAAAATACAGAATGATCTGCAAATTCATGATAATGCGCAAACTGTAAAATTGGGCCATGTAAGAGAAAAAGACTGCCAATTAATAGAACGATTGCAACAGGTAGTATCGTGAGATAGCGTTTCATGAGTGTTTTCCAGGTCAGTAAATGGCGTTAGTCTGACTATAAAAAACGTCGAATGAAACTTGATTCAATGAAGTAGTTTTAAATAAGATTGAAAGTATCGCTACGAGATACTTTGATTTAAATCCATCAAATTTTTACCGTCGATATTGTTCAAATACCTCATAGTCCCAGGAGCGCATCGATAGCAACAGGCTGTAGCCCTTGGTGTGTTGTTTCGCTAGTTTTTGATCGGTTTGATGTTGTTGGGCGAAGTCTTGTGCGACACGTTGTATGCGCTCCACGAAAGAGGGAGCCATACTTTTGCTTATGGTGCCATGCACTAATAGTAGGGATTCGGATTCCCCGTCGAACCCCCCTTTAAAGTAGTCTAGTAAGGCGTTTTCACGGAAAAAATTCATCACCGGACCGTGTGGCCGCCAGCGAAACGTTTTGGCTAGTTTTAGGCTGTAGCGGTTAAGAGTGCGCAGCTCTATAATGCCGATTCGATCCAACAGTGTCAGATACTTAATCACTTCCATGTCGGTGAACTTGTAATGTGCAGTAATTTGTTCAGCCGACCACTGACTCAATACACAGATTGCGACAAGCAGCATTTTTTTGTCAGAGACAACAGTTTTTTCCTGCGCCAGTGTCAATTCTGCCAGCAACACCTGTGACTCCGAAACGCGCCGCGCCAAATCAGCGAAGTCGATCTTGAGAACGGTACAAATTGAGTCTATTTTCGATAACGCCATATCACGTTTGGCTAGCATCCTTTTTATGCTCGACTCCGCCATACCTAATTTTTCCGCTAATTCCGCGTAAGTAATATGAGCAGCTTTTAGCTCAGCTTTTATAGCATCTATCAAGGCAGCAGTCGTAGTCATGGCAGTCCTTTTAGTCTTATAAAATGATACCGACGGTATCGTTATTTATAAATAGTACAGAAATTTTTTGTTATTTGGTTGTTTGCAGGTATATTGTCGCGACAATATAAATGAGACCAAAGGGCTAACAATGAAATCGTCCGCTGAGACAGTATGTCCAGACACAGCAAGGCACACTCTTCCGCAACCAAATGTTCACCCTAATCAGTTTGCCTTACTAGTACAACGCCGGTTTTCACCATTCTTTTGGACTCAGTTTGCGGGGGGCAGCTAACGATAATCTATTCAAATTTGCCTTCACTGTTTTGGTGACCTATCAATTGCAAGTCTCTTGGCTACAGCCGGCGGTAGCTGGCTTGGTGATTGGCGCATTATTTATTCTTCCTTATTTGCTGCTATCTGCAACCAGCGGCCAGGTAACCGATAAATTCGAAAAAACGACGATCATCCGTTTTATTAAAAATTTTGAAATTGTAGTCATGTCGATTGCCGCTTATGGATTTGTGAACAGCAACGTGATTTTGCTGCTGTTCTGTATTTTTCTGATGGGCGTACATTCAACTTTATTTGGTCCAGTGAAGTTTGCTTATCTTCCTCAAGTATTGAATGAGCGTGAGCTGACTGGTGGTAATGGCGTAATAGAGATGGGTACCTTTGTCGCTATTTTAATGGGCAATATCGCGGGTGGATTACTAGTCGCCACTCCAAAGATTGGGCATACTCATGTCGCGATTGCTTGCCTTGTGATCGCTCTACTTGGGCGGATAACAGCTCAGGTGATTCCGTTAGTTCCAGCAACAGATCCAGGGTTGAAAATTAATTGGAATCCATTTACCGAAACTTGGCGTAATCTGAGAATGGCTCATAGCAATTTAGTCGTTTTTCGTTCGTTATTAGGGATTAGTTGGATGTGGTTCTTTGGGGCGGTTTTTTTAAGTCAGTTCCCGAGTTTTGCAAAAGATGTCTTACATGGTAATGAAGAGGTCGCTTCCTTATTGTTGGTTGTGTTTTCCATCGGAATTGCAGCGGGCTCTTTGCTATGTGAGGTCTTTAGTCGTCGTCACGTTGAAATTGGTCTGGTGCCGCTTGGCGCTATAGGTATGAGTCTGTTTGCATTAGATTTGTTTTTCGCTTCACGAAATTTGCCAGTCGCGGAAACGATGACTGCGCGGATGTTTTTATTTCAATCGCAGAACTGGCGAGTGATGGCAGATCTCGGTTTGTTGAGTTTATTTGCAGGCCTTTATAGCGTGCCGATGTATTCACTCATTCAGTTGCGTTCCCAGCCTAGCCATCGCGCGCGAATTATTGCAGCCAACAACATATTGAATGCGTTATTCATGATCGCCAGTTCGATCATCGCTGGTTTATTGCTCAAATTTGGAGCAACGATTCCACAGATTTTTTTGTTAGTCGCAATCGCTAATGCAATTGTCGCCACTTATATTTTCCTATTGGTGCCGGAATATCTATTGCGCTTTGTCGCTTGGGTTTTGTCGCATATCGTATACCGCTTTAAGGTGCGCGGTGACGACAATATTCCAGTGGAAGGTTCAGCAGTTTTGGTTTGTAATCATGTTAGTTTCGTTGATGCTATCTTATTAATGGCTGCGAGCCCGAGGCCGATCTATTTTTTGATGGATTATCGTATCTTCAAAGTACCATTACTAGGTGCGATTTTTCGGTTAGGGAAAGCAATTCCCATTGCGCCGCAGACAGAAGATCCCGAGATCTATCAACAGGCGTTTGAACGCGCAGCACAGGTAATTAAAGACGGCGACTTATTGGCTATTTTCCCGGAAGGAGGATTGACACGAGATGGTCAGGTTCAGCAATTTAAGGGGGGGATTATGAAAATCCTTGAGTTGGCAAAGGCGAACGGCAATATTCCACCAGTAGTGCCAATGGCACTTGTTAATTTATGGGGCTCTTTCTTTAGTCGCATCGAATTAGTTAAGGGCGAAAGGATTGCCATGACCAAGCCATTTCGGCGCGGGCTATTTAACATCGTTGAATTAAAGATTGGAGAAGCGATGCAATCTGATCAGATACAACCTGAGCAACTGCGGGAGTGCGTAGTTTTACTTTATGAAAGCCACTGGCGTGAAAATTTTAAGCGCTAAAAAAACTAGTGGTTTTTGACAATTAATTCAACCTTAATTTAGTCGTGTACCAACCTTAAATGGAATGGCAATCCTATGACATCATTGATTTTTACTTTATCGATTGCAGCACTTTTTGCATTCATTATGCTTACCGAAGAGCGTTCAAGTGACTCCAAAATTGGCATCACTAATTTTGGATTGTGGAAATGGATGATCACCGGAAATTGGCCGGCCAAGGTTGGCGGGTTGCTATTAATTTTGGGAGTGGGAGCACTACTACGTTATGCGTTGATTAATCTTGATTTTCCACCGCAACATAAATTAGCCAGTGGTTTTTTTATGTCTTTGTTACTTGCTGGTGTGTCGGCAAGTTTAAAAAATAAACCTGATCGAAGAGCGATTCAATTAGCGTTTGCTGGGGCGGCATTTGGCGTCGCATATTTGACAGCTTACAGTGCTTATGGATTCTTTAATTACATTAGCGATGTGAGCGCATTAAGCTTGCTTGCTATTGTCGCGACCGGTGCCGCATTTTTTGCCTTGTCTAGAAACGCAATGTCGATAGGCATATTGGCAATGGCGGGCGCGTATGTAGCGCCCGCCTTTGCAATTGGTAATCCGGATCCCTTGTCGGTATTTGGCTACTACATTGCGGTAAGTTTGGTGACCAGTTTCATGGTTAGCTTCAGAGGTTGGCGATCTTTAATACATTTGAGTTTTTTGTTCACCTTGGCTGGCGCAATGTTTTTTGGTTGGACTTGCAAGTTTTATCAACCTGAGTATTTTCAGCAAATGCAACCGTTGCTATTGGGTTTGGTATTGATCCACGTTTTTATGCCGATCATTGAGCAAAGTCATACACAATCCACCTGGATTATTCGTTTCGATCTTGGCTATTTCATTCTTCTCCCCCTAGTGTCGCTTTGCCTTACTTTGCAAATATCACCCGATATGCATAGCGACGGATCAATTGGCCTTTTCGGATTAGGAGCAATTTGGCTAGCTGCAGCGTTATATTTGATCATTTTCAAGCGAGTTGGGGTGTTTAGGCATTGCGTAGTCGCTGTCTTGTTTATTTTCGGCGCAATTTTGTGTCGCCTAACCGATATACCATGGGATTTGGTTGGTATAGCAGTTTCGGTCGCACTATTCGCATGCGCTACACGGTTGAAATTTTCAAAATCTACGGAAGAAGTTCTTTGCGGAATAATCTTACTTTTAGGCTTGGTGCATGTTAGTAACTCAATCGTAAAGTTATCGTCAGACCACGTATTTTTGAATAGTCTTTTTGGGAATCGGATTTTGGCTGCCGCACTGTTAGGTATGGCAGGCGAAATCGCACGACGTAGGAAAATAGGGTTATCGGGGTTGCTCAGTATCGCGGCAGTTGGTTGGGCTGGGCTGGCAATACTGCATGAGTTAGTAAGGTTAAACATTGAAATGCTGCCGCAATGGATCTTTGGATCCCTACTTATGGCAACGTTATTACTGGCATTTGTTATCCCGAAAATTGCGGTACGTGCTGGATGGGTTAATTTGTTAACTCTCGCAATTTTGGTTACAGGTACTTGGGCATCACTCCGTGCAGATGCTTATTGCTCGCTAGCTTTTCTGATTTTTGTTCCTGTCGTCGTATTGATTTTTGTTTGGAGAGTTGGACGTAGAACGCTGGATAACAAGCGTGATCAAGCCGTATCTTTTGTGTTGATCGTATTTCCGCTGCTTATCGTGTCGTGGGCGATTAGGGCTAATATTGATTTTAAAATCGATACGGAATTTTTCTGCGGTACTGTTGTTGTACTTGCGATGTTTGTCGCCGCATATTGGGCTAAATTGTGTATTCAACCAAGCTCGATTTGGGCGTCAACAGTTCGCACATTTCATTTTAGGGCTGTTGCTGTAGCCTTGATTTTAGTCACTTTGCTTTATATTCAACGGGGACCATGGCCAATTTGTTTCGAATTGCTGGCACTAGGATTCTTACTTCTCTCTATTTATAACTCCAGTAAATTTGAATCACTATTTCCGGCTGCTCGCGGAGCGGTGACGGTATTTTGTACTGCATTAGTACTTCAAGCAATGTTACTTCGTGGTTTTGGTCCTAATAGTGCCTACCTGACGGTGGCTGATGTAAGTAAAATGAACTTGCCTGGAATGGTGTCATTGATGTGGGCGATTTTTGGCGCAGGGATAGCTTGGTGGGCAACTCAGGCCAGATCGAGAGTGATGTGGACCGCTGGCGCGCTCTTGCTGGTTTTGGCTGCAGTTAAATTAGTATTATTTGATTTTGGATCTTTAGGGCAACTTGGCAATATCTTCGCGATGATTGCCGCTGGAATAGTATTCATGGGCGTGGCTTGGTTTGCGCCTGTGCCTCCCGCGATAAGTAAAACAGGCATTGAATCGAATGCTCCCCTGCCATCCATGGCGACTCAAAGTGATGCGTCAACACAATTTGATTTGCCAGCGCAGGAAATTGAGGCGCCAGACCAAGAAGTTTTTATTGCTTCCGCGAAGCAAACGCAAGATGTAGAGCTTGATGCAGCGCTTTCCAAGGGCGAAATCTTGCCCCAAACAAAAGGCCAATTTTCGGTCGCATCAGAATGGGTAGTGTGGGTAGTTTTGCTAATGGCAGCATTAGGTATTTATGGGCTGATAGCTAAGCACGGACACTCTACGGTACAAATTCGACAGGCTGGACTGGGGGATGTAGTCAGTGATCAAATCACAGCACAGGGCAATGTGGAGAACGCTGCAACCGTGGCAACCCCTTATCCGCCCAATAACAGACCTCAACTATGGATTAAGTTGGGAGATCCTGAGAGTGGCGCGTCACTCGACTATCTTTCAATCAATCTGAATGAAATGTATCCGACTATGGTGTTGCGACAAGAGAGCAAAGAGATCAAATTTTTTGATAATGTCGGCTATAAATCGATGCAATATCATGCGGAAGTGCACTGCGAGGATGGAATCTATAAGTCGCTCATAGTCGATTTTCTGGATGAAGCTGGAAATGTAGTATTAACAGCGGATAGAAATCGTGTTATCCAGGTAATCGGTAATACTTCATCTATCGACTACCCTATTGGCATGTTTAAATCACTTTGTGTTTGGCGAGATCAGGGTGTTGCTGTTCCTGACATTTCAATAAATGGGAATTGGAATCCCATGGATTCACCCACACCGTCACCAAAGCTATTTGAAGACCTAAGTCAACGATTCGTCAAAAACAATATGATTCAGTTCAAGCAAAAGGCAGTCTTTGATCCTGCGGTCACAGTATTTGGAAAACCTTCATTTAATGCGATTTCTGTCTCTTTTTTTGATTGTGCGAATGCCACTTCACACTCCACTGTGGTGGTCCGCTATGATTTTGTCGGCAATCCAATTGTGGGCACACTTTACAACGATTCTCCAGATACTCCAAAGCTTGAAACCAACAACAAGCGCTTGCTTGCTGCATGTTCGAATAGTCAACCGATAGCGAATTTTCAAAATCCGCAAAAGCTGGGCGATCAGCTCCCTTTAGAGCAACAGCAATCGACTAGTCAAAATAAGCCAACGCTAAATATTATTGATGCCTGCAGCGCATTTAAAAGTAGGCTTCCACGAACTTTTCAATTGTTGGCCGGCGGTGATCATGATGGTAAGCAGGCACGGGGCAATTTTTATTCCCGAGAATATATGATGAGTTTGGGTTCTGGTGCGAGCATTGAGCCGCAATCGCAATACGAGGTAACGGTTAGTAAGCCAGGACTAAACGTTGTTCTCGCTCTTAGTTCATTCATGCCTTCCAAGTGGAATATTCACTCAATTTCTGGAACAAAAATTGTTGGAATTATTTTTTCAGGTCACCATCATCAGGTCCTAGTTAATCCACCGGCACAAATTCCAGTTCTCTACTCTAGTTTTGATGATAAGGAACCCTGTAAGGCATTCTATATAGAACGTGGCCAAGATATGCAAAAGACGGACGACGTGATTCAAAGTATTTTTGGAAGGTCGGCGGATGCTTATTACCTCGCTACAAACGGAGTATTAGATATGGTGAATTAGGTTGTAATGTGAGTTATGTTGAAATTTCATTCGAACTAATTGGCTATTTACCCTATGGGGGCATGATGAAGAGACTCTATTTAATGTTGATTAGCATGGCCGTGTTCGTTTTGGTCGGTTGTGCATCAATGGTGACACATGGTGAAGTGAAACAGACGGGAAGCATTGTCGATTATCTATATCCGGATGCCAAAACCGCACCTCAAATGCAGCCTTCAGTGACTTATCTCCGTCCACCGGTTCGCGTTGGCGTGGCTTTTGTTCCGGGCGCTGGTTGGGGTAGTGGGCCGAGTGAAGCTGATAAAAGTCGTCTGCTTGAGCGTGTAAAGGCAGCATTTGGGAATCAACAATTCATCTCAACCATAGAAATTATTCCGACTCAATATCTGCGCGCTAAAGGTGGATTTGAGAATCTTGATCAGGTTGCTCGAATGTTCAACGTCGAGGTGGTTGCGTTACTTTCTTATGACCAAGTCCAGTTCAACGATTCTAATGAATTATCGGTTCTCTATTGGACCATTATTGGCGCTTACGTTGTACATGGCGATAAATACGATATTCAAACTCTACTCGACGCTTCTGTTTTTGATGTTAAAAGCCGAAAGCTTTTATTTAGAGCGCCAGGAACAAGCCAGATCAAAGGTAGCGCGTCGATGTCTGGGTTCAGCGAGAGTTCTCGGATAGGTCGATTGGAAGGCTTCAATCAGGCCGTTGATAATCTAATCCCTCAGTTGCAAAATGAACTTGATAAGTTCCGGGAGCGCATCAAAACAGACTCTTCAATTAGGGTTGAAAATAAGCCAGGCTATCGCAGCGGTGGAGATTGGGGTTGGTTGAGCTTATTGATTGCGATGGCGCTTGCGGTGCTTTTCCAAATCAAATCTCATCGTGCTTAAATCTCTTCCAGCTTCCGTATTTTTGGCGTTAGCCTGCGTTGCACTAGCGATAGCACCGGAGACGTATTGTGCAACATTAGAATTTGACCGGCGAGCTATTTTGGGAGGGGAATTTTGGCGGATTTGGACCGGTCATCTGGTTCATTTTTCTGCCCAGCATGCCATCATCGATATTAGTTCAATGTATTTAGTCAGCCGAACAGTCGAGTCAACGACGTCGCGGAGATATTTTTTATTTTTTGTATTTTTATCCGCAACATTTATTTCGCTATCGTTACTAATAGCTTTTCCTGAATTGATCATTTACAGGGGATCATCTGGAGTTTTAACGGCAATTGGTGTTTATGCTGGCAGCGTCTTTTGGAGAGAAAGCAGTAGCATGAAGATTGTCGTCACTCTAGTTAGTGGGTTAGCGATACTAAAAACTTGGATCGACATCACTAATACGCAGTCAGTTTTTTCTAGTCTTCCTGTTGGGGTGAACATCGCCTGGCAGGCCCATCTGATTGGTGCATTATTAGGTTTATGCTTGCCAAAATTTATTTCAACCGGAAACCGACTTTCGACCCTAGGTTAATAGGCAGAAATCCAACTTAAGTGGAAAAAATGTTTGGCATTTGAAGTTTTATTGATGTAGCCGTGTTCACTAATAGCTAAGTTCTTTCTGCATTTTTCTTCGCTTTTGCAGCGCTTTCCCTAACTAATGGCCCTCCAACTGGGCACACTGTGGCTAAGCAACTATGGAGCGTCCCAATCAAATTATCATCCGCTAAGCTGTAGTGGACGAATTGCCCTTTTTTCTCACTCTTGATCAAATCAGCACTTTCTAGAATCTTCAAATGCTTAGAAAGCGACGGTTTTGTCATCTCAAACCGTTCAGCAATTTCTCCTGCGGTCATAGACGATTCGGACAAGTAGGCCAAAATTTTACGGCGTGGATTTGATGCTAAAGCTTCAAATATTTTATCGATCTTCATTTTATTTAGCTAATTAGTTAAATACGATGTATTATACCACCAAACGCGCCACTTAACTCTTGAATCAAAAGGATCACGCATGGATAACCAAAATTCATCTGCGAAAGACGTTTGGCTAGTGTATGACGGTGAATGTCCCGTCTGCAAAATGTATAGCAAATATATTCGTATTCGTGCAGCAGTAGGCGAGTTGCATTTGGTTGACGCACGTCGACCAAGCCAATTGTTAGCTGAAATTACCGCAGCTGGATTGGATATCGATCAGGGTATGGTTCTTAAGTTTGATGGCGCGATTTATTATGGGCCAGACGCAATTCACATGTTGACGCTTTTGAGTTCAGCCTCTGGAGCATTCAACACGATCAACTATTACGTATTCAGAACTAGGTTTGGCGCACAGATTTTTTATCCAATTTGTAAGGCATTCAGAGCAGCATTATTGAAAATTTTCGGTATTCGCTACATCAATAATCTGAATCAAATTAAATGAAATAGCAATGCGAATTTCCCTCTTACAGAATGGAGTCCTTTATGCAAAATAGTCATGAAAATCTGCTCGCTCACCGGGTTCAATCGAGATCTAATTTGAGTGTGGTTGTCGGGCAAGTTCGCTATTCGTTCATTAAGTCAATATGGTTTTTAGTCATGGCAGTCAGCGCGGTAGTAGGCGGCTTTTTTACATGCTCTTTGACTGCCATAACGCTCTTCGTCGCAAGTACAGGGTTAGTTTTATTGGTGGGTCACTCATTGGGTAGCCACCGTAAACTGATCCATAACAGCTATCAATGTCCAATCTGGATGGAATACCTCTTTGTATATTTAGGTACGTTGGTAGGCCTAGCCGGACCTATCGGATTCCCGCGCAGTGCTCATAGCGTCCAGAAGTGTTGCTAGATCACCGATGTGGTTAGCAAGAATCAAAATCAGGCGCGCATTCAACGCCTGACTTTGGGCGTCACTTAAATCACGGTGGCATTGAATTAGCCAGTCATAAAATAAATCGTGATTGGTGATATTGGCGGCGGTATTAATCGACATGATTGTCCTTTCGATGCGTTGACGTTACTAAAAGAGATGAGGGCGACGCAGCATTTCTGCGTCAGCTAAACGGAATGATTAATGCCGCAGGCTCGGAGTAGCGCTTGTTCGATCAGCGCCAAATTCACCTGACGCCAGCGCGCACAAACATGCTGGTCTGGTCGAATCAAATAAAAGCTGCCGTCGCTCGCGTCATAGCGTTGCGCGACCAAATGATCGGAGGCATCCAAAAAAAGCAAACCGCCCAAATTGGGAGGAGGTGAATCCGCGTGTTCCGCAACTGGCACAGGGTTAGGATGCCGGTCGATGCGCAGCAAAATAATCCGCATGGGAAGCCGTGCGTGATTGCTGAACCAAAGCAGTTAGCGCGCGCCGACGTCGGTGCGGGCGCGCTAAACATCATCCAACAAAAAACATGACGCGAGACTGCCATGATTGAACAATCGATTCCCATCCCCAATGCCACTTCGGCGCTCATTAAAGACAGCGAATTCGATAATAAGCTGTATCGAAAAATCGCCCTACGCATCATTCCGTTTTTATTTGTCTGTTACGTGGTTTCATTTTTAGATCGCATCAATATCGGCTTCGCACAATTGCAGATGAAGACTGATTTAGGATTTAGCGATGCGATGTATGGCATCGGCGCAGCGGTTTTTTATATTGGCTATGTGCTGTTTGAGGTGCCAAGCAATTTGCTGCTAGAAAAAATCGGTGCCCGCAAAACCTTTGTCCGCATTATGTTGTTATGGGGCTTGGTTTCGGTTGGCATGATGTTTGTGAGGAACGCTACTGATTTTTATGCGCTGCGATTCTTGCTGGGTGTGTTTGAAGCCGGATTTTTCCCTGGCATTGTGTTGTACCTCACTTATTGGTTTCCACCCACCCGACGCGCTGCGGTGCTTGCGGTTTTTTTTGCTGGGGTGGCAGTCGCTGGCGTGCTCGGCGGCTTGGTGTCGGGTTGGATCATGCAAAGCATGGGCGGCGTTTTGGGTATGTTTGGTTGGCAATGGATGTTTTTAATCGAAGGCTCGCCAGCGATTATGTTGGCGCTCATTGCTTATTTTTATTTGGACGATAAACCGCACGACGCCCAATGGTTGAATCAGGCCGAGAAGCAGCGCATTGCCGACAACCTTGCCATTGATAATGTTGGTTCGGCTCAGATAGATACGCCGACCTTGCTGGCCTTGCTTACGACGATGCGGGTGTATTTATTTGCGTTTGTCTATTTTTCCCTAACCTGCGCATCGCTCACGTTGAGCTTTTGGATGCCCGCCATGATCCGTGATTTTGGTGTCACGAATGTGGTGTCGATTAGTCTTTATTCAGTCATTCCTAATGCGCTGGCTATCATTGGCATCATTGCGATTTCGCGTCGCTCTGATCGCCAGAATGAACGGGTAGGCCATTTTGTTTGCTGCGCGCTGGGTGGTGCAGCAGCGCTAGTGCTATTAACAACCCACCCCGCCAACTTTGTGTTGACGATGGCGCTGCTGTCGGTGGCAACAACACTGATCTTTGCAGCGTTACCGATATTCTGGGCCATCCCCACGTCCCACCTATCCAACAACATGGCCGCCAGCGGCGTGGCATTAATCAGTAGCGTAGGCATTACCAGTGGAATCGTCAGTCCGTATGTCATCGGTCAAATCAAAATGGCGACTGGCAGTATGGATCTCGCTATTTATTTACTGAGTGGCTTGTTGGTGGCGAGTAGCGTGATGTTATTGCGGATTACAGGGCGGATTTGACTGGCTGCGGTGTGTCAAAATCTCGATCGGTTTGGTTGGCGTGGGCGACGTTGTAAATACTGCGCCCATTCATGACGTCGGCAAATTCAGTTCAGCAAATGTAAGTGCAGGCAAACTACAGTGGCGCGGGTCGGACTAAGCAAATCGCTCTGTTGCCCGCGCCACTGAACCAACATTTATTTCAAAGACGGCCACACCCGTTTCAAAACACCGTCTTTCAAAATCACCTGATGCCATATCGCCATCAACGCATGTCCTGCTGCTAACACCAGCAAGGCATTCGCCAATAATCCGTGGATATCAGTCACGGTTTCGCGTAATTCTTTGTCCGTGGTTGGGAACGCTGGAACGCGGAATAAATTAAAAATGTTATCGCCACGAATCCATACCGCTGCAATGCCGAGAATCAAAATCAAGCCAAGGATTAAGTACAGCAAATGATGCACGCCGATGGCGAGCTTTCCTGCGGTGCCGGGGGTGGCTTGGGGTAGCTTTTGCGCGGCGGTAAATTTCCATTTAATGCGTAAAACGTACACCACGCTGAGTAGTACGCCTAAGGTAATGTGGATGCTGCGCGCGATAACGCGCGGGTCGCCTTTGGCGAAGTTGTCGATATTTTGGCCTAGTATCCAGAGCGTCAAAATCAGCAGAACGCTAATCCAGTGGTAGAAAATGGTCTTTGAATCGTAGCTAGTCGGCGTGGTCATGCGTGTCTCCCTGAGGGGTTTAATTGATATTGGTTGTGGTCATGTGGCAATTGCGCCGCTTATTATATGGTCAACCAATGTTGCTTAAAGACACTTTTTGTAACCTTATTCGCATTCCCTCATAAAAGCAAAAAATAATGGGGATAGCATGCGCTTTGTCATAAAGCGGTCATGTTGAGTTGGAATTGTTGGGCGCTATTTGGGGTTGGCGGGGAAGGTTTTTAAATAGGCGAGTAAATTGGCGAGTTTGGTTTCATTGCTCAGTCCCCAAAACCGCATATTTGTGCCCGGTACGAGGTCGTTTGGTGAGTTGATGAATTTCGTTAGAGTTTGCTCAGACCAAACGATGCCGGATTTTTTCATGGCGGCAGAATAGCGGCTTTGGTAGTCCACGGTGCTGCCAGCAACCCGTCCTATCACTCCGTTAAGCTGAGGGCCAAATCCCGCCCGCGCGCCGGGGCCGATTGCGTGGCAGGACGCGCAACCTAAGCTGTTGAACAAGGCTTTGCCCGCCGCCGGATCGCCAGCCATCGCATCGCCCGTTGCGATGGCGTATTGGTTCACGCTCGTAATCGTTAAGGCAACGGCTAGTTGTGCTGTTACTTTTAGTGTGCTGGATAACTGCGAAGCATGGTTTTGGTGTGATTTCATTGCGGTCTGTTTGGATGCGATGGGTGCCGAATTAATTCGGTAATACGGAGGGTATTGTAGTCGCCTAAATCCAAAACACTAGATCGGTGCTAGGGGATTTGCAACCAAGTTACGGGTCATAATCTGCTGCTAAATTGATTCTGTCATTGCCTTGTCACGGGAATGGTTGTCGATCGCTGCGCGAAGTGAGCAACGCAACGCGGGTAGGGTTCAACATAATTCAGTCAGCCAAATTCAATCGCTTTGGGCAGCAACACAATTTGGATTCAGATTAATCCAATCGATCTAATGTTGGTAAAATTGCCGCTACACAACCCAGGAGACTTCCATGACCAGTCCACGAAAAATCGTTGCGCGTACCGCTGGAAATCGTCACGGCCCAATTACGCGGCTGATGAGTCCCGGCGATTTGGGGCAATTGCTCAAGCCGTTTATTTTTTTGGATTATGTGGATGCGGTTGGTGATGGGCCTAATTTCGGCTTTCATCCGCATTCCGGTATTGCCACGCTGACCTTTCCACTGACGTTTGATATGGAGCACACCACTTCTAGCGGGCAGGTTGATTTAGTCAAGCAGCGCGGCGTTGAATGGGTGATGACAGGTGGTGGAATTTGGCATAAAGCCCGACCCCTTAATGGCACGCAGATGCAAGGTTTTCAAACGTGGTTTGCTTTGCCGCCCTCGCACGAATTGGCCGAGCCGAGCGCGCAATTTTTGCAACCGACGAACGTTCCGACTGCTGGTCCGGTGACGTTGTTAATGGGCCAATATCACAACTTAGTGAGTCAAATCGCCGCGCCGTTTGATGTGTGTTATTTGTGGGTTGAATTGCAAGCCGGCGACAAATGGACTTACCAACCCGTCAGTCAACACAACATCGCATGGACTTTCGCGCAAGCGGGGCAGCTTGTGGTCAACGGCGAACAGCTTGAGCGCGAGTTGGCGGTATTCGAAGAAGGCAACGGCGCGCTGGAATTTAAAGCCGCTACCAATGTAGGCTTTTTGGTCGCCTCGGCAGTCAAAGCGCCGCAAGAGCTAGCGATGGGTTACTACTCAGTGCATTCCTCGGACGAGCGGCTGGCGATTGGCGAGCGACGGATTAAGGAAATCGGCGCAACGCTCAAAAAATGATGGGTATTTTTTAATTCCTTGTGTGGGGCAAGTTAGCAATAAATCGTTGCGCGTTGTACTTAACTTGCTCTGCACTCATTCCGGCCTGATACAGGGCTGCGCCCAAGCCGAATCCATTGGCTCCCGCTTGAAAGTAAGCGTCCATATTGTCGGGACTGATTCCGCCGACTGGCAGGCAAATAGTCTCTTTCGGTAAAACCGTGCGCCAGTTTTTTAACGCAGTTGGTGAAACCGAATCAGCCGGAAATAATTTGAGCGCATTCGCCCCGTGTTTTAATGCGCTGAATGCTTCGCTCACTGTCGCCACACCCGGAATCGAATACAAGCCAGAAGCCGCGCTATGGGTGATTAGCTCTGGGTCGCAATGCGGCATCACGATTAACTTACCGCCCGCGTTTGCGACGTCGTTGAGTGCGCCTAAAGTTAAAACCGTACCCGCGCCTAATAAACAATCGGCTGGCATCGTTTTAGCCAGCACTTCAATACTGCGAATCGCGTCCGGTGAATTTAATGGAATCTCGATGCAACGCAAACCGCTCTCGTATAGCACATCGACAATCGCTTGGCATTCGTGCGTTTGGATGCCGCGCAGAATTGCCACCAAGGGGATGGGGGATAAATAGGAGGCGAGTGAAGGTGCGCTTGTCATAGGAATTGAGAATTTGTGAGAACGAAATAAATTAATCGTTTTGACGATGCAAAACTTGTCCGTTGCGTGTCTTGGTTGGGCCGGAATTATCTAGCGCAATTTCACCATTGACCAGCACCCAATGTATGCCTTTAGCCGCCACTTTAGGTTGGGCAAAAGTGGCCTGATCTGAGATAGTAGTAGGATCAAAAATAACTAAGTCCGCCCAGTAACCCAAATCAATTTGACCGCGCTTTTTGATGCCAAAATTTTTCGCCGACAGTCCCGTCATTTTGTGTACCGCATCTGCTAAGTTAAACAAACGCTCGTCGCGGCAATAATGACCAAGCACGCGCGGGAATGCGCCCCATAAACGCGGGTGCGGATGGCTATCGTGCGGTAATCCGTCCGAGCCTATCATCGTGTGCGGGTAGCTCAATACGCGCTGCACATCGTCTTCGCGCATTTGAAAATACACCGCGCCAGCCGGATGCAAACGGCGTGCTGCTTCTTGTTGGTCTACCTTCCACACAGCAGCAATGTCGGCTAAATCGCGCCCCGCCATGTCAGGGAACGGTTTAGAAAAACTCACCATGATGCGGATGATGCCATCGACATAAGCAGGGTCGAGCACGGTCGAGCCTGCCGTGTAGGGATAGGCGTCAAGCCCTAATGCTTGTTGTGTGCGGCGTTGTTCGATATAGGCCAGCGTCTCTGTCGTGCGGCCCCAATTGGCGGGGCCAGCGCATTTATGGTGCGATAAGATTACTGGCAAGTTGGCAGCGACACCGGCGTCGCAGGCTTCGGCTAACGATGCCATCACGCCGTTGTATTCATCGCGAATATGCGATGTGTACACGCCACCTGCTTGCGCGGCGACTTTGGCTAATGCGATGACTTCGTTATTATCGGCAGCTTTGCTGGTTTGGTAAAACAAGCCGGAACTAAATCCTAGCGCTCCGGCTTGCATGCCTTCTTCGAGCAGCGCTTGCATCGCTTCGATTTCAGCTTCATTGGCTCCGCGAGTTAACTCGTTAACCGCGTTCACGCGCAATGTGGAATGGCCGATCAACATGCCCACATTAATCGCCGGTTGGGCGGCGCGCACTGCTGCCGAATAGTCTGCGACGCTGGCATAGCGATAGTCGGTTTGCTGGCCGATTAAATTTAAGGGCGCGGGCACTTCGCGATCTGCTTTCCACGGGGCTAAGCTGATGCCGCAATTACCGGTAATGACCGTGGTCACGCCTTGTGTCAATTTAGGTAGCATGGCGGGATGATCGATTAGCTCCCGATCATCGTGGGTGTGTACGTCGATAAATCCTGGACTCACTACTAAGCCGGTTGCGTCGATAATCACAGCGCCGTTGATCGATTTAGATTGTGGCTGCGCCAAGGCGGCGATTTTCTTGTTACTAATACCCAGATCAGCCAAATAGGCAGGGCTGCCAGTGCCGTCGATGACGGTGGCGTTTCTGATGACGATATCGAATTGCATAGTGAGCTGGCTCAACTTTAAAAAAAGGTATTGATGGCGGAAACAACTTGGTAGTTGTCGTTGGCAATCAACATCAGCGCCCATTTATCGAAGGTCGTGCACGGGTGCGAAATACCGCAAGCAACCAAATCGCCCACCTTGAGTTCAGTGCACAAAGCACTGTCTTTGGGAATACGTAAGTACGCATGTTGGTCGTTCATTTTTTCGATCTTAAAACCAGACGGTAGCGGCGTTGGCTGCACACCCGAACCAAGCTTGTGGGTAAAAATCGGCAGCGGCAAATCAATGTCATACGACGCATCGCGCTTACCCATCGTTAGAATCGCCAAATCCGGTTCTGGCCGCGATTGCACCATACTCCAGACCTCTAATGCCGGTAGCAAGCCGACTGGCTCTCTATCTTGCATCTCGACGACCAAACCATGGTAAAAGCCATGATCGTGTGTGACATAGCAACCGCTACGCAGAATGGAAATCAAGGGACGCGACCAATGTTGATCGTCCGCGAAACCATTGGCGACCAAATCAAAGTAGGCGCTCCCGCCCGCGGATAATAGAATCGAGCCGCCGTCAAATAGCTGCTCTTGATCGGCTTGTTTAGTGAGCTCGCGTAATTGCTGGATGAAGTTATGCACGTTGATTAAATCTTCAGTGCGATTTTTACCAACCAATAATCCTTCGTAACCTTCGATGCCCGCCAAGCTTAAATAGGGGCTGGCATGGATTGCGCGTGCCAATGTCATCGCTTGGGCAATGCTGCGGCATCCGGTGCGTCCGCCGTTAAAGCCCAACTCGACCATTAGTGGAAGCGGGCGCGTAAGTCCTTCTTCCTTGGCTGCTTTTGCTAAAGTTTGGACGTTATCGAGATTGTCGGTGATTGCGTAAAAAGTAAAATCAGGATCAGTCTTGAGCAAATGCAGCGCCGATTTAATGTCGGCCAAATTAATCAATTGGTTGGCGATCAATACGCGCTTTACGCCAAATCGATGTGCGATATGTAATTGAGTCACCGTCGCCAAGGTCATGCCCCAAGCGCCATTGCTTAACTGCATGTCGAAAATCTGCGGGCTCATCGTGGTTTTGCCGTGCGGCGCCAAGACGATATTTTTAGCTTCGCAAAATCGCTTCATCCACTCCACATTGTGTTGCAGAGCGCTTTGCTTCAATACCGCAACCGGAAAGCTGGTATCGCCATTAAGAACATTCCAGTTCTGCGCGCCGATGTCGGTTTGTTTGATTGGCGCCTTAAGCGCTAAGCCTTTAGTGCCGGTGGGCAGGATTTGCTCGGCGAGGGAAGTTAAATTCAGCATAATCTTTTTTACGTAATGATTTAATTAGTGCGATTAATTGAGTCGCAGTGTGCTGACGGTATCAAAAATGTGCAGGTGCTGTTTTGGTAGTTGCACGTTGATCTTGTCTTGCGGCGCTAGGTTTTGCCGTTCACGCAATGCGATGCAACAAGCGAAGCGGTCTATTTTTCCGTATAAATAAGTCTCTGCGCCAGTGGGTTCGATCAAATCCAAACTGAGTTCAATGCCGCTCTCCAATTGGTTGCTCAGTGCAATGTGCTCAGGACGAATTCCAATGGTGATTTGTTGACCCAAGATCAGCTCGCACAGCGGCAATTCAATTTCAATTCCTTGTTCAGTCACGAGCAGTTCTTTATTGTCTTTGAGCTGCACGGTGCCTTCAATAAAATTCATGCTCGGTGAGCCAATAAAACTAGCGACAAAGATATTAGCCGGACGATCATAAATGTCTAACGGTTTGCCGACTTGTTCAATTTTTCCACCATTCATCACGACGATACGGTCGCCCATTGTGATTGCCTCGATTTGATCATGCGTGACGTAAATCACGGTATTTTTTAAACGTTGATGCAGCGCTTTGATTTCAGCCCGCATTTGCACCCGCAGCTTAGCGTCTAGGTTCGATAGCGGTTCGTCAAATAAGAATAACGCTGGCTCGCGCACCACAGCACGCCCCATTGCAACCCGTTGCCGTTGTCCACCAGAGAGCGCTTTTGGTAGGCGTTGCAAATACGGAGTTAGGTTCAACATGGCCGCTGCCGCTTCAATACGCGGTTTAAAGCTGGATTCCGGTTCTTTGCGCAAGCGCGGGCCAAACGCGATATTTTCATACACGGTTAAATGCGGATAGAGCGCGTAGCTCTGGAATACCATTGCGATATTGCGTTGTTGCGGCGGCAGTTCATTCGCGCGTGCACCGTCAATATAAAAGTCGCCGCCGCTAATATCTTCCAAGCCAGCTACCATGCGCATGAGCGTGCTTTTACCGCAGCCAGATGGGCCGACCAGAACGATAAATTCACCGTCTTCGATCTGCAAGTCGATGCCATGCAAGACTGGAGTTTGCTCGTATTGTTTATAAATTTGTTTGAGTTGCACCGACGCCATTGCACTTCCTTACTAATTTTTTGAGATGGATTACGGATTAAATATCGTCTTGTGTCAGCTCAGCCGCAAACACGCGATTACCAGCCATCAAACCGCCATCGACTGGCAACACCACGCCGGTAATTACTCGCGCTGCATCGGAAGCTAAGAACAACACGGCATCAGCGATATCGTTGGGGGTGGCGAAGTCGCCCAGCGGATACCATTTTTTGAGTTCCTCAAAAACCTGCGGATTTTTGTCAACGCGCGCTTGCCAAGCTTGGGTTTTTACCGTACCCGGGCAAACGATGTTGGCGCGGATACCAAACTTGCCAAATTCCATCGCCAATGCTTTGGTGTAGCTAATTAATCCCGCTTTAGCAACGCTGTATGCCGGATGACCAAAAGAGGACAAACCATTCACCGATCCGATGATGACGATGTTGCCTTTGCCTTTGGCCTGCATTGCCGCACGCACCGCTTCAACGCTGTGGAAGGTGCCGTTGAGGTTTAAATCCATGTCTTGCTTCCAGCTATCCTCGGTCGTGCTCTTGAGCGTTAAAGCCTGTGCCGCGCCAGCATTGGCGACCAGCACATCGACCGTGCCATGTTGCGCGACCACTTTTGCCAAGGCCGAATTGAAGCTGCTGGCATCGGTGAGATCAGCCACAACTGCAGCGCAAACGCGTGCGCTGGCGTTGAACTCCGCGACCAATTCTGTCAATTGTTCGCGATTGATATCTTGCGCATACACAAAGTCGCCCGCCGCGATAAAACGTTGGCACAATACGCGCCCGATTCCACCGCAAGCGCCGGTAATTAAGACGTTTCTTTTCATGTCGGTGCTTTCAAAAGATTGAGACAGTTCGCCATGTGCGTGAGCTGTTGGCGCGGTAATAATCCGTAGTTGTAGAACGCAAAATCAGTTAAACCCGCTTGCTGTAATCCGATCAAGGCATCGGCTAACTCCGCGCCATTATTGAGATCAGGAAAACCTGGGCGCAAGATGCCGCGCAGCTGGTTGACTGACGTGGCGTGCGCCAAACAAAATGCCGCGTCGTTGCGAACTAATTCGGCATTGGCTTCATAAAACGGAATTTCTAAATAGTCGGCTGCGCCTTCGCTAAGCAGCGCAGTTAAGTCGCTGCCTTCAGTCCAACACAAAGAACTGGGACGCTGCACGCTAGGAATCACAGCAAGTTTGGTGCTGGTCGGAATTGCTGCGCGAATGCTTTTGACCAAGTCAGTCACACACTGCTGGCGCATTTTGACGTAGGCGATTAAATCGCGGTCTTGTTCAAATGCGAGTTCAATGGCTTGCTGAGTTTGCTCGTTGTTCGGCGCTGAATTGAACAAGTCGGTGATGAGATGTTGCAGCCGCCGTTGTAAGGCATCGACTTCAATTCCCAGAGATTGCGCTTGTGCTTGGCACGCACGGCAAAAACACAATCCAAGCGCCTTATCCATCGCGGGACTCATGGCAAGCTGTGCAAACTCGTGGTGATATCCATGTGCGAACGGCAACCAGCCCGGCGTTTCTAAGATGATGCTTGCTAGCGGATGTTGAGCAGTTAAATCAGCGCATAATGCAACCGCATATTCAGCCACCGCTGTTTGCATCGGACACACGCTATACACATAAGCATCGCCGAACACGTTGTGCGTGCAATATTGAGGATATTGGCTGCCAAGACGACTATTGTGCAATAACACCGTCCAGCCATGCACGCGCAGCCGACCATCGGCGATCAAATCTGGCAATACTTGGCGTAGCGCAGCGTCGCTATGCGCTTGAGGTTTGATTGCGCCATATCTAGTCAGCTGTGGATCAAAATACACCACGCCATCCTCAGGAAAAATAACTTTGGGCGCATGCTTAGCGTGTGGGCGAATGAATTTGCCGGCGTGATAACTCGTCGCCAACGAAACATCGCTAATACCCAGGCTTAACGCCTGTTCGACAAAGGCATTCACACCGATGTCGAGCACGTCCCAAGCGTAGGTGTACAGTGAGCGATATGGTTTGGTCATGGCGAGTAATTAATTAGCTTAGAGCGGTTTATAGGCGGTAACTTCAATCTCAATTTTGCAATCCACCATCATGGCTGATTGCACGCAGGATCGGGCTGGTGGATTTTCGCCAAAATATTCCATATAGATTCGATTGAAGGTCCAAAAGTCGCGCGTGTCGTCTAGCCAAACGGTGACTTTCACAACGTCTTCTAAAGTGCAATCGGCAAGCTTTAATACTTTTTTTACGTTCTCAAACGTGCGGCGTGTTTGCGCTTCGATGCCGCCATCTTCGACTTCGCCGTTTTCTTTCATGGCGACTTGTCCAGAGCAGAATACAAAGTCACCAGCGCGTACTGCAGGCGAAAAAGGCAGACGCTGACCGCCAGCGCCAGAGGGGATATTGCCAAAACGGGTAATTTGTTTACTCATGACGAGACTCTTTAAAAAAGGGAGATATTATTTAACGCCGCCGCTAGACAGCCCTTGCACAAAATATTTTTGTAACCACGAAAACAGCAGCGCAACCGGCAAGGTGGCCAACAAGGCTGCTGCCATCACTTGATGCCATTCCACCGAATAGCGTCCCGCGACTAAATCAACGATTTGCACCGTAAGTGGTTTGTTCTCTGGCGAGCGGATTAAGGTGTACACCACCGCGAATTCATTCCACGCATTGATGAAAGCAAAAATAGCGGTGACCACAATTGCAGGAAGCGCCAAGGGCAGAAAAATCTGGTACACCGCGCGCACCCGACCGCAACCTTCCAGCCACGCCGCTTCTTCCATATCGCGTGCAATCGTGCTGAAGTAAGACTGCAACATCCAAACCGAAAACGCGGTATTTAACGCGGTATAAGTCGCTATCACGCCAATGTGTGAATCGACCAAATTGCCATAGCCATAAGGAATGCTAGCCGCCAATTTAAATAAACCAATCACCAACAAAATAGGTGAGAGCATTTGCGTGGCGAGTAAAAAGCGGCGATACAATCCTTTGCCCTTAAATGGAAAGCGTGCCAGCGCATAAGCCGCCGGAATACTAATTGCCACGCCACACACAGTCGAAAGCGAGCTGAGAAGTAAGCTGTTTTTTAACGCCGTGCCAAACTGCGTTGCCTCCCACATATCGCCAAAATTTTGCCACGCAAAATAACTGGGTAACCAATGAGTTGGGTAACTCAATACTTCCGCTTGCGGCTTCAGCGCGGTCAGCAACATCACAACGAAGGGAAACAACACCACAACGATGAGTGGTGACAGCGCAAGCCAGCAAATAATGCTGCGCCGAATTTTGGCTGTTTTCTCGGCGTTCTGCGCGATAGCGTTAGGCATGTTCCTCCTCCTTGCCTTGTAGCCGCATATACATCGCGGTAAAGGCAAACAACATCACCAGCATCACCAAGGACACCGCTGCTGCTTCGCCGGGGCGACCAAGACGGAAAGCTAATTCGTATAAATACGTCACCAAAATATGCGTACCATTGTCCGGCCCACCTTGGGTCATTACCCAAATAATTGGGAACGAGTTAAAAACGTAAATCACATTTAACACCAGCGCGATATTGATAAAAGGGCGCAGCAACGGCAAGGTGATTTTGGTGAACTGCTGCCAGTTGGTTGCACCTTCGATACGCGCCGCTTCGTAAATGTCGTGCGGCACCGACGATAAGCCACCTAAAAAAATCGTGACAGTAAAAGGCACCGAGACCAAAACCCCAATCAAAATTTCGACCGGAAAAGCCAACTCAGGATCAGCCAGCCATTGCACCGGTTCTTGAATAAGTCCAAGCTGCATCAAGCCCAAATTAATCATCCCAAATTCCGTATTGAAGGCCCAGCGCCAAATAATGGCGGTCATGGTTAAGGAAATCGACCACGGCAACATGCTGATGGCGCGAGCGATACCGCGCCCATAAAAATCCTGCGACAAAATTAACGAAGTTGGCACCGCCACGACTATCGTTCCGCCTACGACACAGGCGGTCCAAATCAAGGTGCGATACAAGGTTTGCATAAACACCGGATCGGTAAAAATCGTCACAAAGTTAGCCGTGCCGGTAAACTCACGTACCACGCCAAAACGCGATACGTCATGCAGCGACTGATACACAATGGTAAAAAACGGATAGCTAACAATAAATAAGGCCAACACAAAGCTGGGCAAAATCAAAAGCCAAGGCGAAAAGCGCGACGAGGAATGGGAGCTAGGCATCGCTTATTTTTTGAGTGCTTGGTTAGCTTTAGCTGCTGCGGCTTTCAGCGCTGCGTCTGGTTTGGCCTTGCCTAAATAAATCGCTTGCAGAGCATTACTTAACGACTTGGATAAATCTTCCCAACCCGCGACGATAGGCGGGAATTTGGCTGTTGGTAAAAAGCCGATAAAAGTTTGCGTCACCGGATCGGCAAAAGCAGGATCGGCGGCTTCTTCTTTGGTGGTCGGCAGCGCCCCTTCGCCTTTTGTGAATGCGACGCGCGGCGCTTTGCTGAATAAATAGTCGGCAAATTTCCATGCCGCAGATTTTACTTTGGAGTTCTTAAACATCACTAACGAATCGGTGGTGGCAAAGGTCGCACTAGCTACGCCGCGCGGTACTGCGGCGACGCCAAATTGCAAACTAGGATTTTCTTTTTGGATTTGTTTAACTAAGAAAGGCGCGGTGATTACCATTCCTAGGCGGCCTTGTTTGAATAAATTTTGCACGTCTTCACGGCTGTAACTGGTTACGCCCGGTTGGGTTAGGCCTTGATCGATGAGGTCTTTATAGATGGTGGCGGCTTTAATTCCGGCGCTGGAATCAAACACCGCTTTGCCATTGGCATCGAGCACTTCGCCGCCTTGCGCCCATAAACTGTAAAACCAATAGACTTCGGTTTCGATTTCTTTGCCTTGAATGCCGAAGCCATATTTGCCACTAGCTTTGATTTTTTTTGACGCGGCAAACACATCGTCCCAAGTTTGCGGGCCGTTTGGGAAGCCAGCGTCTTTTAACAGCGCTTTGTTATAAAACAGGCCGCGTGCGGAGGCAGCGATTGGCAAGCCGTAATAGTGATTTTGAATCTTGCCCGCGTTGAGAAAATTACCGATAAATTTATCTTTAAAGGCTGGCGACATTTGCCCGTCCAGCGGTTCTAGTACATCGTCTTTGACCAAATCGAGCAGCCAACGGGTGCCAACTATCGATAAATCGGGATTGGTGCCGCCGCCGATATCGGTCTGCAGTTTTTGCTGCAAATTATCCCAATTAATTTCTTCCACTTTAATCGTGATCGTTGGATTCGCTTTATTAAAATCAGCTGCCATTTTCTGAAAATAAGGCAGGGTTTGATCGCTGTAATGCGCGACGGCGATGCGCACGGTTTCGGCGCTGGCGCTACTGAAATATAGCGAGCTAACTGCGAGGGCGACGACGAATTGTGTTCCGAGTCGTGCGACAGAATTTTTGTTGAACGTGGCTGGCATGTGGTCTCCGATGGGGCGTTTTATTTTTATCAGAATGCACGGATCGTTATTTAATCAATCCACGAGCTGTGGCGACTTTGATCGCGCCGTAGCCTGCCAAATGTTCTTGCATTTCGTTGGATACCACAGTGACTTTGCCGGAGAAGTAGTCATCGTTTTTAATCAACAAGGCCAAGGCTTCTTTCATTATCGGCTTGCCGCAAATAATGACGGGCGTGCCGGGCATCATCTTGATGGCTGTGCTGTTTTTCAGGGTCAATAAATCGGCCCCTAAGATCGCGCCCAATAAGAAGTTGGCGCGGTCATTGCGTTGATAAATGGTGAATTGATCTAGGGTGCGTACATTAAAGCAGGTGCGACCCAAGCCGATGGTTTGCGCGGATTGTGCGCCGGCCAAGAGCATTTCTGGATTAATGAATTCGGCAAAATCGGAGTCCAATGATTTCGCCAAAATCGTGTTGTGGGTAATCACATATAACAGCTCACCAGCCAAGGTGGTGACGCAGCCAAGGATGTTATTTTTTTCGTCGATGCAGACAAATTTAGAATGTGAACCGGGCATGATGAGCATTGCCGGGCCAGTGATGCCGAGTTGATCGATCACGCCCATGACTTCGACTTCTTCACCGCGCATCATGTCCATTGCTTCGCAATTATGTAGGCCAATATTTTCAACCACATTACGCACACCAGGAACGAGATAAATCGGTTTGGAAAACACCGTCGGAATGGTAACCGCGACCATGCCACGTGCTAGTTGTTGCAGCCCAGCCGGGGCCGGAATATGGGGTAGCTCGAATAGGCCAACGTTGGAGCTAATCATGCCCGAGCCCAAGACCAAATCGATCTCGTCTTCGGTCACGTTGGCTTTGGCTAACGTATCTAAAATCGTTTTCCTAACACCTTGTTCTAGTTTGTCTTTACTGCCGCTCATGGCGGTATCGCGCACGCCGACCTCATTGGCCGAATGGGCAATGACGGTTGCGTTGTTCCACAAGCTAACGCGAGTGTTAGTTGTGCCGGTGTCGATAGTTAGGATGTAAGTCATAGTTAGTCGTTGATGGTTGCTTTGTTGGGTGATGCGCTGCGCTGTCTCTGTTTATCGTTGTTTGTGAATTGCTAAGGGGCTTAGGTGCCGATAAGTTGGCTAGGTATTCCGCAAATAAGAGTTGATGAGGCGCATCTCCATGAATTTTTTAGAAGCTTAATGTAGCGATGTGGGACTTGCTAGTGATTATATTTTTAGGCGTCATTAAATAAAAATATAGGAAAGTTGTTGGTCAATACTTCATGCGCCGCTGCATTAGCGTCATCCACGGATAAGTAATATAAAAAATACAAATTCGTTAATTGAGTGCTATGGCGCACATCATGCCTGAATTTGTTGGCACCGACCGCGAGTAAAATTTTACTTCTCATTAAGTTTTATTAAATGAGATTCTGATATCTTACAATTTTTTGATGAGATTTCTATGGCCCGACGTCTGCCTTCGCTCAATTCGCTCCGAGTATTTGAAGTCGCTGCAAGGCGGCTCAATTTCACTCGTGCCGCCGAAGAACTCCACGTCACTAACGCGGCGGTGAGTCATCAAATTAAGCTGCTCGAAGACGAGTTAGGGATAGAGCTGTTCCAACGGAAAAACAATGTGCTGTCGTTAACGGAAGCGGGCGAGTTGTATTTTCCGCGCATCAAAGAAGGCTTTAAGATTTTTCAACAAGCCACCGACATGCTGCTTAATGGGAATAACGTTTTATTGCGCGTAGGCGTGCCGCCCTCGTTTGGCTCCAAATGGTTAGTGCCACGCTTGTACCGCTTTATTAATAAGCATCCGCATATTCGGGTGGAAATTGTGTCGGAACAGGACCGTAATTATTCCAATTGCGATATTTCGATTGATTTTCGCCGCACTCAATTTGCCGATTTCAAGATCGAATCGTTTATCAGTACCGAAGTCTTTCCGGTCTGCAGTCCGCAATTGGGCATGAACTTAAAGTCGCCCACCGACCTGAGTCGCTACACCTTGTTGCACGAAATACGCTCGATGAACGATGCGGATTATCCGAGCTGGGAAGCGTGGTTCGCGGCGCTAGGTGTGGCGCACAACAATGCGCGGCAAGGTCCGTTATTTACCTTGGCATTGATGGCAATGCAGGCCGCCATTGACGGACATGGAATCGCATTGGGGCAATCGTTGTTGGTGGAATACGACATTGCGGCGGGTCGTTTGATGCGCCCGTTTCATCTAGATAGCCCGCTGCGCCTGAATTACTTTCTCATTTATGCAACAGACATGGTGGAAAATCCGGCTTTTCAGGCTTTCCATCAATGGTTGTTGGATGAGGTCAAGAGTTAATCGCCTCAGTTCGCCTAGGGCGGGCTTGATTCGTTAAATAATTTTTGATGACTCATTGCAATAAAAATCGCTGTCATAAAAAATTCAACAAAGTTACAGTCAAAAAAATGCTGCAAATGTTGCTTGGTTTTCGTTAAGGCAAAGCGCGCCAAAACAAACGACCAAGAGCAATTTCAACCTAGACCAGCGCATCACACTGTTTAATTAAAAGAGACACCAATGCCCGCACCTTCCTACTCACCTGTTAGTTCATCGTTACGCAAAACGTTGATCGCGGCCTTAATCTGCGCCAGTTTTGCCGCGCAATCAGCGCATGCCGCACCGATTGGTAACCTCAAAAAGATCGAGGCACTATCCGCCCAAGCAATTAGCCAAATTCAGTTGACGACTGATAGCGCTAACGTGGTGCAGTTAAGTTTGTTGAAGCCAGATTTGTTGCGTGTGTGGGCTGGCGTAGGTGGGAAGTTAATAGAGTCGGGCGATAAAGCTGCGCCCATTGTAGTGCCGCATTCGTATGCCAAAGTCGAATACCAGTTAAGCGATCACAGCGACTATCAATTGCTGCAAACCAGTGGCATGGCCTTGCGTATTTATAAGAAACCGCTACGTTTGGCCTTGTACAAAGCCGACAATAAAACTCAGTTATGGCAAGAAACCCAACCTTTGGAATTGAGCGAAAAAGCGAGCTTCCAATCGTTGAGCAGTTCGGCCGACGAGGTATTTTTTGGAGGCGGTCAGCAAAACGGTGCGTATGCCTTTAAAGGGAAAATGCTCGAAGTGTCTTATTCCGGCGGCTGGGAAGAAGGCGACCGCCCAAGCCCCGCGCCTTTTTACATGAGCAGCAAAGGCTATGGCGTATTACGCAATACGTGGAGCAACGGTAGCTACGATTTCCGCTCCGACGATTACATCACGACCAGCCATATTGAAAACCGCTTTGACGCCTATTACTTCGTGGGCGACAGTATCAAAGAAGTGTTGGCCAGTTACACCGACTTAACTGGTCGCGCGCGTATGTTGCCGCGTTGGGCCTACGAATATGGTGACGCCGATTGCTACAACGATGGCGACAATATTAAAAAGCCCGGTACCGTGCCAACTGGCTGGACTGATGGCCCAACGGGTAAAACACCGGACGTCATCCAATCGGTCGCCGCCAAATACCGTCAATACGATATGCCCGGTGGCTGGATTTTGCCGAACGATGGTTATGGATGCGGCTATAGCGATTTGCCAGATGTGGTCGCCGGTTTAAAAAAATACGGTTTCCATACTGGCTTATGGACCGAAAGCGGCACCGACAAAATTGCGTGGGAAGTAGGTCAAGCTGGCACGCGGGCGCAAAAATTGGATGTGGCATGGACTGGGCAGGGTTACCAGTTTTCGCTCGACGCTAACATGGCCGCCGCACAGGGTATTTTAGATAATTCCGATTCACGTCCTTTTGTGTGGACGGTAATGGGTTGGGCTGGCACGCAGCGTTACGCGGTGACGTGGACTGGCGATCAATCGGGTAGCTGGGATTATATTCGTTGGCATATTCCGACCTTAATTGGTTCAGGCTTATCAGGGCAAGCGTATGCGACCGGTGATGTGGATGGGATTTTTGGCGGTAGCCCAGAAACCTACACCCGCGATTTGCAATGGAAAACGTTCACCCCGGTGTTGATGGGCATGTCGGGCTGGTCTAAAAACGAGCGCAAACATCCGTGGTGGTTTGATGAGCCGTACCGCAGTATCAACCGCGATTACCTCAAGCTCAAAATGCGCTTGATGCCTTATATGTACACCTACGCCAAAGTGGCAGAAGACACCGGCGCGCCGATTGTGCGTGGTCTGATGTGGGATCATCCGAGCGATCCAAATGCCAATAACGAAGCCTTTAAATACCAATTTTTCTTAGGCAAAGATTTCTTAGTGGCGCCGGTTTTCCGCAGCCAAGTGGCAAGTAAAGGCTGGCGTAAGGGCATTTATTTGCCGCAAGGGCAATGGATAGATTATTGGGATGGGCGCGTGGTGGATGCGCCAGCTTCAGGCAAAGTGATCGACTACCAAGTTAGCTTAGATAGATTGCCCGTGCTAGTGCGCGCTGGCGCAATTATTCCCATGTACCCGACCGCGTTGTATGACGGACAGGTTGCTAAAGACGTGTTGACCTTGGATATTTATCCAACCCAAGGCCATTCGGACTTTAACTTGTACGAAGATGACGGCGTTACACGCGACTATCAGAAGGGTAGTTTTAGCCAACAAACAATCAGCGTGGATGAATCTGTTGATGCAGCCAAAACATCGCGCACCACCTTAATTACGCTGGGTGCGACACAAGGCAGCTTTAAAGGCATGGATGCTGAGCGCGTTTATCAATTACAAGTGCATAGCCGAGCAAAGCCGGATTCGGTTAGCTTGGATAAACAGACCTTGGCGCAACTAAGTAGCAAAGCAGAATTCGATCAAACTGCTGCCGGTTGGTATTTTGATGCGGCTGAAAAATACGGCTTGCTGCACATTAAAACTGCCAAAGTGAATGTCGCCACTGAGCGCCAATTTAGCGTTACGTTTAGCGGTGCTGCAGCGGACCGAAGCGTCGCCACGGCAGGCTATCCAGCCGCGCCAGAATTAGGCAATACAATTCCAGCCGATAATATTACTGTGCTTAATCGCCCCGCAGAGGAACCTGGTCATCCGTTGGAAAACGCCTTCGATGGCAAGCCAGATACCTGGTTCCGCTCGGTACGGGATCAATCGCAAAAAACCGGTCCGCATGAATTTACCTTGGCCTTGGGTGAACGACGCATGATTAGCGGATTTGAGATCGCGCCGCGCAACGACAAAAATTGGGCCTACGGTCAAGCGCGTGATGTGGAAGTGTATCTGAGCGATAACAACGGTGATTGGGGTACGCCAGTCTTTAAAGGCAGTCTTAAAAAGCAAGAAGAACTGCAAAAAGTCGAGTTCCCTGCCAAAGCCGGTCGCCTGTTCCGCTTCCGTGTGTTAAGCACTTGGGATCAAGACGATGACGGTAACGCGATTGATCCTATGGTGTTAGCCGCGTCCTCGGTTTCGAGCGCCAATGCGGCTTATAACGGACAACAAACTAGCGCAGTCTCGCCGATTACGATTTCCGAATTTCATGTCCTGGAATATCCACAACCGGATCGCGCCAAGCAACAAGTGTATTTGTCTGATGCCTTATCAAAGTCGGCTGGGCTTGCCAAAGATCACGCCAAAATTATGAAGCCAGTTAAACCAACGAACGCTGAAAACTTAATGCAAATGAACGGTTTGCGCTTTCATAAAGGGATAGGTGTTATGGGGGCAAGTCAAGCGGACTTTAAGTTGGCTGGCGATTGGCAAACCTTCCGTGCGGATGTTGGTATTGATGATGCCTGCCGTGATGCGGGTGGCTTGATTTTCCAAGTGTGGGGCGACGGTAAATTGTTATTTAGCAGTGGCGAAATCAAAGCGCCGGCTGTTGTGAAGCCAGAATTGGATGTGCGCGGCATCACCGCATTAAGTCTTAAAACAGTGACGTTCGATAAGTCCAGCAAAGCGGTTTGCGCCAATTGGGCTAATGCGTCCTTAATTGGATTTAAAGGCGATAGCGTTAAATGATGAACGAAGTTGGTTTAGCACTTGGTCGAGTTGCGCTTCACTTTACCGAGTGCGTAGTCGAAGAAAATAGCAGTTGGTTTATCGATGATAGCAATCATCAAAAATGATTCAGTGCATGACACATTACAAGCAAAAATAAAATTTAAGGGAGATATCAATGAAAGAGTTGCCTAGCTAATCGCTCAACCCAACGATGTTGGCTGCGGTGTTTTATCCGAATACCACCCCAGCCAGCAGTCACGTTTTACTTCACCGATCTAGACCTAGTTCAAGTCAAGATAGAAAAAATTTCTATTCCACTTGGCGGGGGATCTTTTTACTTATTTTTTGATGTGGTGATAACGCGCTTGCGATGCAGGGCGTTCACATTTTATGAAAGAGTACGATGAAAACAGCGAATGGATTTAAAAAGAATATCGTAGCGCATGCTATTTCGGTCGTCTTTGGCACGGCAGCTTTTGTTAGTCTAATGCCCACTGTTAGCTACGCCCAATCGAATACGACCGGAACGATTTATGGGCAAGTTCCAGTCTCGACAGCGTCCCAGTATTCGGTGATTTTAGAGAATTTGGGAACTGGTACTGAACGTAAAATCACGCCTGACGCATCCGGTAAATACCAAGCTACCTCAATGCCGCCGGGGCACTACAAAGTCCGGCTAATGAATGCGGATAAAGAAGAAACCACGCTAGAAGTGGAAGCGGTCATTGGTAGCGGTGTCGAAGCCTCATTCGTTGAAAATAAGGACAAAGTTCAGACCGTTGTAATTACCAGTAAGCCGCGTGGAGTGGACGTTTCGACGACCAATAATGGCGCGGTGTTTACTGCCAAACAATTGGATAATTTGCCGATGGGGCAAAGCACAGGGAGCATTATTTTGCTGGCTCCCGGCACGAATGCCTCGGTCGGAAATTATTCGGCGGCGCCAAGTTTTGGTGGCGCTGGCGCGTCGGAAAATGCTTATTACATCAATGGCTTTCCGGTAGTGAATGGACGCTCAGGAATCGGCTTTACCGATTTGCCTTTTGGCGCGATTCAAAATGCCCAGATTTTAACTGGCGGCTATGGCGCAGAATTTGGTAATTCGACCGGTGGCGTCTCGAACATCACAACCAAGAGCGGAACCAATACCTGGGAAGTTGGTGCTAAATACGAATACACGCCAGAATCGCTGCGGGCTAAGCCATTAGATACTTACTACCCCAATACCGGCGCCAATCCACTCACCGATGGCAAGCTGTATCGCTACAACCAATCGAACACATCCGATTCGCACTTATCGGCCGCTTATCTGGGTGGCCCGCTGATTAAAGATAAATTGTTTTTGTTCGGCGCTGTGCAAGATACTCATTCCAGCTCAGGTTATGTGGGATCGACTTCGGCGAATCCGACTTCTCCGGGCGGATGGGGGCAAAGTAGTTCGGATACCTTGCGTTATTTGGTTAAGTTGGATTTCAATCTGAACGATGACAACCATTTTGAATACACCCGCATTTACGACGGTGTTAAAGCGAACTCGCAATCGTATGGTTATAACTACGCCACCTTATCCCGCAACAACGTACAGTCATCCAATATCAACTACGTGAACTGCTGTGAAAACAATGGCCAAGGTGCTGATCCGGGTGCGGCGGATAATATTTTTGGTTCTTCAGACTTTTCTGTGGGTTAAGAGTACGCTATCGCGCAGGTTTAGCCAACGGAGAGCGCGATGGAAAGCAAAGATTTGTATCAGGCGTTGCTGGGGATGCAAGAGCCATGGACGG
>NZ_SMYL01000013.1 GCF_004358105.1 Sapientia aquatica | reverse complement strand
AACTGTACAAAAACGCGCCTGTGGATTCCGAAATCGGGACAATTTCAAGATCGCCGTATATTTCCATTGTGGCGGGCTTGACCTTTATCCGACTTCAGCGACCCACAGGAAAGTCTGATGAATCAAATTTTTACGTTTTGGCGTATCAAGCGGCGCATATACCGATCAAAAATTACAAATTCTGGCGGCTGGTGTGTTGAAGCCGCGCGATGTCGCCGTGATTATTAGCAGCAGCGGTCGGATTCCAGAATTATTAGAAGTCGCCGAGATCGCCAGCAAACGCGGTGCATTTGTGGTGGCGATTACGTCCAGCCACTCGCCGTTGGCGCGCAAAGCCGATGTGGCCTTAATCGTCGATCATGTGGAAGATGTCTCCACGCATTTACCGATGATTAGCCGAATTCTGCATTTATTGATGATTGATATTTTGGCGGTGGGCGTGGCGCTACGGCGCAATTCCGACAACATGCAGTTGCTGTACGCAGAAGCCGATGAATTGGTCGAGCGACCTTCGCACATTGCCCAGAATGAGGCGGCTGCGAGCAATAAAGCGTTGTCGGATAATCCGGGCGTCAACTTGGCTTCACCGCTGTCACGACTGACTTCACACAGCCGTTAAGGAACCATAGATCAAGGCGAAGCTCAATTGATGGATGGTTGCAGCACCGAGTTAGTACTTGTTTTTTTCTGATTTTTTTGTGTACTTATTTTTGTTTAGATCGCTATGACTTATCCGCAATTATTAGCCGACATCGGCGGCACTAACGCTCGTTTTGCAATCGAAACCGCTCCGGGAAAATTGGACGCAATCGTGGTATTGCCATGCGCCGAGTACCCAACGTTGTCGGACGCGATGCGCGCTTATTTTGCTAACCAAGCCGCCATCAATGCAGGTGCCGCCAACGTATTGCAAGCGGGCATAGCTATCGCTAATCCGGTGCATGGCGATGTGGTGCAAATGACCAATCATCATTGGAAATTTTCCATTAGCGCAGTACAGGCTGAATTTAAGCTAACGCGATTATTGGTGGTCAATGATTTCAAAGCGCTAGCGATGGCGTTGCCGTTCTTAGACGACACGCAGAAATACCAAGTCGGCGTTGGCGAACATCACAAGAACGCCGTAATCGGTTTGTTAGGCGCTGGCACTGGCTTGGGTGTTTCAGGCTTAATCCCGACAGGCAATGGCTGGGTCGCCTTGGATAGCGAAGGCGGTCACACCACGTTTTCACCGACTAATCAGCGCGAGATGGATATCCTGCAATTTGCCCTAACCGAATACAAGCACGTGTCGAGCGAACGTCTGATGTCTGGCGCAGGATTAAAATTGTTGTACCGCGCCCTGTCCTATTTGCAGCACACGGCAGCCGACGACATTGATCCGCCCGAAATCATGCGCCGTGGCTTGGCTAACGAATGCGCGATTTGCCGCGAAGTGTTATCGACCTTTTGCGAATTGCTCGGCACTATGGCTAGCAATTTGGCCATCACGTTGGGAACCAAAGGCGGGGTGTATATTGGCGGCGGGATTGTGCCGCGTTTGGGAGAATTCTTCAGCCAGTCCAACTTCCGCCAGCGCTTTGAGCAAAAAGGTCGCTTTGCGGGTTACCTGCAACAGATTCCGACCTTTGTGATTACCGAACCTTACCCTGCTTTCATTGGTATTTCGGCCTTGCTCAATCAGGCTGATTGAGCAGATCAAAACAATTTTTACAAAACAACCTTCACCATCGGGTGACTAGACAAAGCGCGATACAGATTATCAAGCTGTTCACGGCTAGTCGCCCGCACTGTCACCGTAATGGCCAAATAAGTGCCCTTGCTCGACGGGCGCATGTCCATCTTCGCCGCGTCAAATTCTGGGTCGTGTTGCAGCACTAATTCCATCATTGTCTGGGCAAATTCGTCGTGCATCGCGCCCATGATTTTGATGGGAAAGTCGCTGGGATATTCAATTAAGCTGTCGGTTGGATTGGTTGTCATGGCGAAGTTCTGAAATGGTTAAAACGGATGCAACAGCCACTTGGCTGCCGTTGAAAGGCGTTATTTTACGCGCTTGCGTGCGGGTCGGATAAATGATCCTGCTTTTTGGTCGATTATCCTTGGAACGTCTGGCGCCACAATAGCGGTGAAATACCAAAAGCCACCTTGAAATGATGGCGAAACGACGCCGGTGAGCCGAACCCTGAGCGCTCCGAAATATGCTCAATCGACAAGTCAGTCGCTTCAAGCAAATGTTGCGAATGCCTCAACCGCTCGCTGAGCAGCCATTGGATTACAGTCGTTCCGGTCAATTGGTGAAAATGCCGGGTGAACGTGCGCCGCGTCATCAATGCGCGTTGCGCCAAACTGTCCAAATTATGCGGCTCGCTCAAATGGGCCCGCACCCATGCAATTAAGTCCGACAAGCGCGAATCGCTGGCCGTCACCGGAATCGGCTGCTCAATATATTGTGCTTGTCCGCCTTGCCGATGCGGTGGAATCACCAATCGGCGCGCGACTTTGTTGGCTGCCTGTCCGCCGTATTTTTTCCTCAACAGTTCGAGACAGCAATCGAGTCCAGCAGCGGTTCCGGCGGAAGTCATTAGATTGCTATCGCTGACGTACAACACATTCGGATCGACTTTGATGTTTGGAAAGCGGCGCGCAAAGTCTGGCACATAAGCCCAGTGCGTGGTGGCGTTTTTGCCCGTTAGCAGCCCCGCTTCGGCCAAGGCATAAGCGCCTAGGCACAAACCGACCAATTGCACCTTGCGCTCATTGGCCGCCTGCAACGTAGCGATCAGTTCTGCTGGAGGAGCGATTTTTGGATCGTGCCAACTCGGGATAATGATGGTGTCGCAGTCGGCCAAGTCGTTCAGACCGTATTTGACGGCGACATCAAAGCCGGCGGTGGTGGTTAGATTGCCAGGTTGTAAGCCGCAGACTTTGAGTTCAAATTCCGGCATGCCCGGATGGTTTTCCCCGAACACGACGCACGGCACGGACAAATGAAATGGGCTGATCTTGTCAAAAGCGAATACCCCAATTGTGTGTTTTTGCACCACTATCTCCTCATCCATATTGGCCCAATTCTAGCGTAAATTGTCATTTGGGACGCTCGTGCCGGTTTGCGCCAAGATCAATAATGACGACTTCGTACATCCCATGAGGAGAAGTTAATGTCCACCACCAAGCGCGCCTTGATCGTGATTGATCTGCAAAATGATTATTTTTCCGAGGGCAAATACCCTTTGTGGAACACCGAAGCAACGCTGTCTAATGTTGAGCAAGCGATTAACAAAGCCCAATCGTTAGGTTGGATGATAGTGCTGGTGCAGCATGTTGCTAACGCTAAACTTGGCCTTGCTCCGTTTTTTAACGAAGGCTCCAACGGTGTTGACATTCACCCACGCATCTTAGGGGCAGCGCCCGATGCGCCTATCGTGGTCAAGCAATTTGCCGATAGTTTTCACCACACCACGTTGGAACACGTATTGCAGCAGCGCGGCGTGGAGGAATTATTTATTTGCGGAATGATGACGCAGAATTGTGTGACTCACACCGCGATCTCTAAGGCGGCGGAAAAATACCGCACAACGATTTTGTCGGATTGCTGCACCACAGTGGATGCGATGATACATAACATCGCCTTGAATGCCGTATCGACCCGAGCTAATTTGGCTACGTGGAGTGCCGCCATCGAGTGATGCGGGTGCGTTTCGGCAGGCAGCAAGTGCGGTTCGCCTGCCAAAGATCAGGGTGCTTAATCGCTGACTTTAACCCAGCTTTTATCTGGGTTGTACAGGCTAATTGCATGCGCCGATTTAGCCGTTGCTGGTCCTAAATCTTTTTCATACACATCGTCGTAATGATTGACGATAAATGATTTCACCCCTGTTGAACCGTAATCGGCCGGCCAAGCCAGCATTGCGAAACCCGCCAACAGGTGGCCGTTGATGACGTAGCTGTATTTACCACCCGGAGCTTGTGCGCCTTGGGCAGTGAGGATTTTGAAATAGTAGCCGTGATATGGCTCGCCCACGGCGGGTGAGCCTTCTTCGGCCACCAAGGGGCCAAACGGGCTGATGTCGTCGGGTTCGGCGGAGTTGGTTTCCCAATACAGCCCGTCTTTTTTACCGGGCGTGCTGATGATGTGGCGGGCGAAACTTCGCACCTCCGATTGATCGTGCGAATGTTGCGCATAAAGGCGTTGCGCGTCGGGATACGCGCGCAGAATTTCAATCGCCGTTAGCTCGTTCGCGCCGATGCGGCGATTGAGAATTTCCGTCGCGCCTTTATCGGAATCGAAGTACCACTTATCTTCCACTTGCACCAAGGGAATCGGCATCGGCCACGCGTTTTTGCCGATCACCAAGCTGATCGATTTGTCGTCATTGGTACGCAGCAGTGTCGCCTCTGCTAAGGCGGCTAACGTTTGCTGGCGGCTTTCTTGAATCGCAGTTTTATCGGACGTCACCACCAAATCCTTATTGCGCTCGCCAAAAATACGCACTAATTCTGCGTCGTCATTGGCTTTTAGCGCGTTGGTCAATGCTTCGACGGCCAGAGCTGGGCTGGCAAACATTTGCTCGTCGGGAGATGCGTAACTGATCGTACAAATCGACAGTAACGCAGCAACGATACTGGCAGAGACGGGTTTGAAATTCATAGCAAGTTCCTAGCGGCGTTCGTTGCCATGTCGGGCGTTGTTCGAGGGACGTGCGGGGCCTGAGTTATTTTCATGCGAAAAATTCTGCCGAGGTTGTTCGCGCGGCGCTTGGGGCTGTGCGGATTGAGGTGACGGAATTGGGCGGCTATTGAAGCCACGGATCGAGGCGCGATTGGCTTCTTGGCCGGGAGTATTCACCTCGTTAAATGCGCTACCCCGTGCAAATCCTTCTGGCGCCCAGCGTCTAGTTTCATTGCTTGAGTTGGACGGCGTTGACACTGGTCTTGTTTGTGGTCTTGCTTCGGACCGAGCCTCTGGCCGGCTTGCGCCATTGTTAGTTGCTGGCATGGTCGGATTTCTATCGCCCCGATTACTTGGTTGATAGTTTGGGGTTGTTGCATTGCTCTGATTCGTTGGACGGGTTTGAAACGAGCCAAAATTATTGGGTCGCTGACCACCTTGGAAGCGGTCATTAGGGCGATAGTCGCCGGGGCGCGATCCGAAATTCGATTGGCGCGTTTGAAAGCCATAATGGGTTTGTGTCGGTGGGCGGTTATAACGCCAGTTCTGGCCGCCAGTTGGGCGGTAATACGGCATTGGTCCACCAGGACGACCTGGGTAATAGTTGTGGTTGATATTGACGGTGACGTTGTTATAAATGTGGCCGCCATACCAGTTCGTGCTCCAAGCCGAACCAATCGCCGCGCCCCAAACAAAGCCAAAGAAGAAGCCGCTACTTGCCGTATACGGATAATAGTAAGACGGATACGGCGTTGGGTAGTAGCCCCACATATACGGCACAGGTGAATACACGATCACCCGCGCTGGCTGATAGACCGGTACGTAAATCACTTCTGGATTGGCAGGCGCAATGGTGATTACCCTGTCTTCAACTCTGACGATTTGCTTCTCATTGCTATTTAAGTTACCTGCCGACTGCGCTTTAGCGCGAAACGATTGAATCGCCGCTAACACCGCAGGCTCATCCGCATCAACGGCGTCACCGAGCGATTGAGTCCAATCTAGATCGTCGTTCATTTGACGAATAACATCGGGATAGTTGAGCAATTTCACGACCGGATCGGCCATCGACGCATCAGGCTTCGTGGTTGGATCGGATTTAAATCGTTCCAAGAAACGTTGCGCTTTTACAACGTCGAGCGGATAAGTCGAGGCGGGTAAGGTGATTGCAATCAAATCATCCGGATACAAGGCGATGCGTCCAACGATATTTTCGAGCTGTTGTTGGGAATAGGCGACCGTAGGAGTTCCCGGCGCGGTTTGCGCAAATGCGGGTGCGTAGGACAACAACGACAACGCCGATGACAGCGCGATAACGCCAAGGCGGCGAGTAAAAATGGACCTCATGATTGCTCCAATGCAATTAATGTGACATTGCTGCGTGAAAAAGTGCTCATGCAGTAATAACGCAGTCAGGGGCCAAAGGTTACAGAGTTATTTATAAAAAATGAAACGGATTGTAATCAAATTACCACGAATGGGAAAAATGGGATGTAAAACAGGCGGGGACTAAAAACTGCGGAAGGTGATGGCTACGCTCCGCAGTTTTTTGAGGAAGATGTATTTACCGAGCGCTCAAACTAGTTGATCGGATGAATCGATCAAGTTAGTGCACAGTAACGATTTGCTGCATGTACGAATCATACTGACCCAGAAAATCATCGACTTCTTCTAGGCTAGGATCGGATGCGATCAAATCGGATACATCTTTGCGGAAGCTGACAGCTTGCATGCCTCCCATGAAAAATTCACGCTTGACCGCTTTATCGGTAATTTCATAACCGCCAAAACGCAACGCTTCATTATCGTCATCAGCGCCGAACTCCACTACGCTGTATTGCTCGCTGTTATATATGAGGTTCATTGTGTTTCCTTTGCTCAAGACCAGATTGAAGTGAAAGATGGTGTTTGACCAGGGGATTTCAAGTAACAATCTACCTCTTACTTACCTACGTTGACTTACTTTTAAGCTTAAATAACTAGTTTATAACGTTGGTACTGTTGATAACGGCGCGATCACCGATTTTGTTGACATGCCCTAACAATCTGTAACAAATATCTGGGATTAATTTGAGTGTAGGTTAAGTTGATCGGCTAATTCAAGGTTTTTCTCATAGCCGCCAGACGACAACAGCGTGACGACTTGATCGAGATGATCTGATGATGAAAGACTGAGAAACAGTTGCTGCGGTTTTTGTTGAATCAAACGGTTGAGATAAACCCGCATGATCATATTGTTAGTGCAACAAAGACAACCTGCGGCGATACGAGTAACGATTAAATTGTCATTGGCTTCCAGATGATTTTTACCGTCAGCCAAACCTTCTAATATCACCGCCGTTTTAATTGATTCAACGTTGCTGGTTAATTGTTGCGCGATCGCTTGTTCACGTTCACTTGCGCTGCCACCCAATACTAAAAAGGTTGGAATCACAACTACAGAGAATTAATCATGCCGCTTGGATGATTTCAGCGACTCCACCCCAAGCTGTTTGAGCTTGCGATACAAGTGAGTGCGTTCTAATCCAGTGCGCTCGGCCACGCGCGTCATGCTGCCGCCTTCACGCTGCAAGTGGTATTCAAAATAAATCCGCTCGAACGAGTCGCGCGCTTCACGTAAGGGCAAGTCAAACGAAAACTGCGCCATCGGATTAATCGGCGCTGGCGCAGGTGTGAGTCGCGCGTCAAAGGTCGCGCCCATCATGTGATGACTGCCTAGCGGGGCGGGTTGTCCAACGTTCGTCGCATAGGCTGCTTGGTGGGCGGCTCCAGCGGTGGCTTCTGCGGCTACTGGCATGCGCGGTGGAACGCTGCCGCGTGGTGGTTCGGCCGTTTTGGTTAAACCTTGTTGAACTGCTTTGAGAAGCTTTTGCAGTGAGATTGGCTTTTCTAAGAAATTGAGCGCACCAATGCGGGTCGCTTCCACGGCCGTATCAATGGTTGCGTGTCCCGACATCATAATGACCGGCATGGTCAACAGTCCGTCGCGCTGCCATTCTTTTAACAATGTCACGCCGTCGGTATCTGGCATCCAGATATCGAGTAAGACTAAATCAGGGCGGGATTGCGCTCGAAGTTCGCGGGCTTGTTGGGCATTTTCAGCAGATTGCACAACATGACCTTCGTCCCCCAAGATTTCTGAGAGCAATTCACGTATTCCCATTTCATCATCAACGACGAGAATATTTGCCATTATTTATTGCCTTTCGTGTTCAAACCAGTCTCGTGAACCTGAGCACTGCAAGTTCATCAATTATTAGGTGCTAACTTTAACAGCAAAATCGATACTTTTGCACCATTTCCATCGGTTCGATTTTTTATATCGACCCGACCTCCATGTTCTTCTAATATTTTTTTCACTACCGCTAATCCCAAACCGGTACCACGTGGTTTTGAAGTGGCATACGGCTCGAACGCCCTAGCCAAAATTTTACTGCTAAATCCAATTCCGTTATCAATGATCGACAAACTCGCCGCGCTTTGGGTTTGGCCTTCTGAATTATTGTAATGAACCACTTCGGTAATGACATCGATATGTCTATCAGCGCCGTTGGGGTGTTGTTCGTTGACCGAGTCTTGCGCATTCTGCAAAAGATTATGGATAACCTGGCGCAGTTGGGTCGCGTCGCCCATGATCGTGGGTAGATCAGGTGACAACTTCATATGAATTACATCCGCGCCATCGCCGCCTATGTACAAGTTCATGACTTCATCGATGAGGCCATTCAAATTGAGCGGCGTGAGTAAGGCCGGTGGCGTGCGGGCATAGTCGCGGAAATCGTCGACCATGCGTTTCATGGAGCTAACTTGGTTGACGATGGTATTGGTGCTTTTGGTCAAAATGGCGGCGTCCGCTTCGCTGAGTTTGTCGAGCAGCTTCATCTGTAAGCGCTCGGCGGAGAGTTGAATTGGCGTTAGCGGGTTTTTAATTTCATGCGCTAAGCGCCGACCTACTTCACCCCACGCAATGGAGCGCTGGGCCGAAATAATATTGGTAATATCATCAAACACCACCACGTTACCAATGCCAGACGAGACCGGCAAATGCGAGCCGCGTGCTAACAAGGTAATGGTTTGATTATTATTGCTGTGCTCGCCAAAATCGGTTACTTCGCTCAGCTCTTCAAACGGATGACGCGGCAATTCAATTTGCTGTTGCCAATGCTGATCGATATTGCCCCCGGCTGCTGACTGGGCATTTTTTTCCGAGAAGGCTTTGGAAATCGCGTTGGAAAAAGTAGTCAATCCGGGGATTTCTGACAACTGCTTTCCAACGTGATTTTCCACCGATAACTGCAAAATCCGCTCGACCGATTCGTTGCAAGTGATCAGGTGAAAACTGCGATCCAACACCATCACACCAGCAGACATATTGGCTAAAACGGATTCCAAATACGCTTTGGCGTTTTGTAATTCGCTGCGGTTTTTCTCGACCGTGGAGCGCGCATCAAACAGTTGATGCGTCATGATATTGAATGACTTGGTTAAGCTACCGAGTTCATCGTTGCTGGCAATGATCGGACGGGGCGAGAGATTCCCTTCGGCCACCGCCTTAGTACCTTCGGCCAGTAACAGAATTGGTTTAATCAAATCGGTGGCGAGCAAAAATGCGCTGACAATTGCGGCAAAGATGGCTAACAACAAGGTCAAGGTTAATGTCGCAATATAAATCGTGCGCAAACCATTGCGTCCTGCGGCCAGTTCTTGGTATTTGATATTGGCGCTAACTAGCGTGTCGGTGTTAGTGCGGATGGTTTCGGGAATGGGTTGAATGAGCTGCAAATATTGCGGCTCTTCGTGCATGGAAATCGTGTCCAGATAATTGGGAATTAACACAATCACCCGCAGCCTAGTGCCAGCTCCCGAAGCAGCTCGGCTACCTGGATCGGACTCGTTTTCGGTCGCGCTATCGTTTCCGCCTTCGTAGTCCGAAAAGTCGCGCGAAGTTCGGGCTTGACGCAGCATCGCTTGGGTTGGTAGATCTGGCAATAATGACGTGCTCAGCCCGCCGGTGCTGGAAACTAACATGCCCTTGCTGTTGATGATGCTGGCTTGGAGCTGCTGATTTTGGTCGAACAAACGCGATAAACGTAGCACGCGGTTGGTTTCCGAGTAATCGCCTAATTCCTGTGCGGCGCGGCGGGCGCGAGTGGTTAGATCGGACAGCGAATTATCTAAGGCGCTGCGACCCAAATTGAGCCCAGCATTAATCGCTTTTTCAACCCGCTCATCAAAACCAGATTCGATCGAGCGGGACACAAACTGAATCGATACCGCATAAATTAACGCGCCGGGAACTATCGACAAGGTAGCGAACAGCAGCACTAATTTAGTCAGTAAGCGGGTGCCGAATTCTTTTTGCTTGTAACGTTTATACAAGCGAAACAGCAGCAAAAAAATTAAGCCTAGCAGCGCAATGGCAACTAAGGCATTGAGCGAGAACAGCCAAATATAATTTTTCTCAAAGACGGCGGCTTGGTCAGAGAGCGACGCGATGAAGAACAGAAAAATACCCGAGATGGCCGCGCCAACGACGAATAAATACTTCAGCAAACGGGTCACTTGTCATCAGCCTTGAAGGTCATGCGCTTCCAGTCCGAAGCCAGTCGCCAGTCGCTATCGTTGAGCGCATTGAATTGCAGCGGCTTAGGCAATTGGCTGGTATCAAGCCGCAGGCGCACCGAAACGTTGTAGGTCGCACCACGGTTAAGCGCGGATCGTTCGGCGATAGTCCAGCGACTTGGATGGCGCACTAAGGCTAAGGCGTCATCAAGATCTTTGTAATTTTGCGGAAAGCTACCATTGACGGAAGCGCGGTATTGGCGGGTTAAGACATTGTACGAAATGCGAACAGTTTGATTGCCGGTGATGGTTTTTTCATCGAACCAATACCAACGCGGTCGAGTGATTTCCACTTCGGTTACGAAATACAGCGGGATACCGGAGGTCAGCGTGTTTTCAAGGTCGCGGCTTAGCTCAAAATTAAAGCTAGCGGCAAGGCGATATCCTTCGTCGCTGGACTCAATCTGCGCGTGCGAGATCTCAATATTACCGGCGTACGCAAGCGGTTGCGAGCACAGCAGGCAACTCAGTAGCGTCAACAGTAATAGCTTAAAAATTCGGTGCATGATGCTCAAATCTATCGTTTTTATTATGTAATCTTACCAACACAAACTAGTACCAAACTAGTTCGCAACAAGTTCAGCACACAGCCGCGAGCTAGTTCTTTTGAAACAAGGCATAAAACAAACCATCGTGATCAGAATCGGTCGCTGCACAGGGAAGCAACTGGCCTGGTGCGGGTAAGCGCGTCGCGGAATGGCGATGCGCAAAGGCGGCGGCTTGTGCTTCGGATTCTTGGGGCCACACAGAACATGTGACAAGCAATAATTTACCACCTGGCATCAACATCGACCAAAGATTGTCGAGAATTCGGCTGGAAAGTGTGGCAAGTTGCGCAGCATCGGCTTTGCGACGCAGCCAACGAATGTCGGGATGGCGGCGCACGATGCCGGAAGCGGTGCAGGGCACGTCAGCGACGATGCGATCAAATTGTTTTCCGTCCCACCAATCTGCCTTGCTCGCGTCGCCGACCAAAAGCTGCGCGTTGAGCTGCAAGCGGGAGAGATTTTCGGTGATCTTGGTGGCGCGTTTAGGATCGGAATCAAGCGCCGTTAAGGTGATGTCAGCGGTTTCTAATAAATGCCCCGTTTTTCCGCCCGGCGCAGCACAGGCATCCAGTACCCGCATGCCGTTTTGAACATCTAATAAGGGCGCAGCCAGTTGGGCGGCGGCGTCTTGGACTGAGACTAAGCCATCCATAAATCCTGGGATTTGCGCAACTGGAACTGCTTGTTCCAAACGAATCGCAAACGGGCCAATCGCGTGCGCTGGCATACCGTTTTCTTGCAGAATTGCTAAATACGCATCGACGGATGTTTTGCGTTGATTGACGCGCAGAGTGAGCGGTGGCGTCGAATTACCGGCCGTTAAAATCGCTTGCCAATCTTTGGGATACGCCGCTTTGCAAGCGTCTATCCACCATTGCGGATAATTCCATTGGGCCGTTGGTAATTTCATTACGGTGGCGAGCAAGTCGTGACGTTCACGCAAAAAGCGGCGCAGCAAGGCATTGACCATATTTTTGGCATGCGCGATATCGGGATGCGCGGCGGCGGCATTCACCGCTTGATCGACCACCGTGAATTCGGCATAAGGATGCAGCGCGACGTCTTCTTCCACGATCAAGGCCAACGCGCAGCATAGCAAGCTGTAGAGCAAGGCCGGTTCGGGCGCTTTGGTGGTCATGGCGCTGATTAACGCATCAACGCGCCCGACTTGACGCATCGTGCGGTAAGACAAATCTTGAATCGCGCCGCGATGGGCCGGCTCGACATTGGAGTTACTAAATAACTTAGCCAGCGCTTGCGGCAAGGCGATGCCGTTGAGCACCATCGTGATCGCTTCGGCTGCTCCGATTAGGCTGTAAGAGAGCGAATCGGCTTTTAAATGCAGTTCGGATAATTTAGGCGCTACTTGAACGAACTTGCTCGTAGGTTTAGCGGCGACGGGACGTGTTGAGGTCGGCTTAGTGCTCTGTTTAGTGCTTTGATTCGTTGCGGAACTTGTCGCCGCCTTTTTGGGTAACGTAATCGTGGTTTTAGCTGGCTTTATCGGTAATTTTATTGTTTTGCTCATTTTGTTCTTTGTTTAAACACCGTTGTCTTGCGTTAAAGCCAATCTAGGTAGTTCAATATTAGGCGATGGGATGGCGTGCAGCCAGCCATTGTTGTACATCATTGAAAACTTGTTGCGCGCCGACTTCATTAAATAATTCGTGATAAAAACCGGCATAAAAATGGGACGTGCTGACCTGATTTGGCAGCGCCGCTAAAAAATCGCGGCTGCCTTGCGGATCAACCAAATGATCGTCGGCGGCCACCACTAGCAAGGTCGGAATGGTCAAAATGGCCGCGTGGATTTGGCTGTACTCAATTGCCTGCAACATGCTGTTTAACAAAGCCGCAGTAATCTTGTTATGCACCAGCGGATCTTGTTCGTAGGCTTTGACCACGTTCGTGTCGTGCGACAAAAAGCGCGTTTTTAAGCCATTACCCACGCCGAAATGCGGTGCGATCTTTAGCATCAAGCCAAGTAAAAACTTATCCACTCCGGTTAACCACAAGCCCAGCGCGGGCGACGACAAGATCAATCCACGCAGCGGAATCTTTGCCTGCGTAGCAATGCGAGCGGCAAACAATCCGCCCATGCTATGCCCCAACAATATCGGTCGGGTGCGGCAACGTTGGGCAAAATCTTGAATCAGGACTTCCGCATCCTGCACGATCGCAAGCGTCGTCGGCACATCACCGCGGACGCCGCCAGATTGGCCGTGACCGCGGTGGTCATACGTGCGCACCGAGAAGCCACACGAATTTAAAAATTGCGCCACATGCAGATAACGCCCGCAATGCTCACCCAAACCGTGCATCACAACGATGCACGGAGTTGTGTCGCCTTCCAACATAAAGTCACGAACAAATAATTCGCAACCGTCTATCAGCCGAAAGCGCGACTCAACCGGGGCCAGAGCCGCAGGCGTACTCATCTTATACGCCCCAGACCACGTCGCAGCCTTGTTCATGGGCGGCGCGTAACATTTCTAATAATGGGAAAGCGCGCGCGGCGAAACTGATGTTTTCAATCGGCGCATGTTCGTGATCGCCATCTTCGTTTGGTTGTGGATGCTCGGCTACGTCGTGTTGTACCAAACCAGAAACCGAGTGAGTGCGGCTGTCGGCAATCGCTTCTTCGATGGTCGCAACAGCGTTGGCAGCATCTTCTTTGACGATGATGCCGCGTTCAATATCTTTGTCTAATAATTCTAAAATACGCTGAGCATGCTCTTTATACATAACGATATCAGCGGCAGCTTTGGACTTAAACGTAATCAACATGGAAATCTTTCTAAACTCAACAGGGTTAAATAAAAGCGTCTACAGCGAGGGGAAAACGGAATAGAGTGTTGCACACCAACACAAAAAATTCAAATAGAAACAGCACCAAACTCGCGGCAAAATGAGGTGCAAATTACCGCTTAGCGGGCGCTTAGATCGTCTTAAACGATGTTAAAAACGTATCAACCGAATCGCGGTTAATCGCTTTGTCGGGGCCAACCACCAAAACCTGAAACACCCAATTTTCGCGCGCCACAATCTTGCCGACCATGCGCGTGGCTGAGCCGCTGTGATCAGCTTTACTGCTCGTGGCATCAAATTCATCGGTCAAAGTAGCTTTGCCCGCGCTATTGCCCGACGTGGTTTTTTGCTGAGTAACTGGCCCATCTAATTTGGCGAGCAGATTCGCTTTAATAATAGTCAACGCCGCCAACGCCGCCGTCGCATCCGGCAACTTAGCCGCACCCACCGCAAAACTGACCCCGTCAACCTGAACCGTTGTCATGTGCATCACAATTTTGCTTTGCCCCAAATCCAATTCGCGCGTCATCGTCGCAGGTTTGGCGGGCATCAAAATCGTATAAGGCGAATCATCCGAGCGCACATCGCGCCAATCGAATTTAGGCGTACAAGCTAGCAGCGCGAAGGCAATTAACGCGAAGGCCGAGAATTTGGGGAAAGCAAACTGACGAAAAAATGTTGGCACAAGATTCTCAGTAAAAATGAACAAAAGCGCTATTGTAGTCTAGCAACAGCAGGCTTTAGGCATTAGCAGACAATTTGACACAACTATTGCCACAATTGGTTGTGGTTTTGGGATGTTAATTTGGTAAATCGGAGGTGCTGTTGGTGTTCGGTGCCTAGTCTTTGGCAGGAATGGGAGTCATAACGGTCATTGGGTTTGTAGTGGGGATTGGTGGCTTTGTGCCCATTGGAGACGATCGGGATTCTGCATTCCCGACATTCGCACTCCAGAACTTCGAGCAAATTTAAAACCTAATAATCTTTATAATTGAGCAATCTAAATTCATTTAGCAACCTCCGCCTTTATTATGATCAAGCTGAACTTCTTGACCTATTGGTCTTTCGTTCATTGGAATGCTATTTTTAAAGTTGACTGTCATTAGCTCTTTTCCATTTGGTTTAATGCCCCCAAGATACAAATTGTATAAATAAATCTCTGCAGGAATTTGCTCAAATGGAATCCTGCTCCAACTCCCCTTTTTCCATAAAAAAGCTACATATGCAGGGCGGGGACAGTCATATTTCTTTTCAGCGAGAGCCGATAAAGGCGATCCGATAACGTAGAGATTTTCTTTGTGCAAGTTCGCTATTAATGGTAGTAAGTCTTCATGCCAATAAATTGGCTGCTTGGTGATTGTAGGTAAATATATTGTCAACCATGTTTCTACAGAAGCGGTTCCCCAATTCCGTATTCTTTGCTCAACAATGGTTACGCTTCCGTCGTTTAACTCAACTTGTTCGGTCCATTTCGTAAATGGATATATCGCTATAAAAAAATAAAAATAACCTCCAATCATTGCGATCAGCAAAAAATTTCCAAGACTAAAAATAGCTTTTAAAATTTTTTTTCTTTCTAAAACTGTTAATTCATTTTTTTGCGGTATTTTCTCAAGATACGCGGTTTCCTTCGCTTCATCACTATGTATAAATTTATTTCGGGCACTGAGGCTAATTTCAACTAATACGATGCCGAGCCATCCCAGCATGCTAAGGAAGTACAGTAGAAGAAAAATCCAAAAAAATGTATCACCGCTTTTTTCGTTTTGATTAATATTTTGAGCGGATAGCGATTGAATCAATGATGCCAAAACTCCAAGTACTAAAAAAAAAATCCCAAAAATCCGATAAGTTAGGATCCCCTTTTTGTTAGTGTCTAACTCAAAAAACTTCGGATATTTAATAATTTGTATTGTCCTAAAAATCGCAAAAGGCACCAGTAGTATTCCCGTAAGTCCACCTCCCATGACTAAAAATAAAGGATCGGAAGAATTTAAACAAGATGCTGGATAAATCATTACCAACAATGAGATCACGTACAAATATTTTAAAAACATATTTGCATTACGTTCCATAGAGCACCTATTAAATTTATTATTTTTTGAATCGGATAAGAGGATCTGTCTAAACTTGACACATCACATTGTGTACTACACACGCATTAAAACAGCCGTCGAAAATTTATATTTATTTGGGCTTTAATTCCGTTGTCCGAAATGTGCCGGATCGAGCCAGCCATATTCGGCCTGAAGTAGTTCTATGTTGTAGTTGAGAACGAGTTTTTGCTAAATAGCTCTCGATAATAATTTTTGCTCGTTCGTCCAAAAATGTGGCTTAGCGATACCCAAAGCATAGATATCGACAGCACCAATAATGCAACTGAAATTGCTGGGGAATTATTAATTCCAACCAAAGATGTAACAATTCCGAATAATCCTGCAATCGTCAAAAGAGAAAAAAATACAATTGAAACTACTCGCCCAATTTTTGTATCCGACATTATTGCAATAAAGGCGACGTTTGCAGCTACAGCACGAAAAACGATCACAAACTGATTCAACGATGACTCGCTAAATAGATTTTGAGCTGCAACGATTGAAATGAATGCAAAAAGTCCCGCGACTATCTTGCTTATCTTAATTAACGTTGGTGGAATCGGCTTTGTTTCATTCATTCAATTTCGTCTCCAAAATATTTTTTATCTAACCGTTAAACCCGTTTGATTAGCGCCTTAACCGTCCGTCCGGATTGTGCCGGCAGCTGCCTATTGCCGCAATTCAGTTGTAATAGGCGTTAGTATTCTTCGACGATTTACCGCCACCAAGATTGATGCCACGAACTCAATTAGGGAAAGCGGTAAATACTCAAAAACAGTCCCATGTGCCACAAATACCAAAGTTATCCAATGGAACACTACGAAAACTAAAACAATCAAAACACTCTTAACCGTCTGGCCTGTTGATTTGGAGAACAAAAGGCATGAAATCGCAACAATAAGTGGTGGAAGGCCAGCGGCAAAAGATGCACCAACTATGAACCGCATTTCTTCAAATCTTGATTCATGAATACTTATATCTTGGTTCCATTCAACAGTCGCAATGTACAGCAAAAATGCATAGACGCATGTGCCAACGAAAATAAGTAAATTTGAAATAGCTCTACGCATTAATTCATCCAAATTAGAATTTGCTTCATGTGGCTGGTTTGTGCCGTAAGTCCCCATACGCAAGAGCAAGTTAACTGACCTCTAACCGCTCCAAACCAGCCAGACACATTCAAAAATAGTAAGTCAAATGTTGAATATATGCAATTTTTCTTAGGGCAGCAGAAAATTAATTAAAGTAGTGCGAACAGCGCATCTGCTTCATCCACAAAAAACGCCGAACTAAGTCGGCGTTTTTTGTGAAACCAGAGTTCGAAATAGCTTTGCTATCCCCAAGCAGTTAGCCTCACTTCATCCATAAACGAATCGAATCCCAAGCGCGGCCAAAGATGCTGGCTTGGTTGACGGTTTCTAATGCCATTACTGGGAATTCGGCTACTGATTTTCCATCGATCATCATCTTCATCGTGCCGATTTGGGTGTTGGCGGCGATTGGGGCGACTAGCGGGTCTTTGCGGTCTAGTTGCGGTTTGATGCGGGCGGCGCTGCCTTTGGGTAGGGTTACGTAGAGGTCTTTAGTGAAGCCGATCTTGATTTGGGCCTGGGTGCCTTTCCATACTTCTGGCGTACCGATGGCTTGGTTTTTGTCGTACAGCTTGATGGTGTCAAAGTTGAGGAAGCCCCAGTTTAATAATTTCAAGCTTTCTTGTGCGCGCACTTGGTCGCTGGTGGCTCCTAGGACGACGGAAATCAATCGACGCTCGCCCGAACCATTGGGACGTTTGGCGGATGAGATTAAGCAAAATCCAGCGGCTTCGGTGTGGCCGGTTTTCATGCCATCAACGGTTGGGTCTAACCACAATAAACGGTTGCGGTTGGGTTGTGAGATCTTGTTGTAGGTGAAGCTTTTGGTGGAGTAAAACGTTTTGTAGTATTCGGGGAATTCGGTGATTAAATGTTGCGCGATGCGCGATAAATCGTTGGCGGTGGAATAGTTTTGCGGGCTAGGTAAGCCATGGGGATTAGCGAAGTGCGTGCCTTTTAATCCCATGCGCTCTACTTCGCGGTTCATCAACACGGCAAAGGCGTCCGAGCTGCCTGCGACTGCTTCGGCCAAGGCTACGGCGGCGTCGTTACCGGATTGGACGATTAAGCCGTACAGCAAATCGTTGATCGAGACCGGTACTTTGGGATCGATAAACATTTTGGAGCTGTCGGAATCGACCTTCCATGCCGCCATCGATACATTGACCATTTGATCCATCGCCAGCTTTTTGTCGCGCAGCGCTTCGAACACTAAATACGCGGTCATGATTTTGGTCAGCGATGCTGGCTCGATGCGCATCTCTGGGTTTTCTGAGGCGATCACTTGGTTGCTGGTGGTATCCAACAATAGCCAGGATTTTGCTGCGATGGTCGGTGCTGGCAGGCTTTGTGCCTGAGTGGATTGGCCTGTCAAGGCCGAAAAGCAAAGAAGGGCGACTGCTAAAAGTTTTTTCATAGTAAGACGTTCAACCTAAAAAGAACAACAAAAAATCGTGAGTAAACTTGTTTCAACCAATGCGCTTACCACAGCGCGGTGACGAGGTTTTTAATATGGTGCAGCTTGCGATGGAAGAAATGATCGGCGCCCGGAATCACTGTTACCGGTAAATCTTGCGGACGCGCCCAGTCAAATACATCAACGAGCGGAATGGTTTCATCCAATTCGCCATGAATCATGATCGTGTCGGCGGGCACGTCGCCCAATTCCCATTTGCCTGCTGCACAGCCGACTAAGACTAAACGTTGTACGGGCACATTCTGAGCAGCTAACTCGCGTCGTAGGCGGCTTTGTACGAACGTGCCGAACGAAAATCCAGATAACGCCAGCGGTAAATCGGGATACAAATTTTGCATGTGCGCGAGCAAGATTTTCATGTCTTCGGTTTCGCCAATGCCGTGATCGTGCACGCCAGCGGATTGCCCTACTCCGCGAAAATTCATGCGCGCGGTAGCGTAACCCAATCCAACAAATGTGCGCGCTAAAGTTTGCGCGACTTTGTTATCCATCGTGCCGCCATACAACGGATGCGGATGGGCGACTAAAGCCACACCAACCGGAGTTTGGTTAAACGGTAAATCCAGCGCGCATTCCATTTGGCCTGCGCCGCCGGTGAGAAAAAAGGACGTTGTTTGAGCATTCATGCTGGGTTAGCTAATTGATGTGCGAGAGAATTCAGCGCGTTGGATAGGCGAGAAATAGATAGAAAATTAGTCGGACGACGGGACCACTAAACGGTCCACGATTTTACCGTTTACCAAATGCGAATCAATAATTTCGTCGATGTCTTGATTGTCAACAAAGGTGTACCACGTCGCTTCGGGATAAACCACCAAAACCGGCCCGGCATCGCAGCGGTCTAGGCAACCGGCTTGGTTGATGCGCACTTTGCCCGGTCCGCCTAAGCCGAGTTCTTTAATGCGTTGTTTGGCATATTTATGCGCGCCGGCTGCGCCGCAGTCGCCGCAACTCGCGCGACCGTCAGTGCGCTGATTGAGGCAAAAAAAGACATGATGTTTAAAAAAAGAAGATTCACTCATAGAGCACTCGTTGAAATAGGTTAGGCAGCAATGGTGGGCGGTGGAATTGAGCCACGTTGCCGCCCAAAGAAGTCGTATTGTAAACCGTATGCGGGCGATGGAATTGGGATCATTTCAATTTGTTAATGATGGCGCTTAAGATTTCTGCCGGACTTAGTGCGTATATTTGCTTTTTTAACCTTGTATAAATGGGAATTTAATTTAACTTGATAGCAACTTTGTGGCTGTTCCCTGCTTGTTGGCAACGCAAGTGCTTCTAAATCAACCAATCAACCTTGATAATTGTGTCCAAATCCCAACTTAGCCTTCCTTATGTCGTGCGCAACGAATAATTTCAATTCCAGCTAAAATCTGTCCTTTGTCTCGCAAGGGCTAGGCTTGTTTTTTGAACATGTCATTGCAACCCAAACAAAGCCGCTCATTCATTATCCCGTTATACCGCTGAAAGTTATCCATGGTCCCACATCTCGTTACCGCCTTAAATGGCCCGCTGCTTGAACTTGAAAAGAAAATCCTCGAAGCGACGCCCGCCATTGAGCGCTGGTTCCGTTTGGAATGGCAAGAACATACGCCACCGTTTTATTGTTCCGTGGATTTGCGTAATTCGGGTTTTAAATTAGCGCCAGTCGATACCAATTTATACCCAGGGGGATTTAACAATTTGGCACCCGAAATGTTGCCCTTGGCGGTGCAAGCGGCGATGGCGGGGATTGAAAAATATTGCCCTGATGCGAAAAATTTATTGCTCATCCCTGAGCGCCACACGCGCAATACGTTTTACCTGCAAAACGTTGCCCGCTTAATTCAAATTTTCCGTCAAACCGGTCTCAACGTGCGTTTGGGTAGTTTGTCGGAAGACATCAAAGAGCCGACTAATCTGGAATTGCCCGATGGTTCTATCCTGACCTTGGAGCCGCTAGAACGCTCGGCCAATGGTCGTCGTTTGGGCTTGGCTGGCTTCGATCCTTGCACGATTTTATTGAACAACGATTTGTCCGCCGGCATCCCCGCCGCGTTAGGCAATTTGAATGAACAAACTTTGTTGCCGCCGCTGCACGCGGGCTGGGCAGTGCGTCGCAAGACCAACCACTTTGCGGCCTACGATGAAGTCGTTAAGAAGTTTGCCAAAATTGTGGACGTCGATCCGTGGATGCTCAATCCGTATTTCGGCAAAGCGTCGCAAATCAATTTCCATGAACGCATTGGTGAAGATGTGTTGGCCGCGCAGGTCGATATGGTGCTGACCAAGATACGCAAAAAATACAAAGAATACGGCATCAAAGAAAAACCATTTGTCATCGTCAAAGCCGACGCTGGTACTTACGGCATGGGCATCATGACCGTGCATGATGCTTCCGAAGTCAAAGATTTAAACCGCAAACAACGCAACAAAATGTCGGTGGTAAAAGAAGGCTTGGAAGTGAGCGACGTGATTATCCAAGAAGGCGTGCACACCTTCGAGCAAATTAACGAAGCCGTGGCCGAACCTGTGGTGTACATGATGGATCGCTATGTCATCGGTGGTTTCTATCGCGTCCATTCGGGACGTGGCGTGGATGAGAATCTGAATGCCCCGGGTGCACATTTTGTGCCGCTGGCGTTCGCTCAGCAACACGCGCTGCCCGATGTTCACGCTAAGCCAGGCACCGCGTCGCCAAATCGCTTCTACATGTACGGCGTGGTGGCACGTTTAGCTTTGTTGGCGGCATCGCTGGAATTAGAAAAAACCGATCCAAATCCAGACGCTTATTAAGCCATCTTCATAAAGGTAATTCGCATGAAAATCGCTTTTCTGACTGATCCGCTGGACGATTTTAAGATATACAAAGACACCACCTTTGCCATGATGCGCGAGGCGGCCAAACGTGGACATGAGTTGTACGCCTTTATGCCGCAAGACATGGCCTACGTTGGCGGGAAAGTGATTGCTAACATTCGTCGCATTCATTTAACCGGCGAAGCCGCTTGGTATCAGGCCGAGCAGCCTAAAGAGCATTTGTTAAGCGATTTTGATGCGGTATTGCAGCGCAAAGACCCGCCGTTTGATATGGAATATATCTACGCGACCTATTTGCTGGAGTTGGCTGAAATGGCTGGGGCGCGGGTCTTTAATAAACCTGCCGCGATTCGCAACCACAATGAAAAACTGAGCATTGCACAGTTTTCACAATTCACCGCGCCCACGATTGTGACGCGCGATGAGCAACGTTTGCGGGCTTTTCATGCCGAGCACCAAGAAATCATCCTAAAACCGCTAGATGGCATGGGCGGCGCGGGTGTGTTTAAAGTCGGCGCAGACGGTTTGAATTTAGGCTCGATTATTGAGTCGCTGACCAACAACGGCACCCGCACCATTATGGGGCAACGCTATATCCCGGAGATCAAATCAGGCGACAAGCGCGTGCTGTTGATCGGCGGCAAAGTCGTGCCGTTTTCCTTGGCTAGAATACCGCAAGCAGGCGAAGTGAGAGGTAATTTGGCCGCTGGTGGCACCGGTGTTGCGCAGCCATTAACGGAAAAAGAAAGTGAAATTGGCCACACATTAGCCCCAATTTTGTTGCAGCGCGGTTTATTATTAGTTGGTTGTGATGTAATTGGAAATTACCTAACGGAAGTCAATGTCACCAGCCCGACTTGCTTCCAGGAAATCACGCAGCAAACTGGGTTTGATGTTGCAGCAATGTTTATTGATGCATTAGAGCGAGCTTAATACATGGTTGGGATCTTAATTTTGGCACATGCTCCGTTGGGGAGCGCGTTTATTACCGCAGCGCGTCATGTGTTTAGAAGTACTCCCGAACATTTAGAGGCAATCGACGTGCAACCCGATCAAAATACCGACGAAGTGATTGAATTAGGCAAACAAGCAATTGGTCGCCTAAACTTGGGCGATGGCGTTTTAGTGCTCACCGATGTGTTTGGCGGTACGCCAGCCAATTGCAGTCAAAAGTTGGATGCGTTAGACCAAGTTGCGGTGCTAGCTGGTTTGAGTTTGCCAATGTTGTTGCGTGCCTTGACCTACCGTAACGATAATTTAGATGTGGTGTTTGAAATGGCGCAAGCAGGTGCGCAAAATGGGGCGATTCGGGTGGATAACCGGTTGCGAATTGCGCCATAATTTTTAGCAAAATTAACGAAGAGAAAATGGGCTACTAGCTCATCCGAAAGCGAGCAAATTCATGGTTCAAGTAGAATTAGAAATCGTCAACAAACTAGGATTACATGCGCGAGCATCCGCCAAATTAACTCAAATGGCGTCAAAATTTAAGTCTGAAGTCTGGATCATGCGCAACAACAAGCGGGTCAACGGGAAATCCATTATGGGCGTGATGATGTTAGCTGCCGGCAAGGGTAGCCGCATCACGTTGGAAGTCAGTGGGGAAGATGAGCAGGAATGCGCCGCCGCCATCACCACACTGGTTGCTGAGCGGTTTGGTGAAGGTGAATAAGTAGGACTATTCTAAGACTTCGCGAGTAATTGCTAGAAGGTGCGCTGTCAATAAAAAGTTGGCGGCGCACCTTTTCAATATTGCTTATTCAGTGAGGCGTTTTTAATCAACTCTGTGCGGGGACACATGGCGTCATTCACCTTACAAGGTATACCGGTTTCGCGCGGCATCGCGATTGGTCGGGCGCATTTATTGCATCCTGCCGCGTTGGAGGTGCAGCATTATTTAGTTGGTCAAGAGCAGGTCGAAGCCGAAGTGCAGCGTTTGCAAAAAGCGCTGGCCGAAGCCGAACGTGAACTGCAAAAAATCTGGTCCGATTTGCCGACCGACGCGCCGTCCGAATTGGGCGCTTTCCTCGATGTGCATTCCCTATTTTTATCCGATCCGATGCTGGCGCAAGCGCCGCTCGAAATTATCCGCACACGCCATTACAACGCTGAATGGGCGCTGGTCACGCAAATCGATGTGCTACTGGCCCAGTTTGATGAAATCGAAGACGAATACCTGCGTGAGCGCAAAGCCGACATCGCCCAAGTCGCCGACCGCATTTTAAAGCTATTAACTGGCACAGCAAACACTCTACCCAAACACGCTGGCGTCGATGAATTGAACGCGCACATGATTGTGGTGGCGCGCGATATTTCACCGGCTGACATGATGCAGTTTCAGGATTCGGCCTTTGTTGGGTTTGTCACCGACGAAGGTGGACACAGCGCACACACCGCGATTGTCTCGCGCAGTTTGGGCATTCCTGCGGTGGTCGGTATGGGCAATGCCAGCCACCTGATTAAGCAAGACGATTGGCTCATTATCGATAGCGTTGCGGGCGTGGTGATTGTCGCGCCGCCGCAAATTGTGCTGGATGAATACCGCGCTAAGCTGGCCGATTTACAAAAATTCCGCAAAAAACTAGCCAAGTTAAAAAAGACTTCTGCCGTGACCAAAGATGGCACGCCGATTTCCTTGTTAGCCAATATTGAGTTGCCCGAACATGCGGTGGCCGCCAATGAAGTCGGCGCGGCTGGAGTGGGTTTATTTCGGTCCGAATTTTTATTCATGGGCCGCAACGGTGTTTTGCCAACCGAAGAAGAACAATTTGAAGCCTACAAAACCAGCGTAGCCGCGATGAAAGGGCGTCCGGTGACGATTCGCACGCTCGACGTCGGGGCCGACAAGCCCTTGGATGAGGCCGATAATCAAACCTTAAATCCCGCCTTAGGTTTGCGCGCGATTCGCTATTGCTTGGCCGAACCGCAATTATTCCTTACCCAGTTACGAGCAATTTTGCGTGCGTCCGCCTTTGGGCCGGTGCAGATATTGATTCCAATGCTCTCGCACGGGTTTGAAATTGATCAGACCTTGGGCATGATTGAACAGGCTAAACACCAACTCGCTTTGCAGAATATTGCGTTCGACGCCAACATCAAAATCGGTGCGATGATTGAGATCCCCGCCGCCGTGTTGAGTCTGCCAATGTTCGTCAAAAAACTCGATTTCCTCTCCATCGGCACCAACGATTTAATTCAATATACCTTGGCGATTGATCGGGCTGATTATGCCGTTGCTCATTTATACGACGATGTACATCCCGCCATTTTGCAGTTGCTTGATATGACGGTGAAAGCGGCCAATAAAGCCGATATTCCGGTCTCGATTTGCGGTGGTATGGCGGGTGATATTCGACTGACGCGTCTTCTGCTAGGCATGGGTTTCAGAGCGCTCTCGATGCCGCCAGCGCAGCTATTGGAGATCAAGCAAGAGGTGATGAATATCGATTTGATGGAATTGAATGCGCCGATAAAAAAAATTCTACGCAGCTACGATTCGGAAGTGATCGAAGAAGGCATACGCCATTTAAAAACTCTGTAAATTCCCCTCAAAAATGGACTTACCGCACGCTCTGCAGAATGTGCCGTCAGTCCATTTTTGCATCCCGAATTCTTGAACATCCTTACATCACATCGGGCACCAAACTCATTAAGTCGGTGACCCCGACATCCACTCCCGCCTGAAAAAATAGCGTGCTAATTTGCCCGCGATGATGGGTTTGATGATTGAAAAAATGCGTCAATACATCGTTAAGATATTTACTGCCGGGCGTGCCATCGGTGCGCTGATAATGCAAAACGCTGCTTAAATCGGCATCGGTGATTTCTGCCACTAACTGCGCGATTAATCGATCAAGAATGCGGCGCTGCGTGATCCAGTCCGCCAATGTCTTGTATTGAAAGTCAGTCAGCGAACTCGGTTTTGCCCAAGTACGAATGTCATGCAAACTCGCGAATCGGCGCGGATGCTCGGCGATGCGCTGCAGCCAAAGCGTGTCCGCCACAATCAGATGATTCATGGTGCCTAAGATCGAGCCGAAGAAAGCGCCGCGTTCTTGCATTAATGCTTCAGGCGTTAATTGTTGGCCCGCTAAAAACTGACGCTCATTCATTTCGGCGTTGTAGCGCGCAAATAGGGCGAAATTGCTTGGCATAGCATTCCTTAATTGAAAAATAGCTGTTGGCCGAGCCAGCATTTTAATATTTCTTGGCAACCAGCAATGCGCTATTATTCGTTTAAAATTGCTCAAATGCATCAAAATCGGCGTAATTTACTTTACTACTAATAAATGAGACGGTCATTGCTATGAAATGGATTCCCATCGTTGTTTTTGCTTTTCTAAGTGTGATGGCAAACACCGTTTGCGCTGAAACCTATCACGATATGTTTATCACGCTCGAAATTCCGAACAATTTTGTCGGCCCGGAATTCGATAATGGCATTCCCTACGCGACACGCGTTTTCTACAAAAAAGCGCATGCCGATAAGAAGAAAAGTGCAATGTTGCAAATCACAACTTACGATTTTGGCCCGAAAATGCCCGAGATTACTGAAGACGAATCTGGCTCTGCTGCGGACAAATATCTCAATCAATTTTTAAAAGAAGAAACCAAGCATCGCAGCCGATTTATGGCCGCTAGACCAAAACGGGTGGAGCTGGCCGGTTACCCCGCTTCGCGCGTGGCGTGGTCGGCAAACTTGGATGGCCATCCGGTGATCGGCGTTACCTTTTGTGTGATTGTGAAAGGCAAAATCGTGAACTTGCAGGCGCAAGATATGAAAGAAACTTCCGCCGCGGATTTGAATGCCGCAATTGATGCGATTAATGCCGTGCGCTTTAACCGCTAATGGCAACATTCCAAAGATAAAAAAAGGCGCTGTAAGTCGTTGGACTTCAGCGCCTTTTTTACTGCTACCGGAACGTGTTCAATACACTTCCGGAACAATTATGCTGGCCGGAACCGGATGGCGAGTGTAATCCTCGTGCCGTTCGCGCTGTGGCAATGCAATCGGAGGATGAACGATTTCCTCGTACGGCATTTGGCTGAGCAAATGATGGATGCAATTTAAGCGCGCTTTTTTCTTGTCGTTGGCTTGCACCAACCACCAAGGGGCTTCCTCGATGTGGGTGCGCTCCAACATGATTTCCTTGGCCTTGGTGTATTCTTCCCAACGGCGGCGCGATTCCAAATCCATCGGGCTGAGTTTCCATTGCTTGAGCGGATCGTAAATCCGACCTAAAAAGCGCGCATGCTGCTCTTCGTCCGAAATCGAGAACCAATACTTAATCACTTGAATCCCGGAGCGCACCAACATGCGTTCAAATTCAGGCACGGTGCGGAAGAATTCTTCGTACTGTTCATCGGTACAAAAATTCATCACTCGCTCAACGCCAGCGCGGTTATACCAACTGCGATCAAATAACACGATCTCGCCGGCCGCCGGCAAATGCGAAACATAGCGCTGAAAATACCATTGTGTGCGTTCACGATTGTTTGGCGCTGGCAAGGCCGCGACACGGCAAACACGCGGGTTGAGCCGTTGCGTAATGCGCTTGATCACGCCCCCTTTACCAGCGGCATCGCGTCCTTCAAACAAGATCACGACTTTATGACCGGTATGCACCACCCAATCCTGCAGCTTGACCAATTCTGCTTGTAAGCGGAACAGTTCGCGGAAATAGGTGCGGCGGCTCTCAGGATCGGTCGGCGTGGCTTCCTGCATGTCCTCGCCGATCAGACTGCTCACTGGTCGATCGTCGATCAGTTCTAATTCCAACTCTTCAAAATAGCTGTCGTCCAGCTCGCTTTGCATGCGGTTGAGTAATTCGGATTCGGTCATGTTAGTGCTCTCTGCGCTAATTAAAACAAGTGGGAAAACAACCAATACAAGGAGCCTGACAACACAATCGCAACCGGCAAGGTCAAGACCCACGCCATGGCTAAATTGCGAATCGTGGACATTTGTAAGCCCGATTTATTGGCCGCCATCGTTCCCGCAACACCGGACGATAAAACGTGGGTCGTCGATACCGGCAAGCCAAACGCATCTGCTGCGCCGATGGTCAACATCGCGACCAATTCAGCCGATGCACCTTGGGCATAGGTCAAATGGGTTTTGCCGATTTTTTCGCCCACCGTGACCACAATGCGCTTCCAGCCCACCATCGTGCCTAGGCCCAAAGCAATAGCGACGGCGATTTTTACCCAGAGTGGAATGAACTTAGTGGCGTCATCGATTTGCTTTTTGAAAGCGACTAAGTTGGCTTTGGTGTCAGCGTCGAATTTGACACTCGCATCTTTATCAAGGAAGCGAATCGCTTCAGCGGCCAAGTACATATCGTTACGCACGTTAGTCACACTCGCGGCTGGCACTTTAGCCAAGGAGCCGGAATCTTTAACACGTTCGCCTATTGAACCGGTGATGGTCGAGAGCGCTGGAATAACTTGCGCTGTGACCGCTTTGGTGCGGATATAAGTTACTAACACATCGCGTGACTCAGGCAGCGGCATAGGGGTTGCGCGATCAACGTATTTATTTAACGAAACTTGGGTCACCTGTGAAACCGCGACGAACTGAGTGACATGATCCACCGGCATGGCACGATTGAGCGCATAGGCCATCGGCACCGTTCCCACCAAGATCAGCATGATTAAGCCCATGCCTTTTTGACCGTCGTTAGAACCGTGCGCAAACGACACGCCGGTGCAAGTCAAAATCAACAGACCACGAATCCACCAAGGTGGTGGATTGTTACCTTCCGGTGCTTCGTACAATTCTTTGCTTTTCACGAAAGCGCGCAGCGCCAGTAACAATAAAGCCGCGCAAATAAAGCCAACTAATGGAGACAGCAATAAGGAGTAGCCAACTTTGGTTGCCTGCGCCCAGTCAACGCCGCTGGTGCCATTGCGACCATGCATGATGGCGTTGGCAATACCGACGCCCAGAATCGAACCAATCATGGTGTGCGAAGAAGATGCTGGCAAGCCCAGCCACCAAGTGCCCAAGTTCCAAATAATGGCGGCGATTAACAAGGCAAACACCATCGCAAAACCTGAGCCCGAGCCGACTTGCAAGATCAATTCCACTGGCAGCAACGAGATAATTCCGAACGCCACCGCACCGCTAGAGAGCAGTACGCCCAAGAAGTTAAAGCAGCCTGACCACATGACGGCAAAGTTAGGCGGCATCGAGTTGGTGTAAATCACCGTCGCGACAGCGTTAGCGGTGTCATGGAAGCCGTTGACAAACTCAAATCCGAGCGCGATCAACAGCGCGATGCCGAGCAAGAAATACGGCAGCCATTGGGTGCTAATCGCACCGGCTTCGGTCACGTCCGACGTTAAGCTCAGGGCGGTATAAATTAATCCCATCACCAGCAAAGCGATGAAGAGGACGATTGTCAGCGGACTGGTTTTGTGTTCGCTTAAGGGGGTACGGGCGGGCGCCGCAGTTGCCGCGCTAGGCGAGGGGCCTAAATTGAGACTGGAATCCATGGTGGGACTGCTCCGAAATGAGTGTTTTAGTAACTCATCGACGATACAGTCCCCGCATGACAAAAATATGACTTATGGCAACTTACCCTCAAAAACCGACAGGCAATGTGCGTTTTTTAACAATTTTTATGAAAATAGTTAATCAGGCATTAAGTTTTGCTAATAACAAGGCATTGACCTGAGCAGGATTTCCCTTGCCTTTGGTCGCTTTCATCGCTTGTCCGACTAAGGCGTTGAAGGCTTTTTCTTTGCCTGCGCGGAATTCCTCGACGGATTTAGGATTGGCGGCCAAGACTTCATCGATGATTTTTTCCAAAGCATTTGGATCAGAAATTTGCTTTAAGCCTTTGGCTTCAATCACCGCATCGGCCAAACTAGCATCAGCCGACGGAGCTGCCCACATCGCGGCAAAGACTTCTTTAGCGATTTTGTTCGAAATCGTGCCATCGGCAATACGCTGTAATAACAACGCTAACTGCGCCGAAGTGACTGGGATGTCGGTGATTTCTAGGCCTTCACGGTTACAAGTGGAGGCAACGTCGCCCATCATCCAGTTAGCGGCGGGCTTGGCTTGTGCTGCGCCAGCGTGCTTGACCACTTCTTCAAAATAAGCGGCGGTGGCCTTAGTTTGGGTCAGCACCATGGCATCGTATTCGGACAAGCCCAACTGCTCGACAAAGCGCGTGCGCATCGCGCCCGGCAACTCTGGCATGGTCGCTTTAACGCGGCTAATCCATTCTTCGCTGATGGCTAATGGCAATAAATCGGGGTCAGGGAAATAGCGGTAATCTTGCGAATCTTCTTTGCTACGCATGGAGCGCGTTTGTTTTTTGTCCGGATCGTATAAGCGGGTTTCTTGAATTACGCGACCACCGTCTTCGATCAACTCAATTTGGCGACGTACTTCAATATTGATCGCCTCTTCTAAGAAGCGGAACGAGTTCAAGTTTTTAATTTCGCAACGGGTGCCAAATTCGACTTGACCCACTGGACGCACCGAAACGTTCGCGTCGCAACGGAACGAGCCTTCTTGCATATTGCCGTCGCAAATTCCCAGCCACGTGACCAAGGAATGCAAGGCTTTAGCGTAAGCCACGGCTTCGGCGGCGCTGCGCATGACCGGTTCGGTAACGATTTCTAATAAGGGCGTGCCGGCGCGGTTTAAGTCGATGCCGCTCATGCCTTGGTAATCTTCGTGCAGCGATTTGCCGGCGTCTTCTTCGAGATGCGCGCGGGTTAATTGCACTGTGCGGATTTCGGATTTGCCATCGCGTTCCATCACAAAACTGACCGCACCGCCCTGCACCACGGGCAATTCAAATTGGCTGATTTGGTAGCCTTTTGGTAGATCGGGATAAAAGTAGTTTTTGCGCGCAAAGATGGATACCGGTGCGATGGTCGCATTGACGGCTAAACCAAACTGAATGGCCTTCTCAACCGCGCCACGATTCAATACCGGTAAGACGCCCGGCAACGCTAAATCCACTGGGCTGGCTTGGGTGTTTGGCTCTGCGCCAAATTGAATGCTTGAACCACTAAAAATTTTTGAGTTGGTTGAGAGCTGTGCATGCGTCTCAAATCCAATAACGACTTCCCATTGCATAGTTTTTCCTTAATTTAGATAGTCGGTACTTGTTTGTGCCAGTCGGTCGCTAATTGGTATTGGTGCGCAATGCCCAACAATTTGGCTTCGCTGAAATAGTTACCAATCAATTGCAAGCCAACCGGACGTTTGCTGTTCTTTTCGCCTTGACCAAATCCGCACGGCAGCGACATCCCCGGCAAGCCAGCTAAGCTGGTGGACAGGGTGAAAATATCGGCTAAATAGTTCGCCACTGGATCATCGGCTTTATCGCCCAAATCCCACGCTACCGTTGGTGCCACTGGCCCCATAATCACGTCGCATTGTTTAAACGCGGCTTGGAAATCCTCAGCGATCAAGCGGCGGATTTTTTGTGCTTGTAAATAGTAGGCGTCGTAGTAGCCGTGCGATAACACATAGCTGCCGACCAAAATCCGGCGTTTGACTTCGTCACCAAAACCTTCGGTGCGCGATTTTTTGTACATATCGGTTAAGCCGTCGTAGCTTGCCGCGCGGTGACCGTAACGCACACCGTCAAAGCGGCTTAAGTTGGACGATGCTTCGGCTGGGGCGATGACGTAATAGACCGGAATCGATAGTTCAGTTTTGGGCAGGGAAATTTCTACCAAGGTAGCGCCGAGTTCTTCGTATTTAGCCAACGCTGCGCGCACCGCTTGTTCCACGTCGGCCGCCAAACCTGCGCTGAAGAATTCCCGTGGCACGCCGATGCGCAAGCCTTTGAGTGATGTGGATAAATCGCGTCGGAAATCTTCGTCAGGATGCTCCAAGCTAGTTGAATCGCGTGGATCAAAACCGGCCATGCTATTTAATAGCAGCGCGCAATCTTCGGCGCTTTGAGCAATCGGCCCGCCTTGATCGAGTGAGGACGCAAACGCAATCATGCCGTAGCGCGACACGCGCCCGTAAGTAGGTTTAATGCCAGTTACGCCGCAAAACGAAGCTGGTTGGCGAATCGACCCGCCAGTATCTGTTCCGGTAGTCGCCGGGGTTAAACGTGCCGCAATCGCTGCCGCCGAGCCACCGGACGAGCCACCCGGCACCGCGGTTTTATCCCACGGATTTTTTACCGCGCCAAAGAACGAGTTCTCATTGGCTGAACCCATCGCAAATTCATCGCAGTTCAATTTACCGAGCGTGACCATGCCCGCTTGTTGAAAGCGTTCAACCACGGTTGCGTCAAACGGGCTGGTGTAATTGGCCAGCATTTTAGAGCCAGCGGTGGAGCGCCAACCGCGTGTGACGAAGATATCTTTGTGCGCAATCGGAATCCCAGCTAGTGCGTGCGGATTCGCTTGCGCCAAGAGTTTGTCGGCGTGGGCGGCTTGCGCTAAGGTCAAGTCCGCATCAACGTGGGTGAAAGCATTTAAATCGGACGCGGCGATGCGGCTTAAGTAATGCTGCGCTAATTCGGTAGCGGAAATCTGTTTGCTGTGCAGCAGAGCAGATAATTCGGTAAGCGTTTTGGTATGCATGATGTGATTATTTTGTGAGCAATTGGGTGGTATTTAATGAGCGTTAAGCGATTTTGCTGATGAAACACCAATGACTGAAACGGCTAAATCCGGCTTATTCAATGACTTTCGGCACCAAGTACAAGCCATCTTGAGTCGCTGGCGCGCACTCTTGGTAAGCCTCGCGGTGATTGGTTTCGGTCACTTTATCGTCGCGCAAGCGCAGCGCCAATTGATCGACTACCAAGGCAAACGGATGGCTGAGTGGCTCGATGCCGGTTGTATCGATGGCTTGCATCTTTTCGACCAATGCAAAAATGCCATTGAGTTGATCCAGCGTTTTGCCGGTTTGCTCGGGAGATAACTCCAAATGCGCGAGGTGCGCGATGCGGGTTACGTCGGTATCTTTGAGGGACATAATTTTAGGCAGTCTGGTTGATTTTCTAATCAGAAAACGAAGAAAACGGTGAGGTGGGCAAAAGTGCGAAAGCCCCTGTTTTGATTAGAAAAAGAAATAAATGGTTAAAAACACAAATTCGGCGAATTGTCACAGTGAAAAAGCAAGTGTTATTGCTTGTAACTGATCTAAATTTATGCAAATTATAAGGTAGAATGCTGGGTTAATGTCTGATAAGAAGTTGCATTTGCACGTAAGCTGCTAAAGCCCGTTGAGTTTTAGCTGCCGGCTCAGACAATACACCCAATTCCCCAATACATTAAACGCGTTTTGATAACGCACAGGATTAACATGTTCGGTTTTTTTCGTAGTTATTTTTCTAATGACCTAGCAATCGATTTAGGTACAGCAAACACCCTCATTTACGTCCGCGGCCAAGGTATTGTTCTTGATGAGCCATCAGTGGTAGCGATTCGTCAAGAAGGCGGTCCTAACGGCAAAAAAACCATTCAAGCAGTCGGTAAAGAAGCCAAACAAATGTTGGGCAAAGTGCCGGGCAATATCGAAGCCATTCGACCGATGAAAGACGGCGTGATCGCTGACTTTACCGTCACCGAACAAATGTTGAAACAGTTCATCCGCATGGTGCACGACACCAAATTCTTCAAACCTTCCCCACGTATCATCATCTGCGTTCCTTGCGGTTCGACCCAAGTTGAACGCCGCGCGATTCGCGAATCCGCCTTAGGCGCTGGTGCATCGCAAGTGTATTTGATCGAAGAACCAATGGCCGCCGCAATCGGTGCTGGCTTGCCAGTTTCAGAAGCGACTGGTTCGATGGTGGTCGATATCGGTGGTGGTACGACCGAAGTCGGGATTATCTCCTTGGGCGGCATGGTATTTAAAGGCTCGATCCGCGTGGGCGGCGATAAATTTGACGAAGCGATTGTGAACTACATCCGTCGTAACTACGGCATGTTGATCGGTGAGCAAACTGCCGAAGCGATTAAGAAAACCATCGGCTCCGCTTTCCCAGGTTCAGAAGTCAAAGAAATGGAAGTCAAAGGCCGCAACCTGTCCGAAGGTATCCCACGTTCGTTCACGATTTCGAGCAATGAGATTTTGGAAGCCTTAACTGACCCGCTCAACAACATCGTCTCGGCAGTGAAAAACGCCTTGGAACAAACCCCACCAGAACTTGGTGCCGACATCGCGGAAAAAGGCATGATGTTGACCGGCGGTGGCGCGTTGCTGCGTGACTTGGATCGTTTGTTGATGGAAGAAACGGGCTTGCCAGTCATCGTGGCCGAAGATCCATTGACTTGCGTGGTACGCGGTTCCGGCATGGCCTTAGATCGAATTGAAAAATTGGGTTCGATGTTTTCTTACGAATAAGTTGGATTGGCATTCATAAGAAACATACGAAGCGCGCAATCAACGTTTAGCTGGTCGTTGTGATTGATTAGCTAAACGTACTTCACCGGCAGTGCTTCACCAGCAGCTCAATTGTTTTACCCAAAAAACAGCACCAATACTTTTAGTTTTGTTTGCTGTTTTTTTACATTTTTAGAACAGCAAATTCGTTCCGACCAATCGGAATGTGGTGTGCAAATTTATGCAAACTATCACTCGGTTATATTGATTACTAAAAGATGGAATACAGTCCACCACCACTCTTCAAACAAGGCGCATCGGCTCGCGTTAAAGTGGTATTTTTTTCCCTAGTTGCGATTATGTTGTTGGTGATTGACGCCCGTCTGCAATCGCTGAGTTTGGTGCGTCAAGTGGTTGGTTCCGCGCTCTATCCGCTGCAAATGCTGGCCGTCGCGCCGCGCGACGCGGTCAATAGCATGGGTGATTACTTCACCCAACTCAGTACGCTACAAAAAGAAAACGCCGCCTTAAAGCGCGCGCAATTGGCGCAGTCGCTCAGCGTTCAGCAAGATCAACAACTCAAACTCGAAAACGCCCAATTGCGCCGTCTGCTCGCCACTGGCGAACAAGTTCCGGTTAAATCCGTGTTGGCCGAAATTCTTTATGACGCGCGCGATAGTTTTAGTCGTCGCATCATTATCAATCGCGGGACCAAGCACGGCATCGCGCTTGGGCAACCGGTGATTGACGATCAAGGCGTGGTCGGTCAAGTGACACGAATTTTTCCGCTGACTTCCGAAGTCACCTTGTTGACCGATAAAGATCAAGCGATTCCAGTGCAAGTGCAGCGCAACGGTTTGCGCAGCGTGATTTACGGTAAAGGCCAATTCGGCAATTTAGAACTGCGTGTGCCAAGCAATGCCGACATCAAAGCCGGTGACGTGTTAGTCACGTCCGGCATCGATGGGATTTATCCTGCGGGCTTGTTTGTCGCCAAAGTGTCGCTGATTGAAAACAACGCGACCACGACTTTTGAGCGCATCGTCTGCCTGCCGATGGCGGGCTTAGATCGGCACAAAGAAGTCTTGGTGCTGTTAGTCGATACCCATATCGAAGCGCGTCCCGAAGACGAAGACGCCAAGCTGAAAAAAGTTAATCGCCGCGTCACTCGTGACGGTCCCGAAACCCCGCCTAAAGCTAAAGAGGTTCAACCGTGAACCAGCCGCATTACATCTTATTGCCCGCTAGCCCGCTGTTTATTTTTAGCAGCTTATTGATCGCATTTTTGATGAATTTTCTCCCTTGGGGGAACATGGTATTCGTACCGGATTTTGTCGCGCTGGTCTTGGTCTTTTGGAGTATTCATCAGCCGCGCAAAGTGGGCATTGGCGTGGCCTTTGTCATGGGTTTGTTAATGGATGTGCACACCGCTTCGCTGTTGGGCGAAAACGCGCTGGCGTACACTTTGCTGTCCTACTTCGCCATCACGATACACCGCCGCGTGTTGTGGTTTACACCGATGACACAAACCTTGCATGTGTTTCCGTTGTTCTTGTTGACCCAAGTGATTCAATCGTTGATTCAATTAATGGTCAATGGAAAATTTCCCGGCTGGTTATTTTTTAGCGAAAGCTTTGTGACAGCCGCCCTGTGGCCCGTGGCGACTTGGTTGTTGTTAGCTCCGCAGCGCCGCTCTGTGGATCGCGATGATACGCGTCCGATTTGATGTTCCTTGTATTACCACGCTCATTAAGCCGCTCATAGCATGACTGAATTTAAAAATACCGAACGCGAGTTATATTATTTTCGGATGCGCTTATTTGCGATAGCGGGCATCATTCTGTTTTGCTTCACCATGCTATTTGCGCGCTTTGTTTGGCTGCAAATCGTCAAGCATGAAATGTATGCCACCCAAGCCGAAGAGAATCGTATCTCTATCGTGCCAGTGGTCCCGAATCGCGGCTTGATTCTGGACCGCAATGGCGTCGTGTTAGCGCGTAATTTTTCGGCCTACACCTTAGAGATTACGCCGTCCAAAATCAATCAAGACTTAGACGTCGTGATTGACCAATTAGCCGAATTGGTCGATATCCAAGCCAAACATCGCAAGCGGTTTAAAAAGCTAATGGAAGATTCCAAAAGCTTTGAAAGCTTGCCCATCCGTACCCGCTTAACCGACGAAGAAGTTGCGCGGTTCACCGTGCAACGGTTCCGCTTTCCGGGAGTGGAAATCCAAGCCCGCTTATTCCGACAATATCCTCTGGGCGAACTCGCCTCGCACGTCATTGGCTACATTGGCCGCATCAGCGCAGCCGATGCCAAAAAGCTCGATGAGTCCGAAGACGATTCCGATAATTACAGCGGTACCGATTACATCGGCAAAGAAGGTTTAGAGAAAAGTTACGAGCGCGTTTTGCACGGTACGACCGGGATTGAAGAAGTGGAAGTCTCCGCTGGCGGTCGCGCAGTGCGAACGTTGTCGCGTTCACCGGCGACTTCGGGCAGCAATTTGATTTTATCGATAGATATTGAATTGCAAAAAATCGTCGAAGATGCGTTTGGCGACAAGCGCGGTGCCTTGGTCGCGATTGATCCCGAAACTGGCGACGTGTTGGCCTTCGTATCGAAACCAACTTACGATCCGAATCTTTTTGTGGAAGGCATTGATCAAGCGAACTGGGATGCGCTGAACAACTCCATCGACAAGCCGCTCATCAATCGCGCCTTAACCAGTAGCTATCCGCCCGGCTCAACTTATAAACCCTTCATGGCCTTAGCCGGTTTGGAGTTGGGTAAGCGCACACCGAGTTCGGCCATTGTTGACCAAGGTTTTTTTATGTTGGGCGGACATCGTTTTAATGACGATAAAGTCGGCGGTCACGGTGTGGTCGATTTATATAAATCAATTGTGTTGTCGTGCAACACCTATTACTACATGCTGGCGAACGACATCGGCGTAGATGGCATCCATGATTTTATGAAGCCGTTTGGTTTTGGCGAAAAAACCGGCATCGATTTGGAACATGAGCGCAGCGGGATTTTGCCTTCCACCGAATGGAAGCGTTCGATGTACAAAAAGCCCGCGCAACAAAAATGGTATGCCGGTGAAACCATCTCGTTAGGAAACGGGCAAGGCTATAACAGCTACACCATGCTGCAAATCGCGCATGCCGTTGCAACGCTGGCCAATAACGGCGTCGTGATGCGACCGCATTTGGTCAAAATGATCGAAGACCCGCAAACGCATCAACGCGCCTTAACGGTACCAAAAGAAAGTTATCGTATTCCGCTCAAACAAGAAAACATCGACATCATTAAAAACGCCATGGCAGGCGTAACCAAGGAAGGCACATCGCGCCCAGTGTTTGCCAATGCGGGTTACGAATCGGCTGGTAAAACTGGTACCGCGCAAGTTATTGGTATTAAAAAGGGTGAAAAATACAACGAGAAAAATGTCGCCCTGCGTTTCCGCGATCACGCTTTGTACACCGCTTTTGCGCCAGTCGATAAACCACGTATTGCGATTGCCATGATTGTCGAAAATGGCGGTTTCGGTGCCGCCGGTGCCGCACCGATTGCTAAGCTAGCGTTGGATTATTTCTTGCTCGGCAAACGCCCCGACGATAAATCCAAAGAACTACTCAAGATGATGGACACCGATAATCCTGCAGTAGAAAAAGTCGATGCCTCCTTGATGCAATCCGAATCGGAAGTCAAAGCCGAAGCCGAATCCGAAGGCGGCCCAGCGCCCGGCGCAACTAGCCCTGCTCCTAAAAACTAATTGATTACCGGATAAGACCTCGTTATGCGCAGATACCGTTCACCTTGGCAAGTCATCAAACCGTATGTCACGGTGTTTGATGGCCCGTTAGCGATTATTATTTTTCTGATTATGTCGGTCGGAATTGTTACCTTGTATTCCGCCGGGATTGATTTCCCCGGGCGGGTCGAAGACCAACTGCGCAATATCGTCGTGGCCTTTATCGTGATGTGGATTGCTGCCATGACGCCGCCGCAAACACTGATGCGCTTCGCCGTTCCGGTTTATACGGTCGGCGTCACTTTGTTGATTGCGGTAGCGTTATTTGGGATTGTGAAAAAAGGTTCGCGTCGTTGGATTAATATCGGCATGGTGGTGCAGCCATCGGAACTCATGAAAATCGCTATGCCGTTAATGTTGGCATGGTATTTCCAAAAACGCGAAGGCGCGGTCGGCTGGCGCGAATTTTTGGTCGCCGCTGGATTACTCATTTTGCCGATTGGCTTCATCGTTAAGCAACCCGATTTAGGCACCGCGATGTTGGTGTTGGCAGCAGGTTTGTCGGTAATTTTTTTGGCCGGTTTGTCGTGGCGGGTGATTATTGGCGCGGTAGTGTTGGCCGCCGCCAGCATGCCTTTGGTATGGCACAACATGCACGATTATCAGCGCGAACGGGTGTTAACGTTGATCGATCCGACCACCGATCCGCTTGGAAAAGGCTTCCACATTATTCAATCCACGATTGCGGTAGGCTCGGGCGGTATTACTGGAAAAGGTTGGTTGAACGGCACGCAAGCGCACTTGGAATTTATTCCGGAACGCACCACCGATTTTATTTTCGCAGTATTTTCTGAAGAGTTTGGTTTGATCGGTTGCTGTGTTTTATTGGTGCTGTATTTATTGTTCTTCGCACGCGGATTAATGATTGCCGCGAACGCGCCGACTTTTTTCACGCGCCTATTAGCCGGTTCGATTACGACGATTTTCTTTACCTACGCCTTCGTCAATATGGGCATGGTCAGCGGCATCGTGCCGGTGGTTGGGGTGCCATTGCCGATGATGAGTTATGGCGGTACGGCCTTGGTGACGCTGGCTTTGGGCGCGGGAATTTTGATGAGTATTCAACGTCATCGTAAATTGATTCAGAGCTGATTTAGCTTGGAATATTGATTGAAGGAGGCTGGGATGCATAAAATCAAGCAATATAGTCGGCTGCTCAATGCGCTAAGTCTGTGCGTCGTTCTTGCTTTGCTCTCGGCTTGCGGCAGCGCGCCTAAAGTATCTTCTGCCCCCACGCCTGCGCCACGCGCAGCAATGCCTGCCACAACTGCGCCAGTAGCCGGACAAGCCGCCCCGAATTTACCGAAAGCAGGTTCGGGACGCGGCGGTTATTACAAAGACGATGGTCCGGGCGATAATCCGCCACCCGGCTTGGAATTGACGTTGGATGCAGAGCCAAAAGTTGAGCCGTATTCCAAATCCGGCAACAAGCCCTATGTTGTGTTCGGTAAAACTTATGTGCCGCTGATTGACGACACGCCTTTTTCCCAAACGGGTACGGGAAGCTGGTACGGGAAAAAATTCCACGGACAAAAAACCTCGTCGGGTGAACCTTACGATATGTACAAAATGACGGCTGCGCATCCAACCTTGCCGATTCCTTCCTATGCGCGCATCACCAATTTGAGCAACGGTAAGCAAGTCATCGTAAAGATCAATGATCGCGGCCCGTTTCATACCAACCGTATCGTCGATTTATCCTATACCGCCGCGCTCAAGTTGGATTACTTGGGCAAGGGAAGTAGCGAGTTGTTGTTGGAACGTTTGCTGCCCGCCGATATTGAAAAAATGGCCGAAAACAAAAAGAATCGTGTGACCGAAACAGTCGCTACTGCTTCCCCTTCTACCTTCGTGCCAAGCTCGGCGCCAATTTCCGCCCCACCTGCGTTGACAGTCACGGCCTTACCGGCAACGGCAGCAGCATCAACGGTAGGTTCGACTGCTGTTGGTGGCGTTAGCGCGGTGAAGCCCGATACGGCGGCGTTTGAAAATTTAGTCGCCAGTAATTCCGCTGCACCCGTTAATCCTCAACCCAATATGTCGGCACCCGCTGTGAGCGCCGCGGTGAGCAGCGCGTCAGTGCCGCCGGTGATTAATTCGCCCAACCCGGCGAGCGGCTTTTATTTGCAGTTTGGCGCGTTTGGATTGCGTTCCAATGCCGAAGCGACGTTTACCCGTTTGCAAGAAACCTTAAAGCAATTGCCCAGCTTTGAAATTGTGCAGCAAGGGACCTTGTATCGCCTATTTAGTGGGCCGTTTGTAAGCCGCGATGAGGCCAACCGCGCGATCCAATTGGCGCTTAGTGCGGGCGTATCGAAACCAGTGATAGTGCAGCGTTGATGGTTGTTGGTGATAGAAAAAAAGGGCACGATGTGCCCTTTTTTTGTGGCCTAACTTTGCCGTACTTTTAGTTAATCAAGGCCGCTAAATTTTTCGCGACTTCGCGTTTGGCCACAATAACGCTGGTTGCGCCTTGCTGTTTTAAATGCTCAGCTTCCACATCAGTCATGGCGCGCGCGATGATTTTGATGGCAGGATTTAAGGAATGGGCATAGCTGATGAGCTGGCCAGAGATAATCGGGTCGGACATCGTCAACACCAAACAGTGCGCCGTACTAATCATGGCCGCATCCAATACCCCGGGCGCGGCAGCGTAGCCGAACACCGTAGGAATTTCTTGCTTGCCCATGTCATGCAAAATATCGGGATGATCTTCCACTACGATAAACGGCTTGTGCCTAGCTTGTAGTTCTTCTCCGACTAGCTGCCCCAACTCGCCATAGCCGACCAAAATTGTGTGACCTTCTTGTTGCGCGCAAGCGGCGGCGTTATCGGTTTCGACTTCTTGTTTTTCTGGATGGCGATGCTCTAACCAAGGTTTTAATTTGTCTAAGCAGGCAAATACAAACGGATTCAGGATGATGGAAATAATCGAGCCAGCTAAGATCAAATCGCGCCCTTCGGTGGGCAAAATTCCCAAGCTAATTCCCAACGTAGCCAGAATGAACGAGAACTCACCAATTTGCGCCAAGCTCGCTGAAATGGTTAAAGCGGTCGATAAAGAATGGCGGAACGCCAGCACCAACACCAAGGACACCAGCGATTTACCGAGTACGATAATTAACACCGTTGCCAGCACCATCCAAGGTTGGCGCAGCAAAACGGACGGATCAAACAACATTCCGACCGAGACGAAAAATAAGACTGAGAACACTTCACGCAGCGGCAACGATTCTTCCGCCGCACGATGACTGAGTTCCGATTCGGCCAACATCATTCCCGCAAAGAATGCGCCCAAGGCGAATGACACACCAAACAAGTAGGTCGATCCGAGCGCAAATCCCAAGGCAATCGCCAACACGCACAAGCCGAATAATTCGCGTGAACCGTTGGCTGCAATACGCTGCAAAATCCACGGAATAGCGCGCTTACCAAAAATCAGCATGACCGCCACAAAGGCGATGACTTTGCCGATGGTAATGGCAAAGGTGGTGAGGAATTCACCCATGCTGAGTACTTCGCCAGTGCCGCCCAATAAACCTGACAGCGCCGGAATCAACACCAGCGCCAGCACCATAATGATGTCTTCAACAATGAGCCAACCAATGGCGATTTGACCGCGCCGCGTGTCGATTAAATTGCGCTCGCCCAACGCAGTCAGCAAGACCACGGTGCTAGCGCACGACAAAGACAAACCAAAAATAATCCCCTGCCCGATCTGCCAGCCCATGCCCCATGCCAAGCCCATGCCTAACAGAGTGGCCGCACCGATTTGCAGCGCGGCACCGGGAATAGCAATCGACTTCACCGCCAACAAATCTTTGAGAGAAAAATGCATCCCCACGCCAAACATCAGCAAAATCACACCAATCTCGGCCAGCTCCTGCGCTAAATACGTATCGGCGACAAAGCCCGGCGTAAAAGGCCCAGCCACGATGCCCGCGATCAAATAGCCCACTAACGGCGGCATACGCAAACGGTTGGCAATGGCACCAAAGATAAATGCCAAAACTAGCCCGCCGACGATGGTTGCAATTAGTGGAGTTTGATGGAGCATAGTGGCGAGTTCCTATGTGATGGGTGGAAATGTGAAGTTCTTGTTAAGGCGGCAATACAGATTTTTGCAAGTTTAGCGCAAGTTCATACAGCCCATTCTTTTTTTGTCCGGTTAATTGGGCGGCTAATTGCGCTGCTTGTTTGACCGAACAGCTGTCCAACAAAATCGTCAGCACTCGCTTAGCTTCGGTGAGTTCGGCATCGGCATCTTGTGAGGCGCCTTCAAGCAAAACGACGTACTCGCCTTTTTCGCGGTGACTATCTGCAGCCAACCACGCGGCGGCATCGGCCACATCGCAGCGATGAATTTCTTCAAATAATTTAGTCAGCTCGCGTGCTAATACGATCTTACGATTAGGCGGAAAAATCGCTGCTAAGGCGTTGACTGTCTCAACAATCCGATGCGGCGCTTCGTAAAAAACCAAGGTCGCCGGAACCGCGATGAGCTTATTCAATGCGCTGTCACGTTGGCCGGCTTTGCTCGGTAAAAATCCGACGAAATAAAACTGATCCTGAATTAAACCGCTGGCAGATAACGCGCTGATGACAGCACTCGCGCCCGGCAAGGGCACAACTTTTAATCCTGCTGCGCGCACTGCATCGACAATCCGCGCGCCCGGGTCGGACACCGCTGGCGTTCCCGCGTCCGAGACTAAAGCAATGCTTTCACCGGTTTGCAAACGTTGAATGATTTTCAGCGCGACCTCGTTTTCGTTGTGTTGATGCGCCGCGATGAGTGGCTTGGAGAGGCCGAGTTGCTTAAGCAGTTGTGAGGTATTGCGCGTATCTTCGCAAGCAATGGCGGCCACGGTCGACAGCACATGCAAGGCGCGGAAAGTGATGTCGGCGGTATTGCCAATTGGCGTCGCAACAATATACAAGCACGAGGCTGGATAGGACTGCTGCGCCGCGTGCGCCAAAAGTGGGTGTTGATCGCTCATTGAAATGGGGCAAATAAGATGGGAAGCGAAGATTGTGCGCGTATCAATCGGCTAGCACAAGGTTAGTGTGTATTAAATAGTGTGTTTATCGATAGATTTCGGAGAACGGGAGTTACCGCCATGTTTGGCATCGATCAGCCGAAGACTTGCATTAATAGCAAATTTGGATTGAATAAAAAGCAGCACATCATCACGGGTTTATCTACGAGGATTAAATTTTTTAAGTGACGCTGTAAGGATTTATAGCTAGATTCGACCAATTTTAGCCAAGCACAGACTCGTCAAACTCCGCCCCTTGTCGGTTCGCAATCGTTCAAACCCACCATAAAAGTGTTAATTAATCCAATCAGCCCCAGAATTATGCGCGTAGTTGAGTCACTAACTATCGATCTCAACCACAGCGTTATACACCTATGAACTGGCTAGCAAAGCTAAAACCCAACCGACAACAACTAGGTCAAGAAGGGGAGCAGCAAGCGCTGGCTTACCTACAACAGCAGGGCTTGATCTTGATTGAGCGAAATTACCGGCGTCCGTTTGGTGAAATTGACTTAATCATGCGCGACCATTCCACCTTGGTTTTTGTGGAAGTGCGAAGTCGCGCCAAAGGCCGTTTTGGCGGGGCAGCAGCATCGATTACACCGACTAAGCAACGTCGTCTGATCTTAGCCGCCCAATCGTACTTGCAATCCTTTACGCATCCACCCGCTTGTCGATTTGATGTCATTGCGATTGACGCGGGCCAAGTCACGTGGCTTACAAATGTTATGCTCGGGTAACATGGAATAAGAGAAATATTCCAGCCCGATAGTCTATAATCGTGCGATTGTTTAGCTCCACCATTTCCTAACAGAACCCTCGACGTTGATACGATCATGACAAACGAACAAATCCTAATGCACTTCCGCGAAAGTGCTGAGCTCAAAATGCAAGCGGCTGAAGTGCTGGCTGACCCAATCGCCAAAGCGGTGGACATCATGTTTACCGCGCTATCGAATGGCAACAAAATCCTAGCGTGCGGTAACGGCGGCTCGGCGGCGGATTGCCAACATTTTGCGGCGGAATTAGTCGGGCGCTTTGAGCGCGAACGTTTGCCCTTGCCAGCGATGGCCTTAACAACCGACACATCCATCATCAGCGCAGTCGGCAACGATTACAGTTTTTCTGAAATCTATTCCAAGCAAGTGCAAGCCTTTGGCCAAGCGGGCGACGTGTTGCTAGCGATTTCCACCTCGGGCAATTCGGGCAACGTGGTGCAAGCGGTCGAAGCGGCTTTGGAGCGCGAAATGCGCGTGGTGGCATTAACTGGCAAAAACGGCGGCGTAATCGCCACAATGTTGACTCCAGAAGACGCCAATATCTGCGTGCCGCATGAGCGCACCGCACGAATTCAAGAAGTCCATTTACTTACCATCCATTGCATTTGCGATGGAATCGACAACGCCTTATTTGGAGGAGAAGTAAATGAATAAATCCCCACGTCACTGGGATCAACTGCTGCAATCAGCTAAGCGTCCGTTATTAGCGGCCACGCTTGGTGTGACGCTGTTATCGAGCTTATCGGGTTGTGCTGTGCTGTTTGTGGGTGGTGCAGTGGGCGGTGCCATGTCCGCATCCGACCGCCGCACTTTTGGTGCGCAAACAGAAGACACCTCGATTGAGTTTAAAGGCGGTTCGCGTATTTCTACCGTGTTTGGTGATGCGGTGCATGTCAACGTCAATAGCTATAACCGCAAAGTATTATTGACCGGTGAAGTGAAAGATGAAGCGACTAAAGCCAAAGTGGGCGCAGAGATTGCGGCGTTAGAAAACGTGTCGTCCGTAGTCAATGAAATTCAAGTCTCGATGTTTTTATCGAGCTTCGGTTCCCGTTCGTCCGATACGCTGTTGGCGAGCAAAGTGCGGGCTAAATTGGTCGGCACCAAAGACATTTATTCTAGCTCGTTCAAAATCGTTACCGAAGCGGGCGTGGTGTATTTAATGGGTCGTGTTTCAGTACGTGAAGGCGATACGGCTGCAGCGTCGATTCAAGAAGTTTCAGGCGTTCAAAAAATCGTTAAAGTGTATGAATATATTGATGAAGCTGAAGTGAAGAAATTCACCGCAAAACCGGCAGAAGCACCGCCACCAGCGAATTGAAGCATTTAAGTAGGATGTTAAAAAGCCGTTCAGGATGAATACCTTGAACGGCTTTTTTATTACCGGTTTAATCAGGCTGTAAATGCAACGCGCAATTATTTTTTGGCAGGTGCAGGTTCAACCGCTACGGCGATTGCATCGTGGAATACCGCGTGCACTTCATCACCGACTTTGAGCTTGCTAATGTCGATCGAGCTTGGCACGGAAATAGTGAGCGTGCGAGTTGCGCCTTGCAAGGTTGCGGTGCCGGCTTTTTTGTCGATGGACTGAATTAACGCAATCACTTCAACGGTACGTTCACCAACTATACCGGGCTTGTCGCCGGGCGCCGCGCTCGAGCCGCTCGATGATTCAATCGTTTCGCGAATGCCGCTTGATTTGGACGCTGGTTCAATCTGCGCCGCGACCGCCAGCGTATAGCTAATTAATACGTCATCGCCGACTTTGACTTGGTCGAAATTATGCAATTCAGCCGGAACGCGCACAGCGATATATTGGCGTTTTGGTGTACGGATTACCGCAAAGCGATTGGCCTTGTCGAGTTCAACAATTTTGGCCTGAGTTTTAATTTCGTTGATGCTGACGCGAATTGGTGAACTCATGTCTGTGGCAGCAGGTGCGGCAGTGGATTGCGCCAAGACAGCAGTGCTCAACAACGGTAAGGCAAGTGCCAATGCGGCAGAAAGCTGGTTAAAGCGTGTCATGAATTTCCCCGGTAAATAAACGAATGTTAAGTATAACTACGTAGCCTAAATAGTGTTTACGAAAAATCAAAATAATGTCGAATTTGTCGCGCTAACCGCGCTGCCCAATGGCGAAATTAAGTTGCCGTTTTATTGATCTAAATTATCAACTTCTTTGGGCGGAAAGAAGAATTCTCGCCCATGCTTAATAAACCGCTTCCAAAGCAATCCCATCAATTCGCCAGTTTGTTCAAAGCTAACATGGCGCGAGCGCATGGCGACAAACAAGGCCAAGGAAAAACTCACCGCCAAATTGACTATCCCAATTGTGGCGATACCGACCAGCGAAATGACCCAAACTTGCCAAGTTAGTTGATGATCCAATCCGACCAAGGCGAAGGCAAAGTTGGCGCTCGAAAAAGTAATATGACGAATGTCGATTGGCAGCCCTAAGAACACCCCAATTTGGCCGATGCTGCCGAGCATAATTCCAAAGAAAAAATTACCCGCCAACGCGCCTAGATTGTTACCAATATAGGTCGTCATGCGCTGCCAACGCGCCACGCCAAATAACCAGTTCATGCTGGAGAGCTGCATTAGGCGTTGCGGAATGTGGTTGTAGCTGGCTTTGTTATCGTAGTAACCCGAAATCAGTCCTGATAAAAATAAACATACACCAGCGATAGCCGCATGGAATAAGGCCAGGCTAGCAAACGGATTGAGTTCTTCCAGCAAATGATGCGCTTTAGTCGGATCGATAAAATGATGCCCGGTCGCCCCATACCAAGCCCAGGCAATCGCGTAGGCGGTCGGCATCGCAATCATTACGTTGCCCAGAATCGCGATGAATTGGGTGCGGATGACTTGCACCACCAGCTCACACAAATCGTCTAGATTTTTTTTACTTTGATCGAGCGATTTAGCGATTAGCGCTGCGGTCATGGCCGGTTGTTTAGTCGCGATCGTGAAATGCAACACATGCACAAACATGAAACCGAGCGAATAATTCAAGCTATACAAAAACGCAAAACCAAATGGCGCGAGCAGCAATTTACTAAACAGAATTTTGATCATCGCCATAAAGCCGACGATGAAACCTGCCCCACTGGCTGAGCGCAACATTTCTAGCCATTCGCGCCGATTACTTGCCACATAATGCTCACCGCTGCGTCCGGCATGTTCGGTGACCTGCATGGTAAGCAAGTGGGTGTTGGTTTCAATTAGCTCGCCGATGCTGTATTTCCGGTTGTCGGCGTACACCAATTCTTTGAATAAGCGAAAGCCGGTCAGCAATGCATGGTCTTTGTTGGGTGCTTCGATCAATTCCAACATGATGCGTAAGCGGGCGATGCTTTGGGTCACGCGCAATAGCAAGCGCGTCAAGCTGACCGAGACACCTTGGTGCGTGGCGGTACGGCGAATCTTGACCACCACTTCTTCGCATTGGGCTAATAAGACTTCAATTTGCTGGCTGTCGCGATGTTCAGTCGAATGGTCACGCAACCAATTGCGGTATTCGGTGATGTAGTCATTGATCTCATCGTTTTGACGCAAGAAGGGCGATTCGTAACGCTCAATGTCTGGGTAGTTACGCACCAGCTCAGACTCCAAACCAATGGCGCTGATGCGGTACGACAGCACTTGCATGGCCGAGAGCAATTCATTGACGATGCCATCCGGACGAACCCGCGCGCGGCTGACTTGAAAATCCAATAGCTGGATTAAATCCATCCAAATTTTTTCATCCACGCCATGTATCCAGCGATGATCGTCAACCTGATTAAACAAGGTGCCAAACACATCGCGCAGATACGAATCATTGGTGAGCGGTGGAAGAATTTTATACAACGCACGCTGCCAAGCCGCGGCCCAAAAGCCTTCGCTTAAGGTGATTCCGGTGTCGGTACATAAGTGAACCAGTTTGCGTTCGCTCACCACGGCGATTAAATACTGGCGCAGTGCGGCGGCGTATTCGGGTTTAGTCGACAGCAAAAAACACAAGGCGCGCAGTCGATCGGAGGCGAGCGCAATGTTGCTGGCCTTATTAGGCCGAATGGCGGCGATTAATTCGCGCAAAAGCGTCGTGTCGCTGGAAATTTCAGCGCCAGCGATTTGTTCGAGTAATGTATCGATAGCCAAAAATTACTCCTGTTGAGTGTGTGAATAATCAGAATCGACTTCACTAAGTCGTTGGCTTACTCGACGTGAATATGGCGTCAAGAATTGTTCAGCGCGGCGATTCTGGTTTATTGATATGGATTCATTTAGGAAAAAACCACAACTCTTTGCGTGCCAGCGGCGTTTCGTCGGACATGAGCGGGTTGGTCAATTCAATGACGATCCGATTTTTTAAGTCCGCCCGTTTAATTCCATCCTCAAAATATTGGCGGAATAAGCGCTCAAACGAACCGTCTGCAATGGCAAGGTTCAAGCCTTTTTCAATATTGGCCGCTAGCTTCGCATTTTTTTTATTCACGAAATAATACGACGCGGCAGGATAGTGAAGGGCCAGATATTGATCGGCAGCTAGACCTTGCGCTTGGTATTGCTTTAATTCCGGCCAAATTTCGTCCAGCGAGCGCGGAAGAAAGGCAAAGCGCTTGTTCGACAGCATATTGAACAGCCCGGTATAGGTCGACGAATCAACGACCTGAATATGGTTGGCCCGCAAAATGTCAACGTCAGGCCAGCCATAACCTTGTCCCGCTGAGAATTTACTTAAATCCGCTGCGCTAGTGACGTTCTTAAATAAGTCCTTGTTTGGTTCTGTTACCAAGGCGATGCGCCATCCGATAAGTCCTTTATCAATGGGAATGCGAATCGGGCGCAGCAACGATTCTCTGGACTTCGACGTCATGGTCCACATGACATCAATATCGCCGTGATTATTTTGTAATTCCTTGATCGAGCGCAATTGCGGCATGACGACTTTGTTCGGCACTAATTCATACACGCCACCGGCTTTTTTGAACACTAACTGCAGCAGTTCCACAGGATATTCATTGCGGCTATCGACCGAAGCTTCAGGTCGCGGATAGTAGATTTTTTCCGCGCCCTGCGCCGAAACAAAGATTGTTGACAGAAAAAATACCGAGACCAGAGTTTTTATTATCATCATTTCTCTTGTTGTTACCGCAACTTACTTGATCGGTTTTAAGCACTTCCCAGACTGCTGTAGCCCAACAGTAACATGTTCTGGTATTACATCCTGCCCCAAGTCTTATTTCAAACCAAGTGTGAAGATTCAGTAGTTTATGAGACAAAAACATGAAAAAACGTAAGTTATTTCATAAGTTAATGAGAATAAACTTAGTTAAACATGAGACTATTTTTAGCGAAGTATTTCAGGAATTAATATTGCAATATAATTTTAATCATAAACTGTTCGTTTGATGCTTTTGGAAATAATGTTCCTGAAAGAAGTCCTTTATTTGACTCTATGAAATTGCTTAACCGGATCCGCGAGAACTCCAGCCCCAGTTTACACTGAAACGCCTTTAGCTCTGGATACGCTTTCTAAAAACTGTTTGCGAGTTGAGTCTAAATAAGTCCTCGCTTTTGAAACTTTATCAAACGGAAATTGGTGAGCGTGGTGCCGGATTATCTGGTGGACAAAAACAGCGTATGGCGATTGCGCGTGCACTACTCAAGCAACCGAAAATATTGGTGTTTGATGAAGCGACTAGTAGTTTAGATTCTGAGACGGCAGAACATTTTGCGGCGACGATTAATCAGTTGAAGGGTAAGGTAACTATGCTGTTTATCACGCACGTTTTACCCCGTGCTTTGCTGGTGGACAAAATCGTAGAAATTGGTCAGCGTAATTGAAAAACTCTAGTAACTATGTAATCACTCGGGATTAGAGCGTATTTGAATGAAATTCTATGACTGAGACTAAAGAGGAAATTGAATTTGGTTGAAGTACCAAATCACAATCCCCTAGCTAGAACGTTTATTTAATTTTAAATCGGTACAGGAAAGTATATGAAGCGCGGCAAAAAATATATCTTTGTTTGGATCTCTTTCATCATTCTGTTGAATCGGCCTTTACTTGGTTTTTGTTGGCAGTCGGTCGATCTTCAAAACAATACAAGCAATTTAGCGATAAATCCTACCTATCGACCTGGAACTCATCTTCGTGATTGCGAGGAAAGTATTTGTTCTGAAATGGTGGTCTTACCGTTTGGGACCTTTTTGATGGGCTCTGACGCAAAAGATGAAAATGGAAGACAGAACGAACTACCTTTGCACAGAGTAACCATTTGGGCGCGATTCGCTATTGGCTTGACGCCTGTTACTCAGGGGCAATGGAAAGCATTGATGGGGAATAATCCAAGTCAATTTACGGCCTGTGGTGATGACTGTCCAGTTGAAAACGTAAGTTGGTATGACGTGCAACAGTACATTTCTAGACTTAATCAAAAAACTGGAAAGGAGTATCGGCTACCTAGCGAAGCAGAGTGGGAGTATGCGTGTCGGTCAGGTATGCGACAAGAATATTGCGGAGGTAACAGCGCGGATATTGTTGCGTGGCACTCAGAGAATTCACAATTTTCGACTCATCCCGTCGGTACAAAACTCTCAAACCAGTGGGGCATATTTGATATGAGTGGAAATGTTCGGGAGTGGGTAGAGGATTGTTTTGATTCATATAAATTTGCTCCCATTGATGGTACGGCGAAAACTGAAAATCAATGTAAGTTTGGACGCGTTTTGCGAGGTGGTTCTTGGTTTGACGTGTCTCAAGAGTCTCGTGCAGCCACGCGGAATGGCCTCGAGGAGCATTATAGATTTGCATCTGACGGATTTCGGGTAGCTAGAACCTTGCATTAGGTCGAACTTTTTACGAGACCCAAAACACGTATTGATAACGCTTCTGGGTAGCAGATTTGTATGAAATAAAAAACAGGTAAAACTTATTCAGAGAGTTTGTCGATCTAATAATGATTTTCTCTCACTTAAATTCGTATTTATATGGATCATTTTTGTTGGAAATAAATTGTCTATTTGGGATATAGGCGCCGGCGACACCACGATCGCTGGTGCTGGAGTCAGCGGGGTGACGTTTAAAGTGACTAGTGCTGATACGGTGATAGTCGCTAAACCGACTTCGCCGAACCAATCAATGCGCCAATAATTTTCATCCTTGGGAAAGGCTGAAATAGTAATTAAGTCTTTGTTTTTAATTGATTTATTCAAACTGAATGGCGATTCAAGCTATTGAAAATTCTCATCAACTATTAAAGTTTCTCATGAACTACTGGTTTTTCACACCAAGTGATGCTTCATGTGCTTGGACATCAGCGTGGTACGAGGAGCGCACCATTGCTCCCACCGCTGCGTGCGCAAAGCCCATTTTGTAAGCTTCTTCTTCAAACATGTTGAAGGTATCAGGATGCACATAACGGCGCACCGGCAAATGGTTGCCGCTTGGTGTTAAGTATTGGCCGATGGTCAGCATATCCACATCGTTGGCGCGCAAGTCGCGCATAACTTGCAGGATTTCTTCGTCCGTTTCGCCCAAGCCGACCATGATGCCGGATTTGGTTGGGGTATTGGGATGCAACTCTTTAAAGCGCTTGAGCAAACTTAAGGAATACTCATAGTCCGAACCAGGACGTGCTTCTTTGTATAAGCGTGGCACTGTTTCTAGATTGTGATTCATCACGTCGGGCGGCGTGGCTTTGAGAATTTCTAACGCCCGATCCATGCGACCGCGGAAATCGGGGGTCAAAATTTCGATGCGGGTGTGCGGCGATAATTCACGCACTTTATTAATACAGGCAGCAAAATGCGCGGCGCCGCCGTCACGTAAATCATCGCGGTCAACCGAAGTGATAACGACGTAACTGAGCTTTAATTGTGCAATCGTGTTGGCGAGATTGATTGGTTCGTTTTCATCCAATGGATCGGGGCGCCCATGACCGACATCGCAAAACGGGCAGCGGCGGGTGCATTTGTCGCCCATGATCATAAAGGTGGCCGTGCCTTTACCAAAGCATTCGCCAATGTTGGGGCAAGACGCTTCTTCGCACACGGTGACTAGGCCCGAAGCGCGCAGGATGTCTTTGATTTCATAAAAACGGGTATTCGGTGAGGCGGCTTTGACGCGTATCCAACTCGGCTTGGCGAGCTTTTCAAACGGCACGATTTTGATCGGAATACGCGACGTTTTGCTCGCGCCTTTTTGCTTTTCGCTGGCGTTGTATTCCGGAGTGGCCGTTGCTGCGGGGGAATTACTTGGTTCGGTTGGAGTGGTCATGATAATGATTGCTGTAATTGGTGAGCCAGGGTCAATTGTACTTCTGGCAAAGTGGCATTACTTCCTAAAGACTGCATATCGACGCATTTTAAATCCGCATAGCCGCAAGGATTGATGTTGGAAAACGGCGCTAAGTCCATCGCCACATTGAGCGACACGCCGTGATAGGTGCTGCCGCTAGCCCGCACTTTCAAACCTAACGCAGCGATTTTCGCGCCCTTCCAAGCGCCATCCGCCATGTAAATTCCCGGTGCCCCAGCCTTACGTTCTCCTGCCAAGCCGTAGTGATTAAGCGTATTGATAACGGCTTGCTCGATAGTATGCACTAACTCGCGCACTAAACCTTGCTGCCTTCTGCGTTTCAAATCGATCAATAAATACACCACTGCTTGCCCCGGCCCGTGGTAGGTCACTTCACCACCGCGATCGGTTTGAACCACTGGAATTTGCCCCGCATTGAGCACATGGCTGGTATCCGCTGCCAATCCCAAGGTGTAGACCGGTTCGTGCTCGACTATCCAGAGCTGGTCGGGAGTTTCGGATGTTCGTTGATCAGTATAGGCACGCATGGCAGCAAACGTAATGGGAAACGCTTCGCGGCCGCGATTGATGATGCTTATTGGAAATTTTATATCAGGCATAAGTCCGGCAGTGTACCAAATTAGCGGCGGGGTGAATATTGTTGACCTTGTGTTGAATAGGGGATAAGCTAGTTTTGATTGTTTAAAAGCAACTAATAACGGATGGCGATTTGACCGTTTTTAAGCTGGTGCAGGAATTGATTTGGCAAAGGTGATACCGCTGGCCAGTCCTTGTTAACGCCTTGCTTTGATCAACGCCAGCCCGACTCAAAACATCCCGCCCAAATAAGCCGCACAAAAACTTCCCCACTAATTTATTTTCAATGACAGCCAGATTCCGACTCGCCAAATTAATCTTGTCCCGCACCTTCGCTGCTAGCCTACTTTTAATATCGACCAGTTTCCTGCCAATTCAAGCCCCTGCCGCAGAAACACATCCTTATGTTTTAGAAGACACCGAAGTTCTCAGCCTAGCCTCGATCGTATTGCAACGCGATTACGAAGTCTGGGTCAGTTTGCCTGAATCGTATCAACGTAATAACCGAACTTATCCGGTCATGTTCGTAACCGACGCCAATTATGCCTTCCCCGTGATTCGCAGCATTACCCGCCGAGTTGGCCAACATGGTGAGAATTTGGAAGACTACATTTTCACTTTTTGGTTGTTAATTCTGCTGACTCGATGGGCGATATCCGCAGCATTAAAATGATTCAAATAATTTTTATTTTTAATAATTTTTTAAGCTCTTAGCTATTTTCCCAGCGTTGAAGCAGCTCGATTGGAATGCAATCGATTACCTCAGAAAATGGCTTGCCGACTAACTTTTCAGCTTGACGCAGAAGCACGGAGACGGGGCTGCTAGGTTCAACATGTTCAAACCATTTTCGGGTAGTTATGATTTGTTGCAGGGCTGTGTGGCGGTCTAATACATGATTCGAACTTGTTGATTTAGCTTCTGGCGATGGAGTAGCTGGTGATAGCTCTGTTGTTTCGAGGATGATTGGATTCGGCAAGGATTTTTCTACCGGAATTAAGGTTTTCGCTTTGGAAGCGATTGGTCCTTGGGTGAAATCAAAGAGCCCGATCAGACGCATAAACGGAGTTAAATCAGGAGCATAGTCACCAAGCTCGGCATTCATCCATGTTTGAAGCCTTACCACCCAAGAATTTGCCTCAATAATTGATTTCAAATTGGTGTTACTTGCCGCCCGTAGGACCTCAAGTTGTTGTGTTACTGATGGAATCGAAAGGGCGTCAGTGTGCCTTGGTGTGGCAAACGCTCGTTCTACGTCTCGGACTTGCAGTCGGCTTGCGTTATTTTTAATGAGCACAATGCTACGAATGTCGTCCATTAGCCCCTCGGGATCCGTGAGCGTAGCTAATGCATTACAGCGCACGGTCAAATCGTGTTCGCCTTCAATGATGGGCTGAGGATGTACATGATTTGGATATTTTTCTAGCACCTCAACCAACGTTGTTAATCCATCGAGTAATCCCAGGCCTTGATGCTGACGAATTTTGCAACGTAGTAACAGTAATATTAAATTTATGTCGCGGGTACGAGTTAGCAGGCGTTCACAGTCCTTTTCAATTTCTCCCCAGTTAGGTGTTTCGGATACACCAATAAAATCACCGTACTGAGCATCTCCCTTTGGTAACACTTTCGCCATGAGCGTGACATATTCGGGATCGTACTCAAGATTGGGGCCGCATGGCTCATTGTTTGTGTCGAAATCATTTTTATTATTTGGCTTTGTACTTTTAATTCTTGTTGACATGTTTTTCTCTCTCGTTTGCGACATAGGTTTCGGGTTCGAAAATCATGCCAGTAATAGGTTCATTCAAACGATCATTGCTAAGCCAAGTCGACCAACCCAAGCGTTCGTTATCACCGATTCGTGCTGCGGGAGCTGATTCAGGCTTGATTTTTAACTCGATATCCCATGCGAATTCAAGCCCAATAAAAGCACGAACCCATTCGACTAAAATCGAGAGATTCTCTCCACTCGGAGTGAATCGTAAATATTCTTCGAGGCTTAATGGGCCAATCACGAGTCGGAATTTATGCTGCTTGTCGGGCACCATGTCACCGAGTAGGGCACCATTACTTAAAGTGGACGCCTCGCTAGATATTCCTAGGCGGGTGTGCTCATCCGGGGATATGGAAATCCAATGGAGAATGTTTTCTTCCAAATCAACTGGGACGTCAAAGTATTGTCCCAATGTTGCGCACAATCCAAAAGGGTTGCGAGATTGCTTGGCGAGGTGCGGTGCTGTTGCTAGGCGGGCATGGGCTGGCAACGGAGATAAAGGAATATCCCAAGGATCATTTCCTGTGAGCCAACTAATATACCGGGAAAAATTTTCCTCCTCACTGCGATCTAAACCTGCGGCCGATTGTGATTGCGCCCACGCTCTGTATTGCAGCACCATTGATCGATGATGAAAAATATTTAAAAAATTCACCAGTGTTGAATCATGCCGATTATCGAGTCTATCCTTTGCAATTTCAGTAAAGTGTATTGGGAGCGGTCCATTTGGACCAAGCATCCCCAGACTAAACAGATTAATGTGCAATCGTGACTCCCGCACTAAAATGTGGGCAATTTCACGCGGCGCAAATGTCAATGCAGGTTGTTGACCGAGCCGAAAGGGTTCATCTTGTGGACGGAATGCGCTGCCAATGGGAGGCATAGTTCGACGACACCGCGCTGCAATGAATCGCAGTAACGAAGTAAAACTATATTTCCATGGCTGGTCCGTTAGCAGTTGGTAATTAAAGTGTTTTTGGGCGATGGCGGCAGAGCGGTTAAGATCTAAAGATTTTTTCATTATATGATCCCACGTCCCCCCATGCGCACTGGCCAAGTGGCAATCTTGCCTCGTTGGATTGTTAGAAGTTCGGTTTGGGTGAATACATTAATAGAAACATGATGAGCCAGCCAGTGTTCAAGAATTAGTCCGAATAGATACGGACTAGTGCCGGAAAAGCCAGTCTCATCAACGGTCAATTGGCATTTGACTCCACGCCCATAAATTAACGGACCTTTCCCCGGCAGACGCCGTGTAATTGGTATGATGTCTGAACGTATAAGACTCTGAATCTGCCTTTGTTGCTCAGAATCTTCGCTAGTCACAAATAGGCGCAGCAAATCTTGCAGAGCTCGTCCACCATCTTTACCGTCCATGTCTGTTAAGGGTAAGTAATTAAACCCTAGTTGACGTATTAAACGCCAAGCATGTTCCCGCTCAGCGTAAGGCGCTTTAGCAGCACTAGGAGGTCGAATTAGGCCAACGCTAGCGACTGGAATTGAATCGGAAGTGGTTAAATCCGATACACCGTTTCGAGGCACCATCGTAGCTAGATCGCGGTTGGTCAGCATCGCTTGAATCGATAAATATTTAATATCTTCGCTGTACGGAGCTTCGTGTTGGTCAACGATAGAAATAAATACTTCGGTACCCATGTAGGGCGACCTAGTTCCATACTTACGCGCTGAGTCGGAAGTTAGACGTCTTTCCCGGCGCAGTGAGTAATAACGTCCGTAGTTGTTTTGATCCTGATTCAATGTTTGAAACATTGGCCGAAAAATCACGTTCGCAGATGATTCGGTTGCTTGTGCGCTGACCTCAGTAAGAGAAAAAATCTCAAAGTCAATTGGTTTAGAACGATTGGGCACGACATGAAACTCTGTCTCAGCAGAGTTAACTTCGACCCGATCAGCCCTTCCTGGAAATAGGTTGATCACCGGAGTGCAGTACAAGGCAAAATGATTGTGGTCTACATGACTAATTAAATTCATGGGCGATCTATCCAAGAGCACAATAATTTCAATCTGTTGGTTGTAAATTCGTTTTAAACCGTCTTTGAGTTGAGTCAGTGAAAAAAAGTAGAACCGGCTAGGACAGGAAAAGTATTCATGTAAAAGGTTATTGCCATGGGATGTGTTCCAATTAAGTGGCAATAAACTTTGGTTTGGCTCTAATCCTTCATGAACTAATGCGTCTTGTAGAACAATATGTGGACGCATCAACTCCTCTGCAATCGGCGTAACGGTGGCAATAACGGAGGTATGCAATAGCTCGAATATATGCGAGGCAATTACCTCATCCCCGCACAAATAAATCGGCAGCGTATCTAAGCCGTTTAAATCAGAAAAGTTGAGTGCCTCTGTCAACCGCAGAGTTAAGCGCAATGCACCCCGCACTTCGATGTGCTCTGGCAAATATCGCTCTATATTGGGAAGATCGGGTGGTGCGCCAGTTAGTTTTGCATCGACGATTTCTATCGGCCATAAAGTGACATCTTGACTGCTGCGGAATTCGCACGCTGTTTGCTCACCTTGAGCAACAGCAGCGTGGAATGCTGTTTGTTTTGGTACCACGAAGCCGTTACGTAAATCTCCCTCTTGTGGATTTGGGTGCAGTTGTGCCACCGCCATTGAGGGAGTTGGGCAAATATAATTGGGATAAATTACTTCTAATAAGCGCTGGGTAAAACGTGGAAACTCGGCATCTAGTTTGATCTGCGTTCGGGCTGATATAAATGAAAATGCTTCTATTAAGCGCTCGACATACGGATCAGCTACTTCGATACCATGTATGCCCAAGCGCTTAGCGATTTTGGGATGCATATGCGCAAATTCGTTGGCCATTTCGCGCATGTAAATTAGTTCGCGGTTGTAATACTCGAGTAAAAGTGGATCCATATTGTCTTTCAGAAGTTTTTATAGTTTGTTCCTAGTATCGAAAAAATCCGCTAACTTGAGCGATTGCCTACGATCGTGAACCGATCATTTTCAATATCTACGGAACTTTGAATTAGGAAAGCTAGGGGATACGGTTTCATATGAATCAGACCATGAATTTCGAACAATAAAACGTTGTAATTGTGCGTACTTGTGTCTTTGATGAGTGGTATGACCTGCAATGACTCTGGTATAACTCGCGGTTCAAAATCTGATATGGCCCGACGAATGAGTCTTTCGATAGTTACCCATTTATTCTCAGATAAATAACCTCCAGCTAGCGGAGGAATGCCAAAATTGATGGTCGAAGCTGCTGCTTCCGGGTATATCGAACGATTGATTAGGTCATCAGTATTTGACGTATTGAGGAGAAAGGCTAAGTCTCGTCGAATGATTTCACCCATCTGTTTACGCGACACGGCGTATTCGCTAGGTGCTTCAGTTTTTCTGAAAGGAGCATCATCACGCAGACGGTCAAGTAGTGTTGGTAGTAAGTGCGAACTGGAGCGTCCCAAGCTGACGTCTTCATAAAACTTTTGTTTGTTACTGTTGCCTAGTTTTTTCATACCCTAGCCCCTCTTAATTAGAAGGCTATTCTTAATCATCGTGTCCGGCTCATCCGTAGTTTGGGTTGCGCTGGTCGAGCTATACGCACTGTCTGGACTAATCACGTGATGCTCACGTCTAGTTAGTTCTGGCGGTATCTTTTGATGATCTGCCGAATGAGCAGTTGGGTAAAACAATCGGAGAACTTCATTCGGTTGATCTGGCTTTTCTATATTTTCGGCTAGACCGAGCTGTTCTAATATGGCGTCAATACTTAAGCGGCCAGCAAGCAAATCTTCTAGAGGTTCATCATGGTTCAGCGATGCTGATATTACTTGGGATGAAAAGTCTATCGAGGACGACCCAATCACGTGGTGTTGCGTTGATTGTTGAGAATATAAAGAAGTTGGGTCAAGAACTGCTAGGAAATATTCTTTGCGTAATTCTGAGAGATGTTGTTCTACGCCCGCCGATGCGAGCGACCCATCCTGCGGTGTCGATGTTTCGATTTGAAAATACGATTCGGACCATATTGAATTAATGATGTCAAAAGGATTGTCGTGGCTATATTCATTTGAATCCATAGTAGGTGCAATTGGATTGGCCAAATCGAGTGGTAGCGGTGGGAATCGATCAAATTGATGATCAATCAATAAATCGATTTCTCTGGCGATATGGTGCGTATAAGGTTGAGCATTTGTTAGCCTTTGCCCCATAATTAGCGGATCTATTACCTCTAAGCACAGAAGCCCGATTTCAATACGGTCGCCATGATGCAGCATGACTTTATCGCCGCAGGGAAGCACCTGATCATTTACCGTACAAATCCAACGTTGGCTTTGATGTTGGAGCCACCATGCTGACACATTTCCTAATGAGCGCCATTTGACGCTGCATTGTGCTTCTTCCAACCAGGCAAAATCTAGCGAGGGGAGTATGTGCCCGAAACGAGCAATTCCTAAAAAGCCATCTTCTGAAAATGAAACAATGTGAGCTTCGTCTGTGGATTCGCCATATTGATATTTGACTTTTAAATTCAGGTCATACTTCATCTCTTTTCCTTGTTTCATGAATTGGAACAATCAACATCAAATTCAGCTGAGTCAATTTGACCCCATTAGTTTTGATGCCGCGGCTATGAATCGACCATTTAAATCCTGCTGCCAGAATGCTGGCTCGGGTCGTGCATTATTGTCCGTAGCAGTTAGTCTTTTAGGCCAATCTGACCAAGGTAAATAGCGCACCCCCTGCAGGTGGTGCGCCGGATCTTCTTCATGATGTTCACCTATTATTTTTTGCGCTAGGTTACTATCGATTGCGCCATAACTTAGTCCGAACAAATTGCGCCAGTTGGGTTTGCTAAGACTCCAAAGTTCATCAATCTGGACTACGAGTCTCGCCAAGCTATCCGTCCGATTTATACAATTGTTTGGATTTAATACTTGCTCCTTGTCGGTATAGACGATCTTTGCCAGAATTCTCGATGCTGAGAATAACCAGTCGCGAGGAAGTTCAGCGTGTCGAGAAAAATATTGTTCGATCCAGCTGAGCGATGCAGTCTGTATCATTACTAAGGGATAAGGATTATTTTGCTTGTCGTATGAGGCTATCCAGACCCCAATGACGTACTCGCTCGGTGCGAACGCCAAGCTTGACGGAGGGAGAACGAAGCACCACGGAACCATGTCGCGTCCTATTTCAGGTTGAGATGACCGATTGGAAGCGTCGCTTGGTGGATTTAAATGGTGCCAAAGTAGGTTGGTAGAGTTCGATTTTTTTGAGACCTGTATCGCGCGGTTTGCTGTCATTCTCTTAGTAGGTCGCCGTTGTAAAATAATCCAATTGTGTAATTCCTCCTGCTGGTATTCGGGGAGGTTATGGCAAATGAATTCATTTTGACTTGGTAATTTTCCCCACAGTGCAGGGGAGCTGACGAAAAAATTCTGACGAAACTTGGGTGTCAAAAAAGTCATGGTCGACTCCCTGGACAATGGAAATTAGCGAATAAATTTGACGTTAATGGGTTGGAAAAGCTGCCGCTATTAAAGTCCAGTACAACTTTGCGGCCGTCCAAATTAAATTCAACTTCTGCTTTTCCCCCGGTATTTGAGGTCGTTATTTTTCCGCGCTCTAGTAAGCGCAATAATGCCCATGCACCGCTAGTAACGATACTTGACGTATCTGGTTTAATTCGTGGCAGAGCTGTTAGTTCGGCTATGGTTCCCCCGCGAGAGCCTGGCCAATTAATTGTTTGGGCTTGTATCGGACCGTGTGAATAGCGCGTAACTTGCCCATCAATGTTGATGATGAGTTCAACGATGCTGGGATCAATCTCTGCGATTTTCATATCTACCTTCCAAGCCACTGTTTTCCCAGCAGCACCACGGAAAAAAGACTCGCGGATCTCCGCAATCTGAGCGAATATGTCCGGGTTCGGTCCTTGTTTTGTCAGTAACGCAATCAATTCACCGTCTAGGGTTGGACCGGGATTCGCTAATAGCCCTACTGCGTTAGGGTTAGATGAAGACTGACTATTTGATAAAGATGTTTTTACAGGAGAGGGAAGTTTATATTTCCAAGGTCGCGAGCTCGTTTCGACGTATGGAGCTAAGTATTTTTGAAAAAAATCATCGGCCGTCCCACCAGAGGCGAACAAGCGATTAAAGTCATCGATGGAAACATCTTGACTGGTTTTTGAAAAAGGATATCGGCCTTCAATGCTACGTTTGCAAACGTCAGTTACTTGGGATGCCAGCACAGCATTGATTTGGTTAACTTGTTGTTGGGCTTGAGTGCGATATATAGCCGCTGCACCGTCTCCTATTTTTTGTGATCCACTGTCGGCTAGAGCGCTCAGCACTTGTTTAAATGGCGCTGGCAATTTATCGCCTTCTAGTTTTAACTTCATCCCTGCTTCAATACTTCCCGGGGGCAAGCTATTTGTGTTGAGGGCGGCGTCAGCTACAACGAGCAAAGTGTAATATTCATTAAGTAAGCCAATAATATTTTCAAGGCCGAGTTTTTCCCCTAGCGGGGTTTGTCCAGATTGTTCTGAATTAACGTCGGCTTGTCCTGTGACAATTTCACGCAATGCGGCAAATCGATTGTCAACGAGTTCTCGTTCTTGGCGCTCTTTTGAACTTAGACCTAATACATCGCGGCTTTTTTTGGTCAGTTGTTCGCTCGCCTTATCGATAAAATTCTTGTCGAGCTCAGGCTTTGTATTCAATGAGCGCGACAGAGTTGTTTCCTTGGCCGCCGCCCGAGCTAGCCTAGATAACGGCGAGTCGGGTGCCGCAAATGTGCGCAAAACCGTTAAATCAAAGGCTAAATTAGCGCCTGTGACGGTACGGATGTCATTTAAAAAAAATGTCCAGCGTTGTGCGTATTCGTTGAGGTATTGACGCCTAATTTCGCGAGTCAACTCGTCATCGTCGATTGCTGAGTCCAATGATGCGCTTGCTTTTTTTCCTGCAAACTTTGTGCCATCAGGTGTGGAATAGCCCATCACCCAAGCATCATCAATCTGCGCTTTTGCAAGGAATTCGGGTAATCGCTTGCTAAATAAATTGTGGTAACCATCAAAGGTGAATAATCCATCTATGCCCTTCCCGATGGGCTGCTCGGACGCGCGGGCAAAAACTGTCCCCGCTTGTGGCCCGACTGCCCGCAGTAGAGTGAACTCCTGAGGCGCCTCAAGTTGCATAGCTGATTTAGCGCGTTCGTATAAGCGTTCCGTGGACGATGCCCCATCCAAGAACTGTCGGGTTTGCTGCACCAGTTTTTCGTTTTTGACGAAGGGAGATTGGACTACTCGCTCAGCCGAAAACAACTGAGTAATATGAGCTGTCATGGCGGTACGACCGCCAAAAAAAGCCAGACTTTCAGGTTGGCTTAGGTCTTTCTGCATCCATGTTTTAAGATCTTCCGCGTTGTAGTGTTTTGGATCGTGCAACTGTAGATAGACTCGTAAGGTGTCGTACGCCGTTTTGCTATCCTTGTCACGCACCGCAAGCTCCAGAACCGATTCCATGCGACGGATAATTTGTGGCAGCAAGAAGTGATCTTGTAAATAAGCATAGACTTTATCGGATGCCGCTATGACTGTTGGTCCGCTGTATAAGCCATAGCGAAAACTTGTAGATGGACTTTCTAAACTAAGTCCAGTATAGGTTGGCAATTCTTGCGCGGCAGTTAATACATCGGGAATCGCTTGTAATTTTTCCTCCCCGTTAGCGGCAAACAACGTTGAAACCTGTTTTGTAAGCGACACAGTTTTGCCCGCTACGCTGTTCAAGTATTTACTATTGTTTTCGTGTGATACCGAGAAGCCTGCAGCAAGCCACACAGAAAGAACGATGACAATGGAGTAAGCGACCAAACGTATGACTCTGAATCGAAATTCCCATATTAAGTTTGGTCGTGCTAAATGCGCCTCAGGTACGATTATTTTGGTGAACAGATCACGTAAAAAATAGCTCCGGTTTCCTAAAATCGCTTTACGTGAACTTTGTCCTACACCCTGTTCGTTGGATTCTTTTGTAGAAGTTGATTGGGATTGAGTCGACATAACACTATTTGGCTCCGAATCATTTACTTCCTCGGACTTCGCGTTAATCGCATTTAAAAACCGTTGCCATAGGGTTCGTCTATCGGATACCTCGTGCACATTGCCCTGAGCAGCGCTGGTGAAATAAACGCCGCGTAACATATTATGCAATTCAGTATTATCGTATCTAGAGTCTTGAAAAACACTGTCCACAAATCGAGTTAAGCGCGGTATTAAACCAGCAAACTCCTGTGGTAATTGATATAGCGATTGGCGTAGATCGTTATCGAGCCCCTCTTGTAAGCGAACTAGTAATCCGTTATCTAGGACTTGTTTTAATGCCGTGAATTCAACCGAGATTGCTTTCTCCAGCGAGTTTGCCGAATTTTCATTATCTGACTGCTTCTTTAGGCTTTGTTTTTTCGCTGTGTAAGGCAGCGTAAAACCCCAGACTTGTGATCGCGTATCCGTTGTTTGCGACTGAAAATATTCGCTGAAACCAGCCAACAGATCCATCTTGGTAATGACGACATACACTGGAAAACGAACGCCTAATACACGGCGTAATTCAAGTAAGCGTTCTCTTAGTTGGCTGGCGTGTTTCATATTCTCAGCATCGTTTTTCGCCAATAATTCACCAATACTGACAACGACAATTGCTCCATTGATCGGTGTTCTTGTGCGGTACTGCCGTAATAGACCCAGAAGGCCCATCCATTCTGCTTTATTTTTGGGGCTAGGCTCTTGTTCGGTGTAGCGCCCTGCTGTATCAATTAATACAGCCTCATGGCTAAACCACCAATCGCAGTTGGCGGTGTTATGCTCGTTTTTGGCCAGTGCGCTCGCCGCGGATTGCATTTGGGCACCAAGCGGAAACTTCAAGCCCGAATTAATTAACGCGGTAGTTTTACCCGAGTTGGAATGTCCAATCACTAGATACCAAGGTAACTCGTACAAATACCGCTTGCCCTCCAACAATTTACGCAGGCCGGTTGTGGTGATTTGTAGTGTTTTTAGTTGGTTTAATGAACTTTGAATAATCTTGCGTAAAGACGTAAGAGTCTCCTTATCGATCTCCTCAGAGTCGTTCTTATTTTTTCCGAAAAATCTGTCCAGTATGTGTTGATTCTGTTGTGCTGCTTTTAGCAACAAATAAAGTCCGTAGATCGCGTAAATCAGCACAATGACGCTGATCACTGAAATGCGCGACCAGATAGGCGCCAGCGGCTGCATAGCGCCTATCGCTAATAGTGGCCCAGCATGCCAAATTAACAGGCAAAGTAAAGCAACTCCGATTGCTAATATCGATATAGACCAGAGTAAACAGAGGACAAACACCAAAATCAATATAAAGATCGTCACGCGAAGGCCGACTGACTCAAGCGGACGCATTCCGCCAAATGCTAAAAGTGGTCCAACGAACCAGATGAAAGCGCCAATTAATACGATCATTACGATCGCTAACGTATAGCGTGAAAATAAAATAGTGAGAAATTTTTGCATGGAACTAACCGATTAATTCTTAGTTGAAGGTTTAGTAGTGGGCGCTTCAGTCGAGGTAGGATAAGGTAATGTTGATTTTGGAGCGGAAGATCCTACAAGTACGATTTCGACGCGGCGATTTTTCGCCCTTCCGGTTGGGGTAGAGTTACTTTCTATGGGAGAACTGTCCCCGCGACCACTTATCTCCATTCGGCCTGCTGCGACGCCTGCGGACTGCAGGACGTCTGCAACCAAAACAGCGCGTTCTAATGACAAAGCTTGGTTGTTCGGGAATTGTGGCGTGTTAATCGGTTGGTTATCACTATGGCCGATAACTTGAATATTGCCAGCGACTTTGGCGATCTCGGCGGCTACCTTATTTAATAATGGAATCATTTTTTTATTGACGCTTGACTGCCCGAGTACAAACATGTCATCGCCCTTGAAAATAACTTCAGTACGATCACCTTTTTCAACAACCGTGACCAGGCCTTGTTTGATTTCATCTTTTAGAAGGGTTGCGAGATCTACTTGTTTAATTGCCTGTGGCGGTGGAGCCATCTTTTCAATCGCCATAATATTGTTGGTGACTTGGCGCGCGAGTGACGAAAGTTGATATTGGTACCAGCCAAACATAATTAGCAGTCCAAGACCACAGACGAGAGCTAAAGCCCAAACAGGTAGGCTGCGCATAAAGATACTTTTTTGATGTGGTACTCCCACCCAATTTGGCGACAGTTCGCGATTGAACGCCCCGTGGATATTGCTCAACTGAGTAAATAAGTGATATCTAGTTGCTTCTAACTGACGTTGGCCGTTTGGATCATTGTGATACTGTCCTTCAAATCCCAAACTTAAAATGTGATACATGACCTCCAGCAAATCGCCATGTTCGGTAGGATTACTCGATAAACGTGCGACCAATAAAAAGAATTTTTTACCGCCATGACTATCCTGATGGAAGCTTTCTGATAATAAGCCGGACGCCCATATTCCAACGTCGCCTAAGTTTTGACTACCACCCCAGTAGGTGCTGCTGGCAGCCTCGTCCAACGCAGTACACAGGCAAAAACTGGCAGTAATAAGATGTTCACGTCGAATATTAGCTTTCGCGCAAATATCCTGAAAGCTTCGGATTTCCCTTTTCAGCAGTCCACGAAATCCTTCGATTTGGATTGGATCATTCAACTGTTTGGGCATCGTCGCAATAGCTAATAATAATGGCTTCGCAGCCTCCAACAGCGGATTTCGAGCCGCTGATATCGCCGTAAAGCGATCGGTGCGTTCTTCGCTTGTTTCACTGCCTGCCGCAACGATGGTATCAATCGTCGCTCTGTGCGAGTGGATGAAATGCTGTCCATCAACATCGCTGATAATCGCGGTATCTTGTGTTGCCGACCCTTGTTCAAAATCCTCGTCCCCGGTTTCAGGAGAAGGTGGCCTCAAATTTCCTGCTGCGTAATACATCAACATATCCTCTATCAAAAAACTAATCACCCACGTAAGCCGAAGTACTTCCAATAAGCACCGCACCGCACTCAGTGGAGTGACCATCCAAACCCACTGGAATTCCATCAATTAAATAATTCGCATAACCTTCTATAATTTTGTTGTCACCGTGTTTTGGGCAACTCACCAAATCACCTTGTCGAGCTATCGCTTTACCACCAATTGTGTGGGTAAGACTTCCAGAAATAACTGACCCCTCATGGCTGGTCGAATCACCGACCAAAATAATCTTCTTAGTCATTACATCTATTCCTTAAAAGTATTGTGGAGAGAACTAAGTAGTTGCCTAAGACCACGTTCATAAAAATCCGTACACCACTAACGCAGCATGAACCGACCTTTGATTGATAACTATCTATCTGGTTTCTTACGAATCACATCAAATTATGCGGATGGTAAAACTTGCTCCCAAATAATATTCAGAGGCAATTTATTGATTCGGTGGGATTTTCGGAGGAAGTCGAACATTAGAGCCGTCGGTTAGCTCAATACGATTTTTGAAGCCAGCAATGAATTCGATGTTTTGTTCATCAACTTTGGTTTCGGTAAAGTCGATTTGGCGGCTGATTCGGGTGTTGATGATTTCTAGTTTGTTGTAACGGCTTTTGCGGAAATTGGCGCGGTCGAATTCGCAATCTTTGATTAGGAAATAATTTGCGGCTGAATATTCGAAGTTAAATTGTGGGATGGATGTATTACTGATAGTGATTTTCCTTGCAAATTCAGGTGGATAAATTACCTCAACTCCATTTTCGATTTCTATCCCGCCTTGCGCTCCAAAACGTATCTCCGCAACTTCGCTTGAATTTTGAATTTTTAATCCATCTATAAATGCGGTTTGTGCAGAGCATGCAATATAGAATCTAAATTTTTCTTTACTATTTGATTGCATGTGGCAATTTTTAATGGTGAAATTTTGTGCTCCGCCTTTAACAAGTATCTTCGTATTCCCGCCCTGACATTGCTCCATGTGGAAGTCGCCGGTAAAGGTGGCGTTAGTCAGATCAATTGATTCATAGTGGGTATTGAGGATGGTGAGGTTGGTTAGATCGGCGTTGATCATGTCGGTTAAACCTATCAATATGCATTGATTAATAACAATTTCTGCTCTCTTAAAATGAGGACCAGTATTGGCTTCAGAATCGGTTGAAATAGTGCAGTCTTTTAATTGGCAGTCAGAAAGTTTGAGTTGTATTGTTCCAAGGAAGTCGAAAAATTCTGCTTTACACTTGATGAACTCAACTTCGCCATACGCACCAATCGCGCCCAAATGATTTCTGCCGCCTTTAGGATTGATAAATTCGCATTGTTCGTGCACAAGATTTTTTGTGCCACTGCTGCCGATAATATTGCTCTCACCGTAAAACTTGCAGCGTACAAAACGAGTGTTAGTAGCGGCTCCCCAATTGATGATTCCTTGAAATTGACAGTCAATAAAACGGCAATTTTCTAGCCTGCTTAATTTAATGTCATACCCACTCTGGAAATCGCAATTCACAAATTCAATATTTCGCCAAACGACTTTTTGGAAACTAGCCCCACTGACGTCGGCATTGTTTACGCGAATTAGTTGATCGCCAATTTCTTTGGTGCGCAGGTCAGGATCTTTTAAGTAGTCGAAGGTTTTTCCAAATTTACGGATATTTGTTTTGTTCATGGTAAAGGCCTTTATGAATGTGAATGGATTCGCCAGCGCAAACAATGCAGCGATGTTTTTTACAAAAGTGCGGCGTTTCATGTTTCTTTATCCTCGTCTTTATTGAGTGCACGGGATTTAGAGATATAGCCCTTTTCCTTGTATGTTTTAGCCAGCCAATCCCAATCCGGCACCTCACCCCGTTCGCCCGCTGAACGATGAAACCGCAACGCGGAATTAGGCGTTAAAAAGGTTCTTTCCTGAAACTCCGTGCCACTAATGCTGATATCGATTGGAAATACCCATGTCTCGGGATTGCCTTGACCTATACGCATGTCGTTGGCCCAGAACCAATGATCTGCTGGCTTTTTGAGATTGACCGCACAAAAGGCTTGCGCAATCGTGCGGCGTGGCGCACCACCAATCTGGCGAACGATTCCAGCAACTAACGCGGCCTTGAGATTGGCGATGTGTTCTTTGGCAAACGTGAGTTGCGCGCGGCGTAACAGCGTGAGCTGGCGGGGATTGATGGCGTGCGCGTGGATGTAGTGACGCATATTTGGTAGTCCCATCTGTCTAACGCGGAAGTCGAACATTAGAGCCGTCGGTTAGCTCAATACGATTTTTGAAGCCAGCAATGAATTCGATGTTTTGTTCATCCACTTTGGTGTCGGTAAGTCGATTTGGCGGCTGATTCGGGTGTTGATGATTTCTAGTTTGTTGTAACGGCTTTTGCGGAAATTGGCGCTGTCGAATTCGCAGTTTTTGATTAGGAAATAATTTGCGGCTGAATACTCGAAATTAAATCGACCGATATTGGTGTTAGCAATAGTAATTTTTTTCACTAATCGAGGTGGGTAGATTTTTTCGACGCCATTGATAATTTCCTTGCCACCTTTTGCCCCTAATTGCATTTCAGCTTCTTCGTTGGTATTGACGATTTTTAGTCCATCAATTACCGCATTTTGTGCTGAGCAGCCTACGAAAAATCGAAACTTTTCTTTGCCATTTGATTGCATGCGGCAATTTTTAATGGTGAAATTTTGTGCTCCGCCTTTAACAATTATCTTCGTATTCCCGCCCTGACATTGCTCCATGTGGAAGTCGCCGGTAAAGGTGGCTTCCGTAAGATCGATCGATTCGTACGCGGTGTCGAGCATGGTGAAACTTGCAAAATCGGCAGTTATCATGTCGGTAAGCCCAAAAAGACGGCACTGATTTAGAACCACATCAGACTTTTCAAACTTACTGCCGCTGTTGGCGAAGCTATCTGTGCTAATTTGTAATCCCATAAAATTACAATTATTGAGGGTCAGCTTCTTCCCACCGATGACCGCATACCAAGAACCTTTGCATTTATTGAAGGTAACCTCGCCATAATTGCCGATGAATCCGTAGTGGTTTTTGTCGTCTCCTTTACCAATAAATTCACATTCATCGTGTACAACGTTTTTACTTCGTCGATTACCGATGATGTTGCTAACGCCATACGTTTTACAACGTAGAAACTGCACATTGAGTTGTTCGCCCCAACCGATAATTCCCTCGAATTCACAGTCGATAAATCGGCAATTGACCAGCCGATCAAGGCTGATTTGATATCCGCCGACAAATTGACAATTGACGAAATTGGTATTGCTCCACTCGGTTTCGAACTGGATGTCATAAAAACCCGCATTTTCGATAACTTGTAATTGGCTGCCAATTTCCTTCTTGCGTAATTCGGGATCAATTAAATAGTCGAATTGCTTTCCAAATTGACGAATGTGTTTTTTAGTTGCCATGGTATTTCCAATCAAATAAGGGGGAGTCATTAACCCGAACAGGGCTGCGGCTTTTGCTAAAAATTGGCGGCGATTAAATTTCATGCGTTACCTTTTTTATCGGAAATCGCCTCTTTACTTGGGATATAGCCCTTCCCTTTGTACGTTTTAGCCAGCCAATCCCAATCGGGTACCTCACCACGTTCGCCTGCTGAACGATGAAACCGCAACGCGGAATTAGGAGTTAAAAAAGTCTTTTCCTGAAACTCCGTTCCGCTAATGCTGATATCGATTGGAAATACCCATGTCTCGGGATTGCCTTGACCGATGCGCATGTCGTTGGCCCAGAACCAACGATCCGCTGGCTTTTTGAGCTTCACTGCACAAAACGCTTGCGGAATCGTGCGGCGCGGCGCACGTCCAATCTGGCGAACGATTCCGGCGGCTAACGCGGCCTTGAGATTGGCGATGTGTTCTTTGGTGAACGTGAGTTGTGCGCGGCGTAACAGCGTGAGCTGGCGGGGATTGATGGCGTGCGCGTGGATGTGGTGAATCATATTCGGTGTCCCGCCGGTCTAGCGCGGAATCCGAACATTAGAACCGTCAGTTAGCTCAATACGATTTTTGAAGCCAGCAATGAATTCGATGTTTTGTTCATCAACTTTGGTGTCGGTGAAATCGATTTGGCGGCTGATTCGGGTGTTGATGATTTCTAGTTTGTTGTAACGGCTTTTGCGGAAATTGGCGCGGTCGAATTCACAATCTTTGATTAGGAAATAATTTGCTGCTGAATATTCGAAGTTAAATTGTGGGATGGATGTATTACTGATAGTGATTTTCCTTGCAAATTCAGGTGGATAAATTACCTCAACTCCATTTTCGATTTCTATCCCGCCTTGCGCTCCAAAACGTATCTCCGCAACTTCGCTTGAATTTTGAATTTTTAATCCATCTATAAATGCGGTTTGTGCAGAGCATGCAATATAGAATCTAAATTTTTCTTTACTATTTGATTGCATGTGGCAATTTTTAATGGTGAAATTTTGCGCTCTTTCTTTAACAAGTATCTTCGTATTCCCGCCCTGACATTGCTCCATGCGGAAGTCGCCGGTGAAAGTTGCGTTAGTCAGATCAATTGATTCATAGTGGGTATTTAGGATAGTGAGGTTGGTTAGGTTGGCGTTGATCATTTTGGTTAGACCTATCAATACACTTCCTTTTATATAAATAGATGACCTGTCGAAATCAGGTCCGCTATTCGGAAGATTATCCGTCAAAATTTTAGCCCCAATTAATTTGCAATCTATGATGGTTAAAGCGGTAGAACCCATCAGACTGAACCAGGTTAAATGACATTGACTAAACGTGACCTCTCCGTAGGACGCGATAAATCCATAGTTGTTGCGATCTTCCGTTTTTCCAATAAATTCACATTCTTCGTGGATAACGTTTTTACTGCCTCGGTCACCAATAATATTGCTACCACCGTAGGTTTTACATCGAAGAAATTGGACGTTAGTTTGAGTACCCCAATTGATGATCGCCTCGAAATTACATTCGATAAAGCGGCAATTATTGAGCTCATCCAATTTAATTTGGTAACCACCGGCAAAGTCACAATTCACAAATTGAATGTTTTCCCACTTAATTTTGCTGAAAGTTATATCTGCGACGAATGCGTCTTTTATGATTAATAGCTGCTCTCCAATTTCTTGTGATCGCAGTACTGGGTTTTGTAGGTATTCGAAACTTTTACCTAGTTGGCTAATATGTGTTTTTTTGCTCATTGCATTGCATCTCCCAAATAGATTGGAACTTAAAAAAATTAATGAATTGAAGATAAATGATCGTCTACGCATTTGTTATTTCTTCGGAATTGTTTGGGCCAAATTGATGACATGCTCCTTTGAGATATATCCCTTCTCTGGAAATGTGGCTGCCAGCCAATCCCAATCGGGTACCTCACCCCGTTCGCCCGCTGAGCGATGAAACCGCAACGCGGAATTAGGAGTTAAAAAAGTCTTTTCCTGAAACTCCGTGCCGCTAATGCTGATATCGATTGGAAATACCCAGGTCTCGGGATTGCCTTGACCGATGCGCATGTCGTTGGCCCAGAACCAACGATCCGCTGGCTTTTTGAGCTTCACTGCACAAAACGCTTGCGGAATCGTGCGGCGCGGCGCACGTCCAATCTGGCGAACGATTCCGGCGGCTAACGCGGCCTTGAGATTGGCGATGTGTTCTTTGGTGAACGTGAGTTGTGCGCGGCGTAACAGCGTGAGCTGGCGGGGATTGATGGCGTGCGCGTGGATGTGGTGAATCATATTCGGTGTCCCGCCGGTCTAGCGCGGAATCCGAACATTAGAACCGTCAGTTAGCTCAATACGATTTTTGAAGCCAGCAATGAATTCGATGTTTTGTTCATCCACTTTGGTGTCGGTAAAGTCGATTTGGCGGCTGATTCGGGTGTTGATGATTTCTAGTTTGTTGTAACGGCTTTTGCGGAAATTGGCGCGGTCGAATTCACAATCTTTGATTAGGAAATAATTTGCGGCTGAATATTCGAAGTTAAATTGTGAGATAACCGTTCTCGTGATGGCGAGTTTTTGAACGAATTCAGGTGGCGTAATTTCCTCTTTGCCGTCGACCGTCTTTGTTCCTCCCTTTGCGCCGAAACGCA
>NZ_SMYL01000012.1 GCF_004358105.1 Sapientia aquatica | reverse complement strand
ACATTTATTGACTGTATGTTGTTAAAGAACGTCAGATAAGTTTAGTTACTGACTGCTGTGTGTTCTGACTGGCCGCTTTAGCGGGGAAAGTCGTACTTTAGGCGGACAAAGCGTTGTGTTTGTTCGCGGTACAGAAACGAGATTATGGGGCAATTCCAGCAAACCGTCAACACTTATTTTTACGACGTTTTGCGTTCAATCCGGCATGGCCACTTCAACTTCTCGCGTAATTCGGGCCACTCCATCAACCCGTTTTACCCCGCGATTTCTGCGGGAGGCGAACTATAGCAAAATCCAACCGAACTCCGCAAGACCTTTTAGAAAATAATTTGTACGGCCCCAAAAAAACAACCGCGTGGACTTTGTTGAACACCAAAGAAAAAGGCGCAGCTCGCGCCGCGCCTTTCATCTGGCTTTGATTTCAACCGTTTAGAGATTCGGTGCTAACCAGCTTTCGATTTGGTCGCGGCTAATGGAGCGACGCTTGGCCATATCGTCCACTTGATCTGAATCTATTTTGCCAACGCTGAAATACTTCGACTCAGGATGAGCGAAGTAGAAACCGGAAACCGCTGCGCCCGGGATCATCGCAAAGGATTCCGTAATATACATGTCGATCTCTTCGCATTGCATCAGTTTGAACACCTCGGCTTTGACCGTGTGTTCTGGGCAAGCTGGATAGCCCGGAGCTGGACGTATCCCTTTGTACGTTTCTTTGATTAACTCAGCATTGCTCAACTGCTCATCCGCGGCGTAACCCCAGAAATCTTTACGCACACGTTCATGCAAATATTCAGCGAAGGCTTCGGCTAATCGATCGGCGAGTGATTTGAGCATGATGCTGCTGTAATCATCGTGAGCAGTTTCAAAGCGCTGCTCGTGCTTTTCAATTCCCAAGCCTGCTGTCACCGCGAAGATGCCGATGTAGTCTTCGACACCACTCGATTTCGGCGCGATGAAATCGGCTAAGCATTGATTCGGACGCGCAACGCCATCGATGACGGGCTTTTCCGTTTGCTGACGCAGGCCGTAATACGTCAAGGCAACCTGGCTGCGCGTTTCATCGGTATAAATTTCGATGTCGTCGTCGTTGACGCTGTTGGCCGGTAATAACATGATGACGCCATTGGCTGTCAGCCAACGACCTTCGATAATTTTCTTGAGCATGGCCTGACCTTCAGCAAACACTTTGGTCGCGGCTTCTCCGACGATTTCATCGGTCAAAATTGCGGGGTACGGGCCGGCCAAATCCCAAGTTTGGAAAAACGGACCCCAGTCGATGTACTGAGCAATCGTCGCCAAATCGATGTTCTTTAAGATTCGACGACCAATGAATTTTGGTTTGACTGGCGCGTATTGACCTTCAAATGAGAGCGCTGTTTTATTTTTGCGCGCCGCCGCGATACTGACCATCGGCGTGGCTTTTTTGTTGGCATGCAAGACGCGGATGCGTTCGTAGTCTGCGGCCAATTCGTCAACATATTGCTGGCGCTGATCGACCGTCAATAACGATTGCGCTACCGATACCGAACGCGAGGCATCGGGCACATAGACAACTGGGCCTTCGTAATTTGGTGCAATTTTCACGGCAGTATGCGCACGGCTTGTGGTTGCGCCACCAATCATCAATGGAATTTTAAGCATGCGGAAATGCGGGTCGCGTTGCATTTCTTTGGCGACATAGGCCATCTCTTCTAGGGATGGTGTAATCAAACCGGACAAGCCAATGATGTCGGCATTTTCTGCTTTAGCGACCGCGAGAATTTCTGAGCACGGCACCATCACGCCCATGTTGACGACTTCAAAGTTATTACATTGCAGCACGACCGAGACGATGTTTTTGCCAATGTCATGCACGTCGCCTTTGACGGTGGCGATGACGATTTTGCCTTTTGGTTTGTTGTCGCCGGAGCGCTTCTTTTCGGCCTCGATAAAGGGCAGCAAATGCGCCACTGCTTGCTTCATCACGCGCGCGGATTTGACCACTTGCGGTAAAAACATTTTGCCCTGACCGAATAAATCACCGACCACATTCATCCCGTCCATGAGCGGACCTTCGATGACTTGGATGGGGAATTCAAAACCTTGACGGGCTTCTTCGGTATCTTCAACAATCCATTGTGTGATGCCATGCACCATGGCATGCGCTAGACGTTTATTGACGGGTTCGTTACGCCATTCCAAAGTAGCTTCGGCTTTTTTGTCGCCTGCCTTTAAGGTCGCGGCCATGTCGATCATGCGCTCGGTGGAATCGGGGCGACGGTTTAACACGACGTCTTCGACGGCTTCGCGCAGCGCGGGATCGAGTTCGCTATACACTCCAACCATGCCGGCGTTGACGATGCCCATGGTCATCCCCGCCTGAATCGCGTGATATAAAAATACGGTGTGGATGGCTTCGCGCGCTGGGTCGTTGCCGCGGAAGCTAAAACTTACGTTGGATACACCGCCGCTGATTTTTGCACCCGGCAAATTATCTTTGATCCAGCGTGTGGCATTGATAAAATCAACCGCGTAATTATTGTGCTCCTCGATCCCGGTGGCGATCGCGAAAATATTGGGATCGAAAATAATGTCTTCCGGTGGGAAATCGACCTTGCTGACAAGCAGGTTATAGGCGCGTTGGCAGATTTCGATTTTGCGCTCGAATGTGTCGGCTTGCCCTTTTTCATCAAAGGCCATCACGATTACCGCGGCGCCATAACGTTTGCATAAGCTGGCTTGGCGCAGAAATTCTGCTTCACCCTCTTTCATCGAAATGGAATTGACGATGGCTTTGCCCTGCACGCATTTCAGACCAGCTTCGATGACCGACCATTTGGAGGAATCGATCATTAACGGCACGCGCGCAATGTCCGGTTCGGAGGCGATTAGATTTAAAAAGCGCGTCATGGCAGCGACTGAATCGAGCATCGCTTCGTCCATGTTAATGTCTATAATTTGTGCGCCGTTTTCCACTTGCTGACGGGCGACCGCTAAGGCTTCGTCGTATTGCTCATTCAAAATCAAACGTGCAAAGGCTTTGGAACCCGTTACGTTGGTGCGCTCGCCCACGTTGACGAACAACGATTGATCGTCGATTACAAATGGCTCTAATCCAGACAAACGCATAAAGTGTGGCACGGTTGGCACTTTACGCGGGGCGATGTCGCGTACTTGTTCGGCAATGGCTTGAATGTGCGCTGGCGTGGTACCGCAGCAACCGCCGGCTATGTTGACGAAGCCGCTCTCGGCGAATTCGCGCACTAAGGACGACGTCACGGCGGGTGTTTCATCGAAGCCAGTATCGCTCATTGGGTTGGGCAATCCAGCGTTCGGATAAATACATACAAAGGTGTCAGCCAGCTTGGATAGTTCTTCGGCATAAGGACGCATCAAGGTCGCACCCAAAGCACAATTTAACCCGACGGTGAGCGGCTTAATGTGGCGAATCGAGTTCCAAAAAGCTGGCACGGTTTGGCCAGACAAAATACGTCCCGATGCATCGGTGACGGTACCCGAAATCATCACGGGCAAACGCTTACCGCCGCCCTCAAAAAATGTCTCGATGGCAAATAACGCGGCCTTGCAATTTAAGGTATCAAAGATGGTTTCGACCAATAAAACATCCGCGCCGCCTTCGACCAAGCCACGTGTTTGTTCCAAATAGGCATCAACTAGTTGATCAAAGGTGACGTTACGCGCGGCCGGATCGTTCACGTCGGGTGAAATAGACGCGGTTTTTGGAGTTGGGCCTAAGGCACCCGCGACGAAACGCGGCTTATCGGGAGTGCTGTATTTATCGCATGCGGCGCGAGCTAATTTGGCGGCGGCCACGTTCATCTCGTAAGCCAAGTGCGCCATGTGGTAATCGTCTTGCGCTACTGTGGTTGCGCCAAAGGTATTGGTTTCGATTAAGTCAGCACCGGCGGCTAAATACTTTTCATGCACTTCCGAAATAATATGCGGCTGGGTTAAGGTCAGTAGCTCGTTATTGCCCTTTACAAACAACTCGCGTCCGGGGCCTTGAAAATCCTTAAAACGCTCGCCACGATAATCTGCCTCGGTCAGCTTGTATTGCTGAATCATTGTTCCCATGGCGCCATCAAGAATCAAAATACGCTGCGCCATTAGCTCGCGTAATTGAACTTCTGTGGCGGACATGGCTTGCTGGGCGTTGTTAGCTGAAATCGCGGTCATGGTAGTCATTTAAATTTTTAGCTCTGGATTGCGCCAGAGAGATGCAGGAATGCTGGGAATGTCGCCTATGCAAATTGATTGTTGCCGCGTAAAGCCGTTACATCGAGGCGGCGGGCAGCCTGATCTGAACTAATCGTTGGCTGATTTGCATAATTTCTATCTGTTGATGATAGGAAACCAGACATTATACGTCAAAGAACTTTGCCGCCCTTTGCCGCGCTTAGTCATCTTATTTATAAACTTATTCGGATTACTTACAAGAAAGGCAAACGGCGCACCGTGTGCGCGGTACGCCATTTGCCTTAATTTGAACCGGTGGAATTGCTGTTACGTTATGTCGCTGATTTCGGCTTCGTTAGCACTAGGCTCAAGATGACTGACCCGGCGACAATCACCGCAATGACTGCCAAGGAAATCATCGTTGGAACATGCACCCAATCGACGATCAGCATTTTTATACCAACAAACATCAGCACCAGCGCGAGACCAAACTTAAGCAAATGGAACCGCTCGGCCATATCCGCTAACAGGAAATACAGCGCCCGTAAGCCCATGATGGCGAAAATGTTTGACGTGAATACAATAAACGGGTCGGTGGTCACTGCAAAGATTGCGGGTATCGAATCCACAGCGAACACCACGTCCGATACTTCAATCATGATCAGCACTAACAGCAAAGGCGTAAAAACGCGCTTACCGTTTTCGATCACGCTAAACTTTTCACCTCGAAAATCAGACGTAAAGGGCAAGAGCTTTTTGGCGTAACGCACCACTGGGTTAGCGTTCAAATCCTGGTCATGGTCGGCTGAAAAAATCATTTTGATACCAGTAATGACCAAAAACACGCCGAACACATACAACACCCAGTCAAACTGCTCCACGACCCAAACGCCGCCCAAGATCATGGCAATCCGCATCACAATCGCGCCCAACACACCGTATAGCAGGACTTTACGTTGGTATTCGACCGGTACCGAGAAGTGACTAAAGATCAGCAAAAAGACGAAAATATTATCAACCGACAAGGATTTCTCGATCACATAGCCAGCCAAGAATTCCATTGCATCGGCTTGCGCGGCCTCAGCACCAAGTTGCGGCGTTAAGTAGAAATACATCCCCAGCGCAAACAGCAAGGCCAAACTAATCCAAATGAGCGACCAAAAAGCGGCTTGTTTCACACTCATCTTTTGAGCTTTGCTGCCACCGCAGGCAAATATGTCGACCGCCAACATGGCCAACACAAATAGTAAAAACGCGCCCCACATCCAGGGTTGTGCAATCGTGTGCATCGTTATCCTTTATTTAATGGGCGGCTAGCCACGTGTTTGCGTAATAACCAGTTTAGTTCGCTAAATACTGTCCAAAGCAATTTTTGCAAAATTGTGCTCGGCGAGTCATCGTGCTTCCCCTTGGATTTATCACCGACTTCACGGTAAGCAACTGTCTCAACATCATCTAACTTAGCAAAGCGTTGGTGCATTCTCTGAGCCTTCATTTCCGTTACTCAACTTGATTGTAAGAAGTCAGTAGAATACCTGCAAGCAACGATCAATAAAAGTCGATTAAAATTCTTCAATACATCGAAAAAAGTTGATAATAGCTTTAACGCTAAGGAGTTGAAATGGCTGCGATTAATTACAAACATCTGCATTACTTCTTGGCGGTAGCTAAGCATGGCAGCATTATTGAGGCGAGTAGGCACTTACATATCACACCGCAAACCATTAGCGCTCAGCTTACTCTGTTTGAGGAATTACATGGCGAGAAATTATTTTTAAAGAATGGGCGCAACTTGGAATTGAGCGAATCCGGGCGCATGGTGTTGGCGTATGCCGAGGAGATTTTTTCTCTGGGGCAAGAACTTGAAGAAGTCTTGCAGTTGCATCCCAATGCGCGCAGTTTGTTTTTGCGTGTTGGTATTTCGGACGCTGTGCCTAAAACTATCGCACAAAAGTTGCTCGCGCCCACATTGCAGCTTAAGCAACCTGTGCGCTTGAATTGCCAAGAAGGGAAAATTACCGATCTGCTCGCATTGCTGGCCGCGCACAAATTGGATGTGGTCATCAGTGACGCACCGATGCCGCCGACATTAGGCGTGCGTGCTTACAGCCATTTTTTGGAGCAAAGCGAATTGGCGTTTTTCGCAACCCAAAAACTGCGCGAGCAATTCGCTCAACCTTTTCCGATTTGCCTACATGAGGCACCGCTGCTAATTCAGGGCCTTGATACGTCGGTGCGCTTGAAGTTGATGCAGTGGTTTAACGATATCGACATTAAGCCGAGCATTGTCGGCGAGTTTGATGATGGGGCGTTGATGATGGCATTTGGGCAAGCCAGCGTCGGCTTTTTCTCCGCGCCGCGCTCAATCGCACATTTAATCGAACAGCAATACCAAGTGCAACAAATCGGGATTTGCAACGAGGTGGTCGAGCAGTTTTATGTTATCTCGGCTGAGCGCAAGATTAGCCATCCGGCGGTGTTAGCGATTCAAGAGGCTATCACAGCAGATAATGGAAACCATTAATACCGAGCCAAGCTCCCTAAGCCACACCGACTTTAAAGAAAAATCTAAAGACCGAGCAAGCTTTGATAAAAAAGCGGGCGAAGGTCGCGCTAATCCGATGGGTGGTGTTGAAGATATGGAAAAGCGCGATGTGAAAGATACTCTTTTAAACGGATTAGATCTGATCAAAGGCGGCGTGAAACTCAATGAGAATAAAAAACGTGAAGATAATCCTGGATTTCAATTAGAAAGAAGCATTCCGTTATCGTAATACCCTAAGCCTTGTGGACCGAATGTATACACATAAACTTCTGAGTTCGTTGAAAAAAGAATTTCATCAAAGTCGTTATTTAGATTGGCAAGCTGCACATTACTGAACCCATCACTTAACCACCATGCGAGCCAATAGGGAATCCACAGTATGAGTCCACCAATAGACATCTCTATAAAACTTTTGAGCGTGTTATCGCAGAGCAGATACGCAAATAGTAAAGGAAGAAAAAAGAGTGCTTTCCGAAATTGGGTCATGATTTTGTCTCCTGTTCTTCAATAATGACGCTAACACTGCGACCGCTACCGCTTTGAACAACAGCAATAATGCGCCAACCTTTTTCATAAATTTCGGGAACTGTCACTTCCCCAATATATCCGCATGTCAATTTAAATAGTGTGCCATCGCAAACCGTTCCACGCAGTTTTGGTTTTTCATCGTTGGCGTTTGCTACGTGAGGAAATGCCAGAGCCGTAGTAATTAGAACGATACCGATTTGTTTAAACATGATTTTCTCCTTAATATGGCAGAGCTTAGTCGACCTATCTATGAGAAATTAATTCAACGGGTGGTATCGAGAACTTGTGTTCCAGTCGCGAATAAAAAGGCTAGATATTTTTTATGTGTTACTGATTCTTATGGCTTGTGCTGCGCACGCAACTTGAATCGCGTGTAAGGAAATGGCGATGGCAATAAAAAAAGCAGCCGAAGCTGCTTTTTAGAAAACTGTTTTTCAACGAGTTTGAGTGCATTAACGCTTTTGACGTAATTTTTCGATTGCCGCCAATTGCGCAATCGCTGTTGCTAATTCGGATTGTGCTTGCGCAAAATCGATTTTTGCATCGCGATTAGCCAGTTTGTTTTCTGCGAGTTTTTTCGCTTCTGTTGCTTTGGCTTCGTCTAAGTCTTTGCCGCGAATCGCGGAATCGGCCAGAACGATGACATTGTGTGGTTGAACTTCCAGCAAACCACCAGCAACAAAAACCAACAACTCTTCTGCTTGACCAGGAACCTTGATACGAACGGAACCTGGTTTAATGCGTGTGATGAGCGGAGTATGTTGTGGATAAATCCCCAACTCACCCGCTTCACCTGGCAATGCGACAAATTCAGCAATACCAGAGAAGATCGACTCTTCTGCAGAAACCACATCAACTTGAATAGTGTGTGCCATGTTGGAACCTTATTAAAAACATCGTCAAACAAAGATGAGTCGCCGCGCATTAAACGCAGGGCGACTCACACAACAGCATTACGCTGCTGCCATTTTCTTCGCTTTTTCGATTGCTTCGTCAATTGTGCCAACCATGTAAAACGCTTGTTCCGGTAAGTGATCGAGTTCACCAGAGGCAATCATTTTGAAGCCCTTGATGGTGTCTTTCAACGAAACATATTTACCTGGAGAGCCGGTAAATACTTCAGCAACGTGGAATGGCTGCGACAAGAAACGTTGCATTTTACGTGCGCGAGCAACGAGCAACTTATCTTCTGGCGCCAATTCATCCATACCCAAAATGGCGATAATGTCGCGCAATTCTTTGTAGCGTTGCAAAGTACCTTGAACAGCGCGTGCTGTTTCGTAGTGCTCTTGACCAACGACCTGTGGATCTAACTGGCGTGATGTTGAGTCGAGTGGATCAACCGCTGGGTAAATACCTAACGATGCGATATCACGGGACAAAACGACGGTGGAATCCAAGTGAGCAAATGTGGTTGCTGGAGATGGATCGGTCAAGTCATCGGCTGGAACATAAACCGCTTGAATCGATGTAATCGAACCAGTTTTAGTTGAAGTAATACGCTCTTGCAACTTACCCATTTCTTCGGCCAACGTTGGTTGGTAACCCACGGCGGAAGGCATACGGCCTAACAACGCAGAAACTTCGGTACCAGCCAATGTGTAACGATAGATGTTATCGACGAAGAACAACACGTCTTTACCTTCGTCACGGAAACCTTCAGCGATAGTCAAACCAGTCAAGGCAACGCGCAAACGGTTTCCTGGTGGTTCATTCATCTGACCATACACCATCGCAACTTTGTCCAACACGTTGGAATCTTTCATCTCGTGGTAGAAGTCATTACCTTCACGAGTACGCTCACCAACACCAGCAAACACGGACAAACCTGAGTGTTCTTTAGCGATGTTGTTGATCAATTCCATCATGTTAACGGTCTTACCAACACCGGCACCGCCGAACAAACCGACTTTACCGCCTTTAGCAAACGGGCAAACCAAGTCAATCACTTTAATACCTGTTTCTAACAGATCTTGTGATGGAGACAGTTCGTCGTAAGCGGGCGCTTTACGGTGAATTGGAGCGTGTGTGTCCGTTGTAACTGGACCTGCTTCGTCAATTGGGTTACCCAAGACGTCCATGATACGGCCCAATGTTGCCGCACCAGTTGGAACGGTAATTGGCTTACCTGTGTTTTGAATTACCATGCCACGACGCAGACCATCGGAAGTACCCAACGCAATGGTACGGACGATACCGTCACCCAATTGCTGTTGAACTTCTAATGTCAACTCGGAGCCTTCCATTTTCAAGGCATCGTATACCTTAGGCATCGCATTGCGTGGAAACTCAACGTCCACAACAGCGCCGATACACTGAACGATTTTGCCATCAGCCATGTTCGTTCCTTCTATTATTAATAGTTACTTAATTATCTTTACCGTTTCGGCAAATCACGTGTTTAATCGATGTTGATTAAACCGCCGCCGCACCAGCCACAATTTCGGAAAGCTCTTTGGTAATCGCAGCTTGACGAGTTTTGTTATAAATTAACTTCAGCTCACCAATCACGTTACCTGCATTATCGCTAGCAGATTTCATCGCCACCATACGGGCCGATTGTTCTGACGCCATGTTTTCCGCTACACCTTGGTAGATTTGTGCTTCAACATAACGAACTAGCAATTCATCAATCACCGTTTGGGCATCTGGTTCGTACAGGTAATCCCACGAATGGTCACCCTTTTTGACTTCCAGTTTGTCGGCCGTCAGTGGCAACAATTGCTCCACTTTTGGCTCTTGCTTCATGGTGTTAATGAACTTGGTATAACACAGGTAGACCGCATCTAATCTTCCGTCTTGATAAGCGTCCAGCAAGACTTTGACTGGGCCGATCAATTTATCCAAATGCGGTGTATCACCTAGTTGTACCACTTGCGCTGATACCTTGGCGCCAATACGGTTTAAAAAGCCTAAGCCTTTATTGCCGATTGCCACGGTCTCGACCTTGCATCCCTGTCCTTCGGCTTCACGCAGTTTGTTGGTTACCAAACGCAAAACGTTGGTATTCAAGCCGCCGCACAAACCTTTATCTGTCGTTACCACGATCAATCCAATGTGCTTGAATTTTTCTTTAGTAACTAAGAACGGATGGGTGTACTCAGGATTTGCCTCAGACAAGTTCGCAGCGATGACACGAATTTTTTCACTATAAGGACGAGCTGCACGCATCCGGTCTTGCGCTTTACGCATTTTGGACGCGGCAACCATTTCCATCGCTTTAGTGATCTTTTTCGTATTTTCTACGCTTTTGATCTTGCCTCGTATCTCTTTACCGACAGCCATTTAAGCCCCCTTGTAATTGCAACGCATGGTTGCAAAAGTATGAGTGTTAATAAGCGCCGGATTTTTTGAAATCAGCAATCGCTGCAGACAACACTGCTTCGCCGTCTTTGTCGAGTTGCTTGGTTTCTTCAATCTTTTGTAACAAGGCTGCGTGACTTGTTTTCATGAAATCGTGCACGCCTGCTTCGAAAGCCAATACTTTCTTCACTGGTACATCATCCAAGAAACCTTTGTTCACGGAGAACAACGTTACTGCCATCAAGGAAATCGGCAATGGTGCGTACTGAGCTTGTTTCAACAATTCAGTAACACGCGCACCGCGATCCAATTGCTTGCGAGTTGCTTCGTCCAAGTCAGAAGCGAACTGAGCAAACGCGGCCAATTCACGGTACTGAGCTAAGTCGGTACGAATACCACCGGACAAGTTCTTGATAACTTTAGTTTGTGCAGCACCACCAACGCGCGACACTGAAATACCCGCGTTAATCGCTGGACGAACGCCAGAGTTAAACAAGGAAGTTTCCAAGAAGATCTGACCGTCAGTAATCGAAATTACGTTGGTTGGAACGAAAGCAGAAACGTCACCAGCTTGTGTTTCAATGATAGGCAATGCTGTCAATGAACCTGTTTTACCTTTGACTTCACCGTTCGTGAATTTCTCAACGTAGTCAGGGTTCACGCGAGCTGCGCGCTCTAACAAACGGGAGTGAAGGTAGAACACGTCACCTGGGTACGCTTCACGTCCTGGTGGACGGCGTAACAACAGGGAAACTTGACGGTAAGCCACAGCTTGTTTGGACAAATCATCGTAAATGATCAACGCATCTTGACCACGATCGCGGAAGTATTCACCCATTGCGCAACCAGAGTAAGCAGAAACGTATTGCATTGCTGCTGATTCAGAGGCGGAAGCGGCAACCACAATGGTGTATTCCATCGCGCCGTGTGCTTCTAAAGCACGTACCACGTTTTTGATCGACGATGCTTTTTGACCAATCGCGACATAGATACATGTCACGTTTTGACCTTTTTGGTTGATCACGGTGTCGATCGCAACGGCTGTTTTACCAGTTTGACGATCACCAATGATCAATTCACGCTGACCACGACCAACTGGAACCATGGAATCGATTGATTTCAAGCCAGTTTGCAGAGGTTCAGAAACAGATTGACGCGCAATAACGCCAGGTGCAATTTTTTCGATTGGCGCGGTCATTTTTGCATTGATCGGACCTTTACCATCGATAGGCTGACCAAGTGCATTAACAACGCGGCCGCGTAATTCTGGGCCAATTGGCACTTCCAAAATACGACCAGTACATTTCACTGTATCGCCTTCGGAGATGTGCTCGTAATCACCCAAAATAACCACACCAACGGAGTCACGCTCTAAGTTCAGCGCCAAACCAAAAGTGTTGCCTGGGAATTCCAGCATCTCGCCTTGCATCGCATCGGATAAACCGTGCACGCGGCAGATACCGTCGGTAACGGAAATAACCGTACCTTCGTTACGAACTTCAGCACTGTTGCCAAGGCCTTCAATACGGCCTTTGATCAACTCGCTGATTTCTGATGGGTTGAGTTGCATATTAACTCCTAATGTTTTTTCTAGTGCTTAGGTGGTCGTTGACTATCCAAAGACGACTTAAGCGGTCAAGGCTAGTTGCATCTGCTGCAGCTTGGCACGTACCGATGTATCTAACACTTCATCGCCGACCACGACACGCACACCGCCGATTAGGGCTGGGTCTACTGTGACGCTCGGATTGAGTTTGCGTCCAAATTTGGCTTCCAGCGTTGCGCACAAATCGGAGACTTGCGCTGCTGTTAGCTCAAACGCGCTACTGATGCTGGCATCAGCAGAACCTTCGTGGGCGTTTTTCAAGTCGTGAAACTGAGCGGCGATTTCAGGTAACAATAAAAGCCGGTGATAACCGGCCAATGTTGTAATGAAATTTTTCGCTTCTTGATTCACGGGCGATTTCAGTACAGAGATGAAGGTTTCCGCAACCATTGCTGCGGGAACTTTTGGATTCTGCACCAATGCTTTTACATCTGCGTTCTGCGCTGCTTGCGACATTTCACTAACCAATTCAGCCCAAGCTGCTAGGTTAGAAGATTTAGCCACACGAAATAATGCCTCAGCATAAGGACGAGCGATCGTTGCGAGTTCAGCCATGATTACAGCTCTGCTTTTAAGTGAGTCAACAATTCAGCGTGAGCTGAGGCGTTGATTTCGCGTTTCAGAATTTGCTCAGCACCTTTTACCGCTAACACGGCGACTTGGTTGCGCAATTCATCACGAGCCTTAGTTACTTGCTGTTCAGCGTCGGCTTTAGCGTTCGCTAAAATGCGAGCGGCTTCTTCAGATGCTGTGTTCTTCGCTTCGTCAACGATTAATTGAGCGCGTTTTTCTGCGTCATTAATACGCTTTTGTCCTTCATCGTGCGCGCTAGCCAATTCTGCTTGCACACGTTTTTCCGCTGCTTTCATTTCTGACTTGCTGCGTTCTGCGGCAGCCAAGCCGTCCGCGATTTTCTGTGCACGCTCATCGAGCGCTTTCATTAATGGCGGCCAGATGAATTTCATCGTGAAGCCAGCCAAAATGAAGAAAACCACAAACTGAACAATAAAAGTTGAATTCAAGTTCATAGCAATTCCTTAGTTAAATAGTTCTATCCGCAAACCGAAGTTTGCAGCAAAGGAATGACTTATTATTTGAATGGGTTAGCGAAAGCAAACATCATTGCAATACCAACACCGATCAGGAACGCAGCATCGATCAGACCAGCCAACAAGAACATCTTAGTTTGCAATTGGTTCATCAATTCTGGTTGACGAGCAGACGCTTCCAAATATTTACCACCCATCAAAGCGATACCGATACATGCACCGATAGCACCCAAACCGATAATCAAACCACAAGCCAAAGCAACGAAAGAGAGGTCAGTCATGACAATTCCTTTAAAGTTAAAAAACAAAAATTAAAATACCAAAAACAAAAACAAATACTAAAACTTCTTCTAGTAGCTTTGCCTAGGCACAAATCGCTAGGCAAAAACCGCTATCTTAGTGACCTTCGTGAGCTTGACCTAAGTACACCAAGGTCAACATCATGAAAATAAATGCTTGCAAGAACACGATCAAAATATGGAAGATTGCCCAGATTGAGCCAGCCAGAATTTGACCAAAAATACCGAACACAGTCAGTGTTGAACCCAACAAAGCGATCAACAAGAAAATCAATTCGCCGGCAAACATGTTGCCGAACAACCGCATGCCCAGTGATACTGTTTTTGCCGCGAATTCGATGATGTTCAATAACAAATTAAACGGTGCGAAGTAAATACCAAACGGTGCAGCAAATAATTCATGCACGAAGCCGCCAACGCCTTTAATCTTTACGTTGTAGTACAGCATCAAGAACAACACGCCGATCGCGATGCCCAATGTGCCATTTAAATCGGCGGTTGGTACTACGCGGTGGTGTTCAAAGGTTTCTTCTAAACCGAAGTAATGGAAGAAGCGCGCAAACAAATCGACCGGTAAAAAGTCGAGTGAGTTCATCAACGCAACCCAAACAAATACAGTTAATGCTAATGGAGCGATGAAGGTACGGTCGCCGTGGATAATGCTTTTGGACTGTTCTTCCACCATTTCAACCAGCAACTCAACCGCGGATTGGAAACGTCCTGGCACGCCAGAGGTTGCTTTGCGGGCTGCCATGTACAAAATAGCGCAGCCGATAACGCCAGCTAAGATAGACCAAAATACGGTATCAAGATTGATGATGGACATGTCAACGATGTTGACTTGCGTTTTGTTAGATAAATGCCCTAGATGGTGGACAATGTATTCCGACGCGGTTGGTGCGTGATCAGGTGCGTTCATAGGATTAGCTTCTAAATAGTAAAATAAAATAACTTTTAAGTACCACGATAAAGCCGGCTAAAAATCCGAGCCAATGCACTTCGCGGTAAAACCAAACTACCGCCCCAAGCAACGCGATAGTTAATGCAATCTTGATGAACTCCCCCACAAAAAATGTCACGGGGCTCGCTCCATCGGGCTTCAAGGTTCCTACATATAGTCGCAGCGCAAACATGGCATTTGGAATCGCGCAACATAATCCGCCCAACAGGGCAGATATTCCGACAGCATATCCACCTATTAACGCCGCAATCACTGCGACGACGAATGCTGCACCAATTTGCAACATTACTATGCGTACCATGTGCTTTCCTGTTCCAAATTTCTGTGCTGCAACCGCCTTGATGGCAACTTCCTGACTACTTGCGGCGATAACAAATCACCGCACTGGTGCGCAAAACCGATGCGCTCGAGCAACTAGTTAGTTTTACTCATTTATTTACTCGTTTATTTACTACCGAGATGGGCATCGTTAAATGCTGTGCCCTTTGTATAAACTAATTTACAAAATAACGCGCTCATTTCCTTGAATTAAGAAAGATCAGCATTATTTGATTGACCGGTTTTTTGTGCCGTCTGACCAAAGCCCCGGAATTATACGTGTTCCAACGTAATAACGTCAAACTTTTAGCGGGTTTCGCCAATGATTGTTTGGCAACTAGGCGAGTAATCTGTTGTTTAATTTTGATACAAATTCGCTAGCCAACTACGTTTCTAAAATCTTAGTTTGTCGCTGCCTGAAAACAATGTTTAGATGTTATTTCTAACGCTTTAATTTGTCTGCCATCGTTTTCGGGTCAATTTGGTCATGCTATTAGCTCCGAAGTTTCTCCAAAACAACATCTAAACTATCCAAAGTCGCAAAATCAACAATCAATTGGCCGCTGCCTTTTTTGCCCATTTTCAATTGCACTTGGGTGGCAAAAAGGTCGGACAATTCTTCTTCAAGGCGCAAAATGTCGCGCGATTTGTCGGCGGTTTTTGGCGTGCGGACTTTCGCTTCGGCGGTCTCATTAGTGACTAGTTTTTCGGTATCGCGCACCGATAAACGCTTCGCGACGACTTGGTTAGCCAATTGAATCTGAGTTGCGGCATCCACCGCCAGCAAGGCGCGGGCGTGGCCCATGTCGATATCGCCGGCCATTAGCATGGTTTGTAATGGACTTGCCAAGTTCAGCAAGCGTAATAAATTAGAGACGGCGCTGCGCGAGCGACCGACTGCCTGCGCTGTTTGCTCGTGGGTAAAGTGAAAGTCGTTGATGAGACGTTGCAAGCCTTGCGCTTCTTCCAATGGATTTAGGTCTTCGCGTTGGATATTTTCAATCAAGGCCATGGCGGCGGCGGCTTGATCATCGACATCTTTGACTAAAACCGGGACTTCTTTTAATCCAGCCAACTGGGAAGCTCTAAAACGGCGCTCGCCGGCGATAATTTCGTACTTGGTCACACCACCATGCACACCAATGGGGCGCACCAAAATGGGCTGCATAATGCCTTGGGCTTTGATCGATGCGGCTAATTCAGCCAGTGCACCTTCGTCCATGCGGGTACGCGGTTGGTATTTACCGGCTTGCATAACGTCCAAGGACAACACATTCGGAAAACCTTCTAAATTTGGAACCGCGTCGGCAAAATCGGCCGCTCCACCCAATAATGCATCCAAACCACGACCCAAACCTTTAGATTTCTTTGTGACCATTACTATGTACTCTTTTCGTTGTGAATTTTTGTGTATGTGTTTGTGGTGGTCGAATTAGCTAAGTTGCTTAATTCGCTCAACCATTTCGGCCGCGAAAGCTAAATAGGCGACCGCACCCTTGGCGGTGGGATCAAAAGTTACCCCCGGCATGCCATAAGACGGCGCTTCGGCAAGGCGCACATTACGCGGAATAACCGTTTTAAATACTTTGTCGCCGAAATGCTGTTCAAGCTGATCGGACACTTGCTGCGATAAGGTCATGCGCGGGTCGAACATGACGCGCAATAAGCCGATAATTTCTAAATCTGGATTGAGATTTAAATGCACCTTTTTGATGGTGTTAGCTAAGTCAGACAACCCTTCGAGAGCGTAGTATTCGCATTGCATAGGAATAATAACGCCGTGGGCTGAACATAAGCCGTTGAGGGTCAGCATAGACAGCGCTGGTGGGCAATCAATTAAGATGAAATCGTATTCGCTGTTGACTTCTTGTAAGGCTAAACGTAGGCGGTTTTCACGGTTATCCAGTTCGACCATTTCAACTTCGGCACCAGCTAATTCGCGGTTGGCTGGCAGCACATCAAACGTTTCACAAGCCGAACGCTGGCGCACCGTTTTGACATCCGACATGCCCAGTAATACTTGATAAATCGTGGCCTTTAAACTCGATTTGTTGACGCCCGATCCCATGGTGGCGTTTCCCTGTGGATCCAAATCGACCAACAAAACACGCTGTTTTATTTGTGCGAGACTGGCGGCTAAATTTACCGTAGTTGTGGTTTTTCCAACGCCACCTTTTTGATTTGCGATGCAGAAAATTTTAGCCATAGTTCTTTCAATAAAAAGTGTGTTTTTACTTAGTTAAATTAATAATGTTTTCTGAAAATTAACTTCGAACTAACCAGAGTAAATGCCGCTGCGCTTCTAAGCCTGGCACGTGGATTTCTCTAATTTCATTGACCTTCCAACCTGCGGGAAGAACTTCAATTTCGTGCTCGGGCAATTGGCCTTTTAGCGCAATCATTACGCCGTTTGGCGCCAGTAAATGGCCAGCCCAACTCACGAAATTGACAAGTTCGGAAAACGCACGCGAGGTGATTACATCGAACAATTCAACATCGGATAACTGCTCTACTCTACCGGTATGAACGGTGACGTTTTTTAAACCTAATTCGGCTTTGACTTGGCGCAAAAACGCCGTCTTTTTATTGACCGTATCAATTAACGCCACCTTCGTCGTGGGATACACAATCGCCAAAACAATACCGGGCAAACCGCCACCAGAACCCACATCTAAAATCGACTTTGCCTGATTAAATACCGACACAGCAGTTAGGCTATCAAGCAAATGTTGCTTGACCATGTCACGCGGGTTGCGGATAGAAGTTAGGTTGTAGACGCTGTTCCACTTGATCAATAAATCAAGGTAAGCGATTAACTGATCGCATTGCTGCTGACTTAAATCCAGCTGCAGCGCGGCGATGCCGTCTAACAACAACCGACGGCATTCGTCTTTTTCATTTACACCAGCCATCGTCAAACTTCTCCCTGTTCCACTTCAACGAGCGGTGTTTGGGAGAAATCTTTAAAACCACGTTTTTTTAAATGAACCAGCAACAAGGAAATAGCGGCTGGAGTTACACCAGAAATTCGGCTGCATTGGCCTAAGGTTTCTGGACGCTGTTTGTTGAGTTTTTGCTTCACTTCGATCGATAAACCGGACACTTCTAAGTAGTCGAAATTGTCGGGCATGGGCAAGTTTTCAAAATGGGCATGGCGTTGCACTTCTTTGGCTTGGCGATCAATATAGCCCGCATATTTAATATGAATTTCAATTTGCTCTTTGACGATATCGCTATCGACTGCCGGGCCAGCAACGTCTTGTCCATCAACACCGCGCAAGGTCATTAATGCATCGTAATTAACTTGTGGGCGACGCAATAAATCGGCTAAGGAATATTCGCGCTCCAATGCTTTGCCCACTACTCGCTCGGCTTCTGCGTTGTCCACTAAACGCGGATTAACCCAAGTTGTGCGTAAGCGCTCTAATTCGCGCGCGACGGATTCGCGTTTAATTTGGAACGCATCCCATTGCGCATCGCCCACACAACCGAGTTTGCGACCAATCTCGGTTAAGCGCATATCGGCGTTATCTTCGCGCAGACTTAATCTGAACTCAGCACGGCTGGTGAACATGCGATACGGTTCTTGTACGCCTTTGGTAATCAGATCATCCACCAAGACGCCTAAATATCCTTCGGAGCGGCTTGGTACCCAAGCGTCTTTTTCTTGGGTATATAGTGCGGCATTTAATCCAGCTAACATCCCTTGCGCGGCGGCTTCTTCGTAGCCGGTAGTACCGTTAATTTGTCCGGCGAAGAATAAGCCTTGAATCTGGCGAGTTTCCAAACTGGCTTTTAGCCCACGAGGATCAAAGTAATCATATTCAATTGCGTAACCGGGGCGCAAGATGTAAGCGTTTTCTAAGCCCCGCATTGAGCGCACTAAATCCAATTGCACATCGAATGGCAAACTGGTTGAAATCCCGTTTGGATAGAATTCATTGGTAGTTAAGCCTTCTGGTTCCAAGAATATCTGATGCGATTCTTTACCCGAAAAGCGATGAATCTTATCTTCAATCGATGGGCAATAACGTGGTCCAACCCCCTCAATCACACCGGTGTACATCGGACTGCGATCCAAACCAGACCGAATGATGTCGTGAGTACGTTGATTAGTATGGGTAATCCAGCACGGCACTTGGCGTGGATGCATGGATGTATTACCCATGACAGAGAACACGGGAACAGGATCTAAGTCGCCGGGCTGTTCTTCCATCACCGAGAAGTCGATCGAGCGGCCATCTATCCTTGGTGGAGTTCCAGTCTTTAAGCGCCCTTGAGGCAAGGATAATTCTTTCAGGCGAGCTGATAGGGAAATCGCTGGCGGATCACCTGCTCGACCGGCAGCGTATTGATTCAGACCAACATGAATTTTTCCATCAAGAAATGTTCCGGCAGTAAGTACAACCGACTTGGATTTAAACTTAATTCCTACTTGAGTCACCGCACCGACAACACGGTCTGACTCAACTAATAAGTCATCAACAGCTTGCTGAAAAATCCAAAGATTAGGCTGATTTTCTAGCCGGCTACGAATAGCTTGTTTGTATAAGATGCGATCGGCCTGCGCCCGCGTTGCACGAACTGCAGGCCCTTTCGAGGAATTTAATATGCGAAACTGGATACCCGCTTCATCCGTAGCGATCGCCATTGCGCCACCCATGGCATCAACTTCTTTAACCAAATGCCCTTTTCCGATCCCACCGATGGAAGGATTACAGGACATCTGACCAAGCGTTTCGATATTATGGGTTAGCAATAATGTAGATTGACCCATACGAGCAGAAGCCAATGCGGCCTCTGTCCCTGCGTGCCCACCACCTACAACGATCACATCAAATTCTTTTGGATAATACATACAAGCCTTAAAGCACTAATCTTCCGAAGTTGAGATTATAAATCTTTTTTAGTTGTTTACCCGTAATTGATATGCATTGTTTCACGTGGAACATCAGCAAAACCGATTTCGCTTATGTTTCACGTGAAACAATCTAACGCAAGTAAGCATCGTAAAACGTCTTCAATATCAGTACACCAACCACAACCAAAAACAAAACTCGTACAAAACTGCTGCAGTGTTTGATCGCTAGCCGACTACCAATCAACGAACCTAACACGGCAAAAAAGGCCATCAATAATCCAACCTGCCAAAACACATGTCCGCTCAACCCAAACAGTAACAAGGCTGCACCGTTAGTAGCAACATTAATGATTTTGGAAATTGCGGATGAACTTAAAAAATCAAAACCAAAATATCGAACAAAAATGAAAATTAAAAAACTACCTGTACCAGGCCCAAAAAACCCATCATAAAATCCTATCCCGGCACCAAATACAAAGGCCAACACTATTTCGGTTCTGCCAAAATAAACCGGCTTATGCACTTGCCCAAGATCCTTGCGTTTAAACGTGTACAAAGCGACCAGCACCAACACAAACGGTAATGCTTTACGAAGAAAATCTGCCGAAACATGCATTACTGTATAAGCGCCACAAAAGCAAAACAAAAATGCCCCGATGGCTCCGGGCAACGCAACACGCCATTTAATCTTCACCACTCGCGCATAATTTATCGCGGCAGATGTCGTTCCAAAAATTGCTCCTAGTTTATTAGTACCTAACAAAGTGGCAGGCGTCACATTTGGAAAGCTCGAAAAAATTGCCGGCACAGTAATCAATCCGCCACCGCCAACAATCGCATCGATCAATCCCGCGCAAAATGCCGCACAACTCAATATCAAATAATCGCTCATCTTAGAATGATAGAAAAAAACAGCGGTGGATAAGTCTTTGGATAAGTTTTGAACAGATTGTGTGAAACTCGTAAAGTTTATAAAGCGCAATTTTTATCCAACAATTGTTGGGTTTTAGTACGGGCTTTATAACGAACTTATTATCAACGCTAACTTCCTGAATTGAAAAGAAATAAGTGACTTATGCACTAAAGCCAGCCTACGTTAACAATCACTACTAAATAAATATATCCCTTAAATCAAAAAGAACTGAACAGCTATTTCTTTTACATAAAGTTCAAAAGCATTAGTACTACAAACCAAATTAAAAAATAAAAACTAACAATCAGCGTAATCAAATTGTGGATAACTCAGCAAAATAAACCAGAATAGTTTGTGGAAAAGACCCCACTATTTTTAATCACCAAAAGTTATCCAATTTTTCAAACAAAATAATACGCAGAAAATCAGCCTGTTTATAAATCGTCTAACACATTGAAAAATCAAGATAAAAGCTAGTTATCCACAATTAAAACCTCGTTTACTATCACTACTATTCATATATATATACTTCTTAAATAACTACATAAAAGAGCGAAAAACAAAACCACGCCCGACAAACACCTAAACCTTTAAAACGCTCTCAAATCGATTTAAACCAAAACGAGCACCGGTTTGAACAAATTCAAATAAAACCAGTTAAACGCCCTGTTTAGAGCAAATTAGGAGAACCAACGCCCAACAACACCAAACTATAAATACCGCTAACAAAACTTAGCTTCAACGAACATTAATTGCCCAAAGTAAATAAAATTAACTAAAAGAAACTTATTAATTGAACCGTTAATATGACGTTTCCGAGTTCACATAAAAATTGAATTCACCCTATACTTTCCTCACAGCATTGCCAATCAATAACAGCGCCAGCAATCAGGAGACCACGATGAGACTAAGCATTAACGGCAAAAATACCGAATTGGACGTAGAACCGGACATGCCACTACTTTGGGCAATTCGCGATGAAGCGGCCTTAACAGGCACTAAGTTTGGATGTGGTGTCGCTATTTGTGGCGCATGCACAGTTTTATTAGATGGCCAAGCCGTTCGTTCCTGTTCCATTCCCTCCTCTGCTGCGGTCGGCAGAAAGATCACTACCATTGAAGGGTTAAGCGGAAAATCAGCGTTGCAAAAGGCATGGATCGAACAACAAGTCCCGCAATGCGGCTACTGCCAGTCCGGCATGTTGATGGCAGCCACCGCTTTGCTAGCGCGCAAACCGCATCCCACCAATGAAGATATTGATGCCGCTATGACTAATATCTGCCGCTGCGGAACCTATCCGCGCATCCGTGAAGCGATTCATCAAGTTGCCAAACTTGGTCATAAAGCATAAAGGGGCTAATGATGACTACATCGACTGTGTCCAACATCAAAGCGGATGACGTACTGAATTCGCGCCGTAACTTTTTAAAATTATCAGCTGCCGCCTCAGGGACTGTTTTATTTGGTTTTCACTTACCTGCCGAAGCACAGGCTCCGGTAGCAGGATCGCTCGAAGCGATGACTGACATTAATTCCTGGATTCGTATTACGCCCGATAACAAAGTAATTTGCGAAGTAGCTCGGGCAGAAATGGGGCAAGGCACTAGCACTTCGTTACCGATGATGTTGGCGGAAGAATTGGAATGCAATTGGGCTGACGTCAAAATGGAATTCGCCTCGGTTCAAGAACATTTAGCGCGTAATAAAATTTATGGCAGTTTTTCCACTGGCGGAAGCCGTGGCACACGCGAATCGCAAGAGATGATGCGTAAGGCCGGCGCAACAGCGCGAGAAATGCTCAAAGCCGCCGCTGCTCAGCAATGGAATGTACCAATCAATGAATGCAGCGCTAAAGGCGGTCACATTTATCACACTGCCTCCAAACGTTCAGCGACCTATGCCGCATTGGCTCAGCAAGCCGCTAAATTACCGCCACCAACTAACGTTGTACTAAAAGCGCCCTCCGAATGGACCTTAATTGGTAAACCAATTCCTCGCTTAGATATTCCTTCCAAGACCAATGGCGGTGCGGTGTTTGGAATTGATATAAAAGTGCGTGGCATGCTGCACGCGGCTATCGTGCAATGTCCAGTATTTGGCGGAATACCAATCGCCGTTGATGATTCAGCGGTGAAGAATCGACGTGGAATCAAGAAAGTTGTCACCGGTCCCGATTTTGTAGCGGTGATTGCGGATAACTGGTGGCGCGCTCAGCAAGCGACCAAAGCCTTAAAAATTACCTGGGATTACAAAGGTGGCGACAAATTAGATGATGCCGGTGTGATGGCGATTCTTAAACAAGGCATCACTGATGCAAAGCCGTTGAAGCAAGTGGGAAATGTGGCGTCGGTCTTTGAGCGCAGCTCCAAAATAATCGAGGCAGAATATTTCACCCCGTATTTGAATCACGCCACATTAGAGCCGCAAAATTGCACCGCCAAAGTTGACGGCGACAAGGTCGAAATTTGGGTTCCCACGCAAAACGCCGAAGCCAGCGTTACTGCAGCCGCTAAAGTGTTGGGCATTCCAGAAATTAATGTCACCTGTAACCGTCCGTATTTAGGCGGTGGTTTTGGTCGCCGTGGCGCATACCAAGACTTCGTTACCCAATCTGTACTAATCGCCAAAGAACTACCCGGCATTCCAGTAAAGCTACTGTGGAGTCGTGAAGAGGACATGCAGCATTGTTATCACCGTCCGGCTGCGCTGTATAAGCTGCGTGCTGCTTTCGCCACCGACGGCCAATTAGAGGCCTTAGAAATCAACTGTGCATCGCAATCCATTTTAGAAAAAGTCCGACCCGCTGCGCTTAGAAATGGACAGGATTACCAAGCTGGCGATTCCTTTCACGATATTCCCTACCAAATCAAAAATATCGACGTGCGTCATGGCATGTGCAAAATAAATGTACCAGTCGGATTTTGGCGCTCAGTATTTCATTCGCAAAACCCTTATGTGCGCGAATCGTTTATCGATGAGATTTGTAAAGCCGGAAATTTTGATCCGCTGGAATTTAGGTTGAGTCTGCTTCCTAAAGACGGACGCGATTATATAATTTTGCAAGCCGTTGCCAAAGCGGCCAACTGGGGTAGCCCATTACCAAAGGGGCATTTCCGTGGATTGGCGGTGCAAGATGCTTATGCGTCCTTCGGTGCGGCAGTGGTTGAACTGTCGGTCGGTCCGGACAAATCAGTTAAAGTTCATCACGTTTATATCGCGGTCGATTCAGGTTATGTCGCCAATTCTGATTCAGCCAAAGCCCAAATTGAAGGTAACGTCGCGTATTGCTTTACCGCGGCATTTTTGAGCGAAATTACGATTAAAGACGGTCGCGTACAGCAAAATAATTTTGGTGATTATCCGATAACCTTGCTGCGCAATTCACCCACGATCACGCCGATTTTAGTGCCAACTGGCGGTAAAGATTGGGGTGGCATGGGTGAGCCGCCATTTGCCGCGCTAACCCCTGCTTTAACCAATGCCATTGCCAATGCAACCGGTGAACGCCTGCGCTCCCTGCCCTTGTCTAAACATGGATATACATTGGCTTAGCATTTAATTTTCGCTTCATATAAAAAAGGCGTCTCGATAAAAGTTGGGACGCCTCTAGGGATGTTTAGAGAATCAACAAATTGATACGGGACTAAATTGTACAAACCATATTAAGTCCAAACTACGCCAGATTTATTGTTCATGTCGCGCAAACGTCGATAAAAATTACCATTGATTTGTGTTCGTAAAATGACGAAGTTGATAAATTTTTCATACAACCCGCGGTTAACAATGAACGATGATGATGCACACCAAAAATCGTCTAATTGTCCTTGATACGTCAGTCCAGCAAGATCAAAAATGGCTTTGCCTAAAACCTTAGTTGGCTTGTTGTGATGTAAAGCCGATAAACCAACCGTGCTATTTACAACCACGACGCCAGCACTGTGTTGTAGCAACGTTGGTAAATGTTGGTCGTGTATGTATTTAACTCGCTGATCCACCTTTAATACTTTTGTGAGTTCAGTGATCCACGAGCGATGATTATTGTAGCCACGATCAAGAGGGTGCTGCTTCAGAATAAGGTAGCTGTCCTGCGGCGCTGATCGAGCGAACGATTGCACTACGACGTAGATAAAGTTTTGGACACAAGAAAAATTAGAATGTACCGCTAATTGCGAATCGTTATGAACCTGCAATGGGACTAGAAAGTATTTTCCAGAAAGTTTATTAATCAGTTCTGCTTGTACACCCCGCTCTAAAAATCCATACCACACCTTACGAAAGTAGCTTCTAATCCAAGGCCATGATTCGGCTATTGTTAGGGGACGGTGATGTTCGTAGTTCGGATATAAAAAGCCAAGTAAAATCGCTACACTGTAATATAACGTGCTCCAAACGATTGCGTGCCACAAAGGATTTTCGCAATAAATGACTTTCGGTATTTCCAAACGTTGTAGCGCTAGATAATCTTCAGGGCAGCGAGAAATGGTTGAATTCGCATTCACGCCAACCAGCTCAAAAGTGATGTAATCCGGTCGCACATAGCCTTCTTCAAAAACACCTACGGTAATTCCGCACTTCTCTGCGATCTGTTTTGCCTGAACGTGGTAGCGACGGCAGTCACCAAAAAATAATAAAGTATCGATTTGATGGGAATGAATAATTTGTTCAAGAAATTGAGGCCATTCGGACTTAGTTCCTCGGAATTGAACGGCGCTTTTATCGGAGAACAAGTAATCGCCGCCATTAAAATCAATTTTGATGACCGATGTTGCTACCGATAATAAGTCGTGCTTCAACCGATTAAAAAATGGTCCCATGGGTCCTTGCAACATCATAATTCGTCGGCCTGTAAAAAAGCCCAGGTCAGAAGCAATCATCGATTTTTACCAAATTGTTGCAATACAGTTCTTAGTAATTTGCGCCACCAAGGCGTTGGTAATTGTTGATTGCGTAACGTAATCAGTTCATCTAGCGCCTGTTCAACTGAGAGTGGTTTTCTAGAACTTAGACTCATGTAGCGCGGATAGAGAATTAAACTGGCAGCGACCAATTCATCAAGGGTTAACACACGCGAGCGTCGTGGGATAGGTGGCGCTAAATCGCTAGTTAAACCCCAACCAGCATAAAAAGGATGTCCATAACAAAACACGGGAATGTGTCGTATCAGGGCTTCAAATCCGGTAAGGGAGGTAATTACATAGACAGCATCTACATTATCAAGCACCGACTGAATCGAAACATGCTCAATGCCTTCATCGTAGTAATGGTTTAGTTGTTCACGATGTTGATCAGAAGCTCTCAACCCAGCAACAACATCGGGATGCGACTTATAGACGATATAAGCCTTAGGATTAGCTAACCGCACCGCTTTGAGCAAATCCAAATTAGTTTTAATGTTAGCTGAGCCGCATTGAATCGATGCATCGCTCTCGACCTGTCCAACCACTAACACCACCTTCTCAATGGAAGGCGGTCTATTCCAATTCGCTGCTGATAAATTATATTTACTTAACCCATGCGCCACGATTTTCTTACGAAGTTGCCGCGCGCGATAAAGCAAGTCGCCATCGAACTGGGTGTTCTGTAGCAAATGTTCTAAATCCGATTCTTGCCTAGCATCGTAATACATACCGCGCTGGTCAAACACCCACGAAATCGGCCAAATTAAGTCAGCTCCCAAGCCGATAGAACGAATAAAGCCATCTTCCACGCGAACTACCGAGACGTCGCCCCTCGCAGTTAAGTTTTTACTGCCCCACACCAGTAATATTGATTTACTCGGTAGGCTCGTGATGCCGCGTAGATAACTAACTTGGATAGGAGCGACAAAGGCACGTAGAATCCGCAGCTTACGCAGTGACATTCCATAGGCATAAATCAATGGCGGTAATGCGTCATCGCCAAAATCAGCATTCCGCGCTGGAGAAGTTAAGGCCTCACCGTTCATTGCCCAACCCGATCAGCATTTGATCAACTAGCGCAAAATGCTCCTGCCAAGTTGGTAATTTGAACTTCTCCAACTTATCCAATTGTTCGGTTCGTGTAGTCGAATTGGCTTGGTTAAATTCGATAATCGTTTTCAACCAACCTGAAGCATCGATCGGATCTAAATAACAAGGGAGGTCTTTGGCAACTTCTCTAAAGACGGGTAAATCACTCGCAATTACTGGGACTTTCAATGACATCGCCTCTATCAGTGGCATGCCGTAACCTTCTGCAAAGGAAGGGAATAATAAGGCCTGTGCATGATGCAAATAGTTAGCTACTTCTTGGTCACAACATTTAGCCAGCTCAATAACATGTTGGCGTAATTGCTCGCAACGATCTAATAAATCGAGTACCTGTTCGCACTCCCAGCCCCGTTTGCCGATTAACACCAATTTCGGTGCATCATTACCCATTAGCCGATTAAGCCGTTGCCAAATTTGAAGAATAAGTAAGTGATTTTTGCGCGATTCAATCGTGCCCAGCATTACAAAATAGTTTTGCTCTATCGGACGCTCCTTCATAGGCCCCGGCAATTTCGCTGGGGCGATCGGTGCCATAATCACGCGAGGAAGGGGAAGTTGGTATTGCTGTGCATATTGGCTTAAATGCTGCATCGTTACTTGAGAATTGGTAACGATTGCATGTGCTTGATTTAAGGCAGCATGAATGCGTTTGCTGTGATGTTGATCTTCACCAGCACGACAGTATTCGGGGTAATGCAGCGGAATTAAATCGTGCACAAAAAAAATAGGCTTTAATTGTTGCCGCATCAATTTCGACAAATAAGTAGGATTCTCTAATCCACTATGTCCGGTGTTGAAGAGAATCGCATTTTTGCGACCGAATTCGTGCTGAATCTGACATCCGGCATACAACAATATCCAGCTTACGCGACGTTTAAAATGCCGTGTTGGGTTGAGAATTTCTTTAAATAAAACCCGTGAATGGTTGGGAGTGACGAGTAAATTTCGTCCACTGTAACGCACTAATGCCGATGCCCGATGCGCATAATGCCGAACATATTCCAAGCCAACACGATCAATGCCTGTTGGGACGTTATCGCTCCAACGGCGATCTAGCAAGCGCGTTACATCGATCAGTATTTCAGTCATCATTTACCGCCTTAAATCGACAATGCTGCGCTTACTTAATAGTATTGATTACATTGGCTATTGGGTAAGCAGTGGACACCAAAATATTTAGGAATTTTTGGAATTCTGCACCCGACGCATTGGATACATACATCACATCTTTATTTTTCATCGGAAAGCTTTGCGCCACAAAAAAAATCGCGGGGTCTTTTAGGTCAATGTGATAAATTACCGGGACGCGGCCTTCCGATGTAGTGGTGACTTGAGTATTAGCGCCTAGCAATGCTCCTAGCGACTCAAACCTAAAAATAAATATGCCACGCGCATCAGCGCGCGCATCATTTAATCCGCCTGATCGCGCTAAGGCCTGCGCGAGCGAAATGCCTTGCGCTTCAAAATTCATTTCTGAATTAGTTCCAGTAGCGCCCAACACGGTGACAAAATTCGATTGAAATAGCGACGTCACCACGTCCCCTGATTGCAACAAAATATTCTGGCGTGGGTCATGAATCACGGTATCAAGCGGTAGCGATCGCACCACATCACCACGGGTTAATTGCAAGGTCATTTTGTTGATGGGATCTTTCACCCCACCAGCTGCCGCCAACGCATCCAATAAGCGTTCACCATGTGGTGTTAATGGCATTCGAATACTGGTGTTTACGTCCCCTACCACGGTCACATTAGCGGAATTATTTTGGGTGATGCGTACCAATATTTGCGGTTGATTAGCTTTGCCTTTTAAATGCAGTGCGATGTCTTTTTCTATTTGGTTTGGGGATTTATTGACCACGCTAATTAAGCCAGCAAACGGAATCGTAATGTAGCCTTGTTCATTCACCATTTGCGTAGGTAACACGGTAATGCTCGACGTCGCACCAACTGTAGTCACGCTTGCTGCAGCCGTGCCTGATGAAAATAGCATTGCTGGTGGAGCTTCCCAGATTGAGACTTCCACCACATCGCCCGGCTTCGCAATAAAGTTATTCGGTGTCTTCCCGTCCCATAAATCAGCAAAAGTATTTTGCTGTTGGCTGGCGATAATTTGGCGAGTGACTGTATCGCTTACATCAATTAGCCGAATCCCTAATTTATTGGCAGAATCCTTTGCGTCCTCAACTTGCTCGCGTAACGGTCCCGAAGATGGAATGAAATCCGGGTAGGTAGCACAACCAGAAAGGCTCAGCACAAAAATGAGCAACAACTTTTTTAATAGTATTTGACAGTAGGTTTGCGTTAAATAATTCATGGCTTCCTGACTAACCGTGATGGTAAAAAATTGATGCAAAAAAATAGCCCTACCGAATGAAGCAAGCGAACAAATCATCGTTCCAACAGTAATTGATTAGCTTTGGTCAGTGATATCGGTAGGTTCAATGTGCAGCGCTACTCAATCATCATTAAGCTGCTTATACGAGCAAAAGCATCAAGGTGATGTGCTGCTCTGAGATGGCGTTGGTGGCGTGTTCTTAATTGCTTGCTTTGCTGTTGATGTGGAAGCTAAGCCAGAAGGCTTAGTGTGTTGGTCAGGGCGGTTTGCATTTGTGTTGGCCGCTGCGGTGGCCGTTGATTTGGCTTTGTTAATGGCATTAGCAGCCAGTGTCGTTATCTCGGCAAACGGTATATTAAAACTAGCCACTAAGGATGAAAAGCACGCTACCACAAACACTAACGCGGTTAGCGATACTGCAAAACCAGTCATCACGTTTACCTGGCCTAACACTAATGGGATAAGACTTATTGTGAATGCAACGGACAACGGGATACCCATATACGTGAGAGAAAAAAACATAATAAGGGCAAATACCGCTGCCCTTATTGCGCGAAATATCAGGTCCATTGTTGCACTCCTTAGTACACAGTCAGGGTTAATCAGCAGAGTTCAAATTTTAAAAATCACTTGATCACTATCGCTATGATTAGAGCACTTGATGAAAATTATGCTATCGCACGACCTAGTCAATTTCAATTGTCAAAGCGCCATATCAGCGCGAAAGCTGCTGCAAAAAACCACATCTATACATCTTCACTTTTTAGGCACTTTGGTGTTCACAACTGTGAAAACAAACTTAGTGGTACAACCTGATTTTTGGGCATTTCGCCATAAATTTAGTCAGTAAATTTTTCAGAAATAAAACCGGTCAAGCCTAGATTGTTTAGTTTTAATTTTGCGCTTACGTAACTATGAATAATTGACTAAAGCATGTGTCGGTCGACTGTTGAATTTGTTCTTTTTAAGTTTGTATAAGTCTAAAAATGTCGCGCTAAATCAATGCAAACTTTCTTTAAAATTTACGGTAAATATCAACCGCTAAAACGTTAGATGCGTTACGTATTTCGGCGCAAAAAATTCGCCCGATTTAACAGCATCAGTTTTCCCAATCAAGTCGAAAAAATGGATTAAAAAGTTTTTTAAAGTTTCCATAAATAAAGCTTTTTATCGGGAAATATTTCTCATATTATTCCGGTGCCGCATCGGTTGGCGGCAAGCAAGAAACAGCCAGAATTTTGGTTGTAATTTATCAATGAGGGCAAACCCATCGAAAGGTGGGGACGCAAAGCCTCCGGCCTAACAGCGCGACAGAACAACGTCAGCGCCACGGTAGCGGGGTTGCCAATCTCCAAGGTACTAACGGTTTCGTTGGTGCGTGTTGATTGTTCTAGCGTGGCCCTCGCTCATTCGGAGCGAGACATGAAATCATCCCCAGTCTTAAATTTAGTATCCATTCGCGGATTGATCGCTGCTATGAGCGCGGCTTCGATGCTGTGCGCCTGCGGTGGACAAATCAACGTGGACCCCAATTTAGCCAGCGCGCTCGACGATAGCACCGCAATTGTGATAGCGGCTAACCTTGGCCAATATCGGCCAATGCAATACGAAAGCACCCGGTTGAATTCCGTATTGACTCAGCAAATAAATGCCGTAGATGAGCAACTAGAAGCTCAGCAAAATCAGGCGCTAGATCAATCCGAAAACAACAACGACAACAGTTCTCGCGGCTAGCTACGCGTAGCGTAGGTGAAGAAAAAACGGCCTACATGAGAACGAATTATTTAATTATTTTTTTGAGCAATTTACGTTGATTAGATTAACGATTGGTTCGTTAAGAATTTACTTAAAACTCAGTTGACTTGTACTACATTGGTCTAGTGGGTAGTCCAAGCTGAAGGAATAGGTTTCTTTGGTTCGGCGCACACGTTATGAGCAAATAGCCGGCTTTTGAAATTTGATAGCGCGGGAAGCAAGCAAACAACGGGGGAATAATGAATGCGATTTTTGAGCAACTACGTTTTGGTACAGCAAACTGGATTTGGAAAATATTATCCCTAACGTTGTTGCTAATGCCAATAGCCTCAGTTACCCAAGCCTTCGCGCAAACAGCAACGTCGAAGGCGAATGCTTACTTAGGTAAAAATAATGCGGTCGTATTAGGCTTCCCAACCTGCAATGCTGCTTCGTTTGCTCAAATACCCGGAACGAACAATTTATTTATCGCGCGCGCTCGCATAACTAGCACGGGCGGCATGGCAGGCATCTCTGGCCCGAATGATTGCAGCGGCGGTAAGCAATGGGGTTTAACTTTGGTGTATTTAAATTGGACCACCAAACAATTCACGCTAGTTAAGCCATTGCTAGATACCTCGAACAATAATTCCGCTAATTTAAGCAAGGCAGTTCTTACCGGCGGTCCGCAAAAAGGCGCGGTAATCAAATCAGCCTATGATCCCAGCATCGTGCTCTACAACGGTCAATACATCGTTAGCTTTGAATGCGTGCTGAGTGAAAAAGCGCCGAGCTTTGGAGTCCAAGGCACATCATCGTGTATCAGTATCTACAATCCAACGACCAAGACATTAGATATGAGCCAAACACAGGTCATCATTAGCGGTCAGTTCCCCCCTACCGGTATGCAATATGCCGCGTCCGTGCCGACACTAGCGGTGCTGGAAAATAATCTATATATATATTGGTCGGCATTAGCGATTCAAAATAACCAGTTTGTCAGCATTGCCATGCGCGGTGCGCAATTGAACAAATCAGGCAGCACCTTCATCGTGGCGGGCAGTGGCAGTAAATTAGTCACCTCCACACAAGCCAACCTGACGACAGAAGTATGGGCGCCCGATCCAATCGACAGTATGAGTAACACCAGCGTTGACGCTAGGCATGTTTGGGCCAGTGGTCACTCTGTCGTTGCGCTAGCTAGTGTCGGTGGCAGCGGTTGTGTAGCACCGAACGGAACCACCAAAGGGTGCTTTCGTATGATGTTATCCAAAGCAGGCAATCCGCTCTTGTTCCATGCCTTTAATCTTGGGACTAAATCAAACGGCTTAGCGTATCCCACAAATGGACAAGAATATGTTACGCCCATCCAAGGTCCGGACGGGTCCCGTTGGTATCTTGGGCATTTTTATCAAACACCGGCCAACGGTTATTCTGAGAATAATCCGGTGCCAAATTTAGCCATATGGAAGCAGGTTAATCGTACCGATGTTTTGGTTGCGTTTCCGAATACGGATAATGGGTTTTGGCCGAATTAGTCGATTCCGATTTTATAGTTTTGGCAGGTTTTAATTTCCGCAGCTTCTGAACATGAAGCGTAATTGACCTTTGCAGATACTTGGTTATTTACGTACTGGAATAACTTGAATAGTTAGCTTTTTCCGGGCTCGGTAAAATGGACTTTTGTTGCTTCGACCTGCACGGATAATCCAAGGAACTGCACCTTCATTTGATGCCGAGTTTGATCGTAGCTTAAGCGCGCGCCAATCTACCTTTGTGTTCTAAAACAAGGGCACGTAAGCGATGAAATTCAGCTTGGCTCGCATCGAGCGCAATAGCGCGCTCTATATACTCTAGCGATGAATCGATGATTCTCCCTTCGGTTAATAAGTAAGCTACGTTGTAGTTGGTTTGTGCATCGTCTGGGCAGCGCTGAGCGAGCGTCGATTCGATCAAAATAGCTTGTGTTAAGTCGGTAACGCAGGTTCGATCGATTTTTAGTTGGGCAATGATTTTTTGTTCAATGTTGAATTTGTCTTGGTGCAGATCTGGATTGGTAGGAGATAGATTGATCGCCTGATTGATCGCATTTTCAGCCTCATAAAAGCTTTCTTGCCGCGCAAACAGGCTGGCTTGTAACCGGAGGTGCTCGGATTGATTTGGATCCTGGGCGATGGCTAAATTTATATACTTGAGCGCCTCTGCAAGCTGATTGTCGTTAGCAAGCAGGTGGGCTAATTCGGCATAGTCGCTGCTATCCTGTGAGCGACTCAGCACCTCTTTGCCTTTGGAAATCGCAGCCAGTACATTGCTTGAAGCATTTCTTTCACGCCTTAACTGTTCTAAAATTTGCGTCTTTAGTTGGCTAAGTTCATGTTGAATTGAAATATCTAGCGGAGATATTTTTAAGGCATTTTGAAGTGACGTTTCCGCTTCCTCCAATCGACCAAGTCTTGTTAATACGTCGGCACGAAAGCGATGGAACTCACATTCAGTCTCTTTTATTCCAATTGCACGACTAATCCAGATCAGTGATTGTTCTAGCTGCCTTTCAACGGCATACTTTTCTGCTATCCGAAAAAAAAGATTTGCTTCATCGACATGGCGATAAAAAACGTCTTGGCAAACTTCTTCGACAGTTTTTAAATCATCATCGCTGTCAATACGTTGCTGACGCAAATTGGTTACGAGTTGATTAGTTGTTGCCTCCAATAGGCTCAGCGACCATCTAGGATGACTCAAGATAGTAGTTTGAATCAGTGTCAAAATCGGCAGCGCTTCCTCGTAAAAACTGTTCTGATTGTCCATTATCGTCCTCCCTAAATTCCGTTTCCAACAATTGTTGACAGGGCTATTTGCAAAAGCTGAGGCAACCGGAATTAAATGGCCTACCTAGTTAACAGAGTGGCTGGGTGCAATTCGCCAGATGTGAATTTAGCTAACCAATGCTGTTGATCGTCCACCATATTGTCTAGCGTTAGTGGTTGGGGATGGAGCAGAATTTGGTCGCGGTCGCCTTTATGAATCTTGAAGTACTTCTGCTGATCCAAGTCGTTCAAATGACTTAATTCATCGTTAAAGACAACGACCTGATCGAGTCCCATTGATTTAAAAAGATCGGGAGTGCAATGCTGACCTGATCGGCCGATCGGAAGGCCAAAATTGGCAAAAGTTGATATTCGAACGCCACCTAGTGCACAGGTGGCGCATTGTTTTATATAGTCCTGACTTGAGCGTTCACCCCTGAATCCAACGAGTTCCAACCACCGGCAAATTTCGGCATTGGATCGCTCTCGATAGGGCCTATGTTTTACCAGCTCCAAATAGGATTCGACGAACGATTGGCGCTTTTTCCAAAATTCGCGGAATACGCCAAAGCCCCAGTTATGACCCATCCGCGCGTACCTGTGTTTGTTGAAACGCTGCGTTCCAAGTGCAATCCCTGGATGAGACGGATGGGCTGAAACCATCCCAATTCTAGGATCGTCGCGAAATTTGTCGCACATCAAATCAATCGCGGACATGTAACCTGGGGCCAAGATCAAATCGTCCTCACAAAAAGTAACAAAGTCATAGTCGTGTTCCACAAAAAGAAATTTTTCGACGAAATCAAAATGCATTGCAATGCCAAGATTGGTAGCTTGCGCGAGGATTTTTATATCGGACGGTAATCGACCTATGAGTTCGCATACACTGCCATGTGGGGTTCGGTTAGTTTCCTTATTTTCATCCCCTAATCCATCTTGAAAGACAAAAATATCGTAGCACTCCTGTATTGGCTTTCCCTTAATTTGCTGACAAATTATCGATGGCCAGCACAGCTGAAAGTAGGTGGGTCGGTTAAAACAAAGGAGAGCTAGTGCTTTTTTCATTTTCCAAATTCAACAGTGGAGTTTGTTTAAAAATTAGATGTGCTGTGCGTTTGTTCCTGAAAATTCTCTAAGCTTTTCACCCCAACAACGCGACCAAGAAACTGTTTCCATTGCGGCAAAATTTTTTCCGGCAAGTAGCGCGCTGAAACTTCTTTCCCTTTTTCTCGTAGCTGAACTTCCCGCACTTGCGATGTCTCATCGTATAAAACTTTTTTGAGTGCAGTCACTAAGCTCAGAGTGGAATAAGGGTCAAAATATTCAGCGGCATCGTCGTAAATTTCAACGTGCACGGCAATATCGGACGCAACCGTGAGGCCTCCGCAGGCCATAGATTCAACACCAGAGAAGTCGAAGCCCTCGCCCACGCTAGGGCAAACTGTTGCGGCTGCGTGCCGGTATAACACCCGTAAATCGGGTGCCGGAACGGCATTGAGCATGAATATCTCTCCGCGATCAATCCAACTTTTAAAGCCACTAAAAATTTGCTTGTAGTCCCATCCAAGTGTGCCGACGATGACCAATTTCAGATCACGATCAATATCGGCTTTGATGATTTCCCAAGCGGCTAACAGTCGAATGTGATTTTTGCGTGGTTCTATGGTGGAGACTATTAATAAATACTTGAGCGGCTTAGAGGATAAATGTTTGGTGTAAAAATTTTCTTGTTCCCTAAGGGTTAGAAAATTAGGCTCTAGTCCAATCAGATTTTTATCATTGTCGTATTTGCCGTCTTGGTCATTGCCGTAAAGCCGCGCTCTGATGATTCCTGCTACCAAAGCTGGTGAGGAATCCTCGTTGAAATAGTGATGCGAAACCATATTATGAATCGTCACGGACCTGCTCTCTGCGGCAGGAAAAACGCGAATCAAGTCTTGGCGGGTGGCTTCGGATACACATGCAAACCATGCGCGTTGATCGACGTTATCGAGTAAGGCATAGAAGTGCGTGGCTTGGTGTATCGACTTATCCGAGATGGTATGTGGCATGAAGATTGGAATCGCATCGTGGTACCGAATGATTAGCTGTGTTCGGCCTGTCACTCGTCCAGGATAAGGAGTTTGTCCAATAAAGATATCAAATCCGGATGTGTCAATCTTGGGGTATTTGGCCTTACTGCTCAGTCGCCACGTCAGGGTGCCTAGTCCAACCATATGAAGTGTGTGCCACGAAATCGAGCAAATTTTGTGATTTGCGGTGGCGACCAATTTAAAATCAGATGCTGGCAGAGTTTTAGAAAACAGGGTGCGCCAAGTGAAATCCTCAAACGATTGTGATTTAAAAGAAGACAGCTTGATTGATCCAAATCCAACTAGCAGCGACAGTTGGAGAGCGAGCAGCTCAGCTCTTTGGCTGAAATATTCCGTAAGGGAGTCGAGTAAATTACGTTGAGGTTTTTCTATCAGCGAAATAATGACGTTGGAATAACGGGCGAAACGACGCGCACTAGATAATCTTCTGGAAAAAAAATTTTCTTTATTAATGGTTCCTCGCGCGAGCCTTCGTCGCGATGTTTGCAGCATTCCTTCGACCTCGACTGAATCAATTTTGCGCAATCCACGGAAAAGTAATCGGACTTCTTGTGGTATCCCGGCAAAGCCCTCAAACGCTGGCCGCATTTCGAGCAGCACTTTAACCTTATTGTTTTTCTTAAACATAGCCAAACATCTCCATTTCAGCAATTTTCATTGTAATAAGCGTAAGCCGAATCCACCTCGTCAAACTCATGCAGCTTGCCGTTGTTGATTACGCAGCCGCGGCGGCAGTGATCACGGATGTTGTGTGCTTCGTGCGAGACCATGATTAAGGCGCGGTCCTTGCGTTTTTCAAATAGTTCGGTATGACATTTATCCTGGAAGCGGCGATCACCGACGGAGATGGTTTCGTCGATCAGAAAGCAATCGAATTCAATTGACATAGAAATTGCAAAGGCCAATCTGGCGGTCATGCCAGCCGAATAGTTTTTTAGCGGTTCGCGCAGATATCTACCTAGCTCGGCAAAGTCTTCTACATAGCCCACACGTTCTTTCCAGTCTTTACCGTAAATGCGGCAGATGAAGCGCAGGTTATCTAGGCCAGAGAGTGAACCCTGAAACGCGCCTGTAAAGGCCAACGGCCAAGATACGCTCATGGTGCGGCGCACATGACCGCGGGTAGGATGCTCTGCGCCACTAATTAAGCGAATCAGTGTTGATTTCCCCGCACCGTTGCGACCCAAAATACCGATTTTTTCACCTGCCATAATGTTTAGGTTGATGCCATTAAGCACGGTGTTTAATCCTTGTCTGGTGGGATACTGCTTCACTAATTGGTCAAGCGTAATCATTGTGGAGCGATTCTTTCTGCGACTAAGCGCACTTGAGCTAAGCCCAGCAACATCAAGCAAGTATTGAAAATTGCTACGTAGCTCATGTCGTAATGGGCATGCACCATGGGACCAAAAAAACCCTGTCGGATAATTTCGCAGCAGTTCACCGTAGGCATCCAAATCAAAACTGCTCTAGCCGGAGCAGGCAACCATTCCAGCATGAATGCCGCACCAGATAAGGGAAATGTGAGGTAAGAAATCGGGTGCCAAATTTTTTCGATCACCTCAGAGCGAGCTCCCAACGCGCCTACGAACAGAGACATAGAGGCGCCGAACCACGCCAACATCATCCAGCCGATCAACACAGGAACAATGTCCTCCGGGGCTTTCATTAAACCACTGCTAAAAAACAGAATGCCCAGAGTACTGAATGAAGCGGTAACTGCCGTGACCTCAAGCACAATGCGCGAAACAAAAATATCGAGTAACACAACATTACGGTGGTACATCAACCCTAAATTGGGAATGACAGCGCTCACACATCTGGTTGGCATGTTGCGCCACAAAAGGATGGTCGAGTATCCGGTGAGCGTAAAAGCGGCGATGGGCAAAGTTGAACCAAGGTGATTCGCATGCGTGTATGACCAAATTGCTGTCACGCCCAAGGTGAACATCATCGGTTCGAGAAATAGCCATAAAAAGCCCAGATTGTGTCTGCCATAGCGGGTAATTATCTCGCGCATCAACAGTGCTCCGATGACGCGCAGATTAATCGTGAGTGATTGCTTAAAGGTGGTCGTATCGTTCATACGCGCTCAATCCTGATGTTCCCTAACACTCGCTAACAGCATACTCAAGACGCCCCAAGCCACTAAGCCAAGTAATAAAGTCGCGATAATATTGCGGCTGCGTCGAGGTTCCATTGCCATGTCGGGCGTGATGGGTTCGACGATGCGTTCTAAGTAAAGCTGTTTGCGCGCGGCCTCGATCCGCGCTTCTTCTAGTGAAGCCACTGCGCCTTGTAGTTGTTTGGCGGCGAATTCTTTTTCTAACGTTAGACGCTCGTATTCAGGCGATTCTGTCGTTAGTGATGCACTTAATCCAGCGACCTTATCCATCTGTAATTTCATTTCTGCCTGCAAACTAGCGAGCTGTTTTTTTAGCGATGGAACTTGCGGATTGCTCGGTGCGAATGTGGTGAACTGTTCTAGCTGCGACTTGGTCGTGATAATGCTTTCTTCGATTTTGGTAATAATTGCTAGCTGGGCTGTGGATTGATGTTCTGGGTCGAACAACGATTTTTTTTGCCGAAATGCCGACAATGCCGCGCCTGTTTTTTTTACTTTATCTTGCGCTTCGTCGACCGCGGCTTGGGCGAAGCCTATCGTTTCTGTTCGTGCCCGAGCGCTCATTTTGTTAACCATTTCTTCAGCCAAACGCAGCAGCTTTTCGTTGATTTGGTATGCGTCTTCGGCGCTATAAGCGGACACCTTGAGCGAGGGAATACCCGAAACAGGATCGAGGTCGATTTCAATCCGCTTTAAGTAATAGCGGTACAGAGCTTCAAAACTCGTGTCGCCATCCAGCGCAGCAAACCGGCTAAATAGATCGATATGATGATCGGCGTACGCATGCTGGACTGGCATTTGTTTCGATAATTGCTGCAAGGCGTCGCGTGACAGGATGAAACTCTCTACGTCGTTACTATCTTCTTGCCCATGTCCTGCGCCCGCGCTTTGCAAGATGGCCCCAATGCCTGTGCTGCTTTGCTTAGGTCTGGGCGCTTGCACAGTAAATCGTGATTCCGAAACGTACACGTCTGACGCAATGAATCCCCAGTAAATTATCGCCAATAACGTTGGAATAACGACAGTCGCTACAAATAGCCCATTAATTTTTTTTAACCGTGACCGCCATACTCTGGGTGCGTTTGTAGGGCTAAGTCTTTGGCTGTTACTGAGATTGAGAGTAGTCGTCAAGTTGACTTCCTTTACTTCGAAATAAATCGCTAATCGATCAACTTAAAACACAACGCTTCTTAAGCCCGTCCGTACACATCGCTAAATCGCACGATATCGTCCTCACCCAAATACTGACCACTTTGTACTTCGATCATCACCAAATTGAGTAAGCCAGGATTCTCTAAACGATGTTGATGTCCCGCTGGGATATAAGTCGATTCGTTCACCCGTACAAAAATCTCTTCGCTGCCGTTGACTACCCTAGCCATGCCACTAACGACTATCCAATGCTCGCTGCGGTGATGGTGCATTTGTAATGAAAGTGATGCGCCCGGTTTGACCTCGATACGTTTAATTTTGAAGTTATCGCTTTCTTGCAAAATCGTATAAGTGCCCCAAGGCCGGTGTACGGTAGTGTGATTTTTGTGTACATCGTGATTTTGTAATTTCAGGGCAGAAAAGATGTGCTTCACATCTTGTGATCTATTTTTGTCCGCGACCAAAAGCGCGTCAGGCGTATCGACGATGATCAAGTCGTTGAGCCCAACGGCACCGACAATTCTGCTATCGGATTTGATGTAGCAGTTCGCGCTGTGGTGGGTGATGGCATGTCCGTCAATTCGATTACCGTTTTCGTCACCATCGAGCAACTCGCTAAATGCGTCCCACGAACCGATGTCGCTCCAGCCTATGTCGCATGGAACGACGGCGACGTTGGACGCTTTTTCCATCACCGCAAAATCGATGGATTCATCCCGAATTAAATCGAAGCTAGCGGCATCGAGTGCTAACTGGCTAAAACTACGTCCTTTAACAAGCGGTGATTGTTCTATGCAGCGCTGGGTTGCGGACAAGATATCAGGACAATGCTCGCGCAAGGCCGTTATCATCGTGCTGGCTTTAAAACAGAACATGCCCGAATTCCAGAGAAACTTTCCTGATTCAAAGTAGGCTTGTGCTTTTTCTCTGGAAGGTTTTTCAATAAAGCGCAGCACGTTATTTTTGCTCGCCTCAATGTAACCATAAGCAGTCTGCGGACAATCTGGTTTGATGCCGAAGGTGACAAGTCGATTGTCATTGGCGAGGTGAATTGCCTGCTTGGTCGCCTGTTCGAAAGCAGCTTGATTAGAGATTAAATGATCAGCGGGTAGAATCAGCAATATCGTAGCTGGCCCGTGTACGTCAGCAATATGCAATGCCGCACAAGCAATTGCTGCAGCGGTATTTTTGCCGAACGGTTCAAGGATGAAAGAGGTGTCAATCTGCGCGTGATTAACTTCGCGGTATTCGTCTTCGAGTTTGAATAACAGTTCGCGGTTAGAGACAGTTAATACTTCAATAGCGCCGTCTAATTTCGCACCGCGCAGCATGGCTTTTTGCAGCAAGCTTTGGCCGTCAGATAAGCGTATAAATGGTTTGGGATGATGTTGTCGTGAGATCGGCCAAAGGCGCGAACCGACACCGCCGCATAAGATGGTAGGTACGAATTGCACCATAAAACACCCCTTTCCAAACCAATGACTACTTCCGTTGGCGATCAAACCAATTAACGCGTTGGTGTAGACCAAACTGCCTAGTGCACACAGAGATTTCGTGCGTTATTTAATGTTACTTATTTCCGATCAGAGCGACATATTTTTCGAACTATTTTTGGAGGCTGAAGTTTTTTTAAATCAGCATCGCGTCGTCAATTCATCATAAGTATGGCGATACGTAATCGTCAATAAATCTTGTTTTAAACCACGGAAGAATTAAAAAGTGTCGCATCTGAAGCGCAAAGTTTGTCTTTTATTTTCAAAGAATGTGAGCTTTGTTAACGAGAGATTGGGGTGGGAATTTGTGATTTGCGGTTAATCGGATATGCATCTTGATCAAACGGACTTGCCAAAAAATATCACACAGTACGGTTCATTTTAGGTCTTAAGTTGAATGAAAAAATCGACCAAAAAAAGCTCAGCCGATGCACAAAAATCCATCCAAAAATAAGTTGAGAATTTTACGGTTTGTGTAAAGTTGCCCAAAGCGACGGCCCAACAATCATCAGACCTCCAAGCCACGCAAATGGTGTGAGTTGTTCACCTAACCAATACATGGCAAACAGCGCACCGAAAACCGGTTCCATTCCCATCAATAAATGCACGCGTGTTGGAGACGTTTGGCGTACCGCATAGTTCTGGGCAAAAAAAGCGAAGATGGTGCAAAACAATACGAGGTAGATTGTGGCGAACCAGAATTCATTTCGCAGCGGTAGCGGCGGCATACTCCCGTTTGAAGTAAGGAGTGCGAGAACTAGGCAGCCGATTCCTACAACGCCACATTGAACCGCAGTCAATGCCAAGGAATTAATTTGCTTTCCGGACGTACGCTTCTTCGTTAGCGTCACCATGTAGGCACGTAGCATTGCGGCAGCGAGTAATAGTGCGTCGCCTAAATTAAATGACAGCGTAATTCCAGATGTCAAAATCAACGCACCGATTAAAGAGATCAGCGTAGCAATGCAACTCGCCAAGGACGGGCGCACGTGTAAAACGAGCCACTCGACAAACGGCGTGAACACTACGCACATGCTTATTAAGAAGGCGGCGTTTGAGGCGGTAGTTAGCCCTACTCCGAAAGTTTCACAGGCAAAAACAGACAGTAAAACTAGTCCTAGGGGAACACCAATTTGTACGGTTTCTTTGATCTGTGTGCTTTGACTATTTTTCCAAACGGGCAGCAAGAGAACAAACGTTAAGATGAATCGGACAGATAGAAATCCTAAAACTGGATAGAACGCCACCACGCCTTTGGTGACACCATAACTAGTACCCCAAACGATGGCTACCGCGAATAACATCAAATCAGCCAGCCAAACACCGTTTGGCTTGCCGCCGCTACTAATTTTTGTTGCCATGTAATTCTCTTAATTTAAAGGTGATGTGGATTTTCTAGCGACGGGTAGAGCATTGCTTTTATGTAGAGTGAAATTTTGTCGTTGATGCGGTGTGCATCAATAACAGCAGAGCGGTGATAGTAAATAAATGCTAATTGATTTACAAGTAGCTTCTTAATTGTTTTTGTAAAAGTTGATCTGTTGGAGTTGAGGTTGATAGCTTTGTTCAACATGAAATATTTATTTGATCGTTGGCTGCTCCAATCCACGAGCGAGCGCAAAATCCACCAACGCTTGCTCCCGTTTGTTAGCCCGTTCACAGTGTCCTTGTTGAATTAAGTCCGCGATGCGGATTATCAACTTTGCCCATAATTTGTCCCTCTCGCGCCAAGCATGCGAGGACACCGATTCCCACGCGTAGCCATTCAATACTGATGCGTTGACGAAATGGTCGAGCGCCCTAACTCCAGCGCGGGCGCGGCTGACTGGTCCGCAAAAACCAATGGCAACAATGATTAGGTAGCCGAGCAAAGCTAATGGAACGATTCCGCACATAAGTAAAAATCCAGCAGCTCTTTCTTTCACAAAACTAGTCCTTCTAATAAATAATCGGAAACTGATCAAGCGAGTTTCTTAACGTCGGCAAACGCGCAATTGAATGCCGTTATCGGATCGAATCGTTAATCTTCCGACCGGCTTGGGTTGGACGTTGGCTAATGCCTCAAAGCGAAAATGTTTGATAAGCGTTGCCAAAATTAGGGTAGCTTCTTGGAGCGCGAACGACGCACCGATGCATACCCGTGGCCCTAAGCCGAACGGGAGATATGCATTCTTGATCGATTCACGCGCGTCGTTACAGGCAAATCGATCAGGATTGAATTCATCGGGCTTATCCCACAGTGTGCGATGTCGATGGATGAGCCAAGGAGCGACTACGATGGCCGCGTCGCGCCGCACAACCTTATCGCGCATCATTGTCGTTACCTGTGATTGCCGCGCAAAAAAGCCTACTGGCGGATATAGCCTGAGAGTTTCGCGGACTACATTGCGGACGAGTTGAAGTTTGCGAATAGTTGCATAAGTAAGTTGGTCGTTGACTTGCATTGCAATCACCTCGTCATAGCAACGCGCTTGTACCTCAGTGCTATTGGCTAACAAATACAACGCCCACGACAACGCGCTGGCAGAGGTTTCGTGGCCCGCCAAAAAAAGCATAGTCACTTGATCGAGCAGCTCATCCGAACTAAAACTCTGTCCGGTAGCTTGATCTCTGGCCTTTAAGAGTTCGCTAAGAATATCCTGATGCGGATCTGGCATACCAGCGTGAAAGGCCGCAAATCGCGGTGCGATCGCTTGCCCCAGTAAGCTGCGTATTTGCTGTGCAAAAATGCCGGCGCGATGCTTGGTTAGGAGTGGACTGAATACGCTGGGAATCCCAAAAATCCGATGGCTGATTAATTTCGGTACGTGCCGTTGAAATTGCTTAAACGCGTTAAAAATCTGGCCAGCGTCACCCTCATTTAACGAGGTCGAAAGAATCGTCCTAAAAATAATATCAGCAGTGACCAATGTCATTTCTTGTTCAACGTCGACGTTAGCGCGGTCAAGGAGTTGTTGTAGTCGCATTTGCATGACATGTGCTGCCGCTGACATCGATGCGAAGACTGACTTAAGCCTAGCCTGCTCAAATGATGGCTCCATCATGCGGCGTTGTCGCTCCCATTGCGCGCCATTAGTCGTAAAGATGCTGTCCCCGAGTAAAGGTTTTAAGGCGGCATCCAACAAGGCGCTTTTGGGGAAATGATGAACTTCTTCAATCAACACTCGATGCACCAGTGCTGGCTCATTAACCATATATAAATCTAGGCTTGGTAAATGCACTTCGCCCAAATGCATCGTATAGCTGCGCTCAAACAGGCTATCTAGCCATGAATAGCGTGCGCTAAAAAACAGCTTCAATAAGGATGCACGCCTTGCTTTTGGCGTCGGATAGACAGGACAAAAGCGCGTCATAACAATGGAACCGGCGTCTTATAGCCAGTCACAGATGGGATATCAATAAAGCGCTGCCTTAGCGTTAATTTGCCTGCGGTGATAGCGAAATAATCATAGGTACCCGGTACTTCACTTGCCATCAAATATTGGAAATGATTCCGATACCAATTGCGCCGAATGCTTGAGTAGGTATGTGCTGTAAATAATTGGGCATAACGCGGGGAAAGCAATTTTGGTTTGGGGTGATTCGGCTGACTTTGCTTCAATCCCGATGCGCTAAGTGGATCAGTTAATGCAAAGCAGATGCCATCGGTCGGGGCAGTAAAATCAATCCATTCAAGTTGCTGGCAATCGCGAATACGAACTAAATTATCACGGTATCTTTTTGCGCTGGGAATGAGGCTCACAATCGGAATACATTCACCCAAGGTCATCAAACTAAGTCGTGGCATCCCGCTGGCACAAAAGTTGACCTGCTGTTGCAAGATACATCCGATTAAATCGGTCACCATAATGCTGCCAATGCTATGGCCAACGATGAGAATTTCATCTGTCGTCGGTTCTGCATGCTCCACAATGTATCGCGCAAAATAGTCCAAGCGTTGTGCTAGTTCGGTCACCCTTTCGTGAGCTTGCTGGGCTGCAAAATAGTAGATCCGCAGCAGCCAAAAAATTTTATATCGTAGGTTGAGTTGTTGAATAATTTTATGTGTAAAGACTAAAAAAACTAGCACCAATATTCCCCTGATCGAAATTATTAGCCAAACGTTTGGTACGGTCGGACTTACCCATGAAATCGACGCTAAGCCGAAAATCAATAGCATCAATAACATGATCAGCGGTGCGATGGCGGTGATGAAAGGCGGCCACGCGAGTCTGGCAATTTGACTAAGCGTGCCTGTAGATAAATACACCCAAAATGTATGTAAATAGTTCAGTGCCACCGTGAGGTCATCGCGCAGCCAATGCTTGCGGACGATGTCATCCCAGTGCAAAAAATGGTAAGTACTGATGGTCGTCCACTCAATTGCGTTACCATTTGCATGCTCTTTCTCTTCGTGATTTGCAGTATCGCTTGCCATATGGTTTATAGACAAATCCCGTATTTCCCAATGACTGACAAAACGATCTAAATTGCGCTGCAATGGACCGACCGATAAGCGCAGCCCGCCCGCCTTCTGCTGCTGCATTGCTTGGTCGCGGTAAAGTCGGTAATAGTGCGACACCCCGCGCGGATCAAAGCCGCTCATGAAATAGATTTGGCGATGCTTGACGGTCAAGATAAGCTCCTAGCGGCGTGGAAGATGTTCTTGGTGCGTGGACAGGCGAGTCGTTTAAATTAAACGCTAAATTGGCGGACTAAAGAATAAATTTTGGGATGAAGTGATGTTTTAGTTTGGTGGTGAGACCACTTTCCCAACATCTGTTAAATCGACTTTTGATGGAGTTAATTTCGTTTGCAATTTAAACGCGAGCAGCTTGCACTTTATTTTGTACAGTGAGTTTTAAATTGACAAAAAACGCCCCAAGATCAGCACGAGCATGCGACCTTAGGGCGTTTATTTTTGAGGGTTTAATTCGACCAGAAACTAATCAACTATCCAATGTCATCAGACTAGCGTTACCACCGGCGGCAGTCGTGTTAATACAAACGGCGCGTTCTGCTAGCAAGCGCCAGAGCGGGATTGGTTCGTTCTCGGAAGTCTCGATGATGCTGGTGATGAACTCGTCTTGAAACGCGATGATCGTTTTGAGTGAGTTCGACAACGATTTATCGAGTAACGCGATTTGAGAATGCACGTTATCGACTTCATTGATTTTAATTAGCGATTTGATCGATGCCGGCAAACTCGCGGGAATTAATCCGAATGTGGCTTTCGACATCACCGGACAATTTTCGGTAGCCAGCACTGCTGCCAATTGGTTGAGCAACGTCGTCACATCGGGTGCAGCGCAGTAAATATTGCCGCGCGGTGCAAACGATAAAGTGTTGCGCTCACCGGTTGGCCCTGGCAAGACCAAGGACATTTTACGTGGCGACGATAAGGCATATTGTTCCGCCAATGCGGCATTTTTATCGTGACCGTGGGTTTTAAACCAAACCATTAAATCGTTCAACAACGCAGGGGCGGAACGCTCGAACACCGAGTGACCGCCGATTTGGTCCGTGCTGTTGCGTTGCAGGCGTTTGAGGTAAAGCGGGCCACCAGCTTTTGGCCCCGTGCCTGATTTGCCTTCGCCACCAAACGGCTGTACACCCACGACTGCGCCCACGATATTGCGGTTGACGTAAATATTACCCACGTGCGCATGATCAATCACAAACTGAATCGTTTCATCAATACGTGAATGAACGCCCAAGGTTAAGCCATAACCGGTTTGATTAATTTGCTCGATCAATTGCGGTAGCTCATCGCGTTTATAACGGACAACGTGCAAAACAGGGCCAAAGACTTCGTGCTTGAGCGCAGCGATGGAAGGAATTTCTATCACGGTGGGCGCGACGAAATGACCAAGATTGCATTCTTCCGACAACGCTAATTGATGGAACGAATTAGCTTGCGTTTTTAAATTGGCGATGTGCGCTAATAATTTATTTTTAGCTTCTAAATCAATCACTGGGCCAATGTCCACCGATAAGCGATCTGGATTACCGATCCGCAGTTCTTGCATCGCGCCCTGCAGCATTTGCATCGTTTTATCAAAGATATCGTTTTGCAAGCACAGCACGCGCAGTGCTGAACAACGCTGCCCAGCGCTATCAAAGGCGGAGTTCAATACGTCGATAACGACTTGCTCTGGTAACGCGCTGCTATCGACGATTAAGGCGTTTTGTCCGCCAGTTTCAGCGATCAATGGGATGTCTTGTTTTTCCGCGGCAGAACGTTTAGCTAAAGTTTGATTAATGATTTGTGCGACTTCGGTTGAGCCGGTAAAAATCACGCCTTTGCAACGTGAATCAGCCACCAATTTAGCGCCAACTGTTTCGCCGCGACCCGGTAAGAATTGCAGCGCCGAAGTTGGCACGCCCGCTTTATGCAATATCTGCACCGCACGGAAAGCGATTAACGGCGTTTGTTCAGCCGGTTTGGCGAGCACCACATTACCCACAGCTAACGAGGCGGATACTTCGCCCAAGAAAATCGCGAGCGGGAAATTCCAAGGGCTAATACAAACGACGGGACCCAAAGCGGCGGACAATTCTGTCGAGATAATTTGCGCGGCGTAATAGCGTAAAAAATCAACCGCTTCGCGTACTTCGGCAACTGCATTGGGGAACGATTTTCCCGCTTCGCGAATGGCTAAGGCGATAAATTCAATGCGATTAGTTTCAAGCAAATCTGCTGCTTTGTTCAAACACTTAGCACGCTCAGCAGTACTTACAGCGGCCCATTCGGAGGCGTGAGTTTCAGCAGCAACCAAGGCTGTTTCTACGTCGTGACTAGTGGCTTCAATCACATGACCGACGATGTCGGTATGCACCGCAGGATTGGTAACGACTTCGCTAACATGTGCGCTAGCGATTCCGTGCAGCAGTGGCTTGGCATGCCATTTGTGCGCTGAAAATTGAGTAATATCACGCGACAACTCGCGTAGGACTTGCTCGTTAGAGAAATCAAATCCAGCCGAATTTTTACGCTCGTGGCCGAACAAAGCGCTCGGTAAGCTAATGCCAAAATGCGGCAGCCCGGCTAATTTTTCGGCAATAGAAACCGGATTTTCGACTAAAGAATCGAGCGAAATCGATTCGTCCACAATTTGATTGACGAAGGATGAATTGGCGCCGTTTTCTAATAGGCGACGCACCAAATAAGCCAGCAATGTTTCGTGCGAGCCAACCGGCGCATAGATACGACATGGACGATTTAATTGATCTGCGCCAACCACTTTGTCGTACAAGGTTTCGCCCATACCGTGTAGACATTGGAATTCATAATCAGTGATGTTTTGCTCTTGCGCCCATGTATAAATAGCCGATAAAGTCAGCGCATTATGGGTGGCAAATTGAGGATAAATAACGTCGGTGGCGGCGAGTAATTTTTTCGCGCAGAACAGATAAGAAACGTCGGTGTACACCTTGCGCGTATAGACCGGATAATCGGACAAACCATCGACTTGTGCGCGTTTGATTTCGGAATCCCAATACGCGCCTTTGACCAAACGAATCATAAATTTTTGCTGACTGCGGCGCGCCAAATCGATCAAATAATCGATCACATAGGGGCAGCGCTTTTGATACGCTTGCACCACAATGCCTAAACCTTCAAAGCCGTTTAAGTCAGCATCAAATGCTAAGGCTTCGACCAAATCCAACGACAGTTCTAAGCGATCCGCTTCTTCCGCATCGATGTTAAAACCAATGTTGTAATGCTTCGCTAACAGGAGCAATTTTTTCAAACTAGGCAGCAATTCATCCATCACCCGCTCGTGCTGCGCGCGCGAATAGCGTGGATGCAAGGCGGATAATTTGACCGAAATTCCCGGCCCATTTTTAATGCCGCGACCCGCCGATGCTGTACCGATGGCGTGTATCGCTGTTTCATATGCAGCGTAATAAAACGCGGCGTCTTTGGCAGTCAAGGCCGCTTCGCCGAGCATATCGTAGGAATAGCGGTAACCGCGTTTTTCGTTATCTTTACTGTTATTGAGCGCTTCTTCTATCGTTTGTCCGGTGACGAATTGATTGCCCAACATACGCATTGCTAAATCAACGCCCTTACGGATGAGCGGCTCACCACCTTTGGAAATTAATTTGGTGAGCGCCGACGTTAAACCTTGTTCGCTATTGGTCGAAACGAGTTTTCCGGTCACCAATAAGCCCCACGTTGCGGCGTTAACAAACATCGAGGGCGATTCGCCTAAATGTTTGCGCCAATCGCCTTTGCTGATTTTGTCGGCAATTAAACGGTCCACTGTTTGATGATCGGGAATGCGCAATAACGCCTCGGCCAAACACATCAACGCAACGCCTTCTTCCGACGAGAGCGAGAACTCATGCATCAACGCATCCACACCCGAGGCGCGAGTACGCTGTTCGCGCACGTCTTTGACCAACTTTTTCGCTAAGCTTTGAATCGGCGCGTGATCGAACCTAGGCAGTTGCTCTAATAAATAGTGCACCGCCTGCGATTCATTGCGGCGATAAGCCTCGGTAATGGCCAATCGCAAAGCGCTGGGATGAGTTAGGACTTCTGTGTGGAGAAAGGCGAATGGTTGAGTCATTTTGTCTGTGTTCTAGTGGTGAATAAGTGTCTAGTTAATCGCGGTGTGCAAGTTGCCGGAAACAACGCGCGCTGTTGTTAGTGCAAACCGTGATCGCCTAGGCTTAATTTGAAACTATAAAGTTATGCAAAGAAACTTTTTGCCTGAAATCAACTCATAGGCTGGCTAAAAGATAAATTTCGCTTACTAAAGTGTAATTTCGATGAAATTGAGGCAGTAAAAGCAGTGACTAACGGCAATAAAAAATAATAATCAAATAACGATTAAGAACTATTTATTCGGTATTTTCAGCCATTAATAGTGCAACGATTTTATAAGGAATTACCAATGATTAATTCTGGAAATTCCGCTTAATAGCAAAATTTTCTATTTTGTGAGAAAATTCAACCGAATATAATTTACACATGAGACTTTCTTATGCTCGACAAAATCAGTAAAAGAATTCTTGCGGAATTACAAAATGATGGCCGCATCAGCAATGTAGAGTTAGCCACCCGCGTTAATCTCTCACCCGCAGCGTGTTTAGAGCGCGTTCGCAAGTTACAAGAGACAGGATATATCCTAGGATATACCGCCCAATTAAATCCGCAATTGTTAGATGTCGCTTTATTGGTATTTATTGAAGTCGTCTTAGATCGCACCACGCCAGACGTGTTTGATGCGTTCAAGCGCGGCGTGCAAGCGATTCCTGAAGTGTTGGAATGTCATATGGTCGCCGGCGGCTTCGATTACCTTGTCAAAGCGCGGGTAAAAGACATGAATGCTTACCGCGATTTCTTAGGCAAATCGCTGCTGCAACTTGGCGGCGTGCGCGAAACCCATACCTATGCGGTGATGGAAGAAGTTAAAAACACCACCCATTTGCCGATCAAGTAAATTGATCAAATTAAAAAGGGCGTTATCAGAAAAGATAACGCCCTTTTTGCATTGGTGGATTCGCGCTTAAATCAGCGCATGTTGATGTTCGATTTGGGGATTTTCCGAATTTAAGGTCATTTCCACCAAGCTCATTAAATTCTCTCTTAGCCAACGATGCGCTGGATTGCGCGCCTCGCGCTCGTGCCACAACATATCCACATTGACCGCTGGCGTTGCGATTGGCAATTCTTTCCAGATCAATTGATTTTGCACACCGGTGGACGAAATCAAATGGTGCGGCAACACGGTCAATAAATCCGAGCTAGCAACGACCCGACCTGCCGTAAAAAATTGATTTACGGTTAGCAAAATATGACGTTGGCGGTTAATGCCGTTCAAAATCTCGTCAATTAAGCCGTGCGCTCTGCCTGAGAAACTCACCAATAAATGATGCGCGTTGCAATAGTTGTCCAAGGTCAGCGGTTCATTGGCCAAAGGATGATCTTTACGCATCACACATACATAGCGACCTGTATACAAGCTGGCGTGGCGAATCGCGTTATTGGTCGAACTTTGTCCTCCGGTCATTTGCGACACTACGCCTGGGAAAAATCCCACCGCAATATCAATGTCGCCGTGCAGCAGCATATTGCGCGGATCGCGGGTTGTTAGCGGCACCATGCGCGCATTGATGCCGGGCGCAGTTTTCTCAATTTCGCGCACGAGATATGGCATCCAGTAAGCCGCGGTTGAATCGGCCATCGCCATTCTGAACGAGGCAATTGCCGTTGACGGATCAAACGTGGGCGGCGCGATCGCTGCTTCGAGCTTACTTAACGCTTCACGAATCGCAGGCCAAACGCTTTCGGCGCGTGGAGTTGGTTTTACGCCGTAGGCTGTGCGAATTAATAATTCATCATTGAATGCGTGGCGCAAACGTTTTAACGCGTTCGAGACTGCTGGCTGCGTCATCGCCAATTTATCGGCGGCGCGCGTCAGATTTTGCTCGATCATGACGGCATCAAAGACGCGCAATAAATTGAGATCTAAAGTAAGAAAGTTCATATAAGCCTTTTGCGCTAACGCTGGGCAAGGTTAAGTAATAAATCGCCACGTGGTCATTCACAAAAACCATAACAGGTATGATAAATCGGAATTTGAATTATATATTGCGCTGCAATATAGTGGCGTCATTCCCTGTTTATTATTGTTTTTGAGAAAAAAATGTCCCTAGCTAACTTCATCCAGCCACTATTAGCAGCCGTACCAACGCTAATGAAAATGACGAGTGTTCTCCTCGTTTTAACGGCAGTTAGCGTAGTAATCGTTATGTTTAAGCCGATGCTGCTGGGAATCTGGCGCGCATCGCGACTTTATTTAAAGCAAATCAGTCATCAACAACGTCAGAATTAAAGCGCAAGCCCCAATCGCGCACAATTTCAGTAATTCTGTCTCAGCACTATATCCCTCAAAAGTTACCTCATCATAACAATGCAGATTGTTAATTCATTGCAACCCAGCTTAAAGCAAGTATTGGCTGAATCCAACATTTTGGTCTCACTGCTACCCGCATTGATTGCCAGCGGAATCGTTGGACTGCTGCTGAGTGCCTTGACACAAATAATGATGATTTCTAACTGGGTGTTAATAACGGCTAAGTTAGAGGTTTGGTTAGTTTCTTGGGCGATATTGTTTCCGTTGTGCTTTGTGGCAACCCAATTGCTTAAGAAACTGCCATTATTTGTTAAAAAGTAGCGTCAATTTAATCGTTACGTCATGAGCAGGAAACACAAGGCCATTAAGATAACTACGTGAGATAAAAATTACTCGAGTGAAAAACAGCTCTTTTAATTTTTGTAAAATGCCCTAAATAGGGTATAGATTTATTTCACAAAGAATATATATTGCTCTGTATCGAAGAAGTAACAACAAATAAATACATTGCACCGAACGTCTCCTCCTCCTTGTTGTTATAAAGGATTCATGCCCAGCGACTAGTTGGGCATTTTTTTTGTCAGACAAAATCTTACGTTGGGCCAAGAGATGCTTGTAGGACAAAGTCCCCAAATTGGAATCGTCGGCTAATGTCGATCAATTCAACGAGCTGCTACGTATTTCTACGTATATTCACGCTTTCAGGTCAAAACAGCCTTGCAACGAGCATGAAATATAGGCTTGCAAGAAGTCCAGCCAGCAATTGTTATGCACAAAAATCGGCAAATGGTTAGAAACTGTGAACAGGTAAAACTCTAAATTAAGAAAACTCTGTAACTGATTGATTGAATTGAGATAAATCCATTTTTGCGACTTACATGATGCTTTCAATCAAGCATTTGGAAAAAAGATATTGACTTAGTTTTGAAATCTATTCACAAAGTTATCCACAGAAGAACTTCACTGTGAATTTATCCAGCCAATTAATAGGCATTGATTTAAAACAGCTTTAACTAAAGGCAATTTAAGCGATAATGTCGGTCTGAATTTATAGCATTGAAGAAAGATTGCCATGGCATTTAACGACGTCCCATTAAAGAACGATACTTTCCTGCGCGCCTTGCGCCGTCAGCCTACCGAGCACACGCCGGTCTGGTTAATGCGTCAAGCGGGCCGTTATTTGCCTGAATATCGTGCTGTAAGACAAAAAGCGGGTTCGTTCATGGGGCTGGCCAAGAATCCAGACTACGCAACCGAAGTCACGATTCAACCTTTAGACCGATTCAAGTTAGATGCGGCGATCCTGTTTTCGGACATTTTGACTGTCCCAGACGCGATGGGATTGGGCTTGTATTTTGAAGACGGCGAAGGCCCTAAGTTTGAGCGCCCGTTGCAGGACGAAAAAGATATTTTGGCGTTGCAAGTGCCAGATATGAACAAGTTGAACTACGTATTCGATGCGGTTACGCAAATTCGGAATACGTTAAATGGCCGTGTTCCGCTGATCGGTTTTTCCGGCAGCCCGTGGACTTTGGCCTGTTACATGGTCAAAGGCGGCGGCTCGAAAGACTACCGCACAATTAAGACGATGTTGTACAACCGTCCAGATTTGATGCATCACATTTTGCGTGTGAACGCGCAAGCGGTCGCAACGTATTTAAACGCCCAAATCGATGCGGGCGCGCAAGCGGTCATGATTTTTGATTCCTGGGGCGGCGTCTTGGCCGACGGTGCTTATCAAGAGTTTTCCTTGAATTACATGCGCGAAGTGGTGCGTTTAGTGAAAAAAGAAAAAAATGGCGTTTCCATTCCGTCGATCGTCTTTACCAAAGGCGGTGGATTGTGGATTGATCAAATCGCCGATATAGGCGCCGATGCCGTTGGGTTGGACTGGACAGTCAATTTAGGTCAGGCACGCGCTCAAATTGGTCATAAAGTGGCCCTACAAGGCAATCTCGATCCGATGGCGCTGTTTGCCAATCCCGATCAAATCCGTGCGCAGGTGCAACAATTGATTGAAAGCTTTGGCAAACCGTCTGCCGACAGCGGTCATGTCTTTAATTTGGGTCACGGTATCTCTCAATTTACTGCGCCGCAATCGGTCGAAGTGTTAGTTGACGCGGTGCACGAATTCAGCAAAAAGATACGCACCACTTAAACAAAACGGTAAATCTGCTACCTACAAACCAATAAGCCGAGCCGCAAGATAATCGCGAACAGGGTTGTGCGCCGCAACAGTGTTATTTCATGCGGCTTGCGGCGATAAAAGCCTTTGTTAGGCTTGCGAATCAGAAACTTAACAAAGGTGCTTAGTTGGAAATCCTACTAAGTTATGCACAAAAAAATTAATTTCTAATTGCTGTCAATAGTTTTTTTAGAAAACCAAAACTATTTTTTAAGTCATTGATTTAAATAGAGTTTATGTGTTTAGCAGAAAATTTTACCTTGTGAAATAATTGTTGCTCTGCAGAATTAATTCAATCCGCATCGCTTTTTCCACAAAGTTGTCCACAGGGTTGTCTAGCAAAAAACCGTTTAATTTCCCATTGATTGGCTAACTTCTTAAGGAAGTACATTAAGTTGCAGATCGAGCGAATTCTTCAAATTGCGTTAGATACGCCGTTGGATCGCGTTTTTGATTACCGATGGAGCGGGGACGAAATTCCTCGGCTGGGGCAATTTGCCTCGGTGGAATTCGGTCGGCGTGAAATGGTCGGCTTAATCGTTGCAATTAAGCAAGATTCGGACGTCCCGCTGGATAAACTTAAACCCGTTATTGCCGTTCGTTCTCAGCTCACCGAAGTTTCCCCTGAATGGATCGCCTTGTGCGCCTTTGCCGCCGACTATTATCAACGTCCGTTGGGCGAAGTCGCGCTGCCGTCCGTTCCCAAAAATATCCGCGCTGCCAAAACCACAGCGTTGGACAAAGCGCTAAAAAAACTAAGCGTGCCAATCAAGGCGGGCGAAGCCAGCAATCCGCCGCCACTGAACCCTGAGCAACAAACCGCGGTTGATCACATCGTCGCCGCCCAAGGATTTGATACCAGTTTGCTGTACGGCGTAACCGGAAGTGGCAAAACCGAAGTCTATTTGCAAGCCGCCGCGCAAATTTTGGCCCGCGCCGTGCCGAGTGCGCCTGCGCCGCAAATTTTGATTTTGGTGCCTGAAATCAATCTAACTCCCCAATTACAAGGTCACCTGCAAGCGCGTTTTCCGGATTTGTTCGTGGCAACATTGCACAGCGGCATGGCTGAAGGCGAACGTACTTTGCATTGGTTGGCGGCGCATAGCGGCAAAGCTAGTTTGATTTTGGGGACGCGCTTGGCGATTTTGGCTTCTTTGCCGCAATTGAAATTAATCATCGTCGATGAAGAGCACGATCCTTCTTACAAGCAACAAGAAGGCTTGCGTTATTCAGCCCGCGATTTAGCGATTTGGCGCGCCCGCCAGTTAAATATCCCAGTCGTGCTGGGCTCGGCCACGCCGTCATTAGAAAGCTGGCAACACACGATTTCTGGCCGCTACACCAAATTAAGCTTGCCCAATCGCGCGGTGGATGCGGCGGTGTTGCCGACGATGCGCTTGATTGATTTAGCCAAAGATAAGCCGCAAGAAGGATTAACCTTTTCTTTGATCTCCGCGTTAAAAGAGCGCTTGGAGAAAGGTGAGCAATCACTACTCTATTTAAATCGTCGCGGTTATGCGCCCGTGATTGCTTGTGATGCTTGCGGCTGGATGAGCAATTGCACCCGCTGTAGTGCGTTTTTAGTCCTGCATAAAAACGAGCACAAACTGCGCTGCCATCATTGCAGTTTAGAGATTCGGATTCCTAAATCTTGTCCGACCTGCGGCAATGTGGATATCCAACCATTGGGCCGGGGAACCCAGCGGATTGAAGAACATCTGCAAACGATTTTTCCGGATGCCAGAATTAGGCGGATTGATGCCGATTCCACTCGCTTAAAAGGCAGCGCCCAAGCCGCCTTCGATACGGTGCATCGCGGTGAAGTCGATATTTTGATCGGCACCCAAATGGTTGCCAAAGGCCATGATTTCAAAAACTTGACCTTAGTCGGTGTGATTAATCCGGATACAGCGCTTTTTTCGCAAGATTATCGCGCCGGTGAACGCTTATTTGCACAATTAATGCAAGTCTCTGGTCGCGCAGGGCGGGCGGCTCAGAAAGAAGGCGGCAGCGCGAGCGAAGTCTTGATTCAAACACGTTACCCGCAACACGCGCTGTACCAAGCGCTCAAAAAACACGATTACCCGCGCTTCGCCAAAGAATGTCTGCTTGAACGGCAACAAGCGGCATTGCCGCCATTTATTTACCAAGCTTTGCTGCGCGCCGAAGCTAAAGAGTTGTCGATTGCGATTGCATTCCTAAAACAAGCCGCCGAATTAAACGTGCCTGAACACATCACGATGCACGACCCGATCCCGATGACATTGATGAAAATGGCCAATTCGGAGCGAGCGCAATTGCTGATCGAATCGCACTCCCGCCCCGGTTTGCAAGCATTTTTAAAAGAGTGGTTACACCAACTTCGCCAAATCAAACCAAGAATTAATTGGTCACTGGAAGTCGATCCGGTCGATATTTAAGCCCGCTAGAAGTTAGTTGAAACGTCAACTAACTAATAAAAACGACAATGCCAAATGTTAACTGTCTCTTTTGTGCGAATTACACGATATTTCACAATTAAAACCGGAAAAAGTTTTCTTTAAGAAACTTTGTACAGTTATAATCCGCCCAACAATCATGATTAAAAGCATTCATTTTCGCCGCTAACTTAATGTTGATTGTCAGCTTTATTCACTTTTTAAACGTTAAACAATTACACAAATTAGTCCCTGGAGATTTTCATGAAAGCTAAATTACTTATCAGCGCTCTTGTTGCGGCGCTTGGCGTTACCGGTGTGAATGCTGCACAAGCTTCTGACGGTACGATCACATTTACTGGCACAGTTGTAGCAACTTCTTGCGTAATCGGCGGTTCTGGCGCAAGTTTTACCGTCGCGTTGCCACCAGTAGATAAAAACGCGTTGGCTGCTGCCGGTAACATCGCTGCTCCAACATTGTTCCCATTAGTGTTGACTGGTTGCCCAGCATCAACAGCAGTACACGCTTTGTTCGAAGTGAACAACACTAGCTTGGATTCAGCGACTGGCGCGTTGAAAAACTTAGCCGCTACTGGTCCAGCAGCAAACGTAGAAGTTCAAATTCTTAACTCAGCGTTGAACCCAATCAACATCGCCACTGGCGCGAACAATGGCGCAGGTTCAGGCGGCACGACTTCAGCAGCTGGCGCGTTGACTTTGAATTACTACGCTCAATACTACGCCACTGGCGCAGCGGGCTCTGGTGCCGTATCGACTAACGTGACATACGCCTTGGTCTACAACTAATCCAGCAAGACAATTAGTAGGGATGAGCAAACCGCGTTTGCTCATCAAACAGCGGCCATTTCGATGGCCTCTTTTTTATAATGTTGCTTGTCAGAAACACAAAATATGAAATTACGTCACTCACTCGTATTGTTGACTTGGTGCCTAGCATCATTAGCAGGATTGTCAGCCAATGCTGGCGTAATCATTAACGGAACACGCGTTATTTATAACGCTGAAGATAAAGAAGCCACGCTGCGTATCAACAATGATTCGACCACGCCATCGTTAGTGCAAGTGTGGTTGGATTCCGGTGACGCTAAGTCCACGCCAGAAACTGGCAAATCGCCGTTCTTCGCGACGCCACCGATCTTCCGCGTCGATCCCAACAAAGGTCAAACAGTGCGGATTATCTACGCTCGAGACCCGTTGCCAACGGACCGCGAATCGGTATTTTGGCTCAATATTTTGGATGTGCCGCCGATGCCGGTGACCAAAAGTGCCGATGACGCGAACTATATGCAGCTTGCGATTCGCAGCCGCATGAAATTGTTCTATCGCCCAACTGGCTTACCCGGTTCGTCCTTTGCTGCTGCCGATAAAGTGCAATGGACTTTGCATCAAAATGCAGATGGTGTTGTGTTGCAAGGCAAAAACGATAGCGTTTTTAACGTATCGATGGACTCCGCAAAAATCGTAATTAGCGACAAAACCTACGAAGTAGTTACCAGCATGATTGCCCCCAAATCGAGCGCCGAATTTGTGGTGCGCGACTTAAAGCAAATCCCCACCCAAGCAAGTCAATTGGAGTACGTCACCATCAATGATTTTGGTTCGGCAGTAAAGCACACTAACAGCTTAACGCCCTAGCAAATGTATCGTTTGGCGAAGTAGAAATTCATGAACCGTTCGCGCCCCAACACTTGGATTAAACAGATTGCGCTGCTGTCGCTGTCTGTTGTCATGTTGGGAAAAGCGCATGCCACCACGCCCGCCAATTTAGCCGCTGCCGCCGCCGAGCCTGCCGCCAACGCCAGCGGCAATGTTGGTGCGAATATCAACGGTGCCCCGCGCACGCCTATCTTTGAGTACAGCGGATTTAATCCAGCGATGTTGTCCGGTGCAAGTGACAACATCGATGTCACGCGCTACACCTTAGGCAACGTGGTACAACCCGGCAATTACCGGGTCGATGTTTATATCAACAAACAATGGTTAGGTCGACGCGATATCGAAGTCAAAGCCATTCCCGGCACCGACCGCACGCAACCTTGCGTGACCAAGGGCCTGTTAGAGCAGCTTGGTGTCAACGTTAAAAGTCTGCCGGATGCGGTGGAATTTGCTGAGTTGAAAAATGACGCGTGTGTCGATGTCGTCGCTAAGATTCCCGCCGCCACGGTCGATTTTGATTCCGGTGATTTGAAGTTGGTGGTGAGTATTCCGCAATTATATTTAACCCGCATTTCACGCGGCTATGTGTCGCCCGAGGAATGGGAAGAAGGCATTAACGCGGGCTTTTTGAGTTACAACGTAAACTCCTATCGCAACTCGTTGCTAGGCTCAACCGAGCAGGTTTATGCCGGAATGAATTTAGGCATCAATTTAGAAGGTTGGCGTCTGCGTTACAACACCAGCTACAACAATAGCCAAAGTGGCGGCCAATCCAACAGCACTAATTCTGTCGTTAGCAGCAATCCCAATTCTGGCCTCACCACAACCAATATCGGCACCGCTGCAGGACTTACCGGTGTTACCAACATCGGCACGACGTTGGGTACCAACCAAGCGGCGTCGAGCAACGGAATCAGCGTTGATGGCAGCGTGCAGCAATCTTCGCGCTGGCAAACAATTAACGCATATGCTCAGCACGATGTCACCAGCCTCAAATCTCAATTAACCTTGGGTGACGCTTACAGCAATGGCGATCTTTTTAACAGCGTGGCGTTTCGCGGTGCGATGTTAGCAAGTGATGATCGCATGCTGCCAGAATCCCAACGCGGATACGCACCGGTGATTCGCGGCGTGGCCGAAACCAACGCCAAAGTTACGATTCGCCAAGGCGGAAACATCGTCTATGAAACCACCGTGCCACCGGGGGAATTCAAAATTGAGGATATGTACAACAGCAGTTTTGCCGGTGACTTTGTGGTGCAAATTAGCGAAGCGGATGGCCGACAAAAACAGTACGTCGTGCCCTATTCCGCCGGCGTGTTATTGCTGCGTCCCGACGCTTCACGTTACAGCGCGGTGGTCGGTAAATTGATGAACGTGGTGCAGCACGATGCGCCTTTGTTTGGTGAGTTCACTTATCAACGCGGCTTCCTAAAAGGTATTACTGCTTACGCTGGAATTATCGCCTCGTCGTATTACGATTCATTCCAAGTTGGCGAAGCGTTAAATACCTCGTATGGCGCCATTTCGTTAGACTTAACGCGCTCGCTCACTAAACAACTTCCGCGCGACAATTCGATTTTAGGACACAGCTGGCGCTTGAGTTACAGCAAGATCGTTGAGCAAACAAAGACTAATTTTAGTATGGCGGCATATCGCTATTCGACCAGTGACTTTATGACCTTGAGCGACGCGGCGATTCTCAATACACAACCTAGCGATTCCGCAGGCACATCGCAACGCCTTGTCCCGCGCAGTACCTTTCAGCTCTCACTCAATCAACCATTAGCGGACGGATTGGGAACCTTATACGCCAGCGGAACCGCACAGCGCTATTGGGACGGACAGCCCAGCGCCGTCAATTATCAGGCGGGATACACCAATGGATTTAGTTGGGGAAATCTAGGTGTGTCGATCGGCCGCACTATCGACGCGTTTGGGATTTACCATAATTTATGGACCGTCGGATTGAACTTCCCGATTGGCGACCAAGGCAGTATTCGTCATCCGACTTTGAACACGACCACTACTTACGGCGACCACCAAACCTCAACCCAAGTTGCGCTCAATGGAACGCTCGGTGAAAACTCGCGCACCAGCTACAACCTCTACGACAACTACGCCGGAGCCAGTGAGTTTTCTAATGCCAGCACCAACAACGTCGGCGCTGGAATGCAATATTCAGGGCAGTTCGGTCAAATTGGCGGCTCGTACAGCACCGGCAAATCAACCCAAACATCGGTCAATGCCAGCGGCGCGCTTATTGTGCATTCAGGCGGCGTGTTGTTGTCGCCAAGCTTAGGTGAGACAGTGGGTATCGTGTATGCGCCGGGTGCTGAGGGCGCAACGGTCAATAGTTCGTATTCAAATAAAGTTGGCTCAAATGGTTATGCGATCGTGCCGTTCTTGACGCCCTACATTACGAATGAAGTCGTGCTTGATCCTAAAGGAAGTTCGATCAACGTTGAGTTAGAAACTACCTCAAAACAAATCGCGCCCCGCGCTGGTGCCATCGTATTACTAAAATTCTCTACCACGATAGGCCGTGCAGTGCTGATGACGATACTGCGCAACGATGGACAAGCCTTGCCGCTAGGCGCAACAGTGTTGGATGAAAAAGGTAAAGACATCGGCATGTTGGCGCAAGGGGGCCGCTTCTTTAATCGCACCTTGGCAGAACACGGAAGTTTGACGATTAAATGGGGTAGCGAAAGCGACCAACAGTGCACCACGTCGTACACCATTCCACCTGAAACGGAGAAGCAAACGGATCAACCGTATCAGCAATTAACGCTAACGTGCGCGACGCCGCAACAGGAATTGGTCACAAAATGAGCACCTTACATGAATGCCAAACACAGATGATTTCATCCATGAATCGAACGCCATCACAGCACAACCCGAGCGCGCGCTTATCCGCGTTGGCGACGACTTTGCTGATGTTGGTGCTGTTACTGATGCCGTGGAAAAGTTTTGCCAGTTGCACCTTAAATCCAACAACGGTGGTGAAAACAATTTCTTCTCCGCCTAGCATCATGATTAATCCTTACGTCGCGGTTGGCTCGGTGCTGTACACCGGCACCTTCACCGGTAACTCTGGCACATTCACGGTCACTTGCACGACCAGCTTTACTCAATTGGTGTATCAGGGCGTGGGCGTTGCTACCAGCAACACCTACCCAACCAATATTCCCGGTATCGGTATGCAACTCAGTAACACCAGCGGCAACACCGGGCTGTGGCCAATCACTATTACCCAAGGCGCTGCTACGACATTTACTGCTCAAGCATCGTTACCGGTGCAATTGCAACTTGTAAAAACTGGACCAATCACTGCCAGTGGCACCTTACCCGTAAACGTTGGTAGTTTGGTTTTGCCGCAGCAAGGCAACTTTGTGCTGTTCAATATTAATTTGCAGACGCCGCTGGTCGTCAACTTTACTCAGCCTAGTTGCGCGGTGACCTCGTCGTCGCCGATTGCAGTGGCCTTGGGCGCTTTTCCGATTTCGCATTTTCCGTCGGTGGGGTCGACTTCTTCACCGATTCCGTTTTCAATTCAAGTCACTTGTCAGCAAGGGCCCAATGGAAGTTCGACTTCGATTTACGCGACCTTAACGGATAACAGCGGCGTTGGTGTGGGCGCAGGAAACACGTCCAATATTTTGCCGCTGAGCGCAACCTCAACCGCCGCAGGATTGGGCGTGCAAATTCAATATAACGGCACGGTACAAAAGTTCGGCCCTGACTCGAACGTGATTGGCAACACCAATCAATTTCTGCTGCAAGCGAACAATGCTAACGGAACTTACACCTTCCCCTTTACGGCTTACTTTATTCGAACGGGCACGGTGGTTGCGGGATCGGCTAAAACGTCAGCGACGTTTACGATGGCGTACAACTAGAGGTAGGTGATTTGAATGACTTTCCATTGATTGACGGGAAGGTCTTTTTGCTGGGTTTGATTGGCGCGCCAGACCAACATATGCGGTTGCGGAGCGACCACTTGGCTGGTTACTTTTGCTGATTTGGCAGCGCATTGCGCGAGTTTGGCAGTGCTGGGATTATCGAGTTGAATCGAACAAGTCGGCTCAACGATGCGACCTGTAAATGTGATCGTGCCATCGGTCGCGTAGCTTGAATTAGCTAGCGCCGTGCTTAAACTCAACAGACAAAAAAACAATCGTGACTTAGTGATCACAATCCCCACCCTTCCGATGCAAATGCCGAATTACCTATGTAGTTATCGGCGCTCGGAAGGGCAGTGTTTAGCGGAATTAGAGATATTTATTTTGCCTTAGGGGGCAATTTTGTCCTTGAATTTGGACGGTGCTTGGACTACGGCGAGATGGTTTTCAGTCCTGCCCCGCATTTTTGATTAAGTTTTTTGCGTAAAGCGGATAATTCCATCGGCATCTTCATGGCGAAGCAATTTCCCCGCAAACCACAATAAATGCAAATGCGCTAACGCTTCGCCCAATGCAAAAGTAAGTTGATGCGTGTCCAAGGCGCGCGTGAACATGATAGGCACAATATCGTTAGCACTTTTAGGCGTGGCGCAAGCGTCAAATACCTCGGCTAAACGCGCATGATGATGATCGATTAATTGTTGAACACGAATTTGAATCCCCTTGAACGGCTTTCCATGCGAAGGCAACACCAAGGTATTCGCCGGCAGTGGCAAATAGTTATTTAACGAATCCAAAAACTGCTGCACCGGATTGGCCTCAGGTTCAATCGCCCAAACCGATACATTGGTTGAAATGCGTGGCAATAACATGTCGCCAGAAATTAAGCAGTTAATTTGCTCGCAATATAAGGACACGTGCTCTGGCGAATGGCCAAAGCCTGTGATGACACGCCAAGTGTATTTTCCAATCGCAACCAGCTGATGTTCTTGTAAGCGGATAAACGCAGGCGGAATGCTGGGCACCAAGCTTGGATAATAATTTTTCCGCCCCATGAGTTGCTCGATCAAATCCGGGCTAGTGACGCCATGACGTTGGAAATGCGGTACGGTTGAGGAGCCTTCTACCCCACTCAATCCGGCTTGCATCATGCGCCCAAAACTATATTCGCCCGCACTCATCCAAAGCGGCGCTTGCCAACGCTGGCAAATCCAATCGGCCAAGCCTAAGTGGTCAGGATGGCAATGCGTGGCGATTACGCGCGAGATCGGTTTGCCCTGCAAATGCTGCGCAAAAATCTGTTCCCAGTTGGCGCGGGTTGGGTCGCTCGCAATGCCGCAGTCAATCACCGTCCAGCTAGCGCCATCGTCCAGCAACCATAAATTGATATGATTTAAGGCGAATGGCAATCCCATTCTTAGCCAAAAAACACCATCACAAACTTGCAGCACTTCGCCTGCCGCGGGCATCGTGTCAGCAAAAGGATAGTCGAGTTGAGATTCCAATAAGTTCATGACGGCTTTCAAAAATGTGGTTCGGGAATGACAAATTCGGTGCAGATTTGACCTACAATATACCTTACGTTAACGTCAATTGCGCTTAAAAAGTAGCAGACGCTGCGTTGTCTTTCTTAATGCATTCACCTTTCGTCCACCTTGATAGCAGAAAATACCGTGTCGCCAGCCCAAAAAACCAATAAATCCGCAACGACCTTCACAATCACCGAACTATCTCGTGAGTTCGACATTACGCCGCGCGCGATTCGTTTTTACGAAGATCAAGGTCTGTTAAGCCCCAACCGTGAAGGTCCCGGAGGCCGAAATCGCGTTTATACCGCGCGCGAACGAACACATTTAAAGCTAACCCTGCGCGGCAAACGCTTGGGTTTGTCGTTGTCGGACATAAAAAGTTTGGTCGATATGTACACCTCGCCCAAAGACACCGAAGCCCAATTGCAGCGCTTTGCCGCCGTGCTGGCACAACACCGCGCCGCACTTGAGCAGCAGCGCGAAGATATCGAAGTGCTACTAACCGAAATTAGCGCGCACGAAAAAGAATGCCAGCGCATGTTGAAAGCCGAAGCAAAACCGAAGCCAGTAGGTAAAAAACAATAAATCGAATTGACGTTTACGTTAACGTCAATTGCGGTTATGATTTCAGATCAAAAAATATAAAGGCATCCCTTGTGGATACCTAGGTTGACCAACCAATAACGCCAAAAAATCTGAACCACAAGTTCAGAACGCCAGACCGACCAACCCCAAGCAAACGAGGAACCCATGTTACATCTACCCGGTTTAACTTTTGATCACGGCGAAGACATCGCCGCCCTGCGTGAATCCATTGCCCAATTCGCCGCCAAAGAAATCGCACCGCGTGCTGCCGAAATCGATAAAACCGATCAGTTCCCGATGGACTTGTGGAAAAAGCTGGGTGATTTGGGTGTGCTAGGCGTGACCGTAAAAGAGCAAGACGGCGGCATTGATATGGGCTACTTGGCGCACATTATCGCGATGGAAGAAATCTCGCGCGCGTCTGCTTCGGTCGGCTTATCCTACGGCGCCCATTCCAACTTGTGCGTCAACCAAATCAACCGCAACGGTACGCCAGAACAAAAAGCAAAATACCTGCCGAAGTTGATTTCAGGCGAACACATTGGCGCCTTAGCCATGTCCGAACCAAACGCCGGATCAGATGTGGTCAGCATGAAGCTGCGCGCTGATTTCAAAGGCGATCGTTGGGTATTAAACGGCACCAAAATGTGGATCACCAATGGCCCAGATGCGGATGTTTTGGTGGTGTACGCGAAGAACGATTTAGAGGCCGGCCCACGTGGCATGACAGCGTTTTTGATTGAGAAAAATTTCAAAGGCTTTTCGATTGCACAGAAGCTCGACAAACTCGGTATGCGCGGCTCACACACGGGCGAATTAGTGTTCCAAGATTGCGAAGTGCCCGCCGAAAACGTCTTGGGCGGTTTAGGCAAAGGTGTCAACGTATTGATGTCTGGTTTGGACTTTGAACGCGCTGTGTTGTCTGGCGGCCCGCTCGGGATTATGCAAGCGTGTATGGACGTGGTTGTGCCGTATATTCACGAACGCAAACAGTTCGGCCAGCCGATTGGTGAATTCCAATTAATGCAAGGCAAAATCGCTGATATGTATTCCACTATGATGGCCTGCAAGGCCTATGTTTATGCAGTCGGCCAAGCCTGCGATCGCGCCAAAAATCCAGAAGCAATCCGCGCATTACGCAAAGATGCTGCCGGTGCGATTTTGTACTCCGCCGAAAAAGCTACATGGATGGCGGGCGAAGCGATTCAGATTTTGGGCGGTAATGGGTACATCAACGAATACCCAGTTGGTCGTTTGTGGCGCGATGCTAAGTTGTATGAAATCGGCGCAGGCACGAGCGAAATTCGTCGTATGTTAATTGGTCGCGAATTGTTTGCCGAAACGAAATAAAGCCAGTTGAAACGCTAAAATAGTTTCGCCAGCGCGACACAAAGTTTCACTGGCGAACTATTTTGTGAAATGTGCAAAAAAATTTTTCTTCCGCGTCGCAATCGCTTTTGGCGCATCCTAAGTGAATGTGGTTAAATTAACGCCCGCGTCATGCCACTAATTCAACGTTAAGCGAAAAAAATATGTCACAAGTCGCCTTTCCAAAATTACTTTCTTCGCAAATTGCGTTCGATATCGCGCGCACGATTTTGGATGGCTTCAACAAACATTACCGCCTATTTCGCGCCGTTAGTCAGCAAGCCAAAAAACACTTCGAATTAGGCGAATGGAAAGCCGCACAAAAAAATGCCCGTGAGCGGATTTCTTACTACGACAAGCGCGTGGTTGAGTGCGCCACCGTATTGGAAGACGAATACGATGAAGCAGACTTAACCGACGAAGTGTGGCGTGAGGTCAAACTGCATTACATGGGATTGTTAATCGACCATTTGCAACCCGAATTGGCCGAGACTTTTTACAATTCGGTGTGTACCAAAATGCTGCACCGAAATTATTATCACAACGATTTTATTTTCGTCCGGCCCGCTGTTGCCACCGACTACATCGAAAGCGATGTGTTGCCAACCTATCGCGTGTATTACCCGGCCAATGATGGCTTAAATTATTCGCTCAAACGCATCGTCACCAATTTCCAATTGTCCACGCCATTCGCGGATTTAGATCGCGATATCGCAGCCATTGCAGCGCGTTTAAAAGAAGCCTTTGGTAACGAGCCGATTGAACCGAATCATCAGATTCAAGTGCTCTCGAATTTATTCTTCCGCAATAAAGGTGCCTACATCGTTGGCAAAGGCATTAACGGCAATCGCGAATACCCGTTTGTCGTGCCGATTTTGCACAATCGCCACAACCAACTAATTCTCGACACCGTGCTGCTCGATCCGATGTTGATCACGGTGTTGTTCTCGTTTACGCGCGCATATTTCATGGTCGATATGGAAGTCCCATCGGCCTACGTACAATTTTTACGCAGCATCATGCCGCGTAAGCCGCGCAGCGAAATTTACACGGTATTGGGTTTGCAAAAGCATGGCAAGAATCTGTTCTACCGCGATTTCTTGCATCACCTGCGTTACTCGTCCGATCAGATTCAAGTCGCGCCCGGTATTCGCGGTTTGGTGATGTTGGTATTCGCGCTGCCGTCCTTTCCGTATGTATTTAAGGTGATCAAAGACAGTTTCCCGCCGCCAAAAGAAACCACCAAAGAATTGATTAAGGAAAAGTACCAACTGGTCAAAAACCACGACCGCGTTGGACGCATGGCGGATACCTTGGAATACTCCGATGTCGCCTTTCCGCGCAGCCGTATCACCGAAGAATTGCTGGCGGAAATTCAACACTACGCACCTTCCGTATTAGAAGTCTCGGACGATGAAGTTGTGATCAAGCATTTGTATATTGAGCGCCGAATGATTCCGCTCAACATCTGGTTATCCGACGCAGAGAAAGCCAACAATTTGCCCGCGATTGAACACGGTGTGCGCGAATACGGCAACGCGATTAAAGAACTCGTCGCCGCCAATATTTTCCCTGGCGACATGTTGTATAAAAACTTTGGTGTGACCCGTTTAGGCCGCGTGGTTTTTTATGATTACGACGAGATCGAATACATCGTCGATTGTAACTTCCGCCGCATTCCCGCCCCGCGCAATGAGGAAGACGAAATGGCGTCCGAACCGTGGTATCACGTTGCTAAGAATGACGTTTTTCCAGAGCAATTTGCCCCATTCCTGTTGGGTAATATCAAAGTTCGCGATTATTTCATGAAATATCATGCCGATTTGCTCACACCTGACTATTGGCAAGCCTGCAAAGAGCGCATAATGGCAGGCCATGTTGAAGATGTTTTCCCCTACCCGCAAGACATAAGATTTTGTCATCAATCAGCCGTTCGCGAAGCGCCAACCGGTGCCAAGCAAACTACTGAAGCTGACTTTAAACCGGCAGCATAGGCTGCATCATTTGGAGATTAGTATGAATATCGTTATCGTTGGCGTAGCTCGCACACCAATGGGTGCCTTTCAAGGTGATTTTTCTTCAGTAACAGCAAGCCAATTAGGTGCGGTCGCCATCAAGGCCGCTATCGAACGCGCCGGTGTTAAACCAGAATTAGTCGATGAAGTGTTGTTCGGTAACTGCTTAATGGCTGGCCAAGGTCAAGCTCCAGCGCGTCAAGCGACGTTGGCAGCAGGTTTGCCGATTTCGGTGGGTGCAGTAACTCTGTCCAAAATGTGCGGCTCCGCGATGAAAGCCACAATGATGGCTTACGATTCCATCTTGGCTGGTTCGAACCAAATCGTCGTTGCTGGCGGCATGGAATCGATGACCAACGCGCCTTACCTGATTCCGAAAGCACGTGGTGGCTATCGCATTGGCCACGGCCAAATCATGGATCACATGATGTTGGATGGTTTGGAAGACGCCTACAGCCGTGACGAAAAAACGGGCGGCGGTCGTTCAATGGGGACTTTTGCAGAAGAATGCTCAGCCAAATATAACTTCAGCCGCGAAGATCAAGATGCGTTCGCGATCGAATCCGTTAAGCGCGCACAAGCCGCTACCGCCGATGGTTCCTTTGCATGGGAAATCGCACCGGTCACCGTCAAAGGTCGCGCTGGTGATGTAGTCATCGATAAAGACGAAGGCCCGCTCAAAGCCAAGATCGACAAAATCCCTAGCCTACGCGCTGCGTTCAAAAAAGACGGCACCATCACTGCGGCATCTTCTTCTTCGATCAATGACGGCGCAGCAGCGTTGGTGTTGATGAGCGAAGAAACAGCCAAAAAATTAGGCTTAAAAATTATCGCCCGCATCGTCGGCCATTCCACTCACGCGCAAGAACCAAATTGGTTCACCACCGCACCCGTTGGCGCGATGGAAAAACTGTTCAAGAAAACTGGCTGGACAGTCAAAGACGTTGACCTGTTCGAAATCAATGAGGCGTTTGCCACCGTGCCAATGGCGGCGATGCGCGAATTCGATATTCCACACAGCAAAGTCAACGTACACGGCGGCGCATGTGCCTTAGGTCACCCAATCGGCGCATCTGGCGCGCGTATCATTTGTACCCTGATCGGCGCGTTGCAAAAACACGGCAAAAAACGTGGCGTTGCGACCTTGTGTATCGGTGGTGGTGAAGGTACAGCGATGGCGATTGAATTGGCTTAATCGGCTTCATTAGTAAATAAATCAGTAAAAATTAGTAAAAAACAGCAAGTGGGCTACGGCCCATTTGCTGTTATTGCAAAGGACAAAAATGTCGAAGAAATGGATATCGTCAGGCTCGGATTTTGAGAAGCTAGCCGGATATAGTCGCGCTGTTATTGAGAACGGTTTAGTCCATGTTTCTGGCACCACCGGATTTGACTATGCGACCATGTCGATTCAAGACGACTTAGCCGCACAAACGCATCAAACGTTTAAGAATATCCAAGCCGCTTTGCAACAAGCCGGCGCATCCTTAGACGATGTGGTTCGGGTGCATTATCTAATCACCGACGCATCGTATTTTTCCGAAGTCGCGCCTATTTTCGGACAGTATTTTGCCAACGCTAGACCGGCCGCGACAGCGTTGGTCGTGGGCTTGGTTGACCCGCGCATGAAGATTGAAATTGAAGTGACCGCTCGTATTCCAACCTGAGATCCCACTATGCCTACAGTTTTAATTATCGGAGCATCGCGAGGAATTGGCTTCGGCCTAGCGCAAGAATATCGCGCCGCCGGTTGGCGCGTCATTGGTACCGCTCGTCAAGCCGATGACTTGGACAAGCTCACCGCCATTGGCGCCAAGTCCTTGCAACTCGACGTCAACGATTTAAACGATTGCGCTGGATTAGGTTGGTTGTTGGACGACGAAAAAATTGATGTCGCGATTTTAAACGCCGGTGTTATCGGCACGCGTACGGAAAAATTGGATACCCCAAGCGCCGAGGAATTTAATCTCGTGATGCAAACTAATGTATTAGCGGCGATGCGTATCTTGCCCATCATTGCGCCCATGGTGCAAAGCGCCCAAGGTACATTGGCCGTGATTTCGTCCGAGATGGGCTCGTTATCCCTGCGCAGCGGTACGCACGCTTGGTTGTACCGCGCCAGCAAAGCCGCACTCAATTCCGTGTTGCTCGATATAGCGCATACCTATTCCGGCATGACCAGCATTGCGCTGCATCCAGGTTGGGTGCGCACCGCGATGGGAACTGACCAAGCGCCCTTGTCGGTAGAACAAAGTACTGCCGGAATCCGCGCAACGATTGCCGCCCGAACGCCGCGCGATAACGGTAAGTTTTTTAATTACGACGGCACGCCGTTGAGTTGGTAACTAAAATCCGCCCGTGATTGGCAAATTAGAACCAATGACGTGCGAAGAATGGATGTTGTAGGCGCATCCCACGTGGATGCCTTTGCTTGATAGGCGCAGGTGCCGACAAGAGACGCAACGATGCCACTTGTTGGCGATAATGAAATTTAGGGAAGCTGACGTTTTGCTGTGTTATCCGACTGCAAAACGTTGCTGAGATTAAAAATGGTGTCGGCGTATGTGGCGTGGATGCGCTGGCTAAATAAATGCATGCGTGCAAACTAAGCACTGAAAATAAGCACCAAAAATAAACGCCGAAAAATAGATAACTAGCAGCACAAACGGCTTCGCCCACAAAGCGAATTCGTTAAAAAACCTGTGTGGTATTAACCCGCCGCGCACTGATCCAACTACGTTAGCTAGCAACCTCAGCCGGCAGCGTAAATTAGCTTAATAAAAATTATGATACTCACCCCAGAACACCAAATGATCCGCGACGCTTTGCGTGAATTTTCGCAAGAACGTCTTGCGCCCAATGCAGCGCGTTGGGACAAAGAACATCATTTTCCAAAAGAAGAATTAAGCCAATTAGCGGAACTCGGCGCTTACGGCGTTGCGGTGCCTGAGCAATGGGGCGGCGCTGGTTTAGATTACTTATCGCTGGCCTTGGTATTAGAAGAAATCGCCGCAGGCGATGGTGGCACGTCCACCATTATTTCCGTCAATAATTGCCCAGTCTGCTCGATTGCGATGAGCTATGCGAACGACGCGCAAAAGCAGCAATGGCTGCGTCCGCTAGCGCAAGGCAAAATGTTAGGCGCGTTTTGTTTAACCGAGCCGCACGTTGGCAGCGATGCCGGCGCGTTGCGCACCACAGCGGTGAAAGAAGGCGACGAATACGTGATTAACGGCGTGAAGCAATTTATCACCAGCGGTAAATACGCGGACGTGGCGATTGTGATGGCGGTAACCGACAAAGCCGCTGGCAAAAAAGGTATTAGCGCATTTTGGGTTCCGACCAACACGCCCGGTTATATCGTGGCGCGATTAGAAGATAAGTTGGGTCAGCATTCATCCGACACCGCGCAAATTTTATTTGAAAACTGCCGCATCCCAGCCGCCAATTTAATTGGCGAAGAAGGCCAAGGCTACAAGATCGCCTTATCCGGTTTAGAAGGTGGACGCATCGGCATTGCATCGCAATCGGTGGGCATGGCGCGCGCGGCGTTTGACGCGGCGTTGAGTTATGCCAAAGACCGCGAAAGCTTCGGCAAGCCGATTTTTGAACACCAAGCGGTGCAGTTTAAATTAGCTGATATGGCGACTCAAATTGAAGCAGCGCGGCAACTGATTTGGCATGCTGCCAGCATGAAAGACGCTGGATTGCCTTGCCTGAAAGAAGCTGCGATGGCCAAGTTATTCGCTTCTGAAATGGCCGAGAAAATTTGTTCCGACGCGATTCAAATTCACGGTGGCTATGGCTATGTAAGCGACTTCCCGGTTGAACGTATTTACCGCGATGTGCGGGTTTGTCAGATTTATGAAGGCACGTCTGACATACAAAAAATTATTATCGGACGCGCATTGGCGTCGTAAGCCAAGCCAGATTTTTTACTCGACCAAAGCGAGATAACCATGAAATCACCTGTGCAATTTTATTTCGATTTTTCTTCACCTTACGGTTATTTAGCCGCGATGAAGATTGATGAATTAGCCGCAAAGTATGGACGCGACGTGGAATGGCATCCGGTATTGTTGGGCGTGATTTTTAAAATCACCGCCTGCTTGCCGCTAACCCAAGTGCCGATGAAGGGTAAATATTCCGAACACGATTTTGCACGCACGGCTCGCTTTCATGACATTCCCTTTGTGATGCCAACCGTATTTCCGATTTCCAGTCAGCATGCAGCGCGCGCAGTATTGTGGGTGGCAAACACAAAGGGACGCGATCGTTCGGTTGCGTTTGCCAAAGCCTTATATCGCGCATTTTTTGTCGATCAAATTAACATCAGCGGCGCGGAACAAGTGATTGAAATTGGCCGCCAGTTCGGTTTAGATGCGGCGGCCTTGGAGCAGGGAATTGCAACGGCGGAAGTCAAAGATCAACTCAAGATGGAAATCGATGATGCCATTAAAGCTGGCGTGTTTGGTTCGCCTTTCGTGATTGTTGATGGCGAACCGTTTTGGGGTTTTGACCGGTTTGATCAGATTGAAGCTACGCTGAAAAATGGCAAAATCTAATCAAGCGCTTGACTGCCCTTGCGGCACGGGGAAGAAGTTTGAACAATGCTGCGGCGTGTATTTGTCGGGCCAAGAGTTGGCGCCCAACGCACTAGCCCTAATGCGCTCGCGTTACACGGCTTATGTCATGGAAGACCAAGCGTATTTGCAAAAAACGTGGCACGCCAGCACGCGCCCTGCTGTGCAATTGGATCAGCAGGAATCGTGCAAGTGGCTGGGATTAACGATAGTCGCGCAGCAGCAAGACGCGCAGCACGGCACGGTGGAATTTATCGCCAAATATAAAGTGAATGGACGCGCCCAGCGTTTGCATGAAAAAAGTAATTTTGTTCTGGAAGACGGTGCTTGGTTGTATGTTGATGGCGTCTTCCCCGATCAATAAAAAACAGACTAATAGATAAATAAAAACAGACATCACTATGAAACTAGAATCCAAACTCGCCCCACGCTCGGAAGATTTCAAAGCCAACGTCGCTGCGATGCAAGCGGTGGTGGACGATCTGAAAGATAAGATTGAAAAAATCATGTTGGGCGGCGGTGACGAAGCGCGTAAAAAACATTTAGCGCGTGGCAAATTGCTTCCGCGTGATCGGGTGCAAATGCTGCTTGATCCTGGTACCCCGTTTTTAGAATTCTCGCAACTCGCGGCCTACGATATGTACAACAACGACGCACCGTGTGCTGGCGTGATTACTGGCGTGGGGCGCATCTCGGGACAAGAATGCGTCATCGTGTGCAATGATGCCACCGTCAAAGGCGGCACCTATTATCCACTCACGGTCAAAAAGCATATTCGCGCGCAAGAAATCGCAGAGCAAAATCATTTACCTTGCGTTTATTTGGTGGATAGCGGCGGCGCGAATTTGCCGAATCAAGATGACGTCTTTCCAGACCGCGATCACTTCGGTCGTATCTTTTTTAACCAAGCTAATTTGTCCGCGCAAGGCATTCCCCAAATCGCTGTCGTGATGGGTTCTTGTACCGCGGGTGGCGCTTATGTGCCAGCGATGAGCGACGAATCGATTATCGTTAAGAACCAAGGAACGATTTTCTTGGGCGGTCCACCGTTAGTCAAAGCCGCCACAGGTGAAGTAGTGAGCGCCGAAGATTTGGGCGGTGGCGATGTGCACACGCGCTTATCCGGCGTGGTCGATCATTTAGCGCAAAACGATATGCACGCTTTGTCCTTGGCGCGCACGATCGTGTCGAATCTGAATCGCCAAAAGCCCAACCAGTTAGTGTTGAAAGAAGTCGTTGAGCCCGCCTACCCAGCCGAAGAATTGTACGGCGTGATTCCCGTCGATACGCGCAAACCGTTTGATGTGCGTGAAGTCATTGCGCGGGTAGTCGATGGCAGCGTGTTTGATGAATTCAAAGCGCGTTATGGCACGACCTTGGTCTGCGGATTTGCTCATATTCACGGCATGCCCGTCGGTATTATCGCCAATAACGGGATATTGTTTTCCGAGTCCGCATTGAAAGGCACGCATTTCATCGAGCTATGCTGCCAACGCAAAATCCCACTGGTGTTTTTGCAAAACATCACCGGCTTTATGGTTGGTCGTAAATACGAAAATGAGGGCATTGCGCGCAATGGCGCGAAGATGGTAACGGCTGTCGCAACGGCGGCGGTGCCGAAATTCACCGTCATCATTGGCGGTAGTTTTGGTGCCGGTAATTACGGCATGTGCGGCCGCGCCTTTTCCCCGCGCTTTTTATGGATGTGGCCGAATGCTCGGATTTCTGTCATGGGCGGCGAACAAGCAGCGAGCGTGTTGGCAACGGTCAAACGCGATGGTATTGAGGCCAAAGGTGGCACATGGTCGGCAGAGCAAGAAGCAGAATTTAAACAACCGATCAAAGACCAATACGAACATCAAGGTCACCCATATTTCGCCAGCGCCCGTTTATGGGATGACGGCGTGATTGATCCGGCGGATACGCGCATGGTGTTGGCCTTAGGTTTATCGGCAGCGTTAAATGCACCGATTCCAGAGACCAAATTTGGCCTGTTTAGAATGTAAGTGATGTCAGCAAAGCTAACCTAAGGAAAAAGCGTAATGACTTACCAAACATTGCAACTAGAAATCGCCCACGGTGCCGCGACCGTGACATTAAATCGCCCCGATGTGCGCAATGCCTTTAACGAAACGGTGATTGCGGAATTGAACAATGTGTTTCTTGAACTGGGCCAAGACGAGCAAGTTCGCGCCATTGTGTTGGCTGCCAATGGCCCCGCTTTTTGCGCCGGTGCCGATTTAAACTGGATGAAAAAAATGGCGAACTACACGCCAGAACAGAATTTGGAAGACGCGCAGCAATTGGCTGAAATGCTGTACCAAATTTATTCTTGCGCCAAGCCCGTGATCGCGAAAGTGCAAGGCGATTGCTATGCCGGCGGCATGGGTTTGGTGGCAGCTTGTGATATTGCTGTGACGGTTGATAGCGCCAATTTTTGCTTGAGCGAAGTCAAGCTCGGTCTGATTCCCGCGACTATTTCACCCTATGTGATTAAAGCGATGGGCCCTAATGCAGCGCGTCGTTATTTTATTACTGCTGAGCGTTTTTCGGCCCAAGAAGCACACCGTATCGGCTTTGTGCATGAATCGGTGCCAGCAGAAAATCTCGATCAAACGGTGGCGCAAATCGTCAACGCGATCGTCAATAACGGCCCTAACGCTGTAATCGCTGCGAAATGGTTGGTAGAAGACGTGACCGGCGCAGAAATCGAAGAAGATTTGCTCACCTACACCGCGGAATGCATAGCCGATATTCGTTCCTCGCCCGAAGGCAAAGAAGGCGTCGCTTCATTCTTAGAAAAGCGCAAGCCGAATTGGTTATTGCACTTGAATTAAATTAGTAAAAAAGGGAAGTCAGTTGAAATCAAACAGTCTATGGATTAGCCGCAGCTTGCAAAACGTGTGGCATCCATGCACCCAAATGCAACATCACGAAACCATGCCATTGGTGCCGATTAGTCACGGCCGTGGTGCGTGGTTATTTGATGCCGACGGTAAGCGTTATTTGGATGGAATTAGTTCGTGGTGGGTGAATTTATTTGGTCATGCCAATTCGCGTATTAACGCCGCGTTAAAAGATCAGTTGGATAAATTAGAACACGTTATGTTGGCCGGATTTACCCACGAGCCAGTGATTAGTTTGTCCGAAAAATTAGCCGAAAAAACGCAACATCAACTAGGACATTGCTTCTTCGCGTCCGATGGCGCTTCCGCGGTTGAGATCGCGTTGAAGATGAGTTTTCATAGTTGGAGCAATTCTGGCTTGCCGGACAAAAAAGAATTTGTCTGTTTGCAAGGCAGCTACCACGGGGAAACAATCGGCGCGCTGGCAGTCACCGACGTGGCGATTTTCCGCGATGCCTATGGACCGTTGATTAATTCGGCGCATGTAGTGATCTCGCCCGATGCGCGCCAAGCGTTGGAAGGTGAAACTGCGCAAGATGTCGCGCGTCGCGCGATTGCCGAAGTGGAAAAATTATTCGAGCAACGTAGTGATAAGATCGCAGCGATTATCGTTGAGCCGCTGATTCAATGCGCTATCGGATTTGCGATGTATGATGCGCTGTATTTGACATTGCTGCGCGCGCTGTGCGACAAATATCAAGTGCATTTAATCGCCGATGAAATCGCCGTTGGTTGCGGCCGAACGGGAAGTTTTTTCGCTTGTGAGCAAGCGTCGATTTGGCCGGACTTTATGTGCCTGTCCAAAGGCATTAGCGGTGGCTATTTGCCGTTATCGTTAGTGATGACAACCGATAAGGTTTATCAATCGTTTTATCACCAAGACATACGTCGCGGCTTTTTGCATTCGCATTCCTATACCGGCAATCCACTCGCTTGCCGCGCTGCATTGGCAACCCTAGAAATCTTCCAAGAAGACAGCGTGCTGGCGACCAATTGCGCCCGCGCCGCCAAAATTAATGCGGCTTTAGCACCATTGGCGCAGCACGAAAAGGTGAAAAACTTCCGCCAGCGCGGCATGATTTGGGCATTTGATGCGGTCGATGCGAAGGCCGGTTTTTCGTCGCGCTTTTTTACCCAAGCGTTAAAACAAGAATTGTTATTACGTCCGATAGGCAACACCGTGTATCTCATGCCGCCCTATATTTTGAGCGACGAAGAGATCGCTCATTTGGCGCACAACACGTTGTCGGTATTTGAGCAGGTGATGGTATGAGTAAATTAATTGATCGGATTGAGCAAGGTTTATCGGGTTTAGATCAACACAATTTGCGTCGTCGCCGGCGCGTCACTTCAACACCATCGGATGCGGTCATGACGGTCGATGGCCGCAGTATGTTGACCTTTTGCAGTAATGACTATTTAGGTTTATCTGCACATCCCGATATCCGTGCAGCGTTCAAAGAAGGCGTGGATTTGTATGGCGCTGGCAGCGGCGCGTCGCATTTAATTAGCGGACACAGTCTCGCGCACGAACAATTAGAACAACGCTTAGCTGCGATGCAAGCGCCCTATTTAGTTCAAGCGCGTGCGCTGTATTTCAGCACTGGCTATATGGCAAATTTGGCGATGTTGTCAGGCTTGGCGGCGATTTCCTTGGAACAGACCGAGATTTTTTCTGAAAATCTAAATCACGCTTCGTTGATCGACGGTGCAAAACTGGCGCGCAGCAAAGTGAAAGTGTACCCACACGCCGATGTAGTGGCGTTAGAAAAACTGCTGCAAGATTCGACCGCAGAAAACAAAATCGTGGTTACCGACAGCGTCTTTAGTATGGACGGCGTGATCGCGCCATTGACCGAAATTTTAGCCATCTGTGAACGCTACGATGCTTGGTTAGTGGTGGATGACGCGCATGGTTTTGGTGTATTAGGCGCGACTGGTGCAGGCGTGCTAGAGCATCTTAAGTTACGCAGCGCGAACTTGGTGTACATGGGTACTTTGGGCAAAGCCGCCGGCGTCTCTGGTGCATTTGTCGCCGCGCATGCCAGCGTGGTCGAATGGTTGATTAACCGCTCCCGTCCCTACATCTACACTACGGCGTCCGCACCGGCGTTAGCGCATGCGTTATTGACTAGCTTGGAGATTATTAGCGGTGCAGAAGGCGCTCAACGACGTGCGCATTTACACGCTTTAACGACGCAATTTAAAACCGCGGTTGGCACGGCAATCGCAGGCATGAGCTTGATGGAGTCGAACACCCAAATCCAGCCTTTGATCGTGGGAGACAATCACGCAGCACTGCAAATCGCGGCCCAATTGTACGAGCGCGGCATCTGGGTGCCAGCAATTCGCCCGCCTACCGTGCCAGCGGGAACAGCGCGTTTGCGCATCACCTTGTCAGCTGCGCATAACAGCGCACAGGTAACACGATTATTAGATGAATTAAGTAGTTTGCAAAAAAAGGTAGCGTGAAGTGAGTCAAACAAAGAAAGCATTTTTTGTCGCAGGAACGGATACTGAGATCGGGAAAACCTTAGTATCGAGCGCGCTAGTGCATAGTTTCGCGCAGCAAGGGTTAATAGCCGTTGGCATGAAACCAGTTGCCGCGGGCGCGTTGTTAGACGACGGCATGTGGGTCAATGAAGACGTGATGTCGCTGAAAGCGAGTAGCAATTTAGCTGCGTCGAGCGAGCGTGACCGGTTGATTAACCCGTATTTGTTTAAGCTGCCAGCCGCGCCGCATATCGCGGCTCAACAAGAAGGTCGGCAAATCGCCTTGAGCGTGATCGTGGATTGTTATCAGCAATTGGCTAGCCAAGTTGAGGCAATTATTGTCGAAGGCGTTGGTGGTTTTAACGTGCCTTTTAACGCGACCGAAGACAGTGCACAAATGGCGCAGCGGTTAAATTTGCCGGTGATTTTGGTGGTTGGAATGCGTTTAGGCTGCATTAATCACGCGCTCTTAACCGCCGAAGCAATCGCCGCCCGCGGCTTGAATTTGGCAGGGTGGGTAGCGAACTCGGCGCAGCATGAAATGGCCTATTTACAAGAGAATTTGAGTGCATTGCAGGAACGTATTAAAGCGCCGTTATTAGGTTGTATTCCCAACCTAGCGCAACCCAGTGCTGCTGCTGCCGCGCACTATTTGGACGTGAATAAAATTTTGGTCGATTGAGTACACCGATTAGTTGAAACAAGTAAAGAATTACTACAGAGGGAATTATGGATAGCACAATGGAAAGCAAGACGAATCAAACTAACGAAGCCCCTAGCAAGGGCGTCACCTTTCATCCAACACCAAAGCCAGTTGCACCAATTGTGGCCGAAACTTGGCCAGTAGCCGATGTGCTAGCCTTGTTTGAATTACCGTTCAACGAATTGCTATTTCGCGCGCAAGAAGTGCATCGTCGTGAGTTCCCTGATGGCGATGTTGAGTTAGCGACCTTGTTGTCGATTAAAACTGGCGGCTGCGAGGAAGATTGCGGTTATTGCCCACAAGCGGCGCGTTACGACACTGGCGTTGAAGCCAAAAAAATTCTCGGTATTGATGAAGTCTTGAATGCGGCGCGTTCGGCCAAAGACAATGGCGCAACCCGTTTCTGCATGGGTGCGGCATGGCGCTCACCCAAAGACCGCGACATGGATAAAGTCGAAGAAATGGTGCGCGAAGTCAAAGCCTTGGGTTTAGAAACCTGCGCCACGTTGGGTATGTTGAAAGAAGAACAGGCTGAGCGTTTAAAAAATGCGGGCTTGGATTACTACAACCACAACTTGGATACCGCACCAGAATTTTACGACAACGTGATTTCTACTCGCGATTATCAAGATCGTTTAGATACCTTGGGCCACGTGCGTAACGCGGGTTTAAAAGTATGTTGTGGCGGGATTGTTGGGATGGGCGAATCGCGCCTGCAACGCGCTGGCTTGATCGCGCAATTGGCTAATTTGAATCCGTATCCCGAATCGGTTCCGGTGAATCATTTGGTGCAGGTCGAAGGTACGCCGTTGTATGGCACCGAAAAGCTCGACCCATTGGAGTTTGTGCGCACGATTGCGGTGGCACGCATCACGATGCCAAAAGCGCGGGTCCGTTTGTCGGCCGGGCGTCAACAGATGGGAGAACCAGTGCAGGCAATGTGTTTCTTGGCTGGGGCTAATTCGATTTTTTATGGAGATAAGTTGTTGACCACTGATAATCCTGAGGCTTCGGATGATCGAGTTTTGTTGGAGAAATTGGGGTTGAGGACTAGGGCTAAAGTGGAGAGTGGGGGTTGTAAGTAGTCTGTTGGGGTTGTTTGTTTTTATATGCCAGCGGAAGTGGTTTTGAGGGGCGTTGGTCGGGGGTAGCCCGACTGCTAGTCACCTTTTTTGTCTCGCCAAAAAAGGTAACCCAAAAAAGGCGACCACGCTCTTTTGGAAACCCTGAAAAATGAGGCTCAAAAATGGGAAAGGAGTGAAACTCGCTGCGCTCAGACAGCACTCCTTTCTGATCCATTTTTAACCCTAATTTTTCAGCCAAAATAGAGTGGATTAACTTCAAAAACAACTGCAACTTCAACAACAACGGCAACCCCAACGGCAACTTCAAAAGCAACTGCAACAGTGCCGATTTGCTTTACTCATCGGCATGGATTTATCGTACGGCGCGGACAGGGCGACGCTTACAAAGCTGTTTTCCGTAAGTCCTAACTTTAAAAGAACAAGGAACAACCATGTTTACAAAAATTCTCATCGCTAACCGTGGTGAAATCGCTTGTCGGGTGGCCGCTACCGCGCGTCGCTTGGGCATTAAAACGGTTGCTGTGTATTCGGAAGCGGACGCGTTGGCTAAGCATGTAGCGGCGTGTGATGAGGCGGTGCTGATTGGGCCGGCTCCGGCTAAAGAAAGTTATTTGCTGGGCGATAAAATTATTGCTGTGGCCTTAGCGACCGGCGCGCAGGCGATTCATCCGGGGTATGGGTTTTTGTCTGAGAACAGTGAATTTGCCGATGCTTGCGCGGCGGCGGGTTTGGTGTTTATTGGACCGCCAGCTTCGGCGATTCGGGCGATGGGTAGCAAATCGGCGGCGAAGACCTTGATGGAGCAAGCGCAGGTGCCGCTTGTGCCGGGTTATCACGGTGAGAACCAAGATGCTGATTTCTTGCACGCACAAGCGGATCGAATTGGCTATCCGGTGTTGCTCAAAGCATCGGCTGGTGGCGGCGGCAAGGGCATGCGCGTGATTGAAGCTAGTGCTGATTTTAAAGCGGCGTTGGCGTCCTGTAAGCGCGAAGCGATCTCCTCGTTTGGGGACGATAAAGTCTTGGCGGAGAAATATCTCCAGCGTCCGCGACATATTGAGATTCAAGTGTTTGCCGATACCTTGGGCAACTGCGTGTATTTATTTGAGCGCGATTGCTCGGTGCAGCGTCGGCATCAAAAAGTGTTAGAAGAAGCGCCGGCTCCCGGTATGACGGTCGAGCGTCGCACGGCGATGGGTGAAGCGGCAGTGGCGGCGGCTAAGGCGGTCGGTTATGTGGGCGCAGGTACGGTGGAATTTATCGCCAACCAAGACGGTTCGTTCTACTTCATGGAGATGAACACGCGCCTGCAAGTGGAACACCCCGTCACCGAAATGATTACCGGAACCGATTTGGTGGAATGGCAGTTGCGCGTTGCTAGTGGTGAGCCTTTACCGCTGCAACAAAGCCAATTGCAGATTCACGGTCACGCAATTGAAGCGCGGGTTTATGCCGAAAATCCTGAGAAAGGTTTCTTACCTTCCATCGGTACATTGGTGCACGCCCGCACGCCGCAAGCGGTGAATTTTGAATTGGGCGCTCAAGCAAATCCAGCCAGCTTCCGTATCGATAGCGGTGTGCGCGAAGGCGATACGATTTCGCCGTTTTACGATCCGATGATTGCCAAGATGATTGTTTGGGGCAAAGACCGCAATGAAGCTCTAGCCCGCATGGCGCAAGCCTTAGCGCAATATCAAATCGTTGGCTTGTCGTCCAATATCGGATTTTTACAGCGTTTAATTCATAGCACAGCGTTTTCTAACGCGGATTTGGATACTGGTTTAATCGAGCGAAACCAGGCCGAATTATTCCCCGCTGCAGTACCGATACCTTTATCGATATTGGCCTTGGCCGCGCTGTGTTTGGTGCAAGCCGAAGATCACAATGATGGACAAAATCCGTGGACTTCCAGCCACGGTTGGCGCATGAATAGCAGCTTGCTGCGTAGCCTAAGTTTTGAGCACGAAGGCCAAAAGTACGACCTTACTTTGCGCTACTCGGCTCACGGTTGGACGATTATCAACGGTGCTGAACAAGCGACTGTGCGTTTAGTTGGTGTCAATGCCGATGAACAAAGTTTGACCATTCAATTTGGCGCACAAACAGTCCATGGCACGGTGGTGCGCCACGGTGAACATATTCACGTATTTAGCCAAGGTCAACATATCGAATTGAGCTACGCCGATCCGCTGTTGCATGCCGGTGAATCGGAAGCCGAAGCCGGTCGTTTAACGGCACCAATGCCTGGCAAAATCGTCGCGCTGCTGGTTGGCGCAGGACAAAGCGTTAAAAAAGGCGAGCCGCTTTTGATTATGGAAGCCATGAAAATGGAGCACACCATCGCCGCACCTAAAGATGGCATCGTAAAAGAGATGATGTATTTGATTGGCGACCAAGTGTCCGACGGCGCGCAATTGCTCACGTTCGAATAAAGCGGTAGCCGCGCAAATACGATGCATATTATTTATTACAACGGCTCTGACGCAAGTGAAGACGGCCTCAACGCCTATCGCAAGAGTCTGCCACAAGCGAATATTCGCCAATGGTTGCCGGGCGACCAAGCGCCTGCTGATTATGCATTGGTCTGGAAGCCGCCAGCAGAAATGTTGGCCGGTCGTTCGGACTTAAAAGCCATTATTAGTTTGGGTGCTGGGGTCGATGCTTTGTTGCGCATCCAAGAACATCTGCCCGCCAACGTGCCGATTGTGCGACTTGAAGATGCGGGCATGGCTGAGCAAATGGCGGACTATGTTTCGTATGCGGTGCTGCGTTATTTCCGTCGTATGGATGAGTACGAAAAGTTTGCCAATTGCGCTCAATGGCAGCCGCTCGCACCAAGAACTAAAAGCCAATTTCCGATTGCCGTGTTGGGTTTAGGGGTGTTGGGAAAAGCGATTGCCCAACGTTTGCAGCAGCTTGGCTTTCCCGTGTTGGGTTGGAGTCGTTCGGTTAAAGCGGAATTGGGCTTGCCTAATTTTTCGGGGGAACAAGGCTTGGCAGACTGTTTAGCGCAAGCGCAAGTGGCTGTTGCGATCCTGCCCTTGACCGCAGAAACCAATCGACTACTTAATCGCACCACGCTAAGCCATTTACCGCGCGGCGCATACCTAGTTAACGTAGGCCGCGGTGCGCAAGTGGTTGAAGCAGATTTAGTAGAATTAATTCGAAATGGTCATTTGGCTGGCGCAACCTTGGATGTATTTCACACCGAACCGTTAGCCGCTGATCACCCATTTTGGCAAGAACCAAACATCACCATCACCCCGCATGTTTCTGCGCTCACCATCGTTGAGCAAGCACAAGCACAGTTAGCCCAAAAAATTCAACGCATTGAACAAGGTTTGCCCATTACCGGCATCGTTGACCGTCACAAAGGATATTAAATTGAGCGCACATTCCCAACTCCCTAAGTCCGTCAAAATCGTTGAAGTCGGCCCACGCGATGGCTTGCAAAACGAAGCGCAAACGATTAGCGCCGAAGTCAAAATTGAATTGGTTAATTGCTTAACCGACGCCGGATTTGTCAACATCGAATCCGCTTCTTTCGTCTCGCCCAAATGGGTTCCGCAAATGGCGACTTCAACCGAAGTTATGGCCGGCATCCAGCGCAAAGCTGGCGTGATTTATTCAGCATTGACCCCGAACATGAAAGGCTTCGACGCTGCCCTAGCCGCGGGTGCGGATGAAGTCGTCATCTTCGGTTCGGCCTCGGAAGCGTTTTCGCAAAAGAATATTAATTGCTCCATTGCCGAATCGATAGAGCGCTTCCGCGAAGTTGCCGCTGCCGCCAAAGCGCATAACAAGCGCTTGCGCGGCAGCATCAGTTGCTCGTTCGGTTGCCCGTATCAAGGCGAAGTTAGTCCTCAATCCGTGGCCGATGTGGTGGCACGTTTGCGTGACTTAGGTTGCGACGAAATTGATATCGCCGACACCATAGGCGTGGGCACCGCGCGCCATGTGCAAACCGTGTTTGAGCGCGTTAGCAAAGAATTTAACCTCGCTGGTTTGTCCGGTCATTTCCATGACACTTATGGCCAAGCCTTGGCCAATATTTATGCCAGCTTGGAAGTCGGCGTGAGCATTTTTCATTCGTCCGTTTCGGGCTTGGGCGGCTGCCCGTATGCCAAAGGCGCAACCGGAAATGTTGCGACCGAAGATGTTCTGTTTTTAATGCAAGGCTTGGGAATTCACACCGGAATTGATTTGGATAAAACCGTCGATGCGGGACAATTCATTTCGCAACACTTAGGTCGCAAAGCAGCGAGTCGGGCGGGGAATGCATACGCTGCAAAGAAAGGTAGCTTGAGCGCCTAGTGTCCTAAAATCCTATTGCTTTTTGCGAGGGCAAATTGAATCGACCAACGTTAAAACTAAATTCAATTTTGCCTTGGTTGATGTGCTTTGCTGCGTTTGTTGGCCTAAGCAAATCTGCGCTTGCCACCGTCAACGAAAATCTAGCCTACACGTATTACCAGGTGAATGTTGATTCGGCTAGTTCGTTAAGAAAAGCGCTCAATGCAGCCTCACCCTTTAAATCTAACGGACGCATTTTTCACGGACACACCGATTGGCACATCAGTTGGCATTTTTGGTGGGATGAGCGACCAGACGGCCGATGTTCCATCAAGCGCGTGAGCGTGGAGTTCACCAGCACCATCGGTTTGCCACAGCTAATAAGCGCCACGATAGCGCAGCAAAATCAATTCAACACCTATGTAGCGGCGCTGCGTACCCACGAATTGGGCCATGTCAATGTGGGAAAAAGTGCTGCCTATGCCATCGATCAAGCCATCTTCAATTTGCCCGAAATGGCGAGTTGCAGCAGCTTAGGCGCGGCAGCAAACGACGTTGGGAATCGGATGTTAAGTGATTATCAAGCCAGAGAAATTCGCTATGATGCGGAAACCGAGCACGGCAAAACGCAAGGTGCTTGGCTTGATCGATAAATTGGAGAAGGTTTGATGTTGGTAGGAATGTTGTTCGCCCTAGCCGCCGGGATGATTTGGGGTATCGTGTTTATCGGACCATTGTTGTTGCCCGAATATCCAGCGGCGATGCAATCGTTTGGTCGGTATTTGGCCTTTGGTTTGATTGCTCTACCACTCGGCTGGTTAGACCGGGTTGAATTGCGTAAATTGACGCGTAAGGATTGGTTGTTGGCGCTGGAGTTATCGGCAATTGGTAATGTAATTTATTACCTCTGTTTGGCATGTTCAATTCAAATGGCGGGTGGGCCGGTGCCGACCATGTTGATTGGTACTTTGCCGGTCACCATTACCATTTTCTCTAACATCGTTAATCACGAACGCGATGGCTATTTGCCTTGGGCTAAGTTGATCATTCCCATCGGGATTGTGTTGGCTGGAATCGCGTGCGTCAATCATGTGGAGCTGTCGTCGATTACCGCGGTTCAGCGTAGCAATGTGTATCGCTATGGCACAGGCATTGTGCTGGGAGTGGCGGCGGTGTGTTGTTGGACTTGGTATCCCATCCGTAACGCGCAATGGATGCGCAGTCATGCTGATCGAAATCCGCGTTCTTGGGCGACTGCACAGGGTCTGGCGACGTTGCCGTTGGCAGCCGTAGGTTATGCCAGCTTTTGGATCTGGTCGGCTGCCACGGGGCGAGAATTTGCGATGCCGTTTGGCCCGCGTCCCTTAGTTTTTATCGGCGTGGTCGTCACGATTGCAGTATTTGCTTCGCTAGTGGCGACCATGTGTTGGAATGCGGCGAGTCAGCGATTGCCGACGGCGATGGTGGGTCAATTAATCGTGTTCGAAACGTTGGCGGCCCTTTGTTACACCTACATACTGCGCGCCCAGTTACCCTCGATGCTAACGTTTTTGGGGATAGGTTTATTGCTGCTCGGCGTAATTTGGGCGGTGCGAATTAAGCCTGAATTTAAAGCGCTTGGCGTGACTATCCATTCGTAAAACTTGATGTGAGAAAAAGACGTAGCTTGGCGCAAACACCTCGTCCAAGCTACGCGGCATCTACTCACGTCTACTTATTTCAAGTCGCAATGCCTTCCAAACTATGCGCTAAATACTTCGGCGCTGAGCGTTTTTTGCTAGCCTGTTCATAGGCATACGCCAACTTGATAATTGTGCCTTCGGCATAAGCACCCGCAACGAACGACACACCGACTGGCAAGCCCGCGAACAATCCTGCCGGAACCGTGATGTGCGGGTAACCGGCAACCGCTGCGGGCGATGAGAAGCCGTCAATGGTGTGGTCGCCGTTGACATAATCGGTGATGAAAGCTGGACCGCCAGTCGAGGCGAATAAAGCGTCGAGCTGGTGTTCCTTCATCACTTGATCAATACCTTCGGTACGCGAATATTGGTGATTGTTTTTCAGCGCAGCCAGATATTCTGGGCTACTTAAATCCCCTTTTTCTTGCGCTTTGACCATGAGCTCTTGATCAAAATACGGCATTTCTTTAGCGCGATTTTTTTGATTAAATTCGATCACCGCAGCCAGCGAAGTAGCGGCAGAGCCTTTGCCGAATTCAGCTAAGTAGCTGTTTAAATCCGCTTTGAGTTCATAGAGCAAAACGTCGGTTTCGGTATTGCCGTATTTATCCATATTGGGCACTTCGACATCGATTAGCACCGCACCTTGTTGCTTGAGCACGTCGAGCGCCGCATCAACAATGGCTTGCTGACGCATATTGCTCGACATCGCATTGCGCACCACACCAATGCGCGCGCCTTTGAGGCCGTTTTTATCCAAGAATTTGGTGTAGTCGGTAGCGTGTTGTTTGGTGCCAGCAGTTGCCGCATCGCGGCTATCCTCACCCGCTAAAGCAGTGAGCAAAATCGCTGCATCAGTAACCGTGCGCGTCATTGGCCCTGCCGTATCTTGCGAGTGCGAAATCGGCACGATGCCATCACGGCTGATTAATCCCAACGTCGGCTTGAGTCCGACTAAGCCGCACAAAGATGACGGCGACACGATTGACCCGTCGGTCTCAGAGCCAACCGCGACCGCCGCCAAACTCGCCGCTACCGCAGCACCTGAACCGGAGCTAGAACCGCTGCAATTGCGATCCAACGCATACGGATTTTTAGTTTGACCGCCGCGACCGCTCCAGCCCGAAGTTGAACGCGAAGAGCGCATATTGGCCCATTCGCTTAAATTAGTTTTACCCAAAATTACCGCGCCAGCCGCCCGCAATTGCGTCACCAAAAACGCATCCCGCGGCGCTTTTGCCCCAACCAAGGCCAACGATCCAGCCGTGGTCTGCATCTTGTCAGCGGTAGCAATATTGTCTTTAATCAGCACCGGAATTCCATGCAACGGCCCGCGCGCACCCTTGGTTTTGCGCTCCACATCTAATGCCCGCGCAATGGCAATGGCATCGGGATTTAATTCAATAATCGCGTTGAGCTTAGGCCCCGATTTATCAATCGCTTTAATGCGTTCTAAATAGCGCTCGGTCAACGCTACCGCAGTCAACTTCCCCGCCGCCATTTGTGCTTGCAATGCAGTCACATCTGCTTCAACCACCGACGAGTGCGAGGACGAATGATCTACACTAGCTTCAGCCCCAGCAGCATTAGCGTCAATAATTCCACCAGCACCAAACAACAAACCAAGCTTCACAAAATTCCGTCTTTTCATACCATCCCCTTTTTATTTATTCGCTATTTGTTTTACAGCCGTACTGCATTTAATTTGTGGGTGTTGATCTTAATGCGCTGTCATTTTTCAGGGCTTCCAACATAACGTGGTCGCGCTGTTCGATTAGCGATTTTTGGCGACACCTTTTCGCGCCGTAGAAACCAACAAAACACTACTCAAAATCACCACCATCGCCACCACTTCCCTCACCCCAATTTTTTCATCCGCAAACAACACACCTAGCGTGACCGCAATCACTGGATTTACATAGCTATAGCTCGACGCCAAAGCGGGCGGGACGGTTGCGATCAAATACATGTAAGCGGTAAATGCTCCAAGCGAGCCGGCCACGACCAAATAGCTCCAAGCCGCCCATGCCGCAGGAGTAATCGCCTTAGTAAAATGCTCGCCCGTCATCCAACTTACAGCCACCAAAAAAACACCTCCTGCCAACATCTGACTAGCGAATCCCATCGCGCCTGGCGCCAGAGAGAATTTACGCTGCGATAGCACCGAACCCAAATCCCAGCAAATAATCGCGCTCAACAACGCAATAATTCCAATCGGCTTGGCCGAAAAATCACTGCCACTGGCTAACAAAATCGCACCGCCAAAGCCCACTAAAATTCCGACCCATTCGCGCCGATTCGGCCACTCGCCATACATACCCACGCATAAGGTCAGCACAAACGGCGAGCAAGCGATAAATACGGCGGTCAGTCCCGATGAAATGTATTGCTGCGCATACGAGGTCAATCCCATTCCGCCGCCCAAGATCAAACTGCCGACCAAACCAGCGTCGCGCCATTGTTTTAGTGTTGGGGCCGTTCCACCTCGGATTTTTAAAAAAGCAAACAGCATTCCGCCCGCAGCCACAAAGCGGCTGCCCATCAACATAAAGGGAGGAAAAGCATCCAGCGCAATGTGGATGGCGAAGTAGGTGGAACCCCAAACGAGGTACACAGTAAGTAAAGCGGCAACAACTAAGCTGGGTAAGGCAAACATAACGATAAATTAATGAGGCGGTGAGGGATGAGGCGCAGAAACTGCGTTAACATGGCGTTGCCAATAGGCATGTAATTTACACTATTTCGCTCAAACAGATTTATGGAACTACGCCAACTCCGCTATTTTGTCGCCATCGTCGATCACGGTTCGCTGTCCCGCGCCGCGCGCGTGCTGCATATTGTTCAGCCCGCCTTGACGCAACAATTGCAGTTGTTAGAACAAGAACTAGACGTGCAGTTATTACATCGCTCGGCCCAAGGCATGTTGGCCACCGATGCCGGCAAGATTTTTTACGAACACGCGCAGGCGATTTTGAAGCAAGTTGGCGATGCGAAATCGGCGGTTACCCAATCAGCACTGCGCCCTACTGGAACGGTTGCCCTCGGCATCCCGCAAAGTGTCTCCGGCGCGCTGGCTTTGCCGTTATTAATGGCAGTACGCGAAAAATATCCCGAGATTTCTCTGCAACTCACCGAAGAGTTATCGGGCAACTTGATCGAGCAGCTTAAATCGGGGCGCATCAATTTGGCCGTCTTGTTCGACGACGGCCAACTTAGCTCGTTCGCGGTTAAGCCCATGATCGAAGAACAAATGATGTACATCACGCGCGCCAAATCGCAGTTTGCGCATAAAGGTAAAAGCATACGCTTAGAGCAAGCTACTCAGGCGCCGCTGATTTTGCCTGGCTTTCAACATGGTGTTCGCCCACGTATCGAGGGCTTGATGCGCAGTGCCGGCTTGTCGATTAACGATGTGATCGATATTAATTCGGTCGCTATTTTAAAGTCGGCTTTGCTGGCCGATATGGGAGCGACTATTTTGCCGGTTGCCCCGTTAATGGCAGAGATCGAGCGCGGCGATATGGTCGCGCTACCGATTTCCGATCATGTCATCTCGCGCACAGTGGTATTGTGCGCGTCTAAAAACATCCCCCTCACCAATGCCGCCCACGCGGTCGAAAAGTTGGTCTTGGAAGTAGCGCAAACGCTTTGTGCCAGCGAAAAATGGCTAGGCACCAGCAGCTTGATGTGAGCCGCCGAATTATCCAACTCAACTTCTCTGGCTTGATTTTCTGCCGCCAACCGACGATCGAGAACGATTTATCGTCCGGCGAGTACATTGCTCGATAACGTTAAGTTTCTTTCAACTTGTTTTCCTCGAATTTATTTAAAGCGCTTTGGATTTTGACCAAATAACTTTGAAAGCGCTTTGAAAAAAATGGATAAAAATACGATAGTAAACATATTTTAAGTAGTTTAACTACATAAAGAAAAACGTCAATTTGGCGTAAATAAACAACGCTCATAGCGGAAAATCGTTTTATTTTTAGAAAAAAAGCGATTTTTTCGAAAATCTCAATTGACTGAGCGTTTAGTTTTAGTACAAGATTGCTTCGGGCAACAAAATTCAGTCCGAACTTGCCTGAATGATCACGATAATAATTAACAGGAGACGAGCATGAAAATGTTTGAAAGAAAGCATCAGGGGCTGGCCCTGAATAGCATGATGTTGAAGCTGACCCCGATAGCCGCTGGCTGCGTGGTTTTGCTCTCAACAACAACTGGCATGGCATACGCCCAACAGGCAGATACCGCGGTAACACAAGACGGCGCAACTAACACCGTTTTTGTTACTGGTATTCGTAAAGGTATTGAAGACGCGATTTCGATCAAGAAAAATTCTTCCTCTATCGTTGAAGCTATTTCAGCGGAAGATATCGGTAAATTGCCTGACCAAAGTATTGCTGAATCGATTGCTCGTTTGCCAGGCGTAGCCGCTCAGCGTGTAGCTGGCCGTGCTCAAGCGCTCAGCGTGCGTGGTTTGTCGCCTGACTTTGCAACGACATTAATGAATGGTCGTGAACAAGTTAGTACTGGTGACAATCGTAGTGTTGAATTTGATCAATACCCATCAGAATTGATGAGTGGTGTTGTTATCTACAAAACGCCGGATGCAGGTTTAGTTGGTCAAGGTTTGTCCGGCACGATCGATATGCAAACCGTTTCACCATTAAATTTCCCAGCACGCACTATTTCAATGAATGTGCGCGGTGAAAAAAATTCACTGGGCTCGATCGCTAACACCAAAGCAACCGGTAACCGCGCAAGTGTAAGCTACATCGATCAATTCGCTGACCGCACCGTCGGTATCGCATTGGGTTTCGCTCACTTAGAAACACCACGTTTGGATAACGAAGTTGGTCTGTATGAGCCATGGCAAATTCAATCGCAACCAGGTGTTCCAACTGGTGCGTACTACATGGACGGTATCAAGTCCTTAGCCACTAGCGGAACTATCAAGCGCGATGGTTTCTTGGGCGTGCTCGAATTTAAACCATCCAAAAACTGGACCAGCAAATTAGATGTATTTGCCTCTAAGTTTTCCGATGTAGAAACAGCCAACCAATTTGAATTCAACTTGGGGAACTACAACGGTGGCAATACACCAGGCTTGAACTGGAATTCGATCACTGTTAATAGCAACAACACCGTCACTGGTGGTGTCGCGTCAGGTATCTACCCATTAGTGCGCGGTGAGTACAACGATTGTCAAGATTCGATTCACTCTGCTGGTTGGGCCAATACGTTCAAATTCGAACATGTCAAAGTTTTGGCTGATTTGAACTACTCAGCTGCTAAACGCGATGAAACCTACCAAGAAATCAACACCCAATTGTTGACTCCAGGTGGTACAGCCGTGTTGGATACGATGACAGTTAACTGGGCAACAGGTGGTTTCCCAACGTTGTCTGGTCTGCAAAACTATAGTAATGCAAGTCAATTGAATCTGCGTAACACGATTTACGGTTCGGGTTATGGCCGTAAGCCACACGTAGAAGATAAATTAAGCGGCGGCAAATTGGTCGCAACATTTGACGCTCCAGAGTTGATCCAAGGTTTTGTTAGCGACATCGATGTTGGCGTAAATTACACCGGTCGTACTAAGAAAAAACGTCAACCAGAAGCATCCGAAAATCTGTTGACGACCAATGCAGTGATCTCTCCAGATTTGCTGTATGCGCCAGTCAACCTCGGCTTTGCAGGTAGCGGAACAATCCCATCATTCAATGTTCCTGGCGTAATCGCTAAATACTACCAACCATGGAATCCGTCACCAATCGATCCAGGTGCGGTACAACGTGCTTGGGATGTCAAAGAAGATGTCGTTACTACCTTCGTTAAAGCTAACTTAGACAGCACAGTTGGTTCAGTTCCAATGAAAGGTAACGTCGGCGTACAAATCGTCAATACAGATCAATCCTCTTCATCGGTATACAGCGTTGGCGGTTCAAGCACATTGACACCAGTTGATGTTGGCGCGAAATACACCGACGTATTGCCAAGCATGAATTTGGCTTTTGATATGGGTAATGACGACACGATCCGTGTTGGCTTAGCCAAGCAATTAGCTCGTGCTCGTGTCGATGACATGCGTGCGTCCTATAGCTTCTCGATCGACAACGTTACACGTCTGCCAAGCGCTAACGGTGGTAATCCTAAGTTGGATCCATGGAAAGCTAACGCCTTAGACGTTTCGTATGAAAAGTATTTTGGTAAGAAAGCGTATGTAGCAGTTGCTGGTTATTACAAAAAATTGACTAGCTACATCTACTCGCAAACTAAGCCTTACGATTTTTCAGCCGAGACAGCGACAGCGACTTCACCATCTGGTTTGACAGCGGTATCGAACATCGGTGGTTATACAAGTATGTATAACGGTCAAGGCGGCTCAATCCAAGGTGCTGAATTATCCGCTTCTTTGCCACTGAGCATGTTGACTCCAGTATTGGATGGTTTTGGTGTTCAAGCTAGTACAACCATTACCAACAGCTCGATCACTATTCCATCGGCAACGTTTGCTGTCGGTACGAATATCCCATTGCCAGGTATGTCGAAGAACGTGTCTAACTTGACTGCGTACTACGAAAAGAACGGTTTTGAAGCCCGTATCAGCGATCGTCGTCGTTCTGACTTCATCGGTGAAATCGGTAACTTCGCTGGTGACCGTAACTTACGTTATGTCGTTGGTGAAAACGTGGTCGATGCGCAAATCGGTTATGCGTTTGAAACTGGTACGTACAAAGGTTTAAGTGTGTTATTCCAAGTCAACAACTTGAATAACTCTGCTTATCAAACTTACCAAAATTCCAAAGACCGCGTTTTGGAATACGAAAAATTCGGACGTTCTTTCTTGTTCGGTTTGACGTACAAGATGTAATTAGCAGTTGGTGTTAAAAAATCCTTCGTTCGTCAGCTCGGCGAACGAAGGATTTTCGTATCAGGACTTGATCGGTAAAGCGCAATACAAAGTAGTGCTGGAAAGTAAAAACTAATTTACTTCCAAAATTGAGTAGTAGAAAATAAAAATAATTTAAAAATAAGCTGGAGACAGAACAATGAGTACGCATTTGAGTAAGCCAAAACTAGGCTTCTGGCAGCTATGGAACATGAGCTTTGGTTTTTTTGGGATTCAGTTTGGCTTCACTCTGCAGAACACCAACACCAGCCGTATTTTTTCAACCTTAGGCGCTAATCCGGACGATCTCGCCCTCTTTTGGTTAGCCGCGCCACTCACCGGATTATTGGTTCAACCCATTATTGGTTACCTTAGCGACAATACGTGGCACGCTTATTGGGGCCGCCGTCGCCCGTTTTTCTTTCTTGGCGCGATTTTGGCCGCGATCACTCTCTTTCTGATGCCTAACTCCAGCGCACTGTGGATGGCGGTACTGGTGCTGTGGTTGATGGATTCGGCCATCAATATTTCGATGGAGCCTTTCCGCGCTTTCGTCGGCGACAAATTATCGGTCGAGCAGCAGACCGCTGGCTTTGCCATGCAAACCTTTTTTATTGGATGCGGCGGTGTCATCGCCGGACTGCTTCCGACACTATTTACCGACTACCTCGGCATTTCCAATACGCCCGTTAATGGCGCCATTCCGGACACCGTGCGTTACGCCTACTATGTGGGCGGCACGATTTATCTGATTGCGGTGATGTGGACCGTATTCTTTAGTAGCGAAAATCCGCCTGAAAATTTGGAGCAATTTAAAAAAGAACGCCAACAAAATAAAGGTTGGACCAAGGCGTTTGTTGAGATTATCGGCGGCTTTACCAAGATGCCAAAAACCATGGTGCAACTCGCGGTGGTGCAATTTTTTACTTGGTTTTCCTTGTACGCTATGTGGGTGTACACCACCCCAGCAGTGGCTAGCATAGTTTTTCACAGCAACGACGCTCAGTCAGCGGCGTTTCAAGAGGGCGGCAATTGGGTTGGCGTTATGTTTGCCTTGTATGGCGGCGTGTCAGCGTTAGCGGCCTTTATCTTGCCGATTTTTGCGCGGTTTACCAGCCGCAAAGTGGTTCACATGGCTTGCTTGGCGATCGGTGGAATCAGTTTAATCAGCTTTTTGATGATCACCTCAAAAACCATTATTTTGCTGCCGATGGTAGGCGTTGGCATTGCTTGGGCCAGTATCTTAACCATGCCCTATGCGATTTTAGCTGGCGCACTTCCTGCCAATAAAATGGGCTACTACATGGGTTTGTTTAATTTCTTCGTCGTGATTCCACAAGCCATTGCGGGCGTTGTGTTGGGCGGTTTATTGAAAAACTTCTTCAACAATCAAGCCGTTGGCATTATTGCGCTGGGCGGAGCTTGCATGGTGGTGGCGGGCTTGTTGACCTTGTTAGTCAAAGACGATGCCGTTGTAGCGCAGTCCAAGCAGGCTTCTGACTCTGCTGCGGCAACTTCTGGTGCTGTCTAACCGCAGCCGTTTAAACGGGTAATCCTGATGAAGCCATTCGCCTTACTCTTGCTATTGCTTAGTAGCTTGCATACTCATGCAGCCGTCAGCAATACCGAATCCATTCATAGCGAAGCCCAGGCATCTTCGTCCACCCGCCCTTTTATTTGGGAAAATGCGACGGTCTATTTTTTGCTCACAGACCGCTTTCATCAAGCTCAACCATCAAATAAACATGCCTATGGACGGCGCAGTGATGCAGCGCCAATGCGAGCATACATGGGCGGGAATCTAGCGGGCGTTACTGAAAAAATTAAGCAAGGGTACTTCACTCAGCTAGGTGTAGATGCGATCTGGATTACCCCGCCTGTTGAGCAAATCCACGGCAGCACGGACGAGGGCTCTGGTCGCTCGTATGCATTTCACGGTTATTGGGCGCGCGATTGGACCAATGTGGATGCGAGTTTAGGTAATGCGCGCGATATGCAGGAACTGGTTGATACCGCGCATGCGCACGGGATTCGCATTTTGCTCGACGTTGTGATGAACCATACCGGCCCCGTCACCAAAATTGATCCGGCATGGCCAGCCAGCTGGGTGCGGTTTGGTCCCGATTGCACTTATCAAGATCTCGCCAGCACGGTAAGTTGCACCTTAGTGCATAACTTGCCAGACGTGCGAACCGATAGCAACGCCAACGTCGATTTGCCACCCGAACTGGTTAAAAAATGGAAGTCAGAAGGCCGCTATGCAAACGAAGTCGCCGAACTTGACGCCTTCTTTAAACGCACTGGCTACCCCCGCGCACCGCGCTATTATTTGATGAAATGGCAAACCGATTGGATCCGGAAATACGGCATTGATGGTTTCCGTTGCGATACCGCCAAACATGTGGAGCCGCTAGTTTGGAAAGAGTTACATGAGCAAGCCGAGATCGCTTTCACAGAATGGAAACTTCGCAATCCAGCTAAAAAAATCGGCGACCAACCGTTTTTTATGACCGGAGAAGTGTTTAACTACGGGATTTATTCTGGCCTTGATTTTGTGATGGATGGCGGCAGCCATATTAACTTCTATGCCAACGGTTTTAACAGCTTGATTAACTTCGCCTTTAAATCCGACGCGAAGCAAGATTACGAGAAGCTGTTTAGCCAATATTCGGCCCAACTTAATGGTGTTCTACAATCCTATTCGGTATTGAACTATGTCAGCTCGCACGACGATTTGCAGCCCTTTGACCTGGTACGTCAGCGCCCTTTTGAGGCTGGAACCAAATTGTTATTGAGCCCCGGCGCTGCCCAAATATATTATGGCGACGAAATCGCGCGTCCCTTGGTCATCGAAGGCGCCACTGGTGACGCTAATTTACGTTCACCGATGAATTGGGATGAGTTGGCGCAGCGCAGCAGTCGGCAGGGTTACAACATCGCCGAGGTGCACCAGCATTGGAGCAAGTTGGGGCAATTCCGCCACGCGCATCCCGCCGTCGGGGCTGGCGTGCATGAGCAATTGTCCGACAAGCCTTATATATTCAAACGCACCTTAAACAAACATGGTTTTACCGATCAAGTGCTTGTGGCGCTCGATTTGCCGATGAGTGAATCCTCTTCCATTCCGGTATACGGCGTGTTCGCAGAGGGACAGATTGTGAAAGATTATTATTCCGGAGCAAGCGCAGTCGTCATCGACGGTAAAGTGAACTTCAACAGCCGCAATTCGATTGTCTTGATTGGTCAAGAAGCCTCAACGAATAAGTAAATTGAGCCCCCACAATAAAGTCAACAAGGTCAATAAGGTCAACATTAAGCAATGAAAATTACCTATTCCACGTTAGCTCTCGCTACATTGATGTTGTGCGCACAGGCTGCCACTGCTCAAAACATCAATCGACGCGTCGTAGCAATTCACGATGCAGGTCATGCATTAGAAGTGCAGACTAACGATGGTCAGTACGTCATTAAACCGTATTCCACCGACATTGTTGAGACCACATTTGTACCCAACGGCCAAGCTTTTAATCCTGTCTCGCACGCCGTTGTACTCGCGCCCGCGATCGTCAAAACGAGTGTGCGCCAGACCGCGACAGCGATTGAATATCGTACTGCCGGAATTGTCGTTCACATTACCAAGGTACCGTTTCAAATCAGTTACAGCTATCACGGCAAGCCACTGACTTCGGAACAAGCGGGCTACCAAAAATCCGATACCGCCGAAAGTATCAGCTTCAATCTCGATACTAATGAGGCCCTGTACGGCACCGGCGCGCGTGCATTAGGGATGAATCGCCGAGGCAATCGCTTGCCGTTATATAACAAGGCGCATTACGGTTACGAAGATCATTCTACTCAGATGAATTTTTCGATTCCGCTAGTATTTTCGTCGAAAATGTACGGCATCCATTTTGATAACGCGCCGATTGGCACGCTCGATCTGGACAGCAAAAAAGACAATGTGCTGAGCTACGAAACCATCAGCGGGCGCAAAACGTATCAGGTGATTGCCGGTACGAGCTGGGAAAACATCATCGCCAATTACAGCTCACTCACGGGTCGCCAGCCATTACCACCGCGCTGGGCTTTTGGTAATTTTGCCAGCCGTTTTGGTTATCACTCGGAATCCGAAGCGCGGCATATTGTGGATGAATTTATCCGCCAACAAATTCCGCTCGATGCCATCATTTTTGATCTGTACTGGTTTGGTAAAGATATCAAAGGCACGATGGGAAATTTAGAATTTGATCGCGACAATTTCCCGCATCCAAAAGCGATGATCGATGACTTTGCTGCCAAAGGCGTGAAGACGGTGTTGATCACCGAACCGTTTATTTTGACCAGTTCGGCTAAATGGGATGAAGCGGTTCAAAAACATATTCTGGCGACCGATAAGAATCAGCAACCCTACACCTACGATTTTTACTTTGGTCACACAGGATTAATTGATATTTTTAATCCTTCCGCAAGGACGTGGTTTTGGGATATTTATAAAAATTTAGCCTCGATGGGCGTCGCCGGTTGGTGGGGCGATTTGGGCGAGCCGGAAGTGCATCCTAGCGATTTGCAACATGCCACTGGTTCGGCGGACGAATTGCACAATATTTACGGTCACAATTGGGCCAAGCTGATTGCCGACGGTTATAAGGCTAATTTCCCAACTCAACGTCCTTTTATCTTGATGCGCTCCGGCTCTTCTGGCTCGCAACGCTTTGGCATGATCCCTTGGTCGGGCGATGTTAATCGGACGTGGGGCGGCTTGCAGTCGCAACCCGAAATTGCCTTGCAAATGGGCATGCAGGGTATGGCCTACATGCACTCCGATTTGGGCGGGTTTGCTGGGGCAAATTTAGACGATGAATTGTATGCACGCTGGTTGCAGTACGGCGTGTTCCAACCGATTTTCCGTCCGCACGCTCAAGAAGAAGTGCCAGCCGAGCCGATTTTGCGTTCGCAAACCGCCAAAGATTTAGCCAAAGCAGCCATCCAATTACGCTATCAATTGCTGCCTTATAACTACACCTTAGCCTACGACAATAATCAACGCGGCACACCGTTGATGCGCCCGTTATTTTTTGATGAGCCAAACAATAAAGCGTTGTTAGGAGCGTCGAACGAATACTTATGGGGACGTGATTTGCTGGTCCATCCTGTTTTGCAGGCCGGATTAAAAGAAGCGCAAATTTATTTCCCAGCCCGCAATAATTGGTTTGATTTTTATACCGATCAAATCTACCAAGCAGGCACTACCCAAACGGTAGCCTTGACCAGCGACCATATCCCAGTTTTTGTCCGAGCTGGTGCGTTCATTCCGATGATCGATGTGATTCAAAACACGAGCCAATACAGCACTCAGAAAATCAATCTGCATTACTACTTTGACGCGGCGGTCACCGCGAGCAACGGGCATATGTATGACGACGATGGAACCAATCCTAACGCTATTGAGCAAGGAAAATTTGCGCTAATTGATTTTAAAAGCACACTCAAGCAGCAACAGTTAGCCATTGATATAGGCGTTACTAACGGGGCAAATCACCCAGCGCTAGATCGAGTCGTGGCGTTAAGTATTCATCACCTGATGAAAAAACCAAGCAAGATTTTAGTACAACGCAAACCAGTCGAATTTGAGTGGGATGCGATCAAAAAAGTCGTGTCCGTTCGTGTTCCTATTAACCAATCCACACCGGTTCGAGTCAGTGTCCAACTCGCTGGCATCAACGCTTCATAGGATGACGTTATCGTGTCAATGAATCTAAAAGATCTCGCCAAAACCTTAGGTATTTCTGAAACCACGGTGAGCCGCGCGCTTAACGGCTACCCAGAAGTGAGCGAGCGCACGCGCAAACGAGTCTTGGAAGCAGCGGCATTGGCGGGTTACCGACCTAATCCCATGGCGCGCAGTTTGGCGTCAGGTCGCACAAACGTGGTTGGTATTATTCATCCCCTACTGCCTAATGATCTGGGCGATCCGATGTTTATGCAGATCGTGGATGGCATGACGCAAGCCTTGGAGGCGCGTCAGATGGATTTAATTATCGCACCGGTCTCAAGCGACAATGAGCTACGTTCCTACCAACACATGGTGCAAGCGCGTCGGGTGGATGGTTTGATTGTGGGGCGTACCCGGTTGTACGACGAACGGGTGGCGTATCTCGCCAAGCAGGGCTTGCCTTTTGTGGCGCACGGGCGAACTCGAGTCAATGAACCGCACGCATGGTTTGACTACGACAATGAAGCGGGCATGCATACCGCCGTTGAGCATTTATTAGCCCACAATCATCAACGCATAGGCTTAATCAGCGCGCCTCTGGACATGAATTTTGCGCGCCAACGTTTTGATAGTTTTAAGTTGCGTATGCAATCGGCTGGACTTGCCATTGATCCTGATTATTTGATCGACGGCGCCAATGATCGTCGTAGCGGCTATTTGGGTATGCAAAAATTATTGGCGTGCGCTGCCAAGCCAACAGCCGTCATTGTTGATAATCACATGTCCGGAGTTGGTGCGGTACGCGCGCTGTTAGATGCCAATATCACGATCGGTAAAGACATGTCGATCATCGTTTGGGGCCGCATGGAAGATTCTCTAGCTGGTTACAACGTCACCACAATAGAACAACCTAACCCCGATAAAGCCGGCGCCAAAATGGTGGAAATGTTGTTGGCCTTGCAGAACGGTACGCCACCATCTGAATTGCAAGAATTATGGCAGCCAATTTTGATTGCGGGCGAAACAGTGGCGAGCAATCAGCAATAGTAGCGGAACAGTAGCACCGAACCAGCAGCAAAAAGCAGCAGCAAAAAATAGAAGCGAAAAGTAGATTTCAATCAGAAAGAAGATGTTTGTTATGGCCGATTTAAATAACCCAATCCCAACTGCTGCGGCAACTCATCAAGCCACCAATTCCCCTGTTGAATGGTGGCGCGAGTCGGTCATCTATCAGGTCTACCCGCGCAGTTTTCTTGATACCAACGGCGACGGTGTTGGTGACTTAGCTGGTATCACTAGCAAGCTCGATTACATCGCTGATCTAGGTGTTGATATTGTTTGGATTTCGCCATTTTTTACCTCGCCAATGCGCGATTTTGGCTATGACGTTAGCAACTATTGCGATGTCGATCCGCTATTCGGAACTTTGGCTGATTTTGATGCATTGATCGCTCGTGCCCACCAACTGGGCCTCAAAATCATGATCGACCAAGTGCTCTCACACAGCTCCGATGTCCATCCTTGGTTTGTTGAAAGTCGCCAAAGCCGTACCAATCCCAAAGCCGATTGGTATGTCTGGAGCGACCCGCAACCAGATGGCACGCCGCCGAATAATTGGTTATCTATTTTTGGCGGCTCTGCATGGCAATGGGATAGTCGCCGTCGGCAATATTATTTGCATAATTTTTTAACCAGCCAACCGGATTTGAATTTCCATCAACCCCAAGTACAACAAGCGCATTTGGATAACATGAAATTCTGGCTCGATCGTGGCGTCGATGGTTTCCGAGTCGATGCCTGTATCTTCCATTTTCACGACGCCCAGTTACGCAATAATCCACCGGCCAAAAAACAAAACACCGTCAGCGTGGCTGAGTCGAATCCCTACGGATTGCAAGCCCATATTTACGACAATACGCGTCCTGAAAATTTAGAGTTCTTTAAAAAAGTGCGTCTGTTATTGGATCAATACAACGCTGTATCGATTGGTGAAATTGGTTCGGACGAAGCCTTAAAAGTAATGGCCGAGTACACCGCAGATGGCGACAAATTAAACATGGCCTACAGTTTTAATTTGCTCACTAGCGACAATTCCACCCAACATATCCGCGCTGAAGTTGAAGCCTTTGAGCAACTCGCGGCGGCGTCCAATAAGGCCGGATGGGCTTCGTGGTCGGTTGGCAATCACGATGTTAATCGGGTCATGACGCGCTGGGGCGGCGCGAACGCGACGCCTGAATTTGCCAAGGTGTTGTTGGCCATGCAGCTTAGTTTAAAGGGAACACCTTGCCTGTATCAAGGCGATGAGTTAGCGCTGACCGAAGCCGATTTGCCCTACGAAGCACTGCAAGATCCGGTTGGACTTACGTTCTGGCCAGAGATGAAAGGTCGCGACGGCTGTCGCACGCCAATCCCGTGGGATGCAACGCAAGCCAATGCCGGTTTTAGTGCTGGTAAGCCGTGGTTGCCGGTGCCCGCCGAACATGCTGCTCAGTCGGTGGCACAACAATTACAGCAACCCGAATCTGCCTTGAACTTTGCTCGGCACTTTATTCCTTGGCGTAAAAAAATCGCGCAACTCACACGCGGCGATATTTTCTTCTACGATGCGCCCGACTCAGTATTGGCGCTGCGCCGCGATTTAGCTGGCTATCCAAGCGTGTTAGTTGTGCTTAACTTGAGCAGCAATGACGTTGAATTCGATTTGCCAGTCAGCGCCGAATATCACGATTTGTCCGGCCATGGGCTGCACGGTTCCGCTTCCGGCGGACGCATCAGTTTGCCAGCTTACGGCGCTTGGTTTGGTATCAACAACAGTTAACTGGATAGCTAACGTGACGAGACGATTTGCTTGGTTACAGGGTTTTAAATCTGCTCGAACGTTAGCACGTCGAGTATCCTCAGTGATGGGTTTGGCAGGCGCGCTAACCATTAGCATGATGGCCAATGTATCGGTAGCCGCGCCCGCTGCAGCAATGTCTCCAAGTCTGGCCGATTGCAATCAATCTGATTTTCAGACTGTCTTGCAGCCGCTGCCTGGAACGCAAAAAGCCCACGCCTATTGGCTTAATCGTGAATTAATTAAATGGCCAGCGGTTGCTGCTAGCGGACGGTTCCGTTTGTATTTTTCGGATGCGCTTGGCACTGAAATGTATACGGCGCATCCCAAAGGCCATGCGGCTGGCAATGTGGTGGATTTGTCGATTTCTACATCGAGCTTGCCGCCTCAATTGGCTACCCGCTTTCAATTTGTCCCAGACGGCGTGATTCTGAAAATAAAGCCGGAAGACGCTAGAAAAATTCCCCAAGCGTTGCGCCTATTTGCCATCTTGGTGCATGAAAACGAACATGGCGACCAATTAGAAACCACCCGAATCCAGATTGCCGGTGCCATCGATGATTTGTATGGCAAGGCCGAGCAAACCAGCGATTTAGGCGCAAGTATTGTGCGCGCAGCGAATACGTCCGCGACCCAATTTAAACTGTGGGCGCCAACCGCGCAAAAGCTTGCCTTGTGCGTTTATAAAACTGGTACCAGCGCGGCGCAAAGCATTGCACCAATGCAGCGTGATGATGCTACTGGAATTTGGTCGCTTCTGATGCCGACGGATTTAAGCGATCACTATTACCAATACATCGTTGACGTAGTCGTGCCCAACGTCGGTTTAATGCGCAATCGCGTTACTGATCCGTATTCGCTAAGTTTAACTACCGACTCTAAGCGCAGCTATATCACGCAAGCAAATGCGACCAAAACGGTACCGCTTGGTTGGAGCGACCATGCAGCACCAAAAACCGTTGCAGCGTCGCCGGATATGTCGATTTACGAAATGCATGTGCGTGATTTTTCGATCAACGATCCGACCGTCAAGCCTGAACATCGCGGCAAATATTTAGCTTTCACGGATTCCACCTCTAACGGTATGCAACACTTGTCGGCCTTGGCTAAGGCTGGCATGACCGACATTCATTTATTGCCGGTATTTGATTTTGCCAGCGTGCCAGAAGTTGGTTGCGTTAACCCCATCATTACGGCAACAGGCGCTGCGAGTTTAGCGCCGCAAACCATCGCCAGCGCCAATGCCGCACAGGATTGCTTTAACTGGGGCTACGACCCGTTCCATTACAGCGCTCCTGAAGGCAGCTACGCAAGCAATTCTGAGGATGGTGCGACACGCATGCGCGAATTCCGCCAAATGATTATGGCGTTGCATCAAACCGGATTGCGCGTTGGGATGGACGTGGTCTATAACCACACGTTTGCATCCGGCCAAGTGGCCAAGTCGGTATTAGATCGTATCGTTCCCGGCTATTACCACCGACTAAATGCGGATGGCGACGTTGAGCAGTCGAGCTGCTGTGATAACACCGCCACCGAGAACACCATGATGGGAAAATTGCTGATCGATTCTGTCGTATCTTGGGCAAAAAATTACCGCATTGATTCGTTCCGTTTTGACTTAATGGCACATCAACCGCGCGCTGTCATGGAGCGTTTGCAAAAAGAGTTAAAGGCTGCCACCGGACGCGATATTGAGCTGATTGGCGAAGGATGGAATTTCGGTGAAATTGCCGATGGAAAGCGCTTCGTACAAGCCTCGCAATTGTCACTCAATGGAACCGGCATTGGCACATTTAACGACCGTACACGCGATGCCGTGCGCGGTGGTAGTTCCTCCGATTCTGGCACGGATTTAATGACGCGCAAGGGATTTATTAATGGTTTAGCCGACGCAGGAACGTCAACCCCGCAACTGCTTAAAACGGCCGATATGGTGCGGGTTGGATTGGCGGGTTCGGTGCGTCAATATCGCTTTGAAACCTTTGACGGGGTTGTAAAGTCGCTGCAGCAAATTGATTACAACGGGCAACCGGCAGGCTACGTCGCTAATCCAAGCGAAGTGGTGAATTATGTTGAGAACCACGATAACCAAACGCTGTTCGACATTAATGTCTATAAACTTCCTGCTGACATCGCGCCGATCGATCGCGTGCGGGTACAAATGCTGGGAGCTGCGATTACCGCATTTAGTCAGGGCGTAGCCTACTTCCACGCGGGGTTGGATGTCTTGCGCTCTAAGTCAATGGATAGCAATAGTTTTAATTCCGGAGATTGGTTTAATCGCATCGATTGGAGCTATCGCGATAATTATTTTGCGACCGGATTGCCGCCAGCCAAAGATAACGAAAAAAATTACGCCTTGATGCAACCGCTGCTGGAAAACCCTTCCATCAAACCAAGCGCAGCCGAGATCGCCTTAGCGCGCGATATGTTTCGGGATTTGCTCAAAGTTCGCGCTAGTTCTAGCTTATTTCATCTTCGTACAGCCGCCGAAATCGAACAACGCTTGCGCTTCGATAATGTTGGCCCGAGTCAAAACGGTGCGGTTATCGCCGCGCATTTAGATGGCAAAAATTATCCTGGTGCGAAGTACTCAGCGCTGATGATTTTCATTAATGTCGCCCACACCGCGCAGACCATTCGCGTTGCCAGTGAGGTTGGACAGGCCTATCAATTGCATCCAGTGTTCAGTAACGCGGCGGCTGGTGACAAGCGTTTAGCCGCGCAAGCGAGCTATGATGCGGCGCAGGGCAGCTTCACGGTTCCTGCATTGAGCGCTGTGGTATTTGTTCAGCCCTAACCACCTTGGGATGTTGATGATGTCTGCCATTGTTAGCTGCTCTTTAATGACGCTCATACAGCGCCTGCGGGTATTGGGATGTAAGCTGTTTGGCGCAGCGTTAATGCTTTGGGTTCCGATTAACTCTTACGCTCAAATCATGCCAACCGTGAATGTCGGCCAAGTCCAACGCCTAGAAAACTTCCCCTCTAAATTTGTCGATGCGCGCCACGTCGACATCTGGCTGCCTGACGGATACAGCCCGGCCAAACATTACAATGTCTTGTACATGCACGACGGCCAAGGCTTATTCGACGCCAGCACAACGTGGAATAAACAAGCGTGGAACGTGCACACAGCAATCGATAAATTGGTCAAGCAAGGGCGCATCGGCGACACGATTGTGGTTGGTGTTTGGAACAACGGAAAATTTCGCCGCACTGAATATTTTCCGCAAAAATATCTCGGGTTTGTAACCCCGATAAAGCGCAACCAATTCATACAAGCTGAGTTAGCTGGTACGCCGTTATCGGATCGCTATTTGCAATTTCTAGTACAAGAATTAAAACCGTATATTGATACGCACTTCAGCACCTACCCTGACCGCGCTCATACTTTTATGATGGGGTCGAGCATGGGCGGCTTGATATCGATTTACGCTATCAGTGAATATCCCGACGTCTTTGGTGGCGTAGCCGCACTCTCCACGCACTGGATTGGCGGTCCGGTGAACAATACCGAACTTCCTTTGGCTGCATTCAGTTATTTGCAGCAGCATCTAGCTAGCCCCGAAAATCATCGCATCTACATGGATCATGGCACGCGCGGGTTGGATGCGTTTTATGCGCCCTCGCAAGGTTTTGTGGACGCGATTTTTAAAGAGCGCGGCTACACCGAAGCCCAAATGAAAAGCATAGTCATTGACGGCGCTGATCACAATGAGCGCGATTGGTCGGCTAGGTTAGAAGTGCCGTTGGTATTTTTATTGGGCGGCGGGCAAAGGTAAATTCAGCGTATTAAATGGCTAAAAAATTAGCAATATTGCTATTTTGGGTCGATGCAGTTTCTATCGCAGCCAGTAAATTAGTAAAACAGTGCGCCCAATAGCCGTATTCCACGACGCAGGCAGTTAAAATAGAACCGTTCATTTATTACACCTTCTGATAATGCTTCCTTTCGATAGCCCAAGATTAATCGCCGACATTGGCACATCGTATGCGCGCTTTGCACTTGAAGTCGCGCGGGGCGAATTTACCCAAATTACGTCGTTACGCTGCGCCGATTATCCGGACTTTTTCTCTGCTATTAATAGTTATCTGCTGCAGCTCAAACCGTTAAACGTCGAGCACGCCGCGATTGCAGTGGCCAATCCAGTCATGGGCGACCGCGTGGTGATGACCAATTATCACTGGCAGTTTTCGATCGAAAGTATGCGTTTGCAATTGGGTTTGGAAACGCTGGTCATCGTCAACGATTTCACCGCGCTAGCGATGGCGGTACCGCGCTTGAGTCCGAGTGACTTACATCAAATCGGCGAGGCGACAGGAGTCGAAACCGGCAAGCAAACCGTGATGGGCGTGATTGGCCCGGGTAGCGGTTTAGGAATGTCCGGTTTAATTCCAGCCGGTGACGGTTGGATTTCGCTTGGTTCCGAAGGTGGTCATAGTAGCTTTTCGCCGCGCAATGAACGCGAAGTGGCCGTGTTGCGTTATGCCTGGAAATCGTTTGAACACGTGTCCTTCGAGCGCTTATTGTCTGGCCCCGGCATGGAATTGATGTACCGCGCTTTGGCCGATTACGCCAACAAACCTGGCTTAGATTTAACCGCGCCCGAAATCACCGAACGCGCCTTAAATGCCACCGATCCGATTTGTGAAGAAACGTTGGACGTGTTCTGCGCACTGCTTGGAACGGCGGCGGCTAACTTGGCGGTAACGTTGGGCGCGTTGGGTGGAATTTATATCGGCGGTGGAATTATTCCGCGCTTGGGCAGCTATTTTGAATCGTCGTCGTTCCGCCGCCGCTTTGAAGAAAAAGGCCGGTTTACGAGTTACCTGAAAGCGATTCCAACGTTTGTCATCACGGCGGAGCAAGCGTCCTTCATCGGTATTTCTGAAATCTTAGAAGCGCAATTACGCACCATTCAAGCGACACCCGGCTCAGCGATTCTTGGTCAAATTCGTCGTGCGCGTAGCGATTTGTCGCCGGCTGAATTGCGCGTGGCCGAATACATTTTGGCGCATCCACGCACAGCGCTAAATGATCCGATCACCGACATCGCCAAAGCCGCGCAAGTCAGCCAACCAACTGTGATTCGCTTTTGCCGCTCCTTGGGCTGCGAAGGCTTGTCCGACTTTAAATTACGTTTGGCGTCGGGTTTGACTGGCACCGTTCCGCTTACGCATACCCAAGTAACGCAAGAGGATTCAACCTTAGAACTCGGTTCAAAAGTGTTGGGTAATACGGCGTCGGCGATTCTGCAAGTGCGTAGTCAAATCAACCGCGAAACCATCGATCGCGCGATTGAGTTACTCAATCATGCTGACCGGGTTGAGTTTTTTGCGGTGGGACATTACGGCGTGATCGCGCAAGATGCGCAGTTTAAATTTTTGGTTCTTCAGACTTTTCTGTGGGTTAAGAGTACGCTATCGCGCAGGTTTAGCCAACGGAGAGCGCGATGGAAAGCAAAGATTTGTATCAGGCGTTGCTGGGGATGCAAGAGCCATGGACGGTTAAAG
>NZ_SMYL01000011.1 GCF_004358105.1 Sapientia aquatica | reverse complement strand
GTCACACACCATTCTTCAACAACTACCGTCCACAGTTCTACTTCCGTACAACGGACGTAACTGGTTCGATCGAGTTGCCAGCAGACAAAGAAATGGTCATGCCAGGCGATAACGTTTCGATCACTGTTAAGTTGATTAACCCGATCGCGATGGAGGAAGGCTTGCGCTTCGCGATTCGTGAAGGTGGTCGTACTGTAGGTGCTGGTGTTGTTGCTAAAATTATTGCTTAATTCATTGCAATAGTTTTAAAAGTAGTAAGAGTTTGCAGTAAAAATCATCGCGGCAGTCGAAACAAATTAGGCTGCCGCGTTTCGTTCTTTAAAGGAAAATCATGTCTACACCAAATCAAAAAATCCGCATTCGTCTGAAAGCATTTGACTACAAGTTGATCGATCAGTCTGCTTTAGAAATCGTTGATACAGCAAAACGCACTGGCGCAATCGTTAAAGGCCCAGTTCCACTGCCAACACGAATTCAACGTTTTGACGTATTGCGTTCCCCACACGTTAACAAAACTTCACGTGACCAATTCGAGATCCGTACTCATCAGCGTTTGATGGATATCGTTGATCCAACAGAAAAAACTGTTGACGCATTGATGAAGTTGGACTTGCCAGCTGGCGTTGATGTGGAAATTAAATTGCAATAATCTAGAAAATAGTGTTGTAAATTATTTTTACGTGCTATAATTTTAGGCTTCGGTGTGGATTTGTCTGCCTTTTGGTTTTGGGGCTGCAAATCCGCATGTTTTAAGTGATACACTAGGGTTGTCACATACACAGTCAGCCCCACCCAATCGTAGGTGGGAATGGAGAATACAATGAGCTTGGGCCTTGTTGGTCGCAAGGTTGGTATGATGCGCATTTATACGGATGACGGGGATTCAATTCCAGTCACTGTTTTAGATGTCTCAAACAACCGTGTGACACAAATCAAAACACCTGAAACTGACGGTTATACCGCAGTCCAGGTAACTTTCGGTCAGCGCCGTGCATCCCGCGTAACTAAAGCGGCTGCAGGTCACCTCGCAAAAGCAGGTGTTGAAGCTGGTACTGTCTTAAAAGAATTCCGCATTGATGCCGCTAAAGCAGCTGAACTCAAGGCAGGCGATGTTGTGCCTGTTGGTATGTTCGAAGCTGGCCAAGCTGTGGACGTTCAGGGTGTAACTATCGGTAAAGGTTACGCTGGTACTATTAAACGTCACCACTTCGCTTCAGGTCGCGCATCGCACGGTAACTCCCGTTCACATAATGTTCCGGGTTCTATCGGTATGGCGCAGGATCCAGGTCGTGTTTTCCCTGGTAAGCGCATGACGGGTCACTTGGGTGACGACACTCGTACAGTGCAAAATTTGGTGATCGCTCGTATCGACGCGGAACGCCAATTGTTGCTCGTTAAGGGTGCGGTTCCAGGTGCAAAAAATGGTCAGGTTATCGTTACTCCTGCCATCAAAGCTAAATTAAAGAAGGGAGCTTAATCCATGGAACTCAAGCTCCTAAACGCACAAGGACAAGCTGCTGCTGAAGTTGCTGCGCCAGATACAATTTTTGGCCGTGACTACAATGAAGCCTTGATCCATCAAGTTGTCGTTGCTTTCCAGGCAAATGCTCGTAGCGGTAATCGCAAGCAATTGGGTCGTGACGAAGTGCATCACACAACTAAAAAGCCATGGCGTCAAAAAGGTACTGGCCGCGCTCGTGCTGGTATGTCATCTTCGCCTTTGTGGCGTGGTGGTGGACGTGCTTTCCCTAATTCGCCGGATGAAAACTTCTCGCAAAAAGTTAACAAGAAGATGTATCGCGCAGGTATCTGCTCGATCTTATCTCAGTTAGCGCGCGAAGGTCGTTTGTCTGTGGTGGAAAACTTTGCTGTGGAAGCGCCAAAGACAAAATTATTGTCCGAAAAATTGAAGACAATGGGTTGTCTGGATTCAGTATTGATTATTGCTGATGAGTTTAATGAAAACTTGATGCTTGCATCACGTAATTTGCCTAACGTATTGGTTGTAGAGCCGCGTTACGCAGATCCAGTATCTTTGGTGTTCTTCAAGAAAGTGTTGATCACTAAGCTGGCATTGGCAAAGATTGAGGAGATTCTGGCATGAGCACACTAGTTAAATTTAGCGAAGAGCGCCTTTTAAAGGTGTTGTTAGCGCCAGTGATTTCTGAAAAAGCGACTATGGTTGCTGAGAAGCATGAGCAAGTGGTTTTCCGCGTAACTCAAGATGCTACTAAGCCAGAAATTAAAGCTGCCGTTGAGATGCTGTTTAAGGTTCAGGTTGAATCTGTGCAAGTTGCGAATCGTCAAGGTAAACAAAAACGCAGTGGACGTTTTGTTGGCCGTCGCAATCATACCAAGCGTGCGTTTGTATGCTTGAAGCCAGGTCAAGAAATTAACTTCACCGAGGAGGCTTAATAATGGCACTCGTTAAGGTAAAGCCAACCTCGCCTGGTCGTCGTGGTATGGTAAAAGTAGTGACAGAAGGCTTGCATAAAGGCCGTCCGTTCGCTGCTTTGTTAGAAAAGAAATCAAAAACTGCTGGCCGTAACAACAATGGTCACATTACTACTCGTCATATCGGCGGTGGTCATAAGCAGCATTATCGCGTTGTTGACTTCAAGCGCACTAAAGATGGTATTCCAGCGCGTGTTGAGCGTATTGAATACGATCCTAACCGCACAGCGCACATTGCATTGTTGTGCTACGCGGATGGTGAGCGTCAGTACATCATCGCTACAAAAGGTATGGCTGCTGGAGATCAGGTTATGAACGGCGCGCAAGCACCGATCAAATCGGGTAACTGCTTGCCAATCCGCAATATTCCAGTCGGTACAACTATGCATTGCGTAGAAATGTTGCCAGGCAAAGGTGCTCAAATTGCACGTACAGCCGGTGCTGGTGTTGTATTAATGGCTCGTGAAGGCATTTATGCTCAAGTTCGTTTGCGCTCTGGCGAAGTTCGCCGTGTGCATATCGAATGCCGCGCAACTGTAGGTGAGGTTGGTAACGGTGAGCACAATCTGCGTAAGATCGGTAAAGCTGGTGCGATGCGTTGGCGTGGTGTTCGTCCTACCGTTCGCGGTGTGGTAATGAATCCGGTTGACCATCCTCACGGTGGTGGTGAAGGTAAGACTGCAGCTGGTCGTCATCCAGTGTCACCATGGGGTCAGCAAACCAAGGGTAAGAAGACACGTCGCAATAAGCGTACGACTTCCATGATCGTTTCACGCCGTGGTAAGAGATAAGGGGTAGCACATGACACGTTCATTGAAAAAAGGGCCATTCTGTGATGCCCACTTGGTGAAAAAAGTCGAAGCCGCGCAAGCGATCAAAGACAAAAAGCCTATCAAGACATGGTCACGTCGTTCAACGATTATGCCTGACTTCATTGGTTTGACCATTGCAGTCCATAACGGTAAGCAACATGTGCCTGTGTATGTTTCTGAAAACATGGTTGGTCATAAACTCGGCGAATTCGCATTGACTCGTACGTTCAAGGGTCATGCTGCTGATAAAAAGGCTAAAAAATAAGGTGCGATGATGGAAACTAAAGCAATTCTACGCGGAGTACGTTTATCAGACCAAAAAGGTCGTCTGGTAGCTGATCTCATTCGCGGTAAAAAAGTAGATCAAGCATTGAATATTTTGGCCTTCAGCCCTAAAAAAGGTGCAGCAATCATCAAGCGTGTGTTGGAGTCTGCAATTGCAAACGCCGAACATAACGACGGTGCTGACATCGATGAGTTGAGAGTTAAAACTATCTATGTTGAAAAAGGTGCGGTTTTGAAGCGCTTCACAGCGCGTGCAAAAGGCCGTGGTGATCGTATCTCTAAACAATCCTGTCACATTTATGTGACTGTCGGTAACTAAGGAGTCACGATGGGACAGAAGATACATCCAACCGGTTTCCGCTTAGCGGTAACACGTAATTGGTCTTCACGCTGGTACGCAGGTAACGATAATTTCGCTACCATGCTCGGCGAAGATTTGAAAGTTCGTGCTTACCTCAAAAAGAAACTGAAGAACGCATCCGTAGGTCGTATTACTATCGAGCGTCCAGCGAAAAATGCCCGCATTACTATTTATAGCTCACGCCCAGGCGTAGTTATTGGTAAAAAAGGCGAAGACATTGAAGTGTTGAAAGCAGAATTGTCCAAATTGATGGGCGTTCCAGTTCACGTCAATATCGAAGAAATTCGCAAACCAGAAATCGATGCGCAACTGATCGCCGATTCTATTGCTCAGCAATTAGAAAAACGCATCATGTTCCGCCGTGCCATGAAGCGCGCAATGCAAAACGCTATGCGTTTAGGCGCTCAAGGTATCAAGATTATGTCTGGTGGTCGTTTGAACGGTATCGAAATCGCACGTAAAGAATGGTATCGCGAAGGCCGCGTGCCTCTGCATACATTGCGCGCTGATATCGACTACGGTACAAGTGAAGCACAAACAACGTACGGTATTATCGGCGTTAAAGTATGGGTTTATAAAGGTGATCGTTTAGCTAATGGCGACGCTCCAGTTATTGAGTCCACACCAGAAGACGATAAAAAACGCCGCGGTCCACGTCGTGAAGACGGTAAGCCAGCTGCCCGTCCACGTTCTAAGCAAAACACAACCGGCGCTCCAGCACCAGCTGCTAAGCGTGTGCGCTCTGCGGCTCCAGCTGCAGCAAAAGCACCGGCTGAGAAAGCAGGAGAATAATCATGCTGCAACCAGCACGCAGAAAATATAGAAAAGAGCAAAAAGGCCGTAACAAGGGGATTTCACATTCCCGCGGTACCGCCGTTTCGTTCGGTGAATTTGGCTTAAAAGCAATTGGTCGTGGCCGTATTACAGCCCGTCAAATTGAAGCTGCACGTCGTGCAATGACTCGTCACATTAAACGTGGTGGTCGTATCTGGATTCGTATTTTCCCAGATAAGCCAATTTCACAAAAACCTGCCGAAGTCCGTATGGGTAACGGTAAAGGTAATCCGGAGTACTACGTTGCCGAGATTCAACCAGGCAAAATGTTGTACGAGATGGATGGTGTTGATGAGGCGCTTGCGCGTGAAGCTTTCCGCTTGGCCGCAGCCAAACTGCCGTTATTGACTACGTTCGTCGTGCGTCAAGTCGGCCAATAATAGGGGTTGAAAATGAAAGTATCTGAACTCCGTGGCAAAGACGAAGTGACTTTGACTAAAGAGCTGAATGAATTGTTGAAGGCGCAATTTAGTTTGCGTATGCAATTGGCTACTCAGCAATTGAACAACACTTCTCAGCTTAAAAAGGTGCGTCGCGATATCGCACGTGTGAAAACGGTCATGAATCAGAAGGACGACAAATGAACGATCAAGTTAAACAAGCTTTAAAGCGTACTCTGATTGGTACAGTTGTTTCCGACAAAATGGACAAGACTGTTACCGTGTTGATTGAGCGCCATGTTAAGCATCCTTTGTACGGCAAAATTATTGTTCGTAGTAGTAAATACCATGCGCACAATGAAGGCAATGTAGCTAAAGAAGGCGACGTTGTTGAAATTCAAGAAGGTCGTCCGATTTCTAAGACGAAAGCATGGTCAGTAACACGCGTAGTACAAGTTGCACAAATCGTGTAATTAGCTATTGCATTTATCTGAAATTGCTGTGATAATAGCTGGCTGTCGTTTGTGATGCATCCAATGCGTAGCAAACGACAGATTAAAAAATGGCTTTTTTCGCTGTCAATGTGAAAAAAGTGGCGCAGTTAATAACCAATCGTCCACCTAATCAGTAAGTGGTTTTTCATTTACTGGCGGGACCAAGACTGACCATCAATTTGCATTGTGCAGACGCATTATGTAAATCGTGGATTAAGTTGGGAAAGAGAACATTATGATTCAAACAGAAAGCCGGCTCGAAGTAGCTGACAATACTGGCGCACGCGAAGTTTTGTGCATTAAGGTATTGGGCGGTTCTAAGCGTCGTTATGCAGGTATCGGTGACGTAATTAAAGTCACTGTTAAATCTGCTGCGCCAAGAGGGCGTGTAAAAAAAGGTGAAATTTACAACGCTGTTGTAGTTCGCACTGCTAAAGGTGTTCGTCGTCAAGATGGATCATTAGTTAAGTTCGATGGTAACGCAGCAGTGTTATTGAACGCAAAACTTGAGCCTATCGGCACTCGTATTTTTGGACCGGTCACACGCGAATTGCGTACTGAGCGCTTCATGAAAATCGTGTCTTTAGCTCCTGAAGTTCTGTAAGGGGTCGTTATGAATAAGATACGTAAAAACGACGAAGTCATCGTCTTGACTGGTAAAGACAAGGGCAAGCGCGGCGTTGTTCAGCAATGGGTAGACGCAGGGCATGTTGTTGTTGCTGGTGTTAACGTCGCTAAAAAAGCGGTTAAGCCAAACCCAATGACAGGCGCAACTGGTGGCATCGTAGATAAGTTGATGCCTATTCATGTGTCAAACGTTGCATTGTTCAATGCAGCTACTGGCAAGGCAGATCGTGTTGGATTTAAAGTTGTGGACGGCGTTAAAGTTCGCGTATTTAAGTCTAATGGCGAAGTTGTGAAGGTGTAACGAATCATGGCACGTCTACAAGACATTTATAAAGAAAAAATCGTTGCTGATTTGACCGCGAAGTTTTCGTACAAATCATCAATGGAAGTGCCGCGTATCACTAAGATTACCCTCAATATGGGTTTATCTGAAGCGATTGCGGACAAAAAGATTATTGAACATGCGGTTGGCGACTTAACTAAGATTGCTGGTCAAAAACCAGTGGTAACTAAGGCTCGCAAAGCGATTGCAGGTTTCAAGATTCGTGAAGGCTATCCAATTGGTTGTATGGTTACATTGCGCGGTGCGCACATGTACGAATTTTTGGATCGTCTGATCACTGTGGCTCTGCCACGTGTTCGCGATTTCCGCGGTGTTTCTGGTCGTGCGTTCGATGGTCGTGGTAACTACAACATCGGCGTAAAAGAACAGATCATTTTCCCAGAAATCGAATACGACAAGATTGATGCTTTGCGTGGTATGAATATTAGTATCACCACCACAGCTAAGACCGATGAAGAAGCGAAAGCTCTTCTCGCCGCATTTAAATTTCCGTTCAGAAACTGAGGTCGCCATGGCAAAATTGGCACTGATTAACCGTGAGCAAAAGCGCGCAGACTTGGTAAAGAAATTTGCCGGCAAGCGTGCAACTTTGAAGGTCATCATTGATGACCAATCAAAAACTGAAGAAGAGCGCTACGAAGCGCGTCTCCAGTTGCAAGCTTTACCACGGAATTCAAACCCGACACGTCAACGCAATCGTTGCGCTTTGACAGGTCGTCCACGTGGCACATTCCGTAAGTTTGGTTTGGGCCGTATTAAACTCCGTGAAGTCGCCATGCGTGGTGAAGTTCCCGGAATGACAAAAGCTAGCTGGTAATAGGAGAATATGCAATGAGTATGAGCGATCCTATCGCCGATATGTTGACCCGCATTCGTAATGCGCAAGTTGTTCATAAAACTGCGGTTGCTATGCCATCATCAAAAGTAAAAGTTGCTATCGCAAACGTACTGAAGGATGAAGGTTACATTGAAGACTTCGCCATTAGCGAAACTGCTGGTAAGGCAGAATTGAAAATTGGCTTGAAATATTATGCAGGTCGTCCTGTAATTGAGCGTTTGGAACGTGTTTCACGTCCTGGACTGCGCATTTACAAAGGTAAGGGCGATATTCCAAACGTGATGAATGGTTTGGGCGTGGCGATTGTTTCCACACCTAAAGGCGTCATGACAGACCGCAAAGCGCGCGCAACCGGTGTCGGTGGCGAAGTGATTTGCTACGTAGCCTAAGGAGCGGAACATGTCTCGAGTAGGTAAAATGCCGATTGCTGTTCCAGCAGGTGCGCAAGTGTCTATCACGGCGCAGCAAATCGTAGTCAAAGGTCCATTGGGTGAATTGGCCCAAGCCTTGAATGGTCTGGTTAAAGTTGTTAATGACAATGGTTCGTTGAAATTTGAGCCAGTTAGCGAAGCGCGTGAAGCCAATGCAATGACCGGTACATTACGTGCCTTGGTCAACAATATGGTGAATGGCGTAACCAAAGGCTTTGAGAAGAAATTAAACTTGGTTGGCGTTGGTTACAAAGCGCAAGCACAAGGCGATAAATTGAATTTGTCGTTGGGTTTTTCTCATCCAGTAATTCATGCAATGCCTCAAGGTGTTAAGTGTGAAACACCAACACCGACAGAAATCCTGATCAAAGGGATTGATCGTCAAAAAGTGGGGCAGGTAGCCGCCGAAGTTCGTGCATATCGTCAACCAGAGCCGTACAAAGGCAAGGGTGTTCGTTATGCTGATGAGGTGGTTGTGCTCAAAGAAACCAAGAAGAAGTAATAGGGGTTGACGATGGACAAGAAACAATCACGTCTGCGCCGCGCACGTCAAACCCGTGCCAAGATCGCAGAATTAAAAGTGAATCGCCTAGCAGTGCATCGCACCAACTTGCACATTTACGCCAATATTATTGGGCCAGATGCAAAGATTTTGGCATCGGCATCCACAGTAGAAGCGTCGGTTCGTGCAGAATTGGCAGCAGCATCTGGGAATGGCGGAAACGTTGCAGCAGCTACTTTAGTTGGCAAGCGTGTCGCTGAACAGGCATTAAAAGCAGGGGTTACCGAAGTTGCATTTGATCGCTCCGGTTTCCGTTACCATGGTCGCATCAAGGCGCTTGCAGAAGCTGCCCGTGAAGCTGGCTTGAAGTTCTAAGGAAAATTCGTCATGGCAAAAATGCAAGCGAAAACAGCATCTGACAAACCAGATGATGGTATGCGCGAAAAAATGATCGCGATCAACCGCGTAACCAAAGTGGTTAAGGGTGGTCGTATCATGGGCTTTGCAGCGTTGACCGTTGTTGGTGACGGTGATGGCCGTATCGGTATGGGCAAAGGGAAGTCGAAAGAAGTTCCTGTTGCTGTACAAAAGGCTATGGAAGAAGCGCGTCGTAAAATGATTAAAGTAACGTTGAAAAACGGTACTTTGCAGCACACAGTAACTGGCCAGCACGGCGCATCCAAAGTGATGATCATGCCAGCTAAAGAAGGTACTGGTGTTATCGCTGGTGGTCCAATGCGCGCAATCTTTGAAGTAATGGGGATTGTGAACGTGGTTGCTAAGTCTAACGGCTCAACAAATCCATATAACATGGTTCGTGCCACATTGGACGGTTTGTCCAAGATGAGTACTCCTTCGGAAATCGCTGCTAAACGTGGCAAATCCGTTGAAGAAATTCTCGGCTAAGGTGATCGAAATGACAAAGACATTAAAAGTAACTTTGGTCAAAGGTTTGATTGGTACTCGCGAATCACACCGTGCAACCGTACGTGGCTTAGGCTTGCGTCGTGTTAATTCAGTTTCTGAATTGCAAGACACACCATCCGTACGCGGCATGATCAACAAAGTCTCGTATCTTGTGAAGGTTGTATCTTAAGCCGTTGGGCTTGGGATCGGAGCAAATTATGGAATTGAATAACATTCAACCTGCTGATGGCGCAAAACACTACAAACGTCGTGTTGGTCGCGGTATCGGTTCAGGCTTAGGTAAAACATCTGGCCGTGGTCACAAAGGACAAAAGTCCCGTACTGGCGGTTTTCATAAAGTTGGTTTTGAAGGCGGTCAAATGCCTTTGCAACGTCGTTTGCCAAAACGTGGTTTTAAATCACTGGCAACGCCTTACAAAGCAGAAGTCCGTTTGTCACAATTGGATTCCTTGCCTATCGCAGAAATCGATATTTTGGCTTTGAAACAAGCTGGAATGGTTCCTGAATTAGCGCGCGTAGTTCGTGTGATTTTATCTGGCTCTATCACTAAGAAAGTGACATTGACAGGTTTGATCGTGACTAAAGGTGCAAAAGCAGCTATTGAAGCCGCTGGCGGCTCGATCGCTTAATGCACACACTGGAGCAATAATTGGCGACAACTCCTCAGCTATCTAAAGGTGCTGCCAGCGGTTTTCCTTGGGGAAGACTGTGGTTTCTATTGGCAGCATTAGTAGTTTATCGGATCGGTGCCCATATTCCTGTGCCAGGTATTGACCCAGCGCAATTAGAGCAACTGTTTAAACAAAACTCTGGTGGTATCTTGGGTATGTTTAATATGTTCTCCGGTGGTGCTTTATCGCGCTTCACGATTTTTGCGCTAGGGATCATGCCGTATATTTCAGCATCAATTATTATGCAATTGATGTCGATAGTTTCTCCTCAGCTAGAAGCTCTCAAAAAAGAGGGCGAATCGGGCCGTAGAAAAATTACGCAATATACACGTTACGGAACTTTGTTATTGGCGGCAGTGCAAGCTTTTGGTATCGCAGTAGCGTTGGAACACCAGGCTAATCTCGTGATCGAGCCAGGCTTAGCGTTCCGCCTCACCACAGCAGTTACCTTGGTAACTGGAACAATGTTTTTGATGTGGTTAGGTGAGCAAATTACCGAGCGCGGCTTAGGTAATGGTATTTCTATCATTATTTTCGCTGGTATCGCTTCCGGTTTGCCTAATGCGGTGGCAGGTTTGTTTGAGTTGGTGCGTACAGGTTCGATGAATCCGTTCTCAGCAATTCTGATCTGTTTGATTGCGGCTGGTGTGACTTACTTAGTTGTCTTTATCGAACGCGGTCAGCGTAAGATTTTAGTTAATTATGCTAAGCGACAAGTTGGTAACAAGATTTACGGTGGGCAGAGTAGTCATTTGCCGCTGAAGTTGAACATGGCTGGTGTTATTCCTCCAATTTTTGCTTCGTCGATCATCTTGTTCCCAGCAACAATTACTGGATGGTTTGTAACTACTGGCGATAATTCCTCGTTCATGCGATTCTTAAAAGATCTCGCGGTATCGATGGGTCCAGGCGAACCAATTCATGCTTTGTTGTACGCTGTGGCAATTGTATTTTTCTGCTTCTTCTATACTGCGTTGGTATTCAACAGTAAAGAAACTGCGGATAACCTGAAGAAAAGTGGTGCGTTTGTTCCGGGTATCAGACCTGGTGATCAAACAGCGCGTTATATCGACAAGATTTTGATGCGTTTGACTTTGGCTGGTGCAGTTTATATCACCCTAGTTTGTTTGTTGCCTGAGTTTCTGGTTGCGAAATGGAAAGTACCGTTCTCTTTTGGTGGAACGTCTCTGTTGATTATCGTAGTGGTAACGATGGATTTCATGGCGCAAGTGCAAAACTATGTCATGTCTCAGCAATATGATTCATTACTTCGTAAAGCAAACTTCAAGGGCGGAACTTCATCACGGTAACGTGGTTGAGTGCAGACAAGAATGGCAAAAGACGACGTAATTCAGATGCAGGGCGAGATTCTTGAGAATCTTCCAAATGCAACATTTAGAGTAAAGCTTGAGAATGGACATGTAGTGTTAGGCCATATTTCTGGAAAGATGCGTATGAACTATATCCGCATTCTGCCAGGTGACAAGGTGACAGTAGAATTGACGCCTTATGATTTAAGCCGAGCACGTATCGTGTTCCGTACCAAGTAACTTTATTAGTAAAACCAGCAGTATTAGGAAAGAGGGCAACAAAATGAAAGTTCTCGCATCAGTTAAGCGGATTTGCCGCAATTGCAAGATCATCAAGCGCAAAGGCGTAGTTCGTGTTATTTGCACAGAACCACGTCATAAACAGCGTCAAGGTTAATTTAACGTTATTGATCGAGGAATAACGAATGGCACGTATCGCAGGGGTAAATATCCCAAATCATCAGCATACCGTAATCGGCTTAACAGCTATCTATGGTATTGGACGTCCACGCTCAGAAAAAATCTGTGCAGCAACGGGTGTATTGACCAATAAAAAGGTTAAAGATCTGGACGATAACGAATTAGAAAAGCTACGTGATGAAGTTGCAAAATTCATCGTCGAAGGTGATCTACGTCGTGAAGTCTCCATGAGCATCAAGCGATTGATGGATCTGGGTTGTTATCGTGGATTGCGTCATCGCAAAGGCTTGCCTTGCCGTGGACAACGCACACGTACTAATGCGCGTACCCGTAAGGGCCCACGTAAAGCAGCTCAATCGTTGAAAAAATAATCCATTGTTTAGTTTATTTTTTTAAATTTACTAAGCAACGGGATTCAAGGAATCAATCATGGCAAAAGCACCAAATAACGCAGCCGCAGCGCGCGCTCGTAAAAAAGTTAAGAAAAATGTTGCTGAAGGCATCGCACACGTTCACGCGTCCTTTAACAACACCATCATCACTATTACAGATCGTCAAGGAAATGCACTTTCTTGGGCAACTGCTGGTGGCGCTGGTTTTAAAGGTTCACGTAAATCGACACCTTTTGCAGCTCAGGTAGCAGCAGAAGCTGCTGGTAAAGTGGCTGTTGAATGTGGCGTGAAAAACCTCGAAGTTCGTATCAAGGGCCCAGGCCCAGGTCGCGAATCTTCAGTGCGTGCATTGAATAACCTCGGTATCAAAATTTCTTTGATCCAAGACGTTACTCCAGTTCCGCACAACGGTTGCCGTCCGCCAAAGCGTCGTCGTATCTAATACGTTGTCGTAGTTGATTTCTGCTTGTAATAAAGGTCGAGCAACGAGTTCGGCCTTTGTTGTCAGTAGAGCTCTTCTGAAATCTGCACTATCTTTCTGGCCCTAAAAAAGCTAGAATACGACCCGCTTCGTTTTTAGCGGGTTTTGTTGTTAAGCCCACCGTTTGGAAGCAGGTAGTCCAAACTAGCGCTGCAGAATCGTCTGTCCAGCGTCATTTATTAAAGGAATTATTGTGGCACGTTATATTGGTCCAAAAGCAAAATTGTCACGCCGCGAAGGCACTGACCTCTTCTTGAAAAGCGCTCGTCGCTCTTTAGATTCAAAATGCAAATTAGATGTAAAACCAGGTCAGCACGGTGCTAAATCAGGTGCACGTACTTCAGACTTCGGTAATCAATTGCGTGAAAAGCAAAAAGTTAAACGTATGTACGGCGTATTAGAGCGTCAGTTCCGTCGTTACTTTGCAGAAGCTGATCGCCGCAAAGGTAACACAGGTGAAACGCTGTTGAAATTGTTGGAATGCCGTCTCGATAACGTAGCTTATCGTATGGGTTTTGGCTCAACACGCGCAGAAGCTCGTCAATTAGTTAGCCACAAAGCGTTCACCGTTAACTCGATCGTTGTGAATATCGCTTCTTACCAAGTTAAAGCTGGTGACGTTGTAGCGGTTCGCGAGAAATCCAAAAAACAAGTTCGTATCGTTGAAGCATTATCCTTAGCAGAACAAATCGGTATGCCTTCATGGGTTTCCGTTGATGCTAAGAAAATGGAAGGTGTTTTCAAGTCCGCTCCAGATCGTAGCGATATCGCTGCCGACGTCAATGAATCATTAATCGTTGAATTGTATTCACGTTAATTCTAGTTTTTCCGTAGCCCTTTGCATTATTAAATAATAAGCAAAGGGCTTTTTTCGACATGCCATCAGCCTTATCGGTGTAATGAGCCGAGGGTATTGAAAAGGACATTTCATGCAAAATAGCTTGTTAAAACCACGTATTATCGATGTAGAAATGCTTGCAGCGGGTCACGCTAAAGTTGTGATGGAACCGTTTGAGCGTGGCTATGGCCACACTTTAGGCAACGCATTGCGCCGCGTACTGTTGTCATCCATGACTGGTTATGCAGCTACCGAAGTTACTATCGCTGGTGTTGTTCACGAATACTCCACATTGGACGGCGTGCAAGAAGATATCGTTGATATCCTGTTGAACTTGAAGGGCATCGTATTCAAGTTGCACAACCGTGATGAAGTTACTCTGACATTGAAAAAAGATGGCGAAGGCCCAGTTTTGGCGTCTGACATCGATTTGCCGCACGATGTTGAACTGATTAATCCAGATCACGTGATTGCTAATTTGACCGCTGGCGGCAAGTTAGACATGCAGATCAAGGTAGAAAAAGGCCGTGGCTACGTTCCAGGTAACGTACGTCGCTTGTCCGAAGATGCTAACCGTACAATCGGCCGCATCATCTTGGACGCTTCATTCTCGCCAGTGCGCCGCGTTTCGTACTCAGTAGAGTCCGCTCGTGTGGAACAACGTACTGATTTGGATAAGCTGATCATTAACATCGAAACAAACGGTGTTATCACTCCTGAAGAAGCAATTCGTCAATCAGCTCGTGTGTTGGTGGATCAGTTGAATGTGTTCGCTGCATTGGAAGGCACTGAAGCCGCTGCTGAAGCACCATCACGTGCACCGATGGTTGATCCGATCTTGTTGCGTCCAGTCGATGATTTGGAATTAACAGTTCGTTCAGCAAACTGCCTCAAAGCAGAAAACATTTACTACATTGGTGATTTGATCCAACGTACAGAAAATGAATTGTTGAAAACGCCGAACTTGGGTCGTAAATCACTCAACGAGATCAAAGAAGTGTTGGCTTCGCGTGGTTTGTCACTCGGTATGAAATTAGAAAACTGGCCGCCGGCTGGTTTAGAGAAGTAATAATGAATAAGAGTCAGTGTCTGCACTGACTCTTATTTTTTAGGCAGTAAATTAAGTAGCAAATATAGTAGCAATTCGAGCAGTAACTAAAGCAGTTCACAGTCAGTAGTTCAATCAGTACCAGTACCGGCCCGCACCCTATGTTGAGGTGATAGAAGAGCTGGACTAATTTTAAAATTTTAAAAGGAAATATCATGCGTCATCGTCACGGCCTACGTAAATTAAACCGCACTTCTTCACATCGTTTAGCGATGTTGCGCAACATGACAGTTTCAATCCTGCGTCATGAAGCAATCAAAACTACAGTACCAAAGGCGAAAGAGTTGCGCCGCGTTGTAGAACCAATTTTGACATTGGGTAAAACAGATACATTGGCGAACCGTCGTTTAGCGTTTGCTCGCTTGCGCGACCGCGAAATGGTTACTAAGTTGTTCACCGAATTAGGCCCACGTTACGCAGCACGTAACGGCGGCTACCTGCGTATTTTGAAAATGGGTTTCCGTGTTGGCGACAATGCACCGATGGCTTTTGTTGAATTGGTTGATCGTCCAGAAGTCAGCGAAAGCGCTGAAGTAGCAACAGTAGAATAATTTCTGCAAACAGTAGAAACCTTTCTGCTAGAAGAAAAAAGCCAGGGCTGCCCTGGCTTTTTTTTGGTCTGACGGTTTGTGGTAGCATAGTGTGGTTTATTACCTGAAAGCAATTGAAACATGTTTCATCGACAGTCATTACAACTCAAATCTTTGTTCGGCCAATGGGTACTTGGATTGGCGTTGCTGTTCACGTTTGGCGCGAGTTTCGCCGAAACGGATTTTCTGGAACCAGAGCAGGCTTTTCAATTCAGCAGCCAACAAGTTGCGCCCGACACCATCACCGTAACTTATGTGATCGCAGACGGTTATTACATGTACCGCGAGCGCTTTAAGTTTGAAGCCCTTGGCGCGACGCTTGGTCAGCCGATCATCCCCGCCGGTCAAGTTCATTTTGATGAGACTTTTCAAAAGAACGTCGAAACATACCGCAGCACCGTTGTCGTCCAGATTCCCGTGAAGGCGCTAGATAAGACGCAAGCGACCTTCACGATCAAATCACGCGCGCAAGGATGCTCGGATAAAGGCTTATGCTATGCGCCGATGGACTCGCAGCAAAAGTTTGACAGCAAGAACTTTGTTATTGGGGATAAGCCTCCGAGTACTGCCGAGAACGACGAATCGAGTAAGCTAAAAAACTCACTCCAAAGCGGCAGATTAATCTTAATCATGCCGCTGTTTTTATTGCTGGGCTTAGGTTTGGCGTTTACCCCTTGCGTCTTACCGATGGTGCCTATCCTGTCGTCCATTATTGTGGGTGAAGGTGCGTCCGTCGGGCGGCATCGCGGATTGATTTTGTCGCTTAGTTATTCCTTTGGAATGGCGCTCGTGTACACCGCGCTGGGCGTGGCAGCAGGGTTGTTGGGTGAAGGTTTAGCAGCAGCGTTGCAAAATCCTTGGGTGCTGGGCGCGTTTGGTTTGCTGATGGTGGGATTGTCGCTGTCCATGTTTAACGTCTATCACTTGCAAGTGCCAGCCGCATTGCAGAGCAAGTTATCGCAGGTGTCCGATCAGCAAAAGGCCGGCAAGCTGTTGGGCGTTTTTGTGATGGGCGCGATCTCCGCCCTAATCGTTGGCCCATGTGTTGCTGCGCCCTTGGCCAGTGCGCTGTTATATATCAGCCAAACGCGCAATGTGCTCGTTGGTGGTGCGGCCTTATTCTCGATGGCCATGGGGATGAGTGTTCCATTGATTTTGGTTGGATTATCAGCGGGGAGTTTATTACCGCGCGCTGGGCGTTGGATGGAATCGGTCAAGCAGTTGTTTGGTGTGATGATGCTGGGAATGGCCTTGTGGCTGGTTAGTCCCGTTATGCCGACATGGTTGGTGATGTTAGGCTGGTCGATTTTGTTGGTTGGTTACGGCGTGTTTTTAATCCGCAGCGGCAGTTTGGTGGTAAAAGTAATTGCCTTAGCGCTGTGCGCCTTGGGTCTGGTTGAATTCATCGGACTCACGACTGGCGGTAGAGAGGTGTTTGCCCCGTTCGCGCATTTAACCGGTCATGGTGACAGTCAGCGGGTGGAATTTGTCCGAATTAAATCGACTGCCGAACTCGACGCTGCGTTGGCCAAAGCAAAGGCGCAAGGCAAGCCGGTGATGTTAGATTTCTATGCTGACTGGTGTGTGTCCTGCAAGGAGATGGAAAAATTCACCTTCACCGATGCGCGCATTAAAGCGAAGTTAGACACGCTGGTGTTATTGCAAGCCGATGTCACCGCTAATAGCGACGACGATAAAGTGTTGTTAAAACGGTTTAGTTTATTTGGTCCGCCAGGAATGATTTTCTTTGGTTTGGATTCGGTTGAATCGGGACGCGTAATTGGTTTTGAAAATGCCGATAAATTTGCCGCGTCGCTAGAGCGTTTTGTCGGCGCTAAGTAAGTTAGTCCCAATAATTAAAAAAGCGGAAAGTCATCACAGACCTTCCGCTTTTTTTATGCCTAACCGTGTGGTTCCGTTCAAAACCGGAATTCACTATTTAGCAAAGTGCACCACGCTGCGTATCGATTTACCTTCATGCATCAAATCAAAAGCGGTATTAATGTCCTCCAGCGGCATGGTATGCGTGATGAAGTCGGACAATTTAAATTCGCCCTTCATATAGCGTTCAACATAGCCCGGCAATTCGCTGCGGCCACGCACACCCCCAAAAGCGGAACCGCGCCACACTCGGCCTGTAACCAGTTGGAAAGGACGAGTAGCGATTTCTGCACCCGCATCGGCGACGCCAATAATCACTGACTCGCCCCAGCCTTTATGGCAGCATTCCAGCGCTTGGCGCATGACGTTCACATTGCCGATACATTCAAACGAAAAATCCACGCCGCCGTCGGTCATATCGATGATGGCTTGTTGAATCGGCACATCTAATTCCGCCGGATTGATCAAATCGGTCGCACCTAATTGTTGGGCTAAGGTGAATTTACTGGTGTTGATGTCGATGCCGATAATGCGTGAAGCGCCAGCCATCTTCGCGCCGATGACCGCCGATAAACCAATCCCGCCCAAGCCAAAAATGGCGACCGTATCGCCCGCTTTAACCTTGGCCGTATTCATCACTGCGCCCATGCCCGTGGTTACGCCGCAACCCAGCAAACAAACTTCTTCGAGCGGGGCTTCTTTGTTGATCTTGGCTAGCGAAATTTCGGGTAAAACGGTGTATTCCGAAAATGTCGATGTGCCCATGTAGTGATAAATCGGCTTGCCGTCTTTATAGAATCGCGTCGTGCCATCGGGCATCACGCCACGACCTTGGGTGGCGCGAATTTTTTGGCATAAATTGGTTTTGCCAGATTTGCAGAATTTGCATTCGCCGCACTCTGGCGTGTAGAGCGGAATGACATGGTCGCCCACCGCAACCGATGTCACGCCTTCGCCAATTTGCATCACAATCCCCGCGCCCTCGTGACCTAAGATTACCGGGAAAATACCTTCCAAATCTTTACCAGAGAGCGTGTACGCATCGGTGTGGCAAACGCCACTGGCCACAATCTTGACCAATACTTCGCCCGCTTGCGGTGGCATCAGATCGACTTCTTCGATGGACAAGGGTTGGTTGGCAGCCCAAGCAACAGCGGCGCGCGTTTTAATGAAGTTCATGGTGTGCTTTCAAAGATTGATCGGAGAAATGTGAACTGCGGTTTAAGTAAGCGTGAATTATAGGGGAAATAAAAAAAGGGCGCGGACGATGCCGAACCCTTTTCTGTACTCCGTGACACGCTAAGCGGGTCAATTATTTTTCGCCAATTCCCATCATTAACGTGGTGTTGCTACCGGCATTGGTGGTCGGTAATTTGCCGTCCCACTTCTGTATCCACAAGGTTTGATTTTTAACTCGCGCGGCTTCGGCGCCGTAGAGTTTAATCGATTCACCTAACACGGCTAAAGCGCGCGCATCGCCTTCGGCTTCGGCGATTTTTGCGTTGGCGTGACCTTTAGCAATCGCGACTTCATTGGCCGCATCCGCTAAATTTTTCCGCAGCATCGCTTCGGATTTTAGGGCTTCTTGGTTGGCCTGAATTTTGGCGTTGATCGCATTCTGAATATTCGCTGGCAAGCGCAATTCATTCACGAAACCAAATTGCTCCACCATAATACCGAAGGGGTTTAAGTCCTCGTTAATTTTCCTACGAACTTCCTCGGCTAACTTGATTTTGCCACCAGAGAGCAAGCCTTCTGGATCAAATTCGGTCCCATAAATATTGAGCGAATTACGGATTTCGTTGCGAATAATTTGAGTCGTAATTTCCTCGTAGCCGCGTTTGTATTTTTGATACAGCGTCGGTGCTTTGCTCGGATCAATGCTGTACGAAATGCTTAAATCCGCGTTAATGACCACGCCAGATGCGACTTGGAAATTCATCGATTCATCAATCGGCGCGCCTTCGTGTGGCGATTTAGTCCACGTATAGGTTTGAGTAAAAGTGGGGAACTCGACCACCGAAGTCCCGATTCCGATCAAATGCCAACCGCTGGTCAGAGGAATCGATTCGACCCGTCCGTCAATACGGTTAAACTGCACGCCGACGTGGTTGGCGGAAACCGATGCTACAAAGGTATTTTTAAGTGTAAGGAGTGCGATAAAGGCGAGCAGCACCAACATCGCTCCGGCAAATTTTTTAGGCATGATTCACTTCCCTGATTGTGTTTTTCTTGCGTTAAGTAAAAAATCAATTTCAATGTTTATGTTGCGTAAGGTTGCAACAGAGCATTAGTCTAGGCTTTCCGGCAAAAAAAGAAATGGTGATCGGAACGGGAAATTACCGAGAAATGGGCAGCGAATTATCGTCCGCCACGAGCGCGAATCCGAGCGCGCCATTCACCTAACGCCGTTAATGCGCCCTGAAATTCCCGTTCAATCAAATCGGCTTCCACGTCAGTAATGACGCCATCCAACAACGCCGACGAGACCGCTTCAGCCACGCCGCCAACTTGACTCATTACGCGACACACGGTTTGGGACAAATCATCGTCGGTGATGTGCTCAGGCTCAGGAATAATGAAGGCCGCCATGCCATGCCGACTTAATAATGCGTGCAACGGCATTAAGGCATCTTTCACGCCAGCTTCTGCGCACAGCTCAACGATGGTGGAGAGTTCTTCAAACGATGGGTAATGACTTTCGATATGCGGCGCCAATTTGTTGCGTAACACGTTGGTAGAAATGTCCATTTTCTCCGCTAAAGCATCCAAACCGCCCGGATAAGAGCGAGCAATTTTGTACAGCGCATCGTGTTGATTCATGTCTGAATAGCGGCGAGTCATGGTTGATTCCGAGAATTGTTCTGAGTAGAAATATTATATCTTGGCAACACCGGGGCGTGAGGTTGTTATCGCGCGACAATAAGCATTTAAACGAACTGAGCTGAGTTCGGGCATTGTGAGTTGTTGAAATTGGGAAGCTTGGCGGCTGAACGAATAACTAATCAACGTCCAATAATTCACCAACCCACGGCACTCAGTATAATAAGTGCCCAAAACGACCCTCCAAAACAAGCATCGCTTCCCCTTAATTCCATTAAAACAACAACATGGGCAAACTCCTAGCTATAGACGGATTAAACATCGTGCGGCGGATTTACGAAGCTAGCCCCGAGCCGGATTCGCTCGAAAAAGCTGAAACGGCGATGCGCTTTTCCCTAGCCGCCTTTCACAAATTGCGGCACGAACACGCGCCCACGCACATGGCGGCGGCGTTTGACTTTGGCGGTAGAACATGGCGACACGATTTATACGAACGTTATCGCGAACATCGCTCACCGATGCCGGATGCACTGCGGCAGTCCTTAAGCAAGCTCTATTCCGATTTAAATCAAGCTGGTATCCACGTGCTGTGTATTCCAGAAGTCGAAGCCGACGATGTGATTGCAACGGTGATTTTGCGTTGGTTGGCGCAAGGGCGTGGCGAAGCGATTGTGGTCTCGACCGATAAGGATTTGCATGTCTTGATAGCGCAAGGCGCGTTAGTTTGGGACCATTTTAAAAACGAATGGCACGACAGCGCTTGGGTGAAAAATAAATTCGGTGTACCGCCCGAGCAGCTTGCAGAACTTCTAGCCTTGATGGGCGACGCTGTCGATGGCATTCCCGGTGTGAGCAAAGTGGGCATGAAAACAGCCGCCAAATTATTGCAAAGTTATGGCTCGATTGAAGCCATCATGGCGGGTGCCGGAATTCTTAAAAATACCCTGGGCGAAAACTTACGCAAAGACGCCGCTGTTCTAGCGATGTCGCGTCAATTAGTGACGCTCAAAGCGGATGTGCCATTAGGCATTACGTGGAACACCTTAGCGTTACCGCAGGACGGGGAACATGAGCGCTTTTAAGCTAGTTTTGCCGGTTTCAATGTGGGAGCTTCTGTGAGCCAACCTGAAGCCAATCTAGTCATCCCCGGTCACGAAAAAATCGCCGAACCCGGTATGCTGCTCATGCTCGGTATTGCGCTCGCGGTATCGGTTGAATTGCTCGAAAACCAGCTCTTCGTCTTCTCCGCCAATCCGATTCAAGCCGGTATACATGCCAGTCAGTTTGAATACAGCATGATCGCTTTGGCCTATGCGGTAACCGCGATTTGCATGATTTTCACCCAAGGTCATTGGGTGCGCTTGTGGGGTTATCGCCGCTTTTTGATAGGTTCGTTAATTTTGTTTGTGGCCGCTGGCGTGGCCTGTACGTTGACCACCAATGTGTGGCAATTGGGCTTTACACGCTTGTTGCAAGGCGTCGGTGGCGGCGCGCTATTTACCACCACGCGCGTGTTATTGCAGACTCAAATCCCGGCCAAGCGGCGCGTGTTGGCGGTGCGGATATTTTTATTGGGCGTGTTCGGGCCCTCGGCCTTAGCGCCATTCTTAGCAGGTAAATCCATCGAAGCGTTTGGATGGCAGGCGATTTTTTGGCTGCCGATTCCACTGGCTTTGTTAGCGATTACCTTTATTGGCTTGGCGCTGCCACGCAAGCACGGTCGAGTGCACGATGTGGCGCCGAGTGATTTGCCGATGGCGTCAATTGGCTTGGTGATGCTGGGGATTTTCGGGATTGAATTGGCGCTCACCGAATTCCGCTTTAATTATTTTTCTGGCTTTGGTCACATTCCCTTATTGCTCATGATCGGTGTCGGGCTGGCTTGGTATTTTGTACTGCATCAATCCAAGCATAAGCAATCCTTATTGCGCGTGCATGAGTTGGGTAATGCGAGTTATTTGATGGGATTGTTTTTTTATTTTTGGTACTACTTTTTGAGTAATTCCAATGCCTTTGTCTTTCCACTTTTTTTGGAGAAAACCTTAGGCTATAGCTTTGTGACGGCAGGCTTGATTTTAACGATCGCATCGTTGTTTGGCCTCATGGTGTTGCTCGCTTATTTTCATTATTCGGCGCGGATTAAATCCAAGCGCCCGTTTATGATCATCGCCCTAATTGCAATGTCGATTTACGGATTCAGTATGTCGGTCTTGCCAGCGGATGCTAGCTTTATGCACATCAGTATTTTGACCATGATGCGCAGTGTGTTTACGATTTTATTGGCGATTCCTCTGGCCGCTTTGGTGTTCTCGGAATTGGACGAGGAAATTTTCGCCCACGGCTATCAGACTAAAAATATCTTGCGCCAATTGAGCGCGACCTTTGCCGTGTCGGTCAGCGCGGTGATGCTAGAGAACCAGCAGATTAAACACGTGGCGACGATGACGGAACACATCAGCGTATCCAATCCACATTGGGCTCAATATAAAGCCAAGATGGCGGCGGTATTGGCCAATATTGATGGACTAAAAGAGTTAACGCTGGAGCAAATTGACATCTATCGGCAAGCCTTGTTTATGGCGTGCGAAGATATTTTTCGTTGGCAGGGAATTTGTGCTGTGGTGATACTCGTCATCTTGCTAGTTCAGAAGCGATTGCGCTAAATGTTTTTTGACGCGCCACCTTCGCCTTTGCAACTTCTAGAGCACTCTGAATTAGTGGGGATGCCGATTTGGATTAAGCGCGACGATCTGCTGCATCCGATCGTGTCTGGAAATAAATTCCGCAAGCTCAAATATCCACTGCTGCGCATTGCTCAGCAGCTCGATTCGCCATCGCCTCCAACCTTGGTAACGATGGGCGGAATGTGGTCCAACCACTTGCATGCAACGGCCTTTGCGGCGCAGGCGTTTGGTTATCAAAGTATTGGTTTAATTCGTGGTGATAGCGGTGTTAATAGCGCCACGTTAGATGATTGCCGTCAACAAGGCATGCAACTGCAATTCGTCGATCGGACATCCTACCGACGATTGCGCACCGAGCCGCTTTTTTGGCAGCAATTGCTGCCCGATTTTTCGTGCAGACTGCAGCAATTCCATTGGCTGCCCGAAGGCGGTAGCGACCCCGATGCGTTGCGCGGTGTGGCCGAAATTGTGGGCGAACTAGAACTGCAGCAGCCCAAGCTGCCCGATGTCATTATGGTCGCGTGCGGCACCGCAGCGACCTTAGCAGGATTGTTGGCCGGGCTGAAAGGTCGCAGCACAGTCGTCGGCGTTGCGGTGTTAAAAAATGCCGAATATTTGCGCGGCGAAGTGACCCGCTTGTTGAAGCATGCTGGTTATCCAGATTACCAAAACTATCAATTGCTGACTGATTTTCACCACGGCGGTTACGCGAAATCGTCTTTTGCATTGCAGCAATTTTGCCTTCAGTTTTGCGAACAAAGCGCCATCATGATCGAGCCGGTCTACACTGGCAAAGTCTTCTACGCCCTGCGTGAACTGGTCAAATCCGGCTATTTCGCACCCCAGACTTCTATTGCCGTTATTCACACTGGCGGACTGCAAGGCGCGCGCGGTTCTCTGCGTGTTTAGAGTGCTTCGCAAGGATATTTCCTTCAAAAAACATGCTATAAAGCTAGACTTTATCGAGCGCTGTCCATTTTCTTTTTTGGGGTGTCTATGTCTACCGATCAAACCGCTGTCGCCGAACCGATGCTGCGCCGCCTAGCCGATTTGCCCAGCCCCAAAGGATTACCGCTGATCGGCAATGCGTTGGATATCGTGCCGCATTTATTCCACCAAAAATTGGAACAGTGGAGTCGCGAATTTGGCGCGTATTTTGTCGTTAAATTGGGCGCTAGACGATTGCTGGTCATTTCCGATCACCAAGTCATTGCCAAGAATCTGCGCGAGCGCCCAGATGGTTTTGATCGCACCCAACGACTGGCCGAAACGTGGAAAGACATGGGCTTGCAAGTCGGCGTGTTTGGCGCAAACGGCGAAGTCTGGAAAAAGATGCGGCGCATGGCCATGTCGGCCTTCGATCCGGCGCATGTCAAAGCCTACTTTCCGGCCATGATCAAAGTTACCGACCGCTTGGAATCGCGCTGGAAAAAATCGCTCGGCTCCGACATCGATTTGCAAGCCGATTTAATGCGGTTTACCGTCGATACAATTACTGGCCTGGCCTTTGGCCATGATGTGAATACGCTGGAATCGGGCGACGATATTATCCAATCGCATTTGGATAAAATTTTCCCAGCGGTGCATAAGCGGAATTTGGCGGTGTTTCGCTATTGGCGTTATTTCCGTTTGCCGTCCGATCGTGCGCTCGATCGCAGCGTGGCCGAAGTCAACGCCGCCATTGATCGCTTCGTCGCGCAAGGCCGTGAACGCTTGCGCCAACATCCCGAATTGCGCCAGCATCCGAGTAATTTACTGGAAGCCATGATTAACGCCGCCGATCAGGGCGACAGCGGTTTAAACGACAACGATGTGGCCGGCAATGTGTTGACTATGTTGCTGGCCGGTGAAGACACGACCGCCAATTCGCTCGCGTGGCTGCTGTCTTTGCTATGGGCTAATCCTTCCACCTTGGCGACCTTGCAGCAAGAGCTTCGCAGCAAATTGGATGGCGAAACATCGTACAGCATCGACAAGCTCAACGACTTGGATTATCTGGATGCCTGCATTAATGAGTCGATGCGCTTAAAACCGGTTGCGCCTATGATTCCGCTGCAAACCTTAAAAGAAATGGTGATTGGCGATGTAGAAGTGCCAACGGGAACCTTGGTATTCAACTTAATGCGCCGCGACAGCGTGGAAGACAGCCATATTCCCAACGCCGCGCAATTTGACCCGCAGCGCTGGTTAAGCACTAGCGAAGCCGCCCAAACCGCCGGTCAAGCGATTAGTTCGGTGAAACGTATTTCCATGCCATTCGGCGCAGGCCCGCGGATTTGCCCAGGGCGCTATTTGGCCTTGCTCGAAATGAAAATCGCCATGGCGATGTTATTAACCCGATTCGATATTGATTCGATAACGGCACCCAACGGAAAAGAGCCGGAAGAGCATATGGCCTTCACCATGGCGCCCGTCGGACTCAAAATGCGCTTGAAATTGCGTAAATAGCAGCTATAACCAAGTAATCGCTACGAAGGCCGGGACTTGAACTTCAATCCCGGCCTTTATTCGCTGTGCAGCGCAGCAACAACGGAGTAAACTACGCCCCACCTCGTCGCATACGCGACCCAATGAACCTGCGAGTACCCCATGTCTGAACAATCCCTCCCCACTTTCGCCGAATTAAATTTAAGTGACGCCTTACTGCGCGTGCTCAATGACATCGGTTACGAAACCCCATCCCCGATTCAAGCGGCCACTATTCCGCTGCTATTAGCCAATCGCGATGTGCTCGGTCAAGCCCAAACCGGCACCGGTAAAACCGCCGCTTTTGCGTTACCGATTTTGTCGCGCATCGATATCAAACAAACCGCGCCGCAAGCCTTGGTGCTTGCGCCAACGCGGGAACTAGCGATCCAAGTGGCCGAAGCATTTCAAAGCTATGCCGCGCATATTCCAGGCTTTCATGTGTTGCCAATTTATGGTGGTCAAAGTTACGGTCCGCAATTGTCCGCGCTGCGCCGTGGCGTGCACGTGGTGGTTGGGACGCCGGGCCGCGTGATTGATCATTTGGATAAAGGCTCGCTCGATTTATCGAAATTAAAAACTTTGGTGTTGGACGAAGCCGATGAAATGCTGCGTATGGGTTTTATCGACGACGTAGAGCGGATTTTGCAAGAGACACCGTCCGAGCGCCAAACCACCTTGTTCTCGGCCACCATGCCGTCAGCAATCAAACGCATTGCGCAAACTTATTTGCGCTCACCGGCCGAGATTACCGTGGCCGCCAAAACCGGCACCGCCGACAATATCCGCCAACGTTATTGGTTGGTCAGCGGCATGCATAAATTGGATGCCTTGACTCGGATTTTGGAAGCAGAAACATTCGACGGCATGATTATTTTTGCGCGCACTAAATTAGGTACCGAAGAATTAGCCGGTCGTTTATCGGCACGCGGATTTTCTGCTGCCGCGATCAATGGCGACATTCAACAAGCGCAACGTGAGCGCACGATTCAACAACTCAAAGACGGCAAGATCGACATCTTGGTCGCCACCGATGTGGCCGCGCGCGGCTTGGATGTGGAGCGCATCAGCCACGTGATTAATTATGATGTGCCGCACGATCCAGAAAGCTATACGCACCGCATTGGCCGAACTGGTCGCGCTGGTCGCAGCGGCGAGGCAATTTTATTCATCACGCCGCGCGAAAAAGGCTTGCTCAAAATGATCGAGCGTTCCACTCGCCAGCCAGTGTCACCGCTCGAATTGCCTAGCATTCAAACGGTCAACAACGTGCGGATCGCCAAGTTTAAAGACCAAATTAGCGCCACGATTGCAGAAGGTGAATTGGAACAATTCCAAGCCATTATCGAAGCGTATGAGCAAGAACATAATGTGCCAGCAATTGAAATCGCTGCCGCGTTAGCCAAGATTGCACGCGGCGATGTGCCACTGCTATTGGATAAAAACAAACGCGAACCGCGCATGGAAACCGCGCACTCCGACGAACGTCCAACCCGTGAACGTAGTGATCGAGGTGAGCGCCTAGAACGTGCTGATCGTTTCGGTCGTGAAGACCGTCCAATGCGTGAACGCAGCGAACGTTCCGCTCGCCCAGAGCGCGAACGTGCGCCCCGCGTGTCCGAACCCGGCATGCAAAGCTACCGTATCGAAGTAGGTCACGATCACGGCGTTAAACCGGGCAACATCGTCGGCGCGATTGCCAACGAAGCCAATATCGACTCCAAGAATATCGGACGCATCGAAATCTACGATGGCTTCAGTATTTTGGATTTGCCGAGCGATTTACCCAAAGAAGTGATGCAGCATTTAAAAGCTGTTTGGGTCGCCGGCCAGCAATTAAAAATCACGGTAGATGGACAACCAGAAGCCGCCGCGCACGTCCCAGAAGTCGCGCCGCGCAGTGCGCCAAAAGCGTTCGAAAAACCAGTTGAAAAAGCGTTTGAAAAACCAGCTGAAAAGCGCGCAGACTTCGCCAAGCCCGAAAAGAAAACAGAAAAATTTGAAAAGCCGGTCAAAGTAGATCGCAACGACAAGTCCGAAAAAGTCGAAGCCAAACCAGCCGCCAAATTGGACGAAGTCGCCCAGCCGCGCGTCAAAAAAGAAAAGCCAAACAGTAAGAGTAAATTCGCCGTTCAAAGCTACCGCATCGAAGTAGGCCGCAACCACGAAATTACCCCAAGCGCAATCGTGACCACGGTAGCAGCGGAAGCGAAACTCGATGCCAAACACATCGGCCGCATCGATATTTTCGACAGCTACAGCGTGTTGGATTTACCCGAAGGAATGCCACAACATATTCTCGATAATCTCAAAGCGGTGCGTTTGGCGGGGCAGCAATTAAACATCAAACACGTTGGCGCGGGCTTAATCAATTCAGACAAGGCCGCGCAGCAAGCACAAGCGGCTAAGAAGAAAAGTTTCATCAGCGACGCCAAAGACGGCGCGAAACGCAAGCCCAAATAAATGAACTACGTTGTTTTATTAGGTCGGCGTAGCAGCTGACTTAATCAAACAACTCGATTGAATTTATTGCCCATCAACGCCGTAAAAAAATCCCCGTTACATCGCTGTAACGGGGATTTTTTATTATTGATCGCTAAATCAGTTAGCGATTAATGTAGCAAGATTATTTGCCTGGTGTTGATGCTGCAGGTTTAGAACCAGATGGAGCTGGTGCGCCGACGACTGGTGCTGCTGGGGCTGCTGGTGCAGAGGCTGGAGCTGCTGGTGCCGCTGGTGCGCCAACGATGTCGATCTTGGCTTTTTCTTTCATTTCTTCAACCAGTTTTTTCAGATTTTGTTCTTTAATCTGTTGGCTCAACGGTGCTTTGATTTGCTCTAATGGTGGCAAGGTGCTTGGGTTAGCGCGCTTGTCATCTAAGAAAATCACGTGGTAGCCGTACTGTGATTTGACTGGCTCTTCGGTAAATTTACCTTTTTCTAATTTCGCTACGGCTGCGCTAAATTCAGGAACCATACCTTTTGGATCAAACCAACCTAAATCACCGCCTTTAACTTTTGAACCTGGGTCTAAGGATTGTGCTTTGGCGAGTGCTTCAAATTGTTTTGGATCTTTGTTCAACTTTGCAATTATCGCTTTGGCTTCGTCTTCGGTTTTTACCAAGATATGACGTGCTTTGTATTGGTCGCCCGACGACTGTGCTTTTAACTTGTCGTATTCGGTTGCCAATTGTGCGTCAGTGACGTCGTTATGTTTGAGGTAGTCTTGAACGTAGGCTTGCGCTAACACAGATTGTTTTGCGATTTCTAATTCGTCCAATGTATCTGGTGTTTTGTCTAAGCCTTTTTTAACGGCTTCTTGCGCAACCAATAATTGCACAGCGATGTTTTCGATAATCATCTTGCGCGTTTCTGGCGTATCCGGCATGCCACGTTGCTGCTTGAGAATCATGTCCACTTGTTTTTGGTTGATTGGTGTGCCGTTGACGGTGGCGGCGACAACATCTTTTGCAGTGGCAGAAGCTGAAGCCGATGCGGCTGATTTGTCAGCATCTTTTGGAGTGCAAGCAGTCAGTGCTAACAGTGCAGCAGCACCAGCGAGCATAACGCGAGAGTTAATCAACATCTTATTTCCTTTAAAGTGTTTCGGCCTATATCAATAATGGTGGATATAGGCGAATGGTAAATGTAAAACGACAACGGATTCTACCTGCGAATGATGAAGAGAATATGAAATTTGTACTTAATTTGTTTCAGGGCGTTTCAAGCCTTAATTTGTCATCTTCCCATCTTAGCGTGGCAGGTAAATTAGTCCTTGCGGGCGCTAAAGCGGGTAATTTTAGCGCGGGATTGGGGTGGTTGCATGGACTTTATGAGTTTTGCTGAAAAAATAAGCATGCTTATTGATTTGACGCGCGAGTTTAGTTTTCGTTGAGTTAGAATCGCTTGCTATAAATTTAAGCAATTCGCGTTCTGAAAAAATATGAAAAAACGCCCAAACTTTTCTCTAATACTGCTCAAAAAAGCATCAAAAATTCAGAGTAAAAATAGCCAAAAAAATAGCTTTTCTCCTATGACGACGTGCTTAAATTATAAGCAATGTGATTGTTCCGATAATGAATCAAAAATAGTTTGCGAAAAAGTGTGAAATCGCTTTTGATCTGAGAAAAAAAGGACTAGTATCCAAATGTAAGAAAAACAGTTTTGTTGAAATTCACGTTTTGTGAGTTTTAAATTTGTTCACTGAGGGCAAACCTATTGAAAGATAGGGACGCAAAGCCTCCGGCCTAAAGCGCATGATGTAATAAGCGCAACGGTAGCGGGGTTGCCAAATCTCATGATGGGTAGTTTCTCTGCTTATTGTTGAGTTTTGTTCTAGCGCCGCCCTCGCTCAATTTGTTGGAGCGAGTAATGAAGTCACCCAATCACACCACGTCTGTCCCATTAGCTAGCTTGCTAAGCACGTTCAGCGTTGCCGTTATGCTCAGCGCTTGCGGCGGACAATCTTCGTCGACCAGTTCGACTGCCACGCAACAAGCGGCACCCGCAGCGATTGCGACGGCGACGACCACCTTTGATTTGGTCAGTCCAGTTCCGCAAGGGCTTGATGGGCAGCAAATTGCCAAACCAGCTTTCTATTTAGCGCCGGTCGAATTGAGCGCACCGAGCAATGTTGATGCCTACAACAACGATGCGTCGGCAAGCAAAGCACCTGCGCTGCATCGTGTGCCAGAACATATGCGTGGGTTTGCGATGCGCGGCGCGACGTTGCAGCAAATGCAGGCCGCGCAACAATCTGGCGTTGTTCCGGACGCGGCGGGCAAACCAGCGGCCTCAACCGGCGTGGTGACGACGTATACTCCCGCGCAAATCCGTGCGGCATATTCTTTACCTTCTTTGCCAACAACCGCAGCAATGACTGCAGCGCAAGCGGCGGCGCTGGGTGCAGGTCAAACTATTTATATTGTTGATGCGTATAACGACCCGAATGTGATTGCTGAATTAGCCGCGTTTAATACGCATTTTGGGCTCATGGGCTGCACGACGGTTAATATGCCTGCCAGCACCAAGCTGCCGCTGGCGGCGGCTCCGACGACTGGTTGCCAATTTTCGGTAGTGTATAGCAGCGCAGCTGGCACGCTCACTTCTGCGTCGCCTGCAAACGACGCTGGATGGGCAACTGAAATTGCTTTGGACGTGGAATGGGCCCATGCCACAGCGCCGATGGCACGCATTATTTTGATCGAAGCACCGGATGCTTCTAGCACTAGTTTTTCAGGCGCGATCAGTTTAGCCAACGCAATGGGGCCAGGCGCAGTGTCGATGAGTTTTGGTGCACCCGAAGGTTCGTGGATGGCAGCGATGGATTCATTGTTCGCCACCGCAAACATGACGTATTTGGCGGCCACCGGTGACAACGGCACCGGCGTATCATGGCCGTCGGCTTCAAGCCGCGTGTTGGCTGTTGGTGGGACGACGTTGAATTATTCTGGAACTGCAACGGCAGCGCGTAGCGAAACGGCGTGGTCCAATACCGGCGGCGGAGTGAGCGCCTATGTCGCGGCACCAAGCTATCAATCGAGCAGCGTCCCAGGCATGGGTACCAAGTCCAATCGCGGTGTGGCTGACGTCGCGTTTAATGGCGATCCGAACTCCGGACAGTATGTGGCGATTATTAATGCTGGTAGCAGTGCGGTGAGTTGGGTGAGTGCTGGTGGAACGAGCTTATCGACGCCACAATGGGCCGGAATTATTGCCATTGCTAATGCACAGCGCGCACTGAGTGGTAAGGCCGCGGTCGGTGCGCCACATGCCACGCTGTACTCACAAATTGCGCAAAACGCGAGCGCCTATTCCAGCACATTTTTGGATGTTACTAGCGGCTCAGATGGCTCCTGCGCACGTTGTTCGGCGCGGGTTGGGTACGACGAAGTGACTGGCCTCGGAACGCCAAATGTCGTGAGCATGTTGAGTGTTTTGTCGGGTGCGACTTCCGTTGCTGTTGCGCCAGTGGTGACGCCGGCCACCATTAACGGATTAACGACAACACCATTGAGCTTTACGGTCTCAGTTGCCGCATCCAATGCGGTTACCTACTCATTAACCGGTGCGCCAAGTGGCATGACGATTAACAGTTCGGGCGCCGTAACTTGGGCAACTCCGGCTGCGGGGAATTATGCGGTGACTGTGAATGCCAAAGACAATGTGAACGGCTTGAGCGGCTCTGGCGTATATACCGTCAAAATCACCGTGCCAGCCGCGCCAGTCGTCCCAGTCACCACGGTCAATGGGCAAGTCGGAAAAGCGTTGTCAGCCACCGTGCCGATTACTGCGGTCGATCCAATTACAGTCAGTTTAACGGGGGCACCGGCAGGATTATCGATTTCTAACGCAGGCGTATTTGCGTGGGCAACACCAGTCGCTGGCACCTATTCAGTCACAGTACTGGCAACCGACACCGTCACTAAATTGGTCGGCAAAGGTATCGTCACGATAGTCATTGCGCAGACACCGCCGCCAACAATCACGGGTGCCACCATCAATGGCACGGTGGGTACGGCATTATCATTTACGCCGACGGTCAGCGCTTCTAATCCGATTACCTACACGCTGTCTGGCGCGCCTTCTGGCATGGTCATCAGCGCGGCTGGAGTAGTGACTTGGGCTACGCCCGTCCAAGGCAGCTACACAGTAACTTTGACCGCCAAAGATAGTAAAACCGGCTTAAGCGGCACAGGCGTGTTTAGCGTCGTAATCGCCGCAAAAACGGTTGCTGGTCCCGTCATCACCGCCACGACCATGACCGGTGTCGCAGGAAAGCCGTTGAGTGGCACGATTACGATCACCGACAAAGCCGCGACCTCGATGCAAGTGTCAATTACCGGCATGCCGATGGGCGTGAGTTTTTCACCGGCGGGCTTGGTGATCGGCGTCTTATGGTCAAGCCCTGTCACAGGCACATACAACGTGACAGTAACCGCAACAGACAATACTGGAGCGACTGCAAAACTAGTAGTACCAATTACGATTGCAGTACACTAATCGAGTTAGATATTGGTGTGAAGTTGGATAGAAATTAGCAAGGGAGACTGTGCCCCGAAATGTTGGTTTTTCGGGGCATTTTTTTATCCGCGATGCTAAGAAGTTCAGCGGATAGGTGCCCCCGAAATCGCTAGTTGGTTCAAGCGAAAGAGCTGAATCAGGCCTGCTAGGAATTGTTTAAAAAATGGATCGCAAGGCCGCTTTACCCTCGACATTTTCCGCTTCATAAAACCCTCCCAATTTGCACCATAAACCGGTCAGATTCCTCTCCTTCCCATCCCCCTGAATCAACAATGAAATTGTTCGTCGCCTTATTGCTGGCTAGAGCGTTAGTCGCTTAAATCGGCTAACCGCGACGTTTTATCTACTTCAATGGTGATTGCTAATTGTGATCACATATTTATTCAATAAGGTTATTTTTATTCTAAAAATGGCGTTAACTATCTTTTTTTGATTATTTGTGATCAAATCTAGCTTGAGTGAAATTAAAACAGGCGATTCTGCCCATAACTTAAGCGAGCTAGTCCTATGCTAACGACGATGTCTGATTTTTTACGAGCTAACAACATTCACGAGGTCGAATGCGTCATTTCTGACATGACCGGAATCGCACGCGGCAAGATTCTCCCGCGCGATTTATTTTTGTCTGCCGGTGAAATGCGTTTGCCCAAAAGCGTCTTGTTGAATACCGTCGCTGGCGAGCAGCCAGATAACAATCCCTATGTCGGCCCCACCGATCCCGATATGATTTGCGTGCCCGACCCCGCAACAATACGCATCGTTCCGTGGGCGGTCGAATCGGTCGCTTTGGTGATCCACGATTGCCAAAACTTTGACGGTAGTCCGGTCAACTTATCGCCCCGAGCCGTGCTGCGGCATGTGTTGAATTTGTATCGTGAACGCGGTTGGAAGCCGGTTGTTGCGCCAGAAATGGAATTTTATTTGGTTGCCAAAAACAGTAATCCGCACGAACCCTTGACCTCGCCGCTAGGGCGCAGCGGCAAGCCAGAGATTGGGCGGCAATCGTATTCCATCGATGCGGTAAATGATTTCGATCCATTCTTTTTAGAATTGTCGTCGTTCTGCAATGCACATCAACTCGGTGTGGAAACGCTCATTCATGAAGCCGGTGCGGGACAGATGGAAATTAACTTTACCCACGGCGATCCGCTGGAGTTGGCAGACCAAGTGTTTTTGTTTAAACGCGCTGTGCGTGAGACAGCATTGCGTCACGGAATTTTTGCCACTTTTATGGCCAAGCCGATGGAGCAAGAACCGGGCAGCGCCATGCATATTCATCAAAGCGTGGTCGATGCGGTAACCGGACAAAATATTTTCTCAACCGCGGATGGTGCAGCGAGTCCATTGTTTTTCAATTACCTCGCAGGACTAGAGAAATATGTTCCGCAAGCGATGTTGTTGTTCGCTCCGTATGTTAATTCCTATCGTCGCTTATCGCGCTTTATGTCCGCGCCAACCAATGTGCGCTGGGGGTACGACAACCGCAGTTGCGGCATACGCATTCCTAATTCCAATGTCACCAATCGGCGCATCGAAAACCGTGTTCCCGGCGTCGACGTCAATCCCTATCTTGCGATGGCCGCAACGCTGGCTTGTGGTTATCTTGGTATGGTCGAAAACCTAAGCCCGTCCGCGCCAACCGCGGGCAGCGCAGAGCACGTGCACGATGAATTGCCGCGTAACTTGGAAGACGCCATCTCACGCATGCGCGCCTGCAAACCGTTGGGCGATATTTTGGGCCAGCTTTTTGTGCAAGCGTTTTGCGAAGTCAAGGAACTGGAATTCGCCACCTATAGCCGCGTCATCAGTTCGTGGGAACGCGAGCATTTGATGCTGTTAGTGTGATCAATTTATTTAGGAGCGATATTCCATGACTAACTCAACGGCGTCAAATTCAAACGTATCTTCAACCCTTTGCGCAGGTATTGATTGGCAGCGCGGGCAACAATTGCGCGAACAAGAACGTGCCACATTTCTAAAAAATAATCCTAAGTCGTGCGCATTAGCCGAGCGTGCTGGGCAACACTTATTATTCGGCGTGCCCATGCATTGGATGACCGATTGGTCCACGCCTTTTTCGCTCACGGTCAACACCGCAAACGGCGCGACACTAAGCGATGCGGATGGTCATCGCTATGTGGATTTTTGTTTAGGCGACACCGGCGCGATGTTTGGACATTCACCCGCGCCAGTTGCCAAGGCGCTGGCGAAACAAGCGAGTGAAGGTTACACATCAATGATGGCATCCGAAGATGCGGTAATCGTCGCCGAAGAATTAGCGCGTCGCTTTGAGCTGCCGGTGTGGCAGTTTGCATTAAGTGCCTCGGACGCCAATCGCTTTGTGATTCGCTGGATACGCGCCGCCACTGGTCGCTCCAAAATCTTGGTATTTAACGGCTGTTACCACGGCACCGTGGACGACGTATTTGTTGATTTGGTCGATGGAAAGCCAAAGCAGCGCGATAGTTTGTTGGGGCAAGTGACTGATCTCACGGCCAACACGGTGGTGGTGGAATTTAATGATTTGGTGGCATTGGAAAAAGCGTTGGCGCAAGAAGATGTCGCGTGCGTATTAGCAGAACCCGTGATGACCAATATCGGCATGGTCTTGCCAGCGCCGGGCTATTGGGAGGCAGCGCGTAAAATCATCCAGCGCTATGGCACACAATTGGTGATCGATGAAACCCATACGATCAGCTCCGGCCCGGGCGGTTATGCTGTGCTAAATGGCTTAAAGCCCGACGCGATCGTGTTAGGCAAACCGATAGGCGGCGGCGTACCTTGTGCGGTGTACGGATTCACCAAAGAACTAGCGCAACGAGTTGAACAAGCCAAGCGCCATGCGCCGCCCGGCCATTCTGGCGTCGGCACAACCTTGACTGCCAACATGCTGACCATGGCAGCAATGCGCGCTAATTTAACCGAAGTCATGACCGACGCCGCCTACCAAAAAATGTTGGCATTAGCTGGCCAGTTAGCCGTTGGTTTGCGTGCCGTGATCGCGGACAATAAGTTACCTTGGTGCGTAACCCAAGTCGGCGCTCGAACTGAATTCCAGTTTTGCTCACAGCCGCCAATCAATGGCAGCGCGGCAGAATTAATTCTGGACAGCGAGTTAGAAAAAATTGTGCATTTATTCTTATTAAATCGCGGCATCTTAATCACTCCTTTTCACAACATGATGTTGGTTTGTCCGCAAACCACCGAGGACGATATCGCCCATTTTTTAAATGTATTCAACCAATGCCTGCGGCTGCTAAAATCCGCCTAATTATTTTTCGCACTGAGGTCGCACTTTGCAAGAAGAATCCTTCCCAACACTGCAAGATAAAATTTACCAAACGCTGCGCCAGTGGCTTACGGTGGGTCGATTTTTGCCAGGTGAGCGGCTCAAAATTAGGCAGGTCGCGCAAGAGCTAGGTGTCTCGGTGATGCCCGTGCGCGCCGCATTACAACGACTGGCCGCCGAGGGCGGTCTGGTTAATATTCCCAACTGCGGCGTGATGGTGCCTAAGCTAAAGCGCGCCGAATTCGACGACATTTTGCAGATGCGGATTCTGCTCGAAGGGCAAGCCGCCGAATTAGGCACGTATCGCATCAGCCCAACCGACATGCAAATCATGCGCACATTAAACGAGCACATGGAGCAAGCAATTAAGCGCAATGATTTAAAAGGCTATCTCGATGCCAACGAAGATTTCCACGTTACGCTGTACCGCGCGAGCGGCTCACCGTTGCTCATGGAATTGATCGAAACGGTGTGGCTTAAAGTAGGGCCGATTTCAAATCAATTATTTGAAAACGAAAAATTCGCGCAAAAACTAAACGCCGCCCACGACGACGTAATGAGCGCCATAGAACAACGTGATGGCGCAGCTGTGCGTCGCGCAATCGAGCAGGATATGTTTTACGCGGGACAGTATTTACGCACGGTTTGTCATTGATGTAGGCCTAGTTAGGCATTTTCAAACCTGATAGTGATCACTGTTCCGGAATGCTCGTCCGAACCGATCGCCCCAACCGCAACGCGGGATTCAATATGTATCGTTCCACCCAATCCGACTACGCGCTCGCGGATACCAACTAGGCCGATACCGGCGCTGTCGTCATTCGGTGTAAAGCCCTTCCCATCGTCGCTAATTTGTAGTTGAACGAAATTGTCAGTTTCGCTTAATTGCAGAGTAATGTTGGCGTGGCGTGCTTGGGCGTGTTTGATTATGTTCGATAACGCTTCTTGGATAATGCGGTAAGTGGACATAGCCGTGGCATTTTTCATTCCAGTAAAATCGCCCTGAACTTGGCAACTAAACCGGCAGGAAGAATATGTGCTGTTGTAGCTTGTTACCATCTCTTCCAACGCACCCTGCAAACCCAACACATCCAGTACTTCAGGCCGCAAACGCCGCACTAACGAGCGACCATTGTCGTAGAGATTGCGCGCAATTTGCTTGATCGACAGGGCGTGTTCCTTGATTTTGGCTTGTTGTGGGTCGGCGGATTGGTCGCCGCTAAGGTCGATAATCCGTTGCGCTTGCAGACGTACTGTAATTAAAGAGGCGTTGAGTTCGTCATGAATTTCGAGGGCGATTGCTTTGCGTTCTTCTTCAACTATGGTCTGAACTTTTTGAATTAATTTACGCTTTTCGTCATTGGCTTTTAAGGCTTCATTACGTGATATTTCTAATTCCAGCGTGCGTTGACTGACTTTATTTTCGAGTTCATGAGTAGCTTGCTGTAAACTTTGCGCCATCTCTTTAATCGACGCTTGCAGCTCACCAATTTCACCACCGCCGGTCACGTCAATCTGAACCGGATATCGGCCGCCACGGATAGCGCGACATGCATCAATAAACGATTTAAACGAAGCCGACAGCGTGCGCGAAAACAGAATCGCTAAACCGCCACTCATTAATAAACCAAGCGCTGCTACGATTAACTCTAAGGCAAATCGGTGTTGTTGCTTTCGTTGCAAATCACTGGGCGACATCACAACATGTACAAAGCCAGCGATCTGCGTTGGCTTATTGCTGCGCGCTGGCTCATGCACGGGACTTTGTTCGAGCTTATTCCCGATAACCTCGATCCAAATCAAACTTTTTTTGATCGGCATATCAAATGCCTTCGGAAACAACTGATCTTTATCGTCGGACTGGCTATGCAAAATTATTTTTTTGTCCGCATCAAGAATGTCAATGCTGACAATGCTATGTTCCGATTGAATTAAGCTATCGAGCGTTAATCGTAAATCCGATAACCGACCCATCGCTAATTCATACTCGCTACTCTTGGCTAACACTTTCGAAATAATCTTGCCGCGCTCTTCGATTTCCTCATTAATTTCCCTCGAATACGACCAATACGAATGCCACACCAGCAAACAAAATAAATACGTCACCGGCAACAAGGTGATTAGCAGTAAGCGTTGACGTATGCTCCAATTATTCCAGTTGAAGCGATGCTTCTCCAAAGTAGTGAGCTTCATTGATTAGGCTTGAATTAAGCCGTGTTTGAGCGCCAACTTGGTAAATTCCGCCTGTCGTTGTACGCCTAATTTCTCTTTGATCGTTTGACTGATGTTGCTCACGGTTTTGATGGAAATATCGAGTTTGTCGGCAACTTCGGCATTGGTTAATCCTTCCGCGATATGCACAAAAATCGCCAATGCGCGGTTGTCCAATAAGGTTTGGGGCGATGTGTCTTTTTGAATTGATAGGCTAGCGAGCCGTTCGGCAATTAACGGTAAAAACACCAGTTCGCCCGCGTGCACCTTGCGCACTGCTTGGGCTAATTCTTCTGGATCGCAATCTTTGGTAACAAAGGCACGACCACCCAGACGGTAGGCTTCTTTGATAAAACTATCTTGATCAAATTGACTGAGGAAAATAATGCGTGCCGTTGGGTGGCTCTGCAGAATTGTTTTAGCTACATCAAAGCCGGATAGCTGCTCGCCAAAGCGAATGTCGATGATTGCCACATCCGGTAGCAATGCATTGAACTGTTCAACTGCATCGGCGGCCGTCCGTGCCTGGCCGATCACGTCAATATGGTGCCCCTCCAAGGACATGGCAAAGCCCGACATTACGATAGGGTGGTCATCGGCTAATAAAACGCGGATAGAGGTGATTTGGTCGCTCATCGTTATTCCAGTAATAGTGCTAGTGAAGAGAATTAATTATTCTGTACAAAGGCATCTTAGCATGTCGTATTAGGAAGGTTAACTAACTGTTGCCCGAAATTGCTTTTGCTTTAATGGACTGACGAAGGTTGGCCTAGTCTATTTGATTATTGTTTAAATGAGTTATATGGCTACTTTTTTATCTATAAATTGCGGTGAAATTAGAATTTTTGGGCCAATTCGTTGGTTTTGACTAAATATCGACGGCGATTGATCTCATTAAGCTGTTCGATTTTACAGATCGAGATTGTTTATTCGTTACTAAGTGTCGCAGTATTTGCTATTAAATGGTAATTTAAATGCTATTTAAAAGTAAAAATTATTCCAGAAAATAGTTTACTTATTTAATTTGGGGATATATATTTACTTCCAATGAGTAAATAAATTACTTATTTAAGGTAATAAAATTTCATATAGCGAGGAGATTAACATGAAATTTGCTCTGGATATTCAACCGCAACATCGTTCCATGACGAGTCTGATTGTTGTCGGTGCGATGCACATCGCCCTGTTTGCTGCTTTGATTTATGGTTTAAAAACTACCTCGATCGATGTTATTCGGCAGGAAGACGTAATCGTATTTCCGCCCAAACCTCTCCCTGATCCACCGCAGGTGGAACACGATCCGGTGAAATTAAAAGATCCTGTGACCCCAACGATCATTCCACCCGATTTACCACCTGTTGAAGTGGACCCAAACCGAGTCATTACACTGCCGCCACAACCGCCGCATACAAGCGGTGGCAACGAGATAGGTGGCAAAGAGGGTGGGGTTGGAATTGACGTGCCCGCAGCCGTATTCGTTGGCGCAGTGGTCGAAGCTAAATCGTGCGACAAACCGGAATATCCTCGCAACTCATTGCGTAACGGCGATACTGGCGTGGTGACGTTGGGATTGTTGATAGGCGTGGACGGCAAAGTGAGCGAATCGCGCATTGAACAAACCAGTGGCCACAAAGAGCTAGATCGCGCTGCGCTAGCTGGTTTGAGTTTATGTAAATTTAAACCGGCAACTCTTGACGGCAAAGCGCAGAAGAGTTGGGCAAAATTGCAGTACGCGTGGAATTTGGCGGACTGATTTTGTCATGCCACGTGCTTTTCTTAGCGATTTAAGCGAAGCTTAATACTAAAATTTTAGTTCTGATTTAGTTATGCACGGCGAAGGCGGCAATCCTAATCGAAATGCGCCGCCTTCGAGTTCCCGTCGTGGGTTTTTTAATGCGCCGCGCTAGTCTGAGCAATCCAGCGATCTACCTTAGCCTCCAACACCGACAAGGGCAATTGACCGTCGTTAAGCACAATCGCGTGGAAGGCCGGTAGGCTGAATTTGTCGCCTAATGCAGTGGAGGCGCGTGCGCGTAGCTGGGCGATTTTCATTGCGCCGATCTTATAGCCTAACGCTTGCCCTGGCCACGCCATGTAACGCTCGGTGGCATTTTTCGCCTCTGCTTCGCTGTAACCCAATGTATCGCGCATATATTGGATTGAGCGCTCGCGGCTCCAGCCTTGTGCGTGCATGCCGGTATCTACCACCAAGCGCACCGCGCGTAACATTTCGTCATTGAGGTGACCAAAATATTGCGCTGGATCGTCGTATAAACCCATTTCTTTGCCCAAGGTTTCCGAGTATAGCGCCCAGCCTTCGCCATAGGCGTTGATCCAGCTAAATTTACGGAATTCAGGTAGCGTCATTTCCATTTGCAGCGCGACTTGGAAATGATGTCCGGGGCGGCCTTCGTGCAAAAACAAGGTGTCAATTCCGGTGCTGTTGTATTCCTTCGGATCGTTGACCACCGCCCAAAATATTCCCGGGCGCGATCCATCTACCGCTGGGCCAGAATAATGCGCCGACGCGGTGGCGCGAGTTAGTTCAGGCTCCAAGCGCACTTCTAGTTTTGATTTTGGAATCAAGGAAAACAAGGCCGGCAATTTACTATCCAGCTTCATGTTGAGTTGGTTAAACACATCCAAAATTTCTTGCTCAGTCTTGTACGGATAAAACTGCGGTTGGGCAGCAACCCACGTTGGCAAACCAGACGCTGGGCCGTTGTAGCCTAACTTAGGTCCCAGCACAGCAAACTGCGCTTGGATACGCGCCACTTCTTTTAAGCCCGTTTCGTGAATTTGATCGGGCGTCATCGAGGTGGTGGTTTTATCGGCCACATACGTCGCATACCATTTTTGACCATTCGGCAGGGCGCTCCAGCCGGTGCTGGTTCGGCAGGCTGGCAAATATTCTTTTTCTAAAAATGTCGCCAAGCGCGCTAAGGCGGGATTTAATTTGCTCGCAATCACCGTGCGATAAGCCGCGCTCAACGCCTGTTTATCTGCGCTAGAAAAACTGGCCGGAAGGTTGGTGATCGGCGTGTAATAAATACTTTTCTCCGGCGTTGCACTGACCAAGTTTTTATATTGCGGCAGTGCTGAAACCAACAGCGCCTTAGGCTGAACCACGCCGCTACGCATGCCTTGGCGCATGTTGACAATTGCTTGATCGATCCACGCAGGTAATTGCGAAATCCGATTTAGATAAGCCCGATATTGCTGCGGCGTGTTAATCGGCTGATCACTACCGCCGCTGGCATAGTTGGCCAAAATAATCGGCATCGTATCCATCTGATGAATCGGTAATAAATGATCCGGGAAGGAACGGTACGACAGCGCAGTCTGTAAATAATAATCAAGAATCGCATAGTTAATTTGGTTCGGCGAATCCAACTGATCGCTGGATATGGCGTGCAGCTTATCCAAGAATTGTTGATAACGATTGAATTGCTTATTGCGCTCTTGCGGCGAAATACTCATCCCAATTTGATCGTCGAAACGATTATCACCCTGCGCGGTTGCATTCACCGGATCAAATTTAGCCACCGCTAAATAGTAGTCGGTCATCAATTGATTTAACTGAATCTGCGCAGCGGACGTGGTGGTGTTCTGGGTAACGGCGGCTGTTGGTGCTGACTCCGCCGTTTGTGCTGCCAGCGGCAAAGAAAAACTCAAGGCCGCTGTGAACATCGCTAGGCTGATTGCCGAGTTAATTTTGGTAAGGGGAAAAAAAGGTCTCATTTGTGCTTTCTATTGTTTGTTATTCGAGTTGGATTTTGGCGCTGACTTTGCGTGAATTTGGCAACGTTTGCCTTTGGCCGACGGCAATGAATTTATTCTAATTCAATCTAATTGCTTTGGTGTAACTAAATCGGCTTCTCATTAAAACTCGCGCAGCATAATCAATATGTGAATAACCTTAGTGCTAACTTAGCGTCAACTACTCGGATTTTAGTCGTCCTCATCGCCAACAGTGTTAGCCTGATAAATTGGGTTAAAATTTCGCGCCACCCTCCTTTGTAGACTTCTTTGTAGAAAGCCCGCCGTGCATCAATTCCACCTCAAAAAGTGGCTCAACTTAACGAGCATAGTGATTCTATTTTTCCTTGCTGGTTGTCAGACCACGATTAACCAAATGAACGATTGCAACACCGGCGATTGGCGCATGATCGGCAGTAAAGACGGTGCCGCAGGGTTGCCGCAAAAATTTTCTGACCGAGCGGATTTCTGTTCAAGAATGACCGACATGCGCGCCTCTCAAGGCTCAATGTCCCTGTATGTAGATGGTTGGAATGCGGGCAACCAACAATTTTGGTTTCAACTTGGGCGCGCCGACGGCCTTCAAGGTTTACCGGTCTCGCAATTTCAGCAACAGATACGCTCAGAAGTGGTCGTCAAAAATCAAACTCCCGTTCAATCCAATTTTTATGAAGACGGTTGGCGTCAAGGCAATCGTGATTTTTGGATTCAAGTAGGTAGCAATGATGGACGCGCCGGCAGGGTCGCTGACGAAAATGCCGCCCGCGCCGCTGTCAATGCGTTGGTAGGTTTTAATGCGGAAGGTTACCAACAAGGCTGGCAGAGCGGCAATTATTCTTACTGGGAGCAACAGGGCTATTTGGACGCGCACGCTGGTATCCCTGACAGTAATTTGCAGCAGCTAACAACGTCCGCGAAAAGTCGCAATCTAGTCGTGCGCCCAGATGCCTACCAAGCTGGATGGAATAGAGAAATCCCCGAATACTGGCGCAATCTAGGGTGGAACGACGCCGCATCAGGACGCGAATTCAATGGTCGCAAAGACGAAGCACAACGACGCGGTTTAAAAATTTACGAAGCTGAATATCGTCAACGCTGGGAGGCGCGACTCATTCAATATTGGACAGAAATCGGCACAGCAGACGGCTACGGTAAGCCCTATTTAATCGAGCAGCGCATTGCGGAAGCGCGTAGCTTGGGTTACTTCGTCATTGCTCAAACACGTGACATTTACAGCGCCGCATGGAGCCAGAAAAATGCCGAATATTGCACCCTAGAAAACGCCTTCGAATGGGGTAAACAAGGGCAGGGAATGGCAGTCTATGTGTGCGCCCCTGACTTGCAGAGAAAATTACAGCGGGCTTTATTGAGCGGACGCGACTATCAAGAACTGGGACGCAAGCTAAGACAAAATAGAGACGACTTCGACGACCAATCAAGGCGCTACCGCGACACCGAAGATCGCCTCAAACGCATCGAAGCAGAAATTAAGCGCAACCAAGACGACAAAAACCGCCCCGACAACAAAGAAAACGCCAACATCGACCGTCGCAACAACCGCGAACGCGATGATTTACGCGATGCGCTCGGCGAAATCCGCAGCCGCATCGACGAACTGAAGTCATGGGAATTCCGCTACCAACAACAGCGGGATCAGATTAAGCGGGATATTTATCTTTGATGTGGGGGGGAGTCGTTTAAAGCTTCCGAAACAAAAAATGCCGACTGATAAGGTCGGCATTTTTTGTTCGTAACTACCGCGATAAATTAAATATCGATGTTCCCAGCCCGCAGCGCATTCGATTCAATGAAGGCGCGACGTGGTTCTACTTCATCGCCCATTAATGTCGTGAAGATTTGATCGGCTGCGATCGCGTCTTCGATTTGGACTTTGAGCAAGCGGCGCACTTTTGGATCCATCGTGGTTTCCCAGAGTTGGTCTGGGTTCATTTCGCCTAGACCTTTGTAACGCTGTTTGGACACGTTGCGTTCGGCTTCGTCGCGTAACCAGAGCATGGCTTGGTGGAAGTCGCTGACGCTGGATTCTTTGGTGCGTTCGCCCTCGCCGCGGCGGATGAAAGCGCCTTCGCCTACTAAGCCTTTGAATGTGGCGGCGGCATTGGCTAAGACGCGGTAGTCGTTGCTGTCGATGAAGTCGGCGTCGATCGAACTTACGCGCACATTGCCGTGGTACATGCGTTCAATGCGCAGGCCGAATTTTTCGGATAACTCATCGGTGGTGACGATGGCTTTGACGCTGGAATCGTTGATGGCTGCGGTCATCGCGGCGGCTGTGGCGGCGGCGTTGGCGGCAGTGTCAAGTTGCAGTGTTACGCCGGTCATAATCGCGGTCAATGCGGCGCGGTCGATCATGCGGGTTAAGCGCATCATGATGGCGTTGGCCAGATTGTATTGGCGCACTAATTCGGCTAAGGCGTCGCCTTCGATAGGTGCTGCGCCAGTTGTTGGGATGAGTGCGGCGTTATTGAGCGCAACAGTCATCATGTAGGTGGCTTCTTCGGCGTCGTCTTTCAGATAACGTTCGTCGCGACCGGCTTTGACTTTGTACAGCGGTGGTTGCGCGATGTAGATGTGACCGCGCTCAACCAATTCTGGCATTTGGCGGTAGAACAACGTCAGCAGCAGGGTACGAATGTGGGCGCCGTCGACGTCCGCATCGGTCATGATGATGATGCGGTGGTAGCGCAATTTTTCGACGTTGAATTCGTCTGGACCGATGCTGGTGCCCAGCGTAGCGATCAAGGTGGTGATCTGTTCGCTCGATAGCATTTTTTCAAAACGGGCTTTTTCGACGTTGAGCACTTTACCGCGCAATGGCAGAATCGCTTGGAACTTACGATCGCGGCCTTGTTTGGCCGAGCCGCCCGCAGAATCCCCTTCGACGATATATAACTCGCACAGCGCGGGATCTTTTTCTTGGCAATCGGCCAGTTTGGCGGATAAGCCTAATCCATCCATGACCCCTTTGCGGCGCGTTAATTCGCGTGCTTTGCGAGCTGCTTCGCGCGCGCGCGAGGCTTCGACGATTTTGGTGCAAATGATTTTGGCGTCGTTCGGGCGTTCCATCAAATAGTCGCTCAAGGTTTTGGCGACGATTTCTTCGACCGGGCCGCGTACTTCGGACGAGACCAATTTATCTTTGGTTTGTGAGCTGAATTTTGGCTCAGGCACTTTGACTGACAACACGCAGGTTAAGCCTTCGCGCATATCGTCGCCGGTGACTTCGACTTTGGCTTTTTTGGCGTATTCGTGTTCATCAATATATTTGTTGATGACGCGCGTCATCGCAGCGCGTAAGCCCGTTAAATGGGTGCCGCCATCGCGCTGCGGGATGTTATTGGTGAAGCATAAAACTTGTTCGTTGTAGGCGTCGTTCCACTGCATGGAAACGTCAACGGTGATGTTGGTGCCTTGATCGGACATGCGTTCGCCGGTCGCTTGGAAAATCGTTGGATGCAATACGCTCTTGGATTTGTTGATGTATTCCACAAAGCCGCGTGTGCCGCCTTCAAACGCGAATAACTCTTCTTTGCCGCTGCGTTGGTCAGTCAATTTAATGCGCACGCCGTTGTTTAAGAACGATAATTCGCGGATCCGTTTGGAGAGAATTTCGTAGTGGAATTCAACGTGGGTGAAGATTTCTTCGTCGGCCCAGAAATGGACTTCGGTGCCGCGTTTGTCGGTTTCGCCGATCACTTTAATCGGGGAGCACAACACGCCGTCGATGGTTTCGAGTTCGCGATTTTGCGGAACGCCGCGCACGAAATCCATCGTGTGCACTTTGCCATCGCGACGAATGGTGAGCTTGAGTAATTTAGACAGGCCATTGACGCAAGACACACCCACGCCATGCAAACCGCCGGATACTTTGTAGGAGTTTTGATCGAACTTACCGCCAGCATGCAATTCGGTCATCACGATTTCCGCCGCGCTGCGTTTGGGATCGTGCTTGTCGTCTAACTTGATGCCGGTTGGAATACCGCGACCGTTATCGGTGATCGAGATGGAATTATCCGAGTGAATCGTGACGTTGATTTCGGTGCAGTAGCCAGCCAAGGATTCGTCGATTGAGTTATCCAGCACTTCAAACACCAAGTGATGTAAGCCGGTGCCGTCGGAAGTGTCGCCGATATACATACCTGGGCGTTTTCTTACCGCCTCTAGACCTTCAAGAATCTGAATGGAAGACGCTCCGTATTGGCTATTATCAACGCCAGGAGTATTCGCAGCTTGGGTAGGGGCTGGATTGGAATCGGGCAAAATCTCGGACATGGCTACCTTTGGTAAATTTAATTGTTTCTACAAATGAACAGCGAAACAGTCTTTGCAGCAGAAAAATCCTGCTGCAATCACAGCAAATAACAGTAAAAAATAAAACGACCGATGTTAAATACGCATAGGCATGACGACATATTTAAAGTCGTCTTGGCCTGGCACGGTAATCAACGCGGAGGAAGTCGAATCACCCAAGGCGATATTAATCTGATCGCATTTGAGGTTATTCAATACATCCAACAGATAGGTCACGTTGAAGCCGATATCGACGCTGTCGCCGTTGTAATCGATTTCGATTTCTTCGACCGCTTCTTCTTGATCGGCGTTGGTGGAACTCACCTTCATGCTGCCCGGTGTGATCACGCAACGAATGCCTTTGAATTTATCGCTAGTCATGATCGCGGCACGTTGCAACGAGCGCAGCAACGATTCACGGCCTATCGAAAAATTATGTACGTAGCCTTTTGGCACCACGCGGTTGAAGTCTGGGAATTTGCCTTCGACTAATTTGGAAATTAATTCGATGTCAGCAAAGTTCAACTTCACTTGATTGTTAGCGATATTGATTTGCACTGGCTCTTCGGTGTCTTCTAACAAGCGCTGCAATTCGATAATCGTTTTGCGCGGGATGATGACTTCTTGGCGCGCAAATTCTTGCTCGGTCGATACTTGGCAATACGCCAAACGGTGACCATCGGTGGCAACCGCAATGACACTATTACCATCAACGACCAACAACAAACCGTTCAAGTAATAGCGAATGTCTTGCTGCGCCATCGAGAAATGCACCATGTTAAATAAGTGCTTCAAAGTCTTTTGCGGCAAGCTAACGCTGGCGTTAAATTGTTCTGCGACGGCCACGGTTGGGAATTCTTCCGCTGCCAAAGTTTGCAGATTAAAACGTGATTTGCCCGATTGCACGGTCATGCGTTTGTTGGCTAGTGTTAAGGTCACTTCGCCTTCCGGCAAGGCGCGCAAAATGTCGAGTAATTTACGCGCAGCGACCGTTGTTGAGGCCGCTTCGGCACCAGAGCCAATCGCAGCGTTGGTGGTGATTTGGACTTCAATGTCAGTCGATAAAAATGACACGTTGTCGCCATCTTTGCGTATGAGGATATTGGCCAGAATCGGCAATGTGTGCCGACGCTCGACAATACCACTCACAATTTGCAAAGGGCGCAGCAGAGTGTCACGATGGGTTTTAACCAATTGCATAAGACTGTCCTCTAGTAATAGTAAAAGGATGAAAAACTAGTTTGCCGTGTGACCAACAAATTAGCCTTTCAGGGTTTGCTCCAACACGTGTAATTCATGGTTGCATTCCGGGTTCTTGCTCCGGTCTGCGGTAATCTTGCGGACTGCGTGTAAAACGGTGGTGTGATCCCGTCCACCAAATAATTCGCCGATTTCTGGCAAACTTTTTTGGGTTAATTCTTTGGCCAAATACATCGCGATTTGACGTGGCCGCGCAATGTTGGCGGGGCGACGTTTGGAATACATATCCGCGACTTTGATATTGAAAAAGTCGGCGACCGTTTTCTGAATGTTTTCTACCGAAATCTGACGATTTTGCACCGATAACAAATCTTTTAACGCTTCCTTGACCACATCAATGGTGATGTCTTTGCCGTGGAAACGTGAATAAGCCAAAATCTTGCGCAACGCGCCTTCAAGTTCACGCACGTTGGAGCGTAAATGCTTAGCCACAAAAAACGCCACATCGTCTGAAAACACCACGCCTTCTTGTTTGGCTTTTTTAAGCAAAATCGCGACGCGCATTTCAAGTTCAGGCGGCTCAATTGCCACCGTCAAACCTGAATCAAAACGTGAAATTAAGCGATCATCCATTCCAGTAATTTGCTTAGGATAGGTGTCGCTAGTGATGATGATTTGTTTCTTGGCCGCGATTAACGCTTCAAAGGCGTAGAAGAATTCTTCTTGCGTGCGGTTTTTGCCGGCAAAAAATTGAATATCATCAATTAACAATAAATCGAGCGAATGATAGTAACGCTTGAATTCATCAAAACCTTTGCGCTGATAAGCCGTCACCACGTCGCGTACATATTGCTCAGCATGTATGTAGCGGATTTTGGCATTCGGGTTGTCGAGCAAAATCTGATTACCAATGGCATGAATCAAGTGGGTTTTACCCAAACCAACGCCGCCATATAAAAACAGTGGGTTGTAAGACACGCCTGGATTATTGGCCACCTGAATCGCCGCCGCGCGTGCCAATTGGTTGGCTTTACCAGTGACGAAACTGTCAAACGTGAGGGCACTATTAATGCGACTTTGATCACGTTTAGGTGTTTCGATAATCGTTGTCGGGCGAACTTCTTCCGGTGCGCGCACTTCGTCGGGGCTCACGCCAATATCGACTGTTGGTGCGATGTCTTGGGTTGGCTTTTTGACGTTGGCTAAGCGCGGATCAAGAATAAATTGCACGTCAATTTCATGATCCCAAAACTGCGCTGCTAATTCGACAATCCGGCCAGCGAATTGGGTTTTGACCCAATCCAATTTAAAGCGATTTGGCGCAGCAATGCGCAACTTGCCCTCGGCATAGTCGATTGGGGTAAGTGGTTTAATCCATGCGCTAAATTGTTGAGGAGTTAATTCCTGCTCCAGTTGAGCGGAACATGCCTGCCAGAAATTTTCCATGAATCTTTATGAGTGAGTTGTATTGCGGTAAATCGAGGGTCAGGCAAAAAATCGCTTAATAATTCGTGACTTCATCTTACGAGCTTGTGTAAGCACCCAAGAGCGAGATTGAGTTGCTAACATTGTTATGTTTTGCGATGCGGCGCAATGCTCAGTGCAATGCGAAGCCCAATAAATAACAACGATCTGACACAAAATTCCAAACCGCTATTCTAACCCCGACCGGGAAAGTTATCCACAGGCTGGGCGACTATTTTTTTGTGTTTTCTTATCTAGTTTTCAATTTAAATTCTGCTGCACGGAGGAATTTATTCTTCTCCTAGGCATTGTTTTAATAATGCCGTCGGTAAACTAGTTTCGATTTCAACGATTGGGATATTGGTGGATGGTTTAATTGGCTTGTTGCTCGGGAAGTTTGTGTCGTTAGTGTTGTATTTATGTTGATTTTTGCTTTTGATGCAATAAACTTTTTCGCGCTGTTGCTTGTTAATTAGGCGCTGGGTCCAGCGCTGCCGAATGTTGGCGCTTGGGGGATGAGGTTTGCCAATAAGCTATTTCCGCTAGGCCGATTGATTTTATTTCTCTATTAATTGGCGCGCAGTGGCTACAAGTTTTTCACTCATTTCTCTTGACATAAAAGGGTGAAATGCTGTCTAATCGCAGGTTCTCTGCCTTTTGATTTATTTGTGGCGACAGACTCTGCGTGCTTCTCTAGGTTGTTTGTCAAGATATCAGAACGTCTGTTTAGGCTGTCAATATGTAAGTAAGTTGTGCAAATCGTGCAGCCGTCTTAGGTGAATAGTTAGAGTAGGCAGTGTGTAGTTGTAGAGCAGGTGAGTAATGCAGGCAAATTAAAAACCGCCGGTATTGTTCCAAGTCCCAATTTGAACCGATTTTTTTTGCTAGATTAGCGAGACCAACATGAAACGTACTTACCAACCTTCCGTTGTACGCCGCAAGCGCACTCATGGCTTCCGTGCCCGTATGGCAACCCGTGGCGGCCGTGCCGTTCTGAACGCACGTCGTGCTAAAGGCCGCAAGCGTTTAGCTGTATAAGTTCAGTGACAGTCAGCTAAGATTGCTTAGCTGTTTAAAGTAAAACCTAGCAAGCGCGACAGTTTTGCGTCAATTAAGTGGTGAGGTGCGATGAAGATTACTCCGACACTGCCCATTGTCCAAAATACCTTAGGTCGCCCTGCATAGTGATTACTGATTCCATGACTGGCAAATTTGAACGTACACGTCGTATCGTTAAAACGGATGAGTTTTCATCCGTTTTTCGTTTGCGGCCCGTGTTTAAGACAGAGCATTTGGTGCTGTATGTTCGCCCCAATTCATTGACCCACGCCCGTTTAGGTGTTGTGGCGGCCAAGCGCTTGGCGCCCAGAGCAGTTACGCGTAACACCGTCAAACGGGCTGTGCGAGAAGGTTTTCGCCAGTCTGAACTGCTGCGCTCACTTGGTTTGGATTGCGTGGTGCGCTTATCGAAAGCCGTGGGTAACAAGCAGCAACCGGCGTGCACGCCCGATATTCAAGCGCTGCTGTTCAATGAAGTGCTCAGTCTGTTTGCCATTCCTGCCAAGCTCAATAAAGTATTGGAAGCGGCGCGTGTGCTGGCCAAAGTTGAAACTAGCGCCGAATCGGTTTTAGCATCCGATGCACATAAAACGCTCAAGGCGGCAGAATGAAAACCATCCTGCTTTTTCTGCTGCGCGCCTACAAGCTCCTACTTAGCCCGTTTCTTGGGCAAAATTGTCGCTTTTATCCCAGTTGTTCCGCTTATGCTGATTTGGCAATCCGCCGCCATGGCGTGCTCAAAGGCTCTGTTTTTGCGGGCAAACGCTTGTGTAAATGCCATCCTTGGCACGAAGGTGGTGTTGATTTGGTGCCGGAAGCGGCTGGAGAGCGGGCGGCAGAGCCAGCAACCGACTCTGCAACAGACGCTAAAAAAGCCGCAGGAATGTAATTAGTACGCAGCAAACTAGATTAAAATTGGCGCGCTCTTGTTTTGGCGCACCTGATACCAATGTAGTAGCGCCGCTCAACAGCAGCGCACTGCCGCGCGCAGCCGAGTGAAGATGCGTGCACCGACTTAATACGGCTCGTACCCGATTTTTTAGTATCACGCAGCCGCACTACAACTGATTAGACATTTTTGGATAGCACTTATGAATAAGCGTATCGTTTTGTGGATAGTTTTCTTAATGTCGTTGCTGCTCCTGTGGGAGAACTGGCAGCGGTTTAATGGCCGACCGTCCATGCTTTTCCCAAGCACGACTCAAACTGTAGCAAGTCCCGCTAACGCAACGCCGAATTCCGCCGCCAAGGTCGATCCAGCCAATCCAGTTGCCACCGCTAGCGCTGTCGGCAGTCTGCCCGGCGCAACTCAGGCTGCACCAGTGCAAGGCGAAGTCATTACGATTATCACAGACGTTTTCAAAGCCGAAATTGATACGCTAGGCGGCGAATTGCGCTACTTAGAATTGTTGAAGCAAAAAGACGGTGCCGATACTTCTTTCGGTGCTGGTTGGAAATCCATGATTTTCCACAAAGACGCGCCAACGCAAGTGCATAACGTGGTGCTATTCGATAAAACCGATAAGCGCACTTATTTAGCGCAAACTGGTTTGTTGGGTAATTTGCCTAACCATAAATCGGTATTCGTAGCCAAGCCGGGTCTGCGTACCTTGGATGATGCTGGTCAAGTCCAATTGGTGCTGGAAGCCGAACAAAATGGCGTTAAGTTAGTAAAAACTTATACCTTCAAAAAGGGTTCGTATTCGATCGATTTAACCCACCAAGTTATCAATCAAACTGCTGCGCCAATTACCCCAGCGGTCTACATGCAGTTAGTACGTGATGGCGGCAAGTTGGAAAGCGAATCGCGTTTCGTCAGCTCCTTTACCGGCCCTGCGATTTACACTGAAGAAGAAAAATTCCACTCCGTCGCGTTCGACAAAATCGAAAAAGGCTCAGACAGCCACGCAACCAAAGCCGACAACGGTTGGTTTGCGATGATCCAGCACTATTTTGTCTCGGGCATTATTCCGCAAGACAAAGTGCAGCGCGAAATCTTTACCAAAAAAGTTGATACCAATTTATATGCCGTCGGTAACATTTTGACGATGGCGCCAATCGCGCCGGGCGCATCCGAAACTTTGGATGCCAAGATTTATTCTGGCCCGTTGGTCACCTCGATTTTGGATCAAGTTGCGCCTGGATTTAATTTGACCAAAGACTACGGCTGGACCTCGATTGTGGCGAAACCCGTGTTCTGGTTGATGAACGAAATCCACACTATTTTGGGCAACTGGGGTTGGACGATTATCGTCTTGACCATCGTGATCAAATTAGCGTTTTTCCCACTGTCAGCGGCCAGCTTCCGCAGCATGGGTAAGATGAAATTACTTACGCCAAAAATGACAGCGATTCGTGAGCGCTTCAAAGACGATCCGCAAAAAATGAATCAAGCCATGATGGAGTTGTACAAAACCGAAAAGGTAAATCCATTGGGCGGTTGCTTACCGATCTTGATTCAAACGCCAGTATTTATGGCTTTGTATTCGGTGGTATTAGCCAGCGTTGAATTGCGTAACGCGCCGTGGTTAGGTTGGATTCAAGATTTGTCGACACCCGATGGCTTCTTAATTTTGCCGATTTTGATGGCGGTGTCGATGTTCATTCAAACTAAACTCACCCCAGCGCCTGCTGATCCAATGCAAGCCAAAATGATGATGATCATGCCATTAGTATTCTCGGTGATGTTCTTCTTCTTCCCATCGGGTTTGGTGTTGTATTGGGTAGTCAACAACGTATTGTCGATTGCACAGCAATGGGTAATTACTAAAAACATGGCTGTGGCTAAGTAACAATTCACACCGTTTGTGTAGGTTTAACAAAAAAGCCCGTATCGTTGACGGGCTTTTTTGCGTTTTGTACTTTTAAGCTAGGCCAACTAAACGTAGACTAAAGTGTTGCCGTTGCGCTAGAGCCAGCTAAACCAAGTTAGTTAGAAAAATAGTGACCATATGATAAATAGCGATTCCTCCCCCATTGCAGCGATTGCCACCGCCCCCGGACGCGGCGGTATCGGTGTTGTGCGCGTCTCTGGCGCTGAATTAACTCCTTTGATTACTGCTTTGTTTCCCAATGTGACTCTACAGGCACGCCACGCAACGTATTTGCCGTTCTTGGATGCGGACGGCAGTGTCATCGATCAAGGTTTGGCGCTGTACTTTAAAGCGCCGCATTCCTACACCGGCCAAGATGTGCTGGAATTGCAAGGACATGGCGGTCCAGTGGTGTTGCAAATGTTGCTGGCGCGCTGTTTGGAAGCCGGCAAAGAAATGGGTGTGCGCTTAGCGCAACCGGGCGAATTTACTCAACGCGCTTTCTTAAATGACAAACTCGATTTGGCGCAGGCTGAAGCGGTGGCAGATTTGATCGAGGCTTCGACGGAAGCAGCGGTGAAATCGGCCTCGCAATCGTTATCCGGCGCGTTCTCCAAAGTGATCCACGAGTTGGTTGATCAAGTGGTGCAACTGCGAATGTTGGTTGAGGCGACCTTGGATTTTCCTGAGGAAGAAATTGATTTTTTAGAAAAATCCGACGCCCGCGGTCAGCTTAGTCGGATTCAATTAGCGTTGAAAAAAGTCCTCGATCAAGCGTCTCAAGGCGCGATGTTGCGCGATGGGTTAAATGTGGTGTTGGCTGGTCAGCCCAATGTCGGCAAATCATCCTTGCTCAATGCCCTAGCCGGAGACGATATTGCGATTGTGACGCCCATTGCTGGAACCACGCGTGACAAAGTGGTTGAGACGATTCATATCGAAGGCGTGCCGCTGAATGTAATCGATACCGCAGGAATCCGCGATTCGCTCAATGAAGACGCGATTGATGTGGTCGAGCGCATCGGTATTCAACGCACCTGGACGGAAGTGGCCAAGGCCGACGTAATCTTGCATTTAATGGATGCCAGTCGTGGCCCAACGCGTGAAGATGAATTGATTACTGAGCGTTTTTCGCCTGACATTCCGGTGATTCGGGTGTGGAATAAAATCGATTTGTCTGGTCATCAAGCCGCGGTTGATGTGTTACCCGATGCGATCCATATTTACCTCTCAGCCCACGAGCATATTGGCATCGATTTATTGCGCGCCCAATTGTTGAAAATTGCCGGATGGGAGCAAACTGGTGAGTCGTTGTATTTGGCGCGTGAGCGTCATTTGCATGCACTACATTTAGCCAGCGATCATTTAGACAACGCGGCGTATCATGCCGAGCAAACCGACCAAGCGCTCGATCTGTTTGCCGAAGAATTGCGTTTGACCCAAGATAGTTTGAACAGCATTACCGGAGCGTTTAGTTCGGATGATTTGTTGGGCGTGATTTTTTCCCGTTTTTGTATAGGAAAGTAAAACCGCGTCTCCGTAAAACTACTTACTGTTAAGCTGCAAAAATTGGCATAGAGTAACTCCGTTGTAGAGCTTCGATGCTTTTACCTTTAAATAGAGGTGGTTATGAAAACGAAATTAATGAAATTTATCCAATTAAGCATTCTCGGCGCGTTATCGGTCAGTTTAACCGCCTGCGTCGTCGCACCGCCGCAGCCAGTTGGTTACCGCATGACCAGCACAGTGTTGCCGACTTACATCAACGGACAATATGTGGGTATGCAGCCGAATGCCTATGCATTGCCGCAAGGCCAAGCGCCGATTCCTACCCAAACGGCACAAACACCTGCTCCCCCAACGACCGGCCAACAGCAAGTTGTGGTGCAGCAACAAGCGCCGGTATATATCCAGTCGCCAACTCCTTCCGTGGTCTATATCCAAGCACCTACCCCGGTATATACCTACAACCCGTATTATTATCAACCAGCCTATGTTGATCCTTGGTACGGCTTTCCGGCTGGGGTTGGTTTAGGGATTGGCTTTAGCTACTACCGCGGTTGGGGTCATGGCTGGCATGGAGGATGGCGCCGTTGATTTTTTAACCGCCACTTGATTGCTAAGTTAGTTGATTAAATTTAGTTTTTAAGAATAGAAAAAGCCGCCAAGAACTAATCTGGGCGGCTTTTTTTTATCGTGGAATACGAACTAGCTATACGCAGTATTTAATTGATTGTTAGGCGAATTTATCCAGCAATGCGGCCAAATGTTGGGCTTTGAGCGTGGCGTCTTCCACGTTTTGCGCTCCTGCGGTATGGCTGACCAAGGCGCTGGTTAGCATGGTGATAAAGGCGCGGTCCATTGCTTTTCGCGCAGCAGCCATTTGTTGTGCAATGCCATCGCAATCGGATTGGGCGGCTGAATTAGCGACTAACTTTTGGATGCCGCGTAGTTGACCTTCGATGCGCGCTAAACGGTGCATTAAATCTTTTTTTTGTGCTGCAGTGAGTGCGGTTCCTGCAACAATTTTCAAGGGGGTATCTGACATGATGACGTCCTTTCGCATTGTCTAAGGGGGATGGGCAAACCCATCGATACTATGCTGAGTATGCTAGCACCAAAAATCCCCGATAGACAGCACCACCTTTACTTTTTCGCGGCGAATTCCTGTTTTGCCGCAAACTGCTTATATCCATTGGCACGTAACACACAGGCTGGGCAGCTTTCGCAACCATAGCCCCAGTCGTGGCGCTTGCCACGTTCGCCCAAATAGCAGGTGTGCGTACCAACACGAATCAGATCAATCAACGCATCGCCACCTAAGGTTTGCGCCAATTCCCAAGTCTGCGATTTATCTAGCCACATTAATGGCGTGGCGATATTGAGTCGGCTATTCATGCCCAAGTTGAGCGTGACTTGCAGTGATTTAAGCGTGTCGTCGCGACAATCGGGGTAGCCTGAAAAATCCGTTTCGCACATGCCGCCGACCAGCACATCAAGGCCGCGTCGGTAGGCTAGCGTTGCCGCCACGGTTAAAAATAGCAAATTGCGACCGGGGACAAAGGTGTTAGGTAGACCATTTTCTTGCATCACGATTTCAATATCCGAGGTCATGGCGGTCTCTGAAATCGACGACAACAGCGACAGATCAATCATGTGATCTGGCCCTAAACGAGTCTCCCAATGCGGTTGCAACTCAATGATCTTCTCGCGTAGATTCGGTCTGACGGTTAGCTCAATGTCGTGCCGCTGGCCGTAATCAAAACCGATTGTTTCGACCCGCTCAAAATGTTCCAGCGCCCAGGCAAGGCAAGTGGTGGAATCTTGTCCGCCAGAAAAAAGAACTAAGGCTGATTTGTGCATGCTTATTCCTTTATGAGTTATTTTTGAGTCGATCTAGTACTTGGTCAATGGTGTCGCCGTCCGCATCGCTAAATTTGATGCGCACTGGATACCATTCCATGTTGGGTGCTAGCCAAATATCAAGGCGCTGGCCTTTGGAATCTGGCGGCGGCGCTTTGACGATATGTACCGTTGCGACATTACCCAGCGGTGTGGCAAGCGTTATTCCTTCGGCTACGGTGAAAGTCCATTTTTCGGCATCGTGGCGACCCGCGACAAAAAATTCCCAGCTTGATCCTTCGGTAAATTGTTGTGGGGCGGCGCGTGCAACAGCGATCAATTGCCAGATTGCGCTAGTTCTATCTTGCTCGCCACCTTTGATTGGATACGTGTTGCCAGAATCGGAAAAACTAATGCTTTTCGCCTTGCGATTAAACACGGCGTGCATGGTCGTTTTGTTGGCGGGCTTTTCGTCGTATTGATCGGGCGCTAAGCCAAATGAATCAATATTGCCGCGGCTATCGGCTTGCAATATTTTGCCAAACATGGCGGCTTTGGTCTCGGTCGTCACCAGATAACGTTGGGGAGCTTTGTCGCCACTTACTTGCCAATTCACGTCGGCTTCGCCAGCCAAGGAAATGCCGAATTTATTGGCCTTAATTTGATAATGCAATTGCGCCGATGGCGCTGGATTGGTCGCGTAATTGCTGCTTGGATGATCGTCAGCCATCGCGTTGACGGTGACAAAAAAGCCGAGTGCGAATAGTGCTTTGGTGATCTTGGATTGGGTGGCAAACATTATGATTTAAGTCCTGCAATAATTTTACGAATTGTTTGGGTAGTGATGGCGCCGTTACTTTCGGTATTACGAATTTGTACCGGCAGCCAGTTATAGCTTGGCGCAAACCAAATATCTAAACGCGAAGAATACACGCCCGGACGGGGAGGCCTAACGACGTGCCAAGCTTCGATGCGGCCTAATTTGGTCTCTATCGTTTCTTGGTCAATGACGATGAATTGGTAAGGGTTGGCTTCCTTTTCTTCGGCTACTTGAATGGTGATTTCTTTTCCTTTACTAAATTGCGCTGGGTCGGCATTGCCGATGCTAGTGAGCTGCATCAACACGGTGGCTTTATCTTGCGCTCCGTCAGTCATTGGCAAAACGGCGCTGGTCGCCGAAAAACTAATTGTGTTGCTATCGTAATTGAAATGTGTCGCGGTTGCTGAGCGACCGCGGCGCGATTCTGTGGTGGTGCGCGGCTTAACGCCGGTATCGGCCAAACTGCCTTCGCTATCCATACTGTATAAACGCACGGTGGTGAACAATAGGTTGACTCCGACTTCAATATGCATTTTGTAATTACTATCGTCGTGTTCCCAGCGGATTTCGCCAGCGCCATAGTATGGATTGGCAACGTTGACTTCGGTACGTACCACGTCGAGTAAATAACTCGCTGGCGGCGGTGGTAATGTTTTTAGGGCTGGTGGTGCTTCAGTTTGTGTTGCAATGCTTGGTGCGGCAATTGTTGGGGTGCTGGCTTCCACGGCAGGCGTGCTTGCTGTGGACCGGATTTGGGTCGGCTCGTTGGAGGTGGCGGGTTCGGGTGATGGACTTGGCTGCGCTGTGACTACCGGTTCGGTGGGTTTTTGCGGCAGCGGTTGGGATTTTTTGATCGGAGCCGCTTTGCTAGGCGACTTTTTTGCTGCAACAAATTTACTCGGAGTGGCCGCATGAAATTGGATTGGAACAATGATATTCGGCGCTGGCAAGATCGGTCGATTGACGCTGATCAGGTTTAGCAGCATCCAATGCGCTAAAACGGTTAGAGCAATCAGGATTGGGCGACGTATATTCAAAATGGAGTTAATCGAAAGTCAGGTGGCTGAAATTGTGCTTGAATTGAATCGCGGTGCTTCTCTAAAATCTCGATTTTTCGAGAGTGTAAGTGTATACGTTTTCCGTTATTTAATGGCGTGCTGCATGGTTTGCCATGACAAGCACGTTAAATGTAATGTACAGTCAATTATGGCAAGATTGAATTTTGTAACGGACTGTTTTTAGCCCCATTTCTTAGGAGAGTTACTCATGTCGCAAACACCCGGATCGAACGACGCATTCAACGATAGTTTGAATTTTGTAAAAAAATTGTGGGGCGGTATGCATGTGCCAGGCATGGGCGGTAATTCTGGCTCGCCGGTGGGTAACTTGGGCAATATGCAAACATTGCAGGGCATGGCCTTACCGTCGATGTCGGTCGAAGATTTGGACAAGCGCATCCAAGATTTAAAAACAGTCGAAACCTGGCTGAACGTCAACATGACCATGTTGCGCAGCACGATACAAGCGTTAGAAGTCCAACGCGCCACCATTGCGACGCTGCATTCACTGAGCTCAACCATGGCTGACACGATGAAAGGCATGGGCGCTGGCGCAGCGAATAATCCGTTTGCTAGCTACATGGCGCAGGCCAATGCGGGCGCTGAGACGGAGCCTCCAGCCGATGCTGCCGCTTCTGCAGCGCCAGTCGAAGCCGGTTCTGAGAGCAGTTCCGATGCAACAAAAACTGAAAAAGCAACCGAGGTATCGCCGCTAATTAGTCAATCGGCCGCATGGTGGAGTGGCGTACAGGAGCAATTTAAGCAAGCCTTGGGCACCGCTTTGGAGAAGAGTGCGGCTAATTACGACGCGATTAAATCGGTCAGTGAAACCGTTGCAAAGAATAGCGCCTCACAGTTTAAGGCGGCCGCGAAAGCGAAAGCGCCAGTAAAAGCATCGTCTAAAGCACCTGCTAAAGTAGCAACTCGCGCTGCAAAGGCCGCCAAAGCAGCCGCCAAAACGCCCGCCAAAGCGGCGAGAAAAGCGCCTGTTGGCAGCGCAGCCAAGGCCAAAACAGTTGCCGCGCCAGTTCGTCGCGCTACTAAATAGTCGCTTGATGCTGAGTGCAGAAAGAACCGCGTTGAGCGCGCCGCTTAAGTAGCTCGCTAGCCGCCGGTTTTTCTGCGCCAACCATTCCACTTAAAACCTTCTTAATTTTCTTATGGCTCGTTTGGCTCGACTTGCAATTGCTAATTATCAACACCACATTTTGCAGCGTGGCAACGACAATCGCGTGATTTTTCAGGATGCTGACGATATTGCCCTGTTTCGCAAGGTGTTGTTGGAAGGTTCAAGAAAGTACGACGTCGCCATTCATGCCTACGTTTTTATGCCGACCCACTTCCATTTGTTGGTTACACCCAAGACGGATGATGGAATTGGCAAGATGATGCAGTGGATCGGGCGGCACTATGTCCCTTATTTTAATAAGAAAGTTCAGCGGGCCGGTACGCTCTGGCAAGGTCGTTTTAAGTCCTTGGTGATCGAGTCCGCGGAGTATTTTTTGTTGTGCAGCCGATACATTGAAACGAATCCTGTTAGGGCAGGGTTGGCGCAAAGTCCGATGGATTATGCCGATTCCAGCTGTTTGCATCATATTGGACAGCGCATCGACAATCTAATTACAGACCATCCTTTGTATTGGAATTTGGGTAATACGCCGTTTCAACGTGAGGTGGCATATAGGGAATTACTTGAGCAAGCACTTACCTTGCGCCAAATAAACGAGTTCACCGCGGCAAGCCTAAAAGGTTGGCCGGTGGGCTCTAGCCACTTTAAAGTTGGCTTGGAAAAGCAAGCCAGTCGGCGTATTGCGCCGTTGAAGCGAGGTAGACCTCGGACCAAGAAGGTGTTGGTTGATGACGAGGTTGCGTCGGATAGTGAGCAACTTGCCAGTTCAACTGATCAAGTTCAGTAGGGCGAAAGCTAAGGTTTTGGAATAAATTGAACGCTAAAAACTCGCCTTAATTTACTCTGTCCCCAATTTAAAAATAAACGATTTTAATTTATTTTTAAACGGCTCTGACCCTATTTTATTTAGTTGAATTAAATATTGCAGTGCATTATTCTCTGTAAATCCCTAATCCAGTTGTGGAGAATAGTTATGCAAGCGCAAGGTCTGTACGATCCAAAAAATGAACATGATGCCTGTGGCGTAGGTTTTGTCGCGCACATCAAAGGCAATAAAAGCCACATGATTGTTGAACAAGGTCTGCTGATTTTGCAGAACTTGGATCATCGAGGCGCCGTCGGTGCCGACGAATTGATGGGTGACGGTGCAGGGATTTTGTTGCAATTGCCTGATCAATTCTTCCGCGAAGAAATGGCGCTGCAAGGCGTGACCTTGCCACCACCGGGTGAATACGGCGTTGGGATGGTGTTTCTGCCAAAAGAACACGCTTCCCGCTTAGCATGCGAACAAGAAATCGAGCGTTCGGTGCGTATCGAAGGCCAAATCGTACTCGGCTGGCGCGATGTGCCGGTGGATAAATCCATGCCGATGTCGCCGACTGTGCGCGACAAAGAACCCGTAATTCGTCAAATCTTCATCGGTCGCGGCCCAGATATCATGGTGACCGACGCGCTGGAACGTAAACTGTACGTAATCCGTAAATCGGCGGTACACGCGATTGAAGCATTGCATTTGATCCACGGTAAAGAATACTTTGTGCCGTCAATGTCGGCACGCACGATTGTGTACAAAGGTTTGCTACTCGCGACCCAAGTCGGTGTGTATTACAAAGACTTGCAAGACCCGCGCTTTATCTCAGCCTTAGCCTTGGTGCATCAACGTTTCTCAACTAATACCTTCCCAGAATGGCCGTTAGCGCATCCGTATCGCATGATTGCGCACAACGGCGAAATCAACACTGTTAAAGGTAACTTCAACTGGATGCGCGCGCGCGAAGGCGTGATGAGTTCGGCGGTGCTGGGCGCGGATTTGCAAAAACTCTACCCATTGATTTTTGAAGGCCAATCCGACACCGCGTGTTTTGATAACGCGCTGGAATTATTGGTCATGGCCGGATACCCAATCGCGCAAGCGATGATGATGATGATTCCGGAAGCGTGGGAAAACCACACGATGATGGACGACAATCGCCGCGCATTCTATGAATACCACGCCGCGATGATGGAACCATGGGATGGCCCAGCAGCGATGGCATTTACCGATGGTCGCCAAATTGGCGGTACCTTAGATCGTAACGGTCTGCGCCCAGCGCGTTACATCATTACCGATGACGATTTAGTAGTGATGGCATCGGAATCAGGCGTGTTGCCGATTCCTGAATCCAAAATTATTAAAAAATGGCGCTTGCAGCCGGGCAAAATGTTTTTGATCGATTTGGACGCGGGTCGCATCATCGACGATCAAGAAATCAAAAACACTTACGCCAACGCTAAGCCTTATAAACAATGGATTAACTCGGTTCGGATTAAGCTCAACAATCTGCCAGAAGAAAAGCCAGTTGCCGTTTCCGACATTCCCTTATTGGATCGTCAGCAAGCCTTTGGTTATACCCAAGAAGATCTTAAATTCTTGATGACACCGATGGCGCAAAGCGGCGAAGAAGCAATCGGCTCCATGGGGAACGATTCGCCATTGGCTGTTACTTCGAACAAGAACAAAACCTTATACAACTACTTTAAGCAATTATTTGCGCAAGTAACTAACCCACCGATCGACCCGATTCGCGAAGCGATGGTGATGTCGCTAGTGTCGTTTATCGGCCCAAAACCGAATCTGCTCGACACCAATAACATCAACCCACCGATGCGTTTGGAAGTGTCGCAACCGGTCTTGAGTTTTGCCGATATGGCGCGTCTGCGTAATATCAATGCGCACACTGGCGGCAAGTTTAAATCCTACGATTTAAATATTTGCTACCCAGTCGCTTGGGGCAAGGACGGTATCGAAGCGCGTTTGGCATCGATCTGCGCGGAAGTTGTGGATGCGGTTAAATCCGGTCACAACATCATCATCATTTCTGATCGTCAATTAAGTGCTGATCAAGTAGCGATTCCGGCCTTACTGGCGACCTCGACCGTGCACCAACATTTGGTCACCTGCGGTTTGCGCACCACCACCGGTTTAATCGTCGATACTGGCTCAGCGCGCGAAACCCATCATTTCGCATTATTAGCTGGTTACGGCGCAGAAGCAGTTCATCCCTATTTAGCGATGGAAACCCTGCATGCGATGGCGGCGAGTTTGAATGTCACGCCCGAAGAAGCGGTTTATAACTACACCAAAGCGATCGGCAAAGGCTTGATGAAAGTCATGTCGAAAATGGGTATCTCGACCTACATGTCGTATTGCGGCGCGCAGATTTTTGAAGCGGTTGGCTTGAATAAATCCTTAGTCGATAAATACTTCCGCGGCACTGCCTCCAATGTTGAAGGTATTGGTGTTTTTGAAGTAGCCGAAGAAGCTTTACTGCTGCATAAATTAGCTTTTGGTGCGGATCCAGTTTTAGCCAATGCCTTGGATGCTGGCGGCGAATATGCCTTCCGGATTCGCGGTGAAGAGCACATGTGGACGCCGGATGCGATTGCGAAATTGCAGCATTCGACCCGCAGTAATAACTTCAATTCTTACAAAGAATACGCGCAGATTATTAACGATCAATCCAAGCGTCACATGACCTTGCGCGGATTGTTTGAATTCAAAATCGATCCATCCAAAGCGATCCCGCTCGATCAAGTTGAACCAGCCAAAGAAATCGTAAAACGCTTTGCCACAGGCGCGATGTCCTTGGGTTCGATCAGTACCGAAGCCCATGCAACGTTAGCGGTTGCGATGAACCGAATCGGTGGTAAATCCAATACCGGTGAGGGCGGCGAAGATCCAGTGCGCTATCAACAAGAATTGAAAGGCATCCCAATCAAGCAGGGCGAAACCTTGGCGTCGATTTTGGGTGCAGAACAAATCAAGGTGGATATTCCGCTGCTGGATGGCGATTCCCTGCGTTCACGTATCAAGCAAGTTGCGTCCGGTCGTTTCGGTGTGACTGCTGAATACTTAAATTCTGCTGACCAAATTCAAATCAAAATGGCGCAAGGCGCTAAGCCGGGTGAAGGCGGCCAATTGCCAGGTCATAAAGTCTCGGAATACATCGCCAAGCTGCGTTTCTCGGTGCCGGGCGTGGGGTTGATTTCTCCACCACCGCATCACGATATTTATTCGATTGAAGACTTGGCGCAGTTAATTCATGACCTGAAAAACGCCAATCCAAAAGCATCGATTTCAGTTAAGTTGGTCTCCGAAGTCGGCGTTGGTACGGTCGCCACCGGTGTGGCCAAAGCGAAGGCCGATCACGTGGTTGTTGCGGGTCATGATGGCGGCACAGGTGCGTCACCTTTGTCATCGGTCAAACACGCTGGCACACCGTGGGAATTGGGCTTGTCCGAAACTCAGCAGACCTTGGTTTTAAACGGTTTACGCGGTCGTGTACGAGTACAAGCAGACGGTCAGATGAAAACTGGTCGCGACGTAGCAATTGCCGCGATGTTGGGCGCGGATGAAATCGGTTTTGCGACGGCACCGTTGGTGGTCGAAGGTTGCATCATGATGCGTAAGTGTCATTTAAATACCTGCCCAGTTGGCGTTGCAACCCAAGATCCGGTGTTGCGTGCCAAGTTCTCTGGTAAGCCAGAATACGTGGTCAACTACTTCTTCTTCGTGGCCGAAGAAGTGCGTCAAATCATGGCGCAGTTGGGTTTGCGTACTTACGATGAAATGATCGGTCGCGTTGACTTACTCGATAAATCCAAAGCGATCTCGCATTGGAAGGCGCAAGGTTTGGATTTCACCAAAATCTTCCACAAGGTTGAAAAAGACACGCCGTTTAAGCACGTCGAATTGCAAGATCACGGCTTGGATAAAGCCCTCGATCACAAGCTAATCGCGCAAGCGCAAATCGCGTTGAATTCAGGCGAAAAAGTATCGTTTATCTCGCCCGTCAAAAACGTCAATCGCACCGTCGGCACGATGTTGTCTGGTGAAGTGGCGAAGAAGTTTGGCTCAACCCTGCCAGACGACACGATCCACATTCAGCTGCAAGGCACTGCGGGTCAATCGTTTGCGGCTTTCTTAGCACAAGGTATTACGCTTGACTTGGTGGGCGAAGGTAACGATTACGTCGGTAAAGGTTTATCGGGTGGCCGCGTGATTCTGCGTCCGAATACCGAATTCCGTGGTCGTGCGGTGGATAACATCATTTGCGGTAACACCGTTTTGTATGGCGCGATTGCAGGTGAAGCCTTTATTAACGGCGTTGCGGGCGAGCGTTTTGCGGTGCGTAATTCTGGCGCAACCACCGTCGTTGAGGGTACTGGCGATCATGGTTGTGAATACATGACCGGCGGCACCGTAATTGTGTTGGGCGAAACTGGACGTAACTTTGCTGCCGGTATGTCAGGTGGGATTGCTTACGTCTTTGATGAGCACGGCGACTTCGCCACGAAGTGCAATATGGCGATGGTGACCTTGCAACCGGTATTGTCGAGTTTGGAGCAACAAGCCGACGACACGGCGCTGTATCACAGTGTCCTGCGCGGAGGCGTTGGCGAGTCGGACGAGGCGATTCTGCGCAATTTGATCGAGCGCCATTTCAAACACACTGGCTCGACTCGGGCGCGCAATTTACTCGACGATTGGGCTCGTAGTCGCGCCAAATTCGTCAAGGTATTCCCAATCGAATACCAACGCGCTTTAGCCGATCTGCAACAAGCCGCGCAGTCCAACTTAACGCAAAAAGCCGCCTAATTGGCCGCATTGAATACGAAGGAAATGACATGGGTAAAGTAACCGGTTTTATGGAATATGCGCGTTTGCAAGAAGCAGCAGAAGCACCGGCGGCGCGTTTAAAACATTACAAAGAATTTTTACTGCATTTAGATGATAAAGCCGCCACCACACAAGCGGCGCGTTGCATGGATTGCGGCATTCCGTTCTGCAATAACGGCTGTCCGGTTAATAACATCATTCCCGATTGGAATGACTTGGTGTATCGCGGTAATTATCAAGAGGCGTTGGAGACGCTGCATTCGACCAATAACTTCCCCGAATTCACAGGCCGCATTTGCCCAGCACCGTGCGAAGCGGCGTGCACTTTGGGGATCAATTCCGATGCGGTTGGCATTAAATCGATTGAGCATTTCATCATCGATAAAGGTTGGGAAAACGACTGGATTAAGCCGCAATTGGCCGCGCACGCAACGGGTAAAAAAGTCGCGATTGTGGGCTCTGGTCCAGCAGGTTTGGCAGCCGCTCAGCAATTGGCGCGGGTGGGACATGCGGTGACTGTGTTTGAAAAAAATGATCGCATCGGCGGCTTGATGCGTTACGGTATTCCTGACTTTAAAATGGAAAAATCCCACATCGATCGGCGCGTTGAGCAAATGCAGGCTGAAGGCGTCGTGTTTAAAACCGGTGTATTTGTCGGCGACGCTGGCGCGGATAATTTCCCCAAAACGATTACCAACTGGTCCAAAGAAACCATCACTCCAGCGCAATTGCAAGAGCAGTTTGACGCCATCATCATGGCTGGCGGCGCAGAAACTCCGCGTGATTTGCCAGTACCTGGTCGGGAATTAAAAGGTGTGCATTTTGCGATGGAATTTTTGCCGCAGCAAAATAAAGTTAATGCAGGCGACAAACTCAAAGACCAAATCAAAGCCACTGGAAAACATGTGGTTGTGATTGGCGGCGGCGACACCGGCTCAGATTGCGTTGGCACGTCCAACCGCCACGGTGCTGCCTCGGTCACGCAATTTGAAGTGATGCCGATGCCACCAGAAAAAGAAAATACCGCGTTGGTGTGGCCATATTGGCCGCTGAAATTGCGTACATCCTCCTCGCACGAAGAAGGCTGCGAACGTGATTGGGCGGTGGCGACTAAACGTTTAGAAGGTAAAAACGGCAAAGTAGAAAAGTTAATCGCGGTGCGAGTCGAATGGCGCGACGGAAAAATGCAAGAAGTGCCAGATTCCGAATTCGAAGTTAAAGCCGATTTAGTCTTGTTAGCGATGGGATTTGTATCGCCAGTGCAACAAATCTTAACAGCCTTTGGCGTCGATCAAGATGCGCGCGGCAACGCCCGTGCCACCACCGATGGGCAAAAAGCCTACGCCAGTTCGGTCGATAAAGTTTTTACCGCGGGCGATATGCGCCGCGGTCAATCCTTAGTCGTTTGGGCCATCCGCGAAGGGCGCCAATGCGCGCAAGCCGTGGATAAATTCTTGATGGGTAGCTCGTTATTACCAAGCTAGTTTATTAAAGTTTCCGCCGGGAAATATCTCCGAAGTTACTTGTGTTGATAGCGATGCAAGTAACTTCGTTTCGTTTGTGGCCCCCGAGAAGGTCAAAGTTTCCCTATGAGAACATACTGCGTTACATTATTTAATAGTCCAAACTGAGGTGTGCTCTGCAGCAAATATAGGTTTTGCTCTACAATGTCGAATTGTAAAAAAATTCCACGCCTGTGACTAACCTCGTCGAAATCAACAACTTACATTTTGCCTATGGCGATCGCCCGATCTTAACTGGTCTGACGATGCAGTTTCCGCGCAACAAAGTCGTTGCAGTAATGGGCGGCTCCGGTTCCGGTAAAACCACCATTCTGCGCTTGATCGGCGGCTTAATTGCGCCTAACTCTGGCGACGTAAAATTGCTGGGCGAATCGATTGCCCCGACCAATAGCGAAACGCTGTACAAACAGCGGCGCAACATGGGCATGCTGTTTCAACACGGCGCCTTATTTACTGATTTGACCGTATTTGAAAACGTTGCCTTTCCACTGCGCGAACACACCAATTTATCCGAAGACCTGTTGCGCGACTTGGTTTTGCTTAAGTTAAATGCGGTCGGCTTACGCAATGCTGCGCAATTAAAACCGTCTGAAATTTCAGGTGGTATGGCTAGGCGAGTAGCTTTGGCCCGCGCCGTGGCGCTCGATCCGCAACTGATTATGTACGACGAACCGTTCGCGGGATTAGACCCAATTTCCATGGGCGTAACCGCTAATTTGATTCGTAATTTGAATGATGCCTTAGGCTCTACGTCCATTTTGGTATCGCACGACGTGCACGAATCGTTTGGTATTGCCGATTATGTGTATTTCTTATCCCAAGGCAGTATCGTGGCCGCAGGTACCCCAGCCGAAATGCTGGCGTCGCAACATCCATACGTTCAACAATTTGTGAATGCGCGGGCCGACGGCCCAGTGCCGTTCCATTACCCTGGCAAGTCATTAGCCCAAGACCTTGGCTTAGGAGGTGGGGCATGATAGTTCAGTGGATAGCGCATCTAGGCAATGCGGTGCGGACATGGTTGGCGCAACTCGGTTTGGCGTTTCGCACGCTGTGGCAAATTATATTGAGTGGCTTCGGTTTGTGGAGACGGCCACGTTTGATCACTACCCAGATACATTTCATCGGTAATTACTCATTGGTGATCATTTTGGTGTCGGGTTTGTTTGTCGGATTCGTATTGGCTTATCAAGGCTATTACACACTCAATCGTTATGGTTCCGAAGAGGCGTTAGGTCTGTTGGTGGCATTGGCCTTGGCGCGTGAATTAGGGCCCGTTATTACCGCGTTGTTATATGCCGGGCGCGCAGGCACTTCGCTGACCGCAGAAATCGGGTTGATGAAAGCCGGCGAACAATTGGCGGCGATGGAAATGATGGCTGTCAATCCAATTCAACGGGTGTTAGCACCACGTTTTATCGCTGGAATTATCGCGATGCCGATTTTGGCGACCTTATTCACCGCAATGGGTGTGTTTGGTGGCTATTTAGTGGGCGTGCAATTAATCGGTGTGGATGAAGGCGCGTTCTGGTCGCAAATGCAGGGAGGGGTTGATCTCTGGGAAGATATCGGTAACGGCGTGCTCAAAAGTATTGTGTTCGGCGTAGCTGCTACGTTTATCGCAATCTATCAAGGCTATCAAGCGCAACCAACTCCTGAAGGCGTATCACGCGCCACCACGCGCACCGTCGTATTGTCGTCGCTGATGGTGTTGTGGCTCGATTTTGTGTTGACCGCATTGATGTTCCAGTAGGTGTAGAACTCGCGCCGCATTTAAATAATATTCAATCAATTAACGATTTCGCCGAAATATCTCCCCAATTGATCGCGGGATAGCAGGCAGTAAAGGAAGTGACATGCAAAACAAATCATTGGATTTTTGGGTTGGCTTATTCGTGTTGTTGGGTGCGGCAGCGTTGCTGTTTTTGGCGCTGCGGGTCGGCAATATGAGCTCGTTTTCGCTCAACAACAGCTATGCGGTAACCACCAAGTTCGACAATATTGGCGGCTTAAAGCCACGCGCAGCGGTGAAGAGTGCGGGTGTTGTCGTGGGACGGGTCGGTTCGATTCAATTTGATGATAAAACTTTCCAAGCGCAAGTCACATTGCAAATGGATAGCCGTTATCAATTTCCAAAAGACAGTTCGGCCAAGATTTTGACTTCTGGTTTGCTAGGCGAGCAGTACATCGGGATTGAGCCAGGTGGCGACGTCAATAATCTCGTTGCGGGCGACAAAATCAAAATGACGCAATCGGCAATCGTGTTGGAAAATTTAATTAGTCAGTTCTTATTTAGTAAAGCGGCTGACGGCAAGGAAGAAAATAAATGAAAATCAAGGCGCTCATCATCGCACTTAGCTTAACCGTGTTATCCGGTTGCGCCACCACTCCGGCTTTGACCAATATCAAAAATCCGTTGCGTGACAAAGACCCGTTTGAAAGCTTTAACCGCTCTACATCGACATTTAATGATCGCTTCGATGAATACGCATTCCAGCCGATAGCGCAAGCCTACTCCGACATTCTCCCTAGATTCGTTCAGACCGGGATCGGTAATTTTTTCGGCAATATCAATGACGTGTGGACTGCACTAAATAGTTTTATGCAGGGTAATGCCCAAGATGGTTTTTCGGACGTAATGCGCGTGAGTTTGAACTCCACCTTTGGTTTTTTAGGTCTGCTTGATATTGCGTCAGAAGTGCGTATTCCAAAACATCGCAGAGATTTTGGACAAACGCTGGGTGTGTGGGGCGTGCCAGCAGGTCCGTACATTGTGCTGCCGTTTTTAGGGCCATCGGTGATGCGCGACACCTTCGCTTTGCCGATTGATTACTACGCTGACGTCTGGTCGTACTACCGCCCAGTTTCGATCCGTAATACCGGAACGGTGATTCGCTTGGTGGACAAGCGTGCGGGCTATTTAGGCACGACTTCGCTGTTGGAAGAAGCCGCACTAGATAAATATGCTTTCATTCGTGATGCTTATTTGCAGCGTATTGCCGGTCAGATTGAAGACGCTAAAGACTCAAAACAAATTCGTGAAGACTACAAAGCAATGCAGGATGAGCGTGATGAAGAGGCTAAGAAAGAACTCAAAGAGCTCTCTGATCCTGACACGTCAACTGCCCCCGCAGTCAAACCGTTAAGTGAAGAAGTTAAAGACGGTCAAAAGTAACTTGTACTCTGATAGAAGCCCTGCGTTTTTGTACGAAGTGCAGTTTTATTAAAAATGGAATGTGACTAAACATGTTAAAAAAAATACTCTTAGGTTTGCTGGCAGGTAGCGCTTTATTATTTGGTTCAGTTGGTGCAGCAAGCGCCGCGGACGAAGCGCCGGATGCTTTGATTAAGCGCATCAGCAATGAAGTGCTCGATGTTGCTAAAAATGACAAGGATATTCAGGCGGGCAATAAGCAAAAAGTGCTTGATTTGGTTGAAGCCAAAGTGCTGCCGTACATTGATTTTCAGCGTATGACGGAATTGGCTGCTGGTCGTAACTGGCGTTCGGCTACTCCAGTTCAACAGCAAGAATTGGTAAAGCAATTCCGCACGTTGTTGGTGTACACCTACTCAGGCGCATTGTCCCAAGTCAAAGATCAACGCTTGGAATTCAAGCCATTCCGCGCTGATCCGCAAGACACTGAAGTGGAAGTTCGCAGCCAAGTCGTCACAGCGCGTGTCGGCGATGCGATTCAATTGAACTACCGTTTGTCGAAAACAGCTCAAGGCTGGAAAATCTACGACATCAACGTTCTCGGCGCTTGGTTGATTGAAACCTACAAAGGTAATTTTGCGGATCAAATTGCAAAAACTGGCATGGATGGCTTGATCAAGTTTTTGAGCGACAAGAATGCAAAATTAGCGATCTCTTACTCAAAAACCAATAAATCATAATGTTTACACCGGCTGCTACTTTTACCCACGGCAATGCCATGCAACAAATGGCAGCAGGGATTGCTGCCATTGATGGCGGCCAGACCTCGGTCTCGTTTAGCCAAACCACGCAGATTGATTCAAGCGCGGTGGTTTGCATGATAGCGTGGCAAAAACATGCCAAGCAGATTGGTAAAACGCTCAGCTTTGCTGATTTACCAACCAATTTGTCCAACTTGATTACCTTGTACGGTGTAGGCGAGTTTGTTTAGTCTGGTGGGATTGGTACCGGCCTGAGCGGCAAAACATTTTAAAATGACCAAAAAGGCAAGCCGCGGCTTGCCTTTATTTTTGCCCGAAATCGGTTAAATTGTGAGAGCGGCGCGCTTCACTTTTGCGCTAATTGTTAATTTCATTCAAGTTTCAATGAAGTCATCATTCCCAAATCCGCATTAAAAGTTGAGTTCCCCAAGTCAATACCTCTAATTTCCCCTATAATCATCCCCCTTATGCTGCACGAAAAACGCAGGTGCACAATCTCATAATTGGGTTAATGATTTCATTATTAGCCGACACACTGATCAACAAATAACTATTTAAAGCATTAAGCCCATGGCGGCCATACAAATAACCGATATCAAGAAAAAATACCCCAATCTGCAGGCATTGGACGGTGTTTCACTCAGCATTGAACAAGGCGAATTTTTTGGCTTGTTGGGTCCAAACGGCGCGGGGAAAACCACCTTAATTTCTATCATTGCCGGCTTAAATCGTGCGGACTCCGGACACGTGAGCGTGATGGGGCATGACGTTGTTACCGATTACCGCGCAGCGCGGCGCCAACTAGGCGTTGTGCCACAAGAATTGGTGTTTGATCCATTCTTTACCGTGCGAGAAACCTTACGCATGCAGTTGGGTTATTACGGCCTAAAAAAGAACGATGCGTGGATAGACGAGATCATGGAAAACCTTGATCTGACCAACAAAGCCGACACTAATATGCGCGCCTTATCGGGCGGCATGAAACGCCGCGTGTTGGTTGCCCAAGCGTTGGTGCACAAGCCGCCGGTGATCGTGCTCGATGAGCCGACTGCTGGCGTGGACGTTGAATTGCGCCAGACTTTGTGGAAATTCATCGGCCGCTTAAATCGCGAAGGCCACACGATAGTGTTGACCACGCACTATTTGGAAGAAGCGCAAGCTTTATGCAGCCGCATCGCGATGCTCAAAGCGGGCAAGGTAGTAGCCTTAGATACGACTAAAGCATTGCTGGAACAAGTCGCCGGCTCCCAGTTGAAATTGCGGCTGTCGGGCGCGCCTTTGCCTGACACCTTGCGACCTTTGCAAATCGCGAGCGAATCGTCTTACATCAGCTTGCGTATTAATCACAGCAATGAAATTGAACCGATCTTGGCGACCTTGCGTTTAGCCGGTTGCTGCATTGATGACCTGCAATTAGAGCAAGCGGATTTGGAAGATGTGTTTTTACAGATTATGGATGGCGGTCACAAATGATAGGTTTTCAAACGTTATTCTATAAAGAGATTTTGCGCTTCTGGAAAGTCGCAATGCAAACCATTACCGCGCCGATCATGACAGCGATGTTGTACTTGCTGATTTTTGGCCATGTGTTGGATTCGCATGTGCAAGTGTATGCAGGGGTGCGTTATACCTCCTTTTTGATTCCCGGTTTGGTCATGATGAGCGTGCTGCAAAATTCATTCGCCAACGCGTCGTCATCGTTAATGCAATCCAAAATTACCGGCAATTTGGTATTTATTTTGTTGCCGCCGTTATCGTATTGGGAAATTTTCAGCGCCTACGTGTTGGCTTCCATCGTGCGCGGCTTAACGGTCGGCTTGGGCGTGTTTGTCATTACCGCTTGGTTTGCCGATTTGACCTTTGTTGCGCCGGTGTGGATTATTGTGTTCTCCGTGATGGGCGCGGCGATCTTAGGAACAATGGGTTTGATCGCAGGAATTTGGGCAGAAAAATTCGATCAGCTCGCTTCGTTCCAAAACTTTTTAATCATGCCTGCGACATTTTTGTCGGGCGTGTTTTATTCGATTCATTCATTGCCGCCCGTGTGGCAAGCGGTATCGAGTTTCAACCCATTTTTCTACATGATTGATGGCTTCCGCTATGGCTTCTTTGGACAATCTGACGTACAGCCATTGCATAGTTTGGCGGTCGTTGTCGGCTTCTTCATTGTGCTTGCCTCCATTGCGTTGAGCATGTTGAAACGCGGTTACAAATTAAGAAGCTAGACGCTGCAGCGCAAATTAGCCAACGATATTATTGAACAAGGAAATAAACGTGTTACCAACTCCAGAACAAATTAAAGATTACATCGCTGCCGGTTTAGATTGCAGCCACTTAAGCGTGGAGGGCGACGGTCAGCATTTTCAAGCAACCATCGTTTGCGCCGCCTTTGCCGGTAAGCGTTTAATTCAGCGTCATCAAATGGTCTACGCCGTTTTAGGCGAACGTATGCGCGAAGAAATTCACGCGCTATCAATGAAAACATTAACACCAGAAGAGTTTGCACAATAATGGATAAATTACTGATTACGGGCGGTTCCCGCTTGACGGGTGACGTAAGAATTTCTGGTGCTAAAAACGCAGCCTTGCCTATTTTGTGCGCTGGTTTGTTAACTAGCGACGATGTGCATTTGACCAATTTGCCGCAGTTAAAAGACGTGGCAACGATGGAAAAATTGCTCGCGCAAATGGGTTTGACGATGAATTCGTCGGGCGAGCAAGTTACCTTGAATGGCGCCAACATCCACAATTTAGAAGCGCCGTACGATTTGGTTAAAACCATGCGCGCGTCGATCTTGGCCTTAGGCCCATTGTTGGCGCGTTTTGGCGAAGCCAAAGTTTCCTTGCCGGGTGGCTGCGCAATCGGCGCACGTCCGGTCGATCAGCACATCAAGGGCTTACAAGCCATGGGCGCTGAAATCAGCATCGAGGCCGGCTACATTCATGCCAAAGCCAAAAAGCTCAAAGGTACACGCATCGTCACTGACATGATCACCGTGACCGGCACGGAAAATCTCTTGATGGCAGCAACGTTGGCGGAAGGCGAAACCATTTTGGAAAACGCCGCGTGCGAACCTGAAGTCGTTGATTTAGCTAATTTGTTGGTTGCGATGGGCGCACAAATTAGCGGCATAGGCAGTTCACGCATGGTGATTCAAGGTGTCGAAAAACTGCACGGCGCACAACACCATATTATTTCTGATCGAGTTGAAGCGGCGACATTCTTGTGCGCGGTAGCAGCAACTGGCGGCGACGTTACGTTGACCAACACGCGCACCGATATCTTGGATGTAGCGCTCGATAAATTGCGCGAAGCTGGCGCGATTTTGATCGCTGAGGCCGATACCATTCGGATTCAAATGTCTTCACGTCCGAGAGCCGTAAGTTTCAGAACAACCGAATATCCCGGCTTCCCAACCGATATGCAAGCGCAGTTTATGGCCTTGAATTGCATCGCGCAGGGAACTAGCCAAGTGACCGAAACCATTTTCGAAAATCGCTTCATGCATGTGCAAGAATTAAATCGATTGGGTGCTTCGATCGAAATCGAAGGCCACACAGCGATTGTGCGCGGTGTAGATCGATTAGTCGGCGCGCCAGTCATGGCAACCGATTTACGCGCATCGGCAAGTTTAGTGATTGCGGCGATGGCAGCCGAAGGCGAAACGTTAATCGATCGGATTTATCATTTAGATCGCGGTTACGATCGGATGGAAGTGAAATTATCCGGACTTGGTGCCAACATCCAACGCGTGTCCTAACCCGAATTTGATCGCTATTTTATGACCACGCAACTGACATTAGCCTTATCCAAAGGTCGGATTTTTGACGATACGTTGCCGCTGTTAAATGCGGCAGGTATTGAAGTTTTGGAAAATCCAGAAACCTCGCGCAAATTAATTTTGCCAACCTCCAATCCGCATTTGCGCGTCATTATCGTGCGCGCCTCGGACGTGCCAACGTATGTGCAATACGGCGCGGCTGATTTCGGCGTGGCGGGCAAAGACGTGTTGATCGAACATGGTGGCGATGGTTTGTATCAACCCATTGATTTACGCATTGCCGCGTGCCGTATGTCGGTCGCTGTCGCCCAAGGTTTTGATTACGCTAGCGCCGTGCGTCAGGGTGCGCGTTTGCGCGTGGCGACTAAATACGTTGAAATCGCGCGTCGCCATTTCGCTAGCAAAGGCGTGCACGTTGATTTGATTAAGTTATACGGCTCGATGGAATTGGCCCCCTTGATTGGCTTATCCGACGTCATCGTCGATCTGGTTAGCACTGGTAACACCCTGCGCGCCAATAATTTGGTCGAGGTGGAAGAGATCATGGATATTTCCTCGCGCTTGATCGTCAATCAAGCTGCGCTCAAATTAAAGCGCGAAGCCTTGCAACCCATTTTGACCGCCTTTGAATCTGCTTCACTCAACATTAATTAGTTATGACTGCGCTCACTTCCTTTGCAACTGCTCCACTGAGTATTACCAAACTAAATTCGACCGACGCTGATTTTCACGCGCGTTTATCGACACTGTTAGCATTCGAAGCGAGCGAGGATGAAGCGATAGACAAAGCGGTTGCGCAGATTTTATTCAACGTAAAAACTCACGGCGACTCAGCAGTTTTAGCAGCCACCCAACGCTTTGATCGCTTAAATGTGACTTCCGTTGCGGCGCTAGAAATCAGCCAGCAAGAAATGCAGCAAGCCTTGGATGGTTTAACGCCAGAGCAACGCACCGCATTAGAAACCGCCGCGCAACGGGTGCGTGCTTACCATCAGATTCAAAAGCAAGAATGCGGCTCCGCTGGCTTTAGTTATACCGAAGCCGATGGCACCGTGTTAGGTCAAAAAGTCACGCCGTTAGACAAAGTCGGCATGTACGTACCGGGCGGTAAAGCAGCCTACCCGTCTTCGGTGTTAATGAACGCCATTCCTGCCAAAGTGGCTGGTGTGGCCGAAGTAATTATGGTGGTGCCAACACCCGATGGCGTTAAAAATCAATTGGTACTGGCTGCCGCTAAAGTTGCAGGTGTCGATCGCATCTTCACCATCGGCGGGGCGCAAGCAGTTGGTGCGTTAGCCTACGGCACGCAAACCATTCCCGCTGTCGATAAAATCGTCGGCCCCGGCAATGCCTACGTTGCTGCTGCCAAGCGCCGCGTGTTTGGTACGGTGGGCATCGACATGATTGCTGGACCTTCTGAGATTTTGGTGCTGTGCGATGGCACAACCAATCCAGATTGGGTAGCAATGGATTTATTTTCGCAAGCCGAGCACGATGAATTAGCGCAATCAATCTTGCTCTGTCCCGATGCTGCTTACATTGCCGAGGTCGAAGCCAGCATTAACCGCTTAATCGACACCATGCCGCGCCACCAAATTATCCGCACTTCCTTAACCAATCGCGGCGCGTTAATTTTAGTGCGCGATATGGACGAAGCCTGTGCAATCGCCAATTCGATTGCGGCCGAGCATCTTGAAATTTCAGCGCAGCAGCCAGAACATTGGGCAGAAAAAATTCGCCATGCTGGCGCGATTTTCTTGGGTCAGTTTTCGTCCGAAGCGTTGGGCGATTATTGCGCTGGCCCGAATCATGTTTTGCCGACTTCGCGCACAGCACGTTTTTCGTCACCCTTGGGTGTCTACGATTTTCAAAAACGCAGCAGCATGATTAACGTCAGTCACGCTGGCGCGCAAACCTTAGGTAAAGTCGCCGCCACGCTAGCGTATGGCGAAGGATTGCAAGCACATGCGCGCTCGGCCGAACTACGCTTAAGCAAATAAGTCCTAGGCCAGCACAATCGAACCCAATCTGACTAACTTAGTCGTTCAACCAAGTTGAAAAATCATGTCTTTGATTAGCACCATCATCCGTCCCGAAATCCTCGCCCAATCGTCTTATCATGTGCCTGACGCGCACAACATGGTGAAGTTGGATGCGATGGAAAATCCTTACCCGTTACCTGACGCGATCAAGGCAGAATTCGGCGCACACTTGGCGCACGTAGCGTTAAATCGCTATCCAGTGCCGACGTATCGCCTGCTGAAAGACAAAATCTGCCGCGAATTCGGCATCCCCGCTGGCTTTGACGTCATGCTCGGCAATGGCTCGGATGAATTGATCAGCATGTTGTCGATTGCCTGCGCTAAACCCGGCGCTAAAGTTGTCGCGCCGATCCCGACCTTTGTGATGTACGCAATCTCGGCGCAATTGGCTGGGATGGAATTTGTCGGTGTTCCTCTCAGCGAAGACTTGGGCTTGGATATGTCCGCTATGTTGGCGGCGATCCAAGAACATCGTCCAGCCTTGTTGTATTTGGCCAATCCCAACAATCCGACCGGAAGTTGGTTTGATGAAGCTGATTTACTGCAATTGATTAATGCCATGAGTGACATCGGTTTGGTGGTGATTGACGAAGCCTACCAACCGTTCGCGCCGAGCAGTATGATGCCGCGCTTGCCCGAATTCGCGCACGTTATCGTGATGCGCACCGTGTCCAAAATCGGGTTGGCTGGTTTGCGCTTGGGTTACATGTCGGCTGCACCAGAATTGTTAGCCGAAGTTGAAAAAGTGCGTCCGCCTTATAACATCAACGTGTTGACGGCGGCCGCGGCAGAATTTTTGCTGGATCACATGTCGATTTTTGATGAGCAGGCGCACAAGCTATGTGTTGAACGGGAAGCGCTGATCAAGGAGCTGCAAAGCATTAAAAACGTGCATGCATTTCCGTCTAAAGCTAATTTTGTACTGATAAAGATTGAAAATTCCGAACAAATTTTCAAAAAATTACTAGCTCGTCGAATTTTAATTAAAAATGTCGGTAAAATGCACCCTTTGCTAACTAATTGCTTGCGTGTTACGGTTAGCACTCCAGAAGAAAACCGGCTGTTTATTGATGCGCTCAAGGCGACCCTGTTAGAAGCCTGAGCTAACCAGACATCGATCTGAATTCAGCAACGTAATCGCTTTTCCTTACCATTCACCTGTAACGGATATCACTTTTATTATGCAAGCTCAACCAGCAACAGCCGCGCGCCGCGCAGAAATCACGCGCAACACCAACGAAACGCAAATTCGTGTTGCGATCAATCTCGATGGCACTGGCCAGCAAAAACTCAATACCGGCGTTCCGTTCTTAGATCACATGCTTGATCAAATTGCGCGCCACGGTTTGTTTGATCTCGATATCGAAGCCAAAGGCGATTTGCACATCGATGCGCACCACACAGTCGAAGACGTCGGCATCACCTTAGGCCAAGCGTTCGCGCAAGCGTTGTCGAGCAAATCGGGAATCCGCCGCTACGGCCACGCTTATGTTCCACTCGACGAAGCCTTATCGCGCGTTGTGTTGGATTGCTCCGGTCGGCCCGGTTTGGAATTCCACGTGCCGTTTAAGCGCGCAATGATAGGCAGTTTTGATGTCGATTTAACCCACGAATTTTTCCAAGGCTTTGTTAATCACGCCTTGGTAACCCTGCATATTGATAATTTGCGCGGTGAAAATGCGCATCACCAATGTGAAACCGTATTCAAAGCGTTTGGTCGCGCTTTACGTATGGCCGTTGAACTCGACGAACGCTCCTTTGGAGTCATCCCTTCCACCAAGGGATGTTTGTAAGCCATGAATAGAATTGTCGTGGTTGACTACGGAATGGGCAATTTACGTTCGGTAGCACAAGCATTACGCGCCGCCGCACCGGACGCGGATGTGCAAATTTCCAGCGAAGTCGCCGCCATTAAACAAGCTGATCGTGTCGTATTACCGGGTCAAGGCGCGATGCCCGATTGCATGTCCTGCTTGCGCGAAAGCGGTCTGCAGGAAGCCGTATTAGAAGCTGCGCGCAATAAGCCGCTATTTGGCGTATGCGTCGGCGAGCAAATGTTGTTTGATTGGAGCGCCGAAGGTGACACGAACGGTCTAGGCTTGTTACCTGGTAAGGTTGAACGGTTTGATTTAGCCAATCAATTGCAGGCCGACGGGTCGCGCTTTAAAGTGCCGCAAATGGGCTGGAATCAAGTCGATCAAGCGGGCCAATCCGGTGCGCGCCACCCGCTGTGGGCTGGCGTGGCGGATCATAGCTATTTCTATTTTGTACATAGTTTTTACGCTAAACCAGCCAATGATGCGCATACTGTGGGCTGGACAGATTACGGACAACCGTTTGCAAGCGCCGTAGCGCGTGATAATATTTTCGCTACACAATTTCATCCAGAAAAAAGTGCCGCGGTTGGTTTGCAGTTGTATCAAAATTTTGCAAATTGGAAGCCGTAATTAACGCTAATTTGTTCCTTACCTATCCCGCCAAAGTCGGCTATAAAGTAAGATGCTAGAAGCGATTTTTAAGTTGAACTAAACCTAACCCCCTCCTCATTTCATTTTCTTATAAATTCTACATGCCATGCTGCTCATCCCTGCTATCGACCTGAAAGACGGTCATTGTGTGCGCCTCAAACAAGGCGATATGGACCAAGCTACTGTTTTCTCTGAAGATCCCGCCGAAATGGCGCTACATTGGTTGCAGCAAGGCGCGCGTCGTTTGCATTTGGTTGATTTGAATGGCGCCTTCGCCGGTAAGCCTAAAAACGAGTCGGCGGTCAAAGCGATCATTAAAATGGTACAGCAATACGCAGAAGACAATGATATCGACGAAATCCCGATTCAATTAGGTGGTGGCATTCGCGATTTGGACACAATTGATCGCTATTTAAATAACGGCCTGAGCTACATTATTATCGGCACCGCGGCGGTGAAAAGCCCCGGCTTTTTGCACGATGCATGCAGCGCATTTCCCGGCCAGGTGATTGTTGGTCTGGATGCCAAAGACGGCAAAGTCGCAACCGATGGTTGGAGTAAATTATCGGGCCACGAAGTAATTGATCTAGCCAAAAAATTTGAAGGCTACGGCGTTGAATCGATCGTCTATACCGATATCGGCCGCGATGGCATGATGGGCGGCGTGAATATCGAAGCCACGGTGCGATTAGCGCAAGCCGTAAGTATTCCAATTATCGCCTCGGGCGGCGTGCATAATTTGGCTGATGTGGAAGCCCTGTGCGCGGTGCAAGATGAAGGTATCGAAGCGGTGATTTGTGGTCGCTCGATTTACGAAGGCACTCTAGACTTACTGACCGCACAAACACGCGCCGACGAATTGAGTGAGTTCGAATGACTTTAGCCAAACGTATCATCCCGTGTTTGGACGTCACAGCGGGCAGGGTAGTTAAAGGAATTAATTTCACCGAATTACGCGATGCCGGTGATCCGGTGGAAATCGCACGACGCTACGATGCCCAAGGCGCGGACGAAATCACTTTCCTCGACATCACCGCCAGTTCAGATCAACGCGATCTGATTCTGTCGATTATCGAAGCAGTCGCTTCGCAAGTATTTATCCCTTTGACTGTTGGCGGCGGAGTGCGTGTGGTCGAAGACGTGCGCCGCTTGCTCAATGCGGGGGCCGATAAAGTCAGCATGAATACCTCTGCGGTGACTAACCCTCAATTGGTGGGCGATGCGGCGCAAAAATACGGCTCGCAATGTATCGTGGTCGCGATCGATGCCAAACAAACCGCGCCCGACAAATGGGAAGTCTATACACACGGCGGGCGCAACGCGACTGGCCTTGATGTGGTGCAGTGGGCGCGCCAGTTGGAGCAATTAGGCGCGGGCGAAATTCTGTTAACTAGCATGAACAAAGACGGTACTAAATCAGGCTTTGATTTAGCGTTAACGCGCGCTGTGTCGGATGCGATTTCAATTCCCGTCATTGCTTCGGGCGGCGTCGGTAGTTTGCAAGATTTAGCCGATGGCATTCAGTTAGGTCACGCTGATGCAGTGTTGGCGGCAAGTATTTTTCATTATGGACAGCATACGGTGCAAGAGGCCAAGCACTACATGGCCGCGCGTGGTATTCCAATGAGGTTGGCATGACAACGAAGAACAGCAGTAAATGGCTTAACAAAGTGCAGTGGGATGAAAACGGTTTGGTGCCGGTGATTGCGCAGCAAGCAGGGACTAACGACGTGCTCATGTTCGCGTGGATGAACCGCGACGCGCTCGATAAAACCGTGGAATGTGGCGAAGCGGTGTATTGGAGTCGTTCGCGCAAAAAGCTGTGGCACAAGGGCGAAGAATCTGGCCACATCCAAAAGATCGTCGATATCCGACTCGATTGCGATGCCGATGTAATCTTGTTAAAGGTCGAATTGGTCGAGGAAATCGCCTGTCATACGGGCCGCCATTCCTGTTTTTATCAGCAACTCAATGTCGAGCAAGGCGAATGGCAAGCGGTTGATCCGGTGTTAAAAGATCCCGAATCCATCTACAAATAATCCAACCCGGTCATCCATTATGAGCACAACCCTGCAACGTTTAGCGGACGTCATCGAGACACGCAAGTTAGCCAACGGCGGTGATCCCGAAAAATCCTACGTTTCGCGCCTATTTGCCAAAGGCGACGACGCAATTCTTAAAAAAATCGGTGAAGAAGCCACCGAAACCGTCATGGCCGCCAAAGACGCGCGCGTATCGGGCGACCACAGCGATTTAATCTACGAATGCGCTGATTTGTGGTTTCACTCGCTGGTGATGTTGGCCCAATTTGATATTTCACCCCAAGCTGTGTTGGACGAATTAGCGCGGCGCGAAGGTATTTCTGGCATCGAAGAAAAAGCCGCACGCAAAGACATCTTACGTGATGCGCAAGAACAAACCAAATCTTGAGAGGATAACGATGGAAAACTGCTTATTCTGTAAGATCGCCGCGGGAACTATCCCGTCATCCAAGGTGCACGAAGACGATGAATTGCTGGTTTTTAAAGACATTCACCCCGCCGCACCGGTGCATTTATTGATCATCCCCAAGCGCCATATTCACACCTTATCCGACTGCACTAGCAGCGATACCGAGTTGCTTGGTAGAATGCTTGCGTTGGTTCCACAATTGGCCGCGCAGCACGATTGCCAAGTTAAGGTAGATAATGCAGGAAATCGCAGCGGCGGTTTTAAAACGTTAATTAATTCAGGACCAGATGGCGGCCAAGAGGTCTATCATCTACACATTCATTTGATCGGCGGCCCACACCCGTGGCGCGGTCAGTCATAAACACACAGGGAGTTGAAATGGGTTCATTTAGTATTTGGCACTGGTTAATCGTCTTGGTCATCGTCATGCTGGTTTTTGGTACTAAAAAACTCGGCAATATCGGTGAAGATTTAGGTAAAGCAGTGAAAGGATTTAAAGACGGCATGAAAGGCGAAGAAGATAAAAAGCCCGCCACGCCATCACAAGTTGCCGACGCTTCGACAGTAGATGTTGACGCCAAAGAGAAAAAATAGTGTTTTCTTTGTTCCCGTCGCTTTGCGTATTAACCATTACAGCTGCGCGCCATGATTGATCTCGGTTTAGCCAAACTAGCCATGATTGGTGCCGTCGCGTTAATCGTGATCGGCCCTGAAAAACTGCCTAAAGTCGCCCGCATGGCAGGTTCTTTATTGGGACGGGCGCAGCGTTATCTCAACGATGTCAAAGCCGAAGTTAGCCGCGAAATTGAGCTAGATGAGTTGCGTAAAATGCAGCAAAACATGCAGGAAGCGGCCACCGATCTGCAATCCACGGTCGCCAAAGAAATGGCCGAGGTTGAGCAAAACGTCAACTCGATTTGGCAAGATCCCGCTGAGAATACGCAACCGATCCCAGAGCCCGATCAACTTGCTCGCAAAGCGCGTGAATTTCGTCGTAAAAAAGTGGTGCGTAATTCGGCCTTGCCTGGCTGGTATAAGCAGCAAACCGGCAGCAAAACTAGGTTATTGTCCGCATCGGCGCGCGTGGCAAAATACCGCCCAAAGCCGAAAACCAATCAGTCATTTTATTAAACTCGCTAGCCCGAGTTTGACCTCAATATTTAGTTAATTGCACCGACTTTAAAAGTGACTCATGTCTGATTCCTCCAGCGACAATTTAGCCAGTTTCATCTCGCATTTAATCGAGTTGCGTGATCGCTTGGTGCGCATTTCGATTGTGGTTGTGTTGGTATTTTTAGCGCTAATGCCGTTTGCCTCGCAAATCTTTGACTTGCTGGCTGCGCCAATGATGCAAGCCTTGCCTGCTGGCGCGCACATGATTGCGACCGGCGTGATTACCCCGTTTTTAATTCCAGTCAAAGTCACCTTGGTACTAGCTTTGTTGATCTCCCTGCCTTGGGTGTTGTATCAAATTTGGGCCTTTATCGCGCCGGGTTTGTACACCCATGAGAAACGCCTAATCGCCCCATTAGTGATTGCATCCTCCGCCCTGTTTATTGCAGGCGTTGCGTTTTGTTATTTCTTTGTATTCCGTGTGGTGTTCTCGTTCGTGAATCAATTTGCGCCTAAATCAATTGCGGTCGCTCCCGACATTGAAAGCTATCTCGATTTTGTATTGACCATGTTTTTGGCCTTCGGCGTGACCTTTGAAGTGCCGATCATCGTCATCGTGTTAGTGCGTATGGGCTTTGTTTCGGTTGAAAAGTTAAAAGCCATTCGACCCTACGTAATCGTCGGCGCGTTCGTTGTCGCCGCGATCGTGACCCCACCTGACGTGACCAGCCAGTTGCTGTTGGCCGTGCCAATGTGCTTGTTGTACGAACTTGGCTTGTTAATTGCGCCTTGGTTTGCCAAAGCCACAACCGCGCCGGTGCAAGACAATAGCTAGCCTGCGGTAAGCACATAAGTTGCCCGTTTGTTTGCTGCACTGAATCCGCCTCTACGATTGCGAAATGGGCAGGCAAACTGTTAGGCGGGCTTCCCTAATCTCGTTCCTTAATTACACCGAATTTTATCAAGCGTATTGGTTACCCTTGCATTCAAATCGAGCGGCTTGCTTTTAAGGGGCAGTTTTAGATGGAAATCAACACAGTAAAGGCGAACTTTATGCTTACGTCAGCAATTGCGATACTTGGTCTGGTTATTCAACTCAATCCGGCTGCAGCCCAAGACGCTACTAAAATTACAATTCTTAGTAATATGAACTCTGACACGGCAGAGGCAACGATTCCATTCAATAAAAATACGACTGAATTGTTTAAGTATCTTGAAAAAGAAACCAATGTTCAATTCGAGTTCAAACGCTACCCTTGGAAGCGCGCGCTGCTGTTGGCGAAAAGCGGACACGGATTTTTATTCGGCGCCTCCATCACACCCAATCGCACTTTAGATTTTAAATTTAGTGAGCCAGTTTATTTTGACTATGTTTGGATTGTTAAGCGATGCGATACCAAATTTGTTTTCAATAAACTGAAAGATTTGGAAGGGAAAACGATAGGGATCGTTCGAGAGACTTCGTACGGTGAGGAGCTTGATGCTGCATTAAATAATTACGCCAGAATTGACTATGATGTGAACGATTCCGTGTCGAGAATGCAAAAATTGTTAAAGCAGCGAGAAGATGGAATTTTGGTGTACAGTCAGATTGGAAGTCCTGACTACCTTCAAGAAATCTTAACTCGTCAATATGGTCGCTTAGCAATTCAAGAAACTGGTTCAATGAAAACACGACCCTATTGTGTCGTTCCTAAACCCGCCGCTACAATTTCCATCCACTTTGCGGTGGCACCAGGTTACAACGATGCATATTTAGATCGACTTAATTTCGCTTTAGTTAAGGCAAAACAGACCGGCGAATTATCACGTTTATTTTTAAATCCACCCAAAAAATAGCAAGCATGTTTAGGGAGTCGCATGCTACCTAGTTTCACTGGCCTTTTTTTAAATGGATAAATATTGAAGTCAAATCTGCGGTGTTTGTAGTCGAAAAGTAGCCGATCACAAAGTCGAACTGAGCTTTCACGTAATGTGCTTGGCACGAAATAGCGCAATCAGCTTGGTAGAATTAGATTGTCGCGATGTTGGGTTTTAAGATTAAACCACCGCGCCAAATCTGAATAAAAAAACTGCGCCTCGGGTATTGGTTTGATGCGTGAAAATTAATTAAGCATTCCTCATCCACTCAGCCAATTTATAGGCGTCTTTGTAGCCGCTGGCGATCAGCTTAATCAACTCATCCGATTGCGTTGTTTGTTTTGATTGTTTGATAGAGCTAATCGGAACGCTAGTCCAGACCATAAAATGCTTTAGTTTGATTAACTCGATTTGCGGGTGATCGGCATCAAAACCTTTTGGCGGACGTTGCAATTTATCTTCCTCTTGCAAACCGCCAAAGGTCGCTTTGAGCTTCTTGTCTTTTAAAATTTTTACCAAGTTCGCACCATCTTCCACCACATGCTGGCGCAGTTGTTTGAGTCGGTCACTTGGCGGCATGTATTCGCCCACGGCATACAATAATTCGCCTTCGGCATTAATTTGAAAATAGTAAGCCGGCCCGCCGCCTTGGCTAGGCTTCTTTAAATTGCCCGGAACGATGGCGGCGGAGAAGGTGGTTTTGTAAGGGCTTTTATCTTTTGCAAAGCGCACATCGCGATTGATACGAAACAGCGCTTTCTTTGGATTGCAGTCAATGATCTCGGGATCGAATTTGCTAATCTGGCCGATTAAGTCAGTCACTAATTCTAAAAATTCCGCACGCAAAATATCGTAGCGCGGTTTGTTCATCACAAACCATGCACGATTGTTGTTGTCGGAAAGCTCGTTTAAATATCCGGTCAGATCGTTAAGGTGCATGGTTAGATTTCAGCTTTGTGTGAGTGAGTATCGATTAGCGCGGTCCGTCTTCGTCGTCATCGTTTGATGCAGCAGGTTGATGGCGCGTTCCGATCAGAACGTCAAGAACCATGATTTTACCTTTACGCAGGAAAGTCAGCTTGGCGTTCTTTTCTGGAGGCAACTGCGCGATCAAATTCATCATCGCAACGCGGTCGGTAACTTGAACGTCATTTACTTTGATTAATACGTCGCCTGGCTTCACCCCCGCACGATCTGCTGGCCCACCGCGAATAACGCCTGCGATCAAGGTGCCGGAATTTTCTTTCACGCCAAAGTTTTCGGCTAACTCAGCCGTGATTTCTTGCGGCTCCACGCCTATCCAACCGCGAATCACGTGGCCGTTAGCCATGATGCCATCCATGACCGATTTCACGGTGCTAACAGGAATCGCAAATCCTATGCCGAGTGAACCCCCGTTTTGGGAAAAAATTGCGCTGTTGATGCCGATCAAATTACCGTTGGTGTCGATCAGCGCGCCGCCCGAATTGCCGGGATTAATGGCTGCATCGGTTTGAATGAAATTCTCAAAAGTGTTGATGTCGAGATGATTGCGACCCAAGGCCGAAATAATTCCCATCGTAATGGTTTGACCCACGCCAAACGGATTGCCGATGGCGAGTACCACATCACCGACGCTGGCTTTTTCAACATGTCCCAAGGTAATTGCCGGCAGGTCGGGCAAATCAATCTTGATCAGCGCTAAATCGGTTTCCGGATCGTTACCGACCACTTTTGCGATAGCCTTGCGACCGTCGGTCAACACGACGTCGATTTCATCCGCCGAATTCACGACATGGTTATTGGTGATGATGTAACCGGTAGGGCTAACGATGACGCCAGAACCTAAGCTAGATTGTTTTTCGGGCGGCGGATTGGCGCTTTTGCCAAAAAAGCGCCGGAATAGTGGGTCGTTATAAAGCGGATTTTTTGCGCGCTTGATTTCTTTCGTGGTGTAAATATTGACCACAGAAGGCATTGCGCGTTTCGCTGCATCACGATAGCTGCCGGGTGCTACCGAACTGACTGGCGCTTCCAAAATCGGCATCGTCGAAGTCGTTAGGTGAACACCGTTGGTGCCGCCATTGAATTTGTTCAGCCATTCTGGTTTTAAGGTGTTTACAATCAACAATATCGCTAAGCAAATGGTTGCTGCTTGCGCAAATAAGAGCCAGAGTCGTCGCATAATAGTCTACTAGTTGAGAGATAAATTAAAAATGAACCAATCCAAAAAGCCGCTAAATCGGGACGCCATTACCCAATTTCTAGCGGAAAATTTACTAATTTCGAAATTAAATGATTATTGTCCAAATGGCTTGCAGGTGGAAGGTGTTACCGAAATAAAAGTGCTGGTCACCGGCGTAACCGCCAGTTTAGCCTTAATTGACGCGGCGATTGAATTAAAGGCCGATGCGCTCTTAGTGCATCATGGCTATTTTTGGCGCGGCGAAAATCCGTGCTTGGTGGGGCAGAAATACCAGCGCATCAAAAAGTTGATTGAGCACGGCATCAACCTATACGCCTACCATTTGCCGCTTGATTTGCATCCAGTATGGGGTAATAACGCACAACTTGCCGAAGTACTGGGATTCGCGCAGGAAGGCAATTTCGCCGAACAAGGGTTGGGCAGCTATGGACAGTCGCTTAATGCCGAGTTGAAAACAGTTGGGCAGTTAAGCAATTGGATAGAGCGAAAATTAGGCCGAACACCACTGCTAATCGGGTCGCCAGAGCAAGCATTGGGACGCATCGCTTGGTGCACCGGTGCGGCGCAGAACTTTTTCGGCGAGGCGATTACTGCTGGGGCGACTGTGTATATTTCGGGCGAAATATCTGAGCCTACAACCCATTTAGCGAGAGAATCTGGGGTCGCGTATTTAGCCTGCGGACATCACGCGACCGAACGCTACGGCGTGCAAGCGGTGGGTCGGGCAATCGAACAGGAGTTTGGTGTCATTCACCATTTTGTCGATATACCCAACCCAGTTTGAGGCGGGATTGCTTATTTATTTTTTAATGCGTCGCGGATTTCGCGCAGCAATTCGATATCTTCTGGCGTCGGCGCTGGCGCGGCGGGTGCAGCCGCTTCGTTGCGTCGGGCTAAATTAACTAATTTAACCATTTGGAAAATAATGAAGGCCAATATCAAAAAGTTAAGTACGATGGTAAAAAAGCTGCCGTAAGCCAAGACTGCGCCCAATTTTTTAGCTTCGACCAGTGTTAAATGGGTATCTTGATTGTTAAGTGGTAGGTAGTAATTTGCAAAATCCAAACCGCCAACAACTTTGCCCACCAAAGGCATGATCACATCTTGAACCAAAGAATCAACGATTTTGCTAAAGGCAGCACCAATAATCACACCGACTGCCAAATCAACCACGTTGCCGCGAGTAATAAAGGCTTTAAATTCCTGCATCATTGCCATACTAGCTCCTTAGGATTGTTGTATAAAAGTAAGTAGTTGCTATTTTACACGTCTAAATTAGAATCACTTTGTTAAATTATGTGAGTTCCCGATCCGCTGATTTATAAAATTTAACAAAATAAGCGTTTTTCCTAATTAAAAAGCGCTCAATTATGTGCTTCTTCATGTTTTTCTTTAATTCAAGCTCTGGCTCCATTATAATTTAGGGTTGCTAGAGGTTAACAATAGGATTTATGCAAAACCATCTTGTAAGCATGGTTAAATTTGCTTTAATAAATAAAACTACCTAGAGATGTTGTATAGACGGTTTTACGTAAGTCCTTACCAAAATGTATTTGCTCGATGATGACTTTAAATTTTTCAACAGATAAGTTTTGATGAATGGGGTTGGTATGAGTAATGAAAAGCAGGTCGATTCCGGCCGTCGCGGCTTGCTCGTCGCAACGTGCGCGGCGGGTGGTGTTGTTGGCTTAGCCACAACAGGGGCTTTGGTGAGCACATTTCAACCTTCGGAGCGCGCTAAAGCAGCGGGTGCTCCAGTTGAGGTGGATATTTCAACGTTGAAACCGGGTGAAATGAAAACCGCTGAATGGCGCGGTAAGCCGGTTTGGATTTTGAAACGGACACCAGAAATGATGGCGAGCCTGGCGAAAACTCAGGACAAAGTCGCTGACCCAGATTCGCTCAAGCCTTACACCATGCCGATGCCAGACTATTGCGAAAAGCAAAGTCGTTCGCGCAAAGAGCATGCAGATGTGTTGATCGCCGTCGGTATTTGCTCTCACTTGGGTTGCTCCCCAAGTTCCAAATTTGCTCCTGGCGCGCAGCCATCTTTGCCCGACGACTGGGCAGGTGGATTCTTGTGCCCATGCCACGGTTCTACTTTTGACTTATCTGGTCGCGTTTACAAAAACAAACCAGCTCCACAAAATCTGGACGTGCCACGACATATGTATCTGTCCGATACTAAAATCGTCATCGGTAAAGATGAGAAAGGTGAGGCTTAATCATGGCATTTGTTGAGAAGAAATTGCCGGCAGACGCGCCAGTCATCGACAAAGCGTTGAATTGGGTTGACTCACGTTTTCCATTAACGAAATTATGGAACGATCAATGGGGTCAGTACTACGCTCCTAAGAACTTTAACTTCTGGTACATCTTTGGCTCGTTAGCTTTGCTAACGTTGGTCATTCAGATCGTTACCGGTATTTTCTTGGTAATGCATTACAAACCAGATGCAAACTTAGCGTTTTCATCGGTTGAATACATCATGCGCGAAGTGCCATGGGGTTGGTTGGTGCGCTACATGCATTCCACCGGCGCATCGGCTTTCTTCATCATTATTTACCTGCACATGGCCAAAGCCTTGATGTACGGCGGCTACCGCAAACCTCGTGAATTGGTGTGGCTGTTTGGCTTCACGATCTTCTTGTGTTTGATGGCAGAAGCATTCTTCGGTTACTTGCTGCCTTGGGGTCAAATGTCTTATTGGGGCGCACAAGTTATTGTTAACTTGTTCGGTGCGATTCCTTTGATCGGACCCGATTTGTCGTTGTGGATTCGTGGTGATTATGTTGTGTCTGACGCGACATTGAACCGCTTCTTTTCTTTCCACGTCATCGCGATTCCATTGGTGTTGTTGGGCTTAGTTGTGGCGCATTTAATCGCGTTGCACGAAGTCGGTTCGAACAATCCAGATGGTATTGAAATTAAGGAAAACTTAGATGCTAACGGTCACCCAGTTGATGGCGTACCTTCGCATCCGTACTACACATTCCACGATATTTTCGGCGTGACTATTTTCTTGGTGCTGTTCACCGCGGTTGTGTTCTTTGCTCCAGAAATGGGCGGTTACTTCTTAGAAGCCAATAACTTTATCCCAGCCGATTCGTTGAAGACACCGTTGCACATTGCGCCAACGTGGTATTTCACGCCGTTCTATTCGATTTTGCGTGCGACCACGAGTGAGTTCCTCTACGTCGTGCAAGCAGCAATTATTGGCTATGTTTGCTTGGTCTACCTCAAATCGAAATTGCCTGCGTTAGTAAAGAATGCTATTGCCGCAATCGGATTGGTGATGATTGTTGGAATGATGCCATTCGGTTTGGATGCTAAATTCTGGGGCGTGGTGTTGTTCGGTTCCTCAGTCATGATTTTGGCTGGTATGCCTTGGTTGGATCACTCTTTGGTTAAATCGATTCGCTATCGTCCTGATTGGCACAAAACTGTGTTTATCGTGTTTGCGATTGCATTCGTCACCTTAGGTTATTTAGGGGTTGAACCGCCATCACCGATCCGTGAACGTATTTCGCAAGTGTGCGCAGTGATCTACTTTAGCTTCTTCTTGTTGATGCCTTGGTGGAGTGGCATGGGCACATTCAAGCCAGTACCGAAGCGCGTTACTTTCACGCCTCACTAAGCATCCAAAGGGACAGAAGATATGAAAATGTTTAAAAAGATTATCGCCGCCTTGGTTCTGCTGCCAGCTTTAGCATTAGCAAGCGAAGGCTATCCGCTCGACCACGCGCCGGATCGTGCAAACAATATGGCTGCATTGCAAAATGGTGCCAAGCTGTTCGTTAATTACTGCTTGAATTGCCATTCCGCTTCGTCGATGCGTTACAGTCGTTTGAAGGACCTCGGTTTAACCGATGACCAGATCAAAGGCAGTTTGTTATTGGCCGGTGATAAAGTGGGTGATCTGATGACCACTCACTTGTCGGCTAAAGACGCAAAAGCATGGTTCGGTGCTGCACCTCCAGATTTATCGGTGATCGCACGCTCCAAATCCTCCGAAGCAGGTAGCGGCCCAGACTGGCTCTACACGTATCTGCGTACCTATTACCAAGACGATTCCCGCCCAACGGGTTGGAACAATTTGGTATTCCACAACGTAGGTATGCCACACGTATTGTGGGAGTTGCAAGGTGTTCGTAGCGCCGAGTTTGAAGAAGTTGAAGATCCGCATGATCCAAGCCAAAAACTGACTGAATTCAAAAAATTCAACACAGTAAAACCAGGCAAATTAACAACCGCCGAATATGATAGTGAAGTCGCTGATCTGGTAGCATATTTGAATTGGATGGGCGAACCAGCACAAAGCACTCGCAAGCGTTTAGGTGTTTGGGTATTGATGTGGATGAGTTTGCTGAGTGTGTTAGCTTGGCGCTTAAATGCTTCGTACTGGAAAGAAGTTAAGTAATCGTTAAAAATAGTAATAAAACATGCCGCCGCTTACCGCGGCATTGTTTATTTGTTGTACGCTGTTCGTACTTTCAGGGTGAGCCTTAATTCTTGAAATAAGGCCTCACCCTATTTGTTTCTAAGGAACTGTAAAAATGATGGTTCTCTACTCGGGTACTACCTGTCCGTTTTCACAACGCTGCCGTTTGGTTTTATTTGAAAAAGGCATGGATTTTGAAATCCGCGATGTCGATTTATTCAATAAGCCAGAAGATATCTCCACCATGAATCCTTACGGTCAAGTGCCGATCTTGGTTGAGCGCGATTTGATTTTGTACGAATCCAACATCATCAATGAATACATCGATGAGCGTTTCCCTCATCCACAATTGATGCCAGCAGATCCATTAATGCGTTCCCGCGCACGTTTAATGCTGTTTAATTTTGAAAAAGAATTGTTCATCCACGTACACACGTTGGAAAACGACAAATCAGGTAACTCAAGCAAAGTGCTGGATAAAGCGCGCGCAGAAATTCGCGATCGTTTGACTACATTGGCTCCGTTGTTCATCAAAAACAAATACATGTTGGGCGAAGAATTTTCAATGTTAGACGTAGCGATTGCTCCATTGTTATGGCGCTTGGATCATTACGGCATTGAAATTTCAAAAACAGCCGCACCGTTAATGAAATATGCAGAGCGTATTTTTTCACGCCCGGCCTATATTGAAGCACTGACACCATCCGAAAAAGTGATGCGTCGTTAATTAAAAACGTGGTTGGTAACACGTTAAGACAGTGGCAATCTTGGAACTCAAATTCTTAGATTGTCACGTTAAAGTAGGTGAGTAATTTATGTCTGAAGCAGCTTCAACCAAACCTTATCTGATCCGCGCCCTGTATGAGTGGTGCACAGATAACGGATACACCCCGCACATCGCGGTAAAAGTCCAAGGGCAAGTGCGCGTACCGATGGAATTTGTACGCAATGGCGATATCGTTTTGAATATCGCCTTCAGCGCCACAAGCGGTATGCACATGGATAACGAAGCAATTTCATTTAAAGCACGCTTCGGTGGCGTATCGCGCGATATTTACGTGCCGATTGCCGCGGTATCGGCGATTTATGCCAGTGAAAACGGTCAGGGAATGGCGTTTGACGTGATCGAACAATTAGCGCAATCAGCCGAAGTTCAAGCAGAAGCCGAGCCAGAAAAACCGCAAGTGACTTTGGCCGTCACCAACAAAGAAGATGCTCCGTCTTTGGATGATACAAATTCAAAAGAAATCAGAAAAAAACCTAGCCTAACCATAATTAAGTAGTATATAATTTCGTTCTTCAAGTTTGCCGACTTAGCTCATCTGGTAGAGCACCTGACTTGTAATCAGGGGGTGGCGGGTTCAAGTCCTGCAGTCGGCACCAGAATTTTAAAGGCCCAGCATTTCGATGTTGGGCCTTTTTCATTGTGTGAGCACAACTTGATGATGGAGGTGAATCTTGCTGGGCTTTCATTGCCAGCGGATTGCCCGGAGCCTCAATGTGGATAGTTTGAAATCCAAGCGGCGAACTGAATTTTCGTTCGCAAAAAATCTGCCAAAATCATATCCCTTCCTAAAAAAATAAAAAAGGCTACAAGCCAAAGCTTGTAACCTTTTTATTTGCATCGACCAAAAGCACGTTGAGATTTAATTAGGGTGATCTGCTCCGTTTTGAAAACAAATCGCTCAATCCCAAACGTTAATGAGGAACAGGCGGAAGATAAGTCAGTGTGCTTCCCAGAAGCCACAATAAAAATAATACCAGTGGCGCATGGACTAGCAATTGCACGAACGAAAACCCAATCAACACACGCGCTTTGATTCCTAAAATTCCCAGTAGCGGCAACATGTAAAACGGGTTGATCAAATTCGGCAATGCTTCCGCCGCATTGTAGATTTGTACCGCCCAGCCAAGGTGATAGTGCAAATCGTTGGCCACTTGCATCACGTAAGGTGCTTCGATAATCCATTTTCCGCCGCCTGATGGAATAAAGAATCCCAGCACCGCCGAATAAATGCCCATTAAAACGGCATAAGTATCGTGTGACGCAATGCGCACAAAGAAATCGGAGATGTAATGCGACAGCGGGTGTGCGCCTGCGCCTTTAACTTGAGTCAGCAAGGCGGCGATGGAGCCATATAGGGGAAATTGAATCAAGACGCCAGTCGTAGTTGGAACCGCTTTGGCGACCGCATCAAGAAAATTACGCGGACGCCATTGCAACAATGCGCCTGCCATTAAAAATAAAAAATTGTATGTATTGAGGCCAGAAATCGCGGTGATAAAAGGTTTAGTCGAGAATTCGTTAAACAGCCAACCCGCCGCAAGCAAGCTTAGCAGCACGATTAGCACAGGGCTGTATTCCAACCATTCACCCGGGCGAGTTTGAACCGAAGGCTTCTCGGTTGACGGTGACACGTCCACGCCGCAAGGCGCCGCATCACGCGCGGATTGTGGGCCAGGCGCGGAAACATAGGCAACGATAAGCGACACAACAAATAAGGCGGCGAGCAATACGCCGGACTGCCAAAGGAAAATTGTTTGTGTGAATGGAATGACACCGGTAATCGCCAAAATCGCTGGAGGCAGGCTAGCTGGATTGGCTTGTAATTGCGCAGCAGAGGAAGATAAGCCGAGCGCCCAAACGGCGCCTAAACCTAAATACGCCGCCGCACCCGCTGCGCGGTAATCCATTTTTAAATCAGTACGACGCGCCAAGGCCCTAACGAGCAAACCGCCAAAAACTAGCGATAAGCCCCAATTGAGCAATGATGCCGTCATCGAAATCGCAGCGACCCAGCAGACGGCCGAACGGCCATTTGAAGGAATCCGAGCAATTTTTTCAATTAATTTGGTGGCTGGCGGGGAGCTGGCAACAACATAGCCACTAATTACGACAAACGCCATTTGCATGGTGAACGGAATCAAGGTCCAAAAGCCATTCCCAAATGCCATCGCCGCATCTGCCGGCGCTGCACCAATGAATAGCGTGGCGATTGCGACGACGATTACTGCAACGACCGCGAACACCCAAGAATCAGGGAACCAGCGTTCGGCCCAGTTGGCGCAGCGAATCGCGAAGCGTGCAAAAAAACTGTTTTCGATGGAATTATTCATAGGTCTCCTTGGTTAATTTTTCTAGGAGATATAGTAATCGCTAACGAGTGAGTTTGCTGTCGATATTGCGGGACGGCAAGTTATGTGCGGCTCTTGGTCAGGTCGAGGAAGTTGCTGAGCCTGTTTGGTAGAGTGGGCGAGATAATCAATTTCGCTCAATAGTCTGAATTTAACGCAGGCGCGTTTTATTACGAGTAAGGGAGATTTGTTGTAAAGAAGGTGATTCTGTCCTGCAAGCGGCCTCTTTACGCGTGCCAGCGTGCCGCGATTGGGCGCCTGAAATAAAAAATGGATCACAAGATTGAACTTGTAACCCATTGTTTTTACAGCTATTCTTGGTGGCCCGGGGCGGAATCGAACCACCGACACAAGGATTTTCAATCCTCTGCTCTACCGACTGAGCTACCAGGCCAAGACCGACATTATAGACGGGTTAATTTGGAAATGGAAGTCCCATTTTATATTTAATTCCAAGAATGTTTGGCTGAGCGCAATTTTCCATAGTCGCTATAATGCTTAAATTGTTATTTTGGGCGGTCAATTATGCGTTGTCAGATAGGGGTGATTGGAAATGGGGCTGTTGGTAAAGCCACAGCGCTGGGCTTTGCGCAAGCGGGTTATCAAGTTGTCTTGTTAGCGCCAAATCAGGTCTCCGCTCAAACGCGCTCCATGGCGAACGATTGGGATGCGCGCGTATTTGCGTTAAACCACACGGCAAAAAATCTGCTGACTAAATTAAAAGTGTGGGATGCGATGGATTTACAGCGCATCGCTCCGATTGAAGCCATGCACGTGTTTGACGCTGACGGTGCTGCGTTGAGCATGGATGCGTACTCCGCCCATCAAAATGAATTAGCGTGGATTGTTGAAGATCAAAATCTCAATCAAGCGCTAGATGCCGCGCTGCGCTTTGCTCAGAATATTGAGGTGGTGGTGGGCAAGGCCGAGAAAATGTCAGCCGTCTTCGATGAACTCACTTTGGATAATGGAACCACCTTGCAAGCCGAGTTGTGGGTCGGTGCTGATGGCGCGCAATCGTGGGTGCGCAGTCAGGCGCAAATCGGATTGGATTACCGCTCCTATGGACAGCGGGGCGTTGTGGCCAATTTTAGTTGCGCCAAGCCGCATCACGGCATCGCGCATCAGTGGTTTGTGGGTGAGGACGGTATTATTGCCTTGTTGCCGCTGCCTGATCAGCAAGTCTCTTTGGTTTGGTCTGCGCCGAACGCCTTGGCGGATACCTTATTATCGGAATCGGTGGATCAATTAGCGCAGCGTTTAGCGCACTATAGCGATGCAGTTCTTGGTCAGTTAACTCCGTTGTCGCCGTTCCGCGCCCAAGCTTTCCCGTTGAATTTTATTGCTCCGCACGCGATAGTCGGCCCACGTTTAGCCTTGGTTGGCGATGCTGCGCACGTTGTCCATCCACTTGCTGGACATGGAATGAATTTGGGCTTCGGCGATGTGGTCGCGCTGTTAAAGATAGTGACCGAGCGCGAGCAGTGGCGCAGTTGCGCGGATGCCAGAGTTTTGGCCCGCTACGCTAGGGAACGCAAAGAAGATGTGCTGATGATGCAACTGGCGACCGATGGATTGGCGCGCTTATTCGCCTCGAGCTTCACGCCAGTGCAGATGGCACGAAAGTTGGGTATGTCTTTGGTCGATAAATTGCCGTTTTTGAAAAAGCAATTCATGCAGCAAGCAATGGGAAAGTAGAGTTTAAATTAATGAAAGTATTTATGAGCAAAATGAAGCAATCCGGGTTGTTAATTGGTAGCGTGGCGTTGAGTCTGTTTTTGACCACTGCTTGTGCACAAACGGATCAATCCGCCAATGTCAAAAAATTGGTTGAGCCTAAATTGGGTGACAACGTCAAGGTCGACTCCGTCACTAAATCTCCCTACGCTGGCTTATATGAAGTCACCTTGGGTGGCGAGATTTATTACACCGATGAGAAAGCTAATTATTTATTCGTTGGCGATGTGATGGATTTAAAAACGCATAAAAACCTGACCAAAGCCAAGATTGATAATTTGAATAAAATCAAAATCGCCGATCTGCCTTTAGACCTCGCGTTAAAACAAGTAAAGGGCGATGGTAAGCGCGTTATCGCGGTGTTTGAAGATCCTAACTGCGGCTACTGCAAACGTCTGCGCAAAGAATTAAAAAATGTCGATAACATTACCATCTACACGTTTATGTACGATATTTTGTCGGACGATTCGGCTGTTAAATCGAAAAATATCTGGTGCTCAGATGACCCTGCTCAGGCGTGGAATGATTGGATGACAGACGGGAAAGATGCGCCTGCTGCGCCGGAAAGTTGCACCTCTACGCCACATCAAAAAATCTTAGCGTTGGGGAACAAATTGCGGATTAATGGTACACCAGCGATTTTCTTTGAAGATGGCTCGCGCGTGCCAGGTTTTATTAACGCGGCAGCCATCGAAGAAAAGTTAAAGATCACTCCTTAAATTTTATTAATCAGCAGCTAATCATGCAACCACACAAGACGGTTGGAATTTTGCTTGCCGCTGGCGCAGGCCAGCGCTTCGATCCAACCGGTGTGGCGAGTAAACTAATGCAGCCTCTGCCGTCTGGCGTTTCGGTAGCGGTTCAATCTGCGACGAATTTATTGCGAGTTTTAAGCAACGTTGTCGCGGTCGTTAGATCGGAGAAATTGGCACAGCAATTGCGCCAAGCTGGCTGCGAAGTGCATTTGTTCGAGCAAGCGCAACAAGGCATGGGCGCGTCGTTGTCGTTTGTGATGCAAAAAATAAAACATTCTGATTTGGGCGCAAGCCGCATCGATTCTGTCTTGGTCGGATTGGCCGATATGCCCTATATTGAAACCAGCACCATTCAAACCGTGTTGAACGAACTGCAGCAGGGAGCCGATATTGTTCAACCTAGTTTTGAGCAGCAGGCCGGGCATCCAGTGGGATTTTCAAGCAAGCATTTTGCCGCGCTGTCGTCGTTGTCGGGAGATGTCGGTGCGCGTGAATTGGTGCGCCAGTTTCCGGTTTGTCGTGTGACGGTCAACGATCCGGGCATTCTTCGGGATATTGATTATGCGTCGGATTTGCCGGTAACTTCCTGAGTGCTAAGTCGCTAAATTTTTCCTTAATTTCATCAACTATATTCATTCTATGAACCATCATTTCCTGAGCAAACGCTTGGCGCATCAACTGGGCTTTTTTGGTTTAGTCCCGTTCGTTTTTTTAACTCTAGCATGTTGGATAGCGCATCCCGAATGGTTGGAAGGTTTCGTGTACGCGCAGAGTGCGTATGGAATCGCGATCTTGTCTTTTTTGGGTGGGATACATTGGGGAGTGGCACTCACTTCGCCTGAATTAACGTCGGTTCAAATTAAACGCGCTCTGTTTTGGGGCATTGTTCCGAGCGTGATTGCATGGGCCTCGAAAGTCAATTTTGGGTTTGGCTTTTTTGTGCTGATCTTTGGATTTATTTTGTCCTATCAGGTTGATAAACGGCTTTATGTGACTTACCAAATGCCGGATTGGTTTCTGGTTTTACGCCGCCACTTAACCATAACCGTGGTGCTCGCTTTAGCGCTAACGGTGTTGGCTGTTAATGTCCGTCTCTAATATTTTGTATCGAAATTTTTAATCGCTAAATCATGACTATTCACTACACCATTGTTCCCAAAGATTTGGCCGCTCACTTGTTTCAAGTAACGCTGACCGTGGCTGAACCTAATCCAGAAGGCCAACTTTTTGTCCTGCCGGCGTGGATTCCAGGTAGTTACATGGTGCGTGAATTTGCCAAAAATATTGTTCAGATTAAAGCCACTAGCAACGGCAAAAAAGTCGCACTCACTAAAATCGATAAACACAGTTGGCAAGCGCCACCAATCGCTGGCGCGTTGACGTTGGAGTACGAAGTTTATGCGTGGGATTTATCGGTACGCACCGCACATTTGGATCAAACGCATGGTTTCTATAACGGCACCAGCGTTTTTCTGCGCGTGGTTGGGCAAGAGATGGCGCGTCATGTGGTCGATATTCAACGCCCCGCCGATCCGGCGTGTAAGCAATGGCGGATCGCAACTTCCTTGCCGCCATTAAAGGCCAGGTTGTATGGCTTTGGAACTTACGCGGCGGAGAACTACGATGCGTTGATCGATCATCCGGTTGAGATGGGTGAATTCCAACTTATTAGTTTCAAAGCACATGGCGTGCCGCATGATTTTGTCGTGACTGGTCAGGTTCCCAATTTGGATTTGATCCGTATTGCAGCCGACTTGGAGAAAATCTGTTCGGCACAGATTGCTTTTTTTGAGCCGAAAACCAAACGCGCGCCGATGGATAGATATGTGTTTATGACGATGGCGGTGGGCGATGGTTACGGTGGCTTAGAGCACCGCGCATCGACCGCATTAATTTGCAACCGCAACGATTTGCCAGTCAAAGGCAATGCTCAAGCGAGCGAAGCGTACATCGGCTTTTTAGGATTATGTAGCCACGAATATTTCCATACTTGGAATGTGAAGCGCATCAAGCCCGCACCGTTTGCCAACTACGATTTACAACAAGAAAATTACACCCCGCTGCTGTGGCTGTTTGAAGGCTTCACAAGTTATTACGATGATTTATTTTTGGCGCGCACCAGCATTATCGATGAGCCGCACTATTTGAGTTTAGTCAGTAAAGTCATTAACGGAGTGTTGCGCGGAGCAGGGCGCACCAAGCAAAGTTTGGCTGATTCCAGCTTCGATGCCTGGACCAAATACTATCGACAAGATGAGAACTCGCCCAACGCGATTGTTAGCTATTACACCAAAGGTTCCTTGCTCGCCCTAGCCTTGGATTTAACCATCCGCCGCGCTACCGCTGGTAAGAAATCGCTGGACGATGTCATGCGTAGTTTGTGGCAAAGCTATGGACGTGATTTCTACCAATTGGCACTGGCGGGCAAGCAGCAAGGCGTTACCGAATCCGCTATCGAAGCATTGGTCGAGCAAGTGGCGGGGATCAAGATGAAATCATTCTTTGACCGTTATGTGCGTGGCACGGCGGATTTACCGTTGGACGAGTTATATGCCGACTTTGGCGTGACGTTAGAAGATACGCGCAATGCCAGCAAGCCAAGTATTGGCGCTCGACTTGGACGCGAGGGTAACGACTGCAAATTAGCGCAAGTTTTTCATGGTAAAGCAGCGCATGTCGCGGGTTTATCAGCCGGTGATACCTTAGTCGCGCTAGATGATTTGCGCGTAACCGCCGCCGATGCGGGCAATGATTTGGGGCGCTTGTTGGGACGCTATAAAGTCGGCGCGACCGTCGCAGTGCATGCATTTAGACGCGATGAGCTAAAGCAGTTTAAGGTGAAATTACAATCCGACGATGTACCGGCGTGGAGTTTGAAGTTGACCGATGTTGAGTCCAAAGCTAAAACTAGGTCCGTTAAAAAATCGACTTTAACTCGCCCTAGCGCTGCTAAATAACTACCAAATACCCGCTTCAAACTGATCTACTCAATGCTTGTTGCTAAGCATTGAGTAGGCTAACAAATTCAAACTCAAAATTCAAAACTCCCCTGTTTTACATCCTGCGCCGCGACTGCTTTTCTGGCTTTGGTTTGCGGTCGTAAGCGCGAACCGTGACGCTCGACGATGGCGCTTTTTTCTGATTTGACTTCCGGTTGCGCACGGCGCGCATGCAATACATTTTTCGCATTGCGCGTGGCCGATTCCAACTCAACCGGTGGCAAAGGCCAATCTTTACCAATGATTACACCGCAATGGGCTTGCACATCGGGCGGCATTTTCCACGGTTCAAACAACCAGCTATCGGGCACTTTTCTTAATACCGGCAACCAACGCCGTACAAAGCGTCCGTGCGGATCGTGATCTTGCGCTTGCTTGATTGGGTTATAGACCCGCGTGGTATTGATACCGGTGGTGCCGGATTGCATCTGCATTTGGCTCCAATGGATGCCCGGTTCGTAATCGACAAATTGCGTTGCCAACCAATCGCCAAACGGCTTCCAGTGCAGCCACAAGGGATAGGCCGCGACCGACACTAACATGGCGCGCATGCGGAAATTAAGCCAGCCAGTTTCTCTGAGCATTACGACGCAAGCATCAACTAGCGGCCAGCCAGTGCGCGCCTCGATGAGTGCCTTGAAGTTTGCCTCGTTCCAATCCGGCTCGCGCAGACCGTCATAACCACGGTGCATATTGCGCCATTCGATTTCGGGTTCCGACTCAAGTTTTTGAATGAAATGGCAATGCCAATGCAGGCGACTGAGAAATCCCTGCAAGCCTTTGCTAGCGCGGGAATCAGGCGGCAGCATGCTAAGTTTTTCGGCGGTCGCTTGCACCACTTCGCGCATGCTCAGACAGCCCCAACTCAAGTAAGGCGAAATTCGTGAACACGCCGACGGTGCCGATAAAGGCGAGGAAATCCCGCCTCGATAGGTGGCGCAACGTTCATCTAAAAAATCGCGCAATGTTGCTAGTGCGACGGTCCGTCCGCCTGTTTGACGTTGCGGCGGTTGATCGCTTGGTCGATTCCAAGCATGCCAGTCGGGCCAGCTCTCGATTGGCCAAGGAAGTTCAAGGGCGCTAATTTGATCGACAAAGCATTGCGAAGTCGTCATAAATTCTTCCCAGCGCCGCGACCACGAATCGCGACTGGCTAGGCGTCGAACCACACCTTGTTGTTGGTATTCATGCCAGTGAATTTGATGCTTTGCACACCAACGTGCTACGGCTTTATCGCGTTCAAAAGTGAGCACATTGCCAGTCTCCATGTGCGAATGCAGCGCTGCCAGCGGTTGCAAATGGTGCAGCCGTTCCAATACATCGACCACTTCACCGGTGACCAAGTACAGCTTTGCATTGAGCGCCTGCAAGTGCAAATAAAGATCGCGCAAACATTCGCGCAAAAAGCTAAATTGACGCTGCGAGCTATCGGAATTGCACCAATAGCTCGGTTCAATAATATACAAACACAGCACCGGTCCCAATCTGGCCGCGTTCATCAGCGCCGCATTATCGTGGGCACGTAAATCGCGTTTAAACCAGACGAGTTGGGTAGTCATGAAGGGGATTTTTTGGCGTTTTTTCGGCAAGCGTCGGAACAGTATTTTACTTCATCCCAATTTTTCGCCCACGCCCGCCGCCAAGTCATGGTGCGTTGGCACACCACGCAGATTTTGCTGGGAAGCGCTTGCTTATTGCCTTTGAAATCTTTGCTCATTGACGCGCTGCTTCCCAAGCTTTTGAGTTTTTACTAACCGGTGTTACGCGAAAAGACGGGCCATTTCAACGCCCGGTTCTGGCGCCCGCATAAAGGCTTCGCCGACCAAGAAGCCATTTACGTTAACGTCGCGCATACGTTTGACATCATCGACTACGGCGATGCCTGATTCGGTGATGACTAATTTTTCTGGCGGAATTCTTGGTAATAGCGCGATAGTGTTTTCCAGCGACACGTCAAAGGTGCGCAGGTTGCGATTGTTGATGCCAAGTAGCGCGGTTTTTAAGGTTAGCGCCGCGCTGAGTTCTTCAGCGTTATGCACTTCCACCAAGACTGCCATGCCTAATTCATGGGCGATAGCTTCCAACTCGCGCATCAAGCCAACATCCAAGGCTGCGACGATCAACAAAATTGCATCTGCACCCCATGAACGTGCTTGATAAATCTGGTACGGATCTATCATGAAATCTTTCCGCAGCGCAGGCAAAGTGCAGGCGGCACGTGCTTGTTTTAGATACTCTGGTGCACCCTGAAAAAACTGCACATCGGTCAGCACGGACAAACAAGCTGCGCCATGCTGCGTATAGCTGGCGGCAATTTGCGCTGGGTTGAAATCGGCGCGAATGACGCCTTTGGAGGGAGACGCTTTTTTAATTTCTGCAATCACGCCAGCGTGACCAGCATTGATTTTATGGCGCAGGCTGCCTTCAAAGTTACGCAAGCCAGCACGTAACTCGGAATTGCTTTCAACCTCATTGCGCAAGCTGCTAAACGATTGGTATTTTTTTGCCGCGCTAATCTCGTCAGCTTTAACATCCAAAATTTTGGTCAAAATATCAGACATTGTTGGCTCCGAGTTGCTGCGTTACTTGTACAAATTGGTCTAGCTTGGCGCGTGCTGCACCGGAAGCGATAACCGCGTTGGCACGCTTTAATCCATTTTCAATGCTGCTTTCAATTCCCGCGCCATAGATCGCCATGCCGGCGTTGAGTGCGACGATATCGCGTGCTGGGCTAGGTGCGTCGCTTAATGCTTCAAACATTTTTGCTTTGGATTCTGCGGCGTTGGTGACTTTGAAGCTGCGGTTGGATGCCATCGCTAAACCAAAGTCTTCCGGATGAATTTCGTATTCGCGGATTTCACCATTGACTAATTCGCCAACCAAGGTACCCGCGCCGAGCGAAGCTTCGTCCATATTGTCACGCCCCCAAACGACCAGTGCATGTTGTGCGCCTAGACGTTGCAATACGCGCACTTGAATACCAACCAAATCCGCGTGGAAGACGCCCATCAAAATATTCGGCGCGCCGGCTGGATTAGTCAGCGGGCCTAAAATATTAAAAATCGTACGCACGCCAAGTTCTTTACGCACGGGCGCAGCGTGCTTCATTGCGGCGTGATGATTTGGTGCGAACATGAAGCCGATGCCAGTTTGCGCGATTGATTGGGCGATTTGCTCTGGTTTTAAATTAATGTTGACGCCTAACGATTCCAATACATCAGCGCTGCCTGAGGACGATGAAACACTGCGTCCGCCATGTTTAGCCACGCGCGCGCCAGCGGCAGCGGCGACAAACATCGAGGCGGTGGAAATATTAAACGTGTGCGAACTGTCGCCGCCGGTTCCCACGATATCGATTAAATGATCGGTATTTGCGAGCGGGACTTTGGTGGAAAATTCACGCATGACTTGCGCCGCCGCGGTGATTTCTCCAATCGTTTCTTTCTTGACCCGCAATCCCATGGTGAGTGCCGCGATCATTACCGGAGACATTTCGCCGCCCATGATTTTGCGGAACAAATACAGCATTTCATCGTGGAAGATTTCACGATGTTCGATGCAGCGTAATAAGGCTTCTTGTTGAGAGATCGTCATGTTGCGCTCGCTGGCTAGAGGTTAGGATTGCGGTTGGGTACATCCACGGTGAGGAAGTTCTTCAATAGCGCATGACCGTGCTCCGACAAAATCGATTCAGGATGAAACTGCACGCCTTGGATATTAAATTCAGTGTGACGCACGCCCATGATTTCGCCGTCGTCGGTCCACGCCGTGACTTCTAAATGCTTAGGCAAGCTGGAGCGTTCGATCGCTAGCGAATGGTAGCGAGTGACCGTGTAAGGCGTCGGTAAATCCTGAAATGCCCCAAAGCCGGTGTGCGCAATCAAACTTGTTTTACCGTGCATGACTTGTTTGGCGCGGATCACTTTGCCGCCAAACGCCGCCGCAATACTTTGATGGCCAAGACACACGCCCAACATCGGGATCTGTCCCGCAAAGCGTTGTAACACACCGACCGAAATTCCCGCTTCCAGCGGTGTGCAAGGGCCGGGGGAAATACAAATATGGCTAGGTTTGAGCGCGGCGACTTCATCCAAGGTAATTTCATCGTTGCGATAGGTGCGTACTTCTACGCCCAATTCGCCAAAATATTGCACCAAGTTGTAGGTGAACGAGTCGTAGTTATCGATCATTAGCAGCATTTAAATCTCCCCATCCAAACCATCTTGTACATGTTCTGCGGCGCGTAACACGGCGCGCGCTTTGTTTTCTGTTTCTTGCCATTCCATTTCAGGCACCGAATCGGCGACGATTCCTGCCGCGGCTTGCACGTACAACATGCCGTTTTTTAACACGCCAGTACGAATCGCAATCGCTAAATCCATTGCGCCACTGAACGATAAGTAGCCGCAGGCGCCGCCATAAATACCGCGTTTAGTCAGTTCTAATTCGTCGATGATTTCCATCGCACGCACCTTGGGGGCGCCCGATAAGGTCCCGGCAGGGAAGGTCGCTTTTAATACATCTAAGTTGGATAAATTATCTTGTAGTGTTGCTTCAACGTTAGAGACGATGTGTTGAACGTGCGAGTACTTTTCAATCACCATTTGATCCGATACTTTGACGCTGCCGGTTTTCGCGATGCGACCTAAATCGTTGCGCGCCAAGTCGATCAACATTACGTGTTCGGCGATTTCTTTTGGATCAGCGAGTAAATCTTTGGCGAGTTGTTCGTCTTGCGCTGGCGTGGTGCCGCGTGGTTTGGTGCCCGCCAACGGACGAATGGTAACGGTGTGGCTGCCATCTTCTTGGCCTTCGTTACGGACCAAAATTTCGGGCGATGAACCGATGATGTGCATGTCGCCAAAATTATAAAAATACATGTACGGCGAAGGGTTCAACGAGCGCAATGCACGGTACAGCGACAGCGGCGCATCAACATAAGGTTTTTTCAGGCGCTGACCAATTTGTACCTGCATCAAGTCGCCCGCCATGATGTATTCCTTGGCTTGAGCAACGGCTTTTAAGTACTCTGATTTATCGAATTCGCGTATCGTTTCGGTGCGTACTGACGCTGACGTTACCGGCGCATCGACACTGCGACGCAACATGCCACGCAATTCTTTCAAGCGCACTCGCGCTTTCGAAAACGCCTCGGGTTTGCTCGGGTCGGCATAGACAATTAAATATAACTTGCCGGATAAGTTATCAATAACCGCTAATTCTTCAGTGACTAACAACTGAATATCAGGCAAACCTAAATCGTCTTTAGGGCAAGAATTGGCTAAGCGCGTCTCAATATGACGCACGGTATCGTAGCCAAAATAGCCAGCTAATCCGCCGCAAAAGCGCGGCAATCCGGGGCGTAGCGCGACTTTATAGCGCGCTTGATATTCGGCGATAAATTCCAGTGGATTGCCGTTGTGGGTTTCGATGACTTTGCCATCGTGGATGACTTCGGTGCGCTCGTGATAGCAACGCAGCGACGTCGCCGCAGGCAAGCCAATAAAGGAGTAGCGCCCTAAACGCTCGCCGCGCACCACGGATTCGAGCAAAAAGGTGTTTTTGCCGGCATTCTGGCTTTGCGCGAGTTTGAGATAAACGCTTAACGGCGTTTCAAGATCGGCGAACGCTTCGCTAATCAATGGGATGCGGTTATAGCCTTGGTTCGCCAAGGAGGTGAATTCGATTTCGGTCATGACTTTCACTTGTGCCCCGATGGTGGGGTAGAGAGGTAAAAACGTGGCTGGGCGAACTAGATCAGACGAACTGCTCGAATTGAACCGCACCAACCAATGGCATTGAGACTAAGGCGCGCGCAAGGCTGCTTAGTCAGGAAATGCTAGCGTCGCCATAGCCAGGCCTCGAAGGTGCCTGGTGTTGTGACTGGACGTTTTTTGGTGAGAAACATGGTGGGTTTGTTTGGCGTTATTTAAGTAATATCAAAACAATACATCAGTTAGTGAAAACATATTGCGCCTAACTGTTTAATTTCTGTGCAGCGCACAACAAGGTTTCGACTATACCATCAGAATCAATCTGTTGTACAGCCTCGCCGTGATTGTAGCCATAGGGCAGTGTCAACGCCCAACAACCCGCTGCGCGTGCAGCAATGGCATCGTTGCTGGAATCGCCAATGGCCACAACTTGTGTGGGTGCGAGTTGAAAATCGTCACATACTTTAAGCATAGGCGCGGGATGTGGTTTTTTATGTGCCAACGAGTCGCCGCCATAGATAACGTCAAAATAATCGATGAGTTGCTTTTGCTTTAGCAGCGGTAAGGCGAAGGCGATGGGTTTGTTGGTGACGCAGGCTAAGCGCAGGCCCCGGGTTTGCATAGCTTGAAGGCCTGCGTGCACATCCGGATAAAGTTGGCTGAATTGCCCGTTAATGGCTAAATAATGGCGCTGATAACTATCCATCGCCGCGTCAAAATGCTGTTCAACGTCGGTAGCCGAGAAATCACAAGCGAGCACTTGGCGAATCAGATTCTCACTCCCTTTGCCAACCATATTTTGAATCGTCGCCTGGGCTAACGGCGCGAGTGCAAACTCCGCACGCATGGCATTAATCGCCACCAAAAAATCGCCGATAGTGTCCACCATCGTGCCATCCAAATCGATAATGGCGGCTTTAATGCCTTGCAGTTGTGTCATCGCTACTCTTATTTGACAGAAGCTAATTCGCGGCGCATTCCAGCAATGATTCCGGCGTAATCAGGTTTGCCAAAAATCGCCGAACCAGCGACGAAAGTGTCAGCGCCAGCTTGGGCGATTTCAGCGATATTGTCGGTCTTCACTCCACCATCGACTTGCAGCAAAATATCGCGACCAGAAGCGTCGATCAGTTTGCGTACTTCGGCGATTTTCTTTAACGTGTGCGGGATAAACGATTGTCCACCAAAGCCGGGATTGACCGACATGAGCAAAATCAAATCGAGTTTATCCATCACATGTTCCAAGTAATGCAACGACGTGCCGGGATTGAATGCCAAGCCCGCTTTGCAGCCATTATCGCGAATCAATTGCAAGCTGCGATCTAAGTGCTCGGTCGCTTCGGGGTGAAACGAAATATAGTTTGCACCTGCTTTAGCAAAATCAGGAATGATGCGATCAACGGGTTTGACCATCAAATGCACGTCAATCGGAATTTGCACATGTGGGCGAATTGCCTGACAAACCATCGGGCCAATCGTTAGGTTAGGCACGTAGTGATTGTCCATCACATCAAAGTGAATCAAATCGGCGCCAGCGGCTTCAACATTGCGGACTTCTTCGCCTAGGCGGGCAAAATCGGCGGATAAAATGCTAGGGGCAATACGAAAGGTGCGGGATTGGCTCATGGTCAAGGTGGATTCAAGGTGAGAAAAAAGTAGGCGCTATTTTAACGTGGATGGGCTGCGCGCGTGTCGCGTTCTAGTGCGTTGGTATTATTCTAAATGCTTGCTTTGACGGTTAAATTGGTGTCGAATAGCTGCTTATTAATTTTATTAAAACAGAGAGCAGTCAATGGCATTGTATGAATTTAGTATTTCGGTAACGACTCAATACCTAGAACCGCAATCCGATCCAGCGGCACAGCGCTATGTGTTTTCGTACACGGTGACAATCAAGAATACCGGTTCGGTTAAGGCCCAATTGATTGCCCGGCATTGGTTTATCAAAGACGCCAACGGCAAAGAAGAGCAAGTGCGTGGTTTAGGCGTAATCGGTTATCAACCGCTGTTAGATCCGGGGCAAGAATTTGAATACACCAGCGGCACAGCGTTAGAGACCTCGGTCGGCAGCATGCATGGAACGTATTTATGTGTGGCTGAAGACGGTGAACAATTTACCGCAGTGATTCCTGAATTTGTAATGACTCAACCACGAACTTTGCATTAAGTCTTGTTTTGTTTATTCGTCATCCTTTGGTGGTTTTTTACCTGAAAACATGGTCCACCAAACGATAAATGCAAACACAAAAAATGCGCCGGTAGCTTCGACAAATATCAACCACATAGTCCCTCCATGTTTAAATTAAACCGTAGTGTACCGTCTTTGGTCGCCTTATTGCTGCTCGCGGCATGCCAAACGCCGGTAACTAAACCGACACCGCCAGTCGTGATCCCGCCGCCTGTTGTCAGCCCTCCAGTGGTGGTCACTCCGCCCGCAGAAACCAAGCCAGTCAATACTAAAGCCAGCTTTAAGCCGTTGGCCTATCCCGAGGTGCCGGGTTGGAGCGACGATAATTTATCCGAAGCTTGGCCCGCATTTAAAGCATCATGCAAAGTGTTAATCAATAAACCAGATTGGCGCGAACCGTGTTCGATTTCGCAAAATGTCGATGGCGCTGATAGCACTGCTGTGCGTCAATTTTTTGAGGCTTTTTTCGATCCTTACCAAGTGATTAATCCAGATGGTACCGATACGGGCTTAATCACAGGCTATTACGAGCCGCTACTCAACGGCGCGCGCAAACGTGGCGGCGCTTACCAAACACCGCTGTATCAAGCACCGGCTGATTTACTAACCATTGATATGGGCAGCTTGTATCCCGAGCTAAAAAATATGCGCTTGCGCGGCAAAGTTGTTGGCAATAAAGTCGTGCCGTATCCAAGCCGCGGCGAGTTGCTGCAATCGGGCGCGTTGAATGGCAAAGAAATTTGCTGGGTGGATGATTCGGTCGATGCCTTCTTTCTGCAAGTGCAGGGTTCGGGCCGCATTCACTTCAAAGATACCGACGAGACCGTGCGCCTAGCCTACGCTGATCAAAACGGACAGCCGTATAAATCCATCGGACGTTATTTAGTCGATAAAGGCGAACTAAAACTTGAGCAAGCTTCCGCGCAAGGTATCAAAAACTGGATCGCGGCGAATCCCAAACGGGAAAACGAAGTCTTGAACGCCAACCCAAGCTATGTCTTTTTTAAAGAAGAAAAGTTAATCGACCCAAGTATTGGCCCCAAAGGTGCGTTGGGCGTTGCGTTGAGCGAGAAACGCTCAGTCGCGATTGATGCGCAGTTTTTACCCTTAGGCGCGCCGATTTTTATCAATACAACCGAGCCAAATTCCGATGTGCCGGTAAAGCGCCTGATGATGGCGCAAGACACAGGCGGCGCAATCCGTGGCGCGGTGCGAGCGGATTTTTTTTGGGGCTTTGGAACTCAAGCTGGCGAGATGGCCGGGCGCATGAAACAACGCGGTATGTTGTGGGTGCTCTGGCCGAAACTAGCCGCAACGCCCATCGGTTTGATTGCTAATTAATACATATTGAATGAAAGGTTTGTGATGAGCTACGAAACTATATTGGTGGAAACCAAGGATAAAGTAGGCGTGATTACGCTAAATCGCCCTAAGGCACTGAACGCATTAAACGATCAATTGATGGACGAATTGGGGCACGCGTTGCAGCAATTTGATCAAGACGATGCGATCGGATGTATCGTCCTGACAGGCAGCGAGAAAGCTTTTGCCGCAGGCGCAGATATCGCCTTGATGGCCAACTACACTTATATGGACGCCTTCAAAGGCAATTATGTGACCAAGAATTGGGAGCACATACGTCAAATCAGAAAGCCCGTGATTGCAGCGGTGTCTGGATACGCGCTGGGTGGCGGATGTGAGTTGGCGATGATGTGCGATTTCATTATCGCGTCAGAAACCGCCAAATTTGGTCAACCAGAAATTAAATTAGGCACCATTCCCGGCTGCGGTGGCACACAACGCTTGCCACGAGCGATTTCCAAATCAAAAGCGATGGACTTGTGCTTAACGGCGCGCATGATGGACGCCCAAGAAGCCGAGCGCTCGGGTTTGGTATCTCGCGTCGTTGCGCCTGAAAAGCTGATGGAAGAAACATTGGCGGCGGCGGCAACGATTGCATGCATGTCTTTGCCGGTTGTGATGATGATTAAGGATACGGTTAATCGGGCGTATGAAACGACGTTGTCGGAAGGTGTTCAATATGAACGCCGTATGTTCTACAGCACTTTTGCGTCTGACGATCAGAAAGAAGGCATGAAAGCGTTCTTGGAAAAGCGTCCACCGCAATTTAAAAATAGCTAATTTAAAACAGCGTAGTAAATGTTTAACGAAGGCGCGGCGCGAGCCGCGCCTTTTTCTTTGGTGTTCAACAAAGTCCAAGCGGTTGTTTTTGCGCGGTACAAATTATTTTAAAAAAAACCCTTGCGGAGTTCGGTGGGATTTTGCTATAGTTCGCCTCCCGCAGAAATCGCGGGGTAAAACGGGCTGATGGAGTGGCCCGAATTACACGAGAAGTTGAAGTGGCCATGCCGGATTGAACGCAAAACGTCGTAAAAATAAGTGTTGACGGTTTGCTGGAATTGCCCCATAATCTCATTTCTGTGCTGCGAACAAACACAACGCTTTGTCCGCCTAAAGTACGACTTTCCCCGCTAAAGCGGCCAGTCAGAACACACAGCAGTCAGTAACTAAACTTATCTGACGTTCTTTAACAACATACAGT
>NZ_SMYL01000010.1 GCF_004358105.1 Sapientia aquatica | reverse complement strand
TGTTGCAGCCAATCTGCTTTGCTTATTAAAGATTTGAATCTCGACATGCTTTGCTCTCCAATTTGATCAGGTCTGGAGAGTGCATGAAATTAATTGCCGTTCATAGGTGGTAGCGCTGGACGCTTACGATTTCCGCGTGGAAATTATTCGCGCACCATAAAAAAAGCTGCGCAGAATATCGATCAGCGCAGCTTTTTTAACGCCCATAAATCAAATTACGGGCAAGGTGAAAGGTCAATTATTTATTGGCGTCTTCCGGTTCTTCTAGATGCGAATTTCGCTCAGCCAATTCTTCCATGAACTTGTTGTATTCCTTCACGGCCGCTTCGGCTCCTTCATTAGCGTTATAGGCTGTCGTTTTATCTGGGCTAGTTTTCGCGATTTGGCGTTGTTCTTCGACGAACTTTTCAATACATTTTTTATAGTTAGTCGTATTTTTATCGAAATACTTTCGAACTGTGTCCGATGCTTGAATGTTTGGAATGACTGGGAGTTTGCAGCTGTGTTTTGGAATGTCGTCAGCCATCGCGTGGGTTGCGAACAGACCTGCGAGCAATAAAGGTACTAGTGTTTTCATGAAAGCCTCGTCCTTGTTGGAGTTGATTCCCGAGTAGAGATTAAAAATGTTAAAGCAAAAAAATGCCGTAGGAGGATTTCCCCTACGGCATTTTACATTTCACTGAGGAAACTTGGGTTATCCAACGGCAACAACCCAAGCATAGTCAGCAACAGCGACGTCAATTAGAAACTGTAAGTCAAGCCGCCATTGAAAGTACGACCGATTGCGCCCGCATAGTGCAATGAAGGATTGTATGGGAAGGCTTGGCTACCGTAGCTATTCAAATCAACTGGAGCTTGGCGGTTAAACACATTGTCCATGTTGAAATGAATAAACAATTGCTTGCTCACTTTATAACCAATCACCAATTTAGTAGTCATGAACGAAGCTACTTTACAGTAGTTTTGACCATTAACACCGTCACCATTAAACCACGATGTGTTCGCTGTTTGACCAGCTTGGCAATCGTTCACACCAATAGATGGATCAGTTAAATCATAGCGACCAACCCAGTCCAAACCAGTCGTTACAGCTAATGCACCTTTTTCGTATGTCAATGTTGCTTGGATACGATCCTTTGGATTTGCTGTATTACCACCAACAACTGACGGGCCATGAGTTCCTGCTAACTGAGCATCTGGCAAACCTGGCTGAGTCAAGAGGTAACTCATTGTGTGGCTCCAATCAAACTTAGCAGCCAAACTACCTTTGTCGCCTAAGTTGAATTTGTAGCGTGTTTCCAATTCCCACCCGCTTACTTTAGTGCTGTTTGCGTTAATGTAACCAGCTGGGTAGTACAAAATTGGAGGTGTGGTTGGCGCAGGGTTACATGCTGTCGTTCCGCCCAAGCCATCGTTGCACAACTGGCCAGGAGTTACCGTTGCAGCACGAACTGGGTTGTTGAAGTCAGGAGTACCAGAAATAATTTGCTTACTAATTTCAATTTGGTACAAATCATAAGTTGTGCTCCAACCTTTTACTGGCTCCAAGATCACGCCCAAAGTTTTAGACTTCGATTTCTCTGGATCTAAGTTCTTGGTTGCACCTTGCAAGATTGTATTAACGCCACAGTTATTCGTGTTTGCTGCTGGAACACCCACACCATTGATCTTAATAGCGGTAGGTCCGCCAGGACAGTTAATTGCATCGTAAGTGTTAGTTACGTCTACGTATGCATTTCCAGCTTTGCCGTTTTCAGCAGGGTTTGGAGCACGGAAACCAGTCGAATACGAACCACGCAAAGCAACCGCGCTGGTTGGTGTCCATTTAAATGCCACTTTTGGTGTTGCTGCACCTGACGAATTGTCAAAATGATCGTAACGGAGCGCGCCATCTAACTCTAAAGTTTTCAACACTGGCGCCGCAAACTCACCAAATACTGAAGTGTTTGTTTGTGAACCAACAGCATATGCATTGTTACCAGCGATTAGTCCTTCGGCAACCAAATCTGCCGCAGGTGAATTCAGATCTAAGTGCGAATAGGCTGCGCCAACGCTAATCCCAAGGTCTCCCCCTGCCAATGTTGCCAAAGAACGGTTGGCGCGGAAGTCACCAAAGTACAATGTCGATGTGTCAGTTTGCTTTAATGTCGGGAAAATGGTCGCTATATCAGACGCCGAGTTGGTTCCTTGAATCAAGTATGGATTAACTGGACGATTAATTGCGGCGTTAAACGCACGTGGATCCATCGTCCCAGCTGTAGACTCGTTAATTTTGTTGCGAGTCCAACCAGCTGCTGTAGAAATATCCCACTCACCGATAGTGCCTTCTAGATCTGCTACGAAACGATAGTTTTTGGATGTTACGTCATCTTGACGATCAGGACCGCCAGCGTAGCCAGCTGCACGAACTGGTATTCCAAAGGTGTTCCCAGGGTATGTCGCTGGGAAGCGAACTGTACCAGAAACGCCAACAGGCACCGGCACTTGATTTGCCGAAACCGCTACATAAGGAGCATAGCTCGATGGAATTGTCGCGCCAAATCGTGGGCTAACGTCAGTCTTAGCCTCAAACAAAGATGCTTTAACGCCAAGTTTCCAATCACCAGCCAATCGTTTTGTGAAGCTAGTCAACAAATTGATATTTTCAGTTTCTGGCTGGATCGAGTTTGGGTTAATGTACTTACATTGATCCGCAATCATCGCCGCGAAACCACTGCATGGTCCCTGCAAGAAAGCTGTGCTTGAGGCAGTAAACGGTACCGTTTTAGTGCCAGGAATATAAAAATATGGTGTTAGCGTTACCACCGGAGTAGCCTTGCCAGGAACTGGTGTTACACCGGGTGTTAGAGGGCGGTTACCGCCTTGTGATGTGAAATCTTGGGTTGTCCAACCACCATCGCCTAAGCGTTGGCCGTTAGAAATTGCGTTCTGATGACGATATTCCAACGCAGCAAAAGCGTTGTAACCGTCTTCTTCTAAGTCACCGAAACCAGAAGTGATCGATGCGTGCTTGGTAGCACCGCCGCCTTCTGTTGTTGAACCAGCTTCACCAGATACTGTTGTACCAACGACACTCTTCTTCAAAATAACGTTGACCACACCAGCCATCGCATCGGAACCGTAGATAGCGGATGCGCCATCTTTCAAAATCTCGATCCGCTCAACCGCGTCGAATGGAATATTAGATGTATCAACGAATAATCGTTGTGCATCATCAGCCAAGGCATTGGGAGCCATACGGTGACCGTCGATCAACACCAATGTTGCGGATGAATTCAAACCACGCAAGGAAATAGCGGATGCACCAGCTGCGAACGCTCCTGAGAAACCTTGGCTCAATGTACCTTGACCGTTCGCTGTGATGTTTGACAACACGTCCGCTACGGAAGTAAAGCCTGATTTTTTCAAATCTTCGCTGCTGAGTACTTGCACAGGGCTTGGTGTTTCAGCATCAACACGGCGGATGCTTGACCCAGTAATTTCAACGCGCTGTACTGGCGCTGCGGTTGTCGTGTCTTGCGCGAATGCTGGTTGTGCCAGCATACCGATGCCTAATGCCACGCCGCCTGAGAACATCAGACGCAGTGAACGCGACATAATGGTTTCCATCATCATCGTTACTTCTCCTCGGATAAGGTTGTTTATATATTATTAATTCGTGTCGCTTTATGGGCGAATTGGTCAAAACTCATACATACAACTTGATTTTTGAGGATTACATCAGACCATTTATTACAATTGCGTGTCAACAACATAAAGTTACGAATTAAAACAAAAAACAACACTTTGGCCGAAAATAGTGAAATTACCCAACGGAAATTATTTTAAGAGCAAGCATTTTACCTAACTAATTATTTTTTATGCATTAATTTAAGGTGACGATTAAATAATTTTTTATTTTGTTGATTAAGCAGCGCGATAAAATTAGGCGTGGTTAATATGTTAAGTTTAAGCAATGAGTAGGAATACATTACGTTTCACTTGAGAAATCGGAAAATGAATGTAAAACAGCAATAATTACAATTTAATTACAAATTAATATTAAAGTAAAAATAATAAATCAATGCTAATTGTAATGAGATGTAACCGTGTAACATATAAGAAATTCGAATTTACATATTGGTTTTACGCTGTATTAATTGCCTCAAAGGAATAGATTTTTCGCGCACAAGGCGACTTTGATTGATCTAAAACCTGCCATTTCAGGGGCGATCAACTCGGTGTTGTTTTTAATTAGTCAGTGGCATTTTTATTGCCGTAAATGCAAAAAAGCACCTCGATTGAGGTGCTTTTTTGCTTATTTTTTGAGCAGAATTTACCGCTTATTCCACCAAGCGCATCTTGAATTGCCGGCCCTTTATGTTGCTTTGACTCAACTTTTGCAGAGCTTTTTCGGCAATTCGGCAATCAAGGGCAACATAAGTATTGAATTCAAACACATTGATTTTGCCAACTTGATCTTTTTGCAAACCGACATCACCGGTCAGCGCTCCGAGAATGTCGCCGGGCCGGAGTTTTTCTTTTTTGCCGCCCAAAATCACAATGCTGCGCATAGGGGCTTGCAAAGGTTGCGCGGTTAAATCGTCATTAAGTGACTCGATATCTTGCCAAACCGCTGGCTCGCCTTGGTATTGCTCGATGAGCTTGACCCATTTCTTCTCACCCACCGAGGCTAAACTGAGAGCGAGTCCTTTTTCGCCCGCACGTCCGGTGCGACCGATGCGGTGAATGTGGACCTCCGTGTCTTTGCACACATCAACGTTAATTACCGCGCCCAAAGTTTGAATATCAATCCCGCGCGCAGCCACGTCGGTAGCAACTAAGACCGAGCAACTTTGGTTAGCGAAACGCACCAACACATCGTCACGATCACGTTGTTCTAGGTCGCCGTGCAAAGCCAATGCGCTGATGCCTTGGGCCTGCAGTTCATCGGTTAGCTCACGACAATGGATTTTGGTATTGCAAAACGCAATGGTGGAAATCGGGCGGTAATGGCGCAGCAATTGCGCGACTGCCGCGTTGCGCTGCTCTGGGTGAATTAGGTAAAAAACCTGCTCAATATGGTTGGGAGCATGCTGGGCTTCGACTTTGATTTGCTCCGGATCGCGCATCAATTCTTGGCTTACGCGCTTGATGTCATCCGGAAAAGTCGCAGAAAACAAGAGCGTTTGGCGACGCGGTGAGCTGGCTTTAATAATGTGCACGATGTCATCGTAAAAGCCCATATCCACCATGCGATCAGCTTCGTCTAGCACCAAGGTTTGCACCGTATTGAGATTGATTGTGCCGCGGCTGATGTGATCGATTAATCGTCCCGGCGTGCCAACGACAATGTGCGCGCCGTGTTCAAGCGAGGCGATTTGCGGGCGCATTGCTGTGCCGCCGCACAAGGTTAGTACCTTGACGTTTTCAATCGCGCGCGCAAGCCGACGCAATTCGTTGGCGACTTGGTCAGCCAATTCGCGCGTTGGGCAGATCACCAAACCTTGGATGGCGAAATACATCGGATTGAGCTTAGCCAAGATTCCCAGACTAAAAGCCGCGGTCTTACCGCTGCCGGTTTTGGCTTGGGCGATCACATCGCGCTGCTGCAAAATCAACGGCAAACTGGCTGCCTGTATCGGCGTCATTTCCTTGTAACCCAAGCTCTCAAGATTAGCGAGAATGGGGGCAGACAGCGCCAGTGTTTGGAACGAGGTGGAATCGGTCATGGTTATTTTACTAAATGGGGTAATTGGCTCGCTTTTGGGGTGGGCGAGGCCGAGGATGACCGAATTGTAGGTGAATATGGCTGGTTAAGATATACGCCAGTGGTTCTGATTCCAAGACTTTAGCAGCGCTAAGTGGCTTGCTTCAAATCACATACCCCGCCACCGTCACAAAATGGCAGATACTGCCGCCCAAAACAAATAGGTGCCAAATGCCGTGCGCGTGTTTCATGCGTTCATCGATCACGTAGAAAATCACACCGACCGAATAAATAATTCCCCCGGCGGCCAACCAATAGAATCCGTGCAAACCCAAAGCCGAGATTAATGGCTTAATAAATAACAGCACTGACCAGCCCATCAAAATGTAAATCACCAGCGACGCGATGCGCGCTTCGTTAGAAAACCAGAGTTCTTGCACAATGCCGATCAGGGCCAAACCCCACACAATCCCAAATAGAATCCAGCCGGTAGTACCGCGCAGCGTGACCAGGGTAAACGGCGTGTAGCTGCCTGCGATCAGCAAGTAAATCATGCAGTGGTCAAACTTTTGCAAGACTTCTTTCGCCCGTCCGCGGATGCTGTGATACAGCGTTGAAAAAAGGTACAGCAACAACAGCGTCAAACTATAAACACTGCTGCTGACGATTTTCCACGCATCGCCCGTGAAAGCCGCGATGGTAATTAACACCGATGCGCCGATCACAACCAAGGAAGCACCGACTAAATGACTAATACTGTTGAATTTTTCGCCCTGATACATACCGGTTAACGCTTTCATCCAAATGTGCAAAGCGACACATTAACAGGATTTGCTGCGACGCGGAATGCGATGCGTGGGCATCGTTAAATTGGTCTTATTAAATGGTGAAGTTTGTTTGACTATCAATGCGTGCAAAAAAAATGGCGCTACGAGATTGAACCACGGCGCAATAAAGTAGGGGCATCCTTTGAGGCCGCCCCCGTGCTGAACAACCCGCGGCATCACAGCCAAACACCGCGGCCCATCAATTACAACGCGACTGTTACGTTCATACCGGTCACGCTATTGGTTGAGCGTAAATCAATATAACCGCTCATCGGCACAATTTTATGGTGTCCGGCACCGTCATCTAAGCGCAGGTAGGCATAGTAGTATGCGCCGGGCAATGCGGTGGTTGCGCTACCGGCACCGATTCCCGAGATGCTGTATTGATACGTTCCGTTAGCAACCCAATTCGCTGCTGGAATATCTTGCGACGTAATGATCGCACCATTGCGAGCGACAACGATTTGGGCACTAGTGAATGCGCCTATGCTGCCCATAGAAACGGTTCCGGTTACGGTACCGCTTTGCACATTGCTTTGTAACGTTGGCGCGTTAGCAGTGAACAAGACTGAAGTTAGATTAGGCAATGGCGAGAGTAACGAAACCGCGCTTCCAAAGTTGTAATAAGCGTGCTCGTTTGCAATGACACTGTAGTTACCCGTACCTTCAACCGGCGTTACTGCAGCAAAAGTGAGCGCACCGCTGGCACTGTACGGTGCTACGCTCAATCCGGAATTTGCCATCCAAAAGAATTGATTCCAATGCGCCATACCACCGCGGTCGATTAAACCGGTGAACGGATTGGTGGCAGCCCAGCGTATTTCATGCGGCAAACCGCCCGTTGGTGTTTGCTCGAAGACCAAATGTCCAGCCGTTAATGGATTGAGTGCGCTCGACAATTGCGTACCGTATTCATTCACAATCGTGATCGGTAATGGCGCTGCGCTCGCTTGCAATTGGGTAGCGCCCGTTAAAGTTTCGGTGTTGCTGGCGAACGCATAGGTTCCGGCTGGCTTGACACCGGTAATCATCAACGTTTGCATTTGACGACCACGCACCACGATATCGTAGCTAATTGCATTGCCACTAGCATCGGTAATCGGCAACGGTGCAATTGTGAATGTGCCATCCGGTTTGACGGAAGTGGAACGAATATCTTGGTAACGAGTTCCGTCCGCGCTGATGGCTTCTGCATGAACCACTAAATTAAACGCGCAATTGGCTGCTGGCGCGCTTGTTGAGCCGGAAGTGCACAATTTGCTCGCATCCACGTTGCCGCTAATTCCGCCAGAATTGGACAAATTAAAGTAAGCCAAATCCGGTTTCATGGTAAACGACTGCATTGAGCCATGGCGGAACGGCACCACGATTTTGTCGAGATCGAAGTCGGTAGCGATATTTAACGGCGCTCCATTCGTCACGGTGAAGGTGCCTTGCAACTGAATGCCTTGTACGGGATTGGCAATTTCTAACGGTGCTTCTGCTACCACGCCTGAAGCATTGACGTATTCAACCTGATCGTTCCATTGCAATGGTTGTGGCGTGGTTTCGTTATCGGAGATAGCTTGAGCGGAGGAAGCAAGCGCATCGGAGTCGCTAACAAAGAAGAAGCGGATTTGCTTATAGGTGCCCTCTGGCAAGCTTAAATTAGCGAAAACATCGTTCATCAAACCATTATTCAATTGCGCTAAATCGAGCGTAATTGGTGTTGGCAATGTCGTGGTCTGCCAAGTCGCATCCGCGTTGCTCCAGACCGCATTCGGATCAGTGTGAAACGACACGGCTTTGACTGTTACCCACACATGATTGAACACATCCGATGGGCCATCGGTTAGGTTCAAATTCACCAGACCAAGTTTGGCCGTTGGCACGACACTTGTGCCGCCTGTTGAGCTACCGGACGAACCGCCTCCACCGCCACACGCGGCTAATAGACTGATCAATCCAACGGCGGCTAAGGCTAGTGTTAGTTTCTTCTGTTGCATATGGGACTCCCTGAGATAGGTTTATTAATGCAATCGGGTGTTGATTGCAGCAAGTAATGCTGGATAAAAAGTGGTTCTACCGAATTAAAAATGCGTACTGTTTTACTCAATCAAGTTCATTTGATGGAAATGTCTCGTTCTTCGGCATACGGTGTGCACACAGTCTGCATGTTGTGATGCACCCTGCCCCTAACGCGGCGACATGACAAATGTAGGACACGATTTTTGGCGGAGTTGTATAGCAATGTTTCGGGCGAGAACCATTTGTTTATTGTGGTTACTACTTATTTTTAATCTGACAATCATTAATGATTTTTTAGCTTTAAACGATTTGGGAGAAAGGTAGATCGGCCTCTAGGAGAAACCGAGATTTCCAAGGAAGTAGGTTCAATATGGCCTTAAAACCCCATAACGACACACTTTTTTACCTTTGGAAGCCAATCTGTAACGGCTGGAAATAAAACAAGTGCAAAAAGGAAAGCGCGTTCCACCCAACAATTCATGCCAAGTAGAACGTTTCAGGAAGAAGTACTGCGGGAGGAAGTTGCAATTAACCCGCCATTGCGGCGGTATTAGGCGGTATTAGCCGGCGGATTTAAGCCGCAATTTGCTTTTCGATCAGTTGATGCAATTCTGAAAATTCAGGCGCGCCGACGTATTTTTTGATGATATTGCCTTGCTTGTCGATCACAAACGTGGTCGGGGTTAGCTTAACGTCGCCAAACGAGCCGGCTAATTTACCTTCCAAATCCAAGGTCACCATAAAGGGCAATTGGCGAGTTTCGGTGAAGTTAAGCACGTAGTTGGGCGGGTCGTAGGACATGGCGACTGCGATATATTCCAAGCCTTGGGCATGGTATTTATCGTAGGTTTTGATCATTTCTGGCATTTCGGCTACGCAGGTTGTGCAGGATGTGGCCCAAAAGTTAACCATCACCACCTTGCCTTTTAACTGCTCCAAGCTGACTTTATTGCCCTTTAAATCGGTGAAATGCATCGCCGGCGCTGCTTGCTTGCTGCACGCGGACAAGACAGAGATCAATACAACGGCGAGCAATAATCGGGTTGCGTGCTGAAACAATTGCATGGGATTGATGTGAAGTAAGCGGCTGTTCATGGTGAGTTTGGTGGCGCTAAAGTTGGTCATTATAGCCTTGCTTTTCGGTATGGGCGTAGTTGCTCACCTGATATCAAATGACTATGTAAGTGGCTATCTGAGAAGCCGTGATTGTTGTTTCTGTGGAAAAGTCACTAACGCAAATTAACAATGTTGATGTAACGCAAATTCCCTCCCAATAGAGAGCCTATAAAGTTTCTTAGCAGGAATGGTTTCCAATTCCCGCCGTTTTTAGACTTCATGTTGTGCTCCAAAATGTTAAATAACTGCAGTACATGATTCCCAGGGAAGGGAGATTTACAAATGAGATCGACTATCACCAGCATCACAATTAAAAAAACAGGTGCTTTCGCATTACTCGCACTGTGCATTAACTTACTTACTCCGTTAGCGGCAAATGCGTTACCGGCTTTTGCACGCCAAACCGGCCAAAATTGCGTGGCCTGCCATGCGGGCGGGCAGTTTCCTGAATTAACGCCTTATGGCCGTTTGTTTAAATTAACCGGCTACACCATGGGTTCGCGCACGATTCCAATTTCTGCCATGGGTTTGGCCAGCTTGACCAAGAGCATGACGCCAACCAGCGATCCTGGGTTTGCCAAAGATGCCAACTTAATCTTCCAAACAGGCAGCGTATTTTTGGCCGGTAAAGTCACTGATAACGTCGGTATTTTTGCGCAAGGAACGTACAACAATTATTCCGGCGACAGCGGCTATCAAGGCGTGTGGGGCTCAGATAATTTTGATTTGCGTTATGCCGATCGCTTTATTAGCCCCAGCAGCGATTTGATTTTCGGCGTCTCTCTCAATAACAATCCAACGGTGACTGATGTATGGAATTCGGCTCCTGCTTGGATTATTTATGCCCCAACGCAGTTTGGTGTCACTGGCCCCGATGCTGGCCCGATCGTTAATGGTTTGGGTGCGCAAGTCGCAGGTGTGAATGCGTATGTCATGTGGAATAATTTGCTGTACGCCGAAGTCGGTGGCTATAAAACTGCCAATGGCGCATTTTCCTTCTTAAGCCAAGGCACAAACGACGCCAATCAGACTAAATTAAGCGGCACAAATCCTTACCTTCGAATCGCGTTAAACCACGAATGGGGTGCGCACAATATTATGGTCGGCGCGTTTGGATTGAATGCCAATGTGTATCCTGATCCAACCAATCCAACTGGGCCAACGATTCAATACAAAGATCGCGGCATCGACGCGCAATATCAATATTTGCTCGATCCAGAAACAATTTCGGCGCAATTTAGCTATATCCGCGAAACGATTAATAACGGCGACGTGACCGGTATCGCGCTCAATCCATCCAATACGCTCAATACCTTGCGTGTTAAAGGTACCTATATTTATCAAGCCAAATACGGCGGTAGTTTGAGCTTCTTCAAAACTAGCGGCACATCGGACACAACGTTGTACACCGCAGGCCCATCGGGTTCACCCAATACACGCGGCATCACACCAGAATTGTTTTGGATGCCAATTCAAAATATTCGGGTAGGTTTGCAGTACTACGCTTACCAACAATTTGATGGCGCGGGCACGAACTACGATGGCAATGGACGCAACGCAAAAGACAATAACACCGCGTTTTTATATGTTTGGGGAGCTTATTAAAATGAATACTCGTCATCTGACTTCACTGTCCAAATTTGCGGGCTTAGCAACGATCGCGGCAATGATTGCAACACTGGGCGCTTGCTCGTCCCCGGAACGTTCACGCGATTTAAACGACGCCAGTATTCCGGTCTCGACCACCGCGATGCAAGTCTGCTCGAACTGCCACGGCGTGCAGGGCGTATCGACGTCGCCTAACTTCCCTAACTTGGCTGCACAAACTCAGCCGTATTTGGTTAAACAGTTGAGTGGTTTTAAGAGCCATGGCCGTTCTGATCCAGAAGGATTTGAATATATGTGGGGCTTGAGTTCGCATTTAACGGATGAGCAAATCGCTTGCTTGGCGACTTACTTCTCTAAATTGCCAGCACCGAAAGGCAATGTCGATCATGCAGGGACGCCCGAACAACTGAGCGCAGGTAAGCAAATTTTTGAACAAGGCATTGCTACCGAAGGTATCCCCGCTTGCTTGGCTTGCCACGGCGATCATGCGCAAGGCAACGATGCTTTCCCACGCCTAGCCGGCCAACATGCTGACTATTTAATCAAACAATTGACCGTGTTTAGAGAAACCGATCAACGTCCTGATGGCGCAGCAATGAAAGCGGTTACTCATAATCTCACCTCAGAAAATATGCGTAGCGTTGCGGCCTATCTCGAAACAATGTCGACTTCCAACTAAATCTGGAAATGCGATGACAAAAAAGGGCAGCCTTCGGGTTGCCCTTTTTTGTATTCAATCGTGCCAACTACGCTTGCGGCATGCTCACTGCCTTGCCCGACACATGGGTCGTCAACACAATCGCCGTTGAGGTCGAGCCAAAGCGATTGAGCTTATCAATCAAGCGCTGCAAATGCGCCACGTCGGTGGCCAACACCCGCATCACCGCGCCATCTTCGCCCGTGACGGTGTAGCAATCGATAATCTCCGCCTGTTGCGAAACAAAATCCGCATAAGGCCGCCCTTGCTGAGTCGATAGCCGAATCATGGCCGTCATCTGGTAACCAAACGCGTCCGGATTAATGTCGGCGTGATATCCACGAATCACATTGGTGCTCTCCAGCCGCTTAATCCGCTCGGATACGCTAGGCTGGCTTAAATGAATCTGCCGCCCAATTTCAGCATGACTCATGCGCGCATCTTGTTGCAGCAACGCCAGGATTTTTTGATCGTAATTGTCCAATTTCGCGAATTTTGATTCCATAGCCAAACCCCTCTCAATTTCTATTAATCCAAGGCATAAGCGGATAATACCCTTTTGAATCGTCTTTAATAAAGCGGTTTCGGTGGGTATAGTATGGAATACCATTTACCCAATTCGCCCCGATAAACATGCTCAACAATCACCAAATCGCCCAAATCGCCGCCGACGTCCAAACGCCCTGCTGGATTTATGACGCGGCCACCATCCGCCAGCAAATCGCCCGTTTGCGTCAATTCGATGTGATCCGCTTCGCGCAAAAATCCTGCTCAAATACCCATCTACTGCGCCTGATGCGCGAACAAGGAGTGCTGGTTGATTCGGTTTCTCTGGGTGAAATAGAACGCGCTTTAGCGGCCGGTTATGACCCAAAGCAGACCGAACATGCGCCCATCGTGTTCACCGCCGATTTGCTCGACCGCGCCACGATTAAGCGGGTGGTGGAATTAAACATTCCCGTTAACTGCGGCTCGCCGCACATGCTGCAACAACTAGCCGATGCCAATCCCACTCATCCGGTTTGGTTGCGCATCAATCCCGGTTTTGGACATGGTCACAGCCGCAAAACCAATACCGGCGGCGAGCAAAGCAAACACGGAATTTGGCATACGCAATTGGTGGAATGTTTGCAGATCATCCAACAATCTGGCTTGCAATTAATCGGCTTGCACATGCACATCGGCTCGGGCGTGGATTATGGACATCTGCAACAAGTGTGCGAGGCAATGATCGCGCAGGTAAGCATCGTGCAGGATGTTGGCTTGGATATTTCAGCCATTTCGATCGGCGGTGGGCTGTCCATTCCGTATCGCGCGGACGAGGAAGATGTCGATACCGACCACTATTTCACGCTCTGGAATGCAGCACGTGGGCGACTGGAAAAAATGCTCAATCACCCGCTAACAATGGAAATCGAACCGGGTCGCTTTTTGGTGGCGCAATCAGGGATTTTGGTGTCGGAATTACGGGCGCAAAAACAAGTCGGCAATAACTTTTTTGCCTTGGTCGATGCGGGCTTTAACGATTTAGTTCGTCCTGCCATGTACGGCAGTTTCCATCGCATTTCAGTGCATCAACCCGATGGCGTTGAACGAGTTGGTGCCTTGCGCCCAACCGTCGTTGCTGGCCCGTTATGCGAATCGGGCGATGTGTTCACGCAGATTGAAGGCGGCGAAGTGGTTAGCCAAGATTTGCCAGCGGCTGAGATTGGCGATTTGGTGGTGTTCCATGATGCGGGAGCCTACGGCGCGTCGATGTCATCGAATTACAATTCACGCCCATTGATTCCGGAAGTTTTAGTGGATGGCGACGTGGTGAAACAAATTCGACGTCGGCAAACTGTGCAGGAGTTGATTGCGTTAGAGGATTTTTAAGGTTCCCATCCGCCAGCTATCCGGTAGGAGCGCTCCTCGCGGGCGCCTTTTCGTTGATTCCCGCAACTTACCCGATAAACAGGCAAGGCCAGCACAAGGGATGCACCTGCAGAAATTGGCTCGCTGGCTTGCGATCCAACTTAATTAGCGCAAGGCCAAACCTAGCCTAGCTCAATCTCTGGCAAGCTCGCCGAACGGCTCCCCGGCAATGGCGGGTTATCCGAAGCACGGTAGGTAAACACCATCGAAAATTTTGTTTGATCGGTTTGATTGCGCCCCGCCGCGTGGAATAAATTACTCGAAAACAGTAGCACATCGCCAGCCTTTAACGGCACCGGAACCGCTTGCGCGAGCAGCGCTTGGTTGCTCGGGTAATCGTTCTTTAAAAACTGCGCGGCGTCTAATCCATCGGCATCGACCTGCACGTGATGCGAACCGGGGATGACTAATAAGCAGCCGTTTTCCACCGTTTCATCGCGTAACGCCAGCCACGCAGAAATCAACTCAGCCCGTTCAAAATTCCAATAGCGACTATCTCGATGCCACCCGGTTACACTGGAAAAGCGCGGCTGCTTGGTCATGATGCAGTTGTGATGCACTTGCGACAGCAGCACGGGTTCGCCCAAAAGTTGCTTTAACGGCGTGGCTAATTGCTCTCCGGTGGCCCAATCTGTAATCAACTTGTCGCGCAGCGAGACATGCAATAAACGGCGCACGGTTTCGCCCCCGATTTCCGACTTGGTGCTCGGCGCGCCGGGATAGCCAGTGTCGGCTTCGTACTCCACCGGCTGGCGTGGCTCTTTTAATTGCTCATGAGCAAAGTCTAATACTTGTGTGCAATAGGTGGGAGTGGATAGTTGCGGCAAAACAAGAAATCCATTGCGGTCAAAATCACGGCATTGTTCTGGGGTCAGCATAAAATCAGGCGTTAAGAATTGCTAATGAGCATAAGCGCCCATTCTAGCTGCCTTTGTTAAGTCGGTAAAATCAGCCCCATGATCTGGCACAAACCTTGATCGACATTGCGGGCTTCAGGATGTAAAAGCGCGCCGTTTTTGCCTCCCGCACTCAACTCTATTTCCACCCAGAAATGGATTTGACCCGCCTACCTTCAATTGACGCGCCAAATGCAACAATTTGTAAAAACGCCTTACATCTATCGTAGCCGAACAGCAACAATGTCTTTATAATTCAGAAAAAATGTGAATTGTTTGGGAAAATTCACCTGCCCAATCGTTGCCACCTGCTAGGCAGTTGTACTGCGCAACAGCCTATATTTCACCGAATCACCCGCAACGGAATCAATAAAACGTGTTTGTTACATTTGCGCGGCTTTTACACGGGCACGTTGATTTGCACTACATCGTTTTAGGCCATGTTGTCGAGTTAGCTTGGCGCGCTGACGCGATATGTCTAAACGTGGTTTTGATGGGCTGACCAGCACTTAGAAAAGAATTGTCAATAACACTGGTTTGATACTAGTAACAGTTCAAATATTGCCTATCCTGAATGGGCATCATGGCATTTCGCTGGCTCGCATTGTTGTGGCAGTTGCTCCAAAAAAGTAGAAATTTCTGAACCGCTGAACCAGCGATTCGACCAAAATACGCGTAAAGGGAAGTCGCTTCATGAACGTTTCGTACACCAAAAACCAGCAGTTTTTTACTGGCGCACGCGCTGACGGCGGGGTTGTGGCACGTCAAATGGCGGAGACTTACCAAACGATACGCCAGCAAACGATTAATTTAACGGCTTCTCTGTCGGTGGAAGACATGGCGGTGCAATCCATGCCCGAAGCCAGCCCGATCAAATGGCATTTGGCGCACACGACGTGGTTTTTTGAGAAGTTTGTATTGAGCCGTTTCGTCAAAGATTACCTACCATTTCATCCGGCTTTTACGATGCTCTTTAGCACCGATAACGGCATCAATTTACCGCGTGAGCAGCGCAGCTTAATCACTCGCCCGAGTTTGACCTTGGTCCGTTCGTATCGCACCCATGTCGATAACGCGGTAATGGCGTTAATTAAGAATTTGCCGGAAGAAGCTGTATCGGTGTTGGAAATGGGCTTGCAGCGCGAGCAAAAAAATCAAGAATTAATGCTCACCGATATCAAGCATTTATTAGGCACCAATCCGTTTCATCCGGCTTACATCGTTCGTCCGCTGGAACCGGCGGCAAAAGTAGCGACACTCAAAATGTTGGAACTGCGCGGCGGCATGGCCGATATCGGGCATCCTGGCTTAACCTTTTGCTTTGAAAACGAGCTACCCAAGCATCGAGTATTCTTAAATCCGTTCGCAATCGCTGATCGCAAAATCACCAACGGCGAATATTTAGCCTTTATCAATGCAGGCGGCTACAACGATGCGCGCTGGTGGTTGGAAGATGGCGCTGAGTGGCGCGCCCAAGAGCGCGTGAAAGCCCCACTCTATTGGCGCAAAATCGACGACGTGTGGCACGAATACACCTTGCATGGTTTAATCCCACTCGACTTAAATCGTCCGGTGTGCCACGTGTCATATTACGAAGCCGATGCCTTTGCGCGCTTCTCTGGTGCGCGTTTGCCGACCGAATTTGAATGGGAATTTGCGGCCAACTCGATCATTCCTGACTTAACCGGATTGCCGACAATTGCCGACCCAGAAGCAGAAAAAAACAAAGGTGTCGAAGCGATGAACCTGCATCCGCAAGGCGCATCGACTGCCACAGGATTAAAACAATTTTTTACCGATACGTGGGAATGGACAGCGTCAAGCTACACCTCGTATCCCGCCATTAAAGCCCGCACCGAGCCATCATTAGATAACTTTGAACGTCAAATGGTGAATCAATATGTGTTGCGCGGCGGCAGCGTTGCCACACCAGCGGGACACAGTCGGACGACGTACCGCCATTTTCAAAGAGCACAAACGCGCTGGCAATTTACTGGAATCCGTTTGGCGCGCAGCATTTTTTAATCTCTATAAATTGGCAATCTCGCTTAACTAAGCAGAGATTGCCCTGTTCATCACAGCGCACGCAGTTGCTGCATGGTTTGTTTAAAGCGCTGTTCAATGGCCACTTGATTGACATGGCGACCTTCCTTGACCCGCCATTGTCCGCCGACCAATACATCGTGCACCAAATTGTCGTTGCCGGTAAATATCCAGGTATTGAGCACATCGCTGCAAGCAATGCCGCTCAAGTTGGGATGTTTGGCATCGAGCACCAATAAATCAGCGCGCTTGCCGACTTCGATACTGCCGACCTTTCGACCGCTGGCTTGCATCCCGCCTTGCAAAGCCGATTTCCATAAAAAATCACCGATGTGTTTTTGCTCGCCCACGGCCGACATATTGCGCCGTTGGGCGCGCAGACGTTGACCGTATTCGAGCCAGCGTAATTCTTCAATCGGGCTTTGCGACACATGGCTGTCGCTGCCAATTCCAAAACGCCCTTGCTGCGCGATAAATGCTGGCAGGTCAAAGAAACCATCGCCCAAATTACCTTCCGTGGTCGTGCAAATACCAGCCACCGCTTTGCTCTGCGCGATCTGCGTGACTTCGGATGCGGATAAATGGGTCGCGTGCACCAAGCACCAGCGCTCATTAACTGGATTGCTACTGCTTTGCGCGTCAAACAATAATTCGACTGGGCGTTTGCCAGAAGAAGCGACGCAGTTATCAACCTCTTTTTGTTGTTCCGCGATGTGAATATGAATCGGTCGATCCGATGGCAAAGCCGCCACCACTTCAGCAATGTCTTCCAACGCCGCAGCGCGGATCGAATGGGGCGCAACGCCAATTTCTACTTGTCCACTACGCTGCGGCTCGAGCGCGCGCACGATCTTTAATAACTGTTCAGGATTGGTCGAAAAACGGCGCTGATTGGGATTAAGCGGATATTCGTTAAAGTCGGCATAGGTGTACAAAACCGGCAGCAACGTAATACCTATCCCGGTTTGCTCCGCCGCATTCAAAACACGTTGGGAGGTCTCCGCAATGTTGGCGTAAAAGTCGCCCGACGGCGCACGGTGCAGATAATGAAATTCGCACACCGAGGTATAACCAAAGCGCAAACATTCCGAATACAACTGCGCCGCAATCGATTGAATTTGCTCGGGATTAATTGCCAGCGCAAAGCGGTACATCAAGTCGCGCCAAGTCCAAAAACTATCTGGGCCAGAACCCGCGATTTCGGTCATCCCCGCCATCGCCCGTTGGAACGCATGCGAATGCAAATTGATCATGCCAGGCACCACAAATTGCTCAATATGGTCGTCAGGATCGCTGGCTACGTTGGTCTCAATTTGACTAATATCGCCTTGATCATTCCAATGAATCCGCGCGTTATCCACCCAGCCATCCACCAGCCACGCATGGCGCGCAAAGAGGACTTTAGTTTGATCGAAAATAGACATTATTGACTCCCTGCCAGATGGCTTTTCCCTTGCGATGCCGCCCAAGTCAGGCAAGCGCTCAAGAGTTCGGTTAACAACGGTTGCACCTGCGCCGCAATGTCCGGTCGATAAGCAAAAGGCGCGGTTTCGTTCATATAAATACTCTGACATTTTTCCAACTGAATCGCGTGCACATGTTGCTGCGGTTGACCGTAATTGCGCGTGATATAGCCGCCCTTAAATCGTCCATTAAAAACATGCGTGAACGACGCAGCATTCGGTGATTTGTGCATGACGTTTTGCAGCGTTTCTTGCAACGATAAGGCGCACGATTTTTGATCGGCAGTACCAAAATTTAAGTCCGGTAATTTGCCCTCAAAAAAGCGCGGTACCACCGACGCAATCGAATGCGCATCCCACAACAATGCCACACCATGTTGCGACTTAATCCGCGCGAGTTCAGAACTCAGTTGCGTGTGATAAGGCTGCCAGTATTTCTCAATCCGCTGCGAAATCTGCTCGGCATTGGGCAAACGTCCGGAGCGATATAAAGGCTGTTTGCTAAACGTATCAACCGGGCAAAGACCGGTTGTATCCTGACCGGGATAGAGATTGGAATCCTCTTTCGGTCGGTTTAAATCAATCACATAACGCGAGTATTCGGCGCTGATAATAGACGCACCCAATTGCTCGGCCATCGAATAGAGCTCACGCAAATGCCAATCGGTATCGGCTTTAATCAACGCAACAGGCTCCATGTCAGCGGCGATGTCGTCGGGGATGGTGGTACCGACGTGCGGCATGGAGATCAGGAGGGGGGAGTTTCCCGCTTTAAAATGGAATGGAGTTGGCATGGTAGTTTTGTTGGTTGTTTTAATATTTGGAGTTAGTTTGATTTTATTTAGGTACGTTAAAAATAGTTCTGCTTTTGACTTATCCAGTCTGTAGGTTATGTATCAAGGTATTGGATTCTCGTTGGATCGATTTGTGGCTTAAGACCAGAGGGTGCTCCTGCCCCAGATCGTCAACCAATCAATGAGCATCTAGAAATATCACAACAAAGCTACCCAAAAATTAGCCAAACTTTGTCAAATCCCCGCTAATTGCCGCCCAATCCGCGCCGCGGCGGCCTGCGTCAACGCGATCAATTCCCCAGCCCGAACCTCAGCCCGCGCTGCAGGCGCCATCAGCGACAAGGTGCATTCCATCCGATTACGCGACGAAAATACCGGCGCGGAAACGCCCCACACATCGGGATCCACTTCGCCCAAACTCACCGCGTATCCCTGCTGGCGACATTGCTCCAATTGTTCTGGCAAATAGGCGGCTTCCACTGGATGGTCGGCCAAAATTTGCGCCAACACCGCCGTCGGCAAATGCGCCAACAACGCTTTCGCGGACGCGCCGTGCACGACCGAATTGGCGCGGCCTTTTGAGAATGAACAACGTAACGCCTGTTTGCTCTCTAGCATATCCAAACAAATAATCTGACCATTGACATACACCAGCAATCCGACACTTTCGCCCGACTTTTCCATCAAGCTCACCATCTCGCTGTGCGCGATTTGCATTAAATAGGAATGGTGATCAAAGCCCCAAGCCAATTGCAAGCTGAGCGGGCCGGGTTGGTAAAAGCCGCTGTTGGCGTGTTCTTGCACCAAGCCCCATTTTTTTAAGGCGGCCAAATGGCGGTACAAGCTGCTTAACGGTAATTTGGTTTGCGCCGCGAGTTCTCGCGCTGTCAATGAGCTACCGTGGCCAGCTACGTGCGCCAGCACTTGCAAGACGCGCTCGCTGGTCGGGATGGAAGTGCTTGGTTTACTTGCACTGGGGGATGAAGTGGTGGTCATGAAAGGGCTAAATTGCATCAATATTGCTGCATCCTAGCACTAGATTCTGTTATTTCAAGACTAAATTCCCACCAGATGGGAATTGGTGCGAAAGAATGCTAAAGCTGACTCAAGGATATAGTTCCGACAACAACTGGTCGCCCGTTAGCGCACTGAGTTCGCCCTGCTCGGCGCGGCGGATTAAAGCGACGATACGACGATTCAGCGGTGCATCCAAACCGAGCGATTCAGCCAAGGTGACGATCGCGCCGTTTAGGTAATCGACTTCCGTGCGGCGTTTGGCTTGTAGGTCGTCCCACATGGAGGAACGCGCTTCGGGGTCGATGCGCAACATGGAAGCCGCCATTTGCTTAAACAGCAAATCGGGCATGCGCAAAATCGTCGGCAGCCAACTTGGATCGACTTTGCTGATTTTGGCGGGCTTAATGCCCGCAGCGCGCATGACGGTGACCGCTTCTTCGATTAAACCGGCCAAACAACGGCGAAAAACTTGCTGGGACAATTCGGCTTTAAGCGGCAAACCCGAGAGCGAATTAATCGCATTATTCAGATTTAAAATCAACTTACCCCATTGGATTTGGGTAAAGTCGCTGCTCGGTTGCAGGGGCAATCCAGCTTTAGCAAATAAGGCTGACCAAGTGAGTAATTCGGGCGCGGCTTCCAGCTCCAAATCGCCTTCGGTAGCCCGATGAAACACGCCTTGATCGGTGAGCACCACGTTAAACGGCACCATGCCGCCCAAGACCGTGTGGCTTGGTAAAACTTGGCGCAACGTGTGAGCGTTTCCGATTCCGTTTTGAAAACTAATTACCATCGCGCCGGCCTTGGCGAATTGCGCGATTTGTTGTCCAGCGTGCGCCGTGTCAGCACTTTTGACGGTGACCAGAATTAAATCGGCATCGGCGAGGGCTTGCGGCTCTTGGGTGTAGTTGATTTGCTCGGGCGATAAACTCACGCTACGACCATTCAAGTCGCTCAAGCGCACACCTGCCGTGGCGACCAATTGCTGCATCCGTGCCCGACCAATCAACACCACATCAGCCCCGACGGCAATCAACGCAGCACCAAGATAAGTGCCAATAGAACCGGCACCCAATACGGCAATTTTTAATCCTTTGGAACCCGCTTGATTGGCCGACATTGATTACGCCTTTGCTATGAAATTTCTGCTTTAGTAAAAACCTCAACAACCGAATCCTGCCGACACCTTACATATTGCGTCGGTATTGCCCACCCACTTCAAATAAAGCCGTCGTGATTTGTCCTAACGAGCAAACTCGCGCTGCGCTCATCAATTGATTAAACACGTTTTCATTGGCAATCGCGGCTTGCTGCAAAGCGGCCAAAGCGGCTGGTGCTTCGCTGGCATGTTTGGCGTGGAAAGCTTCCAAACGTTGGAGTTGCGATTGCTTTTCCTCGTCGGTCGAACGCGCCAATTCAATCTTCTGCGGTGCTTCGCCAGCTTTCGGATTGCGGAAGGTATTGACGCCAATAATGGGCAAACTACCGTCGTGCTTCATGTGTTCGTAATGCATGGATTCTTCTTGAATCTTACCGCGTTGATAGCCGGTTTCCATGGCGCCCAACACACCGCCGCGTTCTGCAATGCGCTCGAACTCTTGCATCACCGCTTCTTCCACTAAATCGGTCAATTCTTCGATGATGAAGCTACCTTGAATTGGGTTCTCATTTTTAGCCAAGCCCCACTCGCGGTTGATAATTAATTGAATCGCCAAAGCGCGCCGCACAGAATCATCGGTCGGTGTGGTAATCGCTTCATCGTAGGCATTGGTGTGCAAGGAATTGCAGTTGTCGTAAATCGCAATCAAGGCTTGCAAGGTGGTGCGAATATCATTGAAGTCGATCTCTTGCGCGTGCAAAGAACGACCGCTGGTTTGGATGTGATATTTCAGCTTTTGGCTGCGATCATTCGCGCCGTATTTATCGCGCATTGCCACCGCCCAAATGCGGCGCGCTACACGACCTAACACGGTGTATTCGGGATCCATGCCGTTACTAAAGAAGAACGACAAGTTGGCGGCGAAATCATCGATATGCATGCCGCGAGCTAAATAGGCTTCGACGAACGTAAAGCCGTTCGACAACGTGAACGCCAATTGCGAAATCGGATTCGCGCCTGCTTCGGCAATGTGGTAGCCCGAGATCGACACCGAGTAAAAATTACGCACTTGATGGTGCACAAAATATTCCTGAATATCGCCCATCACTTTGAGTGAAAATTCGGTCGAGAAGATGCAGGTGTTCTGGCCTTGATCTTCTTTCAAAATATCGGCTTGCACGGTGCCGCGCACGTTTTGCAAAACCCAGGCCTTGATCTTAGCGGCTTCGTCCGCACTCGGTTCGCGCTTGTTATCGGCGCGGAATTTATCCATTTGTTGATCGATTGCGGTATTCATAAAGAACGCCAAAATCGTCGGCGCGGGGCCGTTGATCGTCATCGACACCGAGGTCGCTGGATCGCATAAATCGAAACCGTCGTACAGCACTTTCATGTCATCCAAGGTAGCAACCGAGACGCCAGAATTACCGACCTTACCGTAAATATCGGGCCGCACTGCTGGGTCGGCGCCATACAAGGTCACGGAGTCAAACGCGGTCGATAACCGTTTTGCCGGCATGCCCTGCGAGACTAATTTAAAGCGGCGATTGGTGCGGAATGGATCGCCTTCACCGGCAAACATGCGGGTTGGGTCTTCGCCTTCGCGTTTAAAGGCGAAGACGCCCGCGGTGAACGGGAATGAACCGGGGACGTTTTCCAACATCAGCCAACGCAAAATCTCGCCGTGATCGACAAATTTTGGCAAGGACACTTTGCGGATTTTGGTGCCGGATAAGGTATTAAAAATTAAACCGGTACGGATTTCTTTATCGCGAATTTTGACCACGTATTCATCGCCCGCATACGCGGCTTGCATGTCGGGCCAGCTATTTAACAACTGCTTGGAATTAGCATCCAAGTGATTGTCGCGCTCTTGAATTAAATCATCCATGTCCACCGTTCTACCGGCTTTGTGCAGCATTTTCACCGAGGCTTGCAACTGCTGTTTTTCACGTGCGAAGTTGACTTGCTTGGCGGTGTAGCGGTGGTAATGACGGATGCAGTCGGCGATCTCAGCCAAATAGCGGCTGCGCGCAGGCGGCACGATGACGTTTTTACCGCTAGAGAAACGGGTATCGATTTTTGGTAATTTGCTCGGTTGCAGTGGCAAACCTTGCTGGACTAATTTTTCTAGTAATCCTTGGTACAGCGCGGTGACGCCATCGTCATTAAAGCGCGACGCTTGGGTGCCATAGACGGGCATTTGTTCGGGCTTGAGCGACCACAACTCGTGATTGCGCTGCACTTGTTTAGCCACGTCGCGCAAGGCATCGAGTGCGCCTTTGCGGTCGAATTTGTTAATGGCGACAAAGTCCGCGAAATCGAGCATGTCGATTTTTTCTAATTGCGAAGCCGCACCAAATTCTGGCGTCATGACATACATGCTGGTATCAACGTGCTGCACAATCGCGGCGTCCCCTTGGCCGATACCGGAGGTTTCGACAATCACCAAATCAAAGCCAGCGATTTTGCAGGCAGCAATCGCGTCGGGTAAGGCTGGCGAAATTTCAGAACCCGCTTCGCGTGTCGCCAAAGAGCGCATAAACACCCGTGGCTCGCTGCCCACGCCCCAAGGCATAATCGCGTTCATACGAATTCGGTCACCCAGCAAGGCGCCACCGGATTTGCGGCGTGATGGGTCGATGGAAATTAAGGCGATGTTGAGTTTATCGTTTTGATCTAAACGAATCCGGCGAATTAATTCGTCGGTCAAAGACGATTTACCCGCGCCACCCGTTCCGGTAATGCCCAAAACTGGCACGCGCTTGGTTTCGGCTTCTTTGTGGATTGCTTGCTTTAGGGTTGGATCAACTTCGTCGTTTTCGAGCGCGGTAATCAATTGCGCCAAACTGCGTTGGCGGGTAGCTAAATCGGGTTCTTGCAGGGCGGCCAAAGAAGTCGGTGCATAGCTGGATAAATTCACGTCGCAGGCTTGAATCATCGACAAAATCATTCCAACCAAACCCATGCGCTGACCGTCTTCTGGGCTAAAAATCCGCGACACACCATAAGCGTGCAAATCCGCGATTTCATCTGGCACGATCACACCGCCACCACCGCCAAACACTTTAATATGCGCGCCGCCGCGTTGACGCAGCAAATCGATCATGTATTTAAAGTATTCAACATGACCGCCTTGGTAACTCGAAATCGCAATCCCCTGCGCGTCTTCTTGCAGAGCGGCGGTTACTACATCGTCCACCGAACGGTTATGCCCGAGGTGGATTACTTCCGCACCATTGGCCATCAAAATCCGACGCATGATGTTGATCGACGCATCGTGCCCATCGAAGAGCGACGCGGCTGTGACGAAACGGACTTTGTTCTTTGGTTTGTATTCGGTCAATTTTGCTGAAACGGATAGATCAGTCATGAGTAACATCCTTAGCGCGGTAACGCAGGGTGAGAAATAATTGGGGTACGGTAAGTTATCTTACGTTGACGTTAACGTCAAGCGGCGCTCTTCGATGAAAATTGCCAATTTACTTAGCTAAATCACTAAGCAAGTTACGTTTTGTCTCGAACTATTTTTAATTTGATTGCGCCTATTTTGCGCTCAATTACCTAACCTTTCTAGCGGATTTTGATCGATGTTCAAGGCTTTTTCAGATGCTTGCCATGAAGCGGTCATAAACCGATCAAACCCGCACAAATTCATCGCAAGAGTTGCTTTACAAACGATAGTGAAGTTACTACTATTGCCAACAAATCAATTTCAATTTAGCGTCATCATCTTCACGTCTTACCAGCAATTCGCTGCACCATTCTGACTAAGCAAAAAATCACTGCACGATCTATTCTTTGATAGGAAACGCCATGCGCCAATTTTCAGCGACCAAGCTCCTCGTTATTTTTGCGGTACTTGCTTCATTAATTGGTGGGGCGTGGTATTTCAAGCACAAACACAGCGCGGACAATCTCGACGGCGGCGACGATCCCAATCAGACGTTGACATTAGTCGATGGTGGCGACCGCAGCTTGGATGGCGTGCCAGCATTAGCGCTCACATTTAGCGTTCCACTGGATGCGAGCAAAAGCGCCGATAAATACATTCAAGTCTTTGAAATGCCCGCGAGCGCCGACGAATTAAAACGCCGCGCGGCCAGCAATCCAGACAATGAAGACGATGGCAATAACGGTTATTTTGAAAACGCCAACAACCAGTTACCCGCTAAAAAATCCGTCAGCACCGATAACAAGGATATTGATTTTACTGGCGGCAAACTGGTTTCTGGCGCGTGGGTGGTAGGCGACAATCCGCGCATTTTGTACTTCCCGCACATCAATCCACAAACTCGTTACGTGGTGCAAATCAAAGTTGGCCTGCCGGCTAGAAACGGTCAAACCTTTGCCAGTGAATCGCGTATCTCTATCCTTACCGCGCAAGTCTCACCCGCGTTTTACTTCGCCAGCAACGGCATGGTGTTACCGGCCAAACAAAACGGCGGCTTACCGATTGTGACGGTCAATGTGCCCGAAGTGGATGTGCAATTCTTGAAAGTCAAAGAAGACCAATTACCGCGCTTTTTAGATCGCGTCATTGACGGCAAAAAGAAAACCGCAGAAGAAAAAGCGGCCGACAACGAAGATGGAAACGACGAGGGCTACAACTACAACTACGACTGGCGACGCAGCAATTTGCGCGGCGCAGTGCAGAGTTATCAACTCGACGATTTACGCAAATTTACCGATAGTGTGTATGCCGGACGCTATGTTACCGAGCAAACCAAGAACAAGCGCAGCGTAACCTATCTGCCCGTTGAAGATGTCAAAGAATTGAAAGAACCGGGCGTATATGTCGCCGTGATGAGCCAGCCAGGACGCTTTACCAGCGAATACCAAACCACTTATTTCTATGTCAGCGATATCGGTTTACACACGCGCTTGTACGATAAATCAGCCGATGTATTTGTCAGCTCCTTAGCCGATGGCAAATCAGTCAATGGCGTTGAATTATCGTGGCTGGACGAGCAAGGCAAAGTCTTAGCTCGGGCTGAAAGTGACGCCGATGGACACGCGGTGTTTGCCGAACAGCCTAAAAATGCCAAGGTATTGTTAGCCAAAAAAGGGCAGCAGATTTCCTTGCTCGCGCTAAAAGAACCAGCCTTGGATTTGTCCGAATACACCGTGACCGGCGAGCCTTATAAACCAGTGCGTTTATTTGCGTATTCCGGGCGCAATTTATATCGCCCCGGCGAAAGCATTGATTTATCCGTGGTTGCGCGTGACGGCGATGGACATAATGTGGCGCCACAACCAATTCAAGCCAAATTAAAAGCACCAGATGGACGCGAACAATTTAATGCAACATGGCGCCCTGATGCACGTTATGCCGGTTATTTCTTGCAACATATTGCCTTGCCAGCCGACGCGGCAACGGGTTCGTGGACGTTAGAGTTACGCGCCGATCCAGCCGATAAAATCCCGTCCACCGTGTTCAAATTCGGGGTAGAAGAATTTTTACCGGAACGCATGAAGCTGGATTTAAGCAGCAAACAAAACAGCCTAACTCCAACAGATAATTATCAGATCGAGGTCAACGGTAATTATTTATACGGCGCACCAGCCTCGGGCAATCGCTTGCTCGGCGTAGTGCAATACGAACGCAATGTGAATCCGCTCGCTAAGCAATTCCCCGGCTTTGAATTTGGTAGCGCGAACGAGACCGAAAACAAGAGCCGCAAAGAGTTGGAAGAATACACATTAAGCGACAAAGGCCAAGCAACGGTCGATGTGGATTTGTCGCCAACACTCAAACGCCAATCACCGTTTAGCGTACGCACCACCTTAAGTTTGCTGGAAAGCGGCGGTCGTCCAGTAGTGCGCAGCATCGAGAAAACGGTTTGGCCTGCGGCTAGCTTGGTTGGTGTTCGTCCAACTTTCACCGGTGCTTATGCCACTGAAAACAGCCCAGTCGAATTTGAAGTCATTCGCACCGATGCGGCCGGCAAATTATTAGCTAGCAGCGGCTTGCCAGTGCGCTTATTCCGCGAAGACCGCAATTACTACTGGCGCTTTGCCGATCACGGCGGTTGGCAATCGGGCTTTACCGAAACCGAAGAATTGGTCGGCACCAGCACCGTCACTATCGGTGCCAATGCGCGCGGTCAATTACGCTTGCCGGTTAAATATGGTCGCTATCGCTTAGAGGTACTCGATCCTGCCACCAGCTTAACGACGATCTACCGCTTCTACGCCGGCTGGAATGCACAAGCAGACGAAGCACAGGGCAATCGTCCAGATCGAGTCGCGCTGAAATTAGATAAAGCCGCTTACAAAGAAGGCGACACGGCGCAACTCACCATTACGCCACCGCATAATGGCGAAGCCTTGATCACGGTTGAAGGCGACAAAACCCTGTGGTTAAAACGGGTGGCGGTTTCCGCCAGCGGTAGCACGGTCAACATTCCAATTAAAGCCGATTGGAAACGCCACGATTTATACATCTCGGCTGTGGTTCTGCGTCCAGGTAACGAAGGCAGCAAAGTCACGCCAGCGCGCGCTTTAGGCATCGTCGCCCTGCCGCTAGATCGGGCTGATCGCAAACTCGCCGTCGCTATCGATGCGCCAGCCAAAATCCGACCAGATACCAGCGTTAAGATCAAAATCAGCGTGCCGCAAGCTAAAGGTCAAAAAGCGATGGTGACCTTGTCCGCGGTCGATGTCGGTATTTTGAACATCACCAAATTCAATACGCCCGACCCGCATGAGTTCTTCTTTGGGCGCTTGCGTTATGGCGCGGATTTGCACGATGTTTATGGTCGTTTGATTGAAAAAATGGCCGGACAAAAAGGTAAGCTCAAATTCGGTGGTGATAACACGCCTAAGCCGACCAAAAATTTACCGAAGAAAGTCAAACTGGTTGATCTGTTCAGCGGGCCCGTTTTATTGAACGATCAAGGCGTCGCCGAAATCACCTTACCCATCCCCGACTTCAATGGCACCTTGCGCTTGATGGCGGTGGTCAATGGCTCAGATCGTTACGGTTCTAGCGATAAAGAATTACTGGTCGCAGCGCCGCTGGTGGCTGAGATTGCGACACCACGATTCTTGTCCTTGGGTGACAACGCATTGATCGCTTTAGACCTGACTAACTTGTCGGGCAGCGCGCAAGACTTTAGTCTTAACATGAACGGCGGCGACGGTTTGAAGATCGGCGAAGCGCAGCGCACGGTGTCGCTCAAAGATCAGCAAAAAACCACGTTACGTTTTCCGCTGGAAGCACGCGGCAGCTTGGGACTGCAAAACGTCAATCTAAAAATCACTGGCAAAGACATCAAGATTGAACGCGATTTCCCATTGATGGTGCAAGCGCCGACCCAGCAGCAACAGCTTAAAAAGCGCTACGTCATCAAACCGGGCGAAACCTTAGAGATCAAAGACCCAGACTTATCCGGCATGTATCCAAGCTCGGTCTTGGCGCATATCTTGGTGTCGAACAAAGCGCCAATTGATGTGCGCGCTGCGGTGCACGGGTTGCTGACCTATCCTTACGGCTGCGCTGAACAAACGACCAGCACGGCGTATCCGCATTTATTTATCGATGAAACGCTAGCCAAAAAATTCGGCTTGCAAACATTCACCCGCGAACAGCGCGTAGTGATGATCGATCAGGCGATCTCGCGTTTGGCGACCATGCAAGCGCCAAATGGCGGCTTTAGTTTGTGGGGCAATGCGTCCGATTACGAATATTGGTTATCGGCCTATGTCAGCAATTTCCTAGTCGATGCGCACGAGCAAGGCTTTAGCGTGCCGGATGCAATGTTTAACAAGGCAATGGATTTCTTGCTACGCGGTTTGCAAGAAGGTGTCTCGCGCTTACCGAGCAATGCGGCACAAATCAAAGCCGAGAACGACACGATCTGGCGCGAAAATCGGGTAAAAGATAATGGTCGCTTTAATGTTTTGGCGTTCGGCGGTTATGTGTTATCCCGCACCAACAAAGCGCCCTTGGCAACCTTGCGCCAATTGCACGAATCGCGCGCCTTGGCTGCTAGCGGTTTGGCATTAACTCATTTAGGTATCGCGTTAAAACAAATGGGTGATGGCGAGCGCAGCAAATCAGCCCTGCAAGAAAGCTTGAAAAAAGTGCGTAACACCGGTTACTGGTGGTACGACTACGGTAGCGATTTGCGCGATGCGGCGCTGGCCTATAGCTTGTTGCAACAACACCAGATCAAGCTCGAAGGCAGCGAAAACTTGTTAGCAGTGGTTGCCGCCGAAATGGACAAATACCGCTACTACAGTACGCAAGAAAAAATGGCCTTGTTCCAAGTTGGCCGCTCTTATGCGCTCGATACCGGCAGCACGTGGACAGCCAATTTGAGCGTTAATGGCAAGAGCGAAGATGTCAGTTCTAACTCAACCGTGTTCCGCGATGTGGAGGCGCGTGATTTGGTCAGTGGAATCAAGGTTAAAAATAATTTCACTGAAAATATTTGGATTGAATTAGGCCTGTCTGGCAATCCAACTAAGTTACTCGCGCCGAAAAATGACGTGATCAAACTTAGCCGCAAAATGTTCGCGCCCGATGGTACGGAAATCGGTAACCGCCCCCTGAAGGTCGGTGAAACCATCATCATGCAAATTAAAGTCAATTCCAGCGCACTAATCGGCACTGGCATGGTGGTCGATAGAATTCCGGCCGGCTTGGAAATTGAAAACACCAATATTGTCCAGGGCGAGCAAATGAGCGTGGTGCGGTTTGACAACCTCAATCCGGCTGAAGCGATGCAGAATCCGAATATCAAACACGTTGAATTCCGCGATGATCGTTTTGTCGCCGCAGCCCGTTTGGGCCAAGGTGAGTTAAATCTGTTCTATCGCTTGCGTGTGGTAACGCCGGGTAAATTTGTCATCCCACCGCTGTATGCTGACGATATGTATCGCCCTGATGTGTATGGTTCTTCGGGCGGCGCCGAAACCTTAACCGTAGTTGAAGCGCAAAAAGTTGGGGCGAAGTGATCCATCAAACCGTATCACAATTGGTCTTAACTTGTGGTTAAAACGCAGTTAGTAAATTTTATCAAGCAGATCAAACGCCATATCCGATTACACCAAATCGGCTATGGCGTTGTGTGCTGCTGCGGCGCGGCGATTCTTATTCTGTTGCTGATTGCGGATTGGTTTTTCCCTCTGCCTCCACCGGGTCACGATTCAATTAATGTGATTGTGGTGGCTAAAGACGGCACGCCGTTGCGGGCCTTTCCTGATCGGGCGCATATTTGGCGGCATCCGGTTAAGTTGGAGGCAGTATCGCCTTATTACATCCAATCACTGATTCATTACGAGGATAAAAATTTTTGGTGGCATCCGGGGATTAATCCGTTTTCGATGCTACGCGCTGCGTATCAATGGGCGCGTTATGGACGCATTATTTCGGGTGGCTCGACGCTGACCATGCAAGTGGCGCGCATCTTGGATCCCACGCCGCGCACGGTCCAAGGCAAGCTGGTGCAGATGTTTCGCGCACTGCAATTGGAATGCCACTATTCCAAAAAAGAGATCCTCGATTTGTACATGAACTTTGCGCCCATGGGCGGCGTATTGGAGGGCGTGGAAGCCGCCAGTCGCGCTTATTTGGGCAAGCCAGCCAAGCGCTTAACACACGCCGAAGCCGCGTTGCTCACGGTATTGCCGCAATTGCCTTCCGTCTTGCGCCCCGACCGCAATCCACACAAAGCCCAAGCAGCGCGCGATAAAGTGGCGCGTCGTATGCAAGGCGTTTGGAGCACGGCCGATATTAATGACGCATTGAGCGAACCGATTTCTGCCTTAACGGTTCGTGAACCCTTATTAGCGCCCTTGCTAGCACAGCGCATGAAAGGCCAATATCCGGGCAAGTTACGCATCGACACCACTATCAACAGCATCGATCAGCAAACGGTGGAAACCTTGCTGCTTGATCGGGTCAACGTGCTGCCGCAGCGTATTTCTATGGCGGCAATGGTAATAGAGAATAGCACTGGCGAAGTGGTGGCTTATGCTGGTTCGGCTGACTTTACCGACCGCGAGCGCTTTAGCGATGTGGACATGGTGCGCGCTTCGCGTTCGCCCGGTTCGACACTAAAACCGTTTTTATATGGTTTTGCGTTGGACGAAGGCTTAATTCATTCCGAGTCGCTGCTGTCTGATACGCCGCAATCGTTTTCGGGCTACCAGCCGGGAAATTTCCAGCAAAATTTTCATGGGCCGGTGAGCGTCTCTGAAGCCTTGGTGAAGTCGCTCAACGTACCCGCGGTGGAAGTCCTGGATCGCTTGGGGCCAACGCCGTTTGTGGCAATGCTGCGGCGTGGCGGGTTGAAACTGGAATTCCCTAAAGGCGCGACACCGAATTTAAGCGTAATTTTGGGAGGCGCTGGTGCGCGCTTGGAAGACATGGTGGGCGCTTATTCTGCGCTGGCTCGCAAAGGTATTGCGATCACGCCACGTTTTGTCGCTGCGGATCCACTGCAAGAACGGCGCATGATGAGCGAAGGTGCGGCCTTTATCGTGCGCGATATTTTGGAAACCGGTGGGCCAGTCGGACGTGCTGTCGAGGGCAATGGTAGCTATCGCGGCATCGCGTGGAAGACCGGAACCAGCTTTGGCTTCCGCGATGCGTGGGCGGTTGGAGTTAGCCAACGTTACACCGTTGGCGTGTGGGTTGGACGACCCGATGGCACTCCCAATCCCGGCTTCTTTGGCGCCAATGTCGCCGCACCGTTATTGGTGGATATCTTTACCGCCTTACCAGATGGAAGAAATCTCAGCCCCAATCCAGTTCCCGCCAACGTACAGCAAGAGAAAATCTGCTGGCCATCCGGCACGCGTTTAAGCGATTTAGGGCAAGGCGTCGATATTGAACAACTCTGTCCCTTGCAACGTACCGCTTGGACATTGAACGGCATCGCGCCACCGACTTTCCCTGATCGCTTGCAGGCCAGCACACCGCAACTGACCTTTTTTGTTGATCAACAAAGCGGCAAGCGAGTGCTACCGGATTGCGCCAAACATGCGTATCAACAAAAACAATTAATTCGCTGGCCAGCAGGCTTAGAACTGTGGCTGGACGCCGATTTACGCCAAAAATCACTGCCGCCAGAATGGGATAACGCTTGCGCCGCAAGCGCGAACTACAGCGATGGCAATCGTTTAAAAATCATGGGACTCAATGACGGCGAGGTCATCCGCCAAGCCAACGGCGGCAAACTGCCCGAAGCCAAACTGGAGCTGCGGGGCGCGCATGGTGAAATCAATTGGATGCTCAACGGTCGCCTAATCAATGGCAATGGGCGCAATCAAACCATCAAATTTAGCAGCGCTGGTCGCTACGACATTACCGCGTTTGATAATCTTGGCAACTACGACCGAATTGCGGTCAGCGTACAAATGCAATAACGAGCAATCAGCGATAAAATGCCGCATTCCAATTTTTAATCGCTAAACACCATGTTCATCGCCCCAACCGCTGCCACCAAACCCGACTACGATTTACTGGCTTTGCAATTGGCCAGTCTGCTCGAAAGCGAAACCGATTTAGTCGCCAACGCGGCGCAGTTTTCTGCCTTCATCTACGACACCATTGCTGATTTGAACTGGGCTGGTTTTTACTTAACCACGGCCAGCAAAAAGGCCGATGCCGCACCCGAATTATTGGTCGGCCCGTTCCAAGGCAAAGTCGCCTGCGCCCGCATCCCGTTTGGCAAAGGCGTATGCGGCACTTCCGCGGCTGAGCGTCGTACCATTTTGGTAACAGACGTGCACGAATTCCCTGGCCACATCGCCTGCGATTCAGCCTCCAATTCCGAAATCGTGATTCCCTTGATCGTCAACGACAAAGTAGTTGGCGTATTCGACATCGACAGTCCTTCGCTGGCGCGATTTACGCAGGAAGATCAAGTTGGCTTGGAAAAGTTGGTAGCAATTTTTATCGCTCAGACTGGTTTTTAATTTTTTTGGCGCTCAACTTTGAGCGCCATCGACGCCTTTCCCACCAAAATATCCTCCGAATACCCTAAATAGGGCATAGACATTTTCTCAACCTCTCTGTAATTTGATGGCATTTTGCTGCGACTATCCAAAGACTGCTGCAACGAATTTCAACCACATTCATCATCGGAGAATACCTTGAGCAAAACTGAAAATGCCGTCTTAATGACTCGCGCCATGACTGCCTTGCAAGGCAAATGGGACAACGCAATTGGGTTTATCGTGGTGTATTTGCTGATCACGATTTGCCCGTCTTGGATTCCAAATGTCGGTGGGCTAATCCAATTCATACTCGAAGGGGCGCTACAAATTGGGGTGGCTACGTTCGTGCTATCGATTTCGCGCCAACAGCCAGCCACAATTTCGCAAATGTTTAGCGATATCAATCGCAGCATGCTGAGCTTGGGCACTTATTTATTGAGCACGATTTTTATCATTTTGTGGGCTTTGCTGCTGATCATCCCCGGCATCATTGCGGCCTATGCCTATTCAATGACCTTCTACATCATGGTGGACGACGACAAAATCGGCCCGCTCGAAGCAATTACTAAGAGCAAGGAAATGATGCGCGGGAATAAGTGGAAATTATTCTGTCTACATTGCCGCTTTATTGGTTGGGCGTTGTTGTGCCTGCTAACTGCCGGTATCGGCTTTTTATGGTTAGCGCCGTATTTCATGGTGAGCAATGCCGAGTTCTATGCTGACTTAAAAAGCGGTCAAGCCGAACAGCTAGCCGCACCGATCTCAGTAGAACCGGTTTAACGCAAGCAATACCACGCCACAGTCCGCACAAAATGCCCTATTTAGGGCATAGACAAGGGCGGGCATTTAATTTAGTCTCGCGACTTGCCTGATGGCAATTCAACCATAAAACGCAAATTGCGACGTTTAACCGTAAAAATGAGAAAAAATATGACACGTAAATTAACTATGTTGACGCTCTCCGCCTTCACATTGCTAGCTGGCTTGGCAACTAGTTCAATGGCACAAACCGTGACCAATCCAGTGAGTTTGGTTGGCGGATTCGGTTATGGCCGCGGCGGCGATACGATTGTCGTCGGCACCTATACCGATGGCTCCGTTACCAACATTAAAGCGGGAAATGGCTTGGATTTGTTTTTGGGCGGCGCGTATCGACTGAACGAAAAATTGGCCGTACAAGTTGATGCGGGTTACCAATCTTCCACCGGTTCGGCTGTGAATGGTGAATTAACGTTTAAGCGTTTGCCGGTCGAAGTTCTGGGTTACTTCTATCTGGACAAATCCTGGCGCGTGGGCTTGGGCGCGCGCTTTGATGAGCACGTCAAATTAAGTGGTACTGGCGTCGCGTCGGCAGTTCAGCACAACTTCAATAGCGCTGTTGGTGGAATGGCGGAAATCGAATACCTCATCAGCCCAGAAGTCGGCATCAAATTCCGTGGGATTAAAGAAAAATTTAAACCTAACGGTTACGACGTTACCTTCAACGGCAATCAAGCGGCCATTTTGGTTTCGCTGTATTACTTCTAAGACCTTGGGCGACGATACAACGTCGTCCTAGTCATCGTTATTTTTCGTCACGATCAACGCCGCGTGCTGTTAAGAACTGCTGTCAAGCGTACCCAATTGGCACATACCTTGGAGCTGGATAGCCGCGGCAGTTAGCAATCGGGCGGGCAAAACAGCTCTCCCTTTTAATTAGCGCAAATACATCACAACGCGCTCAGAGCAAAATTCGACATCACTGTGTTCTGACAACAGCGCTCCATCGCCTACAAAAAATCAGCTAAGATATTTCGCACTATCGGTCCAACCCAGAGCAATCGTCCCGAGCCAACTATGTGCGTCAACTATTTGCCACCTAATCATCAGCAACTTGCCACTCAATTCGGCGCACCCTTGCCAGAATCGGCGCAATGGAAAACGGAGACATGGCAAGACTACGTGGCGCCGATTATTGTGGGTGACGACAACACACGCCAAGCGCTGCTGGGTGCGTACAGCATGATTCCTAAGTCGCACATTGCGTCGGGTGTTAAGCGTTACAGCACCATGAATGCGCGGGCTGAAACGATTGCCACGCTGCGGAGTTTTGCCCAGCCTTGGCGCGATGGACAACTTTGTCTGGTTCCCATGACGGCCTACTTTGAACCCAACTACGAAAGCGGCAAAGCAGAGCGCTGGCAGATCGGCTTAGCGAGCGCAGCGCCCTTTGCGGTGGCGGGTCTATATCGCACTTGGGTTGAGGGCGACGGAAGCACTTCGTTTTCATTCACCCAAGTCACCATCAACGCCGATCAGCATCCCTTGATGAAGCGCTTCCATAAGCCGGAAGATGAAAAACGTGCGCTGGTCATCTTGCCCGCCGAATCCTACGACGACTGGCTCAACTGTCGCGATCCGATACAAGCGCGCACCTTTTTGACTAATTTTCCGGCTGATCTGATGTGCGCAAAACCAGCGCCGAAGAAGCTCAGCACATCCAGCATTCCCATCGAACCGGTAAATCGAGAACTATTTTAATGAGCGCGATTAATTGCTATTGTCGAGTTTTTAAATTACTGTCGCGTAGTTCATGCCGCCTTAAATCGTTCCCCTATTTCATCCACGAAAGCACACAATGCGCCACTTTATTCAGCTTGGAATAGTAGGTTTTGCTTGGGTAGTAGGATGCTCCCACGTTTATTCCAGCGACATATTAGCGACTAATTCTGCTGCACCATACGAATCGGTAGCGGACGCAAAAACCGACAGCATCCGAGAAATTTCACAAGTTATCGAGGATTTCCGCAGTGCGATTATCAGCAAGGATAAAGACAAATTTGTGCGCCTATTTTATGGCACAGAAATTCCTTGGATCGGTGTTTCCGGCGATGCGACTTACCAAGCCCAGCACGCCAAAAACCCAAGCGCCACCAAAGCGGGCGGTACTAACGCATTCAGCTATTCCAAATGGATCGATGGAATGATCAACGCTTCCAATCTGAGTTTTGAGGGAAAATTTTGGAACATCACCATTGATACCGACAGCGACGTTGCCACCGTCACGTTCGACTATAGTTTTCACATCAACGGGCATAAAGAAAACTGGGGCAAAGAAGCGTGGCAACTCGTTAATACTGGAAAAGGGTGGAAGATTAATTCGGTGATTTACTCAGTCAACTGGGAGCTTGAGGTGGTGAAGTAATTGTCTACTGAGCCGATTACTGCCAAGTTTGCCGCACTAGGGGCTATGGATTGTGCACCTTTGAGAAGACTAACGGAGCTCCATTTTGGATGGGTGCGGTGTAGCGACTAATTTTGTTTTGTCCGGCAAATTGCGCATGCGACCTATTTTGAAAATAGTGGTTGGTGCTGCAGCTAGCCCAGTTTATCGAAAACTGTTGTTTATAATCAATACTCCGAAGAAAAGTGGGGCAAAACAGTGCTCAACAACAATAGTTTTGGCCGCAATGGAGTAATCTTATTTTTATTTTCTGTGACGTTCAAAAGACAGTTTCACAATCATCTCTGAATCCAAATCCGGGAACAGACTCATTAAGTAGTTTGTAATATTGCTTTTGGGAAATAGTATCTTTGCATTACAATGGCGCTTTATCTGAAATAATTTGCTTTTGTAAAATAGTTTCTAGCAAGGCAGCGCGTATAAATTTTTATATTTTGCCAATGAAACCATTATTTAGACCTGAGATTACCCATGATGATTGACGAACTTGTCTTCGCAAGCGACGACACCACCTCGAATTCAGTTCCAAAGCAGCAATGGAACATTTTGATTATTGACGACGATATGGATGTTCATACCAATACATCCTTCGCACTCAAAAACGTCCGCATTCACGACCGCAGCTTAAATTTAATCCACGCTTTTTCCAGTATTGACGGCATCGCCTTCCTCAACGACCGAACCGATATTCACCTGATTTTGCTTGATATGGTGATGGAAACCCACGATGCCGGCTTAAAAGTAGCGCGCTGGCTGGACGAAAACTCTGACCGCGCATTAAAACCAATCGTCATCCTACGCACAGGCCATCCCGGGCTATTGACCACCAACGACATTTTGGCCAGCACCCATTTTGACGGCATGATCGAAAAGTCACGCGTGACCTATCGTGATCTGATCGATTTACTCAGCCGAATGTTGCCGGAGAAATCGTCATAAGGTCGAGTTCTCAACTCACCCATACTAATTTTTCGCAATTAATTAGCACAAAATTCTAAAAGTCAGCGATGCAACACGCCAAAAATTGCATCGCGCTGTGGCTAGACGCAGCGACTGTTCCTAGTCAAATTCCTCCCTCCCCTCCCCTTGCTGCACCGCACGTGGTTTAACAAATCAATTGAAAATCGTCAAAATCCATCTAAGCTGGATTGACGAGATTTGGCTTGGTAGTTGAGCGTTTCATGACAAAACGCAATTCACTGCTCGGCCAACTGATTAGGGCAAAATTACCTAGCAAGTTTATGACGATCGATTCCACTTCCAGCGCTAACGCCGCCACCACCAATCCCAGCAGTGAACAACGATTAATCGCTGAGTTGCAGGAAAAATTAGCCAAATTCGAAAGAGAACAACAGCTCTTCCGCAACGCATTGAATAGTCTGCCGCAAGCACAAGTGCTGCTCAATTCGGCGGGCCAAGTGGTATTAGCCAATCGCGCAGCTTGCGCGCTACTCAAAGTCGCACCTGAAACAGTCATCAAAAGCCCCATCGCGAATTTTTTTGCAGAAGAACACGGCTTGTTTCAGCACCAATTAACCGAAGTACTGGCCAACGCCACGCCGCGCACATTCACCGCCAAAGCGCGCATCAACCAGCAAACTGTGTTGTTATTACTTGAGTGCCAACGCGTCGATACGGACGGTCAATTTCCGCACATTCAAGCCAGAATCACTGACATTACCGATCGTCACACCGCCATCATTAATCGTATCGATAGTCATTTTTTTAGCGATATTGTGGCCAATAATTTGCCCAGTATGTTGGCCTATTGGAGCGCCGATTTACGCTGCATTTACGCCAACAATCAGTACTCGACCTGGTTTAATCGCAGTCCAGAAGAAATGCGTAATCTGCATATAAAAGAGTTGCTGGGCGACGAGCTATTCCTAAAAAATTCGGATTACATCAACGCCGTTTTGCGCGGCACCGATCAGCAATTTGAGCGTACCTTAATCAAAGCGGACGGCAGCACCGGACACACCTTGGCGCAATACATCGCGCACAAAGTCGATGATGTGGTGGTGGGCTTTGTGGCGCTGGTGACCGACATTAGTTTGATCAAGCGCGCCCAATTGGCCTTAATAAGCAGCGAAGCCAAAAACCGCGCTATTTTGAAAGCGGTTCCCGATATTATTTTGACGCTCAATTGCGAAATGCTGATTTTAGAAGCGCACATTGGGGCGAACGATTTTTTTGGCCTCACCAAAACCGATATTGTCGGGCATAACGCACGCAATATTCTTCCGCCGGACATCGCGCAACTCTATTTCAACGCGCTCGATTCGGTGGTCAAAACAAATTCTGTACAAGTATTCCAATACAGCGTTCCGTATGCAGGCTTTGGTGATCGGCATTATGAAGCTAGAGCAGCGCTCTGCACCTACGATTCGGTCATCATTATGCTGCGCGATATTACCGAGTCCGAGCGCGAACGGCGCAGCCGCGAGCTCAAAATCTCGCAACGCTTGCAATCGAACGAAAATGATTTACGCGATATTCAGATCAGTTTAAAAATGGTCAGCGACGTGACCAAACTCGGCACGTGGATACGCGATATCAAAACCAATCAGATCTGGGGATCAACCCAATTTAGAAAGCTATTCGGTTTCAGTACCGATCAACCGATCCAAATGGAAACCATCATCGAGCGCGTGCATCCGGCTGATCGGCTGCAGGTCTTTGAGATGGCTAATTCCTACCAAATCGATCGGCAAGAGCGTTTTAAATCCGAGTTCCGCGTGCTAGGCCCCAATCTCAATCGTTGGATCGCTGTGGTGTGGCAGGTTGAAGTAGATGAGCAGCAGCAGCCGTTCATGAGCCGCGGCATCGCCATCGATATTTCAGAACGCAAAGAGATCGAACTAGAGCTACAACAAAAGCAAATGGAAGTCATGCAGTTATCGCGCGTGGCAGCAATGGGCGAATTATCCGCCGCGATTGCGCACGAAATTAATCAACCATTGACCGCGATTTTGAGCAACGCCCAAGCCGCACTGCGCTATTTGGCCCGACCTAATTGTGATGTGGCCAAAGTCAGCGAAATCTTGGACGACGTAGTCTCTGAGGATAAACGTGCGGGCGAGATCATCCGCCGCTTGCGCCGTTTATTTGAAAAGCAGCCAGGCGACCTGCAGCGCGTCGATATCAATCAAGTGGTATACCAGGTCGTGCGCCTAGTTCGTAACGACGTCATCAATCAAGGCGCGACACTGCTGTTTGAGCTACAAGAAAATATCCCGCCGGTGCTGGCTGACCCGCTGCAAATTGAGCAGGTCTTAATCAACCTAATCCACAACGCCTGCGACGCGATCGCGGCAATCGAGCTGCAGAGCCGAATTATCGAAATCAAGACTTATGTAAATCAGCACGACCAAATCGAAGTCAGCGTCAGCGACCACGGCGCGGGCGTGCCCGATGCGCTACAACAAAAAGTCTTCGACGCTTTTTACAGCACCAAAGACCACGGATTAGGCTTAGGGCTATCGATTTGTAAAAGTATTATTGAAGCCAACCACGGCCAACTTTGGTACCAAACTAAACCCGATGTTGACCGACAAGGGGCTAGTTTCCGCTTTGCGCTACCAGCAATTACGGTACCGTTATGACCGAGCGAGCAACGGTTTTTTTGGTCGATGATCAAGCTAGCGTGACTAAAGCGATGACGCGCTTATTTAATTATTAGCAGACTAACTGCAAACGCAAAAAAATGCGTGAGTTAGAACACGATTATCGAATCCAGAATAAGCCGCTGGGTGGCTTATAGTGATGTCAGTAGGTGAGCACGTGTAGATTTTGAATCGCAGAAAAATTAACCGCTTCGGTGCCAGCGCGGCATTTCGCTCATCGCACATGATGCCAACCGCAACAAAAAAGGCTGATGCAATATCAGCCTTTTTTTCCCCAACTTAGTTTGCTCGATTACGCAGCAACGAGCTTTGCGGAACTTTGTTCCGCTGGTGTTAATCGAGTGAGGTGATCAACCTGCGCATAATACTCCCGCATCGCCTTCTCTTTAACATGTCCAAAGCCGCGCACCTGCTCTGGTAAGTTAGCCAGCTTGAGCGCCACATCGTAGTTTTGCGCATCCAAATTAGCGACTAATTGCGCGATCATTTGTTGGTAATCGGCAGCCAATTTACGTTCAGCTTTGCGTTCATCGGTGTAGCCAAATAAATCCAACGCCGTTCCGCGTATGGATTTAAATTTAGCCAGCACTTTAAACGCTTGCCACACCCACGAACCGTACTGCGCTTTAACCAAATGACCGGCGTTGTCTTTCTTAGAAAACAGCGGCGGGGCTAAATTAAATTTGACGCTGAAGTCGCCTTCAAACTGGGCTTTTAGTTTGTCCGCGAACTCGCCGTTGGTGTACAAACGCGCCACTTCGTATTCGTCTTTATAGGCCATTAATTTATAGGCGTATTTGGCTACGGCGGTAGCGAGTTTGTTGCCCTTGCCTAGCTTTTCTTCGGCTTGTTTGACTTGATTGACCAAGGCTTCATAACGTGCGGCGTAGGCGCTGTTTTGGTAATCGGTCAGCAGAGCAACGCGGCGTTGGATTAATTTATCCAAGCTCTCGGGCATTTGCAGCACGATAGGTTTGCTTGGCATGGCAACTTTTTCTACTGCCGCTAGATCGACCGCAGCGCGGCGACCCCACAAGAAACTCTTTTTATTCGATTCCACTGCGACACCGTTGAGTTCAATCGCACGCAATAGAGCCGCTTCGGACAACGGAATCGCACCTTTTTGGTAGGCGAAACCGAGCATGAATAAGTTGGTAGCAATCGAGTCGCCCATCAACGCGGTAGCCAATTTGGTTGCGTCGATAAAATCGACATTGCCATCGACCGATTCTTTAATCAGCGCTTGCACTGATTGCTGCGGGAACTGCCAATCAGGTTGCTGTGCAAAAGTGCCGATTGGTGTTTGGTCAATGTTGACCACGGCGCGCGTGCGACCAGGACGCATTTTGGAAATCGCATCAAACGCGCCGGTGGTCAAAATATCGCAACCTAACACCAAATCCGCTTCACCGGTCGCAATACGTTGTGCCCGCAGTTTGCCAGGATGCGAAGTAATGCGAATGTGCGAAGTTACCGAGCCATTTTTTTGCGACATACCGGTCATGTCCAACACCGACACGCCTTTGCTTTCCAAATGTGCGGCCATACCGATTAAGGCGCCAATCGTAATGACGCCGGTGCCGCCGATACCGTTTAACAAAATGTTATAAGCCGATTCGCAGGCAGGCAAAACTGGTTCGGGCAAAGCGGGGAAATCGTCTTGCTTGGCGGTCCCGGCTTTGGATTTTTTCAGCTTGCCGCCTTCAACGGTGACAAAACTTGGGCAAAAGCCTTTGACGCAAGAATAATCTTTGTTGCAGGTGGATTGATCGATCACCCGTTTGCGACCCAACTCGGTTTCTAGTGGCAGAATCGACACGCAATTCGATTGCACGCCGCAATCGCCGCAACCTTCGCACACCGCATCGTTGATGAACATGCGCTGATCTGGATCGGCGAATTGGCCTTTTTTGCGGCGACGACGTTTTTCTGCGGCGCAGGTTTGATCGTAAATAATGACCGACGCGCCGACGAATTCGCGCAACTCGCGTTGTACCGCATCCATGTCTTTGCGGTCGTGCAGCGTGACGATTTCTGGCAAGCCTTCGCGTTCGTCGTAACGGCTTAAATCTTCGGTCACTAGCGCAATGCGCTTAACGCCTTCGGCCGCCATTTGCTGCGCCATCATCTGCACACTAATCGTGCCATCGACTGGTTGTCCACCGGTCATGGCTACCGCGTCGTTGTACAAAATCTTATAAGTAATGTTGACCTTGGCCGCCACCGCAGCGCGGATCGCTAAATAGCCGGAATGAAAATAAGTACCATCCCCCAAGTTGGCAAACACGTGCGGCAATTTAGAAAACGGCGCTTGCCCAATCCACGGCGCACCTTCGCCGCCCATGTGGGTGGTGGTTTTATTGTGCTCAGGATAAATCGCGGTCGCCATCACGTGGCAGCCGATGCCGGCTAAGGCCAAGCTGCCCTCCGGCACTTTGGTGGACGTGTTATGCGGACAGCCAGAACAATAAAACGCTGGGCGGGCCGGCGTGTCCACGGTTTTTTTCAAAACGACGTCTTTAGCTTCCAAAAATGCCAAGCGCGCTTTGATCAAATCGCTGGTATGGAAGCGCGCAATCCGCGCTGAAATCACACGCGCAATTTGCGCGACCGAAAAATCGGCCTTAGAGGTCAACAACCAATCGCCGCGTGGATGCACCCACTCGCCTTTTTCGTCGAACTTACCGATCACGCGCGGACGCACATCATCGCGCCAGTTGTAGAGTTGTTCTTTGAGCTGGTATTCAACGATTTGACGTTTTTCTTCCACCACCAAAATCTCATCCAAGCCACGCGCGAATTCGCGCACGCCGTCTGGCTCCAGCGGCCAAGGCATGGAAACTTTGTATAAGCGAATGCCAATCTCGGCGGCGAATTTTTCATCAATACCGAGTTCTTCCATTGCTTCCAACACGTCCAGATACGATTTACCCGAAGCGATGATGCCGAGCTTGGCATGTGGGCTGTCAATGGTGGTGTGATTGAGTTTATTGGCGCGCGCATAAGCTAGCGCAGCATAGATTTTGTAGTCTTGCATCAGCGCTTCTTGCTTACGCGCTTCGATGCCTAAAGTCTCCGTCGTTAACCGCGCATTTAAGCCACCTGCTGGCATGACGAAATCTTCTGGGATAGTGATCTTGAGGCGGAAGGGATCAGCATCAATCGAGGCGCTCGATTCGACCGTATCGGCCAAGGCTTTAAAGCCCACCACGCAACCCGAGAAGCGCGACATGGCCCAAGCGTGCAAACCTAAATCCAAATATTCCTGCACATTGCACGGATACAGCATCGGGATCATCGCGGCGGAAAACATATGGTCAGACTGATGCGGCAAGGTCGATGAATACGCTCCGTGATCGTCACCAGCGACCAAAATCACGCCGCCGTTTTTGGACGTACCCGCATGATTCATGTGCTTAAACACGTCGCCGCAACGATCCACGCCTGGGCCTTTACCGTACCACAGCGCAAACACGCCATCGTAGTTAGACGGGCCAATCAAATCGACTTGCTGGGTGCCCCATACCGCGGTCGCGGCTAAATCCTCGTTGACGCCGGGGACGAACTTTACATGTTGCGATTCGAGGTATTTTTTGGTCTTCCACAGCGTTTGATCGAGGCCGCCCAGCGGAGAACCGCGATAGCCAGAAATAAATCCAGCGGTGTTTAAACCGGCCGCTAAATCGCGTTGGCGTTGCATCAAAGGCAGGCGCACCAGAGCTTGGACGCCGGACAAATAAATCATGCCATTGGTGGCGGTGTATTTGTCGTCTAGGGAAACAGGTGCGAGCGCGGAACCAGCAGATTCCACAAGGACTGAAGTTGACATAAGTTTTCCAAATTGATTGTTTAGAGTGACAAATAAGACGCTGAAAAGTCGGGTAAGACAATTGCTAACTATTTGACGAAAGCCGAGGTATCGGCAGGTGCGACATTTTACAACAACCCCATCGATCTGCTACCAAAAAAACGTGGACATCTGCTGTGGGATTGAAGTGTAGGTAGAAATCAGTTTAGGCGGAAATAGGTGATTTGGATATGGGTATCATTTAAAGTGATGCCCTAAAAGTTTCTAGGTTTTTTGGACTGCTGGACTAGACTACTTAGCATGGCTGGTGCGGGTGATTTTCTGCTTTTAATTATTTTTTAGCTATTTTTTGTCGCGTAAATTGTCTTTTAAGATATTAAATGTTCCAGAACTGTACGGATGGCAGGTTAGAATGTGCAACCGTTTTTGGTCGCATTGCGAGGCTGTCCACCATGGCGAATTTATTTAAACAGATCGAAACTAATTCGCCAACCGCGCCAGAGTGCTGGGTGCAGCAGTTTCCCAACATGCAGAGGTGGTTTAGTCCGGCACAACCGCCTTCGCACCAATGGCAACCCAAATAAATCGTTTTAATGCAAATCACCTGATCGTTGTCCCCAATCGGCAAACCTTATGCATGTAAGCAGAATAAGAAAAATGTTTTTTGACTTAGCAGATTCCTTATATTTAGCGCGGCTGGGCAAGCTAGCATTACTCATGTTCGCTTTGCTGGCTTATCCGTCGATAAACTGCCACGCTGAGGCGATATCGGTGGACTACCGTTGCGCGCCGACACAAGAAGCCCTAGGTACCATTCCACCCAAGGAGGGCTGGAAAGTAGCAAACGACAACACTGTGGATCTTAAGCCCGGAGGCACAACTTGCTGGGCGCGGATTAAAGCGTTGGCAGGACAAGTTCCAGCGACCGGGCAGGCGCTGTCGTTTTTTACCAATCGCGTGCGCGTTGACCTAATTGATGCGCAAGGAATCGTGTTGGGTTCGGTAGATCGATATGGTCAACAAGTCAACGCCATCGAGACCATCAAGCGCGCCTTGTTTACCCGAGCAATCCCAACGGGCGATGCGCTGTATGCCAAACTCACCATGGATCGCTACGATGACTACCAACGGTCAGTGCCGATTGAAATTGTCGATCTCACGATGACCTTGGCGCAGGATCAACGGCATGAAGACTTTCAGTACGCAAGCTTCGCAGCATTACTGCTTATTGCTTTCATCGCCATCATGTTTGCGCTTGCACTGCGCAGTCTTAATTACGCTTTGTTTTCGCTTTATGCCCTGAGCTTTGCCGCTGGCAACGCTTTTTATCTGCTGCTACCCCAGCACTTTCTTCATTCTCCTTGGTTGGCGTGGATTTGGTTTAGTGCGATGTATTCACTATCGAACGGGTTAAATTTAATCGTACTCATGCGCTTGGGCCGCTTTTCTACCCACTCGTTGCAAATCGGTCGGGTTTTGCAATTTTGCGTGGTTGGTTTTTTCCTGTTGTTTCCGCTCTGGTATTTCGACGCGCAGCCAGCCGATCACACCAATAGTTTGCTCAATTTAATTTCTATCCCGTTGATCTACATAGCGTGCTGGCGCGGCTGGCGCAAAGGCAATTCGAATTGCTTGATTTTATTAATCAGCAATATCCCGAGCACGCTGCTATGGATTCCCGACTTTGCCTACGATCTCACTGGCGTTGGAATTCCTTGGACGATTTCAAGTAATAACGACTGGTTCAGCCTTGCTTCGGATTTGCTGCTGCCGTTGATGTTTTTAGGAATTTTGGCCGGACGTTCTTTGACTTTACGCCAAGAAAAGCATTACCTCAAAATGCACGATGTCGTCACCGGTTTGCCTAATCGTGAATCCTTGCAGCAGATAAAAATCAACCAGCACTCCATCGGCTTCGATCTGGTTGTGCTGGCGGTCAACGTCAAACGCTTTCGCGAGATCAACGAAGCACTTGGTATTAAGATTGGCGACCAATTATTGGCTGAAGTTGGACGACGCTTATCGTCGGTCGGCGCCGAGCACATCGCCCGCTTGCATACAGATCAATTTTGTTTGCTGACGACCGATAGTCAATTAGCCAACGTACTGGAGAAGTTACACCAAGTATTTAGTTATCCCGCGCAGGTAAATGGTCAAATCGTTGACTTGGCGCTGGCTATCGGGGCCGCGCGGGAGCGTGAATTGTCGGACACATCGTCCGAAAATTTATCCGTGACCAACTTACTTCGTAACGCCGAAATTGCCTTAGACGTGGCCCGCACCTATCGACTGGATTGGGTTGAATACGACAAAGTGTTGGAAGTCGGCAGACAAGGTGATTTGGGATTGATGTCGGGGATTAGCCAAGCGATTAGCAACAATGAGTTCCGACTCTATCTGCAACCCAAAATCCGTATGGCTGATGGAGGAATGGTGAGTGCCGAAGCACTGATTCGATGGGAACACCCGACCCGCGGCTTGATCGCGCCGGAACACTTTATTCCCTTCGCCGAAAAAACCGGTTGCATTCGCATGATTACTAAATGGGTACTGAGCGAAGCAATGGACATCGTGGCACTGCTCCGCGCCAACGGCACACCAATTCAGTTGGGTGTCAATTTGTCGGCCTTTGATTTGGACGACACTGCGCTACTCAAGTTACTCGAGCAATTATTGATCGAACATCGCGCCAATCCCGCTGATATCCGTTTCGAGATCACCGAACACAGCGCGATGAACAACCCCATCGCCGCGTTGGAAGTGATGCACGGTTTATGCAATTTAGGTTTTTCGATTTCGATTGATGATTTTGGCACTGGCTATTCGTCGCTGGCCTATCTGCAAAAAATGCCCGTCTCGGAACTCAAAATCGATCGCTCATTTGTGAAAAAATTCAGCAGCGAAGATACCGGATTTGTCTTACTCAAATCGATTATCAGTTTGGGCCATCAGCTCGGTCTATCCATCGTTGCAGAAGGCGTGGAAAATGCCGATGAGTGGGACATGCTGGTCGATTTAGACTGCGACTTCGTGCAGGGATTTTATATTTCTGAGGCGATGGAGCTGGATCAATTTGAAGCGTGGTGGAAGAACCAAAGCACTTCCAGCCACCAATCACGCAACGGCTAAGCTAGCCTCTTATTTACTGGCTTTACTGGCGTGCAGCACGTTTTGTGCAATAAAATTCCGATACCAAACCCCGCTGGATTTCAAGGTGCGCTGCTGGCTGGCGTAATCGACGTACACCAAACCAAAACGCTTGGCATAGCCTGAGTTCCACTCAAAATTATCCATCAAGCTCCAATAAAAATAACCTTGCACATTCACGCCTTGGCGCATCGCGCTGGCTAATGCATCCAGATGCATTTCAATGAAATCAGTTCTAACTTGATCGTGTACTTTGCCGTGCTCCAATTGATCGGCCACAGCCATGCCGTTTTCGGTAATGTAGATCGGTGGGAGCTTATATTCCTTGTGCAGGCCGACTAATAAATCGGTCAAGCCTTCGGGGTAAATTTCCCAACCCATGTCGTTAAAACCGAGTTTGCCTTCGGGTTTAATTTTTGGTTCATCGCTGCTGCAGAACACGCGGGTGTAATAATTGACGCCCAAAAAATCAATCGGCTGCTGGATGTTTTTTAAGTCATCGGGATAAACGCTGAAGGCCGCCAAATCCATATTATCTAGCGCTAATTGCGGGTAATGCCCTTTGAAAATTGGATCCATAAACCACTGCACTGAACGCGCATATTCCAATTCCGCCATGTGAATATCGGCCGCCGATTGGGTCGCCGGTGTTGCAGTCCATTGGTTTAACACGATGCCTAATTTAGCCGGTGAATTCACGGCGCGCATGGCTTGGATAGCTAAGCCGTGCGACAACAATAAATGATGCGAGACTTGGATGGCAGCTTTTAGATCGGCCATGCCCGGCGCAAACTGGCCGTTACCATGACCCAAATTGGCGGTGCACCAAGGTTCATTGTGAGTCGCAATCGTTGCCGCACGGTGTCCAAAACGACGCGCTACTTCGGCGGCATATTCGGCAAAATGCACAGTCGTTTCGCGGTTAAGCCAACCACCTTTGTCTTGCAATGCTTGCGGCAAATCCCAGTGATACAAGGTAATGTGCGCGGCGATGTTTTTTTCGTAGAGCTTATCGAGTAAGCGCGAATAAAACGCAAAGCCGGCTTCATTCCAAGCGCCCTCACCCAGCGGCTGCACGCGCGGCCATGCGATAGAAAAACGGTAGGAATCGACATTTAACGACGCAATCAAATCAACGTCTTCAGCATAACGATGGTAGTGATCGCACGCCACGTCGCCGGTGCTGCCATCAATGATTTTGCCCTTGGTGTGGGTGAACGTATCCCAAATCGATGCGCCCCGACCGTCTTCATTGGCGGCGCCTTCAATTTGATACGCGCTAGTGGCGACACCCCAGGTAAAAGAGGACGGGAAGAACTGCGTTAATTCTGAATTTTGCATAATTTTAAATACGTTTAAAAACACTACGAATTAGCCGTGCTGAGTCAACCTGCTAACGTGAAATCGATTTCAAATTGGAGCGCAATGACGTGCTCCAAAACTAACTTAGGCCAACGCTTCCGATGCTAAGGATGACGATGCAATCTGATCTTCTTTTTGATGAAATGGCGCAAACCACGTCACCAAAAATGAAGGAATCGTCGCAATCATGACAAAGCCAAAATAATTTACATAGCCCAGTAACTGCTGCAAATGCCCGCTGATGACACCGGTCAACATCATGCACAAACCCATCAAGCCAGTGCCAAATGCATAGTGCGTGGTGGTGTATTTACCAGGCGCTAATTGCTGCATCAAATAAATCATGAAGCCGACCGAACCAAAACCAAAAAAGAATTTTTCTATCGCCACACCACAACTGATGACGACCAAACTACTTGGCTGATAAATGCTCATCAACAGAAACGTCACATTCGGAATATTGACCGCGCAACACAGAATAAATAAGGAAGGCTGCAAACCGCGGCGCGCGACGAATATCCCACCCAATAAGGAACCAACTAACACCGCGATCAGGCCGTAAGTGCCGTAAATAATTCCCAACAATTCGTTCGACAAACCCAAGCCGCCTTGCTTGATTGGATCGACCATAAAAAACGGACCGATTTTCTCGAGAAAGCCTATGCTGAGCCGAAACAAAAACGCGAATGCCACCATCGTCCAGACATCACGTTTTTGAAAAAAAGTGACGAACGAATCCTGCAAAATATGCCAAGCGCCTTGGATCGATTTCGGCGCATTACTCGCATGCTGACCATCCGGCATCACGCGCATGTGCCACACGCCCAAGGCCAAGGTGGCACTCCCTACGATGAAAAAAATCACGCGCCAGGCATCAATCCAGTCCGCGCCAAACACTTTGGCATCGTGATGAAAATAATTGGAATGCAGCCAACCGCTGAGGTACACCAAACCACCAGAAGCGACGATAGGACCAATATTCCAGCTTAAACTTTGAATTCCGCAATACAGCGATTGGGTTTTGTTATCCAGCGACGTGACGTACACGCCATCGGACGCAATATCCTGCGTCGCGCCCACAAACGACAACACCCAAAAGGCCAACATCAATAAGAAAATTCCATTCGGCAGCGCCATCATCAACGCTGCTGCGATGAACCCGCAACCCAAAATCATTTGCGTGCAAATCACAAAAAACTTCTTGGTGCGGTACATCTCCACCAACGAGGCAAACAACGGCTTAATCGTGTAGGCCAAAATCAGATAGCTAGCGTATTCCGCCGCCCGTCCGTTATCCATGCCAAGATTTTTGAACATGATGGCCGATACGCTGGTGAGCGTGACATAGGTCAATGCCATCGTGAAATAGCCACTCGGAACCCACAGCAGCGGTTTGCTAGGTGTTGATGCGTGCATAGTTTTTTGTCTCGTTTTGTAATTTTTATTCAGCGCAATCGGTTCCGTTGACATCACTCGACTCGTGCGCGAATTGCTTATTTCAGCTTGTTTTCGTCGGTTTTATCGCTAAAAAACTTAAAACCGCAATCCATTAGCGATTCTTTATCGTTTGCATACGCCGACAAACGTCCTTCTTGAAAACGTTTTCATATTAAACCGTTGGGGAAATAGAAGTCAATCAAAATTCTAAAATTGCCTTCTATTTCAAAAGTTTAGGAAATTGGGGACTTACACACCGAGGGAACTCATCCGACCGAATCAAACGCTCTAGCAGCGCCGCGTCAAGCAAGTCGCCTTGTCGTCTCGCGCACCACCAACTCAACTGGCGGGACGTGCGCTTCGATTTCTTTGCCTTGGATGATCGCTAATAATGCATTGGTTGCCAGCAAACCAATATCGTACAAAGGTTGATGCACGGTGGTGAGCGGCGGCGCGGTATAGGAGGAACTCGGCAAATCGTCAAAGCCAACCAGCGAAATATCTTCCGGCACGCGTATGCCTTTGCGGTATAAACCAAGCCGCACGCCATACGCGCTCAAATCATTGGCCGCAAAAATTGCGGTGAACTTCTGGCGGGTTTCAAACAATTGATTAACCGCGAGTAAGCCGCTGGCCTCGTGAAAGTCGCCCTCAACGATCAAGCCGCGCTCAAGCTTGATATTGGCTTCTTTGATCGCGCGTTGATAGCCTTTTAAACGATCTGCCGCGTCATTGTTGTTGTCGGGGCCAGCCACGTAGGCGATGCGGCGATGACCTAATTCGATCAAGTGATTGACCGCCAGATAGGCGCCATATTCATTGTCGATTTTGAAGCCGATAGAACTCTCGGTACGAACTGCGCGACCAGTGGCCACAATTGGGCATCGTTGCGAAAACTTAATCACCGTTTCGTCCGAAATACGACCCGATAACAGAATAATTCCATCCACTTTACGCGCCAAAAGAAGTTGCACGCGCTCCGCTTCCTCGTCGGCATTCCAATGTCCACTGACGATGACCGAGGTATAACCGGTGTCTTTTAAACCATCGTCCACCCCGCGCAGGGTTTCATCGAAAAACGGGCTGGAAATATCCTGCACCACAATGCCGATGGTCATTGAGTTGCCGCTTTTGAGATTCTTGGCCATCTGATTCGGCGTGAAATTCATCGCCTCAATCGCCGCCAACACCGCCTTACGCTTGACTTCCGACACTCTGGCAGTGCCATTCAAAATCCGCGACACCGTACTAGGCGACACACCGGCAACCCGCGCCACGTCGAGCAAGGTAGAGGGAGTATTTGAGAAAGAATCGTCGGCCAACGTCGCTCCGGGGAAAAATTAAGTGAATGCGCTTTATGAAAAGCTTTTCATCAAGGATTAAAAGTGCTGCCAATATAGCGATATTGCTGGGGGGATGCAAGATTTAGCGGCTAGGCACCCATGTTAGCCATATCGAAGATGGTCGAAGCTATTTCATAACAAAAACACCATCTCGTCCCAACTGCAACCCACTTAACTCATAACAGGACTCGCTTCCGGCTCTACTCTTCGCGCAAATTCTATTGCCGGAATTCAACAACATGCTATTATTTTTGCAAATGATTAGCGTCCTAAAAGTCAGTACAAACTCGTGTGCGCCGTCCATACCAACATGACTTACGGTGGATGCCGATTAAACATCAGACGCCGTTTGTTCCGTTTTGAAATGGCGCCCCATAGGCGGTAAGCACTGGCTTACTTTGGCACCACGCACAGCGGCAATTAATTCTCTCGATAAATCTGGAGCTACCACATGGCTGACGCACCATCCAACACATTTACGCTACAAGGCTCCTGCCACTGCGGCGCAGTGCGTCTGACCTTGCCATCCATGCCGGAAACCGCGATCAGTTGTAATTGCTCATTGTGTCGTCGCGTTGGCGGCGTGTGGGCTTACTATCCGTTTGGCACGGTGACTATTGAAGGACATCCAGAGAACACGACCGACTATGTTTGGGGTGATAAAACGCTGCGCACGATACGCTGCAAACACTGCGGCAGCGTCACGCACTGGGAACCTACTAGTGGCGAACTGGGCGCGAGACATGGCGTGAATCTGAATAATTTTGACCCGAGCCTTTCCGCATCGGTGCTAGTTCGTCACTTTGATGGTGCGGATACGTGGTCGTTTATTGATTAACCCAACGTGCGCGCTAACGAGCCAACTTGCCAGCGCCTTACTTACTAAATTGGAATACGCCATGAAGTTAAAAACAATAAAAAATGCCTGCGCAATATTTATCGGACTCACTTTGCTGCACAACCTCGCCAACGCGCAGGAAAAGCCACAACCCGATTGGCACACCACGGTAGTTGAATTTGCCAAAGCAAATTTCAAACATCCCGCTTGGGGCTTTTCACACAGCGTGCGCGACTACCATTTGGCAAAATCCTTGGCTGCCAAAGATAACGTAAAACTCGATGACGATGTGCTGTTTGCCGCCGCCTATTTGCATGATATAGCCGCCTTTGCGCCGTGGGAAAAAGAAGGTGTAGATCATGCCGATCAAGCAGCGAGCATTGTTGACACGGTGTTGAACGGCAGCGGTTTTCCCGTTGAAAAAATAGATGCAGTTCGCACGGCGATTCGCACCCATATGTTTGATCGCGATCCAATCGGCGCAGAAAGCATTTACCTGCACGACGCCGATGCTCTCGATTGGCTAGGCGCGATCGGCATCGCCCGTATCCTTGCACTAATTGATCCTAATGGCGGACAACCTGACAGCCATGAAATAGTAGCGATGTTGGATGAGTACACCACCAAAGTGCCAAAGTGCTTGATGGGGCCGCCTCAGAAAACGGAAAACAAAGCACGCTAAGCCCTGACGAACTATTTCCAGCGGCCACTTCTTTGGCTCAGTAAGAGCTAAGTCTGCCTGGGTAACTTCTCCAACGTGCAAATCCCTGCACTCTTCTGGAGAAGCATCATGTACCGCTACACAAAACTTTCCCTGCTGGCCATTGCCATTGCCGCGACAGGGGCCGTGGCCTACGCCGCCAAAGGAGGCATGGAAAACGACGCCTTGGCAATCAGCAAAGCCAAGATCCCGCTCACTCAGGCCGTGACCGTCGCCGAACAACACGCGAACGGCAAGGCATCACGCGCCGAATACGAGAACTCGAAGCAAGGCTGGGTCTACGACGTTGAAGTCGTCAGCGGGGCCAAGGTCTTCGATGTCCGGGTCGATGCTGACAAAGGCACGGTCATCTCGTCCGCCGAGGACAAAGCGGATCACGATGACGACCACGAGAAGCAAGACTGACACCTCGCCAGCATGGCCGGGTCGCCCCCTGTGCTGCGATCCGGCCAGGAGACCGCATGGAATCAATCAACCACACACTGTTTCTCTGGCTCAACGCGCCGGAGCATCCCAGCGTTTTGGCTCTGACGCTGGCGACCTTCTTTGCTGAACAGCTCATCTGGGTAGTACCGCTTCTGATCGGTATCGGATGGCTTCGTGGTAGCGAAGGCAATCGCAAGGCCATGCTCGTTGCAACCGCATCGGGGTTACTGGGCCTTCTGATTAACCAAGCTATCGGTCTGGCCTGGATGCATCCCCGACCGTTCATGACGGGTCTAGGGCATACCCTTATCCCTCACGTTGCCGATTCCTCATTCCCAAGCGATCACCTGACGCTGTGGTGGGCCGTTGCGTTCAGCCTCCTGTTACAACGACAACCTCGCAGAATAAGCATCGGCCTGGCCTTGTTGGGTGCCCCCATCGCATGGGCGCGCATCTACCTTGGTGTGCATTTCCCGTTTGACATGTTCGGGGCGATCTCGGTCGCCTTACTCAGTGCTTGGCTGACCTTGCGTGCAGCCCACTGGTATCTGGGGCTAAGTTTCCGTCTCGCCACCGCAATTCATCACCGGCTTTTTGGCAACTTGATCAGGCTCGGATGGGTGCGCGAGTAAGCCTATGGATTGGCTAAGTCTGGCCAGACAAACTGACGCCAAGAATTTCACCTCGGAAGGAGAACACGATGAACAAATTACCCACGAGCACCACCACTGGCTGGCTCAACAAAGTCCCGGAGGTCGCTCTTTCCTTCTGGATCATCAAAATCATGTCCACGACAGTTGGGGAAACTGTTGCCGACTATCTGGCAGTCGAGGCGGGCTTGGGGCAAGGCCTGACGCGAAGCGTCATGGCAGCTCTGTTGGCAACCGCCTTGTTTATGCAGTTGCGTACCCGCCGCTACACCCCTTGGATTTACTGGCTGACGGTGGTACTCGTCAGCGTGGTCGGCACCCAGATCACCGATCTGCTGACCGATGGCCTCGGCGTCAGCCTGTACATCAGCACCTCGGCGTTCGCCGTGGCGCTTGCCGCGATCTTCTTCGTTTGGCATCGGGTCGAGCGCACCCTGTCAATCCACGACATCGTGACGCGCAGCCGAGAGCTGTTCTATTGGGCCGCCATCCTCTGCACGTTTGCGCTAGGCACGGCTGCTGGGGATTTGGCGACAGAGGCATTGGGTTTGGGCTTTACCTGGGGCGCGGTGGCGTTCGGTGCACTGATCGGCATCACCTATGCGGCCTGGCGCATGGGCGGCAACGCCGTACTGACCTTTTGGATTGCCTATATCCTGACCCGCCCCTTCGGCGCTGCGCTCGGTGACTTGCTGACGCAGGCCAAGACCTATGGCGGCCTCGGCATGGGTGCTATGTGGACGAGTGCCCTGTTCCTCTCGGTGATCGTCATCCTGGTGGCAGTCGCACAAATTGGCATGAACGGAAGCCGCTCCACCCAACTCGCCAAATAAACCACTTCCCACGAAACAAGGAGAAAAACATGACCAATCAGCACCCAATCGTTCGCCCTATCGTCGCCGTTTCAGCAGCAGTAATCCTGACTCTGGCAGCCGGTTGCTCCAAGCCAGCCGATCAAATCAGCACGGGCGCAGCATCGACGACACCCGGCCAGGCTGTTTCGGCACCGCAGGGCAAGGCCGCCTCTAAACTGGGCGAACTCTCGGCCTTCCGCAGCATTGCCGCCGATGTGGCCACTATCGTGGATAAGGGCGACTTGCCCGCTGCCAAAGCCCGTATCAAGGACTTGGAGGTCGCATGGGACTCAGCCGAGGCCGGTTTGAAACCACGGGCAGCCGATGATTGGCATGTGCTCGATAAAGCCATAGACAAGTCGCTTTCGGCATTACGGGCTGACGCGCCGAATCAGGCTGATTGCAAGGCAGCAATGGCTGCGCTATTGAAAACCCTCGATGCACTACACGGTTAACTATAACGATGTCATCATTTGTCAAATTCAAGTGCAGCCTTGAATAATTGACTATTGGGAGGGGGAATGCGGGTATTGCTGGTTGAAGACGATCCCATGATCGGTGACGCGATCCACGGTGCATTGAAGGACGCTTCCTACGCCGCTGATTGGGTCAAGGACGGCCAGACGGCACTCACGACGTTGGGCTGTCAGCACTATGACTTGGTGTTGCTCGATCTGGGCCTTCCCGGCAAGGACGGGCTAGAGGTACTGGCCAGCCTCCGCGCTAAAGACAACCCTGTCCCCCTGCTCATCATCACAGCGCGTGACGGCTTGGATGATCGCCTGCGCGGCCTAGACGGCGGTGCAGACGACTATGTATCCAAGCCCTTTCAGATGGCGGAGCTATTGGCTCGTATGCGCGCCGTTTTGCGGCGCAAGGGCGGGACGGCAGCGCCGGTACTCGGCAACGGCGTGGTGTCACTCGATCCAGCCACCAAAGAGGCCAGCGTCAATGGCGGCTCCCCGTTGCTATTGTCCAACCGGGAGTTCTCTCTGCTGCAAGCCTTGCTGGTACGGCCCGGAGCCATTCTTTCGCGCAGCGAGCTGGAGGATCGTATCTACGGCTGGGGTGAAGAGGTCGAAAGCAATGCCGTCGAATATCTGATCCATGCCTTGCGCCGCAAGCTGGGCAGTGAGGTCATCAAAAACGTCAGGGGGATCGGATGGATGGTTTCAAAAGGCGCTTGAACGAGTCGGTTCAGCTCAAGCTGTCCGTCACCCTGTCGCTGGCCATTCTCGTGGTGGCCATCGTGGCGGGAGTCTTCTCGTTCATGTCCGCCTTCGATGAAGCCCAAGAGCTACAGGACGATGTTTTGCGGCAGGTGGCCCAGCTCATGGATCGTCAGCACCTGTCACCGGACGCACCAACCACCGATGCCCGCCTCAAGGACCCCGATGAGGAATCGCGCGTGATCGTCCAGCGCTTGGGTGAGGTCAGCCATTCTGCGGCTGGAGTGGATGCAGGAGGAGCACTCCCGCTTCCAACCACACTGACCGACGGACTACATACGCTGGAGCTTGGCGGAGAAACCTTCCGCGTTCTGGTCAAGACTACGGCGGCTGGTGAACGCATCGCGGTGGCCCAAGAATCCGGTTTCCGCAATGAAATCGCCCGCGACGGGGCACTACGCACGGTGATGCCCTTTCTGATTCTCGTGCCGGTGCTGCTGTTGATCGTCGCTGACTTGGTGCGCAAAATGTTCCGGCCCATTGCCGCGCTCTCCAAGGAAATTGACCAACGAGCCGAGCAGGAGCTACATCCTATTGACGACCACCACCTTCCGGTCGAAATTCGCCCCTTCGCTGTAGCGATCAATCGCCTGCTTGTTCGTGTAAGTCAGTCGATGGAATCTCAGCGCCGCTTTGTGGCGGATGCTGCGCATGAGCTGCGTTCGCCGTTGACGGCCTTATCGCTACAAGCGGAGCGGCTGGCAGACGCAGAAATGTCTGGCTTGGCACACGAACGGCTGACCGTGCTGCGCCAAGGGATCGAGCGTGGCCGCAGCCTGCTGGATCAACTTCTGACTTTGGCTAGGGCGCAGTCGGCGATCGACTTTCCGCAGTCGCCAGTATCGGTTCAGAGCGTCTATCGCCGTGTGCTGGAAGACCTTATGCCGCTAGCCGAGGCCAAGCACATTGACATCGGTGTCGAAGGTATTCAGGACGCTGAGCTGTGGGTGAGCGAGTTGGACATGATCGCGGTGGTCAAGAATCTGGTCGATAACGCCATCCGCTACACGCCGGAGGGCGGCCAGGTTGATCTTTCTGTGGAGGTGTCAGGCGAGAGAGCGGAGCTGCGCATCAAGGACAACGGGCCAGGCATTCCATTGGCTGAGCGGGATAGAGTTTTTGATCCCTTCTACCGCACGTTGGGAAGTGAGCAGATTGGATCTGGCTTGGGGCTTTCCATCGTCCAAACGATTGCTTCCCGCATCGGTGCCGAAATTCACCTCGACTTCGCAGACGAAGCTCTGCAAACCGGCTTAGTCGCTACGGTTATCGTTCCCATGAAGCAGCGACATTGAACAAAGGGGAGGAGGAATGAGTTCTTCAGCAGGGTGGTTTTATTGGGCTTTGCTGTCAGCAGCCTTTGCGGCACTGACGGCCATTTTTGCCAAGGTCGGCATTCAGGGGGTTGATTCTGATCTGGCCACCTTGATCCGAACGGCAATCATCATCGTCGTTCTGTCGGCGTTTGTCGCCTACACAGGAAAATGGGCCAACCCCTTGGAGTTGTCGCCCAAGACATGGCTTTTCCTCGGGCTGTCCGGCTTGGCTACGGGCGCGTCGTGGGTGTGCTACTTCCGTGCACTCAAGATCGGCAATGCATCCAAGGTCGCGCCGGTAGACAAACTCAGTCTCGTACTGGTGGCGGTATTCGCGTTCACATTTTTGGGCGAACGTCCGTCGCTCCGCGAGTGGTCAGGTATCGCGATGGTCGCTGGCGGCGTTCTCTTGCTCGCGTTGAAACGTTAATTTGTCAGATTGAGCTATACCCTAACCTGATGTCAGATGCTGTATATAAAATATGTCAGAATAGAGTCTTATTTTATATTTATTTACACATTCAGACAAAGGTAATAGATTTCATCCTGACACTTTTACCTTTGGAGGCATCTTGCAAGGTCAACGCATCGGCTATGTCCGCGTCAGCAGCTTCGACCAGAACCCTGACCGGCAACTGGAGCAAATCGACGTTGGCAAGGTATTTACCGACAAGGCTTCCGGCAAGGACACACAACGTCCCGAACTTGAAAGGCTGCTGGCCTTCGTCCGCGAGGGCGATACCGTGGTGGTGCACAGCATGGACAGGCTGGCACGCAACCTTGATGACCTGCGCCGCATCGTTCAGGGGCTGACACAACGGGGCGTGCGCATCGAGTTCGTCAAAGAAGGTCTGACGTTCACCGGCGAGGACTCGCCGATGGCCAATTTGATGCTGTCGGTCATGGGAGCCTTTGCTGAGTTCGAGCGCGCCCTGATCCGCGAACGCCAGCGCGAGGGAATCGTGCTTGCCAAGCAGCGCGGTGCCTACCGGGGACGAAAGAAATCGCTGAACAGCGAACAAATTGCCGAGTTGAAACGGCGAGTTGCGGCAGGCGACCAAAAAACCTTGGTGGCCCGTGACTTCGGCATCAGCCGTGAAACCTTGTATCAGTACCTGCGGGGAGACTGACCATGCCGCGCCGTTCAATCCTGTCCGCCACCGAGCGCGACAGCCTCCTGGCATTGCCAGATGCCAAAGACGAACTGATCCGGCAGTACACGTTCAACGAAACCGACCTGTCTATCATTCGCCAGCATCGCGGGCCAGCGAACCGCTTGGGCTTTGCCATCCAGCTTTGCTACCTGCGATTCCCTGGCGTCATTCTGGGTGTCGATGAACTGCCGTTTCCGCCTTTGCTGCGCATGGTGGCTGCACAGCTCAAGGTTCCGGTGGAAAGTTGGGATGAGTACGGTCAGCGTGAGCAGACACGGCGCGAGCACCTAGTCGAACTGCAAGCGGTGTTTGGGTTCAAGCCCTTCACCATGAGCCACTATCGGCAAGTCGTGCATACATTGACAGAGCTGGCCTTGCAGACCGACAAAGGCATTGTGCTGGCCAGCACCCTTGTCGAAAACCTGCGGCGGCAGACCATCATCCTGCCCGCCATGAATGCCATCGAGCGCGCGAGCGCCGAGGCCATCACCCGTGCCAACCGGCGTATTTACGAGGCGTTGACCGATTCTTTGTTATCGCCGCACCGTCAGCGCCTGGACGAACTTCTCAAGCGCAAGGACGGCAGCAAAGTGACGTGGCTGGCATGGCTGCGCCAGTCGCCCGTCAAGCCGAATTCTCGGCACATGCTCGAACACATCGAGCGCCTCAAAGCCTGGCAGGCGCTTGACCTGCCCGCAGGCATCGAGCGACAAGTTCACCAGAACCGCCTGCTCAAGATCGCCCGTGAGGGTGGCCAGATGACGCCCGCTGACCTGGCCAAGTTTGAGGTGCAACGACGCTATGCCACTCTGATAGCGTTGGCCATTGAAGGCATGGCTACCGTCACCGACGAAATCATCGACTTGCACGACAGCATCATTGGCAAGCTGTTCAACGCCGCTAAGAACAAGCATCAGCAGCAGTTTCAGGCTTCCGGTAAGGCGATCAATGACAAGGTGCGGATGTATGGCCGCATCGGCCAAGCTTTGCTGGAAGCCAAACAGAGCGGCGGCGATCCGTTCGCCGCCATTGAGGCAGTAATGCCGTGGGATACCTTCGCCGCCAGCGTCACCGAGGCGCAAAAGCTCGCGCAACCGGAGGGCTTCGACTTTCTGCATCGCATCGGTGAAAGCTATGCCACGTTGCGCCGGTACGCGCCGCAGTTCCTGGATGTACTCAAGCTACGGGCGGCTCCAGCCGCCAAGGGCGTGCTCGATGCCATCGAGGTACTGCGCGACATGAACACCGACAACGCCCGCAAGGTGCCCGCCAACGCGCCGACCGCATTCATCAAGCCACGCTGGACCAAACTGGTGCTCACGGACGAAGGCATTGACCGGCGCTACTACGAGCTGTGCGCGCTATCGGAGCTGAAGAACGCGCTGCGCGCGGGTGATGTCTGGGTGCAGGGATCACGTCAGTTCAAGGACTTCGACAAGTACCTGGTGCCGGTCGAGAAATTTACCTCTTTGAAGCTGGCCAGCGCATTGCCGCTTGCCGTGGCCACGGATTGCGATCAGTATTTGCTCGACCGGCTAGCATTGCTGGGACAGCAACTCGCCACCGTTAACCGAATGGCGGCGGCCAATGATCTGCCGGATGCCATCATTACCGAGTCCGGCCTGAAGATCACGCCGCTAGATGCGGCGGTGCCGGAGACCGCGCAAGCCCTGATCGACCAGTCGGCGATGCTGCTGCCGCACGTCAAAATCACCGAACTCTTGATGGAAGTTGATGAGTGGACGGGTTTCACCCGGCACTTCACACATCTGAAAACCGGTGACACCGCCAAGGACAAGACGTTGCTGCTGACGACGATCCTGGCCGATGGCATCAATCTTGGGCTCACCAAGATGGCCGAGTCCTGCCCTGGCACGACCTACGCGAAGCTGTCGTGGCTGCAAGCGTGGCACATCCGGGATGAAACGTACTCAACGGCCTTGGCCGAGCTGATCAATGCGCAGTTCCGGCAACCCTTCGCCGCGAACTGGGGTGATGGCACCACGTCCTCATCCGATGGCCAGAACTTCAGAACCGGCAGCAAGGCCGAGAGCACGGGACACATCAACCCGAAATATGGCAGCAGTCCGGGACGGACTTTCTACACTCATATCTCCGACCAGTACGCGCCATTCAGCGCCAAGGTGGTCAACGTAGGCGTGCGCGATTCGACCTACGTGCTCGATGGTCTGCTGTACCACGAGTCCGACTTGCGGATCGAGGAGCACTACACCGATACAGCGGGCTTCACCGATCACGTGTTTGGCTTGATGCATTTGCTGGGATTTCGCTTCGCGCCACGTATCCGAGACCTGGGCGACACCAAGTTGTTCATCCCCAAGGGCGATGCCGTCTATGACGCGCTCAAGCCGATGATTAGCAGCGACAGGCTGAACATCAAGCAAATACGCGCCCATTGGGATGAAATATTGCGGCTCGCCACCTCGATCAAGCAGGGTACGGTGACGGCCTCGCTGATGTTGCGCAAGCTCGGTAGCTATCCGCGTCAGAACGGACTGGCCGTTGCACTGCGCGAGTTGGGGCGCATTGAGCGCACGCTGTTCATACTGGATTGGCTGCAAAGCGTGGAGCTGCGTCGCCGCGTCAATGCTGGACTGAATAAGGGCGAAGCGCGCAACGCGTTGGCCAGGGCTGTCTTTTTCTACCGATTGGGTGAAATCCGCGACCGCAGCTTTGAGCAACAACGCTATCGAGCCAGCGGCCTCAATCTGGTGACGGCGGCCATCGTGTTGTGGAATACGGTCTATTTGGAGCGTGCCACCAGTGCTTTGCGTAGCCACAGCCAGACCGTCGATGACACGCTGTTGCAGTACCTATCGCCGTTGGGCTGGGAACACATCAATCTGACCGGCGATTACCTTTGGCGCAGCAGCACCAAGGTCGGTGTAGGGAAGTTCAGGGCGTTGCGACCGCTGCAACCAGCTTAACGTGCTTTATTTTCCGTTTTCTGAGACGACCCCTTGATGTCTCGCTCTGGCAAATTAATGGCTAAGCAGCGCACCGCCGAGTCGGTTCACTATTTACAGCGGCTGAAATCCGAAACAGAAAATCTGCTGACCTTGTAGGAGTCGTGGAAACGCACTAACCGCCTTTATCGCCTATGCGCCGCAAAACAGCGTCGCATCCGTAATTGCTTAGTGATTTGCTTAGTGATTTGCTTAGTGTTTTGTTTCTACCGACTAAAGATATTTATCCGGCTTGAGCAGTGCCACCTTTTTGCAACCAGGCACTGTTGTCGGGCTTATTGCTGTGCTAGTCTCGTTTTATTCCCTTCAATCAACATTAATTCTGCGCCATGACTACTTCAAAAAATCTGCTACGCACCCTTTTATTGATGTTGATTTTGTCGGTCGCCCCACACGCGCCCGCAGGCACTTTAGCCCAAGAACACTGGATTGATGCGTGGGCGGCGGCTCCTGATTCGGGCGGTCCGCCACTTGATCATCAGACCGTGCGTCAGATCGTTCGACTTAGCGCGAGCGGATCCAAGGTTCGCATTCGGCTATCTAACTTGTTCGGCACTGCACCGGTCACCATTGGCCCTGTGCATGTCGCCAAGCGTTTAAGCGGCTCGGCCATCAAGCCAGACACCGATCGCGCAGTGAGCTTTGGCGGTAAATCCACGATTCGCATCGCACCGGGTGCTAACGTGCTTAGTGACCCAATCGAACTTGCGGTAACCGCGTTGGAGGATCTTGCGGTGAGTATGTATCTTCCGACTCGTACTGGACCATCAACAGTGCATGCACTCGGCGTACAAACAGCCTACATCACACTCGCAGGCGACCAGACCGCAAGTGCCACTCTTCCCGAAGGTGAAGTTGCTAGCGCGCGTTTTTTCCTCACCGACGTAGAGGTCGAATCAACTTCGAGCAAGCAGCTTTTGGTAGCGTTTGGCGACTCAATTACCGATGGTTACGGTTCTACACCAAACGTCAACGCCCGCTGGCCGGATTTCTTGGTGCAGCGTTTGCAGTCTGATCCCGCCTATTCGTCCATTGCGGTGGCCAACTCCGGTATTAGCGGCAATCGCATTCTCAACGATGGTGCAGGGCCAAGCGCGCTCAAGCGCTTTGATCGCGATGTGCTAACAAAACCGGGCGTCAAATGGGTGGTTCTGCTTGAGGGCATCAACGATATCGGCGAAACCAACGAATCGCCTAATCCCAAAGATCATGTCTCGGCCCAGCAAATCATTGACGGCATGAAGCAACTAATTACTCGCGCTCATGCAAAAGGCATCAAAGTGCTGGGAGCCACGCTAACCCCATTTGGCGGCGTTGACTGGCCCTACCATTCAGCGTCGGGCGAAATTGCACGCCGCGCCGTCAATAATTGGATACGCAATTCTGGCGCTTTTGATGGAATCGTGGATTTCGACCAATTGACGCGCGACCCAGAATTCCCCGATCGCTTCCTGCCCGCCTACGACAGCGGTGATCATCTTCATCCTAGCGATGCGGGTTACAAAGCGATGGCGAGCGCGATCGATCTGCATTTTTTTGATCATCGTGACTAATGGAATTTTTTGACATACGGATTTAAGACAAAAAGGTAACCCATACAGTCACGTCTCCAAAAATAAAACATCATTAGTAGAAAGGGATACTTAACATGGCCGAACTCGAAGTCGCCAATCATGCTAAACAAGCGCTTAAAATCGTGACCGATCAACAGCACCCTTTTTGGCACAAGCTGCGTGAATTGCTGTTTGAAGTCTCTATCATTATTTTTGCCGTCAGCATTAGCATTTGGATGCACGGCATCGGCGAGCGCCATCACGAACAAGAGCAGGTCAAGACTTTTCTACTTGGTCTCAAACGCGATCTGCAGGGCGACCTCAATACCATCAATAACGTGGTCAAATTTCACAAAGAGATGGACGCCAGCTTTATCTACTTACGCAGTCTCAATCCTGCCGATCCAATTGATGCGGAAAAATTCGATGCTGCCTACGTCAAAATACTCTCTAGTACGATGTTCAGACCAGAAGTTAGTCGTTATGAAGGCTTTAAATCAAGCGGGAAGTTGATCAATATCGATAACGACGACTTGGTTGAAAAAATTCTTTCGTACTACCACACCAGTTGGCCGATTCCGCAAGAACAATATTGGCTATCGCGCCGCAATAAAATGATTAGCTATATCGAGAGCATCGAAGAAAAAGGAGAAGATCGCGCCGAGCAATACAAGCTAATCACCTCAGCCAAAGGAAAATACCTCCTAAAATCCATGCCCACGAATAACGAACTCTATGGCGTCTATAGCGACTTTGCCGGCATGGGGAAAGAGATCATCCAACAGATTGACCAGATGTATCCAGAAGCGGCCAAATGAATGTGGAAGGTGAACTCATGATTTGACCGCTGCTGTTAATTACTCCTATTTGTTAACCAAAAACTGCAATCGAAAATCCCATGAAATCAGTCCTTATCTTTTGCTCAATCGCCTTCGCCCTGTTTAATTCAACGCTGAGCTATTGCGCTGACGAAGTCACTCAGCCAAGTAACGAAATCAAGGTTATCAACACCACACCAGCATTTTGGCAGTTTTGGGATGCGGCCCAAGGCAAAAGCGATCAAGAACGAGCACAGTTATTTTTTAAACTGGTGGTCAATGCCTATCCAGAGCTCTACGGCGCGGGAGTCATCGGCAACAATACGCTCAGCGGCAAACAGGACGACAAGGCAGAGAACGATTCGGTGATGAAGTATTTGACGAATGTGCAGTCCTATATCCCACGGATGAAAATCATCTCTAACGATATTGCTCGCGATTTCGACACCTACGCCAAAGACTTCACGCTCACTTTTCCCAAATACGCTCCCCATACCAACATCTATTTCATGGTGTCGCTGTTTGGTTTCGACGGCGGAACACGCACCATCAATAATAAAACCGCCTTGTTATTCGGCATCGACGGAATCGCACGCTATCACCCCGAAGGTGAAAGTCTGAAAGTATTTTTTGACCATGAGTTATTTCATCAGTACCACGATCAAATCGCGCCAGATCTGACCGATGACGACGCGCCGATCTGGGCGCAATTGTGGGAAGAAGGTCTCGCCACCTATATCAGCCAACAAATGAATGCGGGCAGCACCGAAGCGCAGGTATTAATGTCACCAACGATGTCCGCTGCCACCAAGCCAATTCTGAAAAAAATCGCGCAAGAATTAGTGGACAACGCCGACTCCAAAGACAAAAACGAATACGCCGCGTTCTTCTACGGCAGCAATGGTCGAGCCGATTTGCCGCCGCGCTGTGGCTACTATGTGGGATACAAAATCGCACAGCAAATTGGGCAAAAATACACGGTGCAACAGCTCGCAGAGCTTCGCGGGTCAGAATTAAGAACTGCCGTGTTAGACGTGCTTAAACAATTGGCTGCTGGCTCTTAATGAGAACTATATTGAAGTCCACCTCGCCTTTGGATTCAACATGATGCGATGCTGAATCTTCTTATGCCGCGACACGAATCAACCAACGGGCGATATCAACCATGAAGGCAAACGAGCCAATGGAACACACTGGAAATCTCGACCAAAAGTTCAGCAGTTTTTCGGAGCATTGGAGACCGAAAGTTATTGCCGCCTTAAATGGTCAAGAAGTGAAATTAGTCAAAGTTCAGGGTGAGTTCCCTTGGCACATTCACGAAAACTGCGAAGAAATGTTCTTCGTTTGGAAAGTACGATTTCGAGTCGAATTCCGTGATCATATTGTCGAAATGGGGCCGGGTGAATTCGTGGTCGTTCCACGTGGTGTAGAGCATAGAACCGCGGCGGATAACGAGGCTGAGGTTCTCATCTTTGAACCGGCCGATGTAGTAAATACTGGCAATGTCGTGGTCGAACATTTTACGACTCCCAACGGCGTCAAAATTTGATGCTGATTTCATCAAGCCATCCGGCCAAATCTAACACCGAAGAAAGTCAACAATCATGATGCGTTTCCAATTCTACGAGCGCGCTGCAATCGGTAACATCGTTGGGTCCTTATCTATTGCTGCGCTGGTGAGCTTGCCGCCGAACGGTGCTTTAGCGCAAACACCGTCTACTGACAACACGCTCTTGCGCATGATTGAAACCGCCAAATCGGGTGGCCTACAGTCTGGGGAGATCGTTCTCGCTGACCGAAGCGGCATCAGCGCCGACCAAGCTTTCGGCTTGGCAGACAAAGAAACGGGACGTATCAACCAGCGCGGGGCGAACTGGCTATGGGCATCCGTAACCAAGCAAATTACCGCCGTGCTGATTTTGCAGTTGGTCGAAGAAGGCAAGTTATCGCTTGAAGGAACAATAAGCGCTTATTTGCCTGAATTTACTGGCGCTTATGCTAAACAAATCACCGTCAAACAACTACTTCAGCACGTATCAGGACTGCCTAATCCGAGCGAAACAAAAGAAAACCTCGACGGCGTTCCTGAGTTCTATACTCAAACAAAACTCAACCACAGCAACTTTACACAGGCTATTGGATTTTGTAGCGGTGCACCGAAATCAAAGCCGGATGAAAAATTTGAGTACAACAACTGCGATTATCTAGTGCTCGGTGCAATCCTAGAAAAATTAACCGGTAAAACATTCGATAAGTTGGTCTCAGAACGCATCGCGACTCCCTTGGAATTGCAATCACTAGCTAGTTCGAGCGACAGGATAGACAATCGCGCGATTGGCTATACGACTGACGGTAAACGATATCCAGCAATTAACGTCACCACCTTTGGTGCGTCGGGCGCATTGGCTGGCAGCGCGAGTGACTTGGCTAAATTCGATCTTGGTTTGCTCAACGGTAAATTGGTCAATAGTGAAAGTCTGGCGACGATGTGGAAAGGCGAACCAACGCTGGGCTATGAAGCGCTCGGTGTCTGGTCGTTCCCCGCCCGACTTGCTGGCTGCAAAGAGCCCGTAAAACTGATCGAGCGTCGTGGTGACGTTGCTGGCATCCAAGTGCGCAACGTGATTGCCCCAGATCAAGGCCGTGTCCTCGTTATATTTAGCAACGACGATACGATTGATTTCGGCGAAGTATGGCAAGGCAAGGGACTTTCGTTTGAACTGCTGTCGATCGCGTTTTGTTCTGATAATCGCCGATGATACGCATTCGCGAAAAAGTGCCTCATTTGGATTCATTTTCGAAGAAGTGATCATGGCCGACTTGGCAGTGCGTCCAAAATAATCCCAAAGCGAATTTAAAAAAACGCTGCTGGCACAGTAAGCAGGTAGCTCAGAGCTGGGCCGAGCAACGCGACATAAAAAACCACCTGATAGAAATTGTCAGGTGGTTGGAAAGAAGCGGAATTAAGTTGACCTGCTGTTAAAACTTAAAACGCACCCCTGTAGCAATTTCTACCTCGCGCGCCACTCCCAGTGCAGGGTTGCCAGAAAGGTTTGTGCCGTTGTGCGCAGCATCGCCCATCGAAATGCCACCGTCTACTTTGGCGTAATCGCTGGCGATGTAGAGATCGGTTTGATTATCCCAGTGATAAACGATTGCGCCGTAAACGGCTTTTTTATGGCCCGACGCTAAGTTGCTGCGAACCGCATTCAACATGCTTTGGTTGGGCGCTATGGCCACAAACGGGTTCATGATGGTGCTGCCTTTACCACCCGAACCAAAGCCCGCGTTGTTGATATTCATTTCGTTAAAACCCAAGGAGAACGAAGTTTGCCCTACGTTGACACTGCTCGAAATCGTGGACGCTTTATCGGTACGATTACCCGCGCTGTTATGCGGGCCTTGCTCAGCGGTGTAGGTAATATAGCCTGCATTGAGTCGCAAAAGTGGGCCAAAAACGATATTGCCGCCGATTAGGTTTGCGGTTTGTTTGAGGTCATCGATAGTGGCGCTGTTATAGGAATAGTTGGCGTTCAACTTGGTATCGCCGCCGAGGCTTAATCCGTTATAGGCCAGCGATGCTTCGTTGGTTGCGCCATTGCTAGAATCACCAGGAACCGGTCCACCTTGGCCAGCTGACGCATAGCCGGGCGCAATAGCGCCATATAAACCGCTCGGCCCCAAACCGCCGCTGCCGCCTGATCCCTGAAATCCAAACGAATGCGCTAATCCGATCAACCAGTGGTCGCCAAATTTTTTCTTCCACACCACCGCACTATCAAGCGCCGCGGAAGGTCCGCCGCCGGAATAATAAACAAGTTGTTTGAAATTATTCACGTTGGTGTAACCACCTTCGCGCAGCACGACTTCGGCAGTGCCGTATGGATCGCCCCAGGTTTGGGTGACATCGCGGGTTAACGTATTTTGGCGTCCAAAAGTGATTCTGCCTAAATCCGGACTGTAGAAGCCAGCCCACGCGTCGCGTTTAAACAAGGTGTTGGACGTATCTAGCGAACCGGTTGGCAACTCGAATTCGCTCTCCAATTGGGCGATGGCTTTTAAGCTGCTCACCGCGCCGACACTGCCAAGATCATGCTCAAAACTAAAGCCCAGTCGATTACCGCTGAACCACGACGTTTGAAAGCCAAAGGTCGTGGCACGCGCGCTGGCGGGCTGTCCGTCTGCGGAGATGCTCACTAGACTTCCCGTTTTACCATAGGGAATACTGGCGACTTTTTGTTGCGTCACATGACTCAACGTTGGCTCGACTAATCCATAAATTTTTAGCCGAGTTTTGTTGTTATCAAAAAGCGTTAAGCCGTCAGGATATTGGTTAATGATCGCGGTGCCATCCTGATCAAGGCGCAAAGATTCGGGCACCGCTGCCACCGGCGTCGGGCCAACCGACGCTACGCCGGAAGCTGCACTTGCGCTCGGAGCAGAGTTAGATGTAGTTGGCTTTAAATTCTCAAGCAGCTTTTGCAGTTCCTGAATTTTTTGATTTTGGCGTTCAACTTGCGCTTTCAAGTCCGCTAAATCATCGGCTTGAACAAGATTGGAATTGACTATAAAAAGGCCAGCGATCGCTGCCCTGAGGATGTAATTGGGTCGCTTGTTTGATAGCGACATAAACGTCGATGTACACATGATGTGTTACTCCCTAAATAAAATTGCTGATAGCCCATGCGTTGCATCGGACTATCGATAAAGCGTATTTGCAGCGAAATAACTGCTGCTAGTTCAGTCCCCTCCTCTGGTTGGACGTCTTAGACGTCGAGTTAAATAAACCTGTATTGCCGTCTGGCTTATTGAAAAGTGTTGAGCGAATTTATCGACGTTGGGGTGGTTCTCAATTCAGAGCTAACAAGGGCCAATAACCCGTTGATGTTGGCTTAGTCACCGGTATTGAAAATATTGACCATGCTGGCTAACTGGCCAGATTGCGCTAACATGCGCTGCGCGGCGGCGGCTGCATGCTCGACTACGTCAGAGTCCTGCTGAAGGTTATTGTCCATCTCGATGATGGCGTGATTGACTTGCTCAATACCAGTCCGTTGCCCCTTGCTGGCAAGGTTGATTTCACCGATAACTTGTTTGACGTTATTGATCGACATCGCGATATGGTCCATGGCGCCGCCAGCCTCGTCGGCTAGATGGGTACCAGCTTTCACTTTATTGGCCGAGTCGTTAATTAATTCGCGTATCTCAGTGGATGCGCTGGCTGCACGTTGGGCAAGATTTCTCACTTCGGTCGCAACCACGGCAAAGCCGCGCCCTTGATCGCCTGCGCGCGCGGCTTCCACGGCGGCGTTCAAGGCCAAGATATTGGTTTGAAAAGCGATGTCATTAATAACGTCAATGATGTCCACGACTTTTTTGGATGACGCATTAATGGAATGCATTGTTTCCACTACCTTAGCAACGACCGCACCGCCTTTAATTGCCACCTCAGCAGCTTCGCCAGCAATCGAATCAGCATGGTGTGTGTTATCCGCATTGAGTTTAACTGTTGACGTCAGTTGCTCTAACGCGATCACCGTTTCCACAATCGACCTTGCTTGTTGTTCGGTACGGTTCAATAAATTAGTGTTACCGGACGAAATTTCATCCGCCGCTAGACTGATCGCATCGGTGCCCGTTTTTACCTTGCTAACGATGTCGCGCAGGGCGTCGTTCATCGTTCCCAAAGAGCGCATTAAGCCGCCGATCTCATCCTGCGCGTGGTGGTTTATCGTGGTGGTTAGATCGCCTCCAGCGACTTTTTCTGCTACCAATACCGCCGTTTTTAACGGCGCGGTGATACTAATCGCGATGCGGTAAGAAATGAGAATGCCTAGCACTAACAGCAAAACGCTCAAAGCGATGGCTAACTGTGAATGGCGTTCACCAGAGCGCCGTATTGCCAAACATGTGTCGTCAATTGTTTTTCTTTGCATCGCCAGCAATTCGGCGACTTTCGCTTCAAAATGTTGAGCGGCAGGTAAAAATTTTTTTTCAAATTCGATGACGGCAAGTTCATCTTTACCGGATTTACGTAACTTAAATACCTCATCTCTAACAGCAATATAGGTCGCACGTGCTTGTTGAATCTCGCCAAATAATTTCTTTTCTTCGTCGCTGCTCAATAACGATTCGATCTTTTTCGTCGTCTCATTGGCTTTTTTTACACCCGCTGCAATGACCTCGGCAAAGCTGGTCGCCAGAGTTGAATCCGTGCTGCGGGCGATCAATGAGGTGCGCGCAATGGAGACTTTGAGCAAGGCATTCCAGTCAACGACTAAACGCTCTTTCGCCAAAGGCCGATCCATCAATTCTTGCATCGCTTGGGCGTTATTTCTTGCATTAATCAATGCGTAAGCAATCGCCACAATAGCGAGCAACAATAAAACCCCAAATCCTAAAGTGAGCCTGGTAGCGATGCGGAATTTATTCATAACGATGCTGCCAATTACAAGAAGTTGAGCTGCGAAAAAATACTCGTTCACATAGCGGAGCGACACACTAAAAATTAAAAATCACTATTAATGCACTCGTATTGTTCTATCTCGTTACGCTCAACATTTTTAAACTGCACCACACAACGACGCGCCTAAATCCCATTGGCAATACCAATCTTTTTCGGGAACGCTTAGGTTTTAATCTAGATAATCTTTCTCTATATTCAAGGATTTTTAGCATGCAATTTTTGGGAATGATTCAATTAATCGACGTTGTGCAAACTCATAGCAAGCTAACTGAAAACTGCTTGAACTCGCAGCGATGAAATGATTAAACGCGGTTGTTTAATTTATTGTGAAGTGGGTTGTTGGCGGGAGAATGGTGAATGAATGGCGCGGGAGATTTTGCAAACGGATCGCAGAATTCTGAGCGTAACGTTCCCCGATTTGGCTGGAAAGAAATTGACACTGCCAACATAGTTAGGTGGAAGGAAGGCGCACCGGCAGATATAAAAAATGGACTTAAAGGTGGAAACCTTTAAGTCCATTTAGGTAACTCGGATAGGATAATTTTTAATCACACACTTACACCAATGCCGTGTTTGCACAAGGCGGCAAGCAAGTGCGACAACGTTTAAAAAAGGTAGCTAGTTAAACGTACATCTAGATAGTGTCAATTACTGAATCACAGCATCGACACAATCCAATATGTCAACTCTCAAACACATACTCTCCCGGCGCATCACCGAGCGGCGGATATCCTTTTCCTTCTGCGCCCATCAAAGGCGGCTTCACTTGTACGCTGGCTTGCGCCGTTAGCCAATTCGAAAACACCGGCCACCATGAACCGTCTTGTTGCGGCGTGATGGCAACCCATTGCTCAGGGTCGATGTAATTGCCGGCGCTGTTTGGCGTATCGACGCGGAAGTGGCGTTTAGGATGACCGGGTTCGCTAACGATGCCGGCATTGTGCCCGCCGCTGGTTAGGACAAAGGTTACTTCAGCCGAGGTCGCTAATTTTATTTTATATACCGAATGCCACGGCGCTACATGATCCTTTTCGGTCGCAACGACGAAGAATGGAACGTGAATGTCGCCCAAGGTAATTTTTTTGCCTGCAATTTGATAACGGCCTTCAAACAAATCGTTGTTTAAAAATAGACGGTGCAAATATTCGCTATGCATACGATAGGGCATGCGGGTGGCATCGGCGTTCCACGCCATGAGGTCGTTCATCACGCTGCGCTCGCCCAATAAATATTGCTGCACGATGGGCGACCAGATTAAGTCGTTAGAGCGCAATAATTGGAAGGCACCAGCCATTTGTTTGGTATCCAAATAGCCTTTGTCCCACATCATGTCATCCAGATAGCTGAGTTGGCTGTTGTCGATGAAGAGCATTAATTCACCGGCTTCGGTGAAGTCAGTCTGCGCGGCTAACAGCGTGACGGATTTGATTGCAGGGTTATTTTCTGAAGCTAAATACGCAGCGGCAATAGAGAGTAAGGTCCCGCCTAGACAATAACCAGCAGTGTGTATTTGTTTGTTGGGGACGATGTTTTGAATGGCGTTGATGGCCTCAAGAATTCCTAAGTTAAGATAATCATCCATTCCTAAATCGCGGTCTTGTTCGTTCGGGTTGTGCCACGAAATCATGAAGACCGTATGACCTTGATCGACTAGATAGCGAACTAAGGAATTCTCTGGCGACAGATCAAGGATATAAAACTTCATAATCCAAGCCGGCACGATCAGGATGGGTTCGGCGTTAACTTTTTTGGTGGTCGGCGCGTATTGGATCAATTCGATTAGACGATTACGAAAGACGACTTGGCCCTTGCTCACCGCAACTTGTTTGCCGGGTTGAAAATTCTCCACCCCTAAAGGTGGTTTGCCGCTATTGTTGCGTTCCAAATCCTCGCGCCAGTTTTGCATGCCGCGCAGCAGATTTAAGCCGTGCTGTTTAATCGTGGCATCCATTACTACGGGATTAGTCGCGGCGAAATTCACTGGCGACATCGTGTCGAGCAATTGACGCGCAACGAACTCGACCACGTTCTCGCTGTGCGGCGAAACACCGCCCACGCCAGTAGTGGCGTTATGCCACCATTGTTGCTGCAACAGGAAAGCTTGCGAATACAAATTAAACGGCCATTTTTTCCACGCGTCTTCGCGAAAGCGATTATCTTGTGGCAGCGGTTCGATACAACTGATCTCGTTATCGTTGGAAGCGGCGTAAGGAATATAGTTGGCAAAGCGCGCCGATTTACGTACGGCCTTTTCTGCTAGGCGACTTAATTTGGCAGGCGAGAAGGCTAAATGGGTTGCCCAATCGGCGTAGGCCAAGGCTAGACTGGCAGGCGAAATTCCCGCGGTAAGGCGCGCTAAATTGGCATGCAATAGGCGATCAAAATTGCTGGGCGGTTCAACTTCTACCGTCACTTCTTTGTTTAATTTCGGCGCAAATAATTGCTGGCCTTGTTGCGCTGAATTCAGCCATTGCTGCCATGGTTGCACCCACATCGACGCCGCTTGGCTCCAATCAAATGATTGGCTTGGCGGGGTTGGCGGGGTTGACTGCGTAGTTAATGCTAGCTCGTTGGTCATCGTAATCTCGGCTGTCTATAAGGATAAAAATAAGCGCAAGGTATGCTGCGCGATCATTAAATCTTCATTGGTAGGAATCACCCAAGTTGCCACCGTGGCTTCCATGCTGGACAAACATGCTGGCTCATTCCCATCGGCGGCTAGGTTAGTTTCTGCGTCGATTTCGATACCAAGCCAAGCCGACAGCGCGGCGACCTTTTGACGAATCGGCGCAGCGTGCTCGCCTATTCCGGCGGTAAATATCAGCGCATCAACGCCACCTAAGGCAGCTACCAAAGAACCTAATTCGCGGGCGATGCGATAGACAAATAAATCAATCGCTTCCTTTGCGTGCGGATCGGCGCTGGCTAATAAGGTCTTCATGTCGTCGCTCACGCCCGATACGCCCAACATGCCGCAATCGTTATACAACAGATGCGAAATTTGATCGGCAGTCATATTCTTTGCTTGCATCAAATACAGCACTACACCCGGGTCGATGTTGCCGCAGCGGCGACTCATCGGTAAGCCATCCAACGCGGTAAAGCCCATGGTTGAAGCGACGCTTTTGCCCTGCTCAATGGCGCACATGCTGGCTCCTGCGCCCAAATGCGCGACGATCACTTTTCCGTTAGCGATTTTTCCATCCATTACTGTTGGCAATACGCTGGCGATATATTCATAGGACAAACCATGAAAGCCGTAACGTCGCACGCCTTCACTGGTGAGTTCACGCGGGATGGCGTAGTTTGTAACCAACTTGCTGTTGGTGTGGTGGAAGGCGGTATCAAAACAAGCGATTTGCACCAAGTTTGGATACAGTTTGCGTAACGCCACCATAGCGGCGATGTGGTGCGGTTGATGCAAAGGTGCAAGCGGAATCAAACGTCGCAATTGAGTAATTACCGCATCGTCAATGACCACTGGCGCGGTATATAAATCGCCGCCATGCACGACGCGGTGGCCGGCAACAACAATGGTGTTTTCCGAAAAATGTTGGCTAATCCATTGCAGCAGCAAATCCAGGGCTTGGTCGTGATCAATGCCATCGGCCAAGTGTTGATCGACTAAAGTCTGGTGTTTGCCATCGACTGCATGAAAATGAATTGCATGTCCGATGCCCGCCATTTGTCCGTCACAGATCAAATTCAATACGGGTTGGGAAGCAGTTGCTTCGGCGGTAAACAGCGTGAATTTAATACTGGAAGAACCGGCGTTAAGGACCAGAATAATGCCCGATTTTTTCACCAACTCAGACAAAGCATTCATCACAATTCCTTAGTCGGTGCGATGACCTTTTTCGCCTGTGTGGAATTGCGCGCCAAGAGCAAGGCTATCGCGCACGAACCTAAACGCGCCATGGTTTTGTCGGCTCTGCTAGTCAAAATAATCGGTACCCGCGCGCCCAACACTATGCCAGCGATTTCGGCATCAGCTAAGTATTCCAATTGCTTAGCCAGCATATTGCCAGCCTCAATATCGGGAACTAAAAAAATGTCGGCAAAGCCAGCGACTGGCGACACGATGCCTTTGGTTTTTGCAGCTTCAACCGATACCGCATTATCAAAAGCTAGCGGGCCGTCAAGAATCCCACCGGTAATTTGTCCACGCTCCGCCATTTTGCACAGGGCAGCAGCGTGCAGGGTAGAAATCATAGTGGAGTTGACCGTTTCGACCGCCGCCAACAGAGCCACGCGCGGCTCTGCGATACCTAGCGCGTGAGTGAGGTCAATTGCGTTTTGCACGATGTCGCGCTTGTCTTCCAAATTGGGAGCGATGTTGAGCGCGGCATCAGTAATGAATAAAGGGCGAGGATAATGCGGCGCATCTATCGCAAAAACATGGCTCATGCGGCGGCTGGTGCGTAATCCCAGCGCAGGATCAACCACAGCGTGCATTAACTCGTCGGTGTGTAAGGAACCTTTCATCAGCGCTTCAACTTTGCCGGAACGTGCCAAGGCAACCGCCACAACGGCCGACTGCTCGCTATGCTCAGTGGGGATGAGTTGATAAGGACTTAAATCGAGCTGCGCTTGCTCGGCAGCCAAACGAATTTTTGCTTCTGGTCCGATCAGAATCGGAATAATCAAACCTTGTTTAGCCGCTTCGACTGCACCGATTAACGATACGGTATCGACCGGATGCACCACGGCGGTAGTGATCGGTTGCATGCCTTGGGTTAAGCCAATTAACTGCGCGTAGCGACGTCCTTTGACGTGCAATTCTGCTTCGGGCAACACGACGCGCGCGCGGGAGATTTTTTCCGTCGGTGCGATCACTTCAGCGCGCCCAGAAATGACTGCGACGCCGAGCTGGTTGGTTATGGAACATTCTAAGATAACGTGATGCTTGGTCTCGCTTTTCTCGACCACCTTCACCACCGCGGTAACGGTATCGCCTAAACCCACGGGCGCTAAAAATTTGAGCGATTGATTTAAATAGATCGTACCAGGTCCGGGTAACTCTGTTCCTAACAAAGTGGAAATCAAGGCTCCGCCCCACATGCCATGCGCGATCACTTTATGGAACATATCGCTTTTGGCGAATTCTTCATCGACGTGCGCCGGATTGACGTCACCCGAGACGATAGCAAATAACTCGATATCTTGATGAGTCAACGTGCGGGTTAGTCTTGCGGTTGCACCCAGTCCGATTTCATCAAACGTGACATTTTCAATTCGTTCCATAGACAACCTTCCAGCGCAAAAAAGTAGACAAAGAGTGGTGTTACCAAAACTCTACTGTGGATGAATTACTTGGATTTTTCATTGACGTGCATCAAGCTCACGAGATGATGCACGTCGTTTTATGTCAGCAGTGTGACAAGGCGGCAGGTTGTGCTGCAAGCGGCACTAATTTTAGCGATTAACTGTATGCATGCTGGCTTCGGGATAACGCAATCCGGTCGCAGCACCCAAAGGAAAAACTGCATCAATCTCAGCCAAATCGGCGGCGCTTAATTTGACCTGCGTAGCTTGCACATTCTGCTCCAAATAGCTGCGTCGTTTGGTGCCTGGAATAGGCACAATGTCATTACCTTGTGCCAATACCCACGCTAGCGCTAATTGTCCCGGAGTGCAGCCTTTACGCTGCGCTAATTGCGTAACTTTATCGACTAATAAACGATTCTTGGCAAAATTTTCACCCTGAAAACGCGGTGAATTACGGCGATAATCGTCCGCCGCAAAGTCCTCTGGCGTGTTGATTTCACCCGTCAAAAATCCGCGTCCCAACGGGCTGTATGCCACGAAGCCAATGCCCAATTTGCGACAGGTCGCTAACACATCAATTTCAGGATCGCGTGACCAGAGCGAATACTCGCTTTGAATCGCGGTAATCGGATGCACTTTGTGCGCGCGTTCTATCGTCGCGGAAGACGCTTCGGACAACCCGATATAGCGAATTTTGCCCGCCTTCACCAATTCAGCCAACGCGCCCACGCTTTCTTCTATCGGCGTATTAGGGTCGATACGATGCTGATAATACAAATCGATAGTCTCTACCCCTAAGCGCTGTAAGCTGCCTTCTACGGACTTACGGATGTAGTCCGGAGTGCCATTGACACCGCGTGAGATCGGGCTGGATGGATCGCGCACAATGCCGAATTTGGTGGCAATAAATACTTGCTCGCGCTTGCCCTTAATTGCTTTGCCAACCAGTTCTTCGTTGGTGTGCGGGCCGTACATATCGGCGGTATCCAACATGGTCACGCCCAATTCCAATGCACGGTGTATCGTCGCCATAGATTCCACATCATCTCGATTGGAATAAAAATCACTCATGCCCATGCAGCCTAAACCGATCTCAGAAACAATCGGGCCGCCGTGGCCTAATTGGCGTGTCGCTAGTTTTGTAGTGCTCATGATGTTTTACCTTTTAGAGAAGAAACAGCGCATAGCATAGGGCAAAACAGACATTGCTGTCTGGCGCGTCTATGGCTAACAACCGTATCGCGTTAAAGGTAAAAATGAGGCGAAGGTAATTTCGTAAATAGCGTAAGCCTGCGCTGGCTAACGCACAGAGATTAGGTTAGACCGCATTTATTGGCGGCCCCTCCAGCACGGATGAGGTGTCCAATGGCGCACCCAATTGGGAAGCAATGCTGCAGGCATGGGACGCGCAATGCCGTAACCTTGAGCTAGGTCACAACCAAGATCGAGCAGCACTTCGCCAATCTCGATAGTCTCGACTCCTTCAGCGATCACCTTACGATGAAAGGCTTGCGCCAACGCGATAACGCCTTGCACGATGGCGAGATCGTCGCGATCTAACAGAATATCGCGCACAAAACTTTGATCGATCTTGAGTGTTTCGGCAGGCAAGCGGCGCAGATAGGTAAGCGAAGAATAGCCTGTGCCAAAATCATCGACCGAAAAGCACACTCCCAACTGTTGGCAGGCACGGATGACCGACACAATTCGATTCAAATCCTGTAGCGCGCTGTTTTCTAAAATTTCTAATTCAAGTGACTGCGGTTGGACTGCCGGATACTTCGCTAATAACTCACTCAAGCGATTAACAAAGTCGGACATCTGCAATAAATTGGCGCTGACATTAACGCTGACCGAAATAGTCAAACCGGCTTGCTGCCACGCATTGAGTTGGCTAAGTCCTTGCTCAATGACCCAATACCCAATTTTGCATTCCAATGCATGATGCTCAATAATCGGCAAAAATTCGCCGGGAGCCACCACCCCACGCTCGGGATGCAACCAGCGCAATAAGGCTTCAGCACCAAATACCAAGCCGCTGCGCATGTTGACTTTGGGTTGGTAATACAAAGCCAGTTCACCGGCCACAAAAGCATGTTCAATTTGACCTAATTGCAAAGTGCGTTGAGTCATTTCTTGCTCAAGCGCTAAATCGAATAAATGAATTCGGTTGCGCCCCGCTTGCTTGGCTTCGTACAGAGCGCGGTCAGCATGACGGATTAATTGTTCCGGATCGGCTTGGTCTTGCGGGTACATTGTCACGCCGATGCTGGCGGAGACTTGCAATACAATGCCATCGACTTCAACCGGTTGCGAGCAGGCTAATAAAATCCGTTCGGCCAATTGCACACATTCCACTGGCGTACCAACATTGATCAACACCGCGACAAATTCATCGCCGCCGATACGTGACAAGGTATCGACTGAGCGCATCGCTTCGCGCATGCGATTTGAGACCGCGATCAATAATTTATCGCCCGTGTCGTGACCGTATTTGTCGTTGATTTCTTTAAAGTGATCGAGATCCAAATACAACACCGCCAACGATTGCGCGTGCCGAATCGCTAAGCCCATCGCTTGGGATAACCGATCAGCCAACAAAATCCGATTGGGCAAATCCGTCAACGCATCAAAATGGGCTAAGTGCTCGATCTCTTCTTGTTTGGCGCGCAAGGGCGTGATGTCAGCGATTAAGGCCACGTATTTTTCAACGCGATCAATGGCGTTCTTAATCGAATTAATGGTCAACAAGCTGGCATAGGCGCTGCCGTCTTTGCGCCGACTCCAAACTTCGCCCTGAAAGGTTCCTGTGTCGTTGAGGGCTTGACGAACTCGGGCGATGAATTCGGGATCATGCCGACTTGAACGAAATAGTTCGGGCGTTTTGCCAATCACGTCGGCGCGGTCATAGCCGGAAATGTGTAAAAACGACGGGTTGACTTCAACAATAACGCCATCGGCATCGGCAATCACGATGCCTTCATTGGTGTTTGAAAACACGCTAGCGGTGAGCTGCAATTGCTTTTCTATCTGTTTTTTTAGGCTGATATCGCGGGCAATTTTGGACGCGCCAACCACGCGGCCAGTTTTATCAAGAATCGGCGAAATACTGACCGAAACATCAATTAATCGTCCGTCTTTGCGCACCCGCACAGTTTCAAAATGGTCGATTCGCTCGCCTCTGGCCAACTTCGCCAGAATTTGAGTTTCTTCGTCTTTTCTGTCGTCGGGAAGTAGTACGTATATTGTCCAACCAATCATTTCCTCGGCACTGTAGCCAAACATACGTTCAGCGCCCTGATTCCAACTTTGAATAACGCCGCTGAGTGTTTTGCCGACAATGGCGTCGTCCGATGAATTAATAATCGCGGCGAACTGGCGTTCGGTGATTTGAAGTTTTACCCGATCTGAAATATCGCGCGCGATTTTGGACACGCCGACAATTTTGCCGCGTGTATCTTTGATCGGACTAATAGTTACCGAGACAGGAATCCGACTGCCATCTTTGCGTAAGCGTATGGTGTCAAAATGATCGACCTTCTCGCCCGCGCTGATCAAATCGAGGATGAACGATTCTTCACTCAAACGCTCTGGCGGCATGAGCAACAAAATGGAGTTGCCCAGCATTTCGTCGGCAGTGTAGCCAAATAGCGCTTCGGCACCTTTGTTCCAGCTCGTCACAGTCCCGGTCAACGTCTTACTAATAATGGCGTCGTCCGAGCTATCTACGCTGGTGTACAAATGATCGGTGATTTCTTCCATAGACAGTAAGGAGCGCGTTTGCGTGTGAAACCCTTTTGTCGCAACCATATCAACCTCATCTCATGATGAATTGGCGCTCATTAGTTTCACAACAGTTTCAAATTTTCACTTTTAGTGTTGATGCTTGCGATGAAGACTGAGCAAATTTTTAGTCTAGGCCAGCAATTTAAATGTGCAAGCTTTGCTGGTACATTTTGTAAAAAACGTCGATACTGCACCAGCACCTTGCCGTTTTGCCTAATCACGTAGTTCGCTTTTTATCATTCTGATGCTTGCTTATGCCGATTAATTATCTCGCCTTATTAACTTCACCACGTCGCACACCACGCGCCAATTTACATCTTGGTATGACGTTAGCATTTGTGGCGGGGGCGTTAAACGCCGGTGGCTTTTTGGCGATCGGGCAATACACCTCGCACATGTCGGGCATTGTGTCGTCTGCGGCAGACAATATTGTGTTGGGGCATTTTGCGCTAGCGTTTTCTTCGTTTTTGGCCTTGTGTGCGTTTTTGTGTGGCTCCGCTAGCACCGCGATTTTTGTGAACTATGCGCGGCGCAATGGCTTTACTTATATCTACACACCGACGTTGATTTTTGAAGCGGTGTTGTTGCTGTTCTTTGGTTTGGTTGGCAAAAAATTGCAGCAACATGAGTTAATTCAATTGTCTTTGATCGCGATTTTGCTGTGCTATGTCATGGGATTGCAAAACGCCTTAATCACCAAAATTTCAAACGCCGAAATCCGCACCACGCACGTCACCGGCATGGTGACCGACATCGGCATTGAATTAGGCAAATTATTGTATTGGAACCGCAGCGCCAGTCAGCTCGATCAAGCGGAAGTGAGCGCCAATCGGAATAAGCTCAAAATCTATGGCCTGTTGGTGATTTCTTTCTTTAGTGGTGGCTTAGTCGGTGCTTTAGGATTCAAGCATCTTGGCTTTATCGCCACGGTCCCGTTAGCGATTGCGCTAATTACTCTTTCGATTGCGCCAGCCTTTACCGAGCACGAATAATGTGTGCTGCTAGCACGCCACACAACCCAAATTTTGTTTGGTTATTGGGGCAATCGTCAGCGTGATATTTTCCCTTCAAGCAACCCCGCCGCTGTTCGTTAGATAGTCATTTTATTACCTTGCGGCACCATACAATTCCGCGTAATGTTGCACGCTTGCATAATTTAACAACTATAGGACAACCATGCGTCGCACCTTTATTTCTTCCACCATAGCAACTGTTTTTAGTCTGGCAAGCATCTCCTTCGCTCCGGCATTCGCTGCCGCACCAGAAGCGACTGCCGCGGTTCCACACGCTAACGTCACGACCCAATTGCCGCGTACCGTGCGCCCGACGCATTACACTATTTCGGTTATCCCAGACGCTAAGGCAGCGACTTTTTCTGGCAAGGTTCAGATTACTGTTGAGGTGGTAAAGCCAACTTCTAGCATCACTTTGAACGCCGCTGATTTGGTCTTTCAACGCGCAACATTGAACGCGGCTGGCAACAGCGTTGAAGCGGCAAAGATCGATGTTAATAACGAAGAACAAACCGCGACATTCCATTTCGCTAAACCGATTAGCAAAGGTAGCTACACCTTAGCCATCGATTACACCGGCATAATCGGCATCCAAGCCAACGGATTATTTTTAGTCGATTATCCAACCGCCAACGGCCAAAAACGTGCGATCTACACGCAGTTTGAAAACTCCGATGCGCGCCGCTTTATTCCTTCATGGGATGAGCCCAATTACAAAGCTACTTTTGATCTAGAGGTTACTGTACCGACCGACCAAATGGCGGTCAGCAATATGCCGATTACCAAGAAAACGGATTTAGGTAATGGCTTAAGCGTAGTCAATTTTGGCACTTCGCCAAAAATGTCGACCTATTTATTATTCTTCGGTGCGGGCGATTTTGAACGCGCCACCGTTGACGCCGATGGCACTGAAGTTGGTGTGATTACGCAACGTGGCTTGGTATCGCAAGCGGCTTTCCCGTTAGCCGAATCAAAGAAAATTCTACGAGAGTACAACGATTATTTTGGCGTGCGTTTCCCGCTGCCTAAGTTAGACAATATCGCCTCACCAGGCAGCAGCCAGTTCTTTGGCGCGATGGAAAACTGGGGAGCGATTTTCACTTTTGAACGCGACATTTTGCTCGATCCAGCCGTCGCAACTCAAGGCGATAAAGAGACTTCATTCATCGTCGCAGCGCACGAAATGGCCCACCAATGGTTCGGCGATTTAGTCACCATGCAATGGTGGGACGATCTGTGGCTCAACGAAGGTTTTGCCTCATGGATGGAAAACCGCGCCACCAACCGTTTGCATCCAGAATGGAATAGCGAATTGAGCGTGGTTGGCGTGCATCAATACGCGATGGAGCGCGATTCGGTCGCCAGCACTCACCCCGTGGTGCAGCACATCGAAACGGTCGAACAAGCTAGCCAAGCATTCGATGAAATTACCTACGGCAAAGGCGAATCCGTCATCCACATGTTGGAGAACTATGTCGGTGAAGTCGGCTGGCGCGATGGCGTGCGTTTGTACATGAAAGAACACGCTTACACCAACACCACCTCGAACGATTTCTGGAAAGCGATTGAGCAAGCCACTGGCAAGCCTATCCGCACGATTGCACACGACTTCACCTTGCAACCGGGTGTGCCAATGATTAATGTTGTGTCGTCGAGCTGCAAAGCAGGCAAAACAACGGTGGCATTGACCCAATCGGAATTCAAGCGCGATGCATCGACCAAGAAAGCATTAACTTGGCACGTACCAGTTACCGCACAACTCATCGGCACCAACACAGTTGCGACAACGTTGGTCACCGGCGGTAAAGGTTCGATCACTTTAGAAGGTTGCGGCCCAGTGGTGGTCAACGCCGGACAAGCTGGTTACTACCGCACGGTCTATCCACAAAAAATGTTTAAGGACGATTTGCTAGCCAACTTCACTAAGTTGGCTCCTATCGACCAATTAGGCTTGTTGTCCGATTCCTGGTCATTGGGCTTGTCTGGCCAAACGTCAATGTCCGATGTGTTGGCCTTGACCACCGAAGCCGCGAAGAGCAGCAACCCGCAAATCATGGCAAAAGTCACCAGTATTTTTGGTGGCATGCATCGCTTGTATAACGGCGACCCAGTGGGTCAAGCGCGTTTGGATAAAGTCGCTATTGCTGCCTTGTCACCGATGTTGGCTCAGATCGGCTGGACCGCAAAACCAGATGAGTTGTCGACAGCGACCAAATTGCGCGATCAGTTAATCGGCACCTTAGGCGAAGTCAACGATCCAGCAACCATTGACCAAGCACGACGCTACTTCGCCGCATCCGTCACGTCACCCGATGCAACGCCAGCGGCCTTGCGTAAAGTAGTTTCCTATGTCGTTGCCATCAATGCCGATAGCGCTACTTGGGATCAAATCCACACTTCGGCACAAAACGAAAAATCACCGCTGATCAAAGATCAGTTGTATGAATTGTTGGCGTCGGCTAAGGATAAAACGCTGGCGCAACGTGCGTTGGATTTAGCTTCCACCGATGAGCCGGGCGCCACCAACAGCGCTGGCATGATCGGCAGCGTTGCAAGTCGTCATCCTGATTTGGCTTTTGATTTCACGATTGCGCATTTAAAGCAATTGGAGAAATTCATCGATGGCAGCTCACGCAGTCGCTACATTCCGCGTATCGCAGGCAATTCGTCAGACGCCGCGATGATCGGTAAATTGGAAGCCTATACCAAGGCCAACATCTCACCAAAAGCACGTCGTGACTCAGAAACAGCGATTGCTAACATCAAGTTCAACGTCCAAGTACGCGCCAAACGTGTACCCGAGATCACAGCTTGGTTAGATAACGCCTTGGCGGGGTTTTCTGCTGCGAAGTAATGAGATTTTTGCGCTGAGCTGAAACAGCTAACTCAGCTACCCAAAGTAGATCCATCAAAACGGCTTACCTTCATCGGTAGGCCGTTTTTTTATCGAGCAGTGCAACTATTGACGACCAGATCACGGATAAATCCCTACCAACCCGCCACAAGGTCTATCATCTCGCTACGCGACTACCTCAACACTGATGCCATCACCGTTGGTAGCTCGTTCGTTTGAGGGGATCTACGATGAGTAAGAGTCAAGACAGTAAAAAGGCAGTAAAAAAGGAACCGGCTAAAACCATGAAGGAAAAAAAGGCCGATAAGAAATTGAAACAAGAAGAAAAGAAACGTCAACAATAAGCTTTGCGACCCAACGCCAGTTCGGATTCAACGTTGGGTTAGTTCAACTTCAGCATGCTCCAATTACCATGCTCAAGATTGTCGGTAAATCGTCGTCCATCAATGGGCGTAAAGTCCTGGGGACTTGTTCTGAAATCGGTCTGACCTACGGACTCGAACAAATAATCGCCCCAATTTAACCTCCATCCACGACGACGTAGCGCGACCTCAGATCGCGAGGGATTCTTACCTCACGTTCGTAATGGCCTTCCCTAATCACTTTAAGCGGCTTGGCATCCAAACCGTTGGCAATAGCTGCTACCAACGCGCCCTCAATCAGACTTCACAGGTGCACTCCACCGCGTTCCATTCACGCATTTCCAACAATTGATTCTGGCAGTCAGCTAGCAGCATTTCATTGCGGTACAGGGTTAATGTTACGAGCTAATGAAATGAATGTTAAACAGCCGTTTATTTGCAACATTAATCGTTAATTCTTAACCAAATACAACATTTTACTTGTTAAATATTTATTTAAATACATTTAAACAGCTAAAAATAAATGTTTAACAGTAATTTTTCGTTTACTATGCTACATTTCGTTACACGAAAAAATGGTGCGTTAATTGCGCCCATTTATAGCAAATTTGACAGTTATTTTTAGTAGGTTTTGGTCATATGAATTACTTCAACAACTCCTTCCGATTTACTTGGAAGCAATTTAGCGCTGATCTTTTATGGGCGTTTGATCTCTTGCGCTCAGGCCGCAAAGATGCGTCGGTAAAACGGGCCGTGCGCTTTGTGCTGCGCGGGTTGACTAGCGTGCGCTCAACCGCGTTATGGTTGAATTTTTTGCGCGAAAGTAATTTGTTGGCGACATCAGTCAGCGAAGCGACGTTTGTGGACCGAATCCATCGGCCATTTTTTGACAAGCGCTGCGGCACTGATACCCGCACTGACTATTTATGCAGCCATTTTTCGATTCTCGCCCAACTACTGGACGAGGAACAATTGCATAAAGTGATCAGCGGCGTGGGCATTACCTTGTCCACCTTGTTTGGCAAATCGGGCGAAATCGTTGAACTCAATTTGGTGCGCTTGCCGAGTTATGACCGCGAAGGCGGCGCGTCGATTGAATTGTGCGTTAATGGCCGCGCCCTGCTGTTAATGACTTTCACGCTGGTCTACCAGCACCAGCATTACGCCATCAAAATCGGCGGCATCCAAGCCAAAGAATATCCCGATGCGGATTCGCGCAGCTTAATGCGCGACACCACGCACGCGTTGTACGGCATTCAACCGCGCATTTTGATGATTGAAACACTGCGTCATTTAGCGAAGCAATTAGGTTGCGAGTCGATTGAATGCATACATGAGCAAAATCATATCTATCGCGCGCTGCGCTATCGCAATAAAAAAACCATTCATGCGCAATACAATGTGCTGTGGGAAATCGTTGGCGGCGCGCTCAATGCACAAGGCAACTTCAGCATTCCAAGCAGCGTGCCAGAAAAGCCGATCGAATCCAGACCATCTAAAAAGCGCAACGAATACCGCCACCGCGCCTTGTTAATCGAAGCCATTCGCACGCAAATGAACTTGGCGATTCAACCAGCCTTGGTCTTTCCGCAGGTGGACACCTACGTGCATGCCAATCCGAACAATCCCCTGTTTTCGCCCGTTGTCGCGAGCTTAGAAACAACCTGATTGTCCTTTGCCGGACATAAAAAAAGACTATCCGCGGATAGTCTTTTTTTTGCTCCAATACCGTGTTATTTCGCACCCTTCTCCGCCTGCGCTTTCAGCACCAAGGCATCCATCACCTGAAACGTGCCCTTAATCAATTCATTGTCTTTTAAACTTGGATTCGATTTGTTGAGCTGCGACAGGCTAGTTAAATAATGCCCATCAACAATCAAGGTAGGCGTGCTATCGACCTGATAATTACCCGCAATCCGAGCCAAGCTTTGCAATTTGCTGAGCACCGAAAACGAGTTATACGCGGCTAAGAATTTATCCTTATCGAGTCCGTTCTTTAAGGCCCAATTAAGATTATCGTCGTCGTTTAAGAGTTGATGATGTTCGACATGCCAAGTGTGCAGCACTTTGCTGTGCAGACTATCTTCCAACTGCATGGCATCCAAGGCTAAAAACAAATGGGCTTCGGCATCTTTGGGGCCATTATGCGGCACATGAATCCGCTTAAATTGGACATTGTCGCCTTGCTTTTTCACCCATTCCAACAACGCCGGTTCGATCATATTGCACGCTGGGCAGTGGTACATAAAAAACTCGATGACTTCGATCTTCTTGCCGGTGGACGACACGCTTTGCGGAGTGGCAATGCTCACATACTCCGCGCCATTAACTGGATTGGTGGGCGAAGCAAAAGCCAGATTGATGCTGAGTCCAACGGCGAGCGCGAAGTGTATAAAACGCATTGCAATTCCTTTAAGTGGCAATCAAATCCAAGACCCAAAATGGGTAAAAACTAGAGCAGAATAATTTCACATTATTTTCTTTAGTGCAAGATAGTTTGATTGACTTGCGCTTTGGAAATGTTATCTAATCGTAGGATTCAACAATCCGTCGCACGGCCTTACCCACATAACTAGTCGCCCTGCCAAAACGCCCAACCAAACATTGCGGCATACTAGTCGGCTAACTCATCCCATAAGGATATTCAACATGAAAATCGATTTCGTCTCCGATATAGCTTGCCCGTGGTGCGCGGTTGGACTTAACTCGCTAGAAATGGCATTAAAGAACATCGGCACCGACATTCCAACCGAGTTGCAATTCCACCCGTATGAACTCAATCCCACGATGGCCCCCGAGGGGGCAGACAGTGCGGAGTACCTACGCGCCAAATACGGCATGAGCGCCGAACAGCTAGCACAAGGTCGTGCCAATTTGCACGCACGCGGCGCAGCGGTTGGCTTTAACTTTGGTGAACGCACGCGCGTCTGGAACACCTTTGACGCGCATCGCTTGTTGTATTGGGCCGGTCTGCAATCGGCCGAGCAACAGCGTCAACTCAAACATGCTTTTCTGAAGGCGTACCACGGCGAAGGCCGTAATCCAGCCGATCAAAGCTTGATGCTCGACTTAGCCGTCGCCGCAGGCTTGGAGCGCGACCAAGCACAAGACGTCATCAGCAGCCAACGTTACGCCGATGAAGTGCGGGCCGAAGAACAATTTTGGCAGCAGGCGGGCATTCAATCGGTGCCATCTATCATCATCAACAACAAACATTTAATCACCGGCGGCCAAACGCCCGACGTGTTTGAACAAGTGTTACGTGACATCGCCGCACAAGCAACAGAGAAATCCACTCAGCAAGCAAGCTAATTCAAGCAATCGAGACACCCTTTTAAAACGACATTCATCCGAGGACAACAACATGAATAAAAGAGAAGTTGGAGCGCGTTTTTTATTATCAACATTATTGTTAGGTGGCGCGCTAACAAGCCATGTCGCGCAAGCGCAAGAGATTCCCGCGCCCATCAACAAGCCTTATCTGGCGCCCATCGATATCCAAGTCAACGCAACCAATTTGCGTCAAAAAATATTCGATATCCATGAACACATTCCGGTCAAAGCCGGCGCATTAACTTTGCTCTATCCGCAGTGGCTGCCCGGTGAACATGGGCCAAACGGCCCGTTAGTGCAACTCGCCAGTCTGCACATTTCGGCCAATCACAAGCCGATTGAATGGCAACGCGATGAAGTCAATATGTTTGCATTCCATCTCAACGTGCCCGCCAATACCGATTCGATTGATCTCGATTTCCAATTCCTCTCACCGGCTCAAGGCAATCTAGGTGCAATCGTGGTCACGCCAGAAATGTTGGCCGTGCATTGGGAAAAAATGCTGCTCTATCCGGCTGGATACTATTCCAGTGCCATCACATTTAAGCCTACGCTCACAATCCCTAAAGACTGGAAGTTTGCCTCGGCATTAGAAGTGGCATCCGCAACTGACAACACCATCCAATTCAAGCCCATCAACATGGTCGATTTTGTGGATTCGCCACTGTATGCCGGCAAATATTTAAATCGCTACGATCTGGATCCGGGCGCCAAAGTCGCGGTGCATTTCGACGTGTTTAGTGACGCGCCAGAAAACGGCATTGCCAAGCCAGAGCAAATTGAGATGCATCGCTCGCTCTTGCAACAAGCGTATAAATTATTTGGCTCGCACCATTTTGATCACTACGATTTCTTGGTCGCTGCAAGTGACAATTTTGGCTTCGATGGCTTAGAGCATCATCAATCGGGCGAAAACTTGGTCAAGCCAAGTTACTTCCAAGAGTGGAATAAAAATTTGCCGTTACGCGGCTACTTGATTCCCCATGAATTTACTCATTCATGGGATGGCAAATTCCGTCGCCCAGCTGGGCAATTAACGCCCAACTACAATCTACCGATGAAAAATTCACTGCTCTGGGTGTATGAAGGCCAGACCGAATACTGGGGCTTTATTCTCGCCGCCCGTTCCGGTTTGCTGACCCAAGAACAAGTGCGTGATTCCATCGCCATGGTCGCCGCCGATCTCGATGCCAACACCTCGCGCACATGGCGTCCCTTGCAAGACACCACGAACGATCCGATCATCAACAATCGTCGTCCCTTAGGCTGGCGCCATTGGCAGCGCGCCGAAGATTATTACGATGAAGGTCAACTGATTTGGCTCGATGTCGATACCAAAATCCGCGAATTGTCAGGAGAAAAACGCTCATTGAATGATTTTGCCAAAGCATTTTTTGGCGTAAAAGATGGCAGCCACGTCGCGCTTCCGTATGACTTTAACGAAGTTGCCAGCACACTCAACGCCATCCAAGCTTACGATTGGGATAAATTCTTGCACGAGCGGCTAAACAGTCACGGCCCTGGCGCTCCCTTGGATGGATTAGCCCGCTCCGGGTGGAAATTGACTTTTACCGACACGCCAACCGCCTATTACAAAGCAAACGAAGCTGAAAACAATGTTGCCGACTTCTGGTACTCGCTTGGCTTCCACATCCACGACGGCAAAATCGGCGAAATCGCGTGGAATAGCCCCGCATTCAAATTAGGCTTGAGCGCCAACACAACCGTATTAGCCGTGAATGGACATCAATATAAAGACGAGCTACTGAAAAAAGCGATTAGCGAAGCTAAAACCAGCAAAGCACCGATTGAACTGTTAATCAAAACTGACGATGTGTACGAAACCGTTAAATTTGATTATCACGAAGGCTTAAAGTATCCGCGTCTGGAGCGGATTGAAGGAACACCGGATCGACTCACATCGATTTTGACGGCGTTGTAATTCATTGTTTCGTGCATCGGTTAGTTGCGTTATTGGCGGACAAAAACGGCCGCCCAGCTCAACCTACTGCTCATAAAAAAATTGCGTCTTAGCTGAAACAAATCAGCTAAGACGCAAACCGAGAACATAGTCTCCCCACATCAACTTCTCAAACTAATGATCCCTTCCAACTAGCCATATCAACATACTCGGCTAGCTCAGGAATTAGATCAATTCACGCTTTTTCAAATCTTCCAACGTTGCATCGAGGCAGAAACGAATCAACCCTACCATTTCATCAATTTGCTCAACCGTGGTCACCAACGGCGGCGCGATAATCATGCGATCACCCACCGCACGCATAATCATCCCGTTACCAAACATGTGACCGCGGCAAATCATGCCGACTTCTAAACTGGAATCAAACGCTTCGCATTCGTGCAAGGTCGGGCCTTTTTTCTTGACCAAATTTAAACCAGCCACAAAGCCGCAGGTTTCGGCAATACTGACCAGAGGATGATCATTTAACTCACCAAATTTCTTCGCTAAGTACGGGCCGGTTTCGTTATGAACTTTTTCAATCAGTTTTTCTTCCTGAATGATGCGTATATTTTCTAACGCCGCTGCAGCCGCGACCGGATGGCCGGAATAGGTAAAGCCGTGATTAAAGTCACCGCCATGCTCAATCAACACATCGGCCACGCGATCACCAACCAGCACACCACCCATCGGGATATAGCCGGACGTCACGCCTTTGGCGAAGGTAATCAAATCCGGTTTAATCCCGAAATAATCCGAGCCGAACCACGTGCCCAAGCGACCAAAGCCGCAAATGACTTCGTCAGCCACCAACAAAATGCCGTACTTATCGCAGATACGTTGGATTTCTGGCCAGTAGGTCGATGGTGGAATAATCACGCCGCCTGCGCCTTGCACTGGTTCCGCGATAAAGGCGGCAACACGTTCCGCACCGACTTCAAGAATTTTTTGCTCTAACCAACCTGCGGCAACTAAACCGAATTCCTCAGGCGTTTTACCTTTGCCACCTTCAACATAATACGGTTGGCCAATGTGAACGATGTTTGGAATGGTTACGCCGATTTGCTGATCGTGCATACCGGACATGCCGCCCAAGGATGCGCCGGCAATGGTGCTGCCGTGATAAGCGTTTTCACGACTGATGATGATATTGCGCTCTTTGGCGCCTTTCAAATCCCAGTAACGGCGAATCAAGCGCAAGTTGGTGTCGTTACCTTCAGAACCCGACCCAGCAAAAAACACATGATTGAAATGCGCTGGCGAAATCTCTACCAACTTAGCCGCCAGTTGCACGGCTGGCACATTGGTCGTTTGGAAAAAACTGTTGTAGTAAGGAAGTTCTTGCATCTGCGCGTGCACCGCATCGGCAATCGTGGTGCGACCATAACCGACATTCATGCACCACAAGCCCGACATCCCATCGAGCAAACGTTTGCCTTCCGAATCCCAAATATAAATCCCCTGCCCCTTCACAATCACCCGTGCGCCAACTTGTCCGAGCGACTTGGTGTCAGTGAATGCGTGCATATAATGCTTAGCGTCGAGCGCTTGGATCGCTTTGGTATCGACTTTTTTGTGCGCATCTGCTGGACGTGCTGCGGGAGCAACGATGGCGACTGGATCAGTTTTGTTGGAGTACATGATCACCCTTTCAATAGCTACGTTTAGTATCGCGTCGTCACTTTAAACCGAGCTTGGCATACAAGGAGGAGCGAAGTGAGAGCGCAACTAAGTGCGCTAAACACTTGGAGAAATTTCTTCTGCTGTGTTTAGCGCTTCATGGATTGCTTGACTTACGTGATGAGCTTAAACGTGCAACAGCAGATGTTCACGTTCCCACGGGCTGATGACTTGCATAAATTCAGCGTGTTCCAACTCTTTAATGGCGGAATAAACGTCGATAAAACGGTCGCCCAAAACATAGCGCAGACGGGTTTCTTTACGCAGACCTTCTAAGGCTTCGGACAAGCTTTGTGGCAATTGATAATCCAAATCGTAAGCACTATCAATCGTCATTGGCGTTGGTTCGAGTTTTTCGATCATCCCCAAGTAACCGCAAGCCAATGTTACCGCTAACGCTAAGTAAGGATTTGCATCAGCGCCCACCACACGGTTTTCAATACGACGATCTTGCGGGCCGGATTCAGGCACGCGGAAACCAACCGTACGATTATCTTTACCCCATTGAATATTAATTGGAGCGGCAGTATGACGCACGATACGACGATACGAGTTCACATAGGGCGCAACAATTGCCATCGCGGCAGGCATGTACCGCTGCAAACCACCAACGTAATGCATAAACGCATCGGCAGCAGTTCCGTCTGGATTACTGAAAATATTTAAGCCCGATTTGGTATCGACCACGCTTTGGTGAATGTGCATCGCCGAACCGGGTTCGCCCGTCATTGGCTTAGCCATGAAGGTGGCATACATGTCGTGCTTCAATGCCGCTTCGCGCAAAGTGCGTTTAAAGAAGAACACTTTGTCCGCCAAACCCATAGGTTCGCCGTGCAAGAAGTTAATCTCCATCTGACCAGCGCCGATTTCGTGAATCAAGGTATCGACGTCTAACTGCATCAAATCGCAGTAGTCGTAGATATCTTCAAACAGGGGATCGAATTCGTTCACCGCATCAATACTGTAAATTTGGCGGCTAGTCTCAGCGCGTCCGCTGCGGCCAACCGGCGGGCGCAATGGCAAATCTGGATCGATGTTTTTGGCGGTTAAATAGAATTCCAATTCTGGCGCCACGATTGGAGTCCAACCTTTTTCGGCGTACAAACTCAACACGCGACGCAATACGGAGCGCGGTGCGAAATCGACTAAAGAACCATCCGAAAAATAACAATCATGAATAACTTGCGCAGTCGGATCAGCCGCCCATGGCACCATCGTGATGGTGTTCGGGTCAGCGCGCAAAATCATATCGCGGTCGGTGGCAGAAATAGCGCGCTCGTAAGCAGCGTTGTCCGTTGGGTAGTTTCCAGTCACTGTCATACCCAGCACAGCTTCTGGCATGCGCATACCGCGATCTTCGGTGAATTTAGTACGAGGCATAATTTTGCCGCGCGCTACACCGGTCAAATCGGGAACCAGGCATTCAATTTCAGTGACTCGTTTTTCATTGAGCCACTGATCCATATCGTTGTATGAAAAATTTTGGCGTAAAGACATGATTTTCTCTCTTATTTCGTTTGTTTTTTGAGCTGAATTTGGCTTACTTTTGTAGGATTTTTAGCAGAGCAAATTCATCTAATTTTCAACATTCTTTGCTAACTACAGTGAGCAGAAAAGCTACGGTTCTGCTGGGGTGAAGTTAATAAAGATTTTAAAGAATTTCATGTTACCTCCTCGTTTTTTTACTGTTTGATACGCTAGATACCGCTGACACACCAATACTTAACCGTTAGGTAGTCATCCATGCCGTAACGGGAACCTTCGCGCCCGAGTCCGGATTGTTTGACACCACCGAACGGTGCTACTTCATTTGAAATCAATCCTGTGTTAATGCCGACCATACCGTATTCCAATTGTTCAGCAACTTTATAAATACGACCGATATCGCGGCTGTAGAAGTACGATGCTAAACCAAATTCGGTGTCATTGGCCATGGCGATGACTTCATCGTCGCTGTGGAAACGGAACACCGGAGCCAAGGGACCAAAGGTTTCTTCGCGAGCCACGTTCATTGCCTGCGTTACGCCCGACAAAATAGTTGGCTCAAAGAAAGTATGACCTAAAGCATGACGCTTGCCGCCTAATTCTACTTTTGCGCCTTTAGCGACCGCGTCAGCAATATGCTCTTCCACTTTAGCGACTGCATTCTGATCAATCAAGGGACCTTGGTTGACGCCAGCAATAGAACCATCACCGACATGCAATTTCTGTACCGCGACGCGCAGCTTTTCGACAAACGCGTCATACACCTTGTCTTGCACATACAGACGATTGGCACAAACACAAGTTTGACCAGAATTACGGAATTTGGAGGCCATCGCACCTTCCACGGCGGCATCTAAATCGGCGTCATCAAACACGATGAATGGCGCATTGCCGCCTAATTCGAGCGAGAGCTTTTTGACTGTATCGGCCGATTGGCGCATCAATAGTTGACCAATTTGGGTCGAGCCAGTAAAGGTCAATTTACGCACGATAGGGTTGGCTGTCATTTCGCCACCAATTGCGGAAGCTTTTCCAGTGACCACGCTGAAGATACCACTTGGCACGCCAGCGCGGTGCGCTAATTCAGCTAAAGCTAATGCGGAAAACGGTGTTTGTGCCGCTGGCTTTAATACCATCGGGCAGCCGGCTGCCAAAGCTGGTCCGGCTTTGCGGGTAATCATCGCGGAAGGGAAATTCCACGGTGTGATCGCAGCGCAAACCCCGATTGGGTCTTTGGTCACCATCAAACGGCGACCATGCGCTGGCGTTGGGATGGTTTCGCCGTAAATACGTTTACCTTCTTCGGCAAACCATTCTAGGAACGAAGCCGCGTAGGTGATTTCGCCTTTGGCTTCGGTCAAGGATTTGCCTTGTTCTGCGGTCATGATGGCAGCCAGATCGTCTGAATTGGCCAGCATTAATTCAAACCATTTTTTTAGAATGGCAGAACGCTCTTTAGCCAACAAACCGCGCCACGCTTTGAATGCAGCATTGGCGCCATTAATCGCGCGACGCGCTTCTTCGGCGCCCATATTGGGGACAGTTCCTAACAATGCACCGGTGGCAGGGTTGGTGACTGGGATGGTTTCACCGTTATCCGCGTCGCACCAAAGACCGTTTACGTAGGCTTGCTGTTTTAACAGACTTGGATCTTTTAAATTCAACATGATCAACTTTAACTTTTAAAAAGAAATGAACGTATTTACTGGCTTAATTTACCAAACTCACTCGCTTAAGCAGTTTGTAGCGCGGTATCTAAAATGCCTAACGCTTCCGTCAATACGTCATCCTGAATTGTGAGCGGGAATAGGAAGCGAATTACGTTGCCATACACGCCGCAGGTCAACAACAGCAAGCCTTTTTCGAGGGCAATTGCTTGTACTTTTTTGGTGAATTCTGGGTCGGGATTGCCGGTTTCTGGATTGTGGAATTCAATCGCAATCATGGAACCGTAACCGCGCACTTCGGCAACACGTTTTTTCAAACTTGGATTTTTTTCGGCAGATGCATGCAATTGATCAGTCAAACGCTTACCCAGCGCATTAGCACGGTCGGCTAATTTCTCTTCTTCAATCACTTCTAACACAGCTAATGCCGCAGCGACTGCTAATGCGTTACCGGCATAGGTTCCGCCCAAGCCACCGGGATTGGGGCCGTCCATGATTTCTGCTTTGCCGACCACACCAGCCAAGGGCATACCGCCCGCCAAGCTTTTGGCAATCGTCATCAAATCGGGGATGACGCCGTAATGTTCCATGGCGAATAATTTACCGGTACGTGCGAAGCCGCTTTGGATTTCATCCGCGATCAATAAAATGCCGTGTTGATCGCAAATTGTGCGCAGTGCTTGCATGAACGCGACTGGCGTTACGCAGAAACCGCCTTCGCCTTGCACTGGCTCAATAATGATCGCCGCAACTCTGCTCGGCTCGATATCGGTTTTGAATAAGGTATGCAAATAATGCAGCGCGTCTTCTACCGAGACGCCATGCAATGCGTTCGGGAATGGTGCGTGATAAACATCGCCTGGGAACGGGCCGAAACCGATTTTGTACGGATCAACTTTACCGGTTAATGCCATGCCCATTGAAGTACGTCCATGGAACGCGCCGGAGAATGCCACGATGCCTGGGCGTTTGGTGTAGGAACGCGCAATTTTGACGGCGTTTTCGACCGCTTCTGCACCGGTGGTGAAGAACGCAGTTTTCTTAGCATGCGTGCCCGGCGTTAATTTATTAATTTTTTCAGCCAAATCAACGTAGATGCCGTAAGGCACGATTTGGTATGCGGTGTGTGTGAATTGCTCTAATTGCTGCTTGATCGCGGCAACAATTTTTGGGTGACGGTGACCCGTGTTCAATACAGCAATGCCACTGGCGAAATCAATGTAACGCTTGCCTTCGATATCCCATATTTCAGAATTCTCAGCACGTGCCGCATAAAAATTGCACATAACGCCAACCCCGCGTGGTGTTGCAGCGTCTTTACGGGATTTCCATTCTTGATTCGAGTTCATTGCTTTTCCTATGTGTTTGTTGAGCGCTCAACGATGTTATTTAACGGGGTTATTACAGACAGCCAGACTTGCTCTGACTAATTAGATCACCGATTGTTGCGGAGGAACTGCGGATAAATCCAACTGAAGACAAACAGAAGGTCGCTAAGAAAGCGGCATTGCTTTGCGCTTTTATTACCGCTTTCTTCCGACTGTTTGCTTTACTACTAATTACTTGTTACTAGACATTACTTAGAACTTCGCCGACAAACTTAAACCAATCTGACGCGGTGCAATGCGATAGACCAATCCACCCGCTTGTGCTTGCTCAACTGGCTTTTGAATGACTTCGTTGTTGTTCGCCAAATTCTTGATAAACAAAGTTGCTTCCCATTCTTTCCAGCTCACACCGGTGCTGATGTCAAAGGTGTGGTACGAAGGACGGTTAAAGTCAGGATTAACATTACCGTTTGGCAAAAACGCTAAGCCGCCATAACTTGTGCCAACAAAGTGCGCCGCACCGCGAACAAAGCCAAAATAGTCATCCGAAATGTCATAGCTGTAAGTGGCAGTTAAGGCTAAGTTAAAGTTCGGTACACCTGGAATCCACGCACCTTTGACCGCACCTGGGATACCACTATCTGCGCCTGTGCTGTCATCCAACGTTGCATGGGTATATCCACCAGCCACATCCAGCAAGAGACTAGAAATTGGTTTGACCTTTAGTTCAACTTCACCACCGTAAGAGGTAGCTGAGCCAACATTGACGTCATAAGCAAAACTACAAGCTAACTCTAACTCCTGCTGAATATTTTTCCATTTAACGTAAAACAACGAAGTATTCAACTGAACGGTATTGTTGAGGAACCGTGCCTTGTCACCCACCTCATAGCTCCAAAGTGAATCAGATTTATATCCTGATGGATTTGGACCCGGAAGACCACACTGGACGTAAGGTACAGCGGAGTTAGCCCCACCAAGCCGGAAACCTTCAGCGGCTGTTGCAAACACTGAGTTGGTTGGCGAAACCTCCCAAATCACAGCAAGTTTGGGGGTCGTTTTACTACCACTAACTGAGGCCGCGTTGAGGGTTGGCGAATCACCTTGATAAAACAAATCTTGAAAACTAGAAAATGTTTGTTGAGCACGCAGATACCGAAGGCCTAGAGTCGCATGTAATTCTGGCGAAAAATAATAGTTTGCCTCACCAAAGATTGACTGCTGGGAATCGTGGTATTTGTACGTACCAGTCCAAGTGTTGTCATTTGGGAAGCCTTCACTATTATTCGTCACACATGCAAACGCTGAACAATTACCCTGCGCATCAGGCACGTTCCAAACGCCAGGCAGCACAGTAGGATCGATGTTTGCGGCCTTAAATGCGCTCTGAATTCCATACACGAAATCATTTTCGTGGATCGTCGTGAACCCATTTGCGGCATACGCACCGACTAACCAAGTGAAGGGATTGCCGCCTTTTTCATAGGGCTTGGATGCGAAGCGCACCTCTTGTGAAAACTGCTTAACTTGGTTGTCCAAAGTAACGGCCGAGGGCAAACCTTCAATCGTTTGTGCTAATGGAGTAAGGCCACCCGAGGCAGCAGGCGCCATGTACCCATTTGCCATTTGCCAGCTATTAGTAAAAGTTCCATCCTGAATACGTGTAAATTCACGCTTAAAATAGCTCGCAACATAAGTTAAATCGCCCAGACCAGTGCTGTAGTTAATCGTTAAACTTGGAACAGTCAGCGCATCAGAGCCGCGCTCATTGGTCAGTTTGCTGGTTTGGAATTTCTGCAGAGGAACCGGATTGCCGTTGGTATCGGTAACGACATTCCCGCCAACGATCAAATTACCGTATGAAACATCGGTATCACCAGTTTTTACTTTTTGGCTGATGATACTTGGCAAAATCGTTAAATCTTTGGTTGGGGTCCATTTGAAACCAACTTTTACAACGCCGTTATCCTGCCAGTTAATCCCTTTGTTGACGACGTTTGCATTGGTATCGACTTGGTTAATGTAGCCACCAATATGCTCGGCTTCAACACCAACACGAATCGCTAATTCACCGGGAATCAAGGGTTTATTTAACACAACGTTACCGTTGTAATTCGGAGTGTTGGCACCTTTGGTTTGAGAAGCTTCAGTATAAAACTCGGCTGAGTCTTCCTTGGTATTAGGTTGGTTAGTGATGAATTTCACCGTACCGCCCATCGAGCTTGCACCGTACAACGTTCCCTGCGGGCCGCGCAAAACTTCAACGTGGTCAATATCAAAAAACTTTGGCTCTGGCGTACCCATGGAATACTGATTAGCCTGTGTCATGGACACATCGTCTAAGTACACACCAACGGTTGACGAACCTGCGGAGGAGGAAATACCGCGAATTTGGATATTCGACAAACCTGGACCATCGCCCGCATCGCCACCGCCACCAGCGCCGGAGAAAGAAATATTGGGGATCGAACGTGTTACGTCGGCATAATCAGTAATGTGCTGCGCAGTGAGTTCATCGCCGCCGATAACGCTCATACTAATCGCGACTTTATTCACGTCTTCTTTACGCTTGGTCGCTGTTACCACGACTTGTTGAATACCGGTTTGTTTCGACGCAGCAGACGCCGCCGCCGCGCCAGTTAGCTTGGCCTCAGGAGTAACATCGGGAGCCGCTTGTTCGGCCACTGGTGCAACTTGGGCATCCATATTTCCTGCTGGCGTTGCTGCTGGCACTGGTGGAGTAACTACTTCCTGTGCGCTAATTGCTCCGGCCATGAATGTGGATGCTACGGCGATCGCGATCGTTAATCGCTTGGTGCGAAGTTTCATATCTATTGGTCTCCTACTACGTAATGGTTGTGCTTCGAATTTGGCGTCGCTATGCAAAGCCTTGTTGTTAACTTATACATCCGCCCGGTATCTTGACTTGCCTGTTATGCGTATCGGAGAATTCTCTCCAAGCAGCTAAACAGATCGACTATTTTTTTACCAGAACCATTTTTGATGGGCACACTTCGTGTAGAAAATTGAAAAGACGCACCAGATTTTGGTGTGAATTGAACGACTTAATCAGGGTCTCTGACTGTAGCCGCCGAAGTGTTGATTTGTCTCTTCCATAATCGCCATGTCCATGTGGATCGTTTTTATTGAAACCATTCTATTCGGCAAAATTTTGCCCATAAATGTTTTGTTCTGAATGTCAAGTTACCAAATTACGCAAGTAATTAAAGGCTGCATTCTGGTCGCACAAACGCGGTTTCAACTGAGCGAAAAAGGCTGGGATAGTCGATGGTGGTGCACTAGCAAGAGGCGTTCCACTTGCAAAGAGTCCGCTTTTAAATGATGGTAGAAAATTTGTTTTATTGCACGTAAAAACGTTGCCAAAACAATGTTAACTATTCTGTGGCTAGCGGGAATTACTCAGGGAGTTCTTGAAACAACGGATTATATTTAATAGCGCATGAAGCAAGGAAAGATCGAGGCCGACTTGATGCCTCTTTGCTTGACCAAAATGGATTGATCATCAAATTGGTGCAATCGTAAAACCTGCGGCACACAATCCTTGCACCATTTTGGTATTAAATCCAATCATCCTAATCGGCAATCGGGATAGTCTGCTTCGATGCAGAGACGTTGCCATTGTCGTCCACGATAGCAAAATCGATGTCCAAACTGTTGTTTTGCGGATCGGGCAGCAGGTCTATCTCGGTCGAAAATTGCTGAAAAGGTGGGATCATTTCCACAACCTTCTGTTGAACGTTAGAGTTTTGTTTAATTTGCAATGCGCTAATTGTCGCAAAATACGGTGTTGGGTTATCGATGACTAATTGCCCGTGCTCACCACTTTTTTTAATCGAACAATACAAACTTTCAATCAATTTTGAGATTGGCAATGATAGTTTTTCAGGCCGATAAAAGACTTTCATCTGAGTGCGTATCGCCAACACTAACGACGTTGAAGCAGATTCCAACAGCGGCGAATTGGGTGGGATTTCATACAAATTGAGCCAAAATACCGATTCCCTGTCTTGCGGCAGTGATTCACCCGAATACACCAAGCGCAAGCTAAATATCTCCTTAGGCGCCATCGTAAAAACTGGGGGCATGGTAAAAATAGGTGAATCGGCCTCCTCCGGAACCCGGTCGGCATTTCCGTCATCTACCCACGCCTGCACCAATATTGGATAGGTGTTTTGATTAGATAAGCGCAACGATTGTTCGCGGTAGCCGTCTTTAAATACGACTCGGGTGCCATCGGTAAAAATGCCAGCTTCCGACGGCGCAGAACTGAGTAATAAAGAAATTAATAGCACAGCGCGCCGTATCGGGGCTTTTAAAATTAACGCCGCAAAATTCATCAATATTCCATATCGTAATTACTGGACCCGAATAATGAATTGAGCACTAGCCGAATATTTGCCCGAATTCATAACGGTTTTGCCGGGGAGTTTTTTAAACGTGGCATTAAAGTTTTGGGTGAAATATTGGTAGCCGCTGGCGTCAACGCCACCGCCAATGGCGTTAGTAGTTACTCCATACCAGCCGTCTGCGTTGCTACCAGTGTTGCTGGCCGGATTATATAAGGCGAAATTTAAAGGGGTTCCGCTCGCCGCCCAGGTAATCTGAGTCCCAACATTGGTAGCGACTGCAGAATCTGTGCCGTAACCATCCGACAGCAAATACGTTACCGCCGTTGAACTACCCGAAACGCCCAATCCTTGCGCTAACGCACTTTGCTGATTAGCGTTTTGAATGGCAAATCCCATCGCGATCTGACCCACGCCGGTTCCAGACACAAAAGCGCTTGAGCCGGCGATGGAGTTGCCTTGAAATTGGCATTTAAACGAAACACTGAACGGTTGTGTTTGGACTATGCCATTATTTAACTCGGTGACGGTAATACTCGGGAAAATGACATTGGGCGTATTGACTATCGTGCTTCCGCAAGAGCCAACGTTGGTTGAATCGCTGCCGTTACCAAGATTAAAACGCCCGACATAAGCAGGGGGGTAAGAAGTGCCATTGTTAAATACGCCATCTGCTTGGGCACCAGGCGATCCCGACCACTTAAAAACATAAACGGCATTGGCGGCGATTTTGCAGGGACTTTTAATACTCGCCCATGTAACTTCCGGCAAATAACTTCTATTATTGATCCTAAACATTTCCGCTTTAAGTGAACTAAAGTTCTTCACTTTCACCAGCACATAACCAAAGCTGTCGGTATCTAATCCTGTAAGTCGATGCGATGCCCACCTGTTCTGCACCACTTTGCCAGAATTAATATGCGTTAGCCGCAAACCCAATTCAGGTAAGCGGGTGCGGTAAGCACCTGGAACCCCTAACTGATCGCCATCCGGGTTTTGTCCAGAAAAGCCTTGGCAAGCTGTGATCACAGCTGCAGCATCCGTGGCAAAAAATTCAAAAAGTCCTTTCGCTACCTCATCAGAGGTGCAGCGAAATAAAACTTGTTCGGGCACATACGGACTAAATCCTCCGGGCGCCATTTCGGTGGAAGACCCGACACCAGCAAAGAGTAAAGTACCGAATGGTTGAAATAGGGTGGAGCTTAGGTTGTACGAAGGCGGCACTACCCCAGATGCCGTTCCGGTTCCAAGACCCGTAGGGGCCATCGTTCCTACTTCGTTTCTGCGACCATTGGTTGTAGGCTCCACATAGACCGAAGTCTTATACAGAATATTGCGGGATGCCACAGGGTTCTCAATCCTATAACAATCCGCATACACCTGGGAGGGGAAGGTTGCTGAGATTGCAACGATAACAAATAATCTTGCCAGCCAACGCAGGTAGACTTCCTTATTTTTTGCTAATACGAATGACATAACATACTCCATAGCCATTATTGAAACAAATACCGCTTAATTTACAAGCCGGGGCAGAACATCAAACAAAACATCTAAAAAATCCTACGTTCTAAACACCTCAATGATTGAACAATCAGAACGACATAGCGATGTTCATGTGGTAGTCGATCTGCTCAGACCGCGGGACTTTTCTGTGAAGATTGCTACCAGCCCGATATCAACTGGAATTGCAATCTCATTGCACGCGAATAATGAATTGTGCTGTTGCCCTATACTTGCCGCCATTAAGAACCGTTTTTCCGGGCAACTTCTTAAACTCTGTAATGAAATTTTGGGTATAAAAACGGTATCCATTCGCATCCACACCACCCGGGCTAATTTGACCAATGTCTGCATTTTGAGTCACGCCATACCATCCATCCAAATTACCGCCCGTTTTATTAGCGGGACCATATAAGGCTAGATTTATTGGCGCGACATTTGTTTCGGCGCCATACCCGTCAGATAGAAGATAGGACACAGCAGTGCTGCTGCCAGCCACAGCTAAGGATTGCGCAAATGCCGCTTTTTGGTTGGCAATTGGAATCGCAAATCCCATTGCAGTCTGCCCTGAGCCGGTTCCGGAGACAGCGGGGCTAGCATTGGCGATCGAGTTGCCTTCATATTGACACTTAAACCTAATGCTCAGTTGCTGTGTCCGCGATTCATTGTTATTGAGCTCTGTAGCCGTAATACTCGAAAAACTAATATTCGGACTACTAACCAACTCAGTCCCACATGAGCCAACGGTAGTGGCCGCAGAACGACTTTTCCCCAAATTGAAATGACCAACATAAGCCAGTATGTAAGAGCGGGCATCGGCTAGAGCACCCTCCACTTGTGTGCCCGGTGAAGTGGGCCACTTAAAAACAATCAACGCATTCATGGTATTCAAACAAGCCGTTTTTACATCATCCCAAGTCGCTTCTGAAGCGTAACTGCGGTTGTTGATACGAAACATGTCGCCGCGGAGCGGACTAAAATTTTTCACCTTAACTAAGATATAACCTCGACTATCCGTATCCAAACCGACTAATCGATGCGCCCCCCATTTGTTTTGCACGATTTTTCCCGAGTTAACATGGGTTAGCCGCAGTCCCATCTCTGGAAAATGGGTCCGGTAGGCGCCGGGCACGCCAAGCTGTTCCCCATCTGGATTAGCTCCCCCCAAAAGGCAAACAAGCAGCCTTATCAGGCGTTACATTAGTAGCGAAATATTCATATAATCCCTTCGCTTCCTCGCCCGGTTCGCAGCGCCAAAGAACGCGCTCGGGCAAATAAGGAAGCGTTCCAGGGAATGCCATCTCAAGTTGAGAACCGACGCCGCTAAAAAATAATGAACCATACGGTTGAAACAGGGGCGAACTAAGATTGAACGAAGCCGGCACGACGCCAGAACCCACGGCAATTCCTAGAGGACCTGTGGTCTGAACTGCAACACCGTTTTCTCGTCCGTTAGTTTTGGGCTCGACATATACGGTGCGCCAATATTTGGGATCGCGCGACATAACCGTTTCTTCAATCCGGTAGCATTCGGCGTGAACAACAGTCGGCAAGAGGGTTGATGCGATTAAAGCGGCCACAACGCAAGCGGTGATTTGTCGCCATTGTTGATTTCTTGTTAGTACCAAAACTGACACCTATAACTCCTATAAAAATATGACGTACAGCAAAATTTTACGTACTGGCGCGGTGAATTCGAATCAGCTTAATTCGGTGTTTCACAAACCGCAGTAATTCGAACAATGGGTTCGTCTGATTTCGGTAAATCATTCAAGTTGTAAGGAACGGAACAATGCTGTCCATTGTCTGCGCCCCATTTCACGGTCAACTTTCCCTGCTTGTTTCCAGCTCGCGCATAAATCTTCCCGCCCTGACCGACCATGCCAACATTGATGTTGTCCTCGCCAAAAACCGACGAACCAAGCGGCAATTGCGACCCGTCAGCTAAGGTGGTTTTGATCAACACGGCGCGGCCAATTTTGGTCTCAAATTTGAATTTAATAGATGCTCCAGCATAAGGTGCAGACTGTTGCTGCACACCGCTAAGTTCGGCATTGCTATTGATTCCCTGAGAATCCAGACTCACTTCGTTATAGCGATATGGAATCAAATTCGGCACAATCGCGTAGCCAAACCGATCGATACTCGCTCCCATACCGTTTCTAACCAGGGCACCTTGCGCGCCCTCGGCTTCAATTAAACCGAATGTCTCACCCAAATACGGCCCCAAAGTAACTCCCCCCGAGTGGACAACTGCGGCACCGCGCATATTTAAACCGGCTTGCCAGTAACCCTGACCGAGCGAATAACTGGCACCTATACCGGCTAACGAAAATTGTTTTTGGACGTTCATGCTCGTTGAGGTGCTATGGCTACCGTTCTGCTTAGTGACATTAGCGGACAATCCATAACTGACCGTTTTGGCTTCATCTAACGTGCCTGAGGTCGAGGTTTGATAGCTCGTATTACCACCAGTTTGACTGGTCACGGAGCTAGATAAATAGATGGGATTGCTGACAGACCCAAGCGGAATTGAGATCGATAAATTCACCATATTGGTCGCTGGCCCATCTAAGTTATTGGCGATCACGGCGCCCGAACCTAAGCCATTGTTGTGCACTAAACCGGTCTTTTGTCGAGACAAGGCGATGTTATAACTCACCGATTTGAAATTATTGCTGTAACTGAGCTGATATTGAGTATCGCGCTCTCTACCTGAGTAATACTCATTGACTCCGGCAGATACGGAGAGCTGCCCATAAGTCCCCAAACCTTGACCAATACTGAGCACATATTGATTACGTTGCTGATAGGTGGAAGAGCTCCAAGTATTGCCTTGGGCATTAGCACTGCGTGCGCCTAAGACATCTACCAAGTCGCGGTAACCATTAGTGGAATAGCGATATCCAGCCAGTGCTAACGTGGTTTGAGTAGGTTGAATCGTGTGGCTATAGGTCGCCGAAGTGCGCCAACCATCAATTCGACTGTTGTTGGCATCGCGGGCTGCTGAGTAAATAGCATTTAGGCCCAAGGCACCGACTGGACTTCCCAACACAATACCTGCTAGGGCTGATTGGTAACCAGACCCGAAGCGAAGACCGGCGTTGGCAGTTAAGGAATTGGATAAGCCGCGTTGATAAGTTCCGTCAATAAAATACGGCGAGACGCCTTCTATCTGAGTAATTTTCCCCAACGATATGCTGTATTTCGATGTACCTTCGCGGATGGACTCAGGAACAGCGGAAAAAGGTACCGTAAACGTGGAAATTCGCCCGTCCGCTTCGGCAACCTCGACTTGTAAATCGCCCTGAAAACTTGTCGGATGCAAGTCCTTAAACTCAAACGGACCGGGTGCAACAGTTGCCTGAAACAATTCGTTTTTGCCCTGCCGGATCGTCACGCGCGCGTTGGTTAATGCAACACCTCGGACGACGGGAGCGTAACCTTGCTGCGAATCGGGCAGCATGCGATCGTCGGTTCTAAGCGTAATACCTCGAAAGCCTATGCTACTAAATAATGCGCCGCTACTATGGGTATCGCCCAGCGTTAGTTCTGATTGCAACGACGTTAATGAACGCTGCGCATACGAACTAATCGTTTGCCACTTTCCGGCACTTTGTGTTTGTCCTTCTTGGTAACTGTAATTGCCAACTTGCCGCAAACGCCACATGCCGATATTAAATCCGGAATTAATTCCAAGATAGGTTGAGCCATAGTCCATTGTGCGATAGTGATTCATATCGTAATTTGCAAATAGCATCGATTCGCCGGCGTCTAAGTCGGCTTCATTCACAAATCCGGGTGGTAAATTTTTCATCAAGGCTTGCGGGATCGATAGATCAACACGCAATGTGCTGACCGTAAAATGTACCGCGGCACCCTTAATACGCCAATCAACGGGTAAGCAACGCGTCGCATCGGAGGAGCCGTCATTACCAAGCAAAGTTATGCTTGCCGGCAAAATACCAATGCCGATTAAATAGGCATCTGTCAGACATGGATAAACTTCGTTTTTGTCCGAGCTGACAAAATCAATTGTTTTGCGTGATTGAAAATTCCCGTTCAAAAAGACATCGATTGTGTATTTACCGGGGTCAATATAATTAGGTCGATTAAATCGATCAATGTTGTCCGATCCTATCGAAGTTCCCAAGAGCAAATCACTGTTGAAGTCGTAGCTAGTCGTCACTGCGGCGCTATTCGTCGCGCTGTTATTTGGTGCGTCTAATGTAATGGGGGTCGCCAGCGCCGATGACACTGAGAGCAACCATAAACTGCCGGCTAACGCATTACTCGAAATACTTTTCAGTCGTTGAGATATAGATTGTTCCAGCTCTTGTTGCAAAAAATTTCTCACTGTGCCAACCCCTACAGTCATTACTTAATCGTCGGTAAAATCTCGTACTCGACTTGTTTATTACCGCCAAAATCGTCCACATAATTCAGTTCAAGTTTTATGGGAAATTTCGGTACTTCTCCGGGGTTTTGAATCAGCCAGTTTTTTTCGGTGTAGGGCGCAATCATTTCCACGGCGATATCATGGGATTTCTCTTGCTTAACAACACCCTTGGTTAAGGTAACGAAGTAACCAGACTTATTCTTGGCCGAGATGCGCCAATCTTTGCCTTCTTGTTCAAGGCTGAATTGCAATTGCTTGATCGACTGCTCGGCTGAGCCATCGATAGTTTTGGGTCGGAAAAATAATTTAATGCGATTGCGTAACAGAATCAGCATTTTATTTTGGTCCTCCTCGCCAGAAGTGGCCGGTGGAATCTGCACCGAATTGAAATAAAAAATAGATTCGCGGTCGGTCGGTAACTCCTCCCCTGTAAATACAATCCGAACGGTTTGGCGGGATTTCGATTCGATCCGAAACATCGGTGGTGTCAGCACAAATGGGGCGTCCGCGGTCGCAGGAGTCGAACTTTCGTTACCGGTATCAACCCACACTTGCATGACACTCGGCACCTCATCAGAGTTAGTGAACTCGATACTCTTTTGAAAATCTTGCGATGGATAAATTATGCGCGTGCTACCAAGCACTACACTGCCAAAAGCTGGTACAAGCTGGGCACAAGCCAAACTTAAAACAGCAAATTTTTCTTTCCATGTTTTTTTCATTTTCTCCCCTGATGACTTAACTGGGTAATTTTTGTGTTTAGAAAATCGCCGTCAACCCGATGCCAGCTCATGAGCTCAGCGGCAGCAGTTTTATAAACGGGCAATTAAAGCTGGTGATTTATCGGCTGCGTATTTCGTTGCTGGTGTGTGCTTTGATGACTTCATCGATTGCTCCGACCCTGAGAGCGAAGCAATCGCCCTCAGAGCAGGTTCTAGCTTTTTACAACACTTAAATTACCTCAAATTATTGGTAAGAAATCGCGTACTGTACCGACGACTTAACCAATCCTTCACCCGCACTGCCACCTTCAGCAACATAACGAACACCAAACTGTGAAGTGGCTGTGCCATTAGCGATCACTACCGGTACATTGACACCTGCCGCGCTGGTCAACGCCAGAGTACCGCCGTTGTTGTATAACTGCATATTGACGTTATTGGCTTGACCTGTGGTCAACAAGTTCTTTAAGTTTCCACTTGCAGTGATTGCGGTCGGTACCAACTTAATATTGGCGGTGCTTGAGTTGTCGCAACCACTCAACGTCATCGTGAAAGGGGTTGGGATGGCAGTGGCGCCTGGCGTCGCCAAATCGGCCACCTTAGCCGGATTCAAAGCGATTTGTGGGCTTGACGTGTTGCCGTTGACTGCAACATTGCAAGTCAGGTTGGTAATTTCGCCTTCAAAATTTAATATGGGCGATGCGGATTGCGCAAAGGCGAATGCTGGAGCCAATGCGATTAATAGTGCTGAATATTTCATGGAGTTTCCTTTTCTACGCTTGATTTGATCGGGAATTGGTCAATAATTTACTGAATTCGCGCAAGTACAATCCCCGCTTTAAATTTGCAGTGGCAAATCGCTTGTAGCGATGGATCGAATTATGCGAATCGGCGCGATATGCAGGCTCTGCCTACGAAATCAGTTATAGACAAAGCTGTATGTTGCGGTACCTGCCACTTTGCCAGCTGAGGCGAGCCCCTCGGAAATGTATTGGACACCGTAGCTAACAGCCCCAGATTTATTAGCCGCTGGTCCTGTTAATGCGCCACCGAGCGCGGTATTGGTACCGGATGTAAATATAATAGGTTGCCCTTTATCTCCAGTTGGACTTACGGAAGTCAGTTGCAAGTGCACATTGTTCGATGAAGCAGTATTCTTGATGTTTTTGCCGTCGCTCAGTTGTCCTGGTGTGAATTTGGTAGCGAAATTACTATTTGAAGTCGTGCAACCAGACAAAGCCATATCAAATTTTGTCCATCCAGCCGTTGTACCGATGCTGGTAAATTCGTTTTTACCCTGGGACGGTAGTCGAATAATTGACGCACCAGAAGAACCATTGATCGTTACGTTGCATGTCGACTGTGCTACTTCACCAGTAAAAGTGATGGTGTTCGAACTTTGCGCGAAAGTACATAACGGCGCGCAAACTAATACAAGTACTGCGTATTTCATATTTTTCTCCATACATTAAGCGTGATTAAAAAATCAACCAAATTAAGGCGTCCCTTAATTTCGGGTGATTTTCGTGTAAATAAATGCAATAGTCAATTAAATTAATTAAAGGTATACATAAAAAGACAATATTAACTTTAAGAAAATTTTCTTTACGCTTATAAAATTTGACTAGTCGACACCATAACTTATTGAATTTATAGATGAATTATGATTTTTTAGCTTCACTCAATCGCTGGTTTGGCTGTGGTTTTTATACATCTAAATTGATTATTCAAGTGTTTTTAATGCAACGAAATATTGATTATTAAATCAATGGCATGAATACAATTTTGCAGTTCAGTAGCGGCGTATTAGCAGGTTATCTAGACTAAGAGTAGCCAGCAGTAAGTCAATATTTGCGAGTAATAAGCGGGAATTCGCTTAAATTGGATGGTGGGAGATTTCAGACAAATCAAGTTGGGACCCAAGCGAGACTAGCTTGGGGGCCCAAAAATTTAGAAAGTTGATGAGAAAAATTACTTTGTACAGCGATTCAAAGAGGTCAGCAGATCTAAACCGCATGACATTTTGTTGCGTATTAGCAGACCAAGTCCTCGGTGTCCGCGCTAGGCAACTTAACCTTTACGCTCAACAATGACGTAGTGTTTTTTCATAGGTTCAAGAACTTCAAATACTCCTCTAAAATTCGCGGGGATCACTAAGGACTCGCCTACTCCGGCATCACTGGCATTGCCAGCTTGATCGATAATACGGCAGCGGCCTTCGGTGACGAAAAAGAATTCATCCTCGCGTGGGCCAAATTCGATCCGCCAACTTCCTACTTCACTCGCCCAAACACCAGAGAATACTTCGCCGGTGTCGTTGGTGAAATGATTCCATGTGGTGCGCAGGGGGTTGCCTTTTTGCGCTCTCTCTGGCCGTGGGTAATCTTGCTCTGCGGGCGTAATTTGCTGAGTAAATAGGATGACTTTGGACATCATTTTTCCTTTAAATAAAAGTGGCGGCGGATCAAGTTACTACAATGACATTGGCCGATGTTGCAATTAAATAATTAAATCTATGAATTTTGTCCCGGGACAACAACAAAGAAATATTGCAATTGAGCATTTTAACTATCGGTGTTACTCTCATTATTACCTAATTATCGATGTTTAATTGCGAAATTATGAAACCAAAAAATAGACCAATGATGGGACAACTAAGCGATATGGACATTCGCTTACTGAGGATTTTCAAAAGTGTGGTGGATTGCGGCGGGATGGCCGCGTCTGAACTGGAATTAAATATCGGTACATCCAGTATTAGCCGTCACATTAAAGATTTAGAAATTCGTTTAGGTTTGACATTATGTCGACGTGGCCGGGGCGGATTTTCGATGACGGTTGAAGGCGAGCAGATTTATCAGGAAACTCTGCGCCTACTCAGTTCAACCGACCAATTTCGCAGCAGCGTGGACGATATTCATCGGCGTATGGGTGGTCAATTAACGGTCGCGGTACACGATAAAACCGCGAGTAACCCAGCGGCCAAAATTTACGAAGCCATTGCGCTATTTTCTGAACGCGCTCCCGAAGTGTCGTTGAATATGCACGTGGCGTGCAGCAATCCGATTGAACGTGGTGTATTGGATGGGCAATTCCAGATTGGGATTATTCCCGATCATCGTAGCTCGGACAGTTTAAGCTACGCCAGCTTGTTTGAAGAGACCATGTTGATGTATTGCGGAACCAAACATCCTCTGTTTAATGCGTCACAAGACAATTTAGATTGGGGCGATATTTCCACTCATAATTTTGCCTGCCTTGGCTACCATTCGCACAACATGGAGATCAGCCATCAAATGCGTTTATCACGCAAAGCAACTGGCTTTGATCAAGAGGCGATTGCGACGCTGATTTTATCGGGCCATTATTTAGGTTTCTTACCCGATCACTACGCAGAAACGTTTGTACAGCGTGGGCAAATGAAGGTGGTAAAGCCCGATCAATTTAATTACAAATGTAATTTTGTGGGCATGATGCGCCGTTCGCCGCAGCCATCGCGTGTGAGCCAGGCATTTTGGAATTGCTTGCTAGAGGCGCATGGACGGCCGACGCTGAACTAATCTCAGCTTGCCGTGCTGAACTTGGACTGCGAGCTATCGCTCACTACTTTCTTTAATGGATTTTAGCGAAAAAAAAGCACTCGATCTACACCGAGTGCCTTTCATCTTTCTACCTTATTGCAGCATTAATGTGCCACAGCACCCGCATTAAATTGATACAAAATCGCGCCGTCAAATACCGTGGTTTGAACGGGAATTTCAGCTAATTTGTCTGGTGCTGTCGTCAGCGGATTGCGTCCTAGCACGACTAAATCGGCTCGTTTGCCTACCTCAATGGAGCCAGTCGTTTTTTCTTGCTTGAGCGCTTTGGCCGCGTTGATCGTGTAGGCGGCGAGCATCGTATCAAGATCGACGCGCTCGTCGGGATTTAATACTTGACCAAAATATTTAGAATCGTGATTGGTATTTTGGCGCGTTACTGCCGCTTGAATCGCTGACAGCGGTGTGTTCGGCATGGGATTGCCGGGAGCTGCATCGACTGGCCAGTCGCTCGCGCCTGCAATGGTTGCGCCCGCTTTTTTAAGGCTACCGGCTGGATACATGTGATTGAATAATTCTGGTGCGATATAGGGTTGTACCGCTTCGATCGAATATTCTTCTGGATTGGCCCAATACAACTGCATGTCGGCGTACACATTCAACGCAGCGAAACGCGGGTAGTCGCTCGGATCGATCACCTGTAAATGGGTGATTTGATGCCGATTATCGTTTGCGCCGTTGTTGTCTTTGGCGAGTTGGAATGCGTCGAGCGCGGCGTGGGTTGTGTAGTCACCGATCGAATGCACATGCACGGTGAAACCGTCTTTGTCTAATCGCGTGACGTAGTTATTTAAGGTCTCGGTTTTAAAATAACGTCCACCATAATTGGTTGTTGGGTTGCCTTTGCCGTCTAAATACGGCGCGATCATGGCGGCGGTTTGGGTTGGGTATTCAATGACGCCATCAGAGAAAATTTTCACTGCATCCGCACGGATGAGCGGATGTCCTTCAAAGTGTGCGCGAATGGCGGCTAAACGTTGGTATTCTGCTTCGTCGTCGATAATGCTGGAACGCAATGTGGCGCGAACCCGCATGCGTAATTGGTTGGATTTTTCTAGCGCCTCATAAACTTCCATTTCTGGCGCGCCAGTCCATGCATCTTGCACCGACGTAATGCCTTTAGAGCGAATTAAATCGAGTGCTTTAATCGACAAAGCGATGCGTTGCGCTAATGGCAGTTTTGGCATGACTGCTGTGACGAACTCTTGCGCATCGTCTTTTAAGAAGCCGGTTGCGTGACCTTGCGCATCCCGCTCAATTTGTCCGCCGCTTGGATTCGGAGTGGCATCATTAATTTTGCTCAATTTCAACGCGACGCTATTAATCCAAGCGGTGTGCCCATCGGTGCCGAACAAAACGACAGGACGTTTGGCGCTAATCTTATCGAGGTCGGCAGTAGAGGCGACGAAGTTACTTGGATTGACGTTGATGACTTCAATCCACGCGGACGGTGATGGATTTTTTTCCTTGGATAGGCATTCTTTGATTACTTTGGTGGCAATCGCAGTGATGGGCTGGGCGACGTCGTCAGCCGAGCATTTGCCTAAGTTTTCTGCACCTTGAATGGGATGAATATGAGCATCGATAAAGCCCGGCATGAGCGTTTTGCCATACAAATGCACTACTTTGGTGCCGGTGCCAATATACGGCTGCACGTCCTGATTGCTACCCACCGCAACAATCGAATTCCCGCTGATGGCCACGGCGTGCGCGACCGTGCGCTTGTCGTCCATGGTCAACACATTGCCATCCATAAAAACTAGGCTGGCTGTTTCAACTGCACGCGCTGGGGGCGCAATCAAGCCGCCCACCAACGTCATACTGCTCAGAGCAAAAAGCACTGCTGCTTGCATGGGTGTCCGCATTTTATCTTCCCTTTGATCGTTATTCGATTCTTTGAAAATACGTGAAACCGGTGGGTGTGATGTTAGGCTTGTGGCGCCAAATATCGTCTTTCCCAGGCCGAAATTTCGTTCAAGAAGTTTTGGTATTCCAACTCTTTAACGGAAACAAAACCTTGTACGAAGTTAGCACCAAGCAAGCGCCGTGCCGACGCGCTGTTGGTCATTTGTGCCAGCGATGCTTGGTAACCGCGCGCTAAGTCGTGGCCGTGCTCGTAGCCGTTGCCGACGATAGGTTCGCTCGGTGTTAAACCTTCCTCCAGCCCCGCCAAGCCCGCGGCCAACGTGGCAGCGATCGCTAAATACGGATTGGCATCCGCACCAGCGATACGATTTTCCACCCGACGCGCTGCTGGGCTGCTGATTGGAATACGCAAGCCAGCTGTGCGATTGTCGACACCCCATTGCAGATTGACGGGCGCTTGGCTATTTTCGACAAAGCGGCGATAGGAGTTAATGAATGGCGCATAAATCATCATCATGTCTGGGATATACGCTTGCAAGCCGCCGATGTAGTGGCGGAATAAAGCGCTCTCAGTTCCGTCTGCGTTGCTGAAAATATTTTTGCCCGCCGCATCGACCACACTTTGATGGATGTGCATCGAGCTACCCGCTTGACCGCTAATTGGCTTGGCCATGAACACGGCATTAATCCCGTGTTTGATCGCGATTTCTTTGGCGGCATATTTGAACAAGAACGCTTGATCGGCCACGTCGACTGGGTCGCCGTGCATCAAATTGATTTCGTATTGCGATTCACCTGATTCGTGAATCCACGTGTCAGACACCACACCCAAGATATCCAAGGCGTCGCGGAATTCATCCCAGAATGGCGCGAGTTCGTTGAGCATGTTTAAGCTGTAGGCCGATTGACCCACTTCTGGGCGACCACCGCGTGATACGGGCGAGACCAAGGCTTGGTTGGGATCCACGTTGGCCGCGGTTAAATAAAATTCGATTTCTGGTGCAACCACCGGCGTTAAGCCTTTGGCCTTATAACGCTCGACGACTTGTTTCAAAATAACGCGTGGATTGAATTCGCAGGTATCGCCATTCAATTGAGTGCAGTCGTGAATCGCCATCGCACGCGGTACTGACGACCATGGCACCAATTTAATCGTTGAGTAATCCGGCACCATACGCACATCTGGATCGGCATCGGGGAACACGGGATCGTATGAATACTCGCCAGTAATCGCTTGCATATTAATCGCTTCGGCAATCCGCAATTCAGCCGCCGCGGCAAAGCTGTGTGCAGGCATTAATTTACCGCGCGGGTAGCCCGACACGTCGGCGAACAAGCATTCCACTTGCTTAATGCCGTGTTGATTAAAAAACGCGGTGAGCGCTTCTTTGCCTGGATAGGTGGTGCTGAATTTGGTACTCAAACGAATCTCCTTTGTGCCATTGAGCGCTCAATTAGGCGGACTTGCCCGATGACGTTGTTTGGCTTTGTAATTAGTGCGCGCACTAAAAGTTACTTTGATGAATGATTTTATGGGCGCAGTCCACTCCCGAAAATGTCTGTTTAGGCATGTTCAGTTGTATTTTGTGGAAAGTATGAAGGTTGCTGGCGCAAATTTAGGGCAAAAAAATAAGCGATTGCTCGCTTATTTTTTCATTGAGATCACAAACCCAGCTTTTGATTGCGTAACACACACAATAAATCGGCTGCGATATGGGCGGCTGCTAGCGCGGTAATTTCGCTCTGATCGAATGGCGGCGAGACTTCCACCACATCCATGCCAACCAAATTAACGGGCCCCATGCCACGGATAATATGCAACGCTTGCGCTGAACTGAGTCCGCCCGGCACCGGCGTACCGGTGCCCGGTGCGAAGGCGGGGTCGAGGCAATCGATGTCAAAGGTTAAATAGGTGGGATTTTTGCCAACAATCGATAGAATTTTGTCCAAGGTAGCTTGCGCGCCATGCGTGTGCACCCACGCGGCATCCACAATATTCATGCCCATAAAATCATCGTTCCACGTGCGGATACCAACTTGAACCGACGTTGCGGGATCGATTAAGCCTTCTTTGATCGCTTTATAAAACATCGTGCCGTGATTGAGCGAATCGGGCTGATCGTCTTCCCACGTGTCGCAATGCGCGTCGAAGTGGATTAGGGATAAGGGCTTACCAAATTTTTCAACATGGGCTTTAAGCAGCGGATAGGTCACGTAATGATCGCCACCAAAGGTGAGCATCTTCGCGCCGCTTGCCAGAATCGTACGTGCGTGCTCAATAATCGATTGAGGAATAGTGAGCGGATTGTGCGCGTCGAACCAGCAATCACCGTAATCAATCACGGCCAACTCGTCGAATGGATTAAAGCCCCACGGATAGGGCGACAGTTCGGCCAATTGCACGCTCGCAGCACGCACAGCCGCTGGGCCTTGGCGCGCGCCAGAACGGAAAGTGGTGGCTAAATCGAGCGGGATTCCAGAGACCGCCACATCGACGCCGGTCAAATCACGGGTGTAATTGCGGCGCATAAAACTGGCGACACCAGCGTAGGTGTTTTCTATTGTTGAGCCGTATAAGGATTTGCGACGAATGGCGCCATCGCCTTTGATATTTTCATCCATGTATCACCAGTAAAAGTGTGTTGTGCCGCCCGCCTATTTAGTCGGGCGTGCCCTGATTTGTTTAACGGTTCTGACTTGCTTGGTAGTCACGGCATGCAGCACCGAAGGCACCAAACAATTTCATCGAATGCGGGTTGGAGGTAATTTGCCATTCGGGATGCCATTGCATTGCCAAGGTAAAGCCCGGTGCCGTTGCAACGCTGTAGGCCTCGACCAAACCATCGTCCGCCACCGCCTCCACCTGCAGACCCTCGGCCAATTTATCAATGCCTTGGCCGTGGACGGAATTCACCATCATCTCGGATACACCTTCCAAAATGTGCGCGATGCGGCCATTGGGAATAATGTTGATGCTGTGGGCTGGCGCGTATTGCACTTCGATCGGCGCGGTTTTATCTTCGCGGTGGTCCATAAAACCTTCGACTTCATGCACCGCTTGATGCAAGGTTCCACCTAGCGCTACATTGACTTCTTGTGTGCCGCGACAAACCGCAATTAACGGAATCCCTTTTTGAATCGCCATGCGAATCAACGGCAAGGTCGTTGCATCGCGTGCAGGGTCAAGCGGCAACGACGGATCTAACACCGACTGGCCAAAAAAATCCGGATGCACATTGGACGGCGAACCGGTCAACATCACGCCATCGGCAATCTGCAGCACCGTTTCCCAATCAATCTCGTCACCCAAGGCGGGCAACACCAGCGGCACACAATCCGCCCCGCGCACCACCGCGTCAACATATTTCATCTGCGCGACATGATAAGGATGCGCCCCAATTTGTCGGGTGCACGCAGGAATGAGTACGATAGGTTTAGTCATGATGGCGATATAAATAACTGCTTACTTTTTTACAAACTCGACGATCAAAAGCAAATGACCTGAATCAGGTCATTTTTTGTCGTCCCCAACGAACTTGATTAGCCCGTTTATAAAATCAACACATACGGTAGTGGCCGCAATGCACGGGTGTTGCTGTCGCTCTTGAGCCAACGAGCCGCCGCGCTAGCGCCGGCCCGAGCTCACCGATTACAACATCTCTTTTAACTGGTAATACCACATACCTAACACCTGAGCCGCCGTGCGCATGAACTGTCCACTAGGGAAATTGTGATGCTTAATCTTGCCAAAGGCATCAAACCGTTCCGATTGGCCCGCAATCGACTCCGCTACCACCTTACCTGCGATGCCGGTCAGGATTAAACCATGACCTGAGAATCCTTGCAGGTAATAGATATTATTTTCCACGCGTCCAAAGTCCGGGGCGCGGTTCATCGAGATATCCACAAATCCACCCCAGGCATACGGCACTTTTAAGTCGGACAATTGCGGGAATACATCCAACATCCGCGCGCGCATGCTTCCGACTAAATTGATCGGTGTAGCGGTGCTGTAACTAACGCGACCACCAAACAACATCCGGTTATCCGCTGTGGGACGGTAGTAATCCAACACAAAGTTCGTGTCACAAACGGCTGCCCGATTTTTGATTAAAGCGTCGCAGCGCGCTTTGTCCATCGGCTCAGTCGCAACGATGTAAGTACCGACCGACATAATGCGTTTATCCAACTCTGGCGCAACCGCGTCACCGTATTCATTCAAATACACGTTACCGGCCAAGACAACGAAGTTACAACGCACACTGCCTTTGGCCGTTTTTACTACTGGCGCCGCGCCGCGCTGCATACTCACGACCGGTGAATTTTCAAAAATTTGTACGCCAGCAGCTTTGGCGGCAGCGGCAATACCTAGCGTGTATTTAAGCGGGTGGGCGTGACCTGAATTGGCGTCGTAAGCACCGCCTTTATAACGATCACTTTGAATCCACTGACCGATTTGATTTTTGTCGATATGTTGCATCGAATAGTTATAGCGCTGCTCCAAACTATTGACCCATTCCGCTAATTCGCGCGCTTTTTTGTCGGTCACGCCTACGCTTAAATAACCGGGCGTAAAATCACAATCGATATTGTATTTAGCAATGCGGTCGCGCATTAATTGCATCGCTTCGACCGTCATCTGCCACAAACGCTGGCCTTCTTCTAAAGGCAGTTGCTGCTCGATGGCCTCGTCACTCGAAAAGCCGACCAAGGCTTGTCCACCATTGCGACCAGAAGCGCCCCAGCCGACTAATTGCGCTTCCAAGACCGCGACCGAATAACCGCGCTCAGCCAATTCTAAGGCCGAAGACAAGCCAGCCAAACCGCCACCGACCACGCACACGTCCACCGAGATATCCACATCCAAAGCGGGTAAAGGCGCATTGCGCGTGACGCTGGCTTCGTAAAAGGAATCTTTGGTGAGGCGGGTTTCTTTATGCTTATGTTTCATGGTCGTCGTTAGGGTAAAAGGTTAAAAAAATTAAGCTAGGTTAATCCAAGTGGTTTTTAACTCGGTGTATTTGTCGAGTGCGTGTAAGGACTTGTCACGGCCATTTCCGGATTGCTTGTAACCACCGAATGGCACGGTCATGTCGTCGTTATCGTACTGATTCACATGCACCGTACCAGCGCGCAGGGAGCGAGCGGCGTGATGCGCTTTGCGAATGTCGGAGGTCCACACACCGGCTTGCAAACCGTAGGCGGTGTTATTGGCTTCGCGAATTGCGTGGTCTAAATGAGTGAAGGTCATAATCGATAAAACGGGTCCGAAAATCTCTTCGCGCACAATCTTCATCGATGGGTTGACGTCCGCAAAAATCGTTGGCTCAACGTAGTAGCCACCCGATTCAGTACGAGATTGATGACCACCAGCCAACAGCGTTGCGCCTTCGGCTTTGCCGGAATCAATAAAGCCCATCACGGAATTGAGTTGAATATGATCGACAATCGCGCCCATGACGGTGTTTGGATCCAATGGATCGCCCGGCACGAAAGACGGAATTAACGCCAAGGCTTTAGCGATAAACTCATCTTTGATCGATTCTTCGATGAATAAACGTGAAGGCGCGTTGCAGCTTTCGCCTTGGTTGAAATAGATCGAGCCAATGGCGGATTCAACCGCTTCATCCAAATTCGGGCAATCGGCGCACACGATGTTAGGCGACTTGCCACCTAATTCGGTCCAGACACGTTTTAGGTTAGATTGACCTGCGTATTCCATGATCTTTTTGCCGATGCGAGTGGAACCGGTAAAGCCGATGCAATCCACGTCGTTATGCAAAGCCAAAGCGCTACCTGCTTCATGACCGAAGCCGGGCAAGACGTTAAATACGCCGGCAGGAATGCCCGCTTCTAAGGCGATTTCAGCTAGGCGCAATGCGGTTAATGGTGATTTTTCGGATGGTTTTAAAATCACGCTGTTACCCATTGCCAAGGCTGGGGCAATCTTCCATGACGCCATAATCATGGGGTAATTCCACGGCACAATAGCCGCCACAACGCCGACAGGTTCGCGTGTAATTAAGGCCAATGTTTGATCGTTGGTTGGTGCGATTTCGTCGTACACCTTGTCAATCGCTTCGGCATACCATTGCACGCAACGGGCGGTGGACGGGACATCAACCGACAAACTGTATTTGATTGGTTTGCCCATATCGAGAGTTTCGAGCAAGGCTAATTCGTCGCCATGAACGCGGATCAATTCGGCAAATTTGAGCATGACTTTTTTACGCTCGGAAGGAGATTTACCGGCCCAACGTCTGTCGTCAAACGCAGCGCGCGCAATTAAGACTGTGGCATCCACGTCGGCGCTATCGCAACGGGCGGTGTCGCCAATTTTTTTGCCATTGACCGGTGAGATATTGTCAAACGTTGCGCCCGATTTGGCAGGTACGCGTTCGCCGTTGATAAAGGCGCGGCCATCAATCTTGATTGTTGCTGCACGTTCGTGCCAGATTCCGTTGCTCATAGTTGTTCCTTTGTTGCGTAAATAGATGCTCAGTAAAACGACGATTTGAAGCTGCTGTTAATTGGTACTCAGGTAGCACAGAGAGAAAGGGCAACCATTTGGCTGCCCCACTACTTCACTTACTACCAACTGGGATTGATGCAACCCCGATAAAACTGTATTGAATTTAGTGCTTGAACGCGGCCGAGATTTCTTTCTGACGCAATCGTTCTTTACGCGCCATGTGCAGGCTCGACAACACCACCGCAATCGTCACCACCAAAATAGTCAGCGCCGCAACGGTATTAACCCGTGGGTCCAATCCCAAGCGAGCGCGCGAGAAAATCACGATAGGCATGGTGGAATAACCCGGACCAGTCAAGAAGGCCGACACCACCACGTCATCTAAGGACAAGGTGAAAGTCAACAACCAAGCCGATACCAATGCTTGCGAAATATTAGGCAACGTAACCAAACCAAATACTTGATAAGGCTTGCAGCCCAAATCCATCGCTGCTTCAGACAAGGATTTACTGATTTCACGTAAGCGCGATTCGATCACCACAGCGGAATAAGCCACGCCCAACACGGTGTGTCCAAAAACCAAGGTTGGCAAGCCGCGCTGCGGAAATCCAAAGGCGTTTTCACAGCCAACCAACATTAACAACAAGGACAAACCGATAATCACTTCTGGCATCACCAACGGTGCGCTGGCCATACCTTTAAACAAAGCGCGACCATTAAACTTGCGGTAGTTGTTCAACACAAACGCGGTGAACGTTCCCAACAATACCGAGAATGAAGCTGACAATGCAGCGACCTTAAACGACAAGACAAAACCAGAAATAATTTCGTGGTCATCCATCAACGCTTCGTACCAATGCAGGGTAAAACCCTTCCACATCATGTCTTGCGCTGAATTGTTAAACGAATACACGATCAACATAATGATCGGGATATACAAGAACAAATATCCCAACGAGAGCCATGTCCGGCCAAACCAACGATATGCGTTCATTAGCGCCCCTGTTCTTCTTCAGATTGATATTTGTTGAGAATAACCATCGGCACCAAGATCAGCAAAATCACCACCACGGTAACCGCTGACGCCATAGGCCAATCGTTATTACTAAAGAATTCGTCCCACATCACGTGACCAATCATCGGCGTGCCAGGACCACCCAACAAATCAGGAATCACAAATTCACCCACACAAGGAATAAACACCAACATCGAACCGGCAATAATGCCCGACTTAGACAGCGGAACGGTCACGCGCCAGAAGGTGTTCCACGGCGTCGAACCAAGATCAGCCGCCGCTTCGATAAAGCGCACATCCATTTTGGATAAGTTGGTAAACAACGGCAAAATCATAAACGGCAGATAGGAATACACCATCCCGATCAACAACGAGAACGGTGTGTTCATCATATGCAATGGCGCATCAATCGCACCAATCGACATCAAGAAATTATTGATCACACCGTTGTTGGACAACATGCCTTTCCACGCATAGATACGCAGCAAAAACGAAGTCCAAAATGGCAGCATCACCATCATCATTAAGGTTGCGCGGGCCGATGAACTGGCGCGGGCCATAAAGTAAGCAAACGGATAGCCAACTAATAAACACAGCACCGTGGTAATCGCGGCGAACTTAATCGAATTCAGATAAGTGATGATGTACAAATCATCTTGGGCCAAAAATAAGTAATTGGTCAGCTTAACTTTAATATCAATCACACCATCAACGTAGGTAAATAAAGTACCTAACGGATCGCTGATTTCCATCTCGGCAAAACTGATCTTCATGACGATCAAGAATGGCACCAACGAGCACAGGGCTAACCAGAAATACGGTACGCCAATGACGGCGGTGCGTCCGGAGAACCATTTTGGTTTGGAGAATTTTTTCACGGTCAAGTCATCCTTAGCGAGTCAACACTACCATCGCATCGTCACTCCAGAAGGCGTACAGCTTATCGCCCCATTTTGGATGGAATGCGCCATGGCGCGCCGAGTTGCTGACGTTGGCCTTAATTACGGTGCCGCTGGCTAGCTTGATGTGGTACACGGTGTAGCTACCTAAATAGGCCAGCTCAACCACTTCGCCATGTACGTAGTTGTGCTCTTGATCTGGCTTCTCAGCGCTGACCGAAATTTTTTCAGGGCGAATCGCTACCGACACCGACATACCTAATGTGCCGGTAATACCGTGACCGACGTAGTGGCGGCATTCTGGTGTTTTGATGATGACGTGATCGGGTTCATCGACTTCGACGCTACCATTGAACATATTGACGCTGCCGATAAAGTCAGCGACGAAGCGGCAGTTTGGCGTTTCGTACACATCGTTAGGCTTACCGGTTTGCAGGATCACGCCTTCGCTCATCACCGCAATGCGTGACGCCATCGTCATCGCTTCTTCTTGATCGTGGGTCACCATGACGCACGTCACGCCGACTTGTTCAATAATGTTGACCAGTTCTAACTGCGTGCGCTCGCGCAGTTTTTTATCTAACGCGGCTAATGGTTCATCGAGCAATAACAACTGCGGACGTTTGGCCAAGCTACGTGCCAATGCCACGCGCTGCTGTTGACCACCGGACAATTGATGCGGCTTGCGCTTGCCGAACGATTGCAACTGCACCAAGGCCAGCATCTTTTCTACGCGATCAGCGATTTCTTCTTTCGCTACACCTTCGCGACGCAAACCGAAAGCGATGTTATCCCACACAGTTAAGTGCGGAAACAAAGCATACGATTGAAACATCATGTTGATGGGGCGGTGGTACGGCGCATCGGCCACGATGTTTTTGCCGTCTAATAAAATCTCGCCAGAAGTTGGTGTCTCAAACCCCGCCAACATGCGCAAGAGTGTTGATTTGCCGCAGCCCGAGCTACCAAGCAAGGCGAAAATTTCGCCTTTATTGATGCCGACCGAAACATTATTGACCACGCGATTATCGCCAAAGTCTTTGATCAAATTATTGATCACCAAAAACGGTTTGCCCGTTCCAGATGCTGGTGCAGATGCCGCGCCTGACGTTGAAGTATCAACAGAAGTTACTGATGCCATAAATGCCCTGTGAAGTTTGCTTGCGCACTGTGCTGCGCTTAGTCCAAATATATTTTTTAATTTAACTGCTAAGGAACAGCTTTTCTGGCGCTGATTGGAGCTCGCCAGAAAAGCGTTTTACTTCAAGTTACAGCCCGGTTTTGAATTGGGTAAAAGTACGCGCTTCCACTTTACGAATCAGGCCACTAACTGGTTCTGGTGGCGTCATGCGTTTTTTATCTTCTTCGGTCAAGAACACCGTTTTATTCTCCACAACCTCTTTGGTTACATACTTAAGGCTGTTGATATTCGGATTGGCGTAAAACACTTTATTGGTCAAACTAGCGTGCACTTCTGGGCGCATGATGTAGTTCATCCAGATCAACGCATTATTTGGGTGCGGCGCATCGGTTGGAATTGCCATCGAATCAAAGAACAATACCGCGGTGGTGCTTGGGATTAAGGCTTGAATATCGTTGCCGTTTTTCGCAGCAATAGCACGATGCCGCGCAATATTAATATCGCCCGACCAACCCATGACCGCGCACAGACCACCGTTGGCTAAATCATTGATGTAGCTTGATGAGCTAAATAAGCGAATATAAGGACGCACTTTTTGCAGCATCGCGCCGGCTTCTTTAAAGTCGGCTGGATTTTGTGTGTAGGCTTTTTTGCCGACATACACTAAGGCAGCAGGCAGTACTTCGTTACCGGAATCCATGAATGAAATGCCACAGCTGGCCAATTTCGAGGCGTACTTCGGATCAAAAATCAAATCCCACGCATTTTTTGGCATCGGCATGTCGCCCAAAGCGGCTTTGACTTTTTTGGTGTTGATACCCACCGTGGTGTAACCCCACAGCCAGTTTACTAAATGATCATTGTTTGGATCGAGCTTGCTCAGCGCGGATTGGACGATCGGATCCATGTTGACCAAGTTTGGCAATTTGCTCTTGTCGAGCTTCATGAACAAGCCGCCTTGGATTTGCAAGCCAGCGAAAGTGTCGGATGGCACGACGATGTCGTAACCGGTTTTGCGTGCGACTAATTTGGCGTGCAGAATTTCGTTCGTGTCAAACACATCGTAACGGACTTTGATGCCGGTTTCTTTTTCAAAATTTTTGATCGTGTCTTCAGAAATATAGTCCGACCAGTTATAGACGTTGAGGACTTTTTCTTCTGGCGCTTGGGCAGCGGCGGAACCGGATAAGGCCAAACTAACGACGGAAAGACCCAGCATTGCGGCTAGCATTTTAGAAATTTTTTGAGGAAATTTCGTCTTGATGCGCGCACTCAGGCATCGTGATAATTTTTGTACTTTCACACTTGTCTCCAATCGACTCAAAATTAAAATGAACAATGATCTTACCTTAAGCAATTCGTGTGCCTAGCTGGCTTTCACGGCGCTGTTATTGTAAGGCTGTTCCTGCATAGTGCCAAACCCAATCTAGTCGCGAATCGGCCATTTTGAGGGTCGATTTCGATAGACTAGTTCAATTTATTTAACACCTGTGCGCTATTTCAATTTTGCGTCATTATTTAGGTGGGAGCCGATAAAGCTCGTCGCTTGCGCAAATAACCTAAAATCATCCATCGTGGCTGGCTATAATCTGTTTTAATTTGATGGGCGCCGCCCGTGGACTTTCCGTTGAATACAACGTAAGTTTCTATACTGAAATGATTCTGAGTCGATTCTAAGCGGGGCACAAACTCCCATGAATGACTAATTAAGAATGTTTAGTTGTCGAATTCCGAAAGAAACTTGTCCGCGTCGCTGCCCCTTTTCTTGCGATAAATTCATGACTATTTTAACGACCGAGCGCCTGCGTTTAGAGCCGTATCAGGACAGGCATCTGGAGGGATTATTTCGGCTCAATAGTGACCCGGCTGTGATGCGCTATATCACTGGTAAGCCGCTTAGCTTGGAAGAAACCGAGCAAACATTGGCAAAAATAAAGCAACGCTGGAACGATTTTGGTTTCTCTTGGTGGGCGTTTATCGAACTCAGTAGCAACGAAGTAATCGGTGCTGGTTGTATTCAACACTTAGCGCAAGCGCGCGAAAACCCGTTGGAAGTTGGTTGGCGTTTGCGGCCCGACAAATGGCATCAAGGCTTTGCCACCGAAGCCGCCCGCGCGATGCTGGAGTTTGCCTTCTCCACGCTAAATGCGCCGCTGCTGTACGCCGTTTGCCACACCGAAAACCCAGCCTCGGCCAAAGTCATGGAGCGCTTGGGGATGCAATACCGCGGTATTGAACGATGGTATGACATGGATACGTTGGCCTATCAACTCACCTTTGAGCAGTTTCAATTAACAAAAGCGCGCGCTGCTAAAAGCTAACTAACACGACGTCCTAATTTTTGCGATCAAACTAGAATGAATTTCTTTGTTTCATTTTCTATATTAAACCCGCAAAATAACAATCTTTGACCTTTTGTTCGGCAACCACAACAATGGTACTGTCCGCACTCAGTAACAAATCTTAGCAACCACTATTAAACATGTGCCAACTTCTCGGAATGAATTGCAATACCCCGACTGACATTGTGTTCAGTTTTACTGGTTTCGCCTTGCGTGGCGGGCTAACAGACGAACACCAAGATGGCTGGGGCATCGCGTTCTTTGAAGGCGCAGGCGTGCGGCACTTGGTTGACTATCAAGCCGCAATTCGCTCGCCGCTGGCCGAACTCATCAAAGCGCATCCGATCAAATCGAAAAACGTCATTGCCCACATCCGCAAAGCAACCCAAGGCAGCATCGCTCTAGAAAACTGCCACCCATTCGTGCGCGAATGCTGGGGAATTAATTGGGTTTTTGCTCACAATGGCGACGTACCGAACTTTTTACCCGAATTGACCGGGGCGTATCTGCCGATTGGTAACACCGACAGCGAACGGGCGTTTTGCTACATCTTGCAAGAATGCCGGCATCATTTTGGTGCAAAAGCGCCCACTTTGGCGCAGCTCGCCCCGTTCCTAGAACAACTGTGTCATCAGATCGCCCAGTTCGGCACATTTAATATCATGCTCTCCAACGGTCATGCATTATTCGTGCATTGTTCAACCAAATTGCATTACATTATTCGGCAATTCCCTTTTAATACGGCGCAATTATCCGATCAAGATATGAGCATTAATTTTGCCGAAGTCACCACGCCCAAAGATCGCGTGGCGGTGATTGCGACCCAACCGCTAACGACTAACGAAACCTGGGCGGCATTTGCTAAAGATGAATTTAAAGTCTTTGTAGATGGAGCGGTGATGCCGCGCTCAAATCTGGATCAAACCGCATTGAGTGTGAGTTAATCCCGCCAACGCATGATTAAATCTGACCTCCCTCAACTGCTGGCAAGCGAAACCGGCGCGAATCCGCGAAGAGTCGCTGTTACCGGTTGCTGGCAAGTGCATGCCTTAGCCCACGAAGCGGTGATGAAGGGTTTAACAACAGAGTTAGACCAATTTAAGGCGCAACCTCCTTCCCAATGGGATTTGTCCCAAGTCATCGCGCTGGACCACATTGGCGCGCAACTGCTTTGGAATTGCTGGGGCAAACAGCGACCGCCAAATCTCATCCTCTTGCCGCGCCAAGAAGCGTTTTTTAATCGGCTCGAACAGGCCAACCAACTCAATATCCCCAAACCGCCCAAATCGCGCTTAACGCGCGTGATGCAATTGGGTACGGTGATGTTGGACTTTTTGTCGCATCTATTTGCTGCCACCGCCCTGCTCGGTCAATTAGTGATTGATCTAGGGACGGTGATCCGCCAGCCGCGCAAAATGCCGTGGAAAGAAATCTCCGCGAATATTTTTAACATGGGTTTTCGGGCGCTCGGCATCACAGCCTTGGTCGGCATTCTCATCGGCGTGGTGCTGTCCTATTTGTCGGCGCAGCAACTACGCACCTTTGGCGGCGACATTTATCTGGTCAATATTTTAGGCATGAGTATCATCCGCGAGCTTGGTCCGATGTTGGCCGCGATTTTGGTTGCCGGTCGGTCTGGTTCGGCGATCACTGCGCAGTTGGGCGTGATGCGCGTGACCGAAGAATTGGATGCCATGCTGGTGATGGGCATCCCGCATGGTCTGCGTTTGATTTTTCCCAAGGTGATTGCGTTGGCGATTGCGATGCCGCTAATCGTGATTTGGACTGATGCGATGGCGCTCATTGGTGGAATGATTTCCGCAAATTTTATTCTAGGTATGTCGCCGCATTTTTTCCTACAAAAACTGCCCGATGTGGTCGCCTTATCGAACTACTTTATTGGTTTGGGCAAAGGGGTGGTTTTTGGTGCAGCGATTGCGCTGGTGGCTTGCCATTTCGGCTTACGCATCAAACCCAATACCGAAAGTTTGGGCCAAGGCACGACCACTTCCGTGGTTAGCGCAATTACGGTGGTGATTATTTTGGATGCGGTGTTTGCGATTGTATTTAGCAAAGTGGGGTATTTTTAATGCCCAATGAAGTCATTATCCGGGTCGAACATCTGCGTACCCAATTTGGCCGCACGGTGATTCATAATCACCTTAATTTAGATATTTATCGCGGTGAAGTATTGTCGATTGTGGGCGGATCGGGTACCGGTAAAACCGTATTGCTGCGCCAAATGTTGCGACTCGAAAAGCCCAAGCAAGGCAACATCACGATTTTTGGTGTTGATATTAATCATGCCAACTCCGAGCAAGTGGCTTATTTCCGCAGTCGCTCAGGGATGTTGTTTCAACACGGCGCGCTGTATTCGGCTTTGTCGGTGTTTGATAACGTCGCGCAACCGATGCGTGAATTGGGTGTACTGTCCGAGCAATTGATTAAAGATGCGGTGTACCTAAAGTTAGACATGGCCGGCATCGCACCAGAACACGCGCAAAAAATGCCCTCGTCGTTATCCGGCGGCATGGTCAAACGTGTGGCATTGGCTAGGGCATTGGCGTTGGAGCCAGACATTTTATTTTTGGATGAACCAACCGCGGGGCTTGATCCCGATTCGTCCGAGACCTTTGTGCGCTTGATCAAATCGTTACATCGCGAGTTGGGATTAACCGTTGTGATGGTGACGCATGATTTGGATACCTTATTCGCGCTGTCTTCCCGTATCGCGGTTTTGGCCGATAAGCAGGTCATCGCATTGGGAACAACCGCCGAAGTGATTGAGCATCAACATCCCTTTATACAAGAATTTTTCTTGGGTGCGCGTGGCTTGCGGGCCTTGTCCGCGGTCATCGCGCAACCGACACCGAGTTGAAGTTAACACGAAACCAAGCAGAGAATTATGGAAAATAGATCACATGCCTTATGGGCCGGATTTTTCACCATCACGATGATATGTGCGACGATTTTTGCCGGCATTTGGTTTAACCGCGACAAAACTCAGCGCGACGATTATCAAATCGTGACCAATTCCGCCATCTCAGGATTAAATCCTCAGGCAATGGTGCGCTATCGCGGCTTGGCGGTTGGGCGGGTGGACAGCATCGAATTTGATTCCAAAACAGCCGGACAAATTAATATCAACATCAGCGTTGATCCCGATACGCCCATGACCCAATCCACTTTCGCCACGCTCGGCTACCAGGGCGTGACGGGAATCGCGTTTATCCAATTGGATGACGACGGTAGTAATCCGATTAAATTTAATTACGCCGATCATCCGGTGCCGCGCATTCCTTTGCATCCGAGTTTGCTGGAAAAATTAGAGCGCAATAGCAGCGTGATTTTAGCTAATGCAGAAAAAGTCACAGCTGAACTCGGCACCTTCTTGTCGCCAGAAAATCAAAAAGTAATCCTCGGCGCGTTTGCCAACACCTCGGCGGCAACTCAACGTTGGGCCAATGTCGCAGAAAATTTGCAGCCAACGATTCAACTTCTGCCTGATATGGCGCGTCAAGCAAATCAAACCATGGCAAGCGCGCAAGACTTAATGGCCAGCGCGAATAAATTAAGCACTCAGCTCACCGGATTGAGCAATCAACTACAAGACCCGCAAGGGCCGCTTAATCGCACGTTAACGTCGTTTAGCGATTTAACCGATAGCGTGCAGTTAGAGACGCTGCCAAAAATCACATCCTTATCGAACGACACCAGCAACTCCATGCGTACCTTGAACAAAACGCTGGATCAATTAAAAGAGCACCCACAAAGTCTTGTTTTTGGCAAACCGTCACCTGCTCCCGGTCCGGGGGAAGCGGGTTTTGTAGAACCTAAAAAATAAAGCGCCGATCATGCAAACCAAACCATTTTCATTTTTCCCAACTGTGTTTTTATGCTGTGCTGGCGCAATGTTGCTAGCCGCTTGCAGCACCACTCAAGCTCCGGTGGCGCGCTACGATTTTGGTGTGACTAGCGGCGCGACCGCCAAGTTAGCCTGCACTCTGCCACCGATTAATTTAGTCGAGATCACCACCACCTCGGCGTTGGACAGCGATTTGATGTTGTACCGACTTAACTATGCTAACGACCAGCAAACTCAAGCCTATGCAGCACATCGCTGGAGCATGCCACCGACGCAATTACTAAGCCAACGCATCAAAGCACAGTTGGCGGATCAAGGAGTAACCTTGCTCGATCCCGGCATGGTGCTGCCGAACGCGGTGCAACTGCGTTTGGAGTTAAACGATTTCGGGCAGTATTTTAGCGATTCCGCCCACAGCACCGCGCAGGTCAAAGTGCGCGCCTCGTTATTACGCGGCCATGCGTTAATTGCACAGACTAATTTGCTGCAACAAACGCCCACCAATGCGCCCGATGCGCCCGCTGGCGCGCAAGCCATGCGAGTCGCTAGCGATGCGCTGATTTCCGATTTAACGGTTTGGTTATGCAAGCAGACTCAGCCGTAAATCCACACCCAATCAAACATGAATCGTCGCCACTAGTTCGCGTGGCGCTGCTGGCGTATACGTTTTTGATCGTGTACGCCAGTTGGTTTCCCTTCACCGGTTGGCGCGATTTGGGTGCATCCCCATTGGCGTATCTGAGTGCCCCGCTGCCACGCTACTGGACGTTGTTTGACGTCAGCATCAACGTAATTGGCTATGTGCCGCTTGGAATTTTATTGGTGTTAGCTGGCTATCCTTGGCTAGCGCGTTTTTGGGCGGCTACTTTCGCGCTGGTGATCGGCGTGTTCGTCTCGGGCAGCATGGAAGCGGTGCAAACGTATTTGCCGACTCGGGTCGCATCAAATCTGGATTTCATCACCAACTGCGCGGGTGTGGCAATCGGCATTATCGTGGGCTGCGTGCTCACGCCTTGGTTGCTGGAGCGCGACCTATTAGAAAAAATCCGCGTGCGGTGGTTTGTGCCCAATATCAGCAATGGCTTAATCATCGTGGCCTTGTGGCCGTTGGCACAAATCTATCCGCAAGCCTATATGCTCGGATTAGGACAAATCGTGCCAACGCTGTCGAACTGGCTCAACGATTATTTCGATATTCCAATTGATTTGGGTGCGTTGATTCGCCAGGGCACAGAGCTGACCATCGAGCAATATTGGCTCTCGGAGACCATGATTACCTGCTGCGGCTTAATCGGCGCGGTGCTCATCCTGCTGTGTTTGTTGCAAGCTAAAGCACCTAAAGCGCGCTTAATTACTTTTTTGATTTTTGTTAATTTGGCGGTGAAAAGTTTAGCCGCCGCTTTATTGTTTTCACCCGAAAATGCCTATGCATGGGTAACGCCCGGCGCGCAGGCGGGATTGTTGCTAGGTTGTTTAATGTTATATGGCTTAGCCTTCACGACGCCGCGCGCCCAACGTCATCTGGCGATTTTGATGTTAGGTATTAGCTTGGTCGTGGTCAATTTTGTGCCAAGCAATCCGTACTTTACCGACACTTTATCGACTTGGGTGCAAGGTAAATTCTTAAACTTCAATGGCGCGGCGCAGTTTTTATGTTTGGCGTGGCCGTGGATTGCCATTTGGTTTTTGCTCCATTACACACCCGCCAAAACATCATCACGTCAATAATTTAGTTCTCGCTGGTTTCTTGGTGAGCGAATAATTCGACTGCCGTTTTAATTTAAATACCATTAACGCTTCCATCAACGTAGTGGCTTGTTGCTCTAAACTTGCCGTCGCTGCCGCCGCTTGCTCGACCAAAGCGGCGTTTTGCTGCGTCACTTGATCCATTTGCGTCACCGCTTGATTCACTTGGCTAATGCCCGTGCTTTGCTCGTGCGAGGCTTGCGAAATTTCTCCCATGATGCCGGTCACCTTATCGACTGATGCGATGATGTCGTGCATGGTCGAACCAGCGCTGTTTGCCAACACCGTTCCTGCATCGACGCGCTCAACCGAGGTGCCGATCAACTCTTTAATTTCACGCGCCGCGGTAGCGGAACGCTGCGCCAAACTACGCACTTCACTGGCCACCACGGCAAAACCTCGCCCCTGCTCCCCCGCGCGCGCGGCTTCCACGGCAGCGTTCAAGGCCAAGATATTGGTTTGAAACGCGATGCCATCAATGATGCCGATGATGTCCACGATTTTTTGCGAGGAGTGATTGATCTCGCCTATCGTGGCAATGACTTTGTCCACAATTTGCCCGCCCGATTGCGCCACGGATGATGCATTGCTCGCCATCGCGTTCGCATCGATTGCGTGACGGGCGTTGTTTTCCACGGTGGCGGCGAGTTGCTCCATGCTGGAGGCGGTTTCTTCTAACGAGGCGGCTTGCGCTTCCGTCCGGCCCGATAAATCCATATTGCCTTCCGCAATTTCGCGGGTCGCAGTGCGCATCAATTCAAAATTATCTCGCACATCGCCAATAACGCCGTGCAAATTGATGTTCAATTGACGCAAGGCACGCAAAAAATGTCCCATATCGTCGGTACGGTCGGTCTCTAATTTACCGGTCAAATCACCGCCCGTCATGGTTTGAGTGGCGGTCAAGGCTTGTCTTAAAGGATTGATGATTCCGTTTTCGAGGAAATACCAAAACCACAGCGTGAGCCCAATCGCGGCAGCAGCCACGATATTTAATCCAGTGGAAAGCGCTGGACTTAAACCGCTAGAAAACCAACTTGCCAGTGCCATCAAGACAACCGCTAATAACAACCCTGAGCACGCGCCACGCACGCGCTGCTTCAAGCTCAACTGAGACAATTGCGACAGCTTACCGCGCCAGCCACCTCGAATTAAATTGCCTTCGCGCAGCGCATAATTATTCGGATTTCCGGCGTTGATTTCCTTATACAGCGCGTCCATGGCAGCGATTTGATCGCGGGTCGGCTTGGTTCGGACCGACATGTAACCTACCGGCTGACCGTTCTCAATGACCGGTGTCACATTAGCAACCACCCAATAAAAACCGCCATCTTTGCGCCGATTTTTGACCACGCCGTTCCAAACATGACCCGATTGAATCGTGGCCCACATGTCCCGGAACCCTTCGGCCGGCATATCGGGATGGCGCAAAATATTGTGCGGCGCGCCGATCAATTCTGCGGCGGTGTAGCCGCTGACCTCGATGAAATACGGATTGGCGTAAGTAATCATCCCTTTTAAGTCGGTAATCGAGACTATCGACTGATGTTCACTTAACTGATATTCCTCGTTAGTAACGGGCGTATTAATGCGCATGGCTTGGCCTTGTTGGTGAATTAGTTGCCAAAACGACTTGGTCAATCAATGAGGTAGATAATCGAAACTTAACCCTTGTGTAATGAATATAGTAAGGAGGCGGTCACATTTCAATGTGAAATCAAGGCATCACCTTGATCGTCATCAACAGACCAATACAGCGCCAATAAAAAAGGCGCCCATCAAGGACGCCTTCACATAACCGTGTTGCTAGCCGAAGAAATCGGCCAGAGCGAATTCTTACTAGTTAACCTGCCCGGCTCAACGAGGCGGTTTTTACCCAACCTGCTGAACTAGCCAAATGCACATCTTCACCGTCAATTTTTACTGTTGGAATCGGATTGAATAACTTGGTTTTGAGCTCAATCGTGACGTCGAATCCAGCATCATTGTGTACAGAATAACCACCGTTACCACGAACGAGCTGCACACCGTTTAAAAATACCTTGGGCGAAAACAGCAGGCCAGCTGTGCGAATAACAAGCAGTTGGGTTTTAAAGTCGCGGTGAAAAACAGTGATATCCATAACGGTCTCAATTATCAGTTTGGTCAAAAAGGATTTAGGTCGTTTTCTAGATCGTTAGTTAGAATCTGGCGGAACCCAAATTTACTTGGTTTATCGTATAACGATAATCGCATTGATTTGGATGACAGCTTTAACTGTTATTTTTGTTAAGTTCACCTCGAACAAAGTAAAACTCACTCTTCAATTCTAGTAGCTAATCTCAAAAAGTCATCCCCAATCATCGTGCGCAGCTTTTCACTGGCTTCTTCACGCAACACAACTTCTTGGCTGCGCCAACGCAGGCCAACGACCTGATAGACACTGGGATCATTTTCAATACGGAAATTTTTGCCCAAAAGGCTGGGGATAACGATGTCGGTGGATTCGAGTAAATCTGTCACTTTGCGATTTCTTTTCTTAATCATATATGCCTCTAAAAATAGAATTAGCCGGCTGGTCAAAACGCATCATTTATGGAACTTGATGTGCAAGCTAGGGTAAATAGTGATCAAAAAATCGACTGCCCATGTGATAACTTCTGCGTCCTACATGTGCAAAGAATACAGAGTCGAGTCGGTAGATTCAATGCCCTAAATAGGGCATTTTGAGGGGTTGGCGGGTGGGGAGTTGGTATAAAAACGACAGATTAGGGCGAATATGATGACACCATTGAATCATTGGGTAATTCACAATTCTTTATGTAATTACAGTGCGATCGATAAGCTAACTTCGGTGCCGGGTGTTAAAGAGGAAATGGTTAATTCGGCGCCTATTTTTTGAGCACGGGTGCGCATATTGCCAACGCCGCGCCCGTTCGATTGCGGCTTAATCTCAAAACCAACGCCGTCATCGGCCACGCGAATACGCAAGGAAGTCGGGGTCGAAACCAACTCGACGACCACGTTTTTGGCCTGTGCATGTTTCAAAATATTGGTCAACGCTTCCTGCAAAATCCGCAACACTTGCAAACCAACGTTGGGTTCCATGTTGAGCGCATCGGGAATATTGCGGTGATGCCATTCCAAGTTCAACCCAATCGCGCGGAAACGCGCTTCCATCCTAAAACGGAAATTACCCAAGACCGGCAGCAAGTCGCTTTCGTCTGGCGACAAGGAATCAATCACCAAACGCATATCGTCCAAACATTCTTGCAACATGCCAACCAAAGTTGGCTGGGATAATTGCGCGCTTTGCGCCATCAATAGGGTCGAAAACAATTGCGAACCGACCCCGTCGTGCATGTCTTGCATGATGCGCTGACGCTCTTCGGTGGCAGCATTTACACGCTCGAGCTTGCGAACTTGTTCGTAGGTGTATTTGAGTTCTTGTTCTCTCAGATTGACGCGCCGCTCGAGTTGCTCATTGACGTTTTCCACCAATGCCAAGGAATCCAAAAAGCGATCCAACAAAATTCCGATCATCACCAGCAAAAATGCCGGTATGCCCAAATGCATGAGATAAATCTCGGGCCAAGAAACCCAAGCTTCTTGCACCGCCAAATCGTGCAACGACAAACCCAGCGCAAACACAATCGCTAAGCCCATCGCCAGCGCATTATGCGTGCGTTGCCGCGCGGCATAATTGAGCACATGCGCTACCGCGTACAAGTTAAATGGGATTAAACCCGTCAACCAATAGGTTTCGATAAAATGGCGCGCTTGGAAGCCGAAGATCAAAAACGCGGCCGTGCCGGCGAGCCAATAGGCGATTAAAATTTTGGTAAAGATCGGCTTGGAGGTTTCGCTAAAACTCAACAAAAAGGTCGAAATCAACACGATAAATCCAGCGGTAGCAAAGTAATAGCCGCAGCGCCAGTACAGCAAAATATCGGTAGAAACAATCGGTTCACGCAGCAAATACGTGCGGATTCCCCAGAACAAAACGCATAGGCCAAACAGACCGTAGAGCTTTTCTTTCGGTCTCCTAATCCACACGATGATAATGATGGAGCCAGCGATTAAACACAGTGCGGTGGAAATATCGGCGCTGGTATCTTCCCAAAACAGCAGTTGATCGTAGGTGGCGCGTTGCAGCTTTTCGGGGCCAATATCAATTTCACCGAAACTAGTAAACGGTTCACGAATAGCAAATCGGACTTCAATTTCATTGCTGCCAGGGTGCAAGGCCGAGGGAGGGATCAGCCACAATTCCGGTAAATACCAACGTACCTGGATCTTTTCATTGGCCGAAGGTGTTTCGCCAATCAGAGCGCCGTTGACATACACTTCACCGCCGCTGACGAGCTGCTGAAACAATACCCATTCATCTTGCTTTGCATCGGCCACATCAAAGCTGGCTTTGTACCAATAACCAATCAACTCGCGTTCGGTCGGTTTAGGCGCGTGATGCGGCAAAGTAATCGGCTGCCATTTGGCGTCCGGTGGCGGCAAGGTTGCGGAGTCAGAAATAATGTATTGCGCGGTCTTGATGCGGGCAACTTGGGTGGAATCGGCGTTGGCTTGGCAAGATACAACCACTAAACAACACAACAAAAAGCGAAAAATTTTATTCACTGAGGATGCCCAGTTTGGTGGCTTCATAGACAGCTTCACCGCGCGAATGCACGGCTAAAACTCGGTAGATTTTCTTAACATGCCGCGCCACGGTGTGGCTGGAGATATGGTGGGAAGTGGCGATTTCTTTAAAACTTAAGCCTTTGGAGAGCGCATGCAAGACCTGAAATTCGCGCTCCGACAAAATGCTTTTTTGTTTACCATTCGCCACCACCTCGGCGGTGCCTGCGCCAGTCGGTTGAAACCGCTGCAAAATTCGACGCGCAATCATCGGACTAATTGGCGAACCACCGTCGCGCAGCGTCCGTATGCACTCCGTAATATCCAAGCTGGAACTGTCTTTTAAAATATACCCGGTCGCGCCTGCTTCAATACTTTGAATGACATGCGCATCGTCGGCAAACATGGTGATGACCATGACATCGCAATCGACATGGGTTTTGACGGCCAATTTAATGAGCTCAATGCCGCTCATATCAGGCAAACCCAAATCAATCAAATACGCATCCGCTGCGGGACCGTTGATTAAGGCCATGCCATCGGCGCCGTTGGTAGCAATGCCGATGAGCGAGAAATCCGGATCGGATTCAATGACGCTCTTAAAACGCGCAAGAAATTCAGCGTTGTCTTCAACAATAATGACTTTGGTGACCATGTTATTTTTCTATTCCCTGTTTGGGTAAATAAGCCATATTTAACATTTACTTACACATTGCTGACGGGCATTGTCGCACCATTTTATCGATGATTGTTGCACAATCATTTCACCAACGTAACAAAACAACAGAATAAAAAAAGGAGCCTTAAATTAGGCTCCTTTTTTGTAAAATTTGTCGGCGATTAAGACGTACTTAAGCTAACTTTTAAGGGTATCAATCGCGTTGTAATTCATTTTTGTTGCGCTCAATGGTTAACCGTTTTCCTCAGTGCTTGGCACTACTTCTGCCGGCTTTTCTGCTGGGCGGTATTCCAAGATATCACCGGGTTGGCAATTAAGACGCTCGCAGATTTTCTCTAAGGTATCGAAGCGCACTCCTTTTACTTTTCCCGACTTTAATAAAGACAAATTCTGCTCGGTAATATCAACAAAGGCGGCCAGCTCTTTGGACTTCACTTTATTCTTGGCCAACATGACATCCAGATTAATAAATATAGGCATTAGATGAACTCGCTATTCTCTTCGGCTAAACGTCGGCCTTCTTCCATGATGCGGGCGATGACATAAAACAAGCCACACAACAACAATTCATCAAACGAATCGGTTAAATGCAACACCAATAATTGATTACTTTGCAATTTTAATAGATCAAAGACGAAATATCGAATAATTGGTTCAAACATGGAATACAGCACGTAAATAAACATCGCGCCGCAAAAGCCTCTGAGCAACAGAATACTTGGCATGATGAAGTACTCTTTTCGCTCAAAGTAACGCATCAATTTGATGAGGCGAATCAGGGCAAAGCTCAAGAAAATCAGTGCGGGCACAGAAATTAAAATAGTCGCCAATCGTTCCGATGGGGCTAATTCTGACAGCGCTTTCGTATCGAGATCACCGATGTGAATTAGGAAGGTAAAGACACCTAATTTAACATCTTCCAAATTGAGCCAAATCCACAAATGGGCGGCTAAAGTGGTCAACAATATGGCGCAAACACCATACCGAATCACGCGACACAGCGCGCTTAACGTAAAGATTGGACTAGACATGGATATTTTTGTGCTTCCGAAGCAACTATAATTTATTTTTAAACATTAATAAAAACATTAATGTTTTATGGTAGCAATAGTAGCGTAGAAATTATTCCTTGGGGAAATTTTAGCTCCCGCAAGCCATCGAAAAGATGTTGCCGCCCAACACTTTTAACAATTACCGTGTCATAGTTTTATCCTTTAGGAAAACTCCGTAATATTTCCACAAGAAAAGGTTACGCCGCCCGTTTTGAAGCGAAACTTCATCATCGTTTTCAATAAATCATGTTCAACAAAACAACAATAGGAGCTACCCCATGCGACTTCCTCAACTAAAAAAATCCATCGCCGCCATCTCGATTCCCTTGTTATTGGCACTCCCAGCAAGTGCGTTGCTGGCGCATGCCATTGACATCGACACCACATCCGAATCAAGCAAGCAGGCCGATAACGGCATGGATAAATCGGTTGCGCCGGGCGATGATTTTTATCGTTACATCAACGGTGGCTGGGCAGCGAGCGCCGTGATTCCCAATGACAAATCCGCCGTCGGTGTCACCTCCACGTTGCGCGATCAGTCCGACGCCGCCGTGTTGCAAATCATCGAACAATCCGCCCAAGCACCAGCAGGCAGCCCAGCGCGCAAAGTGGGGGATTATTACGCCGCGTATTTAAATACCGACGCGATTAATCAGCGCGGATTAGATCCGATCAAACCGCAGCTTGCGGCGATCGACAATTTGCACGACAAAGCTGGCTTAGCCACCTACCTTGGGCAGCATTTACGCGCTGACGTCGATCCGCTCAACGCGACCAATTTTTTTACGGAAAATTTATTCGGCCTGTGGGTAGCACAAGGCTTCCATGATCACAGCAAATACACCGGCTATTTATTGCAAGGCGGCTTAGGTTTGCCCGATCGCGAATACTATTTATCCAGCAGCCCCAAAATGGACAATATTCGCGTGCAATACATAGCGCATATCACCGCATTGTTTAAGTTAGCCAACGTTGCCAATCCCGACCAAGCAGCCAAGCGCGTATTTGATTTAGAAATGCAGATCGCGCAAGGTCACGTCAAACGCGCTGATTCCGCCGACATGGACAAGGCCGACAATACTTGGCGCAAAGCCGATTTCGCCAAAAAAGCGCCAGGTTTAAATTGGAACGCTTATTTCGCTGGCGCAGGTTTAGCCAAGCAAAGCAGCTTCATCGTGTGGCACCCAAGCGCGTTTAAAAATACCTCCGCGCTGGTTGCCTCAACACCGCTCACCACATGGAAAGAATACCTACAATTCCACGCGTTAAACCAACACACCAACGTGTTGCCGCAAGCATTCTTCGATCAAAAATTTAAATTCAGCCAAACCTTAACCGGCGCCAAAGCCCCGTTACCACGCTGGAAATATGCAGTAAGTGCCACCAATGGCGCGTTGGGCGAAGAAGTCGGCAAGCTCTACGTCGCACAACATTTTTCACCTGAGGCCAAAGCCAAGATTAACAGCATGGTCGCCAATTTATTAGCCGCCTTTAAAGAGCGCGTGCGCAATATCGCGTGGATGTCGCCCAGCACTAAAAAAGAAGCATTGGCAAAAATTGGCTCGTTTTATGTCGGCGTCGGCTACCCCGATAAATGGCACGATTATTCGGGCTTAGCAGTTCACGCCGACGATGCATTTGGCAACGTCGAGCGCGCGCAACAATTCGCCTACCAGCAAGCAATCGGCAAATTCGGCAAACCAGTCGATGTCACCGAATGGTGCATGACACCGCAAACCGTCAACGCCGTTAACATGCCTATGCAAAACGCGATCAACTTCCCCGCCGCGTATTTACAAGCACCAAACTTCGGCCTCAACGCTAGCGACGCCGCCAACTACGGCGCAATTGGCTCAACCATCGGCCACGAAATCAGCCACAGCTTCGACCATACCGGCGCAATGATTGATGCCAAAGGTGAATTGCGTAATTGGTGGACCAAAGACGATTTGCTACATTTCCAAACGTCCGCCAAAGCGTTGGCCGAACAATTTTCCACCTACAAACCATTCCCTGATTTAGCAGTGAACGGCGAACAGACCTTGGACGAAAACATCGCCGACCTAACCGGGTTAACCGCAGCGTTGGAAGCCTTCCACCTAGCGCAAAAACAGCAAGGCAAAACGCCAAGTAAAGAAGCAGACCAAGAATTCTTCGCCGCCAATGCCTACAAATACCGCTCCAAAATGCGCGACGAAGTCCTACGCTCGGCCATCATCGGCGATGGCCACGCCCCAGCGCAATACCGTGCGTTGACGGCACGCAATCTAGATGCTTGGTATGACGCATTTGATGTGCAACCAACGCAAAAACTGTATTTAGCGCCCAATGCGCGGGTGAATATTTGGTAATGCTGAAAAGCATTGGGGCGTCCCTAGTGGGCGCCCTTGGTTGATGCATGTTGGAAGTTTATAAAGCATCGCTTATTTCGAATCAATGGAAGTCAGTTTTTCCAATGCGTTCCAAATTTATCTAAGCAGAATCACGACTTAAATTTCATATGTTTATTTCAATCAGCTTCTGAGGTTTGGGCAGCCGCGGGGGAATCAGCATACACTGGCTTTGGTGGTATCGATGGCGAATCCGGTGGAAGTTGATCGTGATCGATAAAGGTGATGCGCTCAAAAATATCGTAGGTATATTGGTATGTGTCTGATTTTCTTTGAGGCTTAAACGGAAAATTCCAAGCATCTGCATTGCACTAGGCCTGAGGCGTTTTGGTAGTGGTACTGAATAGGCAAAATTCGGTATATTGTCCTGGAAATTCGAAGTCAACGATATTTTTGACGTTTCCAATGCCTTGCCATGTTATTCGTTTAAAAAGTCTAACTCCGACTTTTATCTGATTTTCCTCACCCCATTGACGATGCGTTTCCGACATTCCATAACTGCCATCAGGACGGGTGAAATCTTTTTTTATTCTTTCTAAACTACCGCCGGTGTAGCATCCTAGACCTAAATTCAAAGTGTAATCTCTCGGTTTCTTTTCTACTGCATGGATGAGCATAAGGCCACCGCTTTTATGATACGTATAGTGAACATATTCATTGCTGAGTAAGCTCACTTTAATTGAGCATTTAATTAAATCTAAGTAGGCAATTCCAGGGCCAAAGTATCGCCCACCCAATTCTTTTCTCAATGGGTCATCAAACTCCCATTTGGCTAATTTTTCATCAGCGTGCGCGCATAATGTGGTTAAAAGTAAAAATAAAATTATCAGAGTACGGATCATGTTGATTTCCTTAAAGTGATGCCCTCGGGTAGAGGATAATTTTTCCCGTCGGCATGGGCGAATTCAGGTGTATCAAAAAGCACGACTTGCGCGACCGAATATGCTTGAAAGCGTGCTTGAACACCGTTAATACTGCTGTAGTTCGTAACTGGTCGGCCTACATTGACGGTCGCTGCCACGCTCCCGAAGCCCTCGTGGTTGCAGTAAGTCAGACTCTCTTTTTTATCGGTGGTAATGGTCGTGCGAACATTCTCGCTCGTGGTGTCGGCATATTGAGCGGCTTTGCACCATGACCAATATGCATTGCCGCGAGACATATAGTTAAACCCCATGAGGTCTATTCAGACTGGACGGAATCGGCGGGCACGGCAGGAGAAGGCTCCACTGGCTTTGGTGGTATCGCTGGCGAATCCGGTGGAAGTTGATCGTGATCGATAAAGGTGATGCGCTCAAAAATGTCGGTAACGTATTTGAAGGTGTCTGCTTTAGTTTTTGGTTTAAACGGCAGGCCTAATCGGTCGTAGCATAGGGCTTGCGGTAACTTTGTTGCGGTACTGAAAAGACACACAAATATGTAACGCGCAGGGTATTCTCCGGTAGTGATATCCTGAACGTTGCCGACCCCTTGCCATGTCGCCCCTTTGAAAAGCTTCACTCCGACCTTAACCTCATTTTCCTCACCCCATTGCCGATGCATTTCCGACATTCCATAACTGCCATCAGGGCGGGTGAATTCTTTTTTAATGTCGGCAAGGTCTACACCTGTATAACAGCCTAGGCCTAAATTTTTACTATAGTTTTCAGACTTTGTCTTTATTTGATGGATAAGCATCAGACCACCGCTCCTTTGGTAGGTATAAATAATTTGCTCGTTGCTGAGCAGATTAATCTTTATCGAACATTTGATTAAATCCAAATAGGCGATCCCTGGACCGGTATACCGACCTCCTAGTTCTTTATTATTTCCGTCAGAGAAATTCCACCTCGCCATTTTTTCAATAGAGTGCGCACTTGCCACGCTAAAAAACAAAGCTAACATTATTAATATGCGTTTCATCATGGCTTCCTTATAGTAATGCCTTCGGGTAAAGGATAGGATTTACCGTCGGCGTGGGCGAATTCGGGAGTGTCAAAGAGAACCACTTGCGCGACCGAATATGCTTGGAATCGGGCTTGAACACCGTTGATACTGCTGTAGCTTGTAACTGGTCGGCCTACATTGACGGTCGCTGCCACGCTCCCGAAGCCCTCGTGGTTGCAGTAAGTCAGACTCTCTTTTTTATCGGTGGTAATGGTCGTGCGAACATTCTCGCTCGTGGTGTCGGCATATTGAGCGGCTTTGCACCATGACCAATATGCATTGCCGCGAGACATATAGTTAAACCCCATGAGGTCTATTCAGACTGGACGGAATCGGCGGGCACGGCAGGAGAAGGCTCCACTGGCTTTGGTGGTATCGCTGGCGAATCCGGTGGAAGTTGATCGTGATCGATAAAGGTGATGCGCTCAAAAATGTCGGTAATGTACTTAAATGTATCCGATTTAAATTTAGGTTTGAAGGTGAAATTCCATGGACCTGCATTGCATAAAGCCTGAGGGGGCTTTGTGCTGTCGCTAAACAGACAAAGGTCAATGTATTGACCCGGATGATCACTAGTGTATAGATATTCCACGTTACCAACACCCTGCCAATTTACCCCTTTAAAAAATTTAACTGCGATTTTTGCCGTATTCTCTTCTCCCCATTTTTTAAAGGTTTCTGATAATCCGTAACTACCATCTGCAAGAGTGAAGTCCTTTTTAATATCATCAAGGTCTTTACCTGTATAGCAACCCAGCCCTAGATTTTTGGTGTAATTTTCTGCCTTTGTTTTGATTCGGTGAATAAGCATTAGTCCGCCACTTTTGCCAAACGTATAGTGAACATATTCATTGGTAAGTAGGTTCACTTTGATCGAGCACTTGATTAAATCTAAGTAGATAGTCCCTGTGCCGAAGTAGCGTCCTCCCAATTCTTTTCTCGCTGGGTCATCAAACTCCCATTTGGCTAACTTTTCGTCAGCGTACGCACATGATGTGGTTAAAATCAAAAATAAAATTATCAGAGTACGGTTCATGTTGATTTCCTTAAAGTGACGCCTTCGGGTAGCGGATAGCTTTTTCCATCGGCATGGGGGAATTCGGGAGTGTCAAAGAGAACCACTTGCGCGACCGAATATGCCTGAAAGCGTGCTTGAACACCGTTAATACTGCTGTAGTTCGTAACTGGTCGACCTACATTGACGGTCGCTGCCACACCGCCAAAACCCTCGTGGGTGTAGTAAGTCAGACTCTCTTTTTTATCGGTGGTAATGGTCGTGCGAACATTCTCGCTCGTGGTGTCGGCATATTGAGACGCTTTGCTCCAAGCCCAATATGTTCCCGAAGTTAGAGCTAAGTCGGTAGGATTATCTTCAGGAGGGATTTTAACGATACCATCACGAAGATCTCGAAATTCTTTATCAATGGTCACACTTCCCCCTTTGTCATCTTTTAAGTTCGTATCATGTAATTTATCTTTTGTATTTTTATTTTTGAGATCATCTACAGCCGCTTTGTGGGCCCGAACTAATGTCGCCTCATCTTCCTTAGTAATTACATTGCCTCGAAATCTAAAATACTTGATATAGTTTGCTGGCCAAGTAAGTTGAAGATAACCGCGCCCATCCCAAGGAAAATAACTTGCGGACTCGTTACCTTTTTGATCGCTGGTTTCGCGCATTAAAAAAAGCCACCCAGTTTCTTGCAATGCGTTAGCAAAGAATGCTGCTAACCTCCGCGGTGTATTTATGCCGAATTGACGATTTGAGCGATTAAGTTCACGCAAACGATCTGTCCATAGTTTGCTGGCTGTTATACGCAATCCAACCGTTTCACTCACCCATTCCGATTTAGCTTTACGCACCGCTTTCTCAGGAATCAATTGCACAATCTCACTGCGACTCAGCCATCCGCATTGGCGGAAGTGGCGGATAAATTCGCGTGGATCAAAATGCCATTGCGCGTCTAAATACGCCTTCGGTAAGCCATCGCAGCAGACTGCTTGGGCGTGGGCTTTGAATAATTCCCACGATTCGGGGTTGTCTTTTAATCCGGGTAATTCTTTCACAAAACCGTAGCGGTTCAGAATGCTTGCTTTGTCCCATTCGGTCGGAAACTTGGCAATCAAACGCCGTGCTTTGGCGCGTTTGGCGTCGGTATTGAGTTTGATAGTGGCGCCGGTCGGGTCGTCTTTGTCGGCTAGCCATTTGCGCAGTTGCGGCGAATCGCAGCGTTGGTCGTCAGGGCTTGGGTCGTCGTTGATGCAGTTCCATCCAAAGAGTGGCAGAAAGTCAGCATCACTGAACGCATAACATCCGCTATAGGCCAGATCAACCCATGCTTCAGAGTTGGCGCTGGTCTTGATCTTGCGCCAATGGGCGGCATCGGCAGGTAATTTGTCGCCGCTCAGATTACGGCCAAAGCGCAGTAGGCTGTACCACCCGTTGGGACTGCTTTGCGCCTGTGCCGTGTCAGTTAGCGTGTTATGCCTGTCGACGGAAATATCGAACATAGTAAGGTGATGGATTGTGTCGCGTTGCTCCATGACCAATAGGCACCGGATGCAGCGCCGCGAGGCATATAGTTCAACCCCCACAAAGTCTATTCAGACTGAACGGAATTGGCTTGGTCGGCGGGAGAAGGATCCACTGGCTTTGGTGGTATTGCTGGCGAATCGGGTGGGAGCTGATCGTGATCGATGAAGGTAATGCGTTTAAAAATATCGTAGGTATATTGGTACGTGTCTGATTTTCTTTGGGGTTTAAACGGAAAATTCCAAGCGTCCCCATTACATAGTGCCTGCGGCGTTTTAGTTGTCGCACTGAAGATGCAGAATTCGGTATAACGTCCGGGAAAGTCAGTTGTGTAAAGGTACTCAACATTACCAACACCTTTCCAGTTTGCGCCATCAAAAAGTTTCACTGCGATTTTCGCCGTATTGTCTTCGCCCCATTTTCTAAAACTTTCTGAAAGTCCATAACGACCATCGGGCAAAGTAAAATTCCTTTTAATGTCATCAAGGTCTTTTCCTGCATAACAGCCTAGACCTAGGTTCATAGTGTAATCCTTAGGTTTTTTTCCTAGCGCATGGATGAGCATAAGTCCACCGCTCCTTTGGTAGGTATAAATAATGTACTCGTTGCTGAGCAGATTAATCTTTATCGAACATTTGATTAAATCTAAATATGCAATCCCTGGGCCGGTATACCTACCTCCTAGTTCTTTATTATTTCCGTCAGAGAAATTCCACTTCGCCATTTTTTCAATGGAGTGCGCACTTGCCACACTGAAAAACAAAGCTAACATTATTAATATGCGTTTCATCATGGCTTCCTTATAGTAATGCCTTCGGGTAAAGGATAGGATTTACCGTCGGCGTGGGCGAATTCGGGAGTGTCAAAAAGGACCGCTTGCGCGACCGAATATGCTTGGAATCGGGCTTGAACACCGTTGATACTGCTGTAGTTCGTAACTGGTCGGCCTACATTGACGGTCGCTGCTACACTGCCAAAACCCTCGTTGATGTAGTAAGTCAGACTCGCTTTTTTGTCGGTGATAATAGTCGTGCGAACATTCTCGCTCGTGGTGTCGGCATATTGAGCGGCTTTGCTCCATGACCAATATGCATTGCCGCGAGACATATAGTTAAACCCCATGAGGTCTATTCAGACTGGACGGAATCGGCGGGCACGGCAGGAGAAGGCTCCACTGGCTTTGGTGGTATCGCTGGCGAATCCGGTGGAAGTTGATCGTGATCGATAAAGGTGATGCGCTCAAAAATGTCGGTAACGTATTTGAAGGTGTCTGCTTTAGTTTTTGGTTTAAACGGCAGGCCTAATCGGTCGTAGCATAGGGCTTGCGGTAACTTTGTTGCGGTACTGAAAAGACACACAAATATGTAACGCGCAGGGTATTCTCCGGTAGTGATATCCTGAACGTTGCCGACCCCTTGCCATGTCGCCCCTTTGAAAAGCTTCACTCCAACCTTAACCTCATTTTCCTCACCCCATTGCCGATGCATTTCCGACATTCCATAACTACCATCAGGGCGGGTGAACTCTTTTTTAATGTCGGCAAGGTCTACACCTGTATAACAGCCTAGGCCTAAATTTTTACTATAGTTTTCATACTTTGTCTTTATTTGATGGATGAGCATCAGACCACCGCTCCTTTGGTAGGTATAAATAATTTGCTCGTTGCTGAGCAGATTAATCTTTATCGAACATTTGATTAAATCCAAATAGGCGATCCCTGGACCGGTATACCGACCTCCTAGTTCTTTATTATTTCCGTCAGAGAAATTCCACCTCGCCATTTTTTCAATAGAGTGCGCACTTGCCACGCTAAAAAACAAAGCTAACATTATTAATATGCGTTTCATGATGGTTTCCTTATAGTAATGCCTTCAGGTAAAGGGTGGGATTTACCGTCGGAGTGGGGGAATTCAGGTGTATCAAACAGCACGACTTGCGCGACCGAATATGCCTGGAAGCGCGCTTGAATCCCGTTGATTCTGCTGTAATCAGTAACTGGTCGGCCCACATTGACAGTAGCTGCCACGCTGCCAAAGCCCTCATGGGTGTAGTAAGTCAGACTCTCTTTTTTATCGGTGGTAATAGTCGTGCGAACATTCTCGCTCGTGGTGTCGGCATATTGCGCGGCTTTGCTCCATGACCAATAGGCGCCGGATGCAGCGCCGCGAGGCATATAGTTCAACCCCCACAAGGTCTATTCAGACTGAACGGAATTGGCTGGGTCGGCGGGAGAAGGCGCCACTGGCTTTGGTGGTATCGCTGGCGAATCGGGTGGGAGCTGATCGCGATCGATGAAGGTGATGCGCTCAAAAATGTCGGTAACATACTTAAATGTATCCGATTTAAATTTAGGTTTAAACGCGAAACTTAATCGGTCAGAACATAGCGCTTGCGGTACCCTTGTTGCTGTACTGAAAAGGCACACAAATATGTCACGTGCAGGATATTCTCCGGTAGTGATATCCTGAACATTGCCAACCCCTTGCCATGTCGCCCCTTTAAAAAGCTTCACTCCGACCTTAACCTCATTTTCCTCACCCCATTGCCGATGCATTTCCGACATTCCATAACTGCCATCAGGGCGGGTGAATTCTTTTTTAATGTCTGCAAGATCTTTACCGGTATAGCATCCTAGACCTAGGTTCATAATCGTCCCTTTAGGATCTTTTCCGTAGCCGTGATCGATTCGTATTCCGCTTATCCTGCCATACACATAAGGGGTTGTTTCATTGTCGAGCAACTTAATTTTTACAGCACAGTTTCCTAAATTCATGTACACAACGCCGGGTCCGCTAAAAATCCCACCTTCGAGATTACTTCTGAATTGCTCCCATGTTGCTAGTTTCTCTTCTGCATGAGCAATAATTTCAGTGAAAAGTAAAAATACAATTACTAATATTTGCTTCATAATATTTTCCTTAAAGTAATTCCTTCTGGCAGTGCGTAATTTTTTCCATCCGCATGAGGGAATTCAGGGGCATCGAACAAGATAACTTGTGCAACGGAATAAGCCTGGAATCGGGCTTGAACACCGTTGATACTGCTGTAGTTCGTAACTGGTCGGCCTACATTAACGGTCGCTGCCACACTGCCAAAACCCTCATGGGTGTAGTAAGTCAGACTCTCTTTTTTATCAGTGGTAATAGTCGTGCGAACATTGTCGCTAATGGTATCGGCATATTATGCGGCTTTGCTCCGCGCCCAATATGCAGCGCCACGATACATATAGTTTAACCCCATAAGGTCTATTCAGACTGGACGGAATCGGCGGGCACGGCAGGAGAAGGCTCCACTGGCTTTGGTGGTATCGCTGGCGAATCCGGTGGAAGTTGATCGTGATCGATAAAGGTGATGCGCTCAAAAATGTCGGTAACGTATTTGAAGGTGTCTGCTTTAGTTTTTGGTTTAAACGGCAGGCCTAATCGGTCGTAGCATAGGGCTTGCGGTAACTTTGTTGCGGTACTGAAAAGACACACAAATATGTAACGCGCGGGGTATTCTCCGGTCGTGATATCCTGAACATTGCCGACCCCTTGCCATGTCGCCCCGTTGAAAAGCTTCACTCCGACCTTAACCTCATTTTCCTCACCCCATTGCCGATGCATTTCCGACATTCCATAACTACCATCAGGGCGGGTGAACTCTTTTTTAATGTCGGCAAGGTCTACACCTGTATAACAGCCTAGGCCTAAATTCAAAGTGTAATCTCTCGGTTTCTTTCCTACTGCATGGATGAGCATAAGGCCACCGCTCCTTTGGTAGGTATAAATAATGTACTCATTGCTGAGCAGCTCCAATTTTACCGAACAGTTAATCAAATCCAGATAGGCAATCCCTGGACCGGTATACCTTCCACCTCTTTCTTTATAATCTTCGTTGTAAAATTCCCAGGTTGCCATCTTCTCCTGAGCAAAAACATTCATACTAATTAGAAGTAAAAATAAAATTATTAGCACACGATTCATGTTGATTTCCTTAAAGTGATGCCCTCGGGTAGAGGATAAGATTTACCGTCGGAGTGGGGGAATTCAGGTGTATCAAACAGAACGACTTGCGCGACCGAATATGCTTGAAAGCGTGCTTGAACACCGTTGATTCTGCTGTAATCAGTAACTGGTCGGCCTACATTGACTGTAGCTGCCACGCTGCCGAAGCCCTCGTGGGTGTAGTAAGTCAGACTCTCTTTTTTATCGGTGGTAATGGTCGTGCGGACATTCTCGCTCGTGGTGTCGGCATATTGCGCCGCTTTGCTCCACGCCCAATATGCAGTGCCGCGAGACATATAGTTAAACCCCATAAGGTCTATTCAGACTGGACGGAATCGGCGGGCACGGCAGGAGAAGGCTCCACTGGCTTTGGTGGTATCGCTGGCGAATCCGGTGGAAGTTGATCGTGATCGATAAAGGTGATGCGCTCAAAAATGTCGGTAACGTATTTGAAGGTGTCTGCTTTAGTTTTTGGTTTAAACGGCAGGCCTAATCGGTAGTAGCATAGGGCTTGCGGTAACTTTGTTGCGGTACTGAAAAGACACACAAATATATAACGCGCAGGGTATTCTCCGGTAGTGATATCCTGAACGTTGCCGACCCCTTGCCATGTCGCCCCTTTGAAAAGCTTCACTCCAACCTTAACCTCATTTTCCTCACCCCATTGACGATGCGTTTCCGACATTCCATAGGTGCCATCAGGACGGGTGAAATCTTTTTTTATTCTTTCTAAACTTTTACCTACATAACAACCTAAGCCTAAATTTTTACTATAGTTTTCAGACTTTGTCTTTATTTGATGGATAAGCATCAGACCACCGCTCCTTTGGTAGGTATAAATAATGTACTCATTGCTGAGCAGCTCCAATTTTACCGAACAGTTAATCAAATCCAGATAGGCAATCCCTGGACCGGTATACCTTCCACCTCTTTCTTTATAATCTTCGTTGTAAAATTCCCAGGTTGCCATCTTCTCCTGAGCAAAAACATTCATACTAATTAGAAGTAAAAATAAAATTATTAGCACACGATTCATGTTGATTTCCTTAAAGTGATGCCCTCGGGTAGAGGATAAAATTTACCGTCGGAGTGGGGGAATTCAGGTGTATCAAACAGAACGACTTGCGCGACCGAATATGCTTGAAAGCGTGCTTGAACACCGTTGATTCTGCTGTAATCAGTAACTGGTCGGCCTACATTGACTGTAGCTGCCACGCTGCCGAAGCCCTCGTGGGTGTAGTAAGTCAGACTCTCTTTTTTATCGGTGGTAATGGTCGTGCGAACATTCTCGCTCGTGATGTCGGCATATTGAGACGCTTTGCTCCAAGCCCAATATGTTCCCGAAGTTAGAGCTAAGTCGGTAGGATTATCTTCAGGAGGGATTTTAACGATACCATCACGAAGATCTCGAAATTCTTTATCAATGGTCACACTTCCCCCTTTGTCATCTTTTAAGTTCGTATCATGTAATTTATCTTTTGTATTTTTATCTTTGAGATCATCTCGCGCCGCTTTATGGGCTCGGGCCAAAGTAGCTTCATCTACCTTAGAAATCACATTGCCTCGAAACCTAAAATATTTGATGTAGTTTGATGGCCAAGTGAGTTGAAGATAACCGCGACCATCCCAAGGAAAGTAATATGCAGCTTTGTTACCATCTGAATCGCTGTTCTCACGCATTACCACCAGCCATCCAGTTTCTTGCAATGCGTTAGCAAAGAACGCTGCTAAACGTCGAGGTGTGTTAATGCCGAACTGCCGATTGGAACGATTAAGTTCACGCAAACGATTCGCCCATAGTTCTGTCGCGATTAGGTTCATCGGTACCTTTTCACTCACCCATTCCGATTTAGCTTTACGCACCGCTTTCTCAGGAATCAATTGCACAATCTCACTGCGACTCAGCCATCCGCATTGGCGGAAGTGGCGGATAAATTCGCGTGGATCGAAATGCCATTGCGCGTCTAAATAGGCCTTGGGTAAGCCGTCGCAGCAGACTGCTAGCGCGTGGGCTTTGAATAATTCCCACGATTCGGGGTTGTCTTTCAATCCGGGTAATTCTTTCACAAAACCGTAGCGGTTTAGAATGCTTGCTTTGTCCCATTCGGTCGGAAACTTGCTAATCAAACGCCGTGCTTTGGCGCGTTTGGCGTCGGTGTTGAGTTTGATATTGGCGCCAGTCGGGTCGTCTTTGTCGGCTAGCCATTTGCGCAGTTGCGGCGAATCGCAGCGTTGGTCGTCAGGGCTTGGGTCGTCGTTGATGCAGTTCCATCCAAAGAGTGGCAGAAAGTCAGCATCACTGAACGCGTAGCATCCGCTGTAGGCCAGATCAACCCAAGCCTCAGAGGTAGCGCTGGTGTTGATCTTGCGCCAATGGGCGGCATCGGCAGGTAATTTGTCGCCGCTCAGATTACGGCCAAAGCGCAGCAGGCTATACCAACCGTTGGGACTGCTTTGCGCCTGTGCCGTGTCAGTTAGCGTGTTATGTCTATCGACGGAAATATCGAACATAGTAAGGTCATGGATTGTGTCGCTGCGCTGCCCAAGTAGTGTGCCAACGTCGTCGTAGGTGCGTAGCGTGCAGCTACGTTGCTGGTAGTGGATTTCTACCCAGATCGGCTTGCCGATGGTGCTAGTTGGGTTGTTGATTCGGGTGACGGATTTTGGTTCTGTTGTGTCCATCGGGGCGGTGGCGGGCACGTAAATATATGTGCTGCCAAAGACGGCATCGGTGCGGCCGTGCGCGGTGGGTGCTTTGGTGGGTGATTGCCACGCGGGGTCACGGCCGATGATTTTTTTAAGATTCGTCTCGTCGCAGCAAATTTCTAGGTGTATCTGCCGATGTCCTTCGACTAATCCTACTTCGCCCAACGGATCTTTGCGGCGAATCTTGTCACCTACGTTGAGTAGCCGTGTGCTGGCGGCTTGGGCTTTGCTGGTTTTGGTCGCGGCGACCGCTGGTACGTCAATGTGTTGAATCGTGCTCAGGTGCATCACAACGCTGTAATAGGTGATGCTGGTCGCTTCGGTGTCGCTGCTGCCGATCTCGGTTGTGTGTTGAATAATCACCATCCCGGTATCGGTCCAGCTAGGATGATCGCTAGTTGAATTGTAGTTCAGCGGATCGTCTTTATTGGTATTGCTCGGCGTTGGTTCTCGGACAAAGATCAATTCGCCATCAGCGACCGCGCAGGCAGTTTTAAACGCGCCAATGCTCGTCGATGATAGGTGGATGCCGTTGTGCCATAGCATGAGGTTACCAATTGGGTAACTGCCTTCGGGTACATCCAGCGAGTTAAAGGAAATCGGCAGGGGCATTGCGGAGGCTAACCACGCCTCTTCCGTTAGGTTGCCTGTGGCGGGTAAAAATGGTGGGCTAATAATCATGGGTTACCTTACTAGATCAATAATGTCACGCGAAAGTCGCTCACTTGGATAGACCGACGCGCTGCCCGATTTGTTCTGGTGAGATGGATTTGCGCGGTAATTCTGGCAACTCCACAGGCCTACTCAACGGCCCCAGCGACGTGTGTGCCGCGGCATGTTCTGTCCACGTTCCTTTGGTTCCGCTTTTGATTCCGTTGGCACTCCATTCGGTGAAGCTGCCGCCGCCGTTGACCAGAACGTTGTTTTTGGCGGTGATGTGGATATTTGAGGCTTGAGGCGAGTTAAGTTGAATTTACCGATTCAACTTAATCACTTATCCATGTCCAATTAAAAGCATGTCCGTTTGTAACCGATTACCCACCATAAATACTAAATGATCAAGTAACTCCATGCAAATCCGATCGCAGCGGATTTGCGGCAAAGTGTTGTTTCCATAGTCTTGGCGTAAGTTCATGAACCTTTGACGCCGGAT